>OZ252105.1:0-2799163 GCA_965248455.1 Dehalococcoidia bacterium
GGTAGATGGTGCGGAAGGGGACGTCGCCCATGTTCTTCATGCCCATCATGACCATGCGGGCGACCCAGAAGAAGAGAATGTCGTAGCCCGTCTCCATCACGGAGGTGGGGTAGAAGTACGCCAGACTCTCGTCATCGTCCGGCCATCCGAGCGTGGAGTGCGTCCAGAGCCCGGAGGAGAACCACGTATCGAGGACATCCTCGTCCTGACGGATGTCGGCCGAGCTGCACGATTCGCAGGCATCCGGGTCTGCGACCGCGACGGTTCGATGGCCGCAGGCGTCGCAGTACCAGACGGGGATGCGGTGCCCCCACCAGAGTTGTCTCGATATGCACCAGTCCCGGATGTTCTCCATCCAGTTGGCGTAGACGCGGGTGAAGCGTTCAGGGACGATCTCGATGCGGCCATCGAGGACAGCGGCGAGGGCGGGTTCGGCCAGCGGCTGTATCTTCACGAACCATTGCATCGAGACGATGGGCTCGACGATGTCGCCGCTGCGTTGGCAGTGGCCCACGGAATGGAGGTGCGGCTCGACCTTTTCGAGCAGCCCTTCGCGTTCGAGCTGCTGCACGATGGCCTTGCGCGCGTCGAGCCGGTCAGCGCCTGCGTAGGGGCCGGCGTTCTCGTTGAGGGTACCGTCCGCGTTGAGGATGTTGACGATGGGGAGATCATGGCGCTCGCCGGTCTCGAAGTCGTTCGGGTCGTGGCCGGGCGTGATCTTCACGGCGCCGGCGCCGAACTCCGTGGAGACGGCTTCGTCGGCGATGATGGGGATGAGCCGTCCGAGAACGGGGAGGCGGACGTTCCTGCCCGTCATGCCGGCGAAACGCTCGTCGTCCGGGTTGACCGCGACCGCCGTATCGCCGAGGAGCGTCTCAGGGCGGGTGGTGGCGACGGTGAGGTGTCCGGAGCCGTCCTCGAAGGGATAGCGCACGTAGTAGAGGTTGCCCTGCTCGTCGGCGTGTTCGACTTCCAGGTCCGAGAGGGCGGTTCGGCAGCTGACGCACCAGTTGATGAGGCGCTCGCCCTGGTAGATGAGCCCCTCGTCGTAGAGGTTCTTGAACGTCGTGCGGACGGCGCGCACGGGGCCATCGTCGAGCGTGAAGGTTTTGCGCTCCCAGTCGCACGATACGCCGAGCCGCCGGTGTTGGTTGTCGATCTTATCGCCAGTGGCGCGCACCCAGTCCCAGACACGTTCGAGGAAGGCCTCGCGTCCGAGGTCGTGGCGCGTGAGGTTCTCCGCGGCGAGCTGACGCTCCACGACGACCTGCGTTGCGATGCCGGCGTGGTCGGTTCCGGGGAGGTAGAGCGCGACGTCGCCCTTCATGCGGTGGTAGCGGGTAAGGGCGTCTTCGATGGCAGCCGTCATGGCGTGGCCGAGGTGCAGCTCGCCGGTAACGTTGGGCGGGGGCATGATGATGGTGAAGGGCTTCTTGTTCGGGTCGGGCTGCGCTCTGAAGTAGCCGGAGCGCTCCCACCATTCGTAGAGCCGGTGCTCAACCTGACGCGGGTGGTACGCCTTGGGAAGCGGCTCACGAGGCGGGGGAGTGGTCATGCCAGGGGGATAGCTCCGGGTGATGGGGGTAGGGGTACGATTTTATGGGTAGTGGCTTGCCTGGTCAACGAGAGAGGCTTACGCGTACCTGTTCAGAGTTGATGAGGCGAGTGCCTTGCGGAGCGCTCCGCCCACCGCGCTGCGCCACCCTCACCCGCCGCTGCGCGGAGGCTGTCCATAATTGGCCTCTTTCTGTGTATTCCGTAGAGGAGCGGCGCGCATTCGTTCAGGAGTGATCAGGAGTGGAGCACCCCCCTACCGTGGCCCGATTTAGCCCGATTTGGCCTGATTTACTCCTAGCAACGAACCGGAAACGAGGCCGGTGTGGCCTTGTTGGCCTCGTCAGGAGTGCGCAGGAGTGGCGAAACTTTTAATTCAGTCTCATTCAGTCTCATTTCCTATCGTCTGCGCGGGCGATGGGGCCGGGGATGCGAGGTTCGCGCCTTCGCGGGGAACGGCGATATGCCTTCGTGTAAACGACGTATACGATCGACGTATGTGATCAATGTAGCAACCGGCGGGGCTACGGCGCAATGGGCTGTTGTCGTTGGTTTGGGGACGGGACTACCTCACCCGCCGCTGTGCGGCGACCTCTCCCAGGGGAGAGGTGTCCAAGCGAGATTCCCGCCTGCGCGGGAACGACGGGACCGGCTTACGCTGCCCAACGCTCCGCCCGCAACTCCCTCGCCTTGGACGCCAGATTTTTGACGCGACCCAGCACGTCTTCGAGCGTGCCGGAGAGGTCGAGGACGGCGACTTCCAGGCATTTGCCGGTGTTGCGGATGTCGTAGGTCATGCCTCGCGTCTCCGGGTCATCATCGTCCTTCGCGTAGACCAGCAGGCCGCCGGGCAGATCGAGAGCGGTGACGTAGGCCAACAGCTGATAGATCGGCGTTGGGGACGCGCTCATCCTTGACGCGCTTGTACTTGGCGTCGCCGACGAATACGCAGCGCCCGCCTTCCCACCATACGAGGTCCGGCTCGAGAGGCACGTGGCAGCCCTTAGCGAGGAAACCGGCGTAGCGCTCCTTGAACGCGAGCTCCGAGAGACCTAACGCTTCCCGCAGCGCCACTGTCAGGAACTCCTGGAAGACATTGTTCATGTCCATCAGGAACCCGGACGCGCGCACGTCTCCACGGCGGGACTCGAAGGCGTTCTGTTGCAGGACGAGACGCGACAGTGCCACGACGTTTCGGTAATGCTCGTTCAGCCGGTCGAACGGCACTTTCGGCACGTCGTTGCGCGGGAAATCGACGAGCGAGACGTTGTCGAGCATCCCAGTGACCCAGCCGAGGTTCCTCCGCGCATCCGCCGACCGCAGCGGCATCCGCCCCACCCGGCGCGCCGCCGCTTTCACGAGCCGGTTCGCCATGATGTCGTCGGTGAAATCGTCGTATCGAACCTCGATGGGAAGGGGGACGCCGAACCTGTGCCGAATCTGATCGTCGAACCGGATGCGCCCGCGCACCGTGTGGAGCGCCTCCTCCTGCGTCAGGTAGCCGTGCAACAGCCCGCGAGAGAACGCGCTACGGGCAGCCCTCGCCAGCGCGAGGGCCAGCACGTCGGGCAGGGCATACGTGTCAGGGAAATTGAAATCGCTCGCTTGAAACTTGACCTTGCCGATGGCGTAACACGCGAGGGAGAGCAGTTGCGTGATGCCTATCTTGGGCTGGATGCGCACGGACAGGCTGCCGATCTCGATTGCGCCTACCGTGGAGCCGGGGGTGAGATAGTACGAGTTCGTCTTCCCTCTGGCCGTTGTGAAGGAGAGGGATGGCACCGCGTCGCTGAGGTCGTCGCGTTCGGAGACGGAGAGCGTGTGCGGCCCGCTCCGTTTGTACTCGGTCAGGTCAATCTTGCGTATGGCTTACGCTGGGGTAGCGTCCGGCACTTGCTGTTCGTCAGCGTCTGCTTCCCCTGCGGAGGCGGACGCTGAATCGTTGCCACTCTGCCGCCGGAGCGCGTCGAATTCGAACTCTCTCAGGCGGCCAGTCTCGCCGAACAGACGCTCCTCTATGTACGGCAAGACCGCGTGCTTCCAGATGCGTCTCGCTTGCGCCTCGTCGAGGCCATCCTTCATAAAATAGCTTGGCCCGATAGCGGCGTGACGGTCTTCCAACTGCCTGTTCGCTTCATCGATGGCATCCGCCACCCACTCCATGCCCTCGAGTCCGTTCTCTTGTAGCCAGCGCCGCAGCAACCCCTTCACCGGCTCTTCATTCGTATCGAACTCCACGAAATAGAACCGTCGGCGCAGGGCCAGATCAACGAGCGCTATGGAGCGGTCGGCGGTGTTCATGGTGCCGATGATGTAGAGGTTTTCGGGCAGCTTGAACGGCTCATCCGGCTTATCCGAGTACTGGAGATGGATTTCCTTGTCGCGGTATTCCAGCAGGAAGTAGAGCTCGCCAAACACCTTGGCGAGGTTGCCTCGGTTTATCTCGTCGATGATGAGGTAGTAGTCCTCTTCGGGGTTATCTTCTGCACGCTTGGCGATTTGCAGAAGCGGCCCGTCCTGTAGCTTGAATCCGGGCTGTCCATTGTCCGATATGGCAGGACGGAACCCTTGAACGAAATCCTCGTAGGCATACGAGGGGTGGAACTGCACGAGCGTAACACGCTCTTTCTGCTGTTGAGCAAGATCGTTTGCTAGTTCCTGTGCAACGTAGGTCTTGCCCGTGCCGGGCGGGCCTTGGAAGATAATCTGCTTCTTCTCTTGCAGTAACAAGGCGATGTTATCGAGGAAGGAAGCGTCTTCGAAATACAACTTTTCAGTGAGGTCCTGGGGAGGTGGAAGAGGTGGTACACGACCCTTTACGATGGCCCAAGCCACCGACTGTGCGTCAAGGCGGTGTCGGAGTTTGAGCCCACGCTCGGTTGCTTCCTCAACAAATCGGTCTAGGAAGTGAAGAGCATGCTCATAAAGGGCAGCCTCATCCGCGTCCTTCGCGGGCTGTTCATAGCCGGTGAGTTCGTAAATCTGCTTGAATATGGTGACTTGAAATGAGGGATATTCCTCTACACCTTGTCCTTTATTTAACCCCATGAGCAAGCCTTGTATGAGATTCATTCGAGTGCCGGAACCGCTTGCGACGGAACGAGGAAACTCGTTACTGAAAGCACGAACACGCTCTGCTATAGGGAGCGATTTATTCTCTTTCAAAATCGTCTCTAATGCTACTCGTGCATCATCTTGGCTCCGAACGCACCACACGTTAAAATCGTAATTCTTTCCCCACCTGATAAAATTAGTGTTGAGTGCACTCTTAAGTATATTCGGCCAATCTGCAGACCCTGCAAGCATCGCATCCTGTGCAGCTAATACTTTGGCACCTATCTGGAATTTGTAGCCAATTTCCTCAATGTCAAGCTGCCCAGTCGCTACGTACGCTTGAGCACGTTTAATGAAATCATCCCATGGTTTGCTGAGTGCGGGCTCATCCGTTGCCCCGTCTTGTTGAAGATTAGACCCGCTAACATTTACGGTGATAGGGCGATCGCCTAGCAAGTAGCCATTGAACATGCGAATGACTTTGTCGTTATCGGCCTCATTCTCCATTGTAACGAAGGCAAACCTGCTTGGTTTTCCATTAGGCCAAGGAACCTCTACGAACTTGACTGCGCCAGCCTGCTTGAAGAGATTTGTGAGGTCTTTCCACCCTGTAGTGAGTGGGATCGGACCCACCCACAAACGATTACTACTAGTTGCCATTCTTTCTGTACCTCAGCCTGTCGGATGTCTTTCGCCCAAAGCGACGGCGCCCGTCGTAGTCGGTTACGCGCGCTGCCTCGGAGATGGCGCGGTCGTCCCAGTCCTGAACCCTAGCCACGCTCTTTCCGCGCCGTCGCCAGTATACCCCGGCGGCTCGGCGGGGCGCTCCGACCCCAATCGACGACAACTGCCCATTGCCCCCTCACGGCGCCGACCCCTACATTGGTTGCATGTGTCACTCACACGAATCACATCGTCGTTCCCGCGCAGGCGGGGAACCTCGCATTCCTGCCCCGCATCTACGAGAGGAATGAGCGGAAATTAAAAGGTTCGCCACTCCTGGTCACTCGTGATGAGGCCAACGTGGCCACAAACGAGGTCACCCCGGTACAGTGCCTACGAGTAAGCGGTGTGCCAAACGAGGCCACCCTGGCCTCATTTCCAGCCTCGCCGCTAGGAGTAAATGGAGCCAAAAGAGCCAAATGGAGCCACAAATTGAAATTTCACGCGAATCCGTCGTTCCCGCGCAGCGGCGGACAAGGGCGACCTCACGAACTCTTGTATGTTGGTGGTGGGGTTCCCAATAGGGACTTCACAGAGGTGGAGTGGGGTGCGGCAGACCGATTAACTCTTGGTCATCAAAGACCGTTGTTCAGCGAGGGTCGCCGCACCACCCCCAAACAGAGCCCGAACAGTTGCCTGGGCCAATCGAGCCCGCATCGCGCAAGGAAGGGCCAGTACTGCATAGGGGGTAATCATGGGGCAAGAAGGAATCTACATAGGCATTGACGTCGCAAAGGCCAAGGTTGACGTCGCGGTTCGTCCCACGGGCGAGAGATGGGAGGTTCCCCGCGACGAAGCAGGAATCCCGCAGCTGGTTTCTGCGCTGAAGGCTCTCGGACCAGCCGTGGTGCTGCTGGAGGCTACGGGTGGCCTGGAACTACCTCTGGTGGCTGCTCTGGCCGCAGATGCATTGCCTGTGGTCGTCGTCAACCCGCGCCAGGTGCGGGACTTCGCCCGGGCTAGCGGGAAGTTGGCCAAGACCGACGCGCTCGATGCCGCCGTGCTGGCCCACTTTGCCGAGGCGATGCAGCCTCCTGTGCGTCCTCTGCGTGACGCAGAGACCCAGGTGCTCAACTCGCTGGTTGCCCGCAGGCGCCAGTTGATAGACATCCTGGTGGCGGAGAAGAACCGGCTTGGCGCCGCAACCAGCGCCGTCCGGCCCCGCATCGAGGCCCACATTGCCTGGCTTGAGCAGGAGTTGAACGACGTCGACGAAGAGCTGCGGCAGACGCTCCGAAGCAGTCCGGTGTGGCGGGAGAAGGATGACATCCTGCGCACCCTTCCCGGCGTGGGTGAGCACCTCTCCATCACGCTCCTAGCCCACCTGCCGGAGCTGGGCACGCTTGACCGTCGGCAGATCGCCGCGCTGGTGGGCGTGGCTCCCTTCAACCGCGATAGCGGCGCCATGCGGGGCAAACGGCATGTCTGGGGTGGGCGCTCCCGGGTCCGAGCCGTCCTGTACATGGGGGCGTTGGCAGCCAGTCGCTTCAATCCCGTCATCAGGGACTTCTACCAGCGGCTGCTGGCCGCCGGTAAGCCGAAGAAGGTGGCCCTCGTCGCTTGTATGCGCAAACTGCTCGTCATACTCAACGCCATGCTCAAGCATCGCTCGCCCTGGGCCGACCTGAGTATCAATTCCGGTCATGCCTCTTGACTTTCAACACAGTTGCTGAACAGTTGCGCGGGGCGCGGGCGGACGGAGGCAGGGCGGGGGGTCTGGTATCCTCGACGCGGCTATGGTCATTCGCGAGCGCGCTATCAATTGGAAACGCAACCTGATGGCCCTTTGGGTCGCGCAAGTTGCTACGACGCTTGGATTCTCGTTCACCTTTCCGTTCTACCCGCTGTTCTTCGAGGATCTGGGCGGGTTCTCGACGGAGCGCGCGGCGTTCTGGGCGGGCATGGCCGGGTGGGTGTTCGGTTTCGGCATGGGCGTGTTCAGTCCGATCTGGGGAATCCTGGGGGATAGGTACGGACGGAAGCTGAACGTCCTGCGATCCATGCTACTGGGCAGTGTTCTCCTGGGGATTTCCGCCTTTGCGGAGACACCGTTGCAGCTTCTCGGCTCTCGGTTCCTGATCGGCGCGACGAGCGGGGTACTGCCCGCGATCATGGCGCTCGTAGCGTCGCACACGCCGCGCGACAAGCTCCCCTTCGCATCGGGGGCGGTACAGTCGGGGCTGTTCCTGGGCATCGCGCTCGGTCCGTTGCTGGGCGGCATCATCTATGACAGCGCCGGTATGCCGGCGGCGTTCTTCGCGACGGCGGCTGCGCTCCTGGGGGCGGGGCTGATCGTTCTGCTTCTGGTGCGTGAGGACTTTCACGCGCCGACCCACTCCGAAGGCCCCGTGAAGCCGTTCGTTGACCTCTGGCGGCTGAGCACGTCCCGAGTCATATTGCCGCTGTACATCGTCATTCTGCTGGTGCTCATGGCGAATCTCGTCATCCAGCCTGCGATCCCCGGCCTCGCTTCGATAGTGGAAGGAGGCTCGGACTCGGGGACAGCGTCCGGTATCGTTTTCGCCGTGATGGGCCTGGGGTCCGCCATCTCCTCGATCGGCATGGGCTGGCTGGCGGGGAGGTTCGGATTGCGGCCAGTGCTCATCGTGGGCGCTGCCGCGTCAGCCCTGGCGACACTCATCCCGTATTTCGCCAATGACTATCTACTGCTGGCTACCGGCATAGCGGTGATATCGCTGTTCGCTGGTGGGCTCTCCGGCCTGGTGAATGGCCTGATAGCGATGCGCGCGCCGTCCGGGCAGCATGGGGCGGCTTTCGGTTCGGCCCAGCTTGCGCATGCGGTCGGTATCGCGATGGGTCCGCTATTCGGAGGCGCGGCGGTGATCGGCTGGGGCTTGCGCAGCGTGTTCCTGCTGGAGATGGCCTGTTTCGTGCTGGTGTTCGTGGTGGTTGTCGTGCTGATGGGGAGCAGCGGGAGGAAGGAAACGGCGGGCACGGCGGCAAGCGGTGAGTGAAGCGGAGGGCCGCAGGGGGCCTCACCCTCATCCTCGCCTTCTCCCCTCAAGGGAGAAGGGACCTGAAGGAGGCAGGGATGCGAGGTTCCCGCCTGCGCGGGAACGACGGGGGCTTGGAGGAACGGCGGAGGGCCGTGGGGATGGTCTGCACGCCCTGCTGAAGCAGTACTTCGGCTACGACGATTTCCGTCCTCGGCAGGAAGAGATCATCGCCAATGCGCTGGCGGGACAGCACGGCATGGTCATCATGCCCACGGGCGGCGGGAAGTCGCTCTGTTACCAGCTGCCGGCGCTGGCGGTGAACGGCCTGACGTTGGTGGTGTCGCCGCTGATCGCGTTGATGAAAGACCAGGTGGACGGTCTGCAGGCCAACGGCATCGCTGCGGGCTTCATCAACAGCAGCCTGAACGCAGCGGCAATCTCCAGGGTGCAGCAGATGGCAGAGGACGGCGCGCTCCGGGTGCTCTACGTTGCGCCTGAGCGTATCGGCATGCCTGCGTTTCAGCGTTTCCTTGCGAGGCTGGACGTGAGCCTCATCGCGATAGACGAGGCGCACTGCATCAGCGAATGGGGCCATGACTTCCGCCCCGACTATCGCAACCTTGCGGAGTTGCGCGACCGTTTTCCCGATACGCCGGTCATGGCGCTCACCGCGACGGCGACCGAGCGCGTGCGGGACGACATCGCCGATCAGCTGCGCCTCGGGGGTTGCCCGCGCTTCATATCGAGTTTCGACCGGGCGAATCTGACGTATGTTGTCAGGCCGAAACAGCAGGCGCGCGATGCGCTCCTCGAACTGGTGGCGCACCGCCCCGGCGAGTCGGCCATCGTCTACTGTTTCTCCCGGCGTGACACGGAGAACGTGGCCGATTGGCTGACGAAGAACGGCCATCCGGCGCTGGCCTATCACGCGGGGCTCGACCCAGAGATGCGCCGCCTCACGCAAGAGCGGTTCATCGACGGCGAGGTTCCTATCGTGGCGGCGACGATCGCGTTCGGCATGGGGATAGACAAGCCGGACGTGCGGCTGGTGGTGCATTACGCCATGCCGAAGTCGCTGGAGAGCTACTATCAGGAGACAGGCCGCGCAGGCCGCGACGGCCAACCGAGTGATTGCGTGATGCTCTTCTCCGAGGGAGACCGGCACAATCACGACTACTTCAGCAGGCAACTGGAAGACCCCGAGGCGCGCGCGAAGGCGGAGCGTCAGTTGCAACAGGTGGCGGACTACGCCCGCCTCGATTCGTGCCGCCGCAAGCATCTGCTCGCGTATTTCGGTGAGGCGATGGAGGGCGAACGATGCGGACGGTGCGACGTCTGCATGGCGGAACGGCACAGCACGGACGTTACGGTGGCGGCGCAGAAGCTGCTGTCCGCCGTGATACGCACCGGGGAGCGGTTCGGCGTCGCCTATGTTTGCGACGTGCTGCTGGGCAAGCGTTCCGCGCGCATACGTGATCTGGGGCATGATCACCTGAGCGTTTTCGGCATCGTTGCCGACTATGATGGGGAGGGATTGCGGCATGTCGCTGCGGGATTGATCGATCGCGGCCTGCTGGCCAGAGAAGACGGGCGCTACGGGGTTATCAGCGTGACTCCCCTCGGTAGAGAGTGGCTGCGGGGCACGGAGAGCCTGCACCTGGAGCTACGATCCGCCGAACCGGCTCCGGGCCGGGCGCCGCGACAGCGCGTACTGCTCGAACAGGCAGCCGATTACGATTCCGATCTGTTCGAGGCGCTCAGGGTCGTGCGGCGCAGTCTGGCCGATGCAGGCGGGGTGCCTGCGTTCGTAGTGTTCAACGACGCGACGCTTCGGAGGATCGCCGCTGCAAGACCGACCAATCGGGAGGCGATGCTGCGGGTATCCGGCGTGGGGCCTGCCAAGCTGGATCAGTACGCAGACACGTTCCTCACCGCGATACGCCGCTATCTGGAGCGCGGCGCTCCGGCGTAGTGCCGAACCTAACCGCTCCCCGTCGCGATAGCGAGCGCGTGGCAGACCTCGCGCATCTTGGGCTCGCTAAGAGCACCCACGTAGCGACGGAGTTGGCGTTGCTCGATGGTCTGGACGTGATCGAGGTTGATGGCAGAGTCCCTCTTGAGACCCTCGTTCGCGCCGATGATCACCTCGCTGGGGAGGCCGCGAATCGTCGATGTCACCGGCGCGACCATTGCGGTGCGCAGCAACGGAAGCACTTCCTGACGAGTGAGGATGACGACCGGACGCCGCTTGTCAGGCGGGGCGAATTGGTACTGCCAGACCTCTCCCTGTCGGGGCGCATTGCTTAGTCCTCCGGCCATACACCCTCGTTTGCCCACCCCACGAGCCCATCGTCGGCTGCGGGGGCGCTGGAGTAGCCCGCCTGATAGCGCTCAGCGATGGCTTCGGCGTCCTTGCGCGCCAGGTATGCGGCCACGGCCTCACGCAGCACCGCGGAGCGGCCTCGGTCCCGCACTGACGGGTGCCGATCGAACTTCTCCAACAGCGCTCCGTCGAATGTAACCTGAATCGCTTTCATGTACATAAACTACTATATAAATTATATACATAGCAATATATAGCCGCTTCACCCCGGTGCTTCACCTGGGGGCTTCACCCTCATCCTTGCCTTCTCCCCTCAAGGGAGAAGGGATCAGACCGACAGGTGGCGTTACCCCTCGCTTATGGAGCGGATGATGCGCGAGGCCCTGGCGTAATCCTCACGGTGGACCCGGATGGACGCGAGGCGTTGCGGCAGGAGTCGGGTGAGGTCCCGCGGGCCGATCGTCTTCAGCTTCGCGCGGACGCCTTGCTTCAGCAGTTCCTCGAGGACAACCTCCGTGTCGTTCTGCTTTGCCATGCCCCAGGCTATGTGAACCTCCTGCCATATCCGGGCATCGAGGTACGCTCGGCGGTACCAGGTCCCCAGGGCTACGAGCAGTCCTATTGCAACCAGGATGAAGATGATGTCCATGCGCTAAGGGTTCTCCTGCGGGCGGCGCTTGTGCAGCAGCGCGGCGATGCGGTCGAGGATGGCCATGGCGACATCGTACTTCGGCATCAGCGGAAGTTCGAGTTCGCTGTCTTCGTCGAGGAGCCACACCTTGTTCGTGTCCGCGCCGAAACCTGCGTCAGGGATGGTGATGTCGTTGGCGACAACGAGGTCGGCGCCCTTGCTCCGCAGTTTAGCGCGCGCGTTGCCGAGGAGGTTATCGCTCTCGGCGGCGAACGCCGCTTTCACGATGCCGCTTGGAACGCTTGCGATGATGTCGGTGGTTCGTTCCAGATCGATGGCGAGTTCGGACGCGGCCTCTTTCTTCATCTTGTGGCTGCTGGGCGCGGCGGGGCGGTAGTCGGCCACGGCGGCGGCCATAACGAGCGCATCTGCCGAGCGCGCGGCGTCCTGCACGGCCTGTCGCATCTCCTCCGCTGTTTCGACCGGCATGACGCGAACGCCCGGCGGATCGTCCAGGGCTGTCGGCGCTTTGATGAGGATGACGTCGGCTCCACGGTCTCGCGCTGCTTCAGCGATTGCGTAGCCCATCTTCCCCGACGACCTGTTCGTGATGACACGCACGGGGTCGATGGGCTCCTGAGTGCCCCCAGCGCTGACGACGATGGCGCGTCCGCTGAGGTCTCCGTGCGCTCCGAGGGTCTGTGCTATCCGTCCCATGAGTTCAGGGGTTTCGGCGACACGCCCCCATCCGACAAGGCCGGAGGCGAGCCGTCCCTGGCCTGGTCCCACGATGACCGCTCCGCGCTGCGTGAGCGTTTGGACGTTGCGCTGGACGGCGGGATGCTGCCACATGTTGGCGTCCATCGCGGGGGCGAGCACGAGAGGCGCGCTCGTGGCGAGGGCGACAACGCTGATGGGGTCGTCCGCGAGCCCGAGGGCCAGTTTCGCGATGAGGTGCGCGGTCGCAGGGGCGACGACCAACACGTCGGCGGATTTCGCAAGGGCGACGTGCTCGATGGCCTGCGGCGAGTTGATGTCGAAGAGGTCCACGAGGACAGGGCGGTGGGTGATGCTGCGGAACGAGAGAGGCGTGATGAAATGGGTAGCGGAGTAGGTCATCAGCACGTCGACGGCTGCGCCTGCCTGCGTCAGTTTGCTGGCGAGGTCGACCGCCTTGTAGGCGGCGATGCTGCCGCTGACGCCAAGCAGTACGCGCTTGTCCTGGAACGGGCCGCTCACCGTTCGCCCTCCGCTGAAGTTTCAGGACGGTTGAGGTCGTAGATGTAGCGCAGCCCGCGCAGCGTGAGCTGCTGGTCGATGATGTCGAACATGGACGTTTCCCCGGCGATGAGCGGGACGAGTCCGCCGGTGCCGACCACCGTTGCGTCCGGTTCGCCCATCTCTTCCTTGAATCTGCGCACCATCGTTTCCACGAGGCCGGTGAAACCGAGCACGAGGCCGGAGTTGATCGAGGCAGGGGTGTTCTTGCCGATGGCATGCTCCGGAGGCACGAGATCGACGCGGCGGAGCATGGAAGTGTTGGCGACGAGCGCGTCTCGTGCGATGCCGATGCCTATGGAGATGGCGCCCCCCAGGTAATCGCCGTCCGCTGTGATCGCGTCGAAGACGGTGGCGGTGCCGAGGTCGACGACGATGGCGGGGCCGCCGTAGAGATGCAGCGTGGCTGCAGCGTCTACCACTCGGTCAGCGCCCACGTCGTGCGGGCTTTGGTACATGACACGGACGCCGGTTCTGGTTCCTGCGCCGACCACGAGCGGCTCGCACGAGAAGAGCGATCGGGCGACGTCTTCGAATACGCCGGTGAGCGGCGGCACGACGCTGCAGATGGCGACGTCCGTGACGTCGGCCACGGCGACGCCCTTGAGCGGCAGGAACCCCTGCAGCTGTAGGCAGTATTCGTCCGTCAGACGTTGGGAGTCCGTCGAGAGCCGCCAACTCGCAACGAGGCTTTCGCCGTCGAAGATGCCCACCGTTATGTTGGTGTTGCCGATGTCCAGTGCAAGCAGCATGCGGGGATTATAGCGTTGCGAGCGTTCGCAAGCCGTGAAGGCGCACGATGCGCTTTCATGGGGATGCGCAGTGAGGGGTGGATGCGCTACATTGGATGCGTTACATTGGAATCGGTGCGTCGGCTGGGGTCGCCCGCCGTGGCGCGGTACTGGGGAGAAGAAGCGATGAAAAGAGGCAAAAAACTGCCATTCAAGCTCGACCTCATTCCGGGCTGGAACCTCATCTCATTTCCAGGCACGCCGGTGAAACCTGCCGTCGCTGATGTCTTCCCGCCCTCCTTGGGGGTTGAAGTTATTCTCACCTACCAGAATGCCTATTGGCTGACGTGTGTCCTTGAGGAAGACCGATGGGAGGGAGAACTTACCGAGGTCACAGGCGGCTACGGTTATTGGGCGAAGGCCTCTGTACCGCAGACCATCGAGACGTTGATCGCTGAGGTCAAACCGGACGCTCCGTTGCCAATGGTCGACGCCATCGCCGGATGGAACCTGATCGGTGTTCTGGACGTCGAACAGCATGCTGCGGGAGAAGCGCCGGGCGAGCCCGGCTGCGGCGGCAGCGTCGCTGACCGCTACTTCAGCAGCCTTGACTGGAAGGTCGCCTACTCGTTGGATACCCCACCCGGCGAATGGACGCGAATCCTCCCTGGCAAGAACGGCGAGGGCGTTATCGCTAACGGCAGGGCCTACTGGGTATGGGTGGAGAACGCAGGTGTTCTATCGCCGTGCGGGCTATCTGAAACCGCAACCGCTCAGTTGCTGACACCGCACCAACGCGCTAGCTGAATGGACCCTGAAGCACGGAACCGTCTGGAAGATATCCTGGAGTCCATCGTTCGTATAGGCGAATACACGAGCGGAAAGACGTTCGCCGACTATGAACTGGACGCTATGCTTCGCGATGCGGTGGAGCGCAGGTTCGAACTCATCGGCGAGGCGATGCGTAGTCTCGATGAACTGAAAGATGACTCCACTGCGGGAGACATCACCAACTACAAGCACATCATCGGCTTCCGTGTTGTTCTGGCCCATAGGCCTCACAGGGTGGAGAACGACTTGGTTTGGAGTTTCATCGAAGGAGAACTCCCAATTCTCCGCAAGGAGGTAGAGGCGCTGCTGAGCGAGGGGTGACCCCTGGCGCGGCCGTGTCTACCCGGCGCGTACTTGTTCGGTGATGCGGGGGATGAGCGGGAGCAGGTCGCCCGCGAGCAGTCCGCTATTGCCGTGCTCGGATCGCCAGCGTTCGCCCGCCGCGCCGTGGAGGTAGACGCCTGCCGCTGCCGCTGCGTATGGCTCCAGTCCCTGCGCCAGCAGCCCGCCGATGATGCCGGAGAGCACGTCGCCAGTGCCTGCGGTCGAAAGCGCGGGGTTCGCGAACGGGCTGAGCGCTATCCGGCCATCCGGTGATGCAACCACCGTGTGTGCCCCCTTCAGCACGACGACCTGCTGCCAGCGCTGAGCGGCCATCGCGGCGGTGTCCAGCCTGTTGCGTTGGATAGTGTCGGTGGGTTGAGCCAACAGCCTGCTCATCTCGCCGGGGTGAGGCGTGAGCACGGCAGGCACGGCGAGCATCGACTCCCAGCCGTAGGTTTCGGCAAGGATGTTCAGCGCGTCGGCGTCGATAACTGTGGGCGTATGGGTCGCAGGCTGGCTGAGCAGCAGCGCGCGCAGGAAGGCTCCGGTTGCGCTCGTGTTGCCGAGTCCGGGGCCTACCACTGCGGCGGAGGCCCCAGAGAGGGCGGAGCGCGCCGCAGTGGCAGCCTCACCGGCGATGGCGCCGTCTTCCGATTCGGGTAGCGGCAGGTGTACCTGTTCCAGCAGCTGGCTGGCAGCGATGCGGCTCACGCTCTCCGGCGCGGCGAGGGCCACGAGACCGGCTCCGGCGCGGTATGCGGCGGAGGCCGCGAGCACCGGCGCTCCGATGAAGCGTCTGCTGCCGCCTATAACGAGCAGGTCGCCGAAGCTTCCCTTGTGGCCGTCTATCGGGCGCGACGGGAGGAACCCGCTGACCATCGCCGTATCCACGAGGTCCAGAGTGATGCCGTCCGCGGCGCCGTCGGGCAGGCCGATGGATAGCGTTTCGAGCGTCCCTACGCGTGCGGCGCCGGGGAACTGAAGCAGCCCGACCTTTGGAGCGCCGAGTGTGAGCGTGACGTCTGCAGGGAAGCAGTTCATATCGCAGTTCCCGCTATCAGCGTCGAGACCGGTGGGGAGGTCGAGAGCGACGAAAATCGGGTGCTGCCTCTGGGCCTTCATCTGACCGATAGACTCGAAGATGCCGCGCAACGGGGGGTCGAGGCCGTAGCGCGCGCCGATGCCGAGCACCGCATCGAGAACGAGATCAGCGAGGGAGACGTAGCTGGCGAGTTGCCAGCATTCGAGGTCTTCGGACGCTTCGACGATGCGGACGCGCCGTTCGCGGCACTCTTCGAAATTCACCTCGTTCCGGCGGGCGGAGGTCATGTAGAGGGTTACGACGGCTCCCCAGTCAGCGAGGTAACGCGCGGCGACCATGCCGTCGGCTCCGTTGTTGCCTGAGCCGACGAGGACAACGGTGCGCTTGCCTCGGACGGCGCCCATCCGCTGTGCGATGTTGCGGGCGACGGCAAGCCCGGCGTTCTCCATGAGCGTGTCTTCGGGGATGCCAGCCTCCACTGCCCGCATCTCGAGGCTGCGCATCTGCTCAGTCGTTACGACTTTCATGCGAGCCTCCCGACGACGGACGCGGCTGCGTAGTTGCGGGAGTGCGTCAGACTGACGGCGATGCGGTCTATGCCCAGCGTTGCGGCGCGTGCGGCTGCTCTCCCGTGAAGCACGATCTCCGGTTCGCCGGTGCGTTTGCGGGTGACCTCGACCTCCCGCCAGCCGATGCCACGCCTTCCAAGGCCCAGCGCTTTCATCACCGCCTCTTTCGCGGCGAACCGGGCGGCGAGCTGCGGAGCACGGCCCCGGCAGTAGGCGGCCTCGCCTTCCGTGTAGACGCGCTGGACGAAGCGCGCCCCGAATCGTTCGAGCGTCGCGGCGATGCGGTCGATCTCGATGAGGTCCAAGCCTACGGTGATGTCCTGCAATTGCCCCCTCCGCAGTGGCGTCGTGCACCCGCTCGCCGCTCCCGGGCAAGCCACGACGGATGATAACAGCCGTCCGTACGAACCGCTGTTATCATTCATCGCGTATTTCGCCAGAGGAGTTAACAGAGGAGTTAACGTTGCCAGCGACCGTCATCGATGGAAAACAGATGGCAGAGGATATCCGCCGAGAGGTGGCCGAAAAGGTACGAGCGTTCAAGGAGGGCGGCAACGCAAGCCCCGGCCTCGCCGCCGTACTCGTTGGCGATGATCCGGCCTCGGCTGTTTACGTGCGGAACAAGCAGCGCGCCTGCGATGAGGCAGGCATGCTGAGTGAAACTTTCGAACTACCGCGAGAGACCACGCAGGATGAGTTGATCGGTATCGTGCGGGAGCTGAACAGCGACGCGCGCTTCCATGGAATACTCGTGCAGTTACCGTTGCCTTCTCACATCCAGGAGCGCGAGGTCATCCTTGCCATCAATCCCGATAAGGACGTTGACGGCATGCACCCGGTCAACAGCGGGAGGCTACTGGAAGGCAATCCAAGGTTCCTGCCTGCGACTCCGGCTGGCGTTCAGCAGATGCTCATGCGTACCGGCAACGACCCGGCGGGTAAGCACGTCGTCATCGTGGGGCGCAGCAATATCGTCGGCAAACCGCTGGCGACGATGCTGATGCAGAAGGCACCCGGCGCGAATGCGACGGTGACGGTGTGCCATACGGGCACGAAGGACGTTGCCGCGTTCACCCGGCAGGCCGACATCGTCGTTGCGGCGATAGGGCGGCCACGAGCGTTGACGGCGGAGATGGTCGCTGAGGGCGCGGTGGTCATAGACGTCGGTATCAATCGCGTAGACGATGCGACGCGGAAGGCGGGCTACCGGCTGGTTGGCGACGTGGACTACGAACCGGTCGCGGAGAAGGCGTCGGCGATAACCCCTGTTCCGGGTGGAGTGGGCCCGATGACGATCGCGATGCTGCTGACGAATACGCTCCAGGCGGCCCGGTATGCGGCGAGCGCTCCGACGGAGCGCTGAGCGTGGCCGGGGTTCCAGGCAATAGGGCCGCGCTCTACGAGCAGGGGCTCGCGCTCGTGGGCCGTCGTCCAGACTGGCGCCCATGATCCACTCTCCCTCTGGCCGGTAACCCCACGCTCAGGGCTGACAGAGGTTAGCCCTTGACCTCGAAGAGCGACTCGACCTCGACGGCTGCGCCACCGGGGAGCGAGCCTGCGCCGTAGGCGACGCGGGCGTGTTTGCCAGCTTCTCCGAATAAGTTGACCATCAGGTCAGAGAAGCCGTTGATGACGGCGGGCTGCTGGCCGAAATCGGGAGTGGCGTTGACGAGCCCCATGACGCGCACGACGCGTACGACGTTGTCGAGGTCGCCGATGGCGGCTTTGGCTGCGGCGAGCGCGAAGAGGCCGCAGTTGCGCGCAGCCTGGTAGGCGGCGTCCACGTCCATCGTATCGCCCACCTTGCCGGTGATCATCGCGCCGTCTTCTCCCCGGGGCACCTGGCCAGCGACGAACAGCAGGTTGCCGGTGCGGACGGCGGGGATGTAGTTCGCCACGGGGGTGGAAACCTGCGGCAGTTGAAGTCCCAACGCGCTCAAACGGTCTTCAGCTATGGACATGGCGATTGCTCCTGGCGGGTAGTGGGATAGTGCGGAAGCATCATACCAGCAGGTATATTTCCGCACACGGTATGCTCGTTAGCATCGCGCCGACTGTAGGAGGTTCGACCACATCATGGAGAACAGCGTCTTCTTCCAAAATCTGGAACCGTTCTCGTTTCTGGAGCGCAGCGCGTTCGTCTACCCCGATAAGCCGGCGGTTGTTTACAACGAGACCGTCTACACGTACCGCGAGTTCCGCGATCGTGTGAACCGCTTGGCAGGGGCGTTGAAGAGTGCGGGCGTTGGCCGTGGCGAGAGAGTTGCGTTCATCGTTCCCAACCTTCCGGCGCTGCTGGAGGGGCACTATGGGCCGATGAGCATCGGCGCGGTGCTGGTCGCCATCAATACGCGCCTCTCCCCGAGGGAGATCGGGTACATCCTCAACCACTCGAAGGCAAAGGTCGTCGTGTTCGATTCTGAGTTCGCGCCGGTGATCCGCCAAGTGCGCGACGAAACGCCCGGCGTGTCCACATACGTGCAGGTGGTGGATGAATTTCCCCGTGCCGATGACATACCGGGGCCGGAGTACGAGGAGTTTCTACGGTCTGCGCCCGCCGGCCTGCACCGGGAGCCTGTCAGCGGGGAGATGGACACCATCACCATCAACTACACGTCAGGCACGACGGGCATGCCCAAGGGTGTGCTATACAGCGCGCGGGGGGCGTATCTCAACGCGCTCGGCGAGGTGATCGAGACCGGCCTGAACTGGCGGAGCGTCTATCTGTGGACGTTGCCCATGTTTCATTGCAACGGCTGGTGCCACACGTGGGCGGTAACGGCGGTCGGCGGCGCGCACGTCTGCCTGAGGCGTTTCGATCCGGCTGAAGTGTACCGGCTCATCGGGGAGCACGGCGTGACAAACATGTGCGGCGCGCCGACCGTTCTCACAGCGATGTATTCCTCGCCCGCCGCGGAAGGCCGCAACCTGTCAGGGCTGACCATCGCGACAGGTGGAGCGCCGCCCTCGCCGCAGGTGGTGCGGACGATGGAGGGCATGGGCGCGAACATCATCCACCTCTACGGACTCACCGAGACGTTCGGGCCGGTTACCCTCTGCGAACCGCAGATGTCGTGGGACTCGATCACGCCGGAGGAGCGCGCAGTCGCGAAAGCGAAGCAAGGCGTACCGTACATCCACGTCTCGACCGGCGTGCGGGTGGTGGACGAGCAGATGCAGGACGTGCCGCGCAACGGCGAGACGATGGGCGAGGTGGTGATGCGCGCGAACGGCGTGATGTCCGGCTATCTCGACGACCCGGAAGCGACGGCGATGGCGTTCGCGGGCGGGTGGTTCCACTCCGGGGATCTGGGCGTCTGGCATCCCGACGGCCAGATCGAACTGATGGATAGAGCGAAAGACGTCATCATCTCCGGCGGCGAGAATATCTCCAGCCAGGAGGTTGAGAAGGTCATCATGGAGCATCCCAAGGTGCTCGAAGTTTCGGTGGTGGCGGTGCCGGACGATCAATGGGGGGAGGTTCCGAAAGCCTTCGTTGTGCCGAGGGAGGGCGCCGCTCCTGATGCGGAGGAGATTATCGCGTTCTGCCGGGAGCGGCTGGCCCACTTCAAAGCCCCCAAGCACGTCGAGTTTGGCGATCTGCCCAAGACGGCAACGGGGAAGATTCAGAAGTACGTGCTGCGTGAGCGCGAGTGGGCAGGGCGGGAGAAGCGGATACAGGGGTCGCAGGCCCCCTGAGCTACGAGCGGAGGCTCGAGATGAGCAGCTGGAGGCCGGCGAACATGAGCCCTGCGCCTATGACGCCCAGCACCAGCCTGCCGCCGACTCTCGGCGCGAGCCGTACGCCGATCTGAGCGCCCACCAGCGCTCCCGCGCCGGTGATGCCTGCTCTGAGCCATAGTTCGCTCTCGCCAGCGTCGAGCGCTATATGGACCATCAACGCCGCGGCGGCTCCGAAAGCGAGTTCCAGTTGGGATGTGGCCACGGCGACCGCTGAAGGGATGCGCAGCAGGATGAGCATGATGGGCACGTTGATGATGCCGCCGCCGATGCCGAAGAATCCCGCGAAAAATCCTGCGACCGGCGCAACCGCCGCGGTGAGCGGCTCGTTGACGCGGTACTCGTGAACCCGGCCGCTCGTTTCGACGACCACGTGGGCGTGACCTCGGGTGGCTGGCTCCTGCGGGCGGGACCTTAGCAGGCTTCTGCTGACGAGGTAGATAGCGCCCATGATGAGCACTACTCCAAAAATCACCTCGAACGATCCGCGTCCGGTCAGGCGGTTGACGAGAGCGCCCGTAATCGCGGCAGGAACGGCGATGGCGATGAGGATGGCGGCGGTGCGGAAGTCCTGGATGTGCCTCCGGCGGTAACCGATGCTCGCGGAGACCGCATTGAAGAACACTGCGGTGAGCGAGATGCTGGTGATGGTGGCGGGGTCGGCGTCAGGAAAGATGAAGAGCAGCGCCGGAACCAGCAGGAACCCTCCGCCCACTCCAACGACTGCGCCGACGATTCCGACGGATAGCCCCATTATCGCCAGTACCACGACCTGGGCGACGGTTAGTTCGGGAAGCACTGAGGAGACCTCATGCGGGGTCGTCGTTCTTGGGGATGAGCGCCAGGTGCAACTCGACGAGCTGGCCCTCGTCGACAGGGGAGGGGGAGCCGAACAAGGGGTCGACGCCGACCTGCGTCTTGGGGAAGGCGATGGCGTCCCTGATGGACTCGGCCTTGTCGGCGAGTATCATCACCAGCCGGTCGATGCCTCCCGCAAAGCCGCCGTGGGGAGGAGCGCCGTACTCGAACGCTTCCAGCAGATGGCCGAACTGCGACTCGACGCTTTCGGGTGAGTGTCCGAGGGTCTCGAAGATACTTTCCTGCCGGGAACGCTCGTGGATGCGGATGCTGCCGCCCGCGAGTTCGTACCCGTTCGCGGCGAGGTCGTATGCCTTGGAGAGGATACCGCCGGGGTCGGTGCGTATCCGGTCCCAGTGCTCGTCGAACGGCGCGGTGAACGGATGGTGGACGGAGTCCCATCGTCCTTCGTTCTCGTTCCAATCGAAGAGCGGGAAGTCGGATATGACGCAGAGGGCGATGGTGTTGAGGTCTGCGAGGCCCAGACGTTCGCCGAGCGTGGCGCGCAACTGCCCAAGAACCGGCGCGGTCATGTCCGCGGGCCCCGCTACGATGAGGATGAGGTCTCCCGGAGCGGCGCCGCATCGGCTTGCGATGGCCTTGACCTCGTCGAGTGAGAGCGCCCTGGCGGGCGTTCGGATGTGATCGAGGGTGAGCGCATCGAGCGAGGGTGCCGACTCGTCGAGGGCGATGGTGACGAGACCGCGCGCGCCGAAGCGTTTCGCCAGTTCGATGAGATCGTCCGCCTGGCGGCGCGGGATGGAGGCCATGCCGGGCGCGGCGAAGCCTCTGACGACGCCCCCGCTCTGCACGACACTGGCGAAGACCTGAAACTCGCTACCGGCGATGAGGTCGGAGAAGTCGACGATCTCGAGACCGAATCGGATGTCGGGCTTGTCGCTGCCGAACCGGGCCATCGCCTCCTCGAAGGTGAATCGCGGAACGGGTTGCGGGATATGCATCTCCGGGCGGACGGTCTGGATGAGCGAGACGTAGAGGTCAACCATCAGTTCGACGATGTCGTCACGGTCGACGAACGCCATCTCCAGGTCGAGTTGTGTGAACTCGGGTTGCCGGTCTGCGCGGGGATCCTCGTCTCTGAAGCATCGAGCGATCTGGAAGTAGCGGTCTGTGCCCGCGACCATGAGCAGCTGCTTCATCTGCTGCGGGGACTGCGGCAGCGCGTAGAAGCTGCCCGCGTGGAGGCGGCTCGGAACCAAGTAGTCGCGCGCGCCCTCCGGCGTGCTCTTGATGAGGATAGGAGTCTCGATCTCGATGAAGTTCCGCTCGTCCAGGTAGTCGCGTATGAACTTGACGACGCGGTGCCTGAGTCTGAGGTTCTCCCGCATGGAGGGACGGCGCAGGTCGAGGTAGCGGTACCGCATACGCAGCAGTTCGTCCACCTGCGAATCCTGGCTTACGTCGAACGGAGGGGTCTTGGAGGGGTTGAGCGCTGTCGCGGCGCTGGCGAGAACCTCTACTTCGCCGGTGTCGAGGTTCGGGTTCTGGGTGCCTTCCGGCCTTGCTCGCACCGAGCCGTTGACCTGCACGACCCACTCGCCCCGGAACCGCTCGGCGGTGCTGAACGCGTCCGGCGCTTCTTCCGGGTGGAAGACGACCTGCACCAGCCCGGTGCTGTCCCGCAGGTCGATGAATATCAGGCCGCCGTGGTCTCTGCGCCGATGCACCCATCCCGCGAGGGTGACCTCCTGGCCTATGTGGCTTGGGCGGAGATCTCCGCTGGAGATGGATTTCAGCAAATCATTCACCGGTTATCGTAATCTGTGGTGCGGCATCCGCACAGCATACCGCCGAGCGAGCGGAGGCTCGCACGGATAGCGATGAGGCAGCGTCAGCCGGTAACCACGCTCAGTACCTTATCGTAAGCAGAGGTATGGGCGCTATCGGGCGGGCTGCGTTGCGCTGATCAGTTCGGGCGGAGCGGAAGTTCGCGGTTTCCCATGCGTTGACCCTTCACCGCGAACCTCTTGCGTGCTATATAATGGATTTACTGTCCGCGCGGGTATGGTTCCCTAAGCACTCTCGGACGCACCATCGAGGCGAGTGAAGGTTTCAACCGAACAACGCGAGCCGCGCGAAGCGGTGATTACCATCGAGTTGGACAACGCCGACGTCGAGCCGTATCTCGACCAGGCGTACCGGCAGGCGGTACGTCGTCTGGCGATTCCAGGATTCCGAAAGGGTAAGGCGCCGCGCAGGGTCGTTGAGCAGATGTATGGCCGCGGCTACCTGCTGAACGATGCCTTGGACACAGTCATTCAGGAGTTCACCTCCAAGGCCGTCGAGGATGAAGGCCTAGACCTTGGCGGAATTCCCTCCGTCTCTCTGACCGATTTCGATCCTCCCAGCTTCGTTGCGACCGTTCCTCTGCAACCGCTCGTGGAACTCGGCGACCTCGATTCCGTGCGCGTTCCTAAGGACGAGGCGACCGTCGAGGAAGAGCGCATAGACGGCGTGCTTGAACAGCTGCGAACCGACCTTGCCGTCTGGGAGCCTGCGGAAGACGCAGTGCAGATGAACGACCTCATCAACCTGACCATCGTCGGTTGGGTGGAGGAGGACGGAGAGCGCAACGAGATCGTCCGATCGGAGGAGACGGATTACATTCCGAGGCCCGATACGACGTTCCCGCTACCCGGGCTCGACGAAGGACTCGTAGGTCTCCCCCAGGGGGAGCCGAGCACGTTCGAGGTCGAGGTGGGGGAGGATGCGACCAACTCGGAGCTCGCGGGCAAGACGGCCCATTTCGAAGTGGAGATTCACTCGATCAAACGCAGGAAGCTCGCGGAACTCGACGACGAGTTTGCCAAGGGCGCCGGCGAGGGCTTCGAGTCGCTCGCCAGCCTGAAGGACAAGATCAGGGGTGACCTGATCAAACGGGAAGAGCAACTGGTACGGGCGAAACATCAGGAAGAGGCGCTCACCCAGGTGATGGAGGGCGCGTCGATACAGATATCGCCGATCATCATCGACCATGAGCTGGAGCACTACATCCACGACAGGGAAGAGGGGATCAAGGCTGGCCGCGTCAGTTTCGAGGAGTACCAGGAGTACCTCTCGTGGCAGGGGCTGTCGGATGAAGAGGTGCATGAACAGGTGCGCCCCAGGGTGGAGGAGCGCCTGAAGCGTGCGCACGTCGTGCGGGCGTTGTCCTTGCAGCAGGCATTCGAGGCAACGGACGAGGAACTCGCTGAGGAGATAGAGTCGCTTCTGGGCGAATCGGCGGAGTCAGCGGATGCGCTGCGGAGCCTGTTCGACGATCCGGAGCGGCGGGAGTCCATCAGGCGCATGCTGGTCAATCGAAAGACACTGGCATACCTGAGTGAGATAGCGCTGGGTGATGCACCCAAGCAAACGCTCCAAGGCGACTCGGAGGTGGAGAGCGGCGCGGACAGTGAGAGCGCTGAAGACAGCGCAGGCGAGCAGGAATCACCGGGAAAAGACTGAGGAATCAGGGAAGAGCCAGAGAGGAAGTTCAGGGATGCAAGATTGGCCTATCCATAGCCCACTGAGCCTGGGCTCCATGCAGCCGCCGGAGAACATCGTTCCGATGGTCATCGAAACCGGCGCACGCGGCGAACGCGCGTACGATATCTACTCGATGCTGCTCAAGGAGCGCATCGTATACCTGGGGACACAGATCAACGACATGGTCGCCAACCTGATCGTTGCTCAGCTGCTGTACCTGGAGCGCGAGGACCCGGACAAGGACATCAACCTGTATGTCAACAGTCCGGGTGGAGTTATCACGTCCGGCCTGGCTATCTACGACACGATGCAGCTCATCAAGCCCGACGTCTCGACAATCTGCGTTGGTATGGCGGCGAGCATGGGCACGGTGCTGCTGTGCGCCGGGGCGCCGGGCAAGCGCTTTGCGCTTCCCAACTCAACGATCCACATGCATCAGGCCCTCGGCGGCGCTCACGGTCAGGCGTCCGACATCGAGATCGCGGCGCGAGAGATACTGCGGATGCAGGACAAGATCAGGACGATATTGTCCTCGCACACGGGCCAGCCGTATGAGAAAGTGGCGCGTGACAGCGACAGAGACTTCTACCTCCCTGCGGAGGACGCGAAGGAGTACGGGCTCGTGGATGAAGTGTTGGGTCAGCCTCCCGTATCCGCGAACGGCGCCAGCCCCAACTAGGACGGTCAAACCAACCAGGATGGTCAAAACCGATGCCGAGCAACTCCAGAATGACGACGTCTCACAGCGAGCATCTTTGCAGCTTCTGCGGGAAGCCTCAGAACGGAGTCAAACGCCTCATTGCTGGCCCTGGCAGGGTCTTCATCTGCGATGAGTGCGTTCGACTCTGCCAGCAGATCATTACGGAAGAGAGTGCGCCGGCGGTGGATAGATCCGCCGGTCTGCCCAAGAGCCTTTCGCCGAAAGAGATGGCTCAGCGGCTCGATGAGTACGTCGTAGGGCAGGATCGGGCGAAGCGGGTGCTCAGCGTTGCGGTGTACAACCACTACAAGCGCGTTTGGTCCAACTCCGTGTCGAACGACGTGGAGATCGAGAAGAGCAATATCCTGCTCGTGGGGCCGACCGGTTCCGGCAAGACGCTCCTTGCTCAGACGTTGGCGAAGATTCTCGATGTACCGTTCGCCATCGCAGACGCTACTTCGCTGACGGAAGCGGGCTACGTGGGGGAGGACGTTGAGAACATCCTGCTCCGCCTCATTCAGGCCGCCGATTACGACGTTTCCAAGGCTGAGCACGGCATCATCTACATCGACGAGATAGACAAGATCGCACGGAAGAGCGCGAACCCGTCCATCACGCGTGACGTATCGGGAGAGGGCGTCCAGCAGGCGCTGCTGAAGCTGATCGAAGGTTCCACGGCCAACGTTCCTCCCCAGGGAGGCAGGAAGCATCCGCAGCAAGAGTTCCTACAGCTCAACACGGCCAACATCCTGTTCATCTGCGGAGGAGCGTTCAGCGGGCTCGAGACGATCATCGCCCGCCGCGTCATGTCCGACCATCGTATCGGTTTCCACTCAGCGAGGACGGGAACGGGCACCGAGGACGAGATACGCGAGGCGGTGGAACCGGAGGATCTGTTGGAGTATGGGTTCATCCCGGAGCTCATCGGGCGGTTGCCGGTGGCGGTGGGCCTGCAAGGGCTCGATAAGGACTCGCTCGTGCGTGTGCTGACAGAGCCACGGAATGCGGTGGTGAAGCAGTTCCAGCACCTGTTCATGCTCGACGGCGTCGAACTCACCTTTACGCCGGCATCGTTGATGGCGGCAGCCGAGCAGGCGTTGGGCCGCCAGACCGGCGCGCGAGGACTCCGATCCATTATCGAGGATGCACTGCTCGACGTGATGTACGAGTTGCCATCCCTCGAGCATATGCAACGTTGCGTTATAGATGTCGATGGGGAGGGCAAGCTTGGCCTCCCCGTTCTGTTTTCCAAGACGGGGCAGGTCGTCAAGACGCAGAGCGTCGAGAGGCCCAAGACAGCCTAAGGTTCAAGGGGCTGCAGCCCGCGCGGGTCTCGCAAGTGTGCGAGGCGTCTCTCTGTCAGCGCCGGGGCGTATCGGGTTTGCGTATGCGGTGGATGAGCTTGTTCAGCGTCGTGTAGACGTGGACGAACGCTCCCGCTGGCGCTTCGACGAGCGAGGCTTCCATGAGTGCTCGCTTGAACTCCGCAGGCGTACCGTCGAACTCGGGGAACTCGGTGAAGGTTCGCCCCAACTCGCGCGCGGTGTGGGCATCGCTGACAGCGGTCATCGGCAGCGCATGCTCAGCGGCGAACCGCCGCGCCGCAGCGTTGTCGCTCGACCGCATGGTTCGCGCGTTGAAGCCTTCCACGATGTCCACGTAGGGCAGCAGATCGGTCGCCGTCGAGAGGTCGAGCGCGGAGCGGCCCATGCCCGTGAAAGGGTGCGGCACGGAGACGAGCGCTCCCTGCTCTTTGATGCGCCTCGCCGTCTCTATGGGCTCCAGCCCCGGCGGAACCGGCTCCTGTAGGAACAGCCCGGTAATCTCCCCAGCGGTCGATTTGACCTCCGCGCCCACGATGACCATGAACGGAGCGAGTTCCCGTACCGCGAGCCCGCCTTCTATCGAATTGTGGTCGGTTACGGCGATGCAGTTGAGCCCCACCCGCCGGCACCGCTCGACGATCGCCTCCGGGCGGGTGATGCAGTCGTGCGAGAAATGCGTGTGCATGTGGAAATCACCACGGAAGGTCATCGGGTACTCCGTCGTCCTCTTCCGATTGCGCTGGCGGCTGAGTCGCCTGCACCATCTCCATCTGTTCGCCGAAGCTGCGTTGGAGGCGTGTCACCTGTAGCTCAGCGGCTGAGAGCATCTCGTTGCACACCCTGGCGAGGCTGATGCCGCGCTCGAAGATGCGCGTTGCTTCTTCGAGGGAGAGGCTGCCTTCTTCGAGTGCCTGGACGGCGTCGCGAAGCTGGGCGAGCGCCTCCTCAAAGGTTGGTTTCTTTTGAGAGGGGCGTTGTTCCATGTTCCTTCCGCGTGCCTTAGCTTGCATCCGTTTTGGTGACTGTGGATTCGAATCGTCCGTGGCGCAGGATGGTGCGTACGGTGGTCCCCGGCGCGAGGTCGTTCGTGGCAGTGATGATTCTGCCATCTTGCGCGTTGGTGGCGATAGAGAAACCTCGCTCCAGAACAGCGGTGGGGTTGAGCGCGGCCAGCGTCTGCTGCAGGCCGCTCGTCTGCTCCTGGCGAGTACGGATGAATGCGCCCAGCGCGGTGCGGGCGCGCTCCATCGTGTCGTCTATCCGCTGACGGTGAATGGCGATGTCCGGGATGCAACGCTGCATCCGGCGGATGAGGGATTCGATCTGGTGCGTTTGGTGCGTCAGTTGGTTGGCGGCGGCGAGGTGAGCGCGCGCGGCTAGTTCGATGACGGCCCCGCTCAGTTCGCGGACGTCAGGCGCGACCATCGCCGCTGCCACCGAGGGCGTAGGGGCGCGGACATCGGCAGCGAAATCGGCGAGCGTGAAGTCGCTCTCGTGGCCGACGGCGCTCACGATGGGCGCTCGGCTGGCATGGATGGCGCGCGCGACCTCTTCCGTGTTGAACGTCCAGAGATCCTCCAGGGAGCCGCCGCCCCGCGCGATGATGATGACATCTATGTTCTGCTGCGCGTTGAGCGTCTGGATGGCGTCAGCGACCTCGTAGGGAGCCTCGTTGCCCTGGACGCTTGCGGCACAGAACACCAGTTCGCCGAGCGGGTAGCGGTTGCGGAGCACGGTGGTCATGTCATGGATGACGGCCCCTTGCGCCGACGTAACGACGCCGATCCTGCGAGGGAAAGCGGGAAGGGGGCGTTTGCGCGACACCTCGAACAGCCCTTCCGCTTCCAGCATGGCGCGCAGCCGCTCGAACTCGGCGGCAAGCAGGCCTTCACCGGCGGGCATAACGGCATCGGCGTACAGTTGAATCTCCCCGCGCGCGGGGTAGAACGAAACGTAGCCGTGGATATTGACCTGCGCGCCGTTCGTCAGGTGCTCTCCGCCGGGCTTGTCGGCGAACAGAACGGCCTTCAGCTGGCTGTCCGCGTCTTTGATCGCGAAGTAGCGGTGCCTGGCTGCGGACATGAAATGGTTGGTCACTTCACCCGTCAGCCAGATGCTGCGCACGTTGGGGTCGCGTTCGAGCGTTGTCCGGAGGTACGTGGCGAGCTGGGTGACCGTGTAGGCTTGCATGGGCCGGGGGATTCGCTACTCGCTAACGCGGGTGACGTAATCGCCTGTGCGCGTGTCGATTCTGACCTTGTCCCCGGGGTTGACGAACATGGGCACCGTTACGCGGATGCCGGTCTCCAGCGTCGCGGGCTTGCCGCTTCCGGAGGCGGTGTCGCCCTTGTAGCCGGGGGGCGTCTCGGTAACGGCAAGGTCAACGGTCGTGGGCATTTCCACCATGAGGGGCTTGTCGCGGTAGAAGACGAGTTCGCACTCCGTCTGATCCACCAGGTAGTCAGTCGTGCTTCCGACGACATCCTTGCCGACCTCGTACTGGTCGTAGGAAGTGGAGTCCATGAAGTTGTAGATGCCCTCCGCCTCGTAGAGGAAGGTGCAATCGCGATTCTCCACTGGCGCTTTCGACAGTTTGAGGCCGTAGCCGGAGAAAGACTTGTCCAGCAGCTGCCCGGTGAGCAGGTTGCGCATTTTGATGTGATACACGGGAGCGCGCTGCTGCATCTTCTGCTGGTAGTACTCCTCCACCTTGTAGGGGACGCCGTCCATCTCGATTGTCGAGCCTCGGCGCAGGTCTCCGAACTCCATCACCATAAGCATGCGCTCCTTTGCACTTATATCCGGACGAGGTCGCGCTTGTGGGCTTTCGTGAGCACGCGGGGGCGGCCATTCTCCATAACGACAAGGTCTTCTATGCGGACGCCGCCCCAACCGGTCAGGTAGATGCCTGGCTCTACGCTGAAGACCATGCCATCCTCTATCGGTTCATGTGAATTGGGGCCGACGCCCGGGAGTTCGTGAACCGCAAGGCCTATGCCGTGCCCGAGGCTGTGCCCGAAATCGTCTCCGTATCCGGCCTCCGTGATGACGCTGCGCGCGAGGCCGTCCACCTCGGCGCCCGTCATTCCGGCGGTGGCCGCTGCCTCCGCCGTCTCTTGCGCGGCGAGAACGATGTCGTACACCTTCCTGAATTGGTCACTCGCCTCTCCGAGGACGAACGTGCGGGTGATGTCGCTGCAATAGCCCTGGTAGAGCGCGCCGGTGTCGATGACGACGCCGTCTCCTGCTTCCAGCGCCCGCTCGGTGGGGCTGTGGTGGGCTTTCGCGCCATTCGGGCCGGAGCCGACGATCGTGTTGAAGGAGATGCCATCGGCGCCGAGGTCGCGCATGGTGCGCTCGATGTCCCACGCAACCTCGCGCTCGGTCATGCCGGGGCGCAGGCGCGCGCCGACAGCCTCGACTGCCCCGTCCGCCAGCTCGATCGCTGTGACGAGCATGGCGAGCTCCTCAGCGTCCTTCACGGCGCGCAGGCGGTTTGCCATAGGGCCCGTCGGAACGAGTTCCGGGTTGTTGAGTGTTTCCTTGAGCTGGGCGAGGAGGATGTTGAACAGGGAGACGGTCATCGAGCCATCCTCGATGCCGATCTTCCTTGCGCCGGAGGACGCGACGGCCTCCTCGAACCAACGGTTGCCCCCGGTGATACGGACGATGCGGAAATCAGGGGCTTGCTGGGCTGCCTGCTCCGTGTAACGGAAATCGGTGGCGAGCATCGCGTCGTCTCTGGTGACCCACAGATAACCGGCGGACCCGCGAAAGCCTGAGAAGTAGGCGCGGTTCTCGTCGGACGAGACGAACATGGCATCCAGCCCGTGGTCTGCCATGCTGGAGCGGAGGCGGGCGAGCCGGTCTGTGCGTGTCATGATGCGTTCTCCACTGAGGTGAGGTATTCGAGCGCGAAGAGGTAGCCGTGCGGGCCAAGGCCGCTGATGATGCCGCGCGCCACGGGCGCTGTCAGCGACGTGTGCCGGAATTCCTCTCTCTCGTGGATGTTGGAGAGATGCACCTCGACCACCGGCACGCCTATCGCGGCGATGCAGTCGCGCAGGGCAACGCTCGTGTGCGTAAGTCCAGCGCCGTTGAGGATGACGCCGGAAGAAGCGGGGCCGTTCGCGTGGAGGTAATCGATCAGGCTGCCTTCCGAGTTGGATTGGAAGAACTCGACGGACGCGCCAAGGTCGGCTGCTCGCGCTCTGACCGACTGCTCGATGTCGGCGAGGGTCGTGGTGCCGTAGATAGCGGGTTCGCGCTTACCCAGGATGTTCAGGTTCGGTCCATTTACGACGAGGATGGTCATGAGTTCGATATCAGCTTTCCCCGCTGTCGCCGTCGGTATCGTCGCTGTAGGCCAGCGGGTGAGCGGCGAGATAGACGCGACGAGCTTCACTCTGGCTCACATGAGTGTACACCTGCGTCGCGGTGGGCGTGGAATGGCCGAGCAGCTCCTGGACGATGCGCAGGTCAGCGCCGCCGTCGAGCAGATGCGTGGCGTAGCTGTGGCGTAGCGTGTGGGGGTGAACGTCGCCCCGCAACCCGACGCGGCGCGCGTGCTGCTGCACGATCCGCTGGATCGAACGAGCACTGAGCCGGTCGCCGCGCGCGTTGCGGAAGAGGGGGCCGCTGTTCCCGCCCGCTTCCTCAGCGTTGATGTAGGCGTGCAGCGCATCACGGGCCTTCGTGCCTAGCGGCACCTCACGCTCCTTGGAGCCTTTCCCCCAGACGCGGAGCGTTCTGCCTGCCAGCGAGACGTTCGCCCTATCCAGGTTGGATGCTTCGCTGACTCTGAGGCCGCAGCCGTACAGCAGCTCCAGCAGAGCGCTGTCCCTGAAGCCCTCGGGGGTCTTGTCCGTTTTGGTTGGGCCCTCGACGAGACGGGCGGCCTCCGCCTTGGATACGAGATCCGGGAGCCGTTTCTCTGGCTTCGGGGTGAGCCTGCTCATGAGCGTTGATTTGGGGCGCCAGATCGGCGCGTCCGGCAGCAGGTTGCGTTCGATGAGGTATCGGACGAACGAGCGAAGCCCAGCGAGCATGCGATGGACGCTGGTGCGGCTATGGCCTCGGGAGCCAGCCGCGCGCCCGCTTCCGACGGTGCGCCGTTCGAGGAGCCATGCGACGTAGTCGCGGACGAGGCTCCGGTACTCGCGTGGTACTTCCGAGTCGCCGAGCCGCCGCAGGAATGAGTCCAGCGGTTTCGCGTCGCTGCCCAGGGAGATGCCCTGCGCATCCAGATATTCGAGGAAAGGTGAGATATCCGCGACGTAGTTCCGAATCGTGACGTCGGACAGCGCCCGCGTGACGCGCAGGCTGCGCTCGTACTCAGCGACGATCGCAGCGCGAGGGGTGTCCGGTGTGCTTTGCAGAGCGCGCTCCATCAGAAAGTCGGCTAGGCGACGCCAACCGGCTCCTCCTCGGGGATGGCCCCTTTCCACGCGCAATTGGTGCAGGCGGACTGGTCGCGCCCCGAGATGACCATCAGCCCTCCGCACTCGGGGCAGGGCTGGGGGAGAGGCTGCTTGTTCACGAGGAAGTTGCAGGTGGGGTAGTTGGAGCAGCCGTAGAAGGGGCCGCGCTTGCTGCGCCGTTGCACCAGATCGCCGCCGCACCGGGGGCAGTGCGCGCCCGTGGGCTTGGTCTCCTTGGGGATGGGTTTTCCGTTCCTGCACTCAGGGAAACCTGAGCAGGAGAGGAACTTCCCGAAGCGCCCGTACTTGATCACCATCGCGCGGCCGCAGAGTTCGCAGACCTCGTTGGTGGGGTCTTCCGTGCTCACGTAGGGCATCTCGTCCCTGGCTTTCGTGAGCGCCTCTGTGAACGGCCCGTAGAAGTCTCTCAGGAGCGGCACCCATTCCTGCTTGCCGTTGGCGACTTCGTCCAGTTGCTCCTCGAATTGAGCGGTGAACCCTGGGTTCATGATGTCGGGGAAATGGTCTATCAGCTGCTGGCAGACAGCGCGGCCAAGTTTCGTCGACGTGAGCACGCGCCCGGTGCGCTCGACGTACTCCCTCGTGACGATCGTGTTGATGGTGGGCGCGTAGGTGCTGGGCCTGCCGATGCCGCGCTCTTCGAGCGCTTTGATCAGGCTGGCGTCGTTGAAGCGGGGCGGCGGCTGCGTGAAGTGCTGATCGGGCGTGAGGCCGCGGCATGTGAGCGGTTGGCCGTTGCGCAGTTCAGGGAGAATGCTGCTGCGGTCGTCGTCGGAATCGTTGGCGGACTCGTCGCGGCTCTCCATGTAGAGGACGCCGAAACCGGGGAAACGGACGACGGACCCGGAGGTGTGGAAGACGTAGGCGGGGCGGTCAGGCGCCCCCGCGGGGATGTCGACCTGGGTGGAATCGAGCACCGTGTCGGCCATCTGGCTTGCCACCATGCGGTTCCAGATGAGTTCGTAGAGCCGAGCCTGGTCAGGCTTGAGGGCAGCCCGAACCGCATTCGGGTCGCGTGCGATGGAGGTCGGTCTGATGGCCTCGTGGGCTTCCTGCGCAACCTTGGACCGGGACGTGTAACGCCTCGCTGACGCCGGAAGGTACTCCTTCCCCCAACGCCCCTCGATGTATCGTCGTGTCTCCTCGATGGCACTGGGCGTAACGACGGGCGAGTCTGTTCGCATATACGTGATGAGACCGACTGTGCCCTGCGCGCCGAGGTTGATTCCCTCGTAGAGTTGCTGCGCAGCGGACATAGTCCTCGTTGCCGAGAACCCCAACTTCCGGGACGCTTCCTGTTGCAGCGTGCTGGTGATGAACGGCGCAGAGGGCCTGCGCTTCACCTGCCGCTTAGTAACCGCGCCTACGGCGTAGGTCGCGCCTTCGAGGTCACGGAGAACCGCCTGGGCGGTCTCCTCGTTCGGCAGCGTGATCTTCTTCTCTCCGGCGCGGCTCTGCAGGCCGGCGCTGAACGTCTCATTGCTATCGGTTCCGAGGTCTGCCTTTATCGACCAGTACTCGACAGCCTCAAAGGCCTCGATCTCGAGGTCGCGTTCGACCACGAGGCGCAGCGCTACGGACTGCACGCGGCCTGCGGAGACTCCGCCGTTCACCTTCTTTCGGAGGAGGCCGCTGAGCGGAAAACCGACGATCCGGTCGAGGATGCGGCGCGCCTGCTGTGCATTCACCAGCCGCATGTCAATCTCACGCTCGTTCTGGAACGCTTCGTGCACGGCTTCGGCGGTGATGGCGTGGAAGACCACCCGGCTGATGGGTTTGTCCTTCCAGCCCGCCGCCTCCAGGACGTGCCAGGCGATGGCCTCGCCCTCGCGGTCAGGGTCAGTTGCGAGGTAGATGTCCTCGGCTCGTTGGCCGGCCTTCATCAGATCGTCCATCAGATCCGTCTGGCCCTTTGACACGATGTACTGCGGCGCGAAGTCGTTCTCGATATCGACACCGAGTCCGCCGCGCCCGCGCTTCGACAGATCGCGGACATGTCCCTTGGACGCCTTGACCGTGTAGTCCGCGCCGAGGAAGCGACCGACCGTTACGGCTTTGGCGGGAGATTCGACGATGACGAGGTGCCGTCCGCTGGAGGCCCTGGATACGCGAACCTTGCCTGCGGCGGTTCGCGATTGGCGTTTGCCGACGGCAGCCTTGGACGCTGACTTTGCAGCCGACGTTGCCGACCTCTTGGTGGTTGTCTTGGTGGTTGTTGCTTTAGCCATACTCTCAAAATACGGGCATAGGTAAGCACCTTGTCAAGTGCTGCGCCTGACTGCTGCCTCTCGTGCCCTGATGTAATTCATCCGTCCCACCTCTAGCACGCTGCCTTTCATCTCCATCACAGCGAGCGTTCCGGTGGTGTTGGTGATAGGTATGCCGGTGAGGCGGCTGAGCTCGTCGATGTGCTGCGGCTCGTGGCTGAGAGCTTCGAGCAACTGCGCCTCCTCCGGCGTGTCAGTCGCGGATAAGCCGGGCAGCGGCTCCTGCCTCGGAGTGCTTCCGAGTTGCAACTCTTCGAGGACATCTTCGACAGACGTTGCCAGTTTGGCCCCTTCCTGGATGAGACGATTCGTCAGGCTGCTGGTGGGCGAGTAGATACTGCCCGGTACGCAGAGGACTTCTCGATTCTGCTCCAAAGCGAAGCGCACCGTCGAGAGGGTTCCGCTACCTTCTCCGGCCTCAATGACCAGCGTGCCGAGGCTCAGGCCGCTCAGCAGGCGATTGCGCCGGGGAAAATGACGGGCCTCGGGTTTCGAGCCAAGCGGGTACTCGGAGATCACCGCGCCGTGCTCCACGATCTGCTCCGTGAGGTGCCGATGCTCAGACGGATAGACGATATCGAGCCCGGAACCCATCACCGCCAGCGTTCTGCCGCCGGCATCGAGGGCCACTTTGTGAGCGACCCCGTCGATCCCGCGTGCGAGACCGCTCACGATGGTTATCCCGGCGCTCGCCAGGCTGCCGGAGATATCCCTTGCGGCCTGCTTGCCGTAAGCAGACGGCTTACGTGTGCCCACAACGGTAACCCGGTTCTCGTCGTCCGGCGCGAGGCTTCCTCTGACGTAGAGAATCGGCGGCGGGTCGTCTATCTGGCGGTACAGGCGGGGATATTCGGAATCGTGCCATGTCAGCACCGAGATGCCCGCGCGCCTGACCTGCTCCATCTCGTCATCGGGGTCAATGACTGCGCGCACTTGCTCGATTGCCCTGACGACGCCTGTGGACAGGCCGGACGCGCCGAGCTCTCCCGCGGAAGCCTCCCATGCTGCTTCGAGCGACCCGAACCGCTCCTCGAGGAGGCCTATGCGGACGCGGCCAACGGTCGGGACGCGCGAGAACGCTATCCAGTAGGGCAGGTCTTGTTCGATGGCCGTCACTATGGGGTCAGACCCTTCCGGGCCTGACGCTGGATTCTGGCCAGGCGCTTCGTCGCGTAGCCGCGCTGCTCCCTGGGCAGATCGTCAAGCGCAAGCACGCGCTGGACATCCTCGATGCTCACGTGATCAGCGTGCCGCGCGTCGCTTATCAGGCGTATGGAAACCCTCGCCGGATGGGGCTGAACCAGCGTTGCCGCATCGCCCGCGTGTACCAGGCCTTCTTCGAGCACGCGGTTGTAGAACCCGATCCGTCCGCTGCGCCGGAAGCGTGCGGCGAAATAGCGTATGCCCATCTTGTGGTCGAGTTTGTAACAGGGAGACCTCGGCGTGGTTACCTGGAGCAACGCCTCGCCGACGCGCCAAACATCGCCGAAGCACATGACCTCGGAAGAAGCGCCCTCGACAGTGAGGTTCTCGCCGAACCATCCGTAGTTCGGGATCTGGCGTTTCAGCTGCTCTGCCCAGAAGGGATAATCATCCGACGCGTAGACGTAGATGGCGGCATCCGGCCCGCCGTGCACTCGCAGGTCTCCCTGCGCGTCGCCGTCCAGGTTGAGTCGGCGCACCATCACGGGGCCATCCACGGGCTGCTTGTTGATAGCGGATAGAACGTCGCCTCGGGCGGTTCCAGTCAGAAGTTGGGGCCTAGCCACGTTCACTGAGATGAGTTGCATGAGGTCCTCGTAGACGTTGGGCTATTGTGGCAGGCGGGGAGCGCGAGGGTAAGGGGCTAATGGCGGAGAGGGCGGGATTCGAACCCGCGAGAGACTTGCGCCCCTACACGATTTCCAGTCGTGCCCGTTCGGCCGCTCCGGCACCTCTCCGTGCTGATGGGTGCGCGACGCATCCAGCGGGCGTCACCCAGTGCTATGTGTACGTGGCGGAGAGAGTGGGATTCGAACCCACGGTGGAGAAGAACCCCACAACGGTTTTCGAGACCGTCGCCTTAAACCGCTCGGCCATCTCTCCAGAGCATGATTCTAACACAGGGTTCATTGCTCTCCGGAGTGGCGAAATGACCGCTTTCGGTGGCGGGTTGGGGACGTGCGCTTCTTGACACTCCAAATCCCGCGTTCGTACTATCATGCAGTAGAACAAGCGGGCGTCGATATTGCGATAGACGGCGCCCAGGTCAAGCACAGGCGGGCTCACCATGTCCGTGGGCTTGGTAAGGAGTATGGCGCAGCCCGTGGCCGGCGTAAGCATCGGCGGGCGAAGATGGGTGATTGGACAGCGGTTGTCCTGGCTGCGGGCAGAGGCTCGCGGATGAGGTCGTCTCGGCCCAAGGTGTTGCACACCGTAGCGGGCCTCCCGTTGGTTGCGTATGCAGCCCGGGGAGTGCGCGCCGTCGGCGATCCTCCTGTCATCGTCGTTGTGTCGCCGGCGAGCCGTAGCGACGTGGATGCGGCGGTTGGGGAGGAAGCCGAGTGCGTCGAGCAGCCGGACCCTTTGGGCACCGGCCACGCGCTGGCCACTGCCCTCATAGGCGTATCCCCGAAAGCGAAACATATCCTCGTCGCGAACGGCGACGTGCCGCTCGTGAAACCTGAGACGTTCCAGGCGCTCGCGATGCTTCACGAGAGGCGCAGGGCGACGGTAACGCTCCTCAGTTGCTCCGTCGATGCTCGATCCGCACAGGCCATCGGCCGCCTTCAACGCGGCGCTCGCGGCAAGCCGATAGCGATCGTCGAGGCAGAGGACGCTGCGGCGCCTCAGACCGGCGTCGTCGAGGTGAACGTCGGAGTCTACGCGTTCGATGTTCCGTGGCTGCGGCGGTCGGTGAGCGGGCTGAAGCCGCACGCATCCGGTGAGTATCATCTGACCGACCTGGTCGCGCGCGCCGTGGCAGACGGCAGGCGCGTGGAGGAGTACGTCACCACGGACCCCGATGAAGCGCTTAGCGTGAACGACCGTCAGGATCTGGCGAGGGTGGAGGCTGCGGCGCAACGCCGCTTCAGGAACGTGGCGATGGCCGGCGGGGCTACACTCATCGACCCGGCGACGACGTACCTCGATGCGACGGTGGAGCTGGAGATGGACGTTACCGTGCATCCGAATACGTCCATCCGCGGTGCTTCCTACGTTGCATCGGGGGCGGTGATAGGGCCCAATGCCCAGTTGCGCGATACGAACGTGGGGCCGGGTTCGCGAATCGATTCAGCGGTGGTGGATGGCAGTGTGTTGGGGGTTGATGTCAGCGTTGGGCCGTTTTCCTACATACGATCGGGAAGCGTCCTGGAAGACGGCGCATTCGTGGGTTCACACGCGGAGATCAAGGAGAGCCGCATCGGCGCGGGGGCCCACGTTGGTCATTTCAGTTACATCGGGGATGCCGTCGTCGGCCCGGGCGCGAACATCGGCGCGGGGACGGTGACGTGCAACTACGATGGCGTTGCGAAACATAGGACGGAGATCGGCGAGAGGGCGTTCATCGGCAGCGATAGCCTGCTGATCGCGCCTGTGAAGGTTGGCGCCGGCGCTGTTACCGGCGCGGGTGCAGTTGTGAACAGAGACGTGCCGCCCGGAGGGCGAGTCGCGGGAGTGCCAGCGAGGCCATTGCCCGTAAGGAGCACGATGGACCTCGTGGCAGGAGAGGGGAGAGATTCCCTTGGATAGTGGTAGTACATCGCTGATATTCAGTGGAGGCAGCATCGCGCTTGCGATTGTGCTGCTGGGTTCCGTTCTTGCCTTTCTTGGATTGCACGCTGCGGGGGTATCCCTGCCGTTGCTGCGCCGCGCTGTGGTACGAGATTCGTTGTCGGGGCGCGGAGTCCGCGAGGCGGCGGTCAGCCGCCTGCGGAGCGAACGTCATGCCTACGAGGACCTGATCCTGCTCCTCCTGCTCCTGAGCATGGCGTCGGCTTCCGTATCCGCTCTGGCACTCCTCACCAGACTGTCTTCGCTGCACTGGGCATTCGACGTTGTTGCCTTGGCGGTCTTGTGGGTATTGCTTCTCCTCTTCGTTCCTGTGGTGCAATATCTGGTTGGACGGCTGACCGTCGCCCAGCTGGTGACGTTCGGAACGCTGATGCAGGGGATGCTCTGGCCGCTGTTGCCGATTCGCCGCTTCTCGCGCTCCGGTCTCCGCCTTACCGGCGCGGAGCAGGAGACGGAGTCAACGAACGGTGGATTTGCGGATACGGGCTCCGCGGACGGGGACGTTCATGATGAGATCGAGAACGAGCCGTTGGAGCGCCATGAACGCGAGATGATACGGGCGATTCTCCATCTGGACGAGACGCCTGTGCGGGAGATCATGGCGCCGCGCGTGGATGTCGTAAGCGTGGATGTTGCCACCGGGATCGATCGGGCGGCGACGCGCATGCTCGACAGCGGCCACAGCCGTTTGCCGGTCTACGAAGATACGCAGGATAACGTCATAGGCATTCTCTACAGCCGTGACCTGCTGGCTGCCTTCAACAGCGGAGGGACGCAATCGCTGCGCGACCTTCTCAGGCCGGTGTTCTTCGTTCCGGAGAGCAAGCGGGTAGCCGAGCTGTTGCGCGAGTTCCAGGAGCGGCATGTGCACATGGCTATCGTCGTTGATGAGTACGGCAGCGTTGCCGGCATCGTTACCATCGAGGACCTCCTCGAGGAGATCGTTGGCGAGATCGAGGACGAGTTCGATACTCACCAGCCCAACCTCCTGTGGATGCAGGACGGCGAGGCGCTCGTGGAAGCCAGGATGCCGGTGGACGATTTCAACGAGATGTTCAAAACCTCGGTAGTGCCCGAAGGCTTCGACACGGTGGGTGGGTTCCTGTTCAGTCGGCTGGGCAGAATTCCGACGGTGGGCGATAAGGTCGAAGTGGGGGGGCTGGAGGTTCTCGTAACGGCGACATCGGGGCGCAGGGTCAGGCGCGTACGTGTCAGGCCTATTCAGGACACAGCTCGGGTTTGAGGCTTGCGGGAAGCCCGCCCCGGTCACTTCCATCAGGGATGCCACGCATACGCTGAATCCCCCGCATCGGTTATCCGGTAACACCGGCTTCCGTTGGGCGTCGCTCTTCCCTCCGCATGCTTCTCACACGGCTGGGTGCGACTCTCTGCCGGTTCGCCAAACTATTGCCGCATGTCGAAGCGCACTGTGCGGTGTTGCTTGTCGGAACAGGAGGTCGGCTAACGGAAGAAGCGGGAAGGTGTGTATGGGTACCTCTCCAGCGCCGGAGGGTACTCGCGAGGCCAACCCTGCGGGTTGCGCGAGGTCGTGGGTTGCGCCGGCGGAGTATGGGGCTGCGGCGGGGTTGGCTTCGAATAGAGCAAAGCCGCGCCGTTGGTTTGGGCGCGGTTGCGTTCCGTACGCAGCAAAGAGGCCCCCGGCTGATGTCGGGGGCCTCCAAGACGCTTTACGCTAGAGCGGCGGCGAATCCTCGCGTTACTTGACGATGAGCGCTGCGCTGGTCTTGCCACTGGCGCTGCCGTCTATCAAGACGGAGTAGGAGCCTGAGGACAAGCCATCGTTGCTGAGTTCGAGGGCAGCTATGCCGCCCGCGTTAGCGGTGCCCGTACCCCAGGATACGGTCGTGCCATCGCCGAACATGAGTGTTACGTCGACGCTCTCGCCACCCTCGAGGCCGGTTACGATAGCGGTAACGACCACTGGCAGATCACTGGAGAAGTTGTTTCTTGTCAACTCAACCGCGATGTAGGACGGACGTCCGTCCTCGCCGGGCTGTCCGGGCTGGCCGGGTAGGCCTGGCCCACCGTCCTTGCCGTCAGCGCCGTCAGCGCCGTCAGCGCCATCAGCGCCGGCAGATCCCTGCGGGCCCGCAGACCCGGCAGCGCCATCAGCACCTGCAGGCCCATCAGCACCTGCAGACCCGGCAGGCCCAGTAGCGCCGTCAGCGCCGTCGCTACAAGCGGCCACGAGCAGAGTAAATATAGCCACGAGGAGAACCAGGGACAGACTCTTGGTACTGAAGAAGCGGTTCATCGAACCCCCTTTCCGAATCATGCGACGTAGCCATTTGGGGCTAGCTTCCCAAGATGAAGCCAACCACCGTCTAGTCCGTACGAATAATCGAAAGCCATCATAGTAAGGTCATCGGTCAAGGTCAATAGCATTTTGTGCCGGTTGTAGAGGGGTTCAATGCGCTCTCTCTGGCACGCAGGTATTTCCCTGTTCACGATTGCCAAGGCTAACTATACACCATGACGGGTCTGGTTGTCGGCTATACTGTGGGTGTTACCCCCGTAGCTCAGTGGATAGAGCACCGGCCTCCGGAGCCGGGGGCGGGAGTTCGAGTCTCCCCGGGGGTGCCATCTAGTTCGCTTTCTCCCCAGCGCCGTCTGGCTGCGAACCGGCTTATCTGAATCACCGCAAATGCTAGCTGGAGGGTTCCGCTCATGACCACGTTCGCATCTTCCCCATCTTCGTCATCGTCACGTTTGCCGGACGGCGTTCGTCCTCAGCACTATGTCGTTACGCTCGAGCCTGACCTCACCGCGTTCACGTTCAGCGGCAGCGAGCGGGTGGAGGTGACGATTGCCGAGCCTACGTCTTCCATCACATTGAACGCGGCTGAGCTCCGCATCTCTTCCGCGAGCGTGGACGCGCAGGGGAGGGAAGGCCTCGCCGCGAGCGAGATCGAATATGACGATGCCAGGGAACGCCTCACGCTGCACTTCCCGGAGACGCTCCCCGCGGGCACGGCTACCCTGCATCTCGATTTCACCGGCATCCTGAATGACCAGTTGCGCGGCTTCTACCGCAGCAGCTACGCGTCTGCTGACGGCTCGGAGCGTTACCTCGCGACGACGCAGTTCGAGGCGACGGATGCGCGGCGGGCATTGCCCTGCTGGGATGAACCCGCGATCAAGGCTTCCTTCGAGGTAACACTCGTCGTGCCTACGGAATTGGAAGCCATATCGAACATGCCGATCGCTGGGGTGGAGTCCGCATCGGCGGGGCGCAAGGCGGTGACATTCGAGCGAACGCCCAGGATGTCTACGTACCTCCTGGCGTTTGTCGTGGGAGACATGGCATGCGTGGAGGATCGCGCTGCCGATGGCACGCTCGTCAGGGTGTGGGCCACGCGGGGGAAGGAGGAGCTGGGCCGATTCGCGCTCGAGAACAGCATCGCCGCACTCCGTTACATGAACGATTACTTCGGGATCGCCTACCCGTTGCCGAAGATGGATCACATCGCGGTTCCTGACTTCGCTGCGGGAGCGATGGAGAACTGGGGCGCCATCACCTACCGCGAGACGGCGCTCCTGTACGACCCCCGGAACTCCGCGCCGCAGGTGAAGCAGCGGATATTGGAGGTTGTCGCGCACGAGATGGCGCATATGTGGTTCGGCGACCTCGTCACGATGGAATGGTGGGATGATCTTTGGCTGAACGAGTCGTTCGCCTCCTGGATGGGGGATAAGACCGTAGACCACCTTTACCCCGAGTGGCAGATGTGGACGCAGTTCGTCTCCCACGACACGAACGCCGCGCTGGGCCTGGACGGCCTGCGTAACTCCCACTCCATAGAAGCGAACGTGGATGACCCCGCCGAGATACGCGAGCTCTTCGATGCCATCAGCTACAGCAAGGGCGGCTCCGTGCTGCGCATGCTGGAGGATTACGTTGGCGCGGATACCTTCCGTAAGGGCCTGCACGCGTACCTGAGCCAGCACTCATACGAGAACGCGCGCGGGCAACATCTCTGGGCCTCGATCAACGAGGCTGCGATAGCCGACGGTGCAGGGCTCGGCGTGCCCGTTACGGATCTGATGGAAGCATGGATAAAGCAGGTCGGCTACCCGGTGCTGAAGGCGGAGATCTCCCGATCAGCGGAAACGAACGCCGTCGCGGTGTCACAGGCACGGTTCCTGTACGACCACCTGCTCGATTCCGCGAACGATGCGACGCTCTGGCCAACGCCCGTCTCGGTCGTTCGCTCCGGCGATGCGCTCCCGTCGAGGCATGTGCTCTCCGACATCGGCGCCAGTTTCGAGATCGGCGCGGGCGACGGTTGGATGAAGCTGAACGCCGGGCAGACCGGCTTCTTCCGCGTCGCCTATGCCGAGGACGAATGGCAGAAGCTGGGAGAGGCCATAGCAACGCAGTCGCTCCTGCCGGTTGATCGTCTTGGCCTGCAGAACGACGCCTACGCGCTTGCAAAGGCGGGGCACCTGCCTGCTACGGTGTTCCTGGGCTTGGCGGAGTCGTTCATCGGCGAGTCCGACGCCATCGTCTGGGGCGACCTCGCGGCCAACCTGCGCGGGCTGGAGAGCCTGCTTGGAGAAACGCCCCACCTTGACGCTTTCCGCGCCTACGCGAGGAGCCTGTTCGCGCGTATCGCAGGGCAGGTGGGCTGGGACATCCAGGATGGCGACGGCCACCTGGAGTCGCTGCGCCGGAGCATCGTCCTTGGTCAGTTCGGCGGCTACGGCGACGAGGCCACGTTGGGAGAGGCGCTCGTTCGATTCAACGAACACGCTTCAGGGAAGAAGACGCTGCACCCGGAGATTCGCGCTGTCGCGTTTTCCCTCGCTGCGCATCAGGCCGATCAGGGCGTCTACGATACGCTCTGGCGCTTGTACCGCGAGGCAGACTTGCATGAGGAGAAGGTGCGCATCCTTGGCGCGTTGACTCGTGTGCAGGACGCCGGTTTGCTATCTGACCTGCTTGGCCGTGCGCTGGGAGAAGAGGTGCGCTCGCAGGACACGCCGATTGTGGTAGTCCAGGCCGCTGGCAGCCCTATGGGCCGCGACCTCGCCTGGACGTTCGTGAAAGAGAACTGGGACGAGCTCGACCGGCGCTACGGGAAGGGCGGGTTCGCCATCATGCGCCTCGTATCGCTCGCATCCGGTTTCTCCAGCACTGAGCGGGAGGCGGACGTTACGGCGTTCTTCGAGGCGCATCCCGCCCCGTCCGCTGCGCGCACCATCGAGCAGACGCGGGAGAGCATACGCCTCAACACGAAATGGCTGGAACGGAACCGGGAAGTCGTGGGCGACTGGCTCGCATCGCGAGGCTAGACCCCGCCGGACGGGGCCGCCACGGGTCGCTCGGCTGTTCGCGTCAGCCTGCCTCTGATATATTCTAGGAGCAGCAGTAACGAGCGTGCTGCTGTGACATCCCAATCGCAGGTGGCAAGAAATCTATGGCTGACCACGACGTTCTGGTTGTCGGGGCGGGCCTTGCAGGCATGCGAGCTGCTATCGCGGCACATCGCACCGGCGCCAATGTGGCGATGATGAGCAAGGTGCATCCCGTCCGCAGCCACTCCAATGCTGCCCAAGGCGGTATCAATGCTGCCCTCAGAGGCGCCGAAGACTCCGTCGACTCGCACGTATTCGATACCGTAAAAGGCTCCGATTACCTGGGCGACCAGGACGCCATCGAGTTCATGTGCGAGGAAGCGCCCAGCGAGATCATCGCGCTGGAGCACATGGGCGTGATCTTCAACCGCGATGAGGAAGGCCGCCTTGGGACGCGGGCATTCGGTGGCGCAAGCTACGCCCGTACCTTCTTCGTGGCGGACATCACCGGTCAGGCCATCCTGCACGTCATGTACGAACAGATCATGAAGGCGGGCGTTCGCTCCTATGAAGAGTGGTTCGTCACGGACCTCATCATCGAGGACGGGCAGTGCAAGGGCGTCATCGCCATGGAGATGCTCACGGGCAAGCTCCAGGCGATTACGGCAAAGGCCGTCATTCTGGCCTCCGGCGGAGTCGGCAGGGCGTTCGAGCCGAGCACCAACGCGCTCATCTGCACCGGCGACGGCATCGCGCTGGCCTACCGCGCGGGCGCGACGCTGCTGGACATGGAGATGGTGCAATATCACCCGACGACCCTTGCCGGAAACGGCGTCCTGCTCTCCGAGGCCGCCCGAGGCGAGGGCGCATATCTGCTGAACTCCAAGGGCGAGCGTTTCATGGAGCACTACGCTCCCAAGATGAAGGAGCTCGCTTCCAGGGACGTGGTGTCACGATCGGAGCAGACGGAGATCGAAGCAGGACGCGGCGTCGACGGCTGTGTGTTTCTCGATCTGCGGCACCTCGGCAAGGAACTCATCCTAACCAAGCTCAAGTACATCCACGAGGCCGCGCGCGACTACGCCGGAGTGGACATGGTGGAAGCGCCCGTGCCTATCCGCCCCGGCCAGCACTACATCATGGGCGGCATAAAGACGGACGTGGAAACACGAGCGTGGGACATCACCGGCAATGCCGGGTGGGATGGCCCGCGTGGACTGTTCGCCGCGGGCGAGACTGCCTGCGTCAGCGTCCACGGAGGCAACAGACTCGGCGCGAACTCACTGCTCGAAACGGTCGTTTTCGGCAAGCTGGCAGGCGAGGTGGCGACTGCCTACGCCAGGGAGTCGGGCGATTTCTCCGTCTCCGACGCGCACTTCAAGGATGCTGAGGCCCGCATCAAGAGCATCATGCAGCGCCCTGATAACGGCGAGATGTCGGCGGCCCTCCGGATGGAGATGGGCCAGTCGATGAATGAACATCTCGCGGTGTTCCGCACCGAGGAAGGCATGCAGACGGCGCTGGCGAAGATCAGCGATCTGCAGGAGCGCTACCGGTCGCTGCCGGTGAAGCACAAGGGCAGCGTCTACAACACGGACTTCATCTTCCACGCGGAGCTTGGCTACATGCTCGATGCATCAGAGACGATCGTCGCATCGGGATTGCTCCGCAAGGAGAGCCGAGGCGCGCATTTCCGCCGGGATATGCCGGATCGGAACGACCAGGAATGGCTGAAGCACACTACCGCTTGTTACAGCCCGGACGGCCCGCAAGTGGACACGCTCCCTGTGACGGTCACTCGGTGGGAACCGCAGGCAAGAGTCTACTAACGTGGCTATAGGCTGGAGGTCTTCCCTCTACGGGCTGGCGGCAGGGATAGCGGGGCTGGCGCTCACGGTTTCGTGCTCCAGCGCTCCGCCGCCTGAACCGATCGCGGTCATACCGGGGGATGCACAGATCGTGGCCTCAGTGGATATAGCCCGGCTCCGCAGCGATAGCGATGTCGCCGAGATGCTCACGTCCGTGTCACTGCCAGGCGAAGAGCCGCTGACCAGCGAGAAGCTGATCGGATCGATCGAAGAGCAAACCGGGCTCGACCTCAGCAATGTCTCCGACCTGCTGCTGTTCGGCGACCTCACTCCGGAGAATGGCCTCTCCCTGGTAGGGCGCGGGGAGACGGACTTAGACGAGTTGTTCGAGAAGGCGAGGTTGCAGCAAGATGTACCAGGTCGGCTCACCGAGAGCAAATACCGAGACGCCAGACTGATAGAGGGGACGAAGGCCGGCGGGGAGTTCGCGTTGGGAGTCATCAGCGACGAGGTCGTCATCCTCGGCATGCCGCACCAGGTGCGCGCGGCCATAGACGTGAGCGCCGGTGAGCGTGAGGGGCTATCCGCCGACCTGCTCGACGCCTACGATTCTCTTGGAGCCCCTCTGGTCAAAGGAGTCATAGCCATCGAGCCTGAAGATGCCGCCGACCTGATCGGTGGTGGCGGGCTGTTCGGCGACCTCGGATTCCTGGATGCTCTGGGCTGGGCGGGTTTCGCTTTCGATGCCGCCGATTCCGCAGGGCGCATCTCGGTATTGCTCGGCTTCGCCGATGCGCAATCCGCGGAAGAAGCCAAAGATTTCGTGGACGCGCTGGTTGGATTGGCAGCACAATTAGGCGCAGCCGAGGACGTGGGTTCCCTTGCGGAGGCAGTCGAGACCGCTCAGCAGGAATCGAACGTTGTCATTACCGTAAGCCTGACGGCCGAGGAGTTGCGCTCCGTGCTGGACGCGGCCACCGGTCTTGACCTGGCCCCATCGATACCGACTTTCTAGGAACGAAGAGGACAGACCACATGCAAGCCAAGATACAAGTGCAGCGCTATGACCCGGAGACGTCGGAGCGGCCCACACTGCAAGAGTACCAGGTCGATGTGCCGGAACACTTCTCGGTGCTCGATGCGCTGGTGAAGATCCGGGAGGAAGTCGATCCCAGCCTTGCGCTGCGCTGCTCCTGCCGCGCCGCGATCTGCGGATCGTGCGCGATGCGGGTCAACGACCGCGCGCGGCTCGCCTGCAACACCCGCCTCAGCACGGTTATCGAGGACAGCGGCGAGGTGAAGGTCGAGCCGATGGGCAACCAGCGGGTCGTGAAAGACCTCGTCATAGACCTGCAACTCTTCTGGGGCAAGGTGCGCGCGGTGGAGCCGTACCTGCAGCCGGACGTGGAACCGGAAGAGGAATTCATCGCCTCCAACGAATCGATGCTCAACCTGCTCACGCCCATGGGCTGCATCATGTGCGGCGCGTGCGTGTCGGATTGCACAGCGCTGGAGGTCGACGAGAACTTCCTGGGGCCTGCGGCGCTGGCGAAGTCCTACCGGTTCGTGGCTGACCCACGCGACGATAAGAAGAAGGAACGCATCGATACGCTCAACGAGGATGGAGGCGTCTGGGACTGCACCCGGTGCTACATGTGCGTCGAGGTCTGCCCCAAAGGCGTCGCCCCGATGGATCGCATCATGGAACTGCGCGATGAAGTGATGGAAGCCGGCGTCACCAATACCCCCGGCGCGCGCCACGTGCAATCGTTCGTGAACTCGGTCGCCCGTTCCGGCTGGCTGGACGAGGCGATGCTGGCGGTGGATTCATGGGGCAAGTTCAACCTGCCCAAACTGGTGGGCGAGTTGCCGTTGGGCATGAGGACCCTGCGCCGTGGGAAGTTCCCCCTGCCGGGTCCGCTCCATCACAAGCGCCAGGGGCATAAGAACGTGCGCCGCATATTCGAACGTGCAGAAGCAGCCAGGAAGTAACAGCAAACGCGAAGGAGCAACGATGAAGTACGCCTTTTATCCCGGCTGTGTATCTCGTGGAGGAACCCCTGAGCTCTACACGTCTACGATGGCCATCGCCGGGAAACTTGGCTTGGAGCTGGAAGAGATCCTTGGCGCGTCGTGTACAGGCGCCGGGGTTCTCCAGGAGAAAGGCCTGAAGCTGGGCGATACGCTGAACGCCAGGACGTTCGCGATGGCCGAGCGCATGGGGCTTACCACCATCCTCAACATCTGCTCGACCTGTCAGGGCGTAATGGCGCAGGCCAACTACCGGCTTCTTGCCGACCCTGACTATCTAGCCGAGGTGAACGAGGAGCTGAAGCCCGAGGGCCTCGAGTACACAGGCAGGGTGGTCATCAAGCACCTGGCCTGGGCTGTCGTGGAAGAATTGGGCATCGAAAGCCTCAGGAGGCTCGTCACTAGTCCGCTGGACGGCCTCAAGGTCGCGCCGTTCTACGGCTGCTACATCCTCCGCCCGTCCTGGGCGCTGGGCCTGGATGAGAATCCCGGACGTGAGCAGTACCTGGAGCAGATCATCGAGGCGTGCGGCGCAGAACCCGTGAACTTCCCGGGACGCACCAAGTGCTGCGGATTCCCAATCATGTTGATAAACGAGCGGAACTCGATGGCGATGGTCGCGAACCACACGACGAGCGCTCACGAGCACGGCGCGGACGCGATGGTGACCCCGTGCCCGCTGTGCCATCTGAATCTGGACGGCCAGCAGCCGAAAGCGGCGGCGCAGCGGGGCGAGAAGATCAATATGCCGATATTGCACTTGCCGCAGATGATCGGGCTGGCGATGGGTCTGTCTCCCAAGGAGCTGGGCATGGGGCGGCACATCGTGAGCACGAAGCAGATCGTCCAGAAGGCGAGTGTCAGGGCCTGATAGAAGGGTAACTCGACGGGTGGCATTCATCGAGGAAACGATAGCGCGCTACGACGAGGAAGGTCGCGACGAGGCTCTCACGTACTACAGCAGCGAACAGAGCATCGATGGGCCGTGTTGCGCTGTTATCGTGGACGAGGCTGGCTACACGATCGGCTGATTCGAGGGTCGGGCCCATATGGACTCGGCCCTCTCGCTACGAGAAGCCTATGTCCGCCTCGTAGGCGCTCATGATCTCCTGCGCCAGCTCCTGCAGCGACTCGAACGGCGCGTACTCGGGCGGCAGATGCTCGCCCTCCGCGTCCGCAGGTTCGTCTTCCGGCTCTTCTTCCTGAGCCGCTTCTTCCTGAGCGCGATTGAAGGCGTTGCGGAGAACCAGCGCAGCGGAACGCTGGACGTGGGCAAGGATGAGTCCGTACTCGAAACTCATGCTCAGGGCGTTCTGGGCAGTCTCGATATCGGCGTGGCCGCCTTCCTCCATCGCCTGCAGCAGGTCGCCCATGAAGTCGGCAGGTTCCAACGGGTCTGTCGTCTGACGGGCCGCCGCCGTCTGTTGTTCCAACGGCTCGCGGCACTCGTCGATGATCTCCGTAACCTGCCCAGGGTGTGTCTGCTCCAGCGCCGGAACGATGCGAGCGGGGAAATCGACGCCGACCGCGCAGCCGAGCGCGAACGCCCCAGCGACCGCCTCAGCGAGCGGTTCGTTGTCATAGAAGACATCGCCGTCGTGATCATGAGCAGGCAACCCTTCGAGGTAAACCACGACGATGACATCGGTGAACGCGAGCGGGCCATCGTCGTGGCTGCTGCTGTCCACAGGTTCCAGATGGATGATGCGGTCGGACACGTCGAAGTTCCTTATCTGTCGGTGCGAAGAACCGCTCCATCCATTGGAATGGCCCTGACAGGCGCGTCTTGCCCATCGTGGTCTGTGCGCAGCGGTTACTCGGCAGGTGCGTTTGCCATGGCATTGACGAGTTCGCGGACAGCGTCGGCGGAGTTGTCGAGCAGCGCCTTTTCATCGCTGGTCAGTTCCAGCTCGACGACCTTCTCGACACCGCCCGCGCCCAGGATGACGGGCACGCCCATATAGACGCCGTTGATGCCGTACTCGCCCTCCAGCAGCGCGGCGCAGGGGAGCAGCCGCTTTTGGTCGAGCAGCACCGCGTCGACCATCTCCGCAGCCGCGGCTGACGGCGCGTAGAACGCGCTGCCGGTCTTGAGCAGCGCAACGATCTCGCCGCCGCCGCCCTGGGTGCGCTTGATGATGCGCTCCAGCGCCTCGGCGCTGAGCAGCTTGCTGATAGGCACGCCGCCGACCGTGGTGTACTCCGTGAGCGGAACCATCTGGTCGCCATGGCCGCCAAGCACGTAGGCCTGAACGTCCCGTACCGAGACGTTCAACTCCTGGGCGAGGAACGTGCGAAAGCGTCCCGTGTCGAGGACACCGGCCATGCCGAGAACGCGATTCTTCGTGAAGCCCATGCCGGACGCGATGGAGTAGGCGTGCTGCACCATGGCGTCCAGTGGGTTCGAGATAACGATGATGGTGGCATTCGGTGAGTGCGGAGCAACCTCTCGGACGACCGACCCTACGATCTTCATGTTCGTGAAGAGCAGGTCGTCCCGGCTCATCCCCGGCTTGCGGGCGATGCCTGCCGTGATAACGACGACATCCGAGTTAGCGGACTCTTCGTAGCCGTTCGAGCCCGTGATCGTGGCGTCGACCCCGAGGATGGGGCCGGACTCCGCGATGTCGAGCGCTTTGCCCTGCGGCATATCCTCGACCACGTCGATCAGGACCACGTCCATGTAGCCGCGCTCGAAGAGGCGTTGTGCAGTCGTGGCGCCGACGTTTCCTGCGCCGACGACGGTTACTTTCTGACGTGCCATTTCCGTTTCACCTTTGTCGTTTCGTGGTGCAAGGCAGGAACGCGGCCGCTCGATTCCCGCTCTTTGCGTGAGCGGCGGGGCTGTCTAGGCGCGGACGTAGCCCTCCCACTTGCTCTTGAGGCTGGAGTCGCTGACGGTGTCGACGATGTAGTCGCCGAACTCGCCAGTGGTCACGCCGGTGTCGCGTCCCGTGGTAATCGCCTTGCGCTCGTACTGGCCGCAGACGTCGAGGGCCATGTTGACCTTCTCACCGAGCTCGGAGAAACCGATGTGCTCCATCAGCATCGCGCCTGCACGCACCATGGAACTGGGGTCGGCGTACTGCGCGCGGCCCTCGGTAACCATACGCGGGGCGCTGCCGTGGATCGCTTCGAACATCGCGTACTCGAGGCCGATGTTCGCGGAGCCCGCCGTGCCGACGCCGCCCTGGATCTGCGCGGCCTCGTCGGTCAGGATGTCGCCGTACATGTTCGGCAGAGCGAGCACCTGGAAGTCGGATCGCCGGGCAGTGTCCAGCAGCTTCGCGGTCATGATGTCGATGTACCACGCGTCCCAGGAGATGCCCGGGTAGTTCTCCGCAACCTCCCGCGCGACGTCGAGGAACTTGCCGTCCGTCGTCTTGACGATGTTCGCCTTGGTCACGATGGTGACGCGCTCCTTGCCGGTCTTGCGCGCGTGAGCGAACGCTGCGTCGATGATGCGCCGCGAGCCCTGCGTCGTGATGACGCGGAAGTCGATGGCCAGGTCGGGGGTAACGTTGATGCCGTTGGAGCCGAGGGCGTACATGTCCTCGGTGTTCTCGCGGAAGAACGTCCAGTCGATGTTCTCGGCGGGGATGCGGACAGGCCGCACGTTGGCGAACAGGTCCAGCGCCTTGCGCATCGAGACGTTCGCGCTCTCGATGTTCGGCCAGCCGTCGCCCTTCTCGGGCGTGTGCGTGGGGCCCTTGAGCGTAACGTGGCACCGCTTGATCTCTGCCAGCACGTCGTCGGGGATGGACTGGAGCTTCGCTGCACGGTTCTCGATGGTCAGCCCATCGATGTTGCGGAACTGAACCTTGCCGCTCTTCACCACGTCCGCCAGCAGCTGTTCGAGGACGCGCTGGGACTCGTAGGTGATGGTGGGGCCGATGCCGTCGCCGCCCAGCATGCCGATGATAATCGGGTTTACCTTAGCGTAGTCGGTGGGGGCCGGAGCCTGCTTCAGTCGCTCCACACGCGCCAACTGCTCCTCGACGAGCCCGCCGAAATGGTCCTTCGCTGCCTCGATAACACTGTTGTCAGCCAAACCGCCACCTCTTTCCTTTGTTCCGAATGGGCTGTTCTCCGCGTGTTACCCGCGTGCGCAGGTGTCCTGCCGGAGCTTGCGGAGATCGCTGTTACGCACACCCACCGGGGGCTGTGCGCCCTTCCGGCTGGGCGTGGAGATTATACGGAGGAACAGGCGTGGCGGGCAAGCGCGGCTCCCGGCGTGGAGAACCAACAGAGTGGACAGGACGCGCCGGTTCGTCGTGAGCGTATCGCCCCGCGCCGCTCCCACGGGAGGACCGGCGTGAACAAAGTGGCGGGGCGACTGCGGGAGAGGCGGGTGTCACGGTGGGTGTTCTCGCGGTTCGAGTCCAAGGTAAGTGGACTGACCTCACTATCACGGGCAAGTGGTGGGACCGGGCCACCCATTTCCTCCCGCTGGCGCGCTGCATCGCCGCGTGGGAACCTATTCCTCTCATGACTTGTATATTCCTAGTGAAGGCCGCCAGCGGCCTGGAGAGAAGAGAACGTGATTGACGAACAGGATGCCGTCCGGCGCTGCCAGATGGGCGACCGAGAAGCGTTTCGTCCGATCGTGGAGCGCTACGGGAATGTGCTTATGGGTGCCATCTACCTGATGACGCACGACAGGGCGGCCAGCGAAGAGCTGGTGCAGGAGACGTTCGTGCGCGCATGGAAAGGCATCGGGACGTTCCGCCTCGGCCAACCCGTGAAACCGTGGCTGGTCCGGATTGCCGTCAACCAGGCGCTCAACGCGAAAGCCCGCGTCTCGGCGCCGGTCGAACCGCTATCGGAGGCCAAGCATGGCGGCAGTACGGACCCCGAGTTCGCCCGGGCGGACGACCGGGACGAGGTCCGGCGGGCGCTCAGCCGGCTGTCCGCCGACCATCGCCGGATCGTCGTGCTCCGCTACTTCGCGGACCTCTCCACGAGGGAAGTGGCGAACGCCCTCGGCATCCGTGAAGGAACGGTGAAGTCACGCTTGAGCAGAGCGCTTGAACAACTTCGGGATGCGCTGGCGGACTGAGAACGAGGCTAAGGCATGAGCGAACAAAACGAGAACACCGAACACCGTATCAGGGAGGCGCTCCTCGCGGAAGCGGGCGATGCGCCCGCGCCGTCGGATCTGTGGGCGCGCGTCGAATCGCGGTTGGAGCGGCCTGCCGCGCCGATGACCGGCTGGCAACGGCGGTTGAGGATGGCGGCGATGGGCGCCGCCGTCGCCGTTGTGCTGGCCGTGGGAGGCGCGGGCACGGCGCTCATATCCGCCGGTCTCTCTTCGGGGGACGGAGATCCGGTCACTCTGGCATTTTCGGCCAACGATGGACCATTGAGCGGGACCGATGGCGACTCAATCGCGTTATCCAATCTGGATAGGCATGCCAGGGTTAAGCTCAGCGCAGGGGTATTCACAGATACACCGATACCGGCGCCTGCGCCAGGTGCGGCGCCTGCTCCAACCGGGACGCCTGCTCCGCAGGGAGCGCTTGGGCTGTCGGGATGGCAGATGACCGAGATAGGTCTCGAAACCAGCCCCCCTAGCAGTGGGAATCCCCAAGGCTTCGCCGGCGAGCGCCAGATCATCTCTCGGGCGTCGCTGGACGTTGAGGTGAGCGACGTAAGCGCGGCTACCACCCAACTCCGAGGGCTGGTTGAGTCGTTGGGAGGCTTCATCGAGCACGTCTCCACGTCGGGAGGCCCCAACCCGGAGTACGGCTCCGCCGTCGTCCGTGTCCCTGGCGACCGATTCCTCGGTGCGCTTGATCGCATTGAGCGGTTGGGAAAGGCGGTGGGGCAGAGCCTCGGCCAGCAGGACGTTACAGGGGAGGCCATCGACCTCGAGGCCCGGCTCAAGAGCGAACGGAGCGCTGAGCAGAGCCTGCTGAAGCTGCTCGACAGGGCCGTGTCCGTCAGCGACGTGCTCACCGTCGAGCGGGAGCTCTCGCGGGTGCGTGCGAACGTCGAGCGCTTGCAGGGGCAACTCGAGTTCATCCAACGCAGCGTGGCGCTTGCGACCATCACCGTAAGCTTTATGCTGCCTCCCGGCTCCACGCCCGTTGCTCCCTCGGCGTCTATACAGGTAGAAGTAGGCGACGTCGAGCGTCCAGTCAGCCGCATCCGGGATTTGGTCGGCGGGGTCGGCGGGACGATGGGGCAGGTCATCATCAGGACCCGCCAACACAGCCAGGAGGCGTTCCTCAGCTTCCTGGTGCCCGCATCCGCCTTCGACGGCGTCCTCACTGCCCTGGCGGGAGAGGGAGTAGTCCTTCACCGCGAAGTGCAGAGCGACGGTCGCCTGCGCAAGGATGAGCAGGACGACGACTTGCAAGGGAGGGTCACCGTACAGCTTCAGACTCCCGATAACTCGGGCCTCTGGCGTTCGATCGGCGTCCCTGCAGCGGGTGGGTTACTCGTCCTCATCAGTGTGGCCGGTGCTCTGGCGCTCGTGTTCCGAGCGAGACGGCGCAGGGCGTAGGGGACCCTTGCCCTGCGCCGTCGGCTGCCCGTAGGCCGCCAGCCCGTCCTCCGGTAGTACTCGATGCGCTTGTCCGGCTACGCGACTTCGAGCAGAGCCTCGGGATGCCGATGCAGGGATTGGCGAAACGAGTCTTTCCTTATCTAGACTCCGCTGCGCTCCGCTCAGCATGACAGCGTCTGCCACGCCCACGCCCCGCCGTGTGCGCTCGCGGCTGGAATGCCGGACGTTTGACTCACCCGCCCGCTTGCGGGTTCACCGGGGACTCCTCCATCGGCACGACATCCTCCCTGGTGACGACGCTTCTGTCCCACTCGTCATACGCCAAGTTTTCGGCGGCCATCGCCGCTTCCTTCTCGTTGGGCGCTTCGACGGTCGTGCGGTAGAGAACTTCGTGGCTGACGAGGAACTTCACAGGGGTATGTTGCCGTGCTTCTTGGGTGGGAGGGTGTCGCGCTTGTTCTGCAGAGCATCGAGCGCGTGGATCAGCTTGGGCCGCGTCTCGGCGGGGTCGATCACGTCGTCGATGAAACCACGCGCCGCAGCCTGGTAAGGGTTGGCGAAATTGTCGCGGTACTGTTCGATGAGCTGCGCGCGGGTCGTATCGGGGTCGTCCGAGTCGGCGAGCCTGCGCCGGTGGATGATGTTCACCGCGGCGTCAGGCCCCATGACCGCGATCTCCGCCGAGGGCCACGCGAGGTTGATGTCCGTGCGCAGGTGCTTGCTGCCCATGACCACATAAGCGCCGCCATAGGCCTTGCGCGTAACGACGGTGATCTTCGGCACGGTGGCCTCTGCGTAGGCGTACAGCAGTTTCGCGCCCTGCCGGATGATGCCCCGGTGCTCTTGATCCTTTCCGGGCATGTAGCCGGGCACGTCCGCGAAGGTGATGATGGGGATATTGAAGGCGTCGCAGAAGCGGACGAAACGGGCGGCTTTCACGGACGCGTGGATGTCGATGACCCCTGCAAGATAGGCGGGCTGCTGGCCCACGATGCCGACGCTCCGGCCATTCAGACGGCCAAAGCCGACGATGATGTTGGGTGCGAACGCGCGTTGGATATCCAGAAACTCGCCGTTGTCCACGATTCGCTCGATGACATCGAGCATGTCATAGGAGCGCGTAGATTCCTGAGGAATGATCGTGCGGAGGGACTCGTCGATCCGCTCCGGGTCGTCGCTCTGGTCGGTGATCGGTGGGTCGTCCAGGTTGTTGAGCGGAAGGTAGCTGAGGAGGAGCCGGATGGTCTCCATGCACTCTTCCTCGGAATCCAGCGTGAAGTGCGACACGCCGGAGAGTTGCGCATGCGTGTCCGCGCCGCCGAGCTCCTCGTGCGTGATCTCTTCCCCGGTGACGGCCTTGATGACCTCCGGCCCGGTGATGAACATCTGCGAGATGCCCCGCACCATGAGCGTGAAGTCGGTGATGGCTGGTGAGTAGACCGCGCCTCCGGCAGACGGCCCCAGGATGGCTGAGATCTGGGGCACGACGCCCGATGCGAGCGTGTTGCGCATGAAGATCTCGCCGTAGCCCGCCAGGCTGACGACGCCCTCCTGGATGCGCGCGCCGCCGGAGTCGGCGATGCCGATGATGGGAGCGCCGTTCCGCATCGCCAGGTCCATCACCTTGCATATCTTCTCTGCGGTCACCTCTGAGAGCGACCCGCCGAAAACGGTGAAATCCTGCGAATAGACGTAGGCTGTCCGTCCGGCGATTTTACCGTACCCCGTGATGACGGAGTCCCCGGGGTACTTCTTGTCCCCCGTGCCGAACTCGCTGGAGCGGTGCGTTACGAAGGAGCCGAGCTCCTCGAACGTACCGGGGTCGAGGAGGAGTTCGATACGCTCACGGGCGGTGAGTTTGCCCTTGGCGTGTTGCTGCTCGGTGCGGATGGCGCCGCCTGACCGCCGACTCTCGTCTTTGCGGGCCTGCAGATCTGCCAGGCGGCTATCGGTTGTCTTTTCTATGGCCATAGTGCTGCCGATGAGGGCAGGGAACCTCCACAGGATATGGAGGGTATGCTAGCACTCCACGCTCATCCGAGCCAAGGAGCGTACGCGCGCTCTGCGGCTGAGACGCCACGCCCGCACCCCCTGCGCACCTCTGTATCGCCGGTTTCCCGCAGGCGTATCGCTAGCAGGGGACGAGGTCTTTTGGTACCATACGTTTATCCTTGTCTGCTGCTTTTCAGGTTCTCGCATGACGATAGGCCCGATGTACTTCTCCGACGCAGAGATCATCAAGCGTTTGCAGACGGTTCTGCGCAACTTTAGCGAAGCGGGGAGCGACCGTACGCGCAAGGATAGTGCGGTTCGTGAAGCGCGAACTCTCGCGGCTGAGATTGGCGAACGCATCTACGATGAGCCTGAGAGCTGGGGTATCAGCGGCATAGCGCCGGAATTCCGCGATGATGCGGCTGCCGCTGCGCTCGTGCTGTTCCTGCTGCAGGTTCCGAGCTTCCGAGGTAGTCAATCAGCACAGGAATGGTTCAGCAACGCGGCGGAAAAGAAGCATCAGCAGTTCCGCGACGTGTCACAGCGCAAAGGTGCGGAACGAGAAGTACAGGAAGCGACCGAGCGCCGGTTGCGTGATGGACAGCCGGAAGAGGCATCCGACGCCGCGGCAGCCTTTCAGGACAATCGGGTGTGGAAGCGTTTCGAGGGGAAATTCCCACGGGATGCGTCCACGCTGCGCTTGCGCTACCTGCTGAAGCGAGACATAACAGAAATGGCGACGATGCTGGACGCACCCAGTCCCAGAGCGGTCACCATGCGTATCAATCGAGCAAGAGACCGGTTCCGTACGTTCTGCGAAAACGCTGGCTTGAACGTGCGCGAAACCACTGAAATGCTAGAGATGTTCGTCGAGGAATAGGCTTCGTGACACACCGTTCCGCGCATACGATTCAGACAGGAAAAGGCATCTGGATTCGCTTTGCGATGCAGGCCGCCGAACGATGGCTGAACCAATCAGGCAAGATTCCCGAGGAGATGCTGCAGTTGGGCACGTATCTGCGCGAATTGCGCTATCGCGCTGGCTACAGCATCGATGAACTCTCGGCCGATCTCGATATTGCGTATGAAGACCTGCTGATGCTGGAGGAGGGCCTGCTGAAACCCTCCGAAGTTGTTCCCAACACCTGGGTTCGCTTGATGCGTCTGCTGGAAGGCAGGGAGATTCTCGTCAGGCGAGAGCCTGTTGCGGAGAAGCCGGAGATCGACCCGGACGAACAGTGGGCCCAGGAAGACGAATCCCTCGGACTCGGGAAAGCGCAGATCGACAACCTGGGCATCATGAACATCAAGGTGCTTGGTGTGGGCGGAGGCGGCTCGAACGCCGTCGCTCGTATGTACAGGCAGCGCGTCCAGGGCGTCGAATACATCGCAGTGAACACCGATGCCCAGCATCTGCTGCGAATGGACGTGCCGCAGAAGGTGCGGATCGGTGACCGGCTCACGCGAGGGCTTGGCGTCGGGGGCAACCCTGAACTGGGCCGTGAATCCGCGGAAGAGTCCCGCGAGGATCTCTACGACCTGCTCAGCGGTACGGATATGGTGTTCGTGGCGGCGGGAATGGGCGGCGGCACGGGGACAGGCGCAGCGCCGGTGGTGGCGGAGATTGCCCAGGAGGTCGGCGCACTCACCATCGCGATTGTGACCAAGCCGTTCGGCTTCGAAGGCCACCAACGTACGTCCCAGGCCGAGGAAGGCATTGCCCACCTGCGTGAACACGTGGACACGATGATCGTGATTCCCAACGACCGGCTCTACGCGGTTACGGACGAACGGATGACCGCCGAGAGCGCGTTCCGCATCGCCGATGACGTGCTGCGTCAGGGGGTCCAGTCGATCGCTGAACTGGTGATGATAGCCGGGCAGATCAACCTGGACTTCGCGGACATCAGAGCGGTGATGTCCGATGCTGGCCCCGCATGGATGGCCATAGGCCACGGTCGTGGAGAGCACAGGGCGCAGGACGCCGCGCGTGCCGCAATGGCGAGCCCCTTGCTGCAGGCTCCGGTTGAAGGCGCGACGCGTGTGCTCCTCAACATCACGCATGGCCGTGACGTCACCCTCCAGGAAGTGCAGGAGGCCACGGACTTCGTCACGGGGATGGTTGATCCGAAGGCGAATATCATCTTCGGTATGATCGCCGACGAGAACATGGAAGACGAAGTTCGAGTCACCGTGGTCGCGACCGGGTTGACGGGCAGCTACCAGCCGGCGCCGAGCTGGCAGTCGCTCGACGAGATACTGGAGAATACGATGGGGCGGGGTTCGGAAGAGCCTATAGGCTTCTTCCAGAAGCTACTCCGCTTCTTCACCATCGGCGGACGATAGAGCGCTCCGCACACCCTGCACTGAGGGCTCCCGTTACGGGACTGACGCCCTCGGTGCGTCAGGAAACTCCCGCGTAAACCTGGGTATCAGGCTTGAACGCCGCCCATGCGAACCAGAGATGGTCCTGGGCGACATAGCGCTCCAGTTGCCGCCCCGCCAAGGGCCCGGTCAGCGCTCTGCCAAGGATGCTCCACGTACTGCCGGTCTCGTTATCCACGAACCCTCCGCCTGAGGAGTCGCCCGCTGGCCGGAACGTGAGAGACTGCCCTTCCGAGACTGGATTGAACACGCCCGTCGCTCCAACGTCCGCAGCGGTCGCTATGTCACGGGCCCCGAGTGCGGTGTTGGTGCCGAACTCGAAGAAGACAACGACCTCCTGCCCGCCGATCTGATAGTGGATGACGCGCTCCTCCTCCAGGCGCGTGTAGGGGAAGGCCACGCTCTCTCCGTTGACCTCCACAGCCGCGACGCGCTCCTTGGGCAGCAGGCGAGGGTCGGCCTGCGCGTAAAGCTGCGTAGCGGGATCCAGGAACAGGAACGGTTGCTCGTCCGGCGTATCGTAGAAGGGATACGGGTTCGCGCCGTATCGTCCGGCCACGGGCTCAGCGAGCACGAGGCCGGTAGGATGAGCGTCCCTGAACGCCGCCCATGAGACGACCTGCGCGGGGATGAAGGCCAACTGAGCGCCTGCCAGATCGCCCACGATGCCCTCTCCGGTCAGCTGCTGCCACCAACTCTCCGTCTGCCTGTCCCACATGATGAGGTCGCTGTTGCGGAGATTCCCCGATACGCCAAAGTCGTAGACCGTACCGTCCAGCGTGCGCTCGAACACCACTGCGGAATTGCACAGCGGGCAGTAGGTAACCGTGACAGGGACGCCTGCGATCTCGTCGTTGACGATCTCATGTCGGGTGAGCACCTGCAGCGGGTAGGCTTTCGCTTCGCCGCCAACCTCCAGTGCGATGACCGGCTGCATGTCCGTGAGCCACTCGTCGGCCTGCGCGATGTCGATGAACTGAGGGTTGTCTATGGGCGGGATGCCGTCGCGCCGGACGCCGCCGGAGAAGACCTCGTCGTAGGGGATCGTGTGGAAACGGAAGTCCGTTCGCCAGACGCGGGTGGATATGCTGGAGAGCGAGAGTGCGACATCGTAGCCGGGGTCTGCGGCAACTGCGTGGGCGTTGACCACGGCGCCGCTCGCAGGGGAGGGAGTCGGCGCGCTGGGGGATGGCTGCGTTGGCATGGCCGTAGGCTCAGCAGTTGAAGCATCAGGCGGAGCGGCGGTTGCAGCCGGGCGAGCGACAGTGGGAGTGGGTTCAGGGGTGCTCGACGAGCCGCACGCCGCCAGTAGAGTAGTCATCGTGGCGGCGATAATGGCCAGCCCAAGTCGCTTCTGTAGCCTCACCGGTGTCTCCTCCATGCCTCGCCAGTGCTTGCTGACGGCCTGACGTTCGGACGCGAACCCGCAGATGGTATCCCAACCTTCGAACTTCCGCGCGGAGAGGCATTTCTCATGTGTGTTGAGGTCTAATCGGTAGCGCATGCGCAGCACACGGGGCGGTGCCGGGAGAGATCGGCAATCGGGCAGATCGCGCTCGCGCCGGGAGCTACACCGTCCGTTCGCTCTTCCACGGATTGTGGAACGTTATGCCGGATGTAATGTACGCGCCCGCCTCGTCCTCGCCGGTGAAATCGCGCAGTATCTGCGTGATCGCCACGTCCATCACCGTGAAATGCGGATCGGCGCCGGCCAGGTGAGACGGAATCTCCTTCGCCGTGCCCTTCACGTAGTAGGTCATCCGCTCGTCGATGAAGGTGAGCGTAATCTTCGCGTTGCTGCGCAGGTTCCGCGTCGTGGTGCTGCCGTCGTAGGTAACGACACGGAGCGTGGTGCGGTCGCGCGCGCCCACCTCGCGGAACGAAAGAAGCGCGGGATGAGGCCATCCGTTGGCGTCCGCGGTGGTGATGAGAATCGCCTTGCCGCGCTCGACGGTTACGTCCTCGTACCAGAGCGCGTCGAACAGATCGTCAGGGAGTTCGCGGCCTACGTCATCGGACATGATCGAGCCTCTTCACGCTTAGTCTGCGGAGGGCTCTTTGCCCTCCCACCGCTTGAACTGGGTGTTCTCGATGCCCAGCAGGTCGAGCACTTTGCCGACCGTGTGGTGGACGATGTCGTCGATGCTCTGCGGGCCGGAGTAGAAGCCGGGTATGGGGGGCAGGATGATGCCGCCCATATCTGTAACGGAGAGCATGTTGAGCAGGTGGCCGCGATGGAGAGGCGTCTCCCGCGCAACGACGACCAGTCGCCGGCGCTCCTTCAGGCAGACGTCCGCCGCTCGCGTGATCAGATCGTTGTTGTACGAATTCGCGATGCCAGCGAGCGTCTTCATCGAGCACGGCACGACGACCATCCCGTCGGTCTTGAACGAGCCGCTCGATACGCTGGCCGCCATGTTGCGAGGGTCGTGGACGACATCCGCCATAGCCTCGATATCGGCGATGGCCCAGTTGGGCGCTTCGTACTTGATGGAGAGGTGCGCGCCTTCGGACAGGATGAGGTGTGTCTCGATATCCGGCATCGCCTGCAGTGCGCGCAGGGTGTAGATGCCATAGATAGGTGCTGACGATCCGCTGATACCGACGATGATCTTTCGCATAGCAGGGCGATTATACAGAGACGGCGCAGGTTGCACAGGAACGCGACTGAGGCGGTGGGCATGCGCAAGCAACCGAGTGCAACAAACAGCGCCCGCTCCATGAGAGAGCGGACGCCGTTGTTATCTTGCGTTTGGCTCGCGTTGCGCGAGGGTAGTCGGTTACGACAGGCCGAGCTCGCCCCAGCGCTCGCCTACGCTGTCGAGAATCTCCATCGTCGGCTTGGAAGGCGGAGGTACGGGGAACTCCGTCACCTTGTTCTCGCGGGTCGCGTCTATGCCCATGCCTTGCGAGGGCGGGATGAAGTCCATCTCGCCGGGGCGTCCGAGCGGGCGCGGGAGGTGAGCCCCCGGGTGGACATGCTGCGTCGGCTCCGCGAACGAGACGATCCGCCACCAGATGTCGTTCCAGTCTCGCACGTCGCAGTCCTCGTCAACGACGACGACCCAGCGGTAGCGCAGGTGAGCGTAGGCGGCATCTATGATCTCTTTCGCCTGCCCCTCAGCCTCGATCTTCGCGCGGATCACGATGACTCCGCCCGCGCCTGCGTCCGGGAAGTGAACCTCCCTCACGTTCGTGAGGCCGGACTTGCTCACCAGCGTCTGCAGGATGGAGCCCGAGCGCATCAGAGGGCGTGGGTAGTCCTCGATGCGCCCGCAGATAAGCCCGAAGTTGATCGGATCCTTGCGGTGCGTGATCGCGTTCACCTGGAACACGAACACCTCGTAGTTCTTGTTGTAGAAGCCCGACGACTCCCCGTGGGGGCCGTCGAAGTGACGCTCACCTGCGATGATCTCGCCTTCCAGGATGTACTCGGACTCCGCCGGCGCCCAGACGTCGATCGTCTCGCACTTCACCAGCTCCACGGGACGCCCGGCCCATGCGCCTGCCGCCTCGTACTCGGCGAGGCCGCTCTCATTCTCAGGAACCGCGGTGCCTGCAGCGAGGACGAGCAACGGGTCCATGCCAAGGGCGATGGCGCACGGGGTGTTCTTGCCCTCTGCTTCATTCTCCAGAACGTGCACAGCGCCGTTGCGGTCGCCTGCCCCACCGTAGGTCGAACCCTTGGGAGGCGTAGCGCCGACTTTGAAGTCGCCCTGAATCTTCACGGTCGTATGGTTGCGGTCGATGATCATGGAGCGGTACTGCCCCATGTTGTGAGCGCCCGTCTGCGGGTCAACCGTGACCACGCCGGCAGTCGTGGCGATGTACCGCCCGCCGTCTAGCTCGTGCCACAGCGGCGTGGGAATCTCGCCGAGGTCCACGTCCTCGCCGAAAACCTTCACCTCTTTCACAGGGCCGTCGTCTACCTTCACGCTGGACAGGCGGTCGGACATGCCCTCCTTCACGATATCGTGAAGTTTCACCCAATCCTTAGGCCCATTGAACGCGATGGCCAGCTGATCGAGCGAATACATGATGTTCGTGACTAGCTGCTTGTCCGGGTTGTCTTTGATGTTCTCGAACAGCAGGCCGGGGCCCGTGCGGACGAGGTCTCGGTAGCTGATCGCGCCTACCTCATAGTCGAGGTCGACAGGGGCGGTGATCCTCTTGAGCAGTCCCCGCTCCTCCAGGATCATCATGTACTCGCGCATGCTCTTGTATGCGACAGGGTCGCGGTTCGTTGAAGTCGTCAAGGCTCTCTCCTCCATCGTTTATCGTTCGTGATTGCTGTCCTGTTGCCTAGCTGAGCCCGAGCTCCTTCCAGCGCGAAGTGACGTGCTCCATCATCGTCATGCTGGGCTGGGCGATGTTGGGCCGTGGGTGCTCGTACTCCTTGAACGGGAACGTCGCGTCGAATCCCATCCCATACGTTGGAGGCACGAACTCCACCGCTCCCTCATGCGGCGCGCGGAACTCGTACTCGCGGCCTCGATACATATCCCGATCAGGAATGACCGACGACACGATGCGCCACAGAACGTCGTTCCAGTCCCGTACGTTGCAGTCCTCGTCAACGACGATCACCCAGCGGTAGCGCATGTGCTCATAGGCCGCGTCGATGATCTGCTTCGGCTGCTCGGGGCTGGTGATGCTCGCCCTGATGATCAGGAAGCCTGAGCGCCCTGCGTCAGGGAAGAAGACTTCCTTCAGGTTGGTCAGGCCGGACTTGGCGATCAGCACGTCCAGCAGCGTGTTGGAGCGCATGAGCGGACGGGGGTAGTCCTCGATGCGTCCGCAGATGAGGCCGAAGCTGATGGGGTCTTTCCGATGCGTGATTGCCGTCACCCGCACCATGAACGTCGAGGGGTACTGATTGTAGAAGCCCGTGGACTCCCCGTGCGGGCCGTCGTTCACGCGCTCGTACGGCACCACCTCGCCCTCCAGGACGATCTCTGCGTTGGCCGGCACCAGCAGGTCGCTCGTCTCGCACTTGACGAGGTCGACAGGACGGCCTGCCCACGCGCCCGCGGCCTCGTATTCGCCGTGGCCGTTCTCATCGTGCGGAACGGCAGTGCCGCAGGACAAGGTAAGCAGAGGATCCATGCCCAGCACGATGGCGCACGGAGTCGGCAGGCCGTTGGCCTCGTTCTCCAGCACGTGAGTCGCGCCGTTGCGGTCGCCGGTGCCGCCGTAATTCGATCCCTGCGGAGGCGTCGCGCCTACGGCCCAGTCGCCCATGATCTCGACCGTAGTAGTGTTCTTGTCGATGATCATGGAACGGTACTGCCCCATGTTCAGGTTTCCCGTCTGCGGATCTCGCGTCACGAAACCGGCGGTCGTGCCGATGTAGCGTCCCCCGTCCTCCTCGTGCCAGCGTGGCGTGGGGAGCATGTCGAGGTTCACGTCCTCGCCCATGATCTTCACGTCCTTGACGGGGCCGGTGGGCACTTGCTTGGACGGCATACGATGCTGCATGCCCTCGTGGATGATGTCCCGGAGGCTGGCCCAATCGGGGTCGCCGTTGAGCGCGAGCGCGAGTTGATCCTCGCGGTACATCACATTGGCTACCAGCGGCATGTCCGGGTAGTCCTTCACGTTCTCGAACAGCAGGCCGGGGCCGTCGCGGACGAGGTCACGGTAGGCGATGGCGCCGAGTTCGCCGTCTAGGTCAACCTCTGCGGTGATGCGCTTGAGCATGCCGTTATCTTCCAGCAGCTTCAGATAGCCGCGCAGATCGTCGTAGGGGACACGTTGGCGGGTGGTCATAACCGCTCCTCCTCGGATGTGTAAGGCTGGGCTTGCCGAGTCTAGCACCGCGCACCGGAGCGGGCTACACGCCGCTAGAAAATGCGGGAGAACATATCGTTGATCGGGTACGCCACGCCTATCCACCGGAACAGCAGCGGCTCGAACCAGATGATATCGAGCGTGAGGTCGAGGATGCCAATGATGAATGACTCGAACGCGATCCCGGCCAGCAGAACGTAGTACCACTTGGCGCGCGTCCAGAAGGCAAGATACGCCATCACCCAGAGCGGCAGCCCGAGGTGGAATCCGATCACCCAGACCCCCAGCACCAGAAGGATCAGCGTCCCGAAATAGAGGAGCGCCCTGCGCTTCTCTGCTTCCGGATCCTCGCCCACCCGGAAACCGAGATCCATGATCATGCCCTGCTCGATGGCCTTGCGACGGCTCAGGACGGTGTAGAGGCGGATGAACCACAGCGGCGTTGCTATGCCGATTGTCACCAGCGGAAGCCATCGCCCTGGGAGCCGAAGATCCGGCAGAGCGAAGAGGAATACGACGATGAGGACGACGATCAACGCGAGGAGAACGAGCTCTCCTAGGATCTCGGGCGAACGCCACGACACCGTGCGGTGGGTTGTGCTGTCGTCGCTTGGCTGGTTGGTAGGGGTCGTTGTCATGGCTGGTTGGCGGACTGCCCTTCGCCGAGGTGTTCTTCCGCTGTTGACGCTCGCTCCTGGAGTTGCTGCGCTCCTCGTTGAACCCTGAGCGCGAAGTAAACCGCCAGCCCCACGACCACCAGGATGGCGATGAAGGCCGGTTGCCAGACCATCGAGATGCCCCGAGTCTGTATCGAGATGCTCATGAACTTTTCGAGAGGCCCGGCCAGCACGATGGCGATCAGGATGGGCGGGCGCGGCCAGCCGAACGCTTTCATGAACATGCCAAGCGCGGAGAACGCGAGGACGACTGCAAGGTCGCTGATGTCCAGATTCGCCTGGAACGCTGACAACATGACGACGCCGATGACGAGGGGCGCGAGGACGAGAGGAGGTATCGCCGCCACCTTTGTCAGCAGCGCCGAGAACCGCAGGACGATGGGCACGACGAGGATGTTCGCAAGGATGATGACGTATACCAGCGACATCGTAAGGTTCAGATGCTTGTCTGGATCGACCATCTGCGGGCCAGGCTGAATGCCCACCAGGAACAGAAAGCCGAGCACGATTGCCATCGGTGCGCTTCCCGGAATCGCGAACAGGAGGGTGGGCATCAACACGCCGCCGTCCGTTGAGTTGTTCGACGACTCAGGCGCGATGACTCCCCGGATGTCGCCGGTGCCGAACGTCTCCCTCGCGCCCTTCTCCGTCTGTCGCGCCTGTGCATAGGCGAGCCAGTGCGCGGGCGTAGGCCCGAGGCCCGGCATCGCGCCGATGAATACGCCGATGAGTGATGAGCGCGTGATGAGCCACTTGTGGCGCAACGCCTCGCGCATCCCCTTGTAGACGTCCTTGTTGCCCTCTTTCAGCATGTCACTGAGCCGTTCCTTGGCGACGGGCGTGTTGCTGATGACGAGGTCTGCTATCTCAGGTATGGCGAACAGCCCCACCACGACTGGCACGATGTGGATACCGTCATACAGGTAATCGAGGCCGAACGTCCCGCGTGTGTCCCCGGCCACGTTCGTGAAGCCGATCATGCCGATCAGCAGCCCCAGGCATGCGGTCAGCAATCCCTTGACCACCGCGCCTGCGCTCACGACGCCCACTGCCGCGATGCCCAGCAGTGAGAGCAGGAAGAATTCAGAGGAGCCGAAGAGCCGCAACAGTTCGCGCGCGAATGGCAGAACCGCCAGGAGAGCGGCGCCCCCGATGATGCCCCCGATGAGAGATGACATGTAGGAGGCTCCGAGCGCGTACCCCGCGTAACCCTGCCTCGCCAATGGGTAGCCATCCAGTATCGTCGCCTGCGACGAGCGGGCGCCCGGTATCCCCAGCAGGATCGAGGGTATCGGCTCCGTCAGGTCGTTCGCGGCCATATAGCCTATGACCACCGGCAGGGCGATGAACGGGTCCAGCTCGGTGGCGAAAGAGAGCACCACCACCAGGAACGGCAGCCCGCCGCCCGGCATGAGGCCGGAGGCCAGCGCGATAGGAATCATAATCACGAACGCAATCATCGGGCCGGGACGGAAGAGCTGCTGTGCGCCGTCGAGCGCCGCGTCGAAGAAAGCGCTATCGACCGTGTTGCTATATGCCCAGACCACCACCGCCACGATTGCGATGGAGAAGGTTGTTGCGAGTATCCGGTTTCCCATTAGGGCGTTTGCCTCGACTGAACAAGAGCGCGCGATGAGCCGCTACGCTACGCGGGCGCTGCCTGCCCGTCAATACGGGAAGCCGCTTGCTTCTCGTTCGTAACGGGAGAGACAGCGAGGGGCAGGTTACAACCTGCCCCTCGCTCGTTATGCGCTCACTGGCTCCCTAGGAGGGAGGGTAGAGGGAGAGGAACAACTCGCGAGCCTCAGGAGTGAAGTCCTTGGCCTTTCGGAGGTTCTCCAGGAGAATGGCGGGGTCGCCGTAGTTCACCGGGCGCTCAGCTATCTCTGCACGCTCGATGAACTCAGGATCCTGAACCACGTCCTGGAACACCTTGAGCCACGTCTGAACGATCTCCTCAGGAACGTTGGGTGCCGTGACGAACATGCGCGACATCGATTCCAGGCTCTGCGCCAGCAGGAGGGCGGCTTGCTGATCCTCCGTCGAATCGACGAGATCGAAGAGGTGCGGGATATCCTCGGTTCGGAGCCCGGAGCCCAGCCGGTCCAGGAAATCCTGCGCTATGGGCGATCGGTGCCAGTAGAGCGGAACCAACTCCCGGCTGTCGTACCACTCAGGGTACAGATTCGTGATGTACTGGTAGTCGCACCTGGTGGTTGCATCCAGATCATCCCGGTCGACGGCGGCCAGCACTTCCGCTGTGCCCTCGTACCCGTAGACGACGTGAACCGGGGCGCCCAGTGCCTCGAGGAACTGGCCGCCGATCATGTCCCCGCCTGGCGCGGACGTGCCGGTGATGATGTCTCTGCCGAGGTCGAGGACTTCCTGCCAACTCGTCGCCACGTCGCGTCGTGCACAAAGGGTGTAGTGGTCGTCGTCGAAGCTGGCGGTCCCGATGAGGTTGACGGTTTCTATGTCGAAGTCATCGAGGTCCGTTCCGGCCGCTTCCGCAGCGGGGTGACGTGGCGCCATCGGGTGGATGGTCAGCCCGTCAGGCCTGGCGCGCATCGTCTCCTGAAGTCCACGCAGCCCCCCTCCACCGGGGAGGTTCGTCACGATGACCTTGGGGTCGCCGGGCATCAGTCGTCCCAGGGCCTGCCCAAGCAGGCGTGAGTATGCGTCGTACCCGCCGCCGGGCGCGAAGCCGACGATGATCCTGATGGTCTTGCCGGAGAAGTAAGCCTCAGCGTCAAAGCCAGGGTCGATCACGATTGGTGTCGCCGTTGGCCTCGGCGTTGGCGTTGGCGTTGCCGCAGGTGTTACGCCGGGCGCAAGCGTCGGGGTCGCAGTTGGGTCTACGGCGGGTGCCGCAGTAGACGGAGCAGCCGTAGATGGCGCCATCGTGGCTGGTGCGACGGTAGATGCCGCTGGCGGCGCGGTCGGGTCGTCTCCGCCGCCACAGGCAACGAGAACGGCGATCGTCGCCATACCCACCAGCAGGAGTGTGAATCTGCTACGTACCCAGGACATGAGCATTCCTCCCTCGAACATAAGCCCGCGCCGCCCAACGGAGGCGGCGCATAGATGCCGATGAATGCTAGCATTCGCCCTCACTGCGGGCAACTATTGGTACCCGTCGGCAGTGTCTCACTTTCGTTCGATGTCAACTGACCTACGAACGCGCACGAAGTAGCTGAGACCGAGAACGGGCAACAGATAGGTCACGGACCTCAGTGCTTGCACCGCAGTGATTACCGGCGAGAACACCAGATGCCCATGTGCGGTGTTCATCAGGATAGGACCTACCGTGACACCCCACCACAGGAACCATCCCAGCAGACCCACCAGCGATGCCGCAACTATCAACGCAGCTGCCATGGCCATCATGGATGCCGGGCTCAGTTTATCGCGCCGGATGAGAGCCCGGAACATCAGCACGTTCAGCCCTACCTGCGCCAGGACGTGAAAGACCACGAGACTGATGTAGGGAAGCGTGGGGTAATTGGTGACATATATCATCACCAGGGGGATGACGCTGAATGCCGCATCTGCCATCGAGAGGCCGTACAGCAGGAACGCATGGCCCATACTGATGCGTGATGCCCTGCGTATGAACCAGAGATACACGGGGAGTTGGAGAGCATAGACAGCGTTGTACGCTACAGGAAACACGGTTGCCCCGGAGCTTGATGTTGGGCCGGTCGCAATCGTAATCTCGATGGGCACGTCGATGAGCCTGAACCCTCGTGGGGAGTCGCCTGCTCCGGCGGCAATCTCTGTGCCAAACACAACGAGTGCGACCACCTGGAGAGCTGTCTCCAGCCCCCACAGCAGGGTCAGGAATTCACGGCCCTGTCTGCGCACGAACGGGTAGGTTGCCCCCAGCAGGACAAGGTGAACCACGCGCAGGCCGTAAGCTATCCACCACACACAGCTAACCCTGCCACAGTCGGCCCAGACAACATGCTTGGGAAGCCCCTCAACGATTGCCATACCAAGCAACCCGAGGACGACGGGCAGGCCGAAGAGCAGAAACAGCTCCCAGCGGTAGGTTGTAGCGAAACGGCGCATTTGTGGGCACCTTACTACCCCCTGGCGGCGACAAATGCCCATTGCGTCATAGCCCGTCGGTTGCTACATTGGTCGTATGCGTCGTTTTTGCGAATCGCCCCGTCGTTCCCGCGAAGGCTGGAGTCTCGCATCCCTGTCCTCTGCAGATCCCTTCTCCCTTGAGGGGAGAAGGTGAGGATGAGGGTGAAGCCCCAAGCGCAGCCCTAACCTTCCACCGCCTGCATCTACGAGAGGAATGAGCGGAAATGATAGGAAATGAGCGGAGATTAAAAATTTTGCCACTCCTGCGCACTCCTGAGGGCCGTTCCACGCCGGGGATGGCTCCCCGTCTGTGTGTAGCAGCGGTTCCCTCCGTCGTTCCCGTGCAGACGAGAACCTCGCACCCCGTCCTCGCGTAGACGATAGGGAATGGGTCGAAATGGAAGGAAATGGAAGCGAATTAAAAGTTTCGCCGCTCCTGGCCACTCCCAGCCCTGCCCCCGGATCCGTAACCAAGGCCAACCAAGGCCGCAACGAGGCCACGCTGGCCCGGCGCATACGAGTGAGCGGAGTGCCAAACGAGGCCACGCCGGCCTCATTTCAGCCTCCGCGGTAGGAGTAAACAGGGCCAAACAGGGCCAAATCAGGCTAGGGTATGGGGGGGGGGCACTCCTGATCACTCCTGAGAAACCGCGCGCGCCAGAGGTGGGATAGCGACAGAAATGAGCAAAAAACAGGCAATTGCTGAAGAATCGTGGAACGGCTCGTCTGCCTTGGGCGGAGGGGCAGATGCCACCGGAAACCGGCGTCGCGGATGTTGAGTGAACTCGATGAGCGAATACACTACCGCCCTGCGTAAGCGTGAGCAGAGGAACCGAAGTTGAGCAACCGGCAACCCTACGATGTGATTGTGGTCGGTGTAGGCGGCATGGGCAGCGCCGCCGTGTACCAGCTGGCGAAGCGGGGTCTCAGGGTGCTGGGACTCGAGCAGTTCCGCATCCCGCATGAGATGGGCTCGTCGCACGGGCTGACCCGCATCATCCGGCTCGCCTTTCACGAAGGGCCTGAGTACGTCCCGCTCGGACGCCGGTCGTATGAATTGTGGCGGGAGTTGCAGGAGCGCACCGGCGATCAGGTGCTGCATATCACCGGCTCCGTGCATGCAGGCGCTCCGGACTCCGCAGCCTTCAGAGCGACGCTTCAGGCCTGCGTCGACCAAGGCGTGCCGCATGAGGTGCTCACGAGCCGCGAACTCTCCGCCCGGTACCCCGGCTACGGACTGCCCAACGAGATGATGGCCGTGACGCAGGCGGAAGGCGGTTTCCTCGCTCCGGAGCGATGCATCGAGGGCCACGTTGCCGTTGCGCGTCAGCTGGGCGCGGACGTACGTGAAGAGGAGCGCGTGCTCTCGTGGGAGGCGGTGTCCGGCGGCGTGCGCGTCCGAACGGAACGCGGAACCTGGGAGGCCGGAGCGCTAGTGCTGACCGCGGGAGCCTGGGCGGGCAGGGTGCTGCCGCATATCGCCGGCCTCGCGGTGCCGGAGCGCCAGGTCGTCGCATGGTTCGAGCCTGCGAACCCGATGCTGTTCCAGCCCTCGCGGTTCCCCGTCTTCATCGTGACGCTGGACGACGAGGAATACTACGGATTCCCTGCTTTCGGCGTACCCGGCTTCAAGGTCGGCAAGTTCCACCATGTGGGCGAGATAGCCGACCCTGACGCGCTGGATCGCAGCCAGCGCCCGGAAGACGAGGAGATGCTGCGCAGCTTCACGGCGCGATGCTTCCCCATGGCCGCCGGGCGGTTGCTCAAAGTGAACGCCTGCATGTTCACCAACTCGCCGGATAGCAATTTCATCATCGGCAAGCACCCGGAGTATCCGCAGGTATCGTTCGCCGCTGGGTTCTCCGGTCACGGATTCAAGTTCTGCAGCGTCGTAGGCGAGATCATGGCAGACCTTGCGCAGCACGGAGAAACGTCGCACGACATCGCACTGTTCAACCCCGCTCGCTTCAGCGGCTAACCGCTCGGCTGCCCTGCTGCGGAAGGAGCGGCTTGGGCGATACGAACAGCAGCGCCAGCCCCACCGCGAGTCCGCCAGCCGCCGCCAGCCAGCCGGCCGCGAACCCCGCCACGTCGAACAGCGTCCCCAGCAAGGGCGCGCCGATGCCGGTTATCGCCAGCGTCAGCGGCATAGCGGCCCCGCGAACCGCGCCGATGTGCTCGCGTCCGTAGTAGGAAGGCCAGATGTGCGTCTGGATCAGCATGCCCGCTCCAAGCCCTATCCCGCCAAGTATCGCCCCCGCAAATCCATGCCACGCAACGGACGCGTTCGCAGCGATGAGCATCGCGCCCAGCACGCTCGCGAATCCCGCCATCGCAACGTAGCGCGGCTGGATGCGGTCGATCCACGGCGCGATGAGCAGCGCAGTGATGACCTGCGTGAACGCTTGAGTGGCAAAGGCTATCGCCGCAACGTACGGCGCGATATCCAACGACCGCAGGAAGGCAACCCAGAACACGCCCATCGTCCCCATCGCCGCCATCAGCAGCCCGAAGGCCACGCTGATGCGCCAGAACGCTCCGTTGCGCAAGGCTTCCGCAACGCTCCAGGAGTGCTCCTGCCGCACCTGTCCTATCCCAGGGCCGGTGCCTGGCGTTCCGAAGTCGCCGTCAGGCAGAAGGCCAAGGTCGGATGGCTTGTTGCGGATGAAGATGAGCGATATGGCTGCGATGGAGAGCCCGCCCACCGCGCCGAGCACGATCCATGCCATCCGCCAGCCCGCAGCGTCGATGAGCAGATGTGTGAGCGGGCTGGCGATGCCGATGCCCAACGGGATGCCCAGGAAGAAGAGCGACATCGCTCGCCCGCGCTTGCGGATGAACCACTTCGCGATGGGAACGGTCAGGTACAGCGTGCTGCTGCCCCAGAACCCCATGATGCCCGAGAACAGCGTGAGGCCTATCATCTGCCATCCGGCATTGACGAAACCGAGGGCTGCCGCGCTTCCGCCGAAGAGTATGCCAGCGACGGCCAACGGCACCCGCGCCCCGTAGCGGTCCAGGAGCTTCCCGATGATCGGGCCGGACACCGCGAAGCCGATCAGCCGCGCCGAGAGCGCCCAGCCGAAGTAGCTGTTGCCGATCCCCAGCTCCTCGCTCATGGGCGCGACGAAGATGCCGAAGTTACCGACGCCGACGAAGGTGCTGATGCCGCCCGCAGTGCCAAGCGCAGCGACGATGATCCAACCGTAGAAGGGGCGCGATGCGGCTGGCGCCTGGCTCGTTCGCATGGCGCGCGGTTAGGCCGCCGCCCCATGCCGGAGCGGGTCCGTCACGAGGTTAGTTGCCCTCTTCTTCGTTCGACCCGGTGACTTTGCCGAGGAACTCTTCCACGGAAGGCGGCAGCGGCGGCAGGTTCTTGGGCTCGGTGGGCGAGTCCTTCGCTCTCCGGCCACGGCGGATGTCGTAGTCCGACTCCAGACGCTCCACCAGCGATTTCACTTGCGGGTTGCGCTGCATCTCCGCGGTTACTCGGGCGTATTGCTGCGTGTCCCTGCGGCTCATGTGGTACTCGGACGGCAAACCGTACACCGTCGAGAGCACCTGGAGCATCTTGGTGCGCCCCGCGAAGTCTGCTTCGAGCTCTACGTAGTGAGGAAGGCGGCACATCAGCATCATGTTGTCTATGCCGTTATCGCCCAGCCGGTCGCCCACCATGTTCATGATGGAAGTGGGGCCCTGATACGGCCTCCGCCGGTTGCCCTCGACGCCTTCCACGCTCTCCAGAGGCTCTCCGTTGCGGGTTCCCATCACGAGCAGTGGCCGCGTGTGCGGCACGGCGTCGTACATGGCGCCGATACGGCAGAAGCATTTGACGCCAAGATGCGTGATGACTTCCACCAGCGCATCTATGTAGCTCTCAGCATTCGCGTGCGGCTCCAGCATGTGCAGGAAGATGAAATCGTGCTCGTGCGGGCCGATCGCCCAGCGCAGATCCGCGTTGGGGATGCGCATCTTGCGCTTGCCGTCCTCCTGGTACGTAACCGGGCGGTAGCGGGTGAAGTCGAAGTAGTGCCCAGGCAACGCCAGATTGCCCAGCTCCTCCGCCTGCATGAAACGTTCGAGGCGCTCGATGCTGAGCGACCCCACGCTTCCGGCGTCAATCCACGGCGTTAGCGATGCGATGACGTGCGGGTCGCGCAACTCCGGGAGCGGCTCTTTGAGTTCGAATTCTCCAACTTTCATAGTGCTATGGTGGCCGCGTCGCCCATATTTTGCAACCCTTCAGCGATGGACGGCCCCACTCCTCCTCTCCGGCTTAGCGCGTTTGCGCCTGCCGTACTGCTTGCCACACGCGCTCCTGGCTGAAAGGAATCGCTACCATCGGCGCTCCCAGCTGACGCAGCGCGTCATGCACCGCGTTGGCGAGCGCCGCGGGGCTGGCGACTGACGGCATCTCCCCGATGCCGCGCACGCCCAACGCTCCGTTCCGAGCCTCCGTGGCGTGCGTTTCGACAGCGAGATGCGGCAGATCTTCCGCCAGCGGCATGCAGTAATCCATGAACGACCACGCCTTGGGCCGTCCGTCCTCCTCGTAGGCGACCTCTTCGAGCATCGCCTCCCCGAATCCCTGAACGACGCCCCCGTGGATCTGTCCCTCGACGATGGGCGGGTTGATGAGGTTGCCGACGTCGTGTACGGCGGTGAACGCGCGAACGGTCACCGCTCCCGTGCTAGGGTCGATCTCAACGTAGGCGATGTGCGCAGCGAAAGCGAAACTCCCAGGCGGAAGCGTGAACGTGGAGTAGTGCTCCATGCCTGCGTCCGGGTCGCCCGCCAGCGCTGCCAGCCTTCCAAGCCCAACCGAGCGCGAAGCATCGGAGCGGGCAACCGCCGCGCCTCCTGCGAGCGTGACATCCTCGCGAGGCGTTTCGAGCAGTTGCGCCGCGACGTCGAGGAGCCGGTCACGCGTCTGGCACGCCGTCTGATACACGGCGTGACCGCCGATAACCAACCCTCGGCTTGCGTAGGTGCCCGCTCCGGGGCCGAATGGCTCGATGGCGTCGCTGTCGCCGTGCAGAACGGTGATGTCGCCGGGCGTAACGCCGAGAATGTCGGCGGTGATCTGAGCGAATGTCGTCGCGTTCCCCTGGCCGTGAGGAGATATGTCGGTGAAGAGCCGGACGTTGCCGTCCACGTCCACCGCGACGCGTGCGGCGCTCGACCGCGCAGCCTCTCCGCCCGTGCCGCCGGAGCCTTTCGTGGAGAGCGCGATGCCCAACCCCACGACCTTGCCCTCTTCCCGCTCCCGTGCGCGCTGTGATACCAGCGCATCGTAGCCGGCTGTCTCCAGCGCTCTGTCGAGCACCGGTTCGTAATCGCCGTCTACGTAGGGAACCCCGGCGGTGGTGGTGTAGGGGAACTCCTCCGGTGGAATCAGGTTCCTCCGACGCACGTCCACGGGATCGAGGTCCATCTCGGTCGCAATCAGGTCGAGCAGGCGCTCCATGCAGAAGGTGCCCTCCGGCTGGCCTGCGCCGCGGTAGGACGTGATCGGCGGGCGGTTCGTCATCACGCAGAACTGCTCGCCGTCGTACGCCGGAATGTGGTACGGCCCGCTGATGCGCTTGGCGGCGTTATCGGGCGACGTGAAGGCTCCGCTTATCCAGTACGCGCCCAGATCGGAGAGGAAGCGGCCCTTCAGTCCAAGGATGACGCCGTCGCTGCGGACGGCGGCCTGCAGAGACGTTTCGAGGCCCCGGGCATGGGCGGAGTGGATGTTCTCGCTGCGGTCTTCCACCCACCTGACCGGACGGCCAAGGCGTATCGACATCACGATCGCGGCGGCCTCTTCCGGGTAGACGTGATGCTTGTGCCCGAAACCGCCCCCAACGTCAGGCGCGAAGACGCGCACCCGCCCCGGTACTGGTATCGCCTCCTCGATGTGGTGGCGTGTGTCGTGCGGCGACTGATTGGACGACCAGAACGTCAGGTCGCCGGACGCTGCGTCGTAGTCGGCGATGCATGCGCGCCCCTCGATGGCCATCGGCGCGAGCCGGGGAATCACGAACGACCCCGATACGACCCGATCGGCGGCGGCGAATGCCCCCTCGACATCGCCTCCGCCCGTGCGCTGGTACGCCCCGACATTCGATTCCATCACGGGGTGCAGCGGCGGGTAGCGTCCCTCGGCAGCGGCTTCGAGGTCGTTCACGGCCTCCAGCGGCTCGTACGAAACGACGACCTGCGACGCGGCGTCCGTGGCCTGCGCGAGCGTTTCAGCGGCGACGAGCGCCACGGCTTGCCCGGCGTACAGCGCTCGCCCCATCGCGAGGACGGGATGCGCTCCCCCTTGCTTGATCTCCATGCCCGGCCTGCCGACGCTCTCCAGCAGACCGACGCCTTCGAGGTCGTCCGCCGTCAGGACGCCGAGCACTCCCTCCATCGCCAACGCCCTGCTGCTTTCGATGCCGGTGATGCGAGCGTGCGCGTGGGGGCTGCGAACGATGGCCGCATGCACCATACCGGGAAGCGTGATGTCGCCGGTGAACTCCCCCGCTCCTCGCAGGAGCCGGTCATCCTCATACCGCAGGAGCGGCTGTCCGACATAAGGCTGAGTAGTCATAGCACGTCGGATTGTACCCCGATACGCCGGTTTTAGGTTCCCTCAGGGGCGCGGGTAGCAGGGGGTTTCATGGCGTCCGGAGCGTATGGAACGGGTTCACGCGGCTTCAGGAGTGGCCAGGAGTGGGCAAACGTTAATTTAGTCTCATTTGGTCTCATTCCGTCTCATTCTTCTCGTAAACGCGGGGCTTGGCTTGGGGGTTCACCCTCATCCTCACCTTCTCCCCTCAAGGGAGAAGGGACCTGACCGCTTTCGCGGGAACGACGGGGGGTGTGAACCCTGGCCTCATTTGGCCCTCCGCTCACTCGTACTCACTGGGCCAGCGTGGCCTTGTTTCGATTGTGGTGGCCTCATTACGAGTGGCCAGGAGTGGCGAAACTTTTAATTCTGTTCCATTTCGTTCCATTTCGTTCCGTTCCTTGTCGTGTACGCGGGGCTTGGCTTGGGGGTTCACCCTCATCCTCACCTTCTCCCCGCAAGGGAGAAGGGACCTGACCGCCTTCCACGGGAACGACGTATGTGAACAATGTAGCAATCAGCAGGGCTATGGCGTAAGTGGCAGTTGTCGTTGATTTTGCAACCCTCCCGAACTCTCGCATCGACCGCTTGCTTGTCCCTGCCGCATTGGTGCATGGTTGGTGTATGGCTCGCATCACATAGACATCGACGATCGGGCGTGCGCAGAAGTGATGCGACGCTATCAGCTTGCCACCAAGCGCGAGGCGGTCAATTTCGCTCTGAGGACATTGGCGGCGCAACCGGCGTCTCTCGACGAGGCCCGCGCCCTCCGCGGGATCGGTTGGGAGGGCGACCTCGACGCCCTGCGCTCCGCCCGTTCGCCATGATTCGGGACGGCACAGCCCACGGGAATCGCGCATCGACTGCTTACTTGTCCTACGAGGTCGCGATTTGACCATCGTACCTAGCCAGAGCGATAATCTAGCCAGCCTACTTGGACAGAAAGGATTGCCATGACTGAGTGGCCGCTCCAGGATGCTAAGAACCGGTTCAGCGCCGTGGTTGATGCTGCGCTCGCCGGCGCCCCACAGCGCGTGACCCGGCGTGGAAAACCCGCAGTGGTGGTGCTGGCGGTCAAGGAGTATGAGCGCCTGTGCCACATGGAGCAGGCACAAGCGCCGACGCTGGCAGACCTGATGCTCGCCATCCCGCAAGATGATGAGGACTTCGACCGGCTGCCGTTGCGGCCCCGGCCGGTTGACGTCTGATGTTTCTCATCGATACCGATGTGTTGTCGGCGCTGCGGAAACGGGAACGCGACCCCAATGTCATGGAATGGGTAGCTGCCCAGCGGACGGCGGATCTGTACCTGAGCGTCGTGTCGGTCGGTGAAGTGGAACGGGGGATAGCCCGCCAACAGCGCCGCGACCCCGCATTTGCGCGCGCTCTGGCCGCCTGGCTGGACAGCGTCCTGGCACTGTACGGCGACCACATCCTACCCGTCGACGTTGCCTCGGCGCGGCGCTGGGGCCGCCTGTCCGACGCCCTCGGCCACGAGAGCGCGGACTTGCTCATTGCTGCCACAGCACTCGAACGCGGCCTGACCGTGGTGACCCGCAACGTTCGGCACTTCGAACCGGCGGGCGTCCCCGTCATCGACCCCTTCCGCACTCGCCCCCTCCCGTCAAGATAGCTCTCGAAGCAACGATACCCCGCTCGGTAGTAATCATCGTAGGCGCGATGCTCTGTTGCCCAGGGCGAGGATGCCTCGATACTATGGCGGTATGCAGAATCCTTCCGGAGAGATCAGAAACGCGTTCCGCGAGTCCGTTCAGCAGTTTGTCGACGTTGTCGAGCGGATATCGCCCGACGCCTGGGACAAGCCAGGACTTGGGGAATGGACCATACGCGAGCTCGTGGCGCACGTCGTTGGGATGATTGACGGCATAGCGGCATACGCTGGGCCACCTGCGCCGTTCGGTGCGGAGAGCGCTACTGCCTACTACGTTCAGGCCATGTCCACGCCGCGGATACATGAACAGATCACCGAGCGTGCGCGGGAGCGTGTCTCGCTTCTCGGCGACGACCCAGCGAAGGCCGCACGGGCCATCGCCGACCGGACACTGGCCGCCATCGAGGTACTCGATGACGCCGTACCCATGGTGACTCCATTTGGCACGCTGCGGCTCGTTGACTACCTGCCGACGCGCGTCCTCGAGGTCGTGATCCATACGCTGGACGTCGCGCACGCCGCAGAAGTCTCCGTAGAACCGACGCGCAACGCGCTCGCTGTCACGCTGGCCCTCCTGGGCGAGATAGCCGTTGAGCGCGGGGACGGCGCTATAGCCATGCTGGCGCTGAGCGGAAGGCGCGCTCTGCCTGACGGGTTCAACGTCCTAAGCTAGCGTTTGACTCCCAGACACATTTATTGGATTAAGCATCGTGACCTGCCTGGAGGCTCATTCGATGACAACTGATTCCGACAAAACCTACAAACAAGATAGTACTTTACCCGAACTCCCGAGACTAATTTTTTTGGACACAAACATTGTCCAGAACCTGAGTGCATTCGGAGAGTTCATTTACGAGAATTCACTTTCGCCTAAGATACAAGACGGTTTGGAATTACCGCCACGAGGTCAGTCGGTTCGGACTACAAGTGATGCGGCCAGTTGAGCTCCTCGAGCACATCCGTCCCTGGGCTGGTCTGCCCAATGTCCGTTAAAGCTGGCGGTAGCTACTCTCCATCTGACGGGAATGGGTCCTCCTCACTAACCAATGCCTGCGATTCCCGGATGGACAGTCCCCGTTTGGACTTGTCTCCCCAGAGGTCCTTGATGTGGGTGAGCACCGCAACTATCTCTTCGTGGCTGAGCTGGTCACCAAATGCCGGCATCGCGCTCTTGAAGCTCGGATAGCTGGGGTCTTCAAAGATCTTCCCTCCCTGGCTGACGATGCGGTACAGGAGTCCGTCCGCATGGTGCCAGGTGTGCCCGTCGCCATTCAGCGGCGGCGGTGGCAGGCGGCCGTCGTCCTTCCTGACATGCCAGTCCGGTTGCCCCCCGCCGCCAACTCCGTGACAGGCAGCGCAATTCGAGGCGAATATCTCACGACCTGTTGGAGCAGATTGCATGGTGGGGACGGTTCCGGGTGTCGCGATGTTCTCGCCAGGAGAAGACGAGCACGCGGTCAGCAGGACGGACGCGAGTAGCATCGTGGCGACGGCGGCAGCCCAACCGACAACCCTCACACCGATGGGGCGGACGTATCGAACTCCTGGCAAGGTCTTCTCCTGTTGACCTGAGCGCAATCGTGAGAGGCCTACACCTCCACGCTGCGGAGGCACAGGAACCCACCGCCAGCTTGAACCCCCTCACAGGGGACTATGCTTACGTTCGCAGCGCAACCTTGTGGCCCGCCCGGAGGGATTCGAACCCACGACCCTCGGTTCCGAAGACCGATGCTCTATCCACTGAGCTACGGGCGGGCGGGCGAGCCGCTTCTGATTGTACTACGCCCCGCTCGCCATGCTCCCCTGATAGGCTGTTCCCCAGCCCTATCTACGGAGGCAGAGGTTGATCGGCGACGACCAGCGAGACGAAGCGTTCAGGCGCGCTACCGATGCGACGGCGCCTGCGGACCTGGAATGGATGATGCTGCCGCCCGCTTCACTGCCGCGTGAGCTGGCGGGCTTTCGCACCGCCCGCGAGGGTGTCCTCGACAACGAGACGATGGCCGCCCACGGCTTCCCGGGCCAGACGGTCGAGTCCATCGAGGAGATAGGCCGCGTCACCGGCTACCTGCGCGAGCTCGCCCCGGAAACGCTCGCGAGCGCCGAAACGGGCCAATTGGTCACGGCAGGCATGGTGGCGCACCTGTTCCGCGACCCTCAGGCGGTGGAGCGCTGGATAGACGAGGTGTTCCTGCGGGAGTTCCTGGGGAACGTGGGCCGCATCCGTGAGAACGGCCATGAACTGCTGCACGCGGAAAAGCTCGCCGTGACGGGCTTCCATGGCAAGGCCGCAGCGGTCTTCGCCGTACACGACATACCGAGCGGAACGCTCGGCTCCACCATCGTCGATTTCTCGATCGGCAGGCTGCTGGGCGTCGCGTTCGTCGTCGCGCTCGGCAGCAGCGAGAACCTGAGCCTCGCGCGCGACCTGGCGCTCAGGCTCGAGCGTCAGGTCGTGAGCGTCGTGCTGGGCTAGTTCTTGCGCGGGCCTACGGAGACAGCATCGCCCTCCACCTGCACCTCGTAGATGGGCAGGGGAATCTCCGCGGGCGGAGCGGTAACCGCGCCGGTGAGCACGTTGAACCGCGTGCCGTGGCAGTCGCACTCGATCTCGTTGTCCTCGTCCACCGCGCCGTAGACGAGATCGCACTCCTCGTGGGTGCACATATTGTCGAAGGCGATGACCTCGCCGTTCAGCTCAGTGAGGATGACCTGAGTCTCCCCAACCTGGACGAGCTTCAACTCGTTGGCCTTGACCTCGGCGCGGGCGGCGACTTCCTGGTAGTCCTCTGTCATGAGTCGTTCTCCTGTCAGGACGACCCGGTGAAGAGCCGCCCGGTGTTGCTGGTGGTTGTTCCCGGCAGACGTGGCCGCTAGAGCACGGACCCGCCGCCGTCGTTCCGGAGCGTCTGGCCGTAGAGGTGACGCGAGTCGTCGCTGGCGAGGAACAGCGCAACGCTGGCCTGCTCCTCCGGGTAGCCTGCGCGATTGCCGACGAGGTTGTTCGTGGTTCGATCCTCGAACGGGATCATCCCCCCAACCTGGGAGCCGGTGATGCCGGGTGCGATGCAGTTGGTGCGGATGCCGTACTGCGCCAGCTGCGCGGCCATGTCCATCGTGAGCGTCACGATAGCGCCCTTCGCCATGTCATAGGCGACGCGCCGAGTGTTGCCCTGGAACGCGGAGCCGGACGAGAAGTTGACGATAGCGCCTCCGGTTCCCTGCTGCACCATCTGCTCCGACACGTACTTGCAGGTGTAGTAGGTGCCGTTCATCGTCACTTCTATGATCTTCAGGTACTCCTCGTCCGGCAGCTCCAGCATCGGGAGCCTGTCGGAGATGGCGGCGCAGTTCATGAGGATGTCGATCTGGCCGTAGTGCTCGACGACCTTGGCGATCGCCGCCTTGACGTCGTCGACCTTCTGAACCTCGCCGATGGCGAACATGCACTCGCCGCCTTGCTCTACGATCTCTTCCGTGACCGCTGCTGCGCGGTCGGGGTCCATGTCGAAGATGGCGATCTTTGCGCCTTCGGAGGCGAAGAGCTTGGCGGACGCGCGTCCGATGTTCCTGCCGCCGCCAACGATGAGAGCGATCCTGCCGTCGAGTTTACCCATGGTTGATGTTCCTTCTGCGTATGTTTTGGAATCGGGGCGATTGTAAGCACTTGCGGTCGATTGCGAAAGGCGAGGCTCCGTTCCAAGCCTCGTGACGCTGCGCTGAGCCTGCCGAAAAGCGACGGCTCGATGCTGCATGGGGTGAGCGGAGGGAATCGAACCCTCGATCTCCAGGGCCACAACCTGGCGTCTTAACCCCTCGACCACGCCCACCACGGAAGTAGGATTGTAGGCGTCAGAGTGGGTACGGGTCAACGAACGCCTAGCTCGCGGCCAGATCCTCGACGAGCCGCACGAGGGTGCGCGTCGGGATGCCGGTTGCGCCCTTCGTCAGGTGGCCGTCCACCCGCTCAGAGAGAAACGTGCCCGCGATGTCCAGGTGCGCCCATTCGACGCCCTCCGTGAACTCGCCGATGAACGGCACTTCGGCTATGCGAAAGTTCGCTACCGGGGTTTGTACAAGCGCTGCCGTGATGCTGCCCGCTGGCCTGCCCCCCGTGTTCTTCACGTCCGCGTAGTCGGAGCGGTTCTGGCGCTTGTATTCGTCGAACAGGGGCAGCTGCCACATCTTCTCCCCAGTGGCCTTCGACGCCCCGAGCACGGCGTCCACCAGCTCCTGCGACGTGCCCATGACGCCGCTCGCGACGTGCCCCAGCGCAACGACCACCGCCCCGGTGAGCGTCGCGATATCCACGACGCGGCGCGCTTGCTTCACCTGCGTCACGTAAGAGATGGCGTCCGCCAGTATCAACCGGCCCTCCGCATCCGTGTTGTCGACCTCGATGGTCTTGCCGTTCATCGCCCGGATGATGTCGCCGGGGCGTTGCGCGGTTCCCGATGGCATGTTCTCGACGGCGGGCACGACCCCGAAGACGTTGATGCGCGGAGCAACCGCCGCGATTGCCTTCATCGCTCCGATGACCGCCGCCCCGCCGCTCATGTCGCCTTTCATCTCCCACATGCTGGCAGACGGCTTGATAGAGATGCCGCCGGAATCAAACGTGATGCCCTTTCCCACGATGGCGACGTTGTTCTCGGGATGCTCCGGGTCGCCGCGATGCTCCATGATGATGAGCCGGGGCTCGTTGATGCTCCCTGCGGTAACCGCCAGCATCGCGCCCATGCCGTGCTCGATCATGTCCTCCCGGCCAAGGACGGTGATCGAGAGGCCGGCCTCGTTCGCCATCTCCGTGGCAACCTCGGCCATGCGCACGGGGTTGACCACGTTCGCAGGCTCGTTCACGAGGTCGCGCGCGAGCGCGGCGCACTCTGCTAGCAGCCTCCCCTTTGCGACGCCCTCCTCCAACGCCTGCGCGCGATGTTCGTCGCGCTCCACGATGACGATCTCATCGAGCGACCGCTCGGGGTCACTCGCGTCGCCTTTCTTGTAGCGCTTGAACTCGTAGAGGCCAAGGAGCGTGCCCTCTGCCATCGCCTGCGCCGAGTCGTGCGCATCGAGGCCGCCGATACCCGCGCCGTGAGCGACCGTGGCCGCGCTACGGACTCCGCTCCTGCGCAACGTTCGCGCGACTGCGCCGGAGACCGCGCGCACCGTGTCAACGTCGAACTTCTCGCGCTTGCCGAGCCCCGCGACGATGACGCGCTTGGCGGGTAGGGTGCCGAGCGTGTGGATCGTGGTGATGCTCGCTCGCTTGCCGGTGACCGCTCCGTCAGTGATCAGAGTGGACAGCGCGCCGCGCATCGCCTGATCGACCGCTCCGGTTGCGCCGCCCGGCGACGTGACGCCCTCGAACAGATTGACGACGATCGCATCACCTGCGAACTGCGTGATATCCCCAGCCTGAACGTGGATAGTGGTCATAGGGTCGTTCCTCGAAGTGCAGATTGAATCGCACGATACCACAAGGCGGTTCGAGTCCCGCAGTCAGAGCTTCCCCTCGAACCCGCCGGCGCTGTTCAGCTGGCGGAATCCTCGCTCGTGCCTGTGACGGGATGCAGCGCGCAGCCGATGAGGCCGGGGCCGGTGTGCGCGCCGATGACCGGGGTGAGTTCGGTGATGAAGAGCTCGCTGAGAGCCAGCTTGTCGCTGAGGAGCGTCGCCAGCGTTTCGGCCTTGTCTGGTTCGTCGGCGTGTATGACGGCGACGTGCGCGGGTTGGCCGTTCACGTGGCTGGCGGCCAGCGCGGCGATGCGGCGCATAGCCCTGGCGTCCGAGCGCGAACGCTCGATCATGCCTATGCGCCCATCGGACAGACGCAGCAGCGGCTTGATGCGGAGGATGCTTCCCATCCATGAGGCCACGCGAGGGATGCGCCCGCTCCGCGCGAGGTAGTAGAGCGTGCCCAGGTAGCCCAGGAGGACGGTATCGCCCATGCGTTCGTGGATGCGCTCGATGACCTTAACGGTCGTGCATCCGCCGTGCGCAAGCCTCGCGGCGTCGAGGACGATAAGACCCTGCGCGGCGGCAGCGCTGTGAGAGTCGATGACGGTGATGTGCAGGTCGGAACGGTACGCGCGCGCCAGGGCTGCGCCTTCGATGGCAGCGGCGTACGTGGTGCTCAGTTCGGCGGAGATGGTGACGCAGACGATCTCTTTGGAGACGGCGCCTGCACGCTCGAATGCTTCAAAGAAAGCCGCCGGCGTCGGCGCAGACGTTGTCGGCGGATGAGGGCTTGTCCGCAGCATCGCGTAGAACTCCGCAGGGGGTATCTCCGCGCCGTCGGCGTAGACTTTCCCGCCGACGCGAACCTCCAACGGCGCGATGAACAGCGGCAGCTCGGCGACCAACTCTCGCGGAAGCGAGACGTTGGAATCAGTGACGATGGCGGGTGGCATAGCCTCGGGCATGGGCGGAAGTCGGCTCAACGCGGGTCACTCCAACCCGCCCTGGCCAGCCTTCGCGGGGTGGAGTTCAAAGCAGCCGGTTGATGAGCGTCTGCAGGATAAAGAGGATGATCAACGCGACGAGCGGAGTGAGGTCGAGCATACCGACCTGCGGGACAACCCGCCGCAGCGGGCGCATGAAGGGATCGAGTATCTGGCCGATGGCCGCGTAGGCGCGGACGACAACGTCGTTGCGGACGCCCGCGGCCAGCAGCCACGAGAGAATCACGTGCCCGATGAGGAGCAGCCACAGGATCTGAATGAGAAAGAGAAAGAGAGATTTCAAGTCTTGTCTCCGAGTTCCCGGGCGCGCCGGAACGCGGCCATAGCGGCGTCCATAACGGTTGCCCTGAATCTGCCGCGCTCGAACTCGTGGAGCGCCGCTGCGGTTGTCCCGCCGGGCGAAGTCACCATCTCGCGGAGGATGGCAGGGTTCGTCCCGGACTCCTTTGCCAGCTGAGCAGCACCAACTGCCGTCTCGATAGCGAGCGTCTGGGCCATATCGCGCGGCATGCCCATCAGAACCCCCGCCTCGGTGAGCGCCTCGATGAAAACGAAGACGTAGGCCGGCCCGCTGCCGGATATGGCAGTCGCCATATTCAGATAGTCCTCGCTGTCGACACGCCACTCGCGGCCGAGGGTTCCCAGCATGGCCGCAGCGTACGCGCGCGCGTCATCCTGAACGCTCGGAGTCGCGACCCATACGGACATCCCTGCGCCAATCTGAGCCGGGGTGTTCGGCATCACCCGGATGATGGCCTTATGCTTGAGGCCGTCGGCGAGGGTTTTGATCGGAACGCCCGCCGCGATGGACATGACGGTCTGGCCGGGCCCCAGCGAACCGTGGAGATCCTTGCAGACATAGCCGATGTGCTGGGGCTTCACAGCGATGACGACGAGTTCACATGCGCCTGCTGAGGCGTTATCGGCGTGAACCTCCACATCGTAACGCTCAGTGAGCTCCAGGCGGCGCGGCTCCACAGGTTCAGCGACCACGACATCATCGGGACGGCATACGCCTGAGGCGAGTGCTCTACTGAGCATTGCCTCCGCCATCACGCCGCCACCTATGAATCCAACGCGCATTTGAGAGGAGCTCCTGGCTGGCAAGTCGTTTCGACTTGGGCTCCAGCCTCGAAAGTATAGCACGGAGGCACTCCTGCGCCCGCCGTGCCGTCGGCCTGCCGAACGGCAAAAGGGAGCTGACGCTCGCCAGAGGGTGTAGGTTCTGCTCGACGAAGGGCTAGGAGGGTAGGGGGAGGTTCGGGAGGCGTTTGGTGCTCGCTACGTCGGCGGCATAGCGGACGGCCTCGACCATACCGGTGGGGTCGGCGATGCCCTTTCCCGCGATGTCGAAAGCGGTGCCGTGGTCAACGGATATGCGCAGGAACGGCAGGCCGATGTTCAACGTGATGCTGGAGGCCCAGTCGTGGACTTTTACCGCGACGTGACCCTGATCGTGGTACATCGCCAGCACAGCATCGTACTGCCCCTCGATGGCTTGCCCGAAGACGGTATCGGCAGGCACGGGGCCGGTGGCGGCGATGCCCTCGGCGTTGGCATCCGCGACTGCCGGACGTATCTCCTCGATCTCCTCGCTCCCGATGAGACCGGCCTCCCCCCCGTGAGGGTTGAGCGCCGCAACGCCGATGCGGGGGTGGGCGCAGCCGTGCGCTGCGAAGAAGTTGCGGGTAAGCCGCAGGGCGTCCAGCACGCCCGCGCGCGTGACGAAATCCACGGCGGTGCGCATCGGATGGTGCGTGGTGAGGTGAACCACGCGCAGGTTGGTCGTCAGGAGCATGGTGAGCACGCGTGGCACACCGGCGAGGCGCTGATAGATCTCCTGATGGCCGAAATCCTCATGGCCGGCCATGCGCGCGGCTTCCTTGCTGATGGGGGCGGTTGCTATGGCGTCGACCACGCCGTCTATCGCCATGCGCCCCGCAGTGGTGGCCCAGGCAACCGCTGCAGCTCCGGCGAGCGGGGACGTCTGTCCGTAAGGCAGATCCGCCAGCCCTGGGTCGCCGTGAGGGTCGATCGTGAGGACGCGTCCCGGCTCGGACGCGGCAGCGCGCGGGTCGTCCGTCGGTTCGCTGCGAAGGGGGCTGTCGATGAGAGCGAAAGCCTTATCCAGCACGGCGCTACTGCCGACGACGACAGTCTCGACCGCGTTCCATTCGGCGCGGGCGAGGGCCTTGGCTACCACCTCCGGCCCGATGCCGACGGGGTCTCCAAGAGTGATAGCGATGCGTGGGAGTCTGTCCATAATCAGGCTGCGGGAGCCTAACGCAGTATAACGCGGATGGCGGCCGGAAAGAGGACGGGCCCCGCCGGAATCCCGGCGGGGCCCGTTTGGCCCACTCCCGTGGCGCGTCGAGAGGGGCCTGAGGAGGGAGATAGCGACCTCACATGAAGCTGCGATGCGATCGAGACGTTTCAAGCATGAATCACAGCTCGTGTTCTTCTATGGGGTTGTCAGGCATGGGGAGCACGCTATTCGTCCGAATCGTGCGTGTCGATGGGAGTCGGCAGGGTCATACCCGGCCTTCGCCCTCGGCGTCCGGCGCGTTTCGGAGGAATCGTGTAATCGTTGGGGATGAGTTCGAGTTGGCTCGATGTAGTGCTGACGGCGTCGGCGGTTTGATACTCGCGTATCTCTCCGATGAACCCTTCGAGGGTGTCGAAATCGCGGTAGACGCTGGCGTACCGGACATACGCAACGGAATCGAGTTGGCGGAGGCGCGCCAAGGCGGTATCTCCGATGATGGCGGTGGGAATCTCGGATTTGCCGAGATCCCGAAGGTCGCTCTCGATGTCGTCTGCCAGTTTCTCCAGCGTACCGGTAGGGATCGGGCGCTTGGCGCAGGCGAGCGTAAGGCTCCGCAGGAGCTTCTCCTTCTCGAAGTCGTTACGCCGTCCGTCCCGCTTGATGACCTGTAGCGCCGTGTGTTGGAGGCGTTCATACGTGGTGAATCGCGCTCCGCATTCACGGCATGCGCGACGTCGGCGAATCTCTTGGCCGGTATCGCGCGAGTCGGTCACGCGCGTATCAGTTGTTCCACAGCGGGGGCAGTGCATGTTGACGTCTCGTCTCCAGCGGCAATCATAGACCGCGCAACGGATGAGTCTTGCCACTCACTGACTACAATATAGAGGATGTTAAGGTGCTTGGGCTACTACATACAGCGCTATTTTGTCCTAACGATGTGCATTTTTCCTGCGGCTCACAAGAAAGTCAAGTGCTGCAACCGATTTCCACCGAAATCGAATCAGGTCAGCAGGAACGCATTCCGATAACCGGCGTGTTGGCCGCGTTCAAGGGAGGAAGAAAGAGGGAAGGGGAAGAGAGGAAGAGGGTAGTAGTTGCGCCCCTGTTTCCTCTGCCGCGTCAGCGTGGCAGAAGGGGGGCTCGGGAGAACCGGGGGCAGCCTTTGGGGGAAGGCTTGCCCCCCAAACGGCGCTCCGTCACTGGGGGGTGCGGAGCGTCGCTCTCTCCTATGTTGACGCCGGAAACCTGGCTACATCGCGCTCAGGTTGCGGTTGTGCCGAAGGAACGGAGGCAGATCCAGCTCCGCCTCTTCGAGAAGCGTGTTGCGGAGGAACTCGGAGATGCCGTCGTTGAGCAGGTTCCCGGTCTCGATGCTGGGCAGGCCGGTAGCGATGATCGTAACGCGGATCTCGTTCTCCATCTTCATGTCGGTAACCATGCCGAAGATGATGTTCGCCTCCGGGTCCACCGAGTTGGAGATGACGTTGGCGGCCTGTTGGACCTCCTTGAGCGTCATATCTGTCCCGCCGGTGATGTTCAGCAGCACGCCGCGCGCGCCCTCGATGTTCACATCGAGCATCGGGCTGTTCACGGCGGCCTTCGCCGCTTCTGCAGCGCGGTTGCTCCCCTGAGCTGAGCCCATCGACATCCACGCGGGGCCTGCCCCCGTCATGATCGTCTTGATGTCCGCAAAGTCCAGGTTGATCTCGCCCGGAATCGTGACGAGCTCCGCGATGGACTGAACGCCCAGCCGCAGCACGTCATCCGCCAGCTTGAACGCCGACTCGGCCGTCAGGTCGTCGTCGCACATCGTCGCCAGGCGGTCGTTCGGGATGACGATGAGCGTGTCCACGCTCCCCTTCAGCCGGGTGAGCCCGTCATCGGCGTTCTTGCCGCGCTTGCGGCCCTCGAAACCGAACGGCTTCGTGACCACCGCGATGGTGAGCGCTCCGGTCTCGCGGGCGACTTCCGCCACCACCGGCGCTGCGCCGGTTCCGGTGCCTCCGCCCATGCCGCTGGCGATGAAGAGCATGTCCGCGCCGCGCACAGCTTCGTAGATCTCCTCGCGGGACTCCTCTGCCGCCGCGCGCCCGATCTCAGGGTCGCCGCCGACTCCCAGCCCCCGGGTCAGCGAGTCGCCTATGCGAATCTTCACCGGAACGTCGAGCCGCAGCAGGTGCTGTGCGTCCGTGTTGACCGCCAGGTATTCCACACTGGGGACACGTTCGCGGTACATGCGGTTGACCGCGTTGGACCCACCACCGCCGACGCCTATCACCTTGACTCGTGCAAGGCCGTCCATTTCGTTCTTCTGCTGTTCGCTGCCAAAGAGATCCATGTTCACTGTAGTTCTCCCTCTCCCTTGGTTGGTCTGGGATGATTCCGTTGCCTCTCCACGCTAGGGGGGCATCTGCTGCTCTGTTCCGTTGTGTTCGCATGGAGGCGCGCGGCGCGAAATGGTCATACGCGCGCCTTTCGTGACTTTCCTCGCGAGAACCAACCACGCGACTCACTTTGGGTTGATTTACTGGAGGCCATCGCTCCTGTGGGTTTGTGGCGCATGCCCCATAGCAACAGCCCCACTGCAGTCGAATAGATGGAATCCTCGAACTCCTCAGGCAGGCCCAACTGTTGGGCAGGCCTGCCGATGCGAACCGAACACTTGCCGTACTCGGCGAACAGGTCCGCGAGCCCCGGCAGGGCGGCGCTTCCCCCGGTGAGCACGATCCCGCCGGATGGGATGCGCCTCATTCCGCTCTCGGCCAGCCGGTAGAGGAACATCCGGACGAGGTCGAGCGCTCGATCCCGCAGCAGCCGGTTGAACACCCTGCGCGACACCGGCGCCTGTTTGTCTTCCCCGATGTCCAGGGTCAGCAATTCCCGCTGGTTGATGCTGTCCACTTCCAGGTCTGCTTTCGTCAGCTTCGCCCACTCAGCCGCGCTCGGTGAGATGCCCAGGCCCGTGGCCAGGTCGCTCGTGAAGTGATGCCCCGCGATGGGAATGGACCTGGTGAAGTTGACCGTGCCGTTCTCGAAGACCGCAACGTCCGTGGTGCCCCCGCCGATGTCGGCAAGAACGACACCCATCAACCGCTCCTCGGACGTCAGCACTGCCTCAGCGCTTGCCAGGTGCTCGAGGACGAGGTCCGCCACGTCGATCCCGGCGGAGCGCAGGGTGGCGCTCAGCGTTTCCATCATCTCGGGATCCCCCATCACCACGTGCGACTCGGCGCTCAATTGCCCGCCGTGCATGCCCATCGGGTCGGTCACGCTGTCCAGGCCGTCCACCTTGAACGACCGGGGCACGACTTGAACGAGCCGCTTGTTCGCCATATCCGATGGCAGCGTCGACTTCAGCAGTTCGTCTATGTCGTTCTGAGAGAAAGGCTCGGACCCGTGGCGCCCCGGCTCCAGGGTGATCGTTCCGGCGGCGTTGAGGGAGGTCAGGTGGCTTCCCGTGATCCCCACGAACGCAGGAGGGAGCTTGTGCCCCAGCATCGCCTCTGCGTCGAGCGCCGATTTGGAGATGTAGACAGTCATCGCCTCCGGGTTGACGATCAACCCCTTGCGCATGCCTCTGGAGGGGGAATGCCCCGATGCAAGAATCTCCGTAGTGGCGTAGTCCATCTTTGCTACGAGCGTTACGACTTTGGTCGTGCCGACATCTATCGCCGTCAGGTACTCACGCGTGTATGCCATGCTCATGCGCCTAGACCCGCTCCGCGACGCGCATACGAGCACTACGGCTTCTTCGGTTTCGGGCAATCTCCTGCGCATCCGGCTTCAGAACGTGTTTGGTGACAGGGCGAAGGTTTCCGCTCCTGATGAACAGCTTGACTTCACGATCCTCGATCGAGTGGTAGGCGAGCGTAACCAGACGCCCGCCCGTGCCCAGTATCTCCGTTGCCTGCTCGAGGCCGCGCCGGAGATTCCCGAGCTCGTCGTTCGTGGCCATGCGCAACGCCTGGAAGGTTCGCGTCGCCGGGTGCGTTCGCCCGCGCCGGTAGCCCGACGCCCTCGCGACGACCTCCGCCAGCTCGACGGCGTCGTCGATAGGCCGGGCGTCGACGATTGCGCGAGCGATACGGCGCGAGCGCGGCTCCTCTCCCAGCGTGTAGATGAGGTTGGCCAGCTCCTCCTCAGGCAGATCGTTTACGAGATCCGCGGCCGATGTGCCTTCGGGAGTGAAACGCATGTCCAGCGGAGCGCTGCGCTGGAAGCTGAAGCCTCGGTTCTCGGCGTTCAGTTGCCGCGAAGAGAGGCCCAGGTCGAAGAGCACGCCATCGGCGGGAACGAATCCGCTCGCCTGCGCCTGTGAGGCCACCGTACCGAAGTTGGCGTTGGTGATAACGATGCGCGCGCCGAAGTTCCGCAGCCGCTCGGTGGCAGGGGCGATCGCCTCGGGGTCGGCATCGATCCCCAGAACGCGGCCATCAGGCGCGGACGCCTCCAGTATGGCTGCGGCGTGGCCGCCATCCCCCAGCGTACAATCGATGTACGCGCCGCCGGGGCGCACCGCGAGGCCCTCGATCACCTGGTCAGGCATCGCGGGCTCGTGGTGGATGGTGCTGTTGTTCGTAGGCGTCTGCATGCTGAATCCGTTTGCTGGCGAACCAATGCCGGAGGCTTGGTACAGTTGCTTGATGCTAGGTATTGTCTAAAATAAGTTCAATGTTTTGCACCAGCCGACTTTGGCGAGATTGACGTACCGCAGCGCCACAGAACCGGGTCTGAACACTCCTGAAAAGGCGGTATCGGCACCGAAATTTCGCGCAACTCCGCAAGCCCTTCCTATGTAATCCTGTGCTGCTACTACATATAGTGTAATTTCTAATACTTGTATAAAATATAAAGTGCAGCCTGACGTTCCGTATGTGCGAACATCACCTCAGTTGCTATAATGGCGGCCAACCTTCAGGGTGCGCCGTCCGAAGGGGCGCGACGCCCGGCTGTTCCTCTACTTCAACCATCGGGAAGACGCATGACTTCAACTATTGCTGAGTTCACCCCACCGTACCGATTGCTCATGGGGGCTGGCCCCTCCAACGTCCACCCGCGTGTCCTCCAGGCGATGAGCTCATCCCTGCTGGGCCACCTTGACCCGAACTTCCTGTCCGTCATGGACGACGTACGCTCGGCCTTGCGCTACACCTTCCGCACGGAGAACCCAGTCACGTTGCCCATCTCCGGAACCGGCACGGCCGGCATGGAAGCCGCGATGGTCAACATCCTCGAACCCGGCGACACATGCGTCATGGGCGTCAACGGTTACTTCGGTGAGCGGCTGAGCGAGATCGCCAGGCGTTGCGGAGCCTCGGTCGTTATGGTCGAGCACGAACTGGGTATGCCCGTGGAGCCGGAGCGCCTGCGCGAAGTGATCGCCGCGACGCCCAACGTCAAAGTCGTCGGCGTCGTGCACGCTGAAACGTCCACGGGTACCCTCACCTCGTTGTCGGAGATCAGCAGGATCGCGCACGACGCCGGAGCGCTCCTGGTCGTCGACGCTGTAACCTCGCTCGGCGGCGTGGAGCTACAGGTGGACGAGTGGGGCATCGACGTCTGCTACAGCTGCACGCAGAAGTGCGTCGGCGCTCCTCCCGGCCTCGCCCCCCTGACGCTGAGCCCCCGCGCCGTGGACGTTATGGAGTCGCGCACGAGCAAGGTGCAGAGCTTCTATCTGGACCTCTCTGAGCTCACCAGCTACTGGGATCGCCGCGCCTACCACCACACCGCGCCCATCTCCATGATCTACGCGCTGCGAGAAGCGCTCCGCATCATCGGAGAGGAAGGCATCGAGTCGCGGTGGGAACGTCACTCGCGCAACGCCGGGGCCCTCCACGCAGGACTGGAGGCGATGGGCCTCACCATCGTCGCCGACGAGGCCGTGCGCCTGCCAAGCATCACAGCGATACGTTCCCCCGAGGGCATAGACGAGGCTGCGGTTCGCCGCTACCTGCTGGGGCAGTACGACATCGAGGTGAGCGGCGGCTTGGGCGCGCTCGCAGGCAAGGCGTGGCGCATCGGCCTGATGGGCCAGAACAGCACCGCCTCTAACGTGTTGACGTTCCTCGGTGCGTTCGAGGACGCGCTGTCGCAGCAGGGATACGAGTCGCAGGCGGGCGCCGGAGTTGCCGCCGCCCAACGAAACCTGCGCGGCGCCGATTAGGGCTTCACCGCCTTCATCGTCAGTATCGGCCAGTAGAAATCGACAGCGCCCCCATCATGGGGAGTGATGCCGAACGCCTGCCGCGCAGGTGGTGGAGCCTCCGCTAGCGCCTGCCCAAGCAGAACCGAGGATTCGCCGTCCATCCCCGCGCGTTCCGCCCAGTCCGGGTACTCCAGATACACCCTCGACATCGCCGTCTCCACGACGCGCATCCCTGCCTCAGCGGTGGCGTTCTCCCACTCGCTCGTGGTGAGGTTCCTGGCGTGCGACGGGTCGCGCCATATCTCGATGCGATGCATCCACGCCTCGGCCTCGGCGTCGTCCGGAGAGACCGTGTCGATGAGGATGAACTCGCCCCCGGGGCTGAGCACGCGCGCAACCTCCCCCAACCACGCCCTCACGTCGACGAAGTGATGCGCCGCGGTTCGGCACGTGATCAGATCGATGCTGCCGTCGCGATAGGGAAGGGCCTCAGCGGTTGCCAGCATCATCTGCGTCTGCGGTGCGCCGCGCTCCACCCGTAGCGTTCGGGCCTGATCCAGCATCTCCGGCGTAACGTCGGTCGCGATGACGCGGTCGCAGCGATCAGCGATAGCGAACGCCGTGAAGCCCGGCCCCGCGCCAACGTCCACGGCGACGCCGTAACGCCTGTCGCTCAGCATCGACGCCGCGCCCACCAGACCGTTATCCCGTGAGTGGGTCTTGCTCTCGCGGTATGCGTTCGCCAGCCGTCCGAATTGGCTCTGTGAGCTTCGTTCCGGCTTCTGTTGATTCGTCATGGACTGCCCCCTGCTTCCGTTCCCTCAGCTTGGATTCGCTCAGCCCTATGCGCTAGAAGGCGAGCCACGCGAGCACAGACGTAACGCCTGCGACGACCAGCCCCGCCATCGTTATCGCTGCGCTCTCAAGCGTAACAGGCCCAAGGTAGAGGAGCGGGAAACTCACGATTGTCCCCACGAGTACAACGTGGCGCAGCTTCTGTTTCGTCTGGCCTGACAACATAACGCTACCTCGACAATGGCGTGAGCAGTTGAATGATGATCATCGCCTCGATTCCCGCCAGCAGCACGAGCAGCAGGATGTAGGGGATGACGATGCGGAAGATGGCGCGCTCCTGGCCCGCGAGCCCAACGACAGCGGCCCCCACCAGCACCTTGGCCGGCGCCATGGGGCTGCCGACCGACGCTCCGATCGACTGGATGCTGGATATGGTCACTGTGCCGATGTCCAGAGCACGCGCTGTTTCGAGCTGCAACAGCCCGAACATGACGTTCGAGTTCGTGTTGCTCCCGCTCATGAACGAGCCAAGCAGCCCGATGAACGGCGAAACCAGCGGGAACAACGGCCCTGACGTGTTGGCGATGCCGCGCGCCAGCAGCACCGTCATCCCGGAGTCGGCCATGACGACCGCCATCATCACCATCGTCGTGACGCCGATAGTCGTGCCGAGGCTCTGCGAGTAGGTCAGCTTCACCGACTCCCACGCGACGCCCTTGCGCCATCTACCCGCGAGCGCATACACCCCCGCGCTGAGCAGCACCGAGAACGCGATGAGCGGCGCAGGATGGTTGAACAGCCGAATGGGTGCGTAGTCGTTGACGGCGGGCACCACGAACCCTTCTCCCGTTACGAACCCCGGGTAGTCCAGCCCCCACAGCAGCCCGCTTGCAGCCTCCTTGATGGGCCCAATCTGCGAGATCACGCTCAGGATGATGAGCAGCAGGTACGGCATGAATGCGAGCCGGAACGGCATCGGTGTCTCTGTCGGCGAGCTGTCCACCGGCGCGGAGGACTCCTCCGTCTCCGCCTGCGGAGCCTTGGGGAGAAGCACCGTGCGAGAGAGCAGGGCGAGGGCCGCCATGCCGAGAACGGCAGGAACGCTGGAAGCGATCTGCGGCGCGCCTGCCAGCGCAAGCGCGTACATCGCCGCCGCCATGAGCGAGCCCGTTACGATTACGAGCGGCAGGCTGCGCCGAACCGCTGCGAACCCTCCGTGGATATGGGCGACCAACGCCCCGCTGACAACGATGACAGGCGCGAACAGCAGCGCCATATGAGGCGCGATAACCTCTCCCTCGATGCCCGTTACGAGTTGGATGGTGTAGTAGGACGACCCCATCGATCCGAACGTTACCGCCCAGCCGTGCCCCACCAGCGCCATCGCCGCCGCCCTCGCGGGACGGAAGCCGAGCATGATCAAAAGCGGTGCGGAGACGGCGATAGGCACCCCGAAACCGGTGATCCCCTGAATGAAGCTGGAGAACCCCCACGCTATCAGCAGCGCCTGCACCAGGCGGTCGCTGGCGAGCATCGCCATCGTGCGCCCGATCGCCTCGATGCCCTTCAGCTTGTGCACCATGTTGAACATGTAGACAGCCGTCCACACGATGCTCAGGACGAAAACGGCAAGGCTGAGACCCTTGGCGCTGGCGATCGCCATGTGATCGAGCTCGGCGCCGAAGATCAGCAGCGCCAACGCGGCTGCCAGAACCCACGCAGCAGCGCCTGCGCGTGGAGCGCTCCAGTTCAGCCCGATAATCGCGAGGATAAGCAGAGCTACCGGCGCCGCGGCCAGCAGCCAGGAGGTGGGAGTGAGGTCAGGACCAATCATAGGAGAACGACGCCAAGCATAGCCTGCCGTCTCCACAGAGACAACGTGCCCGTTGCTCCCCGCGTAGGCGGGAATCTCGCATCCCTGTCCCTTGTTCTGGTCTGTTCGGGTGTAGGGGCGGTTCCTCCGTCACTCCCGCGTAGGCGGGAGCCTCGCATCCTGCCCTTTGTGTGGATATAGGGGCGGTTCGCGAACCCCTCTGAGGTCACGCCATCCCAAACGCACGCCCAACCCTCAAACGCCAACCAGCGACAACTGCCCATTACGCGATAACCCCGCTGATTGCTACATTGGTCGCATACGTCGTTCCCGCGCAGGCGGGAACCTCGCATCCCCGGCCTGTGCAGACGACAGGGAATGCAACGAAATGCAACTAAATGCAACCGAATTAAAATTTCGCCACGCCTGGTCACTCGTGATGAGGCCAAACGAGGCCACAGTGGCCTCACGCTGGTACAGTGCGTAGGAGTGAGCGGTATGCCAAACGAGGCCACGGTGGCCTTATTTTCAGCCTCGCCGCTAGGAGTAAACGAGGCCAAATTGAGCCAAATGAACCCCATATTTGAAAATCACCCCTGAGGCGCTCCTGAACGGCCCTCGTCGTTCCTCGTGACCGTGAGGGGTGTAGGGAGGCGACCCCGCCCACGTGGAGGAGCCCGGCGCACGGCGGTATGCCTGCTACAATCCGAAGAAGGTTCTTCTTACGATGCTTTCCTCTCTCCACGAACGTCTATCACGCGGCCCCTTGCTCAGTGACGGCGCGACCGGCACGCAGCTGTATGCGCACGGCCTGACCACGCCCCCGCTCGAGATGGCGAACGTGGACAACCCTGACGTGGTGAAGTCCCTGCACCTGGGCTACCTGCAGGCGGGGTCGGAGCTGATCGAAACCAACACGTTCGGCGCAAACGCTTCCAAGCTCGCGGCATGGGGCATGGCCTCCCGCGTGGAGGAGCTCAACCGCGCTGGCGTTGCGCTCGCACAGGAGGCGGCGCGACTCCACGGGCAGCAGGTGTGGATCGCGGGTGCGATGGGGCCGCTTCAGCCGGATACGCTCAGCCAGGATTTGCTCGGCTCAGCCGCCGCCCACAACGTTTTCGCCGAGCAGGCAGCGATCCTCTCCGACGCCGGCGCAGACCTCATCCTGCTGGAGACGTTCACGTCGCTTGCGCAGTTGAGGCTTGCCATAGGCGCAGTGAGATCTGTATCGCCGCTGCCTATCATCGCGCAACTCACGTTCAACGGCGACGCGCTGACGCCCAGCGGCGACTCCCCGGAGGCCGCCGCCGCCGCGCTCTCCCAGTACGATCTGCTCACCATCGGCGCGAACTGCAGCGTCGGCCCTGACCTGCTCAGGAGCGTCATCGAGCGGATGGCAGCGGTTACGGACCAACCACTGGGCGTGCAACCGAACGCGGGGCTGCCGGCCTACGTCTACGGTCGGTTGCAGTACGCCGCGTCGGCGGAGTATTTCGCAGAGACGGCGCGGGAGATGGCGAGGGCAGGGGCGGTGCTCCTGGGCGGCTGCTGCGGCACGACGCCGGAGCATATCGCCGCCGTTCGCGACGCGGTACGCGGCGTCTCGCCATCGAGAACCCATCCCGCGTACGTTCCTCCCACCGTCCCTGTCGCCGTGCCCAGGGTCGCCCAGCCGCTACAGCCGACAGGCCTTGCGGAGCGCATCGAGCGCGGCGAGTTCATCGTCACGGCGGAGCTGTCCCCCCCGCGAGGTTTCGATATCAGCGATACGCTGGACAAGCTACGCTCCACCGCGGCTCATATCCACGCAGTGAACGTTACTGACAGCCCCCGTGCGCAGGGCAGGATGAGCGCGCTGGCCACCGGCAGTCTTATCCAGTCCAAGCTCGGTGTCGAGACGATCATGCACATGGCCATCCGCCACCGGAACCTGCTCGCGCTGCACTCCGACCTCCTGGGCGCGCATGCACTCGGCCTGCGCAACGTCTTCACCATGATGGGCGACGTTCCCCTCACCGGCGACTACCCTCAGGCGACGGCGGTGAGCGACGTTACGCCGTCCGGTCTCATTCGACTCATGGCCGGATTCAACCGGGGCGTGGACGCCAACGGCCACGATCTCGAACAACCAACCTCGTTCGTCATCGGAGCCGCGCTGAACTTCAACGCGCCCGACCTCGACAACGAGCTCCGTATGCTCGAACGCAAAGTGCAGGCGGGCGCCCACTTCCTCCTTACGCAGCCCGTCTATGCGCCGGAGGACGTGGATCGGGTCTGGTCGCGCCTTGGCGGCTTCCCGCTGCCGGTCATCATGGGCGTGCTCCCGCTGCGCAGCGCGCGGCACGCCCGCTTCCTGCACAACGAGGTTCCCGGTATCGTCGTGCCGGACGCAGTGCTCCAGCGCATTGAACGCGCGGACGACGGCGCAGCGGCAGAGGGCATCGCGCTCAGCCGGGAGCTGCTCACAGCGTTGGCCGGTCACATCGCCGGCGCTTACTTCATGCCCCCGTTCGAGCGGTTCGCCGTCGTGCAAGAGACGCTGGAAGGCCTAACGCTCCCGGGGCTGCCGCAGTAGGCAGCGCCACGCAGGGCCGGAGCGCGGGTGGGGCGGTATACTATGCCACGGCGGCGTTCAGCATCGCTACCTACGTGGGGCCGTAGCTCAGTCGGGAGAGCACCTGCTTTGCAAGCAGGGGGTCAGGGGTTCGAATCCCCTCGGCTCCACCACGCGTTACGATGCTGGATCTGGTATCGATCAGTTCGATGTCGAATTTTCATCAGCAACAGGATGTGCTGATATACCGGTGGAAGTGTCCTTCTCCCACCGATTGTCATGATTCCCCACCATACCGTTGTCGTTGGCTGCTGGGCTAGTCAACGATAGGGACCTATATTGCAAGTACCCAGACCCGGGCACAGCCTACGCCGATTGCTCCTTCGGCATGGCAGGCGGGGCCCACTGGGCATGAACGCTCTGAGGCTACGACTCTCCCTGCGCCGTGCCGCGCCCCCACGCCAGGTGGCGGAACGATGGGTTTGCGCCCGTGTGCCATGACCGCTGCTGCGGCGCTGCCGTAATCGCAATCTCCTCCGCTGGCCGCGGGGCTTGCTGCTGCTGACGCGCTGGTCGGCTTTGCGACAGGCTGTTCAGATGACGTGCGAGATCCAGCAATGCGGCCAAGTTGTTCACCGGCAGCAGATCGTCTATGTACGGGGCTGCGGCCTGCATCCCCTGAGTCAACGGTTCGTAGTCTTCGCTGCCTGCCAGGGGGTTCAGCCAGATCAGGCGGCTGCAACTCCGTTGCAAGCGCGCCATCTCACGGCCAAGCAACTCCGGCTCGCCTCGATCCCAGCCATCGGACACGATGAGGACGATTGACCCCCAGCCCAAGGTTCTCCGGGCCCACCTGAAGTTGAACTCCTTGAGCACCTCACCGATGCGGGTTCCGCCGGACCAGTCGGGAACGGCCTTGGCGACCTCGGAGACAGCCCGGTCGATGTCCCGCTGCTCCAGGTGCTTCGTTACGCGCGTGAGCCGCGTAGCGAACAAGAATGCCTCGATTCGATTATCCAATCCCTCGTACAGGCTGTGGATGAAATGGAGCAGCATCCGCGTGTACCGCTCCATGGAACCGCTCACGTCGCAGACGACCACCAGCCTGCGCGGCTTCTCCTTGCGCCGTCTGCTCTCGATGCGCACCAGTTCGCCCCCGAACTGCGCGTTCCGGCGCAGCGTCCTGCGCAGATCGAGCGCTGGCCCCTTTCCACGCTGCTTCCGCCTCGTTCGCCTGACGCCGGGGTTCCACTGTAGAGAGGCCATCAGTTGCCTTGCCTGCAACGTCTCCTCCGGCGTGAACTCCGCGAAATCCCGCGTCCGGAGCACTTCCCGGGCGCTGAACGTTCGGGTCAGGTCGATACGGTCGTACCCATCATTGGATTCATCAGCCTCAGAGCCGGAGCCGTCCAGCGATCGGCCTGGCGGAGGCGGCCCGACCGAGGGCCTGCGGTACCGGCGCTGCTCGCCCATCGAGCGCAGATCCATGGTTGACGTACTGTCCTTGCGTTGCCGCCAGAACACCTCGAACGCCTCGTCGAACACGGGGAGGTCTTCCTTCCGGTGCACGAGCAGCGTTCGAAGTGCAGATCGGACGTCAGCCCGCCTGCCAACGCCGACGTCCTCCAGCACGCGGATTGCGTCCAGCATCCGCCCTACGTGGACATCGAGGCCCAGCCGCCTGAGCAGGCGTCCGAACAGCAGGAGATTGTCCAGGAAGTGGCCGGTTCCCTGGCTATCCACGCCTACCACCGCGTTGGGTTCCGCGATGCATCGCGCGATTCAGCAGCGCCCTGGTCTGCTCGCCGCGGACTGCCTGCACGTCTTCGTGGTACTTGAGCATGATGCCTAAAGTATCGTCGATAACCTCCGGCCTGAGCTCGTGCTCGTTCAGGCTTACGAGCGCAGCCGTCCAGTCAAGCGTCTCCGCGACTCCCGGGACTTTGTAGAGCTCAATCCCACGCAACTCTTGAACGAAAGCGGTTACTTGCCCCGCCAGCGTCTGCGACGCGGCCGGAACCTTGCTCCTCACAATCTGCATCTCTTTTTCGAGGTCAGGGTAGTCGATCCAGTAGTAGAGGCACCGGCGTTTGAGCGCATCGTGGACCTCGCGTGTCCGGTTCGACGTGATGACCACGACGGGCGGCTCCTCAGCCATGTATGTCCCGACCTCGGGGATGGTGATCTGGAAGTCGGACAGCATCTCGAGCAGATAGCCCTCGAACTCCTCGTCGGCCCGGTCGAGTTCGTCTATCAAAAGCACTGTGGGGCCTCCGCTCGCATCGAGCGCCTGGAGGAGAGGCCGCTTGATGAGGAACTCCTCGCTGAACAACTCGCGCTCGGCCTCTTTCCGGTCAACAGCGCCGGACGCCTCCAGGAGCCTGATATGCAGCAGTTGCCGCGAGTAGTTCCACTCGTAGACTGCCTGGCTCACGTCCAGCCCCTCGTAGCATTGGAGCCGGATAAGATTCGCCCCCAGCGCGGATGCGAGCACCTTGGCGACCTCGGTCTTGCCTACGCCTGCCTCACCTTCCAGGAAGAGCGGACGCTTGAGTTTCAACGCGAGGTAGACGGACATCGCCAAGCCCCGGTCGGCGACGTACATCTCGTCTCGAAGTGTCGCTTGCAGCTCGTCAACGGACGTAGGCACGGAAGCGATGGGCGTCTCGTCCAACTTCTGCGTCCTCCGGAATCGTGGTGTCTCTGGCAGACGCGGAGGGGGCAAGCTTTGGCTCGCCCCCTGCGGCTGTCTATTACGGCAAAGCGGGTTCCCTAACCCGCCCGCGAAACGGCAATACCAAGAGCGCGGCGCAGGTAGACCGCAGCCATCGCCTTGCGGTACTCGGCTGAGGCGAAGACGTCGCTGAGGCCGTCTCCGCTAAGGTCTCCTGAAACTGTGGCAGACGCGGCGTCCAGCGCCCCGCTGCTCAGGTCAGACCCTGTCAGCGCAGACTCAACCGACGACGCTCTCGCTGGCGTTGCCTCGACGCCTCCAATCACGACGCTCGCTGACGTGCACGCGCCGCCGCCGACCGTAACGATTACGGCGGCGCCAACGACCGCATAGCGTGAGGCGGGATGCGGGAACTTGACGTAAGCGGAGCCGGAGCCGGACGGGACGGAAGGCACCGACACGCTGGTCAGGATCTCGTCCTCTTCCAGCGCGTTCTCCAACAGCCCCGTGGCGAAATCGGACGCTGCTATGCTCCGCTGGCCGCTCGATCCCGTTACGTTGAACGTTGCCCCCAGCGCCGTTAGCACCGTTGGGAGGTCGGATGCTGGGTCGGCATGCGATACGTTGCCTCCGATGGTGCCGCGATTCCGCACGGCGGGGTCACCGACGAGCGCGGCTGCCTCGGCCAGCAGCGGCGCTTGCTGTTGCACGAGGTCGGATGAGGCGATCTCTGCGTGTGTCGTCAGCGCGCCGATGGACAGCCCGCCGCCGTTGGCGGTGATGCCCTTCAACGCCTCGATGCGTCCGATGTCCACGAGCATGGCGGGCGCGGCGAGCCGCAGTTTCATGAGCGGAATCAGACTGTGCCCGCCCGCCAGTACCTTTGCGCCCTCGTTGCCGGAGAGCAGTTGCACGGCCTCGGATACCGAACCCGCGCGATGATATGTCGTGTGTGCTGGAAACATGGGCTAGCCTCCGTTCCGCGCGTCATTGATTGCGCGCCAGACTTTCTCTGGCGTCAATGGCATGTCTATCCGGGTAACCCCTAACGGCCTCAGCGCATCCATCACCGCGTTGTAGACCGTCGGCGTCGATGCGATCGTGCCTGCCTCTCCGACGCCTTTCACGCCCAGCGGATGATGTGGCGAGGGCGTCGTGTTGGATTGCACCTGTATCTCAGGGAACGCGTCCGCACGCGGCAGCGCGTAGTCCAGCATTGTGCCGGTCAAGAGTTGACCGTCCTCGTCATAGACCGCGCCTTCCCACAGCGCGGGCCCCACACCCTGAACGACCCCGCCGTGCACCTGACCCTCGACGATCATCGGGTTGATCTGAACGCCGCAATCGTCCACTGCGTGGTACCGCTGTAGGTCGATCCGGCCTGTCTCCGGGTCCACTTCGACCACGGCAAGGTGTGCGCCGAACGGGTAGGTGAAGTTCGGCGGGTCGTAGAACGCGCTGGCCTCGAGCCCTGGGTCCATGCCCTCTGGCATGTCCCACGCCACGTTCGCCATGAGCGCGATGTCCTGAATCGTTTTGTGCTGGTCGGGGGATCCCTTCACGAAGAACCGTCCGTCCGCGTACTCGATGTCCTCAGTGGCTGCTTCGAGCAGATGGGCGGCCAACGCGCGGGACTTTTCCTTGATCTTCCGGGTCGCCACTACAACCGCAGCGCCTGACACCGCCGTGGTACGGCTCCCGTACGTGCCCCATCCCATCGGCGTGAGGTCGGTGTCGCCGTGGATAATCTCGACATCGTCTACGTCTACTCCGACCTCCCCGGCAACGATCTGCGCGAACGTCGTCTCTTCGCCCTGGCCGTGGGGCGATGCCCCGATCATGACGTTCACCTTGCCTGTGGGGTGGAAACGAACGATGGCGCTCTCCCAGAGTCCGCCCTGGAACCCAACCGCGCCAGCCACCTGCGAAGGGCCGAGACCGCATAGCTCGACGTAGGTGGAAACGCCGATGCCTACGCAGCGGCCTTCTGCTCGAGCCTGCGCCTGCGCCGCCCGCAGCGAACCGTAGTCCGCTGCGTTCAGGCAGGCGTCCAGCGTCGCCTCGTAGTCTCCGCTGTCGTAGGTGAGGCCTGTCGCGACATCGTGGCCGTTCTCGAACTTGGGTATCAGGTTCTTCCGGCGCAAGTCGGCGGGATCCGTCTCCAGCTTTGCGGCGAGCAGATCCATCAGACGCTCGATGAGCATCGTCGCCTCCGGGCGGCCTGCGCCACGGTAGGCGTCCACCGGCGTGCCGTTGTTGAACACGCCGTAGATCGTGCCGCTGATGCTGGGGATGTTGTAAGCGCCTGAATACATGAGGCCGTGCAGAATCGTAGGGACGCCCGGGCCGGCGGTCGAGAGGTACGCCCCCATCCCTGCGTAGACGGTCGTGCGGAGGCCAGTGATCGTGCCATCGCCCGTGGCAGCCATCTCAACCTCTTCGACGTGGTCGCGGCCTTGGGTCGTTACCTGATAGTTCTCGCTCCGGGTCTCCGTCCATTTCACGGGCACGCCCAAGCGCATCGCGCAGAACGCCGTGATAGCCTCGTCCGGGTAGTAAGCAATCTTACTGCCGAACCCACCGCCCACCTCAGGGGCGATCACGCGAATCCTGTGCTCCGGCACGCCTGTTACGACCGAGGACAGGAACCGCGCGATGTGAGGGTTCTGCGTCGTGCTCCACAGTGTCAATTCGCCGGTGGGCGCTATCCACTGCGCGATCGCTGATCGCGGCTCCATCGGGTTGGCAATCAGCCGTGGGAGCGTGATTACGTCGTTCACCGTAACGTCCGCCTCCTGGAAGGCTGCATCGGCATCGCCTCCAGCGACGGCCCACGTGAAGGCGATGTTGTTGGGGACGTCGTCATGGAGTTGGGGCGCACCGTCCTGCGCAGCAGCCTTCGGGTTGATGACGGCACCCAGCGGTGAATACTCGACCGCGATGTGCTCCAGCGCGTCCTCCGCCTCGTATCGGGTCTCCGCCACCACGACGGCGACGGCATCGCCGACATAGCGGACTTTGTCCTTGGCTATAGCAGGATGGACAGGGGTCTTGAGGTCGGAGTTCGGGATCAGCCATGCGCACGGGATTCCGTTCAAGGCGCCCTCGGTGTCTTCTCCGGTGAAGACTGCGATGACTCCCGGCTGGCTCGCGGCCCCGCTCGTGTCTATAGAGTTGATAGTGGCGTGCGCGTACGGACTGCGCAGGATCGCGGCGTGTACCATCCCTTGCAGTTTGATGTCGTCGGTGTACGACGCCCGGCCTGTGATGAGCCTGGGGTCTTCACGGCGGCGGATACCGGAGCCGAATATTCGCGTAGTCATGGTCTACCTCCCTTCCATAGCGCCAGCGGCGTCTTCGACGGCCCGCACGATATTCTGGTAGCCCGTACACCGGCAGATGTTCCCCTCCAACCCGTGGCGTATCTGCTCCCGGGTCGGGGAGGGGTTCGTCCGCAGCAACTCGTTTGCCGCGAGAATCATGCCCGGCGTGCAGAATCCGCACTGCAGGCCGTGGTTGTTCCAGAACGCTTCCTGGAGCGGGTGCAGGTCGACGCCGTCTGACAGACCCTCGATCGTCATGACCGAGGAGCCTGAAGCCTGGGCGGTAAGCACCGTGCACGCCTTGGCTGCGACCCCGTCCAATTGCACCGTACACGTGCCGCACTGGCTGGTGTCGCACCCTACCTTTGTGCCAGTAAGCCCGGCGTTCTCTCTGATGAAGTGGACGAGCAGCTGACGAGGCTCGACCTCCCCGGCGTAGGAGCGCCCGTTGATCGTAACTTCCACTGGGATTTTCATAAGCGGTTCTCCTCCCTCGATTGATCGGTTGGGATTCGTACAGATGCGCCTTGCGGCGCAAGGGTATCTAACGCCACGGGTTTGTCAATCATCGATTAGGGTTATGATCGGCATTAGCGTTAACGGTATGTGAATGGATGTGCCTCCGATGCGGATGATGGGGGGGGGGGCTGCATCGGTCAGGTCAGGACGGGGCACTGCTATGGTGCGCATGTTTGGACGAGGGGGTGAGATGATGAGGAGAGTTCGATGAAACTGAGCGGGTCGTACCGGTTCGACGTGCCAAGAGAGCGTTTGTGGGCGACGCTGATGGATCCGGCAGTCGTCGGGTCATGCATCCCGGGGGTTCGCGGGTTCACGCCGCTCTCTGGCGACCGCTACGAGATCGAGCTGGTGGTCAGCGTGGGCATCGTTTCCGGCGCCTACAAGGGTACGCTTGCTATTGAGGATAAGGCTGAACCTGAGTCCTACCGGATGACGATAGAAGGCTCCGGCGCCAGAACGAACATCACTGGCGCAGGAACGATCACCCTCGCGGCGGAAGAAAGCGCCACGGAGTTGAGTTTCGAGGGCGACGTGCAGGTTACCGGTGTGCTGGCGCGAGCCGGCCAGCGGCTCATGGGTAACGTGGCGAAGTCCCAGATCGACCGCTTCTTCGGATGCCTGCGCTCCAAGGTAGCAGCCGAGGAGGGCGGGGCGCAGGGATGACGGCTTAGACGACCCCGTTAGAACGAAGCTGTTCTATCTGGTCAGGCCCGTAGCCTATCTCCTGCAGCATCTCAACCGTGTGTTCACCCAGCAGGGGCGGCGCCTTGTGCGTCACGGCATCCGCTGCTGACATGGTGAACGGCGGCGCGAACGACAGCACAGGCCCCTTGGTGGGGTGCTCGACACGAACGAACATGTCGTTCTCGACCATCTGCGGCTCGTAGAACACCTGGTCGCGCTCGAGGACGGGCGCCACCGGCACGTCGGCGTCATCGAGCAGCTTCAGCCACTCGGCCGAGGGCCTCGTTTCGAATATCGCTTCGATGATGGGGTATATCTCTTCGCGGAACTCCCGCGAGCCGTTGTTGGGCGCATTCGCCCGCGGATCGTTCCCGATGTGATCTATGTCCAGAATAGTGCAGAGGCGCTTGAACTGTTGGGGCCGTAGCGCGGTTACGTTGAGGTACGTGTCGTCCGAGCAACGGTAGATGCCGTAGGTGGGCATATCGAAGTCCCGAAGAGGTTCCTTCGAGTTCTCGAATTTCACCAGATTGGTCATCTGCATGGCGATCGCCGCCTGGAGGAGGGAAGTTTCAACCAGTTGCCCTTCTCCGGTCTTCTCGCGATGCAGAAGAGCAAGGGCGACCGCGTAGCTCAGCAGCATCGGAATCGATGGGTCTGAAAGGTAGATACCGGTGCTCACCGGCGTTCCGTCTTCCCATCTGCGGTATTGGGCGCCTGAGAAGCCTTGGGTGAGACGGTCGTACCCGGGTTTCGCAGCGTAAGGTCCTTTCCGACCGTAGGCCGTAATCGACGCATAGATCAACCGGGGGTTGAGCTCGCGCACCGTCGGATAGTCCACGCCGAGCTTCGTTGCCGCTGAGGATCGCATGTTCGAGATGAGGACATCCGACCGATCGACCAACTTGTGGAAGATCTCTTTGCCCTCGGGCTTTGCAAGGTTGAGCGTCAGGCTTCGCTTGTTGCGGTTCTGCACGACGAAACCGGTGCCTCCGTCCGCTGCCGGGTCGGCGGTGCCGCTGCCGGGCGGGAGGTCGATTCTAACCACGCTTGCGCCTTGGTCTGCGAGATAGACAGCAGAGCCTGGTCCGGCTATGCCTGTAGTCAGATCGATGACCTGAAGTCCTTCAAGAACGGGCTGCATGGTTCCTCCGATGGTCGTGTCAGTTTCTATGCATTATGTACAAACGCCCCCCACGGCAGCCATGGGGAGATGATGGAGTCCGGCCATTTAGTGTTCATGACGTAGTCGGTCATGCCGGCCAGGAACACTGATACGAATAGTAGCGCAATGGGCGAGGCAATCCAGCGCTGACGCCCCTCGAGAAGGAAGATCGGTGTCAGCACGGCGAACAGCATGGCCGCCCATCGCACTCCGAAGAGCGCGGACCCCCCGAAGAACAGTACGAGCAAGCCCGCGACGATGAAGCGTGACTTCTGGACGCCGACTGCGCCTCTGCTCAGCATGGGCATGTCCATGATATCCGCTGGACCCTTGGGGGCCGTCCCGAGCGCCTGCCTCAGGAACTCTATCAGGGAGAATAGAACCATCGCTCCCGATATCCATAGGGGGAAGAGGCCTGACTTGTCCGGAAAGCTTCGCGACTCCTGCCAGGTAAACGCACCGACGGCCATGAGAACCAACGGCACCAACATCTCGATCCGCCAGGCAGGCCGCGATGCCCTCTGAGCTAACGTTCCGAAGAATGCAAGCATTGTTTCCCTGCGACCTGGCGCTGGCGGGGTCGTTGGAGCGGCGCCGCTCGGAACACTGGCTTCCTGCTCGTTGGCGCGGCCCATCGCGAGACTCAACGTCACTGCGGTAACAACAACCAGGATGAGCAGACCTATCGTCAGCGGACGGACGAAAGTTCCTGACAAGCCGTGTACCGAAATCGATGAGAACAGATTCTCCTCGATAATAGGGCCCAGGATGAAACCGAGAATCAGCGGCGGGCGCGGCCAGCTGTACCACTTCATGATGAGCCCTACGGCGGTGAAACCGATGACAATCGGGAAAACCACGACGTTCAGCTCGATCAGGTAGGCCGAAATAATGGCTACGGGGATGATGATGGCCGCGATTGCCGGGAACGGAATACGGGTCAGTTTGGCGAGTTGTCCCGTGATCGCAAGGCCAATCATCGCGATGATAACGTTGCCCATCGCCAGCGTTATCACAATGACCATCACGAGATCGGCGTGCTGTTCCAGGATCTGCGGCCCAGGGGCGATGCCGTAGACAATCATCGCGGTCAGGACGAAAACCCACCCCAACCCACCGGGTACTCCCAGTGCCAGCGTGGGAATTGCCTGGCCGCCTTCCTTCGCGTTCTGTGCTGACTCGGCGAACAGCACACCTTCAAAGGAGCCCTTGCCGAACTGGCTCTTGTCCTTCGTCCGGGAGATGCCGAAGCCGTACGAGAGCCAATCGACAACGCCCGAGCCTACGCCAGGTATGGCTCCCAACCCGACGGCGAGGAGCGAGTGCCGCGTTATCAGCCAAGGGCGTTTCAACGCATCCCGCCCGCCACGCCAGACCTCACGCGCCGATATGACGGCCTGTTCCGATGCTACGGATCTCCGATTCACAGCCTGGTCGATGAGCTCGGGCAGCGCCAGTATCCCCACTGTGGTTGCTATCAGCGGAAGGCCAAGCTCCAAGTCAAATTGACCGAACGTAAACCGGTCAATACCCGTGAACGTGTCCAGGCCCACCGTGCCCATCATCAGCCCCACGGTCGCCCCGATCAGCCCTTTCACCACGGCTCCCCGGCTCAACACCGCGACCATCGCGACGCCAAACATCGTTATGGCGGCGACCTCTCCAAAGCTGAAACTCAGGACGAACGGTCTGATTACCGGAATCGTAAGCAGGAGGGCGATCGCTCCTATTACCCCCCCCATCGCTGATGCAACGTAGACGCCGCCCAGGGTATGGGCTGCGAGCCCACGACGTGCCAATTGGTGCCCTTCCAGGAACGTTACCTGTGTGGCCGCGCTGGGCAACCCGAACAAGATGGCGGGTATCGCGTCCAACGTGTTGTTGACTCCTCCCAGAGTAGCCAACATGACGATGCCGATTATCGGATCGTCGATCTCCAGAACGATGAACGGAATCAGGATCGCCATCACCACAATCGAGGACACACCCGGGATGATGGATACCATGATCACCAGTAGGATGGTGACCGTTACCGTTCCCCAGTACAAAGGGCTCCCCAGCGTCTGAAAAACTTCCCCTAGTGCGTCTGCGTCTATCATGGGTGATGATTCCGGTCGTTCACTGTTCCGCGAAGTGCAAGCACAGCCGGGCTACTCTCTCTGACCGCGACCGATCCCGGGGTTGCTCCGGATTCCACGCGACTCGGTAGCAGGCATCAGAGGGGATTCTATGCTACGCCATGAGCGTATGCCGCCGGAAACCTCTCTCGCATAGCGCTTGCAGCATGTCGGCACCCGCGACCACTCTCCCTTCAGTTGAGGATGAGTTGCCTGGGCATGCTCACCGCATGCCCAGGCAACGCCGGCAGTAACGACTCTCGGGGTTCGTTCCATGCTACCGCCAGTACTTGTTGAAGTACTCTTCCTGCCATCCGGCGAGCTGATCCTGGGTATCCAGGAAAGCCTGGGTGCCTTCTTGCTGGATGCGATCGGTCTCTTCTCCCGTAAGGTAGTTGTTCCCACCGTCCAGATCAACATCCGCAACCCGAAGCATGGTGTCATTGAATTCAGGATCGCGGGATATCGCCACGAAAACGTCGCGCATGGCTCGTACGACTTCCGCCGGAACCCCAGGCCCGTACCAATAGTTCTTAGAGAGGAATCCTGTCCCCTGCATGGCGATCACGCGCTCGTATGCTTCCTCACTCAGCAGTTCGTCAATGCCCGGAGCGGGGTAGGGCTGGCCTGTCTCCGCGTTTGGTCCTGGATCGATCCCGGGATTCATGTTGAACAGCGGGACGAGTAGCCCCTGTTCCCACCAGCCGGGCCTGAGAGTGGGAAGCGTACCCCACGCCCTTCTTGCATAGCCGGTAATCTCCCCGCGTTCCAGCATGACGAGCATCTGCGCGCTCGTATCGTTGGCAATGTTGATGAACTTACAAGGAAGGCCTAACTGATCGCAGATGAACCCCAGTGCCAACTCGGTCCCAGGGAGATTCAAAGCACCGGGAACATTTCGCGTAAAAATTATCTTATTCGGGGCGTCAGGCCCCGCTTCCATAGCGGCGTAAACGTCTGCGTAGCCCAGATCCGCGGTCATGGAGATCAAGGAAGGAGTTGAGCCCATCGTGCCCAGATGCTGGAATTTGCTGACGTCGTACCTAGCTTCGGGGAGTATCATGCGCCTGATCTGGAGGTCGCCGGTAGCGGTCATGCCGATGGTCAAGCCATCAGGGTCGGCCTCGTATGCGGCGTGATAGCCGGGCAGGCGCGGAATGTTGGAAACGATCACCCGTGGGCTGCCGGGTATGTAGTCGCCCATGAATTTCGCCAGTATCCGCCCTTCAAGGTCGGTTGTGCCGCCCGGATTGGAGCTAACCACCAGCCTCACCGCTTCTCCGCTGAAGTACTCTGCCGCGTCGAACGACGGAATCGTCAGAGTGGCCGTGGGCGTGGGCACCGGGGTCGGCGTAGCGGGCGCTGGAGTGGGTGTTGGCTGTCCCGGTGCAAGGGTGGGGGTTGCAGTTGGGGCTGCGGTCACAACCGGAGCCTGGGTCGTAACTGGAACCGGGGTCGCAGTTGCTGGTATGACCGGGGCAGTAGTAGGGTCGCCGCCGCCGCAAGCCGCTAAGACAACCGCGAACGAGAGGATCACCAACGCCTTTGAGACAGTCGTTATGACCTTCATAGCCTTTTGCTCCTCCATCTGTGGCAATACGTTCCTAATCGAGTCGCGCACTCGCCTCGTCGCTGCACACCAAGGCATCAAGGCGGTCTCTACCGGAGCACACATCAGAAGCGGTGCCCCGCCGATGTTGTCTGCTATTCGGTATCGCTACGTTGTTCCTGACCTTCAGGGTGAACCTCTGGATCTTGGCTGGCGGGCCAGCCTCATACAGATGGCTGGACTCTATCATTGCATCCGCCTGCACTGTCAAGTTTGCGGTTAAAGGTGGCCTGCTCACTACGAATAAAGTTCGCGATGCCGCCGAACCCTCCATGAAATCGTTTGCATTGCCGAACTCCTCTTCCGATTTGAGGTAGCGCGCTCCGGGGTAGCGCACTCGGTTTGCCCTGCCGTAAGACTTGACCTAGAATCCGCTTGTTTAGGCACTCGCGCGCCGCACCCTCGTCGACGGCGGAGTCCATCAGTGGAGGCATTGCGGTCGTTAGCCGTCCGGGTTCTGAAGATTCAGTGAGCACAGCCGATACGTCCAGGAGGTCAAGTCATGGCATCCACGTGGGTGAGTCTCAGTGTCGACGGTTCCCCGATGCAGACCTATGTAGCCACTCCCGACGGCCCGGGCCCATTTCCGGCAATCGTCTTCGCCATGCACATCGGCGGCGTCGATGAATGCATCGAATCCTATTGCGACCGGCTGGCGCGAGCGGGGTATGTGACCGCTGCTCCTGATCTCTACCATCGCCAGGACAAGAGCATCTCGTTCGAAGACTTGTACTCGGCAGGAGAGGATGGGCAGCGCGTTAGAGAGTTGGTTCTCGCCCAAGCGCGGCGCCTCAAGGGAGGCCTTGACGACGACGAGATGGTTCGGGACATGGAGGCGGCTGCCGATTACCTCAAATTAGCATCCGGTGGCGGCGACGGGACTATCGGCGTGGCCGGTTTCTGCTTGGGCGGGCGGGTTTCCTATCTCGTGGCGACGCGCAATTCCGAAATAAAGCTGGCCATCACTGCATATGGAAGCGATATCTTCAAGGCGACTGGAGACGGGCCGTCCCCATTCGCCAACTCTCGGCACATCGCCTGTCCGGTGCTTGGCATCTTCGGCAGAGACGATCGCAACCCCTCACCCGAGGAGGCTGAGACCATCGACGCCGAGCTCACAAGCCTTGGAGTCGAGCATACCTTCCATTACTACGCGGATGCCGGCCATGGCTTCATGAACCCCTTCAACTATCACCACTACAATGAGTCAGCGTCAGAGGAAGCATGGACGCAGCTCTTCTCGTTCCTGGACGAGAAGATGGGAACGCGATCCAAGGGTCTCAACGTTTCCGCCTAGTGCGGTGAGTTGGCCGAAGGGCTGCGTCTCACTGAGTGGGGCCAGTCCGTGCGTGCGATGAAGTCGAGGACCAGGCGGTTCCAGATATCCGGCTGCTCCCAGTAAGCCGAGTGCCCGGCGTCCGGCACGAGGGCGAACTGGCAATTCGGAATGCGGCTGGCCATGGCCTCCATCCGGGGCGGTGTGGCGTAGAGGTCGCAACCACCGGCGAGCATCAGGGTTGGCGTCTGGATCGTTTCCAGCAACGCGAGCGTGAAGCTGTTGCGCATCTGCTCCTGCCGCGCCGTCTCCTGCTTGCTGGCTTCTTCGATCTGCACCCAACGGTCGACACCATCCGGGTTCGCCACCCGGTACGTTGGCCCTATCTCCCGGAACCATGCGGGCAACGATTGGAACTGCGGAATTCGTCCGTATCTGCTCCCGATGGCCATGTATTCCGGGTCTTGCTGGAGCGGGCCACCGCTGCAAGCGACAACCAGGCTCGCGAGCCGCTCCGGGTGGGTCACCGCGTAGTCAAGCCCCACGTAACCTCCGCCTCCGGTGCTGACGAGGTGAAAGCGGTCAATGCCTAGGTGCTCGGCCAAGGCGTGGAGGTCATCGGTGGGGTAGGTCGTTTGCTCCTCCGCTGAGGCGTCTCGGGACTGGCCCCAGCCTCGGCGGTCGTACGTGATGCAGCGATAGCCAGCGTCGGTGAAGGCGGGCAGCTGGTACACCCAGCCCTGGGTGTTTCCTGTGAAGGCATGCAGAAATATCACAGGAAGGTTATCGCCGCCCGTGTCCTCGTACCAGAGGCTTGCGTCAGGGACTTCTACGTATGGCATACGGCAAACCTCCAGGGGGCGTTACAGATATCCCGAAGCGCAAAGCCTCCCTCGAAGCGATATGGCTCCGAGGGAGGTATTTACAAAGGCAAGACGCTAACACAGTCCGGTCAGCATCTCGTTACTGCGTCCGGGGGATGACTACCGCGCGCCCTCCAGATGGAAGAACTTGACGACGTTCCCAACGATCATCTTGTAACGTTCGTCCTCGGGGACATCGTCGAAGTTCTCTCTCAGCCACATCGCCGAGTTGGGCCAGTCGGATGCGGGGTGCGGGAAGTCCGTGTACCACAGGATCTTGTCCACGCCGATGTAGTGGCGCATGCTCACGCCCACCGGATTGTACCCAACCCCCCACGACACCTGATCCCTGACATAGTCGCTCGGTCGGCGCTGGAGGTGTGGCAGGTCAAACAACTGTTCCGCCCAATCGTGGTTCTTCTCGTACTGCGCGTCCATGCGCTCGAGCCAGTTGGGAATCCATCCGATGTTCGTTTCTGCGAAGTAGATCTGCAGTTCCGGGAAGCGGTCAAAGACGCCGGCGAACATCAGTTGCACGATCTCCCTGCCTGCATACGGGGAAAAGGGAGTGATGAAACGGTTGATCGGATCCCGGCGGGATTCCTGCACGACCCCGGGGGTCTTCGCATACTTGAAAAGCGGAGTCTTCTCCTTACTGCCGCCGGGGCCGAAGCCGAACTGGACGTGGACGCTCACCGGCATGTTGATGCGAAGGGATTCTGCCCAGAACTCGTCGTCTTCCGGCGTCGGGTACATGTTTCCGTTCGGGTGAGCGTTGAGCGCGACGCCCTTGAACCCCAACCGCGCGCACTCCTCCATCTCCTGGATGGCGCCGCGTACGCTCGTGGTGGGAATGAGCCCCACGCCGATGAGTCGATCAGGCGCGACGGAGCAGTACTCCTCAGCCAGCCAGAGGTTGTACGCATGGATGACAGACCGGTATGCGTCCTCGTCCTGGATCTGCCGGAACATGTTGACGTAGGTGGCCGGGTACAGAACCTCGGCGTCGATGCCATCTATATCCTGCTCTTCGAGGCGCTGTTCCGGAGGGCCGCCTCCAGAGTTGTTGTCGAACGTCCCCACACCCATGGACATCGGGCCGTCACCGACGACATGCCCTTGGTTCCGCTGCACCCCGGCCTGGCTGAAGGTATCGGAGGCGCCTTCGATTTCAACGGTGCGCGGCGCCAGGTGACGGTACTTGTCGGGCACCCGGTGGGTCCAACGGTCTGCGCTAATCTCCAAATGTGAGTCTGCGGAAATCGCCCGATACTCTTTTGTGGCCATTGAATCCCCCTCATTGCTCTTGTTGAGAGCGTCGTATCACGACGCGTCACCCCTGTCAAGTGACGACGTGATTCGACGCGCACGGGCAGGCCAGAAATCCACGGAGCGCGACGCCGAGCAGACTGAATCTGCCCGATGTCGGCTTTCACGAGACCGAGCAGCATGCCTATCGCGGTTACTCGCTGCGCGGCATTCACCTACAGGTTATAGAAGACCCTCGGGTTCTCTTCCAGTATCTTCTCCGCGACGCCGTGGGTGATCCTGCCATCGTCGGCCCAGCGGCGGACTTCGCTCAGCGCGCTGAGGTTTGCCGAGGGGTCGGTGTGGCTGTAGTCCGTGCCGATGATGAGGTTGTCCTCGGTGCCGAGCGTGAGCAGGTACTCGATGTCGTCCACCGGGTCGATGGAGACGAAGAGGCGATTCTCGCGGAACAGGTTCGGGGACGTCGCTATGGTGGGGTCTGCTTCATGGAGGAATTCGGAACGTTCCTTCATCGCGATCTGAGACATGACGTAGGGAACCCACGAAGCGCCGGCCTCGATGAACCCGAAGCGGAGGTTGGGGAACTTGGCGGGCAGTTTCGCGCCCACAATCGATAGGAACGCGGACATCACGGGGAACCCGCGATCCCACTCGCTGCCGGGGTGTCCGGTATGGACGCAGAGCGGCAGGTCCAGGTCGTTCGCTGCCTCGTACACCGGGAAGAAGTGCGGGTCACTCACCGGCTTCGAGAGATCGAACCCCCGCTTGAAGATTCCGCAGGCGCCGTTGTCCTTCGCCCACCGGAGTTCCTCGATGGCAGCATTGGCATCGAGCCATGGGAGAACCGCCGCCCAGCGCAAGCGGCCTTCGGCTTGGGCGCACTTCTCGGCCACCCACCGGTTGTAGGACCTGGCCAGCGCAGCCTCTGGCTCTGCATTGAGTGAGATGTAGCGTATGAAGAAGGTAGGGAAGAGCACCTGGATGTCTACGCCCATCCGATCCATGTCATCAAGGCGGCCATCCAGATCCTCCAACTCACGCCGGGGTCGCGGTGGGTGGTGGATGTCGTCCCGAACCGCCCGAACCTGGAGACGGCCCTCGACCAGCCAGAACCGGCTCCGGTCGGGGTTGAGCTTGCCGCGCTGGATCTCCTCCATGGGCGGCGTCATCGTGGCAGGAGCATGCTTGGCTAGGGCTCCTTCCAAGGGCAACCAGGTAAATTCGGTCTCGTCTACGTGGGTATCTGCATCGATTACAGCCATCGTAAATCTCCTGCCCCAAAGCGTTATGCGCTTATCATACTCGGATTGCGCAACCTCGGAATAGGCATTTCTGAGCGCACCCGCAGGCTCGCGAGCAGGGGGCTGGACTAAGCTTACTCCCGTTGAGAGTACCGTGGCTCTGATGTTGGCGCGCTCTGGGCCGAGCGGGGACGCTGGCTGCTCTACTTCCGGTACGCCTCCATCAGCACCTGGGCGACCTCGGGCCGCGTGAACTCCGGCGGGGGCAGTTCACCGCGAACCAGCATATCCCGCACTTGCGTCCCGCTCAGGAAGATGCGGTCTTCAGGCGGCGAGTTGAAGGTTTTGGTGCTGGCCATCCCCTGGTTGCGGACGGAGTAGAAGGTGTTCTCGAAGAAGAGCGGCGTGATGCCCAGTTCGTCAGGAGCGAACTCGTCGAAGATGTGCTGCGCGTCGTAGGTGCCGTAGTAGCTCCTCACTCCCGCGTGGTCGCGGCCCACGATGAAGTGCGTGCAGCCGTAGTTCTTGCGAGCGAGCGCGTGGAAGATAGCCTCACGCGGCCCCGTATACCGCATGAAGGCCGGAAAGACGCTGAGCAGAACGCGATCCACTGGGTAGTAGTGCTCCAGGAGCACCTCGTGGCAGCGCATCCGCACATCTGCAGGGATGTCGTCCGATTTCGTCTCGCCGACCAGCGGGTGCAACAGCAATTCGTCCACCATCTCCAAGGCACATTTCTGGATGTACTCGTGCGCGCGATGCACTGGATTGCGGGTCTGGAATCCGACCACGCGCCGCCACCCCATCCTGTCGATAGCGGATCGAACCTCCGCGGGCGTGCGGTAGTGAGGGAGGGCGGCGGGGTCGAGCGGCGGTATGCCCGGCAGCATGGTGACGGGCCCTCCCAGCAGAACGTCGCCCTGAGCGTACAACCCGGCAACCCCGGGGTGGGCCTCGTCGGTCGTCCGATACACCCTGTCGGCTTCGTGCTGCTTGTCATAGCCGAAGGTTTCCCTCAGCTCCATGACGCCGACGAGCGTGCCCTTCGTGTCCTGCAGCGCAAGCTCCTGCCCCTCCACGAGACTATCGGCCTGCGCCTGATTCGCCCCGAGCGTGACCGGCAGCGGCCATGCGTCTCCTGATGCCAGGTGCATGCCGTCGACGACCGCGCGGTAGTCGGCGGAGGTCATGAAGCCGTCGAGCGGGCTGAACACGCCTTGTGTGACCATGTGCGCGTCAGACAGCTCGCGTGCGCCCAGCGTGATAGAAGGAAGCGAGGCTGCGCGCTCGCGGAGAGCCTCAACGTCTTCTTCCGCAGCGTACCGATTCACCAACTGACCCCCGTGGGGCGCAATCTGCCTGCTCTCCTGTCGAGTGGTTGTCATGGTTAGGCTCGATCTCCGACCGGCGCGATGTAGCCGAGGTCGCTGAGCGCTCGCATGACCTTGGCAACGCTTTCATCGACGCTCTCGGCCTCGGTGTCGACGTGAACCTCCGGCATGACCGGCGCCTCGTACGGATCGGAGACACCGGTGAAGTTTGCGATCTCGCCACGGAGTGCCTTCTCGTAGAACCCCTTCACGTCGTGCTTGACCAGCTCATCGAGGGATGCATGGACATGAACCTCAACGAAGTCGCCGATTATCTCCCGCACTTCGTTCCGGATATCCTGGTACGGCGATATCGCTGCGACGATGGACGCGACACCGTTGCGCGACAGCAGGTGGCTCACGAACCCGATACGCCGGATGTTGGTGTCGCGATCCTCCTTGCTGAAGCCGAGGCCCTTCGAGAGGTTGGTGCGGACGACATCGCCGTCCGATATCTCGACGTTCTTGCCTGCGGCCTTGAGTTCAGCCTCGAGCCGGTGGGCGATGGTGCTTTTCCCGGCGCCGGAGAGTCCGGTCAGCCAGATGGTGAAACCGCGCGTGCTTGCAGGGGCTTGGGTCGTGGCCATGTTCTTTCCTCTTAGGTAACGGGTAATTCGGCTTCGCGGCCAGCCAGCGTGTCGGCGTGCAGTCCGCATTCGTCTTTGCCGGAGTTGGCCCAACGGCCAGCGCGCAGGTCCTCGCCGGGTTTGACGGCGCGAGTGCAGTAGGTGCAGCCGATGCTGGGGTAACCCGCATCGTTCAGCGGGTTGTAGGGGACATCGTGCTCCCTGATGTACTCCCACACATCCGACTCGGTCCAGGCGGCCAGCGGGTTCAGTTTGACGACGCCGAACTTTGAGTCCCATTCCACCACCCGAACCTCCGCCCGGCCTTGGGACTGGTCGCGCCGCAGACCTGAAATCCACGCCTGCTTATTCTCCAAAGCTCTGCCGTTAGGCTCGACCTTGCGGATCTGACAGCACAGGTCGGGGTCGCGCTCCCAGAGCACAGCGCCGAACTCGGTGGCCTGCTGTTCGGGAGTCCAGCGAGGCTTGAGCGCCTAGGCTGGATGCTGTAGCGCCGCGAGACGCGCTCCACCAGCGCATAGGTCTCAGGAAAGAGGAAGTCGGTGTCGACGTAGAAGACTTCGATGGACGGTTCCACCCGGGAAGCCATATTCACCAGCGCCATGCCCGTCGGCCCGCTGAAGCTACAGGCAAGCGTCACGCCGTCGCCGTAACGATCGGCCGCCCACCGGATGACCTGCTCCGGTGTCTGCCCCTCGAGTTCCCGGTTGGCGCGCTCGATCTCCTCGATCACGTCCTGCTCGGCGTGGATAGGCATCGAGCCTGTCACCATACCCTCTGGGGGGTTGCGTCGGTTGCCTCGACGCTGTCAGCGAAGCGCCTGCCCAATCGTCCTACCCGACCTCGGATGTGGTCGGTGAGAGCCTTCAGAAATGCCATTGGTTCAACTCCAAAAAAAGACCCCTCTCAGGCCGTGCCTGGAGGGGGAGATTCGTTCCTTGTCAGCGTTGTCGGAGGCGGTGCTATTCGCGCGCGCTCACCACTACAAGGGACTTTCCAGCCCCCTCGCGTGTACAACAACACAGACATGAACACAGACATGTGGTTTGCGCGTGAATCATTACGAGATTGCACTCTAGGCGAACCGGCGAACCTTGTCAACGGGCGACTGCACGAACCGCGCCGCGCAGGGCAGGGGTAACGGCGCGCATAGCAGAGTGGCCTCCCACGCGGGAGGCCGCTCGTCAGAACCTCAAACGTATGACTGGCGACGCACTGTCCCTTACGGGGCCACCATGTCGCCGGAGACCTTCTTCTTGTAGGAGTTCCATACGCCATTGCGCGGAGGATTCCCGCCGATGCGGCGCATCAGCTCCTTGAAATGCGGGTACTCGTGCTGCGGCGGACGGTCGGATATCTCTTTGATCAGCGCGTCGGGGATGTACGGATGATCCGAACCCTTGGCCACTAGCGCCCAGTAGTTCATCCGGGCCTGCTCTTCGAGTTGGAGCATGCTGATAACGGAATCCTCCGGAGACCTGCCGGTCATCGATGCGCCGTGGCCCTGCATCAACACGAACTTGTGGTCGCCCAGCGTGTTGGCAAGCTCCGTGCCTTCCTCGTCGCTCCAGACCGTCTTGGTGTGCGGGTAGAGCGGGTGAGGCTGCGCCAGCACCATCGGCCCGCCTTCCTGCGCCATCGGCTTGATCGGCTCGCCGAGAACGGTCATCAGCACGACGTTGCGCGGGTGCACGTGCACCACGGACTGAACGTCAGGCCGCATCTTGTAGATGGAGGAGTGAATCTTGACCTCTGAGCACTGCGTCGAGCGCGCCGGGCCGTCTATCTTGTAGCCGTCCAGGTCGCACACGATCATGTCGTAGTACTGCATCTCTTCCAGTGCGTCGATGACGTACCCACGACCCTTCACCACGAACTTGTCCTGCTGGTTCGGCACGCGCATGCTCACATGCCCCAGTGCTGCCGTCACGCCCGTGGCAAGCCCCATGTGGGACATGATGCGCGTAGCCATGGCAACTTCGTACTTAACGTCGTCTATCTCTCGAGACATCTGGCCTCCTTATTCCATTGCGATTGCGCCGCTTCGTGTGCGCTCGCACGCTCCTAGAACAGATTCAGATCCTTCGGCAAAGCTTCCACACGCTCATCTACCCAGGTGCGCAGCACCTGTTCGATCATCGGAACGATGGGGCTATCGCCGCCCTCGCCGGGACGATAGCGTCCGTCCGGCTTGATGCCGTGCTTCACGCTCTCCATGGGCAGTGCTATGAAACCGGCCTTCGCTGGGTCGCGGAACGTGTTCACCGGGTCTCCGCCGTCCTCGACGACTTTCATCTGCTGTTGCAGCATCTTGCGGAACAGGATGATCCCCACGTCCGACTCGCCGAGCATCTCCTTGCTCCGTTGAGCGATCGCCCCCTGCGAGGCCCAGCACAGGTAGTCCTGGTTGAACGTGGCCCCGGTGTAAAACCGGCCGTCCTCCTCGTAAAGCGGCGTGTATCGATAGGCGGCGGTCTCCTGTTCAGGCACCGGGTGCCCGGGCTTCGCGCGATAGACGTAATACGACACGTGGTATGTGGTCTCATCGTCTATGGGGACGCGCCACTGGGTGGTCGTCCGCACCTGATCGCCTACGAACAGGATGTTGGGGAACATGATGGGGTGGCCCTTGGCCCAGTCCTCGCCATCCTCCGGGAAGCCTTCCTGTAGACGACGCTTGATGATGCCGTACTCGAACGTATCGAACGCAATCTTGATGGTCTTGGGCTGGCTCTCCGGCGCAACCGCGTTGCCGTTCCGCACGTAGTTGCCGAAATAGAAATGCAGCCACTCCGTGTGAACCGGGTCTACGGAGTTCTCCTGCGCCTGCAGCCAGTTGCACGGCAGCACCGTGATGGCGATGTCGCGGACAGCGTCGTCGTAGGTGAGCTGCTCCCAGCGCGGCAGCAGCGGCGCAGGCTGCGGGCCCATGTACGCGAAGATGAGGCCGCCAAGCTCCTGCACGGGGTAGCCCGCAATCTTCACCTTCTCCTTGAAGCGGCCATCCGGATGGACGGTCTCCTCGAACGGCTGCTCGATGCACTGGCCGGTCTCGTCCATCATCCAGCCGTGATACATGCAGCGCAGGCCGTGCTCCTCCGGTATGCCGTAGGAAAGATCGACGCGGCGATGCGGGCAGGCGCGCTCGATGAGTCCGAGAGTACCGGACTTGTCGCGGTAGAGGACGAGGTCCTCGCCGAGGATGCGAACCGCCTTCGTCGGGCGCTCGTCGAGTTCACCCGTGGCCGCAACCGGGTGCCAGTAGCGGCGCATCAGACCGCCCATAGGCGTACCAAGGCCGACCTGCGTGAGTTGTTCGTTCTGTTGGGTAGGTAGCATTCGTTCTCCTTCGCTTATGCGTCCGCTAGGCGGTAGAAGCGCCGTGCGTTCCGGTGGAGTATGGCTTCCTTGTCTTCGTCCGTCAGTTGGTCGTTGTCCAGCAGCTCTTGCAGCTCGCCCTTGCAGCTGTCGGTCGTAACCTCGTGCGGGAAGTCGGTCGAGAAGAAGAAAGGCTTGTTGCCCACCTGGCTCACAGCGAAAGCCAACGCCGGCTCCTCGCCCTCGCAGCCAATGAAGAGCCGATCGTTGTCGATCTGCCGCTGCATGTACTCCGTAACGTTCTCTCCGATCTGAGGCCCCGGCATATCGTCGTCGCGCATCTGGTACTCCATGTGCGTCGAATGCGAGCGCTCGAACCGCTCCAGGCACATGACGAACCACCCGATGCCCCCCTCCAGGAAGCCGAAACGAGCGTTGGGGAAGCGCTCGAACACGCCGTTGAAGACCATGCCCGCCAGCGCGATGGCCTGTCCGGCGGGGTGGCCCAGCGCATGGATGGGAGCGTAGACGTTCATGTGGTCGAGGCCGATGCCGCTGTGGGCGCCGCCATGCACCGCAATGGCGCACCCAAGGCGGTTCGCCTCCTCGTAGACCGGCCAATAAATCTTGGATCCGAGGTGATCCGGCAGGCCGAATGACGGCAGCATCGCGCCAACGAAGCCGAGGTCCTCGACGCATCGCCTGAGCTCGACCACCGCCGCGGCTGGCTCCTGCATCGGGATGAGGCCCACGCCGTGGAAGCGTCCGTCCCGCTTCACGTAAGTGTCGTACAGCCAGTCGTTGTACGCCTGCGCCGTGGCGATGGCCCAGTCGCGGCTCACGATCTTCCCGTAGGAGAGCGCTTGCGTGGGATAGAGCACAGTGGCATCGATGCCAACCTCGCTGAGGAAAACCTCCCATCCGTCAGGCCCAACGAACGCCCCGCCGCGATCCCGCCGCCCAGGGGTCTCCACCAAATGCCCTGCATGCAGATGGTCGAGCGGGGGGAAGAGAGAAGAGTTGAGGTTGCGAGCCGGATGGTCGCGGAACTTCGGCGGCAGGAACTCTGCCATCGCCGTCAGATCCTCCATGATGTGACCATCGCCATCCACGATGATTTCGAGATTCGTCGTCATCCTATAGCCTCCCCAGAGAATATGCGCGGATTGTAGCAAATCGCAGCAGGGGGCGTACCAAGCCCCTCGCCGAGTCAGGATTGCGCCTGCTACGGCACGCCGTGCATTTCGGCGCGCGGAGGGGTTGCCCCGGTAAGCCAGGGCTCCGCCTCATCTTCCGAGCGGTCATGCAGGAGCGCCAACGGCACCGCCGGCAGCGTCGTGACATGTGCTCCGGCGTGAACGCCCAGCCTGATGGAGTAACGCGCCGCCGTATCGTTGTCCGGGGCTTGGATGATGCCGATGAAGTCATACGGCCCCAGCACGCCGTACAGCCCCAGATTCGTAACGTCCGGCATCTGGATATCCGTCCCGGCCTGGGCAACGTAGTCAGGATTGGCCAGAACGGCCTCCTGCCCTTCACGTGTCAGCGTCATCAGCAGAATGTAGTTCGCCATATGCTCAACCGGGCTAGCTTAGCCCGACCTCCTTCTCAGTTTCGGTCAGCGCTCGCTCGAAGATGCTTACCATATCGTCAACGTCAGCCTCGCTCACCGTCAGCGGCGGCGCGAAGAACACCTGCCGAGTGGCACGGGTGTAGAGCCCGCCCTCCGCCAGCTTCCGATTCAGTGTCTCCACGGCCCCCGGCAGGTCAGCCAGCAGCGCTTTCGACTCCTTGTCCGTTACCAACTCCACGGCGCACATGAGCCCGAGGCCGCGAACGTCGCCGACGCTGGGGTGGTCGTAGAGCGATTCCAACCGCTCCAGCAGCCGCGCGCCCATGCGCTCCGAGTTGAGAATCAGTCCTTCCCGCTCCAGAATCGCCGCGTTCGCCAGGCCTGCCGCGCCGCCTGCCGGATGCCCTCCGTAGGTGATGCCGTGCCGGTACGTCTTCTCCGGCCCGCCCTTGAACTCCTCGAAGACGGTGTCCCGCGCCACGCAGGCGCCCACCGGGAAATAGCCGCTGGTGATGCCTTTGGCCATCGTCATCAGGTCGGGAACGACGTTCCAATGCTCCATCGCGAACCACTTGCCGGTGCGCCCCCAACCCGTGATCACCTCGTCAGCGATGAGGAGCACGCCGTGCCGGTCGCAGATGTCCCGCAGCATCGGCCAGTACTCGTCGGATGGAATCGCAACGCCGGCTGAGAATGAGACGGGCTCCGCGATAACAGCGGCTACCGTCTCCGGCCCCTCCTCGATGATGATGTCCTCCACCGCCTGCGCGCACCGCACGCTGAACTCAGACGGGGAGAGCGATGCGTCCTCCCGCCGGTAGTAAGCAGGCTGCGGAGCAACGCGGAAGTTGTCCGGCAGGATCTCGCCGTAGCCCGGCCTGTCGAGGAAGCTCGATGTCGAGACGCTCAGCGCGCCTCGCGTCGTTCCGTGGTAGGAGCCCTCGCGGCCTATGAACTTCCGCCTTCCGGGCTCGCCGCGATTGAAGTGGTAGCGGTACGCGATCTTCAGCGCGGTCTCGATTGCCTCGGAGCCACCGCTCGTGAAATAGACGCGGTTGAGGTCGCCCGGCGTCAGCGACGCCACCTTCTCCGCGAAGCGCACTACCGGCTCCGACCCGTATTTGAACGTATTGGCGTAGTGGATCCTCCCCAACTGCGCCGCGATGGCGTCGACGATCTCCTGCCGCCCGTGGCCTACGTTCACCAGCATCAGGCCGGCCACTCCGTCGTAGCCCCACCTGCCGTCGGCGCTCTTGATGCGCACGCCGTCTCCCTCGCTCATGAACGTAACGCCGTCCTCCGCGAGGTCGCTCCAATCCTGCGTCGGCATCCAGAGATGCGACAGGGCGGCTTCCTGTAGATCGTGCGGTGGGTTCGTCATTACAGCTCTCTCAGCGTACTGCCTGACGTCCGAGTTGCGGCCATGCGGCAGGAGCAGCCGCGCGTTCCAGTCGCTGTTCGATGGGCAGACTCTCGTCCCAGAGCGACGCAATGATGCGCTTCCCGTTTACTCCGTTCGCTGCATCGGAGGCCAGCCACGCCGCGGGTTCGCGCATCACGCCGGGCTGAATTAGCCCGCTGCGGTCGTAGCCCGTATCAGAGGGCAGGAAGTTCGTATTCGTCGCTCCGCCCGGGATGAGGACGTTCGCGGTTACCCCGCTACCATCCAACTCCTGCGCTATCGAGGCGATCAACGCTTCGATAGCGGCCTTGGATGGCCCGTAGGGAAGATTATTGCCCCTGATCATCGTGTCGAGGCTCGTGGTGACGGCGATAATCCGGCCCCAACCCTGAGCCCGCAGATGTCCTGCCGCAGCCAGCGTCATCATGAACGAGCCGTTCACGTTGATGTTGATAACGCGCGCCCACTCCTCCGCCGTCAGATCCCAGAACGCCCCATCGCCGGATGCCGTAGTGCCGTAACTGCGCACGCCTGCATTGTTGATGAGCACGTGCAACCCGCCCAGGTTCGTCAGCGTCTCGTCAACCGCGCGCTGAGCGTCATCCCAATTGCCGATGCTGCCGGTAACGGTCAGCACCGCGTCATCGTTGCTGATCTCCCGAGCATCGTTGGCGGTTCGTTCCAACGCGTCGCCGTCGACATCCATCAGTGCGACCCGTGCCCCGTTCGCCAACAGCGACAGCGCCATCTCTCTGCCCATCCCCATCGAACTGCCCGCGCCTGTAACCAGCGCAACCTTACCGTTGAGTGGCCCTTGCGCCATCATCAACCTCCATGCATCGAGAAGCGTACCCGCAGCCTACCACCCTCAACGCGGTTTGGGGCGTGGGAGCGGTTCGCGGATGCTGACGCGCCTACTCGAAAACGCCGTCTGCCTGCAATTGGCCGTACTCCTCGGCGCTCATGCCCAGGATGTCGCGCATCGCGTGCTCCGTATGCTCTCCCAGGAGCGGCGCGCGACGATACTCCGGGGCCGTCTCGGAGAGCGTGAAGCAGTTCGCGTCGGAGGCGTACAGGCCCATCTCCGGATGATCCATGAACACGAAATGCCCACGGCGCGTCTCCTGCGGGTCGTCGAACAGTCCACTGCTGTCCCGCACCGCGCCTGCGGGAACGCCAGCACCCTGGCATCGCTCCATAACCTCATCGGGAGACCGGGTGGAGGTCCACGCCTCGATGGCGGCGTCCAGCACGGCGACCTGCGACATACGTCCCTCCAGAGTCGCGAGGCCGGGGTCGTCCCGCAGGTCGGCGCGGCCTATGAGGGTTGCGAGCGCCCGCCACTGCTCATCGTTCTCGCAGGCGATGGCGCACCATTGGTCGTCACCCGCGCACCGGTACACGGCGTGCGGGGCCATCGTCGGGTCGCTGTTGCCGTCGCGCACCTGAAGCCGTCCGTTGGCTATGTAATCGAGCAGAGGAGGAGCTGTGAAGTAGAGCGCAGCCTCCAACTGGGAGAGGTCCAGGTACTGCCCGCGCCCCGTCCGCCGTTGATGATCGAGCGCGGCGCATACAGCGGAGAACGCGATATGCGGGATGAGGAAGTCGGTATACGCGCCGTACGGACTCACCGGTACGCGGTCAGGCCAGCCGGTGAAGTTCGTATGGCCGGAGAGCGCTGTGAGCACAGGGCCGAACCCCGGCTGCGAATCGTGCGGTCCGCCTCGGCCCAGCATGGACGCGCTGAACATCACCAGCCCCGGGTTTCGCTCGCTGAGCGCGTCGTATCCCAGCCCCCACTTCTCCATCGTCCCCGGCGTGAAGTTCTCCGTTACGACATCCGCCCACTCCGTCGCGAGGCGGAACGCGATTGCCCGCGCTCGCTCGTCTGCCATGTTCAGCCCGAGGCCGAGCTTGCCGCTGTTGTAGTTGGCCCAGTAGCCGCTGCGGTTCACGCCCGGCTTGCCGTCAGCGAACGGAAGCCCGTGTCGGATCACGTCAGGCCGCAGTTCGGACTCGACACGCAGGACGGTCGCGCCGAAGTCGCTGAAGTAGCGAGTCGTCATAGGCCCGATGACGACCCAGCAGAAATCGAGCACCTTCAGGCCATCGAACGGCTGCGTCACTTTGCCGCTCCGGAGGCTCGCAATTCCTCGATCTCTCCGGCGGTCAGGCCTGCTTCCGCCAGCACCTCCGCCGTATGCTCTCCCAGCCTCGGAGCGCGACGCAGCTGGATAGGCTGCTCGCTGGAGCGTATCCATGGGCCCAGCGTCGTCATCGTTCCCCCGTCCGGCGCTTCCGTCTCCCTGAAGAACCCGCGGGCGGCCAGTTGCGGGTACGAGCAGATGTCCGCGGGGTCGTTGACCGGAAAGAGGAGCACGCGCCGCGCGATCGCCTGCTCGGAGAGGTGGCGTTTCGTTCGCGAGCGGAAGAAATTCTCCAGCGTTTCGCTCATCGCGTCCAGCACGGCGTCCGGCAGTTGGCCGAAGCCGTATGCCCCGAAGTCGGTCTCGCGCAGCAGCGGATGGCCCTCGTCCTCCTCGTCCATCCACTTGCTCAGCGCGGCCATACCCCGGCCCCCGGTTGCGCCTCCTGGTTGGATGTAGTTCACGTACCCGTCGGCGCAGGGGAAGTTCACCCGCAGCGCTCTGCCGTTGCCGATGGGGCGGAAAGGGCCGGAGCGCTTGAGGATCACCTGGTTCATGTCCCAGAACTGCGGTGCGTGAGAGAGCGTCCGGGTGAGCGCCTGCTGGCATGAGACGTCGGCGTGCTGGCCGCGCCCCGTCTGCAGGCGCGCGGCATGGGCGGTCATCGCGCTTGCCGCGCCTGCCGCTCCGCCGAGCGTCCAGAACTGCGGGACGCTGACGCGCAACGGAGGCCGGTCGGCGTCGCCGGTGAGGTATGCGAATCCGCTGAGCGCCGAGCCGGTCAGGTCAGTCGCCAGGAAGTCGCGGTACGGCCCATCCTGCCCGAATGGCGTGATGGAGACGTAGATGAGCGCGGGATTGATGCGCCGCAGGTCCTCGAACCCGAGGCCAAGCGCGTCGAGATAGCCAGGGCGGAACGATTCGACGAGGAAGTCGGCGGAAGCGGCGAGCCTGAGCAGCGCGTCCCGCCCCGGCGATGTCTCGATGTCGAGCGCGACGCTCCGCTTGTTCGCGGCGTACAGCTGCCAGAAGAGGCTGTTCTCGATGCCGGGCTCATCGTGATAGAAGGGGCCCACACGCCGCGCGGGGTCGCCCGTGGGCGGCTCCACCTTGACGACATCTGCGCCGAGATCTGCGAGCACCCGCCCGCAGAAGATGCCTCGGTCGTCCGCCAGGTCGATGACGCGATAGGGAGAGAGCAATCGGCGATCCTCTGCTACAGATCGAGCGCCCTGGCGATCTCGCGCCGGTGGCGTCGCGGGTCGCCGAGGTAGTGATAGAGCGTGCGGGACATCTTGGTGTGCAGCGTAAGTCCATACTCGCGGACGATGCCGATGCCTGCGTGAACGTCATGCGCGGAATTGCAGGCGAGGTAGTAGCCCTCGCTGGCGAGCGCCGCTGCCATGTGGACGCCTGCAACGGCGGGGCGGCCCGTGTCGAGCTTCCAGAGCGCTTCGTAGGTCGTCCAGCGCGCCGCGTCGAGGTGGTTCACGATGTCGATGATGTGATCCTGCACGCGCTGGAAGCGGCCGATGGGTTGCTGGAACTGGTGGCGCGTGCGGCTGTACTCAAGGCACATGCGGGAGACGCTGTCCAGCCCGCCGACCTGGTACGCGCTCAGCACGGCGGTGGCTTTGAGGAAGGCGTTCGTGAACGGCCCCCACGTGCCTTGCTCTCCACCGCTAGCGGGCTGTGCGAGCAGGGCGTCCTCCCCGACGCTGACGCCGTCCAGACGAATCTCACCGAGGCCCGTCGAGAAGCCGCTGAGCGGCCTGACCACGACGCCCTCCGCATCAGCCCCCACGATGAAGAATCCCACGGCCTCCGGGCTCGTTCGCGCTGCAACGAGGAAGTGGGTTGCGGCGTCGGCGTCGGGCACGTGCAGCTTGACCCCGTCGAGCGTGAATCCGCTCGCGCTGGGCGTGGCCGTTGCCTGAACGTGCCGAGGCTCCCACCCGTAACGTTCCTCGGTGATGGCGACGGCGAAGACCTCGGTGCCGTCCACGATGGCGGGTAGGTGAGCGGCCTTCTGCTCGCCGCTGCCGCACTCCAGCACAACCAGTGCCGCGAGCACGCCGGAGGAGAAGTGGGGACCGGGCACGGGGCCCTTGCCCAACTCCTCGAACACGACCGCCGCATCTGCGAGCGTACCGCCGACTCCGCCGTACTCCTCCGGGACGAGGCTGCCCAGCAGGCCGGTCGAGGCGAGCGCTTCCCATCGAGAGCCAACGCTCTCCGTGCCTGCGTCGAACGAGGCGAGGACGTGCTTGGGGAAGTCGCGCCGCAGTAACTCCTGCACGGTGGACTGGAGCATGCGCTGCTGCTCGTTGAGGAGGAGGTCCATGGCCTAGCCCAGCTTCCCCGGCTCTTCGCGCGACGACCGTCCGATGCCGAGACGCCGGGCGATGATGACGCGCTGGATCTCCGCCGTGCCGCCGGGGTGCTGGTCAACGATAGCCGCGCGCTGGTGCGCCTCTACGTGGCCTTCTGCGACGGCCCACTCGCCGGGCGCTTCCACGAGCGCCTGCGGGCCCATGATGTCCAGCACGGCGCGGGCCTTCGCGAGTTGGCTGCGCTTCTGGTAGAGGTACGCCTGCGGGCCTTCGTAGGTCAACTGCCTGCCCTGTCCGCGCCAGGCGTAGTTGCGGAAGTGCAGCAGACGTGTCACCTCCGAGTCTATGTAGAAGTCGACGAGCCGCTCTGCGACGTCCGGGTCGACGCCGCGGTCCGTTCCGTACGTCTTGCGGGCGTATTCGAAGACGCGCTCCGTGAGCGGGTCTTCGCGCACCGCGCTGCGCAGGAGGCCGTGCTCGATCTCGAGGTGCGTGCCAGCGACCTTCCAGCCGTTGTTCTCGCCGCCCACGAGGTTGAAGGCGGGGACGCGCACGTTGTCGAAGTACACCGTGTTCTTGACGCCGCTTGCCGCTCCGCGCTCACCTCCGACGAAGAGGAGGTCCATCGGCTCGACGGTGATGCCCGGCAGGTTCATCGGAATCATCAGCCAGCCGAGATTGGCGTGGCGCTCTGCGTTGGGGTCCGTCACGACGATCGTCCACGAGTACTGCGCGCCGTGGCTGCTGCCGACGAATATCTTGGTGCCGCTCACGACGTACTCATCGCCGTCATGGGTCGCCGTGGTCCGAACGCTCGCGAGGTCGGAGCCGGATTCGGGTTCGGTGAGCAGCTGCCACGTGCGCACGTCGCCGCGCAGCATCCGGGGGAGGAAGTAGTCCTTCTGCTCATCGCTGCCCCAGACGAGGATGGCCATCGAACCGAGCTTGCCGCCGGTGTCGTAGTAGGGCGGCAGCGGCATGTTGTAGCGGTCGAGCTCCTCTTCGAGGATCATGGCGAGTTCCATCGAGAGCCCGCCGCCGCCGTACTCCGTGGGCATGGTGGGGTAGAGCCAGCCCTTCGCGCCGAGCTTGCACCCGAACTCGCGCTGCAGGTCGTACTCGGCGCGGGTCAGCTTCGCGGGATCCGGGTGATCCGGCACGTTCGGCACGTTGCGCTCAATCCACTCTCGCGCCTCTGCTCGGAACGCGTCCTGCTCAGGCGTCCATTCCAGTTCGAAATCCATAGCAGGCGGATATTACCGGATAGCGGCGCGGCGTGGGTAGAGAGGGAGCCGCGTATGTGAGGCGGAGCGGGGCTGACGGCGATGCGGCTGTCAGGAGTGCGAAACTTTTAATTTAGTCTCATTTGCTCTCATTTCGTCTCATTTCTGTCGTAGATGCGCTAGGGGCTCCACCCTTGTCTCAGCCTGGATTCCAGCCTTCGCTGGAATGACGGGATAGGGGGCAGGGATGCGAGGTTCCCCGCCTACGCAGGGGAGCGACGGGGGTGTTTTGCGCGTTTTTGGTCATTTCTGTCACTTCTCTCACCTCTACCGCGCGCATTCCCGCAGGAGTAATCAGGAGTGGGCTACCCCCATACAGTGGCCCGATCTGGCCCGATTTGGCCCGATTTACCTCTGGCCGGGGGGCCGGAGCGGGGACGGTGTGGCCCGGTTTGCCCTGGCTGCCCTCGTTACGAGTGGCCAAGAGCGGCAAACTTTTAATTCTGTTCCGTTTTGTTCCATTTCGTTCCATTTCCTATCGTCTACGCGGGGACGGGATGCGAGGATTCTGCCTTCGCGGGAACGACGGCACGGCTTCGCTGAAGCGACGCATACGACCAATGTAAGGGCTGGCGCAGCGATGGCGCAATGGGCATTTGTCGTGGATGCGGGGCAGGGGGGTGCTGGCGGGCGGCGGGTAGGGTGGAGGTTAGGCGGTGAGAGGCTCGATGGTTACGGGCCCGTCCTCGGAGACGTCGATGGTGATGCGGTTGCCGTTGAGCAGCGCCATGCCGATTACGGGGATGCTCCCGAGTTCGTAGGCATTAACCCAGTGATCGAGTTCATGCCAGAGCACTTTGACGGAATAGACGCGGCAGGTCAGTTGCTCATCCCCAGCCAGAGTCAGTGTTTCAACTCCGAGGGCTGTGAGGCCAAGACGCTCAACCGTATCAGCCGGGAGTATCAGAGAGCTGTTGAATCCCGTATCCAGGAGTGCTCTGAGGCGGTGCACTTCCCCGTTGCTACCGACGACGGCTATCGGTACGGTCGCTGACTGATTCCGTACGGCGCCTCTAATAGTCATCGGGAAGAAGTGCGCCTCCGATGGTGTTCACTGCCTGGTAGCCCACACGCTCCACCCATATGGCAGCGTCTGGGTGACGCCTCTGAAGTCTGTCGATTACAGCCAGTTCATCCGAAGCTACCTCGTAGTCTCCGGTGTGAATGTCCACTGCGACGAGGCTGCCTTTCTCCTGTGGGTAGACCAGGTGGCGGATCTGCTCCTGGTAGATTGCGTGTCCGCGAGATGCGATGTCTCGTAACTGCTCACGATCCCACCTGAGAGCTGACGCACGGGTCACTTTGGGGCCTTTCGCAACCAAGCGCCCGCCGGGCTTTGCCCTTTGGTGCTCCGCCTCGCGCCGTTGAGGGTCTGTAGTGATGCCCGTGTGGACTACCTTGTTACCTATCTTGTAGTGGTAGCGGTACGTATCCCGCGGCTTGCTGCTCATCACAACTTCTCCTCAGAGGCGGGGGAAGGAACCTCGACGGGACAAGCCTAAATACGCGTGAGGGCGAGCGTCAATAGCTCCGTGTCATCTCCCGCTTGCACGCTATGCCGCGCAGCCCTGCTGCCCTGGAGTACGGCGATGGCGCACTGGGCATTTGTCGTGGATGTGCGGCACTACCATCGGATGGCCCGTCTGTCTCACATGTAACCAACGAGTACACCCAACTGTCCGAGCGCCCGATATGTGGTATGATAGATCAATGCAGTAATTCATATGAGGTAAGTATGAGAATATCCGAGCGAGGACAGCTCACCATCCCCAAGGGGCTCAGAGACCGCTTCGGCATGAACAAGGATGTCGAGGTCGAGATTACGCCTACCGAGCATGGTCTGCTCATTCAAAAACGGACGGCGGCCAAGCATCCGGTCGAGAGGGTCAGTGGGATACTTGACGGCCTTGTCGATGTTGACCAATACATTGAAGAGATTCGAGGAAGATGATTACGGCAGTCGATACGAGCGTCCTGCTCGACGTATTCGTGTCCAATGCACCACATCACTCTCTGTCGCAGGAATGGCTTACCAGCGCCTACAACACAGGGGCCATTCTGGTCTGTGACGTGGTCTATGCGGAGCTTGTTGCGGCCTTTGGCGACCGCTCCTCATTGGATAGAGCGCTGCGGGATATCAACGCGACAGTCTCTCCAATCGATACGGCCATCGCGTACGAAGCAGGGGTGCGCTGGTCACGATACCGGCAGGCGGGAGGGCCTAGAGTAAGGATCATCTCCGACTTCCTGATTGGCGCTCATGCTGTAACGAGGGCCGACACCTTTCTGACCCGGGATCGGGGTTTCTATGCTACCTACTTCCCCGATCTGCAAAGGCGCTAGAGGACTGATAGCGGAATAGCCGTTCATCCGCGCAAGCCCCAAGCGCTGCTCTGTTGCTTGGAGCACGGCGATGGCGCAATGGGCATTCGTCGTGGATGGGGGAAGGGGCCACGAGGCCGGGGCATCCACAGGAGGTCAGACCGCCCGGCAACGCGCCACTCAGCGGCAGTGCGGGTCATGCCAGCAGCCCTCACATCGCGACGAAGCCCTTTCTGCCACAGCCTGCTAGGGTTGATGCTACCCTCACCGTAGACGAAACCGCTCATTACAGGAGGAGTCCCTTTGGGTACAACGGTTCATTTTATCGACGTTGGTCAAGGCAACATGGCGCTGATCCAGTGTGCGGATGGCAGCAAGTTCGTGGTGGACTGCAACATTACGGACGGCAATCAGAGCCGTGTCCTGGGCTACCTCGCTACTCAGATCGGCTGGGGAAACCGACTCCGTGCGTTTATTTGCACTCACAGAGATGCGGATCACATGCGAGGTGTCCAAGTCCTTCACAGGTACTTCCCAATCAATGAGATATGGGACAGCGGCTATCCGGGGACATCGACAGACACGCCAGAATATGAGGCGTATATGCGACTCCGGAGAGCGGTGGGCGTGAGAGAGATAGAGAAGCAAACGCGCGATGACTTCGGAAGAACGCGCTTCCGGTACCTGAGTGCCAAGGATAGCAGGCTACCGAAGAACGCCAACGCGCAAGGAATCGTGCTGAAAGTAGAGCAACGGTCGGCGTTCTCAGGGAATGTTGAGGGCAGTACCATCCTTACCGGTGACAGCGATGCCGCAACATGGAAGCACGGCATCCTCAAGGACTACTCCGCGGGGGATGTTTCCTGCGACATCCTACTGGCTGCCCATCATGGTTCCTTGACCTTCTTCAAGGACCCGGACGACAACACAAAGTACTACGTCGGCCATACGAAGGCCATGACGCCCTACATGGTAATCGTCTCTGTGGGCAACAACCCCCACGGACACCCCGACAGTAAGGCTCTGGAGCTATACGCGCTACATTCACGTGGCGCATCCAACGGGCACAAGGTGTACAGAACAGACAAGCAGGGCACCATGAAATTGGTTCTCAAAGATGGCGGCAGTTGGAACCTGAACATCAACCAGGACAAGAGGGGCATGTGAAGCCACGTAGATGAAGAATCCATTCGACCCATACACCTTGAAAGCTCGGATCCAGCCTGCTCTGCTGACGATGCTTCCGCTAGGGGTTCTCCTGTTTATATGGATGCCGGGTGATTCTCTCGCGACTGGCGGCCTCGCAGGCATCATTGGCACGGGCGGAGGCACGGCGCTCCTGGCTCAGATTGGTCGGGACCGCGGCAGCAGGAAGCAGTCGGTTTTATGGGAGAGTTGGGGAGGGCCACCGACCACCCGGCTCCTCAGGTTCCGGGATTCGCCTAACAGAGTCATCCTTGTATCTTGACATGGAAGGCGGGGCAGACCGTTTCATCCTGGGTTATGCAAGACCGTGGGTTAGCGTGGTCGCCCCGCCTCTCCCCATCATAGAGCCCGAACAGTTGCCTGGGCCACCGAGCCCGTATCTGCAAGGACGGGCCAAAGGAGAACCCATGTCTACTGATGCTCCGGTGTTCATAGGGATCGACGTGTCGAAGGAATGGGTGGATGTCGCGGTGCGCCCTACGGGGGACACCTGGCGAGTCAATCAAGGCCAAGAAGGGATAAACGCTCTGATTCTCCAGTTCCAGTCCCTGGACCCTCAGTGCGTCGTCATGGAAGCCACCGGGGGCTATGAGATGCCCCTGTCCATCGCGCTCGGCGCCGTCGGTATTCCTGTTGCCGTGGTCAACCCCCGTCAGGTTCGTGACTTCGCCCGCTCGCAAGGCAAGCTCGCGAAGACAGACCGCATCGACGCCGCTGTGATCGCCCACTTCGGTGAGGTGAGCGGCGTCGTACCTCAGCCGCTGGTCCCGGCTGAGGCCCGTGAACTGGAAGCGCTCGTCACTCGCCGCCGGCAGGTGATCCAGATGAGGACGACCGAGTTGCAGCGCCGCCAACGCGCACTTCCCGTCGTCCAGCGCCGGATCGACCGCATCCTGGCAACCCTCGAAGAGGAACTGCATGAGCTCGACAGCGACCTGACGCAGCGCTTGCGGGAGAGTCCGTTGTGGCGGGAGCGGGAGAACCTGCTGCGCAGCGTGCCCGGCATCGGGTCTGTGACCATCTTCAGCCTGGTGGCTGACCTGCCGGAACTCGGCTCTCTCGGCCGCCGAGAGGTCGCGGCGCTCGTGGGTGTCGCGCCGCTCAACCGGGACAGTGGCAAGTTCAGAGGCTCGCGCAGGTGCTGGGGCGGGCGGGCGCACGTGCGGGCCGCGCTGTACATGGCGACGCTCGTGGGGGTGCGCTACAACCCTATCCTGCATGAGTTCTACGATCGGCTTGTGCGGGCGGGCAAGGCGAAGAAGCTGGCGCTCACTGCGTGCATGCGGAAGCTGCTCACGATTCTCAACGCCATGCTCAAGCATCACACCACCTGGAACCCGCAAAACGCTTGACGCCCAAGACAGTTGCTCACCCGGTGGCGGGCGAAGCTTGGGGAGCTCTTGGGGCAGTCGTTGCCCACCGAGGAAGAAGAAGTGCGGGACCCGGTTGGTGCCGACCAGCATTATGAGGCAGCTGTTAGCTTTCTTCGTGAGGCCACTCGTGACACCTCCAAATTCCCACTGGTACTTGCAGAGAACGTCAACTACGGATTCCGCCGGAATCTCTGGGGTCTGAAACCCTATGGCCTTGCTTTTGCAGTTCTGGCCACGGCTGCCTCCTGGGGCCTGTCTCTCCTGTCGGCCGGTTTACCTACGGCAGAACCTTGGCTAGACACTGTGGTAATGAATCCTGAGGCAGTAACCGTAACGCGTCTGGCTGGTTCGGTTTTCAATACAACCGCCGTGATCGTCTGGTTGTTCATCATTACGCCCGGATGGGTTAGGATCGCAGCCGAAGCCTACGCCCAACGGCTTCTAGGAGCCCTCGATAGGCTTGAATCAACCATTCCGTGAGGGTTTCTTATCCGAATACCTCGTTGAGAGACCGCTCGCGCATATGCTCACCGGCTGATTCATTACCTCGCCATATGGCGAACCTAGTGAGCGATGGGATCAAGTGTCACCACGACTGCCCAGCCCCTACGCTGTGCTGCCTGTCCCTGCTGCCTACAGGGTTACCTTCTTGTAGAGCTGGGGCAGGCGGCGGGGGAGCTCCGTGATGTCTGGGAGGACTTCGTAGTTGAGGTCTCCGGCCATGGTGCGGAGGTAGTCGTGCCCGTTGCGGTCGACGGTGAGGCAGAAGGGCGTGATGTCCAACTGCCGGGCCTCCATCAGCGCCATGCGAGTGTCCTGGACGGCGTATTCCTTCTCGACGCCTTCGCGGGAGTAGCCGCGATCCTGGGGACGGCCATCGCTGATGACGAACATGAACTTGGTCTTGGCGTCGATGGCCGCGAGTTTGCTCGTGGCGTGCCGGATGGCGGGGCCCATGCGCGTTGCGTGCAGCGGGGCGACCTTGTCCATGCGGCGCTTCACGCGGTCCGTCAGCATCTCCTCGACTTCCTTGATGACGTAGAACTCGACGTTCTCGCGCCCGAAACCGGAGAAGCCGTAGACGCCGTAGCGGTCGCCGATGGCTTCCAGCGCGTTCATCAGGAGCACCATCGACTCTTTCTCGACGTCGATGATGCGCTTGTAGGGGCGGCGGGCGGTTTCGCCCCGGCGGGCACGGAGCCATGCCGTGTAGGCGACAGGGTCGCCCGGCGCATTCCAGTCCGAGTCCTTGGCATTCTCCTCCACGGCCTCGGCGGTCGAGGCGCTCATATCGATAAGGAAGACGACGCCAACGTCGCGCTCGTCCTTGTTGCGCCGCCAATAGATACGTTCGTCGGGCGTCATGCGGTTGCGGATGTCGATCATCGCCTCGATGCCGGCGTCGAGATCGATGTCCTCGCCCTCGGGGAGGCGCTTGACCTTCCGGTACATCTCCGGGCGCACGGACTCGAACTGCCGCTTGATCTGCTCCATGAGTCCTGAGTAGGCGTGGAGCGTCTCGGTGTAGAACGTCGTTTCACCGGCGACGGCGATGCGCTCCTGCACGATGCACCAGCGCGGGCGGTAGTCGTTGGCGCGGAAGTCCCATTCGTCGTAGGCATAGGAGCGCGGTTCCAGCGCTTCGAGCGGGCCGCCGTCCTCGTCGACGTGAGGAATCTGGTTGTAGCCGGAGCCTGCGGGGTTCTGCGGAGCGTCGGCGCCCATCTCCTTCATCATGTTCGCGGCGACAGTCGTGACTTCCGCGTCGTCCGCCAGATCGAGCTCGGTTGATTCACGGAGCGCCTGCTCCAGCTCGGCCTGGGAGATTCCCTGCGCGTTCTCGGAGCCGTCCTCGTCGCCGGGCTCGGCCTGACCACGCATCTGCGCGAGCAACTGCACCATCTCCGGCTTGAAGTCGCCCCGGTACTCGACGTCCTCCGGCGACTCGTAGTCGTCCCCGGCGGCCTCGTCCTGCGCCTCGTCCGCCTCGGCGCGCAGGCGTTCGATGATCTCCTCGAGGGTCGGTTCGTCGTACGTGGGGTTCTTCAGGTCGACGTACTCCCAGTCGTCGGGGGGGACGAACTCGTTGGGGACGCGCGAGAGGGCGTAGTACATGCGGAGGGCGGCCTCGGCGGAGTCCTCGACGCGCGCGTCCGGGTCGCGGGCGCTCTTCAGCAGACCTGCGAGCTGCCGCGCCTCGTCGGCGTACTTGGCCGGCACACGGGCGCCGTCCGCCTGACCGAGGCTGATGCGTATGAGCATCTCAAGGAGGGACTGCTGCGCCGGTATCACCTCGAGCGGGCCGCGCTTCGCCAGCGCCTCGCCCTGCACCTTGGTGTAGCTGGACGCAAGGCCCTTGTACTGAGACACCAGTTTCCGGTCGATGCGAGCGTCCTCGACGATCGAGAAGAGGTCGGCGGCCATCGCGCGGACAGGGAAGAGGTCGAAGAACGAAGCGACGTCCGTAGCGCCTGGGGACACATCGAGCCCCTCGGCTATGCCCTCGCGGTAGTCGTGGAACTGAGACGACGGCTGGTGGAAGTCGAAATCGAAGCTCTTGAACTCGAGGTGTCCCACCTGGTGGGTCGTCACCACCTTGAGCCACGCGAAGTTCTCGCTCTTGGAGTCGTGGATGTCGACGGTGGACGGCAGGAAGACGCTCTTGCCGTCGGTCGTGGCAAGCTCGACGGACACCCAGCCGATGTTGCGGTGCGTGATGTCGTTGGCCTGGTGGATCTCGACCGCGGAGCCTGCGAGCGCGTTGGCGTACATGTGCAGGCGTCCCTGCACCTTGTCCAACTCGATGCTGGAGGAGAGCTGATCCAGGAGGGCCTCGGCGCGCGCGGATTCGAGGCGGAAGTACGCGATGCCCGCGTCCGGATTCTCGTGGAGGTATTCGAGGCCGCGCCCGAACCAGGCGTCGAGCTGCGCAGGGCTGATGCGGTCGAGCACGGTCTTGGCTGTGCGCAGGAACGCGCTGACGGCCTCGGCTGAAGTGTCGGCCATGTCCTCGGCGCGCTCCAGCACCATCATCTGCTGCTCCTGAGGGAGCGTGGAGAGCGATTGGGCGCTCTCCACCATGAACGCTGAGACGTTGCTGAGGCCATGCCGCGCCAGCCGCTCCGTGAGCGCGAAGTAGCGCGCGCGCAGCCGGCGATCGATGCTGAGCCCGACGCGGGTGGCGGCTTCGAACGAGCCTCGCACCTCACGCCAACTTGTCTCCGCGAGCACGGTTGCCAGCGAGATGAGCTCCTCACGCTCGGATACGGCGGGGAGCACGCGCTGGCCGAGCACGAGGGCCTCGGCTGCGAGGTCGTAGGATCGGCTTGCCAGCGTCTGCACGAGGGCGACGAACAGCTGCATCTCGTGGAAGTTGACCTGCTGCACCAGATCGTCGCTCACGTCGAAGAATCGCGCGGCGAGGCTGGACGACTTCCAGGTGCCCTTGGACAGGTTGCGTCCCAGCGCCGCCCATCCTGCGATATGCCTTGGGGCGAGGGTGGGGAGCACCCTGGGGCTGGCGCGGAAGTACGACGCCGCGATGACCGGCGCTTCCGCAGTGAGTTCGATGCCGCTCTCCGCCCACCGCTCGAACTGCGAGAAGCCGATGATCTGCACGACCTGCGGAGACGCCTTGAAGTACTCCGCAGCAGCCTCCCACGCACGGGGGCCCTGCTGCGAGATGCGCACGCCTTCCTGCTCCCAGCGCAGGGTGGGCGCGGGCCCGAGCGTCGCTGCCACCTCATCATGCACAGCCTCATAGGCGGCGATGAGGGCGGACGGGTGCTTCTTCAACTCCTGGATGACGCTGTCGTGTTCGCTGGTCACGCGGTCTCCTTCTTGGCTGGCCCCTGATCGTCGCTCAGCAAGTCCTGCGCCAGATCCACCAGTTGCGCGAGTATCCACGCCGTCGCGCCGAAGACAAAATGCTCGCCTTGTGCATACGCGACGCGCTGCGTCACCACGCCGTCGGGTCCGAGGCGGGCCTCGTGGCGCACCGCTTGACCGTTCAGCAGATGGTCGAGCCGAATCTCGATGACCTCCGCAACCTCGTTGGCATCGGCAATGAATGGGTAGGAGGGAGGGATAACGCCGACGGTAGGCCATACGAGGTAGTTGGTGCGGGTGTGCACGGCGTTGAGCGGCCCGAGCACGTCAACGTCCTCGGGCGCCACGCCCATCTCTTCCCACATCTCCCGCAGCGCGCACGCGATCATGTCCTCGTCGCCTGCTTCGTACTTCCCGCCGGGAAAGGCGATCTCGCCGCGATGCTCGCCCACGTGCTGGGAGCGCACGTTCAGGATCACGTGCCACCCGCCGTCGTGGTATTGCAGCGGAACCAGGACGGCAGCAGGCCGCGCGCCGTCCACCGCCTCGAAGGACGGTTCCCGGCGAGCGAGCACCTCCCTGATGCGTTCCACCAAGGCAGTTGCTTCCCGTGGTATCACAGTCATCTGCAAGCGCGCGCTCCCTACGGGAAGATTGAGGTGACGATTTCCATGACGCTCGCCTGCGTGTCATGGTCGTCGGTCAGACCCCAGACGATCGCTACCTCGCACGCTCGGCGCGGGGCGATGCCCTGGCCGATGAGCTTGCCGGCGTAGATGAGCAGGCGCGTGCTGGCGCCCTCCTGCAGACCCTGGCCGACGAGGTTGCGTATCTTCTCGCCGAGCAACGCCAGCTGCTGGGCGGTCGAGCGATCCGTACCGCTCTCGCGCTCGATGATGGGCCCTTCGAGGTCACGCGGCGGGAAGTCGAACTCGATCGCGATGAAACGCTGCCGCGTGGAGTGCTTCAGATCCTTCAGCGCGCTCTGATAGCCGGGGTTGTAGGAGATGACGAGCAGGAAGTTGGGGTGCGACTCCAGCACTGCGCCGATCTTCTCGATGTGCAGCAAGCGCCGGTGGTCGGCGAGCGGGTGGATGAGCACCGTGGTGTCCTTCCGCGCCTCTACGACCTCGTCGAGGTAACAGATGCCGCCGTGCTTGACCGCCCGGGTGAGCGGGCCGTCTATCCAGCGCGTGCCTTCCGGCTCGAGCAGGTACCGCCCGACGAGGTCGCTGGCCGTCAGGTCCTCATGGCAGGCCACGGTTACGAGGGGCGAGACCGTCTCGGGACGCCCGTCGCGCTTGCGGAAGTCGTTCAACCGCCACGACATGTACTCGACGAAGCGCGTCTTGCCGGAGCCGGTGGGGCCCTTCAGGAGAATGGGCACGCGCTGGGCGTAGGCCGCTTCAAAGATCGTGATCTCGTCGGCGACAGCCAGATAGAACGGCTCTTCTTCGATGAAATACTCTTCGATACGGTGTTGCTGGTAGAGCTGGTTAGTCATGAACTGCATTGCCTCTTGATAGGATTCTCTCTTGCCATAGCTCCTGAACGCGAGCCCTGAGGCCGTCCAGCGAGCCGTGGTTATCTATGATGACATCCGCCTTGGCGAACGCAGCCTCCGCGCCTGCCTGCGCCTCCGTGCGGCGGCGTATGTCGTCCGCGGTCATGCCACGCTCCCGCAGGCGTTCGGCGACGGCCCCCGGCGGCGCTGAGACGACCCAGATTTCATCTGCCAAGTCGTCCCATCTTGCCTGATACAGGAGCGCCGCGTCCACGACGGCCACGTCCACGCCGTTCTCCCGGTGCTGCGCGATGGCTTGCGTTACGCGCTGGCGGATGAGGGGATGGATGGCTGCGTTGAGCCAGGCGAGAGCCTGAGGATTCGCGAAGACGAGTGCGCCCAGGCGCGAGCGGTCAACCTCGCCGTCTTCGTTCAGAACGCCGCTGCTGAAAATCTCGACGATGCGCCTCCAGCCTATCGATCCCTTGTCGTAGGCGTGATGCCCCTCGGCGTCGGCGTCGATAATCGCGGAACCGTGATCAGCGAGGGCTTTCGCAACCTCACTCTTGCCGACGCCTATGCCACCAGTCAGACCTATAACGTGCACGATTCCTCTGGGGCTTCCGGTTCGCGTCTCGGCCTGAGGGTCGCGGCGCAATGCCTCAGTCTAGCATGCGCGCGCGGGACGCACTACCAGCACGCTCAACACGATTTCGCAGGCTGTTTTCCGGCTCAGGCCGACGCCCCGGGGGCGCGCTGGCGTAGAATCACGTGGGATGAGTAATCAGCAGGACGTGCGCCCCGCCTTCGCGACCGCTTCCGAGTTGCGCGAACGCGCTCTCCATCTGCTGGAGTTCCCCAAGATTCGAGAGGCGCTGGCCGAGCATACGCAGTCCCCGCTCTCCCGCGAACGCGCGCTCGCGCTCCGTCCTGCCTACGACGCCGACGCGGTTGCCGAATTGCAGCAGGAGACCGCCGAGGCCGAGGTTCTGCTGGACTCCTCCACAGGGCTGACGCTCTCCCACGACCCCCGCCCCCTCCTGCAACGCGCCGCGATAGACGGGGTGCTCGCGGGCAACGAACTGGCGGCTGTGGCCGATGCTCTCGACGTTACCCATCGAGCGAAGACGCTCGGCGGGCAGGAGCGCGCAAGGACGCCGCTGTTGCGCAGCCTCACACGCAACATCGCAGACCTGCGCCCGCTGGAGCGCGAGTTGCGAGGGAAACTGACGCCCTCTGGTGAGTTGAAAGACGACGCCAGCCCACTCCTCCGACGACTCCGTCGGGAGAGCCGCGACTCCTACCAGGCGGCTGCGGCGAGCGTTCAGTCGTTCGTGGATTCGGAATTGGGCGCGCAGGTGCTTCAGGACAGGCTGTTCACGGTTCGCGGCGAGCGTCTGGTGCTGCCGGTGAAGGCGGACTTCAGAGGAAGGGCGCCGGGCATCGTTCACGGTACGTCCGACTCAGGCGCGACGCTGTTCATCGAACCGTTCTCCAGCGTCGCGTCGACGAACCGCTGGCGCGAAGCCACGGACGCCGAGCAGCAGGAGGTGCTCCGCATCCTGCGCCTGCTCTCTGCCAGTGTGGGGCGGCGCGCTACGGAGGCGCTGCATGCGCTGGAGATCACCGCGAGGCTCGATACCGCGCTGGCGAAAGCGCGCTATGCAGGGACGTACCACGGCGTAACGTCCGGAGGGCACACGGCGGGCGTGAGTCTGGTGGAAGCGCGCCACCCGCTGCTTGGGGGCAGGGCAGTGCCGCTGTCGCTCACGCTTGGGGCGCCGGCCACGACGCTCGTGGTTACCGGGCCGAACACCGGCGGCAAGACGGTTGCGCTCAAGACGCTCGGCCTCATGGCGCTGATGCGTCAGAGCGGGATGATGCTCCCGTGCTCTCCCACGTCCACGCTACCCGTGTTCGATGGCGTCTACGCCGACATCGGAGACCAGCAGAGCATCGAGAACGCCGTCTCGACGTTCAGCTCGCATGCGGCGGCCATCGCGGGGATACTGACCCATGCGACGACCGGCTCGCTCGTGCTGCTGGACGAGATCGGCACCTCCACCGACCCGGAGGAGGGCGTAGCGCTCGCGCAGGCAGTCGTCGCGCACCTTGCCGATCGTGGCATTCCGAGCCTCGTGACGACTCACCATCGCCCGCTCGCGGCCTTCGCCGAGGAGCACGAGCACGTCGAGAACGCAAGCGTGGAGCTCGACCCGCAAACGCTCCGCCCGACGTACAAGCTGACGATGGGCCTGCCGGGGCGCAGCTACGCGATGGCCATTGCCGCGAGCGTCGGCCTCGACGCGAGGGTCATCGAGGCCGCGCATCGGTACCTCGGCCCTGAGCACCATCGCACAGAGACGCTGCTCGCGACCATCCAGCAGGAGCGCCACGTAACGCGCGCCAAGCTCGACGAGGCGGAGGCGGAGCGCGCGAAGGCTGCCCAACTCTCGGCGGAACTCGAACAGCAGTTGGAGGCATTGGCCGCCGCGCAGGCGACGGCTATCGCTGACGTGAAGGCGGAACTGCGCGAGGAGGCCCGGCGCGTGCAGGCGAAACTGCGGCAGGCGGAATCAGCCGCCGAGTGGCAGGCGTTCCGAGGCGAACCGCCTCCGCCCCGCGTGATCGAGGCCGCCGCCGAATCCGTCGAGGACGTGCAGCGGTCGCTGAGCGCCAGGGCGTGGGGCAAGCGTCCTGAATCGACGGGACGCAGGCCCAAGCCCGTCGTCGGCGAGATGGTGGAGATCGGCGAGCTCGGCTTCACCGGCACGGTCGTGAATGGCCCGGACGCCTCGGGGCGCGTGGAAGTGCTCGTCGGTTCAGCGCGGCTCAAACTCGACCCCTCCCGTCTTCGCCGCACTGGCGAGCAGGAAACGGGGCGAGAGGGGAGGTCGAGCATCACATTGGCACAGCCTGCGTTAGGCGTCGGCCTTAGCGGAGAGGTCAACCTGCGAGGCTTGCGCGTCGACGAGGCGCTCGAACGGCTGGACGCCTACCTGGACAGCGCGCTCGCGAGCGGCCTCTCTCAGGTGCGCATCGTTCACGGCAAAGGCACCGGAGCGCTGCGCAACGCCGTATGGCGGCACCTCGCCGGCAACCGCTCGATCGCCACCTACAGCCAAGCACCCAGGGAGCGAGGCGGCGACGGCGCGACCGAGGTTCAGTTAGCCTAAGCAAACGAAAATACGTCCTTGGAGGGAAGCGATGATCATAACGACGACCGACCAGATAGAGGGCAAGCGCATCGTTGAGGTGAAGGGGTTGGTGCAGGGCAACACGGTCCGCGCCCGGAACGTGGGCCGCGACATTATTGCGAATTTCCGCAACATCATCGGCGGCGAGATCGTCGGGTACACAAACCTGATGACCGAGGCGCGCAGCCAGGCGGGCGAACGGATGGAGGCTCAGGCCGAAGAACTGGGCGCGAACGCCATAGTCGGCATGCGCTTTGTGACGTCGATGGTGCTCGCAGGAGCGTCCGAACTGCTGGCGTACGGCACGGCGGTGATCGTCGAGGACGCGGGTTAGCCTTTGCGGTAGTCGGCGATGGCGTCCTGGAGGGTGGTCCAGCCCAGCAGGGCGCACTTGATGCGGATAGGGAACTGCCGCACGCCTTGCAGGGCCACGATGTCCCCGAGGCTCTCCTCCTGCTCCTCCGTCAGCTGCTCGCCCTGCATGACGCCCTTGAACGTCCGCACGAGACCCTCCGCCTCATCGAGCGTAAGCCCGTCGAGATGGCCAGCGAGCATCGAGGCCGACGCCTGGCTGATCGAACAGCCCTCGCCCTGGAAACCAACGTCGCTGATGCATCCCGCGTCGTCGAGGCCAAGCGTCAGGATGACCTGATCGCCGCAGAACGGATTGAACCCCTCGGACTTCAGATCCGGGTGGGGGAGGAGCCCTTGGTGGCGGGGCCGCCGGTAGTGATCCAGGATGACATCCTGGTAGAGGTCATCGAGGCCTTCGGGCATCTGCATCGCTGAAATACTCCAGTGTGCGCTTGAGGCCGTCTATGAGAACGTCAACCTCAGCCTCGGTATTGTAGAGGTAGAAACTCGCGCGCGCCGTCGCGGGAACGTTGAGCCTGCTGCGGACGAGCGGCATGGCGCAATGGTGGCCCGCGCGTATCGCGACGCCGTAACTGTCCAGCACCTGGCTGATGTCGTGGGGATGGATATCGCTCATGTAGAAGGAGACGACGCCGCCGCGCACGGACAGGTCGGCGGGGCCGTAGGTTTCGATGTCCTCCAGCTCGCGGAACTTGTCGAGGGCGTAACCCGTCAGCGCCTTCTCGTGCGCCCGCACGTTGTTCATGCCGAGGCCGGAGAGGTAGTCTACCGCCGCGCCGAGTGCGATGGCGTCGGCGATATTCGGCGTGCCCGCCTCGAACCGGAGCGGAGCGTCCGCCCAGCTGGCGTTCTCGTACGTTACCTCGCGCACCATCTCGCCACCGAATAGGAACGGCTTGACCTCGTCGATCACCTGCGGGGCAATGTACAGCACACCGATGCCCGTGGGCCCGGCCATCTTGTGCCCTGAGAACGCGAGGAAATCGCAGCCGATCGCCTGCACGTCCACCGGCATGTGCGGGACGCTCTGCGCGCCATCCACGAGCACACGAGCGCCCGTCCGGTGAGCGGCGTCCGTGATCTCGCGCACCGGCGTGATCGTGCCGAGGACGTTCGACATGTGCGTCAGCGCGACGAGCCTCGTGTTCGGCGTCAGCAGTTCGTCGAGGTCCGACAGATCGAGCGTGTAGTCCTGCCCAAGGGCCATCAGGCGCAGCTCCGCGCCGACGGACTCCGCGACCTGTTGCCACGGCACGAGGTTCGAGTGGTGCTCCATCTCGGTGGAGACGATGCGGTCGCCGGGGCCCACGTGCCCGCGTGCCCAGCTGTACGCGACGAGGTTGATTGCCTCCGTCGTGTTGCGCACGAAGACGATGTTCTCCGGCAACGGCGCGTTGATGAACCGCGCGACCTTCTCCCGCGCTTCTTCGTAGGCGATGGTGGCCTCCATCGCCAGCGTGTGCGCGCCCCGGTGTACGTTGGCGTTGTGCAGCTCGTAGTAGTCCACCAGCGCCTTGATGACCGACGCGGGCTTCTGCGACGTCGCTGCGTTGTCGAGGTAGACGAGCGGTACGCCGTTCACCATCCGTCCGAGGATGGGGAAGTCCTTGCGTATCTCCAGCGTGTCGAACATCACTCGCTCCCGCCCAGCTGACTTCTGACCGCTGCGTCCACGAACTGGCGCATGGCGCCGTCCTCGATGGCGGTCACGATCTCGCTCACGAATCCGCCGACGAGCAGCGCGCGCGCCTGATCCTCCGCGATGCCTCGGCTCTTCAGGTAGAAGAGCGCGTCGGTATCGAGCTGGCCGACTGCCGCGCCGTGCGTGCAGATGACATCGTCTGAGAAGATCTCGAGTTTCGGCTGCGTGTCCACCTCAGCGTCCGGGGAGAGCAGGAGGTTCTTGTTCACCTGGTGCGCTTCCGTGTGCTGAGCATCGTGGCGCACCAGTACGCTGCCGACGAATACGCCGCGCGATTCGCCGTCCATGATGCCCTTGTACACCTCGTTCGACGACGTTTCAGGCACCGCGTGGTCTACGAGCGTGTGATTGTCCACGTGCCGCTTGCCGACGCCGTGGTAGAGCCCGAACAGCCCGACGTGCGCGCCGGATTCTGCGAGCGCTACGTTCAGATCCCGCCGCACGAGTCCGCCCCCAAGGTCGACGGTAACCGACGACAGGTGGCTGTCCTGCGCCTGCCGCACCTGCGTCGTGGCGACGTGGAAGGCGTTCCTGCTCTCCCGTTGGAGCGTGTACAGGCGCAGATTCGCACCCGCGCCCAGCGTGGCCTCCGTAACGGCGTTGGTGAAGTACGCGCCGCCGCCGATGCCCTCGAAACTCGTGAGTATCGTCGCGCTGCTCTCCGCGCCCGCCACGATCAGCACGCGCGGGTGGGTCATCGCGGCATGCTCGGCGGTCGAGATGAACAGCAGGTAGATCGGCTCCGGCACGGAGACGTCCGACGGAATGTGAACGAAAGCGCCATCGTGGAGGAACGCGGCGTTGAGCGCGGTGAAGCCGCTGTTGTCCGTGGGCGCGAGCTGACCGAGATGCTCCTGCGCGAGCGGCACGCGGTACTCCACGGCGTCGGCGAGCCGTCCCACGACGGGCCCGTCGCCCCGGTGCGCGATGACCTCGTTGTGGAGCGCGGCCTCGGTGGCAGGCTCGGTGGACAATCGCGGCTCGTACTGTCCGTCGACGAAGACGAGTTGGTGTACGCGAGGGCAGGGCAGCTCGTAGGGCGCAAGGTCGATGGCTGCTGAGGGCGAAGCCTCGGCGAGTGTGAACGACGCCTCTTCGATGGAGCGCACGTTCGTGTACTTCCACGGCTCGTTGCCCCGGCGGGCGGTGGGGAATCCGAGGCGCTCGAAGTCGGCCATCGCGTGCTTGCGCATATCGCGCAGCCACGCAGGGTCTAACGGACGGCCGCTGCTGCGGTCGAACGTCTGCATAATCTCCAATGAGCGGGCGTGAGGCTTGGCGGTCTGCTGCATCGTAAGGCTCAGACGCTGGCGGGTTCGAGCCAGTCGTACCCTCGCTCCTCGACCTCACGGGCGAGGGACTTGTCGCCGGAGCGCACGATGCGCCCGTCGATCAGCACGTGGACGTAATCCGGCACGAGGGAGGAGAGTATCCGCTCGTAGTGTGTGACGAGTACGGTTGCCGTGGTGGGGCTTCGCAGATCGTCGATGCCTTTGGAGACTTCCCGCAGCGCATCGATGTCCAGCCCAGAGTCGATTTCGTCGAGGATGCGCAGGCGCGGCTCCAGCACGGCCATCTGAAGCACCTCGTTGCGCTTCTTCTCTCCGCCGGAGAAGCCCTCGTTCACGGAGCGCTTCATGAGGGCGGGATCCATGTCGATGCTCTTGATCTTGCTGCGCACGAGGCGGTCGAACTTCAGCGGGTCGAGTTCGTCCTCTCCCTGGCTCTTGCGCGTTGCGTTGTAACCCGCGCGCAGGAAATGGTCGAGGCGAACCCCCGGAATCTCGATGGGGTGCTGGAACGAGAGGAAGAGCCCCTGGCGCGCCCGCTCTTCGGCAGGCAGTTGCAGCAGATCGCGGCCCTCGAAGGTCACGCTGCCGCCGGTAACCTCGTACCCGGGGCGCCCGGCCAGCACGAAGGCCAGCGTGCTCTTGCCGGAGCCGTTCGGCCCCATGATGGCGTGCGTCTCACCCTGTCCTACGCTGAGGTTGATCCCCTTGAGAATCTCGACTCCGGCAACCGCGGCGTGTAGTTCGTGAATCTCAAGCATCAGCCGACCGTGCCCTCCAGGTTCATGTCCAGCAGGCGGTTCGCCTCCACGGCGAACTCCAGCGGCAGCCGCCTCACCACGTCACGTACGAAACCGTTGACGATAACGGACTGGGCGTCCTCCCGTGAGAGTCCGCGCTGCTGGCAGTAGAAGATCTGATCCTCGCTCACCTTGGTCGTGGAGGCTTCGTGCTCCACGTTCGCTGACCTGTTGGCTACTTCGATGTACGGCACCGTGTGAGCGCCGCATTCGCTGCCCATTAGGAGCGAGTCGCATTGCGTGAAATTGACCGCGTTCTCCGCGTGAGGGAGCACCTTCACGAGGCCCCGGTACGTGTTGTTGCCGTGCCCGGCGGAAATGCCCTTGGAGATGATGCGGCTGGACGTGTTCTTGCCGATGTGAGTCATCTTCGTGCCGGTGTCCGCCTGCTGACGTCCCTTGGCGAGCGCAACCGAGTAGAACTCGCCGACGGAGTTATCGCCTTGCAGCAGAACGCTGGGGTATTTCCAGGTTATCGCGGAGCCGGTCTCGACCTGCGTCCACGAGATCTTCGAGCGCGCCCCGGCGCATTTCCCGCGCTTCGTCACGAAGTTATAGATGCCGCCGCGCCCGGTCTCGTCGCCTGGGTACCAGTTCTGGATGGTCGAGTACTTGATCTCAGCATCATCCAGCGTGACGAGCTCCACCACTGCGGCGTGCAGCTGATTCGTGTCGCGCATCGGCGCGGAACATCCTTCGAGGTAGCTGACGTACGAGCCCTTATCCGCAATGATGAGCGTCCGCTCGAACTGGCCGGAGCCCTCGGCGTTGATCCGGAAGTACGTCGATAGCTCCAGGGGGCATCGCACGCCCGGCGGGATGTACACGAATGACCCGTCGGAGAAGACCGCTGCGTTGAGCGCGGCGTAGAAGTTGTCCGAATACGGAACGACGGAGCCGAGGTACTTCTGCACCAGGTCCGGGTGTTCCTTCACGGCCTCCGAAACGGACGAGAAGATAACGCCGTATTTCGCGAGCGTGCTCTTGGCGGTGGTCGCCACGCTGACGCTGTCGAATATCGCATCCACGGCCACGCCGGCGAGCCGCTTCTGCTCCTCCAGCGGGATGCCGAGCTTCTCGTAGGTTCGCAGTATCTCGGCGTCCACCTCGTCCAGGCTTTCGAGTTCCAGCTTGGGCTTGGGCGCGACGTAGTACCGCATGTCCTGAAAGTCGATAGGCGGGTGGGTGATGTTCGCCCAGGTGGGTAGGTGCTGCTCATCGAGTAGACGGACGAAGTGCCGGTACGCCCGCAGCCGCCATTCCAGCAGCCAGTCGGGTTCGCCCTTCTTGGCGGAGATCCAGCGGACGATATCTTCACTGAGGCCGGGAGGAGCGGACTCCTCCTCTACGTCGGTGCTCCAGCCGTATGCATAGGACTGCTCGGCGATCTCTTCGACGGTGCGATTGCTTGTCATTGCGGGTTTGTCATCGTTGGTGAGTGGGGTGGTCAGGCGTGGAATCGGTGTGCGGATTGCATATTGTTGACCTTAGTTATCGACAATAGCGTAGGGTAAGCGGCGGCCTCTGTCAAGGACGCGGCGGGCGTGGCTGGGAGTGCGGCGCTCGCGCGTTCAGATAGGAAACGAGCGCTTCACGCGAGGAGTACGCGAACCGGTGGCCGACCTCGGTGTCGAGCCTGCCGGTGCTCACGGTCCACGGCCATCGGATGAAGCGGAGGCCCACCGCGGGGGCGTCGTTCTGCAATCGCGCGAGCCATGCGAACTGCGTCAGCCCGTGCGCCAGAACCGCAGGCAGCGAGAGCATCCGCTTTCCTGACAGCGCGACGACTTCCGACCACGGAATGCTTCCCGGCGCTGCCACGTTGTAGATCCCTGGGTGCGGCTCACGTATGAACCGTGCCAACAGGCCGACGAGGTCGTCCTCATGGACGAACTGCATCGGCGGGTCGTCTCCGCCTGCGCCGATGAGCATTGGCCTGTCCAGAGCGGACGTGATGAAGTTGGCGGCGTTCGGCCCCATCACCACGCACGAGCGCAGGATGGAGACGTCGCACTGCGGATGGCGGCTCTGGAAGCGCTCCAACAGCGTTTCGCACTCCGCCTTGTCCTCCGCGTAGGCGAAACCCTTGGGCGGGCAGGGCGGCGCATCCTCCGTGAACATCCCGGCTACGCCTGACCGTGGGCCGTAGACCGTCGCGCTGGACAGCACCACGATGCGCCGTACGCGTCCTGCCTCAGCGGCGCGCAGTACGTTCTCCGCCCCGCCGACGTTGGTGCGTCTTCCCTCGGCGCGGTTGCGCGTCTGCCGCATGACGAACGCAAGATGCGCCACCGCCTCGATTTCCGCATCGGCGAACGCCGCATCAAGCGGCGCGCGTACGTCCTGCTGCAGGTGGGTGTAACGCTCATCTTCGATCGACGAGGGGCGTAGATCGACGCCGAGGATGCGTTCGACGTTCGGCTGCTCCAGCAGCTCCTCCACGAGCCGCTTTCCGATATAGCCGGAAGCGCCGGTTACGGCTACCGCACGGGGCCCGGTATCGTCAGCGCGCGGCGCAGTCATCACGCCTGGCCGGAGGCGACCTCGTCGGTGAAGTCGAACTCGAGCCTCCCCAGCCCTGCGACCTCGAACGCCATGCCGATCTTGTGCGGACCCGGCTCGATGGCCTCGCCTCGCCAGGTGATCGTCGTCGTCTTGTTCATGGCGAGGGTGAACGGCGTGTCGTTCGATACGACCTCGAACGTTACCTCTTTGCCGTCGGTCTCGAACGTCGTTGCCGTCGTATCGAGCTCCTCGCCGTCGAGCGTGAGGGGAAACAGCTGCCTCGCGTAGCCGGAGCCAAGCTGGTTCCGCAGGTCGAACGCGAAGCCGTCGGCTGTGGCCCTGAGGCTGCCCTTGACGTAGAGCCGCCGGAGGAGGAACTGCGGCACTTTCATCCGCGCTCCGCCTGTTGCCGCATGCGGAAGAGTTCGATCTCCGTCTCGACGGCGTCCGATGGCAGCGGCGCGGGGGTGCCGACGGCCTTGGAGGCCGCGTAGATGTGAGCGATGCGTTCCGTGAGCTGGCAGATGTGGAGCGCTTGCGTGAGGCTCCGGCCCACGCCAACGAGGCCGTGGTTCCTGATGAGCGCAGCGTTCCGCTCTCCCAGCGCGGCGGTTACGGCATCGCCTATCTCCTCCGTGCCGGGGAACGTGTACTCGGAGACCTGCACCGCGCCGCCGATGGCGATGACCATCTCGTCGATGAGCGGCGGCAGCGGCTCGCCCGCGACAGCCAGCGCGCTCGCGTAGATGGAGTGCGTATGCATGACGGCGTGCACGTCGGGACGTGCGCGGTAGATAGCCACGTGCAGCAGCATCTCGGTGGACGGCAGGCCGTCGCCCTCGATCGGCTCGCCCTCGAAGTCGACGACGACGACCTCGTCCATCCCCATCGTCTCGTAGTCCTTGCCCGCCGTGGTGACGGCGAGGAGTTCAGGCGCGCCGCTTATCCGTGCGCTGACGTTGCCGGACGATGCGACGACGAGGCCGCTGCGGTGCATCGCGCGCGCGGCATCGAGCACCTCGCGCCGTTGGTTCTCGTAGGGAGTGGCCACGCCCACAGGATAGCAGAGGAAGGGTTACAGCTCGCGACTCATGGCGTCCAGACTGTCGCGGAGGCGCAGCCACCGCTCGTAGGCCCCAGCGTAGTCGAGCGAGCGAGAGATCGGCTCCACGAGTGTGCCGCTCGCGGCCATCGCCGCGCACCTCTCCGCTCGCTCGTCATCAGGAGTCGAGGCGAGGATTGCCGCGCCGATGGCCGTGCCGTGGCTGTGGACACGCACAGGCTCGCCCAGCACGTTCGCCAACAGCGCGGGGAAGACGGCGCTCTGCGACATCCCGCCTGTCAGCGCGACGCTGGCCGGGTTCGCGCCTGCAACCGCTCTGGCGAGCACAAGACTCTCGCGCAGCGCGAACGCGACGTTCTCATAGGCGGCGCGCGCCACCAACCCGGGGGGGAGTCCTTCCTGCGTAACCGGCGCGGGCATCAGCAGCCCGCCCATCGTCATGCCGAGGTTGGACATATCGAGCGCGCGGGGCCCCAGGAACGCGGTCACGACACTGTCCTCCCCCAAAGCAGCTGCGGCGAGGGCGTCGAACCGCCGATACGAGAGCCGCGCGCCGAGGAGCCGCCGCATCGTGTCCACCGTGCGCCCCGTATCGCCGGGGTTCGCCTCGACGATCCAGCGACCCGCGATCGCGCTGAGCGTTACCCACGTCCGAGCCTCGGCATCGAATCTCGGCGATGCGGTTGTTATCTGAACCGGCGCGCTCCAGCCTGCGCATATCCCCGCGTCTCCCGGAGAGACCGCGCCGCAACCCGCGCCCGCGGCCTGCGCGTCAGGACCGGCCAGGTGAACCGTGACGTCGAGCGGCAGGCCTGTAGCCTCCGACGCTCCACGACTCAGGCGCCCCACCGCGTCGCCGAGCGGGATCGTTGGGGGGAGCAGGTCGAGCGGAACCGCCAGCTGCGAGAGGAGATCCCGCGCCGGTTCGCCGGACGATACGTCCAGCAGCCCCGCCTCCGCCTGTCCATGGGGCGTCTCCGCGAGCGTTTCGGTCAGTTGCAGCGCAGCCCACGCATCAAGCCCCGCGACGCTGGCGATGCGCTGCGCGGTTCGTGGCTCGTGCGCTCTCCACCAGCCAAGCTTGGCCGGAACGAGCATCATCGAAGGCATATGGCCGGTGGCGCCATACACCAGCGGCTCGAACGCCTCATCGAAGGCCGCCCCCTCGAAAACGGCGCGAACGTCCGCGTTCGGCCCTGCGTGAAGCGTCCGCAGATCGCTGTCGAAGAAGCAGGTGGCGCCGCGCTGGGCGGTGATAGCGATGGACGCAACGTTGCGAGGCCCAACGTCCTGCGCGGCTTTCGCGAGGACGCTTAGCAGCCTCGTCCTGAGCAGCGCCGCATTGAAACCTCGCGCCAGCGCGCCGGAGCGGCCGTTGGCAACCGGATAGCGCGCAGACGCCACCTCCGACGCAGCCATATCGCCGAGCGCGACGCTGACGCATCGCATCCGGCTGCTGCCAAGGTCAACGACGAGAACGACGTCTGCCAAGGCTCTCCGGCCATCCGAGGGCGGCGGCCTCAACGTCGTTTTCAGTGAGTGTGGTCAAGGGGTTCTGAGGGATAAGGGGAGTCAACGGCAGGTTGCGATGTTCTGCTGCTCGTCATGCTGGCATCACGCGCTCGCCCTTCGGTTCCGGAATGGGGTCGCCGAACTCTCTCGCGGTTTCGAGCCACAATTCCACGGCCTGGGTGATCTGCTCCAGCGCCGCCGCCTGCGTGCCGCCGTGGGCCGCACATCCGGGAAGCTCCGGCGCCTCGGCCACAAAAACGCCGTCTTCGTTGCTCCAGTAGATGACGATCTCGTATTTGTGCACTACTCCCCCCTTCCGAGTTGACGCCTCAGGACGACCTGCCGAACCTGTCGCACCTGGTAGGGCTTGGCCTGGCTCCCGTCACGCTGCAGATTTATCCGTTCTGGGACGCCTTCCTTCCTGAAAACATGATGACTTCCTCGCACCCGCTCAACGAATCCCCAGCGTAACAGGAACAGCCGGAGGTCGTCGAAGCGGATATTCGCATCCGCGCGTCCGCTCAGGATCCTCTGCTGTAACTCGCGATTCCGTTCCATCATGGGTACTCACCCATAGCGCGCTGACGCGGCCATATCGCCGAGCGCGACGCTCACGCATCGCATCCGGCTGCTGCCAAGGTCAACGACGAGAACGACGTTGCCGGGGTTTGCATGGGCGTCCATGCGAACGATAGTAGAGGGTGAGGTTTCGATGGCACAACGGGCATCCGTCGCAGAGTGACCGGTTGTGGGGATCGGGGCGTCGCGTGGGTGGTGTCCATCGAGCGTGCAGATTACCATTCCGGTGGTAGGTGGAAGCTTGGAGTAGAAGGGGTTGGCCTATGAAGAACGGGTTTCGGATTCTGGACAGCGATATCCACGTCATCGAGCCGGGGAGCCTGTTCGAAGACTACCTGGAGGAGCCGTTCCGCGCTCGGATGCCCATCATGCGCCGCAGCGACGTGACGGGCGTCGATACCTGGGTGATCGACGGGCAGGTGTTCCCGCTGTGGAACGAGTGGCCGGACTTTGCGCAGGCGAACGCCATACTGAAGGCGAAGAAGGAGCAGACGCCGTTTCAGGTGAGTGCCTACGAGCGCGCATTCGACGCTCCGTCGACGCTGGAGGCGATGGACATCGAAGGCGTGGACGTTGCCGCGCTCTTCCGCACCAACGGCGGCACCTGGATAGTGGGGCTGGACGATCTGGAGCCCGATTACGCATACGCGCTCTGCCGCGCCTACAACAATTGGATGCACGACTATTGCCAGACCGACCCCGCGCGGCTGAAGGGCATCGCGCTGCTGCCGCTACAGGCGATAGACCTCGCGATAGAGGAAGCGCGCCGCGTCGTGACCGAGTTGGGGTTCGTGGGCGTTACCGTACACACGGAGCCCGTGAACGGACGCCTGCTGTACGACGACGTGGTCGAGCCTCTCTGGTCGGAGATCGAGCGTTTGGGCACGGCGGTGTGCCTGCATGGAACCTCCACCGCGCCGGGGCGTGAGGACATCAGCCGCAAGTATCTGCGGCACCCCGTAGCCAGAACCATGACGCATGCCCTGAGCTTCCCGACGCAGATCATGGGGGCCGTCGCTGGGCTGACCTTCAGCGGGACGCTCGAACGTCACCCTGCGCTGCGCGTCGCGTTCCTCGAATCGAACTGCTCATGGCTGCCGTGGCTGCTCTACCGCCTCGACGATCAGCAGGAGAAGTACAACGAGGTCCCGCTGTTGCGTAAGCCAAGCGAGTACTTCCTGAACCAGTGCCTGCTCTCGATGGAGGCCGACGAGGCGCTCGCGAAGGATGTGATGGAACGCTTCGGCGACGACCTGATGGTCATCTCGACCGACTACCCCCACCCGGACAGCGCGTTTCCGCATGCGATGGACGAGTTCTTCTCGTTGGATCTGCCGGACGCGACCCGCCGCAAGGTGCTCTGGGACAACTGCGCGAAGCTGTACGGGATCGACGCTTAGCAGGCTGAGCGTCGGGCGTACGGAGCGCAGGGAGGATGCGTCAGAGGGCGCGCGGCCCCTTCCACACGAGCGGGTTGGCGAGGTTCTTCGGCGCTCTGCCGCGAGCGAAACGCTCGAAATCAGCAGCAACCATCGCCGAGTGCCGCTCGATCGTCTCCTGCGTCGCTCCGCCTATGTGCGGCGTCAGCAGCACGTTGGGCAGGCGCAGGAACGGTGAATCCGGGGGGATGGGGTGCGCATCGTGAACGTCCAGCGCGGCCCCTGCCAGCCTGCCGTTGGCGAGCGCGTCCGCAAGGGCGTCCCGATTCACGACGCCAGGGGAAGAGTCGTTCAGCAGGTACGCGCTCGGCTTCATCCTCCCGATGAGCGCCTCATCGAGCATGCCGTTCGTCTCCGGTGTATCGGGCGCGTGGATGGTGACGAAATCGGCCTCGCTCATCAGATGCTCGAGCGAGGCCATCTGCACGCTGGTCGCTTTCGGCACGTACGGGTCGTAGCCGAGCACGTGCATACCCAAGCCACGGGCAGGGCGGACGACGGCGAGTCCGATAGCTCCCAGCCCGATGATTCCGAGCGTGGCCCCGGCCAGTTCGCGCCCCTGGAATCGCGTGTAGGGCTCCGTGGGGTCGTTCCACTCGCTGTTGCGTACGTAACGCTCTGCCGTGTGCGTGTGGCGCGCAAGCATCAGCATCTGCGACACCACGAGCTCCGCGACGGCCTGTGCGTTCCTGCCTGGCGTATGGATGATGACGACGCCCCGATCTGTTGCAGCGTCGAGGTCGACGTGATTGAGCGCTGCGCGGCAGACGGCTGCGATGCGCAGGCCAGGCGCGGCGTCGAACAGCTCCTCGAAGAGGAAATCGGCTTCCACCGCCAGCGCGTCGAATCCCTCATTCGCCAGGCGCGCGCCCAGCTCTTCCGGATCCCACAGCGTTTGCGTCGCTGTCCACGGCTCGTAGGTAACCGAGCCCAGCGCGCCGACGCGGGCGAGTCCCTTCTCCGAGAACGGCGCGAGAACGAGCGATCTCATCGGCTTGCCTCCATCGCTTGCACGGCCTGCGCCGCGTTGTTGCCGCTGCGCACCGCGCTCTCCATCGTCGAGGGCCAGCCCGTCTCCGTCCAGTCGCCCGCCAGGAAGAGGTTGGAGAGGGGCGTTGCCGTGGGCAACCGATTCGCCGGAGCGCCGGGCGTGCTGCGGAACGTCGCCTGCTGCTCCTTCACGACGATGAATCGCTCCACCTGCGCCCCTTTCACGCCCCCGTTCTCACCCCCATTCTCCGACGAGAAGAGGCGCGCGATCTCCGGCAGGAACAGCTCTCGCAGTGCGGTCTTGGTCATCGGCCAGAACTCCCACGCTCCTGAGAGCGAGACGGTGATGTATTGCCCGGGGCCGTCGCCCCCGGCTATGCGCGTGCGATTGAACACCCATTGCACGGGGCTATCGACGAACGCGAGGAAATCGAAATCGCCGATGGGCCGGTCGTACCAGATGTGCAGGTTCACGATGGGCGACCACTCATGCGACGCGGCGGGAGCGAACGCCGGATGCTCGCGCATCGGATGCGGCAACACGCCAAGCATCGCGTTCGGCGGGAGCGCGCTGATGTAGGCGTCCGCCTCCAGCGTTGCGCCGTTGGCCAGGCGCACCCCGGTGACGCGCTGCGCTTCAACGTCGAGCGCCTCGGCGGACGTTCCGAGGAGGACGGTCGCGCCCATCTCCGCCAGCCCGCGCTCGATGCGGTCGCCCATGACGGCGGAGAGGCTCGCCTGCGCGAAACCGACGTTCGCGCCGTGCCTGTTGCGCAGAAGCGTTTGCTGGAACAGCATGAAACCGGCGCTTGCGGAGACGTCTTCCGACGCATCGTTCAGGGCGGGTACGACGATGAGGTCCCAGAAGTTCGCGATGGCGCGCCGCGATTGTCCGTGCGCCGTCAGCCACTCGTGCAGCGATTGCTGTCGGAGTTCGGGGCGGTCGTGGTGGCGCTCGCGCTGGATGCGGAGCAGGGCAGGGATGGCCCGCAGCTTGTCCCGTCTGCCGATATGCGGATAGCGCAGGAACGACGCCAGCAGATGGAACGGAGCGGGCAGCGGAAGCCCCGCGAGGATGCCGCGCCTGCCGTTTGGCGCCCTGACCTCGACGCGCAATCGCTGCTGCCGGCTCGTAAGCCCGAGCGTACCGATGTCATCGAGGAGTTGGGCGTAGGCGGTGCAGCAGCCGAGGAAGACGTGCTGGCCGTTGTCGACCTCCTGGCCGGTCTCCCTGTCGGTGAAGGAGTACGCGCGCCCTCCGAGGTACGGCCTGCGCTCGACGAGCGTCACGCGCCAACCGGCCTGCGTCAGCCGCCACGCCGCCGTCATGCCGGCGAGTCCGCCCCCCAACACGACGGCGGAACTCAACGGTTGCGTATCCCCGGAAGTCTGCTCGTTGTCCACAGCCTGCACGTCAGCCGAACCTTCTCTGAGGATGAGAGTCACGCTCTGCGAGAAGCCGTAACGACGGGACGATTCGATGGCACGTCATAGTCCTGTTCGCGTACGGCATCGAGGATAGGGAGGTCGCTCTTACTGAAAGAGCAGAGCCTTATCCGCCCAGTACGCTGATCAGTATCTCTCGCGTTCGTGGGCGCGGATCGAGCTCGACCATGAATACGCTCTGATATGTGCCGAGCATCAGCTGGCCGTCGATGATCGGAATCGTCTCGCTGGTGGAGAGCATCAGATGCGCGCAGTGCGAATGGCCGTTGGGCTCCTCGTCCTCGGTCATGTGTACGGTGCGGAGGGAGAAGTCGTTATGCGCGTAGTAGTCGCCTTGGGGGGCGACGCGCCGCAGGAAGCGTTCCATATCCTGCAGGAGGAGCGGCTCGTTCTCGTTGATGATCACGGCGGCGGTCGTATGCGTGGAATAGACGCACACGAGGCCGTTCCGGACTCCGGCCTCGGTGACGTGGGCTCGCACGTGCTCCGTGATGTCGAAGAACTCGGGCGCGGTGGTGCTCTGCACGGTCACTCGGTTCACTATTGCGTTCATTCGGCCTTGATCCTTCCCGTTCAGGACGGCGAGCTTGCGGAGGGGAACGGTCATATGCGGCTCGTGGCCATTCCCGTTCACAGTATGGCCAGTCGCCTCTGTCCATTGTACCTGCTCCCGCCGGCTCCGCGCTGCTTTCCGCGCGTAGCGGCCCAGAGCCCATAGAGGAAAGTAGTTCCGGTAGAGGTGGTAGTTCATCATGAAGGCTGCGCCCATCTCCAAACCCTGCCGGCGGGGGGCGCCGGTGCGCTCGAATCGCTCAGGCGGGTTCCCTACCCCGTAGCCAGGGAACCCGCACCCGGTGAACTGTGGCTCATCCCAGGTGCCGTCGTCGCGCTGCCTGTCGAGCAGGAAAGTGATGCCTCGTCGCACGGACTCGTGTTCCTTCTCGCCCGCGGCCATGAGCGCGATGAGCGCCCACGCAGTCTGGGAAGGAGCGCTCTCTCCCTGTCCGCGCAGGGCATGGTTCACGTAGCTGGCGCAACTCTCGCCCCAGCCGCCGTCGTCGTTCTGGCAGGCCCGCAGCCACTCGACGGCGCGGCGGACGCGCGGTTGGGTCATATCCTCGCCCAACGCCTCGAGCGCGGGCAGCGCTGCGCCCGTGCTATAGAGGTAATTCACTCCCCAACGCCCGAACCAGGAGCCGTCGCGTTCTTGTTGGCTCCAGAGGTAAGCGATTCCCCGCTGCACCGCCGGATGTTCACGGGAGTATCCCAGCCTGCCGTACATCTCCAGCACGTGCGCCGTAACGTCCGCGCTCGGAGGATCGATCATCTCGCCGAAGTCGGCGAAAGGTATCTTCGAGAGGTAGGCCGAGTCGTTGTTGCGGTCGAAAGCAGCCCAACCGCCGTTGCGGGACTGCATGCCGGTGAGCCAGTTGACGGCCCGCCGGATGACGGCGTCCTTCTCATCCTCGGCGGCGTCACCGAGGCGCGTCAGCGCGAGGGCCATGACGATGATCGACGAGTCGTCTATGTCGGGATAGAAATCGTTCTCGAACTCGAACGCCCACCCGCTCGGTTCGAGGGCAGGCGTGAAGACCGCCCAATCGCCTTTCACCCGTATCTCCTCGTTCAGGAGCCATTGCACGGCTCTGCGCATTGCCGGATGGTCAGGCGCGACGCCGGAGTCAAGCAGCCCCAGCGTCGCGAGGCAGGTGTCCCACAGCGGGGAGAGGCATGCCTGCACGCGGAGCGCGGCCCCGTCCTCCGAGGGCAGGCTCCAGTCCTTCTCGAACCCCTGCAATCCCTTGGCGATGACCGGGTGGTCCAGCTGATAGCCGAGTGCGCTGAGGGCGATCAGCGCGTACACCCAGGGGGGCTGAATGCCGCCCCACGAGCCGTCCGCCTCCTGATGCGCGACGACCCAGGCCTCTGCCGCCTTCAACGCTCTCATCCGGCCAGGCTTGAACGGCAGCCTCCTGTAAGCGCGGAGTATCTTGTCCATAGTGAGGAACAAGCCCTCCATGGAGAAGCCGGCGCTCCGGTTTGTCGCTCCCCGACGGGCCTTCCCCTCCGGGTAGAGTTCGTCCAGCGTCTCGTCCCCGGTAACGGGTCGGGTTGGGCGCAGCGTCAGGACGATGGTCAACGGCACGATGGTCGCGCGCGCCCAACTCGAGAACTTGTAGAGGTTGAAAGGCGCCCATTTCGGCAGGAGCATCAGTTCGGGGAGCATGGTTGGGGTGTGGTTCCAGTCCCACTGGCCGAACAGAGCGAGCCATATCCTGGTGAAGACGCGCGCCCGCGGAACGCCGCCCCTGGCGATGATGAACTCCCGCGCGCTGGCCATGTGGGGGGTGTCCGGCGAATCTCCCGCGAGCTTCAGCGCGAAGTAGCATTCGACGGACGTGCTCAGGTCTCCCGGCGCGCCGTAGTACATGCGCCATGAGCCGTCCGGCTGCTGTCTGCGGCGGATGTCCTCGGCAACGCGGGCGGTGCGGTCGCCTGCCTCGGCGCCAAGGAAGCGGAGGAGCATGATGTGCTCCGCTTCCATCGTCGGGTTCGACTCCAGCTCCCCCCACCAGAAGCCGTTAGCGTGCTGCGTGCGGAAGAAGTAGCCCCGCGTCCGCTCCACCGCTTCACGGACGCGCTCGTGCAGGGGCGCAGAGGAAACTTGCGCGTGGTTGCTCGTATTGGACTTGTGCATTGGATTCATACGAATCAAGGGCGCGCGCTGCGCGCACAGCCTATTGCCAGTATGCCAGAATCGCTCCGCCAATGGCCATCTGGAGCAGGGGGTAGCCCGCGTCTATGAGGTAGAGCTTGAGGCCACGATACTGGAACGCGTAGTTCGGCACCTGGCCGACTGCCGTGATGATGATGCCAAGGCAACACCGGGCGCGGGGCCTCGCGCCCGGCGCCGTCAGTTGCCCGCTCCGTCCGGCTAAAACCACTCTTTCTGGCCGGTAACGTAGATACTCTGGAAGTCTTCATCGGACTTGGTCAGGTAGATAATGCCTTCCACGAGCCCAACTACACCAGCCGCCATCAGAGCAAGATAGCCAACCCCGTACATCAAATACCCAATGACGATGCCAATGCCGAACATCCCCAAAGCTATGAATGTACTGCCCACAACAAGAGCTAACACCAAGCCGCCGCCGCCAACTGCCAGCTGCATTATTGCGGGCTTCTTCATGCCCAGGTAGAACTTGTGGACGCCAGCCCAGCCAAGGAGTATCGCCAGCAGCCCGGCAACCACCTTGGTCTTCTCGGATCCCATCACGCCTTCAAGAGCGCCGCCAACCCCGCCAGCGCCGGAGGCCGGCAGAGCACGGTAGATGGCTACAGCATCGCCGCCCTGCGCCTCGAAATCCACCCGCATTCCCCGGTTGGGAATGGCCTGATCTTTCCATTCTGCCCCGACGAAATTATACCGGTTGCCGTCATCCCCAGCGACTATTCCCGAGTTGGTTTGAGCGGAGTAATCCAAGATCTGTCCATTCATCCCCTGTCCTCCTCTCCCTGCTGGGCTGCTGGGATCTGATGAGTTGTTACCGTCCCGGGGCTGCGAATCAGGAGGTCTATGGTAGCCTTGTAGTAGGCGTCCACCGGCGGATACCGCCGATGCACTCGTTAGGCCTATTACGATTTGCGTCCCATTCGGAAGGCACCGGAATCCAAACCTTGATAAGAAGCGGCCATTGAGACGATACGGCACAATCCGAGCATCTGTCAATCTGATCCATGCTTGCCACCCTGGCCTATGTCGAGACCTCCTAGCCTAAGTTCGTAGTACAGCACGCTTAGCATCAGAAGCCGTCAGCGTGCTGCGTGCGGAAGAAGTAACTCCGCGTCCGCTCCACCGCTCACGGACGCGCTCGTGCAGGGGCGCAGAAACTTGCGCGTCGTTACTCATACGGGATTCGTGCATTGGATCCATACGGTTCAGGGACGCGCACTGCGCGCACAGCCTATTGCCAGTATGCCAGAATCGCTCCGCCGATAGCCATCTGGAGCAGGGGATAGCCCGCGTCTATGAGGTAGAGCTTGAGGCCCCGGTACTGGAAGGCGTAGTTCGGCACCTGGCCGACTGCCGTGATGATGAGTCCCGCGATGACCCCAAGGATGAGCCCCTCGACCGCATCGTTCGCGCCGGTTGCCTGCACCAGGACGGCGAGGATGACAGCGCCAACGATGGAGGCCAGCGCAACCGTGCCGTAGGCGATGTTGTTGTCCGACTTACGCGCCGCGACCATCTCATTCGTCAGCTTGGCCGCGCTCATCCACGGCTTGCCCAGCGCGATGTAGTAGACGGCCCCCAGGACGTACGCAACGACCGCCGTTACGGCGACCGCCAGCCAGTTCAGTTCACCCAGGTTGATGTTCTCCATGGCTCCATGTGCTCCTGTACCCGTGTGACGGGTTGATCTGCGTTGCCGCCGGGCAGGTTACCTTACCGGCGGACAGGTTAGCGGCTCCGCGCTCCGATGTGCGCGTGTGCGGCGAACCAGTTAACGGCATCTCGGAATGCTTCGGCGACCGGCGTCTGCGGGAGTCCCAGTGCCTGCACGGACCAGGAGGGGTCCACCCACATGCGCTTGGCGGCCATCCGCGTTGCTTCCAGAGGTATGCGAGGAGTGCGGCGCGGCATCGCCTCGCTGAGAAAGGTATCCGTGTAGGCGGCTGCGAGCGCGATGGCGTGAGGCACCCGGAAGCGCGGCGGCGGCCTGCCCGTGATGGCCGCGAGGCCCAGCAGCGCCTGTTGGAGCGTGAGATTCCCATCCACGTTGCCGAGCAGGTAACGCGCTCCGGGCGTCCCGCGTTCCAGCGCCAGCAGGTGCCCCTCCGCAACGTCGCGGACGTGCACGAAGTTCAGGCCCGTGTCCACGTAGGCCGGAATCCTGCCGCGCATGAAATCGAGGATGAGCCTGCCGGTCGGCGTTGGCTTCTCGTCCCACGCTCCTATCGTGGCGGTGGGGCAGACGGTAACGACCGGCGCGCCCTGAGCGGCAAGCCGCCGGACGATACGCTCAGCCTCGAATTTCGACCTCTTGTACGGCCCGTCCATGGCGTCCGGCCCCGCCAGGTCGTGCTCTTTGGCCAGGCGCTTGCCGGAGAACGCCGTCGAGCCCACCGTTCCGGTGTAGACGATGCGCTCGATGCCCAGATCCAGCGCTTCCCTGACGACGTTCTCCGTGCCGTTGACGTTGACGCCGTACATCAGGGGCGCGTCGGCAGGATCGAAACTGTACAGGCCCGCGACGTGGATCACGCTATCGCACCCCTCCATCGCGGAGCGGACGGCGTGCCGATCTCGGACATCGCCCTGGTGGACGCGCGCAGGGGCGGGAGCGGAGTACCTGCGGGAGTTGCGCACCATGACGGAGACGTCGTAGCCACGGCGTGCGGCTGCCTTCACCACGTGCCTGCCGATGAACCCGGAGGCGCCGGTTACGAGCACTCGATTCATCGCTGAACCGCTGCGGTTAGCGTGGGAATGAGGCAGTCCGCCACGCGGCGGAGGGCGCGCGACGCAGCGCGGGACCGCTGCGCCAGCGGGACGATGCGCTTCAGCGCGTGAGGGTCGGTGAGCGCGCGTGCGATGTGCAACCACTCCCGCCGTCCGCCGTCCGCCACGATATTCCCCACGAACGCGGGGAGTTCAAAATCCGTCTCATCGAGCACCGCGCGGACGGAGAGCAGGGGAACGCCGTGCGCTGCCGCCGCATAGGCTATCCATCGGGCTTCCATGTCCACGACGCTGGCTCCGCTGTCGACCTTCGCCTGACGTTTGGCGGCAGCCGTCAGCAGAGGCTCGCCCACGGTGAGGATCGGCCCGCTGCTTGCCGATAGCCCGACGCGGCGCAACAGGCACACTGCCTCAGCGGGATCGTGGGCGGCTGCTGGGGATTGGCTATCGTCTGTCAGGGGAGCATCGGGGGTATCGGCCACGACGATGTCGCCGGATCGAAGGTCGCCATCGAGTGCGCCCGCGTACCCGAGCGAGAGGATGAGGGAACACGACGCCTGCGACAGCAGCGAGCGCACGCGAGGCTCGGCGATCCGCCCGATGCCTACCACCGAGGATCGAGCCTCCGGGTTCGATGGTCGCCAGCCGCCCAGTTCGCGGCGCGTGGGCGCGACCACTGCCACTGCGATCCGTAGGGAAGGCTGCGTCTGAGGCGCTTGTTCCAGGCGTTTATTTGCTGTTGTCTTAGCCATGATGAGGTAGATCGTTGAGTAGCCGCACTGCCGGTTAGTCGGTGGTGCGCGTCTCCTCATGCCGACGCTTGAAAGCCTGTAGATGCTTGCCGTCGGCGGTATCGCGTCCGGTGAAGCGTATGGCGGCGATGCTGGTGTAGGGGATGGCGATCTGCTCGCCGGTGGAGGTTTCGATCAGGTGCGCGATGCCTCCACCATCGTCGCGCCGTCGGTTGAAGAGGTACCCGGTAACCTCCGTGCCATCGGCCTGTGCCACGGTTACGTCGCCCCGGTAGCTGAAAGCCGCGTCCACGATTTCGGCAATGGAGTCGCCTGCTTCCTGGCCGCTCATACGATTCAGAGCCTGCCGCTGAGGGTTGCGGCGGCGGCATCCCGGAATCCGCCCCACGTAGCGAAGGTTGCGTGCACGGCGGTCGGCTCGAACCCGGAGTGCACCATGCAATCCCGGCAGTGCGGGTTGCCGCTCGCCTGGCCGTATTCATCCCACGGCGTCTCCTCCATGAGCTCCCTGAACGTAGAAGCGTAGCCGTCCTGGAGGAGGTAGCACGGCCGCTGCCATCCGAAGATTGTATAGAGGGGGTTGCCCCACGGCGTGCATTCGAAATGGCGTTTGCCCATCAGGAATTGCAGGAAGAGCGGCGATTGGTTGAATCGCCATCGCTTCTTCCTGTCCGTAAGGATCGCGGAGAAGAGGTCCTGGGTCTTCGAGCGTTCGAGGAACAAATCCTGCCCCGGCGCTTTCTCGTAGCTGTAGCCGGGGGAGACCATCATCCCCTCGACGTTCAACTCCATCATGGCGTCGAAGAAATCCCGGACGCGCATAGGTTCGGAGGAGTTGAAGAGCGTCGTGTTGGTGGTGACGCGGAAGCCGCGCCCCACGGCCTCGCGTATCGCCTCGACGGCTTCATCGTAGACGCCATCCCGGCAGACGGACTCGTCATGCTCCTCGCGGAGGCCATCCATGTGGATGCTGAAGCTGAGGTATTTCGACGGCGCGAAGACGCCCTCGTCGAGTTTCTCTCTGAGCAGGATGGCGTTGGTGCAGAGGTAAACGTACTTCCTGCGGCGCACCAACTCCGCTACGAGGTCGCCGATGTGGGGATACAGCAACGGCTCTCCCCCGGGGATGCTCACGATGGGCGCGCCGCACTCCTCCACGGCGGCGAGGCATTGCTCCACACTGAGCGACCGTTTGAGGATGTGCGGCGGGTACTGAATCTTGCCACAGCCCGCGCACGAGAGGTTGCAGCGCAGCAGCGGCTCCAGCATCAGGACCAGAGGGTAGCGCTTGCGCCTGGCCAGCCGCTGCTTCATGACGTAGGAGGCGACAGTCCATGCTTGCGAGGCGGGCACCGGCATGAGGTTCAGATGTCTCCTACAATCTGGGTGGGGGCGAGTGTACCACCACGCAGGGTGGCCGAGCTAGCTGTAGTTCCCAGGGACGTTGTTGACAGGCGGGAGGCGGGAGTAGCCCCGCCGATGCCGCCGTGTGGACGCCGGTGATTGTAATACGCGAGGAACCCAGGCAGCACGTTGAGCCGTTCATCGTTGGAGTAGTACGGTCGCTGGTAGGCCCACTCGGCCTGCATGATCTTGTTGAACGCCTCCGCCTTGCCGTTGGTCTGAGGCCGGAAAGGCCGCGTGCGCTTCAACCGTATATTCCTGGCCGCCGCCGTGTCGGTGAAGATGCGGCTCACGTAGCAGGCGCCGTTGTCGGTCAGGATGCGCTCGACGGCGATGCTCTGGCGCTCGAAGTGGGCAAGTGCCCGGACAAGGAAGGCGACAGCAGTCGGGCCGCGTTCGTCCGGCAGGGCCTCGACGTAGGCATAGCGGGAGTGGTCATCCACGGCCACGTGGAGGAAGTCGAAACCGAGGCGGGGGCCGCGCTGAGGACCACTGTGGGTCTCCGCGAAGCCGGGCAGGATGCGCTTGCCGCCACCCTGCGGGATGCGGCCGAGTTTCTTGATGTCGAGGTGAACCAGCGCGCCGGGGCGGGCATGCTCGTAGCGAACGATCTCCCGAGTGGTGCGATGGAGCCACGCGAGGCGGTGGAGTCCGGCGCGGCGCAGGACAGCGTAGACGGTGGAGCGGGCGATGCCCAACCGCCACCCGATGCGGTGCGGCCCCCAGGCAAGCATGCGTCGTGCAGCGCAGATGGCCGCTTCCTGCAGCTGACCGGTTTGGTGGGGGCTGCGCAGGGGACGGCTGGAGCGGTCGAGGAGCGCGTCTGGCCCACCTTCACGGAACCGCCGCACCCACTTGGTGACGGTCGCGCGGGAGACGCGGAACAAGCGGGCTACTTCGGCTTGGGGCCAGCCGGACAACACCTGTTCGACCAACTCGGCGCGGGCCACGGGGGTCAAGCGTGCGTTACGATGGGTCATGAGGGGCCTCCTGTTACTGCTGGGTTTCGTTCACACAACAGCAACAGCGGGGCCTCTCACTTGTCAACAACCTCTATGGGAACTACAGCTAGCGTGCGAGCTCCTCGATCAGATCGGCTGTGTGAAGCACACCCAACCGGAAGTAGTCGCGGCGGATGTTCTCGTTCGGGGCGTGGATCAGGTTCCCCGGGTAGTCTATGCCGCATGAGGCGACAGGCACGCCGAGGATGTGCTGGATGGGGTGCTGCGGGCCGGTGCCGGTCATGCTGGGCATGATGTAGGGCTCGCTCCCGTAGACGCGCCTTGCCGAGTCGATCACCTTGCCCACGAATGGATCGTCGATCGGCGTCCGCGAGGGGTGCTCAGAGCTATGAACCGTAACCGATATATCGCTGAACCCGTGCTCGTCGAGGTGCTGGCGCAGCGCGGTCAACACCTCCTCAGGCTGCTGGTTCGGCACGAGGCGGAAGTCGATCTTGACGCGGGCGACCGCCGGCAGAATCGTCTTTGCTCCCGCGCCGGTGTACCCGGACTCGAACCCCGCGATGTTGGCGGTAGGCTCCATGATGAGGCGGCGCTGGAACTCGTAGCCGTCGGCCTCGCCCACGGCCATCTCGACGCCGAGGTTATGCAGAAACTCGCGGGAGGTATCGGGCAGGGCCTCGATGGCGGCGGTCTCCTGCTTCAGAGCAGGGCGCACGCGGTCATAGAAGCCCCGAAGGGCGACGCGTTCGTTCGCGTCTTTCAGCGTATTGAGCGCCCAGACGAGCCGCCATGCAGGGTTCGGCACGACAGGGGCGTAGGAGGAGTGCGAATCGGTGCGCGCTGAGCGGCACTCCAACTCGACGTACAGCAATCCCTTCACGCCCAGGCTGATCAGAGGACGTCCGTCCCAGTTCACGCCGCCGCCCTCCCAGATGCAGACGTCCGACTTGATGCGCTCGGCGTTCTCCTCCACGAACTCGTGGAAACCGAGGCTGCCGATCTCCTCCGCGCCTTCCAGGCACCATCGTATGGTGATGGGCAGCTCGCCGTTCGTTTCGCGCAGGGCGCGCACGGCGGCAAGCCTCGCCACGATGGGCCCCTTGTCGTCGGAGATGCCACGTCCGTAGATATACCCGTCGCGCTCCGTAGGCTCGAACGGGGGCGTCTCCCACTCGTCCAGCGGGTCGGGCGGCTGGACGTCGTAGTGGTTGTAGAACAGCAGGGTCTTGTCGGAAGCGCCCTTCATCTCCGCGATGATGCCGGGGTAGTCGGGGTCGGACGTAGGCACGAGGTCGGCCTCGAAACCGGCGTCGCGGAGCATACGGGTGACCATCTCGCCGCACTCGCGCACGCCGAGCCGCTGAGCGCTGACGCTGGGCTGCGCGGCCAGGCGCTTCAACTCCTCGATCGTTTCGTCAAGATGGGCGTCAATGTAATCGCTGACTCGCTTATCCATGGGATAGGGCTCTCCGGTGGAGTAGGTTAGGACTGCTTCCGCTGCTGGCGGCGGCGCTCGGCGCGCGTTTCGTGGACGATGGGCCATACGGACTCGGCACGGCATTCATCGCCCTCGCCGAGGTCGCGCAGGTCGGTCAGATACACCTCGCGCGCCGGTTCGCCGGTGGCCTTGATGTCGTTATCGTGCATCCAGCTGTGAACCGCGCGATGAGCATCGGCGATCTCTTCGTGCGGACCCTTGTACGTGGCGACGGCGCACTTGCCGCCCGGCAGTTCGTTGGTCTGGACGCGCTCGTTCCCCTCGACCTCCACGTCCACGGGGTAACCGACCTCCACGTCGACGAGGAACGTGCCGACCTCGTAGTAGACGCCGATGCCCGGCCCGGTCGGCTCGACTCCGATCGACTGCAGGTAGTCCGCCGTCTCCTGGAGCAGTTGGGTTACCTTGGGCGTGACCTTGTTGATGGTCGTTTTCGCGCGTACGGACGCGATTCGCTGGGGCTTGTACTCACGAATCTCAATGCCGAAATCCATCGGAATCCCTCCAATGCGTGGTTAGCCGCCACCGCTGGACGCGCCCTCCACGATGCCTGGCGCCGTCATTCGCGCAGGGTCGAGGAGTTCGTCGAGCTGCTCATCGGTGAGGCCGGCCTCCGTCTTTGCCAGTTCGCGGATGGTTGAGCCCTGAGCCGCGGCGGCCTTGGCGATGGCGGTGGCTCGGTCGTAGCCGATAGCCGGAGTCAGGCCGGTCGCCATCATCAGCCCTTGCTCCACCATCGCGGGTCCCTTCTCGGTCGCGGCGATGCCCTGCAGGCACTGAACCTCGAAGTTGGCGGTGGCGGATGCCAGCAGGGTTATGGACTGCTCGATGTTGTAGGCCGCGACGGGCCAGTAGGTGTTGAGCTCCAGGTAGCCGCCCTGAGCGGCGGCGGCGCATGCGGCGTCGTTGCCGATGACCTGACACACCACCTGAACCACCGACTCCGGGATGACCGGGTTCACCTTGCCCGGCATGATCGAGGAGCCCGGCTGAACGGTGGGCAGTTCCAGCTCGGCCAGTCCCGCCCGGGGGCCGGACGAGAGCCAGCGGAGGTCGTTCGCGATCTTCTGCAGGGAGACGGCAGCGCCTCTGACCGCCCCGCTCGCTGCGAGAATCGTGTCTTGCGTGCCCTGCGCCTGGAAGTGGTGGGCGGTCTCTCGCACCGGCAGTCCCAGCTCGTCGGCGAGGATGGCGCAGGCGCGTGCCGCGAACTCCTCGTGAGCATTGATACCCGTGCCGACGGCAGTGCCGCCAAGTGCGACCTCGCAGAGCGCCTCCAGGTGCGGCTGCAGGCGGCCGATGCTGAGCTCCAGCTGGCTGGCGTATCCGGCGAACTCCTGCCCGAGCCGGATGGGCGTGGCGTCTTGCAGGTGCGTTCGGCCCGTCTTGATGATGTCCCAGAAATCCTGCGATTTGGCCGCGAGCGTTCCGTGCGCCTGTTGCAGGGCGGGGATCAGCGCGTTCTTCATCGCCTCCGCCGCCGCAAGATGGCTGGCCGTCGGGATAACGTCGTTGGAGGATTGCGCCATGTTGACGTGGTCGTTCGGGTGGACGTTCAGGCCAGGGCGCAGCTCACGGGCGCGCCTCGCTATGACCTCGTTGGCGTTGGTGTTGGTCGACGTGCCGGAGCCGGTCTGGAAGAGGTCCACGACGAAGTGGGAGTCCCACTGACCCTCGACGACCTCCGTCGCGGCTGCTTCGATAGCGTTGGCGATGTCTTGGTCGAGCAGGCCGAGGCCCGCATTGGCTTTCGCGGCCGCGCGCTTGATGCGTCCGAGCATGTGGATGAAGCCGGGGGGGTAGCGCAGCGTACTGATAGGGAAGTTGAGGACGGCCCTCTGCGTAGAGGCGCCCCAGTAGGCGTCGGCGGGAACTTCCATCTCGCCCATGGTGTCTTTTTCGATTCGGGTGGTCTTGGCGTCGGTCATCTGGCGTTTGGACTCCTGCGGATTGCACACGCGGGGTGCGCCTTATGTTGCCTCTATGTTATAGCCGCCGACGGTCAGCCTGCCAGAGCCGGTACGCGTTCACGACAATCGAGGCGGCGCGCAACCTTCACCAACCAGCCCCGTCGCTCCCGCGCCAGCCCCGTCGCTCCCGCGTAGGCGGGAGCCTCGCATTCCTGTCCCTGTTCGGGTGTATGGGCGGCATCCCTCAAACCAACGGCAACTGCCCATTACGCCATAGCCCCGCTGATTGCTACATTGTTCGCATACATCATCCCCGCCCAGGCCCCCGGCCCGCGTAGACGATAGGAATGAGACGAAATGAGACCGAATTAAAAGTTTCGCCACTCCTGGTCACTCCCAGCCCTGCCCCCGGATCCGTAACCAAGGCCAAACGAGGCCACGCTGGCTCAGCGCCGTACGAGTGAACGGAGAGCCAAACGAGGCCACACCGGCCTCATTTCCAACGCCCGGCTAGGAGTAAATCGGGCCAAATCGGGCCAAATCAGGCCAGGGTATGGGGGTCTCCACTCCTGCGCACTCCTGACAAACCGCGCGCGGCAGAAGTGGACGAGTGACGAAAACGGACAAAACGCTGAGAACGCACGGGATGGCTCCTCCGTTAGGGCGGGGATGCGAGGCTTGGCCTCCACGGGAGCGACGGATGGGCGGAGCGCCGATTTCCGAAGCAACGACGGGGCGGCGCCGTCTCAGATGGCGTGAAGGAATGGGGCGCGTTGACGAATAGAACAGGGGTGTCTTACATTGCGCCGAACGGCGCGTTGCTTACCCCGCCGGGGTTGCGCGCCCTCTTTATCAGCCAGGAGGTATGACCAGGTGCTGACCAAAGAAGAGAACGATCTGCTCCACCAGGTGGGATCGGGGACGCCGATGGGCGATCTGCTGCGCCGCTACTGGCACCCCGTTGCGGCGGTCGGCGAGCTGGAGGAGCATCCGGTCAAACCCGTGCGCCTCATGGGCGAGGATCTGGTGCTGTACCGCGATAAGAGCGGAACGTATGGCCTTCTCGAACGCCACTGCCCCCATCGCCGGGCCGATCTTTCCTATGGCTGGGTGGAGGGACAGGGGCTTCGGTGTCACTACCACGGCTGGAAATTCGACGAAACCGGCCAATGCCTTGCGCAGCCGTTCGAGGAGATGTCTCGCCCGGAGGCTCGATTCAAGGACAAGGTGCGGGCGAAGGCCTATCAAGTGCAGGCCAAGGCGGGGCTCCTCTGGGCGTACCTTGGCGATGCCCCGGCTCCGGAGTTGTGGGACTGGGATCGTTACTACGATCGCGGCTACAAGCAGGTCGTCTTTTCCGATGTTCCCTGCAACTGGCTGCAATGCCAGGAGAACTCGATAGATCCGGTGCACTTCGAGTGGCTCCATTCCAACTGGGGGCTCAGGCTTGCAGGGGCGGATGACGAGCCGCCCACCCACCTCAAGATCGGGTTCGAGGAGTTCGAGTTCGGCTTCCGCTACCTGCGGGTGCTCGCCGATTCCGATGAGCAGAGCGAGCTGTGGACGGTGGGCCGCGTCTGCCTCTGGCCCAATGCGCTCTACACAGGCCACTTCGAGTGGCGTGTTCCTGTTGACGACGAGCACACGCTCAGCGTCGGCTGGTTCATAGACCCTGTCCCTGACGGCGCGCCGTTCGAGCAAGAAACGATTCCTTACTGGCGCTCTCCCATCACCGATGCCGAGACCGGCAGGTGGCTCACGACGCACCTCATGAATCAGGACTTCGTTGCGTGGGTAGGGCAGGGGGCGGTCTCAGACCGCTGGAACGAGCATCTCGGGGAGAGCGACCGCGGCGTCATCAGCGTTCGCAAGCGTTTCATGGACGACCTGAAGATCGTCGCTGACGGCGGCGACCCCAAGGGGTTGATCCGTGACGAGAGCCGTAACCACCAGGTGCCGTTGCCCCGCGTAGGCCGAGGCGGAGGATTCGCTCCGGGCCCCCAGTCCGCGTACCCGCATCCCTTTCCGTACCTCTCCGGCCAGCCAGGTTACATCAAGGACGAGATTCAGTCCCTCTGGACAGAGTATTCTTCACCACAAGCTAAGGAGTAGTGAATCGCTATGAAAGCAGCCGTTCTCACCGGCATAGACGCCCCTTTGGAGATAGACGATTTCCAGATGCCCGACGTTGGCGACGATGACGTGCTCATCGAGGTTGCGGCGTGCGGCGTTTGCCATACGGATCTGAAAGTGCAGGACGGCTCGATCCCTACTGCGCTCCCGGCGGTGATGGGGCACGAGATCTCGGGCAGGATCGCGGGAGCAGGGAGGCTCCAGCGGGATTTCTTCAAAGAGGGCGATGCGGTTACCGTGGGCATGCGCTACCGCTGCGGACGTTGCGAATTCTGCACGTCCGGTTTGCCCAACCTCTGCCAGCAGATGCCAACGGGCACGCCTTACATCAAGACGAACGGAGACGTTGTCAATCGCTGGAACCTCGGAGGCTTCACGCAGATGCTCTCCCTGCCGGCCTACATGGTCTACCACCTGCCGGAAGGCGTTGGTCTGGAAGAGTCGAGCATCGTTGGCTGTCGGGTTACGACGGCCTATAACGCCGTGAAGAACGGCGCGGAGCTCGCTCCGGGCGAGTCGGCGATGGTCATCGGCTGCGGCGGCGTCGGGTTGAACATCATCCAGATGCTGCGGCTGTTCGGCGCGTACCCCATCATCGCGGTGGACGTCGTTGGCAGTAAATTGGAGGCGGCGCTCTCCTACGGAGCAACGCACATCGTGAACGCGTCCTCCGACGATCCGGTGGAGGCGACGAAGGAGATCACGGGCGGCGGCGCGCGCAAGACGTTCGAGGCCATCGGCAACCCCGTAACCGCCGACCAGGTGGTGCGGGCCACCCGCCCCACAGGCACCGCAACGATCGTTGGCGCGATGCCTCCCGGCGATATCGTCATCCATGATTCGCGGTTTCCCTTCAAGGAGATCAAGGTTACCGGAGTGGCGATGCGCCGCACGACTGACGTTACCGAGGTGCTACGGATGGTCGCGGACGGACGGCTGGACCTCGGTTCGTTTATCACCAAGCGGTATTCCTACCAGCAGATCAACGAGGCGATCGAGGACGTGCACCACGGCAACGTTCTGATGGGCATCACGCTCTGGAACAGCTAGGGAGCTGCCTGAGCATGGGAAAACGAGCGGGGAGCGAGGTTAGAGGTAGGGCACGGCCAGCTCGAGCGCGGGAGGTTCGTTGACCTCGGCGTAGAGCCAGTCGTGCATCCGCTCGTACCAGGGCTCGCCTTTGGGCAGTGTGCCGACGGCGGAGCGTACGCGGTACCACTCGGGGTTTTCCACGCAGGGAGGCGGTATGTCGTCGTACAGGAGGGCGTTCGCGGCGGCGAGGAGCCGCTTACGCACTTGGATAATCATGGCGTCCGAGCGTCCCAGGTGTTCGATGGTGCGGTTCTGCACAGGACCCATGCTCTCCGTAACGGCCTGATCCTGCAGGAAGACCGACGCGATGCCGGTGACGTTCCTGGTACGCTGCACCTCGCGATTCATCTCGTAGTCGTTGGATCGGTTGGCGCGAGGCCGGAATCGTCCTAACGACTCTGTGGAGTCGGGCAGCATTTCGCCTGCGGGGTTCGAGGCATTGCCGAGCGTTCCGGGTGTGGCATTCGCTCCAGAGAGCGGCTTTACCGGATGCCAGGCGACGGTCCAAGCCATGGTGTGGTGGTCGTCCAGCGGCACCCAGATATGACCGGGCACTGTGCCATCCGGCGCAGCAGGGAAGAAGGCGAAGATAGGGAAGAGGAACTGTGTGATGCGCCAGTAGGTTGTCGCGTCGTCCTCCTCCCTGTTTGCCCCGTACACGACGCCGTAGTCGGTAGGGATAATGTCCAGCGTGGGGTGTTTGTCGTCGTGCCAGACGCCGAAAGAAGGAGAGTCGTCAGGGTTCAGTCGCCCGTGGAGGAAGAAGAGGTGGCTCGTATCGATGTCGCCTTCCAGTCCCTGCACCCAGTTGCAGTTGCGCTGCGCAAGGGAGAAGTTGCGCTGCTCGCCGGGTACCATCGTCCATTCAAATTGCGGTAGGCCGGGAGCCTCGCCGCTGCCTAAGTAGGCCCAGATGACGCCTCCGTGGACAGCAGCCCTGTACGTGGTTGCTCTGACCTTGTCACGGAAGTTGCTCTCACCCGGCTCGTTGGGCATGTCCACGCACTGGCCGGTGACGTCGAACTTCCAGCCGTGATAGATGCAGCGTATGCCGTTCTGCTCATTGCGTCCGTGGTAGAGCGACACTCCCCGATGCGGGCACGCTTCAGGGAAGACGCCGACGTTGCCCGCAGAGTCACGGAAGAGGACGAGGTCTTCTCCGAGGAGCTTGAAGCGCTGCGGGTCGCCATCGGGTTCGCCGAGCTCCTCGACGGGCATGACCGGGAGCCAGTACTTGCGCAGCAGGTTGCCCATCGGGGTTCCCCGCCCCACGCGGGTCAGGTTCTCGTTGTCTTTCGCGCTCAGCATCCTCAAACCTCGATTCTCAGGCTTCCGATCAGCGTGCAGATTAGCACTATGGCGGGGGACTAGATGCGGCCAGCCTCTCGCGCCGCTTGCAGGTCGGCTTCCAGGCCCCACTCCTCGAAACCGCCCAAGCCTACACGCTCGTTGTATTCCATGCAGGCGATCCATCGCCCTGTGACGCCCTCGCCGTCCTGTTGAGCGAGGTGCAGGGCCAGCGGGACGGCGTTGTCGGCGCGGACGCGCTGCGGGATCCACCCTGGGCTTTCGAGCCCCAGCTGCTGGCGTATCTCGTGGCGAACGACCTCCTGCTCGTCGGAGCCGGTGGTGGCGGTGTGGCCCGGCAGCATGAGATTGACGGCGATGTTGTGCTGCTTGAGTTCCTGCGCGAGGAAGATGGTCATGGAGCCGAGCGCGGCCTTCGCCGGCTGATAAGCGCCTTCACGGGTGAGGCCGTAGGTAGGCTCATCGCCGGTGCCTGCGCCGTGAGCGTTCAGCAACTGACTCGATGAGGTGTTGATGATGCTGCCCTGGCGCTTCTCCAGCATCGGCTGGACGAAGCGTTTGATGACTCGGAGCGAGCCGTAGACGTGGGTCTCGAACATACGCTGCCATTCGCTGATGTCCGTGTCGAGTATGCCGACGCTCCCGTGAGTGCCCAGGTAGAGATCCCGCTGGCGCGTGCCGCCGTTGTTGATGACGACGTCGATCGTACCGAATCGCTCGATGGCTCGCTCGTACATCTCATCGACGTGGGATTGCAGCCCGACGTCCATCACTCCGGTCAGGACGTTGGGGAGGTTCTCAATCTCAGCCCGGAAGTCGTAGTCGTCGTTCGACACGCCGGTAGGGGTCCATGAGAGGTCGGTTGCGACGACTTTTGCGCCTTGCCCGATGAACGCGCGCACCATCTCACGCCCCATTCCTCGGGCGCCTCCCGTAATCAGTACTACTTTGCCTTCGAGGGACATGGCTCTGCCTCCGACGAACAGGGATTGCGGTTGACCGGGTCAGGTCGACACGGCGACGGTACGGGAGGGGAGTTCCTTCGTTTCGAGCGGGCCCTGCCAGTTGTAGAAGCGAATGGCGTTGTCCCTGTATATCTTGCGGAGCACGCGCTCCGGGAGGTCGGTGCGGGCGAGCGCTTCGTCGAGTTCTTCCGCGACTGTTTCCTTGGTCCCATGCGGGTAGTCGGTGGCGTAGATGATGGCGTCTTCGCCGAGGCGTTCGACCGCGTAGGGCAGGCCGGGGTCGGCTCCTTCGACGCTGACGACGATGCGTCCGCTGTGCATGAGTTCGCTCGAATCGGTTGCGCCTCGGCGCTTCTTGCCGGACATACGGTCCATCATGTAGGGGAGCCAGACGGTGTTTGCTTCCAGGTAGGCGACGCGCAGCTTGGGGAACTCGTCGAATACGCCGTTCAGGAACATGCTGGCGAGCTGGATCATGACGGCGACCGGATGTTCGAGCACATTGGCGAAAGTGACGCTCTGGTTGTAATCGAAGCCCAGGCCGAGGGAGGGAGCGCCGTGGACGGCGATGGGGACATCCAGCCGCTGCGCCTCATCGTAGAGCGGCCAGAACTCCTCATCGCCGAGCGGCTTGCGCACGCCCATGTTCGCGCTGTTCGCGGGGAGCATGCCGCCCAGCATGCCCAGCTCCGTCACACTGCGCCGGAGTTCCTTCACGGCTTCGTTCACGTCCTGAGCGGGCAGGAGGGCAACGCCTACGAGCCTCGGATCGACCTGGCGGTAGGTTGCATCGAGCCAGTTGTTGTAGCCGCGGCAGACCGCCGTTGCCCAGTGCGGATCCTGAATCATGCCGACACCGAGTCCGGCGGTGGGGTAGAGGACGGCGTAATCGAGGCCGATCTCGTCGAGGAGGCGTTGCCAGGCGGCTGCGTCTATGACGCCCTCACGCCGCTTCTCCTTGCCTACAAGCGCACCGAACGCGCCCCGCTGGAAGCCGTCGAGAGTGGGGAAGAAGGGGAAGTTGAGCGTTACCTCCGAACTGCAGAACGGCTCATCGAGGTACTTCCAGATGTCGGGGTCGTATTCTCTGATGTGCCCGTCGCCGTCAATGGCGCGTAGTGATCGGCGGTCCATCGGCTCGTCTCCTGGGTGGTCAGGTGGTTCGCATGGTACTGCTAATGGGACTGCGGGGGAATCTCTCTGCAACGGCGCGCCGCTACGGCGTTACGACGTGCGGGGCTTGATGGGCGTGTCGTAGTCGACGCCGCGTGAGCGGAACCAGATATGGACGCCAGCCCAGAAGCGTTCCGGGTCCATGTCAATGATCTCGCCGGTATCGGCGCGCGCCATGACGAGAGCGCCCCACGGCTCAGGGTAGCGCTTGGCTCCCTCGATGGGATGGTCGCCGCGCCGGTTGTAGAGGTCGGACATGCTGGTGAGGAAGTCGTGCAGGGTGTCCGAGTCGGCGGTGAGGGCATCGCGCACAGCGCCGGTGTCGTCAATAACGAGCACGACGTCGAACTCCCCGTAGGAGCGCCATTCCGCAGTGAGTGGCATAGGCGGCGCTCCTAGAAGAAGGTTGTGATGACCTTGGAGAGGAGGACGTTCTGGTCGAGGAGGATGAGGCGCCGGGCGATCTTCCAACCGGTGTCCGGGTCACGGCGGAGGATGTCGTGGCGCGCGCCGACGAAGACGTTGACCTCGTCGTGGAGGCGGTTGGACCAGACGAAGAAGTTGCTGCGCACAGGCACCTCATCGCCCTGGAGTTCGCCTACCTGGATGTTGCTGATGACGTGCCGGACGCGAGAGGAGGGTTCCTCCGCCCAATGGAGGCCGGTGTTGATCTGACGGACGCGGCCTGCCAGGGTGCGTTTGCCCTCGTCGAACCATGAGATCTCGGAGTCGGAGCTGGAGTTCTCTCTGGCCTGCTCACCGAACTTCACGTTGCGGCGGACGGGCATGTGGTAGTGGATGTCGTCGGCGACGAGCTCGATCCAATCGTTGAATCGGCGGTCGTCGAGGAGTTCGGCCTCACGATAGAGGAAGCGTTCGACCTCGCGCTCGAACAGGAGGCGTTCGAGGGTTTGCTCCGGTGTGGTGATGGTTACGGGCTGCGCGAGGTTGGACGCGGCGGGCGCGGCGCTTTCGGCGCGCGCGGCAGGCGTTATCCCCGGGGTTTCCAGGATGCCAACCACGTCAGTGGCGAAGGCCATATCTTCGCTGCCGACGATGGAGGGAGCGTTGGGGGCTTCCAGGAACCTGACGCGCACCCATCCGCCATCCCGTGGGTTGGCGACGACCTCCGCTATGGAGCCGTCGCGCAGCTTCACGTGCTGCCCCTCGGGCAGGTTGGTCAGGATGACCGTGTTGTTGACATTGATAAGGTCTTCGCCCTTCTGTTGCTGGCTATCAGTAGTCATAGTGTGTCGCTCCGGGTTCAGGACTTGATCGAGACGCCTCCGAAGAGGCATGAGCCGGTGACGGTGAGTGTGGCTTTGGAGTTGGCGGGTTCGGGGCGCTTGGTTTCGGTGCCGCCGAACGTCGCGGATACCTGGACGTTGACGGCCCAATCATCCGGCACCCGGATATCGACCCCGCCGAACATGGCGTTGACGCAGATCGTGGCCGCGCCATCGGCGAGGGCCGCGTTACGCAGGTCTATGCTTGCGCCGCCGAAGGTTGCGGAGACCTGCCCGCCGCGGAACGCCTGGCTGGCGATGCGCCGTTCAGCGCCTGAGAAGAGGCAGGTTACGTTGAGGTCGTCATAGGTTCCGGTCGTACCGGCTGAACCATTGGCGGGGCTCTGGAAGCGCGGGCGCCGGGTGTACCCGAGGACGATGGTTGCGCCGACAACGATGAGTATGACCGGCCAGAGGAGCCAGACGTTGAAGGTGAAGATGTCCAGATTGTTGAGCAGCAACGCCGCGCCGATGGCGATGGTAATGAGGCCGCCCCACACGACGTTCTTCCTGAGCGAGCCTATGCCCATGATCACCAGGATGACGGGCCACCACGTGCCGATCGAGAAGTCGAAGCTCGTTACGAGGGGCATCAGGAAAAGGACGCCCAGCGCTATGAGGGCGAAGCCGACGAACCTGTTGTTGGCCGCTGATTCCATTGCCGATGTCTTCCCTGGCTGTCCCTGCTCAGCGTTCCGTGTTCTTCTTCGGATGCACGGGGTAGATGTCGTCCCAGCTGCGGGCTTCCATGAACTCCATCCATCGGCGAAGCCGGGCGCGCTGGTTCGCTTCGGCGATGCGGAAGTTGAACGTCATGCCGGGGAAGCGTTCGTCCGTCGTCTCGTGGTGGAGGCCCATCTGGAAGTTGTAGGGGAGGCGTTGGGCGATGTGGCCGAGGCTGGCGGGGAAGGCGTAGTTCCAGTTCTCCATGTCGTCGGACTCGGTGAGGCCGGTGGGGCCGCCGTAGCGCATCATGTATCGGCGCTGGGCGTCCTTCACGACCTTGGGGGCGTTCTTGTCCACGGGGTATTGCCGCCAACTCTCGGTAACACCGACGCCGTGGGGGTGCCAGATGAGGATGCGGTGCGGCTGGATGTTGACGTTGGGCCAGACGAGCGCGGTGCCGCCGTTGCCTGCGTTCAGGATGGTGTCCTTGTACCTGGCCTGCTTCTTCTCTCGCTGCGCTCTGTAGTAGGCGTCCACCTCGGGTGATTCCGTCTGCCAGGTGTCCATGTATTCCGCCGTGCCGGGCAACTCGAACAGGTAGTTGTGCCCGCCGTGGCCGAGTTCAGGGAGCATCATCTCGTAGGAGGTGGAGGGGAAGGGGGCCTTTATCCCGCTTCGGCTGCCGCCCTCCAGGTCACCCTGCGGCCCGATGGCGGCGACGTTCACGGAGCGGTGAGTCATCGCTCCGTGGGCGCTGTCGCCGTCGAAGCTGAAGCCGGGGAACTTCCAGTTGGTGGGGATGAACCACTTGGTGGCGGGATTGAACAGTTCGACGCCGTTATCCTCGCCGCCGCTGCTCTCGAAGCACCATTGGATGGTCTTGGCGTAGACGCCGAGATAATCCTCGAACGAGGGAGCGTTCCTGTCCCAGGTTGCCCAGAGGGAGCCGTAGTAGTTGCTCAGTTGGGCGACCTCATGGAGGCCCCATTTGCTCTTGTCGAGTTCTCCGTGGTAGGCCTGCTTGTGGTGCGGCACGCCGACGAGCCTGCCGTCGGTGTCGTAGCTCCAGCCGTGGAAGGGGCAGGTGAAGACGAGCGTGTTGCCGTCGTCGTACCGGCAGACCTTCATGCCTCGGTGGCGGCAGGTGTTCAGGAAGGCGTGGATCCGGTTCTTCCTGTCGCGGACGACGATAATCTCCTCCGCGCCCATGCGTGAGACGACGAAGTCGCCCGGGTTGGGCACCTGGCTCTCGTGGCCGATGAAGAGCCACGCGCGGGCGAAGACCTGCTCCAGTTCCTGTTTGTAGATCTCTTCGTTGACGTATATCTCACGCGAGATCAAACCCTCATCGAGGTTCACGAGGTCTCCAAGAGACCTATCGCCGCGGGAGCTGATAATCTCGACCATTTGCTCGTCCTCCTGCTTGTCCTGTCCGCTGCTATCGCAACAGGCGGGCGCCGATTGCGCACGGTTCTGCGGTAGGGTCTGCCTATCTAGACGGATTATCAATCAACTTGCGCGCGTACGCTAGCGCAAGGCGGGCAATAGGCGGGCAATCCCCGGCGTGGAACGGCCCTCAGGAGTGCGTAGGAGTGGCGAACTTTTAATTCAGTCTCATTTGGTTCCATTTAGTTCCATTCCCTATCGGGTAAGCAGGCTGGGATGCGAGGTTCCCGCCTTCGCTGGAACGACGGTGGGAGGGTTGATTCTTGGACCCATTTGGCCTTGGTTGGCCTTGTTTACTCCTACCGGTGAGGCTGGAAATGAGGCCACCCTGGCCTCACTTGGCTCTCCGGTCACTCGTAACCGCAGGACCGGGGCGGCCTCGTTTTGACCTCGTGTGGCCCTGGTTGGCCTCGTTGCTCATCCGGGGACGGGGCGGGGAACCGGCGTTGGCGGGATTCAGGCGTGGAACGGTCCTCAGGAGTGCGTAGGAGTGCGAAACTTTTAATTTGGTTCCATTTCCTTCCATTTGGTTCCGTTCCTTATCGTCTACGATTGTCTACGCGATCCGGGGGCAGGGATGCGAGGTTCCCGCCTTCGCTGAAACGACGGGTATTCTTCGCTGAAACGACGTATACGAACGACGTATGTGAACAATGTAGCAACCGGCGGGACGGTGGCGCAATGGGCTGTCGTCGTTGGTTGCGGTGGCGTCGCGGGAGACAATGGAGGATGATGGGGGCAATCTCGCCGGGCGCAGGGTTGTTTCGCGTTCGGCTGGCACCGAGGAGCGATCAGATGTCAGAACTCGATGGCAAGGTAGTGGCGATAACGGGCGCGGCGCGCGGTATGGGCCGCGCTTTCACGAGCGCTTTCCTGGCGGAAGGCGCGAAAGTGGTTGCGATGGATATGTCCTGGGAGCCGACGGGGTTCTCCAGCGACAGGGACACTGCGTTCCTGGAGGAACTGCAGAGCCGTCAGGACGACGTTATCGTGGCGACGGTGGACGTGACGAACGATGCGCAGATCGACGCGGCCTATGAGGCGACGCTGGCGAAGTGGGGCACATGCGACGTGCTGATGAACGATGCGGCGATGCGTCAGCGCATCCTCTTTCCGCCGACGGGGCGCACGACGACATTGGAAACGAGCGACGAGGACTGGGAGCGGGCGTTCGCGGTCAACGTGTTCGGCGCGCTGAAGGTGACGCGGCGTTTTGTGCAGCCGATGCTCGAGAAGCAGGCCGGGAGCATCATCTCGGTAATCAGCAGCGGGGCGCTTAACCACTCCTACGGGGGCGCATATCAGGCGCTGCGTCCGAACAGCCGGGAGATGCCGTACCAGTCCACGAAGGCGGCGCTGCTGACGATGATGTTCTACCTGGGAGACGAGATCAAAGACCAGAATGTGGCGGTGAACCTGATGGTGCCGGGGCACACGCGCACGACGGGTTTCGACGAGCAGAACATCGCACGGCGTGAGCTGGGGATGAGCAATCCGAACGCTCCGCTTCCCCTGCGGGCCGATCACATGGTGCCGCTGGCGCTGTTCCTTGCGGAGCAGGATGCGAGCGACGGCGTGACGGGCAAGTGCTTCGACGTGGTGACGTGGAACATCGAGCACGGCCTCGGCGGTCAACTTGCATGGGAGGACCCGGAAGGCACTGCGGTATCCGAGAACGCGGAGCTTGCGGCTGCCGCCCGCAGCAGGTAAGCGCCTGTTAATTCGGCGTCAGGGGCGTCCTACAGGGAGGCCCCTGACGCGGCTTCGTTGCTCAGGCCGAGAAGTCAAAATCGATGGCTGCGTCCGCGTTGAACTCGACGTTCGAGGCGTCGCCGAGCCTGCCGGCGATAGCGTTATCCATGAACGCGGCGAGCGTGTCCCATGACTCGTTGCTCGCCGCCTCGTTGTAGTCCTTCGGGCGAGTGAGGTTGAGCCAGCCGTGTCCGACACCGCCGAAGACGCGGATGCTCGCGCGTTTACCCAGCGCCTCCAGTTCGCCACGGAAGCGGCGGATGTTCTCCAGCGGCACCAACTGGTCGTGCTCGCCGAAGCCCGCGAGGATGGGCGCGCTGACGCGGGGGATAACGTCGCCGATGGGCTCTTGCCCCTCGAACGTCGGCTCGTAGTCGCGGGGGTAGACGCCGCCATGGAAGAGCGCCAGCGCGGTAACGTCGCGTCCCGCCGCCGAGTAGACCATCGGCGTGCGTCCGCTCTGGCAGAACCCGACGATGCCGACGTTGCTTCCGTCTACGAAATCCAGGCTGCGCATGAAGGCGATGGACGCATCTATGTCCGTTACCGTTTGCGCATCGGTGGGGTCGTAGCGGGCCTCTGAGCGTTCGATGGGGCCGCGGTCGCCCTCGTAGCGATGGAAGAGGTCGGCCATGCAGGCGACGTAGCCGTATGACGCCATGCGCCTGATGACGTTCCAACTCTGCTCCACGGGGCCGTAACGCTCGTGCAGCATGACCATGAGCGGGCGGGGTTCGTTCGTGTCCGGGCGTGCGTACCACAGGCGCATGCCGCCCTCCAGGGCGTTTTCGGAGATCTCCATGGTCGTGCTCCTCCTTGCGTTATGCCTCTGCGCTGGCGCGCGCTGGGGAGTATACGCTGGCGTACTCGTCTGCGCGTTGCCTACGTTATCGCCTTACGTTTTCGATTGGGGTATGCTGCGGATGTTCGGAATCGGTTGCGAAGAAGCGATTGCGAGTAGCACCGTGGAGGTAGGACATGCTATCTGCCGAAGACGTCGATCTGCTTTGTCGGGTGGGGCCTGGTACGCCGATGGGCACACTGATGAGGCAGTACTGGCTTCCGGTGGGGTATGCGTGGGAGTACGAGCGCGATGGTCAGCCGCAGCGCGTGCGCGTGCTGGGTGAAGACCTCATCGTGTGGCGCGACTCGTACGGCAAGCCTGCGTTCATAGGGGAGAACTGCCCGCATCGCGGCGTGAGTTTCTTCTACGGACGCAACGAGGAATCGGGCATGCGCTGCGCGTACCACGGGTGGAAGTTCGACGCGAACGGCCAGTGTGTCGATATGCCGAACGAGCCCGCCGAGAGCAGTTTCAAGAACAAGGTGCGCACCAAGGCGTACAGAGGCGCGGATTACGGCGGGGTTACGTGGATATACATGGGCCCGCATCAGGACGACGCGCCCGGTATGCCTCAGTTCGAATGGGGACAGATCCCCACGGAGAACGTGAACCACGCACAGAAGATCGTCTACGAGTGCAACTGGATGCAGGCACTAGAAGGCGAACTGGATTCGACGCACGTGTACGTCCTCCATCGGCGTTTGAACCTGGACGATCCGCCCAAGTACGGCCTGTACCACAACGACCTGCGTGCGAAGCTCCACATCTCCGAGAAGGAGCACGGGTTCACCTACGTGGCGGAGCGCGAGGAGCTCGACGGCAATACGTACTGGCGGACGACGCAGTTCCTCTTTCCCATCTATGGCATGTTTCCCGCGCAGGGAGGCGTCATTCCGCTTTCCATGTATCTGCCGGTAGACGATTACCACACGGTGCACATGGGCATCTGGTGGAACCCGTCGCAGGCGATGCCGGGCGAAGGCACGCCGCAAGGCCTGCTATCCGACGAACCCGGCGCGCTGATGCCAGGCGTCGGCCCGATGAAGCCGGAGCAGCATGGGCGCTTCTTCTCGAAATGGTGGCCTCAGGCTGCGCCTGATAGCGATTTCCTGATGGACATAGAGGCGAAGAAGCGTAACGCGACGGGGATCCCGACCGTGCGACTGCAGGACTCCGCGGTGGTTCACAGCATGGGCGCCATCATGGATCGTACGCGTGAGCATCTGGGCACGACGGATGTGAGTATCATCCGCGCGCGGCGCATGTTCATCCGCGCGGCGAAGGCGCTACAGGAGAAAGGCACGCCTCCGCCAGGATCCGAGCACCCTGAGGCTTACCATGTTCGCTCCTGTGCGACTATCCTTCCGCCCGACGTTGACTGGGAAGAGGAATTGGATGCGTGGCATAGCTGTCAGACAGTAGAGTTGCCCCACCAGGTAGCAGAAGCCAAGCGCGCTTTTCAGGAGCGCGCATTCCCCGGATCGCCTGCCTTTCAACGGTAGGCTGCCCGGGAGGCATCGAGTGGGACTGCGGCAGATTCGTTGAGAATGACTTTCAGGAGAACATCGTGCTGACACAGGAAGCTAACGACCGCTACACCCGAGTCGGCCCCGGCACGCCGATGGGCGAGCTAATGCGCCGTTACTGGCACCCCATCGCCGCCGTTTCGCAGATGAACGACAAGTGGACGATGAAGGTGCGCCTCCTGGGCGAGGATCTCATCCTGTACAAGGATCGCTCCGGCACGTTCGGCCTCATGGAGCCGCACTGCGCTCACCGTCGTATGAACATAATCTACGGGATACCGGAGGAGCACGGCCTGCGCTGTCCGTATCATGGATGGCTGTACGACGAGACGGGGCAGTGCATCGAGCAGCCGTACGAGGAGACGGAGGATCCGGAGGCGCGGTTCAAGGACAAGATCAAGATGAAGGCGTACCCGGTGGAGGTGAAGGCTGGGTTGGTGTTCGCCTACATGGGCCCCGCGCCCGCGCCGCTCGTGCCGAACTGGGATGTTTTCGCGATAGATGACGTCATCCGTGACATCGGCGTGGCGGAGTTGTCGTGCAACTGGCTGCAGTGCCAGGAAAACTCGCTCGACCCCGTGCATCTCGAATGGCTGCATGGCTACTGGTCGAACTTCGTTTCGGAGATGCGGGACGAGACCGAGCGGCAGCGGACGATACGCCGCCACGCAAAGATCGCCTTCACCGAATACGAGTACGGCATCTACAAGCGCCGCGTGATGGAGGGAGGCTCGGAGGAGGACACGTCGTGGCGTGAGGGCCACCCGATCATCTTCCCGTACTACCTGCGTCAGGGCGGGGATGGTTTCGACCGTACGAAATGGGGGATGACCGGCCCGGCGGTGCAGATACGAGTGCCGATAGACGACACGCACACCGCGCATTGGTGGGTGATGTGCCATCAGAAGGAGGAGGGCGCTCCCGAACAGCGATTCGAGGATATCCCCTTCTTCCAGCCGCCCGTTATCCAGTTGGACGCGCATGACCAGCCGCAGTACCTGCTGCTCGACAGCAACTCGGCGCAGGATCTCGCTGCGTGGATCACGCAGGGCGACATCGCGGACCGCACAGGGGAACACCTTGGCCGATCGGACAAAGGCATCATCATGTTCCGGCAGATGCTGGAGGACAACATCAACATCGTCGAGGACGGCGGTGACCCGATGAATACGTTCCGCACGCCGGAAGAGAACCGGTACCACGGCATGGTGACGGAGTACCCCCGGGAGCTGGCTGCCCAGAGGAACCCGAACGATCTGGGGGGCACCGGCATGGGAGGCAGCGTGTACCAGCGCCAGGGTATGGCGAGCAAGTACAGCCCTGTGCTGAATCAGCGGGGCGTGGAAGGCGGCGCGGATGCCGCTGAGCGACGAAAGCTGGTGGGACAGGGTTGAACCCTGCTACCGATACACTAAATCAGGAGAGGGTGCCGTTATGTACGCGCGTGTTCTAGTTCCCCTGGACGGGTCGGAGATCTCCCGGCAGGCATTGCCCTACGCGGAGATGGTGGCCAAGTCCACGGGAGCATCGGTGACCCTGGCAACTGTGATAAGCCCCTTCCCGGGCGAACTGATGCGGGAGTCGGTGGGAGAGGTCAGCGGCAGCAATGCACCTTCGACCCCGAGGCCGGAGCACTGGCTGGAGGTACGCGAGAGGATCGTCTCGGACGCGGAGAGCGCCCTGGAGAGCGTGGCGGCAGAGATGCGAGCGCGAGGCATTCAGGTCGACACCGTCGTGAAGCAGGGCGACCCTGCGGACGTACTGGTGGAAGAGGCCGATAAGCTGGACGGAACGATCATCTCCATGTGTACGCACGGGCGCTCCGGCGTTGGCCGGTGGGTGCTGGGGAGTGTGACCGACAAGATAGTGAGGGCCGAGCAGCACGCGATATTGATCACCCGCGCCCACGAGAGCGAACTGCCGCCCACGATCAATCGCGTGGTGCTCCCACTCGACGGCTCGAAGCTGTCGGAGATGGCGTTGCCGCACGCCGCGGAGATGGCGAAAGCGCTGGGTACGGGGGTGACGGTGCTGCGCGCCGTGTCGCCTAGCCCTTACGGCGAGGCCTACGCGGAGTACACGCCATTGCCTGCGAACGACCAGCTCAACGCAGAGATGGAGGCGGAGGCGCGCGGGTATGTTGGCGCCAAAGTCGACGAAGTGAAGGCGGCAGGCGTAGAGGACGTGAACGGGGAGGTAGCGATCGGCAGTCCGGGTACGGTGGTACTGGATAAGGCCGGCGAAGCAGGGGATGTGTTGGTGGCGATGGCTACTCACGGCAGATCCGGGGTGGCGCGTTGGCTGCTGGGCAGCGTGACGGATCGCGTCGTCCGGCACAGCTCCGGGCCGGTGCTGGTCATCAGGCCGGAGTAGGCGACAGCGCCTGGCTAGGCGAAGCGGCGAGTGCTTCTCATTACGAAATCCAAGGCTACTCGATAGCCTATGTTGGAGGCTGCATGGAGATAGGTATCGCGTTCCCGAAATTGATGCCCGCGAACAAGGGCGACCTCTTGTTGGAGTGGGCGATTCGGGCAGACGCCGGTCCGTTCTCGTCGCTGGCGCAGATAGACCGGTTGGTGTATGGAAACAATGACGTACTGATCGTGATGGCTGCCGCCGCGGCGGTTACGCACCGTGTGCGGCTGATGCCTACGGTGCTGATCGCGCCCTTACGGGGGGCGGCGCTCATCGCCAAGCAGGTTGCGAGCATAGACTCGATCTCCGGCGGGCGTTTCGTGCTTGGGATGGGGGTCGGCTCGCGTTCTGATGATTTCACGGCGGCTGGCGCGAAGATGGAGCGCCGGGGTAAGGCGTTCGAGGAGCAGATCACGGCGATGCGCCGCATCTGGGCGGGCGAGGAGATGCAGGAGGGTGTTGGGCGCATAGGCCCGCCCCCTGCGCGACCGCGCGGCCCGGAGTTGCTCATCGGCGGGCGTTCACCGGCGGCGCTGGAGCGTTCGGGACGGCTGGGCGATGGATACATCGCCGGGAGCGCTGGGAGCGCGGCGTCCAATCAGGCGCAGGAGGTCATGGGCTACTTCCGGGCGGTGGAGGTTGCGTGGAGAGAGGCCAGCAAGCCGGGGAAGCCCAGGCTGGTGGCGGGGCTGACGTGCGCCTGGGGCGCCTATGGCGCCGATCGCACGGCTGAGTCCGTACGTTCTTACTATGCTTTCCGCGGGGATGCCGCGAAGGCGATGGAAGTGAGAGTACCGTCGACGCAGCGAGCTCTGCGGGACGCAGTGCGCGCCTATGAAGAGATCGGATGCGACGAGCTGATCCTGGAGCCGGGCCATGCCGATATCGAACAGGTCGATAGGCTGGCGGATTTCGCTTCGAGCCTCTAACTCGGCGGGATAGGAGAGGCCATGCTGGAAGAGCATCGACTAGAGAGCGGGATGAGCGTATGGATCGCGCGGCCCGAGACGGACGTTCCGCGCCCTGCCGTTATGTGGCTGCACGAGCGCTATGGCATCGTCCAGCATCCGAAGGAGATGGCGGAACGGCTCGCCGAGGAGGGCTACGTCGGCGTGTCCCCGGATCTGTTCCATCGCTTCGATGGCGACCTCGACGCGCTGATGAGAGGCGAAGCGCGTGTGGTTATGGACGACGACGAGGCAGTAGCCGACCTCGCGGAGGTGATTCGCTTCCTGCAGAACGAGGCGTACGTGCAGAGCGACCAGGTCGGCATCATCGGCGTTTGCCAGACGGGGCGGCAGCCGCTGCTGTACGCGGCGCGCCGGAACGACGTTGCGGCTGTGGTGGCGTTGTACGGAGGCGTTGACTCCAGCGACTGGAAGCCGATACCCGAGCAGCCTGTACCCTCGAGCGAGCTGATAGCGGCGCTCGACTGTCCGGTGCTCGGCCTGTTCGGCGAGGCCGACCACATCATCTCAATCGAGAGCATCAGGGCGTTCCGCGGCGCGTTCGAGGACGCGATGAAGAGTTACCGCATCCGCGTGTATGCGGACGCGCCTCACGGATGGTTCAACGATACGATGCCGGGACGCTACCGTCCGAAGGCGCGCGCGGAGGCGTGGAGCGAGATGCTCACGTTCTTCGAGACGGTCTTCGGCGGCGAGTGGGACCAGAGCCGGGTAGTCTGGGATTTCACGAGCGATATCTCGTCCGGCTACGACTATAGCAAGAACGTTCGGATGGAATGATCAGGAGGAGAAATGGCGACGAATCCATTGATAGCAGGGCCTGAGCCCACCGGAACAGATATTGAGATCGCAGCGGACGGGGCGCAGATAGCGGCCTACGAGTCGAGGCCCGCATCCGGCGGGAGCGCGCCTGCCGTCATCGTGATCCACGAGAACCGAGGTCTGGTGCCGTACCTGCGCGACGTTGCGGATGGGCTTGCGAGCAGCGGCTACATCGCGGTTGCGCCCGACCTGATGTCCCGCGACGGCGGCACTGCAAGCATCGAGGACGTGCCTGCGAAGCTGGGCGAGATTCCCCGCGAGCGTCACGTCAGCGACGTGCAGGCGGTGATCGCGTACCTGAAGGCGCAGCCGGACGTTACGCGCATCGGCATCATCGGCTTCTGCTTCGGCGGGGGCATCACGTGGCGCGTTGCGACGGAGAGCGCGGACATCGCGGCTGCGGTGCCGTTCTACGGGGCGAACCCGCCTCTTGACCAGGTTTCGAATATCGCGGGCGCGGTCTACGCCGTCTACGGTGAGAACGACGAACGCATCAACGCGGGCATCCCGGACATCACGAAGGCGTTAGAGGACGCGGGCACGACGTGCGGCATGAAGGTGTACGCCAACGCGGCGCACGCGTTCCACAATCACACGAACGCGGAGCGTTACGCACCCGAGGCGGCGGAGGCTGCATGGGCCGACGCCCTCGCGTGGTTCGGCACGCATCTCGCAGGCTGATCGGCGAGCCCCTCTCTCCTTTCAAGGGGAGGGGGGACCCGTCTATTTTCCGCTGCGCTCTTTGACCTGGAGAAACCTCAGCGGTTAGGGTTAGTTCAACGATACGGCGCGGGGCTGGACGCTCCGCGCTGATGGAGGCGCACGTGAAGATAGATATTTTCAACCACATCCTGCCGAAGCCGTACTACGACAAGATGATGGGGATGAGCGCCGAGGGCGCGTACATGATGAAGCGCGTATCGGCGATTCCGATGCTGTACGACGTTGAGGCTCGTTTCGACAAGATCGACCAGTTCGGGGAGGACTACCAACAGGTGTTCTCGCTGAACCTTCCGCCGATCGAGGTTGTGGCGGGGCCTGAGGACAGCCCCGGGCTGGCCCAGATCGCGAACGACGGGATGGCGGAAGTGGCCGCAAAGCACCCGGATCGGTTTCCGGGTTTCGTGGCGGCGCTGCCGTTGAACAACATCGAGGCTGCGCTGGAGGAGACCGACCGGGCGATCAAGCACCTGGGGGCCAAGGGCGTACAGATATTCTCGAACATCAACGGCAGGCCGCTGGACGATCCAGAGTTCCAGCCGCTGTTCGACAAGATGGCTGAGCACGACCTGCCGATCTGGCTGCACCCAACGCGTTCCGCTGAGTTCTCCGACTACGCGACGGAGGATCGCTCCTGGTACGACATGTGGTGGGCGTTCGGTTGGCCTTACGAGACGAGCGTGGCGATGGGGCGCATCGTGATGTCCGGCCTGTTCGACAAGCACCCGGATATCAAGATCATCGCGCATCACATGGGCGGGATGGTTCCGTTCTTCGAGGGGCGCGTGGGGCCGGGGCTCGATCAGCTTGGCCACCGCAGCGACGACGAGCACGAGGCGGGGACGTTGGCGCGTCTGCAGAAGCGTCCCTACGACTATTTCAGGATGTTCTACGCCGACACGGCCACGTTCGGGTCGGTGGGGGCGACGGAGTGCGGTCTTGCGTTCTTTGGCGCAGACCGCGTGCTGTTCGCGTCGGACGCGCCGTTCGATCCGGAGAAGGGTTCCGGCTACATCCGCTCGACGTTGGCGGTGATGGACGGCATGACAGCGTCCATCGAGGACAAGCAGAAGATCTTCGAGGACAAGCAGAAGATCTTCGAGGGCAACGCGCGGCGGTTGCTGAAGCTCGACGAGTAGCGGGGCGTTACATCAGGCGTAAAGAGAGAGGGAGGCATTCGCCTCCCTCTCTGCTGTTAGCGCTCTTCTGCTGGAACGACGGGATCTAGTCGAGGCCGTAGTAGCGGGCAGGGTTGTCCACCAGTATCTTCTCGATGATGCGCGGGTCGATGTCTCCGCGCTGGTGCATCACGGCAACCATGCCGTTGTCCTTGGACTGATCCTGATGGCCGTAGTCCGAGCCCATGATGAGGTGATCCTCGCCGATGTGTGAGACGAGGTACGGGATGTCCTCGTCGGTCTCGGCTGCGACGTAGAGGCGGTAGTCCTGAAAGAGCCTGGGGCCGAACTCCAGCGCGGCGTCGGGGCTTGCGCCGGCGGTGGCCGCGCGGGTGGAGCGTTGGAGGTGGTGGAGGACGTATGGCACCCACGAGGCGGAAGCCTCGATGAAACCGAATCGCAGATTGGGGAAGCGCTCCGGAATCTTGTGCGCCACGAGGTCACGGAACGCGAACAGAGGAAGGGAGCGCACGTGGGGCAGGTTGTGAGAGACCGTCCGGTCGAATACCTGAAGGAGGCCGGGCGATCCACCGCCCGTGTGGATGCTGATGGCCATGCCCAGACGGTTCGCCGCCTCGTAGATGGGGAAGAAGTAGGACTCGGCGAGGGAGCGGTCGCCCTCTACGCCACGGAAGAACACGCCGACGGCGCCGTTGTCTCTGGCGAATTCGATCTCGCGCAGGGACTCTTCGATGTTACGGAGAGGGGGCACGACGACCCATCGCATACGGTCTCCGGCCTCGCGCCATGCGTTGGCCATGTAGCGGTTGTAGCTTCGGCAGATGGCGACTTCGAGGTCCACGTCGTCGGTGATGTACGCGAGGAGGACGGTGGGGAAGACGACCTCGATGTCGACGCCGCGCTTGTCCATGTCTTCGACACGCGCCTTGGGATTGGTGATGTATCGCACCTCGTTGCGGATGTCGGTGCGGTTGTTCTCAGAGTCGGAACCGCCGACGGCGACGGCGTAGCTTCCCTTGCCGAATCGCTTGGGGACAGCGTTGCCGTTGATCATCCAGACGAAATCCCGATTCTGGCCCTCTTTCATGGGCGTGACCGCCGCGAGCAGGGGCCTCCGGTGGTACATGTCGCTATCGAAATGTTCCCAGATCCCTGGGTGCTCGATGATGTGCGTATCGGCGTCGACGATGCCTGGCATGGTTTCTTCTCCTCCTCAAGCGGCACTGGCAGGCGGCGCTGGGCTTTCACCTACCCCTGCATTCTGCGAGTATACGCGCTTGGACATCAGCGGGGGCGTGAGAACGGACGTATGTCGTTCCTTCCGCCTATCGGATAGTGTATCTGTGTAGGTATACTTTCAGGCTCGACGACAGGAGTGATAGGAGCGTCACTGACCGATGGCAAACATCAAATTCCGAGATCAGGCGGAGCGCCTTCTGGCGACAGTCGAGATCTCGATCAACGGGAGCAACGCGTGGGACATACAGATCCATGACGAACGGCTGTACGCACGCGTCTTTGCTGAAGGGTCGATAGGGTTCGGCGAGGCGTACATGGACGGCTGGTGGGACTCTGACCAGCTCGATGAGACGATGGCTCGCATCCTTGGATCGAGTATCCAGTCCCAGATGCCACGCAGCCTCCATATGGCCAAACTGGCGATGACGGCGCGCTGGACGAACCGTCAGAATAAGCGCCGGGCGTGGGACGTGGGCGATCAGCACTACAACCTCGGCAACGACCTCTTTGCAGGTACGTTCGACACTCGGCTGACGGGAAGTTGCGGGTACTGGAAGGACGCGCAAACCCTCGACGCGGCGCAGGATGCGAAGCTGGACCTGATCTGCCGCAAGATAGGCTTGCAGGCCGGGCAGTCCGTGTTCGACATAGGCTGCGGCTGGGGAGCGTTCATGGGATTCGCGGCCGAGAAGTACAAGGCTGTATGCACGGGCGTGACGATCTCAAAGGAGCAGGTGAAGTACATCGCGGAGCAGTACGCTCAGTTGCCGGTCAGGGCGATGCTGAAGGACTACCGGGACGCAAAGGGCGTCTACGACCACGTCGTATCGATGGGCATGTTCGAGCACGTTGGGCCGAAGAATTATCGCGACTATTTCGAGACGGCAGAGCGCCTGCTGAAAGACGACGGGCTGTTCTTGCTCCATACAATCGGCGGGAACCAGTCGTCCAACGCGATAGATCCGTGGATGGACAAGTACATGTTCGTCAACGGCGTGCTGCCGTCCGTTTCGCAGATAGGCGAGGCGATAGAGGGACTTTTCGTCGTCGAGGATTGGCACAACTTCGGGCCTGACTATGACAAGACGCTGGTGGCGTGGTACGAGAAATTCGACAGCAATTGGCATTCGCTGAAGAACACCTACAACGAGCGTTTCTATCGTATGTGGAAGTTCTACCTGCTGGCGTGCGCGGGAGCATTCCGCTCGCGGCGCTGTCAGCTCTGGCAGATCGTGCTTTCGAAACGTGGCGTGCCCGGCGGCTACACCTCGGTGAGATAGAGGGCGCTACTCGGCTGACACCGCACTGCGCCGCTGGAGCGTCTCACGCGCCATCAGGACGAAGAACAGTCCTCCTGCTGTGATGACGCCCGTGAAAATGACGAGCGTTGCCTGCAGGCCCAGCAGTCCGGCGAACAGTCCGGCGAGGAGCGGCCCGAGGATCATGCCGGTGTTCATCGCCGTGTGGAACACACTGAGGAAGAATCCGCGCCGGTTCGTCGGAGCCAGATCCATCGCGTAGGTCTGCAGCGTGTTGGTGTTCATGCCCTCGGCGACTGCGAAAACGGAGACCGCTGCCGCTATGACGATGAGGCCTTGCGACGCGCCGAGGAGGAAGACGGCGGTTGCGAGCAGCGCGAGGCCCAGCGCAAGCGGCCACTTGCGTCCGTAGCGGTCGACGGTGAATCCGACCGGCATCGCTATGAGCATGGTTATGAGTCCGCCGGCGGCGACGAGGTACCCGATCGTCGCGGGGTTCAGCATGACGGTGTCCGTCGCATGGATAGGAAAGAACGTACGGAAGACGCCGGGGCCAAGTCCGATCATGCCGAACGCGAGAGTCGCAACCATCAAGGCGGCGAACGACCTGCTGCGGAACATGTCGAGATCGAAGCGTGGGCCCGTGCGAGCGGCTTCCGGCTGGGCGGGCGTCTGGGCCGTGGCCGGGCGAGGGACGCGCGCGGGCTTGGTTTCGGGAATGATGAACAGGACGACGAAAATGACCACGATCTTCGTGGATGCGATGAAGATGAACACCCATCGCAGCCCAAAGGTCTCGCCGATGAGGCCGCCAACCAATGGCCCCATGAGCATACCCATACGCATGGCCGTGTCGCGTATCCCTATGGTGCGGGAGCGATTCTCGTTTTTGGTCAGGTCAGCGATGAGCACGCTTGAGCTCACCGTCCAGAAGGCGATGCCGATTCCGGCGAATACTTCGAGGACGGCGAACTGCAGATAGCTGGTGCTGTAGAACTGCGCCACCAAGACGGCACCGTGCGAGACCCCGCCCATGATCATCATGGGCCGTCTGCCCCAGCGGTCGGCAAGCAGGCCGGTGATGAGTCCGGAGAGGATGCGCGGCGTGGCGCTGAGCGACGAGACGAGGCCCACGAAGAAGAGCGATGCGCCAAGCGATACGACGAAGAGCGGCCTGGCCACCCACAACGCTCCCGTGCCGAATCCCCACATGAAGAAGATGATGACGACCGGCACCATGAGGCCGGAGAGGGCAGGCGCGCGTTGCTCGCTCACGCGCGGCCTATATCGCTTGCGCTGACTGCATTTCGTCCAGCTGCGCGTCCGTGTACCCCGCCAGCTCTCGAAGCACCTCACGCGTGTGCTGACCGAGGAGAGGAGGCGGGGTGAAGCGCTCCTCCTGACCCGCCTTGATGGGGTTGCCCGACGTTCTGAAACGCCCGGCTGTGGGGTGGTCTATCTCCACGAGCATGTTGCGGTGCAGCACCTGGGGGTTCCGGTACACATCTGCGATGTCGTTGATGGGAGCGCCGGGCACGTCCCATTCAACGAATAGGGCGCTCCATTCGGCTTGGGTCTTCGTGCGTATGGCCTGCGCAAGGAGGTCTTCGAGGTCGGCGCGATGCTCCATGCGTCCGGTTGCTGTCTTGAAGCGCGGGTCGTCCGGCAGATCGTCGAATCCGGGGACGACCGCGGCGATCATGTCGGCGGTCTTGAACCAGAACGGCTCAGTGCTGCAATGGATCTGAACCCACCTACCGTCGCTTGCGCGGAGGGCTTTGGCGGGGATATTGCTGGGGTGGCCGGAGCCTATGGGCTGGGGCGTCTCTCCCGATGCAAGGTAGAACGCGCCGAGGTGGGCCTGAAAAGAGACCTGCATGTCCAGCATGCTGATGTCTACGCGCTTGCCTTCGCCGGTACGCGAGCGCTCGTGGAGTGCGGCAAGCACGCCGAACGCGAGCCCCCAGCCTCCGCCTACGTCGCCCATCGGGAAACCCATGTACACGGGGTCATCGCCGGGGTTGCCCGTGACGCTCATCGCGCCTCCGAGCGCCTGAACGACGCCGTCGAATGCGGGGCGCGCGGCGGAAGGGCCGTCCTGGCCAAAGCCGGACAGCGAGGCTGAAATGATGGATGGATTGACGGGCTTGAGCGTTTCGTGGTCGATCTTGAGCCGTTCAAGCACGCCGGGCCTGAAGTTGTCGAGGACGACATCTGCCTTCTTGGCGAGGGCGTAGAACGCTTCACGGCCAGCGTCGGTTTGCAGGTTGAGGGTTACGCTGCGCTTGTTGCGGTTGAAGCCGAGGAAGTAAGCGCTCTCTCCTGCGAGGAAGTACGGCCCCAGCTTGCGTGAAGCGTCGCCGGAACCCGGTTGCTCGATCTTGATGACGTCAGCACCGAGGTCGGCTAGCAGGCGTCCGGCGAGCGGCCCTCCAAGGACAGAGGTGAGTTCGAGAATCCGGACGTCTTCGAGGGGGAGGCTCATAGGCCGGCCTCGAAGAGGAAGTCGCCGGAGGGGTAGTCCCTGAGGAGGTTGCGGGCGATGACCTGGCGCTGTATCTCGTTCGTGCCCTCGCCAATGATCATCAAAGGCGCGTCTCTGAAGTAGCGCTCGATGGGGAGTTCCTGCGTGTAACCTATGCCGCCGTGGATGCGCATCGCCTCCGTCGCTACGGTCAGGCAGGTTTCGCTCGCGAAGAGTTTTGCCATGCCTGCTTCGAGGTCTACGCGCTGGCCGAGGTCTTTCTTTTGCGCGGCGTCCATGACAAGCAGGTGCGCTGCCTTCACCTGCGTGGCCATGTCGGCCAACTTCTGCTGTATCGCCTGATGTTCGGCTATGGGCTTGCCGAACGTCTTGCGCGTCTGGGCGTACCGGACGGCTGCTTCCAGCGCGGCGCGGGCTACGCCAACGGCGCGAGCGGCGACGTTGATGCGACCAAGCTCCAGCCCGCCCATGACGTGCCGGAAGCCGTTGCCTTCGGCTCCACCGAGGAGATTCGTGACAGGTACGCGGTAGTCATCGAACGACAGTTCGGCGGTCTCGACGCCGCGATAGCCGAGCTTGGCGATGTCCCGCACGACATCGAGTCCGGGGCCCTTCTCGCCCAGCAGGATGCTGATGCCGCGATGCGGAGGGTCGGCGGCGAGGTCGGTCTTGCAGACGATGGCGTAGATGCTGCCGTAACGGGCGTTGGTGATGAACATCTTGCGGCCATTGACGACGTAATCGTCACCGTCACGGACGGCCCTGGTCTGAACCGCGGCAACGTCCGTTCCGGCGTCGGGTTCGGTGATGCAGAGGGCTGCGCGTTTCGCGCCGTCAGCCATGGCGGGGAGGAAGCGCTCCTTCTGCTCCTGGGTGCCGGACTTTTCGATCATGTGGGCGACGAGCAGATGGGTGTTCAGCACGCCGGTAAGGCTCATCCAGCCTTTGGCCAGCTCCTCGATGAGGAGGGCGTACGTTTCCGCGCCTGCGCCGCTTCCGCCGTACTCCTCAGGAATGGTCGCACCGAAGAAGCCGAGTTCCCGCATCTGAGCGACAAGGTTGGTGGGGTATTCGTCCGCGAGTTCCAGTCGGCTGGCGACTGGAAGCACCTCGCGGTTGACGAAATCGCGGACGGTGGCGACGAGGGTGAGTTGGTCTTCGGATAAGCGCATGATGGTTCCGCAGGGGGCTGACAAAGGTAGGCTATAGCGAGTATAGCGCGTTTCGTCGATGAATCCGCCAGACGTGATATGTTGCGCTGACGCTATGGCGCAACTACAACCCCGCATATCCCGTTTCTGGCCCTTCCGCCGCACCTACTATGGCTGGGCCATCATGATGGCCAGCATGCTCTCTGCGGGTGCGAGCGTGCCGATGCAGGGGCCTATCCTCGGTCTGTTCGTCCGCCCCATGGAGAGCGACCTTGGGTGGTCACCGTTGGAGATCTCCATCGGCTTCGCGCTGGGGTCGGGCATGGGCGGGCTTGGCTCCGTGTGGGTGGGGAGGATACTCGACCGCCGGGGCGCACGAGGCATTACCGTCGTCGCCGGCATGATCCTGGTCGGCTGCATGATAGGACTGGCCTCCATGACGCAGGTATGGCATTTCTGGGGGCTTTTCGGGGTAGCGCGCGGCACCGCAGCAGCCGGGGCGCAATTGGGCACGATGGTGGCGCTGGCATCGTGGTTCGTGAAGAAGAGAGGCCGCGTCGTTGGCCTGCTGGGCACAGGGCAACGGGTAGGCCAGGTGCTGGTTGCTCTGCCCGTGGGCATGCTAATCGTCGCTTACGGATGGCGGCAGGCGTGGGTCGTGCTCGCGGGCTTTGCGTTTCTTGCTATCGTCCTGCCCAGCGCAGCTTATATGCGCAGACGCCCGGAGGACTACGGCCTGCTACCGGACGGTCAGGAGCCGAAATGGGAGGAGTTCCGGACGGGGGAGGTCTCCGTCGAGGCGGGCGAAGAGCTGTGGACGCTTGCGGAGGCGAAACGTACGAGAACGCTTTGGGCGCTGATCGTGGCGCAGGCGTCGGTGATCCTTGCAGTGAACGCGACGAACCTGCACATCACGGCGAACTTCCTCGATAAGGGATTGTCGCAGGAGCTCGCCACCACGGTTCTGACCACCTACCTTGCTATTGCGGCGGTGTCCGTCTTTGCCTGGGGAATGGTGATGGAGCGCGTGCATACGCGCTACCTTGCGTTGACAGCGGTCTCGCTCTATATCATCGCGATGCTGCTTGCGATCACGGCGAGTTCGTTCGTTGTCGCGATGCTGTTCAGCCTTACGTACGGCTCGGCGCTGGGCGTATGGACGGTGGTGAGCCGGATGCTGTTCGCTAACTACTTCGGCAGGCGCTCGTTCGGCACGATCAGGGGGTTCGCAGCACCGATCATGGCCGGGGTGAGCATGCTGGGCCCGATATTCGCGGGGTTCGTGCGGACGCAGATGGATAGCTACACGTTCGCGTTCGTGGCCTTCTCCGGGGTGCTGGTCGTGGCGTTCATGGCGTTCGCGGTGGCAACCCCGCCGAAGAAACGCGCAACGAGCGGCGAGGGGTAAGGGGGACGGCCTGTTCGTGGGGGGAGGATTGCCGGGGGAAAGCGAGAGGGGCGCTCATCGAGCGCCCCTCTGATCGTTCATGCGCGGGACGGTTGCGACTTAGCGGCGGCCTGCCATCTCCGGGTACATGTCCGGTTTGAGGACCGTCCATGGCTGGTCGGCGGGCAGGATGCGGTCTATGGCGCGGATGCCGACGAACTCGCTCTGGCTGCCGCGAGGCGTGCCGCCGTCGCTGACGACTCGGACGGCCTCGGCGAGCAACTTACGCATCGCGATGATGGCGCGGTCGCTGGTGCCGAGGTGTTCGTTGCTGCGGTCGGCGATGGTGCCCATCGTCTCCTGCAGTGCGCGATCCTGAGTGTTCACGCCGACGATGCCGGTGAAGTTCTTCGTTCGTTGCATATCCCGGTCGATCAGCCAGTCATTCGACTTGTTGCGCTTGGCGATGAACGTCTTGCGGTCGATGTCGACGTCCCACTCGTTGCCGGTGCCCTCGAGGCGCTGGTCTTTGGGAGAGAGAGGGTTCTCGTCCCAGGTGAACGTCCAGTTGAAGACCATGGTGTTCTCGTCGTCTATGGGCACCCAGCAGTGACCTGAACTGCGCGGCTGCACGGGCTTGCCGCTGTTGCTGACCTGAGCTGCCCGCAACTGGTGGAAGGGCAGGACGTAGTGGTATGTCCGCACGTAGTTGCCCTCTTCTTCCGAGAGGTGGCGAACGGAGCTGTAGGTGTAGCCGTAATCGGTCTGCTCAACCTCCAGGTTAGGAGCGGTGGAGCGAGAGCGCAGCAGCGTTTTGTCCGCGAGGTTGTTGTTGTGAAGGAAGGAGGAGTGGGAAGTGTCGATGCCGCCCTCCACCGACTGCACCCAGTTGCAGGTCTGGATGAGCTTGGTTACGCCGCGATGGGAATCCGGCACCGTCGTCCATTCGAACGCGGGCGGCGGCGGCGCCTGGTCAGCGGGGCCCATATAGGCCCAGATTACGTTGCCGCCCTCCCAGGTCTTGTAGGCCCGGGTCCTCACCTTGTGCCGGAAGTTGCTCAGGGCAGGCTCGTTGGGCTGATCCACACATTCGCCGTCCACGTCGAACTTCCAGCCGTGGTAGACGCAGCGCAGGCCTTCCTCTTCGTTCCTGCCGAAGAAGAGGCTTACGCGGCGGTGCGGGCATGCGTCCGGCAGCAGACCGAGGCGGCCCTTGGAGTCGCGGAAGGCAACGAGATCCTCGCCGAGGAGGCGCACGCGAACAGGATCGCAGTCCGGCTCAGGCAATTCAAAGTCCATGAGAATGGGAAGCCAGTAGCGCCTTAGCGCGTCGCCCATTGGCGTTCCCGGGCCGACTCGCGTGATGAGCTCATTGTTCTGGGCCGATAGCATCGCTTGTCCTCCTCTAGTTGTGCTTCCCTGGTAACGTTTCACATGCTAACTAGGTGTCTGCTCGCCGCCATTGTACTACCTGGCAAAGAGAGCCGTATCGACACGTTGTACCTTGTATACGGACGGAGTCTATTCGGGCCGGATAGTGTGCCATTGGTCAACGACGAAATTCCAGATATCGCCGATGATAGGCCAGCTCTGTGCGGGCGGGGATCCCCACTCCGAGAGGAGCAGATAGCCGTAGATGAAGAGGATAACGCCCTCGAAGAAGATGGCGGGCAGGATGGCCCAATACCACTTCACCTTCCCCAGAATCACCAGGTACGCCACGGTGTAAACGGGAACCGTTATGTGGAATCCGAATACCCATGCGCCCACCAGCAGCCCGCCTGTCGTCCCGAGGAGTTGCACCCATCGAAGCGCGACGACCGATGTGGACTCGGTGGTTTCGAGGAAGCCGGTGTCCATGATCTGACTGCTGTCGGTCGATATGCGCTCTCGGAACAGGTCGATGACGCGCCATAGCCAGAAGGGCAGGCCGAAGAAGACGGTGAGGCGGGGGAGAACCCATCCGCCTCTCTCCCATCCGACGTTCCAGCACTCACGCAGGTTGTCCTCGCGGCAGTCCAGCGAGTCGATCATGGTATAGAGAAAGAACGCGCCAACGCCGGCGAGGAGCAGCACTTCTCCAAGGAACTCCATCGAAATGAAGCGGCTCTTGCCTGCTTTCGAGTTTGCCGGCTGCGTCGTCATGGCGTGTTTTCCTGTGGGCCATGGATCGACAACTCTTCCTCATCCCGGGCTGCCTGGGTGGCGGCGGCGCTTCGCTGAACGCGGATGCCGATGACGACAGCGAACGCCACTGCCGCGAGGATCCCGAGGAACTGCCACCGCCCGAACATCCCCCAGGCGACGCTGCCGTCGGATATGCTGGGCCAGCCGTAGGTGTTGCTGGCTATCCACATGTATTTTTCGACGAGATTGGCAAGCACGATGGCGATGACGATGGGAGGCCGAGGCCAGGCGTATGCCTTCATGAACAGGCCCAACACGCCCGCCGCTGCGAACAGCGCAAGGTCGCCCACCGATTGCGACGTCTGGAACACGCCGATGATGATGATCGCCATCACGAGGGGGAAGAGGATATTCGGCGGTATGGCCGTAACCCGAGCGATGAGGGGCGCGAACATCAGGACAATGGGCACGACGATGATGTTCGCCAGGGCGATCGTCCAGACGAGCGAGATCGTCAGGTCGAGGTGCTCGGCCAGCATCGGCGGCCCGGGCTGGATGCCAAGGAGGATGAGCATCGCCAGAATGAGCGCCATGTTGGGGCTGCCCGGGATCTGGAAGAAGAGCGTCGGCACCAGCACGCCGCCGTCGATGGCGTTGTTCGATGCCTCTGGAGCGATGACGCCTCGGATGTCGCCGGTGCCGAATGTTTCGGTCGCGCCCTTCTCGGTCTGGCGCGCCTGTGCGTACGCGATCCAATGCGCGGGTACCGCCCCAAGGCCCGGCATCATGCCGACGAACACGCCGATGAGCGAGGATCGGACGATGAGCCACTTGTGGCGCATCGCTTCCCGCATCCCTTTCTTCACATCGTCGCCTGCGCCTGTCAGCACTTCGTCCAGCCGCTCGGTTGCGATGGTGGTGTTACTGACGACGAGGTTGGCCAGTTCAGGGATGGCAAAGAGGCCGAGCAGCACGGGCACCAGGGGCAGGCCGTCCCACAGGTAGCCTATGCCCATGATGGAGCGTACCTGTCCGGTGATAGGGGAGAAGCCAATGAGCGCGATGGCGAGGCCGAATGCGGCGGTGAGCAGGCCCTTCACCATCGCGCCGCTGCTGAGCAGCGCGACGGTCGCGATGCCGAGCAGAGAGAGCAGGAAGAACTCCGCCGAACTGAACTGCTTCAGTAGCTCCCGCGCAACGGGAATTACGCCCATGAGGACCACTGCGCCGAGGAGGCCGCCGATGAGCGAGGAGACGTAGACCGCGCCCAGCGCTTCCCCCGCGCGCCCCTGACGCGCCATGGGGTAGCCGTCGATGATCGTGGCCTGTGAGCCGCGCGAGCCAGGCACGCCGATGAGGATGGAGGGGATCGGCTCCGTGGCGTCGTTGGCCGCCGCATAGAAGACAGCAGCGGGCAGTGCGATGAACGGATCCAAATGCGTGGCGAAGCTCAGCAGCAGGATGAAAACCGGGACGCCGCCCGCAATCATCACTCCATTGAACAGCGCGATGGGCGTGATGATCGCGAATGCGATGAGCGGCCCTGGGCTGAACAGGTGCTGGGCTGCGCTAACGCTGGCTTCCCACATCTATCCTCGTTTCCCCTGACTCCGGTTCGTGGTGTGCATTTTACAGATGGAGCCGGGCTGGCAAGTGCGCAAGCCCGGCTCCGTTTCTACTGTTCCTTAGTTGACCTGTAGGTCTCCCACACCGCTGAGTTCAAGGACGATGTCCCTGGTTGCGGGGTCGAGTTCGCGGGCCACCCGGACGACCTCAAGCAGGTCCTCCGCTCTGCCGTAGCCGTAGGAGTCGGCGTACCCGGCGATGGTGAGCCCATCGATGAATTCGGGGTCTACCATCATCAGGTCGAACTGCGATTGCCAGTACTGCGCGATGTCGGCAGGCACGTTCTCCTGCATGATGAATACGCGCGACAGCTCGGTTACGAGCAGGTTGACCTCGAGCGCTGCCAGTTGGGTGGGGTTTATGTCCAGCCCTGGCAGGTCTTTGAAAGACGGCAGGGGGCCGGTGTGGCCGAGCAGGGCCAGGTACTCGTCGTCGACCGGCTTCTTCTCGTAGAAGAGCGGCACCAGCCGGCCATCCTCTATCCATTCAGGGAAGAGGCGGGGCGCGGTGGCAGGTCCACAGCGGCTGGTCAAATCGAGCTCGCCACGGTCGAACGCGGCCATGATGTCCGAAGTGCCGCCGTAACCGTAGACGATCGAGAAGGGGCCGCCGTTGGCTTGCATGAACTCGGTGGCAGGCTCGTTGCCTGGCGCTGTTGCTCCCTGTATCAGTGGGCGGCCAAGCGCGAGAACCTCTTCCCACGAGGTGGCAACGCTTCGATCCACGCAGAAGACGCTCTTACTGATGGCGAAGGTCGGGGAGCCGAGGATGTAGATCGAGTCCAGGTCGAAATTGGGAATATCGTTCACGAGGGCCTGGCGCTGGAACCAGCGGGAGTGAACAGGGCCGACGGTGAGGCCGTCCGGCTTGGCGTCCAGCACGGCCTTGAGACCTCGGTACTGTCCCGCACCAGGCAGGTTCTGCACGATGAAACGAGTGCTCTCAGGGAAGTACCTCTCAGCGGTCGCCGCCACGAGTCGGCTGAAGACGTCGTATCCGCCGCCGGGGCTCGTGCCCGTGATGATCCGGATCGTTTTGCCGCCGAAGTACTCCTCCGCGTCAAAGCCGGGCGGAGGCGGTACAGGCGTCGCCGTTGGCCTTGGCGGAGGCGTTACGCCGGGAGCCAGCGTCGGAGTCGGAGTGGGCGCCGCGGTAGGCGCGGTCGGCGTGGTTGACGTGGTAGGTGTCTCAGGGGCGACTGTGGCCGCCGGGGCCGTAGTTGCCACTGGCACCGGGGTCGGCGTTGAGGCGGGGGCAGGAGTGTCGTCGCCGCCGCCGCAGGCGACTGCCACTAATGCAATGACCAGAGCCAGCAGACCCAGCCCCCAGAATCGACGTATGCGCATCACGAATCTCCCAGATTTGGACGTGGAGCCCCGCGCCGGACATTGTCCTGCGTTACTCCCGCGCGGCAATGTACGCGGGAAAAGGCGTCAGGTCAATCCTTGGAGAGGTTCTCTTGCTGCAGCGTGGAGAATTGTAAGGAGGTCAACCGCGGTGGTTGTCGTGTGGGTGTCCTCCGCCTATCCTGCCGTGTAAGCAGTCAGGCGGGCCAAGGAGGACGGTATGACAACCACCACGGGAGTGCTGTGTATAGATGCTGACGGCCACGTGCGCGATACGGATGAGGACATCAGAGGTTACCTTGACGCTCCGTATAACGAGCGGCCCCGGCTGAGCGGAGGCGCTCCCAGGGACGGATTCGACAATACGTTGGGCAACCGTGCGGGAACGCGAGTGGTGGACACAGCGGTATGGATCGACGCTCTGGATCGCGGCGGGTTGGACGCGTCGGTGCTCTACCCAACGGGCAGCCTGGTGTCGGGGTGGCTGCGCGAGCCGGACTTTGCTGTTGCGCGCGCCCGTGCGTACAACAACTGGCTGTTCGATACCTACCTCAAGGTTGACTCCCGGTTCAAGGGAGTGGCGATGCTGCCCGTGCAGGACCCGGCGGCTGCGGCGGTAGAGCTTCGGCGCGCCGTGAACGAGTTGGGCATGCTCGGCGGGATGCTGCCGGAGGGGCCGTATCTCTTCGGCAAGCCGGAGTTCGACGTGCTCTACGAAGAGGCGGAGCGTTTGGGCGTGCCGCTGGCCGTTCACGCGAGCGGCCGCATCACCGGCTCGTACGACGAGTTCCTCTTCGACAATCTGGCCCAGGTGCACTCGCTGGGGCATGCCTTCGTGCAGATGAAGCAGTTCGTCAGCATCGTGCTGTCGGGCGTTCCGGAGAAGTTCCCCGCATTGAAGCTCGCTTTCCTGGAGGCGGGGTGCGGTTGGGCGGTGTTCATGCTCGACCGTATGGATGAACGGTATCACCTACGCGGCCACGTGGACGCGCCGCTTCTCACGAAGTCACCGAGCGAGTACATGTCGTCCGGCAACCTCTTCATCTCTTGCGAGGCGGAAGAGCGCATGCTTCCGGAGACGATGCGCATCTTGGGGGAGGACATCATCATGTTCGCCTCCGATTTCCCTCACTGGGACGCCGAGTTCCCCGAGAACCTCCAGCATCTGCTGGCGCGCGAGGATTTGACACCAGCACAGCGCGCCAAGGTGGTGGGGTTGAACGCCAAGCGTCTGTACAACATCACCTGAAGGAGCGCCCATGTATGACCTGAGCGGAAAGGTGGCGCTCGTTACCGGCGCCGGAGGCCAGCGTGGCTTCGGGCGCGCCATCGCCAACCGACTAGCCGAGGAAGGAGCCGACGTCGCGGTGAACGACGTGGCGCTCAACCCCTACGGCGACGCGGGAGGATGGCACGGGTTGGAAGAGGCGGCGTCGGAGATTGCGGAGAAGGGCAGGAAGTCGCTGGCGTTGGTTGGCGACGTGTCGGACAGCGGCAGCGTCGAACGGATGGTCGCGGAGGTCATCCAACGCTTCGGCCGCATCGACATACTGGTGAACAACGCGGGCTCGCGGCCCGGGCCTGACCGCGTTCCGCTGGTCGAGATGACGGAGGAGGCGTTCGACGAGGTGCAGCGGGTGAATGTTCGCGGTACGTTCCTCTGCACGCGCGCGGTGGCGCGTCACATGGTAGAGCGGGGCGATGGCGGGAAGATCATCATCATCGCTTCCACGGCGGGAAAACGAGGGCTGCCGAGGTATTCGGCCTACACCGCATCGAAGTTCGCGTTGGTGGGCTTCACGCAGTCAGTGGCGCACGAACTGGGGGCGTACGGCGTGAACGTCAACGCGATATGCCCGGGCCTGGCCGAGACCGAGCGCGTCATCCATATCGCCAACGCTGTGCGCTCTGCCGATCAGACGGCTGAGGAGCACCTGCGCGAGATGGTATCCGAGCGGTCGTCGGCCAACCCGCTCGGTCGCATTACGGAGACACGCGACATCGCTCGGATGGCCGCCTTCCTGGCGTCTTCCGAGTCGGACTATCTCACGGGATTGGCCGTCTCCGTCTCAGGCGGGGACGTGATGTACTGAAGAATCGAGGAGGGCCTGGCTACGCGCCGGGCCCTCTCCCAGCGGCCCCGAGGGCCTTACTTCATGTCCGCCATCTTCTTGCCGATGATGTTCAAGCCGGTGCCACAGGTGGGGCAAGAGCCCTTGATGATGGGCTTCCCGTTCTTCGTCATCTCGTCGCGAGGGGCTGTCATCTCACGCTTCTCTCGACACTTGACGCAGTATGCCTGCATGCATTTCCTCCTTCGCCGTCCCTTGCGGGCTCGTGATACTCTCAATCCTTTCCTACTGCGCATAGCGTCTACAACACTTTATGAACACGTTTTTCGTGTGTTTTGAGACAGGAATGGAAACGAGGACAGGCTTCATCGGTGTGATTGGCGCACTTTTGAGCGCTCCGATAGACTGCCTACAGCCTGAACATGAGGGAGAACGGCATGCTTTACGAACTACGCACCTATAACCTGACTGCGAACTCCGTGCCAGAGGTGGAGCGGCGTTTCGCCGAGAAGATCGAGGCTCGCATGAAGCTGTCACCGCTGGTGGGCTTCTGGCACACGGACATCGGCCCGCTCAACCAGATCGTGCATCTGTGGGCGTACGAGTCCCTGCAGCATCGCGCCGACACCCGAGCCAAGGCTATAGCCGACAAGGTGTGGCCTCCCGACATCACCGAGTTCATCGTTTCCATGGAGAGCGACATCCTCACCCCGTCGCCGGTGAACGACCCGCTCGACGGCCCGCGGGAGTGGGGCAACTTGTACGAGCTGCGCATGTACACCTATCCCTCAGGGGCGGTTCGTTCGATCATGCAGCAGTTCACCGAACAGGCGCCGAGGCGTCTGGCGCTTTCGCCGGGCTGCTTCTTCGCCAGCGACCTGGGGCAACTCAACCGCTTCTATCAGCTCTGGCCGTACAAGGACTGGGATCATCGGGACGAAATGAGGAAGGTGTACAGCCAGGGCATCTGGCCGCCGCACACCGACGAGCACCCCGTGCAGCAACTGGTGCGGCACATGGTTCCGGCGGCGTTCTCTCCCCTCCATTAAGGCTCGTTTGACCGGCTCAGGGGCGGGTGGTACCTTCCACGTGATCAAAGAAGACACGTGATCAGGCTGGCGAAGGAGGAATCGATGCGGTTGGTGAGCTTTGACGACTACCAGATAGGGGTACTGACTGAGAACGACGAGGTCGTGGACATAACCGACCTGATTCCCGAACTGCCTGCCGAATTGCAGTCGTTCCGGATGCTGCTGCTTATCGAGCGATGGGACGGGTTGCGCTCGAAAGTGGAGGAGATGGCCGCTGCCGGAGGCGGCGTGCCGTTGTCCTCGGTAGGTTTGCTGGCTCCGGTGCCCGCGCCGCGCAAGGTCTACGCGCAGCCTACGAACTACAAGGCTCACTCGGAGGAGATGCAGGGAAGCCCCTGGGGCGGTACCGCTCCGCAGGTTACGGCAGATCAGGGGATGTTCCTCAAAGCGTCGAGCGCGGTGTCCGGCCCCAACGACGCGATACAGCTGCCGTATTCCGACCGGGTGATCCATCACGAGTCGGAGTTGGTGATGGTGATCGGCAAGGGGGGCAGCATGATTCCGGTGGAGGAAGCGCTCTCCCACGTTTTCGGCTACACCTGCGGTTTGGATATAACCGTGAGAGGGCCGGAGGATCGGAGCAAGCGCAAGTCTTTCGACACGTTCGCTCCAATCGGCTCGTGCATCGTTACGGCGGACGCGATCCCTGATCCGCAGGATCTGGAGATCAACCTGTGGGTGAACGAGGAGCTTCGGCAGCACGCGTTCACGAAAGACATGATCGTCGATTGCAAGAACCAGATAGCGAACATGTCCTGGGTTGCGAAGATGGAGCCGGGCGACCTGGTGTTCACGGGCACGCCCGAGGGCGTTGGGCCCGTCGCGCCCGGCGACCTGGTAACCATCAACATCAGCGACGTTGGGGAGTTGTCCGCCAAGGCGGAGTCTCGCGAGTAAGTTATCCGCGAGTAGTTAAAAGAGGAGGCTGCGATGTCCTGGACGATGCCGGAGACCGAGAAAGCGTACCATCAGGAGCTCGATGACGAGAACATCAACCCGCTGTGGGTGATGCACGCCAACCCGCCGGAGCGGCCGAAGATCGAGCCGTACGTCTGGCGCTGGGAGCGTATGCGCGAGTTGGCGATGCAGGCAGGTGCGCTGGAGAGCCTGAAGGGCCAGGGCTTCCGCCGTGCGCTGACCATGCGGAACCCGGGTCTGAAGAACCCGCAGGCGGGCGCGACCAAGACCATGTCCGCTGCTGTCCAGATCGTGTGGCCCGGCGAGATCGCGGAGGCGCACCGCCACACAGCGGCAGCGATCCGTTTCGTCATCGAGGGCGAGGGCGCGTTCACCGTTCAGGACGGCGAGCGTTTCCGCATGGAAGCTGGCGACCTGACGCTCACGCCGAGTTGGGCATGGCACGACCATAACAACCCGGAAGACAAACCCGTCATCTGGCTGGACTGCCTGGACGCTCCGATGGTGGGGTACTTCGACGCTATGTTCCAGGAGCCGTACCCGGAGGACGTGCAGCCGATCACGAAGCCCGTTGGCTACACGAACGCCTCCATCGGCAACGGCCTGATGCGGGCAAACCTCAATGACGTATCGGGCGGGACGCTGCCGATCACGTATAAGTGGAACGACGCCTATGGCGCACTCCTGGGCTACGGCGAGGAGGATCGTTTCGACGGGGTGCTGATGGAGTACGCCAACCCGGTTACGGGCGGGCACAGCATGCCGACGCTGGCGCTGAAGTTGCAGCGGCTGGCCCCCGGCTCCCACACGGACGCCCATCGTCATACGTCCAGCGTCGTCTATCACGTTGCCAAGGGCGAGGGGTACTCGATCATTGCGGGCAAGCGACTCGAATGGTTCAAGGGCGACACGTTCGTCCTGCCGTCGTGGTCGTTGCACGAACACGGTACGGATTCGCAGGACGACGCTGTGCTGTTCTCGATGAGCGATCTGCCGATCGTCGAGGCGATGGGTCTCTACCGCGAGGAAGAGGGCCAGCGTCAGGAAGTCGTCGGCGCCATCGGTTAGGTTGGCATTGACGTGAAGGGGCGCTGCGAACGCGCCCCTTCACTGTGCTCATCGATAAGGAGATTCCATGACCACTGTTCACCCGGACGGCTCCATCAAGCCGCTGAAGATGGGAATCATCGGCGTTGGGGTTGGCGCCACGCAGATCATGCCCAGCATGGAGAGCATGGCGGAGATCGACCTGATGGCCGCCGCCGATACGAGCCCCCGCGTTCGGGAAGCGTTCCAGCAACGCTTCCCGGATGCACGCGTCTACGATAGCGCGGAGGCGCTCTGCGCCGATCCTGACGTGGAGGCGGTCTGGGTTGCGACTCCCAACAACTTCCACAGTCCGCATGTGGTGCTGGTAGCCAACTCCGGTAAGCACGCCGTCTCCGAGAAGCCTATGGCGCTGAACATGCGTGAGGCCGAGGCGATGGTGGACGCTGCTGCGAAAAACGGCGTGAAGCTCCTGTGCGGCCACACGCTGGGGTTCAGCCCTCCGGTGATGGCTATGCGGCGCATCATCCAGTCGGGCGAGTTGGGGCCGCTGAAGGCGCTCAACAATTGGGCGTTCACCGATTGGATGCTGCAGGCGCGGCAACCCGAGGAGCTGGATGAGAGCGTTGGCGGCGGCGTGCTGTACCGCCAAGGGCCGCACCAGCTCGACAGCCTGCGGTTGCTGGGCGGAGGCATGGTGCGAACGCTCCGAGGGACGACCGGCAAATGGTGGCCCGAGCGCAACGCCGTGGGGTACTACTCCGCGCTGATGGAGTTCGAGGACGGCGTAACGGCGAGCGTTACCAACAACGGCTACGGCTACTCCATGACCGCCGACCTGATGCCGTGGAGCGACGAGCAGGGCAGGGGCCTGATCGAGGGGTACACCCACGACGACCGTGTGCGTATCCGCGCTGAACTGAAGGACGGCACACGCGACGAGTTCGAGGCGAAGGACGCCCTGCGCATCGGGTCAGAGCACGAGCGCCGCTTCTGGCGGGAAACACCGAAAGAGAAGCCGCCCTGGCGTCCGACGAACCTTGGCATCCTCGTTGCGACTTGCGAGCGGGGCGACCTGCGGCAGTCGCGGTACGGGTTGTACGTCTACAAGGACGGCAGCGTCGAGGATCGTGCGCTGCCTGAGTCGGGGTACCACGCGGGGCGCGAAGATTTGATCGAGCTGTGCAACGCGGTACGGAACGGCGCTCCCGTGTTCCACGATGGGCGATGGGGGATGGCGACGCTGGAACTCATCACCGGCATCATGGAGTCCTCCCGCACCGGCAGGGACGTGCAGCTGACGCATCAGGTGCCGATGTCCCCGGAGTACGACGCAGCGGCGAGCTGACCAAGGGTCTGCCCGCCGCTGCATTGCGGTCTTCCCCGAACCCTCACTCTAACCCTCTCCCAGAGGGCGAGGGGATTTGCGCCCCCCATCCCATCGAGAGCGGGACTAGGCGAAATTCGCGTCGATCTCCGGGGCGAGTTGCGCCTCGATCAATGGCTTCAGGTTCGGCTTGTCCCTGAACGGTCCTCCCGTAACCTCGTAACCGGGGAAGTAGGAGTGCTCCTGCGGGAGGGTGATGACGCCCTTGTCCTCGCGGTGGACGTTCATCGGCTCGCCGCCGTCCTCGACGATCTGCATCTGCTCCTCCAGCATCTTGCGATAGAGGATGATGCCCACGTCCGTTACACCCAGGGCCTCGGTCGTGCGGTCGCTGATGGGGCCCTGCATGATCCAGGCGGCCTGATCCTGCCCCAGCACCCAGTCGGCACGGATGCGGCCGTCGTCCTTGAAGACGTTCTCGTAGACGTAGGGAATCTCGGTCTGCTCGATTACCTCTCCGGGGTCGGGCACACGCACGCGCAGCACGATGTGGTAGGTGTGCGTGTCGTCCATGGGGACGCGCATCTGGAAGGCGTGGCTGCGCTGCTGGCCTACGCGGAGGATGTTGGGGAACAGCACCGGGTGGCCGATGCGCCACCACTCGTTCTCCTCCGTGTCGCCCTGCATCAGCCGACGCTTGATGACGCCGTACTCGAAGCGGTCGAAGCCGACCTTGACCTCGTGGCGTCCACGAGCGCCGTCGCCCTGCATCTGCTTCTTCCACTGTTCGCGCTCTTCCACGGGCTTCTCCATGCCGAGGACGTAGGAGCCCCAGTAGTTGTGCAGCCATTCGAAGTGGACGGGGTCGAGGGAGTTATCCATGCACTGGAGCCAGTTGCACGGCAGTTCCATGGCGATGACGCGACGCTCGACGCCCTCCCACATGAGGATGTCCCACTGGGGGAGCATCGGCGCGGGGGCTTCGCCCATGTAGGCCCAGACGATCCCTGAGCGCTCCTGGACGGGGTAGGCCTTGATGCGCACCTTGTCCTTGAATTTCGAGCCTTCCGGCTCCGAGGGCTGATCCATGCACTGGCCGGTCTCATTGAATATCCAGCCGTGGTAGGCGCAGCGGATGCCGTTCTCCTCAGGGATGCCGTAGGAGAGGTTCGCCTTCCGGTGGGCGCAGGAGGGCTCGATCAGCCCCAGCGTGCCCTTTGCGTCGCGGTAGAGAACGAGGTCTTCGCCCAGGATGCGAACCTCTTTCGTTGGGTTGTCAGCGGTGAGCTCGCCGCTCGGCGAGATGGGATGCCAGTAGTGGCGCAGCAACTCGCCCATCGGTGTGCCCTTGCCGACACGAGTGAGCCGTTGGTTCTGTTCCATCGTAAGCATCGGGAGTCCTCCCTCTCAGTGTGTGCTCGTAATGACTACATCCAAGCTTCTGTGTGCATCTTACTCCAAACGGGTAAGTCAAGGGGTAGGGGGTTCAGCAGCACTTGGACGTTGGGATGCCAGGCGTGGCGAAACTTTAATTCAGTCTCATTTAGTCTCATTCCGTCTCATTTCCTGTCGTCCGAACCCTCACCCTTGCCCTCTCCCAGAGGGCGAGGGGATCTGCCTTCCAAACCAGGGATGCGAGGTTCGCTGGATTCACAAACGAAGTGCAACATCAGATTAAGGTGTTGCCATGGGATACACACAGGTCACCATTGAGGAACGGTGTGAGATTGCCCGCCTACGTGCCGCGGGCACCTCGATCCGGCAAGTCGCTGCAGGTCTAGATCGCGCGCCATCGACGGTTGCTCGGGAGCTGAAGCGCAACGCTTCACGCACCACGGGCTACCGGCCGTCGTACGCGCAGGAGCAGTCCCGCGCGCGCCGCTGGTCCGGTTCCCGGTTGGAGCGGGATACGGCTCTGCGTGCCTGCGTCCTCGAACGCCTCGGTTGGGGTGGTCGCCGGAGCAGGTATGCGGGCATTTGGCGCGGGGGGCGGGCAGAACGGTCATCTCCTACGAGAGCATCTACCGGTTCATCTACGCGCAGAAAGCGCGGCACAAAGACCACGGCTGGAGGCAGTATCTGCCGGAGGCGAAGTGGAAACGCGGCAGGCGTGTGCGCCAAAGGAGCAGTTCGGTCTCCTTCATCCTCGAGCGTCACTCGCTCGCCGAGCGCCCGCCCGCCGTTGCAGACCGACAGACCTTCGGCCACTGGGAGGCTGACCTGATGCAGTTTGGGAGGTCGGGGGCGGTGGTGCTGGTGCTGCACGAGCGGCACTCGCGCCTGATGATGGCCGTCCGGCTGCCTTCGAAGGAAGCAGGACCGGTCGTGAAGGCCATGGCGCGCCTCCTGGGGCCGTTGCCGCCGGAGTTCCGGCAGACGGTGGCGCTCGACAACGGGACGGAGTTCGTGCGGCATCATGAACTGCACGCCTTGGGGATCGAAACGTTCTTCTGCGACACGCACTCGCCGTGGCAGAAGGGGGGTGTGGAGAATGGGATCGGTCGGCTGCGTCGCGTGCTGCCCCGGAAGACGAACCTGGGAGAGATGTCTGACGAGCGGTTTACGGGGCTGCTGCAGGGGTATAACAATACGCCGCGCAAGTGCCTCGGCTACCAGAGCCCATCCGAAATATTCTGGAGTCAAGTGTTGCACTTCAAATGTGAATCCACCTTCCCGCCTTCGCGGGAACGACGAGGGGGGGTGAACCCTGGCCCTATTTGGCCCTGTTTGGCCTCGTTTACTCCTAGCGGCGAGGCTGAAAATGAGGCCACCGTGGCCTCATTTGGCACTGCGCTCACTCGTACGCGGTGGGCCAGTTGGCCCTGGTTGTGGCCTTGGTTGGCCTCGTCAGGAGTGCCCGGAGTGACGAAACCTTTAATTCAGTTGCATTTGGTTGCATTTGGTTGCATTTCCTATCGTCTACGCGGGGCAGGGATGCGTCGTTCCCGCGAAGGCAGGAACGACGAAGACCAATGTAGCAGTCAGCGGCGCTATGCCGTAATGGGCAGTTGTCGTTGGTTTGGGGGTTGGGCGTATGTTGGGGATGGCATGGCGTTCGGGCGATTCGCGAACGGCCCCTACAATCTAGGCAGGGGCCTGACATGCGCGGTTCCCGTCTGCATGGGAACGACGTATGCGAACAATGTAGCAATCAGCGAGGCTATGGCGTAATGGGCAGTTGTCGTTGGTTCGGGGGTTGGGCGTATGTTGGGGATGGCATGACGTTAGGGTCGTTCGCGAACGGCCCCTACATCCAGACAGGGGGCAGGGATGCGAGGTTCCCGCGTTCGCAGGGAACGACGGAGCCTTCGCAGGAACGACGGCCCCAAGGCGTACCTATTGCAGATTGCGCTTGACGTTACGTGACACGGGTCATTCGAACTGCGAAGTCGCGGAGATTCGGTGCGCTGGCGCGCGCCGTGTCGATGACCATTGCGAGCGCCCACCCCACAGCGCTCGCTGTCCATTCAGGTAGGGTAACCGACACGCCGAGGCCGGAGTGCGCAGGGGAGATGGGGTGGTCCGGCGCCCCGAAGAACGACTTTTTGATTGAGCGCTCATCAGGCACGGCTACTACCGGTCCGAACTCGAATGGTGGTGTGTACTCCCGCCGGAGGCTGGCGAGCAACTCTGCCTCGGTATGTCCCCCGAGCAATCCCTGGTCGAAGGCGATGAGCGCGTCTGCTTGCTCCTTCTGAGTAGTGTTAAACCAATTGAGCTCAGAAACGAGATCGCCAAGTGGGGATCGTGTCCTAGGGTCCAGGAAATGTGCCGTAACCTGGAACCCGGACAACTCGACGACCCCAAAGCGGCGGAGTGCGTCATCGAAACACTGAATCAACGCCGGCAGCGCCAAAGCTAGCTCCACCTCGCTTAGCCGCCGTTTCGATAGCGGCGCATACGCATAACCTACAAAACCTGGGGGCGGCGGGCTGCCTGACTCGACGACATCACCTGTCGGATCATCCGCCAGTCCTACCTGCACCCATCCGAGCCGGGATGCGCCGGTTCCGGCGGTCAACTCCGCATCGTTCATATTCCAGAGCGACGAGCGGCGGTGAGGGTGGCGATTCGACGGCAGGGTGGACCAACCCATCAATTCAGCACGCGCGTTGAAAACGCTATAGAGGTCCTCCTCGTCGGAATCAATCAGGTTCGTGCCGGGGGCAAGTTGCCCGAAAGCCTCAACGAAAAGCACCGACGGCATGACAACTGCCCTCCTTCAACCCGGAGACTGCCTTGGCAACACTCCCACGCCTGACTATCTCATGTTTTCTCGAAATCGTGTTCGTTTCTGTTGCTATCCAACCTCTGGGCAACTCCTCGCTATCCGCACTTACCCTCCCAAGCCAGGGATGCGAGGTTCCCGCCTGTAAACAACGTCCTTGGGAACTACAGCGGGCGTATCCTGCGCCAAGTCTGCGGCTATACTCCCGCAACCATGGTCAGGGCATCCAGGGCGGTATGGCGGTACCGGTGGGAGATTGCGCCGTTCCTTCTGGCCGGCGCAGCGCAGGCTGTCCCCTATTGGTTCATCGCTCTGCTCCACAATTTCGGTCTGCTCTCCTCTGCGAGGTGGGCTACGGGACGTTCAGGTTGGCAGGCGGCCTACCCGGGGGACGCAGTTTGGTTCCTGTCCGGCATCGTTGGATTCGCTCTGTTATTCGTTGTGTTACGACATGGCATCCGTCGGTTGGAGGCTCTGGGTCGCCCCGTTACGAAAGCGCTATGGGAGGCGTTGCTGTTGGCGCTGGGGGTGTCGCTGCTCGCCTATGCTGCGTGGCATGCCCTGACCGTATTCCTTGGGTTGGGTGTCTGGTGGAACGTTTACCCGTGGTTCTACTACCTTGTTCTTCTTTCGATCGTGGGGATCGTGGGGTGGGCGGTACGCACACTCTGGAGCAGGGGGGCAGCAACCGCGCTTTTCATAGTCATCGCCGCCATCATCGTCGCAGGCTCCGCTGCTCCTAGGATGTACACTGTGCGCTTGGAAGCCGAGGTGCTGTGGCTTGGCGCTTGGCTAACTATCTGGGCTATCTTCGCTGCTCAGCTGCTGCTCCTCCTACTCACGGGAGTGCTCGCCCACCATCTGCCATCCCAACCCGCGTGGCGGCAATGGCTGATGACGGGAGGACTCCTCACCACTGCAAGCGCCGTAAGGGTCGCCACTCTGGTACTACTGGAAGCGTTGGGGAGCACATCCCTTCCTTTCTGGTTCGGCTACGTCTGGGATCTGCTTGAGAGCGGCGACACGCCTCTTCGTGTTCCTCCTGTTGGTGTTGTTGTGGCTACCAACCTGGCGCACGTCTATGCAGTCGCAGCACTCGCATTCGTGGCTTCGTTCGGATTCCACACGCTGCTTCGGAGGCGCCACTCCGCCGCCTCTGAAGCCGACCCCCCGCCTGCGCCGGCTAGCGAAGAGCGCTGAGTATCCTGGGGTTCACCCTCATCCCCGCCTGGATTCCAGCCTTCGCTGGAATGACGGGGACAGGGGGCCGGGGATGCGAGGTTCCCGCCTTCGTGAGAACGACGAACCACTAACGACTGAGGTTGCATGTGAGGCGTGTCTCCGTGAAGATGCGGTGCAGGGAGCGTGTGAGCCTTATGCGATGGCCTGAGTCGCCGGATGAGATCGTTGTGCGGGATGGTCATCTGACTATCAAGCTGTTCAAGCTTGACGGCGGCTGGTACGCACAGGTGGAGTCTTCGCTGGAGGGTAAGATCTTCGAGGGGCGCGTGACGGAGATGTCCGGCCTGCTCGCGGGGCATCCGCTCGTGAGTACGCTGGTCGAGACTGGCGACGATGAAAATACCAATGGTGGATAGGAGAGGGGCCAGGTGACTGACAGACTTGCCGGGAAGGTTGCGATCGTAACGGGGGCAGGGTCGAGCGGGGCGGGAGTCGGCAACGGGAAGGCTGCGTCCATTCTGTTCGCTCGGGAGGGCGCGAGCGTCCTGCTGGTGGATCGTGAACTGGAGCGCGCGCAGGAGACGCTCGCGCTGATCGAGGCGGAGGGCGGCACAGCGTCGGCTATCGCGGGCGACGTTACGAGCGCGGCGGACTGCGAGAACATCGTGCGCGCCGTCGTCGAGCGGTACGGACGGCTCGACATACTGCACAACAACGTGGGCATCTCCACGCGCGCTAACGTGGTGGAGGTAACCGAGGAGCAGTGGGATCACATCATGGCGGTGAACGTCAAGAGCATCGTGCTGACCTCGAAGTACGCTATCCCTGAGATGAAGAAGAACGGCGGCGGGTCGATCATCAACCTTGCGTCCATTGCCGGGCTGCGGGCGAACAGCAGCGCTCCGTATACGGCGTCGAAAGCGGCAGTTATCGGCCTTACGACGTCGATGGCGGGCGACCACGGAGGGGATGGCATACGGGTGAACTGCATCGCCCCGGGGCTGGTGTACACGCCGATGGTTGCGCCGCGCATGGATGACGATCTGCGGCAGGTACGCAAGCGCGCCGCGCCGCTCGGCACGGAGGGCACCGCCTGGGACGTTGCATGGGCGGCGGTGTACCTGGCAAGCGACGAGGCTCGCTGGGTTACCGCCATCACGTTGCCGGTCGACGCGGGTCTGCTGGCGACCTCTCCCGTTACGTACAACAGACTCGGTCAGCAGCAGCACGGAGGCCCCGTCACCGGATAGCGGGCGTGTGGTACGCTCTCGCAGGGCTTGGCAGACTAGGCGCCCTATGCGCTGGAGGAGACATGAAAGCGGCTGTTCTGGTTGAAAGCAATGCACCACTCGTCATCACGGATGTCGAGCTGGACCCACCCAAGGCGCATGAGGTTCGCGTGCGCATCGCGGCGGCGGGCGTCTGCCGCAGCGACCTGCACTTCATGCGCGGCGAGGCGGTCATCGCGCGGCCTGCCGTGCTGGGCCACGAAGGCTCCGCCATCGTGGAGGAGGTGGGCGAAGGGGTAACGCGGGTAGCGCCCGGCGACCACGTCATCCTCTCGTTCGTTCCGTTCTGCGGGCATTGCAACTCCTGCCTGAGCGGCAGGGCGAACATCTGCGATACGCATCTCAAGACGGGCCCCAATATGTTCGACGGGACGCGCCGCCTCCACTGGAACGGGCAGGACGTGGCGCACATGGGCAAAGTCGCGTGCTTCGCGGAGCATGCCGTCGTCCCGGAGACGGGCTGCGTGAAGATATCGCCGGACTTTCCGCTTCCGCAGGCGGCGTTGATCGGGTGCAGCGTTACGACGGGCGTCGGCGCGGCGCTCTTCAACGCGAAGATCGAGCCCGGCAGCACCGTTGCGGTCATCGGCTGCGGCGGCGTGGGGCTGAACATCGTGCAGGGCGCACGGCTGGCCGGCGCGAGCAGGATCATCGCCGTTGACATCAACGACGCAGCGCTCGAGTTCGCCACGCGGTTCGGCGCCACCGACGCCGTGAACGCAAAGCAGACGGACGCACTGAAAGCGGTGCGCGATCTGACCGACGGCGGCACGGATTACAGCTTCGAGTCGTTCGGCTCGTCGGAGACCGTAACGCTCGCGTTCGACTCGGCGCGCAAGGGCGGGACGGCGATCATTGTGGGGCTTGCGGCTGTGGGAGACTACGCCAGCATCGATCCGGTGGCGCTCGTGCGGCAGGAGAAGACGCTCAAAGGCTCGTACTACGGCACCTCCCGCCCGGCGATCGACTTCCACCGGATGGTGGACCTGTACAACCGCGGGCAGATCGACGTCGATGGGTTGATCACGCGGACGTACACGCTCGATCAGATCAATGAAGCCTATGATGAGTTGGGGCGCGGCGTCGTTGGGCGCGGCGTGATCACGTTCGGGTAGGGCATGACACACGTTACGCTGACAGTCAACGGCAAACGCCGCTCCGCAGAGGTCGAGGACCGCGACCTGCTGGTCGATCTGCTGCGCGAGAAGCTGCGCCTTACGGGAACGCACGTGGGCTGCGATACGAGTCAGTGCGGTGCGTGTACGGTGCTGGTCAACGGCGCGGCGGTGAAGTCGTGCTCGATGTTCGCGGTGCAGGCGGAGGGCGCGCGCGTCACGACGATAGAGGGCCTCGCGAAAGGCGAGACGCTCCATCCCATACAGCAGGCGTTCCATGAGCAGCACGGCTTACAGTGCGGCTTCTGCACTCCGGGGATGGTGATGATGCTGCACGAGTTCCTGAGGCGAAACCCCGACCCCTCCGAGCACGAGGTACGCTCCGCTCTGAGCGGGAACATGTGCCGCTGCACCGGCTACCAGAACATCGTCGCTTCCGCGCTGCATGCCGCGAAGACGATGCAGGCGCGAACGTGATACCCGCGACGTTTGCCTATCACGCGCCCAAGTCGCTTCGCGAGGCGGTGCGTCTGCTGCGCGAGCACGAGGGCGAGGCGCGGGTCGTCTCCGGCGGGATGAGCCTGATCCCGGCGATGAAGCTCCGGCTCGTTCAGCCCGAGCATCTCGTCGATATCGGGAGGCTGGACGAGCTCTCCTATGTCCAGCGGGCGGGCGATGGTTTACGCATCGGCGCTGCGACTACCTACCGAGACATCGAGAAGTCGCGCATCGTGGAGAGTGTTGCGCCGTTGCTCACGGAGACCGTCCGTGTGGTGGGCGACCTGCAGGTGCGGAACAAGGGCACCATCGGTGGCGCGGCGGCGCATGCCGACCCCGCGGCTGACGTTCCTGCTGCGCTGCTTGCGCTGGAGGCGAGGCTTCGCGTCGTGGGCGGGCGGCGGTCGCGCGTCATCCCCGCGCATCGATTCTTCGTCGATGCTTACGAGACGGTCCTGGGGCCGACCGAAGTGCTGACGGAGGTGGAGATTCCCAAGATGCCTCCGCGCACCGGGTGGGCCTACGTGAAATTCGCGAACAAGGCGTCGCGGTTCGCCATCGTGGGCGTTGCTGCGTTGCTGACGCTCGACCGCAAGGGCGGCGTTACGCGAGCACGGATAGCCGTCACCGGCGCAGGGCCGAGGCCGGTTCGCGCCAGGGTGAGCGAGCGACTGCTGACGGGACGGTCGGCATCGAGCGCCGCTATCGAGGCCGCCGGGGATAGAGCCTCACGCGGGATGGAGTTCCTCTCGGACATACATGGTTCCGAGGAGTACCGCGAGCATCTGACGGGAGTCATCACGAAGCGTGCGCTCGAAACGGCAGCGGAGCGCGCCGGCATCGCGTTGTAGGGAGGGGACTTATGGCTATGACGGCAGAGCGCGTGATGAAGATTCTGGCGCAATCACGGGCGAAATCGGCGGAGCTTGGTTTGCTGACTACGACGGCGGTCGTTGACGAGAACGGCCTGCTGCAAGGTCTGCTGCGGATGGAAGGCGCTCGCTTCACGACGGTGGAGATCGCGCAAGGCAAGGCGAGAGGGTGCGCCGGCGCTCGCCGCCCCACCGTGGAGATGGCGGAACGCGCGCAGCGCCCCGTTTTCATGTATCAGGCCATCCACCAGGGCTTCATCTTCGCGCAGGGCGGCGTGCCGATCATGGACGGCGAAGCGTTCGTTGGGGCGGTTGGCGTCTCAGGCGCAACCGACCCCAACGACGACGAGGCCATCGCTTACGCGGGCCTCGCCGATTAGCGTCGGATAGCAGCGGCTTTCGCGGGCATCACGCGGCATGGAATGCATCGGGGATATCCACGGCTCGGAGGAGTACACACGAGCATCTGCACCCGCGTCATCACTCAGTGCGCGTTGGAAGAGGCCTTCCGTGGATTGGGCGCCATTCAGATGCCTGCTCAGGTAACACGGTAGCGATCACAGGTGTTTCGTGATCCGCAAACTCAACCACGAACGCCTTGCCAGACGCATGAACATGCACGATTGTCCCAACCTCCCCAGCCTGTAAACCGTCCTGTGGAAGGGCAGTTGTAAGAGTGATGATGTCATGTTCCTTGAGCATCTCGCCTCCCAAGCGGGTAAGCCGTAATCAGCCGTGGACTAGTGTTCCCTGTGTCTACGACCGGTTAACGTGGGCCTGTCTCGCATTCGGAAGCCTCAACCCCGGTTGTCCCACTTGTCCCAGTGCGTTACCTCGGAGGAGGGTCGGCGGGTCGTTGGGCCGTAGTTATGCCCATCCTGCGGCCAGCCCAGGGGGATCATGGCGGCGGTTACCCAATCGTCCGGCAGGCCGATGGCCTCGCGGATCTGGGGCTCGAAACCTCGGCGCACGCGCGTCGTCAGCACGCTGCCGAGCCCGTAAGCTCGCGCGGCGAGCAGCATGTTCTGCACGGCGGGGTAGATGGACGCGCCGTGATGCACATCCGTTCCGGGGTGGTGCGTCACGGCCAGTATCCACACAGGAACGTCCATGACGTGCTGCGCGAGGTAGTCCGCCGACGCAGCGGCGCGCTCCTCGGAGGGAGTCGACGCTTCGCCGTGGTTCGGGCGGGCGGTCGCCGGGTAGTGCTCGGCGATGATGCGCTTGGTGGCCTCATCCTTGATGACGACGAACCCCCACTGCTGCGAGTTCCCGCCGTTGGGGGCGCGTATGCCTGCGTCGATCACCTTGCGGACGAGGTCATCCGGGACAGGGTCGGGTTTCAGGTAGCGCAGCGCTCGCTGCGTGTACATGGCATCGAACAGACCGATATCTTCACTCATTGTCACCGCACCTCGTTAGTATGCGTCTTGCGCGTTGGAGTAAACTTACCACGGTAACGGCTCCTACGCTTACGCTGCCCACAACTGGAGGAAGCATGCTGACCACTGATATGAATGACCGCTTGACGCAGGTTGGCCCGGGGACGCCGATGGGCGGATTGATGCGCCGCTATTGGCATCCGATAGCCGCCAGCGTAGAGCTCACCGCCGACAACCCGACGAAAGAGATTCGCCTGCTCGGCGAGGACCTGGTGCTGTACCGCGACGCCAAGGGCACGGTCGGATGCATCGAGCCGTCCTGCGCGCATCGCAAGGCGAACCTCTCCTACGGCATACCTGAGGAGAACGGCATCCGCTGTGCGTACCACGGCTGGATATTCAACGAGACCGGCCAGTGCATGGACCAGCCCTCGGAGCCGGAAGGTTCGAAGTTCAAGGACAAGGTGCGCATCAAAGCGTATCCCGTCGAGGAGAAGGGCGGCGTCATCCACGTCTACATGGGCCCCACGCCGGTTCCCGTTCTGCCGAACTGGGACCTCTATCAGTGGGAGGGCGTCGAGCGCTCCACCTACGCGGTGATGCTTCCGTGCAACTGGCTGCAGTGCCACGAGAACTCGCTGGACCCCGTCCACTTCCAGTGGCTGCACCGCTACTACGGCATGTGGCGAGCGGCCAAGATCATGGGAGAGGAGACCCGCGAGGAGTTCGACCGGATATCGGCGGCTCGGGGCAGGGCGCACGTCAAGATCGGATTCGACCGCTTCGAGTACGGCATCATCAAGCGTCGGATGCTGGAAGGCGAGGATGAGAACAGCGAATGGTGGCGCATCGGCCACCCGATCCTGTTCCCGTACACGTTGCGGGTAGGGCAGGAGCGATGGTTCGAGTTCCAGCACCGCGTGCCCGTGGACGACACGCACACGCTCCATTTCGGCTACACGATCCGCGTCCCGGATCCGGGCGAGACGATCGAACCTGCGCCGATGGTTCACGACCCCAGGCCCGCTTTCTTCGATAACGGCCGCGTGAAAGACGACTGGGTGGTGGGGCAGGATCAGCTCGCGTGGATCATCCAGGGCCCGCGGATGGACCGGAGCACCGAGGCGCTCGGCGTTACGGACATCGGGCTTATCATGTTCCGCAACCTGCTGAACGAGCAGATCCAGATCGTGGAGGACGGCGGCGATCCGCTGAACGTTCACCGTCAGGAGAAGGAGATCATCGAGCTGCCCACGGAACATGCGTACTTCCCCGGCTACGAAGTTACGGGAGGGCCGTTCGCGGGCTTGCAGCCCGGCCCTGTGGAGCTCGAACGCTCGCTCCTCTGAGCGCGCTCGGGCGCATAACGGACGTATGAGTAAGGGGGCTGTCGTTGCGATAGCCCCCTTCTTTTGAGGACGACCGGGCATGAACCGGTCACGGCAATTCAAGGGCGACGCGCTCATTGACAGCGTCAAAGGTACACCGGAATTGGTTAAGGATGTCGCGGCCTAGCAGCGATGGCAGTTGCGCGTCTGTCTTGCCTGCAATGAGATCGATAGCAATCTCGATTTCACGGAAACCGCCAAGGGCAGCAGTATCGTGAAATCGGAGGATAGCCTCCGTCTTCTTGGACCGTGTCTCACCGCCCACGCCGTTCGCGGTCTGGTAGCGTCCCTTGACTGATGACATCTGGATACCCATCCTGCCCACGTCATAGGGTAGTAGCGAAGTACCATCTGCTCCCGTGTCCACGAGGAATTCTATATCTGCGTGAAGTCTTAGAGCAGGAAGGTAGACCTGAGCTAGGATGTAAGGCGCAGGCGGGGTATCGTCGTGCTGGTAGTACCCGTGTATCGCCACGTTACAGAATCAAGCGCCTCGGTTTCTTGGACGCGTATCTGAGGACGGCGTGGTTCTTGGGCACTCCCTTGTTATCCATCTCCTTCAAGACGCCTTTCAATGTCTTGTGGGTAGCCACAATCGTGCCCTTGTAGACTGCCACGTAGCTGTCAGGGTACTTCTTGCGCACCTGTGGCCAGATAGAGCTGAGATAGTCGCCGTCTTCACGGAACTGCGTGTGCGTCGCCAGATCAAAGCTCGGTATGCTCTCGGTAGTCATGGTCAGTGACTCCTAATCCTTCTCTCTTCGTCGTATGACTTCCCCATAGGAGAATTCATTTAGCATGATAGCAAACGCGGACGCTCGGGACGCAGCGGGTTGTTGTTGCGGAGTGGGTTTCGGTGATGCGGAGGTTGATCCATGACGAGTGCTCTGTTTGACAGGCCCCTTGAGTTAGTCACATACTTAGTCAGGATGCCCATCAAGGAGCCGCGATGTTAACGGTGAACGTGCACGAAGCAAAGACCCACTTGTCACGGTTGCTGGCGAAAGTCGAGGCTGGCGAGAACGTCATCATCGCCCGCAGCGGCAAGCCGGTTGCGCGGTTGGTGGGATACCAGCGCCAGGGTAAACCGCAGTTCGGCTCCTGGAAGGGCCGGATATCGCTTGACGATAGCTTCTTCGACCCACTCCCGGAGGAGGAGTTGGCCGCTTGGGAGAGATGAGCATTGCGGCTGCTGCTCGATACTCACGCGTTCATATGGTGGCTTGCCGGAAGCGAACGGCTGCCGGTCATCGCCCGCCGCGCCATCGGTGACGAATCGAACGACATACTGATCAGCGCAGCGTCTGCCTGGGAGATTGCCACCAAGCATCGTCTCGGCAAGCTTCCGGGAGCCGAAGCCCTTGCGTACGACGTTGCCGGAGCCATTGCCGACGAGGGCTTTGAAGAGTTGCCCATCACCATTGAAGACGCTGCACACGCGGGAAGATTGCCCGGCTCCCATCGCGACCCCTTCGACCGGATGCTCATTGCGCAAGCGCTGAGGCGCGACCTGACGCTCATATCGAGCGAATCGTTGTTCGACCAGTACAGCGTCAGCCGTATCTGGTGAATCGACGGGCGAACCCTGACGGGTCTGCACATTCATTGCCCACGAGGGACGCCCCTACGACAAATCGCCGCTACTAGGAGACGCCCTGGCCGGAGTAGGCTACTTATTGTTCGGCTGACTGTTGGTAACGAGAGATGATGCTCGTAACGCCGGGGTACACAGAGACTTGTTCTTTGCCGTCCCACCAGATATACGCTTCCAGCTCGCTGCGGTTGAGTTTCACTTTTCCGCCAGCATGTACTAGCACCACCTTGTGAACGTTGAAACTCTCCTCGCTGTTGTAATCAAAAAGCCGTTCCGCTTTGTATGCCCGCAATCCCAACTCTTCGCTGAGTTCGCGGCAAGCGGCGGTAAGGGCAGCCTCGCCTCGTTCGATGCCGCCGCCGGGCAATGAGTAATGCTGTCTGCCCTTATCGAGTACCAACAGGTACTTACCATCTCTGATTACAAGGGCAGTGGCGCGTTGGCGTTTAGCAACACCTTTACTCATGCCAGACGGACTGCACGGCTAACCCACACCCTGGCCGGAGTAGGCTATCTGGTGCTCCATGAAAACTTCTCGGCGCTCCTCGGAGGATTTGATGATGCCGAGGATGACCTCCTGCGTGGCCTTGCCCCAGTGCGCGTCGTGGATGCGGACGGGCGTGTCTTCTCGGGTGGCGCGGCACATCTCGTCGACCTCTACGGAGCAGTAGCGCCGGTTGTAGCCGTCGCCCGCGGACACCTCCAGCTCCTCGTTGCCGTCGTTGCCGTAGATGGTCAGGCCCGTTGGCGTCTGGCGCATGTCGCCGTGCTCGCACGAGACGAGCGTGAGGCCGAAGAACGCATGCCGCCTGTCCGGCGAGACCGGGTGGTCGATGGGGCGGTTGAGGGAGCCTCCGTAGCGAGTCGTGTCCTTGTACGCCTCCTCGGCGTCGGCGTCGGGGAAGGCGGCGATGCGCTTCCGGGAACTGACGTGCAGATCCGGGTTCATCGTCGTGCCCTGGAGCGTATAACCGAACGTCAGCTCGGCGCTGTTGAAGTGGCCGTAGCCGTCGTAAGTGATGGTTGCGGTGTGCCCGTCCACGAAGTCGAGGAACGCGGTGAAGCTGCCGTCGATGGGGCGGTTCGTGTCGACGATGTTGGTCCTGGCGCGCACGGAGCGCACCATGCCGCCGCCGACCATCCGTGCGATGTCCACCTGGATAGGCCCCTGGCGGCGGACGATGCTGCCGCCCCGGTGCTGCATCAGCTCCTCCTTGGCGCGCGGACGGTAGATCCAGTCGCTGTAGAACATCGTGTGAATCATCACGACGTTCCCAAGCCTGCCACTGTTGGCGATCTCCGCCATCTTCAGAATCGGCAAGTCGAGGCTCTGGGAGTGGCCTACGATCACGCGCGTGCCGTTCCGCTCCGTCGCTTCGATGATGGAATCGCACTCGTCCAGCGTCAGCCCCATCGGCTTGTCGAGGATGACCTGCTTGCCGCGCTCCGCCGCCATGACGGTATGCGAGGCGTGCATCTCGTCCGGCGTCATCACGTAGACGACGTCCACCTCGGGGTCGGCGCACAGGCCCTCTGCGTCATCGTAGGCGCGCCCGCCGAAATCGCGCTCGAACCGTTCGCGGGCTTCCGGTCGCGGGTCGGCTGCCGCCACGATGCGGGCGTTAGGGTTCGCGCGCAGTTCAGGAATCATGTTCATCGCGCCTGCGCCCAGGCCGATGATGCCGAAATTGAGGGGCGTTGAGTTGGTCATGGTTGCTCCCTGGTAGACGCTTGAAGTGGAACGGACGAAGCGGGAGCGGGCATCCGCCGCCCCCTGCTTCCAACGCAACGCATAGGCGAATCAAGCCGTTGCGTGCTCCTTCGAGACGTAGTCGGTCTGTGCGAGGAGGTCGACGATCAGGGGCTTGAGCTTGCTCCCGTAGCGCGCGACCTCGTCGATATCGGACGTTCGGCTGAGCGTTCCCCAGCCCTCCTGCGGCACGTGGATCATCACGTTCTCCGCCGGGTCGCGGATGACGTTGAGCGGCTCGCCGTTGTCCTCGACCACGGACGTCTGCTCGTCGAGCATCTTGCGGTAGAACACCAGCCCACGGTCGGACTCGCCGAGGCGCTCCATCGTGCGGTCCATGACGGGGCCTTGGAGAATCCAGACGACGTGATCCTGAGCGAGCGTATCGTCGCTGCGCCATGCGCCGTCCGGGCGCGTCAGCGCGATGTTCGTGTACGGCACTTCATCCTGCTCCGGCACCTCGATGTCCTCGGGGAACCAGTAGCTCGTCAGTTCGACATGCCATGTGTGGGTATCGTCTATCGGCACGCGGTACTGGAAGAAGTAACGTCCGCCTCCGCCCTGCTGCAGGAGGTTCGGGAAGAGCAGGGGGTGGCCCACGCTCCACTTGGGGGACTCCTTCGTCGTGTTGCCGTAGATGCGCCGCTTGACGATGCCGCGCTCGAACTGGTCGAAGCCTATCTCCTTGTGGCGGTCGTAGGCGGCGAGGCTCTCAGCGACGGCGTCGCGCCGTCCTTCCAGCCTGGCGGTGTGCGCGCCGTAGACGCCGTGCAGCCATTCCAGGTGCACCGGATCCACCGAGTTCTCCATGCATTGCAGCCAGTTGATCGGCAGCTCAGCGATGAACGCCTCGCGGAGGACGCCCTTCGTCTGAGCGAGGATGTCGTAGTTGGGCAGCAATGGAGCGGGCTGCGGCCCCATGTATGCGAAAACGAGGCCTCCCAGTACCTGCACGGGGTAGCCCGCGATCTTCACCTTCTCCTTGAAGCGTCCGTCGGGATGCACCGTCTCTTCGAACGGCTGTTCGATGCACTGGCCGGTCTCGTCCATCATCCAGCCGTGGTACATGCAGCGCAGGCCGTGCTCCTCCGGTATGCCGTAGGAGAGATCGACGCGTCGATGCGGGCAGGCGCGTTCGATGAGTCCGAGCGTACCGGACTTGTCGCGGTAGAGGACGAGGTCTTCTCCGAGCAGGCGCACCGACTTGGTGGGGCGTTCGTTGAGCTCGGCGGCGGCGGAGATGGGATGCCAGTAGCGGCGCATCAGTTCGCCCATGGGCGTACCGGGGCCGACTCGTGTTATTCGTTCGTTCTGCTCAGCGGTCAGCACTGCCGAACCTCCCTCATACGTTCAGTACGCTTTCGGACTTTCGGAGATTGTAACGCTCCTCAGGCTCCGTACCACCCATGCTTGTCCACCAAGCCTCGGACGTAGGCGATCTGTCCTGTGTGCTGGATGAGGTCTCCGGTTACGCGGGCGATGGAGATCTTGATGGTTTCGTTCTGTGGAACGCCTACCGCGCTCGGCTTCTCCAGGTCCTCGTCCTTTACCGCCTCGAGGAATGCGCGGGATTTTTCACGCGCGGCTACGAAATAGGCCATGAGCGTTTCGGCGTCCACGGGGTCGAATCCGCGCACCTGTTCCAGCGAGTCGCCGTTGCCCGTCCCTCTGTCCGGCGCGAGGCCGAAGCGTTCGTGCCAGCTGTCGGCCACCCATGCCTCTTCGGTGCCGAGGAGCTGGGAGTAGTTCCTGTCCTGCGTACGGGTGAGGTGCCAGGCCGTCCAGCCGATAGGGTTGCCTTCCGGGCCGGATGGCTGCGCCTTGAGCTGCTCGATGCTCAGGCCGGTGAGGGCGCGGTTGAATACGCCGCCGATGCGGTCGTACGCCGCGTTGGAAATCTCTCCTGCGCTCATTGAAGACCTCGTGTTTTCACGTTGGGTATGGCAGAAGACTAGCCGCCGTTTCGGAGCCTCGTCAATCGTAGCGTTCATTGGACACCGGGGGAGAGCGTCCATAGAATGCTGCGCGGGCTTCTGCATGGAGCGAGGAGAGAGATCACGGCCAATTTCATCGATGTTCAGCGGACCGACGGCGTTGTCCTGATCACGCTCGACCACCCGGAGACGCGGAATGCGCTCGGTGGTGAGATGGCGGCGGAACTGTACGAGGAGTTCGACCGATTCGAGTCGAGCGCGGAGGATCGCGTGCTGGTGCTCACGGGGCGCGACCCCTCGTTCTGCTCGGGCGCGAACATCCGGCGCTTCGACGAGGTGATTGACCGCATCGAAAGCAGCGAGCCTGAGTCGCTGCCCTGGGGCGGCATGGAGGCCAGGCTTGGCCAGCCTCAGGCGGGCAGGGCGGAGGCCGGGTTTGGCTCGGTGTCCAACGTGCCCCTGCGCATCAACGAGATACAGAAACCGACGATAGCGGCGGTGAATGGCCATGCGATAGGCGTCGGCCTGGGCCTGGCACTGTCGTGCGACATCCGCATTGCATCGGAGAAGGCGGAGTTCGCGGAGGCGTTCGTGCGGATGGGGCTCGTTCCGGGCGACGGCTCGTGCTGGCAGTTGCCGCGTCTCATCGGCCTGAGCAATACGTACTACATGCAGTACACGGGCGAGCGTTTGAGCGCGGCAGAGGCGTACCGCATGAATCTGGTGAGCAAGGTGCACCCGCACGACGAGATGCTGACATCAGCGCTCGAATTCGCCGCGCGGCTTGCGGCAGGCGCGACCTACGCGATGTCGCTCACCAAATATCTCGTGCAGAAGTCACACAGCATGGAACTCGGCGAGAGCCTGCGGCTTGCGCAAGCGGCGCAGGAGTTGGCCCGGCGTTCCGACGATCATAAGGAAGCGGTCAAGGCGTTCATCGAGAAGCGTCAGCCGGAGTACAAAGGCAGGTGATGCAGTGAAGGTTGGAGTGGGGCTCCCGTTCAAGATGCCGACCGATAGCTGGGACTATATCTCCGAGTTGGCGCGCCGCGCGGACGAAGGGCCGTTCTCCTCGTTCTCCGCGCTCGACCGTCTGGCGTACGACAACTTCGAGGCGATGGCCGAACTCGCGGCGGTCGCTGCTATCACCAAGCGTCTGCGCCTCGTCACAGCCATCCTGATGGCCCCGCTTCGGAACTCGGGGGTTCTCGCCAAGCAGGCGGCGACGATCGACGCTATCTCGAACGGCAGGCTGACATTGGGGCTCGCCGTCGGAGGGCGCGAGGACGATTCCATCGTTGCGCCGGTGGAGTTTCACGATCGGGGGGACCGATTCGACGAGCAGTTGGTGCACATGCGCCGCATCTGGGCGGGCGAGGTGCTGGAAGGCGCGCAGAGGCCGGTGGGCCCCGCGCCCGTTCAGCCGGGCGGCCCTGAGATCCTCATAGGAGGCCTGAGCCGGAGGGCGATCGCACGCGTGGGCAAATTCGCGAATGGATACGTCATGGGCGGCAGGGCGCTCGAGGCCGAGTGGGCGAAAGAGGTCATCACCGACGTCGAGAAGTCGTGGGCGGATCATGGACGCGAGGGCAAGCCGCGTATCATCGTTACGCTGCCGTGCGCGCTTGGCCCCGGCGCCGAGGACGCAGTCTCCGATGCGCTCGGCGACTACTACGGCGGTCGGCAAGCCTCGGCTGCTTCCCGCCAGGCGCGCCTGCAACCCACGTCCCCGGAGATCATCAGAGACGCCATCCGATTGCACGAGGAGCTGGGCACGGACGAGATAATCTTCCGCTCCGTGACGGCGGATCTGGATCAGCTCGACAGGTTGGCTGACGCCATCAGCTGACCATGACAACCGAGCCGGAAGGACAGGAACCCGATACGCTGGAGGCTCCTCCTCCGCCTCGCGGTATACGGGAGTGGGCGAGGCGTAACGATACCCTCGTCGCGCTCCTTCTTCCTGCGTTCCTCCTTGGTTTGGGCAGAGGTTTCATCGTTCCGGTGCTGCCGGGGATAGCGATGGGTTTCGGCGCGAATGCCGCCGGAGCCGGTCTCATGATATTCGTGCCCATGCTCGGCGGGGTCTTCTCGACGTTGCCGACCGGCTACTTCATCGACAAGATAGGCCGCAGGAAGATCCTCATATCGAGCACGCTGCTGGCGTCCGCCTCGGCGCTGCTTGCGCTCCGCGCCACCAGTTACGCCGAGCTTCTGCTCTACCTTGGCCTTGGCGGAGTCGCGCAGCAGGTATGGCAGATGAGCCGCCTGACGGTGATCGCCGACTCCGGAGCGCAGTCTCAGCGCGGGCGGATGATCACGGGCATGGCGGGAGCGAGCCGCGCCGGCATGATGCTTGGTCCGCTGCTGGGCGGCATCGTCGGCGAGGTGTTCAGCTTGCGCGCGCCCTTCCTGCTGTTCGGCATCGCGGCGTTTCTCGCTACGATTCCCACCTACCTGTTCGTACTGGAGACAGCGCCAACGGTGCTCGCGCGGCGCAGGGGCGAGAGCGTCGATACGACGGATACGTCGTGGAGCAAACTGCTCACGCGCTCGGTGGTCGTGTTGTTCGCGGCGCAGTTCATGGCGAACATCGGACGAGGCGGCGCGCAGGGGCAGGCGGGCATCTACGTCATCTTTGCTGCATATGCGTACGGCCTCAGCGCTGGCGCTCTAGGCGGCGTCAGTTCCGCGATGGCAGTGATCAGCATCCCCGTTACGCTGATGGCAGGCCAGGTGATGGACCGCTTTGGCCGCAAGCGCACCATCGTTCCGGCGAGCGCGCTGCTGGGCGTGGGCCTCTGGTCGATGGCGTCAGTGGCAGGCGGCGAGTTCCCGCTGCCGTTCTTTATCATCGCGTTCATCATCATCAACCTGGCCGTGTCGTTCATGGCGGGTTCGATGCAGACGCTGGGCTCGGACATAGCGCCTCCCGGAGCGCGAGGCAAGTTCTTCGGCGTCAACCGTCTCATCGCAGAGGCTGGCTCGATGAGCAACCCGGGCATCTTCATCGTGGCGACGGCGCTGGTGACCGGCGCGGCGGGGTTTGCGGCGGCGTTCGCGTCCATGGGGGCGTTTGCGCTGATCGCATCGTCGCTCGTGGGGCTTCTGCTGCGGGAGACGTTGCGGAAGGGTTAGGCGCGCGGCATGAAGCGCATCGAGCAACAGTGAACACATCTGTTGACTGCAACAGAACTTTGCATATGCTATAGGCGATGACCGCGAATGAACTGCGTCGCTGGCTCAGGAGCCGGGGTTGTACTTTCCACACACACAAAGGCGGCAGTGGACACCTCACGGTCAGACACGAAAACCGCACATCGCAACTGCCGATGCATGGTAATCAGAAAGAACTCGGCCCGAAGCTTGTCGCGAAGATCAAGAAAGACCTGGGGTTGGAGTGATGATTGACTACCCGATTCGATTGGAAGCCGACGACGACGGCAGCATGCTGGTAACCGCGCCTGACTTTGCGGAGCTCACCACGTTCGGGGAGGATCGGGATGAGGCTCTCATCCGCGCGGTGGATGCGCTGGAAGAGGCCATCGCGGCGCGGATACATGCCGGTCAGGACATCCCTACGCCCTCGCCAGGTCAGATTCGTGTCGTGTTGCCAACCCTTACGGCAGTGAAAGTTGCTCTCTACCAGACCATGAGAAACCAGGGCATCGGCAAGGCCGAGTTGGCGCGCCGCCTGGGCTGGCATCTGCCGCAGGTCGATCGTGCGCTGGACATTCAGCATCACTCACGGATGGACCAGATGGACGCTGCCCTAGGCGCGGTCGGCTACAGGCTTCAGGTCAGCGCTTCGCCAAGGTAGTGGCTCCACGCTTTGCCGCTACGCAACGTTTCTCGGGACACGCCTAGGCGAGCAGCGGGGCGCGCTGAGCCGGCGCTGGCGGCAGTTCGTGGGTACGCGGCTGCCCGACCGAACCGCCATCGAGGTTCTCGATAGACATCGTGCTTGCGCCATACACGATGTACTCCTGCCCCGTCTGGAAGCGCTCGCGCTCGATCATGCTGGAGAGCAGTTGCGCTGCGCCGCGCCCCACACGACCGATGGGGATGGTTACGAAGGTGAAGGGCCTGCGGTCGTGCTGAGGGAGCACCTCCCGATTGCCGAGGGAGATGATGCTGATGTCGTCAGGCCAGCGTACCCCTGCCGCGTAGCAGGCGCGCACGAGGAGAGAGAGATGCGAAGGGGGCGTGAAGATCGCCGTGGCGCTTGCAAAGGCCTCCGTGAGCTCCGGGCTCGCCTCCGTGTCGGATTCCCATACCAGCGCATCCTCATCGAAAGGCAGGCCCAGGTTCGCCCAGGCTTTGTCCAGCCCGCGGTAGCGTCCGCCGAAACCGGCACCGGTTCCACCGAGGACGGCTCGTATCCGGGAATGGCCGAGGTTCGCCAACACTCCCACCGCGCGTTCGACGGCGGCTACCGAATCCCACCCGATGCTGCCTACGCCGGGGGGTAACGAAACGGAGCCGGTCCAAGGCTTCAGGAGCACGACGGGGATGTCGGCGGCGACGGCGGGCCCCAGCGAAGAGAACAGATCGTCGTCGGGATCCGGTACGTCTCCGGGAACGCCGCAGAGCAACAGCCCCGCGACGCCGGTCGTTACCGCCTGCCGTATGTATGCTCGCCGCAGCCGGTGCTCAGCGGTGCAATCAACGATCAGGCACTGATAGCCCAACCCTTCGAGGGCGTTGCGGACGACGATGGTGATGGGCCCGAACAGTCCGGAGTTCATCAGATTCCAGGTCATCAACATGACGGTAGGCTGAGAGCCCTGTGCCTTCAGCGTGAACCTGCCGGGAGCGAGGCCCTGCGCCTCGAGTTCGCGCACGACCATTTGGGAGAGTTCGTCCGAGGGGACGCCCATGTCCTCAAGCAATGCGCAGAGCTGGCCTATCTTCCGGGTCGGGATGCTAACCCGTCCGCTGCACCAGTTATGCACCGTCTGCACAGAGACGTTGAGCCTGTGCGCCAGATTGGAGCGGGAGAGGTGGTGTGATTTGAGCAATAGACTGAGCATGTGATGCCTTGGGCAAGCCAACCCAACGAAATTACAGCATCCAGGCACGGAGTTTGCAATCATTCGGGGCAGTGCCTATGCTCCAGTGGATTAAATCGGCAATCCGTTATGCACCGGGTAGGGAGGGAACATGCGACTACGACTAAATGGGTGGACGGCCGCCTTCGCGGCTGGAGCAGCGATGTTGCTCGTGCTGGCCGCTTGCGGCGGCGATGACCCCACCGCGGCGCCAGCTGCGACGTCGACACCGACGCCGGAAGCGATGATGGAGGCGACAGCGACGCCTGACGCGATGGTGGCGACGGCAGCGCCGACGGCAGCACCGGCAGGGGCGACAGCCGCGCCAGCTGCGACGGCAGGACCGACAGCAGCGCCAACAGCAGCGCCGACGGCAGCCCCAACGGCAGTGCCCGCGGTTCCCGACCCGGCGGTCACGTTTGAAGGGAGGACCATCCGCATCGTGGCGAACTCGTCTCCGGGCGGCGGCACGGACACGCAGGGGCGCGTTATGGCGGCGTTCATGAGCCAGTACATACCGGGCAACCCGCGCGTGGTGTTCACGAACCAGCCGAACAAGCCACTGGAGTACATTTTCGCAGCGACAGAAGCGCCCAAGGATGGCACGTACATCTCCTGGAACAGCTCGCCGCAGTTGAATTACGGCTTCAATGCGGACACGAAGTTCATCAAACGCAGCACGTTCGAGCCTCTGGGCTCGACCATCGATCCGACCCGCGCATGGATAACGTATGACGCGGTGGGCAACCTGGGTCCAAGCGCAGCTACGAACTGCCTTTGGGACTACTCCGGCATGAGCAGCACGGGCGGCGGCACGCATGGCGAATTCCTGCTGGCCGATGAACTCTCCGACATCGCCCAGGGCAACCCCACGCTGTTGTCGACGGTGTACGCGTCCGAGCAGTTGGACATCCCGTTCCGCTTCTTCGGTTTCACCACTGTTGACACGAATGCGTTGTTCCTGATGTGGGCGCGTGGAGATGTCAACAGCACCGTGCAGCCCAGCTACTGGCACCGGTTCCCGCTGGAGAACCCGGGCTGGTTGGAAACCGGCTTCGTCCGGCAGTTGGCGGGCATGGGCCCTGGCACCATGAAGCCCAACTCGCTGGGTCCACCGCAGTGCGGCGATATGCGCGATTACCTCAACGATGAGCAGAAGTTCATCTACAACTCCATGATCGGCCCGCCGAATTACGCATCGAAGGCGCTTTGGCTGCCGCCGGGCACACCGGACAACATCGCCGACACGCTTTCAGCGGCGTTCGAAACAGCGTTGACGCAAGACGAAGAACTGATTCGGAAGTATGCGGGAGTAGCGGGCGAGAGCCCCGGTTGGATCGGCCGTGACGAACTGACTGCGGCGACAATCGAGAACGAGATGCTGTACGAAGGCGCTCAAGCGGTTGTCGAGGCGCAGATGGATCGGCTGCTGCCCAAGTACTTCTCCGATTACATCGGCAGGTAGTACGACCTAACGCAGTGGGGGAGCGGCGGCCCCTGGATACCGCAGGAGCCGCCCTTCCTCCGAAGTTGGAAGCTGCATATAAATAAAATTGCAATATTCTGTGATATGATTTGTAATAAATCTTGACGATTGCGTATGCTCCTCGTGATAAACATGCACGGGTGTGCGGCTGACCCGTAAGGGTCATTCGTGCGTAGTGTCTTATCCCTCAGGGAGGAAGGCGAAGAAACGCCGGTGGCTTACGTTCGAGTAGAGACGCACATGGAAAGCAACAGGGAGGATGAGATGCGGATTACGACTAAATGGGTGGCCGCCTTCACGGCTGGCGCAGCGATGCTGCTCGTGCTGGCCGCTTGCGGCGGCGACGACCCCACCGCTGCGCCTGCTGCGACGGCGACGCCAACGCCGGAAGCGATGGCGGCGACAGCAGCGCCGACGGCAGCCCCGGCACCAGGGGCGACAGCAGCGCCAACGGCAGCCCCGGCACCAGGGGCGACAGCAGCGCCAGCTGCGACGGCAGCGCCCGCTGCGACGGCAGCGCCCGCTGCGACGGCAGCCCCAACGGCAGCGCCTGCGGTTCCAGACCCGGCGGTCACCTTTGAGGGCCGGACGGTTCGCATCGTGGCGAACTCGTCTCCCGGTGGTGGCACGGACACACAGGGGCGCGTCTTGGCGGCATTCATGAGTAAGTACATCCCCGGCAACCCGCGCGTGGTGTTCACGAACCAGCCGAACAAGCCGCTGGAATACATCTACTCAGCGACGGAAGCGCCCAAGGATGGCACGTACATCTCCTGGAACAGCACGCCCCAGTTGGACTTCGGCTTCAATGAGAGCACGCAGTTCATCAGGCGCAGCACGTTCGAACCCATCGGTTCCACGATCGACCCGACGCGCAGTTGGATGACGTACGATCCGGTAGGCAACCTGGGCCCCAGCGCGGCCAACAGCTGCATCTGGGACTACTCCGGCATGAGCAGCACGGGCGGCGGGAACCATGGCGAGTTCCTGCTGGCAGACGAACTCTCCGACATCGCTGAGGGCAATCCCACGCTGTTGGCCACGGTGTATGCGTCTGAGCAGTTGGACATTCCGTTCCGCTACTTCGGATTCACCACTGTTGACACGAACGCGGTGCGCACGATGTGGGCACGCGGAGACATCAACTCCACGGTGCGGTCCAGCCTCTGGTACCGCTTCCCCGTGGAGAACCCGGACTGGATTCCTTCCGGCCTGATGCGCGTGATGGCGGGCATGGGCCCGGGCATGTTGCGGGCTAATGCACAGACCGAACCGCACTGCCCCGACGTGCGCGGACAGTTCGACGACGACCAGACCTTTATCTACAACTCACTGATCGGCCCGACGAACTACGCGTCGAAGGCGCTTTGGCTGCCGCCCGGCACACCGGAAAATATCGCGGACACGCTGACGGCGGCGTTCGAGACGGCGCTGACGCAGGATCAGGACTTGATTCAGAAGTACGCCGGAGTCGCGGGCGAAAGCCCCGGCTGGATCGGCCGTGCCGAGTTGAAGGCCGCGACGATCGAAAACGAGATGCTGTTCGAAGGCGCTCAAGCGGTTGTCGTGGCGCAGATGGAGCGGTTGCTGCCGAAGTACTTCTCCGACTACATCAGCGGATAGCAACTGAGAGACTGCTAACGGAAGGGGCGGCGCATGGCGCCACCGTGGCCGCCCCTTTCCGGCGCTAAGGTGAGTGAACGGACGAGTATGCTCCCCCGCCTGCGAGGCGGGCCGGGGCTGAGCTTCTATCCCTTGGTTCCGAACGTCGAATGCTTGGCATGGCGGCGTGATTGGAGCGGATGCGATGCTGGGTGATTTTGCAGACGGACTCGCTTATCTGGGCACCGTTAGCTACTGGGGGGCGTTCCTGTTGGCCGTATTCATCACCGTGCCGATTGCCCTGATACCGGGCATCTCGGCCACGCTGGTGATGGCCATCATGATTCCGTTCATCGTTATCCAAGTGGACGATCCGGTGATTGGCTTGGTTATGCTGGCGACGCTCACCGGCATCGACAATACACTGGATTCCATCCCCTCGATTCTCCTGGGGATGCCAGGCGGCGCGACGCAGGTAACGTTCCTCGAAGGGAATCAGTTAGCCCAGAGAGGGCAGGCTGCGCATACGTTGGGCGCCGTCTACGCCGTTTCAGCCATTGGCGGGGTTGTCGGCGCGTTGTCACTTGCCATCATTATCCCCGTCATCTCACCGTTCGTACTGGCGTTCGGTTTCGCGGAGATCGGCGCGATGGCCTTGTTCGGCGTCGCGATGGTGGCGGCATTGAGCGGCGGCGCGATGATCAAGGGAATCGCTGCTGCCATTGTCGGGATGCTGCTCAGCACCGTCGGCCCTGCCGGTCTCGACTTCCGTTATTCGTTCGACCAGCAGTGGTTGATGTGGACCGGATTCCCGCTTATCGCGACGACCATCGGCGTGTTCGCGCTGCCGGAGATCATCGACCTCACCATGACGCGCAAACCTCTCGCGCCTCCGAATGCGAAGATCAGCTACAACGAGATATTCAGCGGCGCGAGGTATGGCTTCAAGCGATGGCCCATAGCCATCCGCCAGTCGCTCTTCGGCGTCTTCCTGGGCGCAGTGCCCGGCATCGGCAGCGGTGTCGTGGACTGGATGTCCTACGCCTTCGGCATCTTCTGGACGAAGGACAAGAGCCAGTTCGGCAAAGGATCGCTGGACGGCGTGTTGTTCGCGGAATCGGCGCAGAACGCGAAAGAAGGCGGCCAGGCGGTGCCAACGTTGGCATTGGGCATCCCGGGCGGACGCGCATGGGCTTTCGTCATCGTCGCCATGCTGTCATACGGCATCGCGCCAGGCCCCCGGATGCTGGAGGAGCATGCCGACATCACCATCATGATCATCCTGAGCCTCGGGCTAGGAAACCTCATGGTGACGATGCTCGGCATGGGCTTCACGCGGCAGATGGCGCGTCTCACCCTGATTCCGTACCCCGTCCTCGGTTTCCTCATCATTCCCATCTCGCTCCTGGCTGCGTTCCAGGACACGCGGGATGTGAGCGCGATCGCTATCGTACTGGGCGGCGCGGCGCTGGGCATGCTCATGAAGCGCTACCGCTGGCCGAGGCCCCCGCTGCTCATCGGGTTCATTCTGGGGTCGATCATCGAGAAGAACATCACGGACTCGGTGGCACGATACGACTGGGTGGGGACGTTTACGCGTCCGTTGTTCATCATCCTGGTGATACTGGCAATCGCGATAGCAGCGCTGTTCACGAAATTCATGAGCGGCGGAACGAACACCTCTCCGGTGGAGGGCGTTCCGATTCCACCGGCGGGTGAATCGCAGGACGCGCCGGTTCGCCGTTCCTCACGGTTCAGCAACATGCGATGGCGTTGGCGTGAAGAACAGATATTCACCCTGACCGCCATACTGGTGATGGGCTACGTTATCTGGGAAGCGCAGTTCTTCTCATTCTTCGGGCGATGGTTCCCCATGAGCCTCGGCATAGTCGGGCTCGTCCTCGTGATCGCGCAGTTCATCCGTGAAGGCCTTGGCGCCAAGACGGGCGACATCATGGATATCGGCATCCGCAGCAGAGGAATGGAGGGCGCGCGATCCGCAGGGCTCATCTTCCTCGGTTTGCTGTTAGGCATGCTGGTCATAGCGGGTCTCATCGACGAGGGGTTGAAGTGGGGAGCGATAGTGATTGCGCTCCTTGGACCGCCTCTCATCATGCAGAACCGCACCGGCGTGATTGGCGGTATCCTCGCGGCGACGTTGCTTCTGAATCTGAATGTGTGGTTCTTCGATTACCTGCTTGCCGTGATCTGGCCGAATGCCTTCATCCTTCGCTGGTTCAGCTAGGTCTTATGCAAACGAAGGCTTTCGGACGGGGTGCCCGTGTGGAGGTTCCGTCCGCTGCCTATCGGCGGGCTTTCACCCTGGTTGCAACGGGAGTAGATCGGCGGGAGAGGCGCGATGCGCGCGATCGCTGATGGTGGCTCACAGCCTTTAAATGAATGGCTGATCGCCCTCGGCGTGATTGGACTCGCGATAGATGGACTAGGTGCGTTTTGCTCGCACACTTCCGTGAAAAAGGAGAAGGTTGATGTCTAATCGGCAAAAGCTCTGGCGACAGGCGGCGTTGGGGGTTATGGCTTTGGTTTTGGTGGTGGCGGCGGCGGCGGGCGCGGGTATGGTGACAGAGGCGGGAGAGATGGCGTTGGCGGCGTTTTCACTAACGTCGATAGTGGTGGCTGCGGGGTTGGTGATAGTGGCGAGGAGAATCGCAGAATGGGGAGGGATGGAAAGATGACACTTGGCCGCCGTGGCAGAAGGTCGGCGGTGGCGCGCGATGGGTGACGAATGAGAATTACCATGAAGCTGGCGCTGGCTGCATTCGTAGTGGGGCTGGTAGCTGCGCTGGTCGGCTGGGTGTGGCTCGGCGAGGTGGGGGAACTGAAATCGCGCACGGAACGCTCGGTTGCCACCTACCAGGACGGGATGCTGATCTACACGACGCTCGCCGGAACAGAGGCCACGATTCCGGTGTGGGACGAGTGCAAGAATCTGGGCCCGCGTCCTGCGAACGAGTGCATTGCGTACTACGAGAACGGCGATGAAGTAGTCATTACGTACGATTCGGCAGAGCCCACGCACGCGTGGCGTGGCCCGACGCCTAACGGCGTGCCAGCAACCGGGTTGTTCTGGGGCGGCATCGCGCTGGGGATATTCGCGCTGTTCGGAATCTGGTTCACGTCGTCGTGGTACCGGCGACTCAGCCGCCCCACCATCGCAGGGCAGGGCGCTCCTCCTGTGGAGGATTAGTCCAGCACCTCCGCCGTCTGCTTCTCGATCTCAGGGAAGAGCAGCGACTTCACCACGACAGGGACGACGCGCGCCGGGTAGATCATCTCCCCGATGTCTATGTAATCGAACTCCTGCAGGAACAGGTTGTCTATGGAGATGACCGGGTTCGTGATGCCAATGTCCTTCGTGATGGTTTCGCCGATGAGCTTGGCGAAATCGCCCGTGAACACCAGCATCAGCGGCGACCCGTTCGCCAGCGACCGGGGCATCGCCGCAACGATGCCGTCCGCGATCTTCCGTATCTGCGAGTAGCGGGGCAGACCATCCCAATCGAAAGCGAGCGCCACCTGCTGCCCTCCCTCGGTGAGGTCCTGACGCTCGAACGCCTGGTTGACCAGTGCGGCAACCTCCTCCGGCTGCACTTCGTGATCCTCCGACAGCTTCGAGATGAGCACCGGCACGTTCCGGTACGGCAGAAGCGACGTGTCGGAGATGGAGAGCGTGTTGCCGCTCAACTGAACCGTGAATTGCGATGCACCTATCACCGTAGCCCTGATGCGCTCCGTCGCGGGCTGTACGGGCGCGGGAAGGGCGTTCTCGGCCATCTTACGGCTCACTGCGTCGGCCAACGCCATGGCCAGATCGCCGAAGTCTTTGGTCTCGTTACCGTAGATGTACTCCGAGACGCCGCCGGAGAAGACGAGAGCGTCGTAGGCCATGTCGGCTGGCATATCGGGCGTCAGGAGCAGCGCCTGCGTCAGTTCGGAGCGCGGACGGCCCTGGATGACGTCGATGATGACTTCTCCGAGCGCGTCAGCGATAGCGATCCTGCTCTGATCCGACAGCGGTTCGCCGAAGCTCAGGGGAACGCTGATGGCGTCGGCGGTGGTGTGCGCCGCTTCCTCGACGCGCGTGATGCTGCCGTCAGCGCCGGTGGCGACGAGCCTGCCGCCGACGTTGACCGTGGCGGTCTGCGCGACGCGTCCGTCCTTGACCAGTGCGAATTTCGTCGTGCCCCCTCCGATGTCCACGTTGAGCACCGTCTGATGCGGATTGCGCGAGAGCTTCACCGCGCCGGAGCCGTTCGCTGCCAGCACCGATTCCAGGTTGTGGCCGGCTGAGGCGCACACGAACTTGCCCGCGTGATCGGCGAAGATGTCGGCTATGGCGTGAGCGTTGCGACGCTTGATCGCCTCGCCGGTGAGGATGATAGCTCCGCTGTCGATGTCCTGCGCCTGAAATCCCGCCTCTGCGTAGGAGTCAGCGATGAACCCTTCGAGGAGTTGTGTGTTGATGAGGTTGTCGTGCGTGTACGGCGTCAGCAGGATGGGCGACTTGTAGAGCGTCTGCCGGTCGACGACGACGTACCTGCTCGAGTGCATCTCCTGCACGCGCTGCAGCGTGATGTTGGAGAACATCAGGTGCGAGGTTGACGACCCGATGTCTATCCCGACGGTCTTGAGTTCGATGACCTCGTGATGGTAGTAGTCGTGGTCCGGGTTGTTCAGCTCGATAGAGAGCTTCGCCAGCCGCTCTTCGTCGGGATCGTGGGCATGCGCCCAGGGCTCATCGTGCATCGTGTGCGTTCCTTTCCGTATTCCGATTGCGTTTCGGGACGCACGGGGCTGGCGCGCGTTGAACGCACGTCAGTTCCCACCGGCGCTGCGCGCCCGCTGTTAGTGGTCAGCGACGCCTGTGTAGTCCCATTGATAGTTGACGTCGCGGTATGCCCCGTCCGGCATCCCGCACGGGATGTCGCGCTTGGCGAGCTCCTCCTCGAACATCTGCCGGATCCACGGCTCCTCGTTCGGGTATTCGATCTGGTCTTCGGACAGATTCTGCACCTGCTCCGACATGCCCATGAACTGGTTGGGCGGATGGAGCGCGAGGTAGCGCCCGTGGGTCGCGCCCAGGTTGAAATGCTGATGGAACCAACGGTCGGGGGGAACGAAGCAACTGGCCTCGTGCCACGGCACCACGACCTTCTCCTTGCCTTCCTGCCACATGATCGAATAGCCCTCGCCGCCGGGGATGACGATGACGCGCCCCGGCCCGTGGCGGTGGCCCTTCTTGTAGGTGCCGGTAGGGAAGACGGACATGTGCGCATGCAGCTCCGACCCCGGAATCTGCATGTAGACCGACCGGTTGACGGAGCCTCGCCCTGGCCGGTGCATCAGCTTGTCCCAGACGCCCATGTCAGGGAAGAAGTTGCCGAACCAGAGGGTGCGCCCGGCGGCCCCTTCCGCGACGTGTTCCTGTGTCGTCGCCTCGGCTTCGGAGTAGAACTCCTGGCCGCTGAGCACGTCCTCCTCGAACGGGTTGTTGAAGAAGAAGGCGGGGTTCGGAATCGCGGACATCGCGATGGGCAGGTAGTTGTAGTGCAGCAGCCGCACCGGACGGTCGCCGTGCATATTGTTGAACTGCGCCCACGAGTTGCGGGGGATGAGGAAGAGCGAGCGCGGAGACCACTCGAACGTGTGGCGCTCGCTGCCTTCGCTGCTCCAAACGACGGTTGTGCCCTGACCGCTCAGCACGTAGACCATCTCGTCTATCGCCTGCTTGAAGGGTTTGAGCGTACCGCCGGGCGGAATCTCCTGCACGCGCCCCTCCACGACGCCGGGCATACCCTCCAGCTGGATGAACGCAGCATCGCACTCGCGGAGGCTCCATGGTCCGACTTCCACGTTGCGGAGGTCTTCGAGGTAGTAACCCCGATGCACAGGGACGCCTTGCTCATTCATCCATCGGTCGTAGGTGAAATCGTTGGCCATATCTCCTCCGTGGGCCTCGATGGTCGGCCCGGATCCCTCGCTGGTAGTGGCGTTGCGCGCGTTGCCGCCACGCCATCACCAGCATATTATGCCACTGCGGGAATCATCGGCGAGGTGACTATAGTAGTGAGCAGCATATTGAACAGATCGCATAGCCCCATTTATACCACCCGAGGCATCGTTGGCTCGGCTTCTCCGCTCGCAGGAGCGGCGGGCGCGCACGTTCTGCGCGAGGGCGGCAACGCCTTCGACGCCGCCATCGCAGTGGCCGCCGCGGAGGCCGTCACGCTTCCCATGATGTGCGGCATCGGCGGTGAAGTGTTCGCGCTTCTCTACCATGCGGCCTCCGGCAAGATATACGGCATCTCCGGCTCAGGGAAGGCTTCCCTCAGCGCGACACGCGACTATTTCGTGAGCCGGGGGTACGTGAAGATGCCGGCGGACGGTCCACTTACCCCTGCCGTGCCCGGCGAGGTACACGCCTGGCAGACGATCCTCGACAACTTCGGGTCGAGGACGCTCGCGCAGCTCATCGAGCCGGCCATCACGCTTGCGACCGATGGCTTCTCGTTGCCTCCGCGCTCGGCCAGCTACTTCACGGATCACTACACGAAGCTCTCCAAGTACCCCACGACGGCCAAGGTATTCATCAAACCGGACGGCTCGCCGTACCTGTTGGGCGACGTGTTCGCGCAGCCCGCTCTGGCTCGCTCCCTCCGCCGGGTAGCGGACGGCGGCCCGGACGAGTTCTACCGAGGCGCGCTTGGCAAGGAGATTGCGCAGGGCATCGCCGACGGCGGAGGGCTCATCGACGAGGACGACCTTGCGCAGCACGAGACGCTCTTCTATGACGACCCGCCTTCCGTGGGCTACCACGGGCATACGGTGTACGCAACGGGCCTACCGTCCCAGGGAGCGCTGACGCTCGAACTGTTGAGCCTTCTCGATGGGTTCGACCTCGCCGCGCTTGGCCACAACACGGCGGAGTGCATTCATACCATGGTAGAGGCGAAGCGTCTCGCGTTTGCCGACCGCCTCGCCTACATAGGCGACCCTGAATTCGTGCGCGTGCCGCTCGATGAACTGCTCTCTCCTGAATACGCCGCGCGCCGCCGGTCGCTCATCGACCCTGAACGGGCAGCGGGAAGCATCGTTCGCGCGGGCGAGCTGGCGCATTCCGTGTCGCCCTCACCGACTACGTCGTATTTCAACGTCATCGACAGCGAGGGCAATGCCGTCTCGTTCATCCACAGCCTTTCGATGTACTTCGGTAGCGGGTTCGTTGCAGGCGACACCGGCGTTCTGCTGAACGACCGCGTGGGCCGCGGCTTCTCCCTCGAAGAAGGACACGTCAACGTCGTTGCTCCGGGGAAGAAGACGATCAACACGATTCACTCCTACATGGTGTTTCAGGACGGCAAACCCGTGCTCGTCGGCGGTACGCCTGGCGGGGACAATCAGCCTCAGTGGAACGCGCAGGCTATCTCCAACGTCATCGATCACGGGATGGACGTGCAGCAGGCCGCCGATGCTCCGCGATGGACGCACTTCCCCGGAACGGATCCGCGCTCCATCGACCAGGAGATGGCGCTGCGGATGGAAGACGGCTTCAGCGAGGAGGTCACACGCAGCCTCGCAGCGAAAGGCCACAACGTCGCCGGCTATCCCACGGTGGGTACGCCGGGCGCGGTTCAACTCATCGCGATAGATCATGAACGGGGCGTTCGCACCGGCGGCACGGACCGCCGTTCGGACGGCTACCCCACACCGGAGTAACGACATGCCCATCACGCTCATGGCGGATCATGAATACGCCGCCGAATACCTCGCGAACGGCTCTATCAAGGTCGAAGGATTCGACGTCGAGACGGTCTGGCCGGAGGGAGGCTCAGCGTCCGTCTACGCCAAACTGTTCACGGAACCTCCCTACGATGTGATGGTGGTGCCCATCACGAACTTCCTCATCGCGGTTGACCTCGGCAGGCCGTTGGCGGGCATCCCCGTGTTCCCGGACGTGTCGTTTGCGCACACCGGCGCGCAGGTGAATACGAACGCCGGTATCACGAGCCCCAAGGATCTCGAAGGCAAGCGCGTCGGTGTTCGCGGGTGGGGCTTCAACCCTGGGACATGGCTGCGAGGCGCGCTCGCGGATGTCTACGGCCTCGACGCTACACGGGTGCATTGGGTGGAGGCGGAGCCCAACTCACTGATGAACGCGGACTACCCCCGCGATTCCCGGTTCAGCGTCTCCAAGGGCGGCGACCAGATCGCGGAGCTGGAGAGCGGCGCGTTGGACGCGGTGCTGTTCGACCGCTCCGGCCCGCCGCTCGCAGGAAACCGCGCCCGGCTGTTCGACGACCCTTTGGCCGCAGCGCTGGAATATCACGCGCAGACGAGCGTGCTGCCGGTGAACGTGATGCTGGTGGCGAAGCGGGATGTGCTCGATGCGAACCCCGGCCTCGCACAGGCGGTCGTCGAGGCGTCGGACAAAGCGCGTGAAGCGTATTACGCCCACGCTTCCGACGACGATGAGCATATGGGCTTGCCCATCGGCTGGCTGCGGCAGCACGGCCTGTTCCCGCACGAGAACGGGTTGGAGCGCAACCGCAACGCCATCGAGACCATCGTCCGCTACGCGGCAGACCTCGGCCTCATCAGCCGTCGCTTTACGCCGGAGGAGCTGTTCTTCGACGGCGTGCGTTAGGAGTGGCACGGGCGATATATAGCAAAGTTAGGGAGTTTATCAAAATTCGATAACTTTCCTAACCTTACTAACTTCCATAACTTCGCTAACTTTGCTATAAACTGGATGCATGGATCCTATACGTAACCCGTACGCGCCTGGCGCGGGAACACAGCCTCCGGAACTGGCAGGCCGCCAGGAGATACGCGAAGCCGCGCGTATCGCGCTGGAACGGATTCGGAGGGGACGTCCCAACAAGAGCATGATGATGGTGGGCTTGCGGGGCGTGGGGAAAACGGTGTTGCTCGACCGGGTGAGGCTGGACGCAGAGGCCGCCGGGATCGTCGCCTTGCGTGTGGAAGCCGCTGATGACCGCTCGCTCCCATCGATGCTTGCGCCGGAATTGCGCGCAGCCTTGTTGCGTCTGTCGATGAAGGATGCCGCCAGGGAGTTAGCGCAACGCGCTTTGAGAGGTCTCGCGGGGTTCGTCGGCGCGCTCAGAGTGAGGTACCACGACATCGAGGTCGGCCTGGACTTGGAACCGGAACCGGGGTTGGCGGACAACGGGGACTTGGAGATTGACCTGCAGAGCCTGTTCGAAGCGGTAGGGGCTGCCGCAAAGGCGGATGGAACCTGCATAACACTCTTCGTCGACGAACTCCAGTATGTGAAGGTGAACGAACTCGCGGCGCTGATTACCGCATTGCACCGGATGGCGCAGCGGCAGCTCCCTGTCACTATGGTTGGGGCGGGCTTGCCCCAGGTGCGGGGCCGCATGGGGAATGCGAAATCCTACGCAGAGCGGCTTTTCGATTTCCCCGAAATCGGGCCGTTATCCCCCCAAGATGCCAAACTGGCCATCGTCAAGCCCGCTGAGGACGAGGGCGTGACGATAGAGGAGCCCGCCCTCGACGCCATCGTTGCCAGAACGGGGTGCTACCCTTACTTCCTACAAGAGTGGGGAAAACATCTGTGGGATGCCGCCGAAAGTTCCCCTATCACCATCGCCAGTGTGGAGACTGCCTCTGCGCAGGCCATAGCCGATCTGGATGCGAGCTTCTTCATGGTCAGGTTCGACCGGCTGACCCAGTCAGAGAAGAGATACCTCCGAGCGATGGCCAGCCTTGGCGATGGGATCCACCGCTCCGGTGACATCGCCCAAGCGATGGGCCGCAGCGTCAGTTCCCTCGCGCCCACTCGCAGCCAGCTCATCAACAAGGGCATGGTCTGGAGTCCGAGCCATGGAGATACCGCCTTCACCGTCCCCATGTTCGACGAGTTCATGCGGCGCATCATGCCGGAGGAACGGCTCTTCGATGGCGCTGAATAGGAGTGGCGCAGTACATTTATAGTAAAGTTAGGGAAGTTAGCAAAATTCGATAAACTACCTAACTTTGCTATAAATGGCGTTATACCTCCGCACGCAGCACATGTAACCGACGGCGCGCGTTAACGCAGGAGCGCCTGTCCGGCTGCAACTGCGGCTTCCCATTCCGGCGTTCCGAGCAGCTCCGGGAGACCCAGCGGCTCCGCAGGAGGGAAGTTGGCGTTTCCCAGCATGTACTCCAGCCATATGACGTCTCTCCACGCTCCAAGCTTGTAGCCGACCTCGTGAAATGTGCCGATCTGCTCGAAGCCCATGGCCTCGTGTAGTCCGATGCTTGCAGGGTTCGGCTCCGTGACTCCGGCGTAGGCGCGGCGGTATCCGAGCAGGCGGAGCGTTCCCAAGAGAGCGATGTACAACGCTGTGCCGATGCCCGTGCGGTGGTGCTTCGGGTGGATATAGATGGTGGTCTCGACAGACCAGCGGTAGGCAGGGGAGACGCGGTGCGGGCTGGCGTAGGCGTAGCCGGTCACGAGGCCATCGCGCTCGCAGACGAACCATGGCAACCGATCGATTGACCTCTGGATGCGGTCGCGGAAATCAGCGCCGGTGGGAGCTGTGTAGACGAAGGTTATCGCCGTATCGCGGGCGTAAGGCTCGTAGATCGCCGCGATCTGGTCGGCGTCGTCTTCGCGAACGAGCCGGAGGGTAGTTGGCATAGCCTACGCATCGCGGACGGCTGCGACTCCGGCGCGGAATGCTTCGATGGTGCGCTCGATGTCCTCGTCGGTGTGGCAGACGCCGACGTACAGCTTGCCGGAGGGCTTGAAGACGCCGTGCTCCAGCAGCGTGTTGTCGAATATGCGGTTGAGCGTCTTGTCCACCAGCGTGGAGCGGTAGTCGACGATGGGTTGCTCGGTGAAGTAGACATCGAACATCACGTCGACGCCGCTCACGACCGCAGGAACCTCCGCCTCGTCGAAGAGGCGTTGGAGCGTGTTGCGGAGCCTTGCAGCGCGCTCGTGGTACGCCCCGTACGTCCCGGGTACGCTCAGGACATCCAGCGTTGCGAGGCCTGCCGCCGCCGCGACCGGGTTGCCGTTCAGCGTGCCTGTCTGCGGCACGTAGCGGTCAGCGGGCGCAGTGCGAGGGTCGTACGCTTCCAGCAGGTCGCGCCGTCCAACGACCGCTGCCAGGGGGAAGCCGCCCCCCACGATCTTGCCGATGGCCGCGATGTCCGGCACGACGCCGTAGTGTTCCTGCGCGCCGCCGTAGGCGAGGCGGAAGCTCGTGACGACCTCGTCGAAGATGAGCAGAACGCCGTAGCGCTCCGTCAGCGTGCGCAGTCCGGCGAGGAATCCCGGCTGCGGTGCGATGACGCGCTGCACCGGCTCCACGATGACCGCCGCGAGTTCGTCGTGGTACCGGTCGAGCAGGTCCTCCACCATGTTGAGGTCGTTGAATGGCGCGACAAGCACCGTCTCCTGGACGGCCTTGGGTATGCCCGCGGAGCTCGGTTCACCGTGAGGGAACTCCGTCTTCCCGGAAGGCGACAGGCTCATCAGTGAGTAGTCGTGCATCCCGTGGAAGCCGCCCTCGAATTTGAGGATCTTCTCCCGTTTGCGGAACGAACGCGCGATCTTCAACGCGTTGTAGGTCGCCTCGGTGCCGGTGCTGACGAAGCGCACCTGCTCCGCGCACGGCATCGCTTCGATGATGCGCTCGGCCAGTGCGATAGCGTACTCGTTCTGCGTGAAGAACGTCGTGCCCTTGGCCATCGCCGCGCTTGCGGCTTCGATGACCTTGGGGTGGGCATGGCCAAGCACCATCGGCCCCGACCCCAGCAGATAGTCGATGTAGGAGTTGCCGCTCATGTCGCTGATGTGCGACCCGTGGCCCTCGCGTACGACGAACGCATAATCGTCATCGAGCCGCAGGTTCCCGAGCGTACCGCCGGGCAGCGCGCGCGCCGCTCTCGCGAGCATCTCTCGTTCTTCAGGTGTCCTGTTCAAGCGTGACAAGGGGCAACTCCTCTCCATCGTCTATCGTTGAATCGTCCGGTCGATTCTGCCATGCGCGCCGACGCGTTGCTACTGCCGGGGCGCTGTCCTCCGAACGATCAGGCGCGAGATGGGGCTGTGGCCTTCCAAGGCGCTGGCGTTGTGATAGGCTTTCGGTTGGCGTCGGTTCGTTGCCGAGGCGCGCGGCTGGCGGCAGTAGAGGTTGGGCGTGCAAACGCGCCTACCTTGAAAATCTTGTGAATACGCGGAGGGAGAGCATGGCAATAAAGGAAGTTGCGGAAGTCAGCGCTGGGGGAGACCCGATGCCGGTTCATACGGCACGTCCGGATGGCGACGGGAAGAGCCCGGCAGTCATCGTGATTCAGGAGGTATTCGGCGTCAACAACCACATGAAGAGCATCGTTGATCGCTTTGCCGCCGAGGGCTACTTCGCCGCTGCGCCCGAGCTGTTCCACCGCTCCGGCGCGGGCACAGAGGTTGCGTTCACGGACATGGAGCGCGCGTTCGCCGAGCGGGGCAAGCTGTCCATGGAGGACATCAACGCCGACGTGCAGGCGACGATAGACTACCTGCGCAGCAACCCGAACGTGGACGCCGACAACATCGGCATCGTTGGCTTCTGCTTCGGCGGCATGGTGTCGTACCTCGGCGCGACCATGGACGGTATCAAGGCGGCAGCCGTGTACTACGGCGGAGGCATCCTGCCGCGACCGGACGCAGCGGAAGGCACGCCGCGTCTCCTCGACCAGACCGCCGACAGCGTGCAGGCGCCGATCATCGGCTTCTGGGGCGATCAGGACGGCGGCATACCCGTCTCCAACGTCGACGCCATCGAGGCCACGTTGAAGGAGAAGGGCAAGTCCATCGAGAACCACGTCTACGAGGGCGCGGGGCACGGCTTCTTCTGCGACGAGCGCGGCAGCTACAACGAGGCCGCTTCGAACGACGCATGGCCCAAGACGCTCGCGTTCTTCGGTGCGAACCTCAAGTAATCGCGAAGCGGTACACGATACGCAAAGCGAAGGGCCGGAGCTGATGCTCCGGCCCTTTCTCGTTGGCCTCTCATGGCGTCGGCGGGCGCATCGAGCCACCCGTCGCGGTTCGCGCCTCAACCCGACTGTGAGCGTAAGGAAAAGACGAGCGACTTGACCGTTACGGGGATAACCTCCGACGCGCCCATAGGCTTGCCGATGTCCACGTAGTCAAGGTCGCCGACCTCAATGCCGTCTATGGCGATGATAGCGCGATTGAAGTTCAACTCCTCACGGATGATGCCGCCGAGCGATTTGGCGACGTCCACGTCAACGACGAGGAAAACGGGTGCTTCGGGCGGCTCGTCGGCGACCGTCTTGATGATCGACTCAGCAAGGCGGCGGATGTACCAGTAATCGGGTTGGCCGGCGATGGACATGGCGAGGACCATCGAGGAGGGCAGCCTGTCCATGTCGTACTTACCGACGCCTGCTGCGAGCGCGGCCTCCATCTCCTCCGCGCTTTGCTCCTTATTGATGAAGGCGCGTGCCACCTGTACGCCCCGGACGGGGAGCACGTCAGCGGTTGCGATGTAACTCGTGCTGCCGCTGGCCTGCAGCGTGTACTCGCCCGCGCCGATGACCGTAGCGCGGATGCCCTCCGCAGGGGTGATGAGCACGCCGGGCCGGAATGTTCCCATGGAGCGCTCGCGGACGATTCTGCCGAACCAAGGGCCTACGTCTCCGTACGACTCGCTCGTACGGTCGTAGACGTACTCCGAGACGCCGCCTGAATAGACGATATGGTCGATGTCGTGCAGGGACGATACGCGCAGGCCGTCGGTCAGCAGAAGGGACTCGGTAAGTGGGTCCACGTCGCCGCCGCTGATGACGTCGAACAGGATGTCGGTCATCCTGGCAACGAATTGATCGCGCTGGGCCTCGGTCAGCTTGCCGCCGACCGCGACCTCGTGGCCGAGCGTCTTCATGATGGTGCGCGCGGGCTGTTCGACCCGCGTGATCGTCATATCGTCGTCGTAGGCGATGAGCCGCGCGCCGATCTCGACCACCACCATCTGGGAGATCTCGCCGCCTTGGATGAGCGATATCTTGGTCGTTCCGCCGCCCATGTCTATGTCGAGCACGGAATTGGAGTGGCTCTTGGAGATGGCGACTGCGCCCGACCCGAAGGCCGCGAGGAGCGCCTCGTGCATCGGCCCTGCAGACGCGCAGATGAACCCGCCGGACTTTTCGGAGAAGTACTCCAGGATGGGCTGAGCGTTCTCCTTCTTGAGCGCCTCGCCCGTGATGACGACTGCGCCCGTATCGATGTCGCCCGGGGTGAACCCGGCCTCGCTATAGGACTCCTCGATGAACTGCTGCACGCTGTCCGTGTCGATGGCCGTGTTGGAGGAGTACGGCGTGAGCATGATGGGGGAGCGGTAGAGCACGTCACGGTTGGTGACGACGAACTTCGCCGACAGCCCCGCCCCCTCGCGCCGCAGGATGAGCCTGGAGAAGATGGTGTGTGTGGTGGAGGAGCCTATATCAATGCCCACGCTGTGCAACGTGAACTTCTCGATTCCCTCGATGTCCTCGGCATCCTCGCTGTAGAGGAGGTCGAGGGCGTGTCCGTGATCGTGATCGTCGTCGTGCATCCGTCAGTTATCCCTCAATGTTGATGTAGTGTCTGGCGGGGCGGGTCAGGCTTTCGCGGCCTCGTAGTTCCATTCGTACGCGTGGTTCTTGTAGGCCTCGTCCGGAATCTCGGAGGTCATGCCGCGCTCGGCCAGCTGACCCTCGAAGTATTCGCGTATCCACGGATCCTCGTCGGGGTACTCGATCTGGTCGCGTCCGCGGTCTTCTACCTTCTCGCTCATGCCCATGAACTGGTTGGGTGGATGGAGCGCGAGATAGCGTCCGTCCGCCTTGCCCAGGTTGAAGTGCTGATGGAACCAGCGGTCGGGCGGAACGAAGCAACTGGCCTCGCGCCAGTGGATAACGACCTTCTCCTGGCCTTCCTCCCACATGACGGAGTAGCCCTCGCCGCCGGGGATGACGATGACGCGTCCCGGGCCGTGGCGATGGCCCTTCTTATACGTTTTCGCGGGGAAGACGGACATGTGCGCGTGCATCTCCGAGCCGGGGGATTGGATGAACACCACGTGCCCACCTGCGCCCCGTCCCCAGAAAGGCACGAGCTTGTCCCAGGCGGCCATGTCGGGGAAGAAGTTGCCGTGCCATACCTGGCGCCCGCGTCCGGCGAAAGCGCCCTCGCCCGCTTCCATGATGGCCTTTGCCTCGGAGTAGAACTCGTCGGTGCTGTGCAGGAAGCTACTCTCGGAGTAGGGGTTGTTGAAGAAGAATTCCGGGTCGGGCGTGGCGGACATCGCGATAGGCAGGTAGTTGTAATGGAGGAGCCGCGCGGGATTCTGGCCGTCCATGTTCGTGAGTTGGCAGTGCGAATTGCGCGGGATGAGGAAGAGGCTGCGCGTCGCCCACTCGAACGTCTTCTTGGGTCGTGAGTCGTCCGTCCATACGGTGGCGACGCCGCGCCCGCCGAGGACGTAGACCTGCTCGTCGACCGCGAGTTTCAGCGGCGGGAGCGTGCGGCCGGGCGGAATCTCCTCGATGCGCCCCTCGACGACGCCTTCCATGCCTCGCAACTGCATGAACGCTGCATCGACCTGGCGGTCCTCCCACCAGCCGAGTTCAACGGTGCGCAGGTCTTCCACGTAGTAGCCCCGGTGAACGGGTATCCCCTGTGCTTCCATCCAGTCGTCATACGTGAAACGTCGTGCCATCGCTAAGCCTCCTCTGGCTTGCTAGCCGTGGTGCATCTTACCTGAGTGGCGGGGTTGGCGGTAGACGGGGCGGGAGGAGCTTTGGAGGAGGTATTCGGCGGATACGCCGCCGGACGCGGTGATGCCTCTCGCCGGCTCCGCATTGCGCCCCGCTGGCGGCGCAGCAGGGAAAGGACGCTCTCCACCGCGCTGCTATCATCACTTAATCTCTTTTGTCTGTGTTCCTTGCTTCGATGCCTTCCACAAACCCAGGGCCTTACTGTCATAACCAAAGGCAAGCTCCCATAGTTCAATATTCCATGGATTCCGCCATCGAGCATCCATGCACTCTTTACGCTGAAAATGCAGGTTGCCCCCCGTGGGACGACCAGTGAATACCGTAATAGGATGTTTGTTTCCAGTGAACAATATGCCGGTTATTTCTACGATAATGCCGGTTTCTTCCTTGGTTTCACGATAGGCAGCATGGCGACTTCTTTCATGGTGGTCAACATGACCGCCTGGCAACGCCCACTTCCCCTTCCGTGACCCATATGCCCGCTGCACAAATAGAGTTTCCCCATGGTCGTTTCCGACCAAACAAGCCGCCACCCTCGTCATGGTATTATCTCCTTCTGCACCTGCGCCCGTGCCGAACAATTTATCTTCATCGCCTAACCTCAAAGCCTCGCTCGATATCGAAGATGTCATAGAAGTCTTCCGCCAAGCGCTCTCTGTAGGCTTCCTCGGGGCGGGGAGCCGCCGCCTGCGCGCCTAGTCGCGTATGTCCTGGAGGAACCACTCGGTGGGGAGCTCGTGGCCGAGGCCCTGAGCCTTCGCCAGCTCGTAGGCGCGGCCTGCCACGGCGAAGAACTGCGCGCCCTGGATGTTCCCGCGCTCCGAGTAGGTTACCGCGCTGTTGCTCGGCCTGCCTTCCGCGCCCTCGATCATCTCTTGCAGGAAGACGACGCGGCCCTCCGCGACGATACCGTGGGCGCGGCTGACGCGCGACCGCGATTGGTTGCTGGACGCCGGGCGTCCGCCGGGCGCGTTGGCCTCGTAGGCGATGAACTCGTCGTGCAGCGCCATCTCCGGTATGCCGACAGGGGCGGGCGCGGAGCCGAGGCGCAACGAGCGGTCTATGCGCTCCATGGCCTCTCCATCTATGCGCCCGCCGACGCAGGTGATGTGCGCGCCGTCCTCGATGTCCTTGCCGAAGATGACCGGCTCCACGGAGTCGGTGCAGCCTGCGACGATGTGCGCTCCCTTGCACGCTTCGGCGGCGCTCGTGACAGGGATGACCTCGATGCCCAGCTTCTCCTGAATCTCAGCGGCGTACGCTTCCCGGTTGGCCTTAGTGGGGCTGAACACCTGGATGCGCTTGATGTCGCGGACGGCGGCGAACGATTCGGCGTGCGAGCGCGCCATACCGCCTGAGCCGATCATCGCGACGACCGAGGCATCCTCGCGCGCCATGTACCCCGCGCCGATGCCGGAGTCCGCGCCGACGCGCATGTGCTGCAGAAAGCCGTCGTTCATGATCGCCAGAGGTTCGCCGTTCTCGGTGCTCATCAGGAAGATGAGGCCGCAGAAGAGGCCGGGCTGCACGCAGTACTTCTCCTCCGTGCGTACGCCCTCGTACTCCTGTTCGTACACCACGTCGGACTTCATGCGAATGGCGAAGTAGCCGGATGCGGAGCCTCCCTCCATCGTGCCCCACTGGTACATCTTGTTCGGGTCGGACGTGGGGATGCGCAGATCGATGCGCGGCCTGCAGACCGCCTCAGTGCGCGCGAGCTCCTCATAGGCGCGCTTCAGCGAGTCGATGGTGTCCTGCATCGTGAGGACGGCTGCGACGTTGTCGTTGTTCAGGATGAGCGTCATGGGGTAGGCTCCTGTCGTGGGTAGGACTCGAAAGTAACGCGGCCGGTAACGCCGTTGTAAGTCATGGTGAAGCGCCGGAGAATGTCCCTGCCAATGATGGCATAGTAGGGCAGGCCCCCACTTGTCAGATGAACGCCTGCGAATTGGCCGTTGATCGTGAAGTCGAAATGGGGGATATGAACCTGCGCTAGGTGCATGTTCATCGCGGCTGGGCCATGAATCCCAGTTATGACCTGGTGATCCACTACGGGAAGGCGCAGGTTGTCGGCAAGGCTTGTGTCGATGCAACTTTCTGAGGCGCCCGTATCGATGAGAGCGGGGAACTGGTCAGACCCAAGGTTAGGCTGGTTGCCGCTGTCAGGGTCGTAAGAAGTGTCAAGGCCAATTCGGACAGCCAGTGTTGGCCCTATGCTCACCAGCATGTCCGGCTGCCCGTCGAATCCGCAGTCGGCAACTGGCATCAGTGAATCCCGAAAACGAGGGACGGAGGCAACTGCAACGGCCCTTTCCCTACTTTGCGAATGAGGTACGGCCCGCGACCGAAGCGGCGCATCGCCACCCGGGCCGCATCCTCAAATGCCGGATAGGTTCCGATGAGTTCCCCGTCACGCACGATGACCCACTCGCCGAAGTGGTCGGTTTCCAGCAAGTCCTGCATCCGCTCGTAGGCGGCAATCTCTTCACTCAACTTGGCCATGGCGTCCCCCGCCGGTTGTTCGCCAACCTCATGGGTAGATTGCTGCCTATTAGCGCGCATCAGCCTTTTGCTGCTGCAGCCTCGCGTCTGTCCAGGATGGGGCTGTACATCGTGGCGGCACCCTGGCGAGAGGACGTGTCCACGTAGTTGTGCTGCTCCGTCATGAACGGGATGTAGGCGTTCTGCTCAGCGTCTCGGTAGACCTCCATGGGGTCTCCGCCGTCCTCGACGATGCGGATGTTGTCCTCCAGCATCTGCCGGAACATGATGATGCCCTTGTCGGAGCGTCCCAGATGCTCGCCGGTGCGGTCCGCGATATCGCCCTGCGTGATCCACGCAGCGGGGTCTTGCGAGGAATTGCTGCGCAATTCCGGGTAGACCGGCTGACCATTCACGTCCAGCATGGGAACGGGCGGGCGGTAGAAGGGAATCTCCTCCGCTGTCTGTTCCTCGTCGCCTGCGACCATCGGGTAGCACGCCACCCACCAGTGGCCGGTCGTGTAGTCGTCGATGGGGGTGCGAATCTGGAACGCGGGGCCCATCGAGAAGCTGCCCCGGTACGTGCCGTCGGTGATGTTGAAGCCGTCGCCGCCCTGGCGCAGGTAGTTCGGGAAGATGATGGGGTGCCCATCCTTCCATTCGGTGTCTTCCTCGGAGCCGCCTTCCCAGATACGGCGCTTGATGATGCCGTGCTCGAACGCGTCGAAGTGGATGACCTTGTGAGGGCGGCGCGTACGCCGATCCTCATCGCCGTTCATCTCTCGGATGAAGTTTGCCCACGCGACGTGCAGCCATTCGAGGTGTACGGGGTCGAGCGAGTTCTCCTGGCACTGCAGCCAGTTGCACGACAGTTCAGCGTAGCCGATGTCGCGCAGGACGCCGGTTGCGGAGAAGACATCGTAGTTGGGGATGAGCGGCACGGGCGTGGGGCCCATGTAGGCGAACACCAACCCAGCCTTCACCTCCACCGGGTACGCCTTCATCTTGATCTTGTCCTTGAACCGCGCCTCCGGGTCCTCCGTCTCCTCGTACGGCTGCTCGATGCACTGCCCCGTCTCGTCGTACAGCCATCCGTGATACGGACAGCGCAGACCATGCTCCTCCGGTATGCCGTAGATCACGTTCATGCGCCGGTGAGCGCAGTGCGGCTCCATGAGGCCGAATGTGCCGGAGCGATCCTTGTACAGGATGAGATCCTCGCCCAGGAGGCGCACCTTCATCGTCCACTTGTCGTTCATCTGCGAAACGGCGGCGATGGGGTGCCAGTAGCGGCGCATCAGCTCGCCCATCGGCGTGCCGGGGCCGACTCGGGTATAGCGGTCGTTAGCTTCCTGTGTCAGCATGAGAATTCTCTCCTTGTGCTGTGGTTACCGGATTCTGTGCGATTTGGCCAGAGTATAGCAGTCCTTCCTATGCTCCCTGTGCTGCCCCCGCGGTGCGGGGTATGCTGCGCAGGCCTTCCCAGCTTTCCAACGTCTCATCCACGAGCGAGGCGACTGTTGGCTCGCCGGCCTCGACGAGCGTGTAGCCGAAGCGGCGGCGATTGCCGAACTTCACGTGCTCCAGCGGCAGGTGGATGGCCTCGTTCGTCGCAGGGTCGCGGAACGTGTTCATGGGGTCGCCCCCGTCCGCGACGAGTTGCGCCTGCTCCTGAAGGAGCTTGCGGAAGAGGATGATGCCCTTGTCCGACTCACCAAGATGTTCGAGGTTGCGCTTGGCGACGGGGCCCTGCGTTATCCACGCGAGGTAATCCTGGTTGAAGAGGATGTCGCTGATGTAGCGCCCCTCGTCGTTCTTGAGCGGGATGTAGCGGTAGGGGACGACGTCCTGACGCGGCGCCTGCGACCCAGGTGCGGGCCGCCAGGCGTAATAGGAGACGTGGTAGGTGTGCGTGTCGTCCGCGGGCACACGGAACTGGAAGGTGGAGCGTACCTCGTCCCCGACGAGCAGGATGTTGGGGAACATGATGGGGTGCCCCTCTGACCAGTCGTCGTCTTCCTCCGTGTAGCCTGCCTCGACGCGGCGCTTGATGATGCCGTGCTCGAAGACGTCGAATCCGATCTTCAGATGCGTGCCTCGCAGTTCAGGCAGTGCGTGGACGCCGTTGCGCTGCACGTTGGTGTAGTAGGCGTGGAGCCACTCGTTGTGAACCGGGTCGAGCGAGTTCTCCTGGCACTGCAGCCAGTTGCACGGGAGCTCCGATATGCAGACCTCCCGCACGGCGTTGTCCCAGGTCAGCTGCTCCCAACGCGGCAGCAGCGGCGCAGGCTGCGGACCCATGTATGCGAAGACGAGGCCTCCCAATTCCTGCACCGGGTAGCCCGCGATCTTCACCTTCTCCTTGAAACGTCCGTCCGGGTGCACCGTCTCCTCGAACGGCTGCTCTATGCACTGGCCGGTCTCGTCCATCATCCAGCCGTGGTACATGCAGCGCAGGCCGTGCTCCTCCGGTATGCCGTAGGTGAGATCGACCCTGCGATGCGGGCAGGCGCGCTCGATGAGTCCGAGCGTACCGGACTTGTCGCGATAGAGAACGAGATCTTCGTTGAGCAGGCGCACTGGCTTGGTGGGGCGCTCGTTGAGTTCAGCGGTAGCGGCGATGGGATGCCAGTAGCGGCGCATCAGTTCGCCCATAGGCGTACCCTGACCTACTTTCGTAAGGTCTTCGTTGGCTTTGACGCTAAGCATGCATTATCTCCCGAGTCTGGAGTTAGGCGATAGCGTAGTTAAGCAGGAAGCACTCGTCAAGGAGAGAACGTGCGCGGGTCAGCGAACGTAGGCGTGGGATCGGGGATGATCATCGAAGTGTCATGAGCGGCTTTAGTGGGCAGGCGCGTAGAGGGAGAGCTTCTCTTCATCCAGGAGCTTGGCACGGCGCTCGACCCCCTCGACGGGGGATTGATCCCGCCAGAGTTGCCATCGCACTTCTAGGTTGAGCCAGACCTCGGCGCTCGTCCCGAAGGCGGCCCCTAGTTCTCTGGCTGTCTGGCTGGTGATTGCCCGCTTGCCATTGATCAGTTCGCTGACCTTCGGTTCGCTTCTGCCTAGAACCTTGGCGAGGTCGCGCTGAGTCCAGCCGCGTGCCTCGATCTCATCCTTGATGTACGCACCGGGAGGATATGCTTCCGCAACTGTCCGTTCCATGTCCTCGCCCTCGCGGCCTTGCGCCGGATTCAGTGGTAATCGGTGACCTCTACCAAAACAACTCTGGAGCGTCCACCCGCCTTTTCAAGTTCGATGATGAGCCTGTATTGATCGTTCAGGCGCATCGAGTGCTGGTGGCTGCGGTTGCCGCGAAGCTTCTCGAAACGCAACGACCGCATCTGCCGCAGATCCCGCTCGTCCTGGGCCGCCCGAATCCAGCCGATGACCTTGCGGTAACTCTTGACCACGCCAACGGGCAACCCCGCGTCAACCCCAGGGTCAGTCTCCAAGCGATCCAGTTCTTCATCCGCGAACTCGATATCCACAGGCTAGCTCACTTTACCAGGTTACCACAAGGTGATAACTCCATCTATCTCGTCTTACGGAGAGCGCCGCGCGCGGGGTCGGCGAACGTAGGCGGCTGCTATTATGGCTTGCCAACCAAACCGCGCACAGCCCGGAGCCTCACTGCTTGCAGGGTGGTACCACATAGTCGCAGTGCTTTACGCATGCAACCACATGTAGGTGTACGACATGGCCACCTACAGCATAAGAGAATTCAAAACCAGAGTCAGCGGCATACTCAGGAACCTCGACAATGGCGAAGAAGTGATCATCACCCGCCGCGGGGAACCGTGCGCTAGGCTCATGCCTGTCCAGCGTTCCATTGGGGGAAGGCCTTCACTCGGCACACTCAGGGGAGCCTTGGCCAACCTGCCGGACGCGAGTTACGAGGACTTCCAGAAATCTACCAGCTCGATCCCCACTTCCTGTAATCGAGACAGAGACCGCCACGAGGGCGGTCTCCACTCTACCGGCGAAACGTCAGGGATAGCGCCATACGAACGCGCCCGCACTATCGGCCCAGCGTGGCCTCCACGCCGAGGTAGTCTACCCAGGTGCGCATGACCTCCTCGATGTCGGTTACGGCGGTGGTGTCGCCCGCCTCAGGCGGGATGTAGCGTGCCTGCGCCCGCATGCCGAACTTGACCTTCTCCACAGGGGCGTGGAGCAGCTGATCAGGGTCGTTGCGGAAGACGTTCATCGGGTCGCCGCCGTCCTGGGCGATGGCGATGTTACGCTGCAACTGCTTACGGAACAGGATGATGCCGACGTCCGACGCGCCGAGCTTCTCCTTCTCGCGCTTGGCGATCGGACCCTGAGTCGCCCACGCCATGTAGTCCTGGTTGAACGTCCAGTCGACGATGAAGCGGCCCTCGTCGTCCTTGAGGGGGACGTAGCGGTAGGGCACGGTCTCCTGTCGCGGGGCGGCTGCGCCGGGAGCGGCGCGGTAGTTGTAGATCGACACATGCAGCGTGTTGGAGTCGTCGACGGGTACGCGGAACTGGAAGGTGGCGCGCGCCTCGTTGCCCACGAGCAGGATGTTGGGGAAGAGGACGGGGTGCCCCTCGGCCCACTCGTCGTCGGTTTCGTCCTTCCCGAACAACAGGCGGCGCTTGATGATGCCGAACTCGAATTCGTCGAACCCGATATTCATATGCTTCCGGGATGAACCCTGTTGGGAAACGGCGATGCGATCCGTGTTGCGGTACGCGCCCATGTACGCGTGAAGCCATTCGACGTGAACCGGGTCGAGCGAATTCTCCTGGCATTGCAGCCAGTTGCAGGGGATCGTCGTGATCGCGATGTCGCGGACGGCGTTATCCCACAGCAGGTGCTCCCAGCGCGGCAGCAAGGGGGTGGGCTGCGGGCCCATGTAGGCGAAAACAAGCCCTGCCATCTCCTGCACGGGGTAGCCCGCGATCTTCACCTTCTCCTTGAAGCGTCCGTCCGGGTGAACGGTCTCCTCGAACGGCTGCTCGATACACTGGCCGGTCTCGTCCATCATCCAGCCGTGGTACATGCAGCGCAGACCGTGCTCCTCCGGTATGCCGTAGGAGAGATCGACGCGGCGATGCGGGCAGGCGCGCTCGATGAGTCCGAGCGTACCGGACTTGTCGCGATAGAGCACCAGGTCCTCGCCCATGAGTCGCACGGCCTTGGTGGGGCGTTCGTCGAGCTCGGCGGTAGCGGCGATGGGATGCCAGTAGCGGCGCATCAGATCGCCCATCGGCGTACCGGGGCCGACCTGTGTGAGTTCTGCGTTCTCCTGGGTGCTCAACATGGACTGATCCCTCCACACGTGCAGATTGGCGGCATTGTAGCACTGCGCTAGCCCGGCGATGCAGTTGCCTGGGACTGTGTGGAACTATGCGCTATCGTGCAGCCGTGGGCGTAGTACGTGTGGCTGCTTAGTTGCACACAGGCATCGCAGCGCTGGTGTCTGCTACTGCTATCTTCCCTGCACCGCTGTCTACTGGGCGTGACTGTCAGCGTATAAGTGCCGCTTTCTCCTGCGAAGTTCTCCACACTTACGCAGTATTAGGCTCAACCTTGGTATCGGACGATGTCGCGAACCGTGAGCATCGCCACTACCAATGTCGCAACGCCGATAACGACACCCACGATGAGCGCGTTGGGCGCCAGGATCGCAGCCGCCATGCTCCCAAGGATCAGCTGACCCAGCGACGGCCCGCCGCGATTCGAGAGTTGCAGCACGGCGGTCGCGCGGCCTCGTATGTCGTCGGGCACCGCCATCTGCAGGATCGTTGAGCGCATGATGGCGCCGATCCCGTCCGTCGCTCCCACCAACGTCAGCGCGAGCAGCGAGAGCAGATAGTTACGCGACAGTGCAAACACCGCCATCGAAGCGAGATACGCAGCGTAGGAGCCCACCACCACGAGTCCCTTGCGTTTGAAGTCACCGGCGATCAGCAGCGCGCCGGAGCCCAGCAGGAACCCCACCGCTGGCGCGGAGAACAGCACCCCGTAGCCGAACGTGCCGACCTCCAGGATGTCCTTGAACACCGGCACGAGGCCCCGATGGTTCGTGAACAGCATCGCCACGATATCCAGCAGCATCATGGCAAGTATCACGTGTGTGCTGAACACGAACCGGAAACCCTGCAGCATCGACTTCACGTCCATGCGCCGCCTGCCTCCCGATGTGCCGGGCGGCATCGCCTTGACCAGGAACAGTGCGCCGATGGAAGGGACGAAGATGAAGCAGACGGTGGCGTAGGTCCAGCCCGCGCCAACCAGTCCGATCAACAGTCCGCCTATGGCCGGGCCGATGAGCATCGCGGCGTGGCGTGCGGCTTGGTTCAACGTGATCGCGTTCATCAGGTGGCTGCGAGGCACCAGGTGGGGGAGCATCGCCATGCGCGCCGGACCCTCGAACGTGTTCACCGCCGCAGTCACGAGGGTGGTTCCGTAGATGTGCCACACCTCGATGCTGTCGGTCAGCATCAGCGCCGCAAGCACACAGGCCAGCAGGAAATTGCCTGCCTGCGTGATGATTAGCAGCGTCCGGCGATCCACCATGTCGGCGATGGAGCCTCCGATGAACACGAGGAGGAGCATCGGCCCGAACTGGAAGACGCCGAGAAGACCGAGGCTGAAAGGGGAGCCGGTGATCTCCCAGATGACCAGGAGGTTGGTGATCTGCCGTATCTGAAAGCCGACGAAGCCGATGACAAAGCTGGCGAGCACCCATCGGAACTCGCCGAACCCGAACGAAGCCAGAGGTTTGATCCTGGCAACGCTTGGCTCGCGTTCAGGGGTTGGCCCGCGTCCGGCGGATGGAGAATCCGGGCCTAGCGTTTCAGCCACGCAGCGCGATCCTCACGAAACAACTGCCGCAGCAGCGCGTAGACCATCACGGTTACCAGGCTCCAGCCAAGGAAGTCGACTGCTCCAACGATGCTGGATGGTATCGCATCTCTGTACGAACTCCCCAGTACCAGCATGCGGCCTATGTAGAAACTTCCTAGGTGGAAGACAATAGCTTTGCTAACCACCGCGACTGCGACAAACCCTGCCAACGCGGTCAACTGCAAGCGTCGCGCGCTAGGGGAGCGGGAATCGAACCCGGATGCGATGACCGCAGCGCCCAACAGCATGAGCATGTAAACCAATATCGCCACCGGTGAGTACAGGTTGAAAGGGAAATCCAGCGGAGGCACCCCCAATAGTACCGGCGCATACGCTCCTTCACGTGCGAGGTGCACCGCAATCACGAACCACCCTCCGAAGGCGGCGCGCCGCGCTGAATAGACTGCGAGGAGTGCCACAAACACGACGGACGCACTCCGCAGCAGGAGAAACCAAACCGCTGGCGGTAACTCATCTCTCTCAAATACCACCACCCCGAGAAACAGCGCCCACTGGAAGAAGGCGACCAGAAGCCACCCGGTAACCAGCGCCCATAGCGCGCGCTCCGCCACACCGAAGTCGCCGCGCCATACCCTCATGGTTCCCACCACCGCGATTCCAGCGGCCACGCCATAGCCCACGAAGCCGGCGGCTGACCATACGGAATACGAAGTGGCGCCTAACCACCGATACAACACGGACGAAAACTGATACAGCTCGAACGAAACGAATACCTCCGATGCCAGCAGCAGGGAGACAGGAAGCAGCGTTCGTATTCGTAGCGGTTGCGAAATGAAGACGGCAATCTCTCCGAGACTGTCTTCCCTTCCGAGACTAGGCGGACTGCGGGCAGCAACCAGCTTGGGGAGGCTGACCCTACAGGGACCAATTGTCCTTGATGTTGTCCACTTGGCGGCATTGTAGCACTGCACCCAACCTGTCCCAGCACATACGGGATGACTATGAGGCGCGCTCAAGTCAGCGTCGTCCTGATATGGTGCTGATATGGAGATTGACTTGGCGAACGGCTACGTGCTCCGGCCTTGGGACACCGCGTGGCGGGACGGCGACCAGGGGCGTTTCGTCACGCTCGCGAACGACTACGACATCTGGATAAACCTCCGCGACCGCTTCCCCCACCCATACACCCGCTCAGACGCCGAGGACTGGGTTGCCTTTCAATCGGGCCGGGACCCGACCACGGTATTCGCGGTCTGCGACGCCGAAGGGCCGATCGGCGCCATCGGCCTGGAAACGCGCGAGGACGACTACCGGCACTCCGCCGAGATCGGCTACTGGCTGGGCAAGCCGTTCTGGGGACGCGGGATCATCACCTGCGCCGCAAAGGCCGTGACAGCCTACGGCTTCCAGACGCTGGGACTCATGCGCATCGACGCGCCTGTCAGGGCATCAAACGACGCCTCGGCACGCGTGCTGGAGAAGGCGGGCTACCAACGCGAAGGGCTGCTCCGCAAGGTCGCGCTGAAGGAAGGCGAGCCCGTGGACTACTTGCTCTTCGCCATCCTGCGAGAGGACTGAATTGGACATTCCCGCTGGCAACTACCTGATCCGCTCATGGCGTCCCGAGGACGCCGAATCGTTGTCGGCGCACCTCGATAACCCGAACGTGACGGGCCAGCTCCTCGCCCGGCATCCGCGTCCCTACACCGTCGAGCGGGCGCGGGCGTGGATCGATCTCTGCGCCATCGAGGCCGACCCGGTCAACTTCGCAATCACCGACAAGCAGGACGCCATCGGCGGCATCAGCTTGTACCTTCAGCGCGGCGCCCGGGGGCGGTCCGCAGAGATCGGCTTCTGGGTCGCCGAGCCCTTCTGGGGGAAGGGCGTCGCTTCGGCGGCGGTTGGCGCGTTCGTGGACTACGCATTCACGCAGTTCGACCTCGCCCGGCTGTACGCCAACGTGTTCAGTGGCAACGGGGCCTCCGTCCGGGTGCTCGAGAAGATAGGATTCGTCTACGAAGGAACGATGGCCAAGAGCGTATGGAAGGACGGGCGCTTCATCGACGAGCTCGTCTACGCGGTAGTGAGGTAAACAACCATGCCGAACCTGAAACTGACGATAGCAATTTCCCCTTGGGACCGCATCAACCCCCTTCTGATCGGCGAGGTGAAGCCCGAGGGCATCACGCTGGAGCACCATAACATCCCGCTTCAGGACATCTGGCGTCGCCAGCTCCAGGACAACGAGTTCGACATCTCCGAGATGTCCATGTCCTTCACGCTGCAGGCCATCCCGCTGGGCTGGGACTACCGCGTCCTGCCCGTCTTCCACAACCGCACCTTCTCCTACGTGAACACGATGATTCGCCTCGGATCCGGCATCCGGCAGGACCACCCCGAGGATATGATCGGTAAGCGCGTTGGCGTCGTCGATTACCAGATGACAGCGGCGCTCTGGACGCGAGGCATCTTGGAGCACGAGTTCGGCGTCGCCCCGCGCGGCGTCGAGTGGTTCCAGGGCAGGCTCGACCCCGCCATCCCCGGCCAGACGGAGCCCTTCCGCCCGCCGGAGGGAGTCGTGATCAACCCGCCGCCCAACAACCTCGAACAGCTGATGGCCAACGGCGCGCTTGATGCGATGTACTCGGTCCATCCGCCCACGAGCGGCCCGCTGGCCGACCGCTCGCGCTTCGTTCCGCTGTTCGCGGACGGCGTCGCGGAATCGGAGCGTTACTACGCCAGGACGGGCGTCTTTCCCGCTCATCACGCGACGATCGTCCGTAAGAGCATGCTCGACGCGCATCCGTGGGCCGCGAAGAGCCTGCTCGATGCGCTCGTCGAGGCGCAGCGGCTGACGATGGAGCGCGCGATGAAGGAGCCGCCGTCAGCCCTCGTCTTCTCGCGGGAGATGATGGAGCGCCAGCGCGAGACGTTCGGTGACAATCCCTACGCCTACGGCCTCGCCGCCAACGCGACGACCATCGACCTGGTCCAGACCTTCGCCGTCGAGCACGGCATGACGCCGCAGAAGCAGCCGCTCGCGGGGTTCATCGCGGCAGGGGCGCTGGATAGCTAAGCAGGGCAGCCCCCCGCCCGGTGTAGGCGCGGCCCCCTGTCCGGTGTAGGGGCCGTTCGCGAACGGCCCTAACGTTATGCCACCCCAACGTACTTCCCAAATCAACGACAACTGCCCATTACGCCGTAACCTCGCTGATTTCACGCATGTTCAACCCAAAAGCAGAGACCGCCACGAGGGGCGGTCTCGACTCAACTGCTCTGATGCACGCTGACCCTACAGAGGCCAGTTGTCCTTGATGTTGTCCACAGCGCCGACCTTGCCGCCGCCGGCAGCGCGCTCGGTGAGCTCATTCTCGGAAGCGGCAGGCGCCTTGTCGGGGAGATCATCCCACGTCTGCAGCACCTGGTTGATAAGCTCGGCGTCGCGGGAATACCCAGCCTCCCCGGGGATGTACTTCTTCGCGCGCTTCATCCCGAACTTCACGCGCTCCAGCGGAGCGGTGATGCCGCCCTCCGGCGCGGGTGAGCGGAAAACGTTCATCGGGTCGCCGCCGTCCGCCGTGATATCCATCTGATCGCGCAGCAGCTTGCGGTAGAGGATGAGCCCGCGGTCGGACTCGCCAAGGTGTTCGAGGTTGCGTTTCGCGATGGGGCCTTGCGTTGCCCACATCGTGTAGTCCTGATTGAAGACAACGTCCACGATCCAGCGGCCGTTCTCGTCCAGCAGCGGTACCTCACGGTAGGGGACGGACTCCTGCGTCGGGACTGGCTGACCGGGAGCGCCGTGCCATGTGTAGAGCGAGACGTGCAAGGTGTGCTCGTCGTCTATCGGCACGCGGAACTGCATGGTCACGGATACCTCGCTGCCCACCAGCAGGATGTTCGGCACGAACACCGGGTGCCCGTGCTTCCAGTCGTCGTCCTCCTCGGTGTAGCCCCTGAACACGCGGCGCTTGACCACGCCGTGATCGAAGATGTCGAAACCGATCTTCTCGTGCTTCGGCAGGTCGAGCAGCGCGCCCTTGAATCCGGCCCCCTGCTGGACGTACTGCCCCCAGTACGAATGTGCCCACTCGACGTGGACGGGATCGAGCGAGTTCTCCTGGCACTGAAGCCAGTTGCACGGCAAGTGCGATATCGCGATGTCGCGCACGGCGTTGTCCCAGGCCATCGGCTCCCACATAGGCAGGAAGGGAACGGGCTGCGGGCCCATGTACGCGAACACGAGCCCGGCTGCGGCCTGCACCGGGTACCCCGCAATCTTCACCTTCTCCTTGAAGCGTCCGTCCGGGTGAACGGTCTCCTCGAACGGCTGCTCGATGCACTGGCCCGTCTCGTCCATCATCCAGCCGTGGTACATGCAGCGCAGCCCATGCTCCTCCGGTATGCCGTAGGAGAGATCGACGCGGCGGTGCGGGCACGCGCGCTCGAGGAGCCCCAGCGTGCCGGACTTGTCCTTATAGAGCACGAGATCCTCGCCGAGGAGACGGACGGCCTTCGTAGGCCGGTCGTCGAGTTCAGCGGCGGCGGCGATGGGATGCCAGTAGCGGCGCATCAGTTCGCCCATCGGCGTGCCCGGACCGACTTTCGTAAGGTCTTCGTTGGCTTTGACGGTGAGCATGTGTATCTCTCCTCAGCGTGGAGTGGTAAGCATAGAGGTAGTCGAGGATAAGGGTAGGCCGCAAGCCGCTGCGCGTCAATGCGCGCGAGGCGCGTTTCGTGCGGCGCCTCGCGCGTTTCCCGAGTCGTTACGGCCTTGATATCTGCGGAGCGGCCTCCGGGTTGTTCGTAACGATGCGCGTGTAGTACTGCCACACGCCGCCGACGACGGGACGCGAGCCCGGCGCCAGCACGCCCATGAAGTGCGGCAGTTCCGGCAACGGCGTGCGCCCGGACATCTCGTCCACGATCTCGTCTTCCAGGTAGGCGTGATCTGCCCCCGCGGCGGAGTAAGCCCAGTAGTTCATCTTGGCCTGCTCCTCCAGCTGGATCATCGTCATGACGGCGTTCTCCAGGCTGCTGTCTGCGGTGGTGGCCCCGTGGCCGCGCAGCAGGATGGCAGGGGAGTCCCCCATCAGGGTCGCGACTTCCAGCCCCTCCTCCTCGGTCTGGACGGTCTTGACGTGCTCCCACACCGGCAGCTCTTTCTGCACGAGTTGCGCGCCCTCCTGGTTCATGGGACGGAGGCGCTTGCGGAGTGTCGTCGCAAGGATGGTGTAGTGCGGATGTACGTGTACGACCGAGTTCACCTCGGGGCGCAGCTTCATGATGGAGGAGTGCATCTTGACCTCGAACGGCTGCGAGGAACCGCGAGGCCCGTCAACCTTGTGGCCTTCGATGTCCACCACGATCATGTCCTGAGGGCGCATCGAGTACAGGGCGTCCACGGTGTAACCGCGCCCCTTCACGACGAACTTGTCAGGATCGTTCGGCAGTCGCAGGCTGGCATGTCCCAGCGACGCCCTGAATCCGGTCGCGAGCCCGACTTCAGCGAGCACGCGGTTAGCGACGGCGACTTCGTACTTGATCTCGTCCCATTCCCTGGTCATCTATATGTTCTCCTTACCTTGGTTTGCTTCTGGTCCCTTCTCCCTTGAGGGGAGAAGGCTAGGATGAGGGTGACCTGCCTCCGTCGTTCCCGCGCAGGCGGGAACCTCGCATCCCTGCCCCCTTCAGATCCCTTCTCCCTTGAGGGGAGAAGGTGAGGATGAGGGTGAGGGTTCCCCTACGGAACCTCGCATCCCTGCCCCTGCTCAATCATGCACCTGCTTCTGATGCTGGAGGTATATCTCCTTGTGTTCGCGCGCGGATTGCAGCACGGAGAGGCAGACTTCGAGGTTCGCCTTCCCCCAGCGCCCGTCGTGCAGAGGCGGGACGCCGTTGACGATGGCGTCGTGCAGTTCCGTGAGGATGTTATCGCGTCCGGACGTGCCCTTGACCAGCTCGACCTCGCGTTGCCCATCCTCGGCATAGACGAGCAGGCCGTCGGGCGACTGGCGGATGTCGCCGCGTTCGCAACTGATGAGGAGCAGGCCGTAGAAGGGAAGGTGCGACGGTGTGTTGCGGTTGCGCGCGCCGGATGCCCCGTAACGAACGCTGCGCTTCAGCGCCTGCTCATGCGCTTTATCGCCCTGCCGTAGCCTGGCGCGCGCCGCTCCGTAGGACGACACGTCGAACGGCTGTCCGCCCTCTCCTACGTTGAAGCCGAGCTCGGCGGTGCGGAAGCGGTCGTAACCGTTGTACACGGCTGTTGCGGCCACCCCGTCCTCGAACTCCAGGAAGATGGTGTGCGCGCCCTCGGCAGGCCGCGAGGGGTCGAACTTCCCCGTCATCGCGCGAACGCTGCGGACGAGCCCGCCTCCGATCAGCCTGATGACGTCGAACTGATGCGAACCCTGCCGGAAGGTGACGCCGCCCCCGAGCGAGGTGTCGAGCTCCTCCGGGTTGCGCGGTCGGTACATCCAATCGGTGTAGTACCAGTTGTGCAGCATGCGGAGCGGCCCCAACTCCCCGCTTGCGACGAGTGTGCGTATCGCTTTGATGGGCGTTTCATAGCCGAACGAATGGCCGACCATGAACGTAACGCCCGCCTTGTCCGCCGCCTCGATCATCTTGTCGGCATCGTCGAGGTTGGTGGCGATGGGTTTCTCGGATACGACGTGCTTGCCATTGGCTATCGCGGCAAGGACGTGGCCGGTGTGATGCTGCGTGGGCGTCGAGACGAACAGTGCGTCGATGTTGGGCGACTCAGCGATCGCCTCGGCGCTGGTGAAGGTTTCGGCGTTGGGGAAGTCGGCCTTGAATCGGGCCAGCGTCTCCTCGTCGAGGTCTGCGGCGCCGGCCATCTCGAAGTTGGGGTTCTTCACGGCTGGAGGCACCAGAGCGCCCCCGGCGGTGCCGAGCCCGACGATTCCGAATCTGATGGGTTTCGTAGTGGTCATTGCATACTCCGGCCAGCGGGATGGTAGCGAGTGGATAGTAGCGAGAATGGCGTCCGCTTGCTAGTGCCGCCCCCTCGTCGTTCCCCGCACTAGGCCCCGCCGTTCCCGTGGAGACGGGAACCTCGCATCCCTGCCCCTGTTCGGGTGTATGGGGCGGCCCCACCATCGTTCCCGCGAAGGCACGAACCTCGCATCCCTGCCCCTGCCCGGTGTTAGGGCCGTTCGCGAATGGCCCTAACGTCATGCCATCCCCAACGTACGCTCAACCCCCAAACCAACGACAACTGCCCATTACGCCATAGCCCGCTGATTGCTACATTGTTCGCATACGTCGCTCCCGCGAAGGCACGAACCTCGTATCCCTGCCTCCTGCCCGGTGTTAGGGCCGTTCGCAAATGGCCCTAACGTCATGCCATCCCCAACGTACGCTCAACCCCCAAACCAACGACAACTGCCCCTTGTATGGTGGTGAGAGGCGGGGTAGGCCGTTTGCCCCTTGGTCGCTGAGACCGTGCGTAAGCATGACCGCCCCGCCTCTATTCCACCCGCCCTACCGGTAGCCCGAACAGTTGCCTGAGCTAGTGAGCTCGTATTCACAAGGCAGGGCACGGAAGGGCAGTCAGGAGCATAGCGTATGGACTCATCCCTCTGCATCGGCATAGACGTTTCCCAGGATTGGCTCGATCTCGCGGCTCACCCAACCGGACAACCCCAGCGCTTCAAGACCACTCCCGCCGGCCTGCATTCCCTCGTCGAGCACTGTCGCGATGCTCAGCCCCGCCTGATTGCCTTCGAAGCCTCCGGCGGTTACGAACGCCCTCTCTCCCACGCACTCACCCACGCCCAACTCCCCTTCGCCATCCTCAACCCCCGCAACGTCCGTTACTATGCCCGCTCCACCGGCGTCCTGGCTAAGACCGACCGCATTGATGCGGCCGTCATCGCCCAGTTCGCCCACGACATCCGCATCCAGCCGAAGCCTGCGCCGTCGCGCCCCGAGCAGACCGTGCGCGATCTTGCCACCCGCCGCAATCAACTGGTGGGGGACCACACGCGGGTGCGACACCAAGCCCGGCTGTTCTCCGGCGCAAGCCTGGCCAGCGCGAAGCGCCATCTCGCCTTCCTGAAGCGGGAGATCGCGGCGGTGGAGCAGGAACTGCGGAGGGTCATCGCCCAGGATGTCTCCCTGCGCGAGCGTTGGGAGCGGCTGCGGAGCGTTCCTGGCGTGGGTGAGACCCTAGCGGCAGCGCTACTCGGCAGTATGCCGGAGCTGGGACACTTGAACCGAGCAGCGGTCGGGATGCTGGCAGGCCTCGCCCCGCACGCCCGCGACAGCGGGAAGCGCGAGGGGAAGCGCTTCTGCTGGGGCGGGCGTGCAAACGTGCGGAGGGCGCTGTACATGCCTATGCTCTCGGCAGTCCAGCACAACCCCGTGATACGCACGTTCTACCAGCGGCTGCTGGACCAGGGTAAGCCGAGGAAGGTGGCGCTCGTCGCATGCATGCGCAAGATGCTGACCATACTGAATGCCATCCTGCGTGAGGAGACCACCTGGGACCCACAAATCGCTTGACCTGCTATCACAGTTGCTTACGCCGTACCCCCGCCGACTGCTACATTGTTCGCATACGTCGTTCCCGCGAAGGCACGAACCTCGCCTCCCCGCCCCCTGTCTGGATGTAGGGGCCGTTCGCGAACGGCCCTAACGTCATGCCACCCCAACGTACCTCCCAAACCAACGACAACTGCCCATTGCGCCGCCATCGCGCCGGCCCTTACATTGGTTGCGTGCGTCGTTTATACGAAGGCAATCCGTCGGTCACGCGAAGGCGGGGGAATCCCCTCGCCCTCTGGGAGAGGGTCAGGGTGAGGGTTCGGGGGATAAAGGAATGGAAGGAAATGGAAGCAAATGGAAGCGAATTAAAAGTTCGCCACTCCTGGCCACTCCTGAACTCCACCGCCGTTCAGGGGTGCTGGGAGTGAATCGGGCCAAATCGGGCCAGGGCATGGGGGTCCCCCACTCCTGATCACTCCTGAAAAACCGTGCGCGCCAGAGGTGGAGTAACGACCGAAATGACCAAAAACGAGCACTTTCCAGAGAAACACGGGATGGCTACCCTGCCTGGGCAGAGGGATGTCCGCGTAGACGACAGGAAAGCAACGAAATGCAACCAAATGCAACTGAATTAAAGGTTTCGCCACTTCTGGCCACTCGTAACGAGGCCAACCAGGGCCAGCTAGCCCACCGCGTACGAGTGAGCGGAGTGCCAAACGAGGCCACCGTGGCCCCATTTCCAGCCTCCCCGCTAGGAGTAAACGAGGCCAAACAGGGCCAAATGGGTCCAGGAGTCGACCCCCCCCCCCGTCATTCCAGCGAAGGCTCAGATCCCTTCTCCCTTGAGGGGAGAAGGCTAGGATGAGGGTGAGGGTTCGAGAAGAATGATCGGAAATGAGCGGAATTAAAAAGCTCGCCGCTCCTAAGCACTCCTGAGCGTCCTTGACACTCATCCCTGCGCTTGGCTACCGTTTGTGGCGATAGAAGAGGAAGATCGAATAAGCGAATCTGTAGGCGGGAGGGCGTGATGGACATCAAGGCGATGGATGGCGACGGCCACGTCGAGGAATGGGAAGCAACCTGGTCGGACGATTACTTGGAACCGGAGTTCCGCGACCGGCGCCCTCAGGTGGTCGAGACCGGCGAGTTCGAACACGACTACATCTGGGAGATCGCGGGGGAGCGTGTCCGCGTGGGCGGCTCGCCGTCCAGCAAGAACGGCGTCGTCTCCACCGAGTACGAGTTGATGTCGAAGTGGCGCGGCCCGCATGAGAGCGGCGAGTTCCACTCGGCGGAGGCCCGGCTTGCCGTGATGGATGCGGAGAACACCTACCTCTCGGTCAACTACCCGACGCTGCTCCTGAACTGGCCCATCGTAGGCGATCCTGCGCTGAACACGGGGCTGACGCGCGCCTACAACAGCTGGGTCGCGGACATCTCCAACGAATCGCCGGAGCGCTTGAAGTGGGTAACGGTCATAGACCCGCGAGACCCCGGCGAGGCCGTCCGGGAGATGGAACGAACCAAGCGCATGGGCTCGCTCGGCATCATGGTGTTCGGCGACTACGGCAACAAGGCGCTGGACGACCCCGATTTCGAGCCGATCTGGGCTGCGGCGCAGGATCTGGAGATGCCCATCAACGTGCACCCCGGCCTGGGCGCGAAGGACGCGATGAAGTCCTACCGCAACATCGCGGGCGACCAGTTCCTGCTGTCGGTCGTGCGGGGTTTCAAGACGATCTGCGGATCCGGCCTGCTCGACCGCTACCCGCGTGTCAAGGTCTCGTTCCTGGAGACGGGCTGCACGTGGGTGGACTTCGCCGTCGCAGTGATGGACTTCACGCTGGACAACGTGAAGGACCGCCTCGAGATCGGCACGATTCGCTCGGAGCATAAGGCCATCGTGGAGCGCGGCCTGCCGCAGGCGACGCCGATGGAGTACATCAAGGACGGACGCATCTTCATCGGCTTCGAGGTCGACGACGACTTGCTGCCCTACATGGTGAACAAGTACGGGACGGACTGCTGGGTGTATGCCAGCGACATTCCCCACGCCCACCGCGTGCCGGACTCGCCGGTGTACATCTACAACCGCACCGATCTGACGGACGAGCAGAAGTCGCGCATCATCTGGAAGGGAACCACGTCCCTGTACGGCCTGCCCGTGCCGGAAGGCGTAGGGATGCACTAGCGGAGGGAGATTTGACTATGCAGTCGGAAGAGATCAAGCGGTTGGTTCGTGAGCGGTACGGCGGACGCGCCCGGCAAGTGATCGAGCTTGCGGCGGTTGCGCAGCCGTCCGGCGACGCCTGCTGCAGTCCTCAGGACATGGACGAGGCGCTGCAGCTCTATGAGGAAGGGCAGCTGGCCGAATTGCCTGCTGAGTCCATCGCTGCTTCGCTCGGGTGCGGCAATCCTACGGCGCTGGCGGGTCTCCGGGAGGGAGAGCGCGTCCTCGACCTGGGGTCCGGCGGGGGCATCGACTGCTTCCTCGCGGCCAACCAGGTGGGCGGCACAGGCCACGTCATCGGGCTGGACATGACGCCCGATATGCTGGCGTTGGCCCGCAAGAACCAAGCCACCCTCGGTCTGACGAACGTGGAGTTCGTTCAGGGTGAGATGGAGGCTATGCCCTTCCCTGATGCGTCGGTGGACGTGGTCATCTCGAATTGCGTCGTTTGCCTCTCGCCGGACAAGGACGCGGTGTTCCGCGAGGCGTTCCGCGTGCTGGCCCCCGGCGGCAGGATGCACATCTCCGACATGATGTCTCTCTCCGCCGGGGCTCCCGCCAACGACGACCTGGAGTCGTGGGTCGCCTGTTCCACGGGCGCCGAGACCCGGGATGTCTACGTGGGCCGTCTCAGCCGGGCGGGTTTCACGGACATCGTCATCGCCGAAGACGCCAGCTACTGCGCTGACGAAGGGCTATCCAGCATCAAGGTCGTGGCGCACAAGCCAGCGTAGGGCGGAGGAGAGGGTTTGGCCCCCTCCAGGCCCATCCCGTCGATCCTCCCCGGAGGATGCGGCGCAGGTATAGGATGCCCGTCCACCTCGGTGATACCCTTCGCCCATGGCGCAACGCAGCGAGGCATACGATGCCATCATGGCGAGGTTGGCCGGTGGCGGGCGCATCGTGTTGGATGGCGGCGTCGGCACGGAGGCGCAACGGCGCGGCGTGCCGCTCCGAGCGTGGGCAGCGCTCGCCGGCGTGGAGCACCCGGAGGTGCTGCTGGCCCTGCATGCCGACTACATAGAGGCAGGCTCGGACGTCATCACCGCCAACACGTTCGGCTGCTCGGATGCGCGTCTCCGGGAGTCCGGCATGCCCGGACGTGAGGAGGAGCTCAACCACGCGGCTGTAGCGTTGGCGCTGCGAGCGCGTGCGCAGGCCGAGGCAGCCAGGCCGGTGCTCGTAGCGGGATCGATGACGACGGTGAGCCACCGAGGCCTGGACGGCAACACGATGAGCGCGCCGGAGGATGAGCAATCGTTGGCGTCGCAGGCCGGAGCGCTAGCCACCGCAGGCGTAGACCTGATCATCGTCGAGATGTTGGCGAACGTAGCCCACGCAAACATCGAGCTGGCCGCTGCCGCGTCGGCGGGCGTTCCTCTGTGGGCGGGCTTTTCATGCAAGCTGAACGACGCAGGAGAGGTTACGCTGCTGGGCGAACCGTCGGAACGTTTCGAGGACTCGCTCCGCAGAATCGACCTGTCGCGGGTCGATGTGGCGATGGTGATGCACACGTCAGCGGCGGATGTCGGCCCTGCGCTCGATGTGCTGCGCAGCGTATGGCCAGGCCCGGTGGGCGCCTATCCCCATGGCGGACGATGGGCGCGCCCCGAGTGGGAGTTCGCCCCCGACTTCACGCCGGAGGCGCTCGCTTCCAGCGCGGTTGGTTGGGTTGCCAAGGGGTGCCAGCTGGTAGGCGGCTGCTGCGGGACAGGCCCGGAGCATATCGCCGCGCTGCGAGAAGTCGTGGATGCCACGGTGAGAGCATAAACGCAACAGATCAGAGTACGAGGAGGACGACATGCGGTTAGAGGACAAGGTGATCATCGTGACGGGCGCGGCTGGCGGATTGGGTCGGCAGTACGCTATTCGGTTCGCCAAAGAAGGCGCGAAACTGACAGTGGCCGACATCCAGGACACGGCGCAGACTGCCGAACTCTGCCGCGCGGAGGGCGCAGACGTGCTGGCGCTGCGCGTAGACGTCTCCTCCGAGGATGAGATGCAGGACATGGCAAAGCAGACCAACGAGAAGTACGGCCGGATAGACGGGCTGCTGAACAACGCAGGGATGATGCGCGGGTTGGAAGTGAAGTCGATCCTGGACGTCGATATGGAGACGTGGGATCGCGTGTTCGCCGTCAACGCTCGCGGCACGTTCCTCGGCGTCAGGTCGGTCTTCCCCTACATGCGTGAGCAGCGCTCAGGGACGATCGTGAACGTGAGTTCCGGCAGCACGCTGCGCATCGCTCGCGGTCCGAACGCGATGAATCCGCACTACGTCGCATCGAAGTCGGCGATCGCGGGCATCACACGCGCCGTCGCTCGTGAGTTGGGTCAGTACAACATCAACGTCGTAACGGTAGCGCCGGGTTCGACGACGTCGGACAGGGAGGAGCCGCTGAGCGCGGACGAAGCGATCGATGAACCGGAGGCATCGCTGGCGCGCCGCGGCGTCCCGGATGACCTCACCGGCGTGATGACCTTCCTCTTCAGCGACGACGCACGCTTCATCACCGGCCAGATGATCGTGGTCAACGGCGGGCGGGAGCTCCACTAAGGGTCGTAGTCAACCGTGGTAGGGAGGTGCATTAGGGATGGCTGAGCTGACCTGGGAGCGTATGGGACGGTGCGCGCGCCTGGCCTGGGAGCACGGAGCCGAGTCGTTCGAGAAGGCGTCGCGGGCGCGTCCGGCGCTGATGACGGGGCATCTGCTGTTGGGTGTCATCCGCGAGCCGGAGTGCGCCGGCGGGCTGATGCTGCGGCGGCTGGGCGTCGACATGGCGCTCGCGGCATCGATCACCGAGTTCGTGCTGCTGCACGGACGCCCCGTCCCCGAGCACGAGGAGCGCGTCGTGGAGCTGTGGGGAAAGCCGCACACGCCGGAGGCGCTCCAGACGATGGAGCTATCACTGGATGAGGCGGAGCTATTCCATTCGGCCTACCCGATAGGAACCGAGCACATCCTGTTGGGAATGCTCGCTGTTCCGGATGGCATGGGCTGCCGGACGCTGGGGTACTTCGGGGTCGACTATGGGAACGCCAAAGCCGCCCGCGATGAGATATGGCAATTGCTCAAGATGACGGAGTAAGCGTCGCTGGGGAAGGTCTTCAGCGACCACGCATGCTGTATCAACGGCGGGTGAGAGTTGCACCAGGGAGCAGGCATGGGGAAGGGTTCTCTCAACCAGCGGGGCGGAACATGGGCAGCGTTATCTCGTCGGTCAGGTCTTCGAAGGCTACTTCTACTGGCATGCCTACGTGGATGTGCTCTGGGTCGGGCTCGACGCCTATGAGGTTCGTGGGCATGCGCGCGCCTTCGTCGAGGTCAACCATTGCGACTACGAATGGAACGCGGTCGCGGAAGGCGGGTACCGGCGCTCGGTGGACGATGGCGAACGTGTGGAGCGTACCCCGGCCGCTGGCCTGTATCCACTCCACGTTGCGCGACCCGCAGGCCGGACAGAAATCGCGTGGGTAGAAGTACGCTTTGTCGCAGTCGTTGCACTTCCGCACCCAGAGCTCGTGGGCCTGCGCCTTCTCCCAATAGAAGTCGGACTCAGGCTGCTTGACGGGCAGGGGCCCTTGGTATCCGTCGGCCATCAGCCCACCCCCAGGATGATCGTGCCTGTTGCGGAGAGCGCCCCGCCGGTGCCGTTGACCAGGCAGAGGTCGAGGTCGTTGACCTGCCGCTCGCCGGTCTCCCGGCGCAGCTGACGCACCGCCTCGATGATGAGGAAGATGCCGTACATGCCGGGATGCGTGTAGGAGAGGCCGCCGCCGCTCGTGTTCAGGGGGAAGTCTCCGCCGGGCGCGGTGCGCTGTCCTGCGACGAAATCGGCGCCCTCGCCGGGGCCGCAGTAGCCGAGCGATTCGAGCGATGCGAGCACGGTGTACGTGAACGAATCGTAGATCATGGAGAGGCCGATGTCGTCATGCGTGACGCCTGCCATCTGCAGCGCGGCAGGGCCGGTTACGCTCGCGGGCGTTACGGTGAGATCAGGCATCGTGGAGATCCCCGCGTGGTCGTGATGCTCCGCGTGGCCGAGTACCCAGGCGGGACGTTTCGGAAGGCTCCGCGCACGCTCGGCGGACGTTACGACGACTGCCGCGCCTGCGTCGGTGACGAGGCAGCAGTCGAACAGATGGAACGGCCACGATACCCAGCGCGAGTTGTGGTAGTCGTCGAAGGTCATCGGGTCGTGCATGGCGGCCTTGGGGTTGAGCTGCGCCCATTTGCGCGTGGACACAGCGATCTCCGCCATCGCCTGACGGGTGCGATCCTCTCCGTAAAGGTGCATGTAGCGTGTGGCGGCCATCGAGTAGTTGATGGGCATGCCAATCATGCCGTACGGCATCTCGTACATCGCGGCGGGGAGGTTGGGGTCGCGGGGGATGGGCGCTCGACTGCTGCGCCCGGCCTGTCCGTGTGTGATGAGCGCGACCTCACAGAGGCCCGAGGCGATGGCGTTCACGGCATGACCGACGTGGATGACGAACGATGCGCCTCCGACGGTGGTGGTGTCCGTGTAACGCGGGGCGATGCCCAGGTAATCGGCGAGGTCGTAGTTGGCGTAGCCCGCGGTGAGCAGGCCATCGACATCGGCGCGCGTCAGACCTGCGTCGGCGAGGGCGTTGTGCGCGGCCTCGGCGTGATGCGCGAGCGCTGATTTGTGCGGCACGGTACCAATCTCATCGGACTCGGCAACGCCCACGATAGCGGCTGTTCTGGAAAGATTGACCATGGCGGCAGTCTAGCGCATCTGCGCAGGCGTGTGGCTATGCACTGCGTTCATTCTTTGACCGACTGAATCGTACTGGGTGAGTCGTCCGTATGTATCCGTTGCTGTCACTTCTCTACCTCCGGCGCCTGACCGTTAAGGGCCACCTCAGACGTGAAAATTCAATATCGGCCTCATTTGGCCTCGTTTACTCCTACCGGGGAGGCTGGAAATGAGGCCGGGGTGGTCTCGTTTGGCCCTCCGTCCACTCGTACGCGGTGGGCCAGCGTGGCCTCGTTGTGGCCTTGGTTGGCCTCGTCAGGAGTGGCCAGGAGTGGCGAAACTTTTAATTCGGTCTCATTCAGTCTCATTCAGTCTCATTTCTCTCGTAGACGGGGCTGGGGCTGAGACAGAAACCAGGGTCGGTGGCGCCACGCGGGACTGAGTCGCTGGGACAGAGACAGGCTCCGGTGGTGTACCTTGGCCACGCCCGGAATCGGACCGGGTAGCAGTAGGCCTCGCCACGCTTGTAGGAACCTTGTTGGCGTGTGTAAGTGGGTTACACGTGCCGGGGGACGGAACCGGGTCTTTGCTACAGCATTGGAATCATCGTAAACGCTGATTGGCATATCTGCAACTGGTATTTGTCGTGTTGATGTCGTTTGCTGTACGGAGCGCTGGGGTGGGATGGTTGGAGGGTTGGGCGTACGTTGGGGATGGCAGACGTTAGGGCCGTTCGCGAACGGCCCCTACGTCCAGACAGGGGAATGGGCGTGGGACGGCTCTCAGGAGTGCGTAGGAGTGGCAAAACTTTTATTTGGTTCCATTTCCTTCCATTTAGTTCCATTCCCTATCGTAGGTACGCTGGTGGCTGCGCCCTCATCCCCACCTTCTCCAGAGGGAGGAGGGATCTGCAGAGGGCAGGGATGCGAGGTTCCCGCCTTCGCGGGAACGACGGATGCTATTCGCTAGAACGACGTATGCGAACAATGTAGCAATCGGCGGAGCTATGGCGCAATGGGCTGTTGTCGCTATTCGGAAGGGGGCGCTTGGAGCGATGGGTGCAGGTTAGGGAGCGCGGTCTCGCATGTAAGTGAGTTCGTGCATCGTGTTGTCAACGGCGCGGAGTAGGGGGATACTTACACCAGCCAGTAAGAGGTGATTGTCATGACTACCACAGTGAAGCTGCAGGCCATCGATGCCGATGCACACGTCGTCGAGAGCGAACGGACGTGGGATTATCTGGACGAGGCGGATGCCCAGTATCGTCCGCAGTTGTTCTCGTCGCCGGACAACTCGAAGAGCCGGTACTGGGTGATCGACGGACGTATCGCGGGTTTGCGCCTGCCGACGCCGTCGGAGCGCGAACTGCAAGCTATGTCCGAGCGCGCGGGTCGCAACCTCGTAACGGCGGCGGACGCCCGGCACCTGGACGATGTTTCGCTGCGGCTTCGCCACATGGATGAGCTTGGCGTGGACATTCAGGTGCTCCACAACACGCTGTGGATACGTGACGTCACGCAGCGTCCGGAGGTAGACCGCGCACTGTGCAAGGCGTGGAACCGCTGGATGGCCGAGGCGTGGAAGCAGTCCGACGGGCGCCTGCGCTGGTCGGCGGTGCTTCCGCTGACGGACCTGGACACGGCGATCGAGATGATGCCGTGGGCGAAAGAGAACGGAGCTGTGGGCGTGGTGATGAAGCCATTCGAGGGCAACCGCTTCTTGCTCGACCCGTACTTCTTCCCGTATCTGGCAGCGGCGCAGGAACACAACCTGACCGTCACCATTCACATCGCGAACGCGAGTCAATCCTACGTTGAGGCGATAGCCTCCGCGTACGACCCAAGCGGCGGTTTGCCGACGTTCCGCATGCCGACGATACACGCCTGCAACGGCCTTATCCTGAGCGACCTGCCGAAGCGCTTCCCTGAACTGCGATGGGGCTTCATCGAGTCGTCGTGCCAGTGGGTGCCCTGGATCATGCACGAGACATCGCGCCGGGCGAAGCAGTCGGGCTGGCCGCTGCCGGCCAACCCCTTCAAGGAGTTCAACATCTACGTCTCCGCGCAGACCGACGACGATTTCGGGTATGTGTTCGACTCCATCGGCGACGAGAACATCGTCATCGGGACGGACTACGGCCACACCGATACGTCGAGCGAGGTTGACGCGATCGAGACGTTCAGGAACCTCGACAACATCAGCGAAGAGTCGAAGCGGAAGGTGCTGGTGGACAACTCGCTGGCGCTGTACCCGCTCCTGAACGACGCGTAGGCCGCGCGGTTACGACACAACGCTGAGCGACAAGGCCTCCCTCAACAGCCTCCGGTTGGTGCCGGGAATCAGGAGTTGGGGGAGGCTTGCGGGTCGGCGGCCTGGATGACGCCGAACATGTTGCCTTCGGGGTCTTCGCAGTAGGCGTGCGTTCCGATGTTCGGAATCTCGTTCGGTCCCCACACCTTCTTGCCGCCCGCCGCCTCTATCCTGGCGAGCGCCTCGTCCAGTGATTCGACGAGCGCGGTGTTGATGACCGCCTGCGGGAAGAACTGGGGCATGATCGCGCCATCTATCCCGTCCTCGTCCTTCGGCCCGGTGGCCAGAAGCACGTAGGGATGACCCCCATCCCACGACTGGAACTCCCAGCCAAGGGTCTGCCGGTAGAACTCAGCCAGCCTGGCCGGGTCGTCTCCCAGAATCTCGAAATGGATGACTCTCCCCATCGCTGCGACCTCCCGATCTCGATGGCTTCCTGCTTCCCCGGTCACGCTCTCGATGGCAGGGGCACGATGCCGTTGTGTTGAATCCTACCGCTATCCCGCATCATCTGATCCGGCGAGAGCGCCGGTGCGCGCGGCCATGATGAAATCGTTACGGTGCAGTCCGCCCAGGAAGTGCGTCCACCAGGTAACCGTTACCTTGCCCCACTCTGTGACGATCCTTGGGTGATGGTTCTGCTCCTCTGCTGCCTTGCCCACCGCGTTGGTGAACGCGAGCGCCTGAGCGAACGCACGGAACCGGAAAACGCACTCGAGTTTGTCCATGCCGTCGTTGATGATCTGCCAGTCCGGCAGCTGCGCTTTCATCTCAGCGAGTTCTTCGGGCGTGGCGAGAATTGACTGTGCGTTTATCTCCTCGCACTGCTCGTTAGCAAGAGGCGGCATGAGGATCTCCGTTGCAGGCGGCGTGGGCGGTTGCATACGCTGATTGACTATAACCGATGGCGCCAACCGCGCCCCTTCACCCGGCCGGAGGCACCCTCACCCGATGCTTCGCATCGACCTCTCCCTGGGGAGAGGTGATCAGACCCTCGTCACCCCTCCGAGTTACACCGCCGTTGGAGTTATGCAAGGTCTCCCTTCGCGAGAACGACGGAGGGTTCCGTGTGTCGTGAGCGCGTGCTCGTCGTTGCGGGTGCGGTATGCGGACTGCTAGCATCGCCGCCATCCTACCGGCTCAGGTCGTTTGACCGGGCCGAGGCCTTCCGGAGCAACAGTCTTGACTATCAGCGGCGCTCAGATCATCGCCCGCGCTCTCCGAACCGAGGGCGTCGATACCATCTTCACGCTTGCAGGGGATCACATACTGCCGTTGCTGGACGTGCTGGACGACGAGGGCTTCCGGCTAATCGATTGCCGTCACGAGCAGGCGGCGGTACATATGGCAGAGGCGTGGGCGCGTATGACCGGCAGATTGGGAGTCGTGACGGTAACGACGCCGGGGCACGCCAACGCTCTACCCGGACTCATCAACGCTATGTCAACCGAGAGCCCCATCCTCAACATCGCGGGCTCCTCCGACCTGAAGAACTACCATCGCGGCATCATGCAGGAGATCGACCAGGTCGGCATTGCGCGCACGGTGACGAAAGGCGCATGGCTGGCTCACGATCCTGCGCGCATCCCTGATCTGATGTCGACGGCGATACGGACGGCGTTCGAGGGTCGGCGCGGGCCGGTGCATCTGACCGTGCCCGTGGACGTGCAGAGCGCGACCGTCGAAGAAGAGACACTCCGCTTCTTCGAACCGGCGTCGTACAGGCGTACGCAACCGATAGCCGCGCCTCAGGGTGGGGTAGAGGAGGCGGTGCGCCTGCTGCGCGAGGCTGAGCGCCCGGTGATCGTCGCGAGTACTCCGGCGGCGTACGGCGAATGGACAGCGATCTACGAGCGGTTCATCGAAACGACGAAGATCCCGTTCCTTACGGAAGAGGCCGCGCGCGGCATCGTGCCCGATGACCATCCGTACTGTTTCGGCTTCTTCGACCTGAGCCAACACACAGCGGCGAACCTTATCCGCGAAGCGGATGTCGTGCTGTTCCTCGGCAAGCTGCTCGATTTCACTATCGGGTTCGGGTTCGGGCCTGTGGTGCCGAACGACGCGAAGGTTATACAGGTGGAGCCTGACGCTACGCAGGTGGGACGTAATCGCGGGGTAGACCTCGCGCTCGTGGGGGATGTCGGCCCTATCGTTCAGCAGCTCGCCGACGAGGCATCGAAGAGCGTGTGGGAGGAGCGTGCGTGGGTGGACCGCTTCCGCACGGCGGTCGTTCAGCAGAAGGAACGGCTGGAAGAGCACGCGATGGAGGAGTCGCCGTTGCGCTCGATGTTCGTGCACAAGACGCTGGCGGCGTGTCTGCGTCAGGACGACGTGCTGGTGTTCGACGGCGGCGACTACGCCTATTACGGGCGCGCCTACCTGCCGGCGCTCAGTCCGCGCAGCTGGTACTACCTGCCCAGCCTTGGCATGCTGGGCCAGGCCGTTCCGGTAGCGATCGCCGCGAAGGTTGCGCGGCCTGACTCGCGCGTGTTCTGCATCACGGGAGACGGCGCGTTCGGTTTCAACGCTATGGAGTTGGATACGGCGGTTCGCCACAAACTGAAGGTCGTGTTCCTCGTCGGCAACGATGCGGCGTGGGGGATCGATAAGAACCTCCAGCTGGGGCTGTACGGCAAGGCTGTGATTACGGACCTCGTGCCGTCTCGCTACGACATACTGGCGCAGGGGCTGGGAGCGTATGGGGAGCTCGTGGAGCGTCCCGAAGAGCTGGCTCCGGCGTTGGAGCGGGCGCTCGCGGTGGACGGCCCTGCATTGCTGAACATCAGCGTGCGCAGCGAGATCAGCCCTCGCGCGCAGGCGGTGGTGGCCAACCGCAAATTCGGCGGCGGGCTGTAAGGAGGTTGCGATGAGTAACATCGTTGTCTACGGAGCGGGGGCAATCGGCGGGCAGGCCGCGGTGCGTCTGACCAACGCGGGGATGGAGCCGCTGGTCGTCGAGCCGTGGGACGCGCAACGCGAGGCGATACGCTCGGGCGGCCTGACGATGCATCGGGAGCACGGGGAGGACGAGCACGCCAAGCCTCGCGTTATCGCCCCGGGCGAGATTACGGAGACGATAGACGTCCTGCTGCTTTGCGTGAAGTCGTACGACACGTTGCAGGCGCTGGATGCGGTCAAGCCGTACCTCGCGAGCGATGCGTTGGTGGTATCGCTCCAGAACAGCATCAACGAGGAGTGGATAGCGCCGGAGGTTGGCGATTCGCGGACGCTCGGCGGGGTGATCCTCGTCAACGGCTCTTTCCTCGAGCCGGGGCACGTGAGGGCGTCGATGTCCGTGAGCATGGCCTCGGCCACGTCCGCGCTGCCGGGGCTGTACGTTGGCGAGTACGGCGCACCTGCGGGCGAGAAGGCGCGTCGAGTGTCGGCCATGCTGGAGCACGTCTGGCCCAGCGTCGCGATAGACGATCTGCTGCACGAGCGTTGGTCCAAGATGGTCAACAACACGATGCTGAACCCGGTCTCTGCGGTCAGCGGGATGCGGTCGGCGGCGTTGCTGGCCGATGCTGACGCTCGGCGCATAGCGGTTCGCCTCGCGGCGGAGACGATGCGCGTCGCGGAGGCGGAAGGGCACCCCCTCGCGAGGATCATGGGCGACTACGACGCGGCTGACGTCTACGCAGGCGCAGCGAGCGAATCCGACGCGGTGGATCGCGGTCTGGCGGGGCGAGCGGCGGTAGTGGGGCCCAACGCGATGACCTCCATGTATCAGGACGTGCAGCGCGGACGCCGAACCGAGGTGGATTACTTCAGCGGCCTCGTCGCGCAGAAGGGCGCCTCCCACGGCATCGCTACGCCGTACTGCGTCGCGATGACGGAGCTGGTTCATCGCGTCGAAGCCGGCGCGCTGATGCCCGGCGTCGAATCCCTTCGCGAGGTGTACCGTCTGGCGGAGGGGTAGGTGGGGGGATGGGGAGGCGAACCTGCCTCGGAGGACTGAGAAGCGGCCGCTGTTCGCCTTCTTGCTGCGCTTGCAGGGTTGACACGTGCTCGCGGTACAGCGTTAGATAGCGACGCCGTACGGCCCTCGAGCCCACGGCCTGCGGGAGGGTCATGTGCGATACCGTGAGATGGGTTCCACCGGCATCCGTGTGTCAGAGATAGGGTTTGGGTCAGGGGACAACGCCGGGCTGCTCGTGAAGGGCGAGCCTGAAGAGCAGTTGCGGGTCATCGAGCGTGCGCTGGAACTGGGCATCAACTATTTCGATACCTCTCCGGACTACGGGAAGGGCCTCGCTGAGACGAACATCGGCAAGGCGATGCGCGCGATCGGCTTCCGTCCGGTGATCGCCACGAAGGTGGAGGTGATGCCGGACGAGCTCGACCACATCGCGGACGCGGTGGTCGAGTCGGTCGAGGATTCGTTGACTCGCCTGCAGGTGGATTACGTGGATATCGTGCAGATACACAACCCGCCGAGCATCGAGACGGACACGACGGTTCCGGGCTGGATACACCTTGGCCTGGACGATTATCTGGACGCGGGCGGGGCGATGGAAGGCCTCGAACGGCTGCGGCGCGCAGGCAAGGTGCGATTCTTCGGTTTCGCGAATGAGGACGCTGACGCCGATGCGGTTCACACGCTGCTCGAAACGCATGAGTTCCATATGCTCAACGTGTGGTACGACCTGCTGAACCCAACCGCAGGGCTGGCTACACCTGACGGCCTTGACGTTCAGCACGACTACGGCCAGTTCCTCGTTCGGGCGCGCGAGTTGGGCGTTGGGACGGCGGTCATCCGCCCGCTCGGAGGCGGCGTGTTGACGGACCACGCGGTGCGCGGCGGCGGCAGGCACGCGCTCGCCGGAGGAGGGCTGACCCGGAACACGGACATGTATCAGGCGATGGTGCAACGCGCGATGCCGTTCGCATTCCTGTCGAGGCCCGACCAGCGACTGTCGGATGCGGCCTACCGCTTCATCCTGCAGGACGAGGCCGTTACGACGGTGCTGGGCGGCTTCTCGGAGATGTCGCACCTGGAAGAAGCGGCGATGTGCTCCAGCGCGCCTCCGCTGTCGGATGAGGACATGGCGCGGCTCCACATGGTTTGGCGTTCGAATGTCGGTAAATGGGATGAGGGAGAGCAATTCATATCGGGCCTCTAGGCTCAGGTTCAACCGAGGAGGAGTAACTCATGGATATCCAACTTAGCGTAGGAATGGCATCGAACCCGCGTACGTGGGCATTGCACGACGGGCGTGTCAAACCCGACGGCATCCAGCTGGTTCCGAGCCCCGTTCACGCGTCGGAGCTGTTCTGGCGTCAGTTGAAGTTCGGCGATTTCGATGTCTCCGAGATGTCGTTCTCCTCGTTGATCATGGCGATGGCGGTGGGCGACGACCGATGGGTGGGCCTGCCGATCTTCACGACGCGCCGGTTCTTCCACACCGGCATGCTCATCCGCAAGGATTCAGGAATCAAGTCGCCCGCCGACCTGAAGGGACGCCGCGTAGGCGTGCCTGAGTATCAGCAGACGGCGGCGCTGTGGACGCGCGGCGTACTCCAGCACGAGTTCGGCGTCGAACCCAAGGACATGGAGTTCTGGATGGAGCGCGTGCCGGAGCAGAGCCATGGCGGCGCGACCGGATTCAAGCCCCCGGAAGGCGTTACGGTTAACCAGATTCCCTTGGAGAAGAACATCGGGACGATGATGCTCTCCGGCGAACTGGAAGCGACGTTGCTGTACATCGTCGACCCCAACCTGATCGACCGCAGCACGGCCGACCTGTGGCACCACCCGGACATCGCTCCTCTCTTCCCCGACGCGCGGGCTGAGGGCATCCGCTTCTACCAGAAGACGGGTCTGTACCCGATCAACCACGGGATGGTTGTGAAGCGTGAGATCGTCGAGAAACATCCGTGGGTGCTGCTGAACCTGATGAAGGCGTTCAACCGTGCCAACGACATCGCCAACCGGGAGCGCGTGGATCACGCGGACTACTACGTCGAGACGGGCTTGGTCTCACAAGAGGGTGGTGCGGCTATGAAGCAGCCGCTGGTGCAGCACGGCATACGTGCGAACCGTCTCGTGCTGGAGACGGCAGCTCAGTACTCCTTCGAGCAAGGGCTGACGCCGAAGCTGGCCAAGCTGGAGGACGTGTTCGCGAAGAATACGATGGATCAATAGGACTCCCGGAGTCGAGGAGGGCCCGATGCGCGCCGACGAGAACGAACTCCTTACGCAAACGAGTGCGGGTACGCCGATGGGCGAGTTGCTGCGGCGGTACTGGTGGCCCGTCACCGGCAGTGGGCGTCTACTGAAGGATCCGGTCATCCCCGTGCGATTGCTCGGGGAAGACCTGACGCTCTTCAGAGACAAGAGTGGAACGTTGGGGCTGATCGACCGCCGGTGTGCGCATCGGCGCGTCGATCTCAGCCTCGGCATGCCGCAGGAGCACGGGCTTCGCTGCATGTATCACGGCTGGATGTACGATGTCGACGGCCAGTGCCTCGAACAGCCAACCGAGCCGGAAGGGTCGCATTTCAGCGAGAAGGTACGGCTCAAGGCGTACCCCGTGCAGGAGTTGGGCGGACTTGTGTTCGCCTACCTTGGCCCGAATCCCGTGCCTCTGCTCCCGCGATGGGATCTGCTCGTGTGGGGTAACGCCTTCCGGCACGTGGGGGCTGCGGTGCTGAACGCCAACTGGCTTCAGTGCATGGAGAACTCCGTGGATACTGCCCACACGGAGTTCACGCACGGTCACTACTTCGAGTACACGATGATCGAGCGCGGCGGCGGCACCGGCGACGAACGCCACGACCGGTCGATCAGGAATATGGGAAATGCCTTCAAGAGGCCCCACATCAAGACCGAGTGGGAGTTGACCCAGTATGGCATCCAGAAGTACCGCCTCCGCGCCGGAGAGACGGAGAACGCTCCAGACTGGAAGATAGGCCATCCGCTGGTGTTCCCTTATTTCGTGAGGCTCGGCGCTAAGATTCGCAGCGAGTTGCAGATTCGCGTGCCGATCGACGATGAACACACGCTTCACCTGGACTATTTCGCATACTCGCCGGGCCCGGACGTCGAAGTGCCTCCGCAAGATTACGTCCCCTACTTTGAGCATCCGATTTTCGACGAGGCGGGCAGACCCATCGTCGACTACGTGGTCGCGCAGGATATGGCGGCCTGGTGGGGCCAGGGAGAGATCGCGGATCGCGAGAATGAACGGCTCGGCATGTCTGACCGCGGCGTCATCATGTTTCGCAAGCTGCTGACGGACCAGATGAAAATCGTTCAAGATGGCGGAGACCCGATGAACGTATTCCGCGACCCAGCCACCAACGAACGTATAGACTTACCCGTTAACAGCGGCCCCGGCCCGGCTACTCCGCATCCGGTGTCAACGGAGGGAGACCTCGGTACCGTGGAAGGCGAAGACGCCATGCGCCAGTTGAAATATCACCACGTGGACCGGTACAGCCCCGCGATCAACGAGATCCTCGAAATCTACCGCCGTTACGATGAAGCGTGCATGAGCGTGAAAGCGTAGCAGCGGGCAGGGGCTGGGAGTAAGGGAAGAAGATGTTTGAAGCGTCGGCTGAAGCGCTCGGCCATATCGCCAGCTGGCAGGTGATAGCAGCGCTGCTGGTAGGCGTCACGGTTGGCGTGTTGAATGGCGCGATGCCCGGCGGCGCAGTGCCGAGCCTCGTGGTGCTGCTGGGCTTTGCGTACGGACTCGACCCGTTCATCGCGCTGCCGCTGGCGATAGGCATGGTCGCGACAGTCCCGACGGGCGATACGCTGCCTGCGGTGCTCCTAGGCATGCCCGGTTCCACATCAGGGCAGGCGACGATACTGGACGGCAATCCGCTTGCGAGGCAGGGCAGAGCGGGTGTCGCACTGTCGGCGGCGTATTTTTCGTCGTTGATCGGCGGCATCATCGGGGCCGTCTTCCTGTTCGTAACGATTCCGATAGCGCGTCCGGTAGTGAACTCGTTCACCGCAGCGGAGTTCTTCGTGCTGGGGTTGGTAGCGATAGCGGTGGTGGGGGTGGTGAGCAGCGGGGCGCTCATACGCGGCCTGATGGCGGGGACGCTCGGCCTCCTGGTCGCAAGCGTGGGCTACGACGATGCGACAGGCGTGCAGCGGCTGACGTTCGGCGCCGACTACCTTTGGGACGGCATCCATATCATCCCCGTGGTCATCGGGCTGTTCGCGCTACCTGAGTTCTTCGACATGGTGGTAAGCGACGTCTCGATAGCGAATCAGCAGACTGCCTACATGGACGCATCGGCGCAGCGTAAGGAAGGGATGCGGTCAGTCCTGCAGAACTGGCTGCTCGTGGTGAGGTCTGCTGCTATGGGCGTGTTCGTGGGAGTGCTGCCCGGCATCGGCGGGTCGCTGGCGCAGTGGCTGGCCTATGCGTCGGCACGCCAGACGGTGCGCGGCGGAACGGACACGTTCGGGACGGGCGATATCCGAGGCGTCATCGCCCCAGAGTCGGCGAACAATGCCGTGGACGGCGGGCAACTGGTGCCGACGTTGTTCTTCGGCGTGCCGGGTTCGGTAGGCATGGCGATCTTCCTGGGCTTGCTTATCATCCTCGACGTGCAGCCGGGCCGTTCGATGCTGAACGAAAACCTGCCGCTGACGTTGACGATTGCGTTCTCGCTGGTGTTGGCCAACGTGTTCGCCACCGGCATGGCGCTCGGCTTCACGCCACTCCTGACCCGTATCGCGTTTGTGCGCCCGAATGTGCTGGTTCCGCTGGTGCTGGCCGTGATGACGATTGCAGCATTCCAGGCGAACCGCTCGATAAACGACCTGATCGTGATGCTCGCCTTCGGCGGGCTTGGCTACTTCATGAAGACCTACGGATGGCCCCGTCCTCCGGTCGTGATCGCCGTCATCCTCGGGGGAATCATCGAACGGTTCTACGGAATCTCGATAGTGGCGTTCGGCTTTATCGGGATATTCACGCGCATCCCTGTAATCGCCATCCTCCTGATTGCAGTGGGAACCGGCACGTACACTGTGTGGATCCAGCGCGGCGTGAGTCGTACTCGCCAGCGACAGGCAGCGGAGCTCGCGTCGATGGGTATCACGCCCGACATCCCGCCGATATCCGGAGCGAGCGAAGATGAACCGCCTGCCTCCGCACCGCCTGCGGCGCCGATGCCGACGATGATTGAGCGTCTGCGCCCCACGCCGAGCGGAGCCTTCATAGCCTTGCTGATGATTGCGCTCGGCTACACCCTTTGGCAAACGTACTCCTGGTCCGATGAGGCTGCGCGTCTGCCTCGCGTGATAGCGCTGTCCGGATTAGTGCTTGGGACTTTCTACGTGCTGCGCCATCTGATTCGGCCCTCCCGTGGCGAGAGCCGAATCATGGACATCGGCAGGACGAAGACCGGCGATTCGAACAGGGTGATGATGGGCCGGACAGTGAAAGCGTTGGGATCGACGGTAGGTCTGGTGGCGGGGATATGGCTCATCGGATTTCAGATCGCGCTGCCGCTGTACGTTCTCCTCTACCTGCTGGTGTTCGGGCGTGCGAAGTGGTGGATAGGGGTAGGGTGGGCAGTGGTGTTCCTGGTGCTCATCTATGGCTTCTTCGATCTGATCATCCACATTCCGTGGATTGACCCGGTGTTGGAAGACGTGCTGCCTGACATCCTGAAAGGCAGAGAGACAATCACGCAATTCCTGCGCTAATCAGGCGTGCGCATGGACGCCCTATCGGCTTCGTGCTAGCATCTGGAGCGCATCTATGCGTGGTGGATCCTACGTGCCACGCGCTATGGCTATATGTAACACCAGGGAGGTCAGATGCGTACCCGTTTCGTTGGACTTAAACAAGTTTGGAGCCTGCTGGCAGTCGCAGCTGCTTTAGCGGTATTCGCGATCGCCTGTGGCGGCAGCGACGACCCCACCGCAGCGCCCCCACCGGCAGCATCGACGCCGACACCCGTGCCTACGGCGATGCCATCCGCTATGCCGTCACCGACGGCAGCCCCCTCGGGAGCAACGGCTGTGCCCACAGCAGCCCCTTCGGGAGCAACGGCTGCGCCCACGGCGGCCCCGGTCGCCACGGCTGCGCCGGCGACTGCGGCACCGGTACCGCCGCCGCCCACAGAGGTTGATTTCAGTGGCAAGACCATACAGATCACGGTTGGGTACGCACCGGGCGGTGGATTCGACACGTTCGCGCGCATCTTCGCGGCACACCTGACCGACGAGTTGCCGGGCAACCCCAGCGTTTTCGTCAGCAACAAGCCTGGCGCCAACACACTCGTAGCCGTGAAATCCGTTACCGGGAAGGATTACCGCGATAACCAAGTGGACATCGTGCTCGTGATATCGTCTCTTATCCAGCAGTCGATCCTGAGCGGCAGCTCGGAGTTCGACGCAGCGAATGATCTCCACTACCTCGGCGCTCCGGACTACACACCTAGCGACCAGACGTGGTGTATCCGATCGGACGTGGCGGACACGCTGGACGGATACTTCGCGGGCAACTACACGCTTGGCCAGATTGGCCGGGTGGACACCTACGCAACCTCCACCGAATGGGCGGTCCAGGTAGGGTTCCCGTTCAACCGCGTGTTCAACTACCTAGGGACGTCGGACATGGACCGCGGGTTCAACAGCAGGGAGATTGAGATAACGCCAACGTGCCGCGACTCCCAGGTGCTGCTGAACCCTGAATGGGCCGAAGGCTATGCGACTCCTCTCTTCTACACGAATGTCGAGCCCGAATGGGTGAAGGCAGGTAAGGCGGAAGGCAAGTGGGCGTGGGTGACGAGCATCCGCGATATAGCCGAGAACCGCCTCGGAGCCAGCCAAGCCTACCTCACCGCGCTAGACGTGCTCTTGGACGCATCATCGGCGAACCGCGTCTTCGCAATGCCCACGCAGACCCCGACCGAGATAGTCGACGCGATGCGAGCAGCGTTCGAGCGCGTCGTGCTGAGCCCAGAGTTCGTAGCGGACATGAAGTCCAGGGCATTCGATGTTGGGCTGCGGGGTGGTGACCAGTACCAGGCGCAGGTCGAGGAGTTCGCCAACCTGCCGGAGGAGACGCTCACTATCCTTCGAGGCCTCTTCCCTTAGGGCTAGCCTCAAGCAACCGGAACAATAGTCAGCGAAAGGGGCATCCCGCCGGGATGCCCCTTTCTGTTGCAGCGATGCGCCGGTAGACTGCGGCAGAGGAGCAGAAGTAGTGGATTTCGCAGGCAAAACGGTCGTCATTACGGGCGGCAGCGGCGCGGTGGGCAGCGTAACTGTGCGCCGATTCACGCAGGCCGGAGCGAACGTCATCGTTGCGGATCAGGCGCCGCCGCGCGACGCCGACATCGCCGCGCTCGGAGAGCGGGCCGCGTCGGTTTCGTTCCGCGAGACGGACGTGGTGAACGAGGCATCCGTCCGCGAGCTGTTCGAGTACGTCTCCGCGCATCACGGAGGGCCGCACGTGCTCGTCAACGTCGCCGGGGGGTTCCGGTTCGGCCCGTCGGTCGAGGAGATGACGGAGGACGATTGGGACCGTATGCTCCAACTGAACCTCAAGTCGGCGTTCCTGTGCATCAAGAACGTGCTGCCGTACATGAAGCGACAGGGATACGGACGCATCGTGAGCATCGCGGCGCGCAGCGGCCTGAAAGGCGACCCGATGGTGGCGCATTATGCCGTCAGCAAGGGCGGAGTGATCCTCCTGACGCAGTCCGTGGCGGAAGAGGTGAAGGCGTTCGATATCACGGTGAACGCCGTTCTGCCAAGCGTCGTGGACACACCGGCGAATCGCGTGGCCATGCCGGACGCCGATGCGTCGCGCTGGGTGCGCCCGGACGACCTCGCAAGCGTTCTGCTGTTCCTGGCGTCAGACGAGGCGCGAGCGGTATCCGGCGCAGCGGTGCCTGTCTACTACAAAGCTTGAGAACGCCCGCGAGCGGAGGCAACCATGGCAGAGATCGAACGCACCAACCCTGAGGGGCTTGCGCCTCCACCGGGGAACCGCTATGCCCATGTCGTGCGGTCAGGCAACCTGGTTTGGATATCAGGCCAGACGTCCCGTGGGCCGGACGGGCAGGTGATCGGTCGAGACAACGCCATCGCGCAGTCGAAGCAGGTGTACGCGAACCTGCGAACGGCCATCGAGTCGGTTGGCGGTACGCTGGGCAATATCGTGAAGGTCACGATATTCGTGACGTCGGAGAGCTACCTCCCGGCGGCGCGCACGGCTCAGAACGACTGCTGGGGCGACAACGCTCTGCCAGCGAGCTCTATGGTTATCGTGAAGGCGCTCGCGCAGCCTGAGTACCTCATCGAGATCGAGGCGTTCGCGGTTGTCGACTAACGTGCGGTGGCTGCCCAGTTGTCGCCGCTATCGGCTGGCCTTGGCCCCCATCGCCCGGCTGCGGCCTGCGCAAGGAACTCAGCGACTGCGGCATTGAAGGCGGCTGGCTCCTCCAAGTTGCAGGCGTGGCCGGTATGCGGCAGTACGACCAGCCCGCACCCCGGTACGGTACGTTTGAGGAAGAGCGAGGGCTGGAGGCACGGGTCGTCCTCGTCGCCGCACATGACGAGGAACGGGATGCTCATCGCGGCAAGGTCGGCCTCGCGGGTGTAGAGGCTTGGGCGTCTCCCTTGGAAGCCGCGCAGCGTATTCGCGGAACCTTTCGGGGAGTGCACTCCAAACAGCTGGGCAAAGCGATTCCACCCGGCGGGGTCTTTCTCACGGAACCTGATGCGCGTCGAGCCTGAGAGGTAGGCCGACATGCCCTCCATTCCACCAGCTTCGAGCAGCTCGGCCCGACTCTCCGACTCTGTCAGGAACGTCGCGGGGTCATCGCTGCCGGTGCCGACGCCTGCCGCCACAATGCTGAGGCACCTATCGGGATGCGCAAGCCCGAACTGCACCGCGGTGTAAGCACCCATGGAGAGTCCGCAGATGTGCGCCTTTGCTATCTGCAGGTGGTCAAGGAGATCGAGGAGCACCTTGACCTGATGGTCGTAGGTGTACTCCTCCCACGGCGCAGGAACGTCGGATGGCGGGTAGCCTTTGGCGTTGTAGGTGATGGTTCTGTAGCGGCGAGAGAAGTAACCGACCTGCAAGTCCCAGCTCTCCATGCTGCCGGCGAACTCGTGGCAGAAGACGAGCGGCTCACCGCTCCCCACTTCCCTATACGCAATCATCGTACCGTCCAGCGTAGCGTGTGACATAGGCGAGGCTCCTCGAGAAGGCATACAGCGATTCTAACGTGCCGGTGCGATACTAGGGACTGCTTCAACATAACCCGGAGGGCAGTTTGGTTACTACGAATTATGGACTCATCCGCACGGTGCAGGTACGCAACGAGAATGTCCCCGGGGTGCTGGGGACGCTCTCGACCGCAATCGGCATCACGGGCGCCAACATAGGCAACATCCAGACGGTGCGCATCAGCCAGAATCACGTGCTGCGGGACATCGACATCTACGTGGAGGATCAGGAGCATCTGAACGAGACGTTACGGGCGATTGCCCGCGTTCAGGGCGTGAGGGTCATCGAGACACGGAATGGGGTGATGGATCTGCACCAGGGCGGGAAGATAGAGATCGTGAGCCGCCAGCGCGTGGAGAGCATCGCCATGCTGCGGAAGGTCTATACGCCCGGAGTAGCGGAGATATGCCGAGCCATCTATCGCGACCCTGGCCCGGCGCGGCGGTTCACCTCTATCGGCAATACGGTCGCGATCATCATCGACGGCACCGCCGTGCTTGGTCTGGGCGACATAGGCCTTGCGGCAGCGATGCCGGTGATGGAAGACAAATCCGCGTTGCTTCAGCAGTTCGCGGGCGTCAATGGCGCGCCTGTGCTGGTGGATGCGGCAAGCACGGATGCGTTCGTGGATGCGGTGGTGAGCATCGCGCAGACCTACAGCGGCATCCACCTGGAGGACCTACCCGGGGATCTGGCGCGGGGCGCTCACCACAAGGGCGAGCACAATCAACATAGAGATGTTGATTGCCGCGGCAGAAGCGTTAGCTCAGGCAACCCATCCCGGTGAGTTGAGCCCCAGCCCCATCGATATCGAGGTGCACCGGAAGGTGGCGTACGCGGTGGGCAGAGCGGCGGTGGAGAGCGGCGTGGGCGACGCAGACAGCCTCTCTGACCTCGAGTGAGCTCGCAGGCCAGCCTGGCGCTGCCGTGAGCGTATCGCCGGGCTAGAACTCCTCGTCGAACGCGACCTGGCCGGTTACTGCGACCTGGTAGGAAGAGACCCGCCGCTCGAAGAAATTCGATAACTCCTGCACATCCTGGAGGTCCATGAAGGCGAGTGGATTGCGGGTGCCGAAGTGCTTCTCCATGCCGAGGTTGACCAGGCGCTGGTCGGCAACGTACTCCAGGTATTCGCGCACTTCGCCGACGCTGAGGCCGGCCACGCCGCCTCCGAGGAGGTCTTCGGCGAACTGCGTCTCGCAGTCGACAGCCTCCTTCATCATCTCGAGCACCTGCGCCTCCATCCGTGCATCGAAGAGGGTGGGGTACTCTTCGCGCGCTGTCCTGACGACGGTGAGGGCAAATTCCATGTGCGCCGACTCGTCGCGGAAGACCCAGTTCGTTCCCGACGCAAGGCCGTTGAGTAGGCCCTTCGAGCGCATGAAGTACACATAGGCGAACGCGGCGTAGAAGAAGAGCCCCTCGATGCAGGTCGCGAAGCAGATCAGGTTGAGCAGGAACTGACGTTTCTGCTCGGTCGTATCGAGGGCATCGAGGTTATGGATGGAATCGATCCACTTGAAGCCGAAGTCAGCCTTCTTCTTGATCGACGGGATGGTTTCAATAGCGCGGAACATCTCGTGCCGCTCATCGGTGTCGGGGGTATAGGTGTCGAGGAGCGTGAGGTAGAACTGGATGTGCGTGGCTTCCTCAAAGAGCTGGCGGGAGAGGTAGAGCCGCGCTTCAGGGCTGTTGATGTGCTTGTACAGGTTGAGCACCAGGTTGTTGGAGACGATGGCGTCTCCGGTGGCAAAGAAGGCCACGAGGCGCCGTATCAGATGTTGCTCCGGTCCAGAGAGCCTGGCGCTCAGATCCTTGATGTCGTCGGAGAAATCGACCTCATCCACCGTCCACGTGTTGCGTATGCCGTTCTTGTACATCTCGTAGAAATCGGGGTAACGCATAGGCCGAAGTGTGAGGTTGAGTCCCGGTTCAAGAATCATCGTTGGTTCCTTTTTGGAATAGTGGGTGAATTTCACCGTTCGCAGACAGGCCGCGGGCGGCTCGCGGAGGGAGAGGGCCGAGAGGGGCTTCGCCGCTACTGGCAGGCTTCGCAGGATTCGGGATTCTCCAGCGAGCAGGCGACGGCGTCTTCGTCGGCCATCGTCCCGGCTGTTGCACTGACCGTGGTCGTCTGCATGATTCGAGTGGCAGGCCGAGACCGGAGGTAGTAGGTGGTCTTCAATCCTGCCTTCCACGCATAGAGATACATGGACGAGAGCTTGCCGATGGTGGGCGCAGCCATGAAGAGGTTGAGCGATTGACTCTGGTCGATATACGGCCCACGGGCCGCAGCCATGTCGATCAGTGCTTTCTGCGGCAGTTCCCAAGCGGTCTGGTAGAGCCTGCGGATATCGTTTGGAATCTCGGCGATGTGCTGGATGGAGCCTTCGCTGAGCTTGATCTTGTTCCGGATCTCTTCGGTCCACAGCCCACGATCCTTCAGGTCGTTGACCAAGTAGTGGTTGATCTGAAGGAACTCGCCGGAGAGCGTTTCGCGCTTGAAGAGGTTGGACACCTGGGGCTCGATGCACTCGTAAGCGCCGGAGATCGACGCGATAGTCGCCGTGGGCGCGATGGCGATGAGCAGCGAGTTGCGCAGCCCGAAGCGCTTGATGCGCTCTCTGAGCTCCGGCCACTCAGGCTTGGAGGGCGTGACGCCCCAGAAGTCGAATTGCAAGTCGCCGTTGGCGGCTCGCGTGTCGGGGAAGGTCTCGTGGGCTCCGCAAGATTCGGCCAGTTCATTGGACGTGGTCAGCGCCCAGAAGTAGACTTCTTCCTGGATACGCCCAGCGAGCGCGACAGCCTCGTCGCTGTCGAAAGGCAGGCGCATCTTGAAGAAGACATCCTGCAGACCCATGATGCCGAGCCCGACGGGCCGCCACTTGCTGTTCGAGTAGGAAGCAGCGTCGGTGGGGTAGAAGTTGATGTCCACGACGCGGTCGAGGTAGCGCACAGCCGTGCTCGCCACCTTGCCGAGACGCTCGAAGTCGAAGCTGCCATCGTCAGTGACGAAATGGCCAAGGTTGATGGAGCCAAGGTTGCAGACCGCTGTCTCTTCGTTACTGGTGACCTCCAGAATCTCCGTGCAGAGATTCGAGAGGTGAATGACATTCTCTGCCTTCAGGGTCTGGTTGGATTTGCGGTTGGAGACATCCTTGAAGGTCATCCAGCCGTTCCCGGTCTGTGCGAGCGTGCGCATCATCCGTGCGTAGAGTTCGCGCGCGGGCACCTGCTTCTCGAACCGGCCCTGAGCCTCTGCTTCGCAATAGGCGCGCTCGAAACTCTCGCCGTAGGTGTCCACGAGTTCAGGCGCCTGCTTCGGGTCGAACAACGACCAGATGCGGTCTTCCTCCACGCGTTGCATGAAGAGGTCAGGCACCCAGTTCGCAAGATTGAGGTTGTGGGCGCGCCGCGACTCGTCGCCGGTGTTGTCGCGTAGTTCGAGGAACTCCTCGATGTCGGCATGCCAGCTCTCGACGTAGACGCACGCCGCGCCCTTGCGCTTGCCGCCCTGGTTGACCGCCGCCACGGATGAGTCGAGCGTCTTCAGCCAAGGGATGATGCCGTTGGACTTCCCGTTCGTACCCGCTATGAGCGATCCCTGAGAGCGAACGCGCGAGAAGGACACGCCGATGCCACCCGCGAACTTGGAGAGCTTGGCGATGTCCGTGTAGCGATTGTAGATCGCCTCCAGGTCATCCTGGGGCGAATCCAGAAGGTAGCAGGACGACATCTGTGGATGCCGCGTGCCGGAGTTGAAGAGGGTAGGTGAGCTCGGCATGTAGTCGAGGCTCGACATCAGATCGTACAGATCGATCGCTTCGTTGGGGGTCTGAGCCAACCCGCAGGCGACGCGCAGGAAGAAATGCTGCGTCGTCTCGATCGAATGCCTGCTCTCCGGGTGCTTGAGCAGGTAGCGGTCGTAGAGCGTGCGGATGCCAAAGTACTCGAACAGCCGGTTGCGGTTCGGGTCGATCGCGTCGTTCAGCTTCCGGCTGTTCTCGGCGACGAACTCAGCGACGTGGTCGGCTATGAGCCCAAGGGAGTGCCCAGCTTTGACGGACTGCGAGAACGAATGGATGTCCTGGTTCTGGACCTCCTTGTCCGCGAAGACGCTGAGCAGGCGCGCAGCGAGCTTGGAGTACTCAGGCTCTTCGGCTATAAGCGCTGCGGCGGTGCGGATCGAGAGTTCGTCCAGCTCACGGGTCGTCGTGCCGTCGTACAGGCCGCTGATGGTGCGCGTTGCCACACGCAGCGGGTCGACCCCGTGCAGGCCATCAGCCGAACGCTCGACGGCGCGCACAATCTTCATGACATCGGCGGTTTCGAGCCCTCCGTTCCGCTTGCGGACGTGCATCATCGTCGAAGGCGCGGCTGACGCAGGCGTCGCCTCAATCGCTCCAGCGTTGTCTGCTCCGGCAGTAGGAACGTAGGTCGTCATTGCTTCATTGTCCTAGTGGTTTCTTCAAGGCTGTATGTTCCCGCTTGCGAGCTATAGGGGGGCACGACAATCCTTCGCACGGTAGCAGATGACCGTCTGCTGCCGCGCGAGTGTATCCACGGTGCTTGACACGTGTCAAGCACTCGGAATCCATATATGGAGGCGATTTAGGGACCGCCCACTATATGTAGTGGGTATTCTCTAGCGGGCGTTCTCCTCCAACGGACACTCCTGACGCACGGCTAGTATCGAGGCCGGGCTCCTGTGGCGAGCATGGACGCCCACGCAACAGTGCGCAAGGAGCAGATGTCGCAAATCGGGCGGAGGGCGAATCAGCAGCGCGAACGGGCGCGAGGCTAGACGATTGCGGGCTTCTCGAAGACGATCTGCACGTCGTCGGTGTTATGGCTAAGGAAGCCGGCCTCGCAGGCGGCGAGGTAGTAGTCCCACGTCTTGATGAACCGCTCGTCGTAGCCGGTGAGGTCCCGCACACGGTCTACATTGTTCCAGAAGGCGGTGCGCCACTGTCGCAGGGTGACAGCGTAATCGAGACCGATGTTGTCCACGGAGGCGACCACGAGGCCCGTCTTCGCGTTTGCGCGCTCCATCTCCGCAAGCGATGGCAGGACGCCCCCGGGGAAGATGTACTTCTGTATCCAGTTCACGCCGGTCTTCTGCCTTTCGAAGTTGCGGTCTGGAACGGTGATCACCTGCATCACCAGACGGCCCCCCGGCTTCAGGAGGCCGGCGCTCTTCAGGAAGAAGGTCTCGAAGTACTCAGCGCCAACGGCCTCGAACATCTCGATCGAGACGATCTTGTCGAAAGCGCCCTCGACGTCCCGATAGTCCACCAGCCGGACGTCCACAAGGTGGGCGAGTCCCGCGTCCTTCACGCGCTGGGTCGCGAGGTTGAACTGCTCCATGGAGATGGTGATGGTGCTGATGCGGCAGCCGTAGGTTTCCGCTGCGAACAGCGCGAAGCCTCCCCAACCGCAGCCTATCTCCAGCACGTGGTCGCTGCTGGTGATGCCGGCGAGCTCGCACATTCGGCGGTACTTGTTGCGCTGTCCGTCCGCGAGGCTCTGCCCCTCGAACTCGAAAGCCGCACTGGAGTAGGTGAGGGTCTCGTCGAGGAAGAGCGAGAAGAAATCGTTCCCCATGTCGTAGTGGGCATGGATGTTGTGCTTGCTCTGCTCCTCCGTGTTGGCCCGGGAGCGGTGCAGCCGCAGGTTCGCGCGGCGGGACAGGAGCCGCGTAGGCCCGCTGTTCAGGTCAACCGCCTGGCGATTGAGTATCGCGAGCATCAGCAGATGGACCAGGTGGGGAGAGTCGCAGACGCCGTCCTGATAAGCCTCGCCGAAACCGATCTCGCCGCCGGTGAGCATACGTCGATAGAACGAGTTATCCCTGACGTACAGCACGGCGTCCGGTCCGGGGGCGCTTCCGGTGAACGTATGCGTTTCCCCATCCGGTGTGTGCAGTTCGAGGGAGCCAGCCTTGAGCTTGGCAAGTGCTGCGAACAGGGTACGCCGCGCCAACTCATCGGCAACGGTGGTTAGGACGGCCCCAGGCAGCGCGGGACGCTGGAAGTGTGGAAGCGAAGGTGCTATAGCCGCCTAAACCTTACCGATGATAGCCGTTGCGTCGATCCGCTTGGTCACCATACCGCGTACGCCGGATCTGACCGACTCGTAGAGGCGCGGGGGCAGGCCAAGGGCGCCGGGATGACTCACAGCCCCGGGGCGCGGGAGGCCGAACTTGTCGAGCACCGCCTCACCGATAAGCCCGTAGCCGGGGCCTCCGATCCTGTTGAGCACGCGACGTACTGAATCCAGCGGCAGCGGTCCCATCTGTACCCCTCGGCTGGCGGCCAGTTCGATGAACAGTTGGCCCGCTCGCTTCATGGACCCCGCGACTTCATAGAAGTTACGGACGAAGTCCCTGGCGACACGTGAGAAGTCGACGTTTGCCTTGCTCATCCACTCGATCGACCGTGAGCCGAACTGAGGGACGAGGCTGGTGCCGGGCATCTGGAAGGTTTGGATGGTGTCAGCCACCATACCAAGCATCTCAGGGTTCTCTTCGATCTGCACGGCGGTCATCCCTCGGTACCACGCGGTGTGGAGGGTTTCCCTGCGCTTCACGCGGGCCGTGCATTTCGCGGCGTATGGGGCGGTAGGCTTGAGCATCTGCCCAATCATCCCGTGCCAGTTGTCCGTCAGGTACTCCTGAATGATGCCGTAGGTTGTGAGTTCAACCGGACTCCGCCCGCAGCAGTGCTCGTAGTTGCGCGCCTGAACCTCGGCCATCTCACGGTCGAGCTCCTCTTCGGAGTGCCCCAACGATTGCAACATCAGCTTGTACGGCGTGTAGTGCGTGTGCTCATCAGGCGTCCAGACCCGCTCGTTGAACCGACCCAGCCAGGGAGCGTCAAACTCTGCGGCGCCGTCACGAAACACGGCGGAATACGAGTCCGTTGCGCACTCGGTCAGCATCGCGAGCTTGAGGATGCCGACGAGGTCCTCGTCCGTCATGCCCTCCGGGAGGTGATGGACGACCTCGCGAACATCGAGGCCTTCCGAGGCCGCTCTCATCTCGGCAGGGTTGACCATAGGCCCAGGGTTGGCCTCGATCTGATCGACAAGGGCATCGAGTCTTGTTGCAGCACTGGTGGGCAGATAGTAGCCGTTGGCGACGCTCATCTAAGAGATGCTCCTATTCGTGGCAAGGTGCGACGATGTGACGTGGTAGTCATGATAGTTGGCAAGGGGAAGGGATGATAGGCGGGCTGAATGAGAATAGCGAGACATGGCTGCAGGGGAACCATTCCAAAGACGTAAGTCCACTCCATGGGTGAGGGGGTCTTGTCTTCCTGTTCATCTCGATAATGAAGCGCACGCTATAAGCCGAGGCCACAGGGCTATGCCCCTACACTGACCACTCTATGTGCCGTTCGCGTCAATTGTCAAGCCTATATGCGCCATTTACACAGGAGACGGGAGGGTAGGCGAGGAGTGGGTGACGGCGCGGAAGGGGGCAGGGCGCCGGGGGAGATGCGCCGTCTGCGTGTTTCCATTGCTGCCTGGGCGCAACTTGAATGGGACGATAGCCATGTCTCTTCGCTCTACGGGACGAGAGGGTCATCTCCGTCCGGCCTGACGAGGCAGTGTCGGCTCCGGCGGCGGCGCATTGCGCACCGTGGGTGAACCGGTCAGCGTGATCTCGATGCAGGGCATAGCGTCGAATACCCGGCGCATGCAGTAGAAAGGCCCCCACCATGGCAGGCGCAGCGCCCGATTCAATCGCACAGCGCGCAGAGCCCACCGCACCATCAAGCCTCCGCCTCCGCGTCGGCCCCAGCGGCTTACATACGGAAGGATGCGCGTCATCCGCTGATCCCGCCCCACAACCACCTGCGCCCGCGCAGGCGCCTCCAGCCATGGCGTTCCCTGAACGGTGTAGACCGTTACCTCCGGATGCACTGCCATATTCGCGACCCAGTCCCGCTTCCCCGGGTACCCTGAGAGGTAGATGCCGCCGCCGTCCCTATCCCAGTAGTACGTCGTCTCCAGGATGCGAGGCAGCCCTGACCGACGCCCCACGTGAGACACACGTATAACGAAACTATCCTTGAGGATGCGGTCGAAATCATCGTGAAGAGTCACGGCTTACCTATCTACTGGCTCTACTGGCGCTTCCGCGCTCTGGTCGGGCAGGGGGAGTTGGGTTCCGCCGTCGATTGTCCATCTCGCATCGTCGTCTGTCACGGAAGGCTCCAACGCTAGCCTATCCTACGCACACTCGGTCACCCAGCGGGGCGCAATGCACCGATGCCCGCTTCAAGCGCCCGTTGCGTTATCAACGCACTACCCTCTATCATCTCTCGCGTGCCGGGCGTGAGTTGACCACGACAACGCCTGAACCCCCTGGACCGTCGGAGGAGGAGTTTGTGCTACGAGCTGCGCTTGTCGGAGCAGCGGTAACCTTAGCCTGCATCATCACCCCCGTGGTGCATTTCATAACCTTCATCCCGTCCGCCTTCATCGGCGGCTATATCGCCGGGGCCCGTCTCGAATGCACGTCGAACCAAGCGGTCGCGCTTGGCTTTCTGATGAGTGCGGTCGTCGTCGTGCCGGTCTTCGCCGTCGCGCTGTCCGTCGCGCTGCTAGGCTGGGCGTCTCTGTCCTTGGCGCTAGCGCTCAGTGCATTCCTGGTGGTGTGGGTTGCCGTTGGCGGCGTGCTGGGCGCCGCGCTGGGCGGCGCCAGCGTCCGACGCCAAACGGCCCGCTAGGGATGCTCTGAACAAGCCTTTTGTGCGGATGAGGAGTGAACATACCATAGGGGGAGCATTGCGCGGGGGGTGAGACGTGGCAGACCAGCCGACATTTGCCGACCTCGACTACAACAGCAAGAAGCGCAAGACACGCCGTGAAGTGTTCCTGGAGCGCATGAACCGGCTGATCCCGTGGGACAGCTTGAGGAACTGATACGTCCGTACTATCCGACAGCGGGGCGCGGGCGGCGTCCGTATCCGTTGTCAGCGATGCTGCGCATTCACTGCGTGCAGCTGTTCTACAATCTGAGTGACCCTGGGAGATGGAAGACCTGCTCTACGAGGTCGAATCGGTGAGGCGGTTCGTGGGATTGCGGCTGTCCGAAGCACTGCCGGACGAGACGACGATCCTGCGCTTCCGCCACCTGCTGGAGGAGTATGGGCTTGGTATGAAGCTGTTCAAGGAGATCAACCGTCACCTGGAAGCGCAAGGGCTCCAGCTTCGCGAGGGGACAATCATGGACGCAACGCTGATTGCGGCGCCGACGTCAACGAAGAATAAGGCGAAGGAGCGCGACCCCGAGATGCACCAGACGAAGAAGGGGAACGAGTGGTATTTCGGGATGAAGGCGCACATCGGGGTGGATGCGAAGACGGGAATGGTTCACCGGGTGATGACGACAGCGGCGAACGTGAACGACCTCACCGAAGCGCACCGGCTACTCCACGGAGAGGAGCAGTGCGTGTGGGCAGATGCAGGGTATCAGGGGGTGGAGAAGCGAGCAGAGAACGCAGGGATGAGGATCGAGTGGCGGGTGGCGATGAGGCCCAGCCTGCGCAGGGGGTTGGACCCGGAGAGCATGGAGGCGTTGAGGGAGAAGAGGAAGGCGTCGGTGAGGGCGAAGGTGGAACACCCGTTCCTGTATGTGAAGCGGCACTTCGGCTATGCGAAAGTTCGCTACCGGGGTTTGTACAAGAACACCCAGCGGCTGGCTGTGCTGTTTGGCCTGGCCAACTTGCTCAAGGCGGAGGGCTACCTGGCGGCGGCATGAGGAAAGCAGTGCGCCCACAATCACCGATTGAGGGCAATCGCCCTTCCAAAGAGCAGATTCCCGGGGCATGTCGCCCTGATTGCGACGCCACAGCCGTCTACTGAAGCCCGCGACAGAGCCTGTCTATCCACTCAACTCACTGTGAATGCGTTGTTCAGAGCATCCCTAGCGCTTCGCTGCGATCTCCGACACCACCCAATAACCCCCGCCGTCTCCGAACGGCTGGCGCTCGATAACGCGCCAACCTCCCCGACACCGTCCGCGTGTAAGAGGGGCGGCCCGTGAACTGTGCCCCAAACGCCCCACCATCCCCCACGCATGCCACGCCTAAACGTCGCTCATATCGTGATTTGGTTGTTAATCTAATCAAATATTTAGCATAAGTCTTGACAAACATCGAAGGAATGGGTAGATAATACCCGAAATCAGCCGTGGTGCCCCTCGAAACTGGCCACACGTTAGGAGTTCAGCACATGGGCAAGGCAACCAAACCCTACGCCCGGCTTATCCGCGTAGGCACAACCAGGATGGACGGAGGCTGCCTGTTCGGCTCCACCACGAAAGAGAACTGGGAGCAATTCGTCACGCCGGACCGGCAGAACCGAGTCGGCATCGGCAACTACATCATGCTGATCGACCACCCGGACGGCTGGGTGCTGGTGAACGCCGGCCCCGGGGATAAAGCCCCCCTGTCATGGGACGTCGCCCCGATGCGGAGCAGATCCTCCATGCTGCGCGAGATCAGGCAGCTGGACCTCATGCCCAAGGACATCGCGGTAGTCATTTACACCAACATGCATGGAGAATACGTGGGCGGCGGCACGCACATGACCTCCTCAGGCCGCGTGCTGCCCACCTTCTCCAACGCACGCTACATCGTCCACCGCGATGCACTCGATGTCGCCATGAAGCCCAGCGCGCGCAGCCGGAACTTCTATCGTCCGGATAACCACCAACCACTCATCGAGAGCGGCCAGCTCGAGGTTATCGAGGGGAGCGCCGAGGTCTGTTCAGGCGTTTGGGTTGAGCCCGCGGGAGGCCCGACGCCCGGCCATCAGATCGTCATCTGCCAGAACGGGCGCGCCACCTACGCCTACCTGGGAATGCTCTCCCCCACGACGATGCACCTATCGCCGTCGGTCAACTCAGCGGCTGACTGGAACCCCGAGGCCACCGCGCGCACCAAGGACGAGGTCAGGCGTCAGGCAGAAGTCGAGAATTGGATGGTGGGCCCGGTAGGCCGGGATGAGTGGGTACGCGCAAGCGAACTCGAAAGCCTGGCGCTGTTCAGCCTCGGCAGCATCAAAGCGACGGAGCGCAAGAAGACGACGCGGAAGGCTCCTGCCCCCGTGGCGCCCGCAGCGACTGCCGAAGCGGCCCCGGTCACGCCTGCCAAGGCCAGGTCAGCCAAGGCAGGCGTCCCAGCCTAGTCCGCCGATTCGCCGTCGGCTGACCGCAGCTCCCGGAGGATGCGCAGGTCTTCACTGCTGAGGGAGGCGTTGCGAAGCATGTCCGGGCGGCGTTCCAGCGTCCTCCGCAAAGCTTCCCGCCTGCGCCACTTCCTGATGGCCTCGTGGTCGCCCGAGAGCAGCACCTCCGGCACCTGTGCGCCTGCGAAATCCGCGGGCCGTGTGTACTGCGGATGCTGAAGCAGGCCGGACGTGTGCGAATCATCCACGAGGGCCTCGCTGCCGTGTCCGAGCGCATCGGGAAGCAGCCGCACCACCGAATCCACGATGAGCATGGCCGGTATCTCTCCACCGCTGAGCACGTAATCCCCGATGCTGATCTCCTCGGTCGCGAGCAGCCGGATAACGCGCTCGTCGATGCCTTCGTATCTGCCGCAGATAAGCACGATGTGGTCGAGGCCGGACAAGCGCTCCGCCGTACGTTGATCGAATACGTTGCCCTGCGGCGTGAGCGCTACTACGGATGCGCCTGCGTCCGGCTGAAGCGCTGCGACAGCCTCGAACAGCGGATCGGGGCGCATCACCATGCCCGGCCCTCCCCCGAATGGGGAGTCATCTGTAGAGTGGTGCCGGTCGTGGGTGAAATCGCGCAGATCGTGCACACGGACATCGGCAAGCCCGCTGCGTATGGCCCGCCCAACGATGCCCGCTTCCAACGCCGGCCCGAACATTTCTGGGAAAACGGTAAGAATATCGATGCGCATCGGCAGGACTAGTGCCCGCGGTCGGCGCCGGTGAGCTGTCCTAGCGCGTGCGGCAAGACGGGCGCCAGCACCTCTAACCCTTCCCGCACGCCCTTGGGGCTGCCGGGAAGGTTGATGATGAGCGTCCGCCCTCTGACACCTGCGATGCCGCGACTTAGCATCGCCATCGGCGTTTTCGTCAGGCCGTAGGCGCGCATCGCCTCCGACAGGCCGGGAGCAAGGCGATCGATCACCGCGAGCGTCGCCTCAGGTGCGACGTCTCGATCGGTGAGGCCGGTGCCGCCGGTCGTGAGGATGAGATTGAGGCTGCGCTCATCGGCCCAGGCGCGCAGCGTCCGCTCGATGGTCGCCTTGTCGTCGGGGACGACGGCGTACTCAGCGTGCTCGTACTCTGGAGGACCGAGCGTTTCGCGGATCAGCGCCCCGCTCGAATCCTCACGCTCGCCCCGGGCCCCTGCGTCGCTGCTCGTAAGAACGCCTACGGTGTACACAGCCTGCATGATACCACCGGGCCTAGCCGATAGCCGTGAGCGTATCGAGCGTATCGCGGATGTGGCTGGCCATGGAAACCTCATGGTGGAACGCGCCGCGTATGATGCCCTGCCTGTCTATGACGTAGGTCACGCGGGACGTGCCAAGCCCGAAACGACGCCTCACGTCGTACAGCCTGCGGATCTTTCCCGATGCGTCAGTGACGAGATCGAACGGCAGGTCGAACGCATCACGGAAGCGGCTGAGTGTGTCCGCATTGTCCGTGCTGACCCCCACGACAATGGCATCCGCGGCCGTTATCGCGGGGAGCACAGCGCAGAAGCCTTTGGCTTCAGCTGTGCAGCCGGGCGTGAACGCGTGTGGGTAGAAGTAGAGCACCACGTTCTGCCCTCGCAGGTCTGACAGCGTGAGGGTTCCTCCTGAATCAAGCGCGGCTGTGAAGTCCGGCGCCTCCGTTCCTGTCCGCAGCATCGATCATGCCTCCCGTATGCCTTGGAACGGTATCATACCGCGCATACGCGCACGCCAACTCATGGCGCAGGCATGCCGCAGCTGACCGGGCTGAGCGGACACGATGCGCAACCCGTTGCAGCGTGCTCGGCGTGGAGCGCGCTCGCTCCTCCGGATGAACGGACGGACGATGTGGCGGGCGCAGCCGTGGACTGCTCCTCGAAGAGCGGCAGCTCGCCCTGCTTGCCCGGCGCTGGCCTGTGTCCGGGGAAACGCAGGAAGGGCAGGGCGCGTTTCAGCACGACGCCCATCGCCTGCAGCTCCTGCCGCCGCGTGATGGAATGCTCGCGGCGCTGCGTCACGATGCGAGCCGCAGCCGTCGGCCCTATGCCGGGAACGCGGAGGAGATCGCGCGCTCCCGCCTGGTTCACATCGACGGGGTAGTGGTCGATGTTGTTCGCTGCGACCATCAGTTTGGGGTCTACCCGCAGGTTGAGGAAACCTCCCGTATCGAAGGCAGGACGGAGTTCGTCGCTGTCGTAGCCGTAGATCCGCGACAGCCAATCGAGCTGATAGAGGCGATGCTCACGCACGGGCGGCGTGGCGGGGTGCTCTTCCAGCGGCGTGTACCTCACCGGGCGGAACGCCGAGTAGTAGACGCGCTTGAACCCGAGGTCGCCGTAGAGATTGCGCATGCGCGAGTAGATATCCCAGTCGGACTCGTTCGCTGCGCCCACCACCAACTGCGTCACCTGTCCAACCGCGCCGCCGTACGTCTCCTGCATAAGCTCACTGATGCGTTGCATAGGCGCGAGGATGCCGTTGTCGAAGTCCTTCATCTTGCTGACGCTCTCCAGGTGCTCACGGGAGGGAGACTCCATGTTGATGGAGAGCCGGGCGCCAAGCCGCTGGCTCGCCTCGATGAGCGCATGATCGCTGGTGCCGGGCATCACCTTGAGGTGGATGTAGCCCTGGAACTTGTAGCGCGTGCGTATGGCCTCCACGACGTTGATGAGGCGCTCCTGCGTGGTGTTGGGGTCCTTGAAGATGCCTGAGCTGAGGAACAGGCCATCCACGGTGTGGCGGCTGTGCATCTCGTCGAACAGGCGCGCCAGCTCGTCGACCTTGAAGCCGTAGCGTCGGCGCGGCACCCAGTGGGAGTTGGGGCAGTAGTGGCAGTCCATGATGCAATGGTCAGTGAACATGACCCGCATGAGCGATATGCGTTTGCCGTTTGGCATCGCGGCCCGGTAGACGCCGGCGTGAGGCGTAACGCCGCCGCGCGGGCCGACGCCCTGCCAGCCGTCGCTGAGCCTCGCGCCGCCGGGACGTTCGGCAGGCGCGAGGATATCGTCGGTAGCCATCCCTCCGAGGTGACGCAGCTTCTCGTAGACATCCGGCGCACGTTGAATGAGCACGACAACCTCCGATATAGAACTAATGTTCTAAACATATAGTAAACTCTGACCAGAAGCAAGCAAGGGAACCCTGACAGCGCTATTCGCAATCAGACGCGGCCCAACCCTCGCCTCCCTGCGACAACTACCCATTGCGCCATCGTCGCGCCGGTTGCTACATTGTTCACATGCGTCGTTTCCGCGAAAGCGGGAACCTCGCATCCCAGGCCCCATCGCCCGCGTCTACGATAGGAAATGGGTCGAAATGGAAGGAAATGGAACCAAATTAAAAGCTTTGCCACTCCTGACCACTCCTCAGCAGCCGTTCACGCGCCAGTTGAGGCCACCCGAGGCCGAAACGAGGCACTCCTGCCCGCGAGTACGAGTGAACGGAATAGCAGAACGAGGTCACCCTGGCCTCACTTCCAAGTCTCGGTTAGGAGTGAATGAGGCCAAACGAGGCCAAAATTAGTAAAAGCCCCCTGTCGCTCTCGCGCAAGCAGGAACTCACACTCCATGCCCGTCGTCCCGCATCTACGTTAGGAATGAGACCAAATGAGACGAAATGAGACCAAATAAAAAAGTTCACCATTCGTGAGCCACGCCTGAACATCGCATGAACCTGTTACACACGCTCCAACGCCCATCCAACTCCCTGCATCAACCCCTGCCGAGAGGCCGGTGCGTTACACTTAGGAGGCCGTCGGGGTATAGCGCAGCGGTAGCGCGCCTGCTTTGGGAGCAGGAGGTCGCCAGTTCGATCCTGGCTACCCCGACCACCATCCTTCGTGTCCTCCTCGTCCTTTTCGCTGCTGCAGGCCGTCGTTGTCGACAGAGCCCGTTGCAGCAGCGCACCGGTGCGCCATTTTGTAGTAATCTCCCCGTATCCCGCGCTTGCGGAGCACGAAAGGGTAGGAGGTCTGCCATGGCTACCGCAGTCCAGACGAAGATTATCGATGCCGACTGTCATGTGATCGAGACGCCCCGCACGTACGAGTTCATGCGGGAGGAAGATGCCAAGCACAAACCGATCGTTCTCGTGCGAGAGGACGGCGTCGGCACCGATAAGTACTGGTTCCTCGAAGGACGCGCGTGGCGGATGAACCAGAACGTCGGCCCCGAGTTCCCCTCGGCGGCGCGTGAGGCTGTCGACATCAAGGCGCGCCTCGACCACATGGACGAGCTGGGCGTCGATATCCACATCCTCTATCCGACGATGTTCCTGCGCCCTCTCACGAGGCATGCTGATACAGACTACGCGATCTCTCGCGCCTACAACCGGTGGCTGGGCGACGTCTGGGAACAGGGCGGCGGGCGGCTTCGCTGGGCGGTGATCCCGCCGCTCACGAGCATCGATAAGTCCATCGAGGAGCTGCACTACGGCAAGGAGCACGGCGCATGCGCGGTCTTCTTCCGGGGTCACGAGCATGGGCTGCTCCTGTCCGACCCGCACTACTTCCCCATCTACGAAGAGGCCCAGAAGCTGAATCTGCCCATCGCGGTGCATGCCGCCGCCGGACACTTCGAATCGCTGGATCTGCTCGACCGCTCATTCGGCCTCGCGACGTTCAAGTTCCCGACGGTAGGGGCGTTCAGCGACCTCGTGCTGCATCGGGTGCCGGAGAAGTTCCCCGACTTGCGCTGGGCGTTCATCGAAGTTACGTCCCAGTGGTTGCCGTACGTGATGAACGACCTGGTGCTGCGGTCTCGGAGGTTCGCCGACGGCGCCTTCCCGCGCGACGCCCAGCTCATGGAGGAGTACAACCTATACGTTGGCTGCCAGACCATCGACGACCTGGGATACGTCATCGACCGCGTTGGGGACGATCACCTGGTTATCGGCACGGACTACGGCCACGCCGACACGACCGCCGAGATCGACGCACTGAACAAGCTCCGCGACGACGGCAAAGTCTCCGAGGCGAGCGCCCGCAAGATCCTCTTCGACAACCCGAAGCGGCTCTACGCGCTCTAGCACAGCGCGCCGAGAACCCGGCGCGTTTCGGCTGCTCTACGCCGAGGTCAACTCCGCGACGTAGTCACGGAAGGCCTCGGCCATCGAGAACTCGGGCGTCCAGTCGAGCAACGCCTTGGCGTTCGAGATGTCCAGCGCCCGGTTGAACGACTGCGCAGTGCCGCCTTCGATGCTCACCTGTAGGTTGGGCAGCACCGATCGGACGGCCTCGGCAAGCGCCTCGAATGTCGTGACGTAGCCATTCCCTCCGTTGAACGCGGTGACGCCCGTTACCGGCACGTTCGCGGCGCGCTGGATGAGACGGCCAAGGTCCTTGCAGTAGACGTACTCGAAATCCCGTGCGCGAATCGCCGGCACCACGAGCGGCTCGCCGGAGAGGCCGGCCTGGACGAGGCTGTGCACCGTCATGCCGCCGCCGGAGCCGCCACGGAAGTGGCCATAGCCGAAGACGTTGGCAGGACGAACAAAGACCAACTCGAAGCCGTAGTACGTCGCGTACGCCTCCGCGATGTGCTCGTTCGCGACCTTCGTGGCTGAGTATGGAACCCCTCCGCCCGCACGGGGAAAGTCCTCGGTGATAGGCGTGTTTCCTTCCAGATTGCGGTCATATACGCCGAAAGTGCTGACGTGCACGAAGCGCCTGACACCGGTGAGCCTCGCTGCCTCCAAGGCATTGATGGTGCCCTGCACGTTGATCTGCATGCCGGTGTACACCGGGCTGCCGACGCTGTTGCCGATGAGCCCCGCCGTGTGTACGACCACATCCGTCGAGTGCTGCTGCATCGCACCAATCAGCGCGGGGAGGTCTCGTAAGTCGCCCTGAACCACGGAGAACGACGCATCGCCGAGCTTGGCGCTCAGGAAGTCCTGGTCAGGCCTTACGTCGTAGAAGACGACGTCCTCTCCCTGCTTCAGCGCTTCACGCGCGTACGCGGTCCCTACGAGTCCTGCTCCGGTTACGAGGGTGGTCATGGCAGCTCCTTTCCGTGCTGTGTGATCGGGTGACGTTGTCTCTCAGTACCGCGCCTGATACTACCACGAGCATCAGGGACGGCGAGGGCGGCCTGCTAGAGCGACGTCGTTATGAGTATCACGCCCGATACGACCGCGACCGCGCCGACGATGACTCGTCGGTTGAGCACTTCGACACGCCGTGCGATAGCTTGCGATAGGGCGATTGCGACGAGCGTCGCAAGCGATACGATGGGCGCGACGGCGGTCACGGGCGCGCGACTCACGGCATTGTAGAAGAACAGGATGCCCAGCGACATCATCGTACCGCCAAGCACGAGCAGCCAGACACGCCGGAACGTGAACTGTGGAATCTCCCGCTTGAGCCTTGGCAACGATATCAGTGCAACCAGCGCGGTTCCGGTCGTGAAGACGAGCGATGCGGCGATGATCGGATCGGTGACGTCGGTTACGATCTTCTTGACGAGCGCGCTGACCGCGCCATAGGCCGTCATCGCGCCGATGGCGGAGGCGAGACCTCTCACGGTCTGCGCAAGGTGCGGGTCGATTTCGATGTCGGCTGCTGCTGTTCCGCGGGTACCCATGGCAACGATGATCGCGCCTCCGACGCATGCGACCATTCCGACTCCGACCCCAAGGACGAGGCTCTCGCCGAGCCAGACGATAGCGATAGTGGCTGCTATCGCCGGGTTCGCAGAGACGATGGTGTTGCCGCGCGCCACGCCGATCCGCCGCATCGCGTTGAAGAGCAACAGTCGGCCGATGGGATAGTTGATGACCGAGGTGAAGAGTATCAAGCCCCATCCGCCCCCGGTTATCTCAGGCAGGACGGTTGGATAGCGCGGAGCGGCCACAGCCAGGAGGAACATGGAGCCAGCCAGCATGGAGACAACCGTCCCGGTGACGACAGGCGTGCCCACGAGCCCCAACCGGGCGATGGTGGAGCCAGCGCCGAATGCGGTGGCGGTGCCAAGCGCGAAGAGGACGCCCGTGAATTCAGGGCTCACGCTTACGCCGCTGCCGGTTGGCGCTCAGGCAATGCCGTAGAACCGCGTTGGGTTGTCGTTGACGATCTTGTCGACGACGCTGGCCGGGATGTCGTCGCGCTTCCGCAGTATCGCGTGCGCCTCCAGCTCCGCTGATTGATCCGCGTGGCTATAGTCCGTGCCGAGGATGAGGCTGTCCTCGCCCGTGTGCTTGAGCACGTACGGCAGGTCTTCGTGCGTCTGGCACGCGAGATAGAACCGCCCTTCGCGGATGAGATCCTCGCCCAACTTGAACTGGTTCATCCAGCTGGCACGCTCAAATCGCGCCTGAAGCTGCGCCATCGCGTACGGCATCCAAGAGGACATCGTCTCGATGAAGCCCACGCGCAGGGTGGGGAACTTCGATGGTATGTCCGCCAGGACCATCGACACGAAAGCGTCTATGGGGGACAGGTTGAAGTTGTACATCGTCAGGTGGGAAGAGAGGGTATCCGTGATGGCCGGATCGCCTGCCGCAATGTGTACGCAGATGGGCATATCCAATGCGGCGGCAGCATCGTACAGCGGGAAGAAGTAGGGATCGCTTGCGGATCGGCTGCCTGCTTCGACGCCGCGTTTGAAGACGCCGCATGCGCCATGCTCGCGGCCCCACTCGAGCTCTTCGGCGGCCTTGTCCATGGTGAGCATGGGGGGAACGACGACCCACCGGAGTCGTCCGCCGCTCTCCTCCCATTTGCTGCCGAGCCAACGGTTGTAGGAGCGGATGAGGGCGTATTCGATATCCGGCTTCGCCGAGACGGCGGTGAGAAAGAGCGTGGGGTACATCACCTGCGTGTCTATGCCCAAGCGATCCATGTCCCGCAGGCGCGCAGGAACGTCCCGCAGCTCGCGAGTCTCAGCGGTCGTGCCGGTGCGAACGTCGTCGCGGTTGCGCCGGACGCGGAGCGTGCCGTCGAAGCTCCAAAATCGATTGTAGCCCTGGGGCGAGAGGGCAGGGTTGATGTCGTAGCCGTCGGGCGGGGAGACGGTGAGCGGCCGGAACCGTTCGTGCTCGGGAAGCAGGAATGCCCAGGTTTCATCGCATTCATCCACATGAGTATCGGCGTCCACTACTGGCATAGTTGGCCTCCTCGCGAGTGTCTTTACGTGGGAGTATACGCCTCGCCGCAAACTGTGGCTCGCTGTGAAGGACGACGCTACCAACCGGCGGATGGTTCCGTTACGGCGCGGTGTTCATTCAACGGGGAGGGCCAGGGCATCGCTGATGGCTGCCTCGTCCAGTCCGTAGGTATGTATCGCAGCGTCGGTGGTGATGTAGCCGTTGCGCAAGTCGTTCATGACGCGCCGCGGATCGCGACTCTTCGGGTCGCCCGCGCCGCCTGCACTGCCGGTCTCGACGACAACCACGTCGCCTTCTTCCAGCATGACGTTGGAGATGAGGCCCACGTACCGCTGTTCGTTCGGTGCGCCTGGGTTCACCGTAACCGCGCCCGCGAGTCCGTCCCCGCCCATAGCGACACCGTGCGCGGGAGCGAGGTTGCGCGGACTGCCTCCGGCGTAGCGGCTCGCTTGCTTGATCAGATACTGCCGCCGTATCGCAAGCCCACCTCGGAACTCACCGGGGCCTCCTGAATCGGCGATCAGGCTGAAGTCTTGCAACTCGACGTCGAACTCGGATTCGAGAATCTCCACGCTGGTTATCTTGCTTCCTCCGCCCCATGAGTGGCCGGTGCCTGTCCAGCCGTCGCCGCCCAGATGCGCACCGTTGCCAGACATCAGCAACTCGTACTGCACGTAGCGCCGCCCGCCGCCTACCGTTCCCATCACCACCATGCCGCTGCTCGCGTTGTGAGCTACTGGCGGACGCCCCGCCGCCTTGCTCACGGCCTCGAAGATGATGTCTTCCACGGTGGAGAGCGTCATCGAATAGAAGCCGATGGGCGTGGGGAATGCAGGATTCACTATAGTGCCATCCCGGAACCGGCACTCGACGGCCCTCGCGAGGCCGAAGTTGTTCGGTACGCCGGGGTCAATCATGGCGATCGTCGCGTAGTAGGCCATTCCACGGATGAACGGCGGACGAACGTTGATGGGCCCTGGGCTCTGGTCGTCCGAACCGGAGAAGTCCAGCGTCAGACGGTCGCCCTCCTTGATGGCGGCCACGTGCAGCCTGATCTTCCGTGCAGGGTCCACGATGTCGTCGGTGAAGGCCTCTGCCTCGTAAACGCCGTCCTGCCACTGCTCAACCACCTGACGCACCCGCGCCTCCGTGCGCAAGCCCAACTGCAGGAACGCGTCCAGCACCACGGCCTGCCCGTACTCGTCCATCAGGTGCTTCAGCCGCTGTGCTCCGATGCTCCACAGCGCGCCCGCCTGCGCACCCAGATCCCCCAGCACCAGCTCCGGTGCACGGCTGTTCGATCTCACCAGCTGATGCGTCTCCTTGAGCGGCTCACGCTTCGAGAGGAACCTCACCGGCATGATCTGCAAACCCTCGCCGAATACGTCGCGCGCGAGGGTGTTCCGGGAGCCGGGGGACTGCCCACCGATGTCGCTCTTGTGTCCCATGGAAGCGCAGAAGGCAACGACGTTGCCCTCATGGAAGACGGGGAGAACGACGACCATGTCGTTGGGGTGAGGGCATCCGGAGTAGTAGGGGTGGTTGATGAGGAAGCAGTCGCCGTCTTCCATCTCGTCGTAGGAGTAGAACTGGAGGACGCCCTTGACGCATTCGGGGTAGGCGCCGAGGTGGGGAGGGAGGGGGGAGTACTGACCGACGACGTTGCCTTCGCGGTCGGTGATGCCGGCGGAGAAGTCGTGGGACTCTCGGATGATGGTGGAGAATCCGGTGCGGAGGACAGCAGCTTGCATCTCTCTGACGATGCCGTCAAGCCTTGCGCGGATGACTTCCTGGGTGATGACGTCTGCCTGTGTCATGGTGTTCGCCCCTTTCTTCTACGAGCTACGACGCGGTTGCCGGCGCTGCGAGCGTTGCGTCAGTCCAGAGAGAGCGCACGCTCGACGTCTGGCTGAGGGGTACCGTAGACGCGGCTGGCCTGCTCCGCCGTGACGTAGCCGTTACGCAGGTCGTCAGCGACGCGCGCGGGGCTACGGGCTGCGGGGTCTCCGACGCCTCCTGAGCTGCCCGTGTCTATGCGTATCACATCGCCTGCCTCGAGCGTCAGGTTGGAGACGAGCCCACGGTAAGTCACGGCGGACGCTTCCCCGGGATTGATCGTGATGAAGCCCGGCCGGCCCGGGTGACCACCGTCGACGCCATGCGGAGGGTCGTTCTGGCGCGCCGTACCGCCGGAGTATCTGCTCTGCCTGAGCACCTTGTACTCCCGCCGGAGGCCAGGACCCCCTCGATACTCGCCGGGGCCGCCGGAGTCAGGGATGAGTCCAAAATGCTGCAATTCGACGTCGAACTCGGATTCGAGGATCTCGATGCTCGTGAATTTAGCGCCTCCCGCCCACGAATGGCCCGTACCCGTGAACCCATCTCCGCCGCCGTGTGCGCCGTTGCCTGAGCGGATCAGTTCGTACTGCACATAGCGGGCGCCGCCATCCCCCGAGGTGGTGCCAAGCACAACCATGGAGGAGGCTGCATTGTGCCCGACTGCAGGCTTGCCAGCGGCCTTGCTCATCGCTTCGAAAACCACGTCCTCGATCGTGGCCATCGTGGTTGAATAGAACCCCACGGGGCCGGGGAAGCGAGGGCTCATGATGCTCCCCTCACGGAAGCGGCACTCCACGGCTTGCGCCAGCCCACCATTGTTCGGCACGCTCGGGTCCATCATGGCGATCGCGGCGAAGTATGCCATGCCCCGGATGAACGGCGGGCGTATGTTGATGGGGCCAAGGCTCTGATCACCGGAGCCAGAGAAGTCGAGCGCCAGGCGGTCGCCTTCCTTGATGGCAGCAACATGCAGACGGATGGTCGTCGTGGGGTCCGCGATGTCGTCAACGAACGCCTCAGCCTCGTATACCCCGTCGTGCCACTCCGCGAAATGGCTGCGCACGCGATTCTCGACACGCTCGATGATGCTGCCGAACGACGTGGTGAGCTCCTCCGCGCCGTACTCTGTCGCGAGGGCCTGCAGCCGCGCCGCGCCAATGCTCCTGAGCGCTCCTGCCTGCGCGTTCAGATCCCCGATGACGAGCTCCGGCGTGCGGCTGTTGGCCCGGAGGAACTGAACCACTTCCTTGATCATCACTCCGTCGCGCTGGAAGAGCACCGGCATGATCTGGAGGCCGTCGCCGAACACGTCGCGAGCGATCGTATTGCGTGAGCCGGGCGATTGTCCGCCGATATCGGCCTTATGGCCCATGCTGGCGCAGAACGCGATGACCTTGCTCTCGTGGAACACCGGCAGCACCACCACCATGTCGTTAGGGTGGGGGCAGCCTGAGTGGTAGGGGTGGTTCGCCAGGAAGCAGTCGCCGTCCTGCATCTCGTCCATCGAGTAGAACTCGAGGAGGCCCTGCACGCAATCCGGGTACGCGCCCAAGTGCGTCGGCAGTGGAGAGTACTGGCCTACGACGGCGCCGGACGTGTCCGTGATGCCTGCCGAGAAGTCATGCGACTCGCGGATGATGGTGGAGAAGCCCGTGCGCAGAACCGCAGCCTGCATCTCGCGGACGATGCCGTCGAGCCTCGCGCGGATGACTTCCTGAGTGATGACATCGACGCTCATCTGAACGCCCCTTCTGCCGATCTAGCCGAGGCCGAGCAGGCGACGGCGGGACTCGGCATCCCCTATCTCAGCGGGGGTACCGCTGAAGATAACCTTCCCGGCTTCCATCACGTGAATTGTATCCGCCACCTGGAGTCCTGCGTCAACGTTCTGTTCCACGAGCAGAATCCCCACGCCCGCCTCTTCAGCGAGGTTACGAATCGTGCCGAGTATCTGCTGCACAATCGGGCCCGCAAGCGCGCCTGATGGTTCATCCATCAGCAGCAGTTGAGGCTTCAGCATCAGTGTCATACCGAGCGCGAGCATCTGACGCTCGCCGCCTGACAGTGTGTCCGCGTCGGAGCGGCGGCGGCGGTCGAGAATCGGGAACATCTGGTACGCCTGTTCGATACGCTCGGGCACCAACTCCGGCGGCAGAGCGTACCCGCCAAGCTTCAGGTTGTCCTCGATCGTGAGGTCCGAGAATACCTGGGCGCCCTGGGCAAGGTAACCCACGCCAGACTTGATGTTGTCGTACGGAGCGTGGTTGGTGATGTCCTGCCCAGCGAACATAACGGAGCCACCGGTTACCCGCGCGATGCCGTAGACGCCCTTGATGAGCGTCGACTTGCCCGCGCCGTTGTGGCCGATAATCGTCGTTATTTGTCCGCTGTCGACCCCGAGCGTCACTCCGTTCAGGATCTGCTTGGAGCCGTACGAAACGAGCAGGTCTTGGGTATCAAGTAGCGGCATTGGATACGAACCCTAGGAAAGCGCTGGTGAGACGATCGTCGTGCGCTATCGTACTTGGCGGTCCTTCGACGACCATATTGCCGCGCACGACATAGACGTAATCGGAGATATCCATCACAACTTTCAGGTTATGCTCGACGAGGACGACGGCCTTGCCGTGTTCGACGGCGGCCGCGCGAACCATCTCCGAGAGTCCTTCGATGAGGTCCGGGTGAATGCCCGCCATGGGTTCATCAAGGAGGAAGACCTGCGCGCGCGAGTTGAGCATGCGCGCGAACTCGAGCAGCTTCTGCTGTCCGTACGAGAGCGCCTGCGCCAGGCTGGTGGACTTCGATTCGATGTCCAGACCTTCGAGGTGCCCCATCGCTTCCACACGGCGCTCGGCCTCCTCGGCGGCGACCATCCGGGGACGGAGTAGCGCGTTGTACTCGATCTCGCCCCGTTGCCCCGGCGATGAGACGATGACGTTGTCGAGACCGTTCATGTAGGCCAGCACCTGCGAGTCCTGGAAGGTTCGCGCGATGCCCGCCTTGAAGCACTTGAACGGCGGCAAACCGACGATATCCCGTCCGTCCTTCATGATTCTTCCAGAGTCCGCCTTCAGGAAGCCGGAGATGATGTTGAGCAGCGTGGACTTGCCAGCCCCGTTCGGCCCGATGAGCGCCGTAACCTGTCCGACGCTCGCCTCCATGCTCACGTCGTCGAGCACGAGGTTCCCGCCGAAGCTCTTGTTGATGTGGTTGATTTCCAGAATGGCCATGACGGATCACTCCAGCCGGTACCTGCCGATGATGCCCTGGGGCCTGAACAGCATCACGAAGAACAGCATACCGGCGAAGATCATCGTGGTAACGCCGCCGGTGATGATCGAAGGAATACCGGGGACGAAGCGTACTCCCTCGGTGATGGTGAGATAGGTGAGCACGCCCAGAATCGACCCCAGCCACCTGCCGGACCCGCCGAGTACGACCATAATCAGGAGGAAAGTGCTGAATTCGACCAGGTACGACGAGTGGGCAGCGACGGTAAAGTAGGAGACGTGTATCGCTCCGCCGATGCCTGCCATGAACGCGGTGAGAACGTAGACACGCAAGCGCACGAAACCGACGTTCTTGCCGATGCTTTCAGCGACGGACGGATTCGCACGGATAGTCGTGAGCACTCGTCCGTACGGCGACTGCACGAGCTGCCGAACGATGAGCACGATGATGATTGCAGCAGGCACACTGAAGAAGAGGAACCGCTCCGGCGTGCCCAACTCGATGCCAAAGATGATGGGGCGCGGCACGTCGCGGATCGCAAGCGAGCCGTTCGTCATCCACTTCCAGGCAAGTATGATCTGGGAGAGGCTGAGCATCACCGTTACCGTTGCCAGCACGAAGAAGTGCCCCCGCAGCCTGAGGATAGGCGAGACGATGAGCGCGACGAGCCCCGCCACGATGCCCGCTACGATGAGCGCGGGCCAGTAGGGGAGGTTGAACACCTCCGCGCCGGGCGGCGGGTTGGATGTTTCCGTGGTAAGAATCGCGAACGCATATCCGCCCATCCCCATGAATCCCGCGTGCGACAGACTCATGAGTCCCGTGTAGCCAACCGACATGTTCAGCGAGGTTGCGAGGATGGTGTAGATGCTGGCGACCACAACGAGGTTCGCCAGATAGTTGCCGCTCAATTCGCCGGCAGCGAAGAGCGCCAGTATCGCCAGCACGTACACGCCGAAAAGTCCGTACCCCAGCCTGCTGCGCATCCTGCCTGCCACAACCTGCCAACGGGTCTGCTCCACCTCGGACGACTCCAGCGCGTCCTGTGCGGCGGTATTATCGCTGAGCGACTGAGGGCTTTGATTGGCGGTTGTCACAGCAGCCTCCTCAGTTCGCGGTGCTCACGCTTCCCGAGCAGCCCGTAGGGGCGGAACAGGACAACGAGCAGCAGCAGGACGAACCCCGCCGGTTGCGCCCAGCTGCCTCCGAAGTAGTAACTGGCCACCGTCTGGGCAGCGCCAAGCGCAAGCCCTCCGACGACTGCGCCCGGCATGCTCCCAATACCGCCGATGATGACGCCGCCCGCTGCCGTGATTGCCAGCCGGATGCCGACGGTAGGAATAACGCCGCCCTCATACGTCTGCATGACGCCGCCGATTCCAGCCAGCGTCGAACCCAGCACGAACACAAGCAGGTACACCTGCGACGCGTTGATGCCGACGGCCACCGCAAGGTCGGGGTTGGAGGCGATAGCGCGGATCATCCGACCCCACTTGGTGTAGCGGAAGAAGAGCGTTACCAGGACGACCAGAATAGCGACGAGGATGATGGTGTTGACCGTGTGCCACTTCAGGAAGAGGTCCAGCCCCAACGCCTCGTTCTTGAGGTTGAACGTGGGGAGCGGGCCACCTGCCCTCGGCAGACGGGTCGCCGTCCGGGCGATGGTGAGGAGGAACCCCTCGAAGAAGAAGAGCGCTGCGAGCGAACCGAGGAATGAAACGAGGAAGCCCGCTCCGCGCAGTCTGAGCCGCCGATAGATGGCGATCTCCATGAAGACGCCGGATGCGCCAGCGAGTATGACGGCGAGAGAGGCGGCGAGCCATATGGGCAGCCCCTGCTCCTGCGTGAGCCACCAGGTGGCGTAAGCCGCGATGAGGAACGCCGCCCCGTGCAGCACGTGGAAGACACGGACGGTGTTGTAGATGACCGCGAACCCCAGAGACAGCAGGGCGTAGATAGACCCCAGCGCAAGGGCATTGATGGATATTTGGATGAAGACTTCCATTGAGGTTAGCTACTCGGTATGGCCTTGAAAGTTCCGGGGCGAGGCAGAGGCGGGTTCCCTCCGTTACCGAGAGGAAACCCGCCTGCTGCATGACATTACTTATTGGACATCGAGGTATGGTTCGATCTGCGGGATGATTCTGACGAACTTGCCGTCCTGAACCTGGCCGATCGAGGCGGGCGCCCAGGCGTCGCCACCCTCGTCGAAGTCCCATCGACCGGAGACGCCGTCCACGCTTCTTACCTGCGAGAGGTGTTCCCGCATGGACTCGGCGCTCGTCGGGTCGGCGCCCAATTTCAGCGCTTCCGCGATGGCAAGGGTGCCGTCGTAGAAGGCGTAGTCGTACGTGTCAGGCGTGTTGCCACCCTCGCGAGCGGAGTAGCACTCCACGTAGCGAGCTGCGCGAGGGTCAGCGCTTGCGTCACCCTGGCCAGGCGCGGAGTAGATGAGGCCGTTTGCCGCCGCGCCGGAGACTCTGATGAGCTCCAAGTTTCCCTCAGCCCCGCCACCGGCGAGGTGGTGCCGGGGATCCAGTCCCTGCTGCGCCATCGTGTTCACGATGAGGCCGAACTCCTTGCCAAGCGACATGATCTGCACAGCGTCGGGATCGAGCGCCTTGATCTTCGTGATCTGCGTGTCGAAGCTCAGGTCGTCCTTCTGGAAGCCTTCGACAGCCACGACGTCTATGCCGAACTCGGCAGCGAGCACGTCGAGCCGGTCGATCTGCAGGTCGATGGAGTCGTTGCCCTCTTCCTTGATGATCGCGAACTTGAACCCGTTTAGGTCCTCGCCCTTGACATCCTGTAGGTAGCGGACGATCGCATCAATGCCCCATGTTGCGTTCAGCGCGTTGCGGAACACCCACGGGTTGTCGAATGCGAACGCGGGGTTCTGGATGCCGGAGCTGAAGAGCACGACCTCCAGTTCCTCGGCGACAGGCTTCTGTGCGAGGCCGATGCCGGTGAAGATGGTCATGATGACCGGCGCGTCGTCCACTGTGGCGAGCTTGCGCAGACCGGAGACGCCCTCAGCCTGGTCGGCCTTGGAGTCTTCAGGCAGTAACTCGATAGTGGTGCTGCCCAGCTCACCGCTGGCGTGAATCTCATCGATGGCGCATTGCATCGCGGACACGAGGCGTCCCCATCGCGCGTAGCTGCCGGAGAGCGGCACGGTGAAACCGAGTTTGAGCACCTGCGGTTCAGGAACCGGCGTCGGAGTCGCGGGAGCCGCCGTCACCGGTGCTGCTGTTGCTGGGGCCGCTGTTGCTGGGGCCGCTGTCCCCGGAGCTGACGTTGCTGGAGCCTGCGTTACAGGTGCGGACGTTGGCGTCGCCGTCGGGTCTGCGCCGCATGCGACGGCGATGAGCGCAACGCTCATAAGTGCCACTGCTGCAAGCATAAGCTTGGTTGGTATGGATCGTAGGTGCATCTCTCTGTCCTCCCGAACGCTTCCGTACTTTCGTCTATTCCGCGCCCATATCCCGGACACGAACCGCAGATTGATAGCAGCCATTCAAGGGGATTGTCAAGCGAATGAGGCATTTTGTACCTGACTATCGCAGATGGCAGGCAGTGCGCTGATTCCGGCTGACTGTCGAACTGGCGAGGGTTGCTATAATGCTAAGGGCGACTGGCCACAGGCTTGGAATCGAGAGAGGCCCCTCCGTTATCGGGAGAGGCCTCTTCTGTTATCGGGAGAGGTTCTTCAGGGGGGATGCGTTACTACTCGATATCGAAGTACGGTTCGATCTGCGGGATGATCCTGACGAACTTACCGTCCTGCACCTCGCCGATAGAGACGGGCGCCCAGGCGTCGCCGCCCTCGTCGAAGTCCCATCGACCGGATACGCCGTCCACGGTTCTTACTCGCGAGAGGTGCTCGCGCATCGACTCGGCGCTCGTGGGGTCAGCGCCCAGTTTCAGGGCCTCCGCGATGGCAAGGGTGCCATCGTAGTAGGCTGCGTCGACCGTATCAGGCGTGTTGCCGCCCTCCCGAGGGGCATAGCACTCCACGTAGCGGGCGTAGCGAGGGTCGTCGCTAGCGTCGCCCTGACCGGGGGAAGAGTAGATGATGCCGTTTGCGGCGGCGCCGGAGACCCTGACGAGCTCGACGTTACCTTCAGCCCCGCCACCGGAGAGGCGGTACTTCGGGTTCAGCCCTTGTTGAGCCATGGTGTTGACGATGAGACCGAACTCTTTGCCGAGAGACATGATCTGCACGGCGTCGGGGTCGAGCGCCTTGATCTTCGTGATCTGCGTGTCGAAGCTCAGATCGTCTTTCTGGAAGCCTTCGACGGTGACGATTTCCATGCCGAACTCTTCGGCGAGTCTCTCGAAGCGAGTGACCTGGAGATCGATGGAGTCGTTCCCTTCTTCCTTGATGAACGCGTACCTGAATCCGTTGAGATCCTCACCTTTGACATCCTGTAAGTAGCGGACGATCGCATCAGTGTTCCACGTCGTGTTCAGCGCGTTGCGGAACACCCAGGGACTGTCGAAGGCGAACGCGGGGTTCTGGATGCCGGAGCTGAAGAGCACGACCTCCAGTTCCTCGGCGACAGGCTTCTGTGCGAGGCCGATGCCGGTGAAGATGGTCATGATGACCGGCGCATCGTCCACTGTGGCGAGCTTGCGCAGACCGGAGACGCCCTCAGCCTGGTCAGCCTTGGAGTCCTCAGGCAGCAGTTCGATAGTGGTGCTGCCGAGTTCGCCGCTGGCGTGGATTTCATCGATAGCGCACTGCATCGCGGAGACGAGGCGTCCCCATCGCGCGTAGCTGCCGGAGAGCGGCACGGTGAAACCGAGTTTGAGCACCTGCGGCTCAGGAACCGGCGTCGGAGTCGCGGGAGCCGCCGTCACCGGGGCTGCCGTCGCAGGAGCCGCTGTTGCTGGGGCCGCTGTCCCCGGAGCTGACGTTGCCGGAGCCTGCGTTGCAGGTGCGGACGTTGGCGTCGCCGTTGGGTCTGCGCCGCATGCGACGGCGACGAGCGCAACGCTCAGGAGAGCCGCAGCCGTAAGCACAAGCTTGGTTCGCATACATCGTAGGTTCATTCCCTGCCTCCTTGGGCTCATCCGGTCTGTTGCTATTCCAGTTCGGCCTGTTGCTCATTCCAGCGTCTTGTATCCGGGGCAGGGACCGAGCACGCCTATCTTACCGCTTAGGCTGTCGAAATGACGAGGTTGCGGTAGTCGTCAACGACGGCGCACTGACCAGGATAGATGACGGTTGTGCTGTCGAGCTGCTCGACGATGGCAGGGCCGGCGACCTCGTGTCCGGGGCTGAGCAGCGCACGGTCAAAGACGGGCGTTGCGGTCATGCCGGACTGCCTGTCGAAGTAAACCTCGCGTTCGCCCATCTTTGCGGCGTCGGCGGGCCCGCTGGCCTGATCGTAGCGTTTCATCGAGAACTTGGGCACGCGTACCGTCGAGCGGACGCGGTAGTTGACCGCCTCAACGGGCTCGCCCTTGGCGCTGTGCCCGAACAGCTGCTCGTGAGCACGGTCGAACCGCTCCCGGAGTTCGGCGATCGCTGACGGATCAAGCTCCGCACTGGCGCCAGCGGCGACGTTCAACTCGTAACCTTGCCCCTGATAGCGGAGATCCAGCGAGAACGCGAATTCGATGGAGTCTCCCTCGAAACCGTCGGCCACGAACTCACTGAGCGCCTGTTCCCGGAGGTCTACGAACACCGCGCTCAGTTCCGAAGCGTCGATGTCTGCGAGGCCCCGCAGCCGTGAGCGCACGAAATCGCGCCTCGGGTCTGCCATGATGAGTCCTAGCGCCGAACTGACGCCGGGCATGGGAGGGACAACGACCTTGCTCATGCCGAGGTCTGCGGCGAGCCGCGCCGCGTGGACAGGCCCCGCGCCGCCGAACGCAACCAGAACGAAGTTACGGAGGTCATAGCCGCGCTCGGTCGAAACCTCGCGGATGCCTTCCTCCATCTTGGCGTTGATGATCCGGATGATGCCCTCGGCCGTCCCCATGGGGTCTATGCCGAACTGCGCGCCCATATCGGCGATGGCTTCATAGGCCTTCTGCTTGTTGGTCTTGACCTTGCCACCAAGCAGGTACTCAGGGTGAAGCATGCCGAGGATGAGGTCGGCGTCGGTAACGGTCGGCTGTGTACCGCCTTTGTCATAGGCGACAGGCCCAGGCTCGGCGCCTGCGCTGTGCGGCCCTACTTGGAGAGCGCCGCCGCCGTCTATCCAGGCGATCGTTCCCCCGCCTGCGCCGATAGTGTTGATCATCAGCATCGGCGCGGCGATTTCCCAGTCACCTATGAGGACGGAGGTCTGCTCCAGCACGCTGCCGTCCTCGCCGAGCGCGATGTCGCTGCTGGTGCCGCCCATATCGAAGGAGACCATGTTCGTGAAGCCAGCAGATGCGGCGATCTGCATCCCTGCCTCAGAACCCGCGCACGGCCCGGAGAGCAGCGTTGTGATGGGAATGACGCTCGTGATCTTCGCCACGCCTCCGTTGCTCTGCATGATGTAGAGCTGCTCGGTGGTGATGCCCAGTCCCTTCAACCCCTGCGCCAGTTTCCCAAGGTATTCGGTCATCGCGGGAGCGAGCCGTGCGTTGGCCACGGTCGTACTCAGGCGCGGGAACTCGCGTATCTGTGGAAGGATCTCCGACGAGAGCGAGACGGAGCCATCCGGAAACTCCTCAGCGAGCATCTCCGCCAGCGCTCGTTCGTGAGTCGGGTTGAGGAACGAGAAGAGGAGCACCACTGCGATGGACTCGGCTCCCTTCCTCTTCAGCCGCTTGACTGCCTCCCGGGCCTGATCCACGTCGAGGGGTTTCTTCACGTTGCCCTGGAAATCGATGCGCTCGACGACCTCCTCCCGCAGCCACGGCTCGACCGGCGGGTTCTTCTCGACGTAGATGTCAGAGAGGTCACTGCCGAACCTTGGGATATGCCAGACGTCATTCACCCCGCTGAACCCGTCCGTGATGAGCAGGCCCACGCGCGCGCCTTTATCCTGCACGAGGATGTTCGTGCCGACGGTCGTGCCGTGCGTGAACGAGGTCACTTCCTCAGCGCGGAGCCCCCCGGCGATCAGCTCGGCCAGCCCGTCGAGGGTCGCCTGGCCAGGGTCGTGCGGCGTCGATGGCGTCTTCAGCACCTCGACCTCGCCGGTCTCATGTTCGAGGACGACCATGTCGGTGAACGTCCCGCCTGTGTCAACTGCTATGGTCTTCATGCTGAGGCAAGCCCCTTGGAGTGGAATCGAATGGAATCGGTTAGGACTATAAGCGGCTCTCGGTTATCTTGCCAACCCGACGCAGCTGTACGCCACATGCGCAACGCCACATGCGCACCCGAAGCAGCCTCGATGTCGATCAGGAAGGCGAAGCGCCTAAGCTTCCCTCTTCGCGGTTTGACAGCCCACCGCACGCGCGCATACGTTACCGGTGTTCTGAGGGACGCATCCGCGTCAGCAACCCGGGTGCCTGACAGACAGTATCGTCTCAAAACAGCCACCGTCTAAAAAGGAGAGCAGGGAAGTGTCAACGGACGTCATCACTCAGGAAGTTATCCGGGCGCGGCTTGACGGCATCGTGCGTGAGATGCAGGCCGCTGTCCTCCGCACAGGCTATTCGACCATCATCCGCGAGTCTCACGACTTCTCCGCGGGCATCACCGACTGTGAGGGCAATGTAGTCGGGCAGTTCTCTCCGCTACCGACGCACCTCGGCGCGTACCCCGATTGCGTGCGAGGCGTTCTGGAGTTCTACGACATCGCCGATATGCACGAGGGCGATTGCTTCCTGACGAACCACCCGTACTACTCCGGCTGTCCCCATCCGAACGACATGGTGGTAGTGATGCCCGTCTTTGCGGACGAGGAGGTCATCGCGTTCTGCGCGAGCATGGGGCACAAGGTGGACATCGGCGGTCAATCTCCCGGGTCACGCAACGCTCTGGCGCGCGACCTGTTCGGCGAGGGGCTCTCCGTGTTGCCTGTGAAGTTCATGGACAGGCGAACGCTGCACCGGGAGGTTGTCCAATTCCTGCGCGCCAACACACGCACGCCTGAGTTGGTGCTTGGCGACCTCGAGGCGCAGGCGGGCGCACTCTGGAGCATCGGCATCCGGCGTCTGGGCGACATGGTTGAGACGTTCGGCAAAGAGGCCGTGCTGGAATCGTTCAAGGGTCTCGGTGACCGCACGGAGACACGCGCTCGCCAGATCATCGCGAGTTGGCCGGACCAGACCGTCGAGGCAGAAGCATTTATCGACGACATCGCCAATCCGACACAGACGGTTCGCATCCACGTTTCAGTGGAGAAGAAGGGGAGTCAACTCATCGTCGACTTCAGCGGCTCGGGGGATCAGTCCATCGGGCCGGTGAACGCTCGCCCACCCTTCGTCCGCGGGATGGTGAGCTACGCAGCCATCGCGATGATGGGCACCACGATTCCGAATAACCACGGCCTCGTGCGGGCCATCGAATGCCGCTTCAGGGAAGGCAGCGTTATCTGCCCGACCTTCCCTGCGCCCGTGGGCTTCTACTCCATGACGATGCCGGTCGTGGAGGACGTGGTCTTCGAAGCGTTCAGCAAAGTGTCAGGGCGTCCGGCGGTTGCGCACAACAGCGTCTCAGGCCTGACGGTGATCGGGTCGTCGGGCCCGACAGCGAAGCGCTACGTGCAGTACGAGATCATCGTCTCCGGCAACGGCGCCTACGACGGCGGCGACGGCTGGACGGGCACTGGGCATTCGTGGTCGGGTGGCGCAAAGTACACTGGCGTCGAGATCATCGAGTCCGAGTTCGACGTCGATATGCAGCAGTTCAACCTCGTAGCGGACTCAGGGGGAGCAGGCAAATACCGAGGAGGGCTTGCGCTCCGCCGTGAGTACCGAGTGCGATCAGCGGCGCAGTACGCGGGCGGCGCGCCCCGGACGCTCGTCCCCGCGCACGGGGTCAATGGCGGTAGAAGCGGCCGGGCCGGACGCGTGCTGCTGAACCCGGGCACAGAGAACACCCAGGCGTTCAAGGGCGTCGTCTCGAACGTGGCCCTGGCTCCGGGTGATGTCGTGTGCGTGGAGACGGCGTCAGGCGGTGGAGCCGGCGACCCGCGCGACCGCGACCGATCACGAGTAGCTTCCGATCTGAGGAACGGCTACATCTCCCACGAAACAGCCCGTGAGGTCTATGGCATGAGCGCCGAGGAGATTGAGGCGGCAGTAACCATTCCCTAGGGGGTTAGCGCGATGCGGATTCTGGTTACCGGCGGGCTTGGCGTGAATGGGTGCTGGGTTACCCGCGACCTGCTCACGATGGGCCACGAGCCCGTCGTTTTTGATAATCGGCCCGACTTCACGCTGCTGCGCGACGTGAGTAGCGAATTCGCGTTCGTCCAGGGCGACATCACATCGCTGGAACAGTTGACCCGCGCCTGCGAGGAGCATCGCATCGAGCGTATCTGCCACCTCGCCGCGGTCTACCCGGACACCGCGGATGCCGACCCGGTGCTCGGCTTCTCGGTGAACGCGCTCGCGACGGTCTACGTGCTGGAGGCAGCGCGACGGAACGGCATCGACCGCGTCGCGTTCACGAGTTCGATAGGCGCGCTCTCACGGATGACGGAAGAGCACCTGGAGCCGCATATGGTTCCGGTGGACGAGACGTTTCCCGCGTATCCCATGGGGAGCGTCTACGGCGCGGCCAAGACGGCCTCCGAGTTGATGGGCATCCAGTATCACCGGCTGCACGGCATCGATTTCGCAGCTCTCCGGTTCGCCGCTATCTACGGCCTCGGCAAGGGTGCGGAGCGTCACGGCAGCCACAACATGATATGGGGCGAGCTGATACGGAGCGCCATCGCGGGCCGCCCCATCGTTATCCCGCAGGGCGGGGATCAGCGGCTCGATCTGACCTACGCGCGGGACGTGGCGCAGGGCGTCGTCCGCGCGTGCACGGTGGACCGGTTCGAGGGCCACGTCTTCCACATCGGCAGCGGTCGGACGTACACGCTGAAAGATTTCGCGGATGCAGTCCGCGCCGTTATCCCCGGAGCTGAGATAGAGGTGGGGCCGGGGCTAGACCCGCGCGGGATGGGCCCGTTGGCCTATTATGCGCTGGACATCAGCCGCGCCCGCCGCGAGTTGGGCTACGAACCGCAGTATCCACCGGAGGCTGCTGTACGCGACTGGCTCGAATGGACTGAACGGCTGGAACTGCGGCACGATCATTAAGGAGGGGAGATGGATACCTGCAAAGCAGCGGTTTTCGTCGGAGCGAATCGGCCTATCGAAGTGCAAGAGTTCCCCGTGCTGCCGACCGAACCTGGCGGAGCACTGGTGCAGATGCAGATGGCGGCCATCTGTGGCACGGACGTCCACGCGTGGCATCTGGATGCGACTCCGGCGCCAACTATCTTCGGCCACGAGAATGTTGGTGTCCTCGCTGAATTATCCCCGGAACTCACCACGGATGTGCTTGGCCAACCGCTGCAAGTAGGCGACCGCGTCATCTTTCGTGATGCTCCGTGCGGACGGTGCTTCCGCTGCGCGATGGGGGAGTCGTGCCAGCATTCGCGCTCCTACGGCATGATCCGCTCCGACGAACCTCCCCACCTGCGCGGCGGGTTCGGGCAATACCTGCAACTGAGCGCAACGCCGTGGCTGCTGCGCGTTCCGGACGACGTTTCGAACGAACGTGCGCTGCTCAGCGTCATCGGCAACCATACCGCGCTGAACGGCATCGAACGCATCGGCGGCATCAACTCTGCAGATACCGTGCTCGTGCAGGGCTCAGGGCCCATCGGCATGGGCGCGCTGAACCAATCGCTGATCGGAGGCGCAGGGCGCGTGATCGTCGTTGGCGCGCCGGAGAGCAGGCTGGCACTGGCGCGGCGGTTTGGCGCAACCGATACCGTGGACCTCGCGGACTGCCCAACGCCTGAGGCGCGGGTGGAGCGCGTGATGGAGTTGACCAACGGACGCGGCGCAGACGTCGTCATCGAGGCATCCGGCGGACTCACTGCGTTCCAGGAAGGGCTTGAGATGGTGCGTTTCGGAGGGCGCTATCTGGTGATAGGGCAGTGGACGGACTACGGCCTGCTCTCTGCAAACCCCTCGCTGCTCACGCGAAAGGTCATCCGCGTGCAGGGCGTCTTTTCCGCAGGGCCGCGTCACATCATCCGATCACTGCAATCCATGCGCACCATCGTCAACAGGCCGGTCGAGGAGTTGATTACGCATCGCTACGAACTAGCAGACGTGAACGAAGGCTTCGAAGCGCACGAACGGCTCGAGGCGATGGTCGCAGTGATCCTCCCCAACGGCGAGCCCGTCAGGTAGGGATTCCGGAACGAAGCAGGCACGATTGAGCACAGACTTGACCGGAAAGAGTAATATCGACACAACGTGAAGGGAGGAGAGAGGTATGGCAAAGAACGGCTACAAGATCATAGACAGCGATATGCACATCATGGAGCCGCCCGACCTGTGGCAGCGGTACATGGACGAGAAATTCCTGGCGCATGCTCCGAAGGGCATTATCTCGGAGAACGTACGCGACCTGCGGATGCAGCATCCGGACGGCAAGCCGTGGGGATCGACTTCGCAGGGCGTGCGTGTTGCGAATCAGGGCAGCCCGAACATTGCAGGCGGGCACAACTACGAACGCAACCAGCTGCTGTACGTGGACCACGCCGCGCGTGGCTGGGACTCCGATGTGCAACTCGAGGCGATGGACATAGAAGGTCTGGATATCGCTGTACTCTTCCCCACGCGCGGACTGCACACGCTCGCCGAACCGAACATGGAGCCGCGCTTCGCGGCCGCGCTGGCTCGTGCCTACAACGATTGGATGCACGACTTTTGCGCACCGAATCCGGATCGCCTGCTTGGTGCAGCGATGGTCTCGCCGTTCGATATGGACGACGCCGTCGCCGAGGTCAAGCGCGCTGCTACGGAGTTGGGCTTCAAGGCCGTCTTCATGCGCTCCAACCAGATGTCCGATAAGCCCTGGCATGACACGTTCTACGACCCGCTATGGAGCGCGCTCGAAGAGTACGACATGGCAATCGGGTTCCACGAGTCCTCGTCGTCGGGGGCGAAGCAGGTCGGTGAGCATTTCGAGCCCAATTTCATGCTCCGCCGCGTCTTCGCCCAGCCTGTCGAGCAGATGATGGCCCTTGCCAGCTTCTGCGGCGGCGGCGTGCTCGAACGCCACCCCAAGCTCCGCGCCGCTTTCCTGGAAGCGAACTGCGGATGGGCACCCTGGCTCCTGTGGCGTCTCGATGAAGCTTACGAACGCGAGGCGGACGTGTTCGTTCCCGAGCTCAAGATGGCGCCCACTGAGTACTTCAAGCGTCAGTGCTGGATCTCCGTCGAGCCGGACGAGGAGCCCGCGAAGTACGCCATCGACTGGGTCGGCAGCGACAAGATGGTGTTCTCGACGGACTACCCCCACGGCGATTCGAAATACCCTTACGCGGTTTCGAGTTTCATGGACCTGGGCATCTCCGACGATGACAGAAGGAAGATCCTCTGGGACAACTGCGCGAGCCTCTACAAGCTCGCAGATGTTCCGGCCGCGGTCTAAAACAGGGATAAGGAACAGGGAAGAAGGAAAGGAGACGCTATGACGACGATAACGGAGACGGCGTTGGACAAATTCGTTGCCAAGACACGTGAACTGTTCGCGAACGAACCCGACCTGGAGAAGCGCTGGCTGCTGCTGACGCCCGTGCTGCAGGAGTTCCTCGCTGACCCCACGGTACAGGAAGCATCCAGCCAGTGGCCCGCGAATGTATTCACGGACAGAGCAGAGAACCTGCTCTTCTATGAAGACCCTGACTACGGATTCGTGGTCAATGGACTGAAGCGTGAGGCTGCGTCGAAACCCGCAGTGAACCCGGCGACCGGGAAATGGCGCGGCATCCATGACCACGCACACATCTACACACTGTACGGCGTACTCGCCGGCCACGAGATGATCGAGCGCTACCGCCCCGTTGAAGGGGTCGAGCGTCGCCCGGACTACGTGCAGATCGAACAGGCCGGCAACTTCAAGGTTGAGCCAGGTGCTGTCGATCTCGTGCGTCCGTACGAGATTCACGCGGAGCGTAGCCTCGGGGAGCAGACGGTGGCGATCATCATCCGCAGCGAGAAATCCGGCGGTTTCCTCCAAGGCCGCTACGACAGTGAGAACGGCAGCTACTGGGAGGGCTACGGCCCTCGCCAACGCGAAGTCGAGATGTTCCCCGCAGACTAAGCTCTGCGCGGCTCGAAAGAGTACCCGGACGGCCACCCCGCGCTCCTCAATGCTCGGGGTGGCCGTCCTTTACATGTGCTTCCTCTTGCTTTTATGTATCAAACGTGATACTATTCCAATTGGTTACACTTAATCGCGTGGTCAAGAAGCGAGCAGGCGGCTACATCTTCATCAGTTGGGCAGGGGATCACCTGCCGCTTCACGTCCACGTCTTCAGGGGAGAGACCGCGATAGGCCGATGGGATATCGAACACCAGCGCCCGATGGATGACTTCAGAGTAGGGCGCAGGTTGGCAGCAGCCCTCAGGCATCTCGGGTACATCGAGGAGGAAGGCGATGGCGGGCAAGGATAAACCGGCAAGAGGAAAGATGAAGTACGGGTCTTCTCTCTCAGCGCATATCGTGACGTCATCGCCTGAGTTGGCGGAAAGCCTTACGAACGAACTTGATGGGCCGCATGTCAAAGTGCAGGAAGACCTGAAACGGATGCTGGGGGAACCGGCTGCCGTCTATATCGTGGACACGAAGGTCAAGGACATGGACACCTGGCCGGCACCTCTGGTGCTCGATCCCGATGCAAAAGAGAAGATGTGGCTTTTCCTGGTCTCCGAGCCAAAGGATATGTCGCGTCTGGTGGACACCCCTCCGGATAGCGCATTCTTCGATAGGGACGCAAAGGCATCGAACGGCATTCGGTCGTACATCGAGAAGCGCTTGGACCCTGAGGCCGGAAGACGGCTGGAAAAGGTTGATTACGTGGATGCGAGAAGGACATTCGTCGTGCGGTTCGATAACAACAAGACGTATGCACTCGCGCTCGATGACATCGCTGGTGCTGATGCCACAGAGGTGCTGAGTTGGCAGGTTGGCGAAGGACGCCAATACTTCAAGGTCACGCAGCTCTCCGGGAATCTCCTGGAAGTGCCGTGGGACGTAGTGCTTTGCCACTGCGAACCTGCGTACGAGTACTACAAGGGCAGGGAACGCAGTGAAGAGAGCGACGCGCGCGCGGAGCGCATCGGTCAGAGGATCAAGACACTGCGCCAAGAAAAGGGAATGACCAGCACGCTGCTGGCACAGCGCTCAGGGATGAAGCGCCCGAACCTCAGCCGCCTCGAGAGCGGCAAGCATGTGCCGTCTCTGGAGACGCTCGAGCGCGTGGCCGAGGCACTCGGCGTGCCTGTGGTGCGGCTGGTTGCCCAAGGCGCTGCGACCTAGAGTCCCGCGTCTCCCTACAGGAATCGTCAGCCGGGAGGGCTCGCTAGTCCGTAGAGGTCGCGCGCGGCTTCCGCGCTGACATGCCCGTTGCGAACGTCCTCGGCTACGCGTGCGCGGTTACGTTCCTCCGGCGGGCCTACGCCTCCTGCGCTGCCTGTCTCGATACGGAGAAGGTCGCCCGGCTGGAGCAGCAGATTCGACACCATGCCGGTATGGGTCGTCTCGCTGCTCGTTCCGGGGTTGATGATGACGCGGGCAGCCTGGCCGGGCAGGCCGCCCAGTACGCCATGAGCCGGAACGTGGGAACGCACGGTACCGCCCGCGAATCGACTGGCGGATCTGATGCGGTAGTCGCGCCGGAAGCCGACGCCTCCACGGAAGCGGCCCGCTCCACCTGAATCCGGGATCACTCCGAACTGTTCCATCTCGACGTCAAATTCGGATTCGATGATCTCGACGCTGGTGAATTTCGCACCGCCTGTCCACGAGTGGCCGGTGCCGGTCCAGCCGTCGCCGCCGTCGTAGGCACCATTGCCGGAGAGCAGCAGTTCGTACTGCACGTAGGGACGTCCCTTTCCGTTCACGTTGCCTAGCACGACCATGCCGCTGCTCGCGTTGTGGGCCACCGCAGGGCGTCCCGCCGCCTGGCTTAGCGCTTCCATGATGACGTCTTCGACAACGGTAATCGTGCTGGAGTAAAAGCCAACAGGCGCAGGAAACAAGGGGTTGAGAATGCTGCCCTCACGTAGTACGCACTCAACGGCTCGTGCGAGGCCGAAGTTGTTCGGCACGCTGGGGTCAATCATGGCGATCGTCGCGTAGTAAGCCATCCCACGGATGAACGGCGGGCGAACATTCATGGGACCGGGGCTCTGGTCGTCCGAGCCAGAGAAGTCCAGCGTCAGACGGTCGCCTTCCTTGATGACTGCAACATGGAGGCGAAGGGGACGACTTTGGTCGGCCACATCGTCAACGAACGCCTCAGCCTCGTAGACGCCGTCCTGCCACTGCTCAACCACCTGACGCACCCGTGTCTCCGTACGCAGACCCAACTGCAGGAAAGCGTCCAGCACCACGGCCTGCCCGTACTCGTCCATCAGGTGCTTCAGCCGCTGTGCTCCGATGCTCCACAACGCGCCCGCCTGTGCCCCCAGATCCCCGAGCACCAACTCCGGTGCCCGGCTGTTCGATTTCACCAGTTGATGCGTCTCCTTGACCGGTTCACGCTTCGAGAGGAACCTCACCGGCATGATCTGCAAACCCTCGCCGAACACGTCGCGCGCGAGGGTGTTCCGGGAGCCGGGGGACTGTCCACCGATGTCGCTCTTGTGCCCCATCGAAGCGCAGAAAGCGACGACGTTACCCTCGTGGAAGACGGGGAGAACGACGACCATGTCGTTGGGGTGCGGGCATCCGGAGTAGTAGGGGTGGTTGATGAGGAAGCAGTCGCCGTCTTCCATCTCGTCGTAGGAGTAGAACTGGAGGACGCCTTTGACGCATTCGGGGTAGGCGCCGAGGTGGGGAGGGAGGGGGGAGTACTGACCGACGACGTTGCCTTCGCGGTCGGTGATGCCGGCGGAGAAGTCGTGGGACTCTCGGATGATGGTGGAGAACCCGGTGCGGAGGACGGCGGCCTGCATCTCTCTGACGATGCCGTCGAGCCTTGCGCGGATGACTTCCTGCGTGATGACGTCTGCCTGTGTCATGGGGCTATGCTATTGGTTTTGCGCTGCTCGGCCAAGTGCGGCGGTTGTATGCCTCTTCCGGTTCCGGTAGGCTCCGCGTCGTCGCGCATCAGGAAGGCCGCGCGCGATGCCGTACACGGGGAGAGAACCCGAAAGGATGTCGAATGAAGTATCAGGGGAAAGTCGCGATCAGAGCCAAGTCCACCGCAGTGTGGGATGTGGTGATGGATGTGGATGAGTTTGCTGCATGCATGCCGGGACTACAGAATCTGATAAAGATCGACGACCGCACCTTCGAGGGCGGGATGAGCGCTAGAGTAGGACCTGTCTCCGGCGATTTCTCGTTTCGGGCGCAGATCGTCGATGCCGAAGCGCCGGTGAACCTCCGTGCGCACGTGGAGGGTCAGGACTCGCTGACGAACAGCACGATGACATCCGACATCACGATGGAACTGTCCACTGGCGCAGAGGACGAGACGAACCTCAACTATCAGGCCGAGGTAAATATCAAGGGGCGGCTGGGCATCGTCGGCGATATGGTGCTGCGGGCTACCGGCGCTCAGGTGATTGAGGAGTTCTTCAAGAGGTTGCGTGCGAAAGTCGAAGCGGCGCCGGCTTGAACCGGGAACCTGAGGTGTTGGCATGAGCGAAAGGCAAGCATATGACGTCATCGTGATAGGCGGTGGATCTGCGGGGTGCGTTGCCGCGGCACGGTTGAGCGAAGACCCCGCCAGGCATGTGCTGCTGCTGGAAGCAGGCCCTGACCCCACACCGATACCGCCGGTGATTGCGGACGGTTCACAGGTCGCCCGCGTGGTGCTGGAATCGCCCTACATCATGATCTATCCGACGCCGCGCGCAGGTGACGGCAGTACGTTCTATAAGGTGAGCGGTCGTGTGATGGGCGGAGGCTCCTCGGTCAATGCGATGGCCGTGGTTCGCCCCACGAAACACGATCTGGACTCGTGGGCAGCGCGCGGGAACCCGGGCTGGTCGTTCGACGAGTGCCTGCCGATCCTGAAACGCATCGAGACAGATGAGGATTACGGAGAGCATGAAATCCACGGTCAGGGAGGCCCCCTGTACGTGCACAGACCGTTCAGGCTGGACGAGGTTTCAATGGGGACTGCGTCCGTGCCGGTGCGCGCGTTCATCGACCGGGCGCTGAATATGGGTATGCCTCTCTGTCCCGACCTCAATGTGCCGGAGCCCTTTGGCGTCTGCGGTTCTGCCTACAATGTCAAAGACGGACTCAGGCAGTCGACAGCGGTGGCATACCTTGGCCCCGCGCGGGGTCGCCCGAACCTGCACATCGTGGCAGATGCGATGGTGCGGTCGCTCGAAATCTCGGATGGCCGCGTCCACGGGGTGGTCTATGAACAGGGCGGAGAAGAGGCCTCGGCCACATCCGACACGGTGGTACTGAGCGCAGGCGTCTACCACAGCCCCCAGATACTGATGCTCTCCGGCATCGGTCCGGCTCAGGAGCTCGAACGACTCGGCATCGACGTGGTACAGGCGCTGGACGGGGTAGGCGAGAACTACCAGGATCACGCAACAATCGAAATGACATACGAGGGGTTGACAGATTTCGACCCAGATTGGCTGTTCCCTCGCTTCCGCCTCATGTTCAAGAGCGACCCCGATCTACCGAGCGGTAACTTCCACATCTTCCAGCGTCCGCCGACAGACGTTCCGGGGCTCAAACGCATGATGCCGGTATCGGCCAACCTGCTCGAACAGCGGGCGCGTGGGCGCGTGAAGCTCGTGAGCACGGACCCGCATGACCTACCGGATATCCAGGATGCGATGTTGGAACACCCGGATGACCTGCGGGCCATGCTGACTGCGATGGAGTTCATTCATGAACTCGTCCAGGGCGAGTCGATGCGTGAATTCTACGGCCCTCTCCTCCAGCCATCGCCGACCGATGACTGGGGCGAGTTCGCTCGCAGTGCCCACGGCAGTTACCATCACGGCGTCGGGACGTGCATGATGGGCCCCGCGTCGGATTCGATGGCCGTCGTTGACAGTACACTGCGGGTGCATGGGTTGGATAATCTCTACGTGGCAGACGCCTCCATCATGCCGACGGTCGTTCACGCGAATACGAACGTCACGTCAATCATGATTGGAGAGCGCGTCTCGGACATCATCCGGGGCGCCGCAGGCTGAGTCAGGATTCGCCGTAAAGGGAGCGCGCAAACTCCCGCTGAAAGGCGCAATATAGGGGCGCCTGTAGAACACCAGGAGGTGCAACATGACTACCGAGACCAAGACGGCTCCCAAAACGTCCACGTTCGCTATCGGTGGGCCATACCTTTCAGCAGGGCGCACGAACATCGACCTTGCGCGGACTGACCTGCTGTGGCTCAGCCTCAAGGTCAATGCGGAGGGCGGCGAGAACGCGGTTCACGCTCACACCGACGAGGATCACGCGTTCGTGGTGCTCGAGGGCGAGGTCACGTTCTTCGATGAGACGGGCGCAGGAAGCGTGCTCGGCCAGTACGAAGGCATCATGATTCCCAAGGGCGCGTACTATCGCTACCTCAACACCGGTGGGCGCAACCTCTTCCTTCTGCGGGTCGGTGCGCAACTCCCCACCCCGGAGGGAAACACGCGGGTCAAACCCGATGGCAGCTCGATCCCCGCGGACTCAGCGGAGAACCACCATGTGGATCCCGTGGTTGTCGAAGGGAAGAACTTCGGCGCGGTGTAGTCCTCTCCTGGTGCCGCTCTCTCCTCCGCGACAAGCAGGGGAGAGAGCGCCCATGGCCAACGTGAAGACATTTACGCGGCGTTTACCTGATCAGTAAGCCGAGCGGCTGCGATTCAGCGCCTGCCATAGGCGTTCGTTGAGAAGCGGCATGTCGATGTCCTGCGGGTCGGCTCCTGCTTGGCGGAGCGCGTCCGCTACGGCGTTCGCCACCGCCACGGGCGCGGCGACTGTCGGGAGTTCGCCGATGCCCTTGATGCCCAGGGGGTTGGTCGGCGAGGGCGTCTGTTGGTTATCCAGGCGGAACGTGGGGAGCATCTCCGCGATGGGGATGCCGTAAGTCATCAGACTGCCGGTCTGCGGGTGGCCGCTCTCTGTGTACAGCATCGCCTCACTCAGAGCTTGCCCTATGCCCTGCGCGATGCCTCCGTGGATCTGTCCATTGACTATCGTGGGGTTGATCATCGGCCCGCAGTCGTGCACGGCTGAATAGTCGATGAGGCGTATATCGGCTGAGCGCGTGTCCAGTTCTACGACGGCAACGTGTGCGGCAAAGGCGAACGGGTTGGCGGGGAGTTCGTAGGCAGCCTCTACGGTAAGCCCCTGGTCAGGGATGGCACCCGCAGCCTGCAGCTTCTCCTTCATCTCCAGCAGCGCGGTGTAGACGGCGTTGCCGCCCACCGCGAGGCCCCGGCTGGAGGTGGTTCCGCCGCCTGCCGCCAGCGCATCGGTGTCGCCGTGACGAACCTCGACGGCCTCCGGGCTCACGCCCAATGTATCAGCCGCTATCTGCGCGAACGATGTCGCTGTGCCCTGGCCATGCGGGGAAACGTCCGTGAAGATGACGACACGCCCGTCGGCGGTGAGTTGCACGCGGGCGATGCTCTTCCTGACTCCCGCTTTGCCGCCCGACGCCTTGATGACGGTGGCAACGCCCACGCCCGTACGGAACGGGCCGCTTTCGGTCGCCTGCTGCTCGCGCAGGGCGGCATAACCGACCATGTCGAGCGCACGCTCGAACGCGGGAACGAAATCGCCGGAGTCGTAGGTAAGACCCGTGGCAGTCGTGTAGGGGAATGCCTCAGCGGGGATGAAGTTTCGCCTGCGTATCTCCGCCGGGTCGATGCCGAGGGTATGCGCGGCCTTGTCCATGATCCGCTCGATCGGCACCGCGGCCTCCGGCCCGCCTGCGCCGCGATAGGGGCCGGTGGGCGGACGGTTCGTCGTGACGCCCAGGCATTCGACATCCATCGCCGGTATGGCGTACGGCCCGGCGACGCGCTGCACGGCGTTGCCGAGCGGACCGCCGCTGGAGGTCAGGAAGTACGCGCCGAGGTCGGCGAGCATGCGGATACGCATGCCGAGGATGACGCCATCCTTACGCACGGCGGCCTGTACATCAGCGGTGAAACCGCGTCCATGGGAGGCGAGCGTGTTCTCGGAGCGCTGCTCTATCCATTTGACCGGCGCGCCGAGTTCCATCGCGGCGTAGGCTGCTGCTACTTCCTCAGGCCATACCTCGATCTTCCTGCCGAACCCGCCGCCTACGTCCGGCGTGATGACTCTCACGTCCGGAGCATCAGGCAGGAGCATGGTCAGGTACGTCTTCACGCGATGGGGAACCTGCGTCGATGTCCAGACGGTGAGGCGTCCGTCGGCGCGGTCGTGCCACGCGACCACACCCCGGCACTCCATGGGCGTCGCGACAAGCCTCGGCACCTCGTAGGTTGCTTCGATGATTTCGTCGGCAAGCTCGAACGCTTCGCTGATGTCGCCGGCGCCTGCCTCTGCGCGCATGACGACGTTCGTGCCGATGTCCTCATGCAATGGAGCGGCGCCGCTCGCGGAGATGCGCGGGTCGAGCAGGGGAGGGAGCGGTTCGTAGTCAACGGTGATGAGGCTGACCGCATCATAGGCAGCGCCTCTGGTCGTCGCGACGGCCATGGCAATGGGTTGCCCCACATAGCAGACGCGGTCGCGGGCCAGCACCGGATGCTCAGGGATCGGCGTCTCGGTCATGCCTTCCCGTCGAATCGCGCCGATGTCTCCAACCTTCCCTGCAAGGTCTGCGCCCGTGTAGACGGCAACGACGCCGGGGCTGGTCAGCGCGCGGGAGCAATCAACGGAGCGCAGCCGCGCATGGGGCTCCGTGCTGCGCAGCACCGCCGCGTGCAGCATGCCGTCCAGCCGGATGTCGTCCACGAACGTGCCCGCCCCTCTGAGGAGTCGCTCGTCTTCGAACCGCGCCAGTCCCTGTCCTCTGTACGTGTTCATCGCGCCTGCCGTGGGAGAGCCTCCGAGCCTACTCTACGGGCAACACCGGCACGTGCACCTGCACGTAGGTGCCGGGAATCTGCTGCCAGCAGATGAACCGCAGATCCTCGCTGTTCGCGTTCATCGTTTCATGTCTCGTGCCTGCGGGTATGCAGGTGAAATCGCCCGCCTTGACGTTGATCTTCTGTTCGCCGATGACCTCGACACCCTCGCCGCTCAGGTAGTAGCGAACCGCGTCTCCGGAGGTTTGTGGCGAGCCGTTGTCCGTTCCGCCCGGCACGTTCTCCATGAACAATTGGAAGGAGTAGATATCGAACCCCAGCTCCGGCGAGATGATGTGATGCCTGCCGGGCGGGCATGACATGATAGGGGCATCCGCTGCCGGTACGTGGAGGCGTTTCTCTCCGCGCCTGCGCTGCACTTCCATCGCAACCCGCCCGAATGCCATCTGCTCTTCGAGGTAGCGGAGGTACAACGGCCACGGTTCGAGCTTCGAGAGCTCCGCGTCGGAGAGGTCGCTGACCTCCGGCGCTTTGTTCGGCGCGGTCATGTGAACGAAAGGCGTCGGCACCTGGCGGTACGTCCCGGGAAACTGCTGCGCAGCCAGGAATACCAGAGGCTCCGGGTGCGGGTTCTCCGTGCCATGCCAGACGTTCGCGGGGACATGGCAGAAGTCACCAACTTCAACGTCGAAACGCACGTCCTCGATAAGCTCCTGTCCGCCGCCCTTGACGTAGAACTTCAGCGCGTCGCCGTGCGTGTGGTACCGCTCGGATCCTCCGGCTCGTCCTGACGTGAACACGTGGAGGTTATGCACGTCGAAACCAAGCTCAGGCCCCACGATGATGCGCTGATTGGGGCCGGCGTTCGCGACATCGGCCTCCGCCGCCGGCACGTACACGCGCCCAACCTGTCGCCGCTTGTCGAGCGCCAGCCCTGCGCGTCCAAAGTTCACCTGCTTCTCCATATAGAGCGCGTAGAGCTCCTCCGGCGTAAGTTGCGCAAGCTCCTCCGGGAGCATGCCTGAAGTCGTCGTCATCAGCTTTCTCCTCCGTCTCGCTCCATCGAGGTAGCGTGAGGCTAGGTGCCACGGGTAGGGGTGTCAACACGCTACGCCGTATGCCGACGTTCCGCCGGTTGGCTTGACACGTTGCAACGTGCCTCTCTAGCATCGCCGAGTCATGACGGACGAAGCACAGGAACAGGCGTTGCGAGAGCAGGTTGCACTGGCGAACCGCCTGTTGCACCACTACGGACTCGGAGCCTACCAGGGCCACGTGAGTGCGCGCCTTCCGGACTCCGACCTCGTTATCGTTCGTGCGGCGCCTGCGGTCAGTCTGGAGCGTACCGAGGCATCCGACCTGATGATCATCAACCTCGCCGGCGAGGTCGTGCAGGCTGACGAGCGCTACCCGCGCCGCGTTGGGTCGTGGGCGCTCCATACCGAGATCTACAAGGCGCGGCCCGAGGTGAACTCCGTAACGCATACGCATCAGAAGTGGTGCACGGTGTTCGGACTCGCGGGGCGCGACGTGCTGCCGGTGATACATCCGCCGACGGCATCGGTCGCGGTCGCACCGTGGCCGGTCTACACCGGGCCTGCGGGCGCCATCGGTTCGCAGGAGGAGGGCGCAGCGGTAGCGTCGTTGCTGGGCGGCAACGTGGCGTGCCACCTGAAAGGTCACGGGATGGTGTTCGTCGGCACGACGGTATCGAAAGCGATGCTGGCCGCCGCCGACGCAGAGGAGCAGGCCGAGCTGACCTGGCGCGCCATGCTCCTCGGCGCCCCGGAGGCTATCGAAACGCGATATCTGGAAAGCGACGCCGCGAAACGATGGGAGACGCCGAAGGCCGATGTCCGCGACGGCGTCGCTCGCGGCGAGTGGAGCAATCAGGAGTGGCTCGATACGCACCGAGACGCCGCATACGTTAGAGGAGTGAACCTCTAAGCGATGACACTGAACGAGCGCGCACTCGCTGATCTCCGGGAGACGGTGGCAATCTCGCACCGCCTGCTCTACCTGACTGGCCTCGGCACGACGCGGGGACATACCAGCGCACGCATTGAGGGGACGGATACGTTCATCATCAAGCCGTGGCCGCACATCCAGATGCACCGCGTCCGGGCCGACGACCTGATCGTGATGGACTTCGACGGGGAGATCATCGGCGCTGAGGGCCGGAAGATCACCAAGGTGAGCGAGTGGCCGATCCACGCGGAGCTGTACCGGGCCTACCCGGAGATCGGCTCGATCATCCACACGCATCAGAAGTGGGCGACGATGATGGGGCTTGCCGGTTCGACCGTGCTCCCCCTCCTCGATGCCGAGCTGGCCACCGCTGTGGCGCACGAGCCCGCGATGTACGACGAGGACAAGGCGCTCATCCGCAGCGTTGGACAGGCGATAGCCGTCGCTGAGCGCATGAAGGATGCCAACGCCTGCCACCTCCAGAATCATGGCATGGTCTTCACCGCTCCCAACGTGGAGACGGCCACGATAGACGCTATCGCCATCGAACATCTCGCCGAGATGACGTGGCGGGCGCAGCTCATCGGCAAGCCCGAGGCGCTCTCCGACCTTACGCTCCGCCCTGCGTTGGAGCGCAGGTCCCGCGGCGAGGTATCGGAGGCGTGGGAGCACTACTGGAAGTGGGTGGACGCCAACCCCGAATCGCTGCGCCCACGCTCCGCCGATATCTAGCTTCCCGGCTTCACGACCCGCGTTACGCCTTTGCGCACCTTGCCGTCCGGCGTGAAGAGCTCCGGCCATTGCGCTCGCAGCTCGTCCGCTTCGGCTTGCGTCTTGCGGGCGACTGGCGGGAAGGTGGCGAGCCTGTCGTAGGGGCGGCATGCGTCTATGATCATGCGGTTGTTGTAGTAGCGCTGACCCCCGTCACCGGCGTAGGCCATCGGATCGAGCGACGTGCTCCACATGCGCTTGACGATGTCCACGTCCTCGGTTACCTCCGTGCGCGTGCAGAGCGCCCACAGCACCTCGTTGGTGTCCGTGGGGTCTATGTCGTCGTCCACGACGATGACGAAGCGGTTGGCGTACGCGCCCGCATGCACGGAAGTGGTCGCGTGGCCTACCTGCTTGGCGTGGCCCGGGTACATCTGCTTGATCGAGATGACGTTCAGGAAGCGCCCGCCGCCTGCCTCATGCGACCACGCCCCCACGATGCCCGGAATGCCTGCGCGCTCCAGTTCGTCCCAGAGCATCGCGGCGCGCAGCGGGCTGCGGAAGTACGTGTTGTCGTTCGGAGGCTTGCCCGGCAGGCAGCCCACGACGATAGGGTTGTTGCGCCATATCACCGACTTGACGTTGATGACGGGCATATCGCGCTCGCCGCTGGCGTAGTAGCCCGTCCATTCGCCGAACGGCCCCTCTTCGTGAAACTCGTCCGGCGGAATCTCGCCCTCAATGACGATCTCCGACGTTGCGGGAACCGGCAGGCCGGTATGCGGCGCGGTGATCACGTCCAACGCTTCGCCGCGTATGCCACCGGCCACCGCGAACTCGTCCTCGCCGTAGTCGACCTCCAGCCCACCGAGCAGCAGCAGCAGCGGGTCGTGCCCGAACGAGACGGCCACCGGGCACGCCTCGCCCTTGGCCCAGTACTTCTCGCGAATCATGCGTCCGTGCTTGCCGGGCGAGATCATGATGCCGAGCTTGTTCTTCTCGTGAACCTGCACGCGGTACGTTCCGGCGTTCACCCATCCGGTGTCCGGGTCGCGCATCACGACGATGTTGCCGGTGCCCAGGTAGCTTCCGCCGTCCTCCGAATGCCAGAACGGCGCGGGGAACTGCGTGACGTCCACCTCGGCCTCGGTCTGGCGATTCTCCAGCACCGGGCCATCCTCCACCTGGCGAGGAGGCACGGGCGTGAACTCCTTCAGGCGATCACGCCATTCCTGCACGAACTGCTGGCGCGTCAGCTCGGTTGGCAGGTCTAGGCTCAGGCAGATGCGCGGCAGCGACGTCAGCACGTTCGCCAGCAGCCGGTAGCCGTCGGGGTGACCTTTGATCTTCTCGAACAGCAGGGCAGGGTTCTCCATATCCCACTGGTAGAGATCCGTCAGCCCGCCGATCTCCAGATTGGGGTCGGCGCCCTCGATGCGGGTCAGCTCGCCCAACTCCTCGATCCGGTCGATCCATTCGCGCAAGTCCTGCACTGGCATAGCGCCCTCCTTCGTCCAACCTCGGCGATTCTACCCTATGAGCGCCGATTCATCGGGGGGACGCTCCTGTCAAGCCACGGAATGGGCAGACCCTCAGGAGTGGCCAGGAGTGGTGAAACTTTTAATTCAGTCTCATTTGGTCTCATTTGGTCTCATTTCCCATCCCCTGAACCCTCAACCTAACCTTCTCCCAGGGGGAGAAGGGACCTGCAGGGAGCAGGGATGCGAGGTTCCCGCCTGCGCGGGGGACGGCGGAGGGGGTGAGCACTGGCCCCATTTGGCCCTGTTTGGCCCTGTTTACTCCTAGTCGTGAGGCTGAAAATGAGGCCACGGTGGCCTCGTTTGGCACTCCGTTCACTCGTAGGCGCTGGGCCAGCCGGCCCTGGTTGTGGCCTTGTTTGGCCTCGTCAGGAGTGACCAGGAGTGGCGAAACTTTTAATTCGGTCTCATTTAGTCTCATTTAGTCTCATTCCTACCGTCTGCGCGGGCCGGGGATGCAAGGTTCCTGCCTTCGCGGGAACGACGGGGTGGGTTCGTTAGAACAACGCATGTAAACAATGTAGCAATCGGCGGGGCTACGGCACAATGGGCGTTTGTCATTGGTTTGGGGGATACGCTTGGGGTGGCGTGACGTTAGGGCCGTTCGCGAACGGCCCCTACATCCAGACAGGGGGCAGGGATGCGAGGGTTCCTGCCTACGCGTGAACGACGGGGCTACGACCCTAATTCTGAGGCTATGCGGCGGCTGAACTCGGCGCGTATCTCTTCGGCTTTGCGCTTCACGACGGTGTTGCCCAGCGTTGCGAGTCTGCCGTAGAGGTTGAAGTCCATCACGTAGCCCACTTCGGTCTGGCCGGGCTGCGGTTCGCTCAACTCCAGCGCGAGCCTGTTGATGTGCAGTCGATTGCCGATGCGGTCCTTCCCCTGGCCAGTCACGACGACGCGCTGCTTCTCGACGGCCTCTTGAATCGAGACCTCCATGCTCATCGCCACCTGGAACGGGCCGACGCGCTGCACTATCTGCGCGCGGTATGCGCCGTCGCCGATAGACTCGATGCTCTCGCATCCCGGCAGGCATCCCGCCACGCGCGGAAGATCCCAGAAGAACGCCCATGCCGCATCAGCCGTCGCGTTCACCGCGAAACGATCGGACAGCTCCATCAGTCGTCGCCCCGCGCCGCTGCCTCGACCGACCGCAGGATGCCCGCGTAGCCGGTGCAGCGGCAGATGTTGCCTCCCATGTAGCGCACGATCTCCTCGCGCGTGGGGGTGGGGTTCTCATCCAGCAGCGCCTTGGCGAGCAGGATCATCCCCGGCGTACAGTAGCCGCACTGCAGGCCGAAATGGTCAACGAACGCCTGTTGAATCGGGTGCAGCCCATCGTCGGGCGTAAGCCCCTCGATGGTCAGGATGTCCGCGCCGTTGGCCTGCCCCGCCAGCAGGCTGCACGAGCTGACCGCCTGGCCGTCCATGAGCACCGTGCACGCTCCGCAGACGCCGCTGCGGCAGTACTCTTTCGTACCCTTCAAGCCGAGGCAGTCCCGGATGAGGTCGAGGAGCGTCGTGGACGGCGCAACCTCCACCGATTCGACTCCGCCGTTGATGGTCAGTTCGATTTTCATGGTTAGCCAGCCTCCCCTGATGGGGGCGGGGATGCGTCGCTTGGGGCTTCACCCTCATCCTCGCCTTCTCCCCTCAAGGGAGAAGGGACCTGACCGCCTGCCGCGTCGAGCCCTTCGAGTATCTTGTAGGGCAGGAGGGGCACCTCGTGGAAGAGGACGCCGGTGGCGTCGTAGACCGCGTTGAGCACCGCGCCAGGCACGACCACCGAGCCGATCTCGCCCATGCCTTTCGCGCCGAAAGGCCCGCCCTCGAACGGATGGTCCACGAAATCCGGAGCGTACTCCGGCATCGTCTCCATCGTCGGCAGGGGGTAGTCCATCAGCGTTGCGTTCGAGAGCTGGCCGCCGTCGTCCCAGACGAGTTGCTCGAACAGCGTTGGCCCTAGTTCCTGGCCTATGCCGCCCTCGAGTTGCGTTTCGATGGATTGCGGATTCACCGCCGTGCCCGTCGTTGCGGCGGCGGCGGCCTTGACGATGCGCACGTGTCCTGTCTCGACGTCAATCTCGACCTCGGCGGCGCAGGAGGCGAACGTCCAGAAGGTGGAGGCGATAGGGTAGGACTCGCCGTCCGGGGCCTGGTAGGTTCCGCCCACGACACATTCGCCGGTTGCGCCGATGGGCGCGCCGACGCGACGCACGAGCTCGCCGAACCCGACGCTCGGCCCGCCGTACGCTGCTGCGACGCCACCGGCAGTGACGACGAGGCTCGCGGACTCGCGTTCGAGGAGATGCGATGCTGCTTCGAGCATCTCCGTTCGCAGGCTGGCGGCTGCCTCGACCACCGCGACGCCCATGTGATACGTCGAGCGGCTTGCGGTCGTCGAGCTATCCACCGGCACGCGCCCCGTATCGCTGTGCACGATGCGTATCGCGTCCAGCCCGACGCCGAGCGCATCGCCCGCGATCTGCGCCATCGTCGTATCCGACCCCTGGCCGATGTTGACGGTACCAATGCGCGTCTCGAATACGCCGTCCTCGCCCAGCACGATCTCCGCGCTGTTCTCGGACATCTCTCGCGGCGGCGTCAGTGTGTACTTGATCGTCGCCGACACCCCTCTGCCGCGCACGGTCTTGCCGTCCGCCGATGGCTCAAGGGGCTGATCCCAGCCGATGGCCGCAGCGACCTTGTCGAGGCACTCGTGCGAGTGCGCTGAGCGCAGGTAGTCGCCGGTGATATGCGTATCGCCTTCACGCACGAGGTTCCTGCGCCGGATCTCCAGCCTGTCGATTCCCAGGTCGCGGGCGATGCGGTCGAACTGAGCCTCGTAGGACATCGTGTGCTGCGTCGTGGGCAGGCCGCGATACGGCGCGGACGGCGGCTTGTTCGTGTAGACGGCGTAGCACTCCACCAGCGCGTTGGGGATCTTGTACGGCCCCGTCGCCACCTTCAGTGTATTGTTCGCGCTGCGTGCGCCGCTGATGGCGTATGCCCCAACGTCGACGTAGAAGACGTTATGCCTCGCCGTGATCGTGCCGTCTCGCTTCACGCCGGTGCGCATGCGATTCGCGTAGGCCGGGCGGATGAACGTCAGGAACGTCTCTTCCTGTGTCATCACGTAGCGAACAGGCCGACCGGACAGCTTGGCCGCAGCCGTGATGACGCACTCGATGCGGTCGCGGCTCTTGCTTCCGAATCCTCCGCCCACGTACGGCACGATGACCCGCGCGGGCATCTTGAACATGCGCTCCAGCTCGCGGCTCAGCGGAAAGGGCGACTGGCAGTTCGTCCAGACGGTTATCTTTCCGTCCTGCACCTGCGATATGACCGCGTGGAGGTCGAGCGCACAGTGCTGCACGGGCGGCGCAGAGAACTCGTCCTCGTAGATGAAATCCGCCTCTGCGAACCCCTGCTCGATATCGCCGTGCGCCAGCTGCGCGTGGTGGCAGATGTTCGTGCCTTCCTCCGGGCGCAACTCCGGCGCTATGGGGTAGAACCTCTCGTGGACGTGCGGGGCTCCGTCGGCCAGCGCGGACGTCACGTCCATCACGGCGGGCAGCTCCTCGTAGTCGACGTCCACCAGTTCGGCGGCTTCCTCCGCAGTCACGATGTCCTCCGCCACGACGACAGCCACGATGTCGCCGTGGTGCCGCACTTTGTCCATCGCCACGAGCGGCGCGTCTCTGTACACGAACCCGTACGTCTCTTCCATGTCAGGCGTAGCGCGTATCTCGTCGCGGGTCATAACGTAGACGACGCCGGGCAGGGCGCGCGCCGCCGATGCGTCGATGGAGACGATGCGCGCGTGAGGCAGCGGGCTGCGTACGATCTTCGCGTGGGCCATCCCAGGGACGACGATGTCGCCCATGTACTCGATGCGGCCGGCCGCTTTGTCGACGGCCTCCAGCGTCGGCATGGACGTGCCGACGAGTCGATTTACGGTTGGGTTCGTTGTAGCGCACATACGAGCGATCGCTCCACTAACGTTTTCATAACCCGACGCTTGTACCAGACAGGGCCACGCAGATCGTCGCTGGGGTCGGTCTCTTCGGCGGCGGCACGCGCGGCTTCCGCGATGCGGGCAGGGGTCGGCGTATCGCCCACGAGGCTTGCGGCGCTCTGCGCGACGACCGGCGTCGGCCCGGCGGCGCCCATCACGACGCGCACTGCGGCGCACTTGCCGGTGCCAGCATCGAGCGTCATTAATGCGGACGCGTTCGCGACGGGCTTGTTCTCCGGCGAGCCTATGGTGAACTTCACGTGACAGCCGCCGGAGCCCGGCGCGGGCTGCGGCACGACGATGCCCGTGACGATCTCTCCGGGTTCAAGCACCGTCTCATACGGGCCACGGTAGAACGAATCGAGCGGTATCTCCCGGGAACCATTCGCGCTTGCGGCACTGACGCTCGCGCCAAGGGCCGTGAGCGCCGTGGGCGTGTCGGTTTGAGGCTCGCCGTAGGCCACGGCTCCGCCGACGGTGGCAACGTTCCGCACGCGCACGTTGGCAACCTGCGACGCCGCTTCCGCGAGCAGCCCGTAGGCTCCGCGCACACCGGCGTCCAGTTCGAGGGCGCGTATGCGCGTGAACGCGCCTATGTGGAGCGCGCCGTTCTGCCGGAGGCCGCGCAACTCCGGCACGCCTCCGAGATCGACGACGTACTCAGGGCGGATGATGCCCAGATGCAGCATCACGACCGCCGCACTGCCGCCGCTAAGGATGAAGGAGCCGTCTGCATGGGCAGCGAGGAAGGCCGTTGCCTCTGCAAGGCTCTCAGGTCGGACGTACTCGAATGGACGCACGCGCTACGCCGACTTCCGTATCACGTTCTCAGCGAAACTGAGCAGATACTCCTTCCGCGCGTCGAGGCCCTTGGGAAGGTTGTAGAACGTCATGCCAACGTAGTCTATGCCACGCTCCGCGAGCCGGCCGAACTGCTCGATACAGTCGTCGCCGTTGCCCGCGACAGCCCAGTCCGTAACCTGCGAGTCGGAGTCGATGTTGATCTTCATCATCGTGTCCTCCTGCATGTTCCACGTACTGTACATGCGGTAGGAGGACGCCGCTGCTTCCTGGGCCTCGGCGGTTGCCGTCGCGCGGTCTTTCGCGTAGGCAACCCCGCGCGAGATGGTGACGCGCCCTTTGGCTTGTCCCGTGGCGGCGCATTCGTCGTGGTAGGCGTCTATCAGCGTGCCGAGGTCGTCGAAACCGACCTGCGGCGCGATGTAACAGGCGTCCGCGATGCGCGCGGAGCGTCGCACTGCGCCGTCGCTCTGGCAGGCGATCCATATCGGCGGGTGGGGCTGCTGAAGCGGCGTGAATCCCATGCGGGCCTCGCGCACCGTCCAGTAACGGCCCTCGTAGGTGACCTCCTCGCCGGTCCACAGCCGGCGCATGATCTCGATCGATTCCGTGAGGCGGGGCACCCGGTCTCTCCGCGTCGCGCCCGCCGCCTCCAGCTCGGTCTTGCGGTAGCCGATGCCGGCTCCGAACGTGAAGCGTCCGTGCGTCAGGTGGTCGAGCGTCGCGACCTCCTCCGCGATCTGCACGGGATTGTGGAGCGGCAGCAGCACGATACCCGTCAGCAGGCGCATATCGCCGGTCTCCGGCGCAAGCCTCGCGAGCACCTGGAACGGCTGAGGCCAGATGGTGGGGTGCGACACCTGATGCTGCGGCATCGTGACGGCGGAGAAGCCCGCATCGCGCGCCACGTGGCAGATCTCAACCAGTTCGTCCATCTGCTCGTACAGCGGACGCGAGCGGTCTGTCAGGAACGAGCGCAGGTAGAGACCGAACTCCATAAGCCCCTCAGGTGATGATGTGATGATGCCCCAACGCCGCAGCGATAGGGAAGAATACCCGGAAAGCGTACCGACGCACCCGCCCTCGCGTCAAACCATCCCGCAGCGCGGTGCGCGGTTCGCGTTCGTGAAACGTTGCGCTACGAGCCCAGCAGGAAGCCTCGCACCGTCGAGGCGTAGGCGTCCGGTTGCTCCAGCTGCACCCAGTGCCCGCCGCCCGAAATCTCCACGAGACGGCAGTCGGGGATCGCCGCTTGCATCCGCTCCGCGACGTCGTGGCGCAGCAGCGTGCTCTCCGCGCCGCGCACGATCAGCGTCGGTACGCGCACCTCCGGCAGGCGGTCCCATACGTCCGGCCTGTCGTACTTGGTGACCACGTCGCGGCTGCGCTTCCACGTATAGCGGCCATCGTCCATGCGGAACGCGAGCGCCTCGGCATCGAGCCGCAGTTCGTCCTCGCTGGCGTTGGGTTGACGAGAGCGCAGGCGCTCCACGACCGCTTCCATGCTGTCGTACTCGTCTCCCTCTCCCTTGTAGCGTGAGATCATCGCGACGGAGCCGGGGTTGTACGAGTCCGGGTCCATATCCGTGATGACGAGCCTCGACGCGACGCCGGGGTGCTCAGCGATGCACATCCACGCATTCTTGCTGCCCGCGGAGTGACCGATGAGCGTAACGCCGTCCAGCCCCAGACGCTCGACGACCTCCCGTGTCTCTTCGACGTAGTCGGCCAGCGCGTACGTCTCAGCGCGCGGGCTGTCCCCGTGCCCGCGATGATCGAGCGCAACGACGTGGAAATCGTCGCACATCGCATCCGCGAACGTCGCCCAGAGCGCAGCGGAGTCCTGCAACCCGTGCAGCAGCAGCAGCGGAGGCGCAGACTCGTTGCCCCAATCGAGGTAGTGCAGATCGAGGCCGTGCGCGCTCACGCTCCCGGACATCGGTGGGCTGGCCATTGATGATCCTCCGTTTCAACGGTTGGTGGTAAGCGTACAGAGGGTAGGGAGGAGGCGGGGTTGGGGTCAACCTGCGTAAGGGTAACTCTGGGGGAAGCATGTATCGTCGACAGCCGGTGTGGCAAGAGGTAATGTACTACACAACATCCCCTATCGATTCGACGGTAGGGTCGAGACCGCCCCAAGAGGGCGGTCTCTGTCTTTGTAACGGAATCGCGGGGAACCCTATGCTTGCGCGTGGGGGCGTCCCCTGGGTCAGCGGGGCAGGGTCAACCTCGAACCGCCTCTGCCTGTCGGACATTGTCTGGACAATGTCTTGACAAATTACACCCGCATGGCTAAATTGGCGTAGAGTACCTACCCCCTCCTTGGTGGTTGGCTATTGGCCAAGCCTATGAAGCCAGCAACACTGGCTAACACCGGAGGGGGTTTTCATTTGGCAGCGAGACTCTCTAGCCAGGGGTATTCTTGTCCGAACTCCGTCCTAAGCATCGTTGGCATCAGGACGACCCCCCACGTACGGATATTCTGATCTGAGGCAGGTCCTCTCCACAAAGAGGGGGTGAACCTGCCGAGATATGACGTCTCGTAGCTCTTCCATTTCCGGTGAGGCTCCAAAGCGCGGAACCCTGCATATGCAAGTCCGTCAGCAACACCCAGGATTGGGTCGTCGCTTTTTCGCATCCGGCTGATACGGCCAGGCGAGAGATAATTGGAATCAAGCCAGTGTTCATCTGGGTCATTGATGAGGCGCGTTATATATCGGTCAAACCCTGAGTAATCAAACCCTCTCCGGTGCTCAAAATAGATCGTAGCAGGTTCACCCAGTTCCTGAGCGTACCTAGAGATCCGTTCAACAACAAAGCGCGCTGCATAATTGTGTTGTAATGGAGGGTAGGCAAGTGCGGAATCTCTCCTAGTTTTCGTAGTGTCTGTTGCCACTATCACTCCCGCATAAGGGGCATCCCGAAGAAACTCGATAACACCTAGTCTATCGTCGTGAGACAAATCACGGAAATGGAGGTTCCTACCGACTACCTGCTCTGCTGCGTGGGCGCGGGTGCGCATCTCGTCAACGTTTGCATCCGCAACCATCACGCACCCGAACACGAACCATCGCGTGCCTCTCCCGCCGGTTCCGATGTCCCCGGCTTCGTCTATGTAAGCAATCATTGACGCATATTGTACGAAACCGAGCTAGAAGGCGTAGAAGCGACGGGGGTTGTCGGTGAGGATCTTTCGCGCTGCCTCTGGGGAGATCTCGCCTGTTGCGCCTTTCTGTTCTACGACGTCCAAGGCGTGGAGCTCGGCGGACTGGTCGGCGTGGGTGTAGTCGGTGCCGATCATCAGGCTGTCCTCAGCGCCGTAGGTGAGGATGTAGGGGATGTCGTCGGTGGTGTCGCAGGCGACGTAGAAGCGGCAGCGGCGCAGGAGATCCTCGCGTTCGTCGAAGGGGTGAAAGGTCAGCTTCTGCGCCTTCGCTATGAGGTCGGCCATGAGGAAGGGAACCCAGGATGCGCCGGTTTCGATCCAGCCGGTGCGGAGCTCGGGGAACCTGTCCGGCACGTCGCTCATCGCGAGGTCGGTAAAAGCGGCGATGGCGTTGAGCCGTCCGCCGATGTCCGCGCTGGCGGTGGGCGGGTTGCCGGTTCCGGTGTGGATGCAGATAGGCATGTCCAGGCGGCTGGCTTCCTCGTAGAGCGGGAAGAAGTAGGGGTCGCTGGCGTGACGTCCGCACTCGACGCCCTTCTTCATCACGCCGCACGCGCCGTTCTCCTTTGCCCATCGCAACTCGGAGACGGCGTTCTCGATATCGAGCAGCGAGGGCAGCGCGACCCAGCGCAGGCGTCCGCCTGAAGACTGCGTCGCCTCGGCCATCCATCGGTTGTAAGCGCCGGTGAGCGCGGCGTCGACCTCCGCGCGCGCCGTGAAGCCGCCGAGGAAGAGGGTGGGGTAGAGCACCTGGATATCGACGTTCAGTTCGTCCATCTGCGCGAGGCGGGCGGGGACGTCGGACAACTCGCGGGTGGCGCGGACGGTGCCGGTTCGGACGTCGTCACGCCAACGGCGCAAGCGGGTGTGGCCGTCGATCATCCATATGCGGTGCGGTCGGCGGTCGCCGGGAACGGTGGGGACGCCGGGATCGACGCTCACGGGCTTGTGCGCGACCTCCGAGCCGGTGAGGTACTCCCACGTGAGGTCGGTCTCATCCACGTGCGCGTCAACATCGATGCGTGTCATCAGGGCGCCTCCCTTCGCGAACCAGGTCGTGTTGGGCGGTAGCGTACCGCGTTGGAGGTCTTCTTGCTACTCTTATCGAGCCGGGTTCTCTCTTTGGCGACGGCAATCGTTGTGCAGTCGTCTCTGATGGTGCACCTGACGGGAGCACACACCTATCATCACGCCCAACCTCGCGAAACATCATTTTCAGCCGCTTCAGCCGCTAGCAAGATGCGCAACAATCACGGGGACTTCTGCGATATATTCATCGATTTTAGCGACGGGGCGCCTTGCTTTTGATGTCAAAAAGGCCCCAGTTTGTATTGGGATATTCGTCCATAGACAGAACGAACGACACCTTGGAAATCTCCCCTTGCTTGTAAACTATTGTGAGCGACGTAGTTTCTAACCTTTCTCATTTCATCGAGCATAATAGCATGTGCCTGTGCATAAATAACGAAGGGATCTTGAGAACTTATTACACTGGATACATTATCACGAATGATTGAAGCTTTAGTCCATGTAAGATAACGACTGTTACCGTTTTTTCTAGAAGCCAATATCAGTTGCTTAGCCTTGGCGATGCTCTTGGCGCTCTTCAATCGAACCGGCTGAGTGCCATTTATGTAGGCAGCACCTGCAAGGAGCTTGCAAGCCAAGTCGTCTATCGCAGCCTCTAAAATAGCTACGAGCCGCAGCAAAAGTAGTTCAGAGATCAGATGTTGGAAAGTTGGATCAAGTGCGCCCGATCCAGATCGATACCTCACCAGGCGGTCAATATTGCGTTGAGTTTCTTGTACAGTTACTCTGAGGCTTGGTATTGGCATTATTCAAGGAAACTTCGGATATAGTTATCCCGAATTATTCGTTGCCGAATTCTTTGAGTAGTCGCACTTGTGGCCTCCACAAACTGACGGTCGTCTTCGTTTTGATTGTCATGATAGCGTGCATCAATTTCACGCAATCCTATTGCTATTTGCTCTTGATTAGGAGTCTGAAGAGAGTCCAACACCTTCAAGAGGGAAAAGAAAATCGGCTGGCGTGTGAAAATTGTGTCACGCATAGAAGAGATTTCGAGTCGCACAATGAGGTCAAATATCCTATCTAGTCTGTGGGTGATGTCTTCGTTATGCGGAAATTCCTCCTCGTATTCTTCATAAAACTCGTCCATTTTTTTCTGACTGAAATCGGATAAGCCATGAAGCATGTTGTAAATCAAATCTGAGATGAACTGGACCTCAATCATGCGAGCAATATCATTCCCAGAGAATAGGTTATAGTCTCGCCACAGAGCTATTCGTGAGGACGCCTGACTGAGACAGAATTGTTTTAGTTCCCCACTGTATTTAGCATTACGTTTCTCTTGGTTATTAAGCGTTTTACTGACAGAATTTATTCGGCCGAATATATCAATAACATCTTCATCAGTTGCGCCCAACAGATACCCTACAGGTATTGCAGTTAACAGGAATGCCTCACGTTGTGGCCTGTCTAGTTGGGAGAATATTCTCCTTGGTTCCATGGATGAAAACCTGGCGGGGAATTCATCCTTACAATAGCCTATTATTGCCCGCGTTCGCTGTTGGCCATCGACTACTTCTCGGATTGTTTTCCCTTTGTCTAAATCTAAAGAATATCTGACGTAGATAGCTGGGATCGGTTTTTGCTCGTGCAAAGTGTTGATCAGGTATGCTTTCTGAGGTGTCGTCCAGTTGGGGCGTCGTTGATACCATGGAGAGAGATCGATATCTCCTGCTTGGGAATAGCTTAGTATTTCCTGGATCAATAGCTGTTGGTAGTCCACGCGTTCCATAGGATGCACCCTTCACTCAGGCTTCTAGCCTCCGACGCTTGAGACCTAGCATATCACGCGACATCGTTAGGTTGCGCATCCAGATTTTGGGTTAGCAGCGCTGTGTACGTCGGTGACCTCCCACTCTCCAATAACAGACTGCTGAGAACGTCGATGCGGACGGTGGTGGCTGAGGGTGGGGAGGGGTTGAAGATGGAAGCACTCAAAACGGAGGTGGAGTGTATGCGTGGACGGCAGGAGCCGCAGGCGACGATGTTGGCCTTCGTGGACCTGGAGGAACGCCTGCCAGCCGATCACCCGTTCCGCGCCATCAAGGCCTTGGGCGCCCAGGCATGGGAGCGCATTACCCCATCACGCCGTCGCCGGAACGTACGGGGCCAGGCATGCATGAAGGCCACGCCATTACGCCAAGCGCTATCCGGGCGGTTGACGCCTTGCCCCTATCGTGAAGGACGATTAGCATCGCAGGGCGCTATGAAACCTTTCCGCTTGCATGAGCCTGCCTCCGTTGCCGAGGCTGTGACCGTCCTCTCAGAGCATGGCGATGCGGCGCGCCTCTACGCGGGCGGCACCGAGCTGCTGCTCGCGATGAAGACGGGGCTGCTGGACTACAGCGACCTCGTCAATGTGAAGAGCATCGCCGGTCTCGATGCCATCGAAAGCGACGGCGATGCGGTAACGATAGGCGCTGCCGCGACGCATACCTCTGTCGAGTACGACCCCATCGTCCGCGAGCGGCTGCCGCTCCTGGCGGAGGTCGAGCACCGCGTGGCGAACCTTCGAGTGCGCAACGTGGGAACGCTCGCGGGGAACCTCTGCTTCGCGGAGCCGCACTCCGATCCTGCCTCACTGCTGCTCGTCTACGAGGCGACCGCCTCGATAGCAGGCCCCGCAGGCGTCCGCACGATCGCCATCGCCGACCTGCAGACGGGCTCGTACGAAACGTCGCTCGCCTCTGACGAGGTGCTCACCGCCGTCCGTGTGCCCACCCTTCCGCCGGGGATGCGCGCAGCCTACATGAAGTTCGGCCAGCACCACCGGCCCACGCTCGGCCTCGCGGCAGCGGTCCGTGTCGAGGACGGCGCAGTGGCGGACGTGCGGCTCGCGCTTGGCTGCGTCTCGCCGGTCGCGAAACGTCTGCGCCGCTCCGAGGACGTGCTCATGGGTGAGCGCGCCGACTCGCTGAACGAGGATTCCTCCGCGTTGCAGGAGGCTGGCAGGCTCGCGTCGGAGGACGCGGAAGCGGTAACGGACATGCACGGCGCGGCGGACTACAAGGATCACCTCGTCAGCGTGTTCCTCCAGCGCGCGATCCGGCAAGCGCTCGCACAGAACGGAAGCGGCCCGAACGGACGGGAGAAATGACCGAGCACATGACTGAGCAGCCAGCGGCCACGATCAGCGTTCGATTCGACCTCAACGGCGCGGCGGTCGATGCTGTGGTGGAACCTCGGACCGCACTCATCGACCTGCTCCGCGACGGGTTCGCGCTGAAGGGCACCAAACGCTCGTGCGATGTTCAGGTCTGCGGCGCCTGCACCGTGCTGATGGACGGCAAAGCCGTCAGCTCATGCACCGTGCCTGCGTTCGAGGCTCGCGGCAAGAGCGTGCTGACCATCGAGGGGCTGGCCGCTGACGAGAGCGCATCGCCCCTGGTGGAGGCGTTCGTGAACAACGCTGCGTTCCAGTGCGGCTTCTGTACGCCGGGGATGCTCCTCGCCGCCAAGGCCCTGCTCGACGAGACGCCGCACCCGTCGGAAGAGGCCATCAAGGACTATCTGCGCGGCAACGTCTGCCGCTGCACCGGCTACAAGAAGATCGTCGAGGCCGTCCAGGAAGCAGCGGAGGGTGCACGTTGACGCAGCGCGAATTCCAAACCGTTGGTCAGGCTGTCCGCAGGGTAGACGCCGATGACAAGCTTTCGGGGCGCGCGCAGTTCACCGGCGACCTCGAAATCCTCGGCATGGCCTACGCGAAACTCGCGCTGAGCCCGCTGCCGCACGCACGCATCACGCGTATCGACGCAACGAAGGCGCGCGCTCTCCCCGGGGTCTACGCCGTGCTCACCGCCGCCGAACTCGTGAACATGGAGACGCACTACGGATCCGACAAGAAGGACCGCCCCGTCATCGCGATGGAGAAGGTGCGCTTCCAGGGCGAGCCGGTCGCTGCCGTCGCTGCCGTCGATCTCGTGACTGCGGAAGCTGCGGTAGACCTCATCGAGGTCGATTACGAGGAGTTGCCCGTCGTGACTGGCATCGCCGCTGCGCTCGACCCTGCCAGCGAGCCTATCCACGACTCCAACCTCTGCCACGAGTACGGCTACGAGTGGGGAGACGTCGAGGCGGCGTTCCGCGAGTGCGACCGCGTTTTCGAGGATACGTTCACGTTTCCGATGGTCTATCACTACGCGATGGAGCCGCACGTCTGTATCGCCAGCTACGAGCCTGACCGCATCCGCCTGTGGACATCGGCGCAGCACCCGTTCCTCGTCAGAGCGGAGATTGCGCGCCTCTTCCGGCGGCAACTGGATCAGGTGCAGGTCGTCGTGCCGTACGTCGGCGGAGGGTACGGCAGCAAGTCGTACACGAAGATAGAGCCGCTCGTGACAGCGTTGAGCCGCGAGGCGGGGCGTCCCGTCAGGCTCGCGTTGAGCGTCGAGGAAGCGATGCGCACGGTGCGCCGTCACGCCGCCTCCGCCACGATACGCACCGGCGTGATGAACGACGGCGCCATCGTCGCCCGCGATTGCGTCGGCTACGTCGATACCGGCGGCTACACGGACAACGGCGTCCGGGTTACGGAGCGCATCGGCGACAGAATGCCTGGGCCGTACGCTCTGGCGCACGTTCGGGTGAAGTCGTACGGCGTATTCACGAACACGACGCCTGCGGGATCCTACCGCTCTATAGGCGGGCCGCAGGCTGTGTGGGCCTCCGAGGCGCAGATGGACATCATCGCCGACGCGCTCGGTATCGATCCGTTCGAGTTGCGCGTGAAGAATCTGGTGCGCCCGGGCGAGGAGGTCAGGCGCGGCAAGCGTCCCATCGAGGGCGACCTGGAGGTTGCGCTGCGGAAGGTCGCCGAGGAGTTCGGTTGGGCGTCGTACGCACCGGATGCCTCGGAACCCGGAAAGGCACGCGGCATCGGGTTCGCGTGCGCCGTGACGAACTCCGGCGCAAGCCCGACCTCCACGTCGTTGGCGCGCCTGCACGCGGACGGCAGCGCAACCATCTACATAGGCAGCGCGGAGATGGGGCAGGGGTCGCGTTCCGTGATGGCGCAGATCGCGGCTGAAGAGATGCGCATCCCCTACGAGAAGGTGCACGTCGTGGCATCCGACACCGACGCCGTCCCTTGGGATCGCTCGACCGGCTCCAGCCGCTCGACGACGCTTATGGGCCTCGCCGTCCACGACGCCGCAATCGACATCCGGGAGCAGGTGCTGAAACTCGCCGCTGAGTACTTCGAGACGTTCCCCGAGCAACTCGAGGCCGAGAACGGCGAGGTTACGTTCAAGGGCGAGACGGTAACGTTCGGGGCGTTGGTGCGCGAGATGTTCGGAGGCTCAGGCGGCGAGCTGATGGGTAGGGGATACGTAACCCCGAAGCACCCCAGCGGCAAGCTGCGGCAGGATCCCGTGTTCTGGGAGCTCAGCATCGGCGCGGCAGAGGTCGAGGTCGATACCGCGACGGGCGAGGTGCGCATCCTGCGCTACTACTCCGTCTCCGACCCCGGCAAGGCGATCAACCCCAAGCAGGTCGAGGGTCAGGACGAGGGCGCGGCGATGCAGGCCATCGGCCATACGTTGCTGGAAGAGATGCTGTACGAGGACGGCCAACTGCTGAACCCGAACCTCATCGACTATCGCGTGCCGATCTTCACCGACCTCCCGCTGGAGTTCGAGACGGTGCTCATCGAGAGCGGCAACGGCCCGGGGCCGTACGGCGCCAAGGGCGTCGGCGAGGGGGGCATCGTCTGCGTTGCGCCGGCAGTCGCGAACGCCGTGTTCAACGCGACGGGCGTCCGCATAAAGGAGCTGCCGCTCACCCCGGAGCGCGTCTGGCGAGCGTTACAGGGCGCTGCTGCAATTTAGGGTGCCGACAGCGCCCTGCTCCATACAGCTTGCCGGTTTACTTCCACGGCTTACCCACACGCCTCCCACACCGATTGCTTCAAAATAGGCCCCGCGAATCCCTCGTTCCCGCGCAGCCGCAGATTCCCTCTCCTCTCTGGAGACGGGTGCATTATCTTCCTTTGGGCGAACGCCTGCACCGCCGGCCTGCCAACCGTCGAAAGGCCCAGACTAGGGCCTGTTCACACACTAGCTGGTTGGCTTACCCGGCCTTGGTTGTAAATGGTGGGCCTGATTGGACGGTAGCCAGTACCGTTTTCGAATTGGTGGTGGCTCTTTATCTCCCCAAGGAAGGAAAAGTTCGAGCCTCGTTTGGTGGGGGGTTCATGGGTGAGTCATCCCCCCTGCTGCTCGTCGAGTCTGCCCAACGCGCGCAGGAACTTCCTGAACGGCGTTGCAACTGCGCTGCTGAACAGAAAGCTGACGACGATGCCTGCTAGGGCGATCCAGTGCTGCCCATCCGTGACAGCCATGACATTCAGTATGGCGAGTGTGACAAGCGGCACGGCCACCAGGAACATCGTGAGGCTCTCCATGAAAGGCCCCATGCGGTGACGGTGCTGCGTGCGTTTGGCGCACTCCCAAGAGCATCTCAAAGTGATTATCCAAGGGATCCCCGAGCACATGGCAACAAGCAATGGACCTAAGAGAAATTCCACCCCTGCACCAGACTTCAGTATTTCGAGATCTAACCATAACCAAGCTACCCCGATGTTTAGTGCTGCGGATGTCACCAAAAAAGGCTGCCTATCGGCAACCCAATAGTAGATATACGTGGGAAACACTAAAACACACAAGAATCCGATGTTCAAAGCTATCACAGGAGGGATAAGCGATACCAGGCGGTCGAGATACATATCGATGAGAATAATTGCCAGCAAAGCGAGCGGAATCGAGATCCACAAACTGACCCTCTGTATGTTATCGAGTTCGAAGCCTTGCCTGGTCTTCTCAAAGAAGAGTGCAATCAAAAGAGATGCAGTTAGCAGAGTGGTTGGAATCTGAACGTAGAGTTCACCAGCATAGCTAGAAAACCACATAAAAGCCAGTACCGATGCCATGGAAAATACTATTGCAACGAGGTTGGTGGTGATGATGATCTTACGGTTCATTGCTCTCACCACCTGCGTGTGTGCGCATCGCGTCAGGTCGCCATCCCAGCCGACGCCATGCTCAGCATACACCTCCCCCTCCCCCTCTCCCCATCCTGCCCATCCCTGTGCCTTCCCCTTGCTGGACTCCCACTCCCTCTCTCCTCTGGGAAGAGGACCAGGGTGAGCGTTCGGGCAAGCGCGCCAACGCCAAAACCAACGACAACTGCCCCTTGTATGGTGGTGAGAGGCGGGGTAGGCCGTTTGCCCCTTGGTCGCTGAGACCGTGCGTAAGCATGACCGCCCCGCCTCTATTCCACCCGCCCTACCGGTAGCCCGAACAGTTGCCTGAGCTAGTGAGCTCGTATTCACAAGGCAGGGCACGGAAGGGCAGTCAGGAGCATAGCGTATGGACTCATCCCTCTGCATCGGCATAGACGTTTCCCAGGATTGGCTCGATCTCGCGGCTCACCCAACCGGACAACCCCAGCGCTTCAAGACCACTCCCGCCGGCCTGCATTCCCTCGTCGAGCACTGTCGCGATGCTCAGCCCCGCCTGATTGCCTTCGAAGCCTCCGGCGGTTACGAACGCCCTCTCTCCCACGCACTCACCCACGCCCAACTCCCCTTCGCCATCCTCAACCCCCGCAACGTCCGTTACTATGCCCGCTCCACCGGCGTCCTGGCTAAGACCGACCGCATTGATGCGGCCGTCATCGCCCAGTTCGCCCACGACATCCGCATCCAGCCGAAGCCTGCGCCGTCGCGCCCCGAGCAGACCGTGCGCGATCTTGCCACCCGCCGCAATCAACTGGTGGGGGACCACACGCGGGTGCGACACCAAGCCCGGCTGTTCTCCGGCGCAAGCCTGGCCAGCGCGAAGCGCCATCTCGCCTTCCTGAAGCGGGAGATCGCGGCGGTGGAGCAGGAACTGCGGAGGGTCATCGCCCAGGATGTCTCCCTGCGCGAGCGTTGGGAGCGGCTGCGGAGCGTTCCTGGCGTGGGTGAGACCCTAGCGGCAGCGCTACTCGGCAGTATGCCGGAGCTGGGACACTTGAACCGAGCAGCGGTCGGGATGCTGGCAGGCCTCGCCCCGCACGCCCGCGACAGCGGGAAGCGCGAGGGGAAGCGCTTCTGCTGGGGCGGGCGTGCAAACGTGCGGAGGGCGCTGTACATGCCTATGCTCTCGGCAGTCCAGCACAACCCCGTGATACGCACGTTCTACCAGCGGCTGCTGGACCAGGGTAAGCCGAGGAAGGTGGCGCTCGTCGCATGCATGCGCAAGATGCTGACCATACTGAATGCCATCCTGCGTGAGGAGACCACCTGGGACCCACAAATCGCTTGACCTGCTATCACAGTTGCTTACGCCATACCCCCGCTGGTTGCTACATTGTTCGTAGACGTCGTTCCGGCCTACGCCGAGCGACGCATCCCTGCCCCGCGTAGACGATAAGAAATGGAACGAAACGGAACAGAATTAAAAGTTTGGCCACTCTTGACCACTCCTGACGAGGCTCCACGGCCAAAGGTAAATCGGGCCAAATCGGGCCAAATCGGGCCAAATCGGGCCAAGGTATGGGGGGTCTTCACTCCTGACCACTCCTGACAAACCGCGCGCGGCAGAGGTGGCATAAGTGGCAGAAATGACCAGAAACAACCAAAACACGAGTGGTCCACATCCGAGATTCCCGTGCAATCTGCACGGCCTCCGTGCGCGACGGCGAACGAGTAGAATCGGAACACTATGATTATCGACGTTCACGGACACTACACGACCGCTCCTCCGGCGCTGCGGGAGTGGCGGCTTCGCCAGATCGAAAGCGCAGGCCGGCCATTCACGGAGCCGCTGAGCATCAGCGACGATGCGATACGCCAGAGTATCGAGCGAGGCCAGCTGCAATTCCAGCGCGAGCGCGGGACGGACGTGGCGCTCTTCTCTCCGACGGCTGGCGGCATGGGCCACCACTTCGGCGACGCCGTGACGAGCATGGAGTGGACGCGCGTGGTGAATGACCTCGTCCACCGCGTATGCACGATGTTCCCGGAGAACTTCATCGGCGTGTGCCAGCTTCCGCAATCGCCCGGCGTCTCCCCGGCGGCGTGCATCGAGGAACTCGACCGGTGCGTCAACGAGCTCGGTTTCGTGGGATGCAACCTGAACCCCGACCCGACGGACGGCTATTGGACCGACCCACCGTTGACCGACCCGTGGTGGTATCCGCTGTACGAGCGCATGGTGGAACTGCAGGTGCCGGGGATGATCCATGTGAGCATGTCGTGCAACCCGAACTTCCACGGGACGGGGGCACACTACCTGAACGGCGACACAACCGCGTTCATGCAGTTCCTCACGTCGGACATTTTCAGAGACTTCCCCGATCTGCAATTCGTGCTTCCGCATGGCGGGGGCGCCGTTCCTTTCCACTGGGGGCGGTATCGCGGCATCGCGCAGGACATGGGACGCCCGCCGCTCGATGAGTTGCTGCTCGGCAACCTGTATTTCGATACGTGCGTCTACCACCAGGAGGGCATCGACTTCCTCGTGAAGGTGATGGGCGCGGACAACGTCATCTTTGCGTCGGAGATGATCGGCGCAGTGAAGGGCGTCGACCCGCTCACGGATCGCTACTTCGACGATACCAAGCCGTACGTCAACGCTGTGCCCAGCATCACCGATGAGCAGAAGAGCAAGATATTCCAGGACAACGCGCTTCGAGCGTACCCTCGCTTGCGGCCGCTCCTGGACGGCAGGCTCGGTTAGCGGCTGTCGCCGGCTGAGACGCTCCGGTCCGTGCAGAACAGCGCAGTCAGCGCCGCGAGAGTCGCCACGATTCCGAAGATGAGGAACGCTGTTCGCGCTGCGGATATCACCGTCTCCGCGCTGGCGCCTTCCAACCCCGGCGCGCCGAGGCCGGAGCTGAAGATTGCTTCCGAGGCAGCGACGCCGGTGATCAGCCCGATGTAGCGGAGCGTCGGAATCAGCGCGGAGACCGTCCCGACGCGATCCCGCGGGGCCGAGCTCAAGATCACGCTCTGGTTCGGGGTCTGGAAGAACGAACCGCCGATGCCTCCCAGAGCAAATATGCCCACGATGATTGGGAGCGGCGTGCGCGGATCCAGGCTCATGAACATGAAGAGTGTCGCCGCTGTCATGGCGAGTCCGAGCGTCGTCGGTATCTTCGGGCCGATCCGGTCGGACAGGCGCCCCGTGAAAGGCGGAAGGAAGATGAATATGGCGGGGTGGGCCAGCATCACGAGGCCAGCCCCCACCGGCGATAGCCCCCGCGCGTTGAGGAGGTAGAACGGCATCAGAAACGTTACCGCCATCATCGCAACGCCGGTTACCAGCATTAGCCCGCTGGAGAGCGAGAGGGCAGGGTTGCGGAACATCCGCATGTCCATCATGGGGCTCGTTATCCGGAGCGAGCGAAGCACGAATACAGTCATGACGGCGACGCTCAACGGAAGCATCAGCACAACCACCGGCGACGTCCAGCCGTAGGCGGAGCCTCGGTTCAGGCCAACGACCATCAGCACCAGCGCCGCGAACAACAGCGCCGCTCCTGTGAAATCGGTTCGGCGGTCAGTGGTCGCCCGCACGTTATGGAGAGAGACCATGGCGAGGGCGAATCCGGCGAACGCAAGAGGCGCGCGCACCCAGAAGATGGAGGGCCAGCCCAGCGTATCGAGGAGCAGACCGCCAAGCGCGGGGCCTGCCATGAGTCCGAATCCGGCGACCGAGGCCATGAGTCCCAACGCCTTGCCTCGCTCACCGAGCGGGAATGCGCTCGACACCATCCCCAGCGAGAGCGAGACCATCATCGCCGCGCCTACTCCCTGCACTGCTCGCAGGGCGATCAGCGTCAGAATGCCGGGCGCGGCAGCGGCGGCCATGAGGCTGAAGGCGTAGATGAGAGCCCCGCTCGCGTAGATGGTCTTGCTGCCGAACTGGTCACCCAGGCGCCCAATCGGCAGCGCCAAGCCCAACGCCATCAACTGATAGGTGAGGGCAATCCAAACGACCGTCGACGTGGATACGCCGAACTCGTCGGTGAAGGCGGGCAGCGCGATAGCGACGATGGAGAAATCTGACGTGCCAAGCAGCGTGCTCGCCGCCGCGGCAGCGAGCACAGCCCACTTGGATCCAACGGTTACTCGACTGGCGTCGGCAGCTATCGCCTACTCGCCCTGTTGCGCGAACATCTCTACCGGGGTCTGGCGCGGGCCCAGGCTCTCCCAGTACTTGTTGGTCTCCGGATCGTAGCGGCCCTGGTTGAAGCCGCCCGACTTCTGGCTGCGGATGATGATTGCGACGGTGCGCTCGCCGACAGTGTTCTCCGTGTGTATCTCGTAGGGCCTTACGAGGTCGATCTCGCCGGGGCCGACGTGCTGGTCAGCCTCGAGCCTGATCTCCGCGTAGTCCGGGCGTGAGCGGTCATCGAGGCGCTCGTAGCGTTCGATGCGCTCGTGGCCGTCCAGTACGCCGTACAGCGTATAGATGTGCGCGTGGTCGTGGATGCGGGCGCGGACGCCTTGCCGTGCCTCACCCTTGGTCAGGCCGTTCACCGCGAACCCGTAGTCGGGGTCTTCGTAGAACAGCAGGTTCTCTGCGCGCCCGTCCGCGGGCACACATTCCGGCCATGACGAGGACGACTCCAGAACGGTGGGGTCGGCGAGCAGGTCAGCCAGGATAGGCGCGAGCTGAGTCCAGCGCACCTCAGGGTCGGATTCGCGCGCGAAAAGTTCTCGTGTCTTTGAAACGAATAGGTCGAGTGCGTTTTGCTTCCTCGTCTCTATGACCATGGCTGCGTCCTCCGCTTCCGGTAATGGCATGAGTGTGCGCCTGTGCATGGCCGCAGGTCAAGCGCGGGCCGGGCGCACACGAGGCGAATGCTCGGCGCTGTGCCGTTGATGCCTGCGCTATGCCGTCCTCCTCATCACCGGTCACGGGTGCAAGGCGTGCGCTGCGGGCGTATGGTTGCGACGTTGGGTCTCGCGCTGTCTTGCTCTGCGGGGCGCAGCCGGTTACCAGTCAATGCACTACGTGCGTAGCACAGAAGGAGAACAGCGATGACGACGGATGCCGATGCTGCAATCAAATATGCGGCAACACCTGATGGTCTGGAAGAGTATGGCCTGATCGACCCCTACGCAGATTGGCTGAAGGCCGAGGGCGTGAAGGTCATCACCGACTATGCGTTCGATGATATCGCGGCGATCGAGTTGGGCCCGTGGGAGCGCAAGGGCGGGAAGGGCGCTGTCATCAACATCCCTTACCACGTGCTCACGAACGACACGCAGATCATCGAGATCAACCCGGGCGGCAAGTCGGAGCCTGAGCATCACCTCTACGAGGAGTACGTCTACATCGCCTCCGGTCGCGGCGCCACGAGCATCTGGCTGGAGGGTGGCCAGAAGAAGACGTTCGAGTGGACCAAGGGCAGTCTCTTCTCGATTCCGTTGAACTGCTGGTATGAGCACTTCAACGGCAGCGGCGTGGAGCCTGCGCGCTATCTGGCGGTTACGACCGCTCCGCCGAACATGCGGTTGTTCAGCGACAACGATTTCGTCTTCAACTGCGACCATCCGTTCGCCAATCGCTACAGTGGGGCAGACGATTTCTTCAGCGGCAACGGCCAGCTGTTCAAGCGCCGCATCTGGGCGTCGAACTTCATGCCGAACGCTCCTGACATGGCTCTCTACGAGTGGAGCGAACGCGGCGCGGGTGGCATCAACTCCATGTTCGAGATGGCATCCAACGTCTCGAAAGCGCACATCTCGGAGTTCCCGGTGGGAACGTACAAGAAGGCGCACCGCCACGGGCCCGGCGCGAACCTCGTGCTGCTCAGCGGCGACGCCGGATTCTCGCTGCTATGGACGAAAGAGGACATGTCGGACATCCGCAAGGCGGACTGGAAGGTGGGGTCGCTGGTCATCGTGCCGAACGATGGAACGTATCACCAGCACTTCAACTCCGGCACGCGCCGCGCTCGCTACATGGCGCTCACGCCGGGCACGCACGGCCTCCGTGCTCAGTTCCCGCGAGGGCAGGGCGCAGACCAGAGCTTCAAGGAAGGCGGCTACCAGATCGAATACGAGGATGAGGACCCCAAGATCCACGAGATATTCGAGGGAGAGCTGGAGAAGAACGGCGTTACCTGCCGCATGAAGGCGTTCATCTCCTACTGCAAGGGCGTCGTGGGGCCGACCTCGGCGAAAGAGGCGTAGCCCCGGCTGACTGCAAGCTTTAAGCCTCCTGCGATGTCGCCATCCAACGGACTCATGGCGAATCGCAGGAGGCGCACATCCTGATCACGAGAACCGAGGGGAACGCTATGGATTTCGACCTTACGGGCAGAGTTGCGATCGTTACCGGCGGAGCGCAGGGACTTGGCGAGGCGTGCTGCATGGAGCTCGCGAAGCACGGCGCGGACATCGTCGTCGTGGCGCGTGAGCCGGAAGACGTCACCGTTGGCCGCAGCAGGCCCCATGCTCCTGTCGATATCGTCGCAGGTCAGGTGCAGGCGCTCGGCAGACGCGCGGTCGGCATCACGGCAGACGTGCGCGACCGAGCCCAGGTCGATGCGATGGTAGAGCGGACGCTCGCCGAGTTCGGGCGGATTGACGTGCTGGTGAACGTCGTGGGCGGAAGTTGGGGCGAAACGTTCAAGGCCGGGCCGTTGATGGAGCTGACGGAGCACGACCTGTTGGAGGCGTACCGCGTCAACGTGGTAACGATGTTCCAGTGCAGCGTCGCGGTGGTTCCTGCGATGAAGAGCCAGGGCAAGGGGGCGATCATCAACATCGCCTCGATAGCAGGGCGGTCGCCCAGCCCCGACTCACTGGCTTACGGCGCTGCCAAGGCGGGCGTCATCAACATGACGCTCTCGATGGCGGCGGCGTGGGGGCCGGAGGTGCGGGTGAACGTGATAGCCGTTGGCGGCATCGAAACGCCGCACCGACCACGTTGGAGCGAATCCTCGGCGGCGGCGTATGGCCCGGGCAGCAGCTCGGCGATGGGGCGCCTCGGCAAGCCCGAGGAGCACGCAGGGACGGTGGTATGGCTGGCGTCCGACTACGCCGGATACATCACCGGCGAAGTCATCGACGCCAACGGCGGCACGCGCCGCTAGGGACGAAGCCTCCCACGGGGTGTAAAACCCTGTCCAGCGGCGGTATGCGTAGGGCTGAGCAGCGCAGACGCAAGGGTTGACAGAGTGGGCGATTCACGAACCGCCCACTCTGTACGTCGAGGCTAGAAGCCGTAGGCCGCTCTTGGGTTGGCGTCCAGTATCTTGCTGACGATTCTCGGAGCGACGGTGCCTTGCTCCTGGAAAATGCGCAGCGCCTCGATCTCCGATGACTGGTCGGTGTGACCGTAGTCCGTGCCGATGAGCAGGTTGTCCTCGCCTGCGTACCCGATCAGGTAGGAGATGTCATCGTCCGTCTGCGACGTCACCCAGACACGGCTCTCGGCGAGCAGATTCTCGGGCGCGGGCCTGCCGTGGCGTCCGGGGAAGCGTCGGCGCATGTCGTTGACGACGTAAGGCACCCATTGCGCGGCTGCTTCGACGAACACGATGCGGAGATTCGGGAACTGCTGCGGTATGCCCGCGAGTATCCAGGCGTGGCAAGCCGCGACGGAGAATATACGCATCGAGGAGAACGGAGAGCCGCCGGCGCCGTTGCTCAACAGGGTCTCCATCGCGGGGTTCCCGTTGCCGATATGAACGGTGACGGCCATATCCAGTTTGCTCATCTCCTCGTAGAGCGGAAAGAAGTAGGGGTCGTGCAGCACGCCTTCTTCCTCGACGCCTCGCATGAACACGCCGTTCGCGCCGTGCGCAGCGGCCCAGCGCAGCTCCGCTATCGACTCATCCATGACGGATAGCGGCAGCACGGCAGCCCATCGCAGCCTGTGCTCCGACTGCGCCCAGATGTCGGCGAGCCATCGGTTGTAGCCTCGGCAGATCGCGACGCGTGTCTCGTCCCTGTCCGTCAGCTTGCGCAGGAAGATGGTTGGATAGAGCATCTGGTAGTCGATGCCCAGGTCCGTCATGTGGCGGAGCCGTGCGCCCACGTCCTCCATGTGCTTGGAGGCGTCCGGCGTCTCCATCCTGCGACCGGATGCGGCAGCCTGCGCCGCCATATCGGGCGCGATGCGGTGGGGGTCCCACTCTTCAGGCTTTCCTATCGGCTGGCGAACCGTTCCGCGTATGCCGCCGTCAATCTCCCAGTAGCGGATGTCCTTCCCCGATGCGTCCGGCCTCGTCACGATGACGGGGCGCAGGTGCATGTCGGACGGCGGAATGAAGTCCCAGGTGCGTTCGGTTTCGACTACGTGAGCATCCGAATCAATGACTACCATCGCTGCCCTCCTTCTACGCTGCTCTGCCTTTCGTTACAGGTGGACGTTAGCACAATCGAGGCAAGCAGACATCAAGGCGGGAAGCTACGTTGAGGTTCGGTCCACGCCGTGTGCCCGCACTGAGGGGCTTGCGTGTAGGATGAGAGGCATCGTGGGAGAGACGTTATGCTTCTGCAAGACCGGGTAATCATCGTTACGGGCGCGGCTTCCGGCCTGGGCCGCAGTTACGCGGTACGGCTGGCGAAGGAGGGCGCGAAACTGACGCTGGCCGACGTGGCCGACCTGGAGACGACCATGTCGCTGTGCGCGGCGGAGGGCGCTGAAACGCTGGCCCTGCGCGTGGACGTCAGCTCCGAGGAGGACACGCTGGAGATGGCACGGCAGACGTTCGAGCGGTACGGCCGCATAGACGGGCTGCTGAATAACGCTGGCATCACGACACGCCACGGCCTCGAGGCCAAGTCGCTCCTCGATCTGGACATGCAGATGTGGGACAGGGTGTTCGCGGTGAATACGCGGGGGACGTTCCTCGGCATCCGCGCGGTGTTTCCGTACATGCGTGAGCAGCGATCAGGGACGATCGTGAACGTCAGCTCCGGCAGCACGCTGCGCATCAGCCGCGCCGTGGACGCCACCAACGCGCAGTACGTCGCATCCAAGACGGCGATCACCGGCATCACGCGGGCCGTTGCGCGGGAGCTGGGCCAGTACAACATCAACGTCGTTACCGTTGCACCCGGCTCGACGACCTCCGATAGGGAAGAACCGCTGACGGCGGAAGAAGCGTACGACGAGCCGGAGGCGTCGCTGCTGCGGCGCGGCGTGCCGGACGACCTCGCCGGAGTGATGGCGTTCCTTTTCACTGATGACGCTCGCTTCATCTCCGGGCAGATGATCCTCGTCAACGGCGGTCGCGAGGTCTGGTGAGGTTCGATTCACCCTACGTTTGATGCGCCCGTAGAGGGCAGGGGGAGGGATGATGGCCGACATCACACCGGATGAACTGCGAGGGTCTGCGAGAGTGGCGGGCCTCCGCCTGCTCGACGAGGACATCGAGCCGCTCACGCTGCAATTCAATGCGCTGCTCGAAGGCTTGAACGTCCTGAGCGAGCATGACCTGCATGGGATTGCGCCGCTACCCGCGCTGCCGTATCCGCTGGAACTTCCTGCGCATGGCGCAGAAGCCGCGCCCCCACCGGCGACGAGCACGGACGCCCCGCTGCCGTACAAGCCGATAACGGAGCTCGCACACCTGCTGCGGACGCACCAGATCTCCTCGTCCGAGCTGACCGAGGCGTACCTGGAGCGTGTCGAGTGGCTCGACGGCGACCTCAACTCGTACGTTACGGTTACGGCGGAGTTGGCGCGAGCGCAGGCGGAGCGCGCTGACAGAGCGCTCGCGGATGGGAGCGCAGGCCCTCTGACCGGCATACCGCTGGCGCACAAGGACGAGTTCTACACGAACGGTATCCTGACAACGTGCGGCTCGAAGATACTCGCGGAGTTCGTCCCTGATTTCGATGCGGCAGCCATCGCGCGGATGCACGAGGCGGGCGCTGTCATGCTCGGCAAGCTGAACATGACGGAGTGGGCGTCGCCGGTAACGTGGGTCTTTCCGTACGGCCAGCCGCGCAATCCGTGGAGCCTGGAGCACGACGGGGGAGGATCGAGCACCGGATCCGGTGTCGCGACGGCTGCCGCCCTCTGCGCCGGATCGCTGGGAGAGGATACGGGAGGTTCCATCAGGCGGCCCGCGTCGAACAACGGCTGCGTGGGGCTGCGTCCGTCCCTGGGGCGTGTGAGCACATACGGCATGATTGCGAGCAGCTGGTATCAGGACACCGCGGGGCCGCTGGCAAGGTCGGTTGCCGACTGCGCGCTCATCATGAACGCCATCGCGGGGTACGATCTCAACGATCCGATCTCCGCGCCGCTGCCCGTGCCGGACTACACCCAGGCGCTGAGCGGCAACGCGCAGGGTATGAGGCTGGGGCTGATGAAGGAAGCCATCGACGCCCCGCACCTCGACCCGCGCATACGGCAGCTCACGCTCGATGCGGTGGCGGTTCTGGAGGGGCAGGGCGCGACGGTGGAAGAGGTCTCCATACCGATGATGACGCTGAGCGGGCTCATGAATAACTCGCTGGGCTCTCCGCGCGCGGCGTTGCACTGGAAGCACCTGAACGAGCGTCCGGAGGACTACGACGTCGGGGTGCGGCGCAACACGCTGCTGCCCGCGCTGCTCCCGGCGACGGTCTACCAGCGTGCGCTCCAGCTGCGGAGCCTGCTGCGGGCGCAGGTGCATGCCGCGCTCGATCGCTTCGACGTGCTGCTTGCGCCTACCTACGCCAACTTCCCGCCGCGCATCGCGGATACGAAGAGCGACCTGCCCTCGAAAGAGCAGATCGTCGAGCAGATGCGGCGGTACGGCTTCCACACGACGGCCAACTACTCCGGCGCGCCTGCGATGTCCGTGCCAATGGGGTTCTCGGAAGACGGGCTGCCGATAGGATTGCACGTGATGGCCAAGCGCTTCGACGAGATCGCTGTCTTCCGCGCGGCGTACGCGTTCGAGCAGGCAACGCCGTGGCACACGATGCGCCCGCCGTACGGGGATACGCCCGCGTAGCGCTTAGCGAGGTTCCGCCAGCAGGCGGCCCGTGCCCCCGATAGGGTCAGGCACACCGGCGAGCGTCAACGCGCGCCAGAGGGTCGCGGTGTGCGACGTGATGACTGGTTTGCCGATGATCTGCTCGATGTTCTCGGCGACAGCTATCGCGTCGTAGTTCATGCAACTGATCAGCATGGCGTCCGGGCGGAGGCGAAAGGCATCCTGCCAGACGTCGAGACAGAAGCTGCGTATCTCGTCCGGCGTTACGCGGCAGTACATCTTGCCGGAGGTGAGGCCCATGCCGCGCATGACGACAGGCTCGATGTTGGCCTGGCGCATGTATTCGGCCTCGTGCTCGTTGTGGCCGTCCACGTATGGGCTGGCGAGCACGATGCGTTTGGCGTTGAAATGCTGGAGTGCTTCCACGCATGCCAGCATCGTGGAGGTCGCCGGTATGCCTGTGCGCTCTTCTACGTCTACACAGAAGTCGCGGTCGCCCTCGATGCCCCGGAGGGCGCCGCTGACCGTGCAGCAGTAGGCGATAGCGTCGACGTCCGCTGTGGCGAGCTCCTCGACGGCGCGCGGGGCGTTCTTCTCCATCTCGATCAGTCCCTGCATCCCGCCGGAGTGCAGCATGCGTGAGGTGTGGAACGTTACGCCCTCAGGCGCGAGTTCGTAGTAACGAGGCTCCGTAATGACCTGCCCGCTTGTCGTGATGAGGCCGATACGCGTACGCCACGATAGTGGTTCCATGCGCTGCCCTCCGCTCGCTACCCGCTCGTCAGCAGGTTATTCGTCTGCGTGGGCAAGCATAGCACTGCGCTGAAGGCCGTGCGCCGTAGGAGAAGCGCCGGTTCCCATGCCCCCGAAACGCGCAACAAGGACTACACTCAAAGGCGCATGACGACGCAGAGCAGATTCAGCGCGCTCCGCCATCGGGACTTCCGCCTGTACTGGACAGGTTTCGTCATATCGGTGTCGGGCCAGCAGATGCAGTGGATGATCGAAGGATGGCTGATTTATCAGCTATCCGGCTCCGCGCTGCTGCTCGGCGTGAACGGCGCGGTGCAGTTCGTCCCTGCGACGGCGCTCACGCTGTTCGGCGGCGCGCTCGCCGATAAATTCGACCAGCGACGGCTGCTCATCGCGGTGCAGATGCTCTTCATCCTCGTGCTGGGCTCGCTCTCCGTGCTGGGCGTACTGGGATTGCTCACCGCATGGCACGTCATCGCCGGAGGGTTCGGGCTCTCGACGATAGGCGCATTCGAGGGGCCTGCGCGGCAGGCGATGTTCCCGCACCTCGTGAGCCGCGAGGCGATGCCGAGCGCCGTCGCGCTGAATGCGACCATCCACCCGGCGACACGAGTCCTCGCGCCAACCGCGGGAGGATTCCTCAGCGCAGTCGTATTCGATGCGTCCGGCTCCGCAAGCGTCGCGGGAGGGGCTATCTTCGGAGTGACGACGCTGGCCGTCGTGGTTTTCGTACTCATGCTCCTCCGCGTTCGTCTGCCCTCGGTGATGCGCGCGAAAGGACGCACCGTCCTGGGGGACATGGGCGCCGGAGTTACCTACCTCTGGCGGCAGCGGATACTCGCGTTCCTCATCGGCATGGCGTACTACAACATGTTCTTCGGTATATCGTTGGCCGTCCTCTTTCCCGTGTTCGCGAAGGACGTGCTCGGCGTCGGGCCGGAGGGGTTGGGGCTGATGTGGGGAGCGATGGGCGTGGGGAGCGTTATCGGCGTGTTCATCGCGTCGAGCCTGACGTTGCCACGCCAGCAACGCGGTATGCTGACGGGCGGGGCGGTGACGCTCGGCGTGTTCATGGTGGCGTTCGCGCTCTCGCAGTTGTACTGGCTCTCGCTGCTGCTGCTCTTCGCGCTGGGGACAGGAGCGTCGGTGCTGAACGTGGCGATTCAGACGAACCTGCAGATGCTGGTCGCCAACGAGCTGCGCGGGCGCGTCATGGGTATATGGAGCATGGTGCACACGAGCATCAGGCCGATGGGCGAGCTGCAGTTCGGGGGAATCGCGGCGTTGGTGTCCGCGCCGTTCGCATTGATTGCCAGCGGTGCGATAATCATTGTGCTTGCGCTGGGTTACGCGCTACCGAGCAAACATCTGCGACAACTGGCCGACCTTCGCGAGCAGGCGATGACGACACGGGAAGGCTAACGCCGCTCGGTCTGATAGAGTGCATATCAACAAGGCTAGGAGGAAAACATGACGACAGTCGACCTGAGGGAAGCGGAAGTTCCTGACAAGATGGATATGTGGGAAGCCACCGATCCGTATTTCGAGTGGATCGAGCGCGAGGGCATCAAGCGCATCGTTGACTACAAGTTCGAGGACCTCAACGACGTCGAGCTTGGAAACTGGGAGCGCAAGGGCGGGAAGGGCGCCGTCATCAACATCCCCAGCAGTTTCCTGCCCAACGACGCGCATCTCGTCGAGATCAAGCCGGGCGGCAAGTCCGAGCCTGAGCACCACATGTACGAAGAGGTCATGTACGTCGTCTCAGGGCGAGGCGCCACGAGCGTCTGGCTGAACGAGGGGCAGAAGGCCACGTTCGAGTGGACGGCGGGCAGCCTGATGGTGATTCCGCTGAACGCGACCTATCAGCACTTCAACGGCAGCGGCGATCAGCCCGCGCGCTATCTGTCCATGACGAACGCGCCGCCGGTGATGCGGCTGTTCCGCAGCCGCGATTTCATCTTCAACAACGACTTCCAATTCAAGGACCGCTTCTCCGGCGAGGACGAGGGCTTCTTCAACGGGCAGGGCACGCTCTACCAACGCAAGGGCACCAAGTTCGGCACGATGTGGAAGACCAACTTCGTCCCGAACGCGGACATCATGAAGCTGTGGCGGTACCGCGACCGTGGCGCAGGCGGAATCAACACGCACTTCGACCTCGCGAACAACGTCACGGGTACCCACATCTCCGAGTTCCCCGTCGGCACGTACAAGAAGGGCCATCGCCACGGCCCCGGCGCGCACCTGGTGATCCTCGGTGGGGTCGGCTTCTCAGCTCTGTGGTGGGACAACGAGAAGAAGGACTACGAGATAGCGCCCTGGAAGAAGGGCGGCATGGTGATCGTCCCCGCGGAGGCAACCTATCACCAGCACTTCAACACTGGCCCTGAGCCCGCGCGCTACCTTGCGCTGCGCAGCGACGACGGACAGCCCAGCAAGTGGGGCGAGTCGAACGTGAGCATCAAGGAAGGCGGCATGCAGATCGAGTACGAGGATGAGGATCGCGAGATCCACCGCATCTTCGAGTCCGAGCTCGCCAAGCACGGCGCGCCCTGCCGCATGAAGGCATTCGTTCCCTACTGCACCGGCGAAGTCGGCCCAACGAACGAGCGCGACACGTAGCCAACAGCGTTACCGCACACGCGATACGATGAGAGCCCGGGGCCAGCAGCCCCGGGCTTTTTCGTTAGATTCGTTAGAATTTCTCCGTAGGAACAGGCAGCAACGCTTACGTCAGCAGGTCTATCAACCACGTTTCGAGGAGCGCGCGCACCTCGTCGGCGCACTCCCGTAGGCCGTGGCCAGCGCCGGGGAAAGTGACGAGCCGCTTCGGCTCAGGCGCCCATCCGTAGATGGTCTCTGCGTTGGCGAGCGGCAGAACGGCGTCCGCCTCGCCATGCACGAGCAGCAACGGGCGTCCGTTCAGCAGCGCTGCCGACTCCGCGCCCATCGTCTGACTCGCCAACGCTGCGACTCCTCGCGCGTGCGTCGTGTAGCGCGACGACGCCAGCACGACGCCACCGCCGAACGAGTGGCCGACGAGCGCGACTCGCGGATAGCCGATGCTCGCCATGTGCCAGACGCCGACGAGCACGTCGAGCGTCGATTCGTCGAGGTTCGCCGGACGGCGGTAGTTCACCCTGAGCGAGGCGACTCCGCGATCGGTCAGTCGCACCGCAAGGTCCCGGTAGAGGCCGTTGGCCGGGCCTCCGAACCCGCCTCGCGCTCCAGCCGCCCAGACGACGCCGACTTCGCCGCCGGCCTGGGAGGCAGGCCGATGCAGGATGCAGGAGACATCCCCTCGCGTCGTGACGAGCTCGATGCCTTCGCATGAGCCGTCGCGCGGTTCGTCGTCCGGGATCGGCGCGGCTCTGGCATCCAGCAATTCGATGGACATCCGTTCGTAGAGCGGGGAGTCGGGGCTATCGTCGTTGAACATCATCCGCATAGTAGCAGGGGAAGGCGGCATCCATCGCCGTAGTTGACCAGCGCTCCATAACGCCAGACAATCCGCGCATTGACGCGGGAGGTGCGTATGACTACTGCGATATCGAATGACCAGTTTGTCGGCGAGTTGATCGACGAGGTTATCCTGCCTGCTGCCGAGCAGCTCATGCAGAGCCGGTACTTCACCGACCTGCGCGCGGGGACGCTCACGATGCGGCGCTTGCAGGGCTACTCGCTGCAGCACACGTGGTTCAACCGGGCGCTGCTGAAGAGCGGGGCGATACGGATGATCAAGGCGTCGGACAACCCCCAGGCGTTCGCGTCGATGATCGAGGGCATCGTCGCGGAGCACGACCACCCGGATCTGTGCCAGCAGTTCGGCATCGACATCGGCCTCACTGCGCAGGACTTTGAGGAGATGGTTCCCATCTTCGACGTGCTCTGCCACACGAGCGTCATCGTTGCCTCGGCGCTCGTCAACGATTCGGCCGCGGCGCGAGCCACATCCGGCCTCGCGAACGAAACGCTCGTGCAGCGGTACTCAACGGAGCTGTTCAACTACCTGAAGGAAGCCCCGTACAACATACCGGAGGAGAAGCTGGAATTCTTCCGCATCCACGGCATCGTGGATATCGAGCATACGGCGCAAGCGCGGAAGGCCGTCGCGGCCCTCATCCGCACCGAGCGCGACAAGGGGCTGGTGCGCGACTCCGCAGTGATGCAGCTTCGATTGAAACTCGCCAAGTTCGAGGGTATCTACGACGCGTATGCCTAGGCCCCTGCGGGCAGGGCGGACTCGCGCGGAATGATGCCTGAATCGTCGGAACGATGAGAGAGGAGAATGCCTGATGCAGGTTCGCAAGATCAGTGAGGTCGAGAAAGAATCAGCGGCGGGGCCGCTCTTCACGAGCGACGATGTGAGCCGCCAACCGCTGGCGCCGGACAGCGCCGACTTCAACGTCAGCGTCGTCAGTTTCGGCACAGGCGTCCGCAACAAGTTCCACTACCACGAGAGCGATCAGCTGCTCATCGTGACGGATGGGCGCGGAGTCGTGGTAACGGAAAGCGGCGAGCGCGCCGAGGTGGGGCAGGGCGATGTCGTGTTCGCCCCAGCCGGAGAGAAGCACTGGCACGGCGCGCTGCCGGACACGTCGTTCGCGCACATCACCGTGACGCGCAAGGGCGGGCAGACGACCCAGACCGAGGAGTAGCGCCGCGTCTCTGTAGGCTCCGCGCTAGTCGAGAGGGTGCTCAGCGTAGGCTACCTCGTAGCTCTCCACCTCGAAATGACGGCCCAGCAGCGGCTTTAGCTGCTGCTCCGTCTGCTCCACGTAGGCCTCGCTGCTCTCCGCGGCCTTCATCGTCTCCTCGCTCTCCCAGAGCGATACGACGGTGGCCTTGTTGCGCTTGGTCTGAAGGAAGTAGCAGCCCTCGTACCCGGGGAGTTTCCGCAACTCTGGTACGACGTGGCGCTCGAACGCAGTCTGCACCGCGAGGAGATTGCCATTGTGGGTGTTCATTTCGAATTGCGTTACTCTTGCGAACATGTGAGCCTCCCGCGCGTCAATCTACCACGCCATCGCAGGGATGGAACGAATCCAACGTGAGAAACGAGGCAACCGATGGACATAGGACTGATGCTGGAGGGACAGCACGGCCTCACCTGGGAGCGATGGCTGCATACGCTGCGATTGGCGGAGCGCTTGGGCTTTCCGTCCGTGTTCCGCTCTGACCACTACTTCATCACCACGCAGCGGGAATCGCTGGAGACGTGGACATCGCTGGCAGTTGCCGCGCAGGTAACCTCCAACATTCGCTTCGGGCCGCTCGTCGCGCCGGTTACGTTCCGCCATCCGGTGGACGTGGGGCGCATGGCCACGCAGATCGATCTTCTAAGCGGCGGGCGTTTCGTGATGGGCGTGGGGAACGGTTGGCATGAGCCTGAGCACATCGCCTACGGCATCCCGTTCCCGCCTCGCGGGGAGCGTTCACGTCGGCTGGAAGAGGCTATCCAGTTGATGCGCGCGATGTGGGCTCCCGGCCCGGTGTCGTTCGATGGCGCGTACTACCAGCTCCACGAGATCGACACGCTGCCCAACCCCGCGCCCGGCAGGCCCTGGCTGCTCGTTGGCGGCACCGGCCCAAAGCGAACGCTGCGCTACGTTGCGCAGTACGCGGACGAATGGAACATGGTGAACGCATCGCCGGAACGTCTCGCGCAGTTGAACCCGGTTCTCGAGGCCCACTGCGAGGCCGTGGACCGCGACCCCGCCACGCTGAAGAGGTCCATGATGAGTTTCGCGCTCGTTGGGCCGGACGATGGCGTGATCGAGCAGATGATGCCGCACCTCTCCTACCTGCAGGGCGCGGGAAGTTTCGCGGAGAAGAAGCAGGCTGCATTGGAGCGCGGCGTCATCGTGGGGCAGGCGGAGGAGGTCATTGAGCAGCTGGGCAGGCTCGCGGAGCAGGGCATCAGCGAGGTGCAGTTCCAGCATCTGGAGTTCGACGACGACACCGTGCCCGAGTTCCTCGCTTCCGAGGTCGCACCGAAGGTCAAAAATCTATAACATTCGCCTGTCTGCACATCCGCCCGGGGCCGGGTAGGAGCGCATAAGCGTTCCGCGCCTGTGGCCGACGAAACGAAATCTCCCGACAAGGAGGGGGCATCATGGCTGAGCGCGTATGGGATAAGTTCCTGAGCGAGGCTGACCGCGAGCACGTTGAGGTAAGCGGCCACATGGAGCGTGGCTTCGGATCGAGGCCCGCGTTGTTGATGATCGACCTCTACCGCTGGGTATTCGGCGACCGTCCGCAGCCGCTGATGGAGGCCATCAAGGAATGGCCCGGCAGTTGCGGGATGGCTGGCTGGGAGTCGCTGCCGCACATCCAACGGCTGCTGGCAACCGCGCGTGAGGTGGGTATGCCCGTCGTGCACGTTACGGGCCTGCCGGAGAGCGAATCGGGCGTCATCGGCTGGTCCTCCTCCGGACGCAAGGACTTCGGGCGCGCCGGTTACATGGGAGGAGGAGGATCCAAGCGCGAGGGTATGTACGACATCATGCCGGAAGTCGCGCCTATCGAGGGCGAGGCGTTCCTGCGCAAGACAGCGCCGAGCGCCTTCTGGGGTACGCCTGTCGCCGGGCACCTGAACGCGCTGGGCGTCGATACGCTCATCGTCGCGGGCGAAAGCACCAGCGGCTGTGTGCGCGCCTCCGTCGTGGACGGCTGCACGAACCGCTACCGGGTGGTCGTTGCGGAGGAGTGCGTCTTCGACCGGCAGGAAGCGCCCCACGCAATCAACCTTTTCGACATGCATCAGAAGTACGCGGACGTCATGCCGCTCGACGAGATCATCGACTGGATGCAGAAGTGGCAGGCCCCTGAGGGCTACGCGCAACCGGAAGAGTAAGGGTGTGCTGTGCGTGTCGCCGCTCGATTAGCGTAACGAGGAGATTGCATGGGCCGTTTGGACGATAGAGTCATCATTGTTACCGGCGGGGCGGCGGGCATAGGCCGCGCCTTTGCCGAGGGGTTCGTGCGTGAGGGCGCGAGCGTCGTGCTAGCTGACATCAACGGCGCGGCGGCGGAGCAGTCCGCTGCGGAGTTGCAGGCTATCGGCGGCGAGGCGCTGGGGCTGACGGTCGACGTGTCGGATCAGGCACAGACGGAAGCGATGGCGAGCCAGACGCTCGCCCGTTTCGGGAAGATCGACGGCCTCGTGAACAACGCGGCTATCGCGATACGCGTGCACCACACCCGCGCCCCGTTGGAGGAGATACCGCTCGACGAGTTCGACCGGATGCTCGCGGTGAACCTGAAGGGTGTGTTCCTGTCCTCCCGCGCCGTCGTGCCTCACATGAAGGAGCGGAGCTACGGCAAGATTCTGAACATGAGCTCGGGCACCTTCTTCAACGGCAGGGAGAACCTCGTGCACTACGTCGCGTCCAAGGGGGGCGTCGTCGCGTTCACACGGGTGCTCGCCAGAGAGGTCGGCGACTGGCACATCACGGTGAACTCCATCGCGCCCGGCCTGACCGCGAGCGAGACGGTGGAGCACGACATAGCGCAGTTCGCGGTCCGCATCCCCAATCGAACCATCAAACGCATCGAGACGCCTGAGGATATGGTCGGCGCAGCCACCTTCTTCATGTCAGCCGAGAGCGACTTCATCTCAGGGCAGACGCTCGTCGTTGACGGCGGCGTCGCGATGCATTAGGCGGCAGGCACATGGCCAACATCAACGAACGAGTCATCATCGTAACCGGCGGCGCGCAGGGCATAGGCAGAGCATTCGCCATGCGCTTTGCGCAAGAGGGCGCACGGGTCGTCATCGCGGACATCAACGGCCCCGCAGCGGAGAAGACCGCGGCGGAGATAGGCGAGGCGGGAGGCGAGGCGCTGGCCGTCGTGACGGACGTCTCGAACCACGCCGCGACCGAGGCGATGGCGCAGGCCGCGATCGACCGCTGGGGCCGCATAGACGGCCTCGTGAACAACGCGGCGTTCTTCCAGCGTCCGCAGGTAACGCGCGGGCCTATCGAAGAGATCAGCGTCGAGGAATGGGATAACGTGATAGCCGTCAACGTGCGCGGTCCGTTCCTCTGCTGCCGCGCAGTCCTGCCGCACATGAAGCGCCAGGGATACGGCAAGATCGTGAACATCAGTTCCGGCACGTTCTTCTCAGGACGTTCCACGACGCAGTACGTGGCTTCGAAGGGCGCGGTGATCGGCATGACGCGCACGCTCGCCCGCGAGGTGGGCGACTGGAACATCACGGTCAACTCCATTGCGCCCGGCTCCACCGCAAGCGACCCCGAGGCCGACCAGTCCCGCTACGAGGGGCGTGTGCCGGATCGCGCGATCAAGCGCGTGGAGCGTCCTGAAGATTTGACCGGCGCAGGCGTGTTTCTCATGTCATCCGATAGCGACTTCATGACCGGCCAGACGATGATCGTCGACGGCGGGGCTGCACTGAACTAGGCTGCGAGATTCCCGCGCAGGCGGGAATCTCGCAGCCCTTATCTTGTCCCTCCAATGTATGCCGGGTGGTGTAACCTCTTCCAGGGTTCCCGGACCACCCACTCCAACCCCTTCGAGGTGCTGTACGATGAACTCCGCGTTCGATGCTTGGCGCGATCAGATACTGGCGCACGAGCGCGACACCAGCGCACTGAGCGGCGGTGGGCATGCCCACCGCCACGGGCATGCCCACCGCGCTTTCAGACGCGCCAACCGGCCCCTCGACCCCTGGCGTGCCGACGACCCGGTGCTGAACGGCCTCTACGCCGTTCTGGGGACGGATGCTGACGTCCTCGACGTCGGCGGAGGCGCGGGCCGGTTTGCGCTGCCCCTGGCGACGCGGGCCAGGCACGTGACCGTCGTCGAGCCGTCGGTGGACTCTGTCGAGGTGCTCAAGACCCGCGCGGCAGAAGCCGGACTCGCCAACATCACGGTCATCAACGAACCATGGGAAGAGGCGGAGGCGGCGGCGGACGTGGTGCTCTGCTCGCTGGTGCTGCACCATGTTCCGGACGCCGTCCCCTTCGTGGAAAAGATGCAGGAGCATGCCAGGAACCGCGTCGTGCTGGTGGAGATGATGGAGACGCCGGGATCGCTGGAAGTCCCTTTCTACGAACGGGTGTACGGCTCGGTTCCGACCCCTCTGCCGGGGCTCCCGAAGGTGCTGGACCTGCTATGGGCCATGGACATCTTCCCTGATGTAACGATGGTCAGTTCTGAGCCCGCCATGCTGGAGACGGATCGCGACGCGGCGCTGGAGCAGCTGCGGGGGCGGCTGAGCGTGAAGGAAGGCACCGATGCGGACGAGCGGCTCCTCGCCGCCGCGGACGAACTGCTGGAAGAGACCCCTAGGGGCATCATGGTCCGTGGCGTGGCCCCGCAGCGGCAGACCATCGTCACATGGAGGCCCGCACGCAGCTGAGGGACCCAGGCCCATGGTCACTTGAAACAGCAGCAGCCAAACCACAGGCGTCGAAAAAAGATGAGCGTCGAGGCGACCTGTCCGACCAACGGGATAACGATACCTGCGGATGAGGGCGACAGGAGTCCTGTACAGAAAGGGATGGACGCGACCAACACACAAGTCAGTGATATCGCCGCCCAGCTAGGAAGGTCCGGGAGGGCGAACATGCCGATCCAAAGGGTTAGACATAACGAGGTGGTTACCACGATGCCTGCCAACCACGTTGTCGATGCGACCATGCTCGATGGAGGCCCACACCGGGGTGCCACGGCACATAGTGCCGGAGTAACTGCATACTATCCAACTCTACGGGAATGACGGCTGTTGCGCCTGCTACTCTCCAGCGGATACCCTGAATCGGGTTGGTGTAGCCGCAACCCTCGTGGCTGCCCTGCCTGAATGACGGAAGGTTGAACTTAAGGAGAACAGCATGGGAAAGATTGTCTGGGCAGCCGGTTCCGTGCATGCGCCGCAGATGCTGACGAGGCCTCCGCAGGAGGATCAGGCGCAGTTGCAGGCAGGCATCGACGCGATGGGCATCCTTGGGCAGGAGTTGGATGAGGCACAGCCGGACGTGCTCATCTTCATCGGCATAGACCACGTCGAGACGTTCTTCCCCGGCTCCGTGCCGGCGTTCGCGATCATCACCGGCAGCACGGCAGGAGTTGGATGAGGCACACGGACGTGCTCATCTTCATCGGCATAGACCACGTCGAGACGTTCTTCCCCGGCTCCGTGCCGGCGTTCGCGATCATCACCGGCAGCACGGCCACCGCCGAGTACGCCGGTTTTGAGTATGAGGTTCCCATCCACCAGGAAGTAGCGACTGCGCTGCTGAACGGGATGGTGGCGGAGGGCATAGACCTCGCCTACGCGCACGAGGCGCTGCTGGGGCACGCGTTCGCGACGCCGCTGGAGTACATCCACCAGGGCCGCGCCATTCCCATCGTGCCGATGTTCGTGAACGTCTACCTGCCCCCGCTGCCCACGACCCACCGATGCATCCAGGTGGGGGAGGCGATACGCAAAGTGATTGACTCCCGCCCTGAGAAGGTGGCGATACTGGCGAGCGGCGGCCTCTCCCACTACCCTGGTACGTGGAAGTATTTCGACCCCGAGTACGAATTCGACCATTGGGTGATTCAGGAGTTGGAGGAGGGCCGGCCTGAGTCGCTGCTCGAACTGACGGGCGAGCAGCTGGACGAGGTCGGCAACACCGAGTTGCTGCCCTGGCTAGTGATGCTGGGCGCAACCGGCACGCAACGCGGTGAGTTGCTGAGCTACCAGCCGACCTCTCACCACGGCCACGGCGTGATGCGCTTCATCCCCGATCGCGGCGGACGCGGGCAGGAGCCTCGCGCCATCCCGAAGTTCGGAGGCTTCGAGTTCCGAGGGGCCGGCTACGAGTTCTACAAGTACCCCACGCTGGAGACGTACCCGCTGAACAAGGCGCTGTTCGAACTGCGCCGCAACGAGGACCTGCGGAAGCGGTTCGTCCGCGACATGGACGGCGTCACGGCGGAGTTGGGCGTAACGGGAGAGCAGGCTGACGCGCTCAAGACCGTCAGCACGGACGCGCTGGCGAAAGCAGGCGCGCACGGCATCCTGGCCATCACCACAACGCTCGTCATCCAGCGCGCTGCCAAAGAGGCAGGCGTCGAGATTACGTCCGTCGCTTAAGGGCTACCGGGCTCGCCCTGCGCGGAGCCGCAATCTGGTTCAGCTGGATATGTGAACCAGCGGTTCGATTCCGCTGGTGTCAGTCGTGGCCCGCGCTACGTCGAGGTCATACATACGCTGAAGGTTCAGCCAGAAGTCGGGAGTCATTCCCAGCGCCTGTCCGATACGCAGCGCCGTGTCCGCCGTAATGGACCTGCGGCAGTGGACGATATCGTGGATGCGTATCTGGGGCACTCCTATCGTCTTCGCCAAGCGATACTGGGTGATGCCCAACTCTTTCATAATTTCCGCCAGATGTTCTCCTGGGTGGATCGGTTCGGCGGTAGTCATAGGTTTCTCCTCAGTGGTAGTCAACGACTTCAATCTCCATCGCGCCCCGATCTGTCCAGATAAAGCACACGCGCCACTGGTCGTTAACGCGGATGCTGTACTGACCCTCTCTATCTCCGCGCAAGGCTTCGAGCCGATGGGAGGGCGGCACCCGAAGGTCGGTGAGCGCGACTGCCGCCACCACCCGCTGCAGTCTCATCCGCGCCCGGCACTGGATGTCAGCCGGCAATCGACGAACCGGTTGTCCAACGAAGAGCCGTTGGGCGTCGTCATGTCTGAATCGGTTCACCGCTGATAATGATAACGCAGTCAGTTACTAATGGCAAGGATGCGTATCGCTAGCCCGGCAAGCCTTTGGAATCGAGTGCTCCAGCGACGGCGCTTCAGGGGCCTGAGGCTCTGGCGCTGTGGCCCAAGACGATTACATCCGTCGCTTAGGCCTCATCCCGACGGTCGCGCAGTATCAGGAACGCCATCGGCACACCCGCCGCCATGATCAGCAGCAACGCGGGCATCGCGGCGCGCGCAAAGAACGCCTCGGACGCTGCGCTCCAGACCGACGTCGCGAGCGTGCGGAAGCCGATAGGGCTCAGGATGAGCGTTGCGGGCAACTCCTTCATCGTGAGCAGGAAGACCATCGCAGCGCCCGCCGCTACCCCTCGCGCCAGCAGCGGCAGCGTAACGAGCCGGAACGTCTGGAAGGACGTCTTGCCGAGGCTGCGCGCGGCTTCCTCGATGCGAGGACTTACCTGGCGGAGCGCCGCCTGCGTTGCGCCCAGCGAACCCGGAAGGAACAGCACGACGTACGCCGCCACCAGCAACAGCGTCGTCTGGTAGAGAGGCGTCAGCACCGACGCGCCGAAGAAGACGAACGCCAGCGCCACCGCAAGCCCCGGCAGCGCGAACCCCACGTAGGCGAGCCGCTCCAGCAGCGAACTGAGCCAACCGGGGTAACGCACGCTCAGCACGGCAATGGGAATCGCGCCGATCGCGGCTGCGCCCGCTGCCAGCGCCGAGACGTAGACGGTGTTGAGCATGTTCTGCCACAGCAGGTCCAGAGGCTCGCCTGCGGTAACGCCGCGTACCACCCAATACACGAGGATTGCCATCGGCGCAGCGAGCGAGAGCACCACAACCACCGATGCGTAGAGCGCGGCCAGCCAGCGCCAGCGTCCAAGACGCGCCACGATGGCCGTCCGCTGAGTGCCGGGCGTTACGCGGTAGTAGGCTCCGTGGCCGCGGCTGCGGCTCTCCAGTACGAGCAGCGTGAGCGCGAGGGCCACCAGTGCAAGCGAAAGCGCAGCGGCGACGCTCCGGTCGAACGCCGTCTCGTACTGGATGAAGATCGCCCAGGTGAACGTCTGGTAGCGCAACAGCGACACGGCTCCGAAGTCGCTGAGCGTGTACAACGCCGTGAGCAGCGACCCCGCAACGATGGCAGGGCGGAGCAGGGGCAGCGTTACTCGGAGGAACGCTCCCACGGCGCTCCTGCCCAGACTGCGGGCAGCCTCCTCCATCGCAGGATCGACGCGGTAGAGTGCAGCCCTCACCGGCAGCATCACGTAGGGAAACGAGAGCAGGGTGAGCGTTAATACCGCGCCGGGCAGACCAAATATGGACGGCAGACGGTCGACGCCCAGCGGCTCCAGCCAGCCCTGCGCCATGCCCCTGGGGCCTAGCGCGACGATCACCAGTAGCGCGAACACGTAGCTGGGGATTACCAGCGGGAGCGCCGTGAGCGTCCCCAAGAGGCCCCTGAACGGCAGATCCGTCCGCAGCGTCAGCCACGCGAGCGAAACGCCGAGGACGATGCACCCAAGCGTCACCAGCGCCATCAGCAGCGCGGTGCGCAGCAGGATGCTCAGGGTGCGAAGCGTCAACAGGATATCCAGCGCGCCGCCGCCGGCTTCCAGCGTCCGCAGAAGCAGGTAGCCCGGCGTAAGCAGCATCAGCAGAGCGATGACCGCCGCAGGCAGCCATATGTAGACGGAGGGCATCCCGCCAACGGCCCGGGGGGCCTCTTCTACCTGGAGATTGTTCTGCAACGCTTCTGATGTCTCCCTGAGACTATCCGTGGCGATTATGCGCCAATATGACCGTGCGGTGGGCGCTCTGCGTTGCGCGGAACGGCAGAAACGATGCCCCGGCGTCGGGGAGGATCGACGCCGGGGCTGTCAGAAACGACGAGCGCACGTACTACCGCACGAGATTCCGCACAGATGCTGCGGCCTGCATAAACAGCGTACGCAGCGTACGCTCGCTGCCCTGTTTCGTCTGTACTCCACGCGGCTGCGCATCGTTGGTTCGCTTGATCGGGCGCTCCGCGGGCGGAGGTTCGCATGTAGCGTCCATCCAGATCATGACCTCCGCCGTACGTATGTCGCACTCGTCATACACCTGTGCATAGCGAGCCATCGCTATCAGCCGCGATAGCGTTTCGTCTATCCATACATCATTTGTTGTGCGCATGGTCTGCATCCTTTACGGCAACGCGCCGAGCTCTCTGAGCATCTCCGTTGTGCCTTCCAGATCCGCAAGGTCGGCCAGGTCGATCTCAGGCCGGTTGATCTCGTCGATGGGCGTGAGCAGACGGTTGACGTTGACGCCCTCGACCAGCGGATACTCGTACGTTTGGCCCGCGAAATACTGCTGCGCGACCGCGCCGAGGAGGAAGTCCACGAACCTCTCAGCGTTCGCCTTGTTCTCCGAGGTGCTGAGCACTCCCGCGCCGGAGACCATAATCAGCGCGCCCGGGCCTCCCGCTGAAGGGTGGTAGTTCCGGGCGGGGAAGTCCTCGCCTTCCTCGGAGATGAACCGGTAGAGGTAGTAATGATTGACGAGCCCCAGGTCGATCTCGCCCGCGGCCACAGCAGCGACCTGCGATGTGTTGTTGGAGTAGATGGCCGCGTCGTTCGCCACCATGCCCTCTATCCATTCCGTGGTCTTGGCCTCGCCCCAGAGTTCGCGCATACCCGTAACCATCGTGAGGAACGAACCGTTGGTCGGCGCCCAGCCCAGGCGTCCCTTCCACTTCGGATCGATCAGGTCGAAGGTATCAGCTGGCAGATCCGTTTCTTCGAGGCGTTCGGTGCTGTAGACGAACACGCGCGCCCTGCCGGAGACGCCGACCCACAGGCCGTCTGGCGACTGCGCCCACGCCGGAGACTTCTGCAAGGTCTGTGCGGGAAGCGGCTGAAGCAGCGATTCGACGCTCCCCAGACCGCCGGGGTCCTGAGCGTAGAAGACGTCAGCAGGGCTGTTCCTGCCTTCTTCCAATAGCGTTGCGGCAAGCGACGCCGTCCCGCCGTACTTCACCTGAACGTCGATGCCTGTAACGTCCGCGAACTGCCGGATGATGGGATCGACGAGGCTCTCACCCCGGCCTGAGTAGATGACCAGCGAGCCGGGGGATGCGTCGGCAGTGGCTGCGGGAGGAGCCTCGGTGGGGTCGTCGCCGCTGCACGCTGCCAACGTCAGCGCCACAACCGCTGCTGCCAGAAGAACCATCGCTCGGAAAGCAGTGAATCGCATGAACACCTCGTGTTGATGTACTACGTCTCATAGTTCGTATATACGAACTACAAAACGCAGTATAAACAACATTGAGGGTTTGTCAATCATGAATTTGGAGGCAAAATTCGCCTTGGCGGGTAGGGGAGAGACCGCGCGAGGCAAGCGGTTCACAAGTCCGCTTCGACATACGAGCCGGATCCTGCGTCCGAACCCGTGGACGCCCTCAACGTAAGGGCGCGGGCAGGACTAAGCGCCGTAGCCGGGAGGCAGCAGGTCGGCGATGGAGTCGCGTATGTGGTACACCGCGCCGCACTCGCCGCAGGTGAGGCTGCCGTCAGCCACGTCGTCGCCGTCCGTGCGCTCGACGCTCAACGTCAGGGCTCCTCGGTCAACGGGGCAGCAGAGGATGGCTACCAGATCAGGGTTCATGCTCAATTCGCCAATCCCCGCTCCACCAACAGCCTCAACACGTCGGAGAGCAGGAAGATGATGACACCAAGGATAACAGTCATGTTGACGTGCCCCAACGCGCCCACGAGTGCGCGTATGCGCCCAGCGGGGGCGCCGTTTGCGGGCGGACGGACCCGGCGGTCCCTCGCGAGGAAGAACATCCATACGGAGAGCGACACCTTCACGGCGAGCACGACACCGTAGGGAACGGTCGAGGTGGGTTCGGAGAGACGCGCAAAGACGAGCGCGCCGCCGGTGACAACGAGCGTCCACATCGCCAGCATGACGATCTTGCCGAACTCCACGCCTGCGAATCGTGCTGCCTCAGGGGAGAGCGCGCCGCGCCGTATCGCAGGCCGCAGGACGAACCAATAGAAGATGCCGCCGCCCACCCACGCCACGGCTGCGATCGCATGAATCCAGCGGATTGCCAGCAGTGCAACGTCGGCCATGGCGTGGAATGCTAGGAGATTCGCCGCCCATCGGCAACCGCCCGCACCGGATCGCTCCCTATGCTGTACCGCGCCCCAACGCCCCGCTACGCCCGCCGCAACCAACGACAACTGCCCATTGCGCCATACCCCCGTCGATTGCTACATTGTTCGTATACGTCGTTCTAGCGAATAGCATCCGTCGTTCCCGCGAAAGCGGGAACCTCGCATCCTGCCCCCCCCTGTCCCCGTCATTCCAGCGAAGGCTGGAATCCAGGCGGAGGATGAGGGTTCCAGCCCCGCGTAGACGACAGGAAATGCAACGAAATGCAACCGAATGCAACTGAATTAAAAGTTTTGCCACTCCTGGCCACTCCTGACAAGACCAAACAAGGCCAGTGTGGCCTTACGGTGGCACACCACCTACGAGTGAGCGGAGTGCCAAACGAGGCCACCCTGGCCTCATTTCCAACGTTCGGCTAGGAGTAAACCAGACCAAACTGGGCCAAATGAGCCACCAATTTGGAATTTCACCCCTGAGGTGCTCCCCCCCCCCCCCCCGTCACCCCAGCGAAGGCTGGAATCCAGCGTTGCGAGACAGCGGAGCGCACACGGGGCGGAGGGGCCGGGCTCCCCGTCGTTCCCGCGAAGGCGGGAACCTCGCATCCCTGCCCCTTGTCCCCGTCATTCCAGCGAAGACTGGAATCCAGTACCCCAATCCCGTCGTTCCCTGCGAAAGGCGAGAATGGGGGCGAAGCCCTCAAGCTCCTCCCGAAATGGGTCGAAATGGAAGGGAATGGAAGCGAATTAAAAGTTTCACCACGTCTGGCCACTCCTAACGAGGCCAACCCTGGCCGCAACGAGGCCACGCTGGTCCAGTGCACACGAGTGAACGGAGAGCCAAACGAGGCCACCCTGGCCTCATTTCCAACGCCCGGCTAGGAGTAAATCAGATCAAACTAGGCCAAATGAGGCCACTATCGAAAATTCCGCCCCCGGTCCCATCGCTCGCGCCTACGGTTGGAATGAGACGAAATGAGACGAAATTAAAAGTCTCGCTGCTCCAGGGCACTCCTGAGAGCCCATCCGCGCCGGAGGTAGCGCCGCCCTGCGCTACTGCCCCCGGGCCGGTGAGTTTGCCGTAGGATGGAGGGCACGAGATCACTAGCGGAGATGAATCGAATGGCCGACGTAGCGCTCTACCATTGGGTTGGTTGAGGGACGTGCCGAACGGCGAGGGCGGCGCTCTCGCAGGCAGGTGTGGCTTTCACGGATCGCGACTTCTTCAAGCAGCGCTTCTCCGGAGAAGAGTTGCAGACGCTACTGGGCGAGACGCCCCCGAGCGCTCTGTTCAATCTGAAGTCCGCTACGTTCAGGAAGAGCGGCATCGACCCCGAGTCCCTCACGGAGGAGCGCATGCTCGACCTGCTGGTCGAGGAGCCGCGCTACTGGCGCAGGCCGGTGGCCGTGGTGGACGGCGAACTGATGGCGGGCACGAACGCCAGGAAGCTGAGCGAGGCGTTGGGTCTCTGATGAGCCCCTCATCGTGCGCTTGCGACCGAGGCTCCGTGCTACGGCAACGAGTCCTCGAACTGCGGAGGTACGCCTCCGCCCGTTGTAGAGGCTGACCGGTGCCGATCCGCGTACTCCCGCCTGCAATCGCCGCACGGATAGCGGCAGGGGAGGTCATCGAGCGTCCTGCGTCGGTCGTGAAGGAGCTCGTCGAGAACTCCATCGACGCCGGAGCGTCCTCCATCGAGGTTGAGATTCGCCACGGGGGGCTGGCGATGATCCGCATCACCGATAACGGCTGCGGCATCGACGCCGCCGAGGTTGCGCTCGCGTTCCAGAGGCATGCCACCAGCAAGATCACGGATGTTGATGACCTCGACACCATCGGCACGTTAGGCTTTCGCGGCGAGGCGCTTGCCAGCATTGCCGCCGCTGCCGTGGTCCGCATGACGACACGCACCCAGGAAGCCGCAGCCGCGACTGTGATCGAGCTGGAGGGCGGCGTAGTCGTCCGTCAGGGGGAGGCGAGCGCGGCGCAGGGCACCACCATCGAGGTCGAAACGCTCTTCTCGACGATCCCTGCGCGGATGAAGTTCATCAGGTCAGCCGCCGCCGAGACTGCCCGCTCGCGTCAGGCGATGGATCACCTGGCCATGGCGAATCCGCACGTTCGGTTCACGTTCAAGACGGACGGCAAGACGCAGTTGGCCACGTCCGGCAACGGAAACCTGCGCGACGTGGTCGCAGCCGTCCACGGCGCGGAGTTGGCCGGGAAGATGATCGAGGTAGGCTCGTGGGCCGGGCCGTACCCGGTCTGGGGGCTGACGAGCTCTCCGGAGCACAGCAGGGCCAACCGCACCGGCATCAGCATGTTTATCAACAGTCGTTGGATATTCAGCCGAACCATCAGCGTTGCGCTGGAGGACGCCTACCGAGGTCTGCTCATGGAGGGGCGTTTCCCGCTGGCCGCGATCTTCGTTGACGTGCCACCGCCGGAGGTGGACGTCAACGTCCACCCCAACAAGCGCGAAGTGCGGCTGTTGCGTGACGGCGACGTCTTTTCGAGCGTGCAGCACGCGGTGAGAGACGCGCTGCTCGCCGAATCCCCCGTGGCCGACGCGGGAGAGTTGCTCTCGCAGGCGCAGCCGACCGAGACGCCTTTCGCCTCACAAGCCTTTGAGCCCGCATTCGAGCTGACCACCGTCGCGCCACAAGGCTCGCTCGCGCCGTTGCCGGAGCCTGGCCCGGTCGCCGACCCGGAGGCGGACACCTCGCCGTTGCTCTCTCAGTCGCCGCTCAGGAACCTGCGCGTCCTTGGCCAGATATCGAACACCTACATCGTGGCGGAAGGCCCGGGGGGCATGTACCTGATAGACCAGCACGCGGCTCACGAGTCGGTTCTTTACTACCGCCTGCTGCGCCAATGGTCGGAAAGCGCGCCGGACGTACAGCCAATGCTCGAACCGATGCCCGTGGAACTGACGCCGGTGCAGCTCGACGCGGCCAACGACGCCAGAAGCATGCTGGAGCGGTACGGCCTCATCCTCGAACCTTTCGGCGAGGGCGCATGGCTGGTGCGTGCAGTGCCCGCGATGGCAAGGAGGGTGGATATCGGCCGTATGCTCACCGAGGCCTTGGACGGCTACATCCTCGCGCGCTCGAATGCTCCTGAGACGCACCTCGCTGTCGCAGCCTCCATCGCATGCCATAGCGCGGTGCGCGCCGGGCAATCGCTGGACTATCAGGAGATGGCCGCGCTCAGCGATGCGATCGCGTCGGAAGGCAACCCGCAGCACTGTCCGCACGGCAGGCCAACGGTGGTGCGGGTATCCACCGATTCGCTCGAGAAGCAGTTCGGCAGGACGTAGCAGATGGCGCTATCCATCGTCGTTGCGACACAGAACCCGGCCAAGAATCAGCAGTTGCGGGCGTTGCTTTCCAGACTGAATGTAACGTTTCTGGACGAGACAACCTTGGACGAAACGAGCCTCTCAGCGATACCTGAGGTTACGGAAGAAGGTCAGACTCACCTCGCGAATGCCATCGAGAAAGCCGTCGCCTGGGCACGAGCGTTCGATGCGACGGCCATCGCTTCCGACGGCGGGCTGAGCATCCCCGCGCTGGGCGACGAATGGTCGAGCCTCATCACGCGCCGGGGCACGGGGCAGGACGTATCCGATGAAGAGCGCGCCGCTCGTCTGCTGCGCCGCATGCGTGACCTCGATGGCGAGCGACGCGCCTGCTACTGGACGGAGGCTGTCGCGGTAGCCCGCTCAGGCGAACTCATCGGAGCGTGGGAGGAGAGCGGCCTGCGCGGCTGCATCGCGCCGGACTACGTTCCGCCTGCGGGAGGCACGAACGGGTTCTGGGTGAGCGGCCTCTGGGTTACGGAGACGGGACACCGCCGTTGGCAACTCTCCGACGATGAGCTGCGCGAGCTTGGCGATCCCTGGGGAAAGCTGGAGGCCAACGTACGGGACCTCATACGGAGGCTAGGGGAGCCGGATGCGCCCGCCCCCTCGGACGACCAACCCGTCGCGCTCTAACGCCGCGAGCAACACCTCTGTGGCTACCGGCGCACGCACGCTCTGCGACGCCTCGGTTGCCTTGACGAGGGCCTCTATCTCTGCGGTGGGCGCTCCGCCGTCGGGCTGCTCTCGGAGGAAGGCGACGATGCGCCCTCGGAAGTAGCGCGCGGAGCCCTCGAATCTCGATTGCCTCGGTGCGTAGGGCACGGACGCATCCGCGAGCTCCCGTGCGTTGTCCGATTGCAGGTAGGGCGCAGCCGCGCAGTCCTCGCGCAGCGGGCAGAGCATGCAGCGCGGACGAGAGGAGGTACAGATGCCAGCGCCGATGTCCATGAGCCCCTGGTGCCAGTCCGACGCTGAGATTTCGCCGTTGCGCGGCAGCATCGCAGGCGCGAGCCGGTCGATCTCCGTCCTTGCGGGCGCTTCGATCCCATACGCCACACGGCTCAGCACGCGGTATATGTTGGTGTCGAGCACAGGCTCAGCCGCGCCGAACGCGAAACACGCGACTGCCGCCGCGGTGTAGGGGCCTATGCCGGGCAGCCTCAGCAGTTCCGGTGTGCTTTCCGGCAGCCTGCCGCCATGACGCTCCATGACCTCTCCGGCGAGCCTGTGGAGGCGCACAGCGCGTGCGTTGTAGCCCATGCCGGCCCACACACGGATGACGTCAGCAGGCGCAGCCTCAGCGAGCGCTTGGAGCGTCGGGAAAGCCTCGAGGAACGCAGCGTACTTGGGGATGACGCGATCCACCTGGGTCTGCTGAAGCATCACTTCAGAGACGAGTATCGCGTAGGGATCGGAGGTGCGCCGCCACGGTAGGTCGCGAGCGTTGCGCCGATACCACTCGGCAACGGCGCGATGCAGGAGCGAGGGGTCATCCATCGCGCTGCGCCACGAGGAGCGAATCGATCGTCTCGCGCAACTTCTCGTCGGAGACCGGACCGATGAGCTTCAGCACGATCTGCCCATCGCCATCGAGGAAGAATTTCTCGGGGACGCCGCGCACGCCGTAGCCAACCGCGGCAGCGCCTCGCTCGTCGAGGATGTTGGGGTAGGTGACGCCGTAGCGTTCGATGTGCTGTAGCACGGCGCCTGTCGCGTCCCAGATGGCAACGCCCACGAACTCGACCGGCGCGTCGATGTATTCGAGGTAGACTGCCGCGAGGTCTGCAGCCTCGGCCCGGCACGCCGCGCACCACGATGACCAGAAGTCCACCACGACGACCTTACCGCGCAAGCTTTCCAGAGATACCTGCGCGCCGGAGACAAGGTCGAACCCTGCCAGATCCGGCGCAGCGCGCACCGATGTTTGCTCCGCGCCGGACTGCTCATGCTCGAGCAGGCCGCCTTGGTTGCTTTCCGGACGCAGTTGGCCCCATGCAAGCAGCGCGATGAGCGCGATGATGGGGGACATGCTGAGCAAGAAGAAGAGGGCTCGCTTCCTGCCGCCGGTGGCGGGAGGAGTGGTGGGTGTGTCAGAGCTAGGCATTCGAGCAGTGCGCCGTGCGCTATTCCATCGTACCAAATCGCCGTACTACGCGAGTAAACGAAGAAGGGGAGCATAAGCTCCCCTTCTACATGCGTATCGAAACTACGTCTGCCCGGTTTACTGCTCGGCGCCGGAGAACTCGTGCGCCACGATGGACGCCTCGCCCAGCGTCATGACGGACTCGCGCACGTCGCCCATGACTACTTCGTAGCTGGATGACATGACGCCTGACGTCGCCGACGTGGTGGAGGCACCCTCGGAGACCTCGTAAACCTCAGCCTTGCCCTTGGGGCCTTCAATGATTGTGATCAACTCTCTATCTGCCATCGCGCTCCTCCTCTCGATTCCGGTAACCCGCCGGGCGCCGCCATTGGAACTGACGCCCGGCGATAGTCGTTCCCTTGGCTAGAATGTGCCCCGGGTGAACACCCTCCGAGCATTGTCCTCGAAGATGTTCTTCTTGTCCTCTGCGGACAGCCAGCCGATCTCGTCGATGACGGGCGCGAGGTCGTCGGTCTGCTTGCCGGTCGCCGGGTCGATGGCCGTGCCGCTGCCGGGGTTCTCGGTGCCGAACATCACGCGGTCAGGCCCGCAGATCTGGAAGCAGTAGTCCAGCGCTTCCTTGTTGTACAGGTTGCTGTCGTAGTACATGCGGCGCAGACCTGTGTCGAAGTCTTCGAGGTTGGGGTTCGCCTTCATGTCGTTCCACCGGCGAACGCGCCAGCGGCCGATGTGGTAGGGGACAGCACCCCCGCCGTGGGCCACGATGATCTTCAGGTCGGGGAAGGTGCTGAACACCTTGCTCTGCGGCCTGATGAGGTTGAGAACCGCCTGTGACTCCGTCGTGATGAAGTGCTGGCTGTAGGACTCCCGCATGTCCCTGCATGCCGCGGAGTGGATGAGCCCCGGGACGCCCAGTTTCACCATCGCCTCGTACAGGGGGAACCAGTACTCGTGATCCATGGGCGGCGTGTAAGTGGGGCTGGTCGGGTCGCCTGAGCCCTCTTCGGGGTCAGGGTTGAGGAGACAGCCGATGAAGCCCATCTCGACCGTGCGTTCCAGCTCAGGAATCGCGTGCGACGCGTCCGGTTTGCCGGACATCTGGGGCAAGCCCGCGACGCCCTGGAAGCGATCCGGGTGCGCCTGAACCTGCTTGGCGATGACGTCGTTGTTCGCCTCGCACCACCACTGCACGATGGACTCCGGCTTCTCGGAGTGCATCATCTGGAACGGGCGCGGGGACAGGAACTGCATGTCGGTGCCGAACTTGTCCATGATTGCGATGTTGTTCTGCGCGAACTGTTCGATGCGTTCGTCCGAGCAGCTGAGAGCTCCCTTGCCGTGGTAGCCGCGCCCAGAGAGCAGCGTGGCTTTGAACGCGTAGAGCTCAGGCGGTGCCACGGTATGGGCGTGCATGTCGATAATCTTCTGTCCGTTGAGCATCTTTCCTCCTGGGTGATTCTTGCTCACAAGCTACCGCTCGTGGCGTATGGGGTGAGCTGGGAGTACGCGGCACGACTCGGAACCGACGTTCCACGCCACGCTGCTAGTCTGCGTTCTACAATGCGGATGGTAAGGTGTCAAGTGCGCCGCCTCTGCCGCGCCGTCCATTGATACCGGTAAACGGGCATGCTTTGATACATACGCCCGCTGGGTAGTACACTTGCGCCAGTAAGTACTCGTTGCTGCCTCAAGGCGCCGGACGAAACGCACCGGCGCCGGATATTACAGGAGGGCTTATGGCCAAGATTGTTTTAGGAGCAGGCACTTCTCACAGCCCCATGCTCGCGCTTAATGCGGAGCAGTGGCCAAGATACGCGCAGGGAGACCTGCGGCACCAGGAGCTGGTGTTCCCACCGCAAGGCTGGGCAATGCCGTACGACGAGGGGCTCTCGAAAGTCCCCGCTGCAGTTCGGGAGAAGCCACTGACGGAGGCGGTCTTCCAGGAACAGGTGGACGCATGCCAGCGCGGCATCGCGGAACTCGCGAAGACATTCGCAGAGGTCAAGCCTGACATCACCGTCATCATCTCGGACGACCAGGACGAGTGGTTCTTCGAGGACAACATGCCGACGTTCTCGGTCTATTGGGGCGAATCCGTCTCCATCAAGCCGCGGTCGCTGGCAGCCGGTTTCCGCGAGCCAGACATCATGAAATCGATCGCGGACGGATACGGTGACGTCGCAATGGACATCCCTGTTGCGTCCGACCTTGGCCGGCACGTCATCGAATACCTGATAGACCACGAGTTCGACGTCTCCCACTTCACGTACCTGAAGGAGGAGTACGGCGGCAAGGTCGCACGACGCTACCCCAAGGAACACGGCGAGCTCGACTCAGTGCGCGACACGACCCCGCGAACGCAGGGTCTGCCCCACGGCTTCGCGTTCGTCGTCAAGCGGTTGCTCGACAACGAACCGCGAACCATCCTCCCCATCTTCGAGAACACTTGCTACCCGCCGAACCAGCCAACCCCCAAGCGCTCCTACGAGTTCGGTCGCGCGGTGGGCGCTGCGATCAGGGCATGGGACACCGACGCAACGGTTGCCATCGTCGGCTCCGGCGGACTCAGCCATTTCGTCGTCGACGAATGGCTGGATCGCACCGTGCTGAAGGCGCTGGAGGAGAAAGACGCGGAGACGCTCATGACCATTCCGCGCAACCACCTGTACTCCGCAGCATCCGAGACGCAGAACTGGATCGCTGTCGGCGGTGCGATGGCGGAGACTGACCTGAACTTCGAGCTCATCGAATACGTGCCGGTCTACCGCACGCCTGCCGGAACGGGCGGGGGCTGGGGCTTCGGACGCTGGCAGTAAGCATCGTCCGCATTCGCAAAGAGTAAGAGAAGCGCCCAGCCTCAACCGGCTGGGCGCTTTCTCGTCTCCTCGGTTCGAGAGGTGATTTCGCGGAAGGCGCTCAGTTGGTAGGCGCAGAGCGGAACTTGAGCACCGCAACGGCAAGGAAGACCGCCGCAAGAAGCAGCAGCGCTCCTATATTGACGATGACGTCGCCTGCCTCAGCGCCGAACAACATCAGTTTGTTGAAGGCGTCGTTCGCCCACCCGTGCGGCGTGAGCTTCCCCAGAGTTTGCTGCCACTCCGGAGCGATGAACAGAGGCCACCAACTCCCGCCGAGCGGCGCGAACGTGAGAGACGTAAGCACCGCCGTGGAGGTCGCGCTGTTCACCGTCTGCACCATCGAGGCGAGCATCACGCCAAAAGCGGCAGAGGCTAGCACCATGGCCACCGACACTCCAACGACTGCGGCAGGAGAAGAGCCGAAGTCGATGGAGAATATGAGAATGCCGGCAACCCAGAGCACCGCTAATTGCATGAGCCCTCGATAGATGCCTGTCAGCAGCTTGCCGATGATGATGGAGGAGCGTCGCACGCCGTTGGATAGCAACCGCTCCAGCGTCTGGCTCTGGCGCTCGCGGGCTATCGCCTCCGCCCCGAGCGCAGCAACGAAGAACACGAACATCGTCAAGTAGCCGGGTAGAGTGAAGTTGGAGGCGTTGAAAGGCTCTCTGTCGCCCACCTGGTCAGTCGTGAACCACACGAGAGGCGGAGCCTGCGCCAGTTCCCCCAGCTGCTCCGTATCCAATGACACCAACCCTTCGATCTGAACGGCCCCACGGGCAGCGAGGGTTAGCGTGTTGACTCGCCCTGCCACCGTCTGCGCGAGGCCATGGAGAGCAGCCTCGAACGCCGGATCGTCGCCGGAGACCACGACGTTGATCTGCGCCCCCGTACTGCCGAATGCGCTCTGGGTGAAGTCGTCAGGGAACAGCACGAAACCGCTCAGGTCTCCGTCTTCAACTGCCTGCGACGCATCATCGGCTGTCCATTCATCCACGCCTGAGCCCTCGACGGTTAGCGCGGCGATGACCTCTCGGGAAAGCCCTTGCTCTTCTTCGGTCGCAACGGCGAACCTCAGCTGCCGGTCTTCCGGCCCCACGTCGCTCAGCGCAATCGAGAATCCAAAGACGAACATCAGCGGGAAAATCATGGCAAACCCGAACCCGAAACGATCCTTGAAGAACAGCCTGATGTCCTTCGACGCAAGAAGGAGAGCTTGTCGCGCTACGACCCGCATCACTTCACCGCCGCCGAGATACGGAACTGCGTCCGGGCAATCACCAGCCCTACGAGCGTAACGCCACCGAGCAGCGCAATCTCGAACCACTGGTCGGCGAGAGTGGACGTTCCGTTCAGGATCCCCTCGAACGCGTCGATCGCATACTTGTTCAGCGTGAAACGGCTCAGTATGCCCAACACTCCGGTGTCAGGGACAGGGAAGAACGTTCCGCCGAAGATCGTCATGAACATCGTGAAGAACACCGCGCTCCACGTTGCCTGTTCCTGTGAGCGGGCAAGCGTTGCGATTGTCAGCCCCAATGCGCTTGCGGAAGCCGCCACGACGATGGCAAGCACCATGCTCTGCAGGAATACCAGCGGGCCTGCGACACGGAATACCAGGAACGCGAGGCCCATCAACACCATCACTTGCAACATCCCCCGGCTGAGCCCGGCCAGGAATTTGCCGACGAACAACTGCTCGAGGCTCAGGCGCGTCGTGACGAGTCGCTCGAGGGTACCGATGCGCCGATCCTCGATGAGCGTCTGTGCTCCGATGGTCACAGAGAACAACAGGAACATCACGACAACGCCCGGCAGCAGACGGTCGAGGATATCGGCCTCTTCCTCGGCCAGCGATTCCGTGACAACGCTGACCGGCGGTGCTTCGCGCGCCTCGGCTGCCAGCGCTTGCGCTGCCGCTGTGATGCCGTCGCTGGGCACGGTGTCGCTCACCAGCGCAGCGATGGCGTTGCGCAGTTCGTATTCGGCTGCCAGATCCTGCGCGATGCCCCGCAGGATGCTCCCTATGATCTGGCCCTCGTCTCCGCCGCTTCCGCGACGCCGGACGGTGATGACGGAAGGAGCGCCCGACTCCATGTTCGCCGAGAAGCCCGCGGGAATCACGAACCCGGACAGCACTGCCGATCGGTCGAGCGCGTCGTTGAGTTCGGCCCCTGTGTACCGTTTGACGGATACGCCATCCACACGGCTCAGCCGCTCGATCAACTCGCCGCTGACAGCGCCGTTGTCGAGGTCGGCGACGTGTGCGGTGCCGTTGAACGACGCACCTCCGCCGAAAACGCCCAGCATGAGTGAGAACAGCGCTATCGGCAGGGCGATGCTGGTAGCCACGTCGCCGCGGTCAGCGAGGAAGCGTTTGACCTCGAGCAGAGCGAGGTAGAAGGGGCGAACCATCTTAGTCGCGCAGACTCTTGCCAGTCATATTGAGGAAGACCTCTTCCAGCGTAGTGCTGTCGGGGTCTCCGACCTTGGCCTTGAGCTCGGCGGGGGTGTCGAGCGCGATGACGCGCCCGCTGTCGATGATGCCGATGCGATCACAGAGGCGGTCGGCTTCTTCCATGTAGTGGGTGGTGTAGAGCACCGTCATGCCCTCGTCGCGCAGGGCAAACACGGTGTCGAAGATGTAGTTGCGGGACTGCGGGTCGATGCCGACGGTCGGTTCGTCGAGGAAGAGCATCTGCGGGCGGCCCATCAACGCGATGGCGATGTTCACCCGGCGCTTCATGCCGCCGGAGTACTTCTTGACCGCATCCTTGCCCCGCCCCGTAAGCCCAACGCGTTCCAACATCACCAATGACCGCTCTTTGGCATCCCTGCTGGAAAGACCGGCCATGCGGCCAAAGAACACGAGGTTATCCATAGCGGAAAGCTCAGGGTAGAGGGCGAGTTCCTGCGGGCAGACGCCGATGATCTTATGAACCTCCGCGCTCTGATGAACGACCGAATGTCCTCCGATGCGGACGTCACCGGCATCCGGCCCGAGCACGGTAGAGAGCATGCGGATGGTGGTCGTCTTGCCTGCGCCGTTAGGCCCAAGCAATCCGAATATCTCCTGTTTCCGGATAGTGAATGACACCGAATCGACGGCCTGAACGCCGTCGAAACTCTTGCACAGGTTTTCCGCTATGAGGAAATCTTCGGTCATTGGCTCCCGCTAAACCCCATCCTCAGGCACGGCCTGTGCCGCTGCTCTTCCGAGTGGGATGTACCGCTCAATTATACCTGACCCAGACGCTTAAGAGAGGGAGACGCTTCCGGCGCCTCCCTCTCTTCTCCGTGATACGTGGGAGCAACGTCAGTGCGGGGCAGGGCTAGTGGGTGCGCCCGTCCGAGTACCACGCGCCTGAGCGCTGCGCCCCGCCGGTGTCCACCTGCTTACCCCAGACTTGCTGCTGCACCTCGATGCCGTCCCATTCCCGTAGGCGCGCACCCGTGCCGGAGAGCACAGCCTCCACGTCCGGCTTCTTGGGCATCACTCCGCGGAACGGCCCGCCCATCTCTTCGTAGCCGGGGTACATGTAGTTCTCACACGGCAGCACGATAGTGCCCGGGTCCTCCGTGTAGAAGTTCAGAGGCGTACCGCCGTCCTCCACAACGCTCATCTGCTCGTCCAGCATGCGCCGGAACATGATGATGCCGACATCCGTGACGCCCAGCCGCTCAGTGGTGCGGTCGCTCACGGGGCCCTGAATGACCCACGCGACCTGGTCCTGCGCCGCAACGAAATCACGGACGAGGCGACCATTCTCGTCGTACAGAGGGCGGTCGTCGAAAGGAACCTCGTCCTGTGGCTCTTCGCCGTCGTTGTACTGGCGGTAGTTCGTGATGACGTGCAGCGTGTGCGTGTCGTCAACGGGTACGCGGATCTCCAGACCGTGACTGACGCGCAGGATGTTCGGGAACAGGATCGGATGGCCTATCGCCCAGTGGTCGTCGCTCTCTTGCTCTTCTCCCACCAAGCGGCGCTTGATCACTCCGTAATCGGTTACCTCAAAGCCGATCTTCCTATGATCTGCTCCGCGCGCGCCCATGACCGCATTCCATGCGTCGCGCTCCTCAGGGGGCTTGTTACGGCTCATCTGCCAACCGCCCCAGTAACGGTGCAACCACTGGAAGTGCAGGGGGTCGAGCGAATTCTCCTGACACTGGAGCCAGTTGCTGGGGAGCATGGTCGCCCAATTGTCCTTATGGCCTTCCCAGGCGAGCACGTCCCACTTGGGAAGGGCGGGGGCAGGCTGCGGGCCCATGTATATCCAGATAAGCCCGCCGTAGTCCTGTGCGGGGTACGACTTGATGCGCACCTTGTCCTTGAATTTCGAGCCTTCCGGCTCGGAAGGCTGGTCGACGCACTGGCCTTGTTCGTTGAATATCCAGCCGTGGTAGGCGCAGCGAATGCCGTTCTCCTCAGGTATGCCGTAGGAGAGATTGGCCTTGCGGTGCGCGCATGAAGGCTCCACGCAGCCCAGTGTGCCCTTCGCATCGCGGTAGAGCACCATATCCTCGCCCAGCAGGCGTATCTCTTTCGTGGGGTTGTCAGCAGTCAGTTGAACGCTGCCAGCGATGGGGTGCCAGTACCGGCGCATGAGTTCGCCCATCGGCGTTCCCGGCCCTACCTGCGTCAGTCTTTCGTTCTGTTCCTGAGTAAGCATGTTGCCTTCCTCCGGGCGCTCGTCAGCGCGCTGGTATGTTGACTACCCCGCAGTACCTGCTTCAGTCTCTCGTAGAGCCGGGGCCAACCTGCTGTTTCAGCAGAACCTCGGCTCCGCCGTTGTTGGACGATTCAAGCATAGCAAGAAGCGCTTCTTCCGTCGACTTGCCCCAGCGTCCGTCATGCTCGGGCTTGCGCCCCGTCTGCACGGATCGGAAGAAACGGCGAACGACTTCCTCGCGGCCTTGGTCGGACGTATCCAGCTCCACAACCTCGCGTTCGCTCTCGCCGTAGATGACAAGCCCGTTCGGAGTCAGGCGTATGTCAGCCTGTTCCAGGCTCACCAGCCAGACGCCGTACGAGACCCACATGAAATTCGGGGGGAGGGGGAGTTCCGGGCTCGGCCCGGCCAGACCCACGCCGCCGAAACCCTGTGCGCGTTTCGCATCCGCCTCGCCCTGGGCCGTATCTGATGCGCGCGCTTTCCGTTGCGCCGCGTACTCGCCAGTGATGCCGTCTCCCAGCTCGAAAGCGAGCGCGCCGGAGTGGAAGCGGTCGTATCCGCTATAGGAGGCAGTGGCGAATGCGCCGTTGCTGAACTGCATGGACGATATGTAGGAGCCTGCGATGGGCCGTGCGGGGTCCCACACGGTGATCGACGCCCGCAGTTGGCTCAGCAGCCCGCCGCCGATGGTGCGGATGATGTCCAACTGGTGCGGGCCCTGCCGGAACAGCACACCGCCGCCGTACTGCGGATCCGGGTTCAGTTCCTCTTCCGTGCGTGGCCGGTAGAGCCAATCGCCATAGTGCATCGTTTGGATGGCCCACAGACGCCCATAGCGTCCTGTCTCGACGAAATCGGTTATCGCCTTGATGTGCGGTTCGACGGAGTGCGGCGCGGAGACCGCCAGCGAGAGTCCCTTGCTCTCGGAGAGGGTGATGATCTGGTCGACGTCCTCGATCCGGGTGGCCATCGGCTTTTCGAGCAGCACGTGCTTGCCGTGCTCCAGGGCTGCGGTGGCATGCTCCACGTGGAATCGGTTAGGGGTGGCGACGTACACCGCATCGAGGGAAGCGTCGCGGCACATCTCTTTGACGTCCGTGTATACGGGTTTGCCGTACTCAGCGCTGAACTTGTCGAGGACGGAGGTATCCGTGTCGGCGGCGGCGCACACTTCGACCTCGTCGAGCTTGCGCATCGCCGCCAGCATCTGGCGCGCTCCGCCGCCGAGTCCGGCGATGCCGATACGGAGCGCGCTCGATGAGCCGTTCATCCTTGTGTCTCCCTACGTGGACGAGACCGAGGCTGTCTTGAACTTGAAGTCGCGGTCGGTGTAGACCTCCGGGGCCATGCGCGATTCGAGACCTCGCTTCGCCAGCTCCTCTTCGAAGAGTTGGCGCATCCAGGGATCCTCGTCGACGTACTCGATGTTGACGCCTTCCGCGTTGCCTGCCTCGTCCTCGTCCTTACCCAGGAACTGCACCGGCGGGTGGAGCGCGAAGTAACGCGCGGCCTTGTCACCGAGGTTGAAATGCTGGTGGAACCACTGGTCGGGCGGCGTCACTGCGCTGCCTTCGTGCCACGGGAAGACACGCTTCTCATTCTCGCCGCCCTCCGGCCACATGACGGAGAAGCCTTCGCCGCCGGGGATAACGATCAACCGGCCCGGGCCGTGGCGGTGCGCCTTCTTGTACGTCCCCGCTGGGAAGACCGACATGTGCGACGAGATCTCAGAGCCGGGAACGTACATGGCGATGGACGATCCGCCTGCGCCCCGGCTGCCTGCCGCCATGAGCTTGTCCCACGCCAGCAGGTCAGGCCAGAAGTTGCCGCTCCAGACCGTCCCGCCGACCGCGCCCCATGCGCTACCGAAATCTTTCTCGATGTCCTTGGCCTCCGAGAAGAAATCGGCCTCCGCGTCGTCGAGAATGCTCTTGTTGACGTGCGGGTTGTTCATGAAGAACTCGGGGTCGGGAATCACGCTCATGCCGATGGGCAGGTAGTTGTAGAACAGCAGGCGGACGGGGGTGCTCCCCATGTTCCGCAGTTCGCACCACGAGTTGCGCGGAATCACGAACACGCTGCGGTCCGACCATTCGAAATCGCGCTTGGCGTTGCTTATCTCTCCCCAGACGGACGCGAACCCGCGCCCTTTGAGGACGTACACCATCTCCTCGACGCCCAGCTTGAACGGCTTGAGCGATCCGCCTGCGGGAATCTCCTGAACCCGTGCCTCCGTAACGCCGCCCATGTCCGTGAAACGGATGAACGCGGTATCGCAGTCGCGGATGTCCCAGTGGGCGAGTTCCAACGTGCGCAGGTCTTCCACGTAGCAGTCGGATAGCACGGGCACGCCCTTGTCCGCCTGCAGTTCCAGCCAGTTGTCATGCGTAAAGTAACTACGAGCCATCTGCTCCTCCATATCGGCGGTATGGCTCCGGCCATCCGCGGAAGTCTTGCACGAACGGGAACGAATCAGCGGGTGAGGCAGAAACCTCACCCGTCACGGCAGTATCGAATCAGAGCGCCCGAACTTCGGTCATTGCGTCGTCCAGGAACACTCCGTATATCTCATCAGGGTCAGCCTGACGCGTATCCCCGGCGCGGTCGGGTCCGAATGGCGAATCGATGACCACCACCGGCACGACGCCGTTGGAAAGCGGCCCCGTCACCTGAGCAGTGGCGCCATTCGACAGTTCGACCTTGTCGCCAGCTTTCAATGTCTCTGCACCCATCGGTTCTACACCCCCTGGCCGATCTCTTTACGTCGCTCGGCGGCGTCCTCGCCGCCGGAAACGCCGCGTGCGTTCATGATTGGGCTGTACTTGCTCGCCATACCCTGACGCTCGAATGCAAATGCCTGGCCGCCGCCCAATTCGGCACGCTTGGACCAGTGCTCCGTGTCCATCCCGAGGTACACGTTCGAGTCCGGGTCGCGGAACGTGTTCATGGGGTCGCCGCCGTCCTCGACGATGCGCATCTGCTCTTCCAGCATCCGCCGGAACATGATGACGCCCTTGTCGGAGCGGCCCAGGTGCTCGCCCGTACGGTCGGCGATCAGGCCCTGGGTCGTCCATGCGGCCACGTCCTGCGCGCTGTTCGAGTCCAGAATCTCGAAACGGACGCCGCCGTCCTCCTTGAGCGTGATGAGCGGCGGCTCGAAGAAGGGAACATCCTCGTGGCGTTGGTCGGGGTCATCCGGTGAGAATTTCGGATGGCACATCACCCACCAGTGACCGGTGTGCGTGTCATCGAGCGGTACGCGGATCTGGAACGACGGGCCGACGCCGCTTACGATGCCGGGTGAATCCGTAGGTTTCTTCCATGTATCGAGCGCGATGCCGCTTCCGCCCTGGCGGAGAGAGTAGGGGAAGACGATGGGGTGCCCCTGCGCCCATTCCGGGTCGTCATACCCGCCACCCTTTACGAGACGGCGCTTGATGATGCCGTACTGGAACCTGTCGAAGCCGATGCGCTCGTTCTCGTAGCGCTTGCGCACCTTGTCGCCATTCCCGTTCACGGTCGCGATGTAGTTGCCCCATTCTCCGTGCAGCCACTCGGAGTGCACCGGGTCGAGAGAGTTCTCCTGGCATTGCAGCCAGTTGCAGGGCAGTTCCGTGTAGCCGATGTCACGGATGACGTTGTCGATCGCGAACACGTCCCAGTTGGGAAGCAGCGGCGCGGGCTCCGGGCCAATGTAGGCAAAGATGAGCCCTGCCATCACTTGAAGGCGGTACGCCTTGATGCGCACCTTGTCCTTGAAGTGGTTGTCCGGGGCTTCAGTCTCCTCGTAGGGCTGTTCGAGGCACTTGCCGGTCTCGTCGAACATCCATCCATGATAGGCGCAGCGGATGCCCTGCTCCGTCGGGATGCCGTAGACCATGCCCATCCGGCGGTGCGGACAGTAGTTGTCCACGAGACCATAGACGCCCGATAGGCTCTTGTAGAGGATCAGGTCCTCGCCGAGCAGGCGTACGGGTTTCGTAGCGCGGTTGTTCATCTGCGAGACCGCGACGATGGGGTGCCAGTAGCGCCGCATCAGTTCGCCGGCGGGTGTCCCCGGGCCTACTTGCGTGAACCGTTGGTTCTGTTCGGCAGTCAGCATTCGTCAAAACCCCCGTCAGTTGTCCGTTGGGGACGGATCGGATTTTCGCCCGCAGTGTATCAGACAGGGCTTGTTTACGGTGTACGTCTCCTTCCGTACTTCCGCATACGCACCCACGGACACCCGTTGGCAAGCGTACCTTGGAGTACCCCAAATACGAGAACGGACGCCTCGACCTCCGCGCTCTGGGGGTCTGAACAGCGGCATGGGGTGGAGTGGAGCGGGAGACGGGATTCGAACCCGCGACTTCTTGCTTGGAAGGCAAGAGCTCTACCACTGAGCTACTCCCGCCGAACGACGCCTGAGCGCAACGCGCCTCCGCCCATTATACCGGCCTCGCTCCTATCCCGGCTTGCCGGACTTGACATCGGGTTCTCGCATGCCCGCGCGGTACGTCTCCGTGCCGAACACGAACACCATCGTCGCCCCGAAGATCAGGAGCGCAGCGACCGTCAGGAACGCCGCACGGAAGCTGATCGAGTCCGCGATGAGGCCGATGAACAACGGCCCCAGTATCTGCCCCATGTTCATAGTGAGCGACCAGACGCCGAGAAATGCGCCGCGCTTGTCCTCCGGAGCGAGGTCCATCGCATAGACCTGAATGGTGCCCGTACCCAATGCCTCGGCGAACCCGAACGCGAGCACCGCCACCAGCGCAGCGTTGAAACTCGATACGCCCGACATCATCCAGACGGCCGTGGCTGTCGCCACGAGCGCAACGAGCAGTGTTCGCTTGCGGCCAAAGCGGTCGTTCGCCATGCCCGCGGGAATCGCTGCGGCCAGCGCCAGAATCCCCGATATCGCTATCAGGGTGCCCACCTGCAGCTCGTCCAGCCCAGCGGTGTTCGTGGCCTGAACGGGAAAGAAGGTGCGGAAGATGCCCGTGCCTCCCACCACCAGACTGACGGCGAACGTTCCTATCGCCAGGGCGAAGAAGGTGCGCGAGCGGAACATCGAGAGCGCGAGACGCTGCTTGACGCCGCTGGCCCGGTTCCTGATCCGTTCGCCGGTTGCCTGCGGTTCCCTGATCCAGAACAGCGTGACGACGATGACCGCCGCCTTGCAGAGCGCGATGAAGATGAACACCGCCCGCAGCTCGAAAGAGACCGCCACGAAGCCCGCCACGAACGGCCCGATGAGCAGACCGATGCGCGACGAGGTCTGACGCAGTGCGACCGCGCGGCCTCTGGTTGCGGTTTGCGTTTCGTCGGCCATCAGGGCATTGGACGACGTCATCCATACCGCGATGCCGGCTCCTCCAAGCATCTCCAGGAAGAAGAAGGGCAGGTAGCTGTGCGATAAGAACTGGCCGAGCAGTGCTGTGATGTGCATCACCGCCCCGAGTATCACGAACCACTTCCTCCCGAAGCGGTCCGTGAGGTAACCGGTAATCGGGCCGGTGAAGGTTCGCGGAGCAGCGCTTACTGCTGAGACGAGCGCGACGAGCAGGAACGATTCGCTGAGCGAGTACGCAAACAGCGGCCTCACCAGCCAGAGTCCGCCCGTGCCGAACCCCCAGAAGAAGAACATCAGGAAGATGGGCAAGGTTCTGGGGTTCAGCAGATCGATGAATCGCGTGCTGGAAGCGGGAGAAGCCATCCATGGGATGCTAGCACCTCGGGAGGATAGAATCCCACCCATGAGCGAGATAGAGCAGACGTTCGAGGCCATCGGCCAGCGCATCGTGCGGAGGCGCAGCGCCACGTCCACGATGGACGTGGCATGGGGCCTCCACGAGCGCGGCGCGGCGCACGGGACGGTCGTGGTCGCGCAGGAGCAGGTCGCGGGGCGCGGGCGTTTCGCTCGGCGGTGGGTATCCGCAGCAGGGGACTCGCTGCTGATGTCCGTTCTGCTGCGCCCGAGCACGGACGTTGCGCCGTTGCTCGGCATCGCTGCCGCGCTGGCGGTGGCCGATGCGGCGGCAGCCACCGGCGGGGTCGCGTGCAGCTTCAAGTGGCCGAACGACGTGCTCGCGGGCGGCCGTAAGGTCTGCGGCATACTATTGGAAGTGCGCGTCAGCACGGATGGCCGCACCGCCGCCGTGCTCGGCATCGGGTTGAACGTGGGGCTGCGCACTGCCGATTACCCGGAGATCGCCGACGTTGCGACAAGCCTGCAGGAAGAGGCTGGAACGGCCCCTGACCTCGGCGCGGTGGAGGCTGCCCTTATCGCGAGCCTGCGAGAACGCTACCGGCAGTGCGCAGACGACGGCGCGGCGGCCCTGGCCGACTGGGCACGTCGACTGACGACGCTGGGCCAGCAGATCACCGTGAAGCGGCGAGAGGGCACGGTGAGCGGAACGGCGGAGAGCGTCGACGAGATTGGCAGGCTCATACTCAGGATGGCGTCAGGCCAGCGCCTGACGTTATCCGAAGGAGACGTGACGCTCGCAGGCCCGGCGTAGTTCCTCCGAAATAGACGCTCTGCACAAGAAGGGCGCTGGACGCATGGAACAGGAGGGCGCTTCTTACAGGAGTGTGTCGGGAGTCGCGAAACTTTTTATTTCCTCTCATTTCCTCTCATTCGCCCGAACCCGAACCCTCACCCCTGGGAGAGGGTGTTTTCAGGCAGGAATGCGAGGTTCCCGCCTTCGGAGGGAACGACGGAGCCTGCGCGGAAGCGACGAGATGGAGTTGAGGTTTGATTTTTGGACCCATTTGGCCTTGGTTGGCCTCGTTTACTCCTAGCGGCGAGGTTGGAAATGGGGCCACCGTGGCCTCGCTTGGCCCTCCGCTCACTCGTACGCGGTGGGCCAGCCGGCCCTGGTTGTGGCCTTGGTTGGCCTCATTACGAGTGGCCAGGAGTGGCGAAACTTTTAATTCAGTCTCATTTAGTCTCATTTGGTCTCATTCCTGTCGTCTGCGCGGGGCCGGGGGGCCGGGGATGCGAGGTTGCCGCCTTCGCAGTAACGACGAAACCCTTCACACTCGCCCGAACCCTCACCCTGGCCCTCTCCCAGAGGGCGAGGGGATTAACGACGTATGCAACCAATGTAGGGGCTGGCGCGGCGACGGCACAATGGGCAGTTGTCGTCGTGTTGGGACAGGGACGGAGTCGGAACGCAGGAGGTCGCGGCGTGCTGTTTCACGCGTCTTCATTATGTCATGGACGGGGCCATGCTTGACGCGCTGCGTGTCGGCTCCTAGTGTTGCCGTATCCGGCTGATCGAGGAGGCGTTGATGCTTACGCAAGAGCAGAACGAACGATTCACGCACGTGGGGCCGGGCACACCCGGCGGAGAGCTGATGCGCCGTTACTGGCACGTCGTGGCAACGAGCCAGGAGATGCGGGACAAACCCACCAAGCCGGTGCGCCTGCTCAGCGAGGATCTCGTCCTCTACCGCGACAAGTCTGGCACGCTCGGACTCATCGAGCGCGCCTGCCCCCATCGCCGCGTCGATCTTTCCTACGGCATACCGGAGGAGCACGGCCTGCGTTGCATGTATCACGGCTGGATGATGGACGAGACCGGCCAGTGCATCGAACAGCCCTTCGAGGAGACCGTCCACCCGGACGGACGCTTCAAGGAGAAGGTGAAGATTGCGGGCTACCCGGTCGAGGAGCTTGGCGGACTCATCTGGGCCTACATGGGCCCCGCGCCCGTGCCGCTACTGCCGCGATGGGATCTGCTCGTCCGCGACGATCTGCTCCGCAACGTGGGCACGACCATGGTGCCATGCAACTGGCTCCAGTGCATGGAGAACTCCATGGACCCGGTACACACCGAGTGGCTGCACGCCTACCTGACGCACTACCTGCGCGACCGTCAAGGCCAGGATGTCCCCCACGCCTCCGACCGCCTCTACAACGTTCAGCGGCACGAGAAGATCGGTTTCTACTCGTTCGACCACGGCCTCTACAAGCGGCGACTGCTGTCCGGCCAGTCCGACGAGAACGACGATTGGCGCACCGGACACCCCGTCGTGTTCCCCACGATCCTCCGGAACACCGGCGGCCCCACCGGCGGCGGGACGTTCCAGATCCGGGTGCCGATCGACGATACCCACACCTGGCATCTGCTGTACCGCGCCGTCCATGCCCCTGAGGACGCACCCCTGGAGGATCGAACCAACGTGACGGCCTACGAACTGCCGCTGTACGACGACAAGGGCGAGTACCGCCTGGACATCACCCTCGTTCAGGACTTCATGGCCTGGGCCACCCAAGGCCCCATCGCCGACCGCACCAAGGAGGCGCTGGGCCTCTCCGACGAGGGCATCATCCTGTTCCGCAAGCTTCTCGACGAGCAGATCGCCGTCGTCGAAGACGGCGGCCAGCCGATGAACGTCTTCCGTGACGCCGAAGCCAACCACCGCCTGAATATCGGCGCCGAGGAGACCCAATACCAAGCTCTGCCCAACCAACGCAGCGGCATGCCGTTGCTCGCGGGGCGATAGAGAGTCGGCGGGGCGGGAAGGGGGCGATCAAGCCCCCTCCCACGGCTAGGCGGAAGCGGCCTCGCGCCCTTACAATAGAACTCGTCGGGTTACGAATGCGGCGGACGCCGACCCGTGCCTGCACGAGCTTCTCATTCATGAAGACTTCACGAGATTATTCCCCCGCGCGGCAACGGGTCGCTGCCAGCGTCCGAGCACGGCTGGAGCGCTTCCTGAAGCGTCGCGGCTACCTAGCGGTAGCAACGCCGATGCTCGAATCGACGGATCTCTTCCTGAAGAAGTCCGGCGGTGAGCTGGCCGCCAGCATGTATTCGTTCACCGACCCCAGCGGACGCAGAGTCAGTCTCCGCCCTGAGTTCACCTCCTCTGTCGTGCAGGCATTCGTCGACGGCTTGCTCAAGGGGCCGCTCCCGCAGCGTTGGCTGTACGCGGGGCAAGTCTTCCGGCACGAGACCGACGGTGGATCCGGCGAGTTCGAGCAGCTCGGCGCGGAGGTGCTCGGCGCAGGCAGCGCGGAAGCCGACGCCGAGGTTCTGGCGCTCGCGGCCCAGGGGCTCACCGCACTCGGCGTCACAGGCCACCGGCTACGGATTGGCCACATCGGAGTCGCCGCCGCGATGTACGACGCGCTCGGCCTGTCGGAACGCACCCGAACCTTCATGATGGGGAGCCTCGCCGCGCTCCGATCAGGCGAGGAATCCGTGGAGGACGCGAGGGCCAGAGCAGAGCGTCTCGCGCTCTTCAACATGGGCAGGAACAGGCAGCTCGCGCGCATCACGCAGGCACTGCCTTCCGAGGATGCCGCTGAGATGGTGCGCGGTTTCATGGGCAGCGGGTTGGACGGCACGACCGGCCAACGAACGCAGGACGAGATTCTGCGCCGCTACTCCAAGAAACTCCGCGAAACAGGAGAGCCCGAGGTATTCGATCGTGCGCTGGCGCTTTCGCAGGGGCTGATCCGCAGCACGGGCCCAGTCAGCAAGGCGCGCGCGATGCTCTCGAAACTCATGGCGCAGCACTCGATACCGGACAGCGTCCTGCAACCGCTGGACGCCGTCCTGACGGCACTGAGCCGTTACGACCTCCACGGCGTGCCCGTCGTGCTGGATCTGGCGGCGACGCGCGGCCTCGCTTACTACACCGGCACCGTGTTCGATATCGAGCACCCGCGCGTCAAAGGCTCGCCGTCGCTTGGAGGCGGAGGCCGCTACGACGACCTCGTGGCCGCGCTCGGTGGGAAGCAGGTGCCGGCGATAGGATTCGCCTACGCGCTTCCGCGAGTGGTGCAACTGCTGCCGCGTGACTTCTCTCCCGACGATGGAGATCAGTATGCGGCGGTGCTCGTGACGGCGCAGGAGGCCGGAATGGACGAGGCGGTCGTCACGGCGGAGCGTCTGCGGGCGCAGGGCATCCCCGCCGAGCTCGATCTGGAAAGCAAGAGCGATGCCGACGCTGCGAAATACGCGAAACTGCGCGGCATCGAAACCATCATGCGCGTTGGGCAGGGCGGTCGTGTCACCGAACAGATCATCTAGAAGCGACGATCGCAGCGGCCTGCGCCTCGTGATACCCAGCGACGGCGTGATGTTCGAATCGACGCTCGACTTCCTGCAGGACAGCGGCATCAGGGTTCGCAGGCCAAGCGCGCGAGGCTATACCGGCACGATTCCCGCCGTGAAGGGCGTCGAGATCGTCTTTCAGCGCAATTCGGACATCACCAAGCGCGTCGAAGCAGGCGACGCCGACCTCGGCCTCACGGGGTTCGACACCTTCGCGGAGACGCACATCGACGACGGCGATACCCTCGTCGTGATGAAAGACCTCGGATACGGCCACTGCGAGCTCGTCGTCGCGGTACCCGATACGTGGGTGGACGTCGATTCGATGGCTGACCTCGCAGACCTTGCCGTGGAGTTCCAGGAGCAGGGCAGGGAGTTCCGGGTTGCGACCAAGTACCCCACGCTCACCCGGCGCTTCCTCTACCGGCACGACGTGAACTACTTCACGCTGGCGCTTCTTTCAGGCACGGTCGAGCCTGCGCCGGCCATCGGCTATGCCGACATCATCGTCGATCTGACGGCGAGCGGGCAGACGCTACGCGAGAATCACCTGAAGCGTCTGACCGACGGCACGGTCATCGAGTCCGAGGGCACGCTCATCGCCAATAGGCCTTCTCTGCAGACACGGCCTGACCGCCTGCAGCAGACCAGAGAGATCGTGGAGCGTATCGAGGCGAACCAGATCGCTGCCGGGTACGCCCGCGTCACCGCCAATATCGAGGGCGAAAGCGAGGATGCGGTTGCCGCCAGGGTGATGCAACGCCAGGAGGCGACCGGCCTGACGGGGCCTACCGTCGCCCGCGTCCACTCACCCGATGGACGGAATCACTACTCCGTAACGGTATTCACTGCCAAGCGCGACCTGATGAGCGTCGTGGACCACCTGCGCAGCGTCGGCGGCTCCTCCGTGACCGTCTCCGGCACGGAGTACGTCTTCCGGCAGGCGAGCGCAGCGTACGCGCGCCTGCTCGAAGAGCTGGATATCGCCTGATGCGCCTCATCCGAGGCATCGAGGCCGGTCTCGCCGCGCTCACACGCGCTCCTGGCTACAGCGAACCTGCGCTGCCGCCTGCGGTCGCAACGCGCATAGCCGAACTCTTCGGCGAGCCGCTGACCGTATCGCAGGCCGTGGAGCGCATCGTCACGGACGTGCGCGCCAGGGGAGACGACGCCGTACGCGATTACGCCGCGCGGATAGACGGCGCAACGTTGGAGGATTTCGAGATTCCCCGCGCCACGTGGGAAACCCGCGCCGCGCAAGCCGGGTCGGAGATTCGCGACGCCATCGCCGTCGCTGCCGGACGCATACGCTCCTATCACGAGTCCGCGATGCCCAGCGATTGGGCCGATGACGCTGCGGGCTACAGCCTGCGCTGCCTGCCCATCGAGCGAGTGGGGCTGTACGTGCCCGGCGGAGCGGCTCCCTATCCCTCGACGGTGCTGATGTCGGCCATTCCCGCGAAAGTGGCAGGGGTGCCGGATGTTGTCCTCTGCACGCCCAACCCCGCGCCGGTGACGCTCGCGGCTGCGCTGGAGGCCGGCGTAGACCGCCTCTTTGCCCTCGGAGGAGCGCAGGCGATAGCTGCGATGGCGTTCGGGACGGAGAGCGTCCCGCGCGTCGACAAGATATGCGGACCGGGCAACATCTTCGTATCGGCCGCCAAGCGTCTGGTCTACGGCCACGCCGATATAGACGGCCTCTACGGGCCAACGGAGACGCTAGTGATAGCGGACGAGACCGCTAATCCCGCGATGGCAGCCGCTGACCTCCTCGCGCAGGCGGAGCATGACGAACTCGCCACTCCCATCCTCGTTACGACGAGCGAGGCGATGGCCGCTGCCGTCGAGCGCGAACTGGAGCAGCAGCTGTCCCTGCTGGAACGGGAAGCGGTTACGCGCGAGGCAGTGGCGCGTCAGGGGACGACGGTCATCGTCGATACCGTCGAGCAGGCTATCGCCATTGCTAACGGTTTCGCGCCCGAACACCTCTGCCTGCTGGTGGAGAACCCGGAGCAGTACGTAAGCCTCGTACGCAACGCCGGCGGCATCTTCGTGGGGGAGACGTCGCCGGAGGTCATGGGAGACTACGTCGCGGGGCCGAGCCACGTGATGCCGACCGGCGGCACCGCCCGGTTCGCATCCAGCCTTGGCGTGCACACGTTCCTGAAACACGTGCCCGTTATCGGTTTATCCCCTCAGGTTTTCAATGAGATTGGGCCAGCGGCAGCCACTCTCGCACGCGCGGAAGGGCTTACCGCTCACGCCAGGGCGATGGAGATTCGACTGGAAGGCATCGCTGGGGCAGCGCCGCAGGAGACGCGTTGATGGAAGGCCGCAGGGCGCTCGATTTCGTTCAGCCTCACTGGCGTGACCTCGAACCTTACGAGGCCGCTGAACCGCCGGAGCTACTCGCCGAGCGCGCCGGAATATCGGACGAGGATGTGGTCAAACTGAACGCGAACGAGAACCCGTACGGTCCCTCGCCGAAGGTTTTCGAGGCGCTTGCGCAGGTTCATCGCGTCCACGTCTACCCCGACCCCGCGCAGGTTGCGATGCGAAAGGCGCTGGCGGAGTACGCCGGTATCGGCGCCGAGCATATCGTCGTGGGCAACGGAAGCGACGAGATCATCGACCTCGTCTTCCGCGCCGTCCTCGCGCCGGGCGATTGCATCGTCAATTCTCCTCCGACGTTCGGGATGTACGACGTTACCGCGCACATCTGCGGCGCATCCATCATCGAGGTCGAGCGCGACGAGCATTTCGCCCTCGACGTTGACGGTGTGCTCGCGGCGGCAGCGCAGGCAAAGATCATCGTCCTCGCGTCGCCGAACAACCCATCGGGCAATGCGACGCCTGCCGAGGACATCGAGCGATTGCTCGATTCGCCGTGCGTCGTGGTCGTGGACGAGGCCTACGCGGAGTTCAACGCGCGCAGCGTCGCGAACCTGGTCATCGAACATCCCAACCTCGTGGTGCTGCGCACGATGAGCAAGTGGGCGGGGCTGGCCGGGCTGCGCGTCGGCTACGGCATGATGGCCGCAGACATGGCTGACGTGCTGATGCGGGGCAAGCCGCCGTACAACGTTTCGCAAGCCGCCGAGGGCGCGCTCCTTGCGTCGCTGGCGGACCGAGCGCTCCTGGAGGACCGCGTTCGCCTCATCATCGAGGAGCGCGGGCGCATGGCGGATCTCCTCTCCGGCATCCCCGGCATCGAACCGCTGCCCTCCGAGGCGAACTTCATCCTGTGCCGTCTCCCGGAAGGGCGGGGGAAGTCGGTCTACGAAAGCCTCGCGGCGTGCGGCGTGTCGGTGCGATACTACTCACGCGGCAAGCTGGCCGACTTCCTGCGGATCAGCGTGGGCACGCCCGATCAGACCGACCGGGTTGTCGGCGCGCTCGGAGATATCCTCTAACGATTGCCATGGCCACTCGCATCGGAACATACAGCAGAACAACCGCTGAGACAGCCGTGTCCGTCACCATCGGGCTGGACGGCGCAGGCGTGGCGTCCATCGACACCGGCAACGGCATGTTGGATCACCTGCTCAACCAGCTCTGCCGCCACGGCCTTTTCGATCTCGACATCAATGCGCAGGGAGACAGCACGCAGACCGGCTGGCACCACACCGTCGAGGATTGCGGCATCGCGCTTGGCAGGGCTTTCGCGGACGCCATCGGCAACGGGCAGGGCATACGCCGCATGGGGCACGCCTTCGTGCCGCTCGACGAGACGCTCTCACGCGTCGCGCTCGACATCAGCGGGCGCAGCTACGCCGTCATAGACCTGGGCATCAGCGACGTATCCATCGCCAACCTTCCGGGAGACCTCGTTCGCCACTTCCTGGAGTCGTTCGCCATGGAGGCCCACATCACGCTGCACGTCCACGTACTGCATGGGGTGAACGCGCACCACAAGGCGGAAGCGGCCTTCAAAGGACTCGCGAAGGCGTTGCGCGACGCGGTTGAGATCGACCCTCGCGCGAGTCAAAGCGTGCCGAGCACGAAGGGGACGATCTCCTAGCTGGCTCCTGCCGCCGGGGTCACGGCGGCCTCGTAGGTCTCGATCACCGGATTCGCAAGCAGCTTGCTGCACATCTCGCTAACCTGCTGACGCGCCGCTGCCTCGTCCTGAGCCTCGACGTCCAGCGTGAGGTACTTCCCCACGCGAACGCTGTCCACGCCATCGAAGCCCAGCGACTTGAGGCTGCCCAGCACCGCATTGCCTTGCGGGTCGTTCACGGTGGGCTTCAACGTCACGTAGACGCGCGCTGTGAATCTCATTGCGTGCCGCTGGGAGTGGCCGTCTTCACCGGGGTTGCCTCTGTTGTCTGGGGACTGACGGGGCCGTGGAGGGGAGTGGTCGTCTCTGTTGGGATCGCTTCTGCTGCAGGGGTTGCCTCTGCCGTTGGGGCTGCCTCCGTTGCCGATGGCGCTTCCGTCGCGGAGGCTGTAGGCGTTGCTTCGACGGTTTCCTCGGAGTCGGCGTAGGCACCGCACTGCTGGTCGATGAACAACGGGGCGCCGTTGCGGTGGTCGTTCACGAACGCGCCCATCGCTGCCTTATCCTCCAGCTCCATCGTACCCGTCCAGCTCCACGCCGTCAGGGTTACATCCCCTTCAGGGATACCGGGGTAGGGATGAACGACGTAGCAGGCAGGGAAGCCGAAGAGCGCCTCCGCGTAGCCATGCAGATCGGCGATATCTTCTTCCCGCGTCAGGCTATGATTGAAGACGATCGCGCCGTACTGGAGGTTCCGCACGATCGATTCGTCAGCGATTTGTTCCGTGTGGATACCCCACGCGGCAGGCTCGTCGTAGCTGGGCCCTGACGTTGGGGGCGAGGTGCTGTAGTCCGCATCAGCGCCGGGCTCGAGAATCTCGTGCTGCTGCTCATCCACGAGCGTGCCCACGAGCTCGCGCTCCGATACCGGAAGGTCGCCCGTCGTGCCGAGTCCGATTGACGGCAACGCCAGCCCCGCGATGAGCGCAAGCGCGACGACCATCCCTCCCGCCATATAGATGCGCCGCCTGCGCGAGCGCTTCGCCTGGGAGCGCTGCCGCCGCTCCTCGCGGCTTATCGTGCGCCGCAGAGGCTTGCGCTCCTCTCGCGCACGCCGTCGTTGGGCTGGGGAACCTTCCGGTTTCTGCGCGCCTTCGTTCTCGGGAGGCGTATCGTCAGATTCGGTCGTCGGCTGTTGCTGTTCGTCGTTGCTCAATCGGTGTAATCCTGAAAAGAAGTCGTAGGTTGGGGACTAAGAGAGCGGCTGCCCCACAAGCCTCTCGTAGGCTTCCAGATAGCGCTCGCGGGTCTTCTCCACTATCTCATCGGGCAGGGTAGGCGCGGGGGGAGTCCTGTCCCAGTCCTTGCGCGTAAGCAGCCAGTCTCTCACGAACTGCTTATCGTAGTTGGGCTGAGACCTGCCCGGATTGTACCCTGACGCGTCCCAGAAGCGGCTGGAGTCGGGCGTCAGCACTTCGTCGATGAGGATGACCTCGCCGTCGCGGATGCCGAATTCGAACTTGGTATCCGCGATGATGATGCCCCGTTCCACCGCCATGTCGTGCGCGTGCTGAAACACGGCGAAAGAGAGGTCGCGCAGCGTCTCCGCCATCTCAGCGCCCACCATACCGGCCAACTCCTCGACGCTTACCGGTTCGTCGTGGCCCACTTCCGCTTTGGTGGTGGGCGTGAACATCAACTCCGGCAACCCGCTGCCGTCCACGAGGCCGGGGGCCATCGGCACGCCGAACATCGTCCCTGTTCGTTCGTAATCGACCAGGGCCGAGCCTGTCAGGTAGGCGCGCACCACGCACTCGGCGTCGATGCGCTCGGCGCGCTTCACCACCGTCGCCTGCTGCGCAACTTCGGGCGGAAGATTCGCCAGCAGCGGATGCTCCGCCAGACTCCCAAGCCCCTCGGTGTCATCGGCCAGCGCGATGAAGTGGTTGGGGACGATATGGCCCGTCTGCTCGAACCAGAACTTCGACATCCTCGATAGCACGCGGCCCTTATCCGGGATGCCATTGGGCAGAACGACGTCGAATGCAGAGATGCGGTCGGTTGCGACCATCAACAGCATTCCATCGCCAAGATCGAACGTATCGCGGACTTTGCCCCGGTACAGGATGCCCGGTAGAGGCGTTTCAAGCAGTGGCACGGCTTTGCTCCCTTGAAGATTTGCTGACGCTCTCGATGCCGGTGCGTTGGAACAGCGCATCGATATTGCGTGTGTAATAGCCATAATCGAACATCGCGGTGACCTGACCGGCGCTCAGGCGCGACCGCACATCGGCGTCCGCCGCGATGAGTTCGCGGAAGTCCTCGCCGTGCTCCCACGCCGTGGCTGCGTGCCGCTGCGCGAGGCGGTATGCGTCCTCGCGGGACATGCCTGCCTCCACGAGCGCGAGCATCACCTGCTGCGAGAAGATCACGCCATGCGTCGATTCGATGTTGGCCATCATCCGCTGGGGGAAGACGCGCATGCCGCTCACGATGCCCGTGAACAGGTTAAGTATGTAGTCGAGCGCCATGCAGGAGTCCGGGATGATGATGCGCTCCGCTGAGGAGTGCGAGATGTCCCGTTCGTGCCAGAGCGCCACGTTCTCGAGCGCGGTGAGCGCGTTGCCGCGTATTAGCCGCGCCAGCCCGCAGACGCGCTCCGAAAGGTCGGGGTTGCGCTTGTGCGGCATCGCGGAGGAGCCCGTTTGCCCCTCGCCGAACGGCTCCTCCACCTCGTGAACCTCCGTCCGTTGCAGGCCGCGCACCTCCGTGGCGAACTTCTCCAGCGACGCAGCGGTCACGGCCAGGGTTGCCATGAAGTACGCATGTCGGTCTCGTTGGACGATCTGATTCGAGAGCGGCGCGTAGTCGATGCCCAACGCCTCGCAGGCGTAGACCTCGACCTCCAACGGAACGGTGGCGTGCGTGCCGACCGCGCCTGAGATCTTGCCCACGGCGACCTGTGCCGCGGCGCGCTCCAGCCGCTCGCGGTTCCTGCGCATCTCGTCCCACCAGAGCGCGAGCTTCAGCCCGAACGTCGTAGGCTCCGCGTGTACTCCGTGGGTACGGCCCATGATGAGCGTGTGCTTATGCTCGACGGCCCGCGCGGCGATGGCCTCGATAAGTGAGTCGACTTCCGCGAGCAGCAGGGCGGCGGCGTCTCGCAATTGCAGCGCCGTCGCCGTATCCCATACGTCGTTGGAGGTCAGCCCCAGGTGAACCCAGCGGCCCTCCGCTCCCAGCCCGGACGTTACGGAGTAGAGGAACGCGGTAACGTCGTGGCGCGTCTGCACGAACTTCTCGTCGAGCTTGGCGTGGTCCCACGTCGCCTTGCGGATGAGCGCCATGTCCTCTTCGGGAATCGTGCCCATACGCGTCCACGCCTCACACGCCGCTATCTCCACTGCGAGCCAGCGGTCGTACTTGCCGTTGTCGGACCAGATGCCCTTCATCGCCTCGCGTGCGTAGCGGTCAATCATGCGCCGTCTCCTACTCGCGCCTTTACGTAATCGAGCACCGGGTAGAAGTCGGGCAATTCCGCGTACGGCAGACCCTTCTCCTGACAGAAGCCCACGAGCGCATCACGAGCGAAAACGAAATCCGCCCGCATCGCCGGGCACCCGTCGGAAGTGCTGTCGCCTGCATAAACGACGTGGTCGCCCTCTTCGCGGCACATCTCAAGCACGCGGCACTTGCAGTTTCCGGGCCGCCATTCGCAGCCCTCGTCCACGAAGTCGTACGTGAACGTTTGGTTGCCGTCGGCCTCACCCGTACGCACCGCGTGGGAGGGGACAACGGTTCCGGCTGCGTCCAGAGTCGCTGAGACGTAGTAGTCGAGCCCATGACTCACCACCACCAGCCTCACGCCATGCGCAGCGCAATACGCCGCCAGCTCAGCGAATCCAGGCCTCAACTGAGCCTCGGAGCGCACGTACGCCGCCTGCTCACAGACGGGCGCCGCCAGCTGACGGAAGGCGATCTCCTGGTACTCGGCAAGCGATATCTCGCCATCGACTCTGCGCTGCTGAATCTCCCGCCAAGGCACCACGCCCGGCAGGGACGTGTCCGGCTGGAAGCGATCGAGCAACATCTGGCCGACGTTCTGAGCGGCAGCTGTATCGTCGAAATCGGAAAGGATAATCATCCGAGGGGTGCTGGCGGAGAGTGCAGACAACGCAGATTACCGCTGACGGAGCCGTTCGCGGTACTGTTCCACAGCATCACGTATCATAGCATATTTTATCCCCAGTATCTCAGCCGCCAGAAGAGCCGCGTTGCGCGCCCCCCACGCTCCCACGGCCACCGTCGCGACCGGAATTCCCGGCGGCATCTGCACGATGGAGTAGAGCGCATCCACTCCGCCGCCCAATTCGCTCGATGCGATGGGCACGCCTATCACCGGCAGCGTCGTGAGTGACGCGACCACTCCAGGGAGTGCCGCCGCTCCGCCCGCAGCCGCGATGAACACCTCGATGCCGTTCGCCGACGCACTCTCCACGTACGCCTGAACCTTGCGCGGGTCTCGATGCGCCGACGCGACCACCAGATCCGCCTCGATGCCGAGGTCCACCAGGGTCTTCAGCGTATCTTCCATCACGGGCCTATCGGTCGCACTTCCAACGATGATGCCAACTCGAGGCACGGAAATCTCCTCCTCTTGTGTACTCAGGGGCGCGCTGTGCCTCTTCATCATACCAAGCAAACAACGCCAACGGCGGTGTTAATCGACCACAAGCCCCGCGATGTCCGACCTCCACTGCTTGCCTTCAAAAGCGATAGCGTCCGCAGCTTCGTAGGCGTGTCTGCGCGCTGCTGCCATCGTTCCTGCCCGTCCAACCACCGTCAGCACCCGACCGCCGTTCGTCACTATCGCGCCGTCCTGCTCCGCGGTTCCCGCATGGAACACGAGCGCCTGCCCCTCCGCGGCGCGCAGCCCCTCGATGCGCTTGCCCACCTCGTAGTGGCCCGGATACCCGCCGGACGCCAGCACAACGCCCACGACCTGCTCATCAGACCAGCGCAGGTCGAGCGATGCCAGCTCACCGTCCAGCGTCGCGTCTATCACGTCCAGCAGATCGTTCTCCAATCGCGGAAGTATCAGCTGAGTCTCCGGGTCTCCCAGCCGCGCGTTGAACTCGATGATGGACGGCCCACTCTCCGTCAGCATCAGCCCGCCATAGAGGACGCCGGTGAAGGGAGAGCCTTCGATAGCCATCCGGCGCACGACCGGCTCGATGCACGTCGTTCGTATGCGCTCTTCCAGCGCCGCATCCCACCAGGGCGGGGGACTATAACCGCCCATGCCGCCGGTGTTCGGCCCCTCGCCGCCATCGAATACGCGCTTGTAATCGCACGCCGCCACGAGCGGCGTGACGTAGGAGCCGTCCGTGAAGCAGAAAACGCTCACTTCCTGGCCCGTAAGGCACTCTTCGATCACGAGCGTCTCGCCGGATGACCCGAATGCCCGCCGCACCATCGCATCGTCCACGGCGTCGAGCGCCTCCTCCACCGACTCCGCAACTACCACGCCCTTACCAGCCGCGAGACCGTCCGCCTTTACGACGATTGGCGCGCCGTGAGACTCCACGTAAGCTCGCGCCGCCGATGGGTCGTCGAATATCTCGAAATCGGCGGTGGGCGCTCCGGCGGCGCGCATGATGCGTTTGGAGAACGACTTGCCGCCCTCGATCCGGGCCGCCGCCATGGTGGGGCCGAATATGCGCAAGCCCTCAGCCGTGAACCGGTCAACGATGCCCGCCGCCAGAGGAATCTCCGGCCCGACGATGGTGAGGTCTATGCCGAGCCTGCGGACAGCCTCGACGAGGCCATCGAAATCGTCCACCGCGATGGGGAGATTCGCAGCGAGCCCGGTTACTCCAGCGTTACCCGGCGCCATGAAAAGCGCGGGTTTGCGAGGACTCTGCGCCAGTTTCCATACGATGGCATGCTCGCGGGCGCCGTTGCCCGCGACCAACACGTTCATCAGACGCTCCCGCCCATGCGCCGCATCACCACGGCTATCACCAGGCACGCGAGACCCACGGCCACCGCCGCAGTCGCCTGCGGCCTTCCCCAATCCCCGGTGAGCACCTGCAGGAAAGCGGTGAGGATGAAAGCGAGACCCAGTGCGGTGAAAACGATGCGAACGATGCGGCCTGCTCCCGACATCACTCCCACTCGATAGTGCCCGGCGGCTTGCTGGTGATGTCGTAGACCACGCGATTCACGTTCGGTGCCTCGTTCACGATGCGATTCGATATGCGCGCCAGCGTCTCGTAGGGTAGGCGGGCCCAATCGGCGGTCATCGCGTCCTCGCTGGTGACCGCCCGGAGCGCGACCACGTGCTGATACGTGCGCTGGTCGCCCATCACGCCAACCGTCCGGGTATCGGTGAGCACCGCGAAACTCTGCCAGAGTTTGTCGTACAGGCCGTCGCCCTTGATCTCGTCCATCACGATCCAGTCCGCCGCGCGCAGGGTCTCCAGCTTCTCGTACGTCACATCGCCGATGACGCGGATGGCGAGCCCCGGCCCGGGGAAAGGCTGGCGGTTCAGCGTTTCGGGAGGCAATCCCAGCTCCGTGCCAGCGAGCCGAACCTCGTCCTTGAACAGGTAGCGCAACGGCTCCACGAGTTTGAGGTTCATCCGCTCCGGCAGGCCGCCCACGTTGTGGTGCGTCTTGATCTTGTGCGACGCGCTGTGCTCCGAAGTTTCGCTCTCGATGACATCAGGGTACAGCGTACCCTGCGCCAGGAAATCGACAGCGCCGAGCGTTCGCGCCTGCTCCTCGAAGACGTTGATGAACTCAGCGCCTATCACCTTCCGCTTCTGCTCAGGATCGACGACACCGGCAAGCGCGGTGAGGAAGCGCTCCGACGCATCGACGTAGACGAGGTTCAGCCCCAGGTTGCGCTCGAACACGCTGCGCACGCGCTCAGGTTCCTCGCGCCTCAGCAAGCCGTTGTTGACGAATATGCACGTCAGTTGATCGCCCACGGCCTCATGCACCAGCTTCGCCGTTACGGCGGAGTCGACGCCGCCGGAGAGGGCGCATATCACTCGGCCCTCGCCAACCTGCTCGCGTATCCGTTCGATGCTCTCCGCCACGAAGTTTCCCGGCGTCCATGATCCTGCCAACCCGCAAACCCTGTAGGCGAAGTTACGGATAATCTCGGCGCCCTGAGGCGTATGCGCCACCTCCGGGTGGAACTGGATGCCGTACACTCCGGCGTCGTTGGCCATGGCCGCGATAGGAGAGTTCTCGCTGTACGCGACGGCCCGGAAGCCCGGCGGCATCTTGCTGATGCGGTCTCCGTGGCTCATCCAAACGGCAGCCTCGTCATCCATGCCCTCGAACAGCTGGCTCGTGTCGTTCCTATGGATAACCGCGAAGCCGTACTCCCGCGATTGCGCAGGCACGACATCTCCGCCCAGTTGGTGCGCTATCAACTGCATGCCGTAGCAGATGCCCAGCACTGGAACGCCGCTGTCGAAGACCCACGGCTGCGCCAGCGGCGCGTTGTCGTCGTAAACCGAGGACGGCCCTCCGGAGAGGACGATGCCCTTCAGGTTCAGCCCGGCCACGGCATCCCGCGACGCATGCGGTTGGATGAGCTCGCAGTAGACGTTCTGCTCGCGCAGGCGGCGCGCTATCAGACGGCTGTACTGGGAGCCGAAGTCGATGACGGCGATACCCTCGGGCTTGGGAGGGGGAGGAGCGCCTCGTCCGGTGTACGCGCCCCTGGTGCCCTCGCGCTCCTGCGCGATGCCGAGGTAGGTCGAAACCTCGACATCTCCTGTCGTGGAAACGCGGTGCGTACTGTCGGAATGAGGAGCCGATTCGTTGTCGTCAGGCAATGCCACAGCACTTCTCGAGAGTCTTCATAAAGTAGCACCAGCCGCCTTGCGGGTCAACGAGCAGCGCCTGTTCACTGCATCCGTAGCTAACGATGGGATATCTGCCCAAGGATGTCGAAGTACTCAGGGAACGTCTTGGACACGCACGCCGGGTCGTTAATCGTGATCTCGGCATCCCCCAGCGCAGCGAGCGAGAAGCACATCGCCATGCGGTGGTCGTTGTACGTGTCGATGGTGGCGCTCTGAATCTGCGCCGGCGGAACAATCTCGAGGAAGTCGGCCCCCTCGACGACCTCAGCCCCCACCTTGCGCAGCTCGGTCGCCATCGCGGCGAGGCGGTCGGTCTCCTTGAAGCGCCAGTTATGCACGTTCCGTATCGCGGTTCTGCCCTTTGCAAACAGAGCGGTCGCCGCCACCGTCATGGCCGCATCGGGGATGTGCCCGAGATTGACGTCGATTCCCCGCAACTCGCCACGCGTGACCTCGATCCAATCGCGCCCGCGCGTCACCACAGCGCCCATCTTTTCGAGAACCTCCGCGTGCAGAACGTCGCCCTGAACGCTGTCCGAGCCCACGCCCAACACCCGCACCGTCCCCCCACGGATCGCCGAGGCCGACAGGAAGTACGTCCCGGAGGACGCATCGCCCTCCACGAGCACGTCCGCCGGAGAGTGGTAACGCTGGCCGCCCGCGATACGGAATGAGCGGTACTCGTCGGCCTCGACGCTCACGCCGAAACGCTTCATCACATCCAGCGTCAGGTCGATGTACGGCTTGGAGACGAGGTCGCCCTGAACTTCGATGAGCAGGTCCCGCTCGATGAGCGGCGCCACGATGAGCAGCGCCGTCAGGAACTGACTCGACGTGCTGCCGTCGACCGACACCCGGTTTCCTCGTAGGCCGTCCGCTGTGATGCGAAGCGGCGGGCATCCCTCCGCGCCAAGGTACTCGATCCCCGCGCCTAGCTGCCGCAGCGCGTCGACGAGGTCGCTGATCGGACGCTCCTGCATGCTGGCGTCGCCCAACACGGTGAAGACACCCCGGCCAACGCAGAGCGCGGCACAGAGCGGTCGGATGGCGGTGCCTGCGTTGCCGAGGAACAACTCGCCACCCTCGGCAGGGAAGGGCCCGCCCGCGCTGTTGACCACGCAACTCGTCCGGTCGTCCGACATATCGAGGGCGATGCCCAGCGCCTGGAGCGCCGCAATCATGTGCCTCGTGTCGTCGCTGTCCAGCAGGTTGTGGACTCTCGTCGTCCCCTCGGTCAGCGCCGAAAGCAACAGCACGCGATTGGAGAGGCTCTTGGAGCCCGGCAGCGTAACGACGCCGTCAACGCGGCGGATGGGCTTCAGAACGAGTTGATCCACGTGTGCTCCTCACGTAACAATCGGGCCCGGCGGCGCAGGGCGATGGGCAGTCATTCGCGCGATGCCATCGCCAAGGCCACCTCCCTCATTATAGACCGACCGTACCCGCCATCAGGCCGGACGTGGCCGAGGCTTACGCGCAGCGAGAACGCCCCGGAACATGTGCTCTCCGCAGCCGTCGCCGTCGCCGGGCAGGGGGAGTATGTCCGCGTTGAATCCAGCCTCTTCCATGAGCGCGAGCCACGTGGCGATAGGGAAGAGGCCGCTCACGTGGACGTCCTCCTCCACCCGCCGCACTCCGTTCTCCACGATGGTATAGACGAAGAGCGATTCGATGGTCGGGTCCGTCGGGTCCGGGTCGCGTAGATGCTCCTCGAGGTCTACCTGCGGAACGCCGGGGTCGTCCGATGGCTGGCCGGGCCAGCTGAGAACCTTCCCGTCCTGGAAGGTGTCCCGTACCAGGTCCGGAGTCGTCAGCAGCAGACCGCCCACCCGGAGATGCGCCCTGGCAGTTGCGAACGTTGCCCGCAGGTCGTCCTCGGTCAGCATGTAGGAGACGGCGTCGTGGATCAGCACGGCGTCGAACGTACGGCCAAGGCGCACCGTCCGCATGTCGCCCAGATGATGCTCCACGTCCGGGTTGAGCGTGCGCGATATCTCCAGCATGCGTGGCGACACGTCGACGGCGGTAGCTTGGAAATCGGCGGTCAGGTGAGAGAGGTTATGGCCTCCGCCCACGCCCAACTCCAACACGTGATGACGTCCTTCGCCCAGCGTCTCCCGAATCGCCCGCCGCCAGTATCCGGCCTCTTCGGCGTAGTCCTCCGGAGGGCTGATGATGGGCCACAGATAGGCCAGATCGTTGTACATCCGTACGCGTTCCATCTCCATAGGGCTGCGATGCCACCTCCACACTCAATCTACAATCGCCCGCTCCTCCCGGAAAGAGGCGCGCTCCGAGGCAGGGCTTTCCGCTGGAGGTAAGGAGGCAGGGCTTTCCGCTGGAGGTAAGGAGGCAGGGAAGGGCGCTTGCCGCCGGGGTCGCGGATCGAGGGCATGTATACTGAAACGCAATGCGCTCTCACGGAAGAATCGCGCCGATCAAGTCGCAAACTGCCCTGGGGAAGGGGAATGTCCGGCGCATCTCCGGGTTCCTCACGCCCTATTGGCGCAGGCTCGTCCTCATCATCGCAACCGTCGCCGCCGCCGCCCTGTTGGGGCTCGCGCCAGCGCTCCTCGTGCGCGGGATCATCGACTCCGCAATCGCGGGCTCAGACCAATCGCTGTTGCTCTGGCTCTCCGTAGGGCTGTTCGCGGCTGCGGTGGCGCTCGGGCTGATCGGCGTGCTCCGCAGTTACCTGAACACGGTCGTCAGCCAGCGGATCATGTACGACCTGAAGCTCCGCATGTTCAGCCGCCTGCAGTCCCTGTCGCTGCGCTTCTACACCGAGGCCCGGACGGGCGAGTTGATGTCGCGGCTTACGAGCGATATCGCGGGGATCGACACTATCATCTCCGGCACGCTGGTGACGATCTCGCAGAACGTCCTGATTCTGACCACAACGCTGGTAACGATGATCGCTCTCGATTGGCGGCTGACGGTCGTCTCGCTCACGGTGCTGCCGTGGCTGATCATACCGACGCTGACGGTGGGGAAGATGCGGCGACGTTTGCGGATGCAGCGGCAGCAGATGAGCGCGTCGGTCAACTCGCTGATGGCGGAGAGCCTCGGCATCAGCGGGCTGATGCTCATCAAAACGTTCACGCGTGAGCGGGAGGTGCTGGGGCGGTTCCAACGCGAGAATTGGGATCTGATGCAGCTTCAGGTCCGCGAGGCGCTGGTGGGCCGGTGGTACTTCATGCTGCTCTTCATCGTGACCACCGGCGGGCCTGCGGTCATCTTCTGGTTCGGGGGCGGGCAGGTCATCTCCGGCTCGCTGACCATCGGGACGATCGTGGCGTTCGTCGCTCTCCTGAGCCGACTCTACACGCCCGCGACGGATCTGATGTCGCTGCACGTGGATGTGGTGACGTCCGCCGCGTACTTCGAGCGGATATTCGAATACCTGGACCTGGAGCCGGACATCGCCGACGCGCCGGGCGCCGTGGCCCTGGGGTCAGTGGCGGGCGCTCTTACGTTCGAGGACGTTGTCCTGGAGTACACGCCTGGGCGCAGGGCGCTCGACGGTATGGACTTCGCGGTGAAGCCCGGCGAGCTCGCGGCCCTCGTCGGGCCCAGCGGGGCAGGTAAAACGACGACCACCTACCTCATCCCGCGCTTGTATGACCCGACGGAAGGGCGAGTGCTGCTGGACGGCGTAGACATCAGAGGGCTCATGCTGGAGTCGCTGCGGAAGCAGGTCGGCTACGTCTCGCAGGAGACGTTCCTTTTCCATGACACGGTGGCCGTCAACCTGCGAGTCGCGCGCCCTGACGCTTCTCACGCCGAGATGGTCGAGGCCTGCCGGGCGGCGTCCGTGCTCGACGTGGTGGAGAGGTTGCCCGAGGGGTTCGACACGGTGGTTGGCGAACGAGGCTACCGGCTATCGGGGGGTGAGAAGCAGCGACTGGCAATAGCGCGGATGCTGCTCAAGGACCCGCGCATCCTCATCCTCGACGAGGCCACGTCGTCCCTTGATTCTCACTCGGAGCGCGCGGTTCAGACGGCCCTCGCCAAGCTCACCGAGAAACGCACGACGATCGTCATCGCGCACCGTTTATCGACGGTGCTGGCCGCGGACGTAATCCTCTATATCGACGAGGGGAAGGTGGTGGAGCGCGGCACTCACGCGGAGCTGATGACGCTGGATCGGCGCTACGCGGAGCTCTACCGTGAGCAGTTCGCCTCAGTGGCGAGAGCCGACGCGTTGGCCTGATGATACGCAGGGGGAGACCCCTCTGCCGGTGGTATACTCGGCACTGCCTCGTGATAGGCGAATCTCACTATGCCACGCATGCCGGACACCCCAAACAACCGCTCCGTCGCTTCCATACTGCTCCGTGAGGGCGGCGTGATCGCTTACCCCACGGACACGGTGTACGGCCTCGGCGCGTCCGCGTTCAACTACGCCGCCGTCTCCACGCTGTTCGTGATAAAGAACCGCAACAGGAATCAGGGCGTCCCTGTCCTCATAGCGTCCGAGTCCCAATTGCGGGAGGTTGCCTCCGACGTGTCGGACAACGCCTACGCTCTTGCTGAGCGCTTCTGGCCCGGCGGGCTGACGCTCGTCATGCCCCGGCACGCGGAGCTGCCGGCGCTCATCTCCGGCCACGGCGACACCGTTGCGGTGCGCCTACCGGATCATCCGTGCCCTCAGGCGCTGGTGCAGGCCCTCGGAGCCCCCATCACAGGAACGAGCGCGAACCGCCACAATGGCCTGGAGCCGACCAGCGCAGAGGAAGTGCAGCGTCAACTGGGTAACCGCCTGAGCATCATCCTCGACGGCGGCCAGAGCCCCGGCGCGGGTCCCTCCACCATCGTCGACACCACCGTAAACCCTCCCCGGGTTCTCCGCCTTGGCGCGCTCTCGGTCGAGCAGCTCCGAGAGGTCTGCTACATCGCAGGGCCGGACCCCGCCGCCGCGACCGCCTAGACATGACATTCGCTTCACCGACGCCGGACTGCCTGCTCTCACATCAGCCGATCATCGAGGATGCGCTGCGCTCCAGCCTGGAGCTGCCCACCGACCCCGGCCTGCCTCTCTACCGCATGATGCGCTACCAACTCGGCTGGGTGGACCAGACCGGGGAGCCGCGCCAGGCGGAGCATTTCAGGCTGCTCGGCGCGCTCTGCATGGAAGCGGCCGCCACAGCGGGCGGCGAAACGGAAGGCTGCGCGGAAGCCGCTGCCGCCGTCGAACTGCTGGGCGAGTCGGTTCGCACCCACGAGGATATGCAGACTGCCACGCAGCACAGGGCAGGGCAGGACGCCGCATGGTGGGTGTGGGGCCCAGCGCAGGCCATAAACGTAGGCGACGGCCTGCACGCCCTCGCGAGGCTGACGCTGTTCCACATGCGGAACGCCGACACAGCGCCGACATCGGCGCTCTCGGCCATCGCGGAGCTGGACGCAGCCGCTCTCGGCTACTACGAAGGCCAGCACCTCGACCTACAGCTTCAGGAGCGCGTGGACGTCACCCTTCAGCAGTACATGCGCATGGCGCGCGGCAAGCATGGCGCGCTGATGGGCGGAGCGGTCGCGCTGGGCGCTTGCGCAGCCGGAGCGGACAGCAACGCGGTCGAAGCCTGGCGGGAGGCAGGGGTCCGCCTCGGAACCGGTGCGCTGATAGCCAGCGAAGTGCGCGCGATCTGGGGGGGCGATGCAGACGTGGGGCGTGCGCTGAACAAGAGCAAACTGTATCCGGTGGCCGCTGCGCTGGAGATGGGAACCCTCGCCCAGAAGCGCCAGCTGGGTGGATATTATTTCAAGCGCGTGATGGAGCCGGACGACCTCATCGGCATCCGTGGCATCCTCGAAGACGTGGGTGCTCGCAGCAAGGCCGATGAGGCCATCGCGGAAGCGAGGCGGAGCGCGCTCGAATCTCTGACGCAGGCGGGCGTGGCGCACGACGCATTGGAGCGTTGGGCCACAATCGCCGATGCGATAGGTGCGGTGTGAAGAAGAAGACCGTTCGAGATTTCGACTGGCGCGGTAAGCGAGCCCTCGTCCGCGTTGATTTCAACGTGCCGTATCAACGCGACACGACGATCATCTCGGATGACGTGCGCATCCGTGAGGCGTTGCCGACCATCGCCTACCTGCGCGAGCACGGCGCGTCCGTCGTCCTCTGCACCCACCTTGGCCGTCCGGACGGTCAGCGCGTCGCTGAGCTCGAATTGGAGCCTATCGCCCAGCGCCTCTCGGAACTCATTGCCTCTTCCGTCGCCTACGTCCACGACGCGCCCGGTGAGGAGGCTCGCGCAGCGGCAGCGACGCTCCAACCCGGCGATGTGCTGCTCGTCGAGAACATACGCTTCTGGCCCGGCGAGGAGGCAAACGACCCCGCATTCGCGGCGTCGCTCGCACGTCTTGCTGACGGCTATGTCAACGATGCATTCGGCGCGGCCCATCGCGCTCACGCCTCAACGCATGGCGTCGCGCAGCAACTGCCCGCGTTCGCCGGTCTGCTCATGGAGAAGGAGATCACCTTCCTGAGCGGCGTGCTGGACGACCCACGCCGACCTCTCGCGGCGCTGCTCGGCGGCGCAAAGGTGAGCGACAAGCTGAAAGTGTTGGAGCGGCTCATAGGCCACGCAGACGAGCTGTTCGTGGGCGGCGGCATGGCCGCGACGTTCCTGAAAGCGAAGAGGTTCGAGATCGGCGCATCGCTCCTCGAACCTGACCTCGTGCAGTTCTGCGCCGACACCCTTGTCCGAGCGGCTGACGCCAACACCCCCATATCGCTGCCCACCGACGTCGTCGTCGCGGAGCGTATCGAGGCCAACGTCCCCACGAGCATCGCGCCAAGCGACGGCGTCCCCCCCGACATGATGATCCTCGACGTAGGCCCGGAGACGGCAGCGGACTACGCCCGCAGGCTGGCAGCCATGGGAACGGTCGTATGGAACGGCCCGATGGGCGTATTCGAGACGCCGCCTTTCGACGAGGGCACGCGGGAAGTCGCGGAAGCGTTGGCCGGTAGCAACGCGGTCACCGTCATAGGCGGAGGTTCGACTGCCGAGGCGGTTGCGCACCTGGGCCTCGCCGAGCGGATGTCCCACGTCTCCACCGGAGGCGGAGCATCGTTGGAATTCCTCGAAGGCAAGGAACTACCCGGCGTTGCGGCCCTGGACGATGCATAACCGGAGGACGCCATGCGCACCCCATTCGTAGCAGGCAATTGGAAGATGAACCCCGGCTCGATCGCCGAATCGGTGACGCTTGCGCAGGCGGTCGCCGCCGGCATCGGCGGCACGGGCAGAGTCAACAAAGCCGTCTGCCCGCCGTTCGTGTCGCTGGCAGCGGTGGCTGACGCCCTCGCAGGCTCCGACATCGGCGTCGGCGCGCAGAACATGCACCCGGAGGCGAAAGGCGCGTTCACCGGCGAGGTATCAGCGTCGATGCTGGCAGGGCTCGGCACCTACGTCATCCTCGGCCATTCGGAGCGACGCCAGCTCATCGGCGAAACCGATGCGTTCATCAACGCCAAGGTCACAGCCGCGCTGACAGCCGGACTCACGCCCATCCTCTGCGTAGGCGAAACGCTGGACGAGCGTGAGTCAGGCCAGGCGGAGGCCGTCGTCGCGCGGCAGATTGCAGGCGGACTCGACGGACTCGACACGGACGCCGTCGGCAGGATCGTCGTCGCCTACGAGCCGGTGTGGGCGATAGGAACGGGCCGCTCCGCCACGCCGGAGATCGCCCAGGAGATGTGCGCCGCCGTGCGTGAACGAACCGCCGGCATGTCGAGCGTTGCCGTTGCGGACGGCGTACCCGTGCTCTACGGCGGAAGCGTCAACCCCGCCAACGCAGCCACGCTCGCAGCACAGTCCGACATAGACGGCGCGCTCGTGGGCGGTGCAAGCCTCGTGGCCGACGATTTCGCCACCATCGTCAAGGCCTTTGCCATCGCCTAGCATGACAGGCTCGCCTGTCCTCTTCATCGTAGGCCCTACCGCGAGCGGCAAGACGGTGGCGGCGCTCGGCATCGCCGGTGATGCCCCCGTTGAGATCATCAACGCGGACAGCCGGCAGATCTATCGCGGCATGTCCATCGGCACGGCGAAGCCCACGCCTGCCCAGCTCGCCGCGGCGCCGCACCACCTCATAGACATAGCCGAACCGGACGAGCGATTCAGCCTGGTCGACTTCCTCGGGAGCGCGCGAGAGGCCATCCTCGACGCAACGTCACGCGGCGCGGCGCCGGTGGTCGTCGGAGGCACGGGACAGTACGTGTGGGGCCTCGCGGAAGGCTGGCAGGTTCCCGCCGTGCCGCCTGACCCGATTGTGCGTCAGGAGTTGGAGGACGTAGCGCGTGAGCAGGGGGCTGAGGCCCTGCACGAGCGATTGCGCGCCATCGACCCCGATGCCGCTGAGGACATCGCCTCCGCCAACATCCGGCGCGTCATCCGCGCTATCGAGGTCTCCCGCGCTACCGGCGCGCCGTTCTCCGCACAGCGCGTCAAGCAGGTCCCTGACTTCTCACCGCGCATGTTCGGCCTGCACGTGGACCGCCAGAGGCTGCACGAACGCATCGCAGCACGCGTCGACGCTATGCTGGAGGCGGGATGGGTCGAGGAGGTGCGAGGGTTGCTCGCGGCGGGGTACGCCCCTGAGCTGCCGTCCTTCTCCAGCGCGGGCTACCGGGAACTCGCCGCATACGTCGACGGCAGCCTGACGCTGGACGAGGCCGTGGAAGGCGCCAAGAGCGCAACGAGACGGTTGGCGCGTATGCAGAGCAACTGGTTCAAGGCCAACGATGCGCGCATCGCCTGGCACACGGACACCGCCTCGCTCGTCAGGCAAGCGCTGGAGGCCGTAGCGCATCGGTGCTGAATCCCGGCGGGGCAGGGCGGATGCAGCGATTCCGTATCCTGCGCACGTCAACAACCGGCAACTGTTGACGCATTGCTCGATATTCCTGCCGTGCCCACGCGCGACCGCGTCGAGAGATACCTCCGCCAAATCTTAGGGCACGCCGTGCTGCGCGAGATGCGCGATTCCAATCCTGTCGACGGTATATTGCGCGCTGCGCTGGCAGGGCAGAAGAACCCGCCGAAGCACCACGACGCGCTGCCATGCTCCGAGATAGCACCCGCTCTGGCAAAGGCCGACGCCCGCCCGGGTTGGCCGTTTGTGGCGCTGGCGCTGCGGTTCACGGCATTGACCGCTTGCCGTTCCGGTGAGGTTCGCGGCGCGCGATGGGACGAGATCGACCTTGATGCCCGGATTTGGCGCATCCCCGCTGCAAGGATGAAGTCTAGACGGGAGTTCAGCGTACCGCTCAGCATCCCGGCGCTGAACGTACTTCGGCGGGCCGAGGAACTGGCAGACGGGAGCGGCTACGTGTTTCCGTCGACGCTCGGCAAGCCCATGGCCGACGGGCGGCTCAGCGAAGCGATGCGGCTCTGTGGTGACACGACCGTGCATGGGCTGCGGAGCAGCTTCCGCACCTGGGCCGCCGAGCAGAGCATCGAAAACGACGTCGCTGAGATGGTGCTCGCCCACGCGGTAGGAAGCGCCACAGTGCTGGCCTACAAGCGGACGGATTACTTTCAGCGCCGCATCGACATCATGGGCCAGTGGGCAGCCGTGGTCGAAGGGTATGAGGCACAAGGCAAGGTGGCTGCGTTAGCGTCGTAGGGGCTTTGCTCCATTAGTGGGCTCCTGCCCCATAAGTCATCCCTAAAGTCGCCCGCTGCCTCAATAGTCATTCTAGGTCAGCGCAGCCGACTAGGTGTAGTTCCCAGGGACGTTGTTTACAGGCGGGAGGCGGGAGTAGCCCCGCCGATGCCGCCGTGTGGACGCCGGTGATTGTAATACGCGAGGAACCCAGGCAGCGCGTTGAGCCGTTCATCATTGGAGTAGTACGGTCGCTGGTAGGCCCACTCGGCCTGCATGATCTTGTTGAACGCCTCCGCCTTGCCGTTGGTCTGAGGCCGGAAAGGCCGTGTGCGCTTCAACCGCAGGTTCCTTGCCGCCGCCGTGTCGGTGAAGATGCGGCTCACGTAGCAGGCGCCGTTGTCGGTCAGGATGCGCTCGACGGCGATGCTCTGGCGCTCGAAGTGGGCCAGAGCCCGGACAAGGAAGGCGGCGGCAGTCGGGCCGCGTTCGTCCGGCAGGGCCTCGACGTAGGCATAGCGGGAGTGGTCATCCACGGCCACGTGGAGGAAGTCGAAACCGAGGCGGGGGCCGCGCTGAGGATCGCTGTGGGTCTCCGCGAAGCCGGGCAGGATGCGCTTGCCGCCACCCTGCGGGATGCGGCCGAGTTTCTTGATGTCGAGGTGAACCAGCGCGCCGGGGCGGGCATGCTCGTAGCGAACGATCTCCCGGGTGGTGCGATGGAGCCACGCGAGGCGGTGGAGTCCGGCGCGGCGCAGGACAGCGTAGACGGTGGAGGGGGCGATGCCCAACCTCCACCCGATGCGGTGTGGCCCCCAGGCGAGCATGTGTCGTGCAGTGCAGATGGCCGCTTCCTGCAGCTGACCGGTCTGGCGGGGGCTGCGCAGGGGACGGCTGGAGCGGTCGAGGAGCGCGTCCGGTCCACCTTCACGGAACCGCCGCACCCACTTGGCGACGGTCGCGCGGGAGACGCGGAACAAGCGGGCAACTTCAACCTGGGGCCAGCCAGCCAACACCTGTTCGACCAACTCGGCGCGAGTCACGGGGGTCAAGCGTGCGTTACGATGGGTCATGAGGGGCCTCCTGTTACTGCTGGGTTTCGTTCACACAACAGCAACAGCGGGGCCTCTCACCTGTCAACAACCTCTATGGGAACTACACCTAGCCAACCACGACAGGGGGCGCTACCACGGTAGCGCCCCTTCTCTTTAGAGAGGAAAAAACCCCGAAATGGAAGATGTACACGAAGAGATGCGACGGGTGATATCGAAAGACCTCGTCGCATGGGCACGGCGCGGCGACGACGCCCGCATGACCGAGTTCGCGTCGGGCATAGCCGACATCATGGTCGAGGTGGACGCTGGCCGGATGGCCGAGGCCCGGGCGCTGATGCGTAGGCTCATCGCGCGGCGCAACGAAGACCTCGCCGACGAGATTGTCGAGGCGTACGCCATCAAGGCCGACCGTGCGGAGAACTGGACGAAGATGCGCCACGCGGCCAGTGCTGCGCTCAAACTCGACGATGAGGAGTTAGGCGCTATGGATGGCATCCTGAGCCGCGTCCTTGGCGACGAGACGGTGGCGGTCTGGCTCGATACCTACCGCGGCCTCGGATTCGAAGGGATGCTCCGGCGCGAGGCAACGCCGGAGGAGATGGAGACGCTGCAGCGCAACCCGACCCTACGACTCCTGCTGGCCGACGAGGAAGAGGGGCAATGCTGAAGTGGTGGAAGACTAACGAGAAGCGCACGGTCTTGGCGGTGCGACCAGTCAACGAGCACACCGTTCAAATCATCCGAAAGGGACCGTTCTTGGTCGAGTGCGCCGTCATCGTGGATGGAGAGGCCGTCGCGGAGTTCGGCGCTGGGCCTGCGGGGCTGCAGGCCAGCGGTCGGGCCGCGAATCGAACCATCTACGGGCTGGCAGCGGCGCAGCTTGAGGCATTTGCCGAAGGTCGTGACGCACGGGCGGCTCATGCCGCGCGGTAGGCCAACCCGGGAGGCCGCTGACGAAGCCGAGGTCGAGGGATTCTCAACCTCGGCCTCGAAATCGCGCGGGTGGCCAACCGTGAGCGACGCTCTCGGGGCCGGAGGCCGCCAAACTGCCAGAATCAGGCACGATTGCCCGATTCCACGACGCTCTCATGGAGGTTCAGCTATGGAACGCGACCCACGACCGATGGACAACGAGGACGACCCGATGCCCGCGCCCGGACGACGGAAACACGACGGAAACTGCGGAAGTGAAAAGTTAGGCGCTATGCCAAGGAGTCGATATGGAACACTACGAGATTGACGATGTGAAGTGGAGGGTCGCGGAGATGCTCGGCAACAGCTTCTCGCTCTACAGCGAGGACGAGATAGCCGAGCTTGAGGCGGCCTTCCGGACGGACGACCCGGAGGAACTGCAGCGCATCTACGCCAAGTGGGAGGAGCGCGGGCCGCTTCCGGTCAAGGAGAAGAAGCCGCTGCCGGACTGCTTGGATTGCAGACGGCCCATGCGCTTCGGTTATCCACCTCAGTGCAAGAAGCATCCGTGGAACGGCGAGGAATACAACGAGAGCGATTACGACTGGGACTGAGCGGGCCCTTTCCATGCTGTCAGTGTAGGCATAGGGGCCGTGTTCCTGTTTTTCGGGCTCTATCAACACGTCGAGCATGTGCAGGGCAAGTGCAATACATGGCGGGCACATCGCCATTGCATGTCCTGTGGGGATGGCTGCAGGTAGGCGGGGTCCACGTCAGAGACGACCTAGGGGACGGCGACTTCCCTTGGGCCCACTACGTGTACGATCAGCCAATGGGCGCTCCTCACCACTATCTCTGGATTTTCACCATTGGGTCGCCCGAGACTGACCAGTTGCGAAGCCCCGGGTTCGAGTCTCCCTAAGTGGGCCTAAGTGTACTCAACTGCGAACTTTTCGCTGGGAAGTTTCGTTGTAGACCAGAGGAGCCCAACCGGCCCGTAGGCCCGACCGAGCCGAATCCAAGATTATCCTACACCTTTGCCTTGAGTGTCCTGCCCTGCTCCGGGGTGAATCGCCATCGAACGACATAGCAGGCGCGAACACGCTGTAGCGTTCAAGTCCATGCTGCTGGCGCAAGGCGTTCAAGTGAGCATGGACGGCAGGGGCCGGTGCATGGACAACGTCTTCGTGGAACGGCTATGGCGGAGCGCTAAGTACGAGGAGGTCTATCTGAAGGCATACGCAGACGGCAGAGATGCCAGGGCCGGAATAGGTAAGTATCTCAGTTTCTACAACACACAGAGACCTCACCAGGCCTTGGCCTATCGAACCCCGGGGGAGGTATTCATATCTGGAAGTGGAGGAAATGTGGTAACATCACCAATGACATCAACATTAACACTGGGGTCTAAAAGGGCAGTCCACGATCTTAAATTGGCCTCTTACCTGTCCAGCTAATGGGGTCCACCCCAGAAAACCGGACGCCAGGGTGTTCGAGGGGTCTATGCAAGCGCTTGACTCCAGTCAGAAAGAGACTTGGTGTGTAAGGGACAACCTAGAGTGGGAGATGGAAGCACTCCAAGCTTTGGGTATCTGGAGTATCTGGGTCGATAATCAAGGCGACGGACTTCCCAGAGGCTCACGCGTAGTGCCCGATCGGATCATCATATCGCTGGTAGAGCTCATTCCCATTGCCAAAGGGGTCCAAGATCCTCGTGAGAATGCGTAGCGATGCCGTTTGGACTGCGGCTCCACGTCGAAGACGATCGAAAGGGGAATGGACGATTGCAGCATAGCACGCCGCCAATTTGGTCTCGGATCGAGGGGGCAAGATTGAACGCTGGCAGGACCAACATACGGACATGTGCCAGATGAACGTTCTCGTCATCGGATCTGGTGGACGTGAGCACGCACTGGTTTGGAAACTCACCCAGTCTCAACATGTCGGGAGGATCTCGTGTTTGCCTGGGAACGCTGGGATAAGCGAGGAGCGCTGTACCAGGACAGGTGAACCCGTCGAATGTGTACCCATCTCATCAGAAGATCTACCAGCGTTGGTCGCTTTTGCAAAGGAACGGCGACCTGGGTTGACAGTTGTCGGTCCGGACAACTCGTTGGCCATGGGAGTTGTGGACAGATTTCAGGAGGCAGGACTCCGTATCTTCGGCCCGAATCAGAGAGCCGCGAAGATAGAGTCGTCGAAAGCCTACTCGCAGACATTCATGGGGAAGTACGGCGTGCCAACCGCGGCAGCCGCGACCTTCGCAGACCCAACAGATGCCAAAGCATTCGCCATGACCCTTGATGGGAGATGCGCGGTGAAGGCCGATGGATTGGCGTTGGACAAAGGTGTGACGATCTGCAGCAACCTGGAAGAAGCCACCGGCGCCATTGAGTCTTTGTTGCTCCAGAAGAAGTTCGGCTCGGCGAGCGAGCGTATAGTGATTCAGGAGTTGCTGGAGGGACCGGAGATCTCACTCCACGCACTCTGCGACGGGACTACTGTGCGGATGTTTCCTACCTCCCAGGACCACAAGAGTGCGTTTGATGCCGAGCGTGGCCCAAACACTGGCGGAATGGGCGCCATCTGCCCAACCCCGTACCTAACGGAGTCAGAACTGAAGGATGTGGAGGGACAAGTCATCGACCCGTGGAAAGTGGGCTGTGCATCAGAGGGCATCGACTTCCGTGGGCTCCTTTATCCGGGAGTGATTTTGACGAAAGCAGGGCCCAAGGTTTTTGAGTTCAATGCTCGCTTCGGCGACCCGGAGACCCAGGTCTACCTTCCGATTCTTGAGAATGACCTGTTGGAGGTGCTCGAGGCCTGCGTAGACGGATGTCTGGACCAAGTACCTCTAACTTGGGCATCCGCGTACGTAGTCTGCGTTGTCATGGCGTCGAAAGGCTATCCTGGTCCGTATGAGAAAGGGCGCACAATCAAGGGATTGTCTATAGCTGATTCGCTTCAGGACACAAAGGTCTTCCATGCCAGCACCGTCAAGGCCGGTGGAGAGACACGAACCAACGGGGGGCGCGTACTTGGTGTGACGGCCTGGCGCGATACTTTGGAGGAGGCAAAAGCTGCCGCATATGCTGCTGTGGACAGCATTTACTTCGAGGGAGCGTTCTATCGGCGAGACATTGTGGAAAAGGCCATAAGGTCAGCTACCGCATAGACGGCTTACTGATTTTTCACTGTTGTCAATCAGCAAAAGTGGGACACTTTGAGACCCGAGAAGGTTATTGTTATGAGGAGTGGCGGGCGAGCTTCTTGAGGGTCCTGTTATAGCGTCTTCTCCGTTCGATCGTCTGGACCTGCACCTCCTTCCTCCGTTGTGGGATATGCTCCCGCCTCCCGTTGAGCACGTCCGAAGGTGTGACGTTGCCCAGGGCCATGTGATAGCGCTTGTGGCTGTAGTAGCCCACAAAAGCGGCGATTGCCTCCTGCAGGTCGGACGGCACCTCGTAGGGGACCTGGTTAACGTCCTGCTTGATAGTCTGGTGATAGCGCTCCAGCTTGCCGTTGGTCTGAGGGTGGAAGGGTGCTGCCAGGATGTGCCTGATGCCCACTAGGTGTAGTTCCCAGGGACGTTGTTGACAGGCGCGAGGCGGGAGTAGGGCCGCCGGCCCAGCCGACCGGGCTTACGGCAACCGGCGGGGACGGCCAGGCGACGCTGACCTGGGACGACCCATCCAACAGCAGCATCACCGGGTACGAATATCACCTGTGGGCCCAGACGGCCAAGCTGACCGCCTCCGACGGGTCTGCTTCCCTCTCCTATGGAAACTCGGTAGCGGTGGACGGGGACACGATGTGGTGGTGGGCGCACCCGGGAACGACTCGGCCTACGTGTTCACGAGGCAGTCGAGAGTGTGGAGCCAGGTGGCCAGGCTGACCTCCTCCGACGGGGGCGGCGCGTTTGGAAACTCGGTTGCGGTGGACGGTGACACGGTGGTGGTAGGGGATACCGGGGACAGTAACGACACGGGCGCGGCCTACGTGTTCACCAAACCCGGCGCTGGCTGGGCGACCGCCACCGAGACGGCCAAGCTGACCGCCTCCGACGGGGCCGGTGGCGACGAATTTGGGTATGCGGTAGCGGTGGAGGGGGACACGGTGGTGGTGAGCGCCTACGGTGACGATGACGGCGGCCCAGGGTCCGGCTCAGCCTACGTGTTCACCAAGCCCGCCACTGGCTGGACATCGACCAGTACCGCGGCGAAGCTGACTGCCTCCGACGGGGCCACTAACGACCGCTTTGGCAAGTCGGTAGCGGTGGACCGGGACACGGTCGTGGCAGGCGCCTGGAGGGACGACGACAATGGCTCGAATTCCGGCCTGATTCGGCTCGTTCGCAACGGCTGCTCGGCTTACGTGTTCACCAAGCCTGCCACCGGCTGGACATCGACCAGTACCGCGGCCAAGCTGACCGCTTCCGACGGCGACGCTGACGATGAATTTGGGTATTCGGTAGCGGTGGACGGAGACACGGTGGTGGTGGGCGCCTGGGTGGACGATGACAATGGCCCGTATTCCGGGTCGGTCTACGTGTTTGAAAAACCTGTCAGCGGGGGTTGGGTTACGGCGACTGAGGGGGACAAGCTGACCGCCTCCGACGGGGTCACTGGCGACTGGTTTGGCGGGTCGGTATCGCTGGACGGGGACAGGTTGGCGGTGGGGGCCAGTGGTGACGATGACAATGGCTCGCGTTCCGGCTCGGTCTACGTGTACAAAAGGCAGTCAGGGGCGTGGAGCCGGATTGACAAGCTGACCGCCTCCGACGGGGCCACTGACGATGAGTTCGGAATATCGGTAGCGGTGGACGGAGACACGGTAGTGGTGGGGGCGCATTGGGACGACGACAATGGCTCGAAGTCCGGCTCGGCCTATATTTATGCGGCTCCGGACTGGGCCGCGATACCCGACAGCGCGGCCGGCGCAACCAACTCGACTTCCTACACGGTTACGGGCCTCACCAATGGCGTGGAGTACCGCTTCCGGATTCGGGCGGCCAATAGCCTGGGCGCCAGCCCAGCCAGCACAACTGTGACCGTGACGCCCACCAGCTGACCCTTAGGCGGTGGAGACGGTGCTCCTACTGCCCCGATCCACCACTTCCGATTTCAACTTCCCCCAGTGGCATGCTGGAATCTATAACGGCCTAGGAGGGGCTACAGTACCACGACCATCTCAGAGATGGTACTGCCTGCCATATTGTCAGGCCCACCTAACTGGACAAGAACAAGAACCTTCACCCTCAGGTTCAGGATCGCACTGGCAGGAAGTGGCGACAATCCGGGATGCCCGTGCGGCGTCATGAAGCGTCCATTGGGGAACAAATCCGCGTCTCCCAACGTCTCAGAGATACAGAATGAGAGCCGTTTGAGCCCCAGAGAGGCTGGAGTCACATGAAGACGTTGATTGCCACCATCACCACAGTGACCATGATCGGGTTGATTGCCATGGCCTGCGAGCCGACGTCGGCTGTGCGACCGGCTCCAAGCGAGGTGCCGCCCGTGCAGCCGACGTCGACCAGTCACCGCGTCGAGATTGGGCTTGGCGAATCCGTCGAACTGCCCGACCTGGGTATTGGAATCTCCTTTGACCGGGTGGTGGAGGACTCCCTATGTCGGGCGAACGTCGTATGTGTATGGGCCGGGAAGGCGGTGATCGAACTGACGGTGACTGAGGCTGACACGAGCGCTGTCGTTCGTCTGTCCCTCGAGCCGGGCTCCGGTATCGAAAGCCCGTGGGCCAGAGTAGCCAGCTCCCGGCCCGGTTCAGGAGACATCTCAATTCGGCTGACAAGCCTGGAAGGCGAAGGACCGACGGCGGTGCTGGAAGTCATGGTTGACAGAGGGTAGCGTCCGGCCAGGCCGTGGTATGCAGCATCCGGGCATCCGCCGCTCTATCTCAGACTGCGATTCCTCGCGATTATGTACATCCCGGCTGCGGCCGCCACTGCCCCAGCTGCCAGAAGGATGATCCACCAGAGGCTGGCTCCGCTATCGTCAACCGGCGCGAGGGGGGGCGCAGCCGGTGTCCGGCTGGGGACTGTTGTCGGCGTCGGCTCAGGTGTCGATGTTGCGGACTGATCGGGAAGAGCCTGGACCACGTTGCTGAAGACGGCCTGTGCCTGCTTGCCGGAACCTTCGCCGTCAGCGTAAGACGCGATGACCCGCAGGTACTTGTCCGCGTCCAGGTCAACAGGGGTATAGGTGAAAGAAGACGCGCCGGCCATATCTTGCCAGTCCGTGCGATCTGAGGACCTCGCCCACTGCCAGAAGATGTCGGAAACCGAGCCGTCGGGATCGCTCAGGGAGACGACCAGCGCGGTCCCGACCTCCGGTTGTTCCGGAGACACCGACACCGTCCCGGCTTCATCCACGTTGCTGACGTCGATGCTCACTTCAATGAGGTCGTCGACCGAGATGTCGTCGTTGCCATAGGCGCCCCTGCCATCGTGGACGGAGACGACGACTGTGTACCTCGTAGGCCCGGACTCGTAGTCGAGCAGGGTCCCGGAGCCGACGGTGATCTCACCGGTGGAGCCGTCTAGGACGAAGGAAGACGCGTCGGTTCCTGACAACGAGTAGGTCAGGACATCGCCATCCGGATCCGTCGCGGTGATAGCGTCTCCCACCAGACTGCCCGACGGCGTGTTCTCATCGATGGTCAACGTGACGTCGCCTTCGAAGGACGGACCTCTTTGGGCGGTCTGCCGTTCCATGACCGCGTGTGCGGACTTGCCCGGGCCGTGTCCGTCCGTATAGGAGGCCGTTGCCTGGAGGTAGATGCCCACATCGTCCGCGACCGGGGTGTAGGAGTCCGAGTTGGCCCCGGAGATGTCGCTCCAATCGGAACCGTCCGAAGACCTCGCCCACTGCCAGAAGATGTCGGAAACCGAGCCGTCGGGATCGCTCAGGGAGACGACCAGCGCGGTCCCGACCTCCGGTTGTTCCGGAGACACCGACACCGTCCCGGCTTCATCCACATTGCTGACGTCGATGCTCACTTCAATGAGGTCGTCGACCGAGATGTCGTCGTTGCCATAGGCGCCCCTGCCATCGTGGACGGAGACGACGACTGTGTACCTCGTAGGCCCGGACTCGTAGTCGAGCAGGGTCCCGGAGCCGACGGTGATCTCACCGGTGGAGCCGTCTAGGACGAAGGAAGACGCGTCGGTTCCTGACAACGAGTAGGTCAGGACATCGCCATCCGGATCCGTCGCGGTGATAGCGTCTCCCACCAGACTGCCCGACGGCGTGTTCTCATCGATGGTCAACGTGACGTCGCCTTCGAAGGACGGACCTCTTTGGGCGGTCTGCCGTTCCATGACCGCGTGTGCGGACTTGCCCGGGCCGTGTCCGTCCGTATAGGAGGCCGTTGCCTGGAGGTAGATGCCCACATCGTCCGCGACCGGGGTGTAGGAGTCCGAGTTGGCCCCGGAGATGTCGCTCCAGTCAGAACCGTCCGAGGACCTCGCCCATTGCCAGAAGATGTCGGAAACCAAGCCGTCGAGATCGCTCAGGGAGACGACAAGCGCGGTCCCGACCTCCGGTTGTTCCGGAGACACCGACACCGTCCCGGCTTCATCCACGTTGCTGACGTCGATGCTCACTTCAATGCTATCAATTCCACCCTCACCGTCCCTCACCCTCACCAGCACCGAGTACTGGCTTTGGGTCTCGTAGTCCAACAAGGTCCTGGTGGTGATCTGACCTGTGGAGCCGTCTAGGACGAAGGACGACGCGTCGGTTCCCAACAACGAGTAGGTCAGAACATCGCCGTCCGGATCCGTCGCGGCGACAGCGTCTCCCACCAGACTGCCCGGCGACGTGTTCTCATCGACGGTGAACGTGACGGTGTCACTGCCAATAATGAAGTAAGGTGCTCGGTTGGGCGCTCTAGGAGTGACGTTCAACGAGGGGGACCAATCGCCTGCGCCATACACGTTCACCGCGCGGACTTGGAACCGATACGTTAGGCGGTTTGTCAGGTTTCTCACCGTGTAGGACTTCGTCGTCGCGCTGCTCCCGGGAATTTTGGTAGCCGGGCCGAAGTTACCGCCAACGCTGGCCTGACGGTACTCGTACCGGGTGATGCTGGAGTCGTTGGGGTCGTCCCAGGCGAGCCGGGCGCTGGCGCTTCGCGGGGTCGCCCTGAAGTTGGTCGGCGCTGCCGGTGCCGGCTTGGGCGTGGCCCGAACGATGTCCGAGGGCGGACCTTCGCCTGTGTCGTCCACGGCGCGGACCTGGAAGGCGTACTCCACACCGTTGGTCAAGCCTCCCACGGTGGCGGACGTGGTCTCTGCTCCGCTGGCCAAAAAGGCCCACTGTGGGATGTCCGATACGTACACCGAACCGAAGTTATCATCATCGGTTTCCACGGCGTCCTGGGGTGCCCCGACCATGATGCTCTGGCCGTCCAGGGCGACGGAGTTTCCGAACTCGTCGGACTTCTCTACGGCCCCTTCGCCGGTGGGCAAAATGAGCTTGCCTGACTCCGTTCTGTGGTCTTTGTTCGGATCGTTGACCCAGTCAACGTTGGCCGGCTTCGTGAAGAAGTAAGCCGCACCGGAACGAGGGTCGTCGTCGCAGTCGTCGGAATCGCATACGTCGATGTTGGCGGCGTACGCCCCGACCAGGATGGTGCTACCCCGGATGGCAACGGAGGCTCCGAAGTTTTCGGACCCATCGCTGTCAGAAGCGGCAAGCTTGGCCGCCTGGGACCACGCACCAGAGTCCCAAATAAATACGTAAGCTGAGTTATTTTTGAGGGCTCCGACCACCACGGTGTTACCGTCAACCGCTACCGAATACCCGAACTGGTCGTCATTATCGGCGTCGGCAGCGGTGAGCGTCGGCAGCACATTGGCATCGTCCCACCCGCTCTCGGGCTCGGTAAAGACGTAGGCCACACCGGGGTTTTCGGTGTTTCCCCGCGCCCCAACCACGATGGTTTTACCGTGCACCGCAACGGACTGACCGAAATAGTCGAATCCGGCACCGCCGGATGCGGTGAGTTTGGCTGTCTGTGTTCTGTGGTCTTCGTTCGGATCGTTGGCCCAGGGGTCGTTTTCGGGCTTGGTAAAGACATAGGCCGCGCCAGCCTTTCCGTTGTGATCGCGTGCCCCAACCACGATGACACCCTCATGCACTGCTACGGAATACCCGAACCAGTCGTTTACCGCGCCGTCGGAGGCGATGAGCTTGACTGGCTCGCTCCACGCACCGGAGTGCGGGTCCCTGGTGAAGACGTAGGCCACACCGGGCCCCACGTTGACGAACTCATTACCATCCTGGTACCGGGGCTGGTATGCCCCGATCACGATCGTATCCCCATCCACTGCTACGGAGTACCCGAACCAGTCGTTCGCCGCGCCGTCGGAGCCGGCGGTGAGCTCGATTGGATCGCTCCACGCACCGGAGTTCGGGTTTCTGGTGAAGACGTAGGCCGCACCAGAATCTGTGATGGCGTTGCCTCCGGAGTCCGTGCCGTCGTGCTCGGGCGCACCCACCACGGCGGTGCCATCGTCCACTGCTACCGATTCCCCGAACTCTCCGTTCGTCTCGCCGTCCGAGCCGGCGGTAAGTTTGATTTGCTCGGTAGGCTGCAGTACCTGGTAGCCGGTTAGGGACGAATCGCGGGGGTCATCCCAACTGAGCGTTACCCGCCGGTTTCCCGCTTTGGCGGACAGACCTTCGGTCCTCCCCGGCTTCGCAAGCATGGGCGTGGCCGCGACGGTTTCGGCAGACGGACGATTGGCAGCGGCGTTCACCGAACGCACCCGGAAGGCGTACTGTTGGTCGTTGGTCAGATTGAGCATCCGGTAGACGTAGTACTCGTCGTCGTCAGACATGGTCAATTCTTTTGAGACGAAGTCCACCCACTCCGCGGTTGATATGTCCATCGCGTAGGCCGAACCGCGACTACCGTAGTCCTGGGGTACGCCTGCTAAGACGGTGTCGTTGGACACTGCAACGGAGTATCCGAGCCGGGGGCTCTGGCCGGGGTAGGGGCCGGCGAGATTGAGCGTCTCGCTCCACACCCCTAACTTCCGAGCAAACACGTAAGTCGAACCGGTGTCACGAGCGGCGGCGTCGCGGTCGTCCAGGTACGCCCCGACGACGGCGGTATTGCCGTCCACCGCAACGGAAATACCGAACCCATCGCCCGGGTCGCCATTGGAGGCGGTGAGCTTGGAAGCCTCGCTCCACTTGCCGGAGTTCGAATCCCTGGTGAAGACGTAGGCCGCACCGGCGTCGGAGTTGCCGTTTGCGTCGTGCTTGTGAGCTCCGACCACGACGGTATCAACGTTGATGGCCACCGAGATCCCGAATTCGTCGTCCGCCCCGCCGTCAGGGGCGGTGAGCCTTGCAGATTCGGTTCTGTGATCTTTGCTCGGTTCGTTGGCCCAGCCGCCGGTGTCGGGCTTGATAAAGACGTAGGCCGCACCGGGCCCCACCTCGATGATCTCACCGTCTTCCTCGTACGGGGGCTGGTGCGCTCCGACCACGACGGTGTCACCGTGCACCGCTACGGAGATTCCAAGCTCATCATTCGCCGCGCCGTCGGAGGCAGTCAGCGTGGCGGCTTGGCTCCATGCATCGTCCGAATCCTTGGTGAATATGTAAGCCGAACCGGACTGGTTGCCGTTATCGTCGTCCTGATGCGCCCCGATAACGGCCGTGTCGCCGTCCAACGCCACGGAAATTCCGAACTCGTCGTCCGCAGCGCCGTCGGCGGCCACGAGCTTGGCGGTCTCTACTCTGTGGTTACCTGAGACCGAAGCGTTGCCCCAGACGCCGCTGAACTTGGTGAAGATGTAGGCCGCACCTTTGTTGCTGTCGTTTTGGTGAGCTCCCACCAGGATGGTGTCGCCGTCGACAGCGACGGAGATTCCGAACTCGTCATTCGCTGCGCCGTCGGAGGCAGTCAGCGTGGCGGCTTGGCTCCATGCATCGTCCGAATCCTTGGTGAAAACATAGGCCACACCGACGTTGACGGGAACACCAACGTCCCGGTGGTAGGCCCCGACCACGGCGGTGTTGCCATCTATCGCTACCGAATACCCGAACTCGTCGTTGGCCGCGCGGTCGTCGGCGGTCAGCGTGCTTATAGGGATCTGCAATAGCTGATACTTGTCAATTGGCGGCGGATCGTTCTCACTGGACGGCACACGCCATTGAACCGTCGCCTGGGTGTCGCCGGCGGTAGTGCCTAACCCGGTGGGCCGCCTTGGCGCATCGACGATCGTCACGTCGCGGGAGACGGAAGAGAGGCCCAGGAGCGTGCCGCTGTTGACGGCCCGGACGGCAAACGTACGCGTGCCCACCATCAGACCGGAGACGGTGTACGAGACGGTGCCGGAATCGCTCCCGGAGATGTTGTTCCAATCGGAACCGCCGTTATCCGTGTACTGATAGCCGGTGACGGTCAGACGCGCCGGAGCCGTGTCGGCCCACTCACCGGTGCCGAACACGTAGGCCGAACCCTTATCGCTATCGTCCCCGACCGCCCCAACCAGCACGGTGTCGCCGTCGACCGCCACGAAGTTGCCGAACCGGTCGTTCTGACTGCGATCGTAGGCCGTGAGCGGGTCCTTACCTTCTGTATCGGTCCAGCCGTCTTGAGGCTTGGTGAATACGTACACTGAACCACGGCTGCTGTCGTCTTGGTCCGCTCCAACCACGACGGTGTTGCCGTCCAACGCGACGGAGAATCCGAACTGGTCGTTCGCCGTTCCGACGGAGGCGGTAAGCTTGGCCGCAGTACTGGTGCTGGTCCAACCGCCGTCGGGCTTGCTGAAAACGTGGGCCGAGCCCTTGTTATCGTCGTAGGGCGCACCAACCACGATGGTTTCACCCTCCACCGCAACAGAGCGCCCGAAGTAGTCGTTATTGGCGCGGGCGGAGGCGGTCAGCCTGGCAGTTGCGTTGCTTGCACTCTTGTCATCCCAGTCGTCCCACACTCCGGTGACCGCAGACTTGGTGAATACGTAAGCCTCACCCTTCGCGTCGTCCCCATCGTTCGACCCGACCACGATCGTATCACCATGCACCGCTACGGAGCGGCCGAACCGGTCGCCATTCCCGTCGCCACTCAGCTTGGCCGTCTCAGTACCGTCGGCCCAACCATTGGCAGGCTTGGTGAAGATGTATGCCGCACCCTCCGCGTCGGCACCTTGCTCGGGAGCCCCGACCACGATGGTGTCACCGTGCACAGCCACCGACTTTCCGAACTCGTCGCCGTCCGCAGCGTCGGAGCCGGCGGTGAGCCTGGCCGTCTGAGTCATGTCGGCCCAGCCGTTGGCGGGCCTGGTGAAGACATACGCCGCACCAGCATCGTCACCTTCGATATCGTCTTCGTACGCGCCAACCACGATGGTGTCCCCATGCACGGCGACACCATAGCCGAAGCCGGCATCATTCCTGCGAACTGCAGCGGTGAGCTTGCCCACCTGGGACCAGCCCCGTGCGTCCCTAGTGAAGACGTATGCCGCGCCGGTATTGTCGGGGTCGCCCCCGAGGGCCCCAATCACCAGGGTGTCACCGTCCACGGCGACCGACCACCCTAACTTGTCCAATTTCGCGTGGTCGCTGGAGATCAGCTTGATGCTCTCAGGAAACTGCAACACCTGGTACTTGGTTATGGACGCATTGCCGGGGTCCTTCCAGGTCAACCTCACCTGGGTGTCGCCGGCCTCGGTGGACAGTCCGGACGGCTGCTCCGGGGCGGTGTCACTCTGCGCAGACGTGGTCAACGGGATGGTGGACCCCGACAGCAAGGCCAAGACAGTGACCATCGCCGCTATGGCCAACCTTTGGGACCGGGAGCTAGGTCGCATCACAGTTGTGCCTTATAACTCGTACGTAAGCGGTGCATATCGCCGAACTGGCGTCAAGCCATGTGCGCACAATACAACTCAAGCCACACAATTATCTGCTGAAAGTACAACACTTTGAGTTCTATGGAAGGTCAATCTATGGTACTTCCAAGTCTCCCACCTAACAAGTGGGAGATTCTTTCGGCAGCAAGCGGCGCACCCTTCTCTTTGGGATAGAGCATCTCCTCTGATAAAGGCGGCACCCACGCCGAGAACGTCATGATGTCCAACGGCTCCACTTACGGCGAACGTCCAGCTTCAGCTGACAGATACGGAGGATCGGCGACCTGGCCCCGCTCAAAAGTCGCGCGTTCAGCGTCATGACGGCGAGTCTTTCAACCACAAAGCGACGAAACGCCGCCTGGTCCTGACCCTTGCCCGGGGCCGGCTTTTGGATCAGAACAAACTGGGCGCCCGGCGACTTGGCGTCCGTGAACACTTCAATCCACGGCGTCTCGTGGCCGGGAATCTCTGTACTCGGCCTATCGGTGGAGGGACCGACGGCGGCGAGCTCCTGGTTGGCCTCGCCCTCGGGCGGCGGCGCGAAGTGCTGCTTCACCTCGGCTTCCATCGAATCGACATCGAAGTCGCCAACGGCTACCACGGCCATCAGGTCAGAGCGGTACCAGCGCTCGTAATACTCCCTCAGGCGCTCCACAGGTGCTCCCTCTACGACCTCCGGGAGGCCAATGGGGCTCCGGTGGGCGTAGAGGGAGGATCCGAACAGCAGTTGGAGCAGATTGTCCTGAAGCCGGGACCCGAACCCCTGATAAAGGCGCCACTCCTCCAGGACCACACCGCGCTCGAGGTCCACCTCTTCCGGATCGAAGGATATTCCGTAGGCCCAGAGCTTGTCTCACAGACCATTCTTGGGCTGGTGTTAGACGGCCTGTGGTGGGCGTCGGTGCAGGTTCACCTGTCGCTTTGCGAGTTGGGAGAATTGATGGGCCTGCCGCGCGCCGCCGGCCGCTCAGTTCCACCCGGCCTTGGCCCATCCCCAGGGCGCTAGCTGTAGTTCCCAGGGACGTTGTTGACAGGCGCGAGGCGGGAGTAGCCCCGCCGATGCCGCCGTGTGGACGCCGGTGATTGTAATACGCGAGGAACCCAGGCAGCGCGTTGAGCCGTTCATCATTGGAGTAGTACGGTCGCTGGTAGGCCCACTCGGCCTGCATGATCTTGTTGAACGCCTCCGCCTTGCCGTTGGTCTGAGGCCGGAAAGGCCGTGTGCGCTTCAACCGCAGGTTCCTTGCCGCCGCCGTGTCGGTGAAGATGCGGCTCACGTAGCAGGCGCCGTTGTCGGTCAGGATGCGCTCGACGGCGATGCTCTGGCGCTCGAAGTGGGCCAGAGCCCGGACAAGGAAGGCGGCGGCAGTCGGGCCGCGTTCGTCCGGCAGGGCCTCGACGTAGGCATAGCGGGAGTGGTCATCCACGGCCACGTGGAGGAAGTCGAAACCGAGGCGGGGGCCGCGCTGAGGACCGCTGTGGGTCTCCGCGAAGCCGGGCAGGATGCGCTTGCCGCCACCCTGCGGGATGCGGCCGAGTTTCTTGATGTCGAGGTGAACCAGCGCGCCGGGGCGGGCATGCTCGTAGCGAACGATCTCCCGGGTGGTGCGATGGAGCCACGCGAGGCGGTGGAGTCCGGCGCGGCGCAGGACAGCGTAGACGGTGGAGGGGGCGATGCCCAACCTCCACCCGATGCGGTGTGGCCCCCAGGCGAGCATGTGTCGTGCAGTGCAGATGGCCGCTTCCTGCAGCTGACCGGTCTGGCGGGGGCTGCGCAGGGGACGGCTGGAGCGGTCGAGGAGCGCGTCCGGTCCACCTTCACGGAACCGCCGCACCCACTTGGCGACGGTCGCGCGGGAGACGCGGAACAAGCGGGCAACTTCAGCCTAGGGCCAGCCAGCCAACACCTGTTCGACCAACTCGGCGCGAGTCACGGGGGTCAAGCGTGCGTTACGATGGGTCATGAGGGGCCTCCTGTTACTGCTGGGTTTCGTTCACACAACAGCAACAGCGGGGCCTCTCACCTGTCAACAACCTCTATGGGAACTACAACTAGGCCGATGATGGCGGCTTCGGATAACAGTTCCCGCATGATCCGGCCCCGCGATGCTCCGATGGCTCGCTTGATGCCAATCTCCCGGGTCCGTTCCGCTACGCTAATTGTCATCGTGTTGATAACCGAAAGGCCGCCCACTACGACACTTATCAGCGCCACGCTGAGGATGATCGTGTTGAATATCGCCAGCGTCGACCCGAACTGGTCGTCGTACTCGGCGCCGGTGATGGCTCGCACCTGCGGGACATGCTCTTCTATGCTCCGCGCCAGTGGGCCGGTGTCCATTCCCTCCTCCGGATAGACCGTCACTGTGGACGTCAACTGGCCCGTATCCAGCCCTCTCCTCACTAGGACGTGGGCCTCCTGCGCCAGCATCGCTTGACCCGCCGCCAAGGGAATTACCGCAGATGAGTCGAAGAACATCAGCCTCGGTTCTCCCACACCGACGACCTTGAACTCGGTCCCGCGTATCTCGAAGGTATCTCCCGGCCGTTTGTCGAACTCCCGAGCCAGGTCTGAGCCCAGGAACACCACCCTCTGCCCTTCGTCTCCAGCCGACGTGGCCCGTCCCTGCGCAATCTCCAGTGGAAATGTCTCATGCCCCCGGTCGGCTCCCACCGTGTATCCGACGACAAAACTTGGCTGTTGGAAGGCGTTGCTCGGGTTGTCGGGGTTCATGAGAAACAGTACCCGGGGTACCGCGACCGCCACGCCGGGCACCTGTTCAATCTGTTGGACGACGTCTATGGGCAGGGGTGTGAATCCGTAAGAGAAGGGAGTGCTCGCCGCATCGCTAACCACAACCTTGTCCCGAAAGTAGCTGGAGCCGCCTTCCACTAAAACACTCAACTTGGTGGCTAACGCGGCCATCACCACCAGCGCCCATATCCCAACCGAAATGCCGATGACGGTCAGCGCGGTACGCAGCTTCCGCTTGGTCAGGTTGCGCAGCAGACTCAAGGGATGGTTTCTCGTGCGGTTGCCAGGAAACGAAAGGGGTGGCGTTCAATCATCGACCGAAGGTCTCACGTTGGGAAATCATCAACCCAATTATACGCCGCCGGATACCGTCGCTAATACTCCCCATCCCCCAGCGAGGCTACTGTGGCTCAAGAGCGACAAGGCGAACGTCTGGTCGGCCATGGGAGAGCGACAGCCAGGCTTCGCACGGAAGGAGCCCTAAACGCGGGACATTCCCTGACAGTTCGCGGCGATTTGACGCCCGACGAGGTGGGGAGCTGGGCCTGAGGGCAGATCCAGAACGAACCAAGGGAGACCGTGCTAAGAGCTTTTGAGCTGACAGTCTCATTGTAGGAGGGAGGGCGGAGACCAAATCAGCCAGCGAGGTCAATGGTCCACGAGGGAGCCTGACCTCACCTCGGGCTGCCCATCATCTTCCCGAAATTCGCGTTAACCCCACCGCTAAATCGCGCAGCTCCAGGGTAGTACCGCGCCTGCAATTGCTCGTTAGCCCGTTCTCGACCCTTTGGGAATCCACTTCACTGAATCTAGTCCGTCACTAGCTAGTACACGATCCGCCGTCCGGGCAGGGGGATTGTCACATTGACCGTTGCTGTTGCCCGGGCAGTTGGGAGGCGGAGGCGTAGGAGGCGTGGCGGGCGAGGATCAATCCTCAGGAGACGCGTCGTCCGTGCCTGGAAGTGGCACCATTGCAACCAGGTATGTATCGGCCTTGGCGGACCTTGACGGTCTGCTTTCCCCGTGGTCGTTGACCGCTATGATTCGGTAGACGTAGCGCCTGTCATTCTCGACGGCGTGGTCGAAATACTGTACTTGGGCCGAGCCGGTGTCGCTGTCGATGACTATGAAGTGCCCATTCTCGTGCGTGCCCACGTCTCGCCGCAGGACCCGGTAGTGGGTGATGCTGGTGTCAGCAGGGCTGGTAAGGCAGTGTCACGAAGGCGGATAGCGGCGAATATCGTCGCGTTACAACTATACCACTCCGATATTCAAGTGAATCAGCGCCAAGGCTGCCGGGGAGTGATGACATGGGGTAGACTCTGCCCCTAGGACTCCCCGAAGGAGGCGTTACATGCTGTCGCAGGAAGATAACGAGCTGCTGACCCGGACAGGGCCGGGAACGCCCGCCGGGAACCTGCTTCGGCGGTACTGGCAACCTGTGGCGCTGTCGGAGGAACTGACCGAAGACGGCCCGCCCCTGCCGTTGCGGGTCATGGGCGAGAACCTTACGCTCTTCAGAGACGAGTTCGGCCGCCTCGGACTTCTTGGCCTCCGGTGCCCTCACCGGGGGACAGACCTCAGCTACGGCCGCATCGAGGACGGTGGCCTCCGCTGCGTCTACCACGGGTGGCTGTTCGACATCCACGGCAATTGCCTCGACCAGCCGGGCGAGCCGGAGTGGAGCCGGTTCGCGGACAAGGTGCAGCATCGCTCGTATCCGTGCATCGAGCGCGGGGGACTGATCTTCGCCTACATGGGGCCGGGAGAGCCTCCCGAACTGCCGGACTACGAGTGCCTGGGGCTTCCTGATGAGAATGTCCTCGTCACCAAGTTCTACCACGAGTGCAACTACCTGCACGGCCACGAGGGCAACGTCGACCCTCAGCACCTCGCCACCCTCCACTACGTGCTCCCCGGCGAGGCGGCCGACGCCGGAGTGCGGTGGGACGCGAAGGGGATCGACGTGGCGCCTAGGATCGAGGTCGAGGAGACGGACTACGGCATCCGCATCTATTCGGGGCGCAATCTCGACGACGAGCACGATTACGTGCGCATCACCAACTACGTCTACCCCGCTGCAGTCGCGTTCCCTGCTCTGCGCCCGCCGGACATCACGGGCGCGCCGATCGGGACCGCCGTCGGCGCGGGCTTCTACGGCGTCAACTGGCAGGTCCCTATCGATGACATCCACCACTGGAAATACATGCTCCTCGTGTCGCCGAGTGCTCCGCTCGCGAAGGAGCGCATCGGGCAGGTCATCCTGGCCGACATGGGCCCCGGTTACGCCCACGTGCGTGACCGCTCCAACCGCTATCTGCAGGACCGTGCCGAGATGAAGCGGACGACGTTCCTTGGCATGGGCCCTAGTTTCGCGTTGCAGGACAAGTTCGCCGTCGAGGCGCAGGGCGACATCCAGGACAGGACGGTCGAGCACCTCGGCTATGCTGACAAGCCCGTCGCACTCTCGCGACGGCTGTTGCTTCGTGCCATCCGGGAAGTGGAGGAGGGTGGAGAGGCGCCCCACATCGTGCGGGACCCTGCGCAGAACCGGATGGAGCATCTGCGGGTCTATGAAGCGGTCGTCCCCAAGACCGAGGAGTGGAGTTCCATCTGGCAGAAGAACGCTGCGGCGGGCTGACCGCGCTGCTAGAATCCGTCGCGCGCCGACAGGCGCGATATGGTCACGCGGGGAGTGGGCACATGGCGATAGCGTCTCCGGAGCAGTTCGAGGATCAGATGGCGCGTCTCATCTGGGAGACGCGATGGAAGGAGCACAACTCCTTCGACGTGTGGCTGCAGAACCACATGTGCCGTGAGGGTGCCGCCGTCTTTGCCCTGGAGCACACCGTCTTCGCTGATGAGTTTCCCCGCTGGTTCGGCAACATCATCGGTAACTGCCCTGAACTGGACGTACGGCAGTACATGATCGAGAACATGTACGTTGAGGAAGTGACCGACCCAACGATCGATACGGGCCACTACGAGAGCATGGTGGACTTCTCGGTCGCACTCGGATTCGAGCGGTCTTACGTCTATGTCTACAAGGGGCGCACCTACACGAAGATGGCGCTCGCGTACTGGGAGCGCGCCAGCCGGGTCTGGCCGTGGCTGGAGGCCTTTGCGACGGTCGCTGGACTGGAGGCGGCGCGTGGGCCCGCCGTTGCGAAACTTGGCAACATCGCTTCCCTGAACCGGAAGGTGTGGGAGCCTCTTGGGCTGCCGGACGAGGCGCTCTCTCACTGGTCGGCGGGCGAGAAGGCTGACTTCCCGGAGGGCGGACATGGCGACATGACGCTCAAGATACTGGCGAAATACGCCGACGACGCTCCCAAGCAGGCGAAGGTGCTGGACCTGCTGCATGAGACGATGCAGATACGCTGGTTCCACTTCGACCAGATAGGCAGGGACGCACTCATCGCGTCCGGCGTCGACCCAGCCAACGTGGGGCGGTAGGCCGCCGTGGCGGCTGAGCGTCCGCGTGCCGCCATCGTTACCGGGGGCGCAGCCGGGATTGGCCTGGGCATCGTTAGGCGCCTCCTCGACGACGGAATGAACGTCCTTGCTACTGACCGCAACCCTGATGCCTGCGATGCCGCGCGACGCCTGTTCGAGGGTCGGTTGGCGCACGTCATGGAAGCGGACGTGGCCATCGAGAAGCAGACCAACGGGGTTATCGAGGAGGCGCGCGCGCGCTTCGGCGGCGTCGACCTCCTCTGCAACAACGCGGGCGTCCGCCATATCGCCACACTCGCCGACATCTCCCTCGCCGATTGGCAGGAGTCGTTCCGGGTGAACGTCGACGCCGCGCTACTAGGCGCCCGCGCCGTGCTGCCCGCTATGCGGGAACAAGGGGGCGGCGTCATCGTCAACATCGGCTCCATCAGCGGTGTTGCCCCTTATGCGGGGGGCGGCGCGTACGCAGCCTCCAAGGCGGCGCTTGCCATGCTGACTAGGGTGCTGGCCATGGAGTTCGGCCCGCTCGGCATCCGCGTGAACTGTATCGCTCCGGGATCGATCGACCGGGAAGGCACTGGCGAATTGTCCTCGTCGCACATCCCCATCGGACGAACCGGGGTACCTGGTGACGTGGCGTCGCTCGTTTCGTACCTCGCCTCGGACGACGCGTCGTATCTCAACGGCGCGGTCATCGTGCTGGACGGCGGCGCGACGGCGGGCCGGACACGGCCGGGACGGTGAGATGCTGAACGTCGGTGGCAAGCAGATACCCGAGACGCTCGACGAACTGGCCGACCCGTCGTGGACGTGCCTGCTCATCCACGACATGCAGAACGACTACTGCGCTCCAGGCGGGAAACTCTTCTCGAAGCTCGACGAGTCGCTCGCAGCGCCCACGAGGGATGCCATCGAGCGCACAGGCGTGCTGGCGCAGGCGGCACGCGCGGCGGGGGTTCGCATCGTCTACACGAGGGCGAGCCATCTACCGGACGCCTCGGACGAATCGCCCGTGCACCTGCGGCATCTGCTCGCGAACGGGCAACGCGGAGCCGAGCCCAACGTCGTCCTTGGGAGTTGGGGTCATGCCGTCGTCGATGAGCTTGCGCCTCAGCCGGGCGACGCTGAGATCGACAAGTACGCGTTCAGCGCGTTCCAGGGCACGCCGTTGGACAAACTCCTGCGGTCGTTCTCGACGCGGACGCTCGTGCTGACCGGAGTGGCCAGTCACTCTGGCATCCTGACGACTGCCCGGTTCGCGCTCACGCTGGACTACTTCACCGTCATCCCCGGTGAGTGCGTGGCTGGGATGAACCCCGCCCAGCACGAGGCCGCCATGACGCTGCTCGCGCCCGACCTCGTGGGGCTGGATGACATCCTCGCTGTGTGGGGCAGGTAGCAGCCTCGTGGGGAGCGTCGTCGGCATAGACGTGGGAGGCACGTTCACCGATTGCGTGGTCGTGGACGGCGAAGGGCGCGTCTGGATGGACAAGGCCTTCACGACGCCGTCCAACCTGGCGGAGGGCATCACCGCCGCGCTCGCCAACGTCTGCGACCGACTAGGGGCAGATGTCGAGTCCGTGCTCGCGGAGGCGAGCGTGTTCGCGTTGGGCACGACGAGTCTTATCAACCGGGTCGTGTCCCGGCGCGGGGCCAGGGTGGGCTTCATCACTACCCAGGGCCACGAGGACGCGGTGCGGATAGGCCGGGTCCTCTCGCGCTCGGAGGGGCTGCCGGAGCAACTGCACTACGACGTGGCCGCTTGGAACAAGCCTGAGCCGCTTTTCGTGGAGGGCGGAGTGCGCGGAGTCCCGGAGCGCGTCGACTCGACGGGAACAGTCGTCGCACGGCTCGATGAGGCGGGCCTGCTACAGGCGGTCGGCGAGCTTCGTGACTTGGGAGTGGACTCCATCGCGGTGATGTTCCTCTGGTCGTTCCTCAATCCGCAGCACGAACTGCGGGCACGGGAACTCATTGAACAGGCAGCGCCCGGCCTGCCGGTGAACCTCTCCAGCGACATCGCACCGACCCTGGGTGAGTTCGAGCGCGCGAACACGACGTTGATGAACGCCTACCTCGCCCCCGGCGCGGACCGCGACTTCTCCGAGATCGACGCGAGGCTGCGTGAGCGTGGTCTGCGCCAGCCGCTGCTGCTGATGCAGTCCAACGGGGGCCTCACGGCGAGCGAGGAGCTGCGGCGCAGGCCGGTTACAGGCCTCGCGGCGGGGCCCGTCGGCGGCGTTATGGGCGTGCAGCGATTCGCCGCTGCTCTCGGTGTGCAGAACGCGATATGCACTGACATGGGAGGCACGAGCTTCGATGTTGGACTCATCGTCGATGGCCAACCGCGCTTCTCCGGCGAGACCGTGGTTGAACGCCACCGGCTCCGTGTCCCAACGGTAGAGGTCACTTCGATAGGGGCGGGAGGTGGCAGCATCGCTGCCGTGGACGAGTTCGGCGAACTGCACGTCGGCCCTCACAGCGCCGGGTCCATGCCCGGCCCCGTCTGCTACGGCGCTGGGGGAACGGAACCGACGGTCACCGACGCGAACGTGGTGCTTGGCAGGATAGGCCCCGACTCGTTCTGGAGCGGCAGGCGCAAGCTGGACCGGGAGGCCGCGCTCGCGGCGGTCACGGAGCGGGTGGCCCGTCCCCTCGACATTGACCCCGTGCGCGCTGCGCTCGGCATCGTCGACATCGTCGACGCCCGTATGGCGGACTTGCTGCGAACCATGACCATCTCGACGGGCTACGACCCGCGCGACTTCGCCTTGTTCGCCTACGGGGGCGCGGGGCCGGTCCACGTGGGCGCTTACGCGCGCCAGCTTGGCGTGTCCAGGGTCTACGTGCCGCTCCACGCGCCGGTGCAGTCCGCGTTCGGTATCGCCACAGGGGAGTTTCGGCGTCACCAGACCAGGGCCGCGCCGATGCGGGAGCCGTACCGCACCGAGGCGATAAGGGAGACCTGCGCCGTCATGGAGGCCTCGATGCGAACGGACTGGCAGGCAGCCGCGCTGCACCCGGACACCGCTCTCTACCAGCGTTTCGTGGACATGCGGTTCCGCCACCAGGTCCACGAGATACGCGTGCCGCTGTCGCCGGAGGACACGGCGGAGGTCCTCGTCCAGCGGTTCTTCGCGAGCTACGAGCAGGCATTCGGCAGGGGGAGCGCCCTCGCGGGTTCCCCGACCGAGATTGTGACCTTTCATCTCGTTTCGACCCTGCCAGCCGCCATCCACACCCTCACGCGCAGTACGAGCGATGGTCGAGCTGTGCCTGCGCCCACCACGACCCGCGACGTCTACTTCGACGAGGAACCCACTTCGACTCCGGTGTTCGCCCTGGCGGACCTGGGCCCCGGCACAAGGATGAAGGGCCCGCTGATCGTCGAGTCGCCCAATACGACCGTCGTCGTGCATGCGGGGCAGACGGTCGAGGTCGACGGATACTCCAACCTTGGGATCACGGTCTAGGAGCGCGGCATGACATCGCTCGACCCGGTCACGTTCGAGATCCTCCGGCACCGTCTGGTCACCATCGTGAACGAGGGGGCCATCTCGTTGCGGAACGTGTCCGGCTCGCCGACCGTTGCACTGTCGAACGACTGCAACGTCGCACTGCTGAACGACAGGGGAGAGGCCGTCGTCGTCGGTCCGACGATCGTGACGCATGCCCTCGCCTGCAGTTACGCCTGCAACTACGTGAACGAACACTACGCGCTGAACCCCGGCATTAACCCTGGGGACATGTTCTTCACCAACGACCCATATGTCGCTACACCGCACCAGACCTGCACCGTCGTGGTCGCACCCATGTTCGCGGGCGAACGGCGGATCGGGTGGACGGGAGCTGGGATCCACGTAGCCGACGCAGGCGGCTCGACGCCGGGGCAGGTATCCCTGGCCGCGCAGTCGATCTGGGACGAAGGCCTGCCCATGCCCCCGGTGCGCATGGTGGAGGGAGGTGTGCTTCGCAGCGACATCGAAGCCGACTGGCTACGCCGGTCGCGCACCGCCGCCCAGAATGCCATAGACCTGCGCGCGAAGATCGCGGCCGATACGGTGATGCAGCAGCGCGTTATGGAACTGGTTGAGCGCTACGGGCCGGATACGGTCATGGCAACCATGGAACGCATCATCGATTCGGTCGAGGCACGTCTGCGCGGGATCCTTGGTGAACTGCCCGACGGCTCATGGTCGGAGGAGACCTACCTCGACTACTACGACCGCGGCCAGGTCGAGATATACGTATGTCGGCTGACGCTCTCCAAGCAGGGCGATTCGCTTGTATTCAACTTCTCCGGCTCTTCGCGGCAGGCGCCGGGGGTGATCAACGTTACGCGCCCGGCGCTGGAGGGATACGTGGTGCGGGCAGTGATGGCGACCTTCGGTTACGCCATACCGCTCTGTCCGGCGGGTGTGGCGCGCGTCTGCGACGTGCGAGCCGAGCGCGGCTCCTTCGTCGACTGCGAATGGCCTGCCGGGGTCTGCAAGGGAACAACGTCCGGCACGTATGCGGTCTTCCACGCGGTCACGAGCTGCATCAGCAGGATGCTCGCGGACGGCGGGATGCCGGACCGTGCGATCACGACGTGGCGCTCCCACATGCCGCTGTTCGATTTCGCTGCGTTCGACGCTCAGGGCAACCGGTTCGCGGGCGTGTTCACGGACTGCGGACTCGGACAGGGCAGCGGTGCGCGGGGTACTCAGGACGGCATCGACACTGGCTCGGGCAGCGAGCCCGAGGTCACGGTGCCGAACGTGGAGACGAACGAACTGCGTTACCCGTGGCTCTACCTGTTCAGGCGGCAGGGACGCGATTCAGCCGGGGCGGGTCTGCGGCGCGGCGGAGTCGGGATCGAGGTGGGACTTACGCCCCACGGCGTCGACGAGATTGGTTCGCTCGTCTTCCACAGCCACGGACTGGACTGTCCGAGCAGCCCGCCGTTCGAGGGCGGATACCCCGGCAGCGCCAACGTCCTGCGGGTCTTCAGGCAGGCGCGCACTCCCGGCTCCACCGGCGCGGACGTGGGCTCGACGACCGGCGCCGAGTCCCTGCCGTCCTTTGGACGAACGGCGCTGCGGGATGGTGACGTGCTCTTCTGCAGCGGAGCAGGAGGCAGCGGCTGGGGCGACCCGATCGAAAGACCGGCCCAGGCGGTGGCCAGGGACGTGGCGTCCGGTCTTCTGTCGGTCGAGGCTGCGTTGCAACTGTACGGCGTGGCTCTCGGCTCCGGCGGAAGCGTGGACGATACTCTGACGGAGGAACGCCGCGCTGGGATGCGACGGCAACGGTTGGAGGCAGCCGAGGTCGATCAGCGGCTGGCACAAGTGGTCGGCGCTCTGCCTGCGGCCTGCGGCTGCTGTGGCGAGAGCCTTGGGGACGGCGTCAAGGTCGTCGAGGTGAACTGGGCGGACCTGGGCGCGCCTTATGCCCCGTTCACTGGTACGGAGTTCCGCCTGCTCGCAGGCGTCTGCCGGACGTGCGGCGCCTTCGTTGCCTCGCGGAACTACCTGCCGCCGGAGCTTGCCGTACCGCCGCCCGGGTAGGCTTTCCTGGACGGAAAGAGAATTTGGAGTGCACGATTTTCATGTTGGCGACGTCCGGGGTCGTAACGCCGAGGTCGGCCCAGGAATCGCCGCCGCCGTTGCTCGTGAAGAGGAGGCCTGACCGGCCCGCGCATCCGTGGTTCGGTGATGCCTACGCGATAGCCATCAACGCCATGACTCGACCAAGGTTGGTCTCCCCGTCGAGATGCCAGAGGCAGTCCAACGCCGTCTGCTGACGGGACTCGTCGAGCAGGCCAGTCGTGAGCCGCCGGAACTTGTCTTCGATGTTGGCGTCGCTCATGGGCCTCTTGAAGTGCCCGGTATAGTAGGGGACGGTCGCCGTGTGCTGGCGGCCGTCCGCAGTCTGGACCGTCAAGATGTTGAGGATGGCCTCTGGCCAGGCCGCGTCACATTCGGGGTCCTGCACGACCTCGATACGCTGCATCAGGTCCAGCAACACAGGGTCGCGTAGGACATCGTCCTCGAAGTGCGCAAGCTCGAGCGTGCCGAACCGAAGGGCGCAGGCAACAACAAAGGGAGTGCTGTGGTCGGCGGTCTCTCGCGTTTCAGGGTGCCAGCGCGTGGGGTCGCCCGCCATGATTCGTTTGCCGCTCTCGAATGTCCGGATGTGGACGTGGTCGATGTCGTCCGCGTCGGCGATGCCCAGTACCCCCCGTGCCTCTATCGCGCCTTCGATCGCTGTCTGGGAGACGAAGCCCGCCGGGAATCGCTTGAAGCGCGACTCCATGAGCCGGAACGCGCGGTCATTGCCATCTTCCCGCGCCAAGGGAGCAAGCTCGACAGGGGTGCCCGTCACCCCCGCGAAGAACCCGTGCGAGCCGGAGAACACCTCCGGTGGACCCGTCATCCCACGCCGGGCGAGCATGGCTGCGAAGACGCCGTTCCTGCCCGCGTTTGGGACAGCCGCCGCCTTCCAGTGGGAGATGGTCCCACGCCGGGCCTCGCCAAGCGTCATACTGCTGACCACGGAGATGCGCAGTGCTTCCGCGAGCTGCTCCACCGTGAGACCGATCACTTTGCCCGCTCCGAGCGGTGCGGAGACAGCGGCATAGGCGGCTTGATCCCAGGCACCACCTGAGGCTAGGTGGCGTATTCCTGCTCGTAGATGGCGTCCTTGAATGGACAGATGAGAAAATCGAGGTTCATGCCGAGGCTGAGACTGAGTGGATGATGACCGACCAGGTCACGCTATTCCTGACATGCGACGAGGCCGCTAAAATCATAGAAGTGAGGGGGGAAGGCGTAACCGAAGAGACCTCGAAGGATGTCTACTGGTTAGTCGATAGGCACATCGACTTTGTCAATATGACGGCATATCGGCTGAACGTATTGAACAAAGGTGTTGACAGTTACACAGACCCCGGCTCCGGCGCTGGCAAGAGCACGCTGGCCAACCTGATGTCATGGGCAGCGCCTGGGCTTATAAAAGTCTTCAAGGTCAAGGATAAGCAAACATGGTCAAATCAGGAATGGAGTGAGATAAACGTAGAGCTCGCTAGTCGACGGGTGACCATAATCGACGAGGCTGGCCTCGTGCATGTCAGCCGCGACACCATAGTGGAGATGACGCAAGAGGACGTTCCAGTCGAAGTCAAGCACGTCCAGCCATACATGGCTACGCGGCAGGGCACCGCGATCCTCCTTGGCGCTGATTACCATTGGCTTGACGGTAGCTCCCAGGGCGTATTGGAGCGGATAGGTCAAACGGCGGAGAGCAAAGGCAAGCCAGCGCCGGATGGCATATACGACAGGCTGAAGAACAATGTCGAGGCTCACCGACTTATGGCATGGATCCTGCTAACACAGCAGACCCAGCCTGTGTTCGTGCAGAACGAATCGGCAAAAGCCGAGCTTGTGAAACGGAGCCTCTTCAGCCCAGTATCGAAGTTCGTATACGCGGCGCTTGAGCCAACGGGCAACTTCACAGACAAGGTCGACCTACAAGAGCTTGGAACGCATCCGCTGCTCAAGCCATACGGTTTGTCGGAGTCGAAGGTTCGACTCGGAATACTCAAGGCGATAGCGCATGTGTACCGCGACGGCGAGCCGCTGCCACAGACCGAGATAGAGAAAGAGAAAAACGCCATAACTGCGATACGGGGATTTAAGATTAGATGGGGAGGTTGGCTATGATTCAGTGCAGCCTATACCAGCCGGTTGTGCGTCCTGATGGCCGCGTCGTGGTCTTTCCGTCGTTGAAGTGGGCGGCTGTAGAGAGCATCACAGGCTGGATCCGTGATGGCGGCGGTCCCGGCGAGACCACGCAACGTGTAGCAGAGGCTCGCGCAGCGATTGCGGCAGGTGACGAAGCAGCAAAAGACCGGGCGAAGATGCTCTTGTGGAGCTTCACTCCGTCGGGCGTTGTGGCGATTGGCTCAGACCGCTCAAAGGCGAGTGTTCGCTGGTCGAGCCGTACGCGGCTGGTTGCGATCGACATCGACCACGCCACTGAGGCCGAGCGGCTGCGCACAGAGATGGCGCAACTGCCCCATACGGTCGCAACGTGGGTATCGGCCAGTGGCGCAGGCGTGAAGACGCTCATGCTCGTCGACAGCGTTGGCGAAACAGCAGAGGAGTTTCACCGGGCATGGTTCGCGGCGCGCATCTATCTGGAACAACTCGGATACGCGATAGCGCACAACACCAAAGTAGACCTGCCCGGTTCGTATTGGACGTGCGTCCAGTTCCTTAGCCGCGACCCGGGCGTGTATTACAACGCCAACCCAGAGCCGTTGCGCGTCGATGATTTTCCGAAACCGCCAACACAGCCGTCGAATCAGAAGGCGTGGTCGCCGTCGCACATGCCGAAGGGCAAGCCCCCAGCCGCCGAGGTTTCAAGGATGCTGGACTTCGTCAGGCCGCCAGACCTGCATTGGATGGGCGGCCCGGGTGAGATATCTGTGCTTTCGATGGCAAACGCGTTGGAGGACTGGGGCGGCGCTGAAGCTGAAGGGCTGTTCTACGACTGGTTGGCACGAGTTGGGTACAACCGACACAAACCCGCGGACGCATGGCGCAGAGCCATGGAACGCGTAGGCCGCGTTACGTTCGGCTCGCTGTGGTATTGGGCAAAGGAAGGCGGCTGGGAGCCGCCATGGGAGCCTAGCAGGATTCCGTATCGCAACCCGGTACCGACGAGGCGTGAACCGGGCGCAGACCTAGGGATGCTCTGAACAACGCATTCACAGTGAGTTGAGTGGATAGACAGGCTCTGTCGCGGGCTTCAGTAGACGGCTGTGGCGTCGCAATCAGGGCGACATGCCCCGGGAATCTGCTCTTTGGAAGGGCGATTGCCCTCAATCGGTGATTGTGGGCGCACTGCTTTCCTCATGCCGCCGCCAGGTAGCCCTCCGCCTTGAGCAAGTTGGCCAGGCCAAACAGCACAGCCAGCCGCTGGGTGTTCTTGTACAAACCCCGGTAGCGAACTTTCGCATAGCCGAAGTGCCGCTTCACATACAGGAACGGGTGTTCCACCTTCGCCCTCACCGACGCCTTCCTCTTCTCCCTCAACGCCTCCATGCTCTCCGGGTCCAACCCCCTGCGCAGGCTGGGCCTCATCGCCACCCGCCACTCGATCCTCATCCCTGCGTTCTCTGCTCGCTTCTCCACCCCCTGATACCCTGCATCTGCCCACACGCACTGCTCCTCTCCGTGGAGTAGCCGGTGCGCTTCGGTGAGGTCGTTCACGTTCGCCGCTGTCGTCATCACCCGGTGAACCATTCCCGTCTTCGCATCCACCCCGATGTGCGCCTTCATCCCGAAATACCACTCGTTCCCCTTCTTCGTCTGGTGCATCTCGGGGTCGCGCTCCTTCGCCTTATTCTTCGTTGACGTCGGCGCCGCAATCAGCGTTGCGTCCATGATTGTCCCCTCGCGAAGCTGGAGCCCTTGCGCTTCCAGGTGACGGTTGATCTCCTTGAACAGCTTCATACCAAGCCCATACTCCTCCAGCAGGTGGCGGAAGTGCAGGATCGTCGTCTCGTCCGGCAGTGCTTCGGACAGCCGCAATCCCACGAACCGCCTCACCGATTCGACCTCGTAGAGCAGGTCTTCCATCCCAGGGTCACTCAGGTTGTAGAACAGCTGCACGCAGTGAATGCGCAGCATCGCTGACAACGGATACGGACGCCGCCCGCGCCCCGCTGTCGGATAGTACGGACGTATCAGTTCCTCAAGCTGCTCCCACGGGATCAGCCGGTTCATGCGCTCCAGGAACACTTCACGGCGTGTCTTGCGCTTCTTGCTGTTGTAGTCGAGGTCGGCAAATGTCGGCTGGTCTGCCACGTCTCACCCCCCGCGCAATGCTCCCCCTATGGTATGTTCACTCCTCATCCGCACAAAAGGCTTGTTCAGAGCATCCCTAGACGATTCATGGATGGACGAATGAGGTGCACGAATGAGCAGGGGCATGACCCGCGACGATGAGAAGGTTTATCGGCGGCTCGCGGAAACCCGCTCGCTGGAGCGGGATATCCGGCAGGCTTACTACCGCGGCGAGACGCTTGAGCAGGTGCAGGCCGCGGTCGACCTCGACCCGGAGCACGTCAGGGCCGTCTACGACCTCGAACGGTTGCAGAACGGGTAAAGAAGGAAGCAACTCGCCCCCAGAGAGAGGGAAAGCACACTGCGGGGGCACAAGCAAGCGGCTGGCACGGCTCTTAGGCCAAGACGTGACCGAGCCTGCCGAGGTAAGAGGCATGAACGCACCAGAACCCAAACTCCTGCGGATCGCGGACGTGATGGCTCGCGCCCAGTTGAGTAAAGGCTCCATCGCCAAGTTGGAGAAGGTCGGCAAGTTCCCAAAGCGCATCAAACTGGGAGGCTGCGCCCGTTGGAAAACCAGCGATATCGACGAGTGGCTGAACTCGCTATGAAGTCAATACCCAGGCTGCCTGGGTATTGACTAGATGGCTGTGCGCTAGGCCGTGGCCTAGTTTCGTAGAGCCCTCGTTTGGTGCTCCGCTCACTCGTACGCGCTGGGCCAGCCGGCCTTGGTTGGTCTCGTCAGGAGTGCGCAGGAGTGGGAAAATTTTTAATTCGGTTCCGTTTAGTTCCATTTCGTTCCAATTCCCTTCCATTACACCCTCACCCTCACCCTCTCCCAGAGGGCGAGGGGATCATACAGGGGGACAGGGATGCGAGGTTCCCGCCTTCGCGGGAACGACAGATTCCCTTCGTGAGAACGACGCATGCAATCAATGTAGGGGCTGGCGCGGCTATGGCGCAATGGGCATTTGTCGTTGGTTGTCGTGGTGTCTTGCGTGTGTGAACGAGTACAGCCAGTTGCAACCAGCGGCAAAGAAGATGAGAATGTAGGTGTCCTTCCCGTCGTCATTCCTGTAGATGTCAACTAATTCGTTGACAAAAGTTCCAAGGCTTGGAGAGGCGTCTTGCCTCCGAGGCCTTGGTGGGGCCGTTCTGTGTTGTAGTAGAGGAGGTACTGCATGAGTTCCTCCTTGAGCTCTTCCAGCGACTCGAACGTCGTCTCTTCGAGCAGGTCCTCATTCAACGTCCGCCAGAACCGTTCAACCTTCCCGTTGGTCTGGGGACGATACGGCCGGGTGTAGCGGTGCTTGATCCCCAACTCCTGCAGCATCCGCTCCATCGGGTGATGTCCCTTGTTCCGAGGCGAGGCCACCTCAGAGCCATTGTCGGTAAGGATTTCCTCGAAGCGGATCCCGTACTCCGCGTTCAGCATGTTGATGCTCTTGAGTGCGGCGAACATCACGCTCAGGCTCTTCAGATCGTCTACAACCTCTGTCCAGGCGAGGCGGGTGCAGGCATCCACCACCGAGACCAGGTAGTACCGACGCTTGGCGACGACGATGAGGTCCTTGCTCAGGTAGTGGCAGTCCAAGTGGCCCAACTCCCCGGCGCGAGTCTTGATGATCCGGCGCTTGGACTGTTGCATCGCTTTGGTCATGCGGTTCACGCCGTGACGCCTGCTGATAGCGTAGATGGTGGACGGTGCAGGCGTACGAGATTTCAGCACTGGCTTGAGTATGGCATATATCTCGTAGCGGTTGATGCCCTTGCGCCGCTGCTCCAACACCTTCTCCTCGATGTAGGGAATCGTGCGGCGGCTCTTCCACTTGGGGCCTCGCTTGCGAGGCAGGAACGCCTCAGCGTCCCCGGACTGGCGGTAGCGGTTGTAGTACTTGGCAAAGGTCTGCCGGTCCGTCCCATGGTAGGTGTAGAAGTCCTGGAGGAAGCGGAACTGGTGATGGCGCTTGGCCTTGACCAGTTCGTACTCCCGGATCAGGAACCGGTACTTCTGGACGTAGTTCCGCTCCACCGTGCGGTCGTTGCTGTTGTCACGCATCTTCGTCTCCAGACTGGACTGATTCCGTCAGCCAATTCTGTCAACGAATTACCTAGCATCTACAATTCCAGCCATCGCGCCGAAATTCAGGGGTGGGGGACATCGATCAGGAATGGGACCAACTCCATCAGGACTTTGACCTTTGGCGCGCCGGGCTGACCTCTTGCCACAGGAGCTCGGTCCAAGAGGCCCTGCAAGGCTTCGCCGCCAGTTTCGCGGACGTGACCGAGCAGGCCAGGAACCTTCCCCGGACCATTGTCATCCGAGAGCCTGCCGACACACTGATTGCAGCCGCCGAGGAGGAAGAGGCGGCGTTCCGTCAGTTGCGAGACCGCTGGCAGCCCGACAACCTTTCACTCTTCGAGCTGGTTGAGCAGCGGCGTTCCGATGCCGCCCGGGCCCAGAGGAACGTGGAAGACATGACATTGGAGTTGCAGGAGCAGTTAGAGGCAGCCGGCGATCCCAAGGAAAGAGAGGCGTTGGAGGAGTTCTCCGATGCCCTCGATGCCGTCAAGAACGATTGGAACAGGTTCCACGATGACTACGCCAAGCTGCAGAAGGACGCGAGCCTCATGGACCCTGCTGCGGTCCTCGCACAGCTCCAGCAGCTTATCGCCCAGTTCGAGGCCGTAGTCGAGGCCGTATCCGGACTGCCCTCGTCGGACGCCACCGGAAGCATGGCCGAGAGGCTTCAAGGGGCGGCGGAGGCCGAGATCGAGGCCCTGTCCGCAGTGAATGACGGGTTGCTGGGCGCTTCTACCGAGGATCCGAACCATGGAACCTCTTCACCCTTGGAGGAGATAGAGGCCATTATCGAGGAGAGCGAAGCCCTTCTGAAGCAAGTCAGCCGGACGACCAAGGTGCTGGTTGACGACGACCCAGAAGAGAACCTGGCGGAGGTCAAGAACTTCGATGACCAGTACAGGAGCCTTCTCGTAACGTGGGACGCTTTCCATCGGGGCTACCAGGATTGGCGCAAGATCGATGGCGGGTGTGACCGGACCGAGGTGCTCCAGTCCCTGGATCACTTCAACCTACGCATAGGTGAGCCTGGCCGCGAGGTGCGGCGTCTTCCCCAGTCCAGTTATCTGCTGCCCATGTACACCGCGCTGGCCGAAGCGGCGGCAAGAGAAGAGGGTGCCATCCGTGCTCTACGTAATTCCTGGCGCCCCTTCACCGTCGATGCTTTCAAGGCCGTGGACCAAGAGCGGGTAAATACCAATAGGCTGCGCCGTCAAGCGGGTATCGGCCTGCAAGGACTCCGCGATCGGTCCTGAGCCAAGCGGTACTGTATTGCGAACTTTCCGGTGGGAAGTGGGCCTATACTCAACCCACGGGATGCGATGTTCCTGCCTTCGCAGGAACGACGTATGCCAACAAGGTAGCGATCAGTGGGGCTATGGCGCAATGGGCGTTTGTCGTTGGTTGTGGCTTGCTGTGTCGTACGTAGCGGCGGCCACTGTGCTTTGACAGGGCGCCCTGCGGACTCGTAAAGTGGCGATTGGCGTAACGCTCAGGAGGAACATCTATGGCAACGGCACCTGCACAGGCCCAAGCGACCTACATACGCAGGCCTCAGTTCTACGACGCGTGGATGGAAGCGCAGGGGATTCCGATCTACCGCGACTACTTCATCGAGGACGGGCGCACCATCGACCTGGGGTACTGGAAAGAGCGAGGGCACAATGCCGCGTTCCTGCAGCTTGCCGGTCAGGAGGGCGTTTCCGAGGCGCGCATCACCGAGGTTCCCGCAGGCGGCTCCGTTCCGCCCTTCAAGATGACGCTGGAGGACGTGGTGTACGTGCTGAGCGGGCGCGGCGTCACGACGATCTGGAAGGACGGCGGCGAGAAGCATAGCTTCGAGTGGACCGACCACGCGATGTTCCGCATCCCCGGCAACTACTGGGTGGAATACGCGAGCATGTCCGGCGGGCAGCCTGCGCGGTTGCTGCACTACAACAACATGCCCATAGCGATGTCTGCGGCGAAAGACGCGAGCATCTTCTTCAACACACCTCTGCAGCCGCAGGAAGAGTTGGTGTCCGCTGACGAGTTCTACTCCGACGCGCTGTCCGTGGACAACGACCCATCCGGGCGCGGGATGGTGCGTCAGTACTGGGTGGGCAACTTCTTCCCGGACATGCGGGCGTGGGACAGACTGGTGCCGTTCAAGGGACGGGGCGCGGGCGGCACGACGGTGTTCGTGCAGTACCCCGGCTCCGAACTGACGGCGCACATGTCCGTCTTCCCGGCCAAGACGTACAAGAAGGGCCACCGGCACGGGCCTGCGTACGTGATCGTGATTCCGGCGGGCGAGGGCTTCTCCGTCATGTGGCCGGAGGGCCAGGACAAGGTATTCATCCCGTGGCATGAGGGGAGCATCTTCGTGCCGCCGAACCGCTGGTTCCATCAGCACTTCAACGTCGGCGAGCAGCCAGGGCGGTATCTGGCGTTCCATCCCCTACCTCAGTTCACCGGATTCATGGGCGAGAAGGTTGACCGCTCAGCCGATCAGTACGAGTACCACCAGGAAGCGCCGGAGATCCGAGAGCGATTCGCTGCCGAGCTCGCCAAGCGAAGACTCCAAAGCGAAATGCCGCCGGAGTGCTACACCGACTCCAACTACAAGTTCGAGAACGAGAAAGACTGACCCGCGTAAGGATCAGCAGCATCGTCAAAGAGGGGTCGGTACGCCGGCCCCTCTTTCTGTGCATGAGGTACACGATGACAGACGACATCACGTTTGAATCAGTCTCGCCCAGCGAGCCGGAAGCGGAGACGCTGATGGCGATGCTCGACGCGGAGATGGACGCGATCTATGAGAGCAGAACCGACGCGGGCAGCCTGAGGCCTGAAGAGAAGGCCGCCTTCAACGGCGTCTTCATTATCGCGCGCCGCGCGGGCGTCCCCGTGGCGTGCGGCGGGGTGCGCATCCTCGACGGCGCGACCGGCGAAGTGAAGCGGGTCTATGCTGTGCAGGAGGAGCGCGGGTCAGGAGTAGCGCGAGCGCTCATGGCCACGCTGGAACGCGCGGCGGCAGAGCGCGGACTATCGCGGCTGGTGCTCGAGACAGACGACCGACTGGAGCGCGCCGTCCGCATGTACGAGCGTCTCGGGTACACGCGCATACCGCCGTTCGGCGAGCACATCGGGAAACAGTGGGCCGTCTGCTACGAAAAGCATCTGTCCTAGTTGCTATCCATAGAACATTCCCGGAGGTACGCCATGCCTGACGTCCGCATATACGAACGTCTCGGTTACACGCGGACGGAGGCGTCCGGCCATTGGGCGAGCCTCTCGTTCCTGATCTGGTGCGAGAAGCCGCTCACGCAGTATTAGTCGCGGATGTCCTGCAGGAACAACGACGTTGGCACGTCGTGGCCGAGGCCGGCCTCCATGACCTTGTCGTAAACGACCTTGCCCACAGCGGCGAACTGGAGCCCCTGGTTGCCGCCGTTGAGGTAGAGCGTGATGTCGTCCCTCGACGTGCGTCCGGGCGCCTTGCCCGTCACGAGGTCGGTGAACGTTGGGTAGGCGGCAGTGCCCATCTGCACCATCCGCAGGCCGGACGACGGCAGGCGCTTCATCTCCTCTTCCGTTCCGGCGACGAATGCGACGGGGCTGTGGCCCCGGCCGTACTGGATGCGCGGGTCGTCGTCCAGCTTTGCGCCGCCGATGCCCTGCCGGATGGTGACGTTGGCGCGGTCGAACGTGGCCTGATCGAGTTCGAACCCGCCGAGGTTGGTGATGTGCATGCCGGGCTCCAGCCACTCCCCTTTCAGCACGGGGCGCATCGCGTCGGTGCAGGTGGAAACGATGTCCGCGCCGCGCACGGCGGATTCGGCGTCGTCGACGGGTTCGATGTCGATGTCGAACAAGTCCATCATCTCGGCGGCGTAGGCCTCGCGGTTCTTCTTCGTGGGGCTGTAGACGCGCACCTTCTCGATAGGACGTTCGTTGCAGAAGGCTTTGAGGTAGGTTCGGGCCATGCCGCCTGAGCCAAGCATGCCGACGACCTTCGAGTCTTCACGTGAGAGGTAGCGGACGCCGAGACCCGCGCCCGCGCCGACGCGCATGTGCTGGAGTTCGCCGTCGTTGATGATGGCCAGCGGCTCACCGTTGCGGGTGCTGAACAGGAAGATGAGCCCGCAGTACGTTCCGGGTTCGACGCAGTGCTTCTCCTCTGTCCAATTGCCGTTCTCATCCTCCGGCCACGACACGATGTCGGACTTCATGCGGATGGCGAACACGCCTAGGTCGCGGCTTGCGCCCTCCATGGTGCCCCAGCGGTAGTAGTCCTCCTCGCGCCCGGTGGGCACGTACATGTCGATTCGGGGGCGGTGTATCGCGGTGCCGTCGACGAGGCCGCGGAACGCCTCGTCCTGCGCGTCGATGGACTCTCTGATGGTGAGCACTCGCTGGACGGTTTCGTTGTCGATGAAACGCATTGGTCTACCTCCGTTTGGTTGTGTGGATTGCGCCGAATCAGGGCCGAGTCAGGATCGTAAGCCGAAATCGGTCTCGTAGAGGGTTTCGAGCTGCTCGAGCTGCTGCTCGGTGAACCCCTCGCGCCCAACGCATGCCACGGCCTCGTCTATCTGGCTGAATTCGGAGAAGCCGACGAGCACGGTGGAGACCCTGGGGTTCATCAGTGCGAAGCGTATCGCCACCTGCGGGAGCGTCTCGGTGGGGTCGCTCTTGAGGAACGCGAGGGCCTGTGCGCGCTCGGCGTTCTTCGCGTATTCGGGGTCGCCGCTGGGGCCGCCCCGGTTGAGGTCGTGGGGGGTGGCGCTGCCGGAGAGCGCTCCGGCCTCCAGCACACGCAGGATGACCGTGCCTATGCCCTTCTCGGACGCCTTGCCCATGATCTGGCCGTAGTCGTGCTGGCTGAACGTGTCGGGCATCGCGCGATCCGACGTGGGGTTGAGGATGTTGTAGAAGACGAGCAGCGAGTCGAAGCGTCCCTTGTCAGCTACCTCGTGGTAGGCGGAAGGGTCGCCGCCGAACGCGCAATAGCCGAAGTAACGGAGCTTCCCTTCCTCACGCAGCGCCTCGAACGTCTCCTGGACTCCGTTGGGGCCCAGCATCTGTTCTGCATCGAGCAGCGCGCCTATCGCGACGGTCTGGCCGGGCTCTCGCTTCGCCGTAACGCGGTTGTGGAGGTGGACGATGTCCAGGTGGTCGAGGCCGAGGCGCATGAGGCTGCGCTCGACCGATTTCCGGATGCTCCCGGGGATGTCCGCGAGCTCCTCTTCCTGCATCGCGACCTTGGAGCCGACAAGCGGTCGGGAGGAGAGCTGCGCTAGGACGGGGCCGAGGTTCTCTTCGGACTTGCCCTGCCCGTAGGTAGCGGCGGTGTCGAAATAGTTGATGTCGAGGCTCATCGCGTGTTCCGCTGCCCGAACGCGATCCGTTTCGTCTCCCCAGATCATCAGGCCGGCGGTGTTGCCGCAGCCGAAACCGATCTCAGAGATGGTGATGTCCGTGTTTCCCAGCTGCCTGTAGCGCATGATGGCTCCTATGCGAGGTGTGCCTGTGAGCGCCGATTATAGACGCGCTGTCCCGGTTGCGCTTGCACCCGCCTCCTGACCATCTCCGCCGACTATCGCAGACAGGCGCCAGAGGGCGGATGATATGGGATAGACTCGGTGACAAATCTCGTATCATCCTACCCGTCGGAGAGATGAGCTTAGGAGGGCGGCTTTGGCGACCCACGTTACGGAAACGGATATTGATGGGCTGTGTATCAACGCTATCCGGTTCTTGTCCATCGATGCGGTTCAGCAGGCGAACAGCGGGCATCCGGGCGCGCCGATGGGCGCTGCGCCGATGGCCTATACGCTGTGGGATCGGTTCCTGAAGCACAACCCGGAGCAAACATCGTGGCCTGACCGGGATCGTTTCGTGCTGTCGGCGGGGCATGCCTCGATGCTGCTCTACTCCCTGCTGCACCTGACGGGCTATCCGCTGTCGCTGGACGACATACGGGAGTTTCGCCAGTGGGGAAGCAAGACGCCGGGACATCCGGAGTACGGTCTGACACCCGGCGCAGAGGTAACGACAGGCCCGCTTGGGCAGGGCTTCGCGCATGGCGTGGGGATGGCCGTCGCTGAGCGTCTGCTGGCGGAGCATTACAACAAGCCGGGGCACGAGATCATCGACCATCACGTTTACGGCATCGTGTCCGACGGCGATCTGATGGAGGGCGTTGCCTCAGAGGCTGCGTCACTCGCGGGGACGCTGGGGCTCGGCAAGCTCATCTATCTGTACGACGACAACGACATCTCCATAGAGGGGAATACGGATATCGCGTTCACGGAAGACGTGGGCGCTCGATTCCGCGCCTACAACTGGCATGTGGTAGGGCCGATAGATGGAATGGACGTGGCAGCGGTCGACGCGGCGCTGCGTGAAGCGCAGGCAGAGCGCGACCGGCCCAGCCTCATCGTTGCGCGTACCGTCATCGGCTACGGCAGCCCGAACAAGGCGAACACGGGCGGCGTCCACGGGGAAGCGCTCGGCGCGGACGAGGTTGCGCTGACGCGTCAGACCCTTGGGTGGACGCACGAGCCGTTCGTCGTGCCTCAGGAAGCGTTGGACCATTGCAGGCAGGCGCTCGATCGCGGGGCGGCGGCGCAGGCTGATTGGGAGCGGCGCTTCGAGGCGTACCGGTCGGCGTACCCGGAGGAGGAGGCGCAGTTGGCGCTCGACCTGAGCGGTGAGCTGCCCGACGGCTGGGACGATGAACTGGACGGCCTGTTCTCACCGGACGAGAAGCCGGTGGCGACCCGCGACGCAGGCAACCGCGTGATGAACGCTATCGCCAAGCGCGTACACACCCTGACGGGCGGCTCGGCAGACCTTGCGCCTTCGACCAAGACGCTCCTGAAAGAGCACGTGGACACGGGAAACGGCACAGGGCCGCACAACATGCATTTCGGCGTGCGCGAGCATGCGATGGGCTCTATCGCGGGCGGAATGGCGTTGCATGGCGGCGTTATCCCCTACACTGCCACGTTCCTCATCTTCTCCGACTACATGCGCCCGCCGATGCGGTTGGCCGCGCTGATGGGACTGCGTGTCGTCTATATCTTCACCCACGACTCCATCGGCCTGGGCGAGGACGGCCCGACGCATCAGCCGGTGGAACAGCTGATGGGTCTGCGGGGCGTGCCGCATCTGACGTTACTGCGACCCGCGGAGGGCACGGAGACGGCGATGGCGTGGCGCGCGGCGCTGGAGAAGCAGGACGGGCCCACCGTGCTGGTGTTGACGAGGCAGGGACTCCCGATACTGGATCGGAGCGTCTACGGCCCGGCGGAGGGCGTGCTGAAGGGCGCGTACGTGCTCTGGGACGCCTCGCCTGAGCCCGCGATCATCCTCATCGCGACTGGCTCCGAGGTGCAGGCGACGCTCGACGCTGCGCATGCGCTTCAGGAGAAGGGTATCGCCGTCCGCGTGGTCTCCATGCCTTCCTGGGATCTGTTCGACGCTCAGCCTCGGGCATACCGCGATTCCGTACTGCCTCCGGCGATCAGGGCGCGCGTGTCCGTCGAGGCGGGACGCACGCTTGGATGGGAGCGGTACGTGGGCCTCGACGGCGTTTCGATAGGAGTCGATACGTTCGGCGCATCAGCACCCTACCAGCGTGTGTATCAGGAGTACGGCATCACGGCGGAACACATCGCGGCGGAGGCCGAGGCACTGGTAAAGGCGGCATCGCAATGACGCAACAACGACGGGCTCCATCCTCATCCCTTGGCGCGTATGCGGGGAACGTAACCGAGGCGTTGAACCGGCTCGCGCAGGGCAACGTGATCGCGCGCATCTGGGACAGAGACCACACGGTTTGGAACGACGACCCCACGGAGATCACCGACCGGCTGGGCTGGCTGGCGGTCTCGCGGGACATGACGGAGCACGTGGGCGATCTTCGCGCTTTCGCGGAGGAGGTTCGCGCCGCCGGATTCAAGGACATCGTGCTGCTGGGCATGGGCGGCAGCAGCCTGGGGCCTGAAGTCATCCGGCAGAGCATCGGCAGCACGCCGGGCTTCCCCCGGCTGACGGTGCTGGATTCGACCGCGCCCGCACGAGTCGCGACGGTCACGGGGAGCATCGATCCTGCCAGGACGATCTTCATCGTCTCCTCCAAGTCGGGAGGCACCATCGAGCCTCTTTCGTTCTACAAGCACTTCCGCAAGCTCGTGGAGAGCGCCGTTGGCAGCGAGCGAGCCGGAGGGCATTTCGTCGCCATCACGGACGCTGGTACATCGCTTGGCGTGTTGGCGGCGACGGAGGGATTCCGGCGTACGTTCGAGAACCCCCCGGACATCGGCGGTCGTTACTCGGTGGCGTCGTTCTTCGGACTCGTTCCGGCGGCGCTTGCCGGGGTGGACTGCCACAAGCTGCTGGACAGCGTTTCGCAGATGGCGTCGCGCTGCGAGGCGGGCGTCGGGGTACGGAACAACCCCGGCGGGTGGCTCGGCGCGGTCATGGGAGCCATGGCGCTGGAAGGCAGGGACAAACTGACGCTGACCGCCTCGCCTGCCATCGCGAGTTTCGGTCTTTGGGTGGAGCAGCTGCTTGCGGAGAGCACGGGCAAGAACGCCACGGGCATCGTGCCCATCGCGGGTGAGCCGTTGCTCAGTCCTGATGCGTACGGCCAGGACAGGGTGTTCGTGTACATGCGGCTCTCCGGTGACGAGAATGCGCAGGCCGACATCGCCATGGAGCGTCTGGCAGGCGCGGGGCATCCCGTTATCACGCTTTCGCTGGATGACGTCTACGACATCGGCGCGGAGTTCTTCCGGTGGGAGATGGCGACGGCGGTGGCTGGCCACCTCCTCGGCATCCATCCGTTCGACCAGCCCAACGTTCAGCAGGCGAAAGATGCGACGAACCGGGTGCTGGAGACGTTTCTGGACAACGGCGCGCTGCCGTCGGGAGAAACGTTCGGGTCGCTCCCCGACCTGCTACAGCAAGCGACCGCCGGCGATTACCTCGCCATCATGACGTATGCGGAGGAGACTGATGGCGTGTCGAACGCGGTCGCCACGCTGCGCCAGCGAGTGATGCGGGATTGCGGCGTAGGAACAACGTTCGGCTATGGGCCTCGCTTCCTGCACTCGACCGGCCAGATGCACAAGGGCGGGCCGGCATCGGGGCTTTTCCTGCAGATGACGGTCGACGTGGACGCGGACATCGAGATTCCGGGCGAGCCATACAGCTTCGGAGTGCTGGTCGCTGCCCAGTCGTTGGGGGACTACGAAGCGCTCAGGGAGACCGGACGCCGCGTGGCTCGCGTCAACCTCGGCGCGGACGCGGAAGCGGGCATCCTGCGGCTGCTTGGGAGCCTGTGAGTCGAGCGCGTATGGCAGAAGCATCCACCATCGTTATCTTCGGCGGCACGGGCGATCTTGCTCAACGGAAGCTGCTTCCCGCGTTATGCAACCTGCGCCGAAAAGACCGGCTCGACCGCAACCTCAATATCGTGGGCTTCGCGCGGGCGAATCTGGACGACGACAGCTACCGCGAGCTGATGTGGGAGGGTGTGCGGGAGGTTGGTGAATTGGTGGTCTCCCGCGAGGAATGGGATGCGTTTGCGCCGCGCCTGCACTACGTTCACGGGGATCTGGGGGACGCTAGCGCCTACCAGGAACTGAGCGGCAAGCTCGATGCGCTGGAGGGGCCCGACGGTGCTAACCGGCTGTTCTATCTGTCCATCGCGCCTACCCTTCATGCGGTGGCCGCCAAGGGCCTGCGCGAGGCCGGGCTGACGTCCGAGGAGCGCGGCTGGCGGCGCGTGGTGATCGAGAAGCCGTTCGGGCAGGATGAAGAGTCCGCCCGGGAGCTGAACCGCACGATGCACGATGTGTTCCAGGAAGACCAGATATTCCGCATCGACCACTACCTGGGCAAGGAGACGGTGCAGAACCTGCTGGTTCTGCGGTTCGCCAATGCCATCTTCGAGCCGATATGGAACAGGAACTACGTGGACAACGTGCAGATAACGGTGGCGGAGTCCGTAACGGTGAGCTCCCGCGCTGGCTACTACGATGCGTCCGGCGTCGTGCGGGATATGGTGCAGAATCACCTGCTGCAACTGCTGTGCATGGTGGCGATGGAGCCGCCGACCTCACTGGATGCGTATTCGATACGCGACAGGAAGGGCGACCTTCTGAGCGCGGTGCGCCGGTGGTCTCCGCATGAGTTCCGCGAGCATGCGATCGCTGCGCAGTACGAGGGGTACCTCGACGAACCTGGCGTGCCGCCCGACTCGCGGACGCCTACCTATGCGGCCATGCGTCTGTACGTGGATAACTGGCGCTGGGAGGGCGTGCCGTTCTACCTCCGCTCCGGGAAAGCGATGGCCACGAAAGTCTCCGAGATCGTTATCCAGTTCAAGAGCCCGCCGCTGTCCATGTTCCGGCGGCTCGGCGGCCAGGGATTCGCGCCGAACCTGCTCTCAGTGTGCATCCAGCCGGACGAGGGCATCCATCTGCAGTTCGACAAGAAAGTGCCGGACGCCGGGTTCCTGACGGAAGAGGTGGACATGGAGTTCCACTACAGCGACCGGCACGACCTCTCCGAGCTGCCGGAAGCCTACGAGCGGCTCCTGGAAGATGCCATGGATGGCGATGCGGGCCTGTTCATCAGAGCGGATCAGATCGAGGAAGCGTGGAACATCATGGACCCTCTGTTGCAGTGCTGGGCGAGCGTCGACCCCGGCGGGATGCGGAGCTATCCGCAAGGCTCGTGGGGGCCCGTCGCAGCTGATGAGCTGCTCGCTCAGGACGGATTCAGGTGGCGTTCACTCTGTGGGGATCGCGGCGAGGAAGGCTGACGCCTAGGTGTAGTTCCAGAGACGTTGTTAGCAGGCGTGAGGCGGGAATGGTCCCTCCAATTGCTGCCGTGTTGCGGTTGCCGGTATGTCCACTCGTCCTGCCGGAGCGTCCCCGGTGGCCCCTTTACAAAAGATTCCATATTAGGAATATAATGTAGCCATGGTTTGGGAGGTGGAGTACACGGACGCGTTTGAGGAGTGGTGGCGCGGGCTCTTGGAAGGCCAGCAGGATGCCGTGGTCGCCAGGGTTGATCTGCTGATCGAGCACGGGCCCAACCTGCCGTATCCCTACTCCTCGGACATCAGAGGCTCGCGCCACGGAGCGATGCGCGAGCTTAGAGCGCAGAGTGCTGGCAGGCCACTGCGGGTCTTCTATGCCTTCGACCCCAGGCGCACGTCCATACTCCTTATCGGCGGAGACAAGACAGGCAACGACAGGTTCTATGAAGAGTACGTGCCGGTGGCTGACAGTCTGTACGACGAGCACTTGGACGAATTGCGACAGGAGGGACTGATCGAATGAGCGGACGCCATCCATTCAGCGAACTGGTCAAGGACTTCACGCCGGAGCGTCGCCAGCGGATAGACACCATGAAGAGCGAGCTGCTCGCCGAAATGCCGCTGCACGAGCTTCGCCGGGCGCGGGCACTGACCCAGCGAGATTTGGCGGAGACGCTGAAGGTGAACCAACCCGCCATCGCCAAGCTGGAACAGCGGGCCGACGTATACGTCTCCAGCCTGCGTTCCTATATCGAGGCGGTAGGTGGACATCTGAAGATCGTCGCCGAGTTCCCCGAAGGCGAAGTAGCAATCACCAACTTCTCCCAGGTAGGAGAGGCTGAAGACGGGTCATAAGAGGCCTCCTGTTGCTGCTTGGTTTCGCTCACACAGCAGCCAGGATTCCTCATTTGCCAATAACCTTGACGGGAACTGCGCCTAAGCCGGTTTCGACGGCGCAGCAGCGGGTTTTTTCCTATCTGCATGGGACCTGAGCCATAAGGCCGGCGCCGCCGCGAGCACGATAAGCACCGCGCCTGCGCGAAAGAACAGCGTGAAGACGTCAAACGACGCGCCGGACAGGCTGGCGCGGTATTCCGCGACCCTCTCCGCGTAGACGGCGCTGCTCTCTTCGGCGAACTGTATCGGGGTCGCGAGGCTGGTCGTCAGCGATTGGAAGTAGTCCACGCCCATCGCCGACATTGCGGCGAGTCCGGCGGTCATGCCGAACATGCGCGCGGCGGTGATCCACGCGGCGGCGGTCGCCCGGTAGTCCTCATGCGCGGCATCGACCGCCGACACGACAAGCGGGGCGATGACGAGACCGAAGCCCAACCCTCCTATCGCCAGGTGCAGCGAGAGATTCGGATCTGCGATCGTTTCGTTCCAGGTCGCCATGAGCAGGAAACCGACAGCGGCGAGGGCGAGTCCGGCAAACGCGGGTGGACGGCTGCCGAACCTGCGGACGGCGTAGCCTCCCACGATCGCGCCTACGGAGATCGCGCCTGTGAAGCGCATGAGCCGTAGCCCGCCCTCCAACGCAGGCTCTCCGAATACCGTTCCCGTCATGAGCGGCACTGTTACGAGCACGAGTATGAGCGCCCCGCCGACGAGGAGTTGAGCGCTCATGGCGGCGGCGAATCCCGCTGCGCCGAAGAGCGCTCTGCTGATGATGGGCGCTGCGGCGCGGCGCTCCACGAAGAAGAGCGCCACCATGAGCGCTCCCCCTGCCCCGATGATGAGGAACGGCCTAGCCGATTCAGCATCGAACAACGAGCGTTGCGCGAGTCCAACGGTGAGCAGCGAAAGGCCGGACGCGAGCAGGATGCCGCCGGATACGTCGAGGCGTTCTCGTGTGCGTCTGACCTCCGGCACGGCCAGCAAGGCGAGCGCGAGGAGAGCGACGACGGGAAGGTTCGACCAGAATACCCATCGCCACCCGAGCCATTCGACGATGGTTCCGCCGTAGAGGGGGCCGAAGACGGCTCCGGCTTCAGCCGCCGCCCCCACGATGCCGAAGACGATGGGCCTGCGCGACAACGGCAAGCCTTCGATGGCCAGCGCGATAGCTGCGGGTATGAGCGCGCCGCCCCCAATCGCCTGAACGACGCGGGCGGCTATGAGCCAGGCGAGGTTCGGGGCGAGCGCGACGCCCACAGAGCCGATCGCGAAGAGCAGCAATGCGCAGAAGTACAGGAATCGATAGCCGTAGACATCCCCTGCTCTGCCCAGCAGCGGCATCGCGACGGTGAAGCCGAGGAGGTAGGCCGTGACGACCCACGCGAGGCTATCGAGCCGGTTGATGCTGACGCCGAGGTCGATCATGACGGCGGGCAGCGCGGTTACGACGGATGTCTGGTCGAGCGACGCGAGGAACACACCGAGGCAGACGATGGCCAGCAGTACGTTAGGCGGCAGGCTGAGTGTGAACCGGGCGCGCGAGGGCATGCGGTTCTTCTATATCGGGGGTTCTACGGTGACAGGCTCGTTGAAAGCGGACAGATCGAGGAATCTGACCATGCCTGCCGGATCGCCGTTGAGGAGCACCCCGGTCATCTTGACGCGCCGAGGGATGAAATCGTCCCTTCCTGCCCAGACCTCGAGGTCTATCATCTCGCCGTCCGGGGCGTTGGGCACGAACCCGCGCATCGAAGCCGATGCGGTTCTACCGGTGAGCAGGTACGTCTCCGCGCCTCCGATGGTTTCGCCGTCCAAGAGGGAGAGGCCGGAGGTGGAGGCGAGGCCGTCGGCGATGCTGTCGTTGATGCGGGAGAAGTCCATAGGCAGGGTTCCAGGAGGCAGGATCTGCCATTGGAGGCTGATTCTGTCACGCAGGTACGTGGTGGGGCCGACCTGTATGAGATCGAAATCGAGCGCGAGGCCGCCAAACTGCTCAGAGATGGTTTTCGCGGCGAATGAGGCGCGATCAGGGAAGAGTCCGTCACCCTCGGCCTCGGTGAGCTTCGCAAAGCCCATATCGGTGCCGCCGTCGTCCTGGTGCCTGACGAGGAAATGAACGGTGGAGAGCGTCCGCAGCGCCTCCGCAGCGCGGTCGCGCACCGTAGCGGCATCGAGCGCAGGCGTGGGCGTAGGCTCGGCTGAGCACGCGGCCTGTAGGAGCGAGGCGGCCCCCAGGAAGATGAGGGCCGCTATTGCGCGCAGGGTTGGCCGCATGGCTGCTAGGAGACGTCCTCCGAGTCGGGTGTTCGGACGCCCTGGGTTCGCTGGAGGAACGGTTCGAGCATGGACGTGAACTCCATCGGGAAAATGAACTTCGTGGAGGGGCTTCCCCCGATCTCCTTGAGTGTTTCGAAGTATTGGAGGCTCATCGTGCGGGAGTCGGCCTGCATCGCGGCGGCGTTGATGCGCTCCATTCCCAGGCTGAAGCCTTCCGCGCGCAGAATCGACGACTCGCGCTCGCCCTGGGCTTCGAGGATGGCGCCCTGACGCGCGCCTTCTGCTCGGAGGATGGCGGCTTGTCGCGCGCCTTCGGCGCGGCTGATCTCAGCGTCGCGCTCTCCCTCCGCTTCGGTTACGGCGGCGCGCCTCGTGCGCTCCGCGGAGAGCTGGCGATTCATCGCGTCCTGCACGTCGCGCGGAGGCTCGACCTCCTTGATCTCGACGCGGGTGACCTTCACGCCCCAGTTCACGGTGACCTCGTCGAGTTTGACCTGGAGCTGCGAGTTTATGCGCTCGCGCTTGGAGAGGACATCGTCGAGATCCATCTCTCCGACGACGGCACGCAGGGTCGTCATCGCCAACGCTTGGGCAGCGGCGCCGAAATCGCTGATGTTGAGGATCGTGTCCTGCGGGCGATCTTCGACCACGCGCATGTAGACGAAGAAGTCTATGTCGATTGGAGCGTTGTCGCGGGTGATGCTCGTCTGGCGCGGGATGGGCACGGGAACCTCGCGCAGGTCAACCGTGGTTGAGCCGTTGTTGACGAATGGCCATACCCACCGAATGCCAGGCCCCCGCGTAGTGGTGTAGGAGCCAAAGGTGAATACCACCATGCGTTGGTACTGCTTGACGACGTTGAGTCCCCAATTAGCCATGGTTCTCAGTCTCCGTTTCTGTCCCTGTTGGGAAGTCGATGCGTTCTACTTCGAGGAGCGGCCCGTGCTCTTCTCTGACGATGACGCTTGCGCCGCGTGGTATGCGGGAGCCGTCCGACGCTCGCGCGTTCCACGTCTCTCCGCGTACGCGGATCTTACCTTCCGGCGTCAATGCTGAGGACACTATACCAGTCATGCCGACGACCGCGGGCGCAGGCATGCCGCTGAGCCTGGCGCTGCGCCGGGCTTGCTGCATGACGATGACGAACCCGCCGACGCTGAGCGCAAGGAGCCCCGAGGTCGACAGCAGCACCCAGCGGCTGACTGAGATGTCAGGCACGACGGGAGACGGCGTTCCGAAGTGCGCGAACAGCAGGATGCCGCCAAGGATGAAACTCGCCAGCCCGAGTGCGCCGAATACGCCGAACCCATCCGTGTTGAACTCCACGCTGACCAGCACGAACGCGAGCAGAATGAGCGCGACGCCCGCCCAGTTGCCCGGCAGGCTTCCGAGCGCCATGAGGCCGACCACGAGGGCGATGAGTCCGGCAACGCCGGGGAAGATGAGGCCAGGGTTCCAGAACTCGACGAATAGGCCAAGCCCTCCGAGCGAGATGAGGAGGAATGAGACGTTCGGGTCAGCGATGTAGGAGAGGATGCGGTCGAAGAGGCCCATCCGCACCTCGCGCACCTCGATACCTTTTGTGGCGAGCGTAACGGCGCCTTCGCCCTCCGCTGTGGCGATTACGACCGTCCGCCCGTCAACCTGTTCGAGGAGCGCGGTGATGTTGTCGGCGATGAGGTCGATGATGCCAAGCTCCAGCGCTTCGCTTGCCGTGTACGACTTCGCCTCGAGCACGGTTGCCTCTAACGGCTCGACGGGTCTTCCTCTGACTTGGGCGATGGCGCGTATCTCGGCAGCGGTGTCCTCAAACACCTTGCTCTTGAGCGTCTCGGGGAGATCCTCGCCCTGCCCGCTCACGGGGCTGGCCGCGCCGATGTTGGTGGCCGGGGCCATGGCGGCGATATGAGCGGCGGCGGTGATGAACGTTCCGGCGGAAGCTGCGCGCCCCCCGCTCGGCGATACGTAGACGATGACCGGCACCGGGGAGGCGAGAATCTGTGCGACGATGCCGCGCGTCGAATCGAGCAGGCCGCCGGGCGTATCGAGCGTTACGATGATGACCTCGGCGCCGCTGCGTTCCGCGTCCTCGATGGCGCGCGTGAGGTAACGCTCGGCGATGGGGCTGATGATGCCGTCCATCTCAACGACGTTTGCGTTGCGGGCCTGCGCCAGCGCCGGCGCGCCGATACCCACCGCGAGCATCGCGACGCTCACGGCAAACCAGACGACGCGCACCCAAGCGAGAGGCCCCGGCGTTCGGCGATGGCCCCTTATCCCTCGGCGGAGCGTGGCCGGTGTTGCGTGCAGCATCCTGATCGCCTCCGGGATGGGCGGGCGCGGGCTACGCCACGTCGAAGTAGAGCGTGTTCGGATTGTCCACGAGAATCTGCTTCTGGATGGTGGGGTCCGCAGTGTATATGCCGAACAGGTCTACGAGGTGGCCGTCGTTGGGCATATGCTTGACGTTGGGGTGCGGGAAGTCGGTGCCCCAGAGCACGCGGCTGGGCGCGGCGGCGATGAGCGCCTGCGCGAACGGCACAGCGTCGGTGAACGGCGGGCCGTCCGTTGACACGCGTTCGCCTCCGCATATCTTGACCCAGGCGTTGTCGTGGTGCATCAGTTCGAGAAGCTGGCGGAACGGCTCCTGCTCCAATCCCTCCCCTGCCTTGACGCGTGCCATGTGGTCTATGACGAACGGAACCGGCAGGCCGAGCAGCAGCGGCGACAGCTCCACGATGTCTTCAGCGTCGAGGTGCACGACGAGGTGCCAGCCCATCGGCGCGATGCGCTCGGCCATCCGTGTCAGGACGGCGGGTTCAGGGACGCTTTCGAGGTGGCGGACGAAATTGTAGCGCACGGCGCGGATGCCGCCGTCGTGGTAGCGCTGTAGCTCGGCATCGGTGATGTCGGGGTCGACGATGGACGTCCCACGGTACTTGCCGCCCGACCATGTGATGGCGTCCAGCGTGGCGTCCATGTAGACGCCGTGGCAACTCGCATGGACGATAACGGCGCGCTCGATGCCCAGGTGATCGTGGAGGGCCTTCAACCGCTCCTTGGGCGCGTCCGGCGGCGTGTACGACCTGTCCGGGTGGTACGGAAAGACATCGCCCGGCCCGAAGATGTGGCAGTGGGCGTCGCAGGCGCCTGGGGGCAGCCGGAGCCCCGGCTTAATCGGGTTAGCATCAGGGGCCGCGATGAGGCGTATCTCTCGTTCTGTCATCAGACCGCTGCTCCTACGAGGGCGTCCTTCCCCTCCCATACGTTCGAGGGGACGAAGACCTCGCCCTGCATCAGCTTGCGGGCGGTTCGGAGCAGCGCGGCGCGTCTGACCTCCGGGTCGCTATCCGAGCCTTCTACGCCGAGTTCGACGCTGAAGAAGCCGGTGGGGTGCTCGAGTTCGAGCATCTTGCGGCTTCCCGGCGGCCTCACGGCGTAGTCGTAGGCGGTGGTGCCGGGGTAGACGGCGGCAGTCGCGATCGTTACGGCGGCCAGCACGCCGATGGAGGCGTGGGCGACCTTGGGGATGTACGACCGCGTGCTCAACGCTCCGCCCTTTTCGGGAGGCGCGAGCAGGAACATCTTGGGCACCACGTTGTCCGTAACATCTCCCAGGTTCATCAGGTGACCCGCCTGCAGGCGGATGCTCTCGATGCGCTGCTTCAACTCCTCGTCGGCGTTGAGTTCGTCGCGGGTCTCGTAGCCCGTGCGGCCCAGGTCGGAGGCGCGCATCGCAACGACGGGCATGCCGTTGTCCATGAGCGTGCATTCGATGCCGTCTATGACGTCGAATCTGTTGCCGGTGGGGAAGAGCGCGCCGCAGAAGGAGCCTGCGGTGTCCTCGACGTCGATCATGATGGGCGCTGAGGTTCCGGGGACGCCGTCTATGCGCGCGGGGCCCTGGTACTCGACGTTGCGGCCCGGCGTCATGATGCGCGCGACGGCCTTGTCGCCTGAGTTGACCATGTGGATGCGAACCTCGGTTTCGCCGTCCTGCGCGGGCACGAGGCCGTGCTCGATGGCGAACGGGCCGATTCCCGCGAGCATGTTGCCGCAGTTGGGGCTGACGTCCACGACGGCTTCGGTGACCACGACCTGCGCGAAGAGATAGTCCACGTCGCAATCCTCTCGTGTGGAGGGGCCAACGATGGCGACTTTACTCGTAAGGGGGTCTGCGCCGCCGAGGCCGTCTATCTGCCGGTCGTCCGGCGAGCCCATCACGGCAAGGAGCACTTTGTCCCGCGTGGCAGGGTCGTCCGGCAGGTCTGACGCGAGGAAGAAGGGGCCTCGCGAGGTGCCGCCGCGCATGAATACGCATGGGATCGAGGTCTGCATGGTTCGAGCCTCCTTGTTGGCCTACGCTGACGATAGGCGGTGCTTCGAGCTGGCGGCCCCATTGTAGCCCACAGCGCAGCTGGCGGGGCAGACAGCAGGCCAGCGGCTCTCGGAAGGCAGTAGGCCTCGCCGCCGCCCGTGGCCCACTGCGGACTGCTCTCGTGCTCAGGATTGGCTGCTGCGCCGCGAAGTCCCCAACTTTCTCAGGCCCCTGCCGAGCAGGAAGGTCAGGTACGTCAGGAACGAAAAACCGATGAACCATATCGTTAGCAGGAACCACCACTCCGTGTCGTAGCCGATGTCACTGATGCGCGCTTCAGCCAGAAGGTACCAAAGGAACACTCCAGCGGCAGAACCGAGGATAGGAATCACACCCATCAGGGACGGTCGGAACAGCAGACCTATCAGGAAAGGGAACAGGAAGAGGTTTGCCAGGGTTCCGCCAAGAATAACAGACGCCGGGAAGTCGGGGATTGAGCTATCAACGGCAAACAAACCAGAAACGTACCCGGTCGTGAGCGCAAGAAGGATAGCGGCAATCACCGCTTCCGGGCCCTGGTGTCGTTCCCACATCTCGTTACTGGTATTCGTCCGTATCACGGCGATGGGTTTCGTGAACTTCCTTGGGAATAACCAGAGGATCAGAACCGCTCCGGCGAAGGTCAACCCAACCGCTATCGCCCCTATCCCGTACTTCTGCCAAGACCCGGGCGGCCCCTCGCCTGGCTCGTAGACGATTGTGTCGAACCTGACCTGAGAAGTGCCTGCGTTGCGCGTTGGCGCTGAGAACACCAGGGAATGAGCGCCAGCCTTCAGCGGAGTCAGCAGGTATCGCCATTGACCCTCAAGCGCGGGCTCTACAAGGAACGCATCGTCCGGGTCTATGACTTCCATGACAACGGATCCGATAGATTTGACCGGCCAACGGGGACCAGAACCGGATCGAGACGCATATACGGAGAGAAGGAACGCTGAACCGACCGTGGGAACCTCTGAACCATCGACGAGCTCCATTCTTCCAAAGGAAGTGCGTAGTTCCAGTTTCGGAGGTGCAAGAGGGATCCGGATGAACTGAGTGTCATCGAAAAAAACTAATCGTTCAACACGTACATCGCCTGTTCTCCTGAGCTGGAACACGAGGTCGTTACGGCCAGACGTAACCCCGTTCAACGGCAAGTAGTTGGCAATTCCGTAGGTTTGCACAGGAGCGAGAGTGAACATCTGAGACGGACCATTTATGACTTCTGATCGGCTAACCAGGTAGCCATCGACATAGTCAGGAACAATAATCTCCAACTTCATCGCTGGATGGTCGTTGATAGCAGCGCTTATCCAGACAGTGCCCGGCCCTGAGCTTGGGTCGAACTCTATGTTGAAATGAGTGTAGAGCAACCACCAATTCTCTAGTCCTTGTTGGGAACCTTCCGGCAGCGATACCGAGATAGATTCGGATCTGTTCACGGCTTCTTCCGTTGGCGTCGTTACGTGGGAATAGCCGAAATCACGCAGACTGGCTTTCCAGGGAGGGTCGGCAACAGCGTTTCCCTCGCGGATATCCAAGAGAACGACCACCGCGATAAGCAGCAGTAGCAAAACCGTCCATACGATGACGACAATTCGTAAGGGCATGGCTGGCGTCAATTCCCAGTCGGCTTGTCAGTGAAAACGACGTTGCCAGCCTCTGCTACCTCTACGCCGACGATGGCATCTTCACCCAGGTCAATCAAGACATAGAGGCTGTTGATACCGTATTGATACGGATGGTTCTAGTGATGGTAGTAATTGTCTTATCGATGGCCATGTTGATTGGTACTGCCAATGCAGGTGATTCTGTGGAAGAACCATCCGAAGCATCTTCCAACAACACTCCTACCGTAACGGCACCACTCACACTAGACTGCTCAAGTGTTCCAGATACAGATGCTGCACGCAAGTGGCTTACCCTTCACAACCTGTGTGGCTATGGAAGCGGTACATCTGAAAGAGGAACCGTGGTTGGCAATTGTGGTTCACTTACTTTGACCCTGTTCAACGATTTTAACCAAGGCGTTCAGTGGCGTATGGATATGACGTCGACGCTTGGCCCTATGATAGGTGGATCGTTTACAGGATTTACTCGTAATTTGGACACAGGGGGATACCATTCTGTGAGTAAGTACAAGCCCGTGATGTTCACCACGCATTGGACCTACTATACCCATGTACCGACTGGCTCGGGTATAATACTCGGAGAAATTACCTCTGCCATAAGCTTCTTGTTATGGGGGGCCACTTGCACGGCGTCCAGTTTCCCAACTGATGTCGTTTGGGTGAATTAGTGAGTAATAATACACCCAAATTCATAAATGGAAGAGCTGAATCGCAACTAATCTATACGGAGACTTCAAATGGCTCAAACCCTTGATACCGTCATAGAACCGGAGGTTCGATTGCAAGACCAGTTGACGGCTGTCAGGAATCTGAGGCCGGGGACTCCGATGCGCGAACAGGAAAGCGTTCTTGCCCAACGCGTGTTTCGCGAAGTGCTAAATCTGCCGGAGAGCGTTGACGTCCTGCGGTGGCTTCAAGTTGAAAGGGCTGAAGTCACCGCGCTGCTAGCTCTGAGGCTGAGTCTGGATAGGGCTGGACGCATGTATGGGATGCAGAACAGACTTACAGACTCCGGGCCTATGCTCGCGCCGGACTTAGTACAGCAAGTACGCGAGGCCGTACAGGATAAGTACGGCCCGTTATTGGGCGGATTGCTTCGATCAGAAGGAAAACGGGTTGCCTCTGAGCACGGGAGAGGCCCAACCAATGACTCCTCAGAGCGCCACGATCTTGTGGATTCGTTCGCGTGGCTCCGCCGAAAGAGTGGCCTGCCGGTTGAAGCATCCCCAAACCGCTCCATGGTTGACCCTGGACTGCCTGCCCTTACCGCTGACCTGCTGAGACTTCCCGATTCCACAGATCCGGTACAGTGGATCCAGGATCATGGTCTTTCGCTTTCCTCGCGGCTCGTGCTGGAACATCTCATACAGGGTGTGTTTCCAGCGGAGAACCGCCTCACCTTTGGAACGGGCGGCTCCCCACTGGGCTTCATACGCCCGAGAATTCGTACCCAATTACACGGACGTTTGCACGTGAAGGTAGAGCGGATAGATATCCTTGAACTTGGTTTCGAGGTTCATATGAAGGCCCGGTTTCGCCTTCCGAAAGGATGACCACACGGCAGACCCCACACGATGCTGTGGGAAGGCTTCAGGAGCATCAGGGACAGCGATGGCCACCACTATGTGGTGCAGTATCCGTTGGTGTCGGCTTCATGTACTGGGGGGTGCATAGAAGAGGTGACGCTTCTCTGTTGGCCTGAACTTGGGAACGCGCGCGAATTGATACTGGAATCCCAACCGGCTTACCTATCCTTATCCCGGCCTTCGAGCGAAGGGGATAATCTCATACCGATGCCGAGTCCCAGCGTCGGAGAAGTGCGTTGCACCGCCATTATCGGGTAGCATCTCGCAGAGGCGGAGGCTAGCGCATCCTGCCCCAGCTTCGCCGAGACCCACAGCGGCCCTCAGCGAGGCCCACCTCGATTCGACTTCCTCCAACAACCATGATGACCATTCCCGTTGCGCCTACGTCGAGGCCTGCCGGACGAACGCAGCGCGACTGCTGCTGTCTCCCTTCCGATCCGGAAGAGGAACCCGGTTCGCTTTAGACTTTGCTCTGGAGCGAGTGGTACTTGAACTTCTCACGCGCTGCGTCGAGGCGTCCGCCCAGCATGATCTCGTTGCGGATGCGCTCCTCGGCTGCGTCGATCTCCTGCGCAGCCTGGAGGACGGCCTCTTCATGCTCTTTGGCGATGACGAGCACGCCGTCGCCGTCGCCGAGGAGGAGGTCGCCGGGCAGCACTCGAACCTCGCCGAGCGATACGGGTTCCTGGTAGGCGTCGGCGCGAACGCGGTCCTTGCCGGTGCGCATGTAGGTGCCGCGCGAGAAGATGGGGTAGTTGACGCTCAGCGCGCGGTTGGAGTCGCGGCAGACGCCGTGGATGACCGTACCGCCGAGGTTGTTGCGGTCGGCCATGATGGTGAGGATGTCTCCCCAGACGGTGGCATCGAGCCGCCCGCCGTTGTCGATGACGACGATGTTGCCGGGGGCGACTTCGTCGATGTAATCACCGACGCTTTCGCCCTTGTGGGCTGCGGTCATCGGCTCGTTGCGGACGGTGTGGGCTCGCCCGCAGAGCGTGAAGTTGCGGTCAACGGGCTTGATGCCGAACACCTGGCCGCCGAGGCCGAGCCTGTCCATCGCATCGCTGACGGGTGTGGTGCCGAGTTTTGCGAACGCCTGCACAACGGGGTCGTTGGGGTCCAAATAGCCTGCCATATCACCTGCTCACGGTATGGATTGAGCCTCGCGGCCTGCATAGGGCTCAAGAGGCTACAGGAAAGGGTGCATTACGAGGCACTCTCAGTCAAGCGGCGCCCGGTAACTGTTCAGCAACTGTGTTGAAAGTCAAGAGGCATGACCGGAATTGATACTCAGGTCGGCCCAGGGCGAGCGATGCTTGAGCATGGCGTTGAGTATGACGAGCAGTTTGCGCATACAAGCGACGAGGGCCACCTTCTTCGGCTTACCGACGGCCAGCAGCCGCTGGTAGAAGTCCCTGATGACGGGATTGAAGCGACTGGCTGCCAACGCCCCCATGTACAGGACGGCTCGGACCCGGGAGCGCCCACCCCAGACATGCCGTTTGCCCCGCATGGCGCCGCTATCGCGGTTGAAGGGAGCCACGCCCACCAGCGCGGCGATCTGCCGACGGTCAAGCGTGCCCAGCTCCGGCAGGTGGGCTAGGAGCGTGATGGAGAGGTGCTCACCCACGCCGGGAAGGGTGCGCAGGATGTCATCCTTCTCCCGCCACACCGGACTGCTTCGGAGCGTCTGCCGCAGCTCTTCGTCGACGTCGTTCAACTCCTGCTCAAGCCAGGCAATGTGGGCCTCGATGCGGGGCCGGACGGCGCTGGTTGCGGCGCCAAGCCGGTTCTTCTCCGCCACCAGGATGTCTATCAACTGGCGCCTGCGGGCAACCAGCGAGTTGAGCACCTGGGTCTCTGCGTCACGCAGAGGACGCACAGGAGGCTGCATCGCCTCGGCAAAGTGGGCCAGCACGGCGGCATCGAGCGCGTCGGTCTTGGCCAACTTCCCGCTAGCCCGGGCGAAGTCCCGCACCTGGCGCGGGTTGACGACGACCACAGGCAATGCATCTGCGGCCAGAGCAGCCACCAGAGGTAGTTCCAGGCCACCCGTAGCCTCCAGCAGCACCACGGCTGGTCCGAGAGCCTTCAGCGCAGAAACCAGCTGCGGGATTCCTGCTTCGTCGCGGGGAACCTCCCATCTCTCGCCCGTGGGACGAACCGCGACGTCAACCTTGGCCTTTGCGACGTCAATGCCTATGTAGATTCCTTCTTGCCCCATGATTACCCCCTATGCAGTACTGGCCCTTCCTTGCGCGATGCGGGCTCGATTGGCCCAGGCAACTGTTCGGGCTCTGTTTGGGGGTGGTGCGGCGACCCTCGCTGAACAACGGTCTTTGATGACCAAGAGTTAATCGGTCTGCCGCACCCCACTCCACCTCTGTGAAGTCCCTATTGGGAACCCCACCACCAACATACAAGAGTTCGTGAGGTAGTCCCCGTCCCCAAACCAACGACAATTGCCCTTACGCCATAGCCCCGCTGATTGCTACATTGTCCGCCCCTGTGGGTCCTTTCTCCTCTGGGAGAAGGCAAAGGATGAGGGTTCGAGGGAGGCTCCGTGTTCCCGGAGGCGGGAATGGATGACGAGGGATGGGAAATGGAAAACGGAACCAAACGGAACAGAATTAAAAGTTTCGCCACTCCTGCCCACTCCTACGAGGCCAACCAGGGCCACCACCAGGGTCGGCTGGCCCACCGCGTACGAGTGGGCGGAGTGCCAAACGAGGCCACACCGGCCTCATTTTCAGCCTCGCCGCTAGGAGTAAACGAGGCCAACCAAGGCCAAATGGGTCCAAGATTCAGCCCCCCGTCGTTCCCGAGGGTGAAACCCCTGGCGCAGCCCTATCCTTCCACCGCCCGCACCTACGAGAGGAATGAGCGGAAATGAACGGAAATGAGCGGGAATTAAAAGTTTCATCGCTCCTGGCCACGCCTGAACAGCCCTCGTCGTGCCCTGCGAAGGCGGGGAACCCCGCAGCCCCTTATCATTGGGACGAGAAGGACAACCACGTGAAACACCTCGCAAGCCTCCTCCGGCTACGGAACACCATCGACAAGGAGATAGCCGCCGTCATCGGACGCCCCGCGCTGACCGGGCATTTCGGCAAGTTCATCGCCACTCAGGTATTCGATGTCGGCTTGCATGGTTCCGCCGTGCGAAGGGCAGCAATGGCCGCTTCACCAACGGCCTGCACGAGGGGAAGACGGTCGATATCAGGTACTACCCGAAACTTGAGGGGGTGCTGGACATTAATACCGAGAGCCAACCGGACTTCTACCTCGTGCTCACCGGCCACGGGGGAACGCCGCGTCTTCTCGTGGCACGACGCGTCCCTGGGTCATCGAATCGGCCTACCTGTTCGATGCCGCTGCGTTCATCCCAAGGCTTACCGCGAAGATCGGAATCGCCACCAGCGTCCGGCGCAAGTTCTGGGACGAGGCGGAGATATACCCCCGAAGCAACCCGAACTTCTTGCTCACCCAAGCCCAGCGCGACACTCTGGTGCTATTCAGGGAGGCAGCCGTTGGCTGACGAGAGGCAACCAATGACCACCACCGTCGGATTCATAGGACTCGGGCGCATGGGCAAGCCCATGGCGCTCAACCTCGTGCGCGCAGGCTTCGACGTCATCGTCGCGTCGCGCTCGCGTCCCCCCATCGACGAACTGATCGTCGCCGGAGCGCGGGAAGCCACCTCGCTCGCAGAGGTCGCGGCCAGCGCCGACATCGTCTGCACGTGCCTGCCGGACGTCGCCACGTCGCGGAGAGTCTACCTCGGCGCGGAGGGCCTGGCGCAGAACGCGCGGGCAGGGCAGGTGCTCATCGAGACGAGCACCATCGGCCCCGCGCTCGCCCGCGAGACCGCCGCCGCCGTCGCGGAGCGCGGCGCGGGCTACCTCGACGCCCCCATATCCGGCGGAGTGGAGCGTGCCGTCAGTGCAACGCTGACCATCATGACGGGAGGAGAGGAGCGCCACTTCCAGACGGCACGGCCCGTCCTCGATGCGATGGGCGCGGCGGTGCATTCCGTCGGGCCGGTCGGGCAGGGCTCCATCGTCAAGCTCACGAATCAGCTGCTCGTGGGCGTCCATACCATCGCAGCCTGCGAGGCGTTCCTGTTCGGCACGTCCGCAGGCGCGAACCCTCAGCAATTGCTAGATGTGCTCTCCACATCATGGGGAGCCAGCAACATGCTGACGCGCAACGGCCCCATGCTCGTATCCGGCGACTACGGCTCGCTCGCCCCTGTGCGGCTGCTCGTGAAAGACCTCGGCCTCGTGCAGGAGGCCGCCCGTGAGCTCGGCATCGAACTACCGCTGAGCGCTAGGACGCAGGCCCTGTTCGACGAGGCCGTAGCACGAGGCCTGGGCGAAAGTGACATCTCCGCGCTGTTGACCGTCCTAACCCACAGCGGCGAGGCCGGCTGAGTGCGTCAGCCCGGGCGGATGGGGGAGCGCTCCTCTCTGAGCGCCGCCAACATCCGCTCCGCGCTGACCGGCAGGGTCTTCATGCGGATGCCGGTTGCATCGCGGATCGCGTTGGCAATCGCAGGAGCAACGCCAAGCAGTGGCGCCTCGCCGATAGCCTTCGCCCCATACGGACCGGCCCCGCCTGTGGAGGAAACAAGCGCCGTCTCCAGAGATGGAACGTCAGCCACGTTCGGCAGCTTGAAGTCCGCCAGCGAGAGCGTTGTGATCCTGCCTGCGTCCACCAGAAGCTCCTCCTGCAGCGCGTAACCGATCCCCATCACCACAGCGCCGTTTATCTGGCCTTGGTGCGCAGTCGGATTGATCACCGTACCGACATCGTGAGCGCTCGTGAAGCGCAGGACAGTAACCTGGCCAGTCTCCATGTCCACTTCCACCTCGGCTATCTGTGCCGCGAAGGACGTGTGCTCCGCCTGACCCACGACTTTCGAGTGCCCTCTCCCGCTGATGGCGCCCCCGGCAGCCGTTACGACGCTCGCCCACGGGAGCGACTCGGCAGCAGCGCCGTTCCGTATGCGTCCGCCTTCCATGCTCAGCCCGGAGAGAGGCCAGCCCGTCTGTGCCGCAGCCGCCCGCAGCAGTTTGCCCAGCGCGGCCTCCGCTGCCTCATGTACCGCGGGGAGGGCCATGCGCGTCGTACGGCTGCCCGCAACGCCCGAATCGAAGGGAACCGCGTCCGTATCCCACACCTGCACGTCCACGTCGCGTACATCCATGCCGAGCACCTCTGCCGCGACCTGCGCAAACATCGTGTACGCCCCCGTCCCCGGTTCGAAGATCGGCGTCTTGACCACGATCGAAGCGTCCGCGTTGAGGATCACCTCGGCGTAGGACTCACCCCCGCCCGCAGGCCGTGCGCACATGGCGATACCTCTGCCGACCGTCGAGCGCTTCGGCCCGCCGTAGCCGCTCCGCTCAACGGCTGCGCGCAGCGTCTCCTCGGCGCGCACATCGGCGAAGATTTCGTTCATCGGCGTGCGCTGTCCCTCACGCAGCACGTTCTTCATCCTGAATTCCAACGGATCCATCCCCAGGGATCTGGCGATCTCGTCCATGTGCGACTCGATCGCAAACGAGCCCTGCGCCTCGCCGGGGCCGCGCATGTATCCGCCCGGAACGTTATTGGTATAGACGTGATACTGGTCAAAGCGGGCATTGGGGATGCGCCAGTTGGCCGCGATGCGGTCGACCCCTGCCAGCGCGCCCAACGGCATCAGCCCTGCATACGCGCCGCTGTCGAAATACATCTCCTGCAGATGCGCCGTCAGTACGCCGTCGCGCTTGACGCCCGTCTTTACGCGCATAACGGCGGCGTGCTTGGGGTTACCTGCGCCCAGCTCTTCCGTCTGATCCATTACCATCTTCACGGGACGGCCGGTTCTGGCGGAGAGCAGATAGGCCAACGGCTCGTCGAAAGGCGCCGTCTTCGACCCGAAATCCCCCCCAACGTGGACGGGATGCACCACGATTGACTCCTCATCGACGCCCACCGCGGCTGCTAACGACTGCTTCAAGCCAAAAGGCGTCTTGTTCGAAGCCCACACGTGAGCGCGCCCGTCTTCGCCAACCGAGACCACGCAGGAGCGCGGCTCGAGAAATGCCGGGTGCGTTCTGCCGCAGCGGTACTCGTCTTCGAAGACGAGGTCGGCCTCGGCAAACCCCGCGTCGATGTCCCCAAGCCCGAAACTCGCACTGAAGAAGGTGTTGGACGGCCTCTCAGGAGGATGGCGGAATCCCGCGTAGGCTGCCATATCCGGATGGATGAGGCGGGTGCCGTCGCGTTGCGCCTCCAGAGCATCGAGCACCGGGGTTATCTCCTCGTATTCCACGATGATCAGCCCTGCGGCTCGTTGCGCTGTTTCCTCGTCGTCAGCGGCTACGACTGCCACCTTCTCGCCCGCAAAGCGGACGACGTCCTGCGCCAGCAGCGGCACATCGCGAACCTGACGCCCCTGCAACCGGCCTGCGACATCAGCCCCGCTAAGCACGGCGTGAACACCGGGGAGCGCTTCCGCCCTGGAGACGTCGATGCTTTTGATACGTGCTGCGGGGTAGGGGCTGCGCAGCGCCTTCGCCCACAACGTACCCGGCGGACATACGTCGAATGCGTATATCGCGTCGCCCGTCGTTTTGCCCGGCCCTTCCGTCCGCCCTGTCGCGTGGCCGATAACTCTGAAGTCTGCCACGCTTAACCTTGGAACAGCGGGAATACCCGCATCGCGTTGTCGTGCACCAGCTTCCGCTTGTCCTCGTCCGTCAGGAACCCGATCGAATCGATGACCGGCAGCATGTCGTCCGCGGGTCGGCCCGTGTCGGGATTCAGCACTCCCGTACCGCTGCCCGGCGACTCGGAGCCGAAGCACATTTGCTCGATGCCCTTGTGCTTCATCGCCGTTGAAAGGTAGTCCTTATCGTAGGCGCACGTGTCGAAGAACAGGTTGTTCGGCCATAGCTTCTGCTCGTCCTCGTGCGCCGGAGCCCCCTGCGCGCCGATACCCACCTGACCGCCCCCCGCGATGCCGGACGACTGAGCGCGCGGGATGAACCGGCTCAGCGCGCCGCCGCAGTGACAGACCAGCACCCGCAGGTCAGGGAAGCGGTCGAACACGTCGCTGTTCTCCAGCAGTTGCGTCGCCAGCGCCTGCTCCGTCATGAAGTTGTACTGGTAGCTGTGCGGCAGGATTGTGATGCGCGGGTCGCGAGAGATAGACGCATGAACGATGAGCGGAGCCTTCAACTCCACCGCCTTGCGGTACAGCGGGAACCAGTAGCGGTCGTTCATGCCGGGCGCGCGCCGGTCTCCTCCCGGATCGGGGTTCACCGTCGCCGCCACGAACCCCAGCTCGCCAATGGCACGCTCGAACTCCGCCGTGCAGCTGATCGTATCCTGCGCGTAGTCGATGCCCACCTGCGGCAGTTGCGCAACGCCCACGAACCGATCCGGATGCATCTCGCACGTCTGATGGATAACGTCGTTCGTAACCTTGGTCCAATGATCCACGATGTGCGGCATCTCCCAGTGCATCATCGCGACGGGTCGCGGAGAGATGAACTGCACGTCGATGTTCCGCTCGTCCATCATGCCGAGGTGGCGCGCCTGCGCCTCCTCCATAGCCTTCTCTGGAATCTGCAGCGTACTGCCGGCCGGAGTCCGCAGCGCGATCATGTTGTAGGCGTACGCCCGGAACTGCGCAGGCGTCGAATGATGCCCGTGAACATCGATAACCTTGTTGCCGTGGAACATGACGCAACCCCCTGCATGGCGTGTGGGCGCAGTCTAGCAGGCCCGCCATGAACAGGAAGTCGCGTCATGCCGAGGGCGGAGGACGGTCAACAGGCGTCATCCATCCGACAGAGGGGCCACGCTGAACACGACCTGGAACGGCTTGCAGTAGATGACAACCGAACCGAAGCCGTCGGGCGACAGCCCCTCAGGGAGCGGATAGTTCTGGTTGCCGATGTTGCCCTTCAGTTTGTCCAGCTCCACGTAGTCTCCAGTGTGCACGTCGCCGCGGCCCTGGGGGTCGGGGTGCGTCGCAAGGATCACGCGCAGATCCGGCCCGTTTGTGACACGGAAGTCCTCGAAACGCAGCACGTACGAGCCGTCCGGTAGTTGGTAGACGGTCGCAGAGCCCTCCCCCGTATGGAAACTGTCGGCGTCTCGGAAAGTCCCGCGCTTAACGGCAACCGGGGACGCGGGCGCCATCGTCTCAGGCATCATCTGGGTTATCTGCGCCATCATCGCAGGCGTTATGCTCCCCACGACGCTCGCCATCATCTCGGGCGTCAAGCTCTCCACGACGCCCGCCATCATCTCAGGCGTCATGCTCTCCATCGCCGCGGCCATCGTCTCAGGCGTCATCCCCGGAACCGCCTCCGCCATCGTTTTGGCGATCTCTGCCATCATCTCAGGTGTCATACTCCCAAGTGCGGCGGCGATTACCTCCGGCGTCATGTTGTCCATCGTCATCATCTCGCCCGCCGATTCAGGATGCGCGGCAGCCTCCGGCATGGCCTCCGACACGGCGGCGTCCATCAAGGCCATCGTGGCCATCGTTTGGTCTACCTGAGCCCGGGTCATGCCTTCAGGCACTACTGCGCCCACGCTATACGGAAACTCCTCGTCCACCGTCTTGTTGATGAACAACGGAGACCCAAGCCACCAGGCGAGCGCCAGCAGCGGAATCCCCACGACTACGGCAACGATGATGATGGTGCGGCGATGCGCCCCGATGAATGTTCCTACGCTACTCATTTTCCGTTTCCTTTGCTACGTTGAATGACTGTGCTACGGTATCAGCAGCAGTTTGCCGGTTGTTAGACGTGCTTCCAGTTGACAGTGCGCTTCCGCGGCGTCCGCCATAGGGAACGTTCCCCCGATGTGGACGCTGAGCGAGCCCTCCGCGATCCAACTGAACAGCTCCTGCGACCGCCAGTCCAACTCCTCCCGTGTCCGGGCGTAGCTCCCCAACGACGGACGCGTGAGGAACAAGGAGCCTTTCGAGTTCAGTATCTGCGGGTCAACCGGCGGAACCCGTCCGCTCGATTGGCCGAACAGCACCATGTACCCGCGATGGTCGAGGCACTCCAGTCCGCCCTCGAATGTATCCTTGCCAACCGAGTCGTAGACGACCGGCAGGCCCGCGCCGCCCGTGAGGCGCATGACCTCCGCAACGAAATCCTGCTGCGTGTAGAGGATCACCTCGTCAGCGCCCGCCGCGCGAGCAAGTTCAGCCTTCTCCTCCGTGGAGACCGTCCCGATGACCCGTGCGCCGCGCATCTTGGCGATCTGCGTCAGCAGCAGGCCCACTCCTCCCGCCGCAGCGTGAACGAGGCAGGTGTGCCCCGGCTGCAGTGGGAAGGTCGAAATCGCGAGGTAGTGCGCCGTCATGCCCTGCAGCAGCATGGCAGCGCCGGTGGCCGCATCGATGCCGTCGGGCAGTTTCACCAGACGGTCCGCCGGGGTTTTCACTAGCTCGGCGTACGACGCAGGCGTATTCGTGTACGCGACACGGTCGCCAACGGCGACGCTCTCCACGTCCGGGCCTACGGCTACAACCTCGCCAGCGCCCTCTTGACCCGCAGTGAACGGCAGACCCACCTGATACGCGCCCGTACGCTGATAAGTATCTATGAAGTTGACGCCGCTCGCGCCCAACCGCACGAGTGCTTCCCCAGGCCCCGGCTCCGGCTCTGGAACGTCCTCGTAACGCAGCACTTCCGGCCCGCCGAACTCATGGAAACGAACTGCCTTCATCTGGTCTGTCACTCCTCGCTTCAGGTGGCGTGCATTCTACTCTGTGGGCTGTGGCCGTGGGGGTTCCTGCTATCATTGAGCGCATGACTATTTCTCGTTTCCCCCTGATTGTCCTGCTTACTCTCCTCGCCGTCGCACTGGCAGCAGCTGCATGCGCGCAGCCCACGCCGACTCCTATGCCTACCCTCATGCCAACCGACACTCCCACGCCTACCCCCGTGCCAACCGACACTCTCACGCCTACTCCCGTGCCAACCGACACTCCCACGCCCAAGCCTGTAGCGGAAATGTCATTCGCAGAAGTGTATGCGCTGATCTTCCCCTCAGTGGCATTCATTAAGACGACAGCGGCCACTGGCAGCGGCGTCTTAATTGAAGGAGGTTATGTCATCACCAACTACCACGTGGTATGGCCTTATGAATCGGTCTGGGTTGTTTTCCCTGATGGAACAGAGCTGGAGAATGTGCCTGTAGTGGGATGGGACCCAATGGCGGACTTGGCGGTGTTGGGTCCGGTTGCTGTATCAGCCCAGCCGCTGAAGTTGAAAGACGGAGAGGGCGCGGCCCTCGGTAGCGAGTTGCTTCTAGTCGGCTACCCTGCCGAAGTAGACCTGTTTCCACAGCCTACTATCACTCGCGGGATACTTTCCCGCTTCCGAGAGTGGGAGCGTCTGGGGATAACCTACTTCCAGACCGATGCCGCCATCGCGGGCGGTCAGAGCGGTGGGGCATTGGCCAATTCCCGGGGTGAGGTAGTCGGCATCTCCACATTTTCTTTCAGCGAAGCAGGGTTCGGGCTGGCGGCATCCTCGGCCGACATCATGCCTATAGTGGAGAAACTCACCCTAGGCGAGTTCACATCTGGGCTGGGCGACCGTCGGCTGCCAGTCGGGCGTGGCGGCTTCAATGTTGACCTTGATTTGCGCAACTACTGGGACATGCGCGCTTTCGTGTTGGACGCAACGGCAGGAACCGTACTTGAGGTAGAGATCGAAGGATCAGGCGATGGGTGGTTCCATGTGGCCGACCCATTAGGCTCGATACTAGAAGTTGATGACGGTTACACGGGCGTCGAGTACGGGGCTGTGGAGCTGCTGACAAGCGGCGTCCACTTCCTGCAAGTCGAGATGGCATCGGGGCATTCATCCGGTTTTGACCTATACAGCAGCGTTAGGCTTTTGCCGCTCACTGATCCTGACGACGGTCGGACTGTCGCGGCGGGCGAAACTGTCGCCGGAAGCCTTGACTACTTCTCTGACTGGGATTGGTACTCCATTCACCTGAAGGAGAGCGAGACCGTAAGGATTGCCACTGATTCCCTCGTAGACACCGTAATTTACGTTGACTTCCCCAAATCCCGCAACAATCAGGTTGTGTCTGATGACAACAGTGGCGGCGGGCTGTTTGGCAACTCCGAACTCGTCTATCGGGCGCCGCACACCGGAGAGTATTTCATCGCTGTCACCGAAGCGGAGGGCAATAACGTCGGGGGCTACTATTTGTCGGTAGAACCATCGAGGGAAGGTACCGAAACGGTAAGTGTGCCGCCTAGCCCCCAGATAGTGAACAGCCGTTTTGGAACCATGGTGATTTTCGAGGATCCTTGGGGTTCCTTCTCAATACAAGTGCCGGAAGCCTGGCTCGAAGGGGATTTGGATGAATCGCAAGGCGAAGTATTCTATGCCTTCGACCCAGAGACGAACAGCGATATCCTTATCGTCGTAGAGGACCTTCTTGCCCTGGGAGCGGGGGAGCCATCTCTGACCCAGTACGCCGACTTGCTGGAATCTTCGGTGCTCATCCCTCTGGGAGCGGAAGACATCACCAAGGAAACAGTACGAACCTCACAGGGTTCCCCTGCCATCGTATTCCAATTGTCGTTTGGTGCGCATCGGACAATTCAGATGGTCTATTTGTTCGACAACATAGCCCTCAGCATTGCCTATTCGTTCCTTGCCGAACGATTCGACATGGGCAAACAATTGGCGGGTTATTCCTTCGATAGCCTCCGTGTCAACTGATGAGGAGCCTCGTAACTGTCCAGACTTCGTGAGGTAGTCCCATCATTCCCGCGCAGCGGCGGCTGAGGGTGGCGCGGTAGGCACCGCGCTCTGCAAGGCTTTCGCCTCGTCAACCCTGAACCGTTACGCATTCTACTCTGTGGGCTGTGGCCGTGGGGGTTCCTGCTATCATCAAGCGCATGACTATTTCTCGTTTCCCTCTGATTGTCCTGCTTACTCTCCTCGCCGTCGCACTGGCAGCAGCTGCATGCGCACAGCCCACGCCGACCCCAATGCCAACTCCTACGCCCACGCTAACCCCAACGCCAACTCCGGAGCCAACCCCGACCCCGACGCCGGCCCCAACGCCCACGCCGCCGACGCCCCCCAGCGAAAACCTCGCTTCCGCTGAGTGCCCGTTCGACCACGATCCTTCCCTGCATCCTGTTTTCGAGTGCGCATTCCTCACGGTGCCAGCCGACTACGACGACCCTGCAGCGGGCGAACTCCAGCTGGCAGTCGCCATCTTCCGTCAGTCCAACGAGGACGAGAGCGGTACGCCTCTCGTCTACCTCGACGGCGGCCCGGGCGGCAATGCGCTCAAGCCGATCCCTTTCGCATTCGACCAGGGTCTCGCAGCCTTAGCCAAGGGTCGCGACCTCATCGTGTTCGACCAACGCGGCGTCGGTTATTCGAACCCCGCGCTCGACTGCCTCGAGTTCACTGATCTCACGTTCGATTTGCTCAACCAGATCATCCCGGAGACGCAGGCTTTCGACCTCTCGCTGAGTGCGACTCAGGAGTGCCGCGATCGGCTGGCGGGAGAGGGCATCGATCTCGCGCTGTTCGATTCAGCCGCCAATGCCGCCGACGTTGACCGCCTGCGCGCCGCGCTGGGCTACGAGCAGTGGGACCTCCTCGGCGTGTCGTACGGCACGCGCCTGGCGCAAACGGTCATGCGCGACTACCCGGAGGGTGTCCGGCGCGTCGTGCTCGATTCAGCTCATACCATCGAGCACGACCTGTACGCGAACATCCCACGCAACGCCGACCGCGCCTTCCGTGCACTCTTCGATGCCTGTGCGACTGACCCGGCATGCAACGAGCACTACCCCAACCTGGAGCAGAAGCTCGCCGACGCCTTCGCCACGCTCAACGAATCGCCCGCATCCGGCATCGCGGTAGACCTCCTCACTGGTGCTCAATACGACTCAATGGTGGATGGCTCCGACCTCGCAAATCTGCTCTTTACGGCGCTCTATTCAACGAATCTCATCCCGTGGCTGCCCGAGATTATTTCGCTGGCCGCCGAGGGCAACGCGGAAGCTGCAGCCTGGCTCGTCTCCGTCGAGTTGACGAACCTTCCGTTCATCAGCACCGGTATGCACTACTCCGTCCGATGTCAGGACGAAGTACCGTTCACCAACCCGGAAGAGATACGCCGAGGCGTGGAAGACAGTCCGCTCTTCAGTTCGTTTATGGACAGCGAGTCCCTCTACGCCATGCAGAACTTCAGCATCTGCGACATCTGGGACGTGCCCGCCTCCGGTCCCGTTGAGAACGAGCCCGTCGTCAGCGACATCCCAACACTGGTGCTCGCCGGAGAATTCGACCCCATCACGCCGCCGTCCTCGAGCCGCGCGGTCGCCTCGAACCTGACGAACGCCACCTTCATAGAGTTCCCCGGACTCGGGCATGGCGTATACCCGGTAGGCGATTGCCCACCCTCCGTCATCGCCGAATTCCTCAGCGGGGCGGACGATCCGGATGTCTCCTGCGTTTCGGATCTTGGCGCTCCGCAATGGTTCCTGCCGTTGGAGCAGACCACGCTCGTCCCGTTCCATGACGAGGAGACCGGCCTCCGAGGCGTCCGCCCGGAAGGCTGGGATGAAGTGGCCCCGTCCGTGGTTACCCGTGAATCATTGGGCGTCTCCACCATCACGCAGACGGTCATCCCCGGGATACAGGCGAGCGCCTTGAGAGACAATTTCTCTATGTCGCAAACCGCCGCTCCGGGTACAGAACCCTTCGACATTACCGTTGGGGAAGTCGTTTGGGAGGTTTCCGAGTTCGAAGCCGTCGGCCTGGCGCTGATCCTCGCCGTCGCTGATCTCGACGGCGGTGGCGCGGGGTTGGTGCTGGTCACCGCGATGAAGCAACAGCGTCACACCGTGATAGAGCAACTGCTGACGCCCATACTCGAAGCCTTCGAGCCGCCGGCCTAGTGGCTGCTTCGAAATACGGCCCCTCCCGCAGGACGTGCCGAACCAGGGCGTGCCGAACAAGGTAACAGTAGTACCCTCCGGGCCTTGCGCGTGCGAGGTATTTTGGGGCAAGCTTGATGGACAGACCGACGGTCTGCCCATCACGAAGGAGGCAAGCGCCATGGCTCCCCGCAATACTCGGCACTACACCCATCGAGTAGGCCGTAAGGTTTCGCCCCGCAGTGCCATTAGCAGTCCCTCCCGCCGTGAGCGACAGCATCAGCGCGCCCTCCCGGGCGTGAAAATAACGGTGAACCGGCCTCGTCGTCAGATAAGGGCAAGGTTCTCGGAGGGCGTGCTCAGGCCGTTGGAGGGTCTCGATCTCAGAGAAGGCGCTGAGGTGCTCATAACCGTCGCTGTCAGACCAGAGATGCCGAAGGAGGAGAAGCGAGCGCGCTCGAGGGCCGCCGTAGGCGCATGGAAAGGCAGGATTGACGGTGAGAAGCTGAAACAGACGCTCTACGAGGCGCGCGTATCCGGCTCTCGAGGCCAGCAGGAGTCGTAGCAATTGCAGTTCCTGGTGGACACGGACTGGGTCATTGACTGCTTGAACGGCATTGAGCGAGTTGCACAACACTTCGATGGGTTGAGGCCCCAGGGCATTGGCTTGAGCATCATATCGCTGGCCGAACTCTATGAAGGTGTGTTTGGCGCAGCCGATCCGCAAGCCGACGAAAGTGCATTGCAGGATTTCCTTGCTGACGTTGAAGTAGTGCCCTTAGACCCCACAGTTTGCAGGATATTCGCCGAGGAACGCCGCAAGCTCAGAGCTTTGGGGACGCTCGTCAGCGACTTCGACCTACTGATAGGCTCGACGGCAATCCGCCACAACCTCACGCTGCTTACCAACAACCGCCGGCATTTCGAGCGGCTACAAGGTCTGAGCATCGTGTCTGTCTAACCCGTCACATCCTCCTTTGGAACTGCGCCTCAAACCAGCAGTTGGTAGATCGGCGGCGTAACCAGACCGGCGATGATTGGGAAGGGGAGGTTCACCAGCATGCGGCTGGTGGTGAAAGCCCCTCCCAGGAACGGCAGCTCCCACATCACGGTTCTCGACAGCGGAACCGTGTTCCATGCCGTCAGGAACGCCGCCACGGAGCCTACCCCCGCGCCCTCCAGGAACACTGCCGCCGCCAGCGGAATGACAACGTAAGGCCCGCTCGGTATGAGCATCCCAACCACGGTGCCGAGCAGGATGCCCGTAAAACCGGACTCATCGCCCATCCACTGCCGGATGACTTCCGCTGGCAGAATCGCCTGCGTCATCCCCGCCAGCAGCATGCCGAGCACCAGCATCCGCGCCACCGTGCGTAGGAGCGACACACTCGTCGTTGCGCCCTCACGCAGCCCCGACACTCCGGACTTACGCCCCACGAAAACGAACGCGAGCGCCACCAGCCCCGCCAGGATGTAGAGCGATATCATCGCTGCGGCCCCTCGCTCTCGCCCGCATCACGACCGATACGTGAGCGCGCTGCTTCCTGCGCGCTCCGGGGCATCAGCCGGAACACAAGAGGCACGAGCGCAGTCCCCACGACGATCAGCCAGATCGTCGCCAGCGTCCTCGCTATCGAGAGCGGAATGCCGAGGAATGGAACCTCGTAGACCAGAAAGCGGTTGGCTGTGAAGAGATTGCGCGCCGCCGTGAATGCCGCTATGGAGCCGATGCCCGCGCCGCCATGCATCAACGCCGCCGCGATGGGATACATGACGTACGGACCGCCCGGAGAGAGCATGCCCGCCGCCGCGCCGATGAGCAGGCCTTTCGCGCCCGCCTCGTCGCCCATCCAGCGCCCAACCGTCTGCGGAGGGAACAGCACCGTCAGCAAGCCCGCCAGGATGAACCCCAGGATGAGCGCAGGCCCGGCCTGCATGATGAGACGCAGCGTTCCGACGCCCCCCTCGCGCAGCCCCTCCACCCCATGCTGCGCGAACGCAATCACAGAGACGACCGCGATAAGGCTCGCCATCGTTATCAGGGTTGTGTCGCGCCACCAGGCCTTGCGGGCGCGAGGTTCACGCGGCTTCTGCACGGCGCGCTAGGAGATATCCATCCGGCTAAGGCGGCGCACGGTGAGGAAGGCGAACAGCACCGTAGCGATTCCGGCTCCCACGAGCGCAGCAGGAAGGCCGATGACGTCGCCGTCGAGAGCGCTGAAACTGCCGCTGTCGAGGCCGACGATCACGCCTTCGGTGTACCCGCGTATGCTCATGTAGCGCAGACCGCTGACGAAACCCGTGAGCACGCCTTCCCAAACGAAAACGTAGATGATTCCCACGGCCAGCGCACGCGATGTCACCAGACCGGCCCATGTGAACACCGACGCATATGCAACGACGCCAACGAGCGACCCTGCAGCTGCCGCCAGCACTGCTTTCGGCAACTCCTCCTCCACGCCTATTGCCGTGATGATGACCGCATCCGCCACGATGATCGGAGCCGCCACCACGATGGACGCCAATAGTTTCGGCAGAACGATCGCGAGGCGTGATACCGGCTTGGTCGCCAGCAGCCCCAGCGTCCTGTCCTCCACCTCGTTGCCGAACGTCGATGTAGCAAGCACGATCATCGTTATCGGCAGCACGATAAGGAGAACGAACCCCTGGAACGCAGCTTCGATGACCGCGTCGCCGTTGTCCCCGCCGCCTGTGCTCTTGATCAGCGCAGCGAGTCCTATCGGCAGCAGCGCAAGCACCAGCAGCAGGGCGAGCCGCCGGGAACTAGCGGCCTGGCGCAGCGACAGCCTGAACAGCGCTCGGTTCACCGCTGCACCACGTAACTGAACACGCTCTCCAACGAGTCATCCAGCGGCTCGACCCGGTAGAGGCGGCTCCCGAGGTTCTGCGCCAGCTTCGCCACCGAGCGCTGAAGCTCGGCGAGGTTCCGCGTGAGCACTTCGATGGACTCGCCGTCCATCGCCACCGAATCCACGCCCGCGAGGCTGATCATCGCAGAGGCCATCTCTCGCTGTTTCGAAGCCACAACGCTCACCTTGAACGGGCGGTCGTCCAGCTTCTCCCTGATCGCGTGATACCCCCCAGCGGCGGCCAGCTTGCCGCTCACCACCAGCAGGATGCGATCCGCGAGCATCTCGACCTCTTCGAGGATGTGCGATGAGATGAGCACCGTCTTGCCGTCCGACGCCAACCGCTCGACGAGATGCGAGAACTCGACGCGCTGACGCGGGTCCGTGCCGTTCAGAGGCTCGTCGAGGATGATGACCTCCGGCTCATGCACCAACGTGGCCGCCACGCGTATGCGCTGCCGCATCCCACGGGAGTACGTCTGTATAGCGCGGTTCTGCGCATCCAGCAGATTCACCTCGGAGATGGCGCGCTCCACGGCGTCGCTCTCGTTCACGCCCTGCAGGCTCGCAGCGAGCCGCACGAACTCACGCCCGGTCATGAACGGATAGACCGCATCGTGCTCCTGCATGATGCCGATGCGCCGGTAGACCTCCGGGTTGTTCCGCGCCGACTGCCCAAGCACCTTCATGCTGCCCTGCGACGGGCGCACGAGGCCAGCCATCATACTCAGCAGCGTCGTCTTGCCCGCTCCGTTCGGCCCCAGCAGCCCCGTTACGCCCGGGTACACCTCGAACGACACCTCGTTCACCGCCACGATGCTGCCGTACCACTTGGATATCTCCTGAACCTCTATGGTTGCCTGCGGTGCGTTCGTCACAGCCTCAGTCTCCGGTAACGATTCCACAGCAACAGCCCCGGACCTGCCGTGAACAGCACGTAGACGATGAAATACCACACGTCGTGCAACGACGACGATGCCCGCGAAGAAGGTGATTGCGACTCGATGTCGAACACCAGGTCGTTCACGTTCCCCGTGATGCGATCCATGTGCACCAGCCCGATGTAGGGCGCAAGGCTGCCCAGCAGCGAGTCCTCGCACTCAACAGCGCCATCAGAGGTATCAGCTACCCCCCGAGTCTCAAACCTAGTCGTAACGGTGCCATCCTCCTCAGTCGTCGTAACCTCATTGACAGTGACCCAGTCAGGACAGGCGACTGAGGTAGTCCCGTCCGTCACCAGATTGAGCACAAGGTAGAGCGCGATGACGAACGCCGCCGCATACGCCCGGCGCGTCGTGAACGAGGCCACTACCATGGGGATCGCTGTTGTGAACAACGCGATCATCGCGCCCACCAGCAGGAACCGGGGGATGTCCAGCCAGTTGTCGCGCAGATATTCCAGTGGCTCTTCCGCCGTCAGGATGAGCCCCGCCTGGAGCACGATCTGCCCCGAGTAGACCAGCGCGAGCGCCACGACCAGGAACGACAGGAAACGCGCCGCGATGTAGTCCGTCGGCGTCAGCGGACGCACCAGGTAGAGCGGCAGTATGTTGTCCCGGCGATCCGGCGCCAGCAACTCAGGAGCCATGATCGCCGCAAAGATGATGAGCAGAATGCTCACGATGGAGTAGTAGTCGCCGGGGCCCGGAAGGATGTCTCCGATCGAGCTGAAAACGGCCAGAAACGTCACCATTACCGCGGCAGGAGCCATCGTAGCGATGAAGAACAGCACGGGCAGAACCTTCGCGCGCCCGCCTCGTCCGATGCCCAGCACCGTCCGGAGGCCGTTCTCGAAGATCGCCCGCCGTGCGCGGTTGCGTCCCTCGCGCAGGCCATCGTACCGCTGATACCCCAGGTCGTAGACTTCGCCCTGCGGGTTCCTCATCCGGCGACGCTCCCCGCATCGTCCGCTGAATCGTTACGCAGGTCGCTGCGGAAGATGTCGCTCAGCGCCCGCCGCTGCGGCGACAGTCGGCGCAAGCGCGAGCCTGACTCGACGGCAGCATCGCGGATCAGGTCGTAGTCGGACTCCTTGGCCCCTTCCACCAGGAATACGAAGCCATCGCCGGTTGCACGCACGCCTTTCGACGCCAACGCCGTCGCGAACTCCTCCTGCTTATCCGTAACCTCGATGAGCAGCGTCTCCGTGTCCTCCGTGAACTTCGCAACCGACCCCTCCCGCGAAACCGTCCCCGACTCCAGCACGATCACCGAATCCGCCGTGCGCTCCACGTCTCCCATCAGGTGCGTGGACATCATGATGCTGATGCCGAACTCGGTGGCGGTGCGCCGTATCAGACGCAGCATCTCCTCGCGGCCCGCAGGGTCGAGCCCCGCCGTCGGCTCGTCGAGCATCACCAGCACCGGATCGTGTACCAATGCCTGCGCCAACTTCACACGCTGCTTCATGCCCGTCGAGTACTCGCCCAGGGGGCGGTAGCGCTCCTCGTCCAGCCCAACGTGACGCAGCATGTCGGCGGAGCGCACTCGCGCGGGGGAGGGCGGCAGGCCGCTCACCTGTGCCATGTGCATCAGGAACTCCGACGCATTGACGTTCCGCGGCAGCGATTCGTTCTCCGGCATGTAGCCGATGCGCGAGCGGCTCTCGACGGACTTGTACGTCTCCTCGCCCAGAAGCCTCGCCACGCCGGAGGTGGGCTTGATCAAGCCCAGGAACAGCTTCATCGCTGTACTCTTGCCCGCGCCGTTCGGCCCCAGCAACCCCGTAACGCCCTCGTGAACGTCGAAGGACGCATCATTCAGCGCAATCGTAGAGCCGTAGTGCTTGGTCAGATTGCGCGCTTCGAGGAGAGCCGCCATGCGGCAAGCATACCACGCGATAACCGAACCCATATCAACCGAGTGCCACCGACTGCGCACCTCTCCGCATGGAAGTCGAAGCCCTCCTGAACGCCGGCTGAAAGTCTCACGCCCGAAGCATCCGCCCGTTATACTGCCGCCTATGGGACGCACGCCCCGTTTCGTTATAGCCACGCCTATCTGTGACGGCCACGATGTCGCCGCTGCCGCTATCACTCGCATCCTCCGCAACGAGAACGCCGAGGCCGTCTACATCGGCTTCAACAAGACACCCTACCAGATCGCCAAGGCCGCATCCGAGGAGGACGCCACCGCCATCGCCATCAGCACATACAACGGCGGGCACATGACCTTCCTCGGAGAGGTAATCGAACAGCAGGCAAAGCAGGGCATCGCCCATGTCCCGCTGTTCGCAGGCGGAGGCGGAACCATCCTCGAGCGTGAAGTCGCGCCACTGGAGCGCCTGGGCGTAGCCAAGGTCTACCGCCCGCCGCTCGATCTCACCGACGCCGTGCGAGACATGGCCGCGCTCGCCGAGGAGGCTCAGCGCAACGCCGCGCCCAACGGCCACGGCTCCGCCTTCCGCAACCTCTCGTGCAAGCTCACCGACATCGAATGGCGGAACGCATCGCCCACCTCTCCGATCCTGCGCGAACCCAACGGCACACCGAAGGTCTGGGGCATCGGCGGCAGAGGCGGCGCAGGCAAGAGCACCCTCATAGACGAACTCATCCTCCGCTTCCTGCGAGGCACACCCACCGGCAACATCGCCGTGCTCACTGCCGACCCTACACTGGGCGACCGCCTCCGGATGGTGCACTGCTACTCACCCCGCGTATTCGTACGATCGGTGCGCGTAGGCCCCGGCGATTCCACGGAAGCAAAGGTAACGCCCCTCGTCGACGAACTCCGACGCCACGATTTCGAGCTCGTCCTCGTCGAGTCCGTCGGCCTCGGTCAGAACGAACTCGGCGTGGCCTCTGCCGTCGACACCTCCATCTTCTGCATGACGCCGGAGTACGGCAGCGACGTGCAACTGGAGAAGGAAGCGCTGCTTCAGCAGGCCGACCTCGTCGTTATGAACAAGCGCGACTTCCCGCAGGCGGAAGCGAGAGGCTCCCGCGTCCGGCGGTTCGTCGGCGAAGGGAGGAGCTTCTTCCTCACCGAGGCCAAACGCTTCGGTGACCCCGGCGTAACCGCTCTCTTCCAGGAGATCGCGCGACGCTCCGGCCTGCGCGTCGAAGCCCCCGCGATGCCCACGGTGACGAACGACCCGCCCGTGCCGTTCACGCGCCGCGGCTACCTCGGAGCCTCGATAGATGCGCACGACGCCTACTACGCCGAGGCTGACGTGGAGGCGGGCAGGGCAGCGGAAGGCAGCGCCCCCGAATACCAGCGCGAGTTCGACCGGCTCTGGCAAACCTACGGATTCGACGGCGACCTGTCCGGCACGGAGATCGAGGACGGCACGGCCTACCGCGAGATCGACGGCGGGCGCATCCCCGTGGCGCGCATGACGACCACCGGCCTGTGGACGCCCGTGATCGGCCTGCCTGATCGCGACTCCGGCTCCCGCCAGATCGTCCGCTACCTCTACAAGCAGAACCTGCCCGGCGTCTTCCCGTTCACGGAGGGCGCTTATCCGTACCGGCGCAAGGACGAGGATCCGATACGCATGTTCGCCGGACTCGGACTCCCCGAAACGACGAACAGCCGCTTCCATCTCCTCGCGAGAGGCCACGGGGCACCGCGCCTCTCCACCGCGTTCGACTCGCTGACGCTCTACGGCATCGATTCGGATGAGCCCGGCGCGCTGGCGAAAGTCGGCGAGGGTGGCGTCGCCGTCGACACCGTCGAGGATATGCTCCGCCTCTACGACGGCTTCGATCTTGAGCATACCTCCGTCTCGATGACCATCAACGGCCCCGCGCCCACACTCATGGCCATGTACCTCGTCGCCGCCCGCCGTCGAGGATTCGACTGGAAGAAGCTGCGCGGCACGGTGCAGACCGACATCCTGAAAGAGGTGCAGGCGCAGAACGAGGCGCTCTTCCCGCTGGAACCGTCCCTGCGTCTCATCGGCGACATGGCCGAGTACATGATGCGCGAGGCGCCGTCCTGGTACCCGCTCTCCATCTCCGGCTACCACATAGGCGAGGCTGGCGCGAACCCCGTGCAGGAGCTCGCCTTCACGCTCGCGAACGGCCTCACCTACGTCGAGGTGCTCAAGGCGCGCGGCCTCCCCATCGAGGAGTTCACCCGGCGCTTCTCGTTCTTCTTCACGTCAGGCTCAGAGCTGGAGTTCAACGTCCTCGGCAGGGTCGCCCGGCGCGTCTGGGCCATCGCGCTCAAACGCTGCCACGGCGTCGAAGGCCCGGGGCTTGCCCTGCGCTTCCACAGCCAGACGTCCGGCCGCTCGCTCCAGGACTCCGAGCCGCTGCACAATCTGACGCGCGTCGCCTTGCAGGCCGAGCACGCCCTCCACAACAACACGAACTCCCTGCACACCAACTCCTACAAAGAGACGTACACCACGCCGAAAGAGGACGACGTGCTGCTCGCGATGGGCAGCCAGCAGATTCCGCTGGTGGAGAGCGGAGACTACGCCTACACCGAGAACCTCAACCAAGGCGCGTATGGCCTGTCCTACCTCGAAGACGAGATGGAGCGCGCCGTCCACCGCATCTTCCGCGCGATCGACCAGCAGGGCGGCGTCCTCCCCGCCATCGAGAACGAGTACTTCCGTACGGCCATACAGGAAGAGGTGCAGCGGGAGAGGCGGGCGATGCGCGAAGGACAGCGCAAGATCGTCGGCGTGAACTACCTGGCGGACACCGCCTCCGTCAAGCCGCGCGGGGAGCTCGTACACATACCGCTGAAGGAGAAGCGAGCGCAGACCGCGAGAACGCGCCGATTCAAGAAGCAGCACGCCCGTGAAGCCGAAATCGCCCTGCGCAACCTGCAGGCCGCCGCCACATCGAACGCCAACGCTTTCGAAGCCCTCCTCGACGCCGCCGAAGTAGCCACCGTAGGCCAGATAACCCACGCCCTCTGGGAAGTCTGGGGCCGCTTCCGCCCCAGCATGTAGCCCCCTGTGTGGTCCCTTCTCCCTTGAGGGGAGAAGGCTAGGATGAGGGTGAAGCCCCTAGCGTACCCCTTCCACATGAGCCCCATCATGCGGCGCGCAATGCCAAACACAACAGCAAAGAAACCGGGTTAGACGAGCGAGAGCGAAGCCTCCCTCACGCCAGCGAGTGGTTCACCACCGGCACCATCGCCGACAGGTCGACGTGCGACTGCAAGGCCTCGTTCACCTGCGCCAGCGGGTACTGGTGCGTGATCATCTTCTCGATAGGCACGTCTATGCGCGTCCGCATCAGCTCCAGCGACCTGATGATGTTCTCCACGGTCGAGCCTACGACGCCCGCCACGGTCAGGTCCCTTGCCGCGATGTGCGACGGATCCATCTCCACCATCGTCGGCAGAATCAGCCCTATCACAAGATACTTGCCGCCGTAGCGCACCATCTGCAAGCCCTCGTGTACCGACGTCCGAGCGCCGGACGCCTCCACCACCAGGTCGGGCCCGCGCCCCGTCAGTTCCAGCACACGCCCGACGCGGGCGTCAGGCGTGGGGTACTCGGCGATGTCTATCGTCTCGTCAGCGCCCAGTTCGCGAGCGAGCGCCAGCCGGTGCGAAGGCGCGCCGATCATGATTACCCGCGCAGCGCCCCGCACTTTCGATTGCACCAGCGCCCCCATGCCTATCGGCCCGGAGCCCTGAATCACTACCGTGTCGCCCGGGGCAGGGGCGTTGATCTTGCGCAAGCCGCCCATCGTCGTGTGATTGCCGATAACAGACATCAGCGCGCGCTCCGTCGTCATGTCGTTCGGTACGCGCAGTATCGCCGGGTTGGGTTCCAGCAGCAGGTACTCGCCGAATCCGCCGCGCAGCATCGTTCCCGACGTTGGGTCGACGTGCGTGTTGCCGTAGTGGATCGCGTTCGTGCAGCGCAGGCCCATCAGGCAGTTGTAGCAGTGCCCGCAAGGCGCGGAATGAAACAGCACGCGGTCGCCCTCGCGAAGCGTCGCGCCGAGCGTATCCACCATGACGTTGGTGCCCAGCTTGGCCACGACCCCGATATTCTCATGGCCCCAGATGATGGGGTTGACCGCGTTCGGGTTATACCAGTTGTGAGCGTCCGTCCCGCAGACAGCCGCCATGCTCATCTTCAGCAGAATGTTATCCGGCCCAACGTCCGGCACTGCGAACTCCTGCAACTCCAGAGGCCGCTCGGCCCCAACGAACACCGCGCCAACGCACGTCTCTGCCATAACAACGCCTCCATAGCCCTGAACACAGGCGGGTAGGTTGCCGCGCAGTCTATGGAGCGGGCAGGGGTGCGTCAAACGGGGCTCCGTCGTTCCCGTGAAGACGGGAACCTCGCATCCCCCCAGGTCCCGCAGAGTGTCACTCTCGCTGTCTGACCAGGCCGCGCCAGCGGGCAGTGCCGCTGGCTGCGGTTTGCTAGAATGGAGCTAGTGCACGAAGGAGACCAGCCATAAAAGCCATATACCAAGAAGATACTAGGAAGCTGCGAACCTGCCAGGAACGGCGACCCGTTCATGCTCGCCACCGTGGTCGGCACGGCAGGATCAACGCCGCAGGAGGCCCCCGGGACGGTCTTGTGTGCGGCGTCTCGATATGAACCTGTTGAATAAGTGGCCACAGTTGACAGTCGCGTTAGTGCTGATTTGCGTGCTCGCCGCCTGCGAATCGGACGCTCAGCGTATTCGGACGATCAATGAGGATGAACAAACACAGACCCTGGCTGACTCCGGCTCCCTTGTTCCAACGCCTACGCCGCTCAGTGCTGCAATTCATTCCACAGAAATTCAGGACGGCGACTGCATAAATTCCACGATTGAAACGGGGCTAGAAGTCGATACGGTAGTAATCGTTCCATGTTCCGGCGCTTGGCAGTACAGGGCACTCAATGCATTGACTGTTCCCGATTCCGACAACTATCCAGGAGAGGACTCATTCGTTCAACTAGCCAATGAAAGATGCGACCGGCGCTTCACCGAGTTCCTATTTCCCACCCACGAGTCTTGGGGATTGAGGGATCGAACGGTCAACTGCCTTCAAGAGAGCTTCGGATTGTCTGTTTCCGACCGTCCAAAGTTGGACCATCTGGTTGTTCGGCTGAATGTCGGGGAATGCTATAGAGATGCTCCCGAAACCGGCGGCTTGCTGGTAGAACTTGTAGACTGCTCCGGCTCTTGGCAGTATCGGGTGCTCAATGCATTGACTGTTCCCGATTCCGACAACTATCCAGGAGAGGACTCATTCGCTCAACTAGCCAATGAAAGATGCGACCGGCGCTTCACCGAGTTCCTATTTCCCACCCACGAGTCTTGGGGATTGAGGGATCGAACGGTCAACTGCCTTCAAGAGAGCTTCGGATTGTCTGTTTCCGACCGTCCAAAGTTGGACCATCTGGTTGTTCGGCTGAATGTCGGAGAATGCTATAGAGATGCTCCCGAAACCGGCGGCTTGCTGGTAGAACTTGTAGACTGCTCCGGCTCTTGGCAGTATCGGGTGCTCAATGCATTGACTGTTCCCGATTCCGACAACTATCCAGGAGAGGACTCATTCGCTCAACTAGCCAATGAAAGATGCGACCGGCGCTTCACCGAGTTCCTATTTCCCACCCACGAGTCTTGGGGATTGAGGAATCGAACGGTCAACTGCCTTCAAGAGAGCTTCGGATTGTCTGTTTCCGACCGTCCAAAGTTGGACCATCTAGTTAATACTGATCGCCTGAATGTCAGAGAATGCTATAGAGATGCTCCCGAAACCGGCGGCTTGCTGGTAGAACTTGTAGACTGCTCCAGCGATTGGGAGCTACAGGTGGTTGGTATCTTTTTCGTTCCGGTGAACGGTGCGTTCCCCGGAAATGCATACTTCCAAGATCAGGCAGGTCAAAATTGCCAAACGCCTTCGGATGTGTTCTACGCCCCTAGCGATGAGTCATGGCGCTTGGGCGACCGCAAAGTAGTCTGTGCTAGAAGGCCTTGAACCCCCGGACGACACCTGAACACTCCCGCAGTCCCCGCGAAGACGGGAACCTCGCATCCCCGCCCCCTGCAGGTCCCTTCTCCCTTGAGGGGAGAAGGCTAGGATGAGGGTGCCCCCCCCCCCCCGCAGCGCGGGGGTCTGGGAGGCAGCGCGGGGGGGTGCTTGGGGGAGCGGGCGCACACGGGAGGTGATGGCCCCATCGTTCCGCGTTGCGGCGGACAGGCCGTCGGGCATACCATCCATGCATTCGGCAACGTATGGAGGCGCAGACATGACGGACGACATTGATCTGATCGATTGCGACGGCCACATCATCGAGTCTATCCCTGAGTTAGGAGAGTACGGCGACAACTCGATACAGAACGTCGCCATCCGCCGCACGGGGCCGGGGCCCACTGTCTGGCCGTCGCTGGACGGCATCCACGTCCACAACAACACCCGCCTCGCTGCGAACGCCACGAAAGGCCGAGCGAACGCCAGCGAGGCGCGCACCGGCTCCGCCGAGGACTGGCAAGCGTTCCTCGACCGCAGCGGCATGAAGCACGCCGTCCTCTTCCCAACGTCCGGCCTCGCCCACGGCGTCCTCCGCGACGTGGAGTACACAGTCTCGCTCTCGCACGCCTTCAACGACTACATCGCTGACCGCTACGCGCGCGTCGACGAGCGCCTGCACCCCGTAGCCCTCGCGCCCATGCAGGACCCGGAGCTGGCCGCACAGGAGATGCGCCGCGCCGTGAAGGACCTCGGCCTCATCAGCTGCATGGTGCCCGCTGCCGGCCTGCCATTCCGGTCGGACCTCGGCCACCCGCACCACTGGCCCATCTACCAGGCGGCGGACGAGCTCGACTGCATGCTCGGCGTCCACGGCGGTTCCAACGCCGGCATCGGCCTCGACACTTTCATGGTGCCCGGCTCATCGCAGACGCTCCATCACCCGCTGGCGCTCATCATCGCCTGCACCTCCCTCGTCTATAACGGCGTCTTTGAGCGCTTCCCCAACCTCCGCATCGCCTTCCTGGAGGGAGGCTGCTCATGGCTCGTCATGCTGCTCGACCGGATGGAGCGCAATCAGGAGGCGTTCCGCGTCTTCCACGACTGGCCCATCCATCGCTACCTGGAAGAGGGGCGCATCCTCATCGGCTGTGAGGGCAACGACCCCAGCCTCCCATACCTCATCAGCCGCGTCGGGGCTGCGCCGTTCGCGTACTCCTCCGACTACCCCCACGAGGTGGACTACGAGAACGCGATGCAGGAGATCGATGAAACGTTGGAGAGCGAGCAACTCTCCGCCAGCGATAAGCAAGCCGTTCTCGGCGGCAATGCCCGGAGCTTCTTCAAACTCGCCTGACCAAGGCTTCACCGGAGGGCGCAAGTGGATATCGTCAACCCAATAGTCAGGAACCGGCTACGCGTCGGCCTCGAAGACTCCGACGCATTCTGGGACAACACGGCTCGCCAACTGCCGTGGCTCAGAACGTGGGAGAAGGTCTACGAGGCCGACTACCCAACGTTCAAGTGGTTCCTCGGCGCGCAGACCAACCTCTCCTACATGTGCCTGGACCATCAGGTCGCGTCAGGGCGGGGCGGGCATACCGCGTTCATCTACGCAAGCGAGCGTGGGAACAGGGAGCTGATCACCTACGCCCAGCTCAAGCGTGAGGTGGAACGCACGGCGGCGGCGCTGCGCGGCCTCGGCCTCGGCAAGGGCGATCGGCTCACCATCTACATGCCGAACTCCCTCGAAACCGTCATCCTCATGCTCGCGACCGTCCGCATCGGCGCGATCCACTCCATCGTTTTCGCCGGATTCGGCGCGCCCGCGCTCGCTGACCGCATCAGGGCCAGCGGCTCGCGCGCCGTCTTCACCGCGGACGTCGCCTTCCGCAAAGGAACCGAGGTGCAGCTGAAGAGCATCGTGGACGGCGCGCTCGCGCTCGGCTGCGACTCCATCGAGCATCAGGTCGTCGTGCTCCGCACGGAGGCCGAGACGCCCATGACCAGTGGCCGCGACCTCTCCTGGGACGACTTCCTCGCGGGAGGCAAGGGCCACAGCGGCGCATTCGAACCGATGGAAGCGAACGACCCGGCGTACATCCTCGCCACCTCCGGCACGACGGCCACGCCCAAGCTCGCCGTCCACACCCACGGAGGCTATGCTGTGGGCGTCTACGGCCAGGGCAAGTGGTGCTTCGGCCTCAACGCCGACGACATCTGGTGGGCGACCTCCGACCTCGGCTGGGCGGTCGGTCACAGTTACATCGTCTACGGGCCGCTCATCTTCGGTGCAACCTCCGTGCTCTACGAGGGCGCGCTCGACTACCCAACCCCGGATGTCTTCTGGCGCTTGATCGAGGAGTTCAGCATCTCTGGCGTATTCACGTCTCCCACCGCTGTGCGCCTGCTGATGAAGTTCGGTGAGGAGCCGGCAAAGGGTTTCGACATATCCAGCCTCCTGCGCATCGTCTGCGCGGGAGAGGTGCTCAACCCGGCTGTGTGGGAGTGGCTGCAGAAGCGCGTCCTCGACGACCGCATCCCGGTCATCGACAACTGGTGGCAGACGGAGACAGGCGCGCCCGTCGTCGGCAACCCCTACGGCATCGCGATGCTGCCCCAGAAGCCCGGCGCGGCGGGCATACCGCTCCCCGGCATGGACGTGGCCGTGATGACGCCGGAAGGGGAGTTATGCGAGACGGGAGAGAAGGGCATCCTCGTGCTGAAGCGGCCGTTCCCTAATCTCACCCCCACGCTCTGGGGCGACCCTGAGCGCTACGGCAACGACTACTGGGAGCGTGTGCACGGCGTCTACTTCACCGGCGACCTCGCCTCGATCGACGAGGACGGCTATGTGTGGTTCTCAGGACGCGCCGATGAGGTTATCAAGATTGCGGCGCACCGCCTCGGCACCATCGAGGTCGAATCCGCGTTCCTGCGTCACGACTCCGTAGCCGAGGCTGGCGTAACCGGACGCCCGGACGATCTGCGCGGAGAGGTTATCTCCTCGTTCATCGTCCTCAAGGACGGCAGAACGCCCAGCGACACCCTCCGAGGCGAGTTGATCGAGACCGTCCGCAGAGAGCTGGGTGCGTTCGCGGTGATAGGGGAGGTCAATTTCGTGAAGATGCTCCCCAAGACCCGCAGCGGCAAGATCATGCGCCGCGTCCTCAAGGCCGTAACGCTCGATACGGATCCCGGCGACATCACGACCATCGAGGACGAGGGCTCCGTGGACGAGGCCCGGCTCGCCTGGCAAGACATGAAGGGCGAGGTTCGCGGGTAAGGTTCTCGTGCAAGAGTAAAGAGCGACCAATCGGGGCGCGAATCCGCTGATGGAATCGCGCCCCGTACGCTATGCTGTGCTTAGGTCAGAAACAGGAGACGTGATATGAAGAAACTACGATTCGGCAGAACATCCCTCGCCATAGGCGCCGTACTGGTCGCGGCAGCAGCCGTGACCTGGTTCTCCGTCAGGCGCTCCTCCGTAGGAACACAGGCAGGAAGTTCAACCTGAGACGCCTCCTAGACGAACAGCTCCTCCAACGTCCAGCGCTTGCTGATGAGTTCGGTATCGTAGAGGTAATCCACGAGCGCCAGCACTGACGCGCCATGCACGACTAGCCCCTGCGCTCGCGGGAACAGCCCCAGGCGTCGCAGATCCCCGACGCGCAGCCCTTGGTGGATAGCGTCGTCAGGCTCTTCCGCCATGTAGATGGCGGTCGCCTCGTCCATCGCCGTGCAGACGGCGGCGGCGAGACCGGGATACTCCGTCACCGACTCCCCACGCATCACCAGCAGCGTGTTGATGGGGAAGACGCCCGTTGCGGCGTGGTAACGCTCCAGCAACGGGTAGGGGTCGTCCACCAGCAGGCGGACGGAGTTGGCCTGTAGCGCATTGCCCCCCGCTGCGATGAGCGCGTCGATGTCGCCCGCGGCCAGCCGTGCGTCGAGATCGGTCATCTGCTCGCGCCGCAGCCGCTCAGGACGAGGGTAGGCGATGTCGCGCAGCGAGTCCTGCTCGCCCTCGACCCACGTGATGCTATCCGCTGGCACGCCATGGTGGTTCGCGAGGATCCCCCGGAGCCACACGGCGGGGTTCGACGCAAAGCCCAGCGGAACGCCGACGCTCTTGCCCGCCAGCTCCTCCGGCCCCATGATGCCTGCGCCGTTATGAACCGTAACCCCGGTGAGCGGGAAGAACAGGTTGGGAAAGACCGGCAGGCCAACCAGCTGCACACCCTGATCCTTCGCGATGATGAAGTTGCCTATCGTCAGTTCGCCCACGTCGTAGGGGCGCGTCGTTACCATCGCCGGGAAGATCGGCGCGGGCGCGGGCCCCGCGTTGACCACCTCGGCATCGAAACCCTCGATGCCGACGCGCCCGCTCAGCAGGTGCCGTGTTTCGAGGCGATTGCCGACTGCTACCGTTACCGCCATCGGTTACGCCTCCGGCACGGCGGTCGCGGAGGAGAAAATCGCACTGCGCCCACTCTCGACGTCATACCGGTGCCGCTGCACGTTGTCCAGGTCCATGCTCGTGATGCGCGCGTAGATGGTCTCATCAGTGGTCGAGCCTTGTACGCTGTGGATCTCGCCGGGCAGTATGTAGTGAACGTCGCCCCCCTTCTGCACGAAGGTTTGCGTCAACTCGAACGAAGGCGTCTCTGTATCGCCATCCACGTGCTTGTACGCATAGCGGCTCTGCGTGTTGGAACCGCTCTTGACGCCATAGGCGACCCAGCAGGCGCCGTGGTCGTGCGGAGCAGGGCGCTTCATCTGCTGCGGACCCTGACGGTACGCGAGAACCACGAAGCCGGGGCCCGGGTGGCCGTACTCGGAGTCGCGGTATATCTCGTACGTGCCGTTCTCCGCTCCGAACTTCTCGCTGTTCTCAGGCCACCCGCTGTCGAACGCGCGGCGCACCAAACCTGCGATCTTATGCGCCTGCGCAACGGAGTCGCGGTTCTCCGCGAATGCCCCACGGATGTCGGCGATGAGCTGCTGCTCGGTGTAGGTTTCGGTCTGCGTCATGTCGTCCTCCTACGTCTCTAATGTCGTCTCGAAGAAGAGGTCTTCCACGGCCAAAGGCTCAGGTATCAGCCCCTGCTCCAACTCGTAGCGGATGAACCGTTCCAGGTTGGCGCGGTTCGCGGCCACGCCTGCGGGCCACGGGTTCGGACCCAGGACGCGCCGCTCTTCCTCCAGGTAGTGCCTGCCCCACGTCAGCCTACTCCAATTCGGGTCGTCCATGTAGTGCGCCCACTGCTGCCGGGCCTGCTCGAAACCGTCCATCAGGCTCACGGGTACCCACGGATGTTGCTCCGCTATCTCAGACTTCATCGCGACCACGTGCATGATGGGATAGAACCCGTTCTGCTGGTAGTAGCGAACCTCCTCCGCGCGTGGGTCGTCGAACAGGCGGCCTACCTCGGACGCTCCATCGAGGTACGGCTGCGGAGGGCGGGGCGACAGGAACGCCGACACCTCGCCGGCCACCAGCGCGTCGCCCAGTTTCCGCTTCGGGTCCATCCGTTCGACCGATACGCCCTGCGGAGGGTCGAACTGCACCGGCTCATCGCTCGTCGTGACCCACGTGACGGATTCGAGCGGTACGCCGTACTCGCTGCCGAGGTCGCCTTTCGCGAGCACGGAGAGCGTCGTCTGGAAGGAGCGGAGCGCCACGCGCTTGCCGATCAGATCCTGCGGGCTGTGGATACCGGCCTGCGTGTTGACATACATCTGCGATTGGCTGAACAACCGCCGAGGGAAGACGGGGATAGCCGTGAGGGCAGCGCCGCGCGCCTTTGCCATCACGTAGGAGCCGAGCGACAGTTCGCACACGTCGAACTCACGATACAGCAACATGCGCTCGTGGCGTCTGCCGCCTTGCCCATCCTGGCCGATGATCATAACCGTTGGCTCGATACCCTTCGGCTTGACCGTTCCTTCAACCCACGGTACATGCCGGTCGTAGTGTTCCAGCGCAAAGCTCAGACTGAGGTCTGCCATACAGTCTCCTCTCCATATTTCGACTCGCTTCATGCGCCCTGTGCCCGTAAGGGACGTACCTCCGTATCCTCACCCTTTTGCTCAGCGATGGAGCAGGGGATGCGGACGGCACTATGCCATGAGTGGGCGCTCATGGCATAGTAGGGGTGAAGGCGCAGGACGCGCAATGCCTCGTGCGCGTTCACGGCACACAAGATGGTACGCCGCCGCCAACGCAACCAACGACAACTGCCCATTGCGCCATAGCCCCACCGGTTGTTACATTGTTTACATACGTCGCTCCAGCGAAGGCTCAGATCCCTTCTCCCTTGAGGGGAGAAGGTCAGGATGAGGGTGATCGGGAGAGGGGCAGGCGGAGGCCCTCGTCGTTCCCGCGAACCCAGCGAACCTCGCATCCCCGGCCCGCGTAGACGATAAGGAATGAGACGAAATGAGAGGAAATGAGACCGAATTAAAAGTTTGCCACTCCTGGCCACTCCTGAACAGCCGCACACGCCGTTTGGGTGTAGGACGATTCACGAACCGCCCGGTTCCACCTGTCGTTCCCGTGCAGACGGGAACCTCGCATCCCTGTCCCATCCCACGGATGAGCAACGAGGCCAACCAAGGCCAAAGGAGATCCAACTGAGTCCACGTCCCGCACACGCTCACGAGTGCAAGCGAACCGAACGAGGCCACACCGGCCCCATCGCGAACCTCGCCACTAGGCGTGAATCAGGCCAAATCGGGCCAAATCGGGCCGCGGTATAGGGGGTCCCCACTCCTGGCCACTCCTGGAAAACCCCGCGCGCCAGAGGTGGGATAGTGACAGAAAATGAGCAAAATCGGACACAAACCGCCTCGACGCCCCAACTGTCGATGAACAAGTGCATGCCCGTCGTCGCAAAGAGGGCCTCCGGTGGTGTGCCGGAGGCCCTCTCGTTTCGCGCTATGCGTATGCGCCGGTATGAGCGCGGATCAGTTCAGTCGGTAGAAGCGCTCCGAGTTGGCGTGGAGGATCGCAGCCTTGTCCGCCGTCGTCAGCGCGGGGTTCTCCCGCAGCTCCGATATCTCCTCTTTACACGTCTCGTGGTTGACCTCGTGGGGGAAGTCGGAGGAGAAGATGAAGGGTTTGTTACCGGCTATCTTTACGGCAAAAGGCAGCGTCAGTTCGTCGCCCTCGACCCCTACGTACACTCGGCCCTCGTCGACGTGCTTCAGGATGTAGTCCGTAACGGACTCGCCCTCAGCCATGCGCAGGAAGCGTCCGCTCGGGTCGTACTGGATGTGGCTGTCCCACGACCGCTGGAAGCGTTCGAGGCACCCCACGAACCATGCCGACCCGGCCTCCAGGAAGCCGTAGCGCGCGTTGGGGTACTTGTCGAGCACGCCATTGAAGACGATGCCCGCGAAGTTCACCATCTGCCCAAAAGGGTGGCCGAGCGCATTCACCGGCGCGTAGGGGCTCATATCGTCGAGGCCCATGTGGTCATGCACGCCCCCGTGGATACCGATGGCGCAGCCCAGACGGTCAGCCTCTTCGTAGATGGGCCAGTACTTGGGGTCGCCAAGGTTGCTCTGAAGCTGAAGCGCGCCGGTGCCCGGAAGCATCGCGCCAACGAACCCCAACTCATTCACGAGGCGCCGCAGCTCCACCACGGCCTCGGCGGGCTCCTGAAGCGGAATCAGCCCCATCGCCTGAAAGCGGGAGTCTTTGCTGACGTATTCGTCGTGCACCCAGTTGTTGTAGGCCCGCGCGAGCTCGATCGCCCAATCGCGGCTGACGACGCGCCCGAACGCGAGGCCGTTCGAGGTATACAGCACCGTCTTGTCGACACCAACGTCCTGCAGGAACTCGATCCATCCTTCACGGCCTACGCGGGCGAATGCGCCTTCCGGCAGGAAGTGACGGTTCGCGGCGTGCAGATGGTCGTTGGGAGGGAAGGCGCCGCGCATCGTTACGAAGCTGAGGTCTCGGTAGTCCTCGGGCATCCACTTCCATATCGCCTGATGGTCCTCCACCAAGTGTCCATCGCCGTCCACGACTCGTTCGATGTTCTCGGTAGTCATCGTGCTCACTCCTTGATATTCGGTGTGTTCCGATCTTGCGCTGCTCGATAGCTTGCTGGTCGTGCTAGTTCGACTTCAGTCGATAGAAACGGCCTGCGTTACGGTACATGATGGCCTCTTTATCCTCAGCGGTCAGCTCGGTGTTATCTCGCAGCTCGTCCAGTTCCGCCTTGCAGGTGTCAGCGTCCACCTCGTGGGGGTAGTCGGAGGAGAAGAGGTAGGGCTTGTTGCCCGTCAGGCGCACGGCCTCCGGTAACGTGAGTTCGTCGCCCTCGACGCCCACGAAGATGCGGTCCTCGTCGATGTGCCGGCAGATGTAGTCGGACACGCGTTCACCGTCGCGTATCTGGAGAAAGCGGCCGCGCGGGTCGTACTGAACGTGGGATGCCCAAGAGCCGTTGAAGCGCTCCATGCAAGTGAGCAGCCACGCAGAACCGGCCTCCAGGAAGCCGATGCGTACGCCGGGGTACTTGTCGAATACGCCGTTGAAGATGATGCCCGCGAACGCCACCATCTGGCCCATCGGGTGGCCCAGCGCATTGATGGGCGCATACGGGCTCATGTCGTCCATCAGGAAGCCCTCGTGAGCGCCGCCGTGGATGCCGAGCGCACAGCCGAGGCGCTCCGCCTCCGCGTAGATGGGCCAGAACTTCCTATCGCCCAGGTGCGGCTGCTGCGCGCCTGTCGAGGGGAGCATCGCGCCAACGAACCCCAGTTCCTCGACCATCCGGCGCAGCTCTGCCACGGCGGCCTGCGGCTCCTGGAGCGGCAGCAAACCCATGGCCTGGAAGCGGTCGCCCCGCGAAACGTAGGTGTCGTACACCCAATTGTTGTAGGCACGGGCGAGCTCGACCGCCCAGTCGAGGCTCACGATCTTGCCGAAACCGAGTCCGCCGGTCGTGTAGAGGACGGTCGAATCGACGCCGACCTCATCGAGGAACTCGAGCCAGCCGTCAGGTCCGACGTTAGCGAATGCGCCCGGTGGCGTGATGTGGCGGTTGGCCGAGTGCAGGTGGTCTATCGGAGCGAATGGGTTGCGAGCGCCTCTGTCTCCGAAACTCTTGCCTTTGTACTCGTCCGGCATGTAGCGGACGATGGCTTCTATGTCTTCCATGATGTGGCCGTCGCCATCGATGATCCGTTCGAGGTTTGCTGTAGACATTGTTTCCTCCTTCTTCGAGGGTACTGCGAAGGTTGCGCTTCATTGCACGTTGGGTGGATTCTACGGCGGAACCGGCCCATGCTACAAATCTGCGCCCGTGTCAACTCCGCTCCGGATAACGTTGAGCGGGCGGTCGTAGTAGTATGACGCTCAATATGGGCTGGGTAAGCCTGATAACGCGGAGGAGTGATCTATGGTTACGAGAAAAGCCGATCTGGCTCAATGGCAAGAACCGGAAGGCATGAACAAGGCCGGCTTTGGCTTCTGGAAGACCCCGAAATCAGCCTACGACCATTTCATCGAAAACCAAGGCATCGAGATACACCGGGACATCGGCGTGCGTAAGATTCAGGATCTCCCGCTCAAGCCATGGAAGCGGATGGGCGGCAACGGCATCGCTATCCAGTTGCTGGGCACCGAGCACCTCTGGGGCATGTACGTGGTGGAGATTCCTGGCGCGGGGGCCCTCAACCCCGAAAGGCACATGTACGAAGAGATCTACTATGTCGCGGAGGGCAGGGGGTCAACCGAGGTCTGGCAGGAAAGCAACCCCGGCAAGAAGCAGGTGTTCGAATGGAGCACCGGGTCTCTCTTCGGCATTCCGATGAATGCGATGCACCGGCTGGTCAACGCCACGTCCAGCCCTGCGCTGCTGCTGGCCGCCACGACTGCGCCCAACATCGTCAATCTCACGCGCGACCCTGAATACGTGCTGAACAACAGTTACGAGTTCACGAACCTCTTCAACGCCGAGGACGATTACTTCAAGCCGGTTGACGATATCCACGCCGACCCCGTCCGCGGCTTGGCGATGCGGCGCACGAACGTCATCCCTGACATCGTGAACTGCCACCTGCCGCGCGACAACCGCCGTTCCTTCAGCTACCGCAGGGTCGAGCCGCACATGGCAGGCGCGAACTTCTACATGAAGATCGGTCAGTACGAGACCGGCCAATACTCCAAGGCCCACAAGCATTCGTCAGGAGCGATTCTGGTCTGCATCCGGGGGAAGGGCTACAGCGTTACCTGGCCTGACAGGCTCGGCGAGCATCCGTTCGAGTCAGGGATGGGCCACGAGGTGAAGCGCCAGGACTACGAGCCGGTTGGCATGATCAGCGCCGCGCCCATGACCGGCGACTGGTTCCACCAGCACTTCGGCACCTCGCCGAACGGCATCCGTTTCCTCATCTTCGACGGGCCTTACGGCCCAGGTGTGCGACGCTCCTCCGCTCCCGGCTCGGACGCACGGGACGGCGGCGCGCAGGATACCCGTGACGGCGGGAATGCAATCGCGTTCCCTGACCAGGACCCAGCCATCCGCGCGGAGTTCGAGCGGATGATCGGCCTGGATGGTCTGGAGAGCACCATGCCCGAGTGGGCATACACCGACTACGCCCCGCCGCCAGGCGCCGCAGACGTAGGCGGCTTCTAGCCAAGCGTAAGATCAGAGCGGCAGCAGGCCCGTTCGTAATCTCCAACCACGGAGAGTGCGAGCGGGCCCGCAAGTCGGGCTCGACTAACCCGATTGATCGGCCCGACTATGTGGACGTCCGATCCCTCTAATCCCGAATGTCCTGCAGGAACCACTCCGTCGGCAGTTCACGTGCGAGGCCCTGAGCCTTCGCCTTGTCGTAGACCAGCCCGCCGACTGCTGCGAACTGCAGGCCCTGATTGCCGCTGTTCAGATACAGCGTTATCTCGTCCCGGGACTTTCGGCTCACCTTGCCGCTGGCCAGATCGTTGAAGGTCGGAGTCGAATCCTCGCCACCTGCGCCCACGCGCCCTTCGCGCAGACGGGCAGGCAGACGCTGCTTCTGCTCCTCCGTGCCACCGACGTAGTCGCCCGCGTTGTATCCCTCGCCCATGTGACGAGCATCCTCGTCGCGTGGACGGGAGTGCGCGACGCCCTGCCTCACGGTCACGTCTGCGCGCTCGAAAACCGCCGCGTCCAGCTCTCCTCGAACGTCGGTTACATGCTGGCCGGGTTCGAGCCATGCCCCTTGGAGAGCAGGCTGCATCGCGTTGGTGCATGCCGACACGATATCGACGCCCTCGACGGCTGCCTCAGGCGTATCGACGGCGCGCACCTCAATCTCCAGCTTGGCAGACATCTCCTCGGCGTAACGCTCGCGGTTGGCCTTGGTCGGGCTGAAGACTTTGACGCTGCGGATGTTTCGCACCGCCGCGAACGCCTCCAGGTACGTGCGAGCCATGCCGCCGGAGCCGAGCATGCCCACGGTCTGCGAGTCGGGGCGCGACAGGTACTTCGCGCCCAGGCCTGCGCCGCCGCCAACGCGCATGTGCTGCAGAATGCCGTCGTTGATCATCGCCAGAGGTTCGCCGTTGCGCGTGCTGAACAGGAAGATCAGGCCGCAGTACAGCCCCGGCTCAACCGAGTATTTCTCTTCTTTCCAGAAGCCTTGCTCATCGCGAGGCCAGTACAGGATGTCCGACTTCATGCGTATCGCGAACACGCCAAGCTCGTTGCTTGCGCCCTCCATCGTCCCCCAGCGGTAGTAGCCATCGGGACGCTCCGCCGGCATGTAGAGGTCGATGCGCGGGCGGTGGATGGACTCCCCGGTGGGCAGGCCCCGGAACGCCCGGTCCTGCGCCTCTATGCACTCGTCCATCGGAAGTAGTCTCTCGACCGTGGCGTTGTCTATGAACAGCATCTTTTCTCTCCTTGAGGTTCGTCCGTTGTGTGTTCGGTTCTTATCGTGAGGCGAATCAATCGACCGTCGGAGTCTGATGCTCCAGGAACATCTCGCGCCGCTGACGTCCAGACTCTTCGATCGCCAACAGCAGTTCCAGCGTCGCGTTGCCCCAGCGAGCATCGGCGGGCAGGGGGCGGTCGCCAGCGACGGCATCGTAGAACGTATTGATCCGCCCATCGCGGCCATCCTCCATCGTTACCAGCGGAATCTCCGTGCGTTCCGTATCGCCATAGACGACCAGCCCCTCCGGCGTCATCCGAACGTCGCCCTTGTCGAAGCTCGCGACGAACGGCCCGCCGAGTATCCATCCTGCGCTCGCTGGGCCCGTCTCTTCCTGCAGGCGCCCCGAGCGGCCGAGTCCGTAACGTTCTGCGCGCGCTGCAGACTCTTCCCAATCGTCGCCGGTAGAAGCCATGAGTTCACGCCGGGCTGACGCATGCTTGCGCGGATTGGGGAACACGCCGTCACGGCCTACGCCATAGACGAGCTCGCGCGAGTCCCAGTGGTCGTGGCCGCTATAGACGGCGGTGGCGAATACGCCGTTCTCGAACTCCACGTAGGCCGCATGCGCGCCCGGCACGCGGCGGGACGGATCCCACGCGGCGGCGGTGCCCCGTACGCTGCGCACCATCCCTCCGCCGATCGTACGGATGATGTCGAACTGATGTGGCCCCTGACGCCACAGGATGCCCCCTCCGGGACCGGGGGTGCGCTCTTCGTTGGAGCGCGGACGGTAGAGCCAGTCCTGGTAGCGCCAATGGTTGATCATGCGCAACTCGCCGAACTCTCCTGTCCGCGCCATCTCGCGGATGCGCAGGATGCGAGGCTCGAAGCTATGCTTCACGTTGACGCCCAACAGCACGCCGTTGCGCTCAGAGGAGGCGGCCAACGCTTCGCCCTCGGCAACGTTCACGGTCATGGGCTTCTCGATGAGCACGTGTTTGCCGTGGGACATCGCCAGTTCGCAGTGCTCCGTATGGAGATGGTTGGGCGTAGCGATGTAGACAAGGTCGATGCGCGGGTTCCTGCACATCTCCTCAGCGCTCGTGTACGTGGCCGCGTCTGGAAAGTCCATCGAGAACCGGTCGAGTATCTCGCGGTCGAGGTCTGCGGCGGCGATGACCTGGAATCGAGGGTTGAAAGCGAACTTGGGCACCATCGCCACAGCCGCTCCGCCAAGCCCGATGATGCCGACTCCAAGCGCCGGTGTGCTTCCGCTACTCATCGCTCCTCCTGCGGGTGTCGGCTCGCGCCGTACCCGGATTATCAAGGGCAGGATAGCACCTAACGCCGCACGCTTTGCCTTGCGCCCATACAACGCTCTATCCTGCGGGCACACACACTCACGCCAGTACGCACGTATTGAGCCCACGAGCTCAATGGAAGGAGTCGCGCCATGGCAAGCATCGTCCTCGGTATCGGTAGCTCACACGGCCCCTCGATCCAGACCCAACCGGAAGGGTGGGCGCGCCTCGGTGACGCCGATACGCGCGACCCGCGATTCGATTATCAGACGCTCCTCGCATCGGCTCCGGCGGACATCGCCGAGCAGCTGACGCCGGAGAAGCAGCGCGAGCGCTACGAGGGTGCGCATAAGGCGCTCGCTGCGATTCGGGGCGCAATCGAGGCTGCGAAGCCGGACGTGCTGGTAGTCGTCAGCAACCCGCATCGCGTCTGGCCGGACGAGACCCGCGCGGTGTTCGCGGTGATGCGCAGCGAGTCACTGCCGGTGGCGCAGCGTGGGGCGTTCGACCCTGACGCACGGTTCCGCTCGAACGAGGAGCGCGCTCCGCAGATCATCATCGACCGCCCCGGTCAGCCCGCGCTTGCCGACCACCTCATCACGACGCTGAACGACAACGGGTTCGATGTCGGATGCAGCGACGGCGTCCGCGAGGGCCACGCCCTCGATGACGCATTCGCTTTCGCGTACGACTACGTCCTCGACGCTGCAAGCACGCTGCCGATGGTGCCCTTCATGGTCAGCCGCTACCTGCCGTATCAGGCGAACGCGGCGCGCTGCTACGCGCTGGGGGGAGCGCTGCGGAGCGCCATCGAATCGTGGGACGCGGATATGCGCGTCGCGCTGATGGCCTCCGGCGGCCTGAGCCACCAGATCATCGACGAGGACCTGGACAGGCGCGTCATCGCTGGGCTGGAGTCAGGCGACGAGCGGGTGTTGAGCTCGCTGGAACGCGATCGGCTGAACGCCGCGCCCGGCACACCTGAGATCCTGAACTGGGTGACGCTCGCAGGAGCGATGGCGCCCGGCTCGATGCGCTTGCTGGACTATCTCCCGTGCTACCGCTCGGCGGCGGGGACGGGCCACGGGCTTACGTTCGGGCTGTGGGGATAGGATACCAACCGAAGGAGGGCCAACGCCTTGGAACTCGAAGAAGCGCTCCCGTTTCTGGAAATCAACCACCTTGCGATCGTCAGCACCGTCGGCGCGTCCGGACGCGCCCAGACCACCGTCGTCAGCGCGGGTCTGGTGGACGGGCAGGTCGCATTCGTCTCACGCGCCGAGACCGTTAAAGTGCGGAACGTCCGGCGCAGTGGCGACTGCTCCGTGACGCTCATCAACCCGGACAACCGACGTTACGTGACAGTGCAGGGCGCGGCGACGACCCACGATTGGGACAACACGGACGAGGCCGCGCTGCTCGGCCTGCTGCGACGTGCGTACAGCGCGGCGGGGCGTCCGCCGGAATCGTGGGACGACTTTGAGACCGCGATGCGCGAGGAGCGGCGTACCGTCGTGCTCGTCACGCCGGAGCGCGTCTACGGGAGCCTCCGCCAGCGCGGTTAGGGCGGCGGAACAACGACTTCGAGGATTTCGGAGAACCCCATCACATCCCGGATGCGGACGGCATGAGCCCCTGCAGCCACATCGCGGAAAACGTGCCGCAGCACCCCAGCCTCGTGCCGGACTTCATCCGGCTGCTGGCCGTCCAGCGTAGCCTTGATGTCGATACCGGCGAAGACCCGCAGGCTCACCGTGACCGTCGACTCGGCTACGACTACGTCTTGAAACGCCCGTTCCTTATCCAGCGTAGGCGTGGGGGAGAGTTCCGGCGTTTGTACTGCCGCGGGCGGTCTGTCGCACCCAGCATGGAGAACCGCACTGGCCGCAACTGCCATAACCGCTGCAAGACAGACGCCCCATCGTGATACCCACGTCGGTCTCACCGAGCGCGCTTAGTCGGACATGACCTCCAGATTGGCGCCTGCCTCCGTGTAGGCTTCCGGGGGCATGGTGGATACAGCGCCGTGCTCCTGAAGCTTCCCCTCGAAGTAGCGGCGAACGTAGGGGTCTTCCAGGTGATAGGGGATGGCGTTGCCCCCGTCCGTGATGTCCGCATGCTGACGGATCAGTTGGCCTTCCTCTGCGTAGTCGTTGGCGCGGTTGCGGCTCGCCTCCGGGTTGCCGGGCATGGGGCCGGTGTAGTTGAAAACGCGGAACGGCTCCTTGCCCACGGCGAAATGCTGATGGAACCAGTTGGCAGGGCCGGGGGCCGCGCTGATGAGCCCCCCGGGGCCGTACTCCTGGATCTGGACGAGGTCTCCCTTGCCGTCCTGCCACGGGTTGATACCCCCCTCTTCGCTGGGCCACGTCCACGAGAAACCGTTGCCCTTGCAACAGACGAGCACCGCGCCTGACCCATGGGCGTGCGCCTTGGCATAGCGTCCGCTGGGGTACTCCGCGAGCCATCCCTGAATCATCGTGTTGCCGGCCTGATTCGGCGCGACCCACCGGAAGCCGGGACCGCGGTTGTTGTCCAGCGGCAGGTAGGCGTTCTGGATGTCCGGCAGCAGGTTGGAAGTCACCATCGCGCGGCCACGGACGGGCTGCGGCTCTATCTCGTCGTTGGGACGCCAGTAGTCCTCGAGGTTGCCGCCGAGACGGTCATCGAAATTGAAGTCGCAGTTGAAAACGAAATTGAGGTTCTGGAACGCGTTGATTGTTCGCGGCGCGGAGTTCACGGCGAGCAGCAGGGCGGGCGAGGACGATGCGTTGACGATGCGGAAGTTGGCATTGAGCGGGATGGCGAACAGGCTCCACGGCTGCCACTCGAACGCGGTCATCGCGGTATCGCCGGTGCGCCATACCTCCGTACTCCCTCGGCCTTCCAGCACGATGTAGCGCTCCTCGTACATCTGCCGTTGGGGCAGCAGCGCGCCGCGCGGCGGAACCTCGACGACGAACATACCGGTCGCGTTGTTGGTGCCCGTAACCTGGATGTACGTCCCCTTGCCCCCAACGCGCTTCCATTCGGCTCGCGGGAGGTCTCGGGAGTCTCTCACGCCCACCCCTTTGAAAACGGGGATGCCCTCAGCACGTTGGAACTTCTCCCACGCGGTGGCCACACGAACCGTGTAGCTCGTGCGCCCGCCCTCTTCGTCGCGATGCCATCCTGCGCGTCTGTTGCCTGTTGGTTCTACGTATCTCGGTTCTGTCATGCGTGTTGCTCCTGTGCTGCCGCGCGCAGCCTCGTATAACTACGTCGAACTACGCCCCCACGGTTCCGCGCGATGCCGTGATGCGCAGGGCAGGGGTTCTCTATCTATGCCACCGGCTGGTTCGCAGCCCCAAACGTAAGGTCGTGAATCTGTGCGAGCACCGCCTCGTCGCTCTGCTCCAGGTCGATGGGCTTGCGGAACGGCTGCTTCCACTCCACGGGGAGCGCGTAGTAGATCTCCAGTCGATTGTCCTCAGGATCGCGGAAGTAGACGCTGGCGGTGTTGCCGTGGGTTACGACCGAATCGACTGTGACGCCGTCTTGCTGAAGGCGGCGATGGAACTCGCGCACGTCCTCGACGCTGTCGACGTGGAAGGAAACCTGCTGCACGATTTTCGTGTCAGCGTCGCCTGTCCTGCCGTTGAGCAGCAGAATCTCGTGATGCTCATCCTGCGGCCTCGCGGAGAGGAACACCATCTGACGATCCTCGCTCTCTCCGCTCTCGTCCGTGACCGTCATGCCGAGCGTGCGTGTGTAGAAGTCGCGCATCGCGGCCATGTCGTTCACGAAGAGTCCTATGTGTCCCAATGAACTGACGCGTGGCATTAACAACACCTCCAAGGTTCTCTCACACGCTGTCCGCAGGCAGGCTTTCTCTGTGGGCACCCTTGGGTGTGAGGGTACTCGCCAGCGCGTGTGTCGCGCAACGCTCAACCCTGCGCAGTTCTCGCTATGCTCCAGCGGACCGCCGCATCCGCAGGCAGCACAACCGCCGCCTGCAACAGTCCCACGAGCGCAGCTTCGGGCAACGGGCTCGCCCGGGACGAGCACTACGTAGCGCACCTGCGCACCGCTCCCGCTTAACACACCGTGCGGGTCGGGGAGCAGCACTCCGAACTCGAATGCCACCTGCACCGCGTTCGAGTGCGCGAAGACGCCGCAGAAGTAGCCCACGTCCTGGTGCATGTACGCGAGACACTGCCAGTCCCGCCGTACAGCCCAAGCGCGCGGACGGGACCGCCCACTCGATGAGCGCAGCGGCTCCCTCTGCCAGCGACGCTACCGGCGGGTCGTACGCGGCGAACAGCGCGTTGCGCTCCTCCTTCGTCATTGCGCTCCGCCCACGCGGCGTCCCACAATGACGACATCGCGCTCTACTTCGTCCAATTCGGTCGCGCCCGGCATGAATCCCCACTGCTCGAACCCGAAGCGCCGAAAGAGGACGAGGCTCGGTTCGTTGTGGCCAAAGATGATGCCGATGAGCGACCGCAGCCCCAGCGCGGGCGCCGCCGCGATGGCTGTCCTCAGAAGCTCGCCCGCAACTCCTTGCCTGCGATGCGCGGGCGCGACGTACACGCTCACCTCTGCCGTTATGTCCCACGCCGGACGGTTGTAGAACACGCCAAGGCTCAGCCAGCCCGCTATCTCGCCGTCGCGCTCGTCGACCCATAGCGGATGGCGGGCGGGGGTATGTGCCGCGAACCACTCGCGCCGTGATTCCAGCGAGACCGGTTCCGTGTCCGCCGTCGCCATGCGCTCCGGCACGGACGCGTTGTAGATGGCAACGATGGCGGGCAGGTCGGCCTCAGCCGCAACGCGGATCATGAACGGCCTTTGCGCACACTCACTCAGAACGTGTCTGCGCAAGGCGGTCTCGCGAGTCGAACCCTCCTTCGAGTATCCCGAATATGAGGTCCCACGCGCCATTGCGGTGTATCAGGCACGGGACCTGGTGATTCTGATCGGGGCTCTGCCAGATGGTTCCGGGGAAGACGAGCGCGTAACGCTCCAACGCTTCCGCTATCCCGCCGGTATGCTCCATCAGGTATTCGGCGTGACGCTGACCGAGAAGGCCATCCATCTCCTGAACCATCGCTACGATAGGCTCGCCGATGATGTCTTCCGTGCCTTCGGGGAAGTTGACTCCTTCGATGTCCGCGCCGGCGATGACCTTCGGCTCCTCCACGTCCTTGATGAGCGTCCACCCGTCCTGCGACTTGTCCTGCCGCAGTGGAGCGATGCCGCTGTCCTCCGCGAGAGGTGCGAGCATCTCACGCAGGCCGTCCGGATCCTGCGCCCAGCCTCTCGCCGTCGCCTCCTCTATCTCCGTCGGGAGCGCAGCCACCACGGCAGCTGCGAACTCCAAGTACCAATCAGCGATCTGTGCCATCAACTTTCCTCCTGACCCGACACTCCTTGCGCGAGCTTACCAAAAAAAGGCGCACGTGAGGGCGGAGGCTTCGTATCTCTGCCCCGGTTGGGGGGACAGCAGGGAGTTGAACAGGCGTTTGGGGCGGTGTGGAACAGTTCACGCAGTTTCAGGAGTGGCTCAGGAGTGGACAACTTTTAAATTTCCGCTCATTCCCTCTCATTTCCGCTCATTCCTCTCGTAGGCACCCTGGGGGCTGCACCCTCGTCCCCAGCATTCGCCCAGAGGGAGCAGGGGCCTGTAGGGGGCAGGGATGCGAGGTTCCCCGCCTGCGCGGGGAACGGCGGGGCGTCACTCGTTCACTTCCGACGTACGCGGTTGTTAAGGCCACCTCAGGGATAATTTTCAAATTGGGGACTCATTTGGTTCCATTTGGCTCTATTTACTCCTAGTCACGAGGCTGAAAATGAGGCCGGTGTGGCCTCGTTTGGCCCTCCATTCACTCGTACGCGCTGGGCCACCGTGAGGCCACGCTGGCCTCGTTTGGCCTCGTCAGGAGTGGCCAGGAGCGGCGAAACTTTTAATTCAGTCTCATTTGGTCTCATTTGGTCTCATTCCTCGTCGTGGTCGTGGGCGATGGGGGCAGGGATGCGAGGTTCCCGCTTTCGCGGGAACGACGGGGTGCTTTCGCGTATACGACGTATGCAACCAATGTAAGGGCTGGCGCGTCGATGGCGCAATGGGCGTTTGTCGCAGGATCCCATTTTCCGCGCGGGCAAAACCTCACCTCGCAGGCCCCGGATTGGTGGCCGTCGTGCGCTCCACCGCCCTCAAGCGCGCATAAAAAAGCGCCACAAACGAGGCCAACGGGAGTATCCTGCCCATATTCGACATTAATGCCATCCTTTTTATGGGCGAAGGGGGTTCGCAGTGAATCAGAAACGTTACTACGACATCATCATCGTAGGCGGCGGCTCTGCCGGATGCGTGGCCGCGTCCCGCCTCTCCGAGGATCCGAATCGGCAGGTGCTGCTGTTGGAGGCAGGCCCGGATCCGCAGCCGCTCCCCAGCATCATCGCCGACGGCACGAGCGGCAACCGGCCCGTTCTCGAATCCCCCTACGTGGTGATGTACCCAACCAAACGGAAAATAGATGGCAGCGAGTACTACCCACTGAGCGGTCGGATCCTCGGCGGAGGCTCATCCGTCAACATGATGGGCGTCTCCCGGCCTATGCAGTTCGACCTTGACCGGTGGGAGGCTCTCGGCAACCCCGGGTGGTCCTACGAGGACTGCCTTCCGGTGCTCAAACGCATCGAGTCCGACCAGGACTTCGGGCACTTGCCGCACCACGGCAACGACGGCCCCCTCACCGTGAAGCGCAAGATGTCGCTGGACGACGAGATGGCCCCTCCGATGAAGGCCTTCATCGATCGCGCCGTCGCGCTTGGCTATCCCGTGAGTCCGGACGCCAACACGCCTGACCGCTACGGCATCGTTACCTCCGCGTCCAACGTCAAGGACGGCCTCCGTCAGTCCGCCGCCGTCGCCTACCTCGGCCCAGCGCGCAAGCGGCCCAACCTGCACATCATCGCCGATGCGCCCGTGGTATCGCTCAAGGCCAACGGACGCAAGATCGAGGAGGTGCAGTACGCCCAAGGCGACGAGGTCTACTCTGCGTCAGCCGACCGTTTCCTCCTCAGCGCGGGCACGTACCACAGCCCCCAGATCCTGATGCTTTCCGGCATCGGCCCCGTGGACGAGCTCGAACGACTGGGGGTCAAGGTGGTGCATGCCCTCGAAGGGATCGGGCGGAACTACCAGGACCACGCCGCCGTGAACATGACGTTCGAAGGCAAGACGGATTTCGCGCCTGACTGGGTCGTCGCCGGTTTCCAGCTCGTCTACAAGAGCGACCCCGCGCTGCCCACCGGCAACGTTCACATCTACATGCGCGCTCCCGTAGGCGTTGAGGGACTGAAGCCCATGATGCCCATAGCCATGAACCTGATGGAACAACGTTCGAGGGGACGCATCCACCTGGCCTCGACCGACCCGCAGGAGCTGCCCATCGTGGACGACGGCATGCTCCAGCACCCAGGGGATATCCGGGCGATGACGAGCGCGATGAAGTTCGTCTACGACTTCATGCAGGACGATCTGATGCGTCCGTTCTATGGAGACCTCATGCTGCCCACGCCTGACGAGGATTGGGCAGAGTTCGCGCAATCCACCTACGACAGCCATCACCACGGCTCCGGCACGTGCAAGATGGGCCCCGCCACCGACCCTATGGCCGTCGTGAGCAGCCGCCTGAAGATGCACGGATTCGACAACCTCTACGTCGCCGACGCGTCGATCATACCTGCTGTACCGCACTCCGCTACGAACGTTTCGGTCATCATGGTAGGCGAGCGCGCCTCGGACTTCATCCGTGAGGACGGGGGCTAGGGAGCATCACGGGTTACGCGATTCCGGGCCTGCGCTACCGCGATGCGCCTGCCGCAATCGAGTGGCTCCGCAATGCGCTCGGCTTCGAGCGTCACCTCGTCGTGCCAGGCGAAGATGGGACGATTGCGCACGCGCAACTCACGCTGGGCAATGGCATGATTATGCTGGGGTCCGCGCGGGACGACGACTACGGCTCGATAGTCGGTCCGCCGACGCCGGGCGGCACTCTCACGCAGAGCGTCTGCCGCCGTGATAGGCAACCTCGAGGCCTGCTACGAACAGGTCAAGGCATCAGGCGCGGACATCGCGATGGAGCTGACGGTGCAGCACTACGGCGGAAGCCTTTTCGCGGTGCGCGACCCGGAAGGCCAGCTCTGGAACGTGACGTCCTACGACCCGTGGGCTGTGCAGGGGTAGGGCGCCCCGCAGACCTATACCTTGAGGCCGACGGGGGGCGAGGCCGGCGGCTGATCACCGGCCTCAAGCGCGCGCTGCCTACGTTTCGAGCGGTCCGCGCTCCGATGGGAACAGCGCAAGCAGCCCGCCATCAACGTTGATGTTCTCGCCGGTTACATAGGCCGACATGGGCGAAGCGAGGAAGAGCACGGCCTGCGCCTGGTCGGACGGCTCCCCCCATCTGCCCAGTGGTATGTTCTTGGGCTTTGCCGCTCGCGGCGCGGTGGACCCGCCGGGGGTGGTGCCTCGGTTGTTGCCGGTCTGCGTGGGCGTTATGGAGTTCACGCGTATGCCGTGCGGCGCGAGTTGAATGGCCATCGTGCGCGTCATCTGCAGCACCGCGCCCTTCGACGCCGAGTACGCGATGAACCCGGCCTTGCCTCGGTGTCCCGTCGTGGAGGCCGTGTTGACAATCGTGCCGCCTTCTCCCTGCGCCACCATGCGGCGCGCGGCCTGCTGACTGCACAACATCGTGCCGTCCATGATGACGGACTGCACCCACTTCCACTTCTCGTATTCGACATCGAGGATGCCTCCATCGTTGTTGACGGCAGCGTTGTTCACCAGGATGTCGACGCGCCCGTAGGCCTCATCGACCACCCGGAACAGGCCCTCGACAGCCTCCGGTGTGGAGATGTCCGCGCTCACGCCGATGGCGTCGCCGCCTTCCTCCTTCACGGACGCCGCTGCGACGTCGGCGCGGTCATCGAGGAAATCGACGCAGACGATCTTCGCGCCCTCCCGTGCCAACGTCCGCGCGATCTCTCCGCCGATATTCGGGCCGCTGCCCGTAACGACTGCCACTTTGCCTTCCAACAACATCGTTCCGTCCTCCATCAACCGCGATGCGCCGCATCCTACCACTCCGGGAAATTGCGTGGAGGAGGCTCTCTTACTTGGTACCCCGTAAGGCACGGATACCGTAACGTAGGCGTAACCGGGCCATACTGACCAGCGGGCCGGTACCAGGAGAGAGTCCTATCTATGGCAAACGCCCCGAGAGATTGGAAATCGCGTGCCGCAGACCACCTCCACCGTATGGGAATCGGTGGAGGCAGCAAAGCGTTCCTCTTCGGAAACGGCCACCGGTCAGCGGGGGACGAGCGCACGCCGAGGGAATGGCGGGAGGAAGGCGCACGCCGAGCCCGTGAGCGTTCCACGTACCTTTCCACACACAAGGCGTCCACGCACAAGGCGCGGGGCCCGGCGCTCCTCCTGACGCGGATGAGGTCATGGCTGCGCCGCTAACCCGCGCTCCAGCCTAGTGAGTGTCGAAGATCTGCTGATAGTTGGCTATCGCGGCGAGCATCGCTTCGCGCTCCTGCGCCGTAGGATTGCGAGGGTCGCGCGCCTTGGGCAGCCGCCCCAGCCGCAGCATCGCCGCCCGCAGCAACACGCGGGCCTTCGTTGCGTCCAGGTTGCTCCCCTCTATCGTCAGGTCGTTCGGGTTGGAGGGCAGGGCGCCTTCCGGTTCGCCGCGCCCCACGCGCGCAACCGGCATGCCGTTGTATGCCGCTATGGCCAGCGCAGCGATCTGACTCGGCAGCGCCGAACCCGACCCCGCCGCAGCCTCGAGTACGAACCCGTGGAACTGTGGACTACCCGGCTCCAGCGACGCCTCCTGCACCAGCCCCCGCTCTATGCGCGCCATGATGTCCACTTCCACGTCCGGATCGGCGGTGTCTTCCTCCGCCATGTAGTGGCCGTACTTCACGATGTGCACCGGAGCGATAGCCTCCGAGCGCAGGGAGTCGTCGCCAGCCTTGATGGATACCGCCGCCGTCTCCGGACTGTCCGCATACTCCTGAAATACCACCTCAGCGGGTAGCTGCCCCAACGCCAGAGCCGACGTGCCCGTTATGCGGTACACAGGGCGGTACCAGACCCGCACGTCGGCGCTTGCGCTGCCGAGCACACCGCCGTGGCCGCCCGTCGCGCGATAGCCTCCGGGGCGCGCGTCGCCCTTCTTGAAGGATCGCGCCGCGAATATCTGTTCGTCCACGATGCCGACGGCCCCAAGGCTACTGCCAAGGCCGGACGTGATGTAGCGAACGGCGTCGACGATGTTCCGGTCGCCGTCGTTGGACAGCGTTCCGTGGGCGCGCTGCGACGATATGCCTACGAAGGGCAGGGGCGTGTCCAAGATGAGGCTGAGCCAGTAGAGCGTCTCCTCCAGATGAGGGCTGCCCTCCAGCCAGATGAACCCGTCGTAAAGCCCGGAATCTATCGTCGCCTGCACGATGTTTGCCGCGCGGGCCATCGCTCCGTTGGGCAGAAACCTTCCGAGAGGTCGCGGGCTGTAGGGGAAGAAGTCGCGCCCCGCGGTCTCGTTCTGCTTCGTGTAGCCCGCCGGGGGCAGCACGCGGATGAAATCGTAGTCCGCGAGCTTGTCGAGTTCGCTCGCTGCGCCGTCCTCGCCTCGCCCACTCAGGCCCCGGTCGATCTCCTCGAACAGGCCTGAGCCGTCCGGAAAGAACGACTGCCGTCCGCCGTAAGCGATGGCCGGGTCGCGCAGGTCGGCTTCTTCGAACGGCCTGCCGTCCGGCGTGCCGTCGTTGCGGCGCGCCATGTAGGGCAGCAGGTAGGCGCCATCCTCAGGACGGAGCTCCACCTCGTAGTACTCCTTGCCGTCCGCGTGGTACACCTCACTCGCATCTTCTTCGAGCGGATGCGCGCTGAATTTCGCGATGCGCACGATAACCGGCTCGTAGAGCCGCTGAGGCTGGAGATGGTCGAAACGCCCCTCCAGGTGTTGCTCACCGGGCCTACGCCCCTTGTTGCTGGTAACCAGCGTCGGCGTATTGGCAATCGTGGACCTTGGGCCTGAGAACACCGCTATCCGGGGCTTGCCTGTCATATTGTCAACCTTCTGGCAGGCTTACGCCCGCCCCCAGTGGTCATACACGCACTCTAGTTCCTCTTCCCAGAACTTATAACCGTTAGTCCCGTCATAACCCCTCATACTCTTCGCAAGCTCGAAGAACCCATCGCTTGGGGTGTCGAAATCTTTAGAGAGGACAACAGCAGAAAGCATCGGCCTCTCTTGGTTATGTTCACGCTCGTTAATCTCCCAGTGGTTTGCCTAGGGCGATTGGGGGTAAGCCCACCGCATCCGCCAGGTCAGAGTAATACACAATGCTATGCGTACTGGCGACTCCACAAAGAATCTCGTAAAGGATAGGAACAGCCTGCTTCATGTTTTGTGTTCTCCCTCTTCCTGTTGCTCCCGTCAGGGCCGAGCCCTCAACCGCGCTTTGCCTTGCTCCGCGCGTCCTCGTAGAACGAGAGGAAATCGTCCACGCTCGTGCGGGCTATGGTCTCACCGATGAGTTCGAGCGGAAGGTTCACGAGCTTCGTGAACCGCACGCACGACTTCCCCATGTCCAGCCGCTTGCCGCTCGCCTCGTAGGCGGACGTGAACCACTCCAGCGTTTCGGGGTCGCCGTAGACGTTGTTGAGGTAGACCGCCATGTGCCGTTTCTGAGAGGCGAGGGCGGCCAGCGCGAGCGGCTGTTTGTTGTACGTTTTCGGGTAGCGGCTGAGCGGGATGACGTAGCCGATCATCCCGAACACCATGCACTCCTCATACCCCTGCGGCAGATTGGCGAGGATGACCTTGCGCACGGCTTCCAGCGCCTCGCGCCGATCAGCGGGCAACTCCGCGAGGTACGAATCCACGGTGGACGCATCGCTCTTGACCATACGGACGGCCTCCTCATGCAGGCAGGGGTGATGGCCGAGATGGTAGCGGGCGATGCCACGATGCCGCAACGGGCATCAGTCGCAGTGGAGCGTTGGGGGTCTGGCGCTTGGGGGCAACGGCCCGCGAAACGTTGTAATCTTGCAGCACGTACATATGTAATAGAGAGGAGATCAAGGCTATGCCAGTTATAGATGCAGATTGCCATGTCATCGAAAGCGAGCAGACCTGGGAGTACCTCGACCCCGCCGACCAAGAGTTGAAGCCGCTCTCTCTGCCGGACCCCAACAGGCCGGACCGGCCCATCTGGGTCATCGACGGCAAGAACCGGCAGCGGCCTTTCTCGACGACTGGGACGGGTGGGGCCGCGGAACAGCTCTCCGGCTTTGCCGAGACGACGCTGGAGACGCGCTCGCTGGCTGATGTCAACGCGCGGATGGCGCACATGGATGAGCTGGGCGTGGACGTGCAGGTGCTGTATCCCACAATCTTCCTGACGCGCATATCGGAGAACCCCGCGACCGAGCTCGCGCTGAGCAAGAGCTACAACCGCTGGCTCGCCGAGATCTGGGAAGAGAGTCAGGGGCGCCTCCGGTGGATAGTCGTCCCGCCGCTCGAATCGATGGACGAGGTTCCGGGGCAGCTGCGCTTCGCCAAGGAGCACGGCGCCGTCGGCATCTTCATGCGCGGATTCGAGGGCGGACGCCGCCTGACGGACTCCTATTTCGACCCGCTGTACGAGGCTGCGCAGGAATACGACATGCCGGTTACCATCCACGCCGGATGCGGCAATCCTTCGTACACGGAACTGACGGACGGCGACGCCTACGCTCGGAACAAGCTACCTATCATCAGCGCGTTCCATTCCATGCTTTACAAGGGCCTGCCGCAGCGCTTCCCCACGCTGCGCGCCGGATTCATCGAGGGGGCAGCGAACTGGTTGCCGTACATCCTGAACGAGGTTGCGCACCGCGCCTCCCGGGATGGCCGCACCTTCACGGGCGATATGCTTGCGGAGAGCCGCATGTACGTCGCCTGCCAGACGAACGATGACCTGCCGTACCTCTTGGAGCACGGCACGCAGGACAACCTCGTCATCGGCTCCGACTATGGCCACTCCGACACGTCGAGCGAGCTGGAAGCGCTCAAGTCGCTCAAGACCGGCGGACTGCTGGAGCCGCGCATCGTAGACAAGATCCTCTCGGACAACCCGGCGCGCCTCTACGCCATCGATTGAAGTGCAACCTCCATCGCACCTCTATACCCCTCACTCCCAGAACGCGCACATCAACAAGCGCATGCTGGCGCAGGCCACTGACACCGATGGGGCAGGGCGCGGCCTTGGGAAGCTATAAGCGGCCACCGCCGCGTGGCCTTGGCGAGTTGTCCTCGAATGCGGGCACCGCGACGCCGAAGCGTTGCAGCATCGTGAAGTCGTCGCGATCTCCCCACTGCTCCACGATCCGCCCGCCGCCGACCCGATAGACGTCGATGCGCCGCCACCACGCCAGGTTCTCGCGGGGCGAGATGCCGGATGTGACGCCCTGGAAGGAGCCGGTGAACGATACGCACGCAACGACTCTATCCTCAGCAGCGATGAGGTCGTCCACGACAACGCGGATCGAGGGGAACGCCATACGGGTCATGGTCACCAGTTGCTTGATGGGTATCGGCCCGAACGGGTCCTCGGTGATGCCGGTGATATGCAGTTCCACGTCAAAGGCGTAGACCTCGTCTATCAGGTCTATCCTCCCGCCGTTGTACACCTCATCGTAGAACCGCCGGATGAACGCTTTGTTTGCATCAGACATTGCACACCTCGCTTGGGGCGCATTCTTAAGGCATCAGCGCGTTACGTCAAGGCTTTGTGCTCTTCCAGCACATAGGACAACTGCCCATTGCGCCATAGATACGCCAACCCCTACATTGGTTGCATGCGTCGTTTCATCGAAGTCCCACCGTCGTTTCCGCGAAGGCATGAACCTCGCATCCCGGGCCCGCGTAGACGATAAGGAATGAGACTAAATGAGACTAAATGAGACTGAAATAAAAGTTTTGCCACTCCTATCCACTCCTGAACAGCCGTTCACGCGCCACAATGAGGCCACACGAGGCCGAGACGAGGTCACACCGGCCAAATTCTCAGCCTCGCGGCCGGGAGTAAATCAAGCCAAACGAGGCCAGATGAGCCCACTATCTGAAAACTCCCAACTTGGGCGCTCCTGAACGCCGCGCACCACAGGCGGGAAAGTGACAGCGATGAGCGTGGTTTCGAGAACGCCGATCACGGAATTAGTGAACGGATACAGGCTTCCCGCCCAGCTCCGTGCATGCCAACGCTTGCAACTGGTGCTATAGTCGCCGCATAACATCCATCAGGAGGCGTCTTATGCTCGCGATAGGAACCAGCGACGGCATTGTCATGCTCGAAAGCAAGAACGCAGCCTGGGAAGTGGCGGAACGGGCGCTCCCGGGTGCCCGAGTAGAGGGCGTATGCAGCACCGGAAGCGGCACGATTGTCGCTACCGATCAGGGTATCTTCGAATCTTCCGACTCGACAGGGGGGTGGCGTAAGACGCTGAACGGCGTGGACGCGCGCGCTCTGGCAGTCACGACGGATGGAATCGTATTCGTGGGAGCGGACAACGCGATGCTCTACCGCCGCCGCCCCTCGGAGGAGCACTTCACCGAAGTCACGAGCTTCCGTGAGCTTCCGACGTGCGCGTCGTGGACGTTCCCGGTCTCTCCCCATCTGCCGAACATCCGTGCCATGGTGGCGTCGCCGACGGAGCCCGGTCGTGTTTACGTTGGAGTGGAGGTCGGCGGGGTCATGCTGACAGAGGACGGCGGCGAGACGTGGCGTGAAGTGCGCGAAAGCATCCATCCTGACATCCACGGCCTGGCGGCAGCGCCGGGGAGCGATGACCAGATCTTTGCAGTTACGGGCGTCGGCTTCTACCGCTCTCTCAACGGAGCGCAAACGTGGGAGTCGCGATGCGAGGGCTTGAAGAGCATGTACACCATCGCAGTCGCGAACGACCCGAATCAGCCGGAGCGTCTCTTCGCCTCCGCCACGAACAGCAGGCCTCGCTACTGGCGCAGTCGACCGGAGGGCGCAGTAGCCAGGGTGTACCGGAGCGACGACGGTGGTTCGCAGTGGGAGCCGCTGATGTCGGACGGCCTCGTGAACGCAATCGAAGCGCTGGCCGTGGACGGCGAGGGCACGGTGTTCGCAGGCACGGACGGCGGACAGGTGCTGATGCGCTCCTCGGACAGCGACTCGTGGGAGGTCGCAGCCGAGGGGCTTGCTCCGATCAACTCGGTTACAGCGCTCTAGGCTCTGCTGCCGCCGGTCGACGGGTACAGCTGCAGGTTGATGCCGTTGGGGTCGGTGAAGTAGATCGTCCGCTGCTGCTGTCGCTCCGTCGGGTGTGCGTCCATGCCGCGCTCGACGAGTCGCTGCTCGACGACGGCGATGAACTCCGGCGTTGCGGTGATGGCCAGGTGGTTGAGAGCGCCTATCGTATCGCGAGCGGTTCCCGGTGTGCCTGAGGGGGCCTCGAAGAAGTCGAGCGTCCCCTCGCCGCCAAGGTTGAACGAGTAGTGCTTATGGCCGGGCGCATCGTTCACAACCCTGCGAACCGGAATATCGAGAATCTCGTCGTAGAAGCGCACCGTCTCAGCCATATCGCGTGCCATCGCAGCCACGTGGTTCACTCCGCTGATGCCTTGCATGTCGTGCCTCCTCATGGATTGCTATACCCCCATACTACGCCTTGGCGCAAGCGAGCGTTCGGGATTCAGCCGCGGTTACGGTTCGAGCTTCGCGGCCGCTAGCCGAACAGCAGATCGCGAAGCCCTGCGTTCGGCCAGATGGGCGCCATCAGGTACTCCACGACACCGAACGAGAACCCGCCGACGGACCCGCCGGCGATGATTGCGGTCAGTATGCGGGCGCGCCCTCGCATGAACATCACGGGAATGAGTACCGCCATCAGCACCGACGCCCATTGAAGGTTGATGAGCGTAGCCGCGATCGAGAAGATCACGAAGATGGAAACGATCATGATACCGGCCTGCTTCGCTCCAGCCATGCCCGCGCTGAGCACCCCGATGTCCATGATCTGCACTTGGTTCCGCCGCGACGACAACAACTGGCCGATGAGTACTCCCGTGGCGATGACCAGAACGATGAAACTGAGCCAACGCGGGTAGGCTGCGCCTTTGCCAGGAAAGCCCATCGATTCATAGAGGAAGTACGCGCCGACCGCCATGAAGATGATGGGCGCGAGGTGCTCGGTAAACCGGCTGGTGAATTGGTGAGGAACCCCTTTGAAGCGCGCCTTCCAGGAGTTTGCATCGAATGCGCCCCCGGAAGGGGTGGGGTCCTCCTCCAAGCGAAGGTCTACCCCGGCGGCGCTCTCGATACTGGCGACCTGCTGCTGCGTCTTGGACATCAAGTAGTGGAACACGACGGACAGAACCACCGCGAGGATGGTTAGGCCCACGGTCAACGGCCGGGTTAACAGCCCAACGAAGGTGTGCACCGCTATGGCGTCGCTCAGATTCTTCTCGATGATGGGGCCAAGGATGAATCCGATGAAGAGCGGGGGGCGAGGCCATTGGTACTGCTTCATCAGCCATCCGATCCCACCCAGAACGAACGCGATCGGCAGGGCAACCCAGTTCAGCGCGGCGAGGAACCCCGCTACGAGGGAGAGCGGGATGACCACAGCGGCGATTGCGGGGTACGGAATCAGGGTGAGCCGCGCAAGGTAACTGCTGCTCACCAACCCCAGCATGGTGAGGGCCACGTTGGCCAGCGCCAGCGTGATGACCATGACTATCGTCAAGTGGGCGTACTGGTTCATCATCTGCGGGCCCGGCGTGATGCCGTAGACGAGCATCGCGGTGAGCACGATGGCCCAAACGCCCGTGCCGGGCACACCGAACGCCAGCGTCGGTATCGCGGCTCCTCCTTCCTTCGAGTTCTGGGCAGACTCCGCGAAGATGAGGCCGTCCAGGGAACCTTTGCCGAACTGGCTGCGGTCCTTCGTCCACAGGATGCCGAATGCGTACGCCAGCCAGTCGATAACAGCGCCGCCCACGCCGGGGATAGCGCCCATCAAGACGCCGAACAGCCCCTGCCGCACCGCGATCTTCCAGCGCTTGAGACCCTCCCACGCGCCCGCGAACGTCTCCCGCGTCGATATCTTCGCGCCTTTGGCCGCAACGGGTTGGCGCGTCATCAGCAGGTCAATCATTTCAGGCAGGGTGAACAGCCCCAACGCCACCGTCACCAGCGGGAGCCCTTCCCAGAGGGTCAATTCCCCAAATACGAACCGCCGTACGCCGCCAAGAGGTGCGATGCCGATCGTGCCTATGAGCAGACCGAAGAACGCCGCGAGGACTCCCTTCTGGATCGCGCCCTGGCTCAGCACCGCGATGAGCGCCAGGCCGAACAGCGATATCGCCGTCACTTCTCCGTAGCCGATGGCGAGGATGAACGGCCTTATGACGGGAATCGCCAGCATGAGCACGAACGCGCCGGTGACCCCGCCGATGGCCTCCACCGTATAGACGGCGCCGAGCGTATGGGCGGCCTTGCCTTGCCGTGCCAGCTGGTGCCCCTCAAGGAACGTTACCTGTGTGGTGGCCGTCGGCATCCCGAACACGATCGCAGGGAGTGAGTCAAGCGTGTCGTTCACTCCGGTTACCACCGCCAGCATGACGAGGCCGATCACCGGATCCTGGATGTTGAAGACGATAAACGGAACCGCAAGCGCCAACAGGACGAGCGACGATACGCCGGGAACAAGGGCCGTTATTACGGCCATCAACAGGGCGATAAAGAACGCCACCCAGTATTGAGCCAGGGCAAAGTAGGGGAGTGCGTTCTGGAGCCCTTCAAACATCGCGCCCGTTCTTGGGGTTAGGTAGACAGGCGGAGGGGAAACCCCTCCGCCTGTTCAGATGGTCTGCCTATTGGCCCGTGTACTTGTTGTAGAGGCCAAGGATCGTCGTGTCGAAAGAGTTTCGCTCTTCCGCAAACGCGGCCGCAGCGTCCTCGATGATCATCTGGAGATCCGGGCCCGGCAGATTCACCGAGTACGTCCCAAGCAAACGCTCCAGCCCCTTCACGAAGGTCGCGACTTCCATCGCGTCGGAGAAAGCCTGGCGCAGAATGACAAGGGCCTCAGGATCGACGTCCGGGGGCGCCAGGAAGTGCTTGCCCAGTGCGACCTGAGGCAGCACGAACGCCTTCCAGAGATTCTTGATCTGGTCATCGTACGGGCCGTCCAGGATGACGTCTGTCATGTTGTGTGCGGTGATGTCCGTCTCCGTGTTGGGCCTCATCGTTTGTCCCGGAGGGCCAAAGAAGGCCACGGGCTTGATGGTGCCATCCTCAGTCCAGCCTGGCCTGAGGCTGGGCATCGTGTACCAGATCGCACCCGCAACCTGACCATCGATGTCGCCCCGCTCCATCGCTACCAGGAGTTCGGCTGTACCGGTCGATGCGCCGGACAGCGGTATCAGTTGCAGGTCAAAGCCGAATGCCTCAGCTGAGAGCATGGCTGCGATGTAGGTGCCAGTCAGCTCCGAAGGGTCTGTGGTGATGGGCAACCGCAGCGTGTGCCCTGTCTCCTTCGCAGTACGGAGGTCGTCGATCGGCACGTCTCCGTTCACCATCATGATCGACTCGCCGGACGTGTAGCCGAGCAGGTACTCGAAAGCGCCGGTTTCGAATTCCGAGCCTTCGGCGTACTGCTGGGAGAACGGCGCAGCACTGGTGTACATGATCTGCGTGCCGTCCGTGTTCGCTTCCGCAAGGTAGTTGTACCCCGCGATGATAGGAGTGATGTGTGATGACACGACACGCGGGTTGCCCGGTATGAAGTTCGGCAACTCATGCGCGAAGTACGGCACCAGCACCGACGAGCTGCCGCCCGGCGTGTACGGAATCACGACCCGGATCGTCTTACCCTCGTAGTACTCCGTAGGCTCCGGGGTGGGCGTGGGCGCAACGGTAGTGTCGGCTGGTGCGGGGGTCGGGTCGTCACCGCCGCACGCTACAGCCGCAAGCGCCAGACTGACCGTCAAAAACGCCGCTATGCCTATGCGCATCCATCTCGTGGTCATAAGGGTTCTCCTTCTCTCAGCAAGGTCTCAGTCCGCTTAGCAGGGTCTGGCGCAGAAATCTATCCGAATCAGTGCCAACGGTACATCCGGTACATCGAACGATACGGAATCTTTACACACTGGCCGCATTATGCTCGGAACCCTAGTCCACTGCACCGGCTATGTCAAAAAATCCTACACCTCCACATGCAACCTGTGACACCCCTAGCTCATGCCCGGCCCCACCGGAGAACGCCAACGCGACAGCAAGCGGGGAGTGCAGAGGCATGCGATACGGCGTATGGTAAGCAGAACGACGCGCTGACGCGTTTATGGTAAGCAGAACGACGCGCTGACGCGTTGTAGGAGGCTAGAAAGCCATGGCACGAATACGGCACATTGCTATAGGAACAACCGACCCTGAAGCAACAGCAAAATTCTATATGGACGGCCTCGGTCTGCAGCAGGTGGGCAGGGTGGATTCGCCAACTGCGGAGGGTTACTACCTGAGCGACGGCCACGTTAATCTGGCAGTGCTCAAGTGGCGGCAAGAATGGGCATCGGTCACGGAGGGCGGTCCCAAAGCTACCGGCGTACATCACATCGGGTTCGGGGTCAGCGATATGGATTCCGCGCAGGCTCAGGTACTTGCCGCGGGGGCTGTGGAGCATACCGAGCCCAAGATACGCGAGGAGTACAACCAGCGCAGGCCGGACGAGGTAGGCGGAGGCAACGTCGAGGTCAAGTTCACCGGACCTGACGGCGTAACGTTTGACCTTTCGGTTCATGGGTGGGCGGGCACCAAGGACTGAGGCGACAGTCGGGCAATCGTTCCACCTGCGCAGGACATCAATTCCTCAGCACAGGCGCTCCTCAGCACGGGCGTGAGCGCGGGCGCGCAACCGCTCGGGCACGGAAGGCTGATGCGCGGCAAAGAAGAACATCGAGCTGATGCCCGCGATGATGCCGGTCAGGAGGAATGCTCCGCGGTAGTTGCCAAATATGTCGTCCATTGCTCCGGCGAACGTTGGACCGATGAGCGGGCCACTCATCACTATCACGTTCGAGTAGCCGATAATCTGACCGAAGTGCCGCCTGCCGTAATAGTCCCCGTTTATGGCCATTACCAGCGGCCCATGCGTGCCCCATATGAGGCCGTGCAGCACGAGTGGCAGCACGATAGTGAACCCGCTGGTTGCAAACGACAGCAGCAGCATCGCCAAGGCATAACCCAGCATGCATATGCCCGCCAGGCGGGCCTTGTCGAAGCGGTCACTGATGAAGCCGCCGCCAGCCTGACCGATTAGGCTCGTAATGGTGACGAGCATGAGCATCGCCTGCGCTGAGGTTTCGCTCCAACCGTAGTCCTCCACGAGGTGGGGGACGAGGTGCACGACAATCGCAGACACGGCGATCAGAGCGATACCCTGGCCAAGCGATAGATACCAGAATGTGCGGTCACGTACCGCCTCGCCCGCGGTGAAATCCTCGCTGCCATCCGTCCCCACGGGCATACCGACCAGCGTGGCCTGCTGTAAGAGACGAACTCCATCTGGAAGCAAGCCATGCTTCTCCGGATAAAAGCTCAGCATGTAGCTCATGGGTAGCCCTATCACGATCACGGCGATGCCCGTGCCGAACGACGTCGCGTGCCAGCCATGCGTCACGATTGACCACGCGACGATCATGGACAGTACGCCCCCAAACCCGAACCCTGTGGCGCTGAGTCCTAGCGCAAACGCCCGTTTACGCCTGAACCAACGGGTGATGACCGACGCCAGGGTCAGCCATCCGGCGAGGTTGAGACCTATGGAAATCACCATGATGACGGCGAAGAAGGCCAGGAATGTGTTCGCCTGGGGCAGGATCATGAAACCCAGGCCGAACAGCAATATCCCTAACGGTGCACACCGCACGGGGACTGAATTGATCCAGCAGCCATCCGTGGGCAGGACTGAGGACACCCACGGTCAGTTGCGAGGCGGAGAACGCGCTCGATATAGCGAATTTACTCCACCCGAACTGGTGCTCGATACGCAGGAGGTACTGGCCGAAGGTGAAACCGAATGCTGCACCAGACATGGCATGGAACAGCGCTGCAGTCGCCACGATCCACCAGCCGTAAAACACTCTGTGCTGAGTTGTGGGTATGCCGTTCGTCATCTATGCATAGGCACCTGTTTATGATCACCGTCGCCGAGGAAGTAAGGCCATAGTAGCACTTGTTCACTGAGATGGCTGAAGAGTGCGACCGGAGGCTGAGTCGGAGCGCTGTTACCGAAGCCAGGCGGGCACCGCCCACTGTCCAGATAGCGCACCGCCAGTGCAAAGAGGGCGCGACGTTCGTAGTTGATGTCACTCTTCAGTGGCAGCGCGGGCGCGCAGCCGCTCGGGTACGGGAGGCTTACGCGCGGCAAAGAAGAAGAGCGAGCCGATGCCCACGACGACGCCAATCAGGAGGAACGCTCCCTGGTAGTTGCCAAAGACGTCCTGCATCGCTGAGGCGAACGGTGGGCCGATGAGCGGGCCGAACATCACTATCACGTTCGAGTAGCCGGCGATCTGGCCGAAGTGCCTCCTGCCGTAGTAGTCCGCGCGCAGCGACATCATCAGCGGCCCGCGCGCGCCCCATGAGAGGCCGTGCAGCATCGCCGCCAGCACCACGACGGACCCGTTGGGAGCAAGCGCGAGCAGCACCATGGCCAAAGCGTGCCCCAGCGTGAATATGCCCGCCATGCGAGCTTTGTTGTAACGGTCGCCGACGAACCCGCCGCCCACCTGACCAATGATGCTCGTCATCGTGACGAGTGTCAGCACCGCCTGCGCTGAGATTTCACTCCACCGATAGCCCTCCTTGAGGTGGGGGACGAGGTGCACGATGACTGCAAACACGGAGATCACTGCGATGCCATGGCCAAGCGATACGTACCAGAATGACCGGTCGCGCATCGCCTCGCCCACGGTGAAGTCGCCATCGCCGGCATCCCGCGTCACGCGCAAGCTTGCCATCGTATCCTCAGGTGAGAGACGCACGCCGTCCGGAAGCTGGCCATGTTCCTCCGGGTAGCCGCGCAGCATCTGGCTCAAGGGCAGGCCGATGATGATCACCGCAACGCCTGTGCCGAACGCCGTCGCGTGCCAGCCGTGCGTCACGAGCGACCAAGCGATGATGGTGGACAGTACGCCCGCAAGGCCGATACCTGTGGAGCTGAGCCCCAGCGCGAGCGCCCGCCTGCGCCTGAACCAGCGGGTGATGACCGTTGTCAGGGTCAGCCATCCGGCGAGGTTGAAGCCTACGGAAATCACCATGATGATGAGGAAGAAGGCGGGGAATGTGGTCGCCTGCGGCAGGGCCATGAAACCCAGGCCGGACAACGCTATCCCCATGTGGCACACCGCCCGAGGGCTGAAGCGATCCAACAGCCACCCCTGCGCAGGGCTGAGGATGCCCGCGAACAGTTGCGAGCCGGAGAACGCGCTCGATATGGCGAATCTGCTCCATCCGAACTGGTGTTCGATGCGCAGGAGGTACTGGCCAAAGGTGAAACCGAACGCCGCGCCGGACAGGGCATGGAACAACACTGCAGTCGCTACGATCCACCAGCCGTAGAACACTTTGCGCTGCATTGGGGGTATGTTCGTGGTCATCTATTCGTCATCGCCGTCGCGGAGTCGGGGAGGCTATCGTAGCACGCAGGGTAGGGATGTCCGCGCGGCGGCTGAAGAGTGAGGCGCGGATGGGGCGAGCGCTACTTACCGAGCGGCTACTTACCGAACCAAGGGTCGTACTTCTGCACCGTTTCGATGAAGTGGCGCGTGCCGGGCTCCCACATGACTCGCCAGTGCGTTCCTTCACGCACCAACTCCTCGACGCGCGGGACGAGGTGCTCAGAGCCGTAGGATACGAAAATGCCTACTACTGCGTTCTTCCCGTACACCCGCTGATTGCCGAATTCCATCTCGGCTATCGTGCGGCCACGGGACAGGTCGTCCACCAAGGCCTGCCATGCCTCCCGGCCGATGGCGTTGACCTCCTGCCGTCCTACGCTATCCAGCAGTTCGAGCGCGCCGTCGTAGTCTCCGTCCTGCGCTGCCTGATAGAGCGCCTCGACCGTCCCGCCGGGCGATTTCGTAACCGTGGTCAACCCGATAGCGATGCCCACCAGTTGCACGACGACGACCGCCACGAATCCGATGGCAACGATCGCCGTCCAGTGCTCGACGGCGCACACCCACTGCAGGCCCGCGCGGACTTTCGTCAAAACCGTCACGCTTCAGCCGCCACAGCGTCGAGCAGCCGCTTGGGCGTGCACGACTGGAGCGCGGCAAACATGGATGCTAACCGCTTGAGCACCAATGCCAATATCGAACGCGTCCGCGGCTATCCCTCAAACACCAGCGACTTCACCACGACGGGAATCGCCTCGACCGACTCCAGCTGCTCGCCGAGGTCGATGAAGTTGAATTCGCCCACCGTGATGCCGTCCACGACGATGACTTCCTGTTTGACCTTATGCTCGTTCTTGAGCATGGATCCCACGAGACCCGCAACGTCCGCGCTGAACACTATAGTCCACGTCTGTTCGCTTAGTGACGCGAGCGCGTCTGCAATCGCATCGCAGATCGACTTTATCGAGTCGTACGTCGGGATCACAGGGCCGAGGAGCGCGAGCGCTATCGGCTTGCCGATATCATGCTGAGCGATGTCCAGCCGCTGGAATCCCTGCGCTATCGCATGGTCCACGGCAGCTCTGTTCAGATCGTTCGGGTTATCCGGCAAGAAGGCAGGCACGACCTGCAGATCCAAGTGCGGCAGCAGTTCCGGTTTCGATACGTAGACCGTGCTCGATGATACCTGCACAGTGTACTGCGACGCGCCGATGACGGTTGCTCGGATACGCTCGGAGCTGCCCGCGAGCGCGACGCCGAGAGACGGCAGGCGCTTGCGTACCGCGATGCCCATCAAGGGGCCCATGTCTCCGTAGTCCTGCTGGTCGTAGTCATAGACGTACTCGGCCACGCCGCCGGAGAAGCCTATCTCGTCGATAGGCTCCTTGAACTGCAGCGGGCCGGATACGATCAACTCCGCGCCCAGAGGCGAATACTCGCCGCGGTTGAGCGCCTCGAACAGGAGATCCGTCAACTTCTCCGCGACCTTCTCCTTGTCCGCTTCCTGAATGGGCTTCCCTACCTCGACATCCACGCCTACGCTGCGCGCGACAACACGTCCCGCCTCCTCAACGCGCGCGACGACGTCATTCTCATCCCACGCGATAAGCCGTGCGCCGACGTTGATGGCCATCGTTTCCACGACTTTGCCGTTCTGAACGATGGCGACCTTCGTGGTTCCGCCGCCCATATCGACGTTCATCCCCGCGCCGATCTTCAGCGATCGGGCAACGGCGCCGGAGCCGTGAGCGCCGAGGATGGCCTCGAGGTTCGGTCCAGCCGTAGCGCAGACGAAGCGTCCGCCCGCAGCGGCGAGCATCCGGACGATGGCCTCTGAGTTGTGTTTCCGCACGGCCTCACCGGTGCAGATGACCGCGCCGGTGTCTATATCGTCGTGCTCCAGCTCCGCCTCGACGTAGCTGTTCTTCACAAAATCGCCGAGGGCGTCGGTATCGATCGTGTCAGGGTCGGAGTAGGGGGTCAGCAGGATAGGAGAGCGGTACCGCACCTCCCGGGAGACCACCTCGAATTCGCTGGACATCTCCGTGCTGCGTCGGCGCATCACCAGTTTGGAGAACATGAGGTGGGATGTAGAGGTACCGATATCTATGCCCACGCTCGTGAGGCGCAGCCAGTCGGGGTTGATAGGAAAGCCGTCTTCCGCGATGGAGCCGAAGATAGCCTCTTCATCGTCTCCAAAATGTCCGTGTTCCCAGGGATCGTCGTGCATGAACTGCCTTTCAATATTGGGACGCAACGTGCAAAACAGGGGCCCATCTCATGGGCACCGTTCGCCCTGCCTACCGCGCGACCTTGGAATCAGGGCAATCTTATGCCTCTCGTGAGCGAGCGGCAAGATGCGCCCTGCGGTAGGCGGGACACCGTCCGGCAGAAGCGCGCAGGTGGAGAGGGTTGATTCCTGGACCCATTTGGCCTTGTTTGGCCTCGTCAGGAGTGGCCAGGAGTGACAAAACTTTTAATTCGGTCTCATTTAGTCGCATTTCGTCTCATTCCTGCCGTAGACGCGGGCGATGGGGGCCTGGGATGCGAGGTTCCCGCCATCGCGAGAACGACGGTTGGTTTCGTGAAAACGACGCATACAACCAATGTACGGGCTGGCGAGGCGACGGGGCAATGGGCATTTGTCATGTCTTGGCAGGGGGAGCGCCGGGAGCCCTCGTTCCTGGACACGGCGAACTCCACCCCTAACGCCAATGCCAAGTGAGGACGAGGGGCAGACAGGCTATAATGCGCCCAACTTCAAACCGAGACGAGCCAACGAGGAGCATGCATGACGCAACTAAGCCAGAAGCCGGAAGTTACCGACAGCCAGCCCCGACTCATGAAGATCAGCGCTTATGAGGCGTTCATCGAGAGCGAAGGCGTCCCCAACGTCACCGGGTTCGCCGTGAACGATCTGCGAACCGTCGAGGTCAAGCCCTGGGCTCGGCTGGAATGCCTTGGCGCGTACATCAACCTCGATGGCAACGGCGGCACCAACGACGCCTACGTCGCCGAGATTCCGCCGGGCGGCAAGATGGCGCCGGAGAAGCACCTCTTCGAGAAGAACATCTACGTTCTCCAGGGCAGGGGCGCGACGCTCGTCGGCGACGACCCCAACAGCCGCTCTTCCTTCGAATGGAAGGAAGGCAGCATCTTCTCCGTCCCCCTGAACGTCTGGCACCAGCACCTGAACGGTTCCGGCGCCGAGCCCGCGCGATTCCTTGCGGTTACGACCGCGCCAATTACGATGAACCTGTTCCACAACACCGATTTCATCTTCAACAACGGATTCGTCTTCGAAGACCGCATCGGCGACCCGCGCAAGTTCCAGGGCGAGGGTTCCATGTACACAGGCAACACCGGGCGCGTGAACGTTTGGGAGACCAACTTCATCCCGGACATCGAGACGTTCACGACGTTCTCATGGAAGGAGCGCGGCGCAGGCGGATCCAGCGTCATGTTCGAGTTCGCGGACAACACGCAGGCGGCGCACGTCTCCCAGTTCCCCGTGGGCACGTACAAGAAGGCGCACCGCCACGGCCCGGGCGCTCACGTCATCATCATCTCCGGCGTTGGCTACAGCCTGCTGTGGCCTCGCAGCGGGAACGTGCCTGAGGACGTTATCCGCGTCGACTGGCAGCCCGGCGCGATGGTCGTCCCTCCGACGGACTGGTTCCACCAGCACTTCAACGGCGGCACGACACCGGCGCGGTACCTCGCGTTCCGGTGGGGCTCGCAGAAGCACGGCTTCAGCCTCGGCGTAGCGATGGAGGGCGAGGCGGACGTCTCAGTCAAGCTCGGCGGCGCACAGATCGAGTACGAAGACGAGGACCCGTATATCCACGACACCTTCGCGGAGACGCTCACGAAAGCGGGCGGCGATTCCAAGATGGCGGACTTCATCCCTCGTTTGCGTGGATAGGGAGGCAATCCCGGTCGGTCAACAGCCACCATTGCCATGACCGAACTCACTGAACGCATGCAGCTTGCCGTCCGCCTCGTGCGGACGGCTGGCGCGCATGCGCTGACGTACTACCAGGCGCAGGACATCACCATCGACTTCAAGCCTGACCGTTCGCCCGTGACGCGCGCGGACAAGGAAGGCGAGGAGATGATCCGGCGCGCGCTCGACACCGAGTGCCCCTCGGACGCCATCCTCGGCGAGGAGTACGGCGAGAAGCCCGGCACGTCCGGCTACAGGTGGTACCTCGACCCGATAGACGGCACGGAGTCGTTCATACGCGGCGTTCCGCTGTTCGGCACGATGGCCGCGCTCGAACACGACGGCGAGTCTGTCATGGGCGCGATCTGCTTCCCTGCGCTGGGGGAGATCGTCTATGCAGGGAAGGGCGAGGGCGCATGGTGGGCAACCGACATCGGTACGCCCCACGACGCACTGCGCCCGCGTCCGGCGCGTGTCTCCTCAACCGCAAGCCTCGCTGATGCGACCTTCTGCATGACGGGTATCCGGGATTTCGCGAACATCGGCAAGGCCGACACCTTCGCGCGGCTGCTCGCCACTGTCGCGCACGCCCGGGGATGGTCGGACTGCTACGGTCATTACCTCGTCGCGACGGGGAGGGCGGACATCATGATCGATCCCTACATGAGCGTATGGGATAACGCTCCGTTGCTGCCCATCATCGAGGAAGCAGGCGGACGCTTCTCCGGCCTCGCAGGCGAACACACCATCCACGCACCCAACGCCGTCTCCACGAACGGGCGCCTCCACGAGGCCGTTCTCTCGATGCTTGCGTAAGGCGCGGACGCTCACGACGGCTTCCCAAGTCACCACAAGCGCATGAGCCAACGCCACCAGCCAATCACGACGTCGGTCGCGCGGTAGTTATCGAGCCACTGCGCTCCGTGCAGCGCATACTCTTGCGCCTCCTTCAGGAGCGTGGCGAACACCAGCGAGACCACGGATCTGCGCCATGTCAATTCGTAAGCGGGCCGGAAGCGATACATCCCTGCCACGAATACGAACCAGAATTCGAACACGTTCGGGAAGAGCAGCAGCACCCACCGGGCGCCTACCACCTCGAACGCCACCACGCCCGCGATCCGGTACGCGAACAGCCCTACGGCTATCGTTCGCACGGGGCCGCTCCAGCGGAGCGCTACCCACAGGAACGTCGCCATGTAGGCGAGATCGAGCCATTTATCGAACGCCTGATAGTTGCTCACGCCGCCGAGGTCGATGAGGTTCATCAGGAACAGATCCGAGAAGTCGATCGCAATCGCGGCCAACGATCCGGCAAACGCCCAGCGCAGCACGAGCAGAGCGCCCGCCAGGCGCACCGCCGCAATGATCATCTCTTCCGCTGTCATGCCAGGAGCATACCCCCAACGCTGCCCGTTCGGCTCTCCCGCAGGGTAGATAGTGCGACGGCGACGGCTTGCCCACGACGCTGCGGCGGCGTAGCCTCGCTCCACGCTAATCTGAACGCTCCGGAGACCCACATATGCACGACAACGAGAAACGTCAACGAGCCGCCGACCTGAACACCCTCGCGCAGTACTTCTGGGCAGGCGAGGCCGAGGTCTGCCGTCAGTTCTGGAGCTTGCCGCGCACTGCCGAGGAGCAAGCACACTGGCTACGCCTGCAGGTCTACAAGGAGATGTTCGGCTCCGGCCTCGTGGGACACCCTGACGGCATCATCCGAGGCTTCATCGAGCGCCTCGCGGAGTCGCTGCCTCACGCTCAGACGAAGGAGCAGCGCGAGGAGTTCGAGCGCAACATCCGCGTGCTGCGTGAGGAGTTCACGCACTACCGCCTTTTCGCTGACGTTCTGGAGGAGGCCACCGGCGAGCCGGTGCGCCTGGAGAAGCTGCGCGGGTGGCAGTTGCCGGAGGACGCCAAGCTCCAGCAGGTGCGTCAGGCCGCGAGAGAGACGCGGGGGCACGTGGGCGAGGCCGCCATCGGCTTCACGGAGGGCGGCGGCGCGTCGTTCTTCTACGAGGGGCGCAAGATCGGGGGCGACCCCATCTCGGACCAGATCGCGGCAGCATGCGCCATCGTCTACGGCGACGAGTCCGAGCACGGCGAGCACGGCGCGACCGAACTGGAGCGCGGGCTCGATACCGAGGAGGAATGGGCGGAGGTTCGGGAGATCGTCACTGCCATCTGCCAGCAGCGTCTGCGTATGCGCTACGAGATGTTCGGCCTGCCGGTAGACGAGGCCCGCATAGCAGAGGTCACCGCAGGCAACATCCAACCGCTCGACGTCTACGCGAGGTCATAATGAGTCACTACGACGGCATCGACGGCAAGGTGGCAGTGGTAACCGGCTTCGGCTCCGGCATTGGGCAGGCTGTCGCGATGCTCCTCGCGGCGGAGGGCGCGCGTATCGTCGGTCTGTCGCGGACGCCGGAAGCAGGGCAGGCGACGCTGGACGCGATACGCAACGGGGGCGGGGAGGCCGCGTTCGTCAGCACGGACATCCGCTCTACTGATGACGTAGACAACGCTTTCGACGAGGCGATGCGTCTCTATGGGCAGGTCGATATCGCCGTCAATGCTGCGGGGATCCGTGCGACGGGTTCCGCCGCCGACATCGCGCCCGACGTGTGGAGCAGCGTGCTCGACACGAACCTCACCGGCGCATTCCTCGTGAGCAGGGCAGCCGTCCTGCGCATGCGGGAGCGGAACGAAGGCGGCGTCATCATCAACGTCTCCGCCATCTCGGGGTTCCGAGGGCCGGCATCACGCGCTGCCTATGGAGCGTCGAAGGCCGGTCTGCACAATCTCACCGAGGCGATGGCACTCGATCACGCGCGGGAGGGCATACGCGTCAACTGCGTCGCGCCGGGCCCAACCGCCACGCCCATGGTGGGGGAGATCACGGAGGAAGCACGCGCTTCCTTTGCGCGCCGCGTCCCGCTTGGCCGTATCGGTGAGCCGGAGGATATCGCTCACGCCGTGGCGTTCCTGGCGTCGTCTGTGGCTCGTCACATCACGGGGGCGATTCTTCCGGTAACCGGCGGCGCGCACCTCAACGTGTAGTCTCCGAGCCAGTCAGGTTCCACGGATGGCGGGCCTGCTATACTCTGCTCCTATGAATCCGCCCCCTCCCGCTAAGGTCACACCTCCACGCATCGAGTACCTGAAGGTTCAGAATTTCAGGGCGCTCCGTAACGTGGAACTCAAAAGCCTCACACCCATGACGGTGCTCCTAGGCCCCAACGGAAGCGGCAAGTCAACGATTTTTGATGTCTTCGCCTTCCTCTCAGAATGTTTCGAGTCAGGGCTGCGTAATGCATGGGACAAGCGTGGGCGCGCCAGAGAGCTCAAGACACGCGGCACCAGCAGCCCCGTAACCATCGAGATCAAGTACCGAGAACGACCCAGGACGCCACTGGTTACATATCACCTCTCTGTGGACGAGGATGAATACCCAGGCGGCCCCATAGTGGTCGCGGAGTGGTTGCAGTGGAAGAGACACTCCCGGGGCAGGCCGTTCCGGTTCCTCGAATACCACCGTGGGCAAGGGCGGGCCGTGAGCGGTGACCTCCCCGACGAGGATGATGAACGCATAGATATTCCGCTCAGTTCCCCCGACCTTCTCGCAGTCAACGTGCTCGGCCAGCTTGCCGGACACCCGCGCATCGCCGCGCTCCGCAGATTCATCACCGGTTGGTATGTCTCCTACCTGTCTGCGGATACCGCACGAGGCCAGCCTGAGGCCGGCCCGCGAGAACGCCTCTCACGGACAGGGGACAACCTCGCTAACGTGATTCAATACCTGCGCGAGAGACAGCCGCAAGAACTAGAGCATATATTTCGAATCCTGAGCAATCGCGTTCCTCACATCGAGAGCGTTACGTCCACCGTTATGGCTGATGGAAGGCTCTTACTTCAGATAAAGGATGCTCCCTTTGACGAGCCCATCCTCGCGCGGTTCGCTTCGGACGGTACACTGAAAATGCTTGCGTACCTCATGCTCCTCCATGATTCGTCACCTCCTCCTTTTATCGGCATAGAGGAACCGGAGAACTTTCTCCATCCCCGCTTGCTCTATGAGCTTGCTGAGGAATGCCGCGAGGTCAGCGAGCGTACGCAATTGCTCGTAACCACGCACTCGCCCTATTTCCTGAATGCGCTCCCTTCCAAAAGCGTGCGCGTACTCTGGCGCGACCATCAGGGCTACACGCAGGCACGTCGGGCTTCCGATCTGGATGGTATAGAAGAATTCATGAATGAAGGCGCAAACCTTGGAGAGCTCTGGATGGAAGGGCACTTCAACGTAGGCGACCCGCGCGTCTCTTCCCGCGAGTTCCCCGCAGCGAAGAGCAAAGGCAGGTGAGGGCGCAGCATCTCGAACTGCTGGTGGAGGAGCCTTCCATGGAAGCGTTCCTTCAGCAGATGCTGCCACCCGTATTACCCGAGGACTGCACCTTTACGGTACATTCTTTCCAGGACAAGCAACGCCTCTTAGCTAACCTAGAGAAGCGTTTGCGCGGTTATGCAAGATGGCTACCGCCCGAATCCCGAATCATCGTCCTCATAGACCGCGATAGCTCCGACTGCTATACGCTCAAGCGCACGCTCGAATCAGCCGCAGCGAACGCGAATCTACGCTCCCGCTCGGCGGCTGGCGCAAACGATTGGCAGGTGGCAACACGTGTCGTCATCGAAGAATTGGAGGCCTGGTACTTCGGTGATTGGGAGGCCGTAACGGCGGCATACCCAAGGGTGAGCATAACCATACCGCACAAAGCCCACTACAGAAACCCCGATGCAATCATGGGGGAACGTGGGAAGCGTTCGAGCGCGTGATGAAAAGGTCCGGGTACTTCAGACAGGGACTACGAAAAGTCGAGGCTGCGCGAGCCATTGCCAAGTTCAGTAGTCCCCAGCGCAACACATCCCATAGTTTCGGTGTTTTTCGCGACTCCATCATCGAAGCAACCGCACCCAGCATCTAACCCAGTCAACTGGCGGCGAACCTTGGTGTGGAGCCACGTCTCTCGGCTTTGGGCAGCGTGAGCACCATGAGCAGCGTTACGACGAAGAAGCCTGTCGCGACATGGAATGCTGCAGGGAGGCCCCATGCGTTCCCCGCAGCCCCCGCCATCAACGGGGCGGCAGTGCCCACCGTGAGGCCGGTCAGGAACTGCGCGGCAGTGGTCGAGCTCGCGAGTTCGGGCGGGGCGATGTCCAAGCCCAGAGCGTTGATCAGCAGTCCGGAGCTGAACAGGAAGAGCCCTATCAGTCCCACGAGCGGCAGCAGCACCAGAGGGGTCGTCGCCAAGCCGATGAACGGCGTCGCGACGCTGAGTATCACCAGCCCGGGGATGACGATGGTCTTTCGCCCGATACGGTCGGAGTAGTAGCCAAGGAGCGGCTGCGAGATCAGGCTCATGCCCAGGAGCAACGCCGCCAATACGCCGACGACCTGCGGCTCGAACCCAAGCGTTTCCCTCGCGTACAGCGGCACGAACGCCATGAGTGTGATCTGCCCGCCGGAGCGCATGCCGCCCGCAAGAATCGATGTCATGAGCGCACGATGAGACGCCGCAACTCGCACCGCCCGGAAGTAATCGCCAAGCGATGAGTGGCCGCGAACGCGGCCAGCGCCCATTCGGCTCAGGATAATGAACAACGCGACGCCGAGAGCAAGCGCCGGGAGAAACGCTCCGCGGAAGATCGTCTGGTAGGACGCCAGCCCAAGGAGTGCGCCAATGAGCAGCGGGCCAACGATGTCTCCAACGCTTGCCCCTATGCCGTGCAGCGACATCACGAACGCTCGACGCTCCGGGAAGCGCGTCGAGAGCATGCCGATCGCTGGGGGGTGCCAGAGCGCCGCGCCGACGCCCATGAAACCGGCGAATATCACCAGCATGGTCAGTGTCGTGGCGGTGCCTATCAGATAGTAGGCGACGCCGAACCACACGAGCGCCAGCGCCAGGAACCACGCCCGCTTGGAGGCCCAACGATCGGCGGCAATACCCATGGGGATGTTCGCCAAGGCCCCCACGAGGCTGCGCGACGCCACGATGAGCCCCGCGCTGAACGGGGTGAGCCCAAGCGTCGTGACGAGCTCGGCGAGCAGCACGGGAAAAGCCTGGCCGAACCAGTGCACGACCGCGTGACCGCTCGCCGCCGTTGCGATGAGCGCCGCGTTCGACGGAGCCGTTAATCGCTGATCTCCCGCGACAGGGCTTTGGGCCAAGCGACACCTCCGCGTCAACCATACCACCACGCGCCTCTCCGGCTGCGGAGCGCGGGCGGGGCATTCCTTGGAGTTGCAGCCTTCTCCAGAGATCAGGAAGAGGTCAACTGTTCTTACTCACCAAGTAATTCACGAAAGCCGAAGAGGCTACTACCATGTAGCGGGCCTCTTCAATACCGATGGTTGCAGGCTCTCCTGTCCCGTGTCTGACGCCTGCCTCTTGGCTTGTCCAATGATACATATTTTTCCATGCTTGTTCCAGCTGGAAATGTGCGCCAAGTTGCGTCAGTTCTTTTACGATTTCTTCTCCTGTGATCGCCTTGACTGCAGATTCAACCGCGGAAATTGCTTCTTTGATAATGTTACCTGGGCTAGGGTTGGAACGGTCAGCGAGAAGAATCAATGCCTCTTGGATATGGTTAGCTGCAGCCAAGTACCGGTCTCTCAAGGATGCAGTTTCTTCTACGCTAGCGATTTCTGCTTCATTGGTGATTGGAACAATTTGGCGCTGCACAATACGGTAGGCAGAGCCTTCTCGTTTCAATACGGCATTGGCTAAATTAATACTATCTTCGTCTCCAATAACTGCTGGATAACGCCTGTCGTCGTAACTAATTCTAGCGAATTCTATACAGAATTCTAGAAAGCTGTACACTTCATGCCATATCCATCGTACCAAGCACTGATATGGTTTAAAGTATTAGATGCGTATTGAGGAATCTCATTCAAAGGTTTCTTTAAGCAATTTGACCAAATAGCCCTATGAAATAGTTCAACATATGGATAAGGTATGGATTCTACGTCCAAGTAACACTCATACAGTAAATTCCAGATAGCTGTCTTCAGTTCAGCATCCATAGACTCGTATTGCCCGAGTTCAGACCTGATTGGTTTGTATCCAAATCGTTCCGAGAAATTTGCCATAGGTTTATCTAACTACAACCGCTACCTAGCCCGCAAGAGGGGCATCTAACATGTTATTTATTCGACCCTTCTCTTCTACTAGTGCGCTCACTGTCAGCAATCACGAGGCAGAGTAGGGTGGCGACTGACCAAAAAAGGAGGCCACGACACACCGTCGTGGCCTCCTTTGTCTTGGAGCCTGTGTGGGTAACGGAACCTAGCGCCGAGGGTCGACCTGGAACGCCTGGTAGTGGTTGCCTTTCGAGACTGCAGGCAGGCCGCTCACGGCCTTCTCCCACGACTCGCCGCCGTCGGCCGACCAGAGTATCTCGCCGCTGGAGGTTGCAGCGAATATCTGCGCCGTGCCGCCCGCTTCTTCGAGCGTCATAGCCTCGACGCTGGGAACGAACTTGTCGTCGAGCCCACCGGCGACTACCTCCCACGTCTCTCCGGCGTCGCGGCTGCGGGAGATACGTGTCTCCGCCGTTCCGTTGCGATGCCATTGCCCGGGGCTCTGCTGCCCCGCCGTCACGAGCATGTAGGAGGGGTCGCTGGGCTTGTACACCAGCTGATCCGGGTACCCGCCGAAATCGCTCCCACGGCTGAACACGTTCTCCCACGTCTCGCCGCTATCGCGTGACAGCCACAGGCCCATGCCGCCGGTAACGTACATGCGCGCCGGATCGGCCGGGTTCGACACCAACCGGTGCACGTCGTTGTACATCCCCGGAATCTCCGTGAACGTGTCTCCGCCGTCCTCCGAGCGGTAGAGTCCGCCCTGTTCGATGCTCGCGTACACCGTGTTCACATCGTTCGGGTGGAAGCTGATGTGCTTCAGGTGCGCCACGTGCGGAGGGGCGGGGAATGTCCATTCTTCCGACTTCTGGGCATGGAGCGACGGCTTCTCCGTCCACGTCAGCCCCAGGTCATCGCTCACGAACAGGTGCGCAGGCTCCGTGCCGGCGTAGACCCGTGTCCTGCCGTTGACCTCTGCCACCGATAGGCTGTAGATGTCCTCCGCCGTGATGCCAACGTCGCGCTTCTCCCATGTGTGGCCGTCGTCCTCGCTCGCGTAGATACCGCCAAACTCCACGCCGCAGAACCAAACGCCGCTCTGAGGGTCCCGCGCGAGCGCATGGATGTGCTTGCCTTCCAATGTGCGCTCGGTCACTGTCCAGCCTGCGCTGCCGCGAACGATGCGCGCAACGCCGTCAACCGTCCCGATGAGGGCCTCGTCGCTGAGTTCTCCTGACGACAGTATGTTCGAGCCGCCGCCGTGTGATACGCCGATAGTCATGATTTTCCTCTTCTCCTCTACTAGTACTAGCTAGTGGTCGATCTTCCGCACTTCCAGAATCTCCACCGCGTACTCATCCTCATACCCCGCCTGCATCTCGATCTGGTGAGACAGCGTGATGTCCTTGTGCGTCTTGGTGGATTCGTTGATAGCGAGTCCCACCTCCAGCGTTGCCATTCCCCATGCGCCGCTGTGGAAGACCGGTTTGCCCAGACGCACTGCGTTGTACAACTCCTCCAACTCCTGGTCGCGGTGTAGAGGGTCGGAGTCGACGATGAGCTCGACGAGTCCGTCGTCGGTGTACTTGTACAGCCCTTGCGGCCCCTGGCGCAGCTCGCCGCGTTCGCAGCTCACCACCACGATGCCGAGGTCGTTCGGCTTCCAGTTCTCGGGGCCGCGCTCGGTCCGGAAGATCTGGCGCTCAGCCTCGCCGCCGATGCGCAGGGAGAGTTTCTCCGCGTCCTCAGGGCGCGTGCCGGCGGCCATCGCCTTGCGTATCTCGTTGCGCTCGCTGGGCGTGTAGCGCGTGTTTGCGTCGCCCCACGGTACGAGCTCGGAGGCAACGAAATAGCCGTAGCCGTTGTGGATGGCAACCGCCGAAACGCCGTTCTCGAAGTCCAGGAAAGCCGCGTAATAGCCGGGGATGGAGCGATACTTCATCCACTGGCCGTAGGAGCCGCGAACGCTGCGCACCTTCCCTCCGGCGATGAGGCGAATGCTGTCTATCTGGTGAGGCGTCTGCCGGTAGACCAGCCCGCCGCCTTGCTCAGGGTCGAGTTCGTCGGCGGTTCGGGGGCGAATCACCCAGTCCGTGTACGCGATGGCGTTCACCGCGCCCAGCTGTCCCATCTCGCCTGAAGCAACGATCTGGTGCATGAGGCGAATGTGGGGCATGAAGCTCTGGGTGTGCCCAGCGAGGAGTTTCACGCCGTTCTTCTCGCACGCCTCGACCATCTCAGCGGCCTGCCGGATGTCCAGGGCCATCGGCTTCTCGACCACGACATGCTTGCCATGGTTCGCAGCCAGTATGGTCATGGGGCCGTGAAATCGGTTAGGGGTGGATATCCACACTGCCTCGACATCCGGGTCGGCCACGAGCTCCTCGGCGCTCGCGTAGACGCGCGCATTCTCGTAGCGCGCCTTGAAGCGCTCCCGGACGTCCGGGTTCACGTCGGCGCCCGCGAACAGGTCGATGTAGGACGCTCGCTCCATCGGCGGCAGCATCTCGGCAGCGCCCACGCCGATTCCGATCACGCCCAGTTTCAATGGTTTCGTATCTACAGTCGTCATCTCATCCTCCATGTCAGTCTCTCATACTCAATCGCGCAGAGCCTACCAAACGCCTCCGCTCCACGCATCCATGCACAAGGGGCAGGGGCGAACAGGCCTGGGTTTTACCCTGCGACCGGGGAGAAGTTGCGGGCCTCTCCGTAACGCTCATGGACAGGCACCTGGTACTGCATCGGCACCTCCCGGTGCTCAGCGCCGGACTGGATGATGCCCAGCACGACTTCCAGGGTAGCGAGTCCCCATTCCCCTGTGTGGAAGATCGGCCTGTCCTCCACCACTGCGTCGTACAGTTCCTCGAGTTCTGCGCGGCGATAGCCGGGGCCCATGTCCCGGTCGATCTGCAGGTCAACCTCGTGGGTGCCCGTGTCGTCGTACAGGATCAGCCCCTGCGGACCGTGGCGTATATCGCCGCGCTCGCAGGTTGCCACCAGCAGGCCCAAATCCTCGGGCACCCATACGTCGTCGTTCTCCGCCTTGAACACCTCCCGCTCCTGAAGCCCGCCGATGCGCAGCGCCTGCTTATCCGCTGACTCGTCACGGGAGCCCTCGCGCATCTGTCGACGAACCTCGACGCGCTCCTCTGCCGTGTAGCGTTGGCGGTCGTGGCCCCAGGTGACGAACTCTCCGCCCATCACATAGCCGTAGCCGTTGTGGCATACGAGCGACGTCGTGCCATCCTCGAATTCGAGGAACGCAGCGTAGTAGCCGGGAATGGGACGCTCCGGCATCCATTGGCCGGTCGTGCCGCGGACGCTCTTGACCATGCCTCCGCCCAGCAGGCGAACGCTATCGATCTGATGCGGCAGCTGGCGCATCGGCAGCCCGCCGCCCTGGGCCATGTCGAGCTCTTCCCACGTACGCGGGCGCAGCATCCAATCCGTATAGGCGAACGCATTAATCGCCCGCGCCCGGCCTATCTGGCCGGACTGGATGATCTTCCACATCGTCCTGACCGGCGGAGTGAAGCTGCGCGTGTGGCCCGCTAGGAACTTCACTCCCGTGCGGTTCGCGGTCTCGACCATCCGTTTCGCGTCGTCGAGGTTCAGCGCCATCGGCTTCTCGACCACGACGTGCTTGCCGGCCTCCATCGCACGTATCGAATGTTCCGAGTGGAAGCGGTTCGGCGTCGAGACCCAAACCGCCTCGACATCCGGGTTCGCCAGCATCTCGTCGTAGTCGCCGTAGCCTTTCGCTCCGTAACGGTCGGCGAACCGGTCGAGGGTGTCCTCGTTGGTATCGCAACCCGCGACGAGTCTTATCTCCGGCATCGCTTCCATCGCGGGCAGCATCTCCGTGCCGCCGACGCCTATCCCCACCATCGCCAGACCCAATTGCCGTTTGCTTGCCATCGTTTCCCTCCGACGTGAATCCTATCCAGACGCTTCCCGCGTCTTCATACCTCCGCGAACCTTATCACCACGAGGCGCGGGAACGCTCCCCGCATTGAGAGGTCGACGGGTAACTGTTCAGCATTGATGAGGTAGTCCCATCCCCAGACCAACGACAAGAGTGACCATCGTTTGAGGTTCCTACATGGAGAAGTACAGTAGGATGGCAACTCTAAGCGGGTATGGAAGCCATATGGTGCGTCGGTGGCGTGGTCATCGGCATGTGGTTCAGGGAAATACTGCTCGTTGCAAGAGAGCGAGCAGCAGCACGAAAGGCGCGCAGAAACCCCAACCAAGAGGCTGATCATCTCTCAACATCCCCCACGCTATCCCAAGAGCACAGCCTATTATCAGGATCATCAGAATCCCGATCATCGTAGCCGATTCCATATCAGTCCTCCCGTAGCCCCCGCCCGGTGAACTTGCGGCGAAACAAACGCACCGGCGGGGGTTCCTTTGTGTTCTGAGCATCATACCCCACGGGTTGCGCCGTGTTGCCTGGGCGGGTAGAGCGCCCGCCGCCAAGGTTAGTTCTGCGAAGGGATTGCGCGATTCGCGCCCCCTTTGCGGACTCCTCATTGAAACGTGAGGAGAGGACTAGCCTTGGCAAGCGTAATCCCGCGCCGCAAAGGGGGTTCCCTATGTTGACAGGCCCGAACCGCAGAGACGAGCGCACTCCCGCTGAGCGGTTGGCAGATACCGGCGCGTTCGTGGTGGACGATACCGGCGCGTTCGTGGTGGACGATGAGGGCAACGTGGAATACACTGCGCGGCTGCTGCACGCCGTTCAGACCGATCCCGCCCTGCTGGACGACGTCGCGGACGTGTTCGGCGCAGAGGGCGCACAGGCAATCTCCGCTGTTGTGATGGAGAATGCTCGCGGCGCAGACAGACAACGTTCTGCCCTGGAGCGATTGTTGGGGATCGGCGCGTTCACTGTGGATACCGAGGGCAACATGATATGGGTAGACCGCGAGCGGCTGTTTCGCGCCGCCCAGGAGAACCCGGTCGTACTGGACGATTACGCCGAGGTCTTCGGAAGGGAAGCGGCGATGGAGCTCGCCGAGTACGTCCGCGAGCGCAACGAATGGCCTGTGTGGAAACGCGTGCTCGCCATCGCAGGGTTCATTGTCCCCATTGCGGTGATCATCGCCCTTCTGGCGTCCGGCTACGTCCCCATCGTCCTGATTGGGCGAGTGATCTGGGGACTGTTCCGAGTGTTCTCCTAGGAGGACTGAGTGCGCTTGCGGCGCGGCGCAGGCTTGCTCTCTTCTCGGCGGAAATCAAGCGTGCGAGGCACGATAGGCGGCAACCCCATAGCCTTCGCAGACCGCGTCTTCCTGTTCGACGCACTGATCGGCAGATTCGCGGGGAAGAACCCTTGGGAGCCCTCGGCGGAGTAGCGTACGCTGCAAGGCATTCGCCTGATCAACCCTGAACATTTACGTTCACGGGTAACTGCTCAGACCTCGTGAGGTAGTCCCGTCCCCCAACCAACGACAACTGCCCATTACGCCATAGCTCCGCTGATTGCTACATTGTTCACATGCGAGGTTCCCAGCCAAGGCGGGAACCTCGCATCCCCGGCCCCATCGCCCGCGCAGGCGATAGGAATGCAACGAAATGCAACCGAATGCAACCGAATTAAAAGTTTCGCCACTCCTGGCCACTCCTGACGAAGCCAACCAAGGCCACCACCAGGGTCGGCTGGCCCACCGCGTACGAGTGATCGGAGGGCCAAACAAGGCCACGGTGGCCTCATTTCCAGCCTCGCCGCTAGGAGTAAACGAGGCCAAACAAGGCCAAATGGGTCCAAGAATCAACCCTCCCTCTTCCTCGGTTCCCCCGCGCAGGCGGGAACCTCGGGCATTCGCCCCATCAACCCTGAGCAGTTACGGTCACGGCCAACGCAGGCCGGGCGAACGAAACGCTGCTATCCTGCGCACGCACCGCTCGAACCCGGAGGACGCATCGTGGGCTGGTCTGTTCATCACCCCCAGGGACTGCTGTATCACGACGGGGCGCACGCCTTCCAAGGCTACACGCTCATCTCCATGTCAGGCGGGAAGGAGGCCTTCCTCGTCGATATGGAAGGCAGGGTGTGCCACAAGTGGCGCCGCGAGGAAGGGCTGGCGTACGGATTCCTGCTCGACAACGGCCATCTGCTGACGCGAACCCGTGCCAGCGGTGGGGGAGTGCCGTCCGCCAACGACGCGACCGGCATCCTCGAACTGGACTGGAACGGCGATATCGTCTGGGCGTACTGGGACCGATTCGCGCATCACGATTTCAAGCGATTGCCCGACGGCAATACGCTCATCGTCTGTTTCGAGCCTATGCCGCAGGACATCGCGCGGCGCGTGCAGGGAGGCGCAGGGGACATCGAGGAGCCCATGTACGGCGACCTCGTCCGCGAGGTGGATGGCGCAGGCACGACGGTGCGGGAGTGGAGCATGTGGCGCGCGCTCGACCCCGAAACCGACCGCATCTGTCCGTTCGAAGGCCGTGATCAGTGGCTCCACCAGAATGCGCTCAGCCTCACCTCGGACGGCGACCTCCTCGTGAGTTTCCGCCAGATCGATACTGTGGGCATCGTCGATCGCTCGACGGGTCGCTTTACGTGGAAATGGGGCCCGGGCGAGGTTTCGCACCAGCATCACCCCACCTGGCTGCCGAACGGCCGCGTGCTGCTGTTCGACAACGGCCCGCATCGCGGCGGGGCCACGTTCTCCCGCGTTATCGAGGTCGACCCCGGCAGCAACGAGGTCGCGTGGGAGTACAGGGGCGAGCCGCCTATCTCCTTCTACAGCTACCACATCAGCGGCGCGGAGAGGCAGCCGAACGGCAACACGCTGATCTGCGAAGGCGCGCCGGGACGCATCTTCGAGGTCACGCCGGACGGCGAGATCGTGTGGGAGTACGTCAACCCTCACCGCATACCGCCGGGCGCGCCTATGGGCTCCGGCGGGCCCAGCTCGGTCTTCCGAGCGCACCGCTACGCCGCCGACCACCCGGCGCTCGCGGGCAGGGATCTGCGTCCTCTGGCGCTGGCGTAAGCCCGGCGTTCGGCGAGGAGCGCGCAGAGGCGCGGTCTACCCCCCGCTGCGCCGGAGAGCAGCGAAAAGGGTAGACTCTGACGCGAACCTTCGGAGGTGCAAATCACTATGTCCAAGATCCTCTTCAGCGTTGGCGGAAGTTCCGGCCTCGAATGGAACGACTTCCTCCAGATATGCCAGACCTGCGACGAGCTCGGTTTCCATGGTTTCTATCCGTCCGACCACCTGATGCAGATTCACGGAGGGAGAGGCGCAACAGCGGCGCGTCTCGACGGCCTCACGGTGATGGCAGCCATGGCCGGATACACGAAGAACCTGCGACTCGGCATGCTGGTGATAAACAACAACTTCCGGCATCCCGTCATTACTGCAAAAATCTTCAATGCGATAGACCATGCATCCAACGGACGTGTGGAGATGGGCATCGGCAGCGGCAACGTGAAGCATGAGTTCGACGTGCACGGCATACCGTTCCCGAAGTTCAGCGAGCGCGTCGAACGGCTGGACGAGGCGCTCTCCGTGATCAAGGCAATCTGGACGGAGGAGCCTGCAACGTTCCACGGGAAGTATTACGACCTAGACGAGGCCCCGCAGATGCCCAAGCCTATCCAGAAGCCGTACCCGCCCATCATCGTTGGGGGCAGGGGCGACCGAACGCTTCAGGTCGCCGCGAAGCATGCCGACGACTACAACCAGATCGCTCCGTTGGCAGAGGCCAAGGTCAACATCGGCCGTATGCAGGCCGTTTGCGACGAGACGGGGCGCGACTTCTCCTCTATGCGTCACTCCGTCCAGATTCAGATCAAACTGAGCGACGACAAGGACGAGATCGAGGCGACCGTTTCGAGAGGCGCGTCGCTCGCAACGCAGTCCACCAACTACTACTCGACGCCTGAGGCACAGGTGCGGGACAGCATGCTCCTCGGCTCTCCCAGCGAGATCGTCGAGCAACTCGGAGGTTGGGTGGACGCCAGCATAGACCATTTCATCCTGATGACGCCGCGCCCGTTCGACCCGCGCGTTATGGAGCGATTCGCCAAGGAGGTCGTGCCGCAATTCGCCTAGAGGCAACGGCTGCCGCGCACGGCGTCGCGGTACGGGAGAAGCAACCATGACTCGCTACTGGCTGTTCAAATCGGAGCCGACAACGTACTCCTATGATGACCTCGTGAGCGACGGCGTCGCGGAGTGGGACGGCGTTCGTAATTTTCAGGTGCGCAACTGGCTGAGGGATGACATCCAGCCGGGAGACGGCGTGTTGTTCTGGCACTCCAGCGCCAAGCCCATCGGCGTGGTGGGCGTCGCGACGGTCGTTCGCGGCGGCTACCCGGACCACACCGCGTGGGACCCTTCCTCGGATCACCCTGATCCGAAGAGCACGCCTGACAAGCCAATCTGGTACATGGTGGACATCAAGGCTGAACGCAAGTTCTCCGATATCGTAACGATGGAGGAGCTGCGCACGCAGCCGGAACTCGCCGAGATGACGGTGCTGAAGCGCGGTAATCGCTTCTCAATCACGCCTGTGACGCAAGAGGAGTTCGATACCGTCCTCCGGCTTGGAAACGCGAGATAGATCGAATGGGCGCTCTCGTCCGCAGCCTTCGACGTTCCAGACTTGCGTGAGAAGGGGCCGCGTCACCGGTTCGCGCTCGTGCTCGCGGCAGTTCTGTTGGCCGTGCTATCCGTCCAAGCGCCCGCCGGGGCGCACGACCGGCATCCCGGCAGCATCGAACTGTTCGGAGGCCCCAGCGGCCCGTACGACCTGCGTGTGACCGCCGTGCCGCTCGTCGATTTTCTGGAAGTAACGGTGACGTTCGACCCGGCCAATCCTGACGCCCCGCTGGACTACAACCCGCGCGTCGTCATCAGTGCGGAGGGGGAGGGCGCGCGCCTCGGCCCGGACACTGCGGCACGTCCATTCGGAGTGACCGCCAACGAATACACCGCCACGTTCGGGCCTCACGCCCCGGGCGAGTGGTTGCTCGTTGTACGCATCGATTCCGAGGCTGGCGATACAACGCTCGCCTTGCCTGTCAGCGTCGTACGGGGCGCGGGTTTCCCGTGGATGGCCCTCATCGCCGGACTTGGCCTCGTCCTGCCCATCGCATGGCTTATCTTTGTTCCTCGAAAAGGGGCTCCTCGAAGAGGCGGGGGACAGAACACGCAAACCGAACTCAAGGGAGTTCGCAGATGAAGCGACGGCTTCTTCTGTAGGATGACCACTATGCGCCCGTCCCGCATCATCACGACGGCGATAGCGGCAGTCCTGTTGCTGCTTGCCACGCCGGGGCTGGCCCTGGCGCACGGATTCGGAGAACGATACGACCTGCCCGTTCCGCTCACGCTCTATGTGATCGGCGCGGGGGCTGCCGTCGGGTTCTCCTTCCTCGTGATCGCGCTGTTCGCCAGGGGCAACGTGAGTTCACAGCCGCCTCGGGTCAACCTGTTCCGGTGGCGATGGGGCAGGGCGCTGGGCGATGCGCGCATCCTCTTTATCGTGAAGCTCTGCTCTGCCGTGGTCTTCGTCACCTACCTCGCAGCGGGACTCATCGGCAATGCCGACCCGAACCGCAACCTCGTTCCAACGCTAACGTGGGTGATCCTGTGGGTGGGTATCGTCTACGCGAGCGGTTTCGTAGGCGACGTGTGGGCGTTGCTCAACCCATGGAAGATTCTCTACGGATGGGCAGAGGGCGCATGGGCTCGGATTACAGGCAAGCCGCTCAGCCGGAACGCGTGCTACCCGGAGGAACTGGGCGTCTGGCCTGCCGTTGCCTTCTTCATGATCTTCGCCTGGGCGGAGAACGCCTGGCCCAACGCGGGCATAGCCTCGCACCTCGTGACGCTTGCGCTGGGTTACACCGTCATCACCTTCGCTGGCATGTACGTCTACGGGCGGGACGTATGGCTACGGCACGGGGAAGCTTTCTCGATAGCCATGGGCCTCTTCGCTAGGTTGGCGCCGTTGGAAGTCAGAGCGCGAAACGGCGCGCCCGGGGACTATGAAGCCTTCGCCCAAGCGCCTGCCGAGGAGCGAGAGGTGCACCTGCGCCCGTGGGGGGCGGGGTTGCTCTCCGGCGTTCCTCTGAGCGTGTCGGGCTCCGTTTTTCTGGTGCTGATGCTTGCCGCGGTCTCGTTCGACGGCTTCACGGAGACGCCTCCGTGGGCCAGGTTCCTGGCGAGCGCGTTCGACTCGTTCTCCTGGCTTGGCATCCATACCTACACCGGCATCAAGAGCCTGGGGTTGCTGCTATCGCTGCTGATCCTGTTCGGAGCGTTCTCCCTGGCGGCCCGCCTCATGCAGACGCTCGGACGCTCCCAGGAGCCTGTCACGACGCTCATCGGCAGGTTCGGGGTAACGCTCGTGCCGATCGCGTTTGCGTACCACATCGCGCACTTCTTCAGCTTCCTGCTGATTCAAGGGCAGCGCATCATCCCGTTGGCGTCCGACCCATTGGGGAAGGGGTGGAACCTGCTGGGGACGGCGGAGTACGCCGTGGACATCGGCGTCGTCAACGCGCGGGCCGCCTGGATCGTGGGAGTGGCCGCGATCGTGTTGGGGCACATCGCGGCTGTCTATGCCGCTCACGTCATAGCCAAAGGAACGTTCGATAGCCCGCGACTGGCGTTGCGCTCGCAGCACCCCATGATGGCGCTCATGGTCGGCTACACGATGCTCAGCCTCTGGATCGTCGCGCAGCCTGTCGTCGTGGACTGAACGGGTGGGGCGCTTCGTCCTGTAAACCCAACAGCGTCCACCCGCTCGTCGACGAGGAACCGGCGCTCAAGGCGGAAGTAAAGGTGCCCATCTTCCGCCCGCCCAACACATAGTCGGACATATCGTCCATGGCGGGTGCGCAAAACGGCAATGCCGATGAGCACGATAAAGTAGACGATAAAGACTACGAGAATCCAGATCCAGGCACTACCTGCCACTAACGTCACCGCTCTCTAAACTGCACCGCAAACTTAGTACTTGGGCAAGAGATCCGGGTCGACCCTCTTGCCGGTAACGAGGTACACCACCTCCTCGGCGATGTTGGTCGCTCGGTCGGCGATGCGCTCGAGGTCGTGGGCAGTCCAGAGCAGGTAGGTTCCGCGCTCGATGATCTTGGGATCCTGCAGCATCAGCACGAGGAGTTCGCGATAGACCTGCGTGTAGAGGTTGTCGACCTCGTCATCGTCTGCCAGCACCTGGTAGGCCTTCTCCGTGTCGTGCTTCACGAGTGCATCGAGGGAGTCCCGTAGCATCGCGCTGGCCTTTTGGGCCATGCGGGGGATGTCCACCAGAGGCTTCACCGGAGGCTCATTGCCCATCCTGAGGCTGATCTTTCCGATGCCTTCCGCATAGTCGCCGATCCGCTCCAGCTCCATCGAAACGTGGAGCGTCGTGATGAGCAGGCGGAGGTCGGAAGCAACAGGTTGCTGCACGGCGATCAGATCGATCACGCGGTCTTCGATTTCGCGGCGCTTGTCGTCGATAGCATCGTCTTCACGGACGACCTGCGCGGACATTGCCAGGTCGCGGGTCTTGAGCGCTTCCACAGCTTTGGCGGTTGCTTTTTCGACCATGCTGCCAAGAGCGAGGAGGTCGTCCTGGAGATGTTCCAGCTGGCGGTCGAACTCCATGCGTGCTGAGCTTCTGCCTGAGGGATTCATCATAGCGTCGCCTCCTAGCCGAACCTTCCGGTGATATAGCCTTCGGTGCGTTCGTCCTTGGGGTTCGTGAATATCTCGTGCGTCGAACCCAACTCAACCAGATATCCCGCCCTGTCCTCGCCCATCGTCATGAACGCCGTCCAATCTGACGCCCGCGCGGCCTGCTGCATATTGTGCGTAACCACGACGATAGTGTAGTCCCGAATGAGCTCGCGCATAAGTTCCTCGATGGCGAGCGTGGATATGGGGTCGAGCGCAGAGGCGGGTTCGTCCATCAGGATGATGTCCGGCTGGACGGCCACCGCACGGGCTATGCACAGCCGTTGCTGCTGTCCGCCGGAGAGCGCGAGCCCGCTCTGCTTGAGGCGGTCTTTCACCTCGTCCCACAGCGCCGCGCGCCGGAGTGACTGCTCGACGGCCTCGTCCATGTTCCCCCTGAAGCCGTTGATGCGGAGGCCGAACGCGACGTTGTCGTAGATCGACTTGGGGAAGGGGTTGGGCTTCTGGAACACCATGCCCACCCGCAGCCGTATCTCTGTCGGGTCAACGCCGGAGTGATAGATGTCCTCTCCATTGAAGAGCACCTGCCCCTCGGTGCGCGCGCCGGGGATGAGGTCATTCATACGGTTCATGCAGCGCAGCAGGGTGCTCTTGCCTGACCCGGAAGGACCGATGAGCGCCGTTACCGCGTTGCGCTTGATCTCCAGGTTGATGTCCTTCAGGGCGTGGAATTGCCCGTAGTACATATCGAGATGCGAAACGCTGAGCGTGACCTCTGCGGGCGCCTGAGTTTGTGTAGTCATTCTTCCGACCTTCTTTGTGTGCGGTTGCGGATGTAGACGGCTACGGCGTTCATCGTCAGGAGCACTCCCAGCAAGATGATGATGCCTGCGGCGGCAAGGCCGCGGAATCCCGGCCGGGGGTCGCCCACCCAGTTGAATATCTGGATAGGCATAACGGTGAACTTGTCCAGCGGGTCAGTGGGGATGAACGTGAGATAGACCAACGCGCTGATCGCTACGATGGGAGCAGCCTCTCCGATGGCACGAGACATCGCCAGGATGATACCTGTCATGATGCCGGGGGTAGCCTGCGGTATCACGACGTCCTTGACGGTTTGGAACTGCGTTGCGCCCAGACCATACGACGCCTCACGGTACGTCTGCGGGACAGCGCGTATCGCCTCCCGCGAGGCGATGATGACGATAGGCATCACGAGCAGGGACATCGTCAGCGCTCCCGCGAGCACCGTACGACCCAGCGCCAGCATCTGAACGAAAACGGCAAGGCCAAGGAGTCCGTAGACGATGGACGGGACGCCTGCAAGGTTGGAGATATTGACCTCTATCACGCGTGTCAGCCAGTTCTTGGGGGCGTACTCCTCGAGGTAGATGGCAGCGCCGACGCCCACGGGCACCGTGAACAGGCCGGTCAGGCCCATGACCCATATGGTGCCGAACAGCGCCGACTTCAGTCCCGCCTGCTCCGGGAATCTCGATGGGTAGTCGGACACGAAGTGCCAACTGAGCCACGGTATGCCCTGAATGAGCACCTGCACGAGCAGAACGGCGAGTCCGGCCATACCAAAGAGGATGGCCAGAATGAACGCAACGTAGGCGATGCCCCCTATGCGCTTGCGAACGGCCAGGTTCGGATTGAGGAGGCTGATGATCTCGGTCTTCGCCATCGCCTAGTACGCCTCTCTGAATCGCCTGACGAGGAAGTGCCCCGCCAGGTTCATCCCGAGCGTCATCACGAAGAGCAGCAGGCCGACGGCGAAGATGGTGTTGAACTCCAGCGAGCCGTGCGGGGTTTCGCCAAGCGCGAGCTGGACGATGAAGGCGGTCATCGCCTGGATGCTTTCCAGCGGGTTGAACGTGAACCGGGGCGTGGCTCCCGCCGCTATGGTCACGATCATCGTTTCGCCTATCGCTCGCGAGAACGCGAGGATGAAGGAGGCGATGATGCCCGATAACGCCGCGGGGACGACGACCCTGATCGCGACCTCCAGGCGGGTAGCGCCCAGTGCGTAGGCCGCATTACGAAGCGACCTGGGAACGGCCACCATCGCGTCCTCGCTGAGCGACGACACCATCGGGATGATCATCAGGCCCATCACCAGTCCGGCGCTCAGCGCATTGAAGACCAGCAGATCCTGAAACATCGGGATGGGGATCTTCTGCAGCAGGGGAGTCAGGAACGTGAGGGCGAAGTAGCCGTACACCACCGTGGGGATGCCGGCGAGCACTTCGAGCACAGGTTTGATCGACCGCCGGACCTTGTCCGGGGCGTACTCCGAGAGGTAGATGGCGATAGCGAGTCCGGTGGGTACCGCCACGGCGACGGCTATGCCGGCAACGAGCACGGTGCCGCTGACGAGAGGGAGCACGCCGTAATGCCGTTCGCCATTGATGTCTCGAAGAATGGGCGACCAGTTCGTGCCGAACAGGAAGTCCCAGACGTGAATCTCACGGAAGAACCCGAGCGACTGGCTTAGCAGGCTCACCACGATGCCCACCGTGGTGATGATGGAGAGAATAGCGCAACCGAAGAATATCCAATGGACGATGCGCCCCTGAAGCGCGCCGCGCCGCCGGTTGCGGCTTAGTTGCATAGGAGCGCTTTTAAGGGACGCGGTACGCCGCGCGAGGGAGCCATCTTGATTAGTAGTGTCCATCACTTATCCTTCGGTCGTCTACCCCTTAACGTGAAGGCAAGAGGAGTGCGGCGACCAGATCGGGTTGCCCCGATGGGAGGAAGGCCTCCGCACTCCCCAGGGAGTATTCGTTAGAGTCCGGCTTCAACCTTGTTGGCCGCGTAGACATCGTCCGCTACCGGAACGTAGCCAACCTCAGCCGTCAGCGCTGCCCCGTTGTCCATGTAGAACTCGACGAAAGCCATCACCTCCGGGCGGGCGAGGCTCGCAACGTTCACGTAGATGAACAGCGGGCGCGAGAGCGGCGCGTAGGACCCATCCTCGATCGCGGAAGGCGAGGGATCCACACAGCCTGAGCCGTTGTCGATGCCTATGGCACGCAGCCTGTTTGTGTTCTCCTGGTAGTAGGCGTACCCGAAGTACCCCAGCGCTCCGCGGTCTCCTCCGATGCCCTGAACGAGCACGTTGTCATCCGCTGACGCCGTGTAGTCTGCACGCGATACCTGCGCCTCTCCGTTCACCTCTTCCGTGAAGTAGTCGAACGTGCCGGAGTCCGTGTCCGGGCCGTACAGGCGCATCCGCTGGTCGGGGAACTCGGGCCGAACCTGGTTCCAGTTGTTGATCTCAGAGCCGGGCGTCCAGATGGCGTTCAACTCTGGGATCGTCAGGCAGTCCACGAAGTCGTTCGATGGGTTCACCATCACCGAGAGGCCATCCGTGCCGACGCGCATCTCGATGAACTCGATGCCGTTTGCCACAGCAGCCTCGCGCTCGCCGTCCTTGATGGGACGCGACGCGTCCGAGATGTCCGTCTCGCCGGTGGTGAAGCGCTTGAAACCGCCTCCGGTTCCCGAAACGCCGACGTTCACCTGAACGTTCGGGTTCTCTCTGTGGAACTCCTCTGCCACGGCCTGGCTTACCGGAAACACCGTTGAGGAGCCATCGATCTCAATCGTTCCGCTTATCTCCTCCGTTGCGGTTGAGTCACCGGAACTACACGCGCCCGCTACGGCCATCACAACCGCCGCACAGAGCAAGAGGCCGCCTCGCATGCAGTACTTGCCAAGAGTCATCCGTTCCTCCGGTGATACGTGAGATCACCCCATCGGGTTCAATCCAAGGTTACGTACCCGACGTTAACGACCAGCCGCCGCGCTCGTTATCGGATGTTTAACAAAACGAACGGCCCACGGGCGTAGGCCGCAAGGGAGAGCAGAGGGCAGGGGCGGTAGGGGTGAATCAGCAGTCGGTTTGCTGCGGAAGCAGGAACCAGAACGACGCTCCGGCGCCCTCGCTGCTGTTGACGCCTATCTGGCCGCCGTGCAGCTCGATGATGTGCTTGGAAATCGCAAGCCCCAGGCCGGTGCCCTTGTCGCGGCGGGAGCGGTCGACTTTATAGAAGCGCTCGAACAGATGCGGCAGATGCTCAGGAGCGATGCCAGGGCCGTTGTCGCTCACTTGCAGGCGAACAGAACCCTCCTGCGCAGCGCCATCCACACGCACCTCTATGCGTCCTCCCGCAGGCGTGAACTTCAGGGCGTTGTCGAGGAAGTTGGCTATGGCCTGCCGCAGTTTCGCCGCGTCCGCAAGAACCTTCGTGGAGTCAACCGAAGTGACCTCCACCGAAACGCCGGTGTCGGCGATGCGCATCTCGAAGTCGGCGCGGGTGCTCGTCGCAATCGCTACGAGGTCCACGGTTTCGAGGCGCAGCGCCGATTGTCCGCTCTCGATACGGGACAACTCCAGAAGGTCGTCGACCAAAGTATTCATACGGTCTACCTCGCGATGAATCCGGTCGAGGAAGTCCGTTGCGGCTGCCTGATCGTTCACCGCGCCTCCCTCCAACGTTTCCACCATCGCCTTGATGGAGGCCAGGGGGCTGCGCAGTTCGTGCGAAACGTTGGCGACGAACTCGCGGCGGGTGCTCTCCAACTGGCGCAACGTCGTCAGGTCGTGGAGGGTAAGCAGCACGGACATCTCCGGCGCGCCGGATCCCGAGGTAAGCGGCGTAGCCGTCACGCTTATGCTGCGGCGAACGCTGGGGAGGGCCAGCTCGACGTTGCGGCGTTCCTGTGATTCACGGCAGAGCGCCACGAGCCCCTGGAGTTCATGGTCACGGAACGCCGCGCTCAACCTTGCGCCCGCTGGAGCATCGAGGGCCAACATCTCCTGAGCAGCCTGGTTCGCCAGCATCAGCCGGCCATCGCCGTCAACGAGCATGACGCCATCTGCCATCGTGTCCAGAACGGCGACGAGATGGCTGCGATGCTCCGAAAGCTGCGCGAACAGGGTTGCGAGGGATTCGGCCATCGTCACGAACGGGGCGCGGAGAGCGATGGCCGGCTCCAGCAGGAGGTTGCCGGGGCGTGCCGTCAGATCGCCCTCGGCCATGCGGGTCATCGCTGCTTTGAGCGTGTCGGCGTCGTGGGCGGCAGCGGCGCGCGCGCGGCGGGAGCACACGACGGCGAAGAGTATCCCCAACGCCGCAGCGAAAGCCGGTATGGAGATCAAAGGCTGGGAGGCAAGAGCGGCCATCACTCCGGCCAGGACAGCCAGGAGCGTTCCGAGCCAACCGGCGATAGTGATAGCTTCATGCCATCGGCGGCGAGTCATGGTCGATCACATCAGCCTTCAAAGCGATAGCCGACTCCCCGGATAGTGACGATGCGGGTGGGAGTGGCCGGATCGGACTCGATCTTCTCACGCAGCCATCGGACGTGGACATCCACCGTGCGAACATCGCCGATGTAGTCATGGCCCCACAGCTGTTCGAGCACCTGATCCCTGGTGAAGGCGCGTCCACGATTCTTCATGAAGAGCGCCAGCAACTCGAACTCGCGTGGCTTGAGCTGGAGTTCGGCGCCGTCGAGTGAAGCCTGATGGGCCTCGACGTTAACCTCCAGCGAGCCTGAGCGGAGCGGCTCCGTCAGCAGGTTCGAAGGAGTCTGGCGAGGGCGGCGCAGCATCGCTCGGACTCTTGCCATGAGTTCGCGCATGCTGAACGGCTTGGTGACGTAATCGTCAGCACCGAGTTCGAGGCCCACGACACGGTCGATCTCTTCGCCCTTGGCCGTCAGCATCAGGACGGGGACATCGCTCTCGTGCCGGAGGATGCGGCAGACTTCGAGGCCGTCAAGCTGGGGAAGCATCACGTCCAGCAGAACGAGGTCGGGCTGAGACGAGCGCGCCGCTTCCAGGCCGCTTGCGCCGTCCGCCGCCGTGAGCACCTCGTATCCCTCATGCTCGAGGTTGTACCGAAGCGCCTGGAGAAGGTTCTCCTCATCTTCTACAACCAGTATCGACCGTCCGTTCATAAGGCGCTCCGTTCCGCCGGTGCTCCGCGACATATGCTCATAGCGCCGATTGTATGGCCACCGTGATAATCGTTGCTTAAGGGGCCATTAACGGATCACTCCCTTTCACCCAGTGGCGCAACGCGGGCCCCGGTGGCGCCCCGATAAGTACGATACACTGAAAACGTTTGTATTTTCCGAGGAGGAGACTGAAGAAGTGCCGAACATCATCGAAGCACGGGACGTGGTCAAGACGTATTTCGCCGGAGAGATCGAGGTTCACGCGCTCAGGAGCGTTGACCTCGCCATCGGCAGAGGCCAGATGGTTGCCATCATGGGGCCGTCCGGATCCGGCAAGACCACGCTGCTGAATACATTCTCAGGCATAGACGATGTCACGAGCGGCGAGGTCATCATAGACGACGCCTCCGTTCACGATATGTCGGATAAGGAGCGCACCAACTTTCGGGCAGCGAACATGGGTTTCGTCTTCCAGTCCTACAACCTGCTGCCCGTCCTGACGGGAGCGGAGAACGTGGAACTCCCGCTGCTGCTTGCCGGGAAGAAACCGTCCAGGGCTCGCGCTCGCGCGATGGAAGTGCTGGACATGGTTGAGCTGGCAGACCAGGCCAACAAGCGTCCCGCGGAGATGTCCGGCGGACAGCAGCAGCGCATCACTATCGCGAGGGCGCTGGTCAATTCACCCGCCATCGTGTGGGCGGACGAGCCCACGGGCGCGCTGGACAGCGAGACGGGCAAGCTCATCATGAACCTCTTGTGCCGGCTCAATCAGGAGCAGGAGCAGACGTTCGTGCTGGTGACTCACGACCCGACGGTCGGCTCGCGGGCAGGGCGCATGATTCACATGCGCGACGGCTTGATCGAGAGCGATGAGATGGTGTCCGAAGACGGGAAGGGGAAGTAACGGATGGACTCCCTCTTCGGCATCCCCATCGGTACGCTCACCACCTACCTAACGGTCATTCTGGCGCTCGCGCTCGCGCTGACAGCGGTTGTCGCGCTGCGGAACCCGGTCGTCCTGAAGATGGCGACCCGCAACATCCCCCGGCGGCGGGCGCAGTCGGCCCTCATCGTTCTGGGCCTGATGCTTGCGACGCTGCTCTTCTCGGCGTCGTTCGCTACGGGCGACACGCTCGCGCACTCCATACGCGTGCAGGCGCTCGCAGAGGTCGGCCAGGTAGACGAAGTTGTCTTCTCTGATGAGCTGGAAGCCTCCGGCAGGCCCCGGTTCATTCCTGAAGATACCGCCTCCGCCGTCCGTGACGCGCTCGCTGACGCGCCGGTCGACGGCGTGACTCCTTCCATCAGCCTCAACGTTCCCGCCATCGCAGTCGTCTCCCAGCGGAGCGAGCCCCGCCTCGGCGTCCAGGGCTTCGACCCGGCGCAGATGGCCGGGTTCGACCGTTACCTCGACGAGGACGGAAACGAACTCGACCTGGGGTCGCTCGGCCCCGGCGAGGCGTACTTCAGCGCCGAGGCTGCCCAGGAGTTGGGCGCCAACGCAGGGAATCAGATAGCCCTCTTCTTCGAGGAAACCCCGGTGACCATATCCGTGGCCGGCGTCTTCGAAAAAGGCGGCAACGCGCGGGACTCTGCCGCGGCCATCATGCTCCTCGGCGACCTCCAGGAGGTACTGGGAGAGCAAGGCAACATCAACGTGATCGGTATCTCCAACGACGGTGACCTGATAGCAGGGGAAACGCACACCGCTGCCGTTCTCGACGCCCTGGCTGACCTCCTCGACGGACAAGCGCTGGACGTGGACGACGTCAAACGGGACATCCTCGAGATCGCCGACGTGCAAGGCAGCTCTTTCGCGAGCATCTTCCTGCTGTTCGGCAGCTTCTCAATCATGGCGGGCATCCTCCTCATCTCCCTTATCTTCGTGATGCTCGCCGCCGAGCGGAAGCGTGAACTTGGCATCGCCCGCGCGGTAGGCGCGCAACGCAGCCATATCGTTCGTCTCTTCATGTTCGAGGGCGCGGCCTACTCGCTCGCCGCTGCCGCCGTCGGCAGCTTTCTGGGCGTCATGGTCGGCCTCGTCATGGTGCGCGTTCTGGCCGCTGCTCTGGGCTCGTTTGACCTCGACATCGTGTTCTCCTTCCGCTGGCAGAGCTTGCTCCTCGCCTATTCGCTGGGCATGGTGGTCACCTACCTTGTGGTGATTGTCTCCGCTGTAAAGGTCAGCTCGCTCAATATCGTTCGCGCCATCCGGGACATACCGGTACCTCCCAGTCAGAGCCACCGCCTGCGCGAGTCGTGGACTGCGCCCTTTGCGTCTTACGCCAACGGCGCCCGGGCATTGATGCGCGGACGCGTGCATCACACCATGCGTTTCTGGTTGATCTCAGCGGGCTGCTCCTGGATCAAGCTCGCCTGGGCTCTCTTCCTCTCCGGGTATCTGATGGTGTTGTTGGGCATCCTGCTGGTCAACGCAGGCATCGGCCAGGAGGAGTTGGGAATCTTCTACATAGGCTTGTCGTTCCTGGTGATCGGCGTGCCGTTGCTGCTGAAGCATGCCGTCAGGTTGCCTGAGCGTGCTGCGTACACAGCGGCGGGGGTATTGCTCGTCATCCTCTGGATCGTTCCGTGGGACTGGGAGTCGTTCGGCCTGCCTCAGTTCAACCAGGGGATCGAACTGTTCGTGTTGTCCGGCGTGACGCTGGTTGTCGGCGCAGTGTGGGTCGTCATGTACAACTCGGCCTATCTGGTCAGCGCTGCGACAGTGTTGATGGGTAGGGGCTCAACGTTCGGCCCCATCACACGCACCGCCACCGCTTACCCCATGCACAGCCGGTTCCGCACCGGCATGACGCTGGCGATGTTCTCCCTCGTTATCTTCACCCTGGCTGTCGTCGGCTTCATCAATGCCGCCTTCAGCGCAGCCTTCGAGGACACCAAAGCGATCTGGGGCAATTTCGACATCACGTCGAGCGTCAGCTTCACCAATCCTATCGACGACCTCCGCGCGCGCATCGAAGAATCTCCGGCGCTCAATACCGCCGACTTTGCCGGCATAGGCTCCATGGGCGGTCTCCCTGTGCGCATCAGGCAACAGGACACGGAGCAGGAGCTGCGGGACTGGTTCGTATCCAGTGTGGACGCGGAGTACGCCAACGCCACCACCTACGCCTTCGTGCTGAAGGACGAACGCTACGCAGAAGACAGCGACGTCTGGCGCGCGCTCGTCGAGGAAGAGGATGTCGTCGTCGTCAATTCGCTGATCGTTCCTGCGTCCGGTGACTTCACGTTGGGTGAGGTGGATGTCTTCCAGATGGAAGGCTTCAAGCGCGACGGCGAAACGCTCCCCGAGGTCTACCTGGAAGTCTACGATTCTGCCGAGGAGCGGATGGTCAGCCTGCGAGTCATCGGCATCATCGAAGATCGCGCTTTCTACGCCCGCACGGTCATAACCGGCCATGAGACGCTCCAGCAGCTCTCTCCCATCGACCTCCCGTTCCTGGGCTACCAGATCGTCCTGAGAGACCCGTCGCAGGCCAGCGAGCTCGTAATCGCGCTGGAAGACGAATTCGTTGAACACGGCTTCCGAGCGGACTCGACGAAGATGCTCGTGCAACGCGATTCCGCCATCAACTTCACGTTCAACAGGCTCATCCAGGGCTTCATGGGGCTCGGCCTCATCGTTGGCATCGCGGCTCTTGGGGTCATCGCAGCCCGCTCCGTCGTTGAGCGGCGCGTACAGATCGGCGTGCTGCGCGCCATCGGCTTCCGGGCCGGCATGGTGCAGCTCTCCTTCCTCATCGAATCATCGTTCATCGCGTTGCTCGGCATCGTCATCGGCCTGGGCCTAGGCTTCGGGCTTTCCGCCGGCGTCATCAACGAGATAGGGGAAGCCTTCCCTGGAGTCTCCTACCGCATCCCGTGGTTCACCATCGTCATGGTCGTCATCGTTGCCTACGGGGCATCGCTGCTGATGACGTACCTGCCGGCGCGGCAGGCGTCCCGCATCTACCCGGCGGAGGCGCTCCGGTACGATGAATAAGGCCCGCCGTTGGTAGAAGCAACGTGACCACCGGAAGCGAAGGCTGCCCCGAGTCAGCGCCCTCCGCAGCAGCGGACGCGCAGGGGCGCGCTATGGCCGTGCCCCACTACCTGCTTGTAGCAGCGGCATTGACGCTCTCCATCGGCGTGTCCGTTCTGCTGCTTGCCTTCCCTGAACCTATTGACCGCTTGGGCGGCCTCGGCTACGCAGGGGCCTTCCTGGTTATGGCGGTCAACAACGCGACGATTTTGCTGCCATCGCTGGGGCACGCCTTCATCGTCGCTGCCGCTCAAACGCTGAACCCGGTCCTCCTGGGGATCGTCGGAGGCGTAGGCGGGGCGCTCGGCGAGCTGACAGGCTACGCGCTGGGCAAGGCGGGGTATAACGTAATAGGGCACTACGGCGCCATGCAAACGATACTCCGCTATTCGCGCGGGCAGCACTTCGGGCCGGTGCTCTTCGTCTTCGCAGCCTCGCCGTTGCCGATGGATGTGGCCGGAATCATGGCAGGCGCGTCGCATTACGACATCCGGCGATTCATGCTATGGGTTGGGGCTGGGAAGGTGGTAAACACCACTCTCATAGCCATCGCCAGCTACTACGCACTCGGTTGGCTGCAGCGAGTGTCTTTCTGGGGCTAGCTCATTGATCCCGTGGCGGACTCTCCACGGCAGAGGCCTGCTTCCGGCCCCAGCTTGCCACGGTACTCATCGATGAACTCCGTCAACAGAACCTCATCGAACCCATCGAGAGGCAGTGCGTAGCCCCACACGGTCGCCACGATCGGGAATGACATATCGGAGTAGGAGCCTGCCACGATGCACTGACTGCCAGTGGCCGTAATGAGCTGATTGACCTTACCGGCAAGTTCGGGGTCGCCGGGTTGGTACCAGATGGCCACCGCTCCGTGCTCCAGGTTATGCACCACCAACTCCGGCAGAAGGGGTTCGCCGAGGAAGCCCCACTGATCCCAGGAGGGGAAGTGGTTGCCGGAGCTTGGGGGTATGCGCACCGTTTCGCCGTCTATAACGATGTCCTGGTTGTAGATGTAGGGCGGGCTGTGGATGCCCGCCAGCACCGGCACTTCCACGGTTCCCGTCGGCGCTGAGCCGCTCCCGCCTATGAGGAAGAACGCCGCGATAGCCGCAACCGCGACCACGACAGCCCCAACGACTACGTAGCCCAGCTTCCGCTGCTGCCCACGGCTCTGAGCCGCCGTCGTACGCCCGCGGGCGGATTGTGCGCGCCTCGAGCCTTCTCTCCGGCGTTGCTGTGCGTCGTTGTCCATATCGTAATCTTATCCTTGGGTGCGGGTGAGAGTGGGGCGGGCTAGGCGGCGCCTTGGATCTTCTCCAGAAGCCCCCCGATGGTAAGCCAATAATAAACGATGAACGCCCCCGCGATGAGGAGCATCACCCCGCTGATCGTTCCGACGTAGGGCAGCACCTTGCGCAAGCCTCCGATGAACGCGCTCTTGAAGAGCGCCATCCCGATGGTCAGGAGCAGGATCACCGAGCCCATACCCAGCCCATAGAGCAGGAACTGCCAAAGCGAATCGAGGAACGTGTCCGCAGTGATGGAGCTGCCGATAACAGCGAGGAAGATAGGCAGCGTACAACTCAATGATGCGATGCCGTAAGCCAATCCAAACATAAAATAACTGCGGATGCCCTTGTTGTCCGTACCCCCGACACGGGAGGAGAGCTGCACCGCGAGGTTGTTGTACAGCTTCCCGCCGGAGAGCACGTAAGCCCCGGCCACGACGAGCAGTACACCGATGATCAGGCCTATCCAGGAGAAGGCGCCCACGAGGCCCTGCGCTCCGAGTCCGATAGGCACTCCAACGATCCCGAACATCAGGACGAACCCCACGGTAACCGTCAAGCCCACGAGCACCGCTCGCTGCAGCCTCCTGGCCATTCCACGGCCCTGGGCGTCCTCTTTCTCCTGTTCCCCTAGGTAGAGGCCAAGGTAGGCAGGCAGCATGGCGAAACCGCACGGGTTGACCGAAGCGACCATCCCCGCGCCGAACGCATAGCCCAGCGGGAGCCAATCACTTATCGAGCCCAGGAAATTGCCCGATGCGGCAGATGCCGATTCCACCGTCCCCGTCGCCGCGCCAACCTCGGAGCCCGTGATGATGGCGCCGATGACGGCAATCGCGAGCACCGCCACGAGTGCCACGCCGGATAGGACCTGCACCGATAGAATCTGTCCCCCAAAGCGTGCTTCACGCATCTCTGGCCACCTCTTGCCATCTACAAGCCGGTTTCAGCAGTCCGGCTCGTCTAGCTCCGGAACGGCAGCGTCCCACGCGGCCAGTTCCCCTGTGGCGCGCCAGACGAGGCCGCTGCCTGCGATTAAGGATAGCCTCCACCGGGCCGGTACGCTACGCCCCACCTTGCGCGCCGTCTCCTGGGTGAGCTCCACGTACGCCTTTGATCCGTCCCGCAGCTCCAGCACGATGGTTCTGCGAACGCCGGCATCTATCTCTCTTGTCAGAAGCGCGTTCCCGTCAGACGCAGGAACCCCCACGAGGTCGCGCGGGCGAGCGCCGACCGTTACGTGCTCTCCGGGCGACAGCCCCTGCGCGCGTACCCTCAGCGTTATGCCGCTCGCGTCGATCGTCGTCACGCCATCGTCCACCGACGTCACAACCCCGGGGAGGAGGTTGCGCACGCCGAGCAATTCACCCGTGCGCGGAGAGGCCGGACGCCCGAATACCTCGCTCTTCGGGCCGGATTGCAGCACCGTGCCGCCGTCCAGAACTACCAGGTGCTGCGCCAGAACGTACGCCTCGGTCAGATCGTGCGTAACGAGAACGGTCGGCGCGTTCACTCCTGCTTCGAGTTCCAGGAGATGCTCGGTAAGCAGCGCGCGTGCGGGCGCGTCGAGCGCGGAGAGCGGCTCGTCGAGCAGCAGGAATGCAGGGTCGGGGGCCAGCGCGCGCCCCAGCGCCACCCGCTGCCGCTGTCCGCCGGAGAGTTGGGCAGGGCGGCGCGACTCCAGTCCCGTAAGGTTCAGCAACGCGACGATCTCCCTGATGCGCTCGCGGGAAGCCTCTCCGGAACCGCTGATGCCATAGCCGATATTGGCCGCGACCGTGAGGTGCGGAAACAGGGCGTAGTCCTGAAAGACGAAGCCGCTCTGGCGATTCCGTGGCGGCAGGTTGATCCCTTGCGAGCTGTCGAACAGCGTACGCCCGTCGATCGAGATGAGCCCGGCGGTCGGTGTGGTAAGCCCGGCGATGGAGCGTAGCGTCAGCGTCTTGCCGGAGCCTGACGGCCCCAGGATAGCGGTCGTGCTGCCACGCTCGACACTGAACGCCACGCTGAGCTGGAAATCGCCGGCGCTGGTGCGCGCCTGCACCTCTAACGCCATAGCAGAGCCTTGCCGCGCACGCTCAGGCCTACTGCCGCCAGCAGTCCGGCTGCCACGAGCGTCAGCGTGAGAGCCAGAACCTGCGCATCGCTCGTTTGGCCGGTCTGTACCGCCTCGTAGATCGCGATAGGCATCGTCCTCGTGCGCCCCGGGATGCTCCCCGCAACCATGAGCGTCGCGCCGAACTCGCCCATCGCCCTTGCGAGCGCGAGCGCCACGCCGGTGATGACCGATCGCCACGCGAGGGGGATAGTGATCGTCGCGAATACAGCCAGCTCGGACTTCCCCAGCGTGCGGCTGGCGTCTTCGAGCGTATGGTCGACCGACTCGAATCCCGCCTGCGCCGTGCGCACCAGGAAGGGTATCGAGACGGCGAACGCCGCCAGCACCGCGCCCGTCCAGTCGAAAACGAAACTGAACCCGAACGCTGAGTCGAGCGCGGACCCTATCGCCGAGTTCCTCCCAATCGTCTGGAGCAGGTAGTACCCCAACACCGTGGGAGGCAACACCATGGGGATGAGCACCGCCGTCGAGAGAGCGTCACGCACCCAGGAGCGCCTGCGCGAGATCCACCACGCGAGAGGGATGCCTATGAGCACCGCGAAGAAGGTGCTCGTGATGCCGACCTGGAGGCTGAGCCTCAGTGCGTCCCAGTCCATTGCTACCCCCCGGAAGCCACGGAAGCGACCACCGGACGGTACCCGAACCGCTCCCAGGTTTCCGCTTCCGCCGGATCGCGCATGAGCGTGATGAAGTGGTACGCCAACGTCTCCTCATTGGCATCCAGCGGGATGCCCGCCGTGACGAGCAGCCCGGCGCTCGATTCGCGAGGCAGGCCCAACGAGCGCACGCCGTCCGACATCGAGGCGAGGAACAGCGACAGCGGCACGAATCCCACCTCCGCGTTGCCGCTCGCCACGAACTGGAAGGCCTGAGCGACGTTCTCACCGTAGACGACCCTGTCGGCAACCTCCTGCCAGACGCCTATGCTTTCGAGGTACCGCCGCGCCGCCGTGCCGTAGGGCGCAAGCTCAGGGTTTGCCAACGCCACACGCTCAACCGAGGACTGGCGCAGGAGCACAGCGGGGTCGTCCGGCGTATCCGGGAGGGTCGTGACTATCACCATCTCTCCTGTTGCCGCCTCGGCGATGCTGGAAGCATCCAGCAACCCGTCGCGCGCCAGCTCCGCAGTGAAGCGGGCATCGGCCGCGATGAACAGATCCAAAGGCGCCCCCTGGCGTACCTGTTGGGCCAACGTACCGGATGCACCCGCGACGATTGTCACCCGTGCATCGTACTGGCCCTCGAATCGCTCCGCCAACTCTGTTACGACAGGGCGAAGGCTCGCAGCCGCGCCGACCAGCAGCTCAGGGCGGGCATCCGCCGGGGCAGCACAGGCCGCGCAAGCCAGGAGCACCGCCATCGAGAGGGCGCCCAGCAGGAGATTCGACACGCGCAACGGGAAGAAGACGGCTCCTCTCATCAGCCTGATCCGAGCCACCGCCTCAGAGCGAAGCGATGACTGTGTCAGCGTGGCCTTTGACTTTGACGTTCTCGAATACGCTGCTGACGACACCCTGCTCGTCGATCACGAACGTCGTGCGGACGGTGCCCATATAGGAGCGCCCGTAGTTCTTCTTCTCCGCCCACACGCCGTACGCAGTAACGATGCTCTTGTCAGGGTCCGCCACGAGCGGGAAGGGGAGGGTGTACTTCCCTTTGAAGTTCTGATGGGACTTGACGCTGTCCGTGCTGACGCCGATGGCAACCGCATTCTTATCAGCCAGGTCGGACGACGCATCGCGGAAGTCGCACGCCTCCTGCGTACAGCCCGGAGTGTTGTCCTTGGGGTAGAAGTAGAGCACCACCTTGCTGCCGCGCAGGGAACTCAGCGTGAGTTCGTCACCCGCGTCCGTCGCGGCAGTGAAGTCAGGAGCCGTTTCTCCGGGTCGAATCATCCCTTTCTCCACGTAGCAGGCATAAACGCGTCTCTACGAGCCTCCACGGAAGCGGAGGCCGTGCGCCATGGGCAATCGTAGACGACCACCGGGCGCAGCACAACGGGGCTAGGCGTGATTACAGCAAAACGTAGGAGTTTTTGTAGCAATATTCAGCAATATTGCTACAGTCTCTGTAGAGGAATGGCGGCAAATCGCAGCAAACTACCAGCAGAACCGTTGACCTGCCTCTGGTATTCTGCTAATTTTCCCTACGTCGCGGGGCGGTTTCTCAGGAAACGGCCTCGGCGCGAACTGAAGCGGAACAGCGAGAGGAGAGCGAACGATGGCGAAACTGGGGCCTTACAGTTACCCGGACATCCGGTTCGGGGATGCGGTGGAGATCGCGGGGCGCGTCCTTAGCAAGTTCAAGGGAACCGTGAGCGTCAAAGGCCTGGCTTGGGAGCTGGGCATGGCGGAGGGAAGCGGGACCCTGTTTGCAAAGGTCGCCGCGCTACGCGATTTCGGGCTTATCGAAGGCCGGGGGGAGCTGCGCATCTCCCAGTTGGCGCAGCGCGTCCTGCATCCGGCTAACGCTGAGGAGGGCCTGGAGGCTCGCGCCGAGGCTTTCCAGCGGGTCGAACTGCTCCGCCAGCTGTACACGCGCTTCGAGGGCGAGGTCCCGGATGACATGAGCCTCCTCGTAGGTCTCGAGGAGATATCCCACGCCCCGCGAGCCGAGATCGTGAAGCGCGCTCCGCTGGTGCAGAAGCACCTGACCGATGCGATCCGTGTGCTGGGGCGTCCTGTCGCCGTAGCAAAAAGAACGGAACCTTCTGTGAGCCGCCAGAGAGTCAAGGCCGAATCCTCTGCTCCGCAGGTCACGCCTCCCGCAGAGGAAACGGCGGATGCCGGGCTGCAGATCACGGCCGCGGGACGCCATCTCTCCGTACCGCTGACGCCGGAGTACATCGGGGTTGCGATCAGCCTGCTGCAAACGCTGCAGCGCGAGATGTCCGAGGATCCGCTCGCTTCCTACGGAACCGCCCATCTGGGCAACGTTATCGGGGAGATCGACCTCGAACCCCCGGGCCAGATGGAACTTTAAGAAGGGAAGAAAAGTCGGCGACCCTGCCGGGCCACGCGGGACGCTTGGGCGAAAGTCCGGGCGTCCCGTACTGCTTTAAGAACGGATCGTCCCCTGGCTACCGAGCCCCCGGCGGCTGCGCAAGTTGCACAGCAGGCCGACGTTCTAGCCGAGGAGGGTTAGGGCAATGGCAGATGCAAGCGTCAACGAGGATGAGGGATGGTGCTGTGTAGGTGTGTCCTCAACCTAAGTCGCGCTCCTACAGCCGCTCAGCTTCGCGCAACGCCTTCTGGAGTTCTGTACACCAAGCGTCTACCTCTCTTGCAGTCAGGGCCGCAGCTGCAACAAGACGCTCAGGGCCATCAATCAGAATCCTCAACGTGATTTCAGCCTCGTATTGGTCTGGGCGAGTACTCCCAGGAATCTCGAAGGATTGACGAATCATTGGGTAGTGGGGCAGGTCAGGTTCGCCATGGAACTCTTGGTATCCAAACGGGTCTGTCATCTCTTCTCTCTCCTGTCGATGCGAGGGTAGTCAACCTCTGTCGGTATCGTTCGACCCCCTGACATACGTACGGACACAAACCCCGCAACCTGCCCCGATTTACTCGTATTTAAGCGTTCGAATGGCGCCCCAGACAGGATTCGAACCCGTGGCCCGCTGCTTAGAAGGCAGCCGCTCTATCCAACTGAGCTACTGGGGCGTAATTCGACTATAGTGTTGGCCTCTCGGGCGGTCAAGGGAACCCTCCTGCGGGGCCCCGCCACCTTGAACGACCTGAGCATACGCAAAAGGTGAAACCTATGAACTACGAAACCCTACGATTCGAGACCGAAGGCCCTCTGGGGTTGCTCACGCTCGACAGGCAGGATCGGTTGAACGCGCTCAGCCGCCAGCTGATAACGGAGCTGCAGGACCTCGTAACCCAGCTGGAGACTGACAGCTCCATACAGGTCATCATCGTTACCGGAGCGGGGCGCGCCTTCTGCGCCGGCGCAGACATCAAGGAGCGAGCGGGCAACCTCGACGATCTCGCCCTGGCGCGCACCTCCTCCGTCCTCTCCCCCACGTTCCGGCGTCTCGAGCGTCTGAATCAGGTGAGCATCGCGGCGATCAACGGGATCGCGGCGGGCGGCGGGCTGGAGCTGGCCATGGCGTGCGACCTCCGCATCGCCAGTTCGGAGGCGCGTATGGCGCTTCCGGAACTGAAGCTGGGCATCCTGCCGGGCGCAGGAGGGACGCAGCGCCTGCCCAGGCTCATCGGGCCTGCGCGCGCCAAGGAGATGATGCTTTTCGGCAAGTTCATAGACGCAGTCAACGCCCGCGACTGGGGTCTGGTGAATGAGGTCGCCGCGCCCGGTCAGCTGATCGTCGAGGCGCGCGCCTGGGCGGACCGCCTCCTCGAGATGCCGCCGCTCTCCCTCTCCAGCATCAAGAACGCCGTCAACGTGGCGATGGACGTGGATCTGGACAGCGGCATCCAGTACGAGCAGCGATGCTCAGCGATGCTGGCGCTCACCGAGGACAGACGGGAAGGGCACCTCGCCTTCGTGGAGAAGCGGGACCCCGTATTCACCGGACGCTAGCGCGCGAAGGAAGTGGCCACCCAGTGCACGGGTACGCTCCCGAGCTGGTGGCGCGTTACGCTCGTGATGGACATCCTGCCGACGTCCGCAGAGGTGGTGACGTGCTGCTGCACCATCCTTCCGATCGGGCGGGAGGCCACTATAGCTAGCGTTGCGTTCGAGAAGGCCCGGGCCATGCCTCGGAACCCTTGCCCCGCCATGTGGTAACCGGCGAGCGAAGCGGCGCTCGCGAGCCCGGCCCCGACGACGATGTTCGTCCCGCAGAACGGCGAGATGGCCAGGCCACCCTCGCCGGTCTGCATCCGCCGGAGCGCGTCGTTCGCCGATGCTTCAACCTGCTCCGTGGTCAGGTGACCGACCACCAGGAACCCGGTGGGTATCGAGTATCCGGCCATGGGGCGGGCGCCATGAACGTCGGAGAGCAGCAAGGTTATCGTCGCATGCTCCAGTCCGTGATTCCGTTTCGTCTTCTGCCAGGGATTCAACATCCGCCTCCCGAATGGCCGCGTTGCCCGCGCCACGACTTCGATTGTATCGGCTCTCCGGCGCTTGTGCAGAGAGTTGTGGTACCGGTTAGTGGCCGGTACGGCATCGGTTAGTGAGCCGGTGCTAGGTGAGCCGTATCAGTTCGACGCCTGCAACGACCAGCGCGGTAACGATAGCGCCCGCGATGACGACGCCCAACGCGATGGCCGCGAGCCCTCTGCCCATCGGCTCACGCAACGCCCAAACGGTGAGCGTGCCGGTCCATGCGCCGGTGAAGGGTAGGGGAATCGCCACCACCAGCACGATGCCGAAGAACCCGTAGCGCCGCACCCGCCTCCCCCATGACTGCTCGATGCGGGCGGTGCGCCATCGGAGCAGACGCGCGACCACGTGCTCCTGACGCTCGATCCTCGACCCGACGGTTCGCAGAGCGAAGAGGACGAATGGCACAGGCAGCAGGTTCCCCAAGACGGACAGCGCGAATGCGGCAGGCCACGCCACGTCATACGAAAGGATCGCGAGCGGCACGGATGCGCGGAGCTCGCCGATGGGGAGCATCGCGGTCAGGATAACGATCAGTTCGTCCGGCATGGGAAGGCACGCGAGTCCTGTCGTGGGATTTAGAAACGGGGGGCTGGATGCCTGCCCAAAGCAGGCGATGGGCTGGCGCAACGGTCTCTGAGATTGTAGCAAAACGGGCTGTCCACAGGAGTGTTCTGAACGAATACTAAACTTTATCTAAACTTTTACCTATGCTAAAATGTGATAAAATGGATATGTTAAACATTGACAGTAGTACTACGTGGGGATGTAGAATCCGGCTAGAACACGGTTCCTGGAGAGGTAAACATGGCGCGCAAGACCAAGCTCATGCAACGGGTAGAGGAGAACTTCCACCAGCCTCTGGAGCGTCTGCTCCCGGAGATGATCAACGAGAACGGCCTCTCGGCCACCGCGGCCGAACTGAAGGTCTCGAAGGCGACGCTCGGCTATTGGCTGCTGAAACTAGGCATCAACGTGCGGCGCGTGGCTTTGGCTCCCGGGGAGACCCTGGAGGTCAAGCGGGCGAGTTAGCTGCGCTCGCGCTGGTTTCTGCTGCGTGGCGGGCCAGCAGCGGTAAGACGGTACTCACTGAGCACAGCACGATTAACCGTCGTGCTGTGCTCTTCAGTTGCTCTGCCGGAAGGGGAGACCGCGACCTCCCATCTCCTCCGCAAGGGCGCCGTTGTGAGCGCGCCCATCCTGCCTCCCGCGAACGCTCGCTTCTTGACACTGGCGCGGGAGTAGTGGTACACAGTGAGTGATAGAAATCACAAACCCCCTTTCGGTATTACCGCCTGAGGTTCATGTGCGCCTTCGCCGTCCGGGACTCCTTGCTGTCGTAACAACTACCGTCGCTCTCCTTGCGGCTGCTTGCAGCCCAAGCGGCCCGACTCCGACTCCCGAGTGCTTTCTGGCACAGGCAGGGCAGATAGTCGGCGCGAACGGCACGGCGTGCGCGCCGCCGCCAGGCGTCACCGTTCAGCCTACGCCCACCTTCACCCCCGCTCCCATCAACGGTGGCGCGACAAGCGGCGCGGCCTTGCTTATCTTCCACGGATGCGCGGTATGCCACACACTCGAATCGGTGCCGCAGATGAAAGGGATCGACGGCCCTGAGCTCACCGGCGTCGGCTCCAAGGGCGCTGACTACATCCGCGAGTCCATCCTCAACCCCACCGCGACCGTCGTGGAGGGCTACGAAGCTGGCCTGATGCCGGAAGACTTCAGCACGAGGATCTCCGCCGAAGAGTTGGACACGATCGTCTCCTACCTTGCGAGCCAGTAGGGCGCGCCTTCGCTGCCCCGTCGCGAGGTAGATCCGAAAGCGGCAGCCTCCGGCCTGAACATCCTTCATCGTTTGACCCTTCTTCTCCACGTCTCTATACTTGGTCTCCCCGATTTACGGGTAAAAATCGCTTCTATCGAGGGTTCGCATGCAGTTGAACTGTCTCCAAGAGAATCTCAGCCAAGGGCTTAGCATCGTCCAGCCTGCCGTAGCGACTCGCACCACGCTCCCCATCACTCAGCATGTGCTTCTCGCTTCCGACGAGGGCAGGCTCAGGCTCTCGGCAACGAACCTTGAGATTGCCATCAGCACGTGGGTCGGCGGCGAGATTCTGGAGGAAGGCGCGATCACCATCCCTGCGCGCTTGCTGACCGATTTCGTGAACTCTCTCGGTCGACAGACGATAGAGATAGCGACGTTCAGCCCCGGGAACGGCGTCACGCAGGGAGGCGGCATCACGGTCAAAGGTGACCGCGTGAACGCCAACATCAATGGCGCAGCCCCTGAGGAGTTCCCGCCCATACCCACGGTAGAAGACGGCTTATCCACCAGGATCAGCGGCAGGATGCTGCGGGAGGCTATCCGGCAGGTCGTGCTCGCGGCTGCCGTAGAAGACTCCCGCCCCGTTCTCACCGGCGTGCACCTGGACATCGAAGGCTCCAAGATGACCCTGGCCGCCGCGGACGGCTTCCGTCTCGCGGTTCGTACCATTGACCTCCTCGATCCCGTCGGGGAGAAAACCTCCATCATCGTGCCCGCGCGCACCCTCTCCCAGATCGAGCGCCTCATAGACGGCGATGACCCGGTGGACATCGTCGTGACGACGCAGCGCAGCCAGATTCTCTTCCGCCTCAAGAACATCGAGGTTGTCTCGCAGCTCATCCAGGGAACCTTCCCCAACTACAGCCAGCTCATCCCGCAGGAGCGCACCACCAGGGCCGTCATCGACCTCGGCGCGCTGCAGCGGGCGACCCGCACCGCCTCCATCTTTGCGAAGGACGGCTCCGGCATTATCCGGCTGCAGATGGTCGCCGGCGCGGGCGGCCCGGGGCGTCTCACCATATCGTCGAGAGCCGAGGAAGTCGGTGACAACACCGGCGACATCGAAGCGGACGTAGAAGGCGACGAAGGCAAGATCGCTTTCAACAGCCGCTACCTGAGCGAAGTCCTGAACATCATCGGTAAGGACCGAGTCGTGCTGGAGATGACCACCTCGTCCAGCCCCGGCGTAATCCGCCCGTTGGACGACGATGACTACATCCACGTAGTCATGCCTATGTTCGTCCAGTGGTAGGCAGCACGTAGGGACGGGTAGGCGACGGGGCACATCGTCGCTCAACAAAGGAGGCATCGTAATTAGCAGCAATAGCCGGCTCAAGAACAGGTTCAACGCGGGAATAGCAGCAGCGGCTGTACTCGTGGCCATCGCGCTGCTCGCCACGGGATGCGGGAGCGACCCAACGCCTACGCCGACAGCGATGGCGCCTGCCACGCCTACGGCTACCGCAACACCCGTTCCCCTCGATCCCGTGAAGATCGGGAGCGTCGCTGCGCTCACAGGACCCATCGCAGAGCTTGGCCCAGCCATCAACGACGGAGCGGCGCTCGCGACTCATCAGGTGAACCTTGCGGGCGGAGTGCTTGGGGGCCGCATGCTCGAGCTCCTCACTGAGGACGGCGCAACCGACCCCGTCATCGCCGTTGAGGCGGCACGCAAGTTGGTCGATATCGACGGTATTTCGGTGCTCATAGGGCCGCTTGCGAGCGGCGTCTCCACCGCTGTCGCCAACGCCGTAACGGTGCCCAACGAAATCCCGCAGATATCGCCTTCCGCGACTTCACCCTCGCTAACGGTGCTCGACGATAATGACTACCTCTTCCGCACCGCCGTGTCGGACGATGTGCAGGGCACCGCTCTCGCCCAGCTTGCAGTCGAACTGGGCTACGCCTCAGCGTCTGTTATGTACATCAACGACGCCTACGGCCAGGGCCTCTCCACCAGGTTCGCGGAGGTGTTTGCCGAGTTGGGCGGAAACGTGATGGAACTCGTTCCCCACGAGGAGAGCCAGCCAACGTACGCATCAGAACTGGCGCGAGCCACCGAGGACAACCCTGACGTGCTCGTCGTCGTCAGCTTCCCCGTGAGCGCGGCCGTCTACGTCCGCGAGGCTATCGAGAGTGGCCTGGCTGACACGTTCCTCTTCGTCGACGGCAGCAAGTCCACCGATCTCATTGACAGCGTCGGCGGCAACATCCTCGAAGGCATGTACGGCACCGCGCCGGGTTCAGCTGACTCCCCCGCAAAGGATCAGGTGCTGGCCGAGTTCGAAGCCCTGCACGGCTACCCTGTGGGTGCGACGCCTTTCGTGACCCAGATGTACGACGCGATGGCCCTCATGGCGTTCGCCATCGAAGCCGCAGGCTCGGACGACTCCACCGCCATTCGTGACGCGCTCCGTGGCGTATCGAATCCCCCCGGCGTTGAGATCATGGCAGGGGCAGACGAGATCAAGCGTGGCCTGGAGCTCATCCGGAGCGGCGAGGACATCAACTACCAGGGAATCTCAGGCCCCGTGGACATCGACGATAACGGTGACGTGAGCGGCCAGATTGAGATCTGGCGCATCACCGGCGGCGCCATCGTTCAGGACCGAGTCATCACCGTCGAGTAACCGCGTCCGCCGACAGCGTTACAACGTCTCAAACGAAAGCAGGGCTCGGTGAGAGCCCTGCTTTCGTTTACGGCGCAGGATTACCGCGGCGGCGCGCTGACCATCGATGCCGCAGTCGTTCGATATCCGTCGTGATGCCGTTCGGAGAGACGAACAGCACCGCGACGATGAGAACCCCTATGAGGAACTGACGAGTGTTCGAGGAGTCGAAGGGCTCCGGCAGGAAGAGCGACCCGCTCCATATCCCCCAGACCACGAACGCTCCCACGATTGGGCCGAAGAGGCGTCCGCTGCCGCCGACCATCAGCATCGCCCAGATGATGAACGTTCCCAGCAGCGGCGTGAACGACCCCGGTGATATCGAGCGCAGGTTGAAGGCGAACAGCGCGCCCCCCACCGCCATGATCATCGCGCCCAGCACGAACGCCTGCAGCTTGAACCGGAACACGTTCTTGCCGCTCGCCGCGGCGGTAACCTCGTCCTCGCGGATGGCTCGCAGTACGCGCCCCCACGGCGAGTGCAGAAGCGCCCGCGTCCCCACGAAGAGCAACGCGAAAACGGCGATCACGACCACGATATACACACGCTCGTAGTCACGCGGCGCGACGATATCTCCGAACGCCTGCGGAATAGTGGAGATGCCCTTGCTTCCGTTGCTGAGCCAACGCTCGTTGAGAAACATCAGCCGCACGCTCTCGGCGATGCCGAGCGTCGCGATCGCGAGATAGTCGTCGCGGAGGCGTATCGTGATCGCCCCCACGATGAGCGCGACGATGCCTCCCACGACGGCGGCAGCCAGCAACGCGACGAAGAACCACAGATCGAGCGCCCCGATGAGAGGAATAGATTCGAATCTGTTCGCGAGGTCTCCGGCGAAGAGGTAATCCTCCACCTGGCTCGTTAGGGGCGGGCGGATGGTGAGGAGCGCCGCTGTGTACGCTCCCAGCGCGAAGAACCCCGCAATCCCGATGTTGAACAGCCCCGTATGCCCCCAATGGACGTTGAGGCCCAACGTGAACACCGCGTAGATGCCCACCATCACCATGAACCCCACGAAGAAATCGATCATCGGTCTCGCTCTCCCAGTATCCCGCGCGGCCTGAACAGCAACGCCACGAGCATGATGGTGAACGCGACTGCGGGCTTGTACGTCGGCAGCACCCACGCTGTTGACACCTCCATCGACAGCGCGATGAGCATCGCCCCCAGGAAGGCCCCGTAGGGGTTGCCTATGCCTCCGACGATCACCGCGGCGAACATCGGAACGAGCATCTCGAACCCGATGGCGGGCTTCGTCTGCGCCGTAGCGTTGAACGCCACTAGCAGGACGCCCGCCGCGCCCGCAAGCGAACCCCCTATTGCCCACATCCACAGGATGACGTGGTCCGTGTTGATGCCGCTCACGCGGGCCAGCTCCGGGTTGTCTGCTGTCGCGCGCATCGCCTTGCCGCCTTTGGTGCGCGTCAGCAGGATGTGGAGAGCAACGACCAGCACGAGTGCGGCGCCCGCCACGAATAGATGGTTCGGCGCGATGCTGATGCCGCCGGGTAGGGCGATGTGCTGGCGTAGCTCGTTCGGGTAGTGCTGGATGTCGGTGCCCCAGACCATCTGCACGAACCCGCGAATGGCGATTGCAGCGCCCAGCGACGCGATGGCCATCGTTATCGGACTCGACCCTCGCCTCCGCAATCGCCTGTACACCACCACGTCGAGACCTATCGCCACCATCGCGGCAGCAGCCATGCTTACCGGAATCGCGAGTAGCAGCGGGAAGCCGAACGTGAACGGCCCGAATCCGGCGCGCTCCGGCAGCACGCTCGTAAGAAGGAACAGCGCAACGTACGAGCCGAACGTCATCATGTCGCCCTGAGCGATATTCGCGAAGCGCAGAAGGCCAAAGGTGAGCGTGATGCCGACCGCTCCCAGCGCAATGACGCTACCGAGCAGCAGGCCGTTCACCGCAAGCCCTATCTCGCTCAGAGCGAGCGCGGCAAGAGTAGCGGCCAACGCGAACTGCACGGCGCGGCTCAGCCTTGTCAGCGTCCGCCTGCGTAACCTGCGCCTGCCTACGAACATCAGGCTTCCTTCCAGTCGCCGCCCAGGTAGAGCCTGCCAACCTGCGGATCGTCAGCCAGCTGCTGCCCGGTGTCTTCCAGCTGAACCTCGCCCATGGCCAGCACGTAGCCCCTATGGGAGAGCCTCAGCGATTTCAACGCGTTCTGCTCCACCATCAGGATGGCAACGCCCGCCTTGTTGATCTCGATGATCTTCTGAAAGACCGCGTCCACCAGCAGGGGGGATAGCCCCGCTGACGGCTCATCCAGCAGCAGCAGTTTCGGCTCCAGCATCATCGCGCGGGCGAACGCCACCATCTGCCGTTGCCCGCCTGAGAGGACTCCCGCTCTCGCCGTGGGCCTCTCCGCCAGATCCGGAAACAGCTCGAACATCTCCTCGATGCGCTGCTGCAGGCTCCCGCCCCTGAGAAAGCCCCCCATCTGTAGATTCTCCAGAACCGTCAGGGAGGGAAACACGTTCTCCGTCTGCGGCACGAAGCAGAGGCCGCGCGGGATGCGCTGGTCGGCGCGAAGCTTCTCAACGGCTTCGCCGTCGAAGCGTATTCCGCCCTTCGCGGCGCGCACCGTCCCCACGATGGTCTTCATCAGCGTCGATTTACCGCAGCCGTTCGGCCCGATGATCGTGACGATCTCGTCCTGTGCGACGCTGATATTCACCCCATGGAGGATCTCGGTGTCGCCGTACCCGGCATGGATGCCTGTCGCTTCCAGTAGCGGCGCCATTTACCCTCTGAGGTACGCGCGGATGACGCGCTCGTCCTTCTGTACGTCTGCCGGAGGGCCCTCGGTCAGCTTCATCCCATTGTTCATAACGATCACGTGGTCGCAGAGGCGCATCACGAGCCCCATGTTGTGTTCGATGATCACGAACGTGATGCCGAAGTCGCGCCGCGCCGCCTCGATGCCGTCCACCAGCCGCCGCATCAGCGTGGGGTTCACGCCCGCGCCCGGCTCGTCCAGCAGCACCAGCGACGGCTTGGCCATCAGCGTTCTCGCCAGTTCCAGGAGCTTCTTCTGCCCGCCTGAGATGTTGCCCGCGAGGACGTCCGCCACCTCCGTGAGCCCCACGAAATCCAGCACTTCGCGCGCCTGAGCAGCGACCTCCTGCTCCTGGCTCGCAACGCGCCAGCGGACGAACGTAGATTTCCACATGCTCTCGCCCATCTGGTGCTCCGGCACGAGCATCAGATTCTCGAGCACGGTCATGCCTTTCAGCTCCCTGGGTATCTGAAAGGTCCGCACGATGCCCTTACGGAAGATGCGGTAGGACGGCAGGCCGTCTATGCGCTCCCCCTGGAACAGCACCTGTCCGGCGGTGGGCTTATGGAATCCGGCAAGGACGTTGAACATCGTCGTCTTGCCAGCCCCGTTGGGGCCGATCAGTCCCGTGATAGACCCCGCATCGACCGCGATAGAGCACCGATCGACGGCTCGCACGCCGCCGAACTCCATCACCAGGTCTCGCGTTTCCAGAAGCACCATAGACGCACGCTCATCTTCTCAATCTACAAGGAGGTTGTACGCCTTGAGATTACCAGCAGCGGAGAAGCCTCGTGAACGCGCGCGGGAACGGCGTATCGGCAACAAACGCCGCGTGAAGCCTCGCGACGGGAAGTGTCCAGGGAGGCAAGAGCAGCGCAGAGGGCAGGGGAGGTCGAGGAGCCTTGCGCCGCCTACTCCTGGGAAACGGCAGCTCGGTTCCGCTTCGGGCTGTTGTTGAACCCGATGTTGTCCTCGAACGGATGGAACTCGCGCGCTGCCTTGCAGTACTTGCACTTGCCAGCCATCGTTGTGCTCGGGGCGCCCACTATCCAATGGTGCGCGCCCGTAGGGGAGGCATCACAGTAACCTGCTGTAGGAGTCGTCGTCTTCAGCTGTGCCTTCGTTGCCATCACCATTCCTCCGAATCGTCCGCATGCCCGCAAAGGAATGAGACGGAAACCGAGCCCTTGGTGGAGATGGGGGAGGGTCGAACTCCCCGTCCAAGAGACGCCCGGCGCGGATGTACTACAGGCTTATCCGGCGAATGTTAGGTATGTTGGGCAAGCCCACCGGCGGGCTGCCCGACCACCTGCCGCAAAATCTTGAGTGGCTTGCAGCGACGGCTCAGCCACTGAACCCCGGCTTATGACACTTCCGAGTACCGCCAGGGTGGGCGCTCGGAGTGTGGCTGCGTTACTTACGCGGCCAGTGCGACTTGTCTGTTGTCGGCAGTTATATGTTGCCGTCTGATTATCGAGTGGGCGGCGAACTCGGCCTGCAATCCTGCCAAACTGATCCCCTGTCGAAACCACGCATCCCCACGGAAAGGAACAATCGTCAGATTATTATGCACGAATACCCGGAAATCGTCAAGCGAGGCGTGGTTTAGTACGACCGCTGACGTATGGCGCGGGATATCTCGCGGTCCGTCTCACGCTGCATGATTGCCTGACGCTTGTCGTACTGCCTGCGCCCCTTGGCAAGGGCGATCTCAGCCTTGGCGTGATGATCTTTGATGTACACCCGCAGCAGGATGAGCGTCAGGCCCTTCTCGGTGGCGGCGCGCCCGAACTTCCGAATCTCATCCTTGCGCAGTAGCAGCTTGCGCTCGCGGGTCGGCTCGTGACCCCAGGGGCCCGCGCTCGTCCACGCAGCAACGTGCATGTTGTGCAGCCACATCTCGCCGTTCCGCACCTGCGCATACGCATCGCGAATGTTCGCCCGTCCGGCGCGGATGGATTTAATCTCCGTGCCTGTCAGCACGATGCCGGCCTCGATTCTGTCAAAGATGTCGTAGTCGAAGCGCGCGCGGCGGTTATCAGCCACCGTCCTGAAAACGGGCTGGCCGGTTTTCTGCGGCTCCGCCTTCTTCTTTTTGCGTTTGGATGGCATACGTCAGCGTCCCATCAGTCTCATCAGTTCAGCGATAGCAACTTCCAACTGCTCGTCGGAATCGGGGGAGGTGATCTCTCCGGGTTCGATGTTGCACAAAGCTTCCAGCGCCTCGATAAGCCTATCCTGACCCCCCAGTCCATCGCCATCCGTCTCGTATGCATCACACAGAGGACGCCTGAGTTCGCCTATGCGCCCCAGCGCCTGCACGTCCAGATTCTCACCGGCCTGGACATCCGGCATGATGCCGCTGCCCTCGATCTGCCGTCCGCTTGGCGTCAGCCAGCGAGCGATGGTCACGTAGAGGCCAGCCCCGGAATCGAGCGTATGCAACAGGTTCACGGACCCTTTGCCGTAGGTGGTCGTTCCAACAACCACCGCGCGCTCATGATCCTGCAACGCCCCGGAGACCACCTCTGACGCGGAAGCGCTGAATCCGTCCACGATCACGACGAGCGGCAGGTCATAGGCCGTCCCTTCGCCCGTAACGGTCTCTATCGTCTCCTCGCCATCGGCGTTGACCCACCGAAGAACCTCGCCCTCTTCTACGAACTCGGACACGATGTCCACTGCCGCGGTCACCAGTCCCCCTCCGTTGCGCCGCAGGTCGAGGATCAGTCCTTCCGCGCCCTCATCGCGCAGCTCCGCGATCGCCGTTCGGACATTCTCTCCCGCGGTGCCGTCGAACGTGGTGAGCCGGATGTAGCCAACCCCTTCGCTCTCCAGGTGGGGCAGCACGGAGCTGACGCTGATCGTGTCCCTGACGACAGAGATATCGAAAGGCAGGGAAGCGCCCCCGCGGGATAACGTCAGCAACACCGCCGTGCCTTTCGGGCCTCGTATCTTCGCCACGGTCTCTTCCAGCGTAAGTCCGTCTATCGATTCGCCGTCAACCTGCAACACGACGTCTCCCGGCAGGATCCCGGCCTGGTCGGCAGGAGACCCGGGGAGAGGGCCCAGGATGATGAGCTGGCCGTTCCGCTGCGTAACGCTCGCTCCTATGCCTTCGAAATCAACGTGCGCGCCTTCCAGGGAACGGTTGAACTCCTCGGTTCGCTCAGGGGTCAGGTAGGTCGTGTACGGATCGCCTATGTAGTCGAGGACGCCCTGAACGGCCGCTCGGTCTATGGCCTCCGGGGAGATGAGCTCCTGATCGATGAAGCTCTTCTCCAATAGTTCGACAACGTCGTCGAATTCGTGAGGATCGCTCGGTGGAGGGTCCGAAGCGCAAGCGGCGACGGCTAGCGCACATGTCGCAGCGACGGCGATCGCGGCCCAGAGAGGCGCCGCACCCAAACGGCCAGCCATCAGATATCGAGCTCCTGAATACAGAAAGGCCGTTACGGTGGCGATGGCCACGTTCACAGCCTTGAGCCAAGTATACGCCCGCGTTCTCCGGTTTGACGCAAAGCCGCATTGCAGGGCAGGTCAGCCCGATCTCCGGCGTATGACTTTTTCTCACACTTGTTTACATAACAAAAATAGTGCGTTATAAGAAGACCGAGAGGTGTAACGCGCCAGTCCAGCCCCAAAACCCACGTTATCGGTCATCGCCCGACCCAGACGCCAGCCAGGCCACCAAAACCGCGTTATCGGTCATCAGCCGACCCAGACTCCGGCCAAGCCATCAAAACCGTGTTATCGGCCCGCAGCCGACCCAGACGCCAGCCAAGCCTCGAAAATCGCGTTCTGTAATCGCGTCGTTCGTCAAGCCTGGCTCACCGCGCCCGCATAAAGCCTAGGCCGTCGTTGCCTTCCTCCAGATCGCCCTTGTAGTAGAACTCGGCCTCCAGCGTGGACTTGCGCGCCGTGAAATTATCGAAGTTCAGATGCACCACCTCATCGCCTTCGCACTCGACGACAACGTCCGTGCCTTCATGGCTCGTCACGCGCAGCGGACGCTGCTCGAAGATATTGCCGGGGCCCACGGAAAGGCTCAGCAAAGGTTCCAGCGACTGCATCGCGGTGGCGGAGATCACCTGGCTGCCATCGGCAAGCAGGAAGCGGGTCTCTTCGCAACTGAAAAACGGCCTGACCGGCATCTCGAATTGATCATCGGACATATCGCCTTACGCTCTCCTGTGCGTCTCATCTGGACGGGATCGTTTCGCTCTTCGCGGGCGCATTATCTCTGATTACCTTCTGCACTGCTTGCAGCAACTCCTGAAGCCCCGCGCCGGTTACCGTCGACGTCAGAACCGCCACCGGGCCATGATCATTCTCCGGCAATGTGCTGTCGGCTTCCGGGTCCATCAGGTCTATCTTGTTCAGCGCCAGCACGCGCGGCCTGTCCGTCAGTTTCAGATCCTGAAGTATCTGCTCGACCACGTCGGCCTGCTCCCCAGCGTTCGGGTGCGAGATATCAACGACGTGCAACAGCGCCGTCGCCTCCGATATCTCCTCCAGCGTCGCGCGGAAAGCAGCCACGAGCGTCGTCGGCAGCTTCTGGATGAAGCCCACCGTGTCGGTGAACAAGGCCATGGAGCCGTCCGGCAGCCGCACCTTCCGGGTAACGGGATCGAGCGTGGAGAACAGCTGGTCTCGAGCCAGCACCCCCGCCGAGCCTGCCCCGGAAAGCGCGTTCAGCAGGCTGCTCTTCCCGGCGTTGGTATACCCCACGAACGAGATGATCGGCATCTCGCTCCGCTGCCTGCGCGTACGGTATTGGGCCCGGTGCTTACGCACGGCTTCCAACTCCCGCTTGAGCCTGCCGATGCGCAGACCCACGAGCCTGCGGTCCGTCTCTATCTGCGTCTCGCCCGGCCCGCGTGTACCGATGCCGCCTCCCAGACGTTCCAGGTGACTCCACTGACCGGCCAACCGAGGCAGAAGGTACTCGGCTTGCGCCAGCTCCACCTGCAGACGCCCCTCGTGCGTCCGTGCGTGACGCGCGAATACGTCCAGGATGAGCGCCGTGCGGTCGATGACCTTGACCTCTTCCTTGAACGCGCTCTCCAGGTTCCGCTGCTGCGTCGCCGTCAGTTCGTCATCGCAGATGATGGTGTCGAACTCGACGGCCTCCCGGAGGAGCTTCACCTCCTCCAGCTTCCCTTTCCCAAGGTACGTAACCGATTGCGCTTCTATCTGTTGAGTAACGGAGCCTACGACTTCCGCGCCCGCTGTCCCCGCGAGTTGCGCGAGTTCGCCCAGCGAATCGGCGCTCGTCCACAGCGTACGGCGTCCCTTGATGCCCACGCCTACCAGCAACGCCTGCTCGGGGCGATGCGCGGTCTCTATACCTGCTGATTGTCTGCGAATCGGTATGTGCTCCCGCCGTCTAAAGAACGTCCCGCAACGGCTACTCCGTGGGTTTCTCCGGAAGTCTCCAGCCTTGTAACCGCCTCAATCCTTCTTCCAGACGGTCGTCAGGCGTCGTGAGCGACAACCGGATGTACCCTTCACCCGCCTCGCCGTACCCGCGGCCCGGCGTCACGACAACCGCATGCTGATCCAGTAGCTCGGTCGCGACCTGAGCGGACGTCCACCCTTCAGGACAGCGCGCCCAGATGTAGAAGCCTGACTTGGGCCGGTTCACCTTCAACCCGATGGCCATGAGCGTATCCACGACGCGATCCCTACGCCTGCGGTAGATCTCGTTGTTGGCCGTGTGCCACTCCTGTGTCGTGTTCTCCAGCGCCTCGATGCCCATGTACTGCACAGCCTGCGGAATGCCGGAGTCCAGGTTCGATTTCACCCGGACGAGCGCATCTATCAGAGCGCTGTTTCCGACCGCCATCCCGATGCGCCAGCCGGTCATGTTGTACGTCTTGGAGAGCGAGTGGAACTCGATGCCCACGTCACGCGCCCCCGGCGTCTGCAGGAAGCTCGGCGCGTCGTACCCATCGAACGTAACCTCGGAGTAGCAAGCGTCGTGGCAGACCGCGACATCGTACTTCTTGGCGAAGGCCACGACCTCCTCGAACAGCTCAGGCGTCGCGAGCCCGCCGGTGGGGTTATTCGGGTAGTTGATCCACATCACCTTGGCCTTCTGCGCGACCTCCTCAGGAATCAGCGAGAGGTCAGGCCGAAAGCCGTTCTCTTCCAGCAGCGGCATGGGGTAGGAGGTTCCCCCCGCGAACATCGTGCCCACGGAGTAGACCGGGTACGCCGGATCCGGCACGAGCGCCACGTCGCCCGGGTCGATGAGGCAGAGCGCCATGTGGCCGATGCCTTCCTTCGCCCCGATCAGCGGCACAATCTCTTTGTCACCCAGCTCGACGCCGAATCGTTTTGCGTACCAGCGGCCAATCGCCTGCCGCATCTCCGGCAACCCGTCGGACTCTGGATAACGATGGTTCGGCGGATCGTCCGAGGTGCTTTTCAGTGCGTTCAGGATAGGCGCAGGCGTTGGGATATCAGGATCCCCGATGCCGAAACTAACGACATCCGCGCCCTGCGCGCGCTTCTCCGCGATCTTGCGGCTGATCTCCAGGAACAGGTAAGGCGGGAGTTGTGCCAGCCGGTTGGCGAGCTGCATAGGCCGTGAACCTCCAGGTGCGAAACTTGAGCCGCATCCCTGCGGCCTCGCGTGGGATTATACGATGGAGCGCCCCCTTCACGCTGAACCCCCGTCGTTTACGCGAACTCCATACGTCGTTCCCGCCTTCGCGGGAACCTCGCATCCCTTCCCTGTTCGGGTGTATGGGCGGCATCCCCAAAACCAACGACAACTGCCCATTACGCCACAGCCCCGCTGATTGCTACATTGGTCTTCGTCGTTCCCGTGCAGACCGGGAACCTCGCATCCCTGCCCCTGCCCGTACCCCAAACCGACGACAAACGCCCATTGCGCCACCGCCCCTAAGCTCTCTACGATGGTTACATACGTCGTTTACGTGAATCTCCCCGTCGTTCCCGCGAAGGCGGGAACTTGGCATCCCCGGGGCTCCATCGCCACCGTCTACGAGAGGAATGATAGGAAATGAGCGGAAATGAGCGGAAATTAAAAGTTTGCTACTCCTACGCACTCCTGACGAAGCCACCAGAAATACCAACGAGGCCAAACGAGGCCACACCGGCCTCATTTTCAGCCTCCCCGCTAGAGGTAAACGAGGCCAACCAAGGCCAAATGGGTCCAAGAATCAACCCTCCCACTCCTGGCCACTCCGGAACAGCCGGCCCGACCCAGAGGTGAGATAGTGACGGAATCGATGACAACCGAGCCCCAGCCGATCGCTCCCCCCAAGCTGGTGATCTTCGACTGCGACGGAGTGCTGGTCGACAGCGAGGCCCTGATCAACCGCGCCTTAGGACGCCTTCTCGCGGACTGCGGACTGCAACTCCAACCGAACGAGATACGGACGCATTTCCACGGGCTTTCGAATAGCCGCATCGAGGATGTCCTGATCACGCGCTGGGGCATGTCGTTGCCGGAGAACTTCACGGATATGATTGAGGATGCGGAACGGATAGCGATGGAGGATGGACTCCGTACGGTCCTCGGAGTCGCCGACGCAGTGCGCTCGGGGGTCGCGACGTGTGTCGCATCGAGTGGCTCTCCCGACGCAATCGTGCAGCGGCTGAATCTCACCGGCCTCTACCACTGGTTTGAGGGACGGCTGTTCAGCGCGGCGCTCGTAGAGCGCGGGAAGCCCTACCCTGACGTGTTCCTCTACGCTGCGGCGAAGATGGGGTTTCCGCCATCGGAGTGCGTCGTCATCGAGGACAGCGAGGCGGGGATTCAGGCTGGTAAGGCCGCAGGGATGAGAGTCCTGACGTTCGCCGCCGATGCGGACACCGCCGCCGCCGAAGCAGCGGGAGTAGAGGCGTTCACCGACATGGCGTCACTGCCAGCCTTGCTAGGCTTGGAGACAAACCCAACGCCGGCCGCTTAGGCAGGAAACTCCCCGGAGAAGACCTCGACGGCATCGCCTTCCATCAGAACCGAGCCCTGCCCTGGCCACGTGATCGTGAGCTCGCCGCCGGGAACCTGCACCTCGACGGTGTCGTCCACGAACCCATGCAGACGCGCCGCCACCACTATCGAGCATATGCCCGTGCCGCAGGCGAGCGTCAGGCCCGACCCGCGCTCCCACGTCCGCGCGACGAGTCGGTTCCGCCCGATCACGTTCACGATATGGAAGTTGACGCGCCGGGGGTACGCCGCGTGGTGCTCCATAAGCGGGCCCAGCCTGTCGAGAGCGACATCGGCCACCGGCTCGTCGATGAACGTCACGACGTGCGGGTTCCCCATAGAGACCGCCGTAACCACGAAAGGAGAGCTGCCCACCGAAACCGGCGCATCGAACAGCAAATCCTCAGCGCGGAGCCCAAGCGAAGCGATCAGCGCAGCATCGAGGGCTGCATAGTCGCTCGGCCCAACCTGCGAGGGGTCAACGGGCACGTCGGATGCTTTCAGGATAGGCGCGCCCATATCGACCAGCGCCCCGATGACACGTCCGCCGTCCCAACGAGGAGCGACGCTCAGCACGCCTGCGCCCGTCTCTATTTGCAGCGCGCCTCCATTCGCGGGAACCATCTCGCGCTCCAGCACGAACTTCGCGAAGCAGCGGATGCCGTTCCCGCACATCTCGCCCTCGGAGCCGTCAGCGTTGAACATCTGCATACGCACGTCGGCCTTGGCCGATGGCCGCACGACGATGAGCCCGTCAGCGCCGATGCCGTAGTGCCGGTCGGATACGCGCCGCGCGAGTTCCGTCCAGTCGAGCTCTTCGTGCATCCCATCGACGTAGATATAGTCGTTGCCAGCGCCTTGTAACTTCGTAAACTGCATGCTTTCCTCGTCGAAAAAGTGTACCACGACCAACGCCGGGCATTGTCGCCAACAGCAATGCGGATAGCATAGGAAGCGCCGTATCCGCACGAGACTGCCACGAGACACGAGAGAGGATTACCCATGACCATCAGCAACCTGGACGCGCTCATCATCCTGGACGTGCAGAACGATCTCTGCCACGGCGGGCCGATGGGCGTCCGCTCCGGAGAGGCCGTCGCCGGCAGGATGACCATCGCGGCCAAAGCGTTCGCTCAACGCGGCGCAAAGGTGTTCGCTACGCAGGACTGGCACCCTGCCGATCACCCTTCATTCGTATCGCAGGGCGGCCAGTGGCCTGACCATTGCGTCGAGGATTCGTCCGGCGCTGCGTTCCACCCTGCCCTCGAACTGCCGCCCGGAGCGGCCATCGTGCGCAAAGGCGCCAGGCTCGACGCCTATTCAGGGTTCGTCGACTCCGGTCTCGATGAGCAACTCAAGGCTAAGGGCATCAACCGCGTCTACGTCGGAGGGCTCACGACCGACCATGGTATCCTGAACACGGTGATCGACGCGCTCTCGAACGGCTACGAGACGTACGTACTGACGGACGCCATCGCAGCGCTGAACGTGGAGCCCGGCGACGCCGACCGTGCGATGCACCTGATGGAGGTCAATGGCGCGATCCTCACCACCATCGAAGAGGCGCTCGAAGACGGCTGACGCTCGCCGTCAGCGCAGCCGTCCCTCTTCCCGCCAGCCGTAGCCGCTCAACAGGCCGCGTATGTACGTGATCTGCCCGATGTGCTGAGTGAAATCCATCGCCGTGTTCGCCAGCGACTGCCACAGCGGACGCCGTGGGCTGTTGCCGCCGTAGCTGAACGTGCCGAGCAAGTCGTCCGGCGTTAGCGCAACCACCCGGCGCAAACAGGCGTCATGCGCGGCCTGCGCATAGCCCATCGCCAGATCCTTCGCCGGTCGGAATGCAGCCACTTCCTCAGGAGTATCGCCCTGCCCGTTCGCCGTAGCGCTCACTCCGAAACGCGCTGCCCAGCCGTCGGACGTCCACACCTCCGCCTCTCCGGTGGCGATGGCGGTCATGCGGTCCGCCCAACGGCTGTAGTGCCAGACCAGCCAAGCGATTGAGTTCGCATCCTCGGCTGGCCGGTGCCACATCTGATCGTCAGCGAGCCCCTCGACGGCGCGGTTGAGCGTTGCGTTCGTTAGCATCAGCAACCGCGCCATGAAGTCGTTCACCGTGGGGGCATCTGCCACTGTGCGTCTCCTCTGCTGTCCGTTGTGCTACAGATTCAGCAGCGGAGCAGCGAACAGCTCCTCCATGCTCGGCTTGCGGGGGATGAACCCCTGCTCGTGCGAGAAGTCGATCATCGTATTGATCATCTTCTCGTTCCCCCTCACCCCGTAGGTGAACGGGTCGGAGCCGAATATGGAGCGCGTCTGGCTCATGTACTGCGACCCGAAGATCAGGTCGCTCGGCACCTTGCTGGGCAGTTCGGCATACCATGCCTCTTTCGCTGCCACGAACGCGGCGTACAGGTTGAACGCGAGCCACGGATGCTTCTCGTAAACGTCCCTCCGTATCGCGTAGCAATGGTTCGCGGGGATGTAGCCGTGCGTGTCGAAGAACCGCTTGCCCTCGCCGACGAAGTCGGGGAACAGCGGCTTCACCTTCGTGAACTCCTCAGGTTTCGGGCGTATCGTCGTCGAGCGGTCGATGACGTTCCTCTCAGCGGAGAACGCCCTGCCTATCGACGCGGCGTCCAATTCGCCTCTGGTCAGCATCGTCGCCAGGCTCTTGTCCTCCGGGATGCGGTTGAACTTGATGCCGTCCATCGGCTTGAACCCGGTCGCTCCGCCGTGGCTCAACTCCTCCGAACGCTCCATCCACCAGTCGACGCTGAACTGGTCAACGCCGAAGTCGTGCTGCAACACGCCGCGCGTCCACAGCGATGCGGTCTGCTGGTACTCGCCAACGCCTATGCGCTTGCCATGCAGGTCGTTCGCCGTCTCTACGCCGGAATCGACGTTTACGGAGAGCAGCGCATGCATGAACCGCCGCGACGGGAACACGGGAATCGCCACCATGTCGTTGCCGAGGGCTTTCGCGATGAGCAACGACGAGAACGACATCTCGCAGACCTCGAACTCGTTGAACTTCAACTGGCGCCAGAACGTCTCGGACGGGTCCGAGTTGGTCCAGACGAGTTCTGCGCCCTCGACCTTGATCTCGCCGTCCAGTAGCTTGGCGATGCGCTCGTTGCGAGCGGAGATGAAACTGAGCTGTACTCTGGCCGCCATACGTTCTCCCTCCTGATGTGCCTGACAGATGCGGCGAACATACCCAGAGCGCATGGAAGTGTCAAACGCCCCTCGCTGTCCCGGGACGCTTATAGATCAGAGAGGCCCCTTACTCTTGCAGGCTCGCCCGCCTCTGCTAATCTAAACGCCATGAACAACAACAACGCAGCAGACATAATCGTTATCGGCGCGGGCAACGCTGCCCTCTGCGCGGCGCTCGCCGCCCGCGAAGCAGGCAAAAGCGTCATCGCACTCGAGAAGGCGCCGGAGCCGATGCGCGGAGGCAACACCTACTTCACCGGCGGCGCGATCCGTTTCTCCTATCGAGGCATCGAGGATGTCGTCCAACTCGTCCCGGATCTGTCCGAGGCCGAACTTGCCGTCATGGAGGTCGGCTCCTACACCGAGGCCAAGTATTTCGAGGATCTGATGCGCGTCACGGAGGGCCTCTCCGATCAGGAGATGGCGGACGCGCTCGTGCGCCAGTCGTTCCCCACGATGCGATGGATGTACGAGCAAGGCGTGCGCTTCGTCCCCTCGTGGACGCACCAGGCGTTCAAGGTCGACGGCAAGTTCCGCTTCTGGGGTGGGCTCTGCCTGCAGGCCGTCGGCGGCGGCAAGGGCCTCTCCGATCAGCTCTTCGAGATCGCCATCGAGCGAGGCGTGGACATCCGGTACGACCACATGGCCATGAAGCTCGAACAGGACGACGCAGGGCGCGTGAACGGCGTATCCGTCCGCACCCCGAACGGCAGGCAAACCCTCAGCGCGGAGGCCGTCGTCCTCGCGTGCGGAGGTTTCGAAGCCAACCCTGAGATGCGCGCACGCTACCTCGGCCCCGGATGGGAACTCGCCAAAGTGCGCGGCGTCCGCTACAACACCGGCGACGGCCACCGGATGGCTTTTGACATCGGCGCGCAGGCGTTCGGGCACTACAGCGGCTGCCACGCCGTCGCGTGGGATCTCAACGCTCCGCCGTTCGGGAATCGCGCCATCACCGACCTCTACCAGAAGCACTCCTACCCCTTCGGTCTCATCGTCAACGCCGAGGGCAAGCGTTTCGTGGACGAGGGCGCGGACTTCCGGAACTACACGTACGCCAAGTACGGCAAGCAGATACTCTCCCAGCCTGAGCGCGTCGCCTACCAGCTCTTCGACCAGAAGACCGTCCACCTCCTGCGCGACGAATACCGCATCCCCCAGGTCACCAAGGGCGAAGCCAACACCATCGAGGAGATTGCCGACCAACTTGGCATCGACCGCGAGGGGCTCGTTGAGACGGTGGCCGCCTACAACGCCGCCTGCAGGGAGGGCGAGTACAACCCGACGGTGCTGGACGGCGTGCACACCGACGGCATCGAGCCCCCAAAGACGAACTGGGCCCTGCCCATCGACACGCCTCCCTACGAGTGTTACGCCGTAACCTGCGGCATCACGTTCACCTTCGGCGGACTGCGCATCGACCGTCGCGCGCAGGTGATGGACACGACCGACAATCCGATTCCCGGCCTCTATGCCGCGGGAGAGATCGTGGGCGGCCTCTTCTACCACAACTACGCCGGAGGCGCGGGCCTCATGCAAGGCTCCGTCTTCGGCAAGATCGCAGGCACGTCAGCCGCCGAGGACGTAAGCTAGCGCCTCTAGAGCGCAAAGCGAAGTCTGGAAGGATCCCCTCCGCTACGAAAGCGAGCTGGAGGGGCCGTATCTGGAGGAAGCGAACGTGACGCGTCTCTACCTTGTACGGCACGGCGAGACCCCATGGACTCGAGAAGGCCGCCTCCAGGGCCAGACTGACGTGACGCTCTCGACGGAGGGCAGGAACCAAGCACGTGCCTTGGCGAAGCACCTCGCGGAGACGCCGTTCGACGCCGCGTACAGCAGCGACCTCTCCCGGGCATCAGAGACCGCCAACCTTATCCTCAGCGAACGTGCTGATTCCTCTCCTCAACTGGTAATCGACCAACGCCTGCGCGAGGTATCGGACGGTGTCTACGAGGGGTGGCTAGTCTCGCAGGCAGCTGAAAGAGATCTTCGCCTCGTCGAGCGCATGGACGGTGGGCTCCCCGCGCCGGATTTCGTCCCGCCGAAGGGTGAGAGTGTGGCCCAGCTCTATCTTCGGCAGCTTGCAGTAGCCTCCCTGCTAAGAGAGCAACCCGAAGCCCAACAAGTGCTGGTCGTGGGGCACAGCTGGGCCTTGCGGGCGCTCGCCGCCGCGTTTCTCGGTGAGGGATCCAAGGGCTTTTGGGAACGCCAATCGCCTCGTCCCGCGAGCATCTCCACGCTCGAAGTCGATCAGGAGTCGGCCTCAGTCGTTAGCTGGAGCGACACGCAGCACCTGGCGAACGTCATGCCTGGCTCCCCACGCCATCCACTCGCGGACTCGTAATCGAGCGGCGGTGCTCAGCCCCGCGCGGGGGCCTGCCCACTACTCCCAGCCGCTGGGGTGATGCGTATGCCAATCAGTGCGCGACTGATAGAGCCGGGCCGCGTTGATGGTTCGGTTCTCGTCATAGGCCCGCCCCAGGAACAGCAGGCCCGTCGGCATGCCCCCTGCGAGCCCATTGGGAACGGTGATCCCCGGCAGGCCAAGCAGGTTGCCAACTGCGCCCATCACGTCCGTCGCCTGCGAGCTGGGCATCTCACGATCAATCTCGGACGCAATGATCTGACGCGACGGGGCAACCAGCGCATCGTACGGGCGCATCGTTTCATCGACCGCCTCCGCCATTACGCCGCGCAGACGGAGCGCGCGCAGGTAGTCGACCGCTGGGATGGCAAACCGCGCCTGCCACATGTACGCATCTTCCGGAGCAGTCAGTCCCGAAGCGCCGCCCTCACGCAGGAACTCCTCGAACGCGCTCGCGGCCTCGGCGCCGAGTATCGTCTGTCCAGCCGCGATGTACGGCAGGTCCGGCAGCCTCACGTCATCCAGGTCGGCGAACTCCGCCAGCTCGGACAGCGACCGCTCGAAATTGACCTTTACCTCGTCGGACACGTACTCCAGCGTCGAACGAACCACGCCCAGCTTCGGCCGCCACTGGCCGCTGGCAGGCTCGTACGACCACGGCTCAGGAAAACTGGACGTGTCGGCCCCATCGGGTCCGGCGATGGCCTCCAGCAGAAGCCCGGTATCGTCTGCCGTCAGTGCGAGCGGGCCAAGTTTGTCGAGCGTCCAGCAGAGCGCCATCGCGCCGTGCCGGCTCACGCGCCCGTACGTTGGCCGCAGACCCGTCACACCGCAGAATCCGGCGGGGCCGATGATCGACCCCCAGGTCTCCGAGCCAATGGCAAACGGCAGCAGTCCGGCAGCAACAGCCGCGCCCGAGCCGCTTGACGACCCGCCGGTCCACCTCGTCGTGTCCCAGGGATTCTTGGGCGGACCCGTAAACGAGGCATTCGGCTGGCGGTAGCCCATGCCCCCCGCAAGCTCGATCATCGCCAGTTTCGCGCACAGGACAGCCCCAGCCTGCTCGAGTTTCTTGACGACCGTCGCGTCGTCGTTGAAGCGTTGGCCCTTGAACGGCGCCGCGCCCCACGTCGTCGGTATCCCCTCCGACGTCGCGAGCAGGTCCTTCGCGCCGTATGGGACCCCGTGCAACGGCCCTAGGTACTCGCCGCGCCCGATCTCCTGCTCAGCGCGAGCCGCCTGCGCGAGCGCCCGCTCCCGCGTGAGCGTAACGACTGCATTGAGCGCGGGCCCATGCCGCTCGAGCCTTTCCAGCGCAACCGCCGTCAGCTCGACCGGCGAGACCTGCTTCGTACGGAGCAGGTCAGCGAGCTCCCGTACCGGCTTGAACAGCAGCTCATTCATCGCCGAGGTGTGGCCTGAAGGTGATGTATGGCTCGATGGCGTTGGCAAGAGGCACCAAGCGCATGTCCTCGCCCGCCTTCAGCGCTGCGGCGATACGCTCCCGGACGACGGCGGCCTGCTCATCCGTCAGACCCGCGCCGAACCGTTCGCGCAGGTTAGCCAGAAGCCGGTCGATCTCTGCGTCGCTCTGCATCACCGCCTCACGCTATCGAGCGCCCGCCGTCTAGCACGATGGTCTGTCCGTTGGTCATCGCTGACTCGTCCGACGCTAGATAGAGCGCGCAACGAGCCGTATCCTCCGGTGTAACGTGACGCCCCAGCGGCACACCCTCCTTCGGCGGGCCGGAGCCGCTCTGTCCCGCGATGCGCCGCTGACCCTCCGCGTACACCAGAAACCCCGGCGCGATGGCGTTGCACCGGATGCCGAACGCCCCGTACTCTACCGCTATCTGCTTTGTGAGCCCCGCGACGCCCGCCTTCGCTGCTGCGTGCGCCGGATGCCGCCTGCTCCCCGCCACGTAGCCGGACACCGACGAGATGTTGACGATGCTCCCCCGTCCCGCGTCCATCATCGCCGGCAGAACGTACTTGCACGAGAGGAAGACCATCGTCAACTCGTGGTCGATCACGAACCGCCAGTCGTCGAGGCTCGTCTCGTGCAGCGAACTGAAGCGTACGAGCCCTGCGGCGTTGTACAGCGCGTCTACACGCCCGTGGGCATCGAGCGCGGCCTTCGCCAGGCGTTCGTTCTCGGCCTCCTGCGTCAGATCGCCGATCACGGCCACCGGCTCCGAGCCTGCCCCGTTCAACGTTGCGATGCTCTCCGCAAGTCCCTCGCCGTCCGCATCCGCAAGCACGAGGGATGCCCCCTCGCCCGCGAACAGTTGCGCGGCGACGCGTCCCTGCCCGCTCGCCGCGCCGGTGATGATTACGGCCTTTCCATCCAATCGACCCGCCATGGAATGTCCTCCGGTAGAACGCTTCTCGTCAGAATCGCAGGCGCAAAACCAATTTCAGATGCCTCTCCCTCTGGAGACCTTTGCGTAACTCCCCGGAGGGCCGTCTTACGAAATCAGGGGCTGGGAACGGGGATGAGCGGGCTTGTAGCAGGTTCGTTCAACCTCTTCTGCGCCCCCGTTTTTACCCCGCTGCTGGGACACAACGGGGCAACTAACTGCTGACAGGCACACTCCGCCCCTGGTCGCAGGTCAGCAAACTCGCCGCACGCCGCAGGTTGTAGGCCATGCACTTGAAGAACAGTTCCGTCGTGTTCCGTTCCAAACCCATGTACCGCACACTCGTATAGCCGTATGACCGCTTCAGTGTCCCGAACACCTTCTCGACTGGTGAGCGCAACCGCGATATCAGCTTGTTTCGGCGCCGCTCCCAATACGGCAGCTCCGGGCGATACTTGTCTCCTCGACGCATGATTCGATCCTTGATCCGCATGGACTTGAGCCGTGCGCTCCGCTCTTTCGACATATACGCCTTGTCTGCATACACCGACAGCTCATCCCCACTCACCAACTCGTCCGCCACCTCCGTATCATTCACGTTCGCAGGGGTAAACACTGCCTCCCGTATCAGCCCCGAACCCGCATCCAGCCCGATATGCGCCTTGTAACCGAAGTGCGATTTGCCCCCTTTGCGCGTCCAGGCCGCGTCGGGGTCGGTCTCACTCCTTGCTCCTGGCTGCTCCCGCGACGATGGCCGCCGCGCTTGCGCCTCCACTATCGTCGCGTCCAACAGCGTGCCTTGTTTGACGAACAACCCCCGCTTATCGAACTGACGAGCCAACTCCTTGAACAGGCGGGGGCCAAGACTCCGATCGGTGACTTCCTTCCGGAAGCGGCTGATCGTCGAGTGGTCGGGGACATCGTCCTCGATGCCCAGCCCCACGAACCGCTTGAACGAGATGCGGTCCCACAGTGCTTCCTCTATCGCTTCGTCGGAAGCGTCGTACCACTGCTGAAGCACCATAATCTTGACCATCACCACCGGTGGGTAGCTCGGACGGCCTGACGGGGCCGCGTAGATGCCGTTGACCAGCTTGGCAAGTTTCTTCCAGTCAACCACTGCGTCGACGCGCTCCAGTTTCTCGTTTCGGCCAACCCGCTCCGGCAGAAGCACGTCAACGAACGACTGTTCACCCAAGGGACTATGCATGGCCACCCTCCCTACTCTTTGCCTCTGCAAATTATCAAACCGGCAAGAGGGTTATGCAAAGGTCTCCTCTGGGAGAGGGCTAGGGTGAGGGTTCGGATGCGTAGCCACGCAAACGTCTGGCGCGTCCACGCTGACGATACGCAAAAACATGCGAACGTCAGGCGTCAGCCACGTATCGCCGACGCCCTGCGCGAACGCCACAGACCTACGCCCCGAGGTTCGCCGTCAGCTCTCGCATCGAGGACAGCGAATCCAGTGACGACACCTGCTCGATAATCTCTGCGCTGCGGGATTGTCCCACCACCGGCCCGCTCCATTCGACGAACTTCGCCTGCATCTCTTCCCACGACATCGGATTCTCAGGCTCGCCCTTGGGGAACGACACGTAGCGCTCGATGGTGCGCCCGCCCGATGCCCGAACGACCACTGACGTCTCCATGCCTGCCCCGATGCTGTCCGCCAGCTCGACGTTCGTACGCTGCATCAGGCTCCGCATCTGTGGGTCGTCCAAAGCATCGTAGGAGGACCAGGCGTAGCTGCCGCGTCCTGCTGTCGCCGCCGCCGCAAAGTACACGCTGAACTGTCCCTCGACGACGTTCGCCGGTACGCGTTTCGCCTCTGAGGGGTCGGCCACGAGACCGTAGCCCGTCTCCCCCATCGCGATATCGATACGCTCGATGTCCTCCGAGGCCAACGCCTCGGACTGCATGATGTCCGCGATGGCGTCGATCGTCGCGTGGCTGTAGCGGCAGCACGGGTACGGCTTCACCGCCGTATTCATCACCTCGAAGTCGCTGCCGAGGCCGTCGAGAGCGAGCCGAGCGTCGACATCCCTGCCCGCGTACAGCGCGAAGTAGCCGTGTGCGCCTTCCAGAGGCGACGTTGCGCCCAGATAGCCATGACGCGCCATCGTCAGGCTCATCACCGCGTTATGCGCTGCAAGGCCCGTGTGGAAGCGCTTGTTCCATGAGCCGTTCTCGAGGAACTGAACAGACCCGGCTGACTGGCTGACGTTCAAGCCCAGCGCGCTGGCAACCTGCTCCTCCGAGTAGCCCAGCAACCGCCCGCCCGCGGCGGTGCACCCGAAGATGCCGGTCGTCGCTGTGGGATGGAAGCCGCGTGCGTGAACGGTTCCGCCGTGCGCCTTGCCCACCTTCCCTGTCACGTCGTACCCAACGACTGCCGCTGTCAGGAAGTCGCGCCCCGACACGTCATGCTCGTCGATGAGCGACAGCAGCGTGGCGAACAGCGGAGTTCCGATGTGGATAACTGCCTCGCGATGCGTGTCGTCGAAGTCCATGCTGTGCGCGAACGTCGCATTCAGCAGCGCCGCGTAGTGCGCCGGAAGCCGCTCGGAGCGGCCCAGCACCACGCTCCGCCCTGCCGCGCCCGCCGCAAGGTCCTGTACGCCGTTGATGATGGGCCCAGACGACTCCCCGACCAGCAGCCCGCCGTACGCAACACCAAGGAAATCGAGCAGCATCTGCTTGGTGCGCTCCAGCACCGCAGGCGGAATGTCCTCGTATTTGAGGTTCTGAGCGTAGTCCACCAAAGCGTTCGTCACGCCGTTTGCGCCGTTGGTCATGGCTTCAGCCTCCTTTGGCCGTCTGCGAGGCAGGCTCAGGGAATACGCCAACGTTGGGAGCGCTGTCACGCTTCCACACCATGACGTCGCGCTCGAACTCAATCACCACGACGCCCTCCTGCTGAATGCCGCGCGTCTTGATGTGCACGATGCCCCTGCGCGGGTCCGACTGCGATTCACGCGCGGAGACGACCTCCGTCTCTGACCACAGCGTATCGCCCGCAAAGACGGGATGCGGCAGGCGTACCTTGTCCCAGCCGAGGTTGATGCCGTTCCGGCTGATGTCCGGAACCGTGAGGCCCGTGACGACCGCCAGCGTTACCAGGCTGTTCATCAGCGGACGCTTGAACTGCGTATTCTTCGCGTACTCCGCGTTGAAATGGATCTGGTTGTCGTTGTTGGTCAGCAGCGTCATCCAGGTGTTATCGGCTTCCAGCAGCGTCCTTCCGATCGACGAACGATAAACGTCCCCAACCTGGAAATCCTCGAAGAACCGCCCTTCCCAACCCGCTTTCAGCGCCATCAGGCTCCTCCTGACTTGAATCGAAAGATACTCTAGCGGCTAATGGCGAACCCTTGCCCGGACGCGCGAAGGCCCAGTCCTAGGCAGGCGTCTGGAACGGCAGCCGCTCGGACGTGCGCGCCACGTTCAACGCCAACAGCAGTTGATATTCGATGTCCAAACGTTCGCGGAAGGCGCGGGCTGCGGTCAGCTGGCGCTCGGTCGTGCACGCCCAATAGGCCAGACCCTCCTCCTCCCACGAAACGTGGGAGTTGACGTCCTCCAGCAGCACGTCGAAGAACTCCAGCGCATGGTCCGCGACCCCGTACTTGGTGGAAAGCGCCTGTCGCGCTGCGCCGTAATGCTCACGCCAGTACAGGTCAGCCGCATACCACGTCGCGATGCCGTCCAGCCACGTCCAGTCCCAATAACGCGAGTACGTCATCAGCGTGCGCATCGAGAAGAATGTGCGCGTGAACTGCGGCCACTCCAGAACCTCCCCGCGAGATAGCCCGATGCCCTCCCCGAACCGAAACCACAGCTCCTCATACGCCGGCGTCGTCCAGTCCGTGAGGTCGGCAACGGTATCCTTGCCCTCGACGTCAACCATCCGGCGAAGCATGTGCGTCCGCAGCGGCTCGTCGTTGGTCTTGATGTAGATGGCGCCCGTCGCGTAGGCAAGGCCGTCGCCCCAGTACGGATACAGGTCCTTCACCCACATCCACACCTGATCCATCGTGAGCTCGCCTCGACAGAGCGCCTGGATGAAAGGCGGGGCCGCGGGGTACTTCCGCGTCTTCTCGCGCCGCAGGAAGTGGACGAACGCCGTACCCTGCATCGGCGGGGCCATCAGTTCGTCCGGCCTGAACGGAGTCTGGTTGCCCATGGCCGCTACACCCGATCCCGCGCGTTCCGCTGCATCGTCAGGATGAACGCATTGCGAACGCCTTCCTGCAATTCCACGGTGCAGGCGGCCTCTCGCACCACCTCCTCGCCGAAACGTGCGTGCTCCATGTCGGCGCCGAAAGGCGCATGTTCGATCAGGAGCTGCACCGCGCGGTCGATGTTCTCGATGCCCATCGCCTCATAGTGCTTCCGGGCGTCGTCTATCAGCTTCTCGTAATGCTCAACCGCGCCCGGCAAGCGCTTCGACCCCTCCCCCACGAGCGCGCTGCCGAGAGCAACCGCCCAGTGAGACGAACGTTGCAGGTCGAACCACCAGCCCTCCGTAACCAGCGTCTCCGGCAGCGTGTCCTCTTTCTCCAGCGCGTCTATCTCCGCCTCGGAAAGGCCCATCTCGACGGAGTGCCAGCGTGCAAGCGTTGGGTGGCTGGCCATGGGCCCGCCAACGGTGGTCTGCCCGCCCTCGTCCACCAGCTTGCGCAGCTGCTTGCGGCGGATTTCGCGGTCGGTCGTGTTGAGATAGCGCTCGCCCTCGAAGCGATGGTTGGGGTCGCCGCCGGTGTGGAAGCGGCGCTTGGAGGCAGCAAGCTCTTCTTTCGTCTTGCCGCTGATGCCGTCGCCTCTGTACGGCGATTTGCCTTCCAGGAACTCAACCCTCGTCTGTTCGAGGAGTTCGATGAATTCTCCTGGCGACAGTGCTTCTTTATTGGAGCTAGCCACAACGCACCTCCTGAAGTTGACGGTACTCTAAACCAAAACCATGCCCTCCGCACGATTCCACACGACGCGGAAAGGGCTGTCAGCCCTGGCCGAAACGTTCCGCTATCTCGATCATCCGGCGCGCCCGTGCGATCACCGGCTCTTCGAGGAAAACGCCGTGATAGTTGAGAACCCCCGTACCCTCGGCGACCGCCTCCGCCAGCGCGGCGATGACCTCGCGCGCATAGGCTATCTCCTCGGCGGTGGGGCTGAACGCAGCATTGATCGGGTCGATCTGCGATGGATGGATCGCCGCCTTGGAGGTGAACCCCAAACGCCGCGCCTGTGCCGACTCCTCGACGAGGCCGTCCAGATCGTCGAGCGCCGTCCAGATGACATCTATCGCCTGCACGCCCGCCGCCGAGCACGCGGTCGCCACGGCGGAGCGCTGGTAGATCAACTCCTTCGCCTCAGCCGTCCGAACGAGCGGCAGACCCATCTCCCGGGAGAAGTCCTCCCCGCCGAACTGAACGGCGACCACTCGAGGGTCAGCCGCGCAGATCGCGTAGGCGTTCACCACGCCCAAGGGACTCTCGATGAGGAGCCCCATACGAGTGGAACCAACGGGGATGCCTGCGGCCTGCTCCGCCTCTGAGAGCGCCTCGCTTACGGCAAGCACCTGCTGCGGACCCTCCACCTTGGGCACGATGATGCCCTCCACGTGAAGCGCGAGCGCAGCCTGCAGGTCGCCCGTGAACAGGTCGACGTGACGCGGATGGTTCACGCGGATGTACCTGCGGGGCGACCCCTCGGGCGGCATTGCCGGCAGTGCCTCCGCGAGCACGCTGCGCGCCCTCACCTTCTCCGCCGAAGGCACCGCGTCCTCGTAGTCGTAGATCACCACGTCCGTGGGCAGTTCGAGCGACTTGGAGATCATGCGCTCCTTGTGCGCCGGAACGTACAGCCACGAACGAGCCAGAGAATCGTCAAGCATCAATACGACCTCGGCATTCCGAGCACGTTCTGGCCCAGATAGGCCAGCACCAGGTTATTGTTCACCGGCGCGGTCATGTACAACCGCGTCTCCCGGAACTTCCGCTCGATGTCGTACTCCCGCGCGAATCCGTAGCCGCCGTAGGTGTTCAGGCAGGCGTTGCCAGCCTCCCATGCCGCCTCCGACGCGAGCAGTTTGGCCATGTTCGCCTCCGCCCCGCACTTTTCGCCCCGGTCGAACTTCGCCGCCGCGTCGAACCTCATCAGGTTCGCGGCCTCCGTGTGAGCATGCGCGTGCGCTATCGGCAACTGCACGCCCTGATTCGCTCCGATGGGACGCCCGAACACCACCCGCTCGCTCGCGTAGGTCGAAGCCCGTTCGATGAAGAACCGCGCATCGCCTATCGCCTCGGACGCGATCAGGATCCGCTCCACGTTCCACGAGTCGATGATGTACCGGAAGCCCTTGCCCTCTTCGCCGATCAGGTTCTCGGCGGGCACCTCCAGATCGTCGAAGAAGAGCTGGTTCGTATGGCGATTGAACGTCATATCTATCGGCTGAACCGTGAGCTGGTCGCCCGCCTCACGCATATCCACCACGAAGACGGACAACCCCTCGGTCTTGTTGCTCAACTCGTCATAGGGTGTCGTGCGCGCCAGCAACAGCATCAGGTCGGACTGTGCCACCCGTGAGATGAACGTCTTCTGTCCGTTCACGACGTACCGATCGCCCTTGCGAACCGCCATCGTCGCGATGCGCGTCGTCTCAGACCCTGCGTCGGGCTCCGTCACCGCGAACGCCTGTAGACGCAACTCCCCGCTGGCGATGCTCGGCAGATAACGAGCCTTCTGTGCGTCGCTCCCGTGCCGCAGAATCGTACCCATGATGTACATCTGAGCGTGACACGCCGCCGAATCGCCGCCGGAATAGTTGATCTCCTCCAGCACGACGCTCGCCTCGGTAACGGACATCCCGCCCCCGCCGTACTGCTCGGGAATGAGCGCGGAGAGCCAGCCCAGCTCCGTCAGTTCACGAACGAACGCCTCCGGATACGCGCCCTCACGGTCGAGGCCGCGCCAGTAAGCGCCGTCGTACTTCTTGCAGACATCCCGAACGGCCATCCTGATGTCGCCGAGTGCCTCAGCGTGTGCTCCGAGTACCATCGCCTCAGGATTAAAGGGTCAACCCCTCCCATTGTCAAACGTCGGCGCCGGTTCACGACACTCAAAACAGCGCGCCGGCCCCCGCCGTTCCCGCGAATGCCCCCGTCGTTCCCGCGCAAATCCCACCGTCGTTCCCGCGAAGGCAGGGAACCTCGCATCCCTCCCCTAACGTCACGTCACTCCAAACGTACGCTCACCCCCAGCGCCAAATCAACGACAACTGCCCATTACGCTATAGCCCCGCCGGTTGCTACATTGTTCACATACGTCGTTGTGGCGAACCCCACCGTCGTTCCCGCGAACTCGGGAACCTCGCATCCCCCGCCCCCATCCCCGGCGTCGACGATAGGGAATGCAACCAAATGCAACTAAATGCAACCCAAATAAAAAGTTTGCCACTCCTGGCCACTCGTGATGAGGCCAAACGAGGCCAGCGTGGCCTCACGGTGGCCCAGCGCGTACGAGTGAGCGGAGGGCCAAACGAGGCCACGATGGTCTCATTTCCAGCCTCGCCGCTAGGAGTAAACAGGGCCAAATGAGGCCAGGGTTCACCCCCCCTGTCGTTCTCACCAAAGGCGGGAACGTTCGCCACGGGCGCATGATGGGTCAGCACCGTCCGCTCGAACCGAACGGTGCCTGCGACCCTCGTGCCGAGCTGGAGGTCGAGAAGAACTTCGCCAAGTGGAAACGCGCTCAACGGAAGAAGAGAAAGGATGCTGTTATATGAGCGACAAGAAACTACGCCGATTCTTGGAACGGTTTGACGGGGAGCCAGTACAGCATCAGAGCGACGAGGAGTTCTATGAGCGGTATGGCGGCGGGCTGGAGTGGAGCGAGATGCGAGCGATGCTCACCCTAGCGTTCCAACGCCGCTATCTGGAACCGAGTGGGCCAGCATCGCTAGCGAACAGCTTCCGTCCTTTCCCTCGCTGTCTGACCGAGAAAGGGGACGAGTTCGTCCATAGGCACTGGTGGACAGGTCACGAGATAGCGTTGGCTGGCGTGGTGCTGGGTGCTCTAGGGATACTGGAACGGTTCTGGTAATGGAGAACGAATGAACGACGTACACCACGAAGACAACGTTCCGCGCTCTTGTACATCCCAGCGGAGAGCCGCGAGACGTGAGTGACGATGGGCATGGCCTGCCGGGACGGCCTCGGTGATGCGGGCGTGACTCTGTGGCTGGAGTGGTCGCAGCGCTCGGACAAGTTCCGGCTACGGGACGCGCAGATAGTCTGGCGTTCGTTCAAGCGTCAGGGCATCACCCTCGCTACAGGCGGGGACCTCGCATCCCTCCCCAACTCGGCGCGCAGGCGTAAATCGGGCCAAATCGGGCCAAATCGGGCCACTGTATGGGGGGTCTCCACTCCTGGCCACTCCTGAACAACCGCGCGCGGCAGAGGTGGCATGAGTGGCAAAAATGACCAGAAACAACCAAAAACGACCAGAAACGAGCGATGGCGTGCTAAGCGACTGCCCCCTCATCCAGCAGCGCCTCGATGCGCGCGTCGTCGTATCCCAGAACATCTCGCAGAACCTCAACCGTATGCTGCCCCAGCGTGGGTGGCGGAGTGAACCGCTCCTCGCTATCCGCCGACAACTTGAAGGGGATGCCGGTCGCCTCGTAAACGCCCCCCTCAGGATGCTCCACCTGAACGATCATCCCCCGAGCCCGCAACTGCTCGTCCTGCACAGCCTCATCCAGCGTGTTCACCGGCGCAACGGGGATGCCGACCGCCGTCAGGTCTCGCACCCACTCTTCGCGACCCCGCGCCGCGATGACGACCCGGAGCGCTGTGTTGATGGCGTCGCGATTCTCGAGCCGTCCCTTGCGGGTAGCGAAGGCCGCATCGGACAGCCGCTCCGCCGAGGCCCGCGCCTCGCCTTCCAGATCGAGCGTAAGCAACCGCTCGATGAATGCCTTCCAGTGCGGGTCCACCGTAACCGCCAGGAATATCCACCCGTCTCGCGCCTCATAGGAGTTGTACGGCACGTGCAGCTTCATCTCGTTGCCCGTTCGTGGCGTCGGGATGCCCGACATCAGATGCATCACCGCGTGATAGTTGATCAGCGACATCTGCACGTCCAGCATCGAGATGTCCACGTGCTGCCCCTCCCCCGTCCGATACCGGGAGGCAAGCGCCGCGAGCACCCCCAAAGCGCCTGCCATCCCCGCGCTGAGGTCGCCATAGAGCGGGCCGGCGCGCACGGGCGCTCCGTCAGGTTCGCCGGTCATCCCCATGACTCCGGCGTAGGCCTGCACGGTGGCGTCCAACGCAGCCCTGTCCCGCCCCGGCCCGTTCAGGCCATAGCCCGTGATGGAGCACGCGATGATGCTGGGGTTGATGGCCTTCAGCGATGGGTAATCGATGCCAAGCCGCTCGGTAACGCCCGGACGGTAGTTGTCGATGACCACGTCGGCCCACCTCACAAGGTCGGCAAACACCTGCTTGCCGCCTTCGCTGCGCAGGTCGGCGACCATCCCCCGCTTGTTGCGCTGCAGGTTCATGATGTGCGGCGTGAGCGAACCCATCATCAGCGCAGGATCGGCGCTGTCGAACTTCCGAGCGTTCTCTCCGCCGGGAGGCTCGACCTTGATGACGTCTGCCCCCAGGTCCGCAAGTATGGCCGCGGCGTAGGGGCCGGAGACGATCGTCGTCAGGTCAACGACCTTGAGTCCTTCGAGTGCTCTCATGCTGCCTTCACTACCCATACGGGCGCCGCTTTTCGGCTCAACCCTGCTGCGCTGACTATACTAGCGGACATGGACGCTGTGTCGGTAACAACGCTCCTCGCCGATCTGACCGGCGACGCTCACGACGACGTGCCGCTCGATCGTGGTGCGCTGCTCATCGCGGCGGCCTTTGACCCAGCCGTCGACGTGGAGGCCGAACTCGCCTTGTTGGACGCTCTGGCGCACGGCGCCAGCAACCGCATCTCCAACGATCTCGATGCGCTGCAATCAATCAACGAACTCAACGAATACCTCTTCGACCATGTAGGCTTCACAGGCAACGAAAGCGATTACTACGACCCGCTGAACAGCTTCCTGCCGCAGGTGTTGCGCCGCAGGCTCGGCATCCCCATATCGCTCTCCCTCATCTACAAGGAGGTCGGCAGGAGGCTTGGCATACCGCTTCTGGCCATCGGCATGCCCGGGCATTTCATCGTCCGCCACCGCGACGAGCCGTCCCTCTTCATAGACCCCTTCTATCGCGGAGTGCTCCTCTCCGAGGCCGAGTGCACCGAGCGGGTGAGGAAGATAAGCCCCAGCGTCCGTTGGGATCGGGCTTTCCTCTCGCCCATCTCCAACCGAGCATTCCTGGCGCGGATGCTCAGGAACCTCAGCGCTATCTGGGTGAACCGAGGCGAAACGAACGAGGCGGTCGTTGCGCTCAGCCTGCTCATCGCGGTGCAACCGGAAGAGCTTGGCCACCTCCGAGACAGAGGCATGCTGCACTACAATCGCGGCGAGCACGCCCCCGCGCTCGAAGACCTCGCCCGCTACCTGGAGTCAGGGATAGGCGCGCCCGATGCGTGGTACGTCCGCCGGATAGTCGAGAAGATCCGTGCGGAGGAGTGACATCCTGGCGATGGCGTCCTATTGCAGAGCGTCAGCGCCCGCCTGGGCCACTTCCTCGTCCTTGTCCGGCGGGCCGCCGCCCGCGCCCACCGCGCCGATCAGCTCGCCGTCCTTGTACAGCGGCACCGCGCCCTGCACCCACGTCACGCGCCCGCCGTACATATCCCGCACCGTATCGAGCAGCGACTGCGGGAACCGCGACGCTGCGACGCCGCTGGGAGTGCCCTTCGTCACCGCCGTCGCCACAGCCTTCCCTCGCACGACGTCCGGCGTGAAGGGGTTGGTGCCATCCATCCGCGCCGACGCCACTAGGCTCGTCTGCAGATCCACCACGGCGACCGCCATGTTGAAACCCAGCTCCCGCGCCTTCCCGATGGCAGCAGCGATGACCGTGTTCGCATCTTCTAGCGTGATGCTACTCATAGGACCTCCTCATGAACCGCGTAGCGTTGCTCCAACGCACTTATCTCACCAAGGCCCAGCGCTCCCGCGATGGACATCCGCAACTCGCCTCCGGAGCCGTACCGTTCCAGCGCGGATATCTGTCCGCTCTCCCGCAACTCCATCATCATCTCTTTGATGATGGGGTAGAGCGCGAATACCGGCCCACGGTGGATCTGCAGTTTGAACCCCAGTTTCTCAGCCTCCACCGGAGCGATCTCCCCGTTGTACATACGTGGCAGGTCTCCCAGCCGGTTCGCGAACTCGCTCAGGTCGGCCATCGTGCGTATGCCGTCCACGAACACGAGGTCAGCCCCTGCCTGCACGAACGCTCTGCATCGCAGCTCGACATCGTCCCAGCCGTTCACAGCCAGGGCGTCCGTGCGCGCAATCACCACGAAATCGTCGTCCATGCGCGCCTCCACCGCAGCCTTGACCTTGGACGCGGCCTCGTCCAGCGTCACGACCTGCTTGCCGTCGAAGAATCCGCATTTCTTGGGCGCAACCTGATCCTCGATATGCACGCCTGCCACGCCGGTCCTCTCGTACTCTCGTATCGTCCGCCGGACGTTTATCGCATTCCCGTAGCCCGTATCCGCATCCGCGATTACCGGCACGTCAACCGCAGCCGCGATGTACGCTGCGTTCTGCACCATCTCCGTCTGGGTGAGCAGCCCAACGTCCGGGAGGCCTTTCGACATGGACGTGCCGAAACCGGACATGTACACCGCATCGAAGCCTGCTTCCTGCGCTATCCGTGCGGTAAAGCCGTCGTAGGTGAATGGCGCAAGCAGCATCCCCTCCGCAGACAGCAACTCCCGCAAGCGAGTCGTCATCCTCATAGGTCACTCCTTCAGCATCTGTTCGAGCCCGGCCGTAAGCGTGGGCAGCCAATCATCCAGTGGAGTCGTGAGCGGCAGCGTAATCTCGATCACATCCCGCTTCGACAGCCCGCTCTGGCCCCTTCGCCAACCGCCCGGGTCTTCCTTGCCAAGTTCGATATTCAGCGATTCGCGGTCTATCTCCAGGCTATCCGTCACTTCGTAGACCATCCCTATCTCTTCCATCGTAATTATCTCGTCCATCAGATCTATCCTCACTCCAAAATCAACCGGTTCTGAATCCCCTGTCCTCTCCTTGCTTGCTCGATCCTACGGACCCCGAGGCATCAGCAATCCTCCGCCCAAAGATCGACCCTCCCGTACTCCCCGTCGAAACCGGGATGCACCGAGACCTGCCCCAGCCGAGCGCGCATCACGCCCTCCGCTATCCGCTCGCCTGCGGCCCCTGCTATCTCCGACGGTTCCGCTAGGGTGAGAACGTATAACTCTGTACCCACGCCCGCAATGAGGTCGAAATAGGCATTGCGCACCGCCTTCGTTCCTACACCCCGGCCCATCGCCTGCGCGATAACCTCTTCCAGCGGCACGAGCCGCCGAAACGACGGACGAACCCCCAGGCTGTCATGCAGCATCCCGTCGCCATCGCGTCCCAGATCCGCCGGAGGCAGAGATGACAACGCCTCCATGCGATGCAAAACGCCAAGCGTCAATGTACGCCGACAGACGGGACAACGCTCGCCCTGCGCCAGCGTAGCGGACGGATGCTGTCGCACTCCGCACTTTCGATGCCCATCGTAGTGGTACTTCCCCTCCTCCGGGTAGAACTCGGCGGTCCATTCGACGGCGCCAGTGCGGAGGCCAGCGACGATTCCGGCATACGTCGGCTCTCCCGCGAACGCCGTCACCTCACGCCCCATCTTCCGCGCTGAATGAGCGTCCGAGAACGAAACGAGCGTACGTTCGCTCAATTCAGGAACGCGCCAGTTCATCGAGGGGTCACTCGATAGCCCTGTCTCGATGGCGTGCACATGCTCGGCCATCGGCCCAAAGCAGTCATCGAGCGAATCGAACCCGCTCTTCGAGCCGTACACCGAGTACCAGGGCGTCCATGCATGAGCAACGATCACCTCGCACTCAGAGCTGACGGATAGCACAGCCTCCACCGCATCGCCGCCTGCGAGTCTGAGCGTGGGCCGACCATCCGAATCCAGCGCTCCGTACGGCGAGAACGCTTTGCAGAGTTCGTCCACAGCATCGAAATCAGGCGCGAGTACCAGCAGGTGAATCCGGTGTGAACGGCCATCCTGCGGATAGACACAACTGATCTCCGTGCCAAGAACGAATCTCGCCCTGCCCTCGTGGCCTTTGACGGCTGGCAACTCCACCGGTGGCTGGAGGTCGAAGAGTCCCTCATCGGTCTGGCGCAAGCTGCTCTTCAGTTCCGCCAGCCACGCGGGGTGCGTGAAGTCTCCGCACGCCAGTGCCTGGATGCCTTTCACGCTGGCCCACCACGCGAGCGCTTCCAGCGAAAGCCCGCGGCTCGTGCCCATCGCATATCGCGAGTGCAGATGCAGATCAGCAACAAAACCCATAGAGGCCAGTCTACGCTGACACCGCCTCTGAAGGTTCAGTCGGATCCTCTCGATTTGGAGCTTACATACATGAGGCCTACAAGCATGCGCCCTTGAGAAAAGGCTTGAGCTTCCAGCGAACCGGGGTTAGCCTAATGAATGAGCGTCGTTTCGTTGACACTCAGGGGGAACGATTGATACGATTGGCAGGCCGTTGCCTGCTAAATGAGGCCAGCCAGCCCAGCAAGCCAACAGAGTATTGGCTCACTATCCGCTCCGTCGCTTCAACGCAACCCTAACGGTCGGCCACGAACGGTCGGCCATGGCCTCCACACAACATAGGAACAGGATATGCGAACCGTCGGTGCCGTTGCAGTCTGCGAATCCCTCCTCCGCGAAGGCGTTGATGTCCTCTTCGGCCATCCCGGCGGGGCCATTCTCCCCTTCTATGACGCCCTTTGGCACTACCCCCAACTGCGCCATGTCCTCGTGCGGCACGAACAAGCCGCCGCCCACGCCGCCGAAGCCTACTCCCGCCTTACGGGAAAAGTCGGCGTTTGCGTTGCAACCTCCGGTCCTGGCGCGACCAACCTCATGACTGGCCTCGCCGCCGCCAAGATGGACTCGACTCCCATCGTCGCCATCACCGGCCAGGTCGCCCGAGCCTTCCTCGGCACAGAGGCATTCCAGGAATGCGACACCGTGGGCATGGCCACTCCTGTGGTCAAGAAAGCCTATCTCGTCATGAAACCGGAGGATATCGGCCCAACCTTTCGCGAGGCGTTTCGCGTCGCGCAGGAAGGCCGACCTGGCCCTGTCCTCATAGACCTGCCGAAGGACGTGCAGGCCGAATCATTCGATTTCGAATACCCCGCCAGCGGCTACGAGGGAAGGCCGCGCGTTCCCGCAAGCCGGCGCCTCATCGAAGAAGCCGCCCAACTCCTTAGCGAGTCAGAGCGCCCGTTACTCATCGCTGGGCGTGGCGTGCATATCTCCGGCGCGTGGGATGAACTCCAGGCGCTGGCAGAGAAGATCAGCGCGCCCGTTCTTCATACCCTGCACGGAACCTCCGCCTTTCCTCGTCATCACCAGCTCGGTTACGGCATGCTGGGGATGCACGGCATGTACTGGAGCAATATCGCCACCACGGAAGCAGACGTCATCGTCGGTATCGGCATGCGTTTCGACGACAGGGTGATAGGCAGGCCCGGCTCATTCGGGCCCAACGCGAAAATCGTCCACTTGGACATAGAGCACACGCAGATCAACAAGAACGTGAAGAGCGACATCGGCCTCGCCGGCGACGTGAAACTCACGATTGACGCGCTACTCCCTCTCGTCCAGCGCAACGAGCGCCCGCTATGGCTCGACAGGATGCGTGACCTTGAGCACGGCCACCCAAGCATCGATGTGCCCGACGTTGACGTTGTGACTCCCCAATACGTCCTGCGTGAACTCAATAAGATCATTGAGCACAGCAACGACCCCGTCGTGGTAACCGGCGTGGGCCAGCATCAGATGTGGTCTGCTCAATTCCTCTTCATGCCCACCCTCAACTCCTTTGTGTCATCAGGCGGACTCGGCGTCATGGGGTTCGAGGTTCCGGCTCTCATCGGCGCTCAGGTCGCACGACCGAACTCAACCGTATGGGGCATCTGCGGCGACGGCGGTTTCCAGATGACTCTGCAGGAGTTGGCCACGATCTCCCAGGAACACCTGCCGGTGAAGATCTGCATCATGAACAACGGCTACCTCGGCATGGTTCGCCAGTGGCAGGAGCTGTTCTACGACCACCACTACAAATCCGTCTCCATGAGCAGCCCGGACTACGTCAAACTGGCCGGGGCCTACGGGATCCAGGCCATCAAGGTGAGCGAGAAGCACGATGTCGGCATGGCGCTGGCCACAGCCGCCCAACACCCGGGGCCGTACTTGATCGACTTCCAGATTTCTCAAGAGGAGAACGTCTACCCAATGGTCCCACCGGGAGCGTCGCTCGCTGAGACCGTCGAGGACCCCAGGGTCGTCCATCACCGAGAGCCTGTTCATCTGATTGAAGGGCTCGTCTCCTACCCCTAGCCCTCAGCCCCACAGGCTGAATCACGCCCAGTGCCGGAAGAATCTCGCACTGGATATCTGCGATTCGTCCTATCCTGAGATTCAGCCTCCGATTTTCGATTCAGCGCTAGAAACACTGGTATTCTCTACGATAAACAGCGTCCATTCCCGCTCAGACAATGCAATGCGTCTTCATCCCAACCCCGAAGCTCCTCGAACCTTGCATTGACAGGAAGATGCTTCGGCTCATAGAGTCAACTCCGCATACACGCTCGAATCCTTCTCTCTGCGCCCAGAGGCCGGCTATCCAGCCAACGATTCATCGAGCGGAGCGGGGGCGCCAAAACCTCGCTCGCCTACTTCTTTATGCTGATGAGGCTCTGCCATGAGCGGGAGAACTGAACTACACCTGATTTCCGATGGCTCGATTAGGTTCGACGGAGGAGTACTGTTTGGGCAAGTGCCCAAGAGCCAATGGCAGGATTGGGTCCCCGCAGACAGGCGCAACCGCGTCAAGCTGGGCCTCAACTGCCTGCTCGTCCGCATAGGAGACCGCAACTACCTGGTAGACACCGGTGTCGGAGTCAAGCACTCGCAGGAGGACAAGGAAACCTACGGGCTCGCCACGAGCCAGCTCCTCTCGGATCTGAAATCCCACGGCCTCACCCCGCAGGATATCGACGGCGTCATCCTCACCAGCCTCCATTTTGAGCACACCGGGGGGTGTACCCGCGTAAGCCGACGTGGAGAGATTGTCCCTACCTTCCCCAAGGCTTCCTATTTCGTTCAGCGGGAGGCGTTGGAAGAGGCATCCTTCCCGACGGACAGGCACGTGAACGGCTATGTGCCGGATGACTACCTGCCCCTCAAGATCAAGAACAAACTCGAAACGCTGGATGGCGAGTCCACCATCGCACCCGGCCTCCAGGTTCGCCGCGCCAGCGGCCCCTACGAGGGCCACCAGATCGTCATCATTACCCACGGAGGAGAGCGCGTCGTCTTCCTGGGCGACCTCGTGCCCACGCGCTACCACCTGCAGCCGGAATGTATCGCAGCCAGCGACCGCAACCCCGAGGAGACGCTCCAAACGAAGCGCAAGGTCCTGGATGAGGCCGTGCGTGATGGGTGGCTACTCGTCTTCAGCCACGGCACGAGCGACCGCGCCGGATATTTTCAAGAGCGCAACGGACGCCGCTCCCTGCGGCCCGTCTCCCTGAGTTGATGCAGGGCAGGGGCATGCGCATCTTCTCAGCGATGGACACGATCCTCGGCTAAGCACTTCGATCTCGTGCCCTACATTCCGATACACGAGTACGGCCTCATCGGGGACATGAACTCTTGCGCCCTCGTAAGCAGGCGAGGATCCATCGACTGGGCCTGCTTCCCGCGCTTCGACTCTCCCAGCGTTTTCGCAGCCGTCCTTGATGACATCAAAGGCGGGTTCTGCGTGATCAGCGCCACCGGTGAGCACGCTGTCACGCAGCGATACCTCCACGACACCACCGTCCTCGAAACGACCTACGAAACGCAGACTGGCACCGCCGCCGTCTACGACTTCATGACGCATGCGCCTGCCCGCCACCCAGAAGCGCCCCACGAAATCATCCGCATCATCAAGGGCGTACACGGCTCAGTCCCTATGCAACTGGTCTTCCAGCCTCGGCTCGACTACGCCAGAGGTGAAACGGCATTCGCTGCCGTCAGCAACGGCGTCCTGGTCACGCAAGGAGACCAGTCCCTCGGGCTCATCGCTCCCCTGCTCCTCCGGGTCGCCGCTGCTCCAGATGGGGGAGAGCAAGCCACTGCCGATTTCGTCGTTTCGGAGGGTGAAACGATACACGTTGCGATCGTCTTCGGCCTCCGCCGTCTCCCTTCCATACGCTCGATGGACTGCAATCGCAAGATAGAACGCGCGGTCCGCCGTGACCGAGCCAGTTGCGCGAAGCTGCATTATGACGGCTATCTGCGCGACGAGGTCGTTCGCTCGTTCCTCACGCTCCACCTGCTGATCTATGAGCCCACTGGTGCAATCGTCGCAGCCCCTACAACCTCGCTGCCGGAGTCGCTCGGCGGAGACCGCAATTGGGACTACCGCTTCTCTTGGCTGCGGGATAGCGCATGGACACTTGGCATCCTTTATCGAATCGGCGACCCCCATGAGGGCGAGGCATTCCTCGAATGGCTGGTCAACCAATGTGTGCTGGGGCTGGAGTCCATGCAGATACTCTACGGGATAGCCCCGGAGAGCGAATTGAAGGAGATCACGCTGGATCACCTGGCGGGATACCGGAATTCGAACCCGGTGCGCATAGGCAACGACGCTGCCTTCCACCGTCAACTGGACGTCTTCGGCGAGGTTGCGCTCAGCCTCACGGTCTTCCATCGCTACACCGGCAAATTGTCGGAGACAGCCTGGGGATTGCTGAAACGCATGGCCAATCTTGCCGCAACCGCATGGCGCCTGCCCGACAGGGGAATCTGGGAGGTGCGCGGGCCGGAGCAGCACTTCGTCTATTCCAAGGTGATGTGCTGGGTAGCGCTTGACCGCGCCGTGAAGATCGTCGAATCCCAAGGCTTCGAGGGCGACGTTGAGCATTGGCGTCAGCAGCGTGACCTCATCCACGCTGACGTGCTCGAAAACGGCTGGTCCGAATCCAAGCAATGCTTCGTGCAGGCGTACGGCTCTGAAGCCGTAGACGCGAGCGCGCTCCTGATACCTTTCCTTGGCTTCCTGCCCTATGGCGACCCTCGCCTGAGATCCACCATCCGCCGCATACAGGAGGAGTTAGCCGAGGGCCCCTTCGTCCGAAGGTACCGCATAGATGAAACCGACGACGGCCTGAAGGGAGAAGAAGGCTCCTTCTACATCCTCAGCTTCTGGCTGATAGGGTCGCTCCTCTCCATCGGCGAGAAGGAGGAGGCGCTGGAGTACTTCGACATCGTCTCCAAAACCGCGAGTCACCTCGGTCTCTTCGCGGAGATGTATGACCCCGGCTTCGGTCAGGCAATCGGGAATTTCCCTCAGGCCTTCAGCCACATCGGTTTTATCCACACCGCGCGCAATATCAACGAACTGATGCGAGAGCACGAGTACGAGGAGGAACTGCACGCGTGACCCTCCCACGATGCGTCCGCTTGTATCGCCTCCCCCTGCACCCTAGAATCCCGTTAGCATCCTCCCTCGCAAAGACCGCGACCTCAAAGGAGGCGTCTCTTGTCCAGCAAGGTCTACGTAACCGGCATCGGCATGGTCACACCGCTCGGGCTCGACGTGAAATCGACCTGGAAGGCTCTCCTGCAAGGCAAGTCTGGCATCGCCTCGATTGCATCCTTCGATACGCAGGACTTCGAGACCACAATCGCTGGAGAAGCGCTCGACTTCGACCCAACTATCTACGTAGACCGCAAGCGCGCGCGTAGACTCGACCGCTTTGCGCAGTTCGCCGTCGCAGCCACTGCCCAAGCGCTCGAACAAGCCAGCCTGAATCTCCACGATGGAAGCGTAGACGCTACTCGCGTCGGCTCCGTCATCGGAAGCGGCATCGGCGGAATCATCACGCTATCTGAACAGTGGGCCGTCCTGAACGAGAAAGGACCGACGCGCGTCAACCCGTTCCTGGTGCCCATGATGCTCGCCGATATGGCCCCCGGGCAGGTCTCCATCATCCACGGCGCAAAAGGGCCCAACTACTGCATCGTTACCGCGTGCTCCAGCGGCGCGGATGGCATCGGCATCGCGTTAGAGATGATTCAGCGCGGCGATGTAGACATCGCTCTCGCGGGGGGCGCTGAGGCTCCCATCTGCCCCATCGCGGTCGCGGGGTTCAACGCCTGCATGGCGCTCTCCAAGCGCAACAGCGACCCTCAGGCAGCGAGCAGGCCCTTCGACGCTGAGCGCGACGGATTCGTCATGGGCGAAGGCGCAGGCGTACTCGTTATCGAGAGCGAAGAGAGCGTCGTTCGCCGTGGCGTAACCCCGCTAGCCGAACTGGCAGGCTACGGCGCTTCTTCTGACGCTTACCACGTCACTCAGCCATCCCCTGAAGGCGAAGGCGCAGCGCGCGCTATGAACCGCGCACTCGCAGAGGCCGGCATGGAGCCTCATGACATCAGCTACGTGAACGCGCATGGAACCAGCACCCCTATGAACGATCGCATCGAGACAGCGGCCCTCAAAGTCGTCTTCGGTGACGAAGCGTACAAGATCAAGATCAGCTCCACGAAATCAATGACAGGCCACCTGCTCGGCGCTGCCGGTGGCGTGGAGGCAGCGATCGCCGCGATCGCCGTCTCAGAGAGCGCCATCCCGCCCACCATCAACCTCGAGAACCCGGACCCCGATTGCGACCTTGATTACACAGCCCACCACTCCCAGCGAGGCATCGTGAAAGCCGCCATGAGCAATAATCTCGGCTTTGGGGGGCACAACGCCTCTCTGATCTTCAAGCGAGCCGGATAGGCGTGGCGTCACCTGCTGATGGCAGCCTCATCGGCATGCAGCGCCGCTGGGTAGTCGCCGAGCCTACCGATCCATCGCCACTCGGCGACCTGCCTTACATCATCGGCCACCTCCTCTGGCGTAGGGGTATCCGCGATGCAGATGAAGCTCGTCGTTTCCTGGACGTGTCAGACTCGCTCTTCGAAGACCCCGGCTCCCTGCCCGATATCGACCGCGCTGCGGAGCGGCTGGCTCGCGCAAGAAGCAACGAGGAAACCGTCGTCGTCTACGGAGACTTCGACGCCGATGGCGTTACCGGCACGGCGCTCCTCATTCGTGCACTGCGGCGCTACGGACTCCGTGCGGTCCATTACATCCCCCACCGGGTGAGCGAGGGACATGGCCTCAACCGGGACGCAGTAACGAAGATCCACGAGCAAGGCGCCAACCTCATCGTCACCGTGGACTGCGGTGTCACCAACATCGCCGAGGTGGACTATGCCCACTCACTGGGCATAGACACGATCATCACGGACCACCACGTCGTGACCGACGAACTCCCTCGCTCCGTCGCGGTCATCAACCCGCGCGCCCCGCACTCGAAGTACGCCTTTGAGCATCTGACCGGCGTAGGCATGACACTCAAACTCGCCCAAGCGGTGCTTCAGCCGGTGTTAGGTGAGGCATGGTCAGAAGGCCTCATGGAACTCGCGGCCATCGGCACCATCACGGACATGGCTCCGCTGTTCGGGGAGAATCGCTACATAGTCCACCACGGCATACGAGAGCTGCGCCGGACGCGTTCGATCGGTCTTCGCGCAATGATGAACGCCGCGCGTGTTGACCCGCAGACCGCCACCGCCGAAACCATAGGCTTCACGATAGGGCCGCGCATCAACGCCGCCGGCAGACTCCATCGCGCGGATTTCGCGCTGGACATGCTCCTCACTGACGACGACGCCCGTGCCGGTGAACTGGTGCAGGAGCTCAACGAATACAACGTCAAGCGTCAGGCGCTCACCCAGGAAACCCTGGAGCGCGTCAGAGAACTCGTCCCTACCCCGATTCCGCCGCTCATACTCGTCGGCGAACCTGACCTTAACCCTGGCGTCGTCGGCCTCGCCGCGGGCAAGGTGGTTCAGGAGTTCGGCGCGCCTGCCGCCGTCTACGGCATGGATGGCGACGAGGTGATGGCGAGTTGTCGCAGCGACCCTCCATTCCACTGGGCCGACGCGCTGGCGCAGTGCGATGACCTGCTCATTCGCTATGGAGGGCATGCACAAGCCGCCGGATTCAGGTGCAGCGCTGAGCTGCTCCCTGTTCTGCGGGAACGGCTCACCAGCATCGCCGCAGAACGGCTTGGTGAAGCCACGCCGGGGAAAGTGGGCATCGCCGACCTGGAGATACAGCCCCACGAGTTGATGGGTTCCACGTTTCAGGCCCTGCAACGGATGGAGCCTTGGGGTGTCGGCAACCCGGCGCCGATCTTCCTTGCACGTAACGTCCAGGTGATGAAGGCCTCCCCTATGGGCGCGGACGGCAGGCACTTCAAACTCAGCATCCGCTCCGGAGGAGCGCTATGGGACGTGGTCGCCTTCGGCCAGAGCTGGCACGATGGCACTCAGTTCGTGGACATCCTCTACAAGCTCGAACTGGATCACTGGAACGGCGAGTCCCGGCTGAGGCTCAATCTTCAGGACTACGCCCCCTCCAGCCAGCCCCGCCTGAACCTCTGAGGCCCAGCCGCTCACGCGAACGCCACGCCCAAAGGCCAACGCCAACGACGATGAATAAGCCGATCCACTGAGCCTGCTGCATGCCAAGGAGCTCCGGATCGACTCGCACGAACGCAATGACGAATCGTCCGGCAGCCCACGCGGTCAGCGCCACAGGCAGAAGCGCTCCACGGGGTGCCGTATGCCGCCAGCGCCACAGAGCCGCTGCAATCAGCGCATCCAGTAGCAACTCGTACATAGCCACGGGGTGCACGGCAGCGCCATCGGCGAACGCCGCAGTCGACTCATTCGTATAGGCGACGGCCCATGGCAGAGAAGACGCTTTAGCCGCCCGACTGCCTGCGAGAAAATCGCCCAACCGCCCGACCGCGAGTCCGATCAGCGCTGGCACCGCAGCAGCATCGGCCACTCTCGCAACTTCCAGTCCTCGCTGCCGCGCCAGTGCCAGTCCCCCCAACAGACCCCCGAGCACGCCACCCCATAGCGATAGGCCGCCGTTCCAAAGATAGACGGCATGGAAAGGCGCTTTGGAGTAGAAATCCACGTAATCAGCCATGTGCAGCACCCGCGCGCCCACGAATCCGGCAAGTACCGACGCCAGCACGATTCCGTACGCCCCGCGAATGCCTGTGCCAAACTCCGGCGCAGCGCGCAGGAACAACCACCCGCCCACCAGCGCCCCCACGATCCCGAAAAGCCCGGCCCACGTAAGAAGCGGCAACCCGAACGCGTAGGGATGCAGTGCGATAGTCATCTCGCCATCATTCTCCAGCAAACCTTCATCGCGCTCCCGCTCGCATCAGGCTTTACGTTCTGCAAGCGTGAAGCAGTGAGACCCACGCTTGCAAGTTTCCGTGAGCCAAACCGGTGCCGCAGAGATAATCATCCTCTCTACAATACCGTCCCATGATCACAGCAGAACGTGAAACCGATCAGCAGATCGAGGCCTTCCTCAATCACCTGCGGGCGGAGCGCGGCCTCTCCGCGAACACGGTGGCAGCGTACCGCAGCGACCTTGCACAGCTTCAAAGTTCGCTCGGCAACGGCGGAGCGGACATCCGATGGGCAAGCATCCGGCAAACCGACGTTGAAGACGCGCGTCTGCAGCTGGACAAGCACGGATACGCTGACACCAGCCTCGCCCGGAAGGTCGCCTCTGCCCGCTCGTTCTTCCGTTTCCTCCTGGAGGAAGGCGTCATAGACGCCAATCCCGCAGAGAGGATGCAGGCCCGACGTCCGTCCCGGTCCCTGCCTGACGTCCTCACGGAACAGGAAGTCGTGAATCTCCTGAAAGCCGCTTCCGAACGACCCGGTGCGGCGGGAGTACGAGACCGTGTCATGCTAGAACTAACATACGCGGCCGGGCTCCGCGTATCGGAGGTCGTCGGCCCGCAGGGGCTCGATATCTCCGCGCTGAGCCTGGATGGTGGATGGGTTCGCGTTCGCGGCAAAGGCGCGAAAGAGCGGCTCGCCCCCGTCTACCCGGGCATCGTGAAGCGGCTGGCCGCTTACGCGCACCAAGTCAGGCCGGAGCTGTTAGCGCACTCGAAGAGGCGCGGGCCCACGACAACCGCCCTCTTCCTCAACGCACGCGGCTACCCCATTACGCGCCAGGGCTACTGGCTCATCCTCAAGAGAGTCGCCGCGCGTGCGGGAATCTCGCGTACTTTCTCGCCGCACACCCTGCGGCACAGCTTCGCCACTCACCTGTTTCACGGCGGCGCGTCCCTCAGACATGTCCAGGAACTCCTTGGCCATGCTAATATCGCAACGACTCAGATCTACACGCACCTTACCGGTCATCAGATCCGCGAAGCGTTCGAACGAGCCCACCCACGCGCCTAACCCACCGTATGAGAATCGCAGCAGGCAGCGCCGAGGCTGACCCTGCCCACCTGCCATGTCGAGAACGCCGTGTGTGAGCATCAGCACGACCATCACCCTGCCCCATCAACGAGCCCGGATAGACGAGATACGCCGTGCTTGCTTCAATACGCCCCTAGACGGTGCGGATAACGTTAGAATGATGCCATGCGCCAGACATTGGCCCTGCTATCGAGCGAACTGAGGAGGAATCCCCGATGCCAGTTATCACCGTAACCGGCCTGATAGGCAGCGGCGTTATCGAGATTGGCCCGAAACTCTCCAGCAAGCTCGGTATCGACTACGTTGACCGAACGATTCTGGCAGAAGCCGCGAAGAAGATCGGCGCCTCAGAGGAGGCGGTGGCAGAACGGACGGAGCGCCCTCAGGGCTTGGGAGACAGGGTCGCGGGCTTCGTCAAGACCGTTCTCGAACGTTCAGCCCTTGCCGGCGGGGGCGCAGACCCCTACTTCGGCGGAGGCCTCGACGCGCTCCTCGTGCGCGAGTACCGCGATTTCCCCAGCGAGAACATGGCCATCGGTGAATCATTGAGCGATGACAACCTCCTCGCCGTCACGTCCGCGGTCATCGAGGAGATCGCCACCTCCGGCAACGTCATCATCGCGGGACGGGGCGCCAACATCATCCTCCGCGACTACCCAAACGCGCTGCACGTAGGACTCGTCTCCTCCTACGATGTCCGCCTGAGTCGCATCATGGAGCGCGAGTCCTTGAGCGAAGAAGACGCAAATCGGTACGTGCAGGAGAATGACCGCGCCCGGATCGCCTACTTCAAGCGCTTCTTCCAGGTCGACCCGCAGGAGCCGCAGCACTATCACCAGGTACTCAACACTGACCTCTACACCATCGATCAAGCCACGGACGTGGCCGTCGCGACCGCGAACGCACTGAGTTAAAATCAGGACGAATCAGCCTAGAACCGGACAGGATATCCATGACACGAAAGAACGTCGGAAACAGAGCAGCAGCAAGCCAGGCGAAAGCCAAGGAGCGCGCGCGGCGTAAAGCGCGATCATCCGGGCCCTCCATCGTACCGGCAAGCTACGCGCCCCCGGCGGAAGCAGCCGATTCGGACGCGCTCCCAGTCGAAGCCGGAGACCCCCGGGAGTTTGCGCCCGCAGCGGCCACGCGCTCCGCTGTCGCGGCTGCGACGCCGCGCGCCATGCCTGCGGCAGCCGCCCGGCCATCCATCGCGCCCCGCAGAGGACGTCAGGCTGCCGTCATGGCTCCCACCGGCAGCCTCACCCGCGAGGTCGCACTGATAGGCTCCATCACTCTGCTCATCGCAGCCGCCCTTGTATTCCTCAAACTCGGAACCACTCTCGGAGTCTAACGCCTACCGTCGCAGCGGAACCGTGCTGCAATCGGTTGGATAAGGTGTCGCTGCGAACAGACCGTCCGACGACGCGGTACACTGACCACGACGTGACGACAGGAGTCAAGAAAGAACCGCGCGCCGCAGAGTTCGACGGTCGGCTGAAGGCGCTCCCCGCCAAACCCGGCGTGTACCTGATGAAGAACGCTGCGGGCGCTCTCCTTTACGTGGGCAAGGCTGCGAGCCTCCGCAACCGCGTACGTTCCTACTTCCAAACGCCCTACGGCAAAGAACCGAAGATTCAGGCGATGGTTCAGCACATCGCCGATTTCGAGTTCATCGTCACCGAATCCGTTCAGGAAGCACTGCTGCTCGAGAACCTGCTGATCAAGCAGCACCAGCCCTTCTACAACGCTCGGCTCAAGGACGACAAGACCTACCCATACATCAAAATAGACACTCGCGAGGACTTCCCTCAGGTCTATTTCACTCGTCGCGTGCTCCCGGACGGCGCTCGCTACTTCGGGCCATTCGCCAGCGCAAGCTCAGTCCGCAAAACGATGGACCTGCTGAAGAAGCTCTTCCCCTACCGCTCATGCACAAAGGTGATCACAGGGGAGGATGAGCGCCCTTGCCTCGAGTACTTCATCCACCGCTGCGTCGGCCCGTGCATCGGCGCGGTGGATGAACGGGAGTACAGCGAGGTCATCCGCCACGTGCTCCAATTCCTGGAAGGCGACTCCGAGGGCGTCGCGGACGATATCCGCGTGAAGATGGATATCGCTTCAGACCGCTTGGAGTTCGAGCGTGCCGCCGTTCTCCGCGACCAGCTCCGCGCAATCGAATCGGTCTCGCAGAGCCAGAGGGTCGTCTCTGGCCGCAACGAAGACTCGGACGTGATTGCCCTCGCCTACGATAAGGGTGAGGCGTGGGTCGAACTCTTCAAGGTTCGCCGGGGCAAACTCATAGGCCGTGACCACTTCCTCATGGAGGCGGGTGCAGCCGAGAACGAGTCGGCCCTGATGGAGCAGTTCATCCAGCAGTTCTACGAGGCCTCTTCCGATGTCCCCGCGAGAATCCTCATCCAACACGGCATCGAGGACACGGGAGCGGTTGCGGACTGGCTGAGCGGCAAGCGCGGCAGGCGCGTGACCCTTGCCCGCCCCATGCGCGGAGAACGGCGCAGGCTCGTGCAGATGGCCGCAGCGAACGCCTTCGAAGCGCTTACCCAGCGGCGCATCAAATGGCTGAACGAATCCGACAAGGTGCTTCAGGCGCTCTCCGAACTCCAGGAAGAGCTCAACCTCCCTGACCTGCCCCGCCGTATCGAGTGCTATGACATCTCAAACATCCAGGGAACCAACTCCGTCGGCAGCATGGTCGTCTTTGAGAATGGACGACCCAAGACGGCCCACTACAGGCGCTTCCAGATAAAGAGCGTCGCGGGCATTGACGACTATGCCTCGATGCAGGAGATGCTCCGCAGGCGCTTCCGGCGTTTGGGCGAAGACAGGCGCGCACAGGTCGTACACGACGATGCCCCCACCCCGCCCGCTGACGCCGAAAGCGAACGCCCTCGTCTCGCCGCTGAGCCGTCGGCCCCCTACCGCGCTCGGCGATTCGCGAAGACCGGCCCTCTGGCTGACGATAACGCAGCCTCCGGTGAGCAGCGAGATGCGCAGAATTCCTTCGGTTTCGTTCCCGGCCTCGTCATCATCGACGGCGGAAAAGGCCACCTCAACGCGGTGCAGGAGGTGTTCCTTGAGCTCGGCATCACCGATATCCCGCTCTGTTCGCTTGCGAAACGAGAGGAGGAGGTATTCCTCCCCCATATGGCGGAGCCCGTCATCCTGGAGTGGCAATCGCAGGGACTCTACCTCGTCCAGCGCCTGCGTGATGAAGCGCACCGGTTCGCCATCACCTATCACCGCCAGCGACGCTCGCGGGCCGCGACGCGCTCGCGTCTCGACGATGCGCCCGGCATCGGGCCGAAGCGCCGCCGCGAACTGATCAAACGTTTCGGTAGCGTCGCCGGAGTGCGCACAGCGTCCATCGCCGAGATCGCGGAGATCCCCGGCATGAGCAGCGCGGCAGCCGACAAGCTCAAGCAGTTCCTCGGCGGTGAGGAGTCCCCTCCCCCGCAAACCACATCCTAAGGAGATAAGGCCATGGGCACAGAACCGCATGAGAACAGCAGGCCACCGGTCTGGGTCGGACACGTCAGCATGGGAACGGCGTCGCTCGCGGAGTCGGAGGCATTCATGCAGCAGATCGGCATGAGGTCCGTGTTCCGCAACGACTCAGTCGCCATCCTGGAACTGCGCGGAGGGACGCACCTGGTTCTTGCAGCCGATGCCGACGCGCAGCCAAGCGACGCCCCGTTCGACCTGATGGTGGAGGACATCGAAGCAACGCACGCCGACCTCGCAGCGCGTGGACTTGCGCCCTCGCCCATAGAGCAAGGGCGCATCCATTCATCGTTCACGCTCACGGAGCCCGGCGGCGGACGCATCACGGTCAACTCGACGCACGTGTCGAGTCTGCCGGTGTAGCAGCCGCTACGCTTTCGCCGGTTCCTCCCAGGGCGGGGCTTCAGCCCACGAGCGCAGGAACGCCTCTATCTCCTTGACGTGCTCCTCGCTCTGCCCTGCCTGAGACGGGACGAACTTGGCCATACGCGATGGGTTATTCATCGACGGCCAGTGCTCCAGCGGCAGCTTGATGCATTCATTCGTTGCCGCATCTCGAACCATGCCCATCGGTTCGCCGCCGTCCGCCACCACCGCCATCTGCTCCGTGAGCAGCTTGCGGTAGAGGATGATGCCGCGGTCGGACTCGCCCAGGTGCTCACGATGCCGCGGAGCGATGCCCCCCTGCGTGATCCACGCGACGAAGTCCTGATGATTCACCAGGTCCTCGATCAAACGGCCGTCCGGCTCATACAGAGGGACGTTGAAATACGGAATGTCCTGCTGCTTCGTCACCTGCTGCCCCGGAGCAGCCCTGTAGAAGTACCACGTAACGTGGAGCGTGTTCTCGTCGTCTACGGGAGTGCGGAACTGCATGGAGCAGCGCACGGAACTCCCCACGAACAGAATCTGCGGGAACATGATGGGATGACCGATGGCCCAATCGCCGTGGGACTCGTCTATGCCCTCCGTGACACGCCGCTTCACGATGCCGTAGTCGAACACGTCGAAACCGATCTTCTGATGGCGCTTCGGGATGATGCCGAACTCATCGGCCTGCGCGAGCCCAAGGCGCACCGCCTTGTCATGCTGCTGCCGGACGCCCCAGTAGCCATGCAGCCATTCCAGGTGTACCGGATCCAGGGAGTTCTCCATGCACTGCAGCCAGTTGCAGGGCAACGGCGCAAGGGCTACCTCGCTCCAGCCATCCTCCCACGTGAACGGCTCCCAGTTCGGAAGCAGCGGCGCAGGCTGCGGCCCCATGTAGGCGAAAACCATCCCCGCCAGCACCTGCACGGGGTAGCCCGCAATCTTCACCTTCTCCTTGAAGCGGCCATCGGGGTGAACCGTCTCCTCGAAAGGCTGCTCGATGCACTGGCCGGTCTCGTCCATCATCCAGCCGTGATACATGCAGCGCAGGCCGTGCTCCTCCGGTATGCCGTAGGAGAGATCGACGCGGCGATGCGGGCAGAACCGTTCGATGAGCCCCAGTGTGCCGGACTTGTCCTTGTAGAGCACCAGATCCTCACCGAGCAGGCGCACAGCCTTGGTGGGGCGCACATCGAGTTCGCCGGCGGCAGCGATGGGATGCCAATAGCGTCGCATCAACTCCCCCATCGGTGTACCTTGGCCCACTCGGGACAGTTTCTCGTTCTCTTGAATATTCAGCATCGGCTACCCCTCCACGTCAGAACGGATTGGCTCAATTGAAAGGTATCCCTAACCCCACGTCAGGTCAAGCAAATCACGGGCGCGGCAACTGTTCAGCAACTGTGTTGAAAGTCAAGAGGCATGACCGGAATTGATACTCAGGTCGGCCCAGGGCGAGCGATGCTTGAGCATGGCGTTGAGTATGACGAGCAGTTTGCGCATACAAGCGACGAGGGCCACCTTCTTCGGCTTACCGGCGGCCAGCAGCCGCTGGTAGAAGTCCCTGATGACGGGATTGAAGCGACTGGCTGCCAACGCCCCCATGTACAGGACGGCTCGGACCCGGGAGCGCCCACCCCAGACATGCCGTTTGCCCCGCATGGCGCCGCTATCGCGGTTGAAGGGAGCCACGCCCGCCAGCGCGGCGATCTGCCGACGGTCAAGCGTGCCCAGCTCCGGCAGGTGGGCTAGGAGCGTGATGGAGAGGTGCTCACCCACGCCGGGAAGGGTGCGCAGGATGTCATCCTTCTCCCGCCACACCGGACTGCTTCGGAGCGTCTGCCGCAGCTCTTCGTCGACGTCGTTCAACTCCTGCTCAAGCCAGGCAATGTGGGCCTCGATGCGGGGCCGGACGGCGCTGGTTGCGGCGCCAAGCCGGTTCTTCTCCGCCACCAGGATGTCTATCAACTGGCGCCTGCGGGCAACCAGCGAGTTGAGCACCTGGGTCTCTGCGTCACGCAGAGGACGCACAGGAGGCTGCATCGCCTCGGCAAAGTGGGCCAGCACGGCGGCATCGAGCGCGTCGGTCTTGGCCAACTTCCCGCTAGCCCGGGCGAAGTCCCGCACCTGGCGCGGGTTGACGACGACCACAGGCAATGCATCTGCGGCCAGAGCAGCCACCAGAGGTAGTTCCAGGCCACCCGTAGCCTCCAGCAGCACCACGGCTGGTCCGAGAGCCTTCAGCGCGGAAACCAGCTGCGGGATTCCTGCTTCGTCGCGGGGAACCTCCCATCTCTCGCCCGTGGGACGAACCGCGACGTCAACCTTGGCCTTTGCGACGTCAATGCCTATGTAGATTCCTTCTTGCCCCATGATTACCCCCTATGCAGTACTGGCCCTTCCTTGCGCGATGCGGGCTCGATTGGCCCAGGCAACTGTTCGGGCTCTGTTTGGGGGTGGTGCGGCGACCCTCGCTGAACAACGGTCTTTGATGACCAAGAGTTAATCGGTCTGCCGCACCCCACTCCACCTCTGTGAAGTCCCTATTGGGAACCCCACCACCAACATACAAGAGTTGATGAGGCGAATGCCCGAAGTTCCCGCCTGCGCAGGGACGGCGGAGGAGGGGGGTGAGCACTGGCCCCGATTGGCCCTGTTTGGCCCTGTTTACTCCTAGCCGCGAGGCTGAAAATGAGGCCAGGGTGGCCTCGTTTGGCACTCCGTCCACTCGTACGCGGTGGGCCAGCCGGCCCTGGTGGTGGCCCTGGTTGGCCTCGTAGGAGTGGGCAGGAGTGGCGAAACTTTTAATTCTGTTCCGTTTGGTTCCGTTTCGTTCCATTTCCCATCTCCCGAACCCTCATCATATGCCTTCTCCCTCTGGGAGAAGGCATATGCCGCCCTTGGCGGATGAGGTATGCAGACAATGTAGCAATCAGCGGGGCTATGGCGTAAGCAACTGTGATAGCAGGTCAAGCGATTTGTGGGTCCCAGGTGGTCTCCTCACGCAGGATGGCATTCAGTATGGTCAGCATCTTGCGCATGCATGCGACGAGCGCCACCTTCCTCGGCTTACCCTGGTCCAGCAGCCGCTGGTAGAACGTGCGTATCACGGGGTTGTGCTGGACTGCCGAGAGCATAGGCATGTACAGCGCCCTCCGCACGTTTGCACGCCCGCCCCAGCAGAAGCGCTTCCCCTCGCGCTTCCCGCTGTCGCGGGCGTGCGGGGCGAGGCCTGCCAGCATCCCGACCGCTGCTCGGTTCAAGTGTCCCAGCTCCGGCATACTGCCGAGTAGCGCTGCCGCTAGGGTCTCACCCACGCCAGGAACGCTCCGCAGCCGCTCCCAACGCTCGCGCAGGGAGACATCCTGGGCGATGACCCTCCGCAGTTCCTGCTCCACCGCCGCGATCTCCCGCTTCAGGAAGGCGAGATGGCGCTTCGCGCTGGCCAGGCTTGCGCCGGAGAACAGCCGGGCTTGGTGTCGCACCCGCGTGTGGTCCCCCACCAGTTGATTGCGGCGGGTGGCAAGATCGCGCACGGTCTGCTCGGGGCGCGACGGCGCAGGCTTCGGCTGGATGCGGATGTCGTGGGCGAACTGGGCGATGACGGCCGCATCAATGCGGTCGGTCTTAGCCAGGACGCCGGTGGAGCGGGCATAGTAACGGACGTTGCGGGGGTTGAGGATGGCGAAGGGGAGTTGGGCGTGGGTGAGTGCGTGGGAGAGAGGGCGTTCGTAACCGCCGGAGGCTTCGAAGGCAATCAGGCGGGGCTGAGCATCGCGACAGTGCTCGACGAGGGAATGCAGGCCGGCGGGAGTGGTCTTGAAGCGCTGGGGTTGTCCGGTTGGGTGAGCCGCGAGATCGAGCCAATCCTGGGAAACGTCTATGCCGATGCAGAGGGATGAGTCCATACGCTATGCTCCTGACTGCCCTTCCGTGCCCTGCCTTGTGAATACGAGCTCACTAGCTCAGGCAACTGTTCGGGCTACCGGTAGGGCGGGTGGAATAGAGGCGGGGCGGTCATGCTTACGCACGGTCTCAGCGACCAAGGGGCAAACGGCCTACCCCGCCTCTCACCACCATACAAGGGGCAATTGTCGTTGGTTTGGGGACGGGACTACCTCACGAACTCTGAACAGTTACCGGGCGCGCGCAATACGTATAATCGGGCATACTCGTCAGTAATCGTCAGAAGGAGGCCAGCCATGCCCCTAGATCCGCAAGCAAAGCAATCCCTAGAGCAGCGCGCAGGGGCGCCTGCACAGCACGAGGTCAGCCCAAGCGAGGCGCGCGCGATGCAGGAAGCACAGACCTACCTTCCCGGGCCGGAAGTCGCCGCCGTGGAGGACCTCCTCGCACCTGGGCCGCATGGAGATATCCCCATGCGGGTCTACCACCCTGAGGGCAGCGGCCCCTTTCCGGTCACCACCTGGTTCCACGGCGGCGGCTGGGTGGTGGGGAACATCAGGACGAACGACGCAACCTGTAGAACGTTGGCGAAGCAGGCAGAGACTATCGTGGTCTCCGTAGACTACCGCCTGGCGCCCGAGCACAAGTTCCCCATCCCGATGGACGATTGCTACGCCGCAACGTGCTGGGTGGCGAAACAGGCAGCGTCGTTCGGAGGCAACCCGTCGCGTTTGGCGGTTGCAGGCGCGAGCGCAGGCGGCAATCTCGCCGCGGCCATCGCCCTCAGGGCGCGCGATGAGCACGAACCCAGTCTCGTACACCAGAGCCTCATCTACCCCGTGACCGATACGGATTTCAACCGCCCCTCCTACCAGGAGAACGGCGAAGGCTACGGCCTCTCCTATGACACGATGCGTTACTTCTGGGACTGCTACCTCTCCCAGGAGGCCGACGCCCACAATCCCTACGCTGTGCCGATGGACGCCGGCGACCTCTCAGGCCTGCCGTCCGCGTTCGTTCTGACGGCCGAGTACGACCCGCTGCGGGACGAGGGCGAGGCATACGCCAACCGACTCCGAGCTGCGGGCGTACCGACAACCCAAACGCGGTACGACGGCATGATTCATGGGTTCTTCAACGCAGGCATGCCGTTCGACCGTACGTGGGACGCCATCGCCGAGGCAGCCGGGGAGTTGCGGAAGGCGTTCGGCACTGGATAAACACTCCCGCCCCCACCCGCCGGGGATACCTCGTTTCTGGCCTATCCAGCGTGTTCAGTACGGATGGGCTATCGTCGCGGCTTCCTTTCTGGCCTCGTTCGCGGAGGTGCCTGGATTCGGGCCGGTGCTCGGCGTCTTCATCAAGCCCATCGAGGACGAGCTTGGCTGGACGCGGACAACCATCGCCACGGGGTTCCTCATCGGCAGCGCATCCGGCGCGTTCGTTTCCGGCATCACCGGCAGGCTGGTAGATCGTTTCGGAGCGCGAGTCGTCGTCGCGGTGGCGGGGCTGGCGATCGCAGGTGCGCTCTGGGGCCTGTCCACGATCCAGGAGCCCTGGCAGTTCTGGACGTACTTCGGCATCGCCAGAGGCTCCGCTATCGCCGGCGTGGAGATCGGCACGTCCGTGGCCGTCGCCAAGTGGTTCGTGCGACGCCGTGGCCGCGCGCTTGCCTTCAGAGCGGTCGGCCAGCGCTCCGGGCAGGCCGTACTGCCCATCTTCATCTTCTTCGTCATGGCTGCCTCGGACTGGCGAATGGCCTACGTCGCGCTGTCCGGGTTCTCCGCCATCATCATCATCGTGCCTTCGCTGATCCTCTTGCGCAGCCGACCGGAGGACCACGGTTTGCTCCCTGACGGGATCCGAGAGGCTCCGCAGTCCTCCGGCCCACCCCCGCAATCTGAACGAGCCTCCCCTGCTCCTGTGACGGTGATCGATGAAGAGTCGTGGACGTTGCGAGAGGCGCAGCGCACGAGGGCCTTCTGGCTCATAACGGTGTTTCTGATGTGCACCCCGTTCGTGCAGGGTGCGACGAACCTCCACATGGTAGCGAACTTCCAGGATCAGGGGCTGTCCGATGGTCAGGCCTTCTCCATCGCGTCCATATTCGCGACCGCCTCAGCGTTATCCATCGTGCCTATCGGTTTCATCCTGGAGCGGGTGCATGTGCGCACCGGCGCGATCGTGCAGGCCGTGTTCGTGCTCACCTCGATGTTGATGCTGCTCGTCGCGGACAACTATCCGCTTGCCGTCGCCTGGGCGCTGGTATTCGGCGTAGGCGCTGGCATGCGGAACGTCGTCGAGGTGTTGCTGGTCGCCAACTACTTTGGCCGTGAATCGCTGGGCGCGATCAAGGGGTTCACCGCGCCGTTCAGAGCCGTGAGCCCACTGGGGCCGGTGATCGCCGCGTTCACGTTCGACCGGACAGGCAGCTACGCGCTGGCTTTCACGCTGTTCGCCGGGGTGGCCGTCCTCATGCTCGTGCTGATGCTGTTCGCATCCCAGCCGCGCAAGCCGGCGGCAGCAGCGTTGACGCACGAACCCCTGCCGCCTCCCCCTCGCTCGTAGCTGAGGGGGAGGTCGCTGAGAAGATTCCGGTTAGGTGTTGAGCGTCGCCTGCGCCTCAGCCCACGGCTTCTCGCCTGCCCACGTGCTGAGCACCTGTTTGATGCTCGACACGAGTTCAGGAGGCTCGCCCTGCTGAAGCGGCATGTAGCGCGTCAGCCACGTTACGTCGGAGAGCGCCTGCCATCGCTCCAACGGCAGATCGATACGCCGATTCGTTTCAGGGTTCCGCACGACGCCCATCGGGTCGCCGCCGTCCCCCACGATCTGCGCCTGCTCCTTCAGCACCTTGCGGTAGAGGATGATGCCGCGGTCGGACTCGCCGAGGTGCTCGATCTCGCGTTTCGCGTTTGCGCCCTGCGTGATCCAGGCGACGAAGTCCTGATGGTTGACGAGGTCAGGAATCAGCTCCCCTTTCTCGTCGTAGAGATCGACGTACCAGTACGGAACCTTCTCCTGTCGAGGCGGCTCCGCCCCTTCCGCCGCGCGGTAGAAGAACCACGTCAGGTGCATCGTGTGCTCGTCGTCCACCGGCACGCGGTACTGAAGCGTGCAGTTCACGACGCTGCCAACGAACAGGATGTTCGGGAACAGCACCGGATGGCCGATGGCCCAGTCGTGGTCTTCCTCGGTGGTGCCTTCCACGACGCGGCGCTTGACCAGCCCGTAGTCGAACAGGTCGAACCCGATCTTCTGGTGTCGGCGCGGCACCGTGGGGAAGGTGTCGGCCTCGGCGAGACCAAGCTTGACCGCCTTGTCCTGCTGCTGCCGAACGCCCCAGTAGCCGTGGAGCCATTCCAGGTGCACGGGATCCATCGAGTTCTCCATGCATTGCAACCAGTTGCACGGCAACTCCACGATGCCGACATCGCTCCAACCGCCCTCCCACTCGAAGGTCTCCCAATGCGGCAGCAGCGGCGTAGGCTGAGGGCCCATGTACGCGAAGATGAGGCCGCCGTACGACTCCACCGGGTAGCCCGCGATCTTCACCTTCTCCTTGAAGCGTCCGTCCGGGTGAACGGTCTCCTCGAACGGCTGCTCGATGCACTGACCGGTCTCGTCCATCATCCAGCCGTGGTACATGCAGCGCAGGCCGTGCTCCTCCGGTATGCCGTAGGAGAGATCGACGCGGCGGTGCGGACAGGCGCGCTCGATGAGCCCCAGTGTGCCGGACTTGTCCTTGTAGAGCACCAGGTCCTCGCCGAGGATGCGCACCGCCTTGGTAGGCTTGTCGTCCATCTCCGCGGCGGCGGCGATGGGGTGCCAGTACCGCCGGAACAGTTCGCCCATCGGCGTACCCGGCATCACACTGGTAAGCGCTTTATTCTCCTGGGTAGTCAGCATGACCCCTCCTGTGGGTTAAATCGTGCCACGTATACGCGAAACAGTACGCACCGCCTGCCCGCAGGTCAAGCAGGCCGGTGTCCCTCTCCACGCTACGCATCCCCACGATGCTCTTCCGCATCCCTGTTCATGGACAATCCAAGAGTGAGGCAGGTCTAAATCTGACTCATTTTGACTCATTCAGGTTCATTTCGGCGGAATCCTTCATGCTGCCGTTACGCCCAACGCCACAACCTACGAAACAGGCGCGGGGCAGGATGCGAGGTCCTCCGCCTTCGCAGGGAACGACGGAGCGCCTCATACCGCGTTTTCTCCGAAATTTGCTCATTTCTGTCGCTATCCCACCTCTGGCGCGCGCGGTTGTTCAGGAGTGGCCAGGAGTGGAGGACCCCCATACCCCGGCCCGATTTGGCCCGATTCACTCCCAGTGGCGAGACCCGCGTTGGGGCCAGCGTGGCCTCGTTCGGTCTGCTTGCACTCGTGAGCGCGGGCCAGAGTCGCTTCTTTGGCCTTGGTTGGCCTCATCACGAGTGGCCAGGCGTGGGAAACTTTTATTTCGGTTGCATTTGGTTGCATTTGGTTGCATTTCCCATCGTCTGCGTGGGCAGGGGCCGGGGATACGAGGTTCCAGCCTTCGCGGGAACGACGGGTTCATTCGTTGAAACGACGTATACGAACAATGTAGCAACCGGCGGGGCTGCGGTACAATGGGCATTTGTCGTTGGTTAGGCGCGCGGTGTCTCGTCCGCAGCGAGCGGGTCGCGCCCACGATTACATCCTCTGCCACGCCACTCGGCTTATGCCCTATAATGCCCGACGCTATGCATTGGTCTGAAACTGTCGTTCACAGCCTGCGCGAGCACGATGTGCGGCTCGCCACGTACGTCCCTGACGCCATCAACTGGAATATCCTGGCTAAATTGGAGCAGGACGCCGATTTTAAGGTCGTCCCCGCTGCGCGCGAGGAGGAGGCCATCGGCATCGCCGCCGGGGCCTATGCCGGGGGAAAGCGAGCCGCGATGTTCATGCAGAGCAGCGGCTTCGGCAATACCATCAACGCGCTCACGCAGCTCCTCGTCGCCTACCGGATCCCCGTTCCGCTGTTCATAGGCATGCGCGGCGGGCTGAGCGAGTTCAACGAGGTGCAGGTGCCATCCGCCCGCCCCATACCCGCCATCCTCGACACCTTGAACATTCAGCACTACGCCCCCATGCGGGAGGACGACGTGGCCGGGTATGTCGACGGCGCGATCGAGCTCAGCTACGCAAGCCGTATGCCTGTAGCCATCCTCTGGTACGCCCAGCTGGTAGGAGCGAAACGTGCAACGTCGTGACGGAATAGCGGCCCTCCGGCGCCGCGTTACCAACGAGCCTATCATCGCCAACCTCGGCCCTGCCACGTTCGACCTCTACGCCTCAGGCGACCGGAACGAGAACCTCTACACGTGGGGCGCTATGGGCTTGGCTTCATCCATCGCGCTCGGCGTCGCTCTCGCTGTCCCCGCCCGTAAGGTATTCGTCACCGACGGCGACGGATCGCTGCTGATGAACCTCGGCTCGCTTGCGACGATCGCGCGGCAGGCGCCCGCGAACCTCGTGCATATCGTCTGGGACAATCAGATGTGGTACGAGACGGGCGGACAGCCTACCCACACCTCAACCGGCGCCGACCTCGCAGGGATAGCGAAAGCCTCGGGCATCCCCCACGTTGTCAAAGCGTCCACCGTCGAGGCTTTCGAGGAGGCGCTCGATCACGCCATCAGCGAGGATGGCCCTTGGTTCATACACGTCGACGTGGAAGAGCCAGGCGACAAACGGGAGCGCCCGAAGGTGATGGTGGAGGAGAACCTCCTCACGTTCAGACGCGCGTTCACGTCCTAGTTCCCCAACGAACGCAGAGACGCTGTCCAAACGGCAAAAAACGAGGCCGCCCATTCGTGGGCGGCCTCGTAATGTTCGTCCGTTCGGGTTCCGGAACAGCGTAAGGCTCTACGCCCCCGCAGCCCCGCCAACCGTCTCCATGATGAGCCGGGTTACGGTGTACGGATCCATGTTTGCATTCGGGCGCCGGTCTTCGATGTAGCCCTTGCCGTCGATCTCGACCTGCCAGGGAATGCGAATCGAAGCGCCACGGTCAGAGACGCCGTACTTGAACTCCTTGTAGGAAGCGGTCTCGTGGAGACCGGTCAACCGCTCTTCAATGCGAGCGCCGTAGTTCGCGATGTGCAGATCGTGGCGCTTCGAGAGGGCCTCGGCAGCGTCGATGTTGGGCTGGTAGCTCGTGCGCATCTCCTTGGTCGAGAAGTTCGTGTGCGCCCCTGCCCCGTTCCAGTCACCCTTCACCGGTTTCGGGTCGAGCGTCGCGCTGACCTCGAATTCCTCGCCTATGCGGTAGAGCAGCCAACGGGCGAGCCATAGGTGATCGGAAACCTCCAGCGCGGAAAGCGGCCCCACCTGGAACTCCCACTGGCCCGGCATGACCTCCGCGTTGATGCCGGAGATGCCAAGCCCCGCCTCCAGGCACGCATCAAGGTGCGCCTCGACGACATCGCGCCCGAACACCTCGTCCGCGCCGACGCCACAGTAGTAGCCGCCCTGGGGCGCAGGGAAGCCGCTCTCTGGAAAGCCCAGGGGCCGGTAGCCGGAGAAGAAGGTGTACTCCTGTTCGATACCGAACCAGTACTCGCTGCTCGCGTACTTCTCAGCGGCTACGGCGCAGGCCGCCCGCGTGTTCGTGGGATGCGGTGTCATGTCAGGAAGCAACACCTCGCTCAGCACCAGGATGTTGTCGCCCCCTCGTACCGGGTCCGGGCAGTTGAACACCGGCCTCAGTACGCAGTCGGACTGCGAGCCCGGCGCCTGGTTGGTAGACGAGCCGTCGAACCCCCAGATGGGAAGCGGTTCACCTATCTCGACAATCTTCGTCTTCGACCGGAGTTTTGCGGTCGGTTCGGTGCCATCTATCCAGATGTATTCAGCGCGGTGTAAGGCCATTGGTTCCTCCTTTTTAATGCTGGGAAATGCTGACTCTGATTCCTCACGAGCGGCTCACGCCATCGCGGACGACGCGTCCCCTCGAACGTATTACCGTTCGGCAATCTCTATCTTGTGGATCTTGTCGCCCTCCCCCGCCGCGCTCTGCGGGTCTCGGGGGCCTATGCTCATCAACACGTCCATGCCGCTGGCCACCTGGCCAAAGACTGCATGCCGACCGTCCAGATGCGGCGTGGGCACATGCGTTATGAAGAACTGGCTGCCGTTGGTATTCGGCCCTACGTTCGCCATAGAGAGGATGCCCGGCTTGTCGTGCCTGAGACTGGGATGGAATTCATCTTCGAATCGGTACCCTGGCCCCCCGCGTCCGGTGCCCGTAGGGTCGCCGCCCTGCGCCATGAAGTCGGGAATCACGCGATGAAACGTCGTACCGTCGTAGAAGCCTTCACGGGCCAGGAATACGAAGTTGTTGACGGTGCCGGGGGCTTTGTCCGCGAAGAGTTCGACCACGATGTCGCCCTTCTCCGTCACAAACGTAGCGGTGTACTGCTTCTCCAAGTCAAGCGTCAGTGGAGGCGGGGCGTCGTATTGTTGCGGCATCTTTTCCTCCTGTGGCGTTGCCGTCGGGTCTCCTGTGCAGGCCGCAACGGTCAGCATCAATGCAAACAGACACAAGGGCAAGCGTCTTACCATCATTATCACACGTAAAACTTCTCTGCCGAACCCTCGGCGATCACCTGCGCGGCGCATGACAACCACGCCGCCAACACGAAACGCAGGGGTCACGTTCAAGTTTAGGCATCGGGCAATCTCCCGGCAAGCCTGTGGGAGCCTCCTCAAGGGAAAGTTAACAAAATCGTAACGAACGACGGCAGGCAAGTCCGTCAGGAGAGGCGGTAGAACTCCGTTGCCGTCCCGTTGAGCACCTGCGCCGCCTGCTCGTCCGTCATGGGCCCTGCCGCCTCTATTGCCGCATGCAGCACCTGATCGTACGTCGCAGCCGAGAGGTGGTGAGGCCAGTCGCTCCCGAACATCATGCGCCGATAGCCGAACAGACGCACCATGGGCTCCACGAAGAGCTTCAGGTGCGCCGTGTTCCATACAGGACGCATATCGAGCGTCACGAGGCCGCTCAGCTTCACCGTTACGTTCTGCAGAGGCGCGAGGTTCAGCATGTAGACGCCCCACGGCTCGCGCTCGCTCCGGCCGATGAACGGCGAACCGATATGCGCGATCGCGATACACAGCGAAGGAATCGCCTCCGCCAGCGTCCGTACCGAGGGCAACTGTCGCGGCTCGACGATGATGTCGACGCTCAAGGCCCGTGCCGCCACCTCTTGCAATCCCGCCAACACCGGCCCCTGAACGAGCCAGTGGTTGTCCTCTTCCGCGCTCACCGGCAAGCAGATGCCTCGGAATCGAGCGTTGGCGGACAACTGGTCGAGAACGCCTCCAAGTCCAGCCTCGGTGACGTCCGCCCAAACGACCGCCCCGGCCACGAAAGCGGACGCCTCCGCTAGTTCCAGCGCGGCGCGCGTCGCATCCAGTGACTTCTCGGGCTGCACGAGCACCGTACGCTCGACTCCGCTCTGCTCGAGCAGCGGGGCAAGCCCTTCAGATCCGGCGTCAGGCGGGGCGAATTGATGGTGGGCGTCAACGATAGGCGGCAAGTTCATCGGTCATTCGTCCTGGATCTTGAAATGTATCACGTCTCGACGATGCCAACGCCGAGGGCTGCGGTAGCCCGACGACGGCAACCGGCGCACGGCATAACCGAATGATACCTCACGGGAGCAGTGCATCGCTTTCCAGCGCTCGCCGATTGCGCCCCCGCATCCACGCTCCTCATCAGCGAAATGAACATCCGCAGCGCAGTATGGCTGAGGGTCATCGCGGCGATTCGCAGCCTGATAGCCCGATACAAAGGAATGGTGCAACGAATGCTGTCCGTGCGCGTACACTACCACGGCAATGTAGCAGCGTTCGAGCTCCGGTTATGGAGCCATGATCGCTCGAAGAACCGCATGGCCGCACGCGTATACCGGTAGGTTGCTGTAGACATAGCGCGGAAAAACAGTCTATGGTAGACAGCAAGAGCACATGCTAATCTGAGATTGAACGCTCTCCAGGAGATGAGGAAAATGCCGACGTTCAGTATCGTACCCCTGCATGAAGCTAGGGCGAACAGCGCCACCGGAAAGCGCGCGGAACTCCTGCGCGAATACATCGGTTACATCGAGCGCGTACCTTTGGGAGAAGCGGGCAGTCTGGAGATCGGCGAAGGCGAAACGACGCAGGCCATCCGCCGCAGGCTCGGCCTCGCTGCCACCGCGATCGGGAAGACGCTGGATATCCGCCGCAAGGACAACGTCGTCTACTTCTGGGTTTCGAGCGGCAAGCGCCGCGGACGTCCGCGCAAGATTGTCGAGTAGCGACCTCCCTTCCCCTCTGCCGGCCTCCCTACCGCCTTCCGTACGCTGCTACCCGCATGCGACGGGATGACGCGCGGACTCGCTCCGCGTTACGATAGAGCCGTGCCCATGGCAGCCGTGCCCGTTCCCATCGGGCATGAGTCGGCGCGCTTAGCAAACGGCGGGAGTGTCAGCGTTGAACATAGCAATCGGGGCCGATCATGCCGGGTTCGCTCTCAAGGCGGAGGTTGCCGCTATCATCAGCGGCCTGGGCCATGACGTGCGCGACCTGGGGGCTCACGAGTTCGATGCGGATGACGACTATCCTGACTTCGCTGCGCCCGTCGGTCACGCCGTCGCTGGCGGATCAGCGGAACGCGGCATCATCGTGTGCGGCAGCGGCGTAGGCGCAAGCGTCGCGGCGAACAAGATCCCCGGCGTACGCGCGGCTATGTGCCACGATACGTACTCCGCGCACCAGGGCGTGGAACACGACGATATGAACGTGCTCTGCCTCGGCGGGAGGATCATCGGAATCGAACTCATGCGTGAGATTATCGCCGCGTTCCTCGCCGCCCGATTCACCGGCGAAGAGCGTCACCGTCGCAGGCTCAGCAAGGTTATCGCCCTCGAAACCTCGTCTCGCAACGCGCAAAGTTAGCACCGGAGGCTCGTCATGGAGAACACTATCCAACGCAACCGGACGCTCGGGCAGTCCACCTGGGTCGACTACATCCGCAGGGACATGCTCACGAGCGGCGAGCTGGACGAACTGATCGCTACCGGCGTAACCGGCCTCACCTCCAACCCCACTATCTTCGAGAAGGCGATCGGCGGGAGCACGCTCTACGACTCCGCGCTCGACCAGCTGGCCGGCGAGCGGAAATCTCCCGGTGAGATATTCGAGGCGCTGGCCATAGAAGATATCGGCGATGCCGCCGACGCTCTGCGCGGCGTCTACGACAGCACCAATGGTGCTGACGGGTACGCCTCCATCGAGGTCGACCCTACCCTCGCCCACGACACCGTTGGCACCGTCAGTGCGGCCAAGCGGCTGTGGGGCAGGCTCCAGCGCCCCAACGTCCTGATCAAGGTGCCCGCCACACCGGAGGGCATCCCCGCGATAACCCAGCTCATCGGCGCGGGCATCAACGTCAACGTCACGCTCATCTTCGCGCTGGATGCGTACCGCCAGGTCATGGACGCGCACATCGCGGGAATCGAGACGCTGGTGCGCGGTGGGGGCGATCCCTCCCGCGTTGCGTCAGTCGCGTCGTTCTTCGTCAGTCGCGTGGACTCGGCAGCCGACGCGCTGCTCGATCAGCGCTCGGAGCAGGGCGAAAGCAGCGCCGCCGGCCTGCGGGGCCGAACTGCCATCGCGAACGCTCAAGCCGCTTACGCGCTCTTCAAGGAGCGGTACGGCAGACCCGATTTCCAGGAGTTCACGGCCAAGGGAGCGCGCGCGCAGCGTCCGCTCTGGGCCAGCACCAGCACCAAAGACCCCGCCTACCCTGACACGATGTACGTGGATACCCTGATAGGCCCGGATACGGTCAACACCATGCCGCCGGACACCCTGCAGGCTGTCCTCGACCACGGCACGTCCTCTCCTACGCTGGGAGGTTCCGGCGCAGAGGCGACCGCCGTTCTTGACGCTCTACGGAGCGCAGGCGTCGATATGGAGGTCGTGACGTCGAAACTGCTCACGGACGGAGTGGCCTCGTTCGCCAATTCGTTCAACAATCTGCTGGCAAGCATCGATGCGAAGTGCAGCGAGCTGGCGAAGTCCCATAGCTGAACAAACCCCTCGTGACCGTCGGCGCAGTGTGACACAACCGCCGGCGCAACGTAACGCGGAGGCAATCATGGATATCGGGATGGTCGGACTTGGCCGCATGGGTGGCAGCATGGCAGAGCGCCTGCTTCTGGGAAATCACCGCGTCGTGTCCTACGACCGCGACCCTGACGCCCGGAAGAACGCGGCACAGTCCGGACGAGAGACCGCCGAGTCCCTGGAACTTCTCGTGGAGATGCTGCCCAAGCCGCGTGTCGTATGGGTGATGGTTCCGTCCGGCAATCCAACAGAAGCCACCGTTTCCGCGCTGGGCGAGGTTCTGGAACCCGGCGACATCGTGATAGAGGGCGGCAACTCGAACTACAACGACTCCATGCGGCGGGGCGCAGCCCTGCAACATGAGAGCATCTCCCTGATCGACGCAGGAGTCAGCGGCGGAGTGTGGGGGCTGACGGAGGGCTACTGCCTGATGGTAGGCGGCGACCCCGAGGCCATTGCAATCGCAGAGCCTGCCTTCCGCACCCTGGCCCCGACGCCCGATACCGGCTACGCCCACGTTGGCCCGCTGGGAGCAGGCCATTTCGTGAAGATGGTGCACAACGGCATCGAGTATGGGCTCATGCAGGCGTACGCCGAAGGCTTTGAGCTGATGAAGGCGAAGGAAGTCTTCAATCTGGATCTGAGCGAGATAGCCGAGATATGGAGATATGGCAGCGTCGTCCGCTCATGGCTGCTCGACCTGACCGCTGCTGCGCTCAGCGAGGACGCCGAACTCTCCGAGATCGTGCCTTGGGTTGACGATTCAGGAGAAGGGCGCTGGACCGTGGAGGAATCCGTGGCGCTTGCCGTCCCCTTGCCGGTCATCTCCATCGCGCTTCAGGCGCGGTTCCGGTCACGCAGCGAGGACCCATTCGGATTCAAACTGCTGGCAGCCATGCGCAACCAGTTCGGGGGCCATGCCATCAGGCGAAAGGAATAAGCCGCACGCATGACTCGCATCGATGTCTTTCAGGAGACCGAGCGGCTGGCCGCAGCTGCCGCCGACCTCGTCCTACACGCGGCGCGAGAAGCCGTCCGTGAGCGGGGGCGTTTCGTCTGGGGGTTGTCAGGCGGTTCCACGCCCGCCATCATCTACCGAGCCCTCGCCGGGGAACCCTACGCCGCCGCCATGCCGTGGGACGCAACGTACGTCTTCTGGGGCGACGAGCGATGGGTTGCCGCGAACCACCCTGACAGCAACCAACGCATGGCAAACGAAACCCTGCTCTCCCGCGTACCGCTGGACTCGACGCACATCATCCCCATCGCGACCACGTACACCGAGCCGTCCGAGGCCGCCGATGCTGCGGAACGCAGCTTGCGCGACCTCTACGCGGACGCGCCGCGTCCCGACCTCGTCCTGCTCGGCATAGGCACGGACGGCCACACCGCGTCGTTGTTTCCCGGAACGAGCGCGCTGGCCGAGCGTGAGCGCCTGTTCGCCGCGAACTGGGTTCCGCAATTCGACACGTGGCGCATCACCACCACGTACCCGCTCATCAACGCAGCGCGGCACGTGGCGTTCATCGCGCAGGGCGCGGACAAGGCAGAGCCCGTCAGCCTCGCGATTCACCCGCCCAACGACACCCCGCGCTCACCCGCTGCGCTGATAGAACCGACCGACGGCATACTTACGTGGCTCCTCGACCGTCAGGCCGCAGCCAGGCTGCCCGATAACGCTGATACGAAGGATGCACCCCCCGGCGGAGCGCCACATGGACGCGCCTTCCCCAGCGCGGCCCTGCCCTAACTACTGGCCGGAGGTCTCCTGCTGATGAGGCTCAGGGTTGGGTTGCCCCTGCTCTTCACCGACAGCGCCCGACGTGAGGCTTTGCCGGCGCGCCCGGCGCTGTGCCTGCCGCGACCGCCCCGTTCCAGCCCCCGGGGGGTCGACCGCCGTCCCCGTTACCGATGTGAGATACGGCGGACGCCGCCACCAGATGATCGCCGCAACCGCGCCAATAATGAGGATGGCCGACACGATGTGCGCCGTCGGTACGTCGCCTATCTTCCAGTTATCGAACCGCATGATCTCCAGAGCGGACCGCTCCAGGGAGTACCAGACGAAGTACAGCAGCAGGATGTCGCCCTGCTGCAACCGGCGCGCGAATCGGCGGCCCACCCATAGCAGAACGGCAACGCCGATGAAGCTCAACAGCGATTCGTAGAGGAAGAGCGGGTGGAAATGCGTCTCTGCTAGGTACTCCGCGGGACGCGATATCTCAGGGATGGGGATACCCCAGGGCAGATCGGTGGGCGGGCCGAACAGTTCATGGTTGAACAGGTTGCCCCATCGGCCTACCGCCTGCCCAAGCAGGAACGCCGGAGCGCCGATGTCGAACCAGCGCAGCGCACGCATACGCTGCGAACTTCCGGTGCGTGCGTTGCGGTTGACCCACCAAACGTAGGTGATGATCGCGAGCGCTGAGCCCGCAATCCCGCCGAAGATGCCGATGCCGCCGCTCCTGAGCAGGAATATCTGGCCGATGTTCTGGCTGTAGTACGACCACAGGTCTATGACGTGGTAGAGACGCGCCCCTATGAGCCCGAAGACGGCCCCCAGAGCCGCAATCGTCGGCACATGGCTAGGGTCTTCGCCTAACCTCTGGGCCTCGCGGTGGGCCAGAGCGATCCCTGCCAGCAGTCCGCTGAGAATCGCGAGCGAGTAGAAACGGATCTCCAGTCCGAACAGGATGATGCCGCGAAAGGTGATGTCGAAATCCACGATGGCTCCTGGTGGTCAAGCCCGGTTGATGATGAACGCTGGCCCGCAGCCGTTGCAGGGATGGCCATTGCCTCGGGCGCGCCCGCCTGTGAGGGGGAGCGCGCGCCGACCCGCACGACTCTTTTGCGTTCGGTTAGGAATCAGGCATAGGGCTATGCAGTCTTCCCCAGTCTGAACATTCGGGTTCCACACACGGGGCACTTGCCTTCCGTTGCTGGCCGGCCGTTCTTCATCTGAACAGTCCGCGCCTCGGCGATTTCACGCTCAGAACGACACTTCATACAGTACCCCTTCATGGCAGCCCCCTCCGGTAACAGCGGCGCAGCCCTCCGCTCCCGTGCCCAAGAATCATGCTATGGAGCAACAGGCGTCCCGTCAATCCGCGAAGTCCCTCCTCACCCTCCCTCAGGAGTCGAATGGCCGTCCGATCTGCCCAGGCCCCTGCCCTATCCTCGGCACGTTCCGCGCATGGCCTGACCGTTCCACCGCTTTGACAGCGCGCTGAGGCGCTCCCTATAGTTATCACCGCTTTCGTTCACTCTATCTCCACGAGGTTGGTCTTGGGCGTCCTCTCCTCCCAACAGATACGCGAGATGATCACCGCTGCGCCGCCGCTCATCTCCGGGTTCCGGGACATCACCGAACAACTCCAGCCGAACGGCTTCGATATGACGCTCGAATCCATCTCCCGGCTCACGGGCGCAGGAAGAATCGGCATCAGCAACGACGACCGCATCCTGGCTGAGGCCAGCGATATGGACTTCGACGCGGACGGATACGTCCACCTCGACCCCGGCGTCTACATCGCACGGCTGAACGAAACCGTCGCCCTCCCCGCTACGATCATGGCGCTCGCCAAGCCTCGGTCGAGCATGCTGCGCAGCGGAGTCGCGGTACACAACGCCGTCTGGGACGCCGGGTACACCGGCATGTCGCAGGTGCAGATCGCCGTCTACAATCCGCACGGCTTCACGCTGGCCCGCAACGCCCGCATCGCGCAGATGGTGTTCATGACGCTCGATTCCGCGACGGACGCCCCCTACGCTGGCATCTTCCAGGGCGAGAGTTCGCTCCCGCGCACTCAGGCTCGCCTGTGACCGCCTCCGCGTCGCCGGACGTCGTCATCGTCGGCGGAGGCGTCATCGGCTGCGGGATCGCCTATTTCCTCGCGGTCGAACACGGCGCGCAATGCCTCATCCTCGAGCGCGACGGCATCGCGAGCGGCGCGTCGGGAGGCGCAGCGGGCGAGCTCGGCGCTGTCGGACGCCATCGATTCTCAACGAACTTCACCCGCTTCCTCCTGGAAGGCATCCGCATGCACGAGCGCATGGCGTCCGTCCTCGTCGAGGAATCCGGCATCGACTACCTGTTCTCCGACATCCCCATCCTGAGGCCCGCGCTGGATGAGGAGGACGCGAACGACCTGCAGGCCCAGATGAGCTGGCAGCGCGAGGTCGGAATCGACGTGGAGTGGCTCGACGCTGACGCGGTGCGCGCCCTCGGCACATGGCTCACGGAGGATGCGCTGGGCGCGGCCTACACCATCGAGAAGCAGTTGGAGGCGTATCCGTTCGCCATCGCGCTGGCGCAAGCCGCCGAGCGCCACGGCGTCCAGATACGAACGGCGGAAGTCTCCGGCATCGTGCGTGAATCGTCCGGGCGCGCGCGCGGCGTGACGCTCTCCACCGGCGAGCAGATCGCCGCGAACGCCGTGGTCGTCGCGAACGGGCCGTGGTCGCAGCACACCGCTGATTGGCTGGGCATGGAGGTGCCGGTCATCCCGCTGCGCGGGCAGATCGTCCACCTGCAGCCCCCCGCCAACATCGGCATGCCGACACACGCCATCTTCCACGAATCGGGCTACGTTCTGCCCAAGGCCGGAGGCGACCTGCTCGTGGGAACCACCGACGAGCGCGCCGGCTTCGACCCGCACCCGACGATGGAAGCCCAAAACGCCATGCTCGAAGCTGTGGGAAGGCTCGCCCCGAACGTTCTGGACGCTCCTATCCGAGACCTCACCGCTTGCCTGCGGCCCTACTCGCTCGACGGGCTGCCTATCCTGGGCGCAGTCCCCGGCACGGAGTCGCTGTACATCGCGACGGGGCACGGCTACAAGGGCGTAACACTCGCGCTCATCACAGGGAGATGCATGGCGCAGCACATCACCGGCGTACCGGCGGAGGTCTCTATCGACGAGTTCTCCCTTGCGCGATTCGCTGCTGCGACCTGAACCGACGTATGCCTTACCCCGACCTCACAGACTGCACCGCCTCTGAGCTGGCAGACCTCATCCGAGGCAAGCAGCTCTCGCCCGTGGAGATTACGGCGCACTTCCTCGAACGCATCTCGCGCTACAACGACGAGTTGCGCGCGTTCATCACCACCGCGCCTGAGCACGCGATGGCGGAGGCCCACCGCGCGGAGGCGGCGGTTATCGCAGGCGACACGCTCGGCCCGTTCCATGGCGTACCCATCGGTATCAAGGACCTCGCGGACACCAAGGGCATCCGGACGACTTACGGCTCCCTGCTCTTCGGCGAGAACGTCCCCACCCATGACAACATCGCCGTGGAGCGCATCAGAGCGAGCGGCGCGATCATCGCCGGTAAGACCAATACGCCGGACTTCGGCTGGAAAGGCACCACCGAGAGCACGATCATCGGCGCGTGCGCGAATCCGTGGGACACGAGCCGCACGTCCGGCGGGTCGAGCGGCGGAGCGGCTGCGGCCCTCGCCGCGAGGCTTCTCCCGCTGTGCGACGGCAGCGACGCGGGAGGCTCCATCCGCATCCCGTCCAGCTTCTGCGGAACCTATGGCATCAAACCGACCATGGGCCGAGTCCCCGCCAGCTACGCGCGCCCCGGCTGGGGGATGCTGTCCCAGAGCGGCCCCCTCGCCACCAACGTTCGCGACGCCGCCATGATGCTGAACGTGCTCGCCGGGCCCGATCAACGCGACGCGAGAGCATTGCAGAGCGCTCCCCCCGACTTCACGGCGGCGTTGGAGCATCCCACCGCCATCGGCTTACGCATAGCGTGGAGCCCCGCGATGGACGACCAGCCCGTGGACGCGGAGGTACGCTCCCTGACGCAAGCGGCAGCGGGCGTGTTCGAAACGCTAGGGGCAGACGTGGAGGAGGATGCGCCGCTCATCTCCACGGAGGACGCCATCTGGGCGTTCTCGACGATGATGCTGACCGACATGGCGCTAACCCTCGCCCCCGCTATCGAGGCGGGCCAGGGCGATTTTCTCCCTGCGCAACTGCTGAAGTGGCTCACGCAGGCCATGACGTGGCCCGCGACGCGCTACTCCCAGGCCTTGCATTTGCGGGAGTGGCACCGGCAGCGGTTCGATGACCTCTTCGAGCAGTACGATCTACTCGCGATGCCCACGATGGCGACTCCCGCCTTCCCTATCGAACGCAACCCGAAAACAATCGATGGGCGAGACGTTCATCCGGCCTGGGGCTTCACGCCCTTCTGCCTGCACGCCAACCTCACCGGACGGCCCGCCGCCAACATCCCCTGCGGATTCACCGAGGGCGGCCTGCCCGTCGGCCTCATGCTGATCGGACGCATGGGCGACGAGGAGACTGTCCTGCGCGCGTCTGCGGCGTTCGAGGCCGCGCAGCCGTGGTCGCACAAGCGCCCGCCCGGGTTCCCCTAGCGCCCCGTCGGAGTATCCCGCCTACGGCGCGGGTGAAGCGCCGTCCGTCTCGTTCAACTCCCCATCGAGCACGAGCTCCGCACTGGGCAAAGCATCGCCCCACGAGGCCGACGCGCCGCTGACGGCCAGCGCGGCGATGCGGTAGCATCAACGGCATCCCACACAACAAGTGACGCACACCACCATGAGCACCTACGAAATCGCAGTGATACGCGGCGACGGCATCGGCCTCGAAGTCATCGAGGAGGGCATCAAGGTCCTCCGGACAGCCCAGCGCAGATTCGGCATAGACCTTTCCTACAAGGAATTCCCCTGGGGGTCGGACTACTACTTCCAGCACGGCAGGATGATGGACGCGAACGGGCTGGATATGCTCACCGGATCCGACGCCATCCTGTTCGGAGCGGTTGGCCATCCCGATATCCAGGACCACATCACCCTCAACGGCCTGCTTCTGCCCATGCGCCGGGGGTTCGACCAGTACGTCTGCCAGCGTCCGAGCGTCCTGCTCCCGGGCGTCACTTCTCCCCTGCGCGATATGAATCCCGGCGACATCGATATGGTTGTCATCAGAGAGAACACCGAGGGCGAGTACGCCAACGTGGGCGGCTTCCAGTACAAGGGCTTCCCGGAGGAGGTGGCGATTCAAACCTCCGTCTTCACGCGGCGCGGCATCGAAAGAGTCGTCCGCTACTCATTCGAATTGGCCCGTTCACGCAATAAGAAGAAGCGTCTCGCCTCCATCACCAAGTCGAACGCCCAAGGCTACGGCATGGTGCTCTGGGACGAGGTTTTCGCGCAGGTGGCAACCGAATACCCGGACATAGAGACGGAATCCCTGCTGGTCGACGCAGCCTGCATGAACTTCATCCGGCGCCCGCAATCGTTCGATGTCGTCGTCGGGAGCAATCTCTTCGGCGATGTGCTGACGGACATCGGCGCAATCATCACCGGCAGCATGGGCATCGCCCCCAGCGCGAATATCAACCCGGAGCGGAAGTTCCCCTCGGTCTTCGAGCCTGTCCACGGAAGCGCCCCCGACATCGCAGGGAAAGGCATCGCGAACCCGATAGCCACCGTCTTCTCCGCCGCCATGATGCTGCGGCACCTCGGCGAAACCGAGGCTGCCGATGCTATCGACGCCGCAGCCGAAACCGTCCTGCGGGACGGCGAAACGCTGTCCACCGACCTCGGCGGCAGCGCATCCACCGAGCAGGTCGGCAACGCCATCGCCAACGCGCTCGCGAACGCCTGACGCGAGCGCGTTCTCGTCAATCGCCTGCCGGGCGCTGCCGCAGGCTCATACGTCGGCGCGCAGGCTACTCCCGGTACGACGGGTCTTTACGGTCCAGCGTGCGCAGCAGCCAGGGCCACTCCATGCTGCCGTTGGCGCCTTCCATAAGCGTCGCCGTCTTCTCGATAGCCGATATCGGTGCCTGCCGGATGGCCTGCCCGGTCGACTGAGTGAGCACCTGAATCTGACAGGCGCGCTCCAGCTGCCACATCTGCGTCCACGCCTCGGCCACCGTCCCTCCGAGCGTCAGCAGGCCGTGATTCCGCAGAATCATGGCATTCTTGTCGCCCAAGTCGGTAACCAGCCGTTCCCGCTCGTCCGTATCGACGGCAAGCCCTTCGAACTCGTGGTACGCCACGCGCTCGTGAAACCGGTACGTATCCTGCTGCAGAGGCAGCAGCCCTTCCTCCAGCGCGGAGACAGCCATGCCGTAGGGCGTGTGCGAATGCATGACGCAGTTCACGTCGTGCCGCGCAGCGTGCACCGCGGAATGGATGATGTAGCCGGGGATGTTGATCCGGTGGTCGCCCTCGTCAAGAACCCTGCCATCGAGGTTGATCTTGACCAGGTTGGACGCCTTCACCTCGTTATAGCCGATGCCGTACTCATTGATCAGAAACTGATCGTGCGTACCCGGAACGCGTGACGTGATGTGGTTGAAAATCAGCGTCGTCATCCCGAAGTGGTCGGTCAGACGGTACGCCGCCGCCAGATCCACCCGCGCCTTCCATTCCGCATCCGAATACCCGTTGCCATTGCCCATAACGCCCTCTCTTTCTCCCGCTCACTCTCGCCTGTCGCACCCTGTTTCTAAGCCTACCCCTCCGGAAACATGGTCAGGACGAACGTAGCCCTATCGAAATCTGCATCGGAGGTCGCAGCCATCCCCACAGCGCTGAAGATATCACGCACCGCCCTGCGCTGGCTCGTCGTCAGGCCGGCCATATCAAACTGGCGGAGTATCGACTGTAGGTCAACATACGCCAACATTGTCTGCTCGCTCGGCAAGTGTCCCATCGTCCGCTGGTACGCATCGGCGGACGCGAGGCTGCCGCCCTGCCCGCTCTGCAGATCGGCGATAGTGTCCAGCGCCTCTTCGGTCGTAGCGATGGTCAGATAGCCGTCGTTCAGCATGTAGGGAATGTGCAACGGGACATCGCCAAAGGAAGGTTCGGCCAGCCCGATAACGTCCTCTACCACATCCTCCAGCGCTTTCTCGCCTCCCGGTCGATACGAGAGCAGCGCAAAGCCATCGATCCCGCCGAGCGTCTCAACGTCGAACTCCCGCAACGCGACGATGGCGTCGCCGTTCAGGTGGTCGAAGACATCCCTCTCCAGGTCGATGTCCGTCGTCTGCCGTACGTACGCCAATCCAAGATTCAGAAGATCCGCCTGCGTGAGCCGACCCCAATCGATTCCTTCGATATCTAGATCGCCGGCGGCATCCCTGATCACATCCGCCATACCCGGAAAGGAGTCGTCTGTGATGTCGTACTCAGCGAGCACGTCGCGCCAGTTATCGAGATCCGGCTCGAACCCGAGCGCAAGCAGACCGAGCGTATCCTCCGGCAGCAACTCCGCAACGTCGGTCGAAAGCACTCTCGCCAACGAATCCTGACTCGTGCGCGGCGTCACCATCTCCACGACCAGGCCTCGCTCCACGAAGGCTATCGAACCTGCGGTCCACTCCGGTGTGTCAACGAAGTTGTCGCCGACGGCAACGGCCAGCAACAGACTTCCCACAATATCCCCCAGCTCTTCCGTGCTCACGAAGAAGGACGCGAAACGTTCGCTGGGCAGCGCCGCACGTGCCTCGATGAAGTTCTCGTCGTCTGCCAACGTGCGGTTCCTCTCCTCCGCCGCGCGCCACATGACGTCCTCCAGCATGTCCTCTGTGGTAGCGAACACCAGAAGGTCGTCGGACAGCGCATATGCCTGATTCCCGTCCTCGTCCACCCAGGTGCGGAAGTCGCCTTCCGAGCCCCTGTCGAAGTCGACGCCGTTGGAATCCTCCATATACGCTGTCCACTTCCGGAGGAAGCTCGCGGCGGCATCAGCATCCATCACGTCGACGGTAACGGCTGCTTCTCTCGCACCCGACCGCGAATCGAAGCCTGTGATCGCCCCGGAGACTTCAGGGCCGATCCAGGGAGCGACATCCCGTTCGAAATCGATGCCGCTCTCGTCGTCGGCCATATCTATCAGGTCATTCGTCCAACTGATGAAGCCGGGCATCTCGTTGAGGCGGGCCCACGTGTCCTTCCTCTGCTCGCCCTGGCCGCCTTCCGCGTAGAGGTTCAACCACGCATACGCCGCTACGTCGGCGGGATAGTACCGCGCGGACTGCTCCGCCGACGTGCCGGATCTGAACAGCGACCCGGGGATAAGGCCGGTATCTATCGCGCCCAGCACTCCCAGGATGACGACGACAATAGCAACGGTAACCCCACCAACGACTTTATTTCGCATTCCCCATATCCAGTCCCACAACGTGTGTCCCGATCCGTAACCACATCAGTCTATAGAGAGAATGCCCGCGCCGTCAGCCTCTGCAGCGCCGATCTGTGCGGGTATTGGAACGGCCTGCCGGTCAGAGTATAGTCCCACAGCCGAGGAGGGCTAACGACGGTGAGCCTGGTCATTCAGACGGAGAACCTAACAAAGGACTACGGCGCCCACCGGGCCATCTCCGACGTTGCGTTGGAAGTTCGCGAGGGCGAGGTCTTCGGCTATCTGGGCCCGAACGGAGCGGGCAAGAGCACCACTATCCGCATCCTCATGGACTTCATCCGCCCCACCGGCGGGAGCGCAAGCGTGTTCGGTCTCGACTCCCGCGCTCACAGCCAGGATATCCGCAGGCGAACGGCCTACCTTCCCGGCGACGTCGCGCTGTACGACCGCATGACCGGAAGGGAACTGCTCACGTACTTCGCCAACCTGAGCGGCGGGGTCGACACGGCGCACGTGGAACGGCTGTCGGAGCGGCTGCGCTGCGAGCTGGATCAGCCCGTCAGGTCGCTGTCGCGCGGCAACAAACAGAAGATCGGACTCGTGCAGGCGTTCATGCACCGCTCGGAGCTGATCATCATGGACGAGCCGTCCAGCGGCCTCGATCCCCTCATGCAGCAGGAGTTCTACGCCCTCGTGGAGGAGGTGAAGGCCGACGGAAGAACCGTCTTCATCTCGTCCCACATCATGCCGGAGGTCGAGCGCGTCTGTGACCGCGTCGGAATCATCAGGAGAGGCGAGCTCGTCGCGGTCGAGGACATCGACGCGCTGAAGGAGCGAGCGTTCCATAAGCTGGAGCTGCACTTCTCCGAGCCCGTCCCACGAGAGGCGTTCGTCGGCCTGCCCGGCGTGCAGGACGTTACGGTTCAGGGCAGCTTCGTCGAGTGCACCGTCATCGGCAAGCCGGACGCTCTCATCAAGACGGCGGCGCGGTTCGAGGTCGTCAAGCTGACCATCCACGAGCCGAATCTGGAGGACGTGTTCCTCTCCTACTACGGCGACGGAGGCCCCGATGCTGCGTAACGTGTTCCTCAAGAGCCTGCGGGATCAACGGCGCTCGTTCACTTGGTGGGCCATCGGCCTCGTTGCGCTCACCCTGTTCACCGTCCTGTTCTATCCGGCCTTGGGGGACGCTCCCGAGCTGAACGAACTGCTCGGCGACGAGGACTCGCTAATACGCGCGTTCGTAGGGAACATCGACGACCTCACCTCCCCCGAGGGATTCCTGAACAGCCAGCTCTACTTCCTGCTGGTGCCCATCCTGCTGCTCGTTTTCGCCGTCGCGGGCGGCAGCGGAGCCATCGCCGGCGAGGAAGAGAAGGGCACTCTCGATCTCCTCTTCTCGCACCCGGTGCGCCGGTCGGTCGTCGTCCTGCAGAAGATAGGCGCCTTGATCCTCTCGACCCTTGCCCTCGCCGCCTTGATCGGTATCACCGTCGCCATCGGCGCGCTCCTCGTGGACATGGACATCAGCCCGGGCGGAGTAGCGTCGGTGACCATCAGCAGCGCGCTGCTCGGCCTTTTCTTCGGAGCGCTCGCGTTTGCCATAGGCTGCGCGACCGGCAGGCGGGGAACAACGCTCGGCATAACGGGCGCAGCGGCAGTGCTGACCTACTTTGTCAACGCCCTGCAGCCGGTCGTGGACATCCTTGAACCCGCCAGGTTCGTCACGCCGTTCTACTACTACATCGGCGCGGACCCGCTCAACAACGGCCTCGACCTGCTCCACGCCGCCGTCCTCGTAGCCGCGACCGCCCTCCTGACGCTCGTGGCCGTGGCTTCCTTCGAGCGCCGGGACATCGCCGTCTAGCGTCGGCCTATCGCCTCCAGGCCGTCGTAGGCTTCCCTTGCTCGACACCGTCGACCAGTATCGCGTCCACGCGCTCGTTGAAGAAACACACCATACCCGCCACCTTGGCCGTCTCCGGTATCGGGTACTTGTAGCACCATGCGGCGTCCGCCAGCGGTTCCCCACCGACCTCCACCGAGTAGTAGTTCGCTTGTCCCTTGTACGGACAGCGGGTTGCCGTTTCACTGGGTCGAAGCATCTCCATCCGCACGTCCATCTTCGGCAGGTAGTAACGCATCGGGTGCCCCGGCTCCATCAGGATCACCGGCGAACGGCTGTCCGCAACCGTCGTTCCCCCAACGACCACCTCGACGCGGCGCGTGGATCTCGCCGTCTCGATACGCTTGAACGGATCCCGCGCGTGGACGTACACCTCCTCCTCTTCCTCGAACCAGGCGTCCATCGCGCCCCACTTCAGCGAAACCATCCCTTTCAGGAAATCCGTGTCCGGGTTCGTCTCGACGTACTCCCACGCGGCGTCCTCCGCGACCTGCCCGTCGCCTTCGACGTCGTAGAGCGTCGCCGTCCCGCGCGCGTCGGATTGCGAGCGTCCCGTCGCCGCCAGCATGTCCTGCCGCAGATCCTCTTTCGGGAAGTAATACACCGGCGGCCCCCCGCCTCGAAAGAGATTCGCCCGCGTCGAATCCACGACGGCATCGCCCGCAAAGAAGACACGCACACGCTTGGGGGTCGCTATCCAGCGCGGTTCGACCGCCGATATGAGCCGGTTCTGTTCGTCCAGGTAATCCATCATGCCACTCCTTTTGTCGTATCCACCTTTGTTGCATCCACCTTCGCCGCATCCGCTTGCTCGCTCTTCGGTGCATTCTCCCCGCGCCGCAAAGTCTCCGGAATCAGCAGGAGCACGATGAACATCGCAATGAACGCGGCGCTGCCCAGAAACGCGAACGCCGTTGCCGCGCCGAAGAGCCACGACATCAAACCGAAACTCCCCGGGCTCAGCGTCGCCCCGCCCTGCGCGACCGTCCGCGATGTGCCGAAGAACATCCCCCGCGCATCCCTGGGCGCAACGTCCGTCCCCAACGTCTGCATGTTGCCGGAGATCACGTTTATCGACATATGCACCGCCACGAAAGCCGCGATGAACCACGAGAAGGACGTATCGAAGTACGCCGTAGCCGCCAGGAACATCATCGACGCAGAGGACAGGAACAGCCCCGGCACCATGGTGTACTTACGCCCAAAGCGGTCCATCACATACCCCACCGTGAACACGATGGGTATCCCCAGCGCGCCCATCGCTCCTCGCAGCAAGCCCAGCTCATCAGGCGCGATGTCATACGTGAACGCCGCGTAGAGAACGATAACCCCGCCGCCGAAAACGCCCCCTCGCGTGATGTTCGCGAGAAACTGCACCGCGAAAACCGCAGGGATGGGCGCAACCAACATCCTGCGCCACCCGATAACTTCCCCGCTCGCGGTGCGCTCCTCCATCGTGCGCTTGGGGGGCGCAGTTTCCCGCAGCATGTAGAAACTGGGGATAACCGCGATCAGCACGATGACCGCGTGCATCACGAACGGCGCCCACAGCCCCCAGACAACCGCCGCGAAACCGCCCAGGACAGGCCCGGTCAGGTTCCCTACCTGCTGCACGCCGAACATGCTCGTTACCTGCTTGCCGCGCTGCGAGGACGTGCCCGTGTCCGCGATGACCGTTATGCGGCTCATCATCCACATCTGCTCGCCCCATCCCGCCACGAAACGGTAGATCAGCAGCTCGTAGAAAGAGCCGTCTATCGCAACCTTGGCGACCATCAGCGAGGCCACCGCCGTCACGATAGGCCCCGCCAGCAGCACACGCCGCCGTCCGATCCTGTCGATGAGGTACCCCGTCGGCAGCGGAGCGGCAAACGACCCCAACAGTTGGAACACGAATACCAGCGTGGCCAGCTTCAGGTCTGCCCCCAGCTGCTTCGACAACTCCGGCAGCACGGCAACCGTGAAGCCCATCCCAAGGCCCATCGCCAAGCCAGGCATGTAAAGCGTGAAGACGAGGTTCAGGAACTCTCTCGTGCGGGGCCTGGCTCGATGCTCAGGTGTAGGCGATGTCATCCTGCGATCCTCGGTTTGGCCACGCTACTCCGTAACCGAACGCCGGTCAAACTCCGGTGTGTACACGTATCATTTTTACTGTTGTGTTAGCGCAGGTATAGCAGTCAAACAACTGTTCAACAGCACTGCGTTTCCACTGAAAAAGAAGCGTCAAGAGGGCCTGTAAGCCGGATTCTGTGTCCCGGCTGATGCCGGGATGGTGGCCATCTATCTTGTCCTCCCGTTGCCGGAAGGATCATGCGGCCTACCCGGGGATACGGTCGGGCGCCGTCCTCCTCGAAAGGAGATATCCCTCTATTTGGCCTTGCTCCGGGTGGGGTTTTCCAGCATCCCGATTCGCACCGGAATCTGGTGCGCTCTTACCGCACCGTTTCACCCTTGCCTGTGTCCTGCGGAACAGAACCATCGGCGATCTGGTCTCTGTGGCACTTTCCGTCGCCTCTCAACGCCTGGGCGTTACCCAGCACCCTGCCCAACGGAGTCCGGACTTTCCTCTCCGGCCCGAAAGCCGGAGCGGCCACCCGGCCCTCTTGACGCGCCCCAGTATACGCGCTACCGAAGCGTCACCTCGCCCCGCCCGCGTTTCACCGTCACGCGCGACACGACCGAGCGCAGAAGGTCGCGCCGTTGTTCAGTCGGAGTCTCCTCCCACTCACGCAGGAACTTCTGCACGCGCTCCTCGTGCAACAGCGCGACCGACGCGCTGTCCGTCGTCTGCTCTATGTGGCTGTTCAGGCCTTCCTTCAACACGCACAACTGCTCATATCCGCGCCTCAGCTGACCCAGCGGCATCGTGCCTTTCGCCGCGCGCTCGATGCCCTGCAGGAACTGCCGGTCGAGAGCATGGAGACTCTCCAGCGCATCCGCTCTATCCTCCGCCAGGTGGGAGTCGTCCCAGCCTTCCGTGCCGCGCTCCCCGGCGGCCATGCGCTCGTGCGCCTCCGTAACCACCTGCTCTTCCAACGCATCCGCCCGGATGGTTCGATAGTCGCACTGATTGCGATTGATGCGCGTCTGGCACTGATAGTAGCGATACTCCGCGTGAGCGCGCTCACCGTCCTTCCGGCGCCACGCCTGGCGACGCACCACCCCCATCATCCGCTGTCCGCAGTATCCGCAATAGACGATTCCTGGCAGCAGGAAGAATGCGGACTTGCGGTTCCTCCGGTCAGGACTGCGCTCCCGCATGCGATCCTGCGCCTGCCGGAACTCCTGGGCGCTAACGGTAGGCTCGTAGCTGCTGGGGATATGCAGCCCGAAACGCCGGTAGGTGCCGATGTAGGCCGTGTTCCGCAGGATGTCGCGTATCCCCACGATGCTCCAGCGATGGCCGTTGCGTGTACGCAGACCTCTGCTGTTCAGAGCGGCCGCAACGCTGCGAACGCTGCCTCCCGGTTGCAGATACTCATGGAAGATAGAGGCGACGACCTCAGCCTCCTTTGGAACCGGAATGAACGCCCCCTCTACATTTATGCGGTACCCGTAGGGCGGCTTGCCAAGGCCCAACCCCAGCACCGCCTTCGCCTTCATCCCTTCCTTGATGCGCTCGCGGCGGGCAGCCGCCTGATCGGATCGGCGCAACGCGTTCTGCAGCGGGTCGGGAAAGTCAGGGTCGTCGCACACAACCTGGCATGCCAGACCATCGAGCTCCAGCACGCCTGCAACCTGCTGTTCGATGGTTGCCCCCAGGTGCTCCGCGCTGGGCACCACCACCAGATAGCCGAGGCGGTTCCCTCTGATGAAATCGACCATCGTCCGCCACCCGGAACCGCCGCCACTCCCCTTGGCGTCGAGGAACGTACCCTGCGCCCGGTGCTTGCCCTCCTCGCAGTACGAGGCGAACGCGTCCGTCAACTCCTCCCGCGAGAATCGCCCTGCCCGTGCGTCCGGATCGAACGTGAAATAGCTAAGCGCGCGCATCAGCCTACTCCGGTATGAGAATACGCCCGCAATGAGGACAGCGGACGAGTGTCGGTGAGGTGCGAACCTCCTGCGCCAGGCGCATAGGAACGCCCACCTGGCAGGTGTCGCACGCGTTGTTGTGCATTCTCGCTATCGGCTGGGGGTGCGCCTTCCGCACGTGCTCGTACAGCGCGATCTCAGGTGGAGGGATGCGCGCCGCCACCCCCTCCCGGTCTCGCTCGAGTTGAGCAACCTCCCCTTGCAGCACCTCGCGCTCAGCCGTAAGCGACTGCTGCTGAGCCGTCCATGATGCCGTCGTGGTCGCGAGCGTGTCCGCCGTCGTATCGCGATTGCGCTGGGCCGTCTCCAACTCCTCCATGACGCCCAGGAGCGTATCTTCCTCCTGGCCGCGCTGGCGCTTCAGCATCGCCACGTCCGCCTGCAGATCCTGTAGCTCACGGGAGTTCACAACGACTCCGCTGTAGAGTTTCGCCTCTGCCGCTTCGACACGTGCGGTAAACCCGCCGATGACGCTGTCCAGGTCCGCCTGCTTGGGAAGCGCGACCGTCACCTGGCCCTCATACGTCTGCAACTGCTGCGCCAACGACCGGAGCCGCGCATCGTCGCCGAGCACTTTGGCGATCTCGTCCAGCCGAAGATTGCGAACATGCAACTGGCTATCGATGAACTGGAGCTGCAGCAACTCGCGGGTGGCAGGCATAGCATTCACTTGGCCCGGAAAGGGCGTCTGGATGCTGTGATTCTACTGGAACAAACCTAATATGTAGATAAAAAACGAGCGCATTTTCGCTAATTCCAGCGCCACTCAATGCCCAACGCAGACCCCAACGCGCCGGTAACCACATAGGCCACTTCTTTCACCTCCACTGCCTCATGCAGTACAGCCTCCATGGAGGTCACCGGCCTGTCCGCGATGCCGCACGGCACGATGGCCTCGTACGCGCTCATCTCCGGCGCGACATTCAGCGCGAAACCGTGCATCGCCACCCCGCGCGAAATCTTCAAGCCGATGGCCGCGACCTTCCCTTGCTGCGTCCACACGCCGGTTAACCCTTCCTCGCGATAGGCGTCCACCCCAAACTCGCTGAGAGCAGCGATCAGTGCGCTCTCGATCGCCTGCACGTATTTCCTCGGCCCGAAGCCGAGGTCCGCCAGCGAAACGATCGGATAGCCCACCAACTGACCGGGACCGTGGTAGGTAACCTGCCCTCCCCTGTCAGTCTCCACCAGGGGCGCGGTCAACTCCGACAACACATGTTCGGGTAGCGACATCCGTCCCGCGGTATAGACGGGCTCGTGCTCCAGCAACAACAACGTATCCCCAACCTCCCCGGCGATCCGCCTCGCCGCGAGGTCTCGCTGCAGCTCCCACGCCCAGCCGTAGTCGATGCCCTCGCCCAGCCAGTGAACCGACCCTCGCGTCGGGGCTGCCGCGTCGGAAGTCACGGCTAATGATGAAAGAGGCGCACGCCGGTGAGAGCCATGGTGATGCCGTACTGGTCGCACGCCTCGGTCACGTCATCGTCACGCACCGAACCCCCCGGTTGCGCCACGTACTTCACCCCGCTCATGGCCGCACGGTCGATGTTGTCGCGGAAAGGGATGAACGCATCGGATGCCATGGCAACGCCCACAAGGCCGTCGAGCCATGCCTGTTTCTCCCCGGGCGTCAGCCGTTGTGGCACGTCGGCGAACGCCGCGCGCCACACCTCGTCCTCAGCGGGTGACAGATCGTCCCGCAGGAAGCCGTCCACCGCGTTATCCCGCTCCGGCCTGCTGATGGACTCACGGAACCGCAGCCCCAGCGTCGCCGGATGTTGCCGCAGATACCAGATGTCCGCCTTGTTCGCCGCAAGCCTCGTGCAGTGTATGCGCGACTGCTGCCCTGCCCCGTTCCCTATCACCTGGCCGTCAACCACCAGGCAAATCGAGTTCGATTGCGTGTACTTCAACGTCACCATCGCCACGGTCAGGTCGCGCTTGGCCGACTCCGTCAGCACCCCCCCGAACGTCGTGACGTTCGCAAACTGCGCCTCCCAGTCCGAAGTATCGTTGCGGGACTGCTGCATGCGCACGCCGAAAACCGTCCGCACCTCTTCCGCCGGCGGCTCGTAGGCAGCATCCGCTTCGAGCATGCAGTAGCGCCCGTTCTGCTTCTTGGAGAGCACGTCCAGCGCCTCATCCGTAAAACCGGGCGCGATCACGCCGTCGGAGACCTCCCTGCGTATCAGGCGCGCGGTCGGCTCGTCCACTACGTCGGAGAGCGCGATCCAGTCCCCGAACGACGATACCCTGTCAGCGCCCCGCGCCCGGGCGTACGCCGTCGCAAGCGGAGACAGCTCCAGGTCGGCGGTGAAGTACGCCTGCGCCAATGTCTCGCTCAGCGGTACGCCTACCGCGGCCCCGGCAGGGCTAACGTGCTTGAAGGAAGCGGCTGCGGGCTGGCCGGTAGCCGCTCGTAACTCTCGCACGAGCTGCCACGAATTCAACGCATCCAGGAGATTGATGAAACCGGGAGAGCCGTTCCGAACCTCGAAAGGAAGGTTCCCCGCTTCAGTGAACGCCTTTGCGGGCGTCTGGTACGGGTTCATCCCATAACGCAGCGTAATCTCAGACCCTGCTGCCATTTCCCCTCCGGGCGTCGTGCTCAGTCATGGCTGACGCTCTCGTCTATCGCTTCCAGTTTCGCTTTCACCGTCCCGAGGAATGCGCCCGCCTCCGCGCCGTCACAAACGCGATGGTCGAACGTAAGGCACAGGTTCATCATCGAGCGCACCGCTATCGCATCGCCCTCGATGACCACCGGACGCTTGACGACCGCCTCCGTCGTCAGGATACCCGCCTGAGGGTGGCTGATGATGGGCACAGAGACCACCGAGCCGAGCGCGCCGGTGTTGTTCAGGGTAAACGTGCCGCCCTGAACGTCCTCCAGTTTCAGCGTGCCCGCCCTCGCTGCCATGACGAGGTTATGCAGAGCGGTCGCCATCTCCCCCACTCCGAGCCCGTCCGCGTCGTGCAGCACGGGAACCATCAGCCCCACCTCCGTCGAGACAGCGATGGCCAGGTGAACCCGATTGTGCAGCGTTATGTAATCCCCGTCCCAACGCGCGTTCAGGCGGGGGTTCTCGCGCAACGCCTCCGCAACGGCCTTGGCGGCGAACGCCATGTACGTCAGCGGAACCCCGTTCGCCTCCTCGAAAGCCGCCCGATGCGCAGCGCGCGCGCGCACCAACCCCGTCACGTCCACCTCCACCATCGACCACGCCGCCGGAATCTCGCTGGCGGATCGAGCCATGTGCGCGGCAATCGTCCTGCGTACCGCCGTCAGCCCCACGACCGACGTCTCCGGATCGAAAACGTCCTCCGCCGGAGTCTTAGCATCAACCGCATCGTCCAACCCGAAAGCGTCCTCAGCCGGAGCCTCAGCATCGGGCGCAGCCTCAACCGCATCCTCTGTCGGAGCCTCAGACGCCATCGCAGCCTCGACTACGTCATCCAATTCGGAATCGTCCTCAGCGATAGCCTCAGCCTCGAGCGCAGCCGCCATCGCGGCCTCGACCGCAGCGTCCAACTCCGCGTCCTCATCCATCGCCTCAGCCATGACCGCTGCGTCGAACGTGGGAGCTTCCTCTGCCGGAGCATCAGCCGTGCCCCCCGCATCGAACGCGAGAGTCTCCTCCACCTGAGCCTCAGTCGAGGTCACATCCTCGAACGCAGAAACATCCTCAGCGATAGCCTCTGCGGCGACCGCACCCTCGAACGCAGAAACGTCCTCAGCGATAGCCTCTGCGGCGACCGCACCCTCGAACGCAGAAACGTCCTCAGCGATAGCCTCTGCCATCACCGCTGCGTCGAATGCGAGTGCTTCCTCAGTCGGAGCCTCTGCCTCAACCGCTGCATCGAATGCGGGTGCCTCATCAGCGATGGCCTCAGCCTCAACCGCTGCATCGAATGCGGGAGCATCCTCAGCCGGAGCCGCAGCATCGAACGAAGGAACTTCCTCTGCCATGGCCTCAGCAGAAGCCGCATCCTCAACTGCAGCGCTCAACGCGGACATGTCCTCAGCGATAGCCTCAGCCATGAGCACATCCTCGACCGCTACACCGAACGCGGAAGCGTCTTCCGGGGCATCAGCCTCAACCGCATCGTCCGGTGCGGAAGCTTCCGCCGCCAAGGCGTCTTCTGCGGGAGCATCCCCGGCGAAAGCGTCCTCTGCCGGAGCGTAAGCCTCCTCCGGTTCACCCACGCTCTGCCCTGCGGCGCGAAGCATGTCGTCTCTCGTCACCCGCCCCCCGACGCCTGTGCCCTGCACCGTGGCGATATCGATTCCGTACGTCATGGCGAGCCTCGCCACGAGCGGAGAGACCACGTGCCGACGAGCAGACTGATCGGATGGCGGAGGAGTCGCGCTCACCGAGAGGTCAGCCGTCTGCTCCCCCAAAGCGTCCATGCGGCCGAGGCCGCCCTCCCCTGAGCCGGTCGGCCCAACGCTGCGGACGCCGTCCATGAATTCGAAACGATGATCCGGCGCGACGCCTGCCTCTTCCGTCCCCGGCTCCTCTGGTTCGGACGCCGACGTTTCAGCATCGTCCGAAGCAACGGCATCGACCTGCTCCTCCGCCGTCTGCTGGCTGAGGTTCGAGCCACCCACATTGAACCCGATGTCCCGCATCGCGCGGTCGTAAGCACTGAGGACAGGGCCATCGCCGGGAACGGACGCTGTTTCGGTCGGAGGTTCGTCGTCACCAGCGCCGTCGGCTTCCACAACCGCTGCGGACGGCTCTTCGCTGTTCACGTTCATCTCGCAGATAGCACGACCCATCGGCACCGTATCGCCCTCGGATACGAGCGGCCTGAGGAAAACCCCCGCGTACGGCGAGGGCACCTCCATGTTCACCTTGTCCGTTATGACCTCTACCAGCGGATCGTACTTCTCGATGCGCTGACCCGGCTCCACCAGCCACTTGCCTATGACGCCCTCGGTAACCGATTCGCCGACCTGGGGTAGTTCGATGAGCGTAACCATCGCTAGTACGCCACCAACTCGCGGATCTTGGCCGCGATCTTCTCCGCCGTCGGCATGTAGGCCGCCTCCAGCGTCGGCGCAAACGGCATCGCCGGTATCTCCGGCCCCGTGTACCGCATCACCGGTGCATCGAGGCTATCGAATGCGTGTTCCGCGATCAGTGCGCTCACTTCCGCTCCGACGCCAACCGCCGCGTTGTCCTCATGGACGATCAGCGCCCGGCTCGTCTTCACCACGGACGCCAGCACCGTCTCCACGTCGATCGGTCTCACCGTACGCAGATCTACCACCTCCACGCCCACCCCCTCGTTCGCGAGTTCTTCCGCCGCCTGCAGGGAGTAATGCAACGTCAGCCCATACGTGACCACCGTCGCATCGCTTCCCTCACGTTTGACCTCCGCCGAACCGATAGGCACCACGTAGTCGTCGTCGGGCACCTCGCCGCGCACCGAGCGGTACGTCCGCTTGTGCTCCAGCACCACCACTGGGTCGTCATCCCTGATGGCCGACTTCAGCAGCCCCTTGGCGTCGTATGGCGTGGACGGCACCACGACTTTCAGCCCGGGCGTGTGCGCGAAGTACGCCTCCACGCTCTGGGAGTGGTACAGCCCTCCCCGCACGTGTCCGCCGTAGGGAGAGCGCAGCACCATCGGCACGTGCAGCTTCCCCTTGGTTCCATACCTGATGCGCGCCGCCTCCCCGATGATCTGATTCACCGTGGGCCAGATGAAATCGGCGAACTGCACCTCTGCGATAGGCCGAAGCCCATGCATCGCAGCGCCCACCGCAATGCCTGCTATCGAGGCCTCCGCCAGTGGGGTATCGAGCACGCGCTCCTCGCCGAACTCCTCTATGAGCCCTTGCGTCGCCAGGAACACGCCCCCGCGACGGCCCACGTCCTCGCCCATCACGAACACGGACGAATCGCGGAGCATCTCCTCGCGGATCGCCGCCCGAACCGCCTCTATCACCGTGAGCGTCGCCATAACCGTTAGCCACTCACCACGTGCTCGAAAACGTCGTGCGCGTCCGGGAACGGCGCGGCCTCGGCGGCATCCGTCGCAGCGTCCACCTCGACCTTTGCGGCCTGCCGCAGCTCGGCATCCTGCTCCGCTGATAGCAGACCAGCGGAGGTGAGCAGTTCCTGGAGCTTCTTGAGCGGGTCGCGCTTGCGAGCCTCCTCGATCTCCGCCCTGTCCCGATACACCGAATCATCGTCGTCGCTCGTATGAGGCAGATAACGCTCGACGTCGAACTCGACGATGCTCGGGCCGCCGCCCAGGGCCGCGAGGCGCACGGCGTGCGAGGATGCCAGGTAGGACGCGCGAACGTCCGTGCCGTCCACCGTCACGCCCGGCATGTCGTAGCCCGCCGCGCGCGCCGAGACGTGCTCGATCGCCATCTGACGCGACACGGGCACCGAGATCGCGTACTTGTTGTTCTCCACGAAGAACACGATGGGCAGCTTATGCACTGACGCGAAGTTCATCGCCTCGTGTACCTCGCCCTGACTCGTCGTCCCGTCGCCGAAGAAGCACGCTACCACCGTGTTCTCCTTGCGCATCTTCACCGCGAGCGCCCACCCCACCGCCTGCGGAACCTGCGTTCCGATAACGTTGGAGTGATTGATGAACTTCAGCTCGGGCGCGGCGCCGTGCTGCGGGAACTGACGCGCGCCGGAGAGCGGTTCGCCGTCCTTGGCCAGGAAGCCGAGCAGCGACTGCTCCGCCGTGAGTCCCAGCGCCGTGGTAATCGCAAGATCGCGGTAGTACGTAAAGCAGAAGAAGTCCGGCGCGTTGTTGCGCAGCGCCCACACGGCGGCCAACTGCCCCGCCTCGTGGCCCTGGCTCGATGCGACGATAGCCGCCTTACCCTGGCGGTTCATCATCCAGACGCGCTCATCCAGCGTGCGCACCAACAGCATCAACGCATAGACGTCGAGCAGATCCTCTTCATCCAGCGTGTCTGTGTCTGTGAACTCCGCCAATCCGGGATTGTCCATCGTGCTCACGGCCTGATTATCAAACACTCGTATCCGCTCCCGCTAGGCTTTTCACGTCGGTATCTAACGAGGAGCGCGCCATGTCTGGCCTCATGCGATCGCCCGCCTGCCGCTACAATGGCCCCCCGGAGGCAGCAGTATGGAACAGCCGCGCGATGTCCTCGTGCGTTTTCACGAGATCGGACTCAAGGGCAAGAACCAGCCCATGTTCGTGCGAAGCCTGGTCGAGAACCTCAGGCGCGCAACGGCGGGCCTTGGCGTCGAGAACGTCTGGTCAACCCGCATGCTCGTGCGTATGCGCCTCGCCCCCACCGCCGACCAGGACGCAGTCGTCCGGCGCGCGGGAGAGGTGTTCGGCGCGGTCAAGATCAACGTTGTCTCCCGCGTGGACCCCGCCTATCAGGACATCGCCGCCTGCGTTCTGGAACTGGCGCGCGAGCAACCGTTCTCCACGTTCCGCATAACCGCCAATCGCACCGACAAAGCCTTCCCCCTCACCTCCTACGAGCTGAACGCGAGGCTGGGCGACGAGGTTCGGGAAGCCACCGGCGCTCAGGTCTCCCTCCGCAACCCTGAGGTCAACTTCTCCGTCCAGGTGGGACGGCAGGACGCGTTCGTCTACACGAAAGACTACCCCGGTGCGGGCGGTCTGCCCGTCGGCACGGCGGGGAAGGTCGCCGTCATGATGTCCGGCGGCATAGATTCGCCCGTCGCCGCATGGCGGATGCTACGACGAGGCTGCCGCGCGGTCCTCGTGCACTTCCACGCATTCCCGCTCGTGGAAGGACGCTCCCGCGACAAGGCAAAGGAGCTCGCCGAGCGCCTCAACGCCTATCAATACGACACCCGGCTCTACCTCGTGCCGTTCGCCGACGTGCAGCGCCGAGTGATACTCGACGTTCCCGGCCCCCTGCGCGTCGTGGCCTATCGACGATTCATGGTGCGCATCACGGAGGCCATCGCCCGCAAGGAGAAGGCCCACGCCCTCGTCACCGGAGAAAGCGTTGGACAGGTCGGTTCGCAGACGCTCGTCAACATCGCAACCGTGGATCAGAGCGCGGACCTGCCCATCCTCCGCCCGCTCATCGGCATGGACAAGACCGAGATCATCGAGCAGGCGCGCGCCATCGGCACCTACGAAACCTCCATCCTCCCTGATGAGGACTGCTGCACGCTGTTCGTCCCCCGCTCCCCATCGACCGCCGTCAGGGTCCACCGCATCGCCAACTACGAAGCAGCACTGGACGTCGAATCGCTCGTGCGCGAGACCGCCGCCGCCGCCGAGATAATCGAATACCACGCCCCCGCCGCCTTCCCCCCAAACCGGTAGCGAGCCCCTTCCAGTTGACGCGCGCCGACGCGCAGTGATACAAGGCGAACCATCCTGGTACGCCGTTGGAGGAACCCTATGTCACGCGAGATAGACGAGGTCAAACGCGAAGTCGCCATCGCCACCCGCATCCTTGCGGAGATGGGCCTGGCCACTCATATCCTGGCCTCCCTCGGACACGCCAGCCTGCGCGTGCCCAACCAGCCCGGCCTCTTCGTCGTAAAGGGTCGAGGCTACAAGACAGACGCTCTGCACGTCGCCAGGCCGGAAGAGATGATCGTCGTCGACCTCGATGGTAACTTCGTGGACGGCCCCAAGGGCACATCCCAGTGCTACGAGGTCAAGATGCACTCCTGCATCTACCGGGAGAACCCCAATGTGATGTCCGTCGTCCACACCCACCCCCGCTACACCAACGTCCTCGGCCTCAACGACGTCAAGCTGAAGCCGATGTCCAACGAGGGCCACGCGCTCGTGCGCAGAGACATCCCTGTCTTCCCCCACTCCAAGCTCATCATCACCGAAGAGGACGGCATGCAAGTCGCCAGCGCCATAGGCAACAGCCCCGCGCTGCTGCTGCGCGGTCACGGCGCCGTCACAACCGGAAACAACCTGGAGCAGTCCGTGATGAACATGCTCCACCTCGAGGAGCAGTCCCGCCTCAACTGGTACGCCCTCAGCGCATTCGGCCCCGACTACAAAGGCATCCCCGCCGACAACATGGACGAATTCGCAGCGGGTCAGGCCGCCATGCGCCAGGCCCCGCACCTCGCCACGCCCCTCGCCAACATGCCCCCGGTGCTCGTAGGCGGCGTCTGGAAGTACTACTCGGACCTCGTGAGCGCCGACCTGTAACGCGGAGCGGCGATGGCGCAGGGCGCGGCGAGCAAGCTGACGCCTTGCGCATCGTTGGCAGGTACGTCCCTGCCGCTGTTCTCATCGGTTGTAATGTTGGACGTAGGCGCTCCGCCGCGACGCAAACCCACGAGCGGCAGAGCGCCGAACGCAAAACTCTGCACTCGCAGGCGCGACGCTGTCAGCTGAGGCAGTGCCTGCACTCCTCCACATGGCGCTTACCCGTGGCTACCGCCTTGGCGTTCGCAGTCGCCCTATCTTAGCGAATCTAACTACTCCACCACTGTCCCGCGAGGGCAAGAGCATCTGTTAATCCGTACGAGTCTTTCCCGACAAATTTCAATTCCAAGGTTGAAGAAACATGCTCGATAAGAGCTTGTGCATATCCGTAAGCATAGACGCTTTCCCGTAGTCATTCCTACCTCAGCAGACGGGGATGCCGTCAGGAGGCAGCGCGCAGGTGTGCTCCGCACCACTGCTCATGGGTGAGACACAATCGCAACAAAACGTACCGGTACTCATGGCAGTGGATCAGGCGCTCTAGGAGGGAAGGGACAGTTGACAACGTGCCACCCGGGTTCAAGTCCAGTTCGGTGGGGCAGGAAACAGTACAATAGCCGAGAATCTTTCCCGAACGGATTGGGCGTTGATGCCGCTAGGAGAAGTCATGCCACGCATCGAAATGATTACCGACAAGGCCCAGATTCCCGATGACCGACACGCTGAGTTCGACGCAATCGTCGAAACGCTTCACGGGGTGCGCGGGCCTTTCGCCGTCCTCATGCACAGCCCCGGCCTCGCCCAGAAAGTCATGGAGGCCGGCGCGCAGGTCAGGCTGGGCTCGACGCTTAGCTCGGTCGAGCGCGAACTGGCCATCATCGCCGTCGCGAGGGAGAAGGACGCGACCTACGAGTGGGCCGCGCACGTGAGAGCCGGACGCGCCGCCGACATGCGGGAAGAGGCCATCGAAGCCGTCAGGCACAGGCAGGACACCAGTGGCCTCGAAGAGGACGAGCGCGACATCATCGAGTTCGTACGGCAACTCCTGCAGAACAACAAGGTCGAGCAAGACCTCTTCGACGCGCTGGAGGGCCGCAAAGGCGTCCGATGGCTCGTCGAGCTCGCTGCCACCGTCGGCCAGTACCAATACATCTCGGCGATTAACACCGCGTTCGGCGTCGTTGCAGCCCCGGACGCCGACCAGCTCCCCGTCTGAGAAGGGCTATCCCCTGACCAGCGCCAGCGCGCGCACGCCCGCTTTGTACACCACCAGCCTAAACCTTAGAACGAAGGTTCTTGATCTTGTCCAGTTCGGTGGGCAAGGGCTTCGTTTCGCCCACCCGAATACGCTGCGAGGCATGCGGATTGACGGGTGGGATACCGAGCTTTGGGCTGGGAGGTATCAGTTCTGCTCCGGCAGCCTGCTCAACAGTAGTTCATAGACGCCGAGGGTTCCGGCGGTGCTCTCGACCGAGAGATAGTACGTACCGGTGGCTGGCGCCTTCCCCTCAACCTGCAAGGCGGGCGTCCTTCTCTCCTGTGGTCCCAGGCGCTCCGAAGGGCCTCCATCCGCTGGGTGTAGTCTCACGTATAGGTAGCAAGCGCGAGCGCAAGCAGCATCAGGACGAGGAGCGCGGGCGTTCGCAAGGGGCAGCGTCTCCGGCCAGCGGGGTGGCCGCGAGTCTAGCACAAATGTGCAGCGAACCCCTCTGCGGTTCCCCCGCGAAGGCAGGGAACCTCGCATCCCTGTTTGGGGCGCGCCAACCCCCAAACCAACGACGACAAATGCCCATTGCGCCATACCCCCGCCAGCCTTACATTGGTTGTATACGTCGTTCATACGTCCGGTGGTCCCTGCAGGTCCCTTCTCCCTTGAGGGGAGAAGGTGAGGATGAGGGTGAAGCCCCCAAGCTCCCGCCCGAAATGAGACCAAATGATACGAAATGAGACTGAATTAAAAGTTTGCCACTCCTACTCACTCCTGAGGGCTGTTCCACGCCGGGGATGGCCCCGTCTGCGTGTAGCAGCGATTCCCACCCGTCGTTCCCTGCGCAGGCAGGGAACCTCGCATCCCTGTCCCCCCTGTATGCTCCCCTCGCCCTCTGGGAGAGGGCAAGCGTGAGGGTGTACCAAACGAGGCCACACGAGGTCCAAATAAGTCCATGTCTGGCACACCCCCTACGAGTAAACGGAGAGCCAAACGAGACCACCCTGGCCTCATTTCCAACGCCCGGCTAGGAGTAAACCAAACCAAACGAGGCCAAATGAGGCCAATATTCGAAAAATTCGCTCCCGGCCCCATCGCCAGCATCTACGGACGAATGAGCGGAAATGAGCGGAAATGAGAGGATTTTAAAAGTTTCCAGCCCCTGACCACTCCTGAACAGCCCCCATCCTTCCCCCGCAGGCGGGAATCTCGCATCCCTGCCCCCTGTCCTCGTCATTCCAGCGAAGGCTGGAATCCAGGCAAGGGTGTAGGGCGGCGCCCCACAACGCGACTCGCGTACCCCCGGCTCCCCTGCTGAACGCAGAACGCGAACGCTTTATACTTACGCAGCATGAGCCAGAAGCTGCTAGTTGCCATCGAGGACGGCATCGCCACCCTCACCCTCAACCGTCCCGATCAGCACAACGCGATAGATTTCGAGACGTGGGGACTGCTGCGGAACGCCGCCACCCAACTCGCGCAGGACGCCGGCGTCAAAGTCGTCATCCTGTGCGGCGCGGGCGAGAGGGCGTTCTCCGCGGGCGCGGACATCAAGGACTTCCCCGCCCATCGCAGCAACAGCGAACTGGGGAAGGAGTACGCCGCCGCCTTCGAGGGTGCGCTCGACGCTGTCGAGCATATGCCAAAGCCCACCATCTCGATGATTCGCGGCATCTGCGTCGGCGGGGGCTGCGAGCTCTCCATGGCGACGGACCTCCGCATCGCCGCGACGGGCAGCACGTTCGGCGTGCCGGTGGCGAAGATAGGCGTTCTCGTCGGCTACAACGAGATGCGGCGGCTGCTCAACCTCGTGGGTCCGGGGCACGCCGCGAACCTCCTGCTCACCGCCCGCCGCATCGACGAGCAGGAAGCCCTGCGCATCGGCCTCCTCACGGAAGTCGTCCCCGCAGAGCGCCTCGTCGAGCACACCTACGCGCTCGCCAGGGAGATGGCGGCCTACGCCCCGCTCACGCAGTCAGGCCATAAGCGGATCATCCAGACCATCCTCCGCAACCCCGCCCTGGCCGACCTGACCGAGGAGGAGCTGCGGTTGCCGCTCTCCATCTTCGATACGAAGGACGGACAGGAAGGCTACCGAGCGTTCGTCGAGAAGCGCGCGCCCCGGTTCGAGGGCCGCTGACCGATGCCTCCCATGGCGCTGGAGGGCATAACCGTCCTCGACTGCACCCAGGTGATGGCCGGGCCGTTCTGCACGATGCTGCTCGCCGACATGGGCGCGGACGTCATCAAGATAGAGAAGCCCACCGGCGACGACTCCCGCCGCATGGGCCCGCCCTTCATCAACGGGGAGTCAGCCGCCTTCCTCGGCATCAACCGCAACAAGAAGAGCATCGTGCTCGACTTCAAGCGTGATCTGGACAGGGATGTCTTCCGGCGTATGGCGCAGTACGCCGATGTCGTCGCCGAGAACTTCAAGCCGGGCGTCATGGAGAGGCTCGGCCTCGGAGCCGCCGCCCTCCGCGAGCGCCACCCGGAGCTGATCTACGTCTCCATCTCCGGTTTCGGCCAGACCGGGCCGTACAGCCCGCGCCCCGGGTATGATCTGCTGGCGCAAGGCATGTCCGGCATGATGAGCGTAACGGGCTACCCGGACTCCCCGCCCGTCAAGACGAGCGTGCCCCTCGCCGACCTCGGCGCAGGGCTCTTCGCGGCCAACGGCGTCCTTGCCGCCTACGTCCACCGGCTCAGAACCGGCGAGGGCCAGGTGATCGAGACGTCGCTCCTGGAGTCCGCCATCGCCCTCACCGTATGGGAGGCCGCCGAACTATGGGGGTCGGGCGAGATTCCGCAGCCCAAGGGCTCGGCGCACCGGCTCGTCGCGCCCTATCAGGCCATCGAGAGCGCCGACGGCTACTTCAATCTCGGCGTCGCGAATCAGGCCAACTACGAGCGGCTCTGCGCAGCTCTGGAACGCCCCGACCTCCTCGCCGACCCACGATTCGCGGACAACCCCAGCCGCGTCCGCCATTACCAGGAACTGGCGGAGGAGATACAGGCCGTCACCCGACTCAAAACCTCGCAGGAATGGCTGGGGATCTTCGAGAGCGCAGGCGTTCCTGCAGGCCCGATCTACGACATGGGAGAAGTCTTCGCCGATGAGCACGTCCTGGCGCGCGGCATGGTGCAGGAGCTGCCGCACCCTGTCGCCGGTACGGTGAAGCATATCGGCGTGCCGACGAAACTCTCAGCAACCCCGGGAGGAGTACGCATGCCTGCCCCTACCCTCGGCCAGCACACGGAGAGCGTGCTGCGGTCATTCGACGTGCCTGAAGCCGACATCGCGGCCATCCTGAAGCCGGGGTGAGCGAATCTCGGGCGCTCTTGCTATGCTAGGCTCGCCACTGGAATCCACACTACCTACATTGAAGGAGAGACGATGACCACCCAATCACGAGTCATCGGGACACCTGTCCCCCGCATCGACGGACGCGACAAGGTAACCGGAACAGCGAACTACGGAGCCGATTTCGAGATCGAAGGCACTCTGTGGGCGAAGACCCTCCGCAGCCCTTTCCCCCATGCCCGCGTCAGGGGCATCGACACCTCCGCAGCGCGCGCCCTTCCCGGCGTACACGCCATCCTGACCGGCGATGACATCCCGCAGAACATGCGATGGGGCCGCCGCATCGTGGACGTGCCCGTCCTCGCCCAGGGCGAGGTGAAGTTTGTGGGCGAGCAGGTCGCCGCCGTCGTAGCCGATGACGAGGAGATCGCGCAGCGCGCCATCGAACTCATCGAGGTCGACTACGAGGAGCTGCCTGCGGTAACCGATCCCGAAGAGGCCATGAAGAACGAACTGCTCGTGAATCCCGATATGACATCGTTCACGGGCCTGCTCTACGAGGTTCCGGCGCCCACCAACGTCATCGTCCACTGGGAGTGGAGCAAGGGAGACGTCGAGGCGGGTATGAAAGAGGCGGACCTCGTGGTGGAGAACACCTTCACGACGCCCTCTCAGCATCAGGTCTATCTGGAGGCCCACAACGCCACCGTCCGCGTCAATGCTGACGGCACAGCGGAGGTCTGGACGCCCGGCAAAGCGCCCTACACGGTGCGCTCGCAGATAGCCGGGCCGCTGGGCGTGGATCCTGAGAGCATCGTCTTTCACCCAGTCGTCATCGGTGGAGATTTCGGCGGTAAAGGCTCGCCCATGAACGTCGCGCTGGGCTACCTCCTCTCGAAAGCAACCGGGGGCCGTCCGGTCAGGATGGTCTTCGACTACAGCGAGGAGTTCATGGCGGCGAACCCGCGCCACCACTCCAGGCTGCGGATGCGCACGGGAGTGCGGAAGGACGGCAGCATCACCGCTCACGATGTCAGCATCGTGTTCGACAGCGGAGCGTACGCGGGATTCAAGCCCGCGGGACACCTCGGCGGAGCCAAGGCCGCCGGCGGCCCGTACCGCACGCCGAACGCCCGCGTCGTCGAGGACATGGTCTACACGCACAACACGCCTTGCGGCCACATGCGCGGCCCCGGCGAGCCTCAAGCCGTCTTCGCCCTCGAATCGCACGTAGACGAGGTCGCAGCCGCCATCGGCATGGACCCCGTCCAATTCCGGCTCATGAACCTCGTCAGCGACGGGGAGCCGACCGCCTTGGGCGACGTGTTCATCGAGAACCGCGCCGCCGCAACGCTCGAGGTAGCGGTCGAATCCTCCGGCTATGGACAGCCGAAAGCGCCCGGAGTCGGCAGAGGCGTCTCCATAGGTGAGCGCCCGCCCGGCGGAGGCAGAGTCAACTCGCAAGTGTCGTTGGAGGCAGACGGATCCGTCGTCATCACCACTCCTCTGTTCGAGCAAGGCGCGGGAGCCTACACCGTGCTCCAACAGGTCGTAGCCGAGGATATGGGACTCCCCGCCGAGGCCGTCCGTATCGAGGTCGCCGACACCGGCCTGTTCGATATGGATCAGGGCGTGGGCGGAAGCCGCGTCACGAACCTCGGCACGATCGCCACCCACGACGCCGTGGGTCAAGCGCAAGGCGAACTCTTCAAGCTTGCGGCTGAACTACAGAACTGGCCGGAGGAGAAGCTCGTCGTCCAGGGACGCATGCTCGTGCGGACGGACACGGGAGAGTCCCAGCCATGGAGCGGCCTCATCGCCCGCGTGGGAACGCCCGTCGTAGGCAGAGCAGCAGCAGCCGGAGGCTACGAGAATCCCGTCACGGGCTACTGCTCTCAGATAGCGGAGGTTGAGGTCGATCAGGAAACCGGCCAGATCAAGCTGACGAAACTCACCACCGTTCACGACACGGGCACCATCATCAACCCCATCGGGCATCAGGGGCAGATCAACGGCGGCGCCATCATGGGCGTCGGCTTTGGCCTGCAGGAGGAGCTCGTTCGGGAGAACGGGTTCGTCTCGACGCTCTCGTTCGCGGACTACAAGATACCGAATATCGCGGACATCCCTGAGCTCACAACCATCGTGCTCGAGGAGCCTGGCAAGGGCGTCGGGCCGTACAACATCAAAGCAATTGGCGAAAGCCCCAACGCCCCCACTGCCGCAGCCATAGCGAACGCCATCGCAGACGCCTCCGGCGCTCGAATCAGAGACCTGCCCGTAACGGCAGAGAAGCTCTACGAGGCGTTGCAGCGGTCGAGATAGGCATACGGGTTCTCGGATGGACGAGTTGAGGCCGATAACAGAGGTTGCCCGGAGCCTGGGCATCGCGTCCAAGCACCTCATCCCCTACGGCGACACCAAAGCCAAGGTGTCGCTTGATGCCATTCGCCCAAAGCAAATGGGCAGCCTCGTCGTCGTTACCGGCATCAACCCCACGCCTGCGGGGGAAGGGAAAACCACCACGTCGGTTGGCCTGACGCAGGGGCTCGGCAAGCTTGGCAAGAACGCCGTAACCACCATCCGAGAGCCGTCGCTCGGGCCTATCTTCGGCATCAAGGGCGGCGGAACGGGCGGAGGCAAGTCCCGCATCGTCCCCGAGGACGAGATCAATATCCACTTCACCGGGGACGCGCATGCGGTCGCCTCCGCGCACAACCTGCTAGGCGCGATGGCGGAGAACGCGATACAGCGCGGCCTCATCCCCGATACGGGCCCCGAGGACATCACGTGGCGCAGGGTCGTCGATGTCGAGGACCGCGCACTGCGCAGCATCGTCTCGGGCCTCGGCGGGAGCGCGAACGCCCCGCTGCGCGAGACGGGGTTCGACATCGTTACCGCGTCAGAGATCATGGCTGTCCTCGCGCTCACCTCCGACCCGGCGGACCTACGGGAGCGGCTCTCCCGTATCTCCGTCGCCGTCAGCAAGAACGGACAGCCCGTAACGGCGGCGCAGGTGGGCGCGGTCGGTTCGCTCATGGCCCTGCTGCGGCAAGCGCTCTTGCCGAACCTCGTGCAGACGACGGAAGGTCAGCCCGCGTTCGTCCATACGGGGCCATTCGGCAACATCGCCCACGGATGCAGCTCCGTCGTGGCAGACCGCCTCGCGCTCGGCTACGCCGATTACGTCATAACCGAGGCCGGTTTCGGAGCAGACCTCGGCTTTGAGAAGTTCATGCACATCAAGTGCCGCACCAGCGGACTGCGTCCGAACGCGGCGGTGCTCGTCGGAACGGTGCGAGCGCTCAAGCACCACGGCGGCGTAGCCGCGAACGCACTGAACTACCCGGATCCGCTGTCTGTGCGCATCGGTGCGGCCAACCTCGATCACATGGTCAGACTCATACGCAGCTTCGGCCTGCCTGTCGTCGTCGCGATCAACCGCTTCCCTACTGACACACCGGAAGAGGTCGTCATCATGCAGGACGTCGCCATCACTGCCGGAGCGTCCGCGGCTGTTGCCTGCAACGGTTTCACCGAGGGCGGAGATGGCGCGGTGGAACTCGCGGAAGCGGTCGTACGCACGACCACAGCCCAGCCGCCCCCGATCACCTACCTCTACCCGTTGGACGCGCCTATACGGGAGAAGGTGCGGGCGCTCGCCACGAACGTCTACGGAGCGGCGGACGTGAAATGGAGCCCGGAAGCATCGCGGAAGCTCGCGCGATTCGAGGAGCAGGGGCTCGGGAGTCTGCCGGTGTGCATGGCGAAAACGCCGCTATCCCTCTCCCATGACCCTGTGCTCAAGAACAGGCCCAGCGGCTACACCTTTGAGATCTCGGACGTTCGCGCATCGCTCGGCGCGGGGTTCGTCTACCCCATAGCAGGCTCCGTCGTAACCATGCCCGGATTGCCCAAGAACCCCCGTACGCTGGACGTTGACGCCCGAGGCAGGATCACCGGTCTATAGCCTGCCGCAGGCTCGTTACGATGAGGCGGTGGGCAACAGGAGACGACGCTAATGCCGCCGGAGAAACGCGAGCAGTTCGCGGGCGATAGCCTCCGGCTGCTCGGGTAGCATGGCGTGGCTGGCATTGGGCAAGTCGACCACTTCGACGCGTTCCGCTCCGAGTTGTTCGCGCAGCGCGTAGCCGTTCGCCGGAGTGGCGAGCGGGTCATCGAGACCTTGGATGGCGAGCACCGGCGCGGAGCCGGCATGGCCCCATTCGTCGTAGGGTACTGCGTCACGCATGTCCCACTGCATCTTCTTCGTCTCCGGAACCCAGCCGTCGAGCCAGACCGACGCATCGCGGCCGGGCGAAAAGAACACGAGCTGAATATCCGCAAGCCGCTCCTCGTTTGAGCGGTCGAGTTCGAAGATGCGCATGAGGGCCCCGCCGATCTCCGGCGCCGGAGGAACCTGGCCCCCGGCGGCAATCAGCGTGACGCTGCGAGTCAACTCCGGGCGGGCAGCGGCAAGACAGCGGACGATGCGATTGCCGTAAGCGTGTCCCACCAGGTGAGCCGGGCCACCGCCCAGATGCTCGATGACCTGCGCCGCGTCGTTCGCGAAATCATGCAGCGTCAGTCCGTCCACGGCGGGGGAACTGCCGTCGACGCCCCGCGCGCTCACTCCGACGGCCCGGTAGCCTGCGGCCTCAAGGTCATGCATCAGAGCGTCGAAATCGCCGATGCCGCGCCCCAGGGAAGATACGAGAACCACCATATCCCCGCTGCCCCTCACTTCGACTGCAACCTCGCCGCCATTCACTTGTACCTGCACGACGTTTTCCTCGAATCGGCTTGTTAGCGTCCGCTATCCGGTGCGGCCAACGGTTCGGGCTGCTGCCGGTGGAACAGCCTGTTGAGCAGCCTGGGTATGCTGTCGTTGAAGATCATGTAGACGATGGGCAGAACGATCAACGTTAGCGCCGTGGAACTCATCAACCCGCCGATCACGACCGTTGCCAGTTCTGCGCCGATGATGCCACCGCTGCCTCCGCTTGCCAGTGCGAGAGGCAAGAGAGCGAAGCTGGTGGTGAGGGCGGTCATAAGGATGGGGCGGAGGCGTACGCGCGCGCCGGAGATGAGGGCGTCGTAGGTGCCCATGCCTTTGGCCCGCTGCTGCTCCACGAATGCTATCAGCACGATGGCATTCGTCACGACGATGCCTATGAGGAGCAGGACGCCCATCATCGCGGGCAGTCCGAGCGAGCGGCCTGTTATGGCCAGTGAAGCGAACACGCCGATGAGAGCAAGGGGAAGAGTCGTAATGATGACGAAGGGGTTCCGCAATGAGCCAAGGCTGGCGACCATTACGAGGTAGATGAGGACGACGCTGATGGCCATGGTGATGAAGATGGCCTGGAAGCCCTCCGCAATGTCAGCGAAGATGCCGCCGCTGGAGACGCTGACTCCTGGCGGCAGTTGCAGCGCCTCGATCTTCTCGTCGACCAGGAGTCCGATGGCCTGCGCGTCCTCCGCTATGATGGCGCCGGTGATGCTGGCCGACCGCACGCCGTCCGTGCGGCTTATGGAGACGGGGCCCTCCCGCATGACGAGTTCCGCAATTTCGCCGAGAGGGGCGGAGCCTGCGGGCCCGGCGACGATGAGGGAGCCAATCGCGCTCAGCCCTCCGGCAGTTAGCGGGTCGCCGGAGAGCACCACGTTCAGCGATTCGCCGTCTATCGTCATGGTCGTAACGGTCTGCCCGATGAGGTACTGGCTGAGCTGGAAGCCGACATGGCGGGTGGTGAGGCCGAGGCCGGCCGCCTTGTCCGGATCCACCTCTATCGCGACCTCGGGGCGGGCCTGCGCGACCGTGTTCTCCAGATTGACGACGCCCTCTATATCGGCAAGGGAGGCGGTTAGTTCGCGGGAGACCGCGGCGATGTCGGCGTAGTTGGCGCCGGTAACGGATATCTCCACGCCGCCGCCCGGAGGACCGTTCTGTATCTCTGTGACGACGAGCGTGTTTCCGGGTTTGCTGAGCTCGTCTCTGAGAATCTCAGCGATGTTCTCCGGTGCGTCGTCTCTGAGGGTGACGAAGAAGTTGGTATACCCGGCTCTTGCCGGACCCGCTGCCAGACCGAACTCCGGCGAGCCGATGGTTGCCGAGTAGACGTCGGATATATCGCGTAGCCGGGCTTCTATCTCGATGACTTCCGCAAGGGTCTGTTCCGGGCTGGTTCCGGGCGGCACAGTGAGTTCGATCTGTAGGCTGGTGGCCTCTCCGCCGAACAGGCTGATGGGGATGATGGCCGTCAGGCCGAGGCTCGAAATCGTGATGGCGAAGGCCGCCAGCAGGGTGATGCACCTGCGCCGCAGCACCCACCGGAGGATGGAGACATAGACGCGCTGCAAGGAGGTTTCAGGGAGCGCCAGTTCTCCCTCGTCACCCGACCCCTCCGGCAGGTCGCCGGGGCGGAGGAGATACGCGGCCAGAACGGGTACGGCGGTGAGCGCCACGAACAAGGACGCGATAAGCGCAAAGGTAACGGTGAGCGCGAAGGGAAGGAAGAACGCGCCAACGAGGCCCTGGATGAACACCAGCGGAAGGAAGACAACGACGGTGGTCATGGTGGAGGCGAAGATGGCGGGGGCGACCTCCGTAGTGGCTTCGAGCGCGGCGCGCCACCGGTCTCGTCCGCCCTGGATGTGCCGGTAGACGTTCTCCAGCACGACGATCGAGTCGTCCACGACGCGGCCCACGGAGATGGCGAGCCCTCCGAAGGTCATGAAGTTGAGGGTCATGTCCTGCGAGAACATGAGGAGGATGCCGGTGAAGACGCTGAGCGGGATGGAGAGCGCGATAACGATGGTAGGCCGCAGCGTGTTCCCCAGCCCACGGAGGACAGTTGGGCGGATGGTGAGCATGAAGGCGAAGACAACGGTAACCGCGAAGAGGAAGCCGAACAGCGCCTCCTTGGCGAGCGTATCGATCTGCCCCTGGATCTCAGGGCCCTGATCCGAGACGATGATGATTTCGATGTCCTGGGGCAGCCCTGGGATGTTCTCGAGAGCGTCGTTAACGGCGGTTGTCACGTCGACGGTGTTGGCGTCGGGCTTCTTGGAGATGGACACGCCCACGCCGGGTTTGCCGTTCGTGCGGGTGATGCTGTCTGGCACACCCTCCCCCACAATGACGTTCGCCACGTCGGAGAGGCGCACCGGGCCGGACGGGGATGCTCCCACGATGAGGTTCTCAACGTCCTGCACCGAGTCCAGCGTATGGGTCGTCTTGGCTATCACGGCCTGCGAGCCGTCGAACAGGAGCCCGGCGGGGAGTGTGAGGTTGTTCTCGCTCATGGCGCCCGCGACCTGGAACATGGAGATGCCGTTGGCTGCCATCCTGTCGGCGTCCACGATGACGCGGACGCTCCGCTCCACCGTTCCGGTCAGCGAGACGTCCCCGATACCGTCGATGCCTGATAGCGCCGGTACGATGCGTGACTGCACGATAGCCTGTGTTTCGGACAACTCTCGGTCGGAGACCACGCTGAAGAAGATGACGGGGAACTCGTCCGGGTTGAAGCGCCCAACGTCCGGTTCTCCCACGCCCGCCGGAAAGACGATGCCGCTCACCGCGGCCTCGATGGCGGCCTGGGTCTCCGCCATGTTGGTTCCGTAGCGGAAAGTGGCGAAGACAGCAGAAGTGCCCTCGGACGAAGTCGATTGGATCGTTTCGAGATTCGGCGTATCGGCGATGGCCCGTTCGACGGGCTCGGTAACGAAGCGGACGACGGCCTCAGGGTCGGCAGACGGATACGCGACGAACACCGTTACCAGAGGGAAGTCTATCTGTGGGAACAGTTCGACCTGGAGTGAGCGGTAGGCCATGACGCCTGAACCGAGCACCAAGAAGATAGCCAGCACCGCCACGGTCGGACGGCGTAGGGCCATGGAAGTTAGAAAACTCAACTGCGCGTCTCCTCAGCTTCCACACCGGTGAGGGGGTCGAATGAGATTGCGCTTACGCTGAGGCCATGGAGGCGTGCCGATTGCAGATTCGTTCTTGGTGTTTCCATCGGAGGGGGACAGGCCCATCGGTGCGGCAATTCCATGCACAGCATATCAGACACAAGTAGTCCGAGTTGAACGTCTCAAACTCCCGGGGCGTGGATGGAGTGCTCGTTAGTGGGACTAGGGGGCATCGACCATATTCAGCAGCGTGAGGACGGTTCGCCAGTTCCGCATCGTGCTCGCGGTTCGCAACTGCGCAGCGAAGTACTCGTTCGTCAGCTTGCTCCGAGCCACGCCGTTGGCACCTTCACCTTGGCGAAGCGTCGCTTGCCAGGCCGGTTGAGTCCTGCGCGGTACAGCACGGCGAGTCCAGTGTCTGCAGCGGGGCCTTCTGGCCCGAACGACTCAAGTACATCGGTAAGAAAAGTGTCCTGCAAGAGGACTAGGATATCTCAATCGGAGCCGCGCTCCTCTCATTCGATCACTCCGTTCAACACCTGTATCCGCGTTTGCTCTCTGGGGGTCAACGTCAGTCCTTTCATAGACTGATAGAATCATTGAACAACCACAAACAACGGGGAGCGGACTTGTGAATCGTTTTACCGTAGTATATGTTCGCGCCGGTGAGGCGCGAGGCTGCCTGACCGCTTAGGTCCCTCGGATCCCTAGGCTGTGCTTGTGGAGGCCAAGATGGGAGACACAGTCCGTGCTGCGGTGGTGACCGAATTCGCCAAGCCCCTTTCGGTTCAGGATGTTCCTCTTCCTGACATTGAAGCCGGTGGCGTGCTTGGCCGCGTTGACGCGGCGACCCTGTGCGGGACGGACGTGCATATCTGGAGTGGCCACAGCTTTGTAGGCCCCGAGAAGCTGCCCTATATCCCCGGTCACGAGACCGCTGTGACGGTTGTAGACGTTGGCGGGAACCCCAAGGACATATTCAACAATCCCGTCCAGGTCGGCCAGCGCATCATTGGGAACTACCCGTTCTGCGGGCACTGCTACCACTGTGCCGTAGCGATGCAACCGAGCCTCTGCCTGGAAGGGGCTCGGTACGGCAGGGAGCGGGTCGACCAATACCCGTACCTGCTCGGCGGCGCCGCCGAATACCACTACTACCCTCCCGGAGCCGACTTCATCCCGATTCCTGACGACGTGCCCGCGCCGCTCGCTGCGTCGGCCGCCTGTGCGTTACGAACTGCGATGCACGCAGCAGAACGGCTCGGTCCCATCAAGAGCCACGAGACTGTACTGGTGCAGGGGGCAGGCCCAGTGGGGCTCTATTGCCTGGCGGTCGCTATTGCGAAGGGCGCCGATCGCGTATTCGTATTCGGGGCGCCGGAGTCACGTCTGGAAGTGGCAGCGCGCTGGGGCGCCGCAGGCACGATGAACATCGAGCAGACATCGGCGGCAGACCGGAAGGCGTGGCTCGCAGAGCGAACCCGCGGACTGGGCGTGGATGTCGTGATCCAGGCAGCCACCGCACAAGCCATCCCCGAGGCGGTGGACCTCGTCCGCAGGGGCGGCCGGATTGTCAGCATCGGCGGCGGAAGCGGCAACCTTGAGATTCCCGCGTTCGCGATGACCACGAAATACCTGACCATTACGAGCGTGCTACAGGCGGAGGCGCGACACTTCCTGCAGGCAGTGCAGTTCCTGTCAGCCCAGAGCAAGCACTTTCCCTTCGAATCGATGATTACGGGCAGCTATTCCCTGGAAAACACCACCGAAGCCTTGCAGGCAATGTCAGAGTTCCGAGAAGTCAAACCGGTTGTCTTGCCACAACCTTCGGCGGTGTAAGCGGGAACCAACTGGCGAGTGGGAGGAACAGCGGTATGGTAGTTCAATCGAAGATCGGGATCATCGACGGTGATGGGCACGTACTTGAAGACGAGGCTGCCATCGCCACGTACTTCCCAAAGGAGTACGGGCAGTATCTGAGCCGCCGCGCGGGGAAAGTATTCCCTGCCCTTGACCATCTGCATGAGGGACTGACCATTCGCCCGCCGGGCTCATTCATGCCAGCCCCGGTCGACCGCTGGGTGGACTTCCAGGACAGCGCGGGCATCGAAGGAGCAGTGCTCTACCCGACTGCGGGGCTGGCGTGTGGGCGCATAGTCGACCTGGACTACGCCGCAGCGGCGTGCCGCGCCTACAACGACTGGCTGTACGACACCTTCACCAGGCACACCCCTCGCCTGCTCGGCATGGGACTCGTACCCATGCAGGACCCTCCGGCCGCGATAGCCGAGATGCGTCGATGCATAGAGGAACTGGGCATGGTGGGAATCATGCTCCCGTCAACAGGCCTGGCGAACCACCTTGGAGCCAGAGTGTACTGGCCTGTATACGAGGAAGCCAACCGACTGGGTATAGCTGTTGCATTCCACGGCGGTTGCCACATGGGCCTCGGTATGGACAACCTCAACCTGTTCGCGCCGGTCCACGCCATGGGCCATCCGTTCGGCATCACCATCAGCTTCGGGAGCCTGCTCTTCAACGGCGTATTCGACCGGTTCCCCAAGGTGCGTTGGGGGTTTTTGGAGGGCGGTCTCGCCTGGTTCTTGCTGGGCCTGGAGCGCTTCAACGGCTCGCACAAGGCGTTCATACCCGCTGACCCACACTCCGGGTTCCTGCAGTTGCGCAAAGGTGAGAGTATCGCTGAATACATCATCCGCCTGGTCAAGGAGCGCCGTCTCTTCGTTGGCGTCGAGGGCGATGAGGGCGCTATCGGCTATGCCGTGAGCGTCGTTGGCAGCGAACCGTTCATGTTCTCCTCGGACTTCCCGCACGAGGTCAACGACGACACGATCAACGAGGAGATCAACGAACTACTCGAGCGAGAGGATATGTCCGATAAGGACAAGGAGGGCATCCTCCGTACGAATGCTCAGGTGTTCTACGGTCTCCATACGTCATGAAGAATCGGTAGGGAATGCAAACCCGTTCTGGGAAGACGACACGCTTGCCGGTTCGCTCCTCGGGACATTGGACGACGCAATACTTGGTCATACCCGGGAGGAACAGATGAAAACGAATCGAAGATGGATGCTGATGATATTGGGTGGGTTGCTGGCCGTCCTCATCGCGGGATGCGGCGCAGACCCGACGCCCACGCCAGCAGCGACGCCGGTGCCGCAGTCAGCGGCAACAGCAGCGGCAACAGCCGTTCCCCAAGCCGCGCCGACCGCCGCGCCGACCGCCACTCCAACCGCGACGCTAACGCCCGCCCCGCCCTACTACGAGGGCAAGGACATCCGGCTGGTGATTGGCTACGCAGTCGGCAGCGGAGCAGACACCGAGGGGCGGTTCATCGCCTCCAAGCTTTCCGAGTTCATCCCCGGCAACCCCTCGATCACCATCACCACTGCCCCGGATCGCGCCGGGTTCGAGGCGTTTCTCAACGAATTCTACGAAGAGTCCGATGACGGTTTGACCATCACCTACGGCGTCGGCGGGTACCCGGACAACCAGTTGAGCGTGCCCGGCGTCACCTACCAGTGGAAGGACTTTCGCCGTGTCTTCTATCTGAACCGGCCAAACATCTACATGGTCCACAAGGACATACCCTATAACCGGATGCAGGACTCGTTCGGAGGGGAAACCAAGGTCGTATTCCCACAGATCTCCCCGGCCGGGTCGGGCTACGTCATAGAGCGGATCCTCATCGAAGAACTCGGCGTGCCCATCGAACACATCTTCGGGATATCGCCGTCCTATAATGTAGGCGTAACGGTCATGGAGCGCCGCGACGTCGATGGCCGCACCTTCAGCCCGTACTTCCTCCAGCGCCTGCGGCCAGGCTGGATCGAGAGCGGCGAGTGGCGTCCGTGGGCCATCGCATCGAATGAAAGCATACCAATCCTGCCTAGCGCGGAGCTGCCTTCGCTTCCCGACGACCTGCTGAACGTCGCTAACCTCGTTCCGAGCGAACTGCGTAGCGACATCTTGACACTGCAGAACGGCGGTTCGAACGGCATCTTCTTCGATGGAATGACCATGGCGCCGAGCACACCCGACTGGATAGTGGAGATTCTCCGCGAGGCGGCATATGCGGCCTTCGCTGACCCGGACTTCGGAAGAGAGTTCCAAAAAGTCACGGGCAACCCGCCGAGCATCATACCTGGAGATGTCGCAGAAGAGGTTGCCGCAGGGTTCGACCTGCGCCGCCTGGACGCCATCTACGACGAGCGGGTCGAGACGTACGAGTCGAAGTTCCAGTAACCCGGCCCATTCATGACGCGAGAACCGTGGCCTGCTCACTATGGGGCAGGCCACGGTTCTCGAACTGAGAGGTGGGAGTGGAAACTCTCTCGCAGAGCATCCCGCTGATTGCGGATTTCCTCACCAGTCCACAGTTCTGGCTGGTGCTTGGGCTGGCGCTGGTGCTGGCCGGGCCTCTGGGAATGATTCCAGGGGTGGGCAGCCTGACGATAGCTTCCATCATCGTCCCTTTCGCCATCCTCAACCTAGATCCTGTGCTAGGCGTCATGCTCATCGCGGCAATCATCTCGCTCGCCAACACGATGGACTCGGTCCCGGCCATCCTGCTGGGGTACGTCACTGCTCCTACGCAGGTCACCTTCCTTGAAGGGCATCAGCTCGCACAAAGGGGAGAAGGAGCGCGGGCGCTGGGGGCTGTCTACGCGGTGTCGACCATAGGGGGCGTGTCAGGCGCTATCGCCCTGGCCCTGCTGCTCCCCATCATCAGACCGTTCATCATCCGTTTCTCGTTCCCCGAGATTACGACGATGGCCCTGTTCGGCATCTTCATGGTTTCGGTGCTGTCGCGCGGCGCATTCCTGCGAGGATTTGCAGGGGCGATGCTCGGTTTGATGCTGGCGACGATAGGACTGAGTTCATTCTCAGCCCAACCACGGTTCACGTTCGACATCCTCTACCTCAACGGAGGACTGCCAATTATCCCGGTGGTCCTCGGGCTGTTCGCACTACCTGAGGTGCTGGACCTGACGATGATGGGCAAGCCCGTGTCCGCCCCAGGCACGAACCTGTCCAACCGCATGATATGGGAGGGCATCAAGTACGGCCTCCGGCGCTGGCGGGTAGCTGTGCGCCAGGGACTCTTCGGCGTGGGGCTCGGGATCATACCGGGAGTCGGCGCCGGAGTGATCGACTGGCTCTCCTACATGCTGGGCATCGTATTCACGAAGGACCGCTCCCAGTTTGGAAAAGGGAGCCTGGACGGCCTGCTCTTTGCCGAGTCCGCGCAGAACGCTCAGAACTCCGGCCAGGCGGTTCCCACTCTGGGATTCGGTATCCCTGGTAGCCTCCCGTGGGCGATTCTCCTCGCCGTACTCCTTGGGTACGGCATCGCGCCGGGGTTGTCGATGCTCGGAGAGCACCTCGATATCACGGTTGGGGTGGTGCTCTCCATCGGCATAGGGAACGTACTCATGGTCTTCCTTGCGCTGGCGATGACCCCGCTCCTGCTCAAACTCACGCAGGTGCCCTACCCCTTCATCGCCGCCACGCTGTTCCCCCTGATGCTGCTGGCTGCCTACCAGTCCCGGTTCAATATGGCCGATATCTACGTAGTCCTGGCGATGGGGGGCCTGGGGCTCGCGATGAAGTGGTACGGCTGGCCGCGTCCGCCGTTCATCATCGCCTTCATCCTGGGCCCGGTGATCGAGCAGAACGCATGGCCTGCGATCCAGATGGGCCACGGCGCACTTATCTTCCTTACGAGGCCGTTCTCGTTGGGCATCCTCATCCTAGGCGCTGTAGCCATCGGCTTCCTGCTCTGGGCATTGCAAACAAAAGGGCAGACTAAGACCGACGGTGAGCAGCCGGTCTTCTCCGGCGCATCAGGGGATGAACCGGTGCAGGAGGCCGGACGCAGGGGTGTGCTTGCACGGTTCCCGTCGCTCTCTTTCCGCTTCCGCTGGCAGTGGGAGTTCCTGCTCTGGGCCATCCTGATTGCCGGGACATCAGGAATCGTGCTGCGTGAAGCGCTCGGGCATGTGCCGAGTGCAGCGTTCGTGCCGATGTGGGCCAGCATCGCGTTCCTTGCGCTGATGGCGATCCTGGGGGTATTGGAATTCACCACGCGCAGGGGCGAGCAGCAGATTATGGACATCGGCATGCGAACCGGCACCGGGACAGCGGCAGTAAGACGTCTCCTCCCGCTCATCGGGTGGCTCTGGGGATTCGTCGTGGCGATTGGCCTCATCGGTTTCCAGGCGTCTGCCATCCTCTTTCCGCTGTTCTACCTTCCTCTTGCGATGGGTCTGCGGCGGTGGGCTTGGGCTTGGATTCTCGTCTCGATGGCGATGATCGCCGGAGTAACGCTCGGGCTCATGGAGAACTTGCTCCACGTGTTCTGGCCCGAACCCTTCATTCGGAACTGGCTATTCGGCTGACCATGGCCTTGCGCCGGTTCTGACTCGAACGACGTGCTATAGTGCGCCCTGTTCGGAAGAAGGATCGGACGTTTGGAGAGTTCGGGCTGCGTAGCCCCACCCTACGGACGAATCATCTACTCGCGCGACCTGAGAGGAGCACATGCCCACGCTGCTGATCAAGGGCGGTTACCTTCTTCAACCTGACGAGCCGCTCGTTCAGGCAGACCTGCTCATCACAAACGACGCGATCGCAGCAGTCGGCGACCTGACGCCGCCGCCCGGGGCGGACGTCCTCGACGCCACCGGTAAGGTCGTCATTCCCGGCCTCATCAACGCCCATACCCACTCCAACCAGTCGATCGAGAAAGGGCTATGCGACAAGCTCCCGCTGGATGCTTGGATGGTGCTCGCCTCGTACGGCGGCGCGGGAGCGCGGCTGGAGCCACGCGACCTCTACATCTCCGCTTTGCTGGGCGCGATCGAGATGCTCAGCACAGGCACCACCGCCGTCCTTGACTGTAACCGCACCGAGCCCGCATGGTTCGACGAAGGCATGGATGCCGTCATGCAGGCCTACATCGACATCGGGATGCGAGCGAACGTCGCAACCCAGTACGCCGACCTGGATTTCTTCTCCTCCATCCCACTTGGGCTCATCGACGCCCCCGAATCCGTCACGGGCCGGGCCCGGCGGGGGAACGTCAATGACTCGCTGGATCGCGCGGAACGCTTCATCGACAAGTGGAAGGACCGGCACCCGCTGCTGACCCCCATGCTCGGCCCCTCTTCCGTACCGAGATGCTCGCGCGACCTCTTCGAGGGCTCACTGGCGCTTGCCCGGCGGAAGGGCGTGCGGCTGCAGACCCACCTGCTCTCGGCGAAGTCCCAGGTGCCCGTGGCCGAGGAGCGCTTCTCCGGTTCGACCGTCGACTACCTGCGCTCGCTCGGCGGTTTGCAGGAGTGGACATCGTTCGCGCACGGTATCTGGCTCAGCGACGAAGAGGTCGCGGTGCTCGGAGAGACCGACACCGGTATCGTCCACAACCCGGTCAGCAACCAGAAGCTTGGGGCAGGCATCGCTCCCGCTCCCGCACTCGTCCGGGCAGGCGTCAACGTCGCACTCGGCTCGGACGGAGCGTCGAGCAACGACAGCCAGAACATGTTCGAAACCGTAAAGTCCGCCGCGATCCTGCACCGCATCGCCAATCCTCCGGACAACTGGCCGGGGGCGGAGGACGTGCTCCGCATGTGCTGGCACGGCGGCGCGGCGGTTATGGGTCAGCACATAGGGCGCATCGCTCCGGGTTGTAAGGCGGACCTGACGGTGCTCAGCACCGCATCGCTTTTCCTCGCGCCCAAGGAACAATTGATGAACCAGATCGTCTACTCGGAGCTTGGGATGTCAGTCGAAACGGTCATCGTTGGAGGAGCCGTCGTCGTTCGGAACCGCAAGATCCAGACCATCGACGTGGACGCGGTGTTGAGTGAGGCGCAGGAACTCGCCGCGCGGGTCTGGGCAAGCCTCCCTGAGCGCTTCACGCGGTTCGAGGAGACAGAGCCCCTACTCCGCCAGTTGGAAGAGCGGGTCGGAGCGCTGGAACTGCGATTCGCGCGCACGTGCGGGTGACGGAGGCACGCCATGGCAGACCTTGTACTGGAGAATGGCAGGCTCGTCACCCCGTGGGGCGTGCTCGATGCCGGTGTGGCGGTCGAAGACGGCCGGATTACCGCGGTCGCCGCTAAGGCCGACCTCCCCTCGGCAGAGCAAGTAATCGACTGCGGCGGACAGTACGTGTTCCCGGGCGTGTTCGACCCGCACGTTCACCTCGGGGGGCGGACTCCCTACGAGGAGAACATCGTCACAGAGACGCAGAGCGCAGCTGCCGGAGGCGTCACCGCCTTCCTGCAATACCTCCGCTCGGACAGCATGGGATACGAGAACGTCGAGAGGCGGATGGAACTGTCGGCGGAGCGGTCGCTCGTCGACACCGCGTTCCATTTCATCGTGAGCGGGCTCGAACAGTCGAAGGACATCCCCGGCTTTTCCGAGCGGTTCGACATCAAGACGTTCAAGTTCTACATGGGCGGCTACGCGCCGGGGAACCCGATAGGAATCGTAACCGCCGACGACGGCGTGCTCTATGCGGGCATGGAGCGCATCCGTAACCTCGGCGACTTCTCCTTCTGCATGGTCCACGCTGAAGACCACCCTCTCGTTGAGTTGTTCACGTCGGAAGTGAAGCAGACCGGCAGGCAGGACCTGCAGGCCTACACGGATTCCCGGCCGCACTTTGTGGAGGAGCAGGACATCCTCAGAGCCATCTGGATGGCGGAACTGCTGGGTTGCCCGCTGTACATCCCCCACGTCACCATCGGCGCTGCTATCGATGCGACACTGGCAGCGAAGGAGCGCGGGGCGCGCGTCGTCCTGGAGACGTGCCCCCACTACCTGGGGCTGACCGCCGATCACGAGGTGTTCCACGGCCAGCGCGCAGGTATCGGCAAGGTAAGCCCCCCGCTCCGTGACCGAGAGAACCAGGACCGCCTCTGGGCCGGACTGGCGAACGGGGACATCACGACGGTCGGTTCGGACCACGTGCCCATCGAAAAAAGCGGCAGCGCGCTCTGGGATGAGCGTCCCGGATTCGCCGGGATGGCAACGATTCTACCGGCGCTTATCACGTTCGGCCTCAAGCCGGGGCGCATCGGCATCGAGAAGATTGCTGAGGTGACCTCATTCAACCCAGCCCGGACATTCGGTTACTACCCGCAGAAGGGCGTCATCGCCGTCGGCAGCGACGCGGACTTCGCCGTCGTCGATCTGGACCTGGAGAAGCGGGTGGACGCCGCCTCGACCCACAGCCGCTTCACGAGCGCCTTCGATGAGATGACGCTGACCGGCTGGCCGACGATGACGATACGGCGCGGAGAGGTCGTCTTCCGGGACGGTGAGGTACTCGCCTCCCTGGGGAGCGGACGGATCATGCAGCGCGTCGTATCTTCGGCAACTGCCTAGGGCACCACCGGGGGGCGCTGATAGCCCGGCCCCACCTGCTCGTACGCCCGCGCCGCCCTGAGGACCAGGTCGTCCTCGAAAGTACGCCCTACCAGTTGCAACCCGAACGGCAGCCCCTCCGAAGCGAACCCGCATGGCACCGAGATGGCAGGTAGCGCCAGCGCGTTGAACGGCACCGTCAGCCGCGTCGTGATCCTGCCCTGCCCTCCCGGCGCTTCGACGTCCACTGTCCCATCACGGACCGCAATGTCCCTGGCGTCGGCGCGGTAGGCGGGGGTGGAGTTGGTCGGCGTGAGCAGCAGGTCGGTCTCGCGCATGAGGTCTTGCACCTCGTGACGCAGCATGCTGAGTATCCTCGTAGAACGCATCGTGTCGACGGTGTTGGTGAAGGCACCCGCTAGGATGCGGTACCGGATGTCGTCGTGAAGGAACTGGTCGCCGTGCTCCAGTGCCAGATTCAACAGCCAGCCCTTGTTCTCACCCTCGAACGACGCCTCGATCAGCGGCCAGTGCTCCAGCATCCCGATCTCGACCTCGACGACCTCGGCCCCCAGCCCTTCGAGCGCAGCAGCCGCGGTGCGCACGCTCTCCGCCACTTCCGGGAGCGTGTCGTTGTAGAAGTAGTTCGTCACCACGCCGATACGAAGCCCGCGCACTCCCTCGTTGACCCGAGCGGCATACTCTCGATGCTCCATCTCGACCGACGACGGGTCGCGCGCGTCATGCCCGGCGATGGCGTCCATTGTCAGCGCCACGTCTTCGACGCGCCGCGCGATGGGGCCGAGCGTCATGTACCACGAACTGGTCGGCGGCAGCTCTCCGAACCGGCTGACCAGACCGTGCGTCGGTTTCAACCCAACCACTCCGCAATACGCCGCAGGGTTCCGGATGGATGCGCGAGCATCTGTGCCGATGGCCACGAACGCCTGCCCGGCAGCGACCGCAGCCGCCGATCCACCGCTCGACCCACCGGTGATGTAGTCCGTGTTCCATGGATTGTGCGTCGGCCCGAACACGCTGTAGGTGCAGCTGCCCGCGAGCGCCCATTCGTGCATATTGTTCTTGCCAATGACGACCGCTCCGGCATCCCGGAGACGCTCTACCACTGCGGCGTCGTAATCCGTGACGTTCTCGGCCAGGATGGGCGAGCCGCAGGTCGTGACCCAACCCGCCACCGCGATGTTGTCCTTCACCCCGACAGGGACGCCATGCAGCGGCCCTCGCCAGTGTCCCTGTGCGAGTTCGGCGTCAGCGGCTTCCGCGCAGGCGAGTGCCTCCTCAGCCTTCACCACGGGAAACGCGTTCAGCCGACCGTCCGTCGCCGCTATCTGTTCCAGTGCGGCGCTGACCAGTTCGACAGAAGAAACCGCCCGCCCGCGCAATTGCTCCGCGACGACAGAGATGGGTTCGAAGAGCAACTCGTTCACGGGGTCAGTCGCTTATCGGAGATGTACGACATCTGCCGGGGATCGAGGCCCTCCAGAGGGAACGCCGCGAGCCGCTCGCTCGTGGCCTGCGAGCGTCGGACGTAAGGCAGCAGCGCCTCCACATCCTCAGGAGAGAGCCTCCCGGCGAACCGCGCCTCGATCAGTTGGCGGATGAGGTCGTCTGGGGCTGGCATGGTCACATCTTAGCCTGCGCGAGGTTCATCGCCTACCCGTAAGCCGTGTGTTCCTCCGCGCGACAGAGTAGAGCGGCGTCCTGACAGGCAATAGTGGCATCCGTTTGCACAGGTGGGAGTCAGTGAAATTTGGTGGGCCGGGCAGGACTTGAACCCGCGACCAGGCGATTATGAGTCGCCCGCTCTGACCAACTGAGCTACCGGCCCTCGGAGCACATTATGCGCCAAGCGGGTCTGCGGGGAAACGGCTACTCGGCTTCCGGGCCCAACTGACGCAACTCCGCTATGACGCGATCTCCCGTTACGCCGAAGCTCTCGAGCAGCTGGCTGGCGATGTCCTCCGGCTTCTCAGCGAGCGCCTGCAGCAGGTGCCCCGTGCCGACGGTTCTGTGTCCATACGTCCGCGCGATCCGAACGGACTGTTCGAGAACCGTCTGACAACGCTGCGTCATGGAGGAGTTACCACCGGTAGTCGCTCCCCGCCTGCTGATGGTGTTCTCCAACTCGCGTCTCATGGCCGTCGGGTCCGCGCCGAGGCTCACTACGATCCGCGCCGACTGGGAGCGAACGTCCCGCAAGAGGCCGAGCAGCAGGTGCTCCGTGCCCATCGTGGTCTGCTCGAAGCGTTGCGCCTCGTCCTGCATGTAGGTGAAGGCGCGGCGGGCGAGCGGTCCGAACCTGTTGGAGCCGTCACGCGCGCCGGAGCCGTCCGAGCCTGAGGAGACCATGTCGGGCGACGCACCCTCCCCGCTCCCGGGGAACAAGCGTGTGATACCGGTTATCCCGATGAGCAGAGCGCCCAGTGAGGTAACGATAACCATTCTGCCGGGAATGCCCACCAGGAATTCCGGGAGCCCCAGGAAGGCGCTGGAGCCAAAGCGTTGCAGCGGCACAAACAGCATCAGGAACAGCGGCAGAACGACGAGCACGTAGGGCAGCCATGCGTACTGACGTCCGACATGCACACTTCCTCTGACAGCGAGGATGAAGACGCCGCCGCAGAGGAGGCCGAGGAATCCGACGAGGAGTGTTGCCAGGTAGGCGTTGAGGCCGTCCAGACCGCTGGGGAGCGGGCCATGCCCCAGTGCGTTATCCGCGCGTTCGGCAAACCAAGTCGCAAGTATCACCACGGACCAGAGGATCACCGAGGCCAGGATAGAGAACAGGAGTCTCATTGCGGGGGTTCGTTCAGTCATATTCCCTTAGCTTGTTGCAGCCGAGCGTCATTTCAGCTGTTGGCGAGGTTATTAGACTCTACTTTACTTGCGGAATGGGCACAGCGGAACCACTTGGCCTTCCCTATTTGAGGCGGTTGTGGACTTACGCTCCTGCCCTCCCGCCTGTTCCCGTGAAGACGGGAACGACGAGGGAACCGCCCTCTACACCCGAACGGGGGAGCTAATCCCGTGGTTTTCATCGTTCTGCCCGTTTTCGGTCATTTCCGTCAATCGCTCACCTCTGTACGCGCAGTGGTTAAGGCCGCCTCAGGAGTAAATTCTCAAGTAAGGGACTCATTTGGCTCTATTTGGTTCCATTCACTCCTAGCTGGGAGGCTGAAAATGAGGCCGGGGTGGTCTCGTTTGGTTCTCCGTTCACTCGTACGCGCTGAGCCAGGGTGGCCTCGCTGTGGCCTCGTTTGGCCTTGGTTACGGATCCGGGGGCGGGGCTGGGAGTGACCAGGAGTGGCGAAACTTTTAATTTCCTATCATTCCTATCATTCCCCTCGTAGACGGTGGCGATGGGGCCGGGGATGCAAGGTTCCTGCCCTTCGCGGGAACGACGGCATGGATTCGCTGAAACGACGCATACAACCAATGTACGGGGTGGTGCGTCGATAGCGCAATAGGCAGTTGTCGTTGGTGTAGATGTCAACTAATTCGTTGACAAAAGTTCCAAGGCTTGGAGGGGTGTCTTGCCTCCGAGGCCTTGGTGGGGCCGTTCTGTGTTGTAGTAGAGGAGGTACTGCATGAGTCCCTCCTTGAGCTCTTCCAGCGACTCGAACGTCGTCTCTTCGAGCAGGTCCTCATTCAGCGTCCGCCAGAACCGTTCAACCTTCCCGTTGGTCTGGGGACGATACGGCCGGGTGTAGCGGTGCTTGATCCCCAGCTCCTGCAGCATCCGCTCCATCGGGTGATGTCCCTTGTTCCGAGGCGAGGCCACCTCAGAGCCATTGTCGGTAAGGATTTCCTCGAAGCGGATCCCGTACTCCGCGTTCAGCATGTTGATGCTCTTGAGTGCGGCGAACATCACGCTCAGGCTCTTCAGATCGTCTACAACCTCTGTCCAGGCGAGGCGGGTGCAGGCATCCACCACCGAGACCAGGTAGTACCGACGCTTGGCGACGACGATGAGGTCCTTGCTCAGGTAGTGGCAGTCCAAGTGGCCCAACTCCCCGGCGCGAGTCTTGATGATCCGGCGCTTGGACTGTTGCATCGCTTTGGTCATGCGGTTCACGCCGTGACGCCTGCTGATAGCGTAGATGGTGGACGGTGCAGGCGTACGAGATTTCAGCACTGGCTTGAGTATGGCATATATCTCGTAGCGGTTGATGCCCTTGCGCCGCTGCTCCAACACCTTCTCCTCGATGTAGGGAATCGTGCGGCGGCTCTTCCACTTGGGGCCTCGCTTGCGAGGCAGGAACGCCTCAGCGTCCCCGGACTGGCGGTAGCGGTTGTAGTACTTGGCAAAGGTCTGCCGGTCCGTCCCATGGTAGGTGTAGAAGTCCTGGAGGAAGCGGAACTGGTGATGGCGCTTGGCCTTGACCAGTTCGTACTCCCGGATCAGGAACCGGTACTTCTGGACGTAGTTCCGCTCCACCGTGCGGTCGTTGCTGTTGTCACGCATCTTCGTCTCCAGACGGGACTGACTCCGTCAGCCAATTCTGTCAACGAATTACCTAACATCTACAGTTGGGGTTGGGGGGGGAGTGAGCGGCGGCTTTGGCAGACCACTGCCGCCTTCTGTTATAACGACGTCCCTGGGGATCTCGGTTCCTCGCGCATACAACCACCTGCGTCCACACAGCGGCATCGACGGGGCCACTCGCGCCTCCCTGCCGTAAGCAACGTCGTGTGAACTACCGTTAGGCCAAAGATTGGGAATTTTTCATTCGAGCAGGCGTGCCTATAACGCCGCCTACGTCGCTTGCGCAGGAGTCTGTGCAGTTGGGGTGATTCTTGGCGCCGTTCTCGTGACTGCGTCGTTCACGCAAACTGCGCAGTTCACCGCCCCCACCAGCACAACGAACAATCAGCTCGGCAGCGCCGTCGCAGTGAGCGGCGACACGATTTTCATCGGCGCGCCGTACGTCGATGCGAGCGAGGAATCTCGCGACACCGGCACCGTTTTCGTGTTCGTTAAACCATCCGGCGGTTGGGCGGATTCATCGGGACCGACAGCGGTGCTCACTGCATCCGATGCCGCTGCGGAGGATCATTTCGGCCTGACAATAGCCGTCGACGGCGACACTCTCGTGATCGGGGCGCCAAACCTCGGCCCTCTCAATACCGGCGCGGTCTACGTGTTCGTCAAGCCCGATGACGGATGGGCCACTGCAACAGAAACCGCCAAGTTCGCACTCTCCGACGGCATCGAGGGCGACAACTTCGGAAGTTCCGTGGCGGTGAATGGGGCCAATATTGTCGTTGGGGCGCGGTACGCCGACGCCGGCACTGAACTGAACCCTGATCAGAGCCCCGTGCAGACCAATGCAGGCATCGCGTACGTATTCACGAAGCCAGACAGCGGCTGGGCGTCCACGACGACCCCAACGGCAGAACTCACGCCGAGCACCCGGACGATGAATGGCTTTTTCGGAACCTCCGTAGCCATCGACAGCGATACGATCGTTATCGGAGCGCAATCCGCCTCCGAAACCACGGGCGCGGTCTACGTGTTCTCGGAACCGGACGATGGCTGGGCCGATGCCACGGAAAACGCCATCCTGACAGCGCCCGAGACCTCGAACAGCAGGTTCTTCGGGGTGTCTGTAGCGGTTAGCGGGGGAACGATTGCGGTTGGTGCATCAGGAGGCAAGGGGGCGGTTCATATGTTCACCAGGGCCCAGGAAGACGCTGCCTTCGCCCCAGCGGGAAGACTGACGATAGCCGACGCGGTTAATCTCGGAGCCTCTGTTGCCCTCAGCGGCGAAGGACTCGTCGCAGGAGCGCCCGGAGGAAAGCGAAACACTGGCTCAGCGCACACCTTCATCAAGCCGGACGAAGGCTGGATCGCGGCTACCCCGACGCTTCTCACCGATTCCGATCTTTACGACGACGATAAGTTCGGAACCGCCGTGGCGCTATGGGGAGGCACTGCCGTCGTTGGAGCTCCCCAGTTCTGGGTGGATGGCAGCGTACGATTAGCAGGAACCGCCTTCGTATTCAGCGACCCCAACGTCCCTGACCCACCCGCACCGCCGGTTTCCACACCGACGCCTACTCCTACGCCAATCCCTACCCCAACGGCTACCGCCACGCCTACTCCCACCGCTACCCCTACACTTACTAACACCCCGACGCCTGCTCCGACTGCCACTGCTACGCCTACCCCTACGGCTACCGCCACACCCACTCCCACCGCTACCCCTGCGCCTACCCCCACTAACACCCCGACTCCTAATCCGACCGACACTCCCACGCCTACTCCGACTGCCACTGCTACACCTACCCCAACGGCTACCGCCACGCCCACTCCCACCGATACCCCTACGCCTACGCCTACTAACACCCCGACGCCTGCTCCGACCAACACTCCCACGCCTACTCCGACCGCCACCGCTACGCCCACTCCTACTAACACCCCGACGCCTGCTCCGACCAACACTCCCACGCCTACTCCGACCGCCACCGCTACGCCCACTCCTACTAACACCCCGACGCCTGCTCCGACCAACACTCCCACGCCTACTCCGACCGCCACCGCTACGCCCACTCCTACTAACACCCCGACGCCTGCTCCGACCAACACTCCCACGCCTACTCCGACCGCCACCGCTACGCCCACTCCTACTAACACCCCGACGCCCACTCCTACTAACACCCCGACGCCCACTCCTACTAACACCCCGACGCCCACTCCTACTAACACCCCGACGCCTACTCCGACCGCTACCGCCACGCCCACCCCGACCGCCACCCCTACGCCCACCCCTACTAACACCCCGACGCCTACTCCGACTGCTACCGCCACGCCCACCCCGACCGCCACCGCTACGCCTACTCCTAATCCTACTAACACCCCGACGCCTACCCCCACCGCTACCCCTACGCCTACCCCGACCGCCACGGCTACGCCCACCCCAACGGCTACCGCCATGCCTACCCTGACAGCCACCGCTACGCCTACCCCAACAGCTACCGCCACGCCTACCCTGACAGCCACCGCTACGCCTACCCCAACGGCTACCGCCACGCCTACCCTGACAGCCACCGCTACGCCTACCCCAACAGCTACCGCCACGCCTACCCTGACAGCCACCGCTACGCCTACCCCAACGGCTACCGCCACGCCTACACCCACGGCAACACCAACGCCGACCACTACCGCCACTCCCACTCCGACTGCTATCGCTACGCCCACTCCTACCCTCACAGCAACACCGACGCCTACAAGCACAGCAACACCGACGCCCACTCCCACGGCAACTCCGGTGCCTACCCCCACAGCAACACCAACGCCCACCCGCACGGCAACACCGACGCCTACCTCCACGGCAACACCAACGCCCACCCGCACGGCAACACCGACGCCCACTCCTACCCCCACGGCAACACCGACGCCTACCGCAGCACCTACGCGTGGACCGCTTACGCCCACTCCGACCGCTACGCCGACGCCGCCGAAACCGACGCCAACGCCTACGCCTGTCTACACGCCCACTCCTACACCGACGCCCGATAACGCGACGCCGACGCCCACTCCGGCCAAGCTCACGCCCGCATCATCTGAGCCGCCCTTCGATCTCTCGCGGACGCCTTCGCTGCTGACGCGATGGGTGACCGAGGCGCTGCGGATGCTGCTGCGCCTCCTGCTCACGCTCTTATCTCCTCTCATCGGCGTCATCGAATCAGGCTGACGAAAAGCACCGCGATGTGCTATGCTCACGGGTGATATGGGCTATTCAACTGTCCAGATGCGCTCCTGTTGCTGTTGGTCGTAAGCCAGCAGTTCTCTCGAACTGACCGCTGCTGCGCCCTTCCCGAGACCACAAGCCGAAAGGCGCGCGCTATCCCGACGTTCCACGTAGGAGAGGTGAATGACTACCACCGCACCCGTTCCCATCATCAGAGGCGTCAAGACCACCGAGGAGAAGAGGAAGCTCGACTACTCCAAAGGCGTGCTCCCCTACGTGCCCGAGGAAGTTGACGATTTCGAGACGGAGGCCACCCGCTACCTGAACGGAGAATGGCCAAGCGAGGCGCAATTCATCATGTACCGGCTCGTGCGCGGGGTCTACGGACAACGCCAGGCGGACGTTCAGATGATGCGTATCAAGATCCCCGGCGGCGCCCTCACCGCTGACCAGATGGACGCCTTCGGAGAGGTCGTTTCCAAGTACGCGCCCCTCAAGAAGGGACACATCACCACGCGAGAGAACGTTCAGGTTCACTTCATCAAGCTGGACGACACGCCCCACGTGATGCGCATCCTCGGCGAGGCGGGACTCGTTACTCGCGAGGCGTGCGGCAACACCGTGCGAAACGTCGCGGGCGATCCGCTCTCCGGCGTCAAGCCGGAAGAGCCGTTTTACGTCGCTCCCTACCTCACCGCCTACGCACGCTACTTCCTCAGGCACGAGTACACGCAAGTGCTCCCCCGCAAATGGAAGACATCGTTCTCCAGCGGCGGCGATGATGAGGTGGTCGCGGACATCCACGACCTCGCCTTCCTCCCCAAGCTCAGAGAGAACCCGGGCGGCGAGCCTGAGAAGGGCTTCGAGATCCGCATCGGCGGCGGCACGTCCATCATGCCCCGCCTAGCATGGACGCTCTACGACTTCGTCCCGGTAACCGAGTACCTCAAGGTCTCCGAGGCCGCCATCCGCGTCTTCCACCGCACGGAGGAGCTGCGCAAGAACCGCATGCGCGCGCGCATCAAGTTCTATGTCGACCGCATCGGCATAGAAGCCTTCCGCGCCGAGGTCGAGCAAGAGATGGAAGGCGATTGGGCCAAGGCGGATTTCGATCCCACTCCCTGGATGGATCTGCCCCCGGAGATGATCGACGAGCCGCCTGCTCTCGTTCCCGTGTCGGATGACCACGATGAGCCAGAGTTCCTGGAGTGGCGAGCGACCAACGTCATGGCGCAGCAGCAGGACGGCTACTACGTGGTATACGTAACGCTCCCGCTCGGCGACATCTACGAGCACCAGTTCCCCGTCCTCGCGGACATCGCCCGCAAGTATGCGGGAGGCAGAGTGCGCGCCACGACGGAGCAGAACATCCTCTACCGCTGGGTGCCGGAGGGCCACCTCCACGCGCTCTGGTCCGACCTCAAGGCCATCGGTCTTGCGGAGGACGGCGCGAACGGCATCACCGACGTCGTCTCCTGCCCGGGCACGGACAGCTGCAAGATGGGCATCACGTCCTCGATGGGAGTGGCAGCCGCCCTTCGCGAAAGCATCCGCACCTACGGCGCGAGCGACCCGCTCGTGAAGAGCCTGCACGTCAAGGTGAGCGGCTGCCCCAACGGCTGCGCTCGTCACCACATCGCCAACATCGGCTTCCACGGCGCGGCAGCCAAGGGAGACGGCAACCAGGTGCCTGCCTACGAGGTCTTCCTTGCGGGCAACTACGGCAACCAGGACCCCACCCGCTTCGGCCACCGCGTCAAGGCCAAGGTGCCCGCCAAGCACGTCCCGTCGTTCCTGAACGACATCCTCAGTCACTACCAGTCCGAACGAAACGACGGCGAGACGTTCAACGATTTCGTCGATCGCGTGGGCACGGCCCCGTTCGAGGCCATCGCCGAGCCGCACAAGCAGATCGGTACGCTCAACAAAGAGAACCTCGACACGTACCTGGACTGGGGCAAGACGATCCTCTACAAGCTGGAGCGCGGCGAGGGTGAGTGCGCGGTCTAGTGTCGTAGCAACAGGCGGGCGATGGCAGTCTCACGCACGAAAGCGCTCGACTACGCAGAGCGCCTGATCAACCGTCCGCGAGGCGAGACGCCTGTCACCATCCGCCGCAACGCCAACGGCTACACCCTGTTGCACAACAGGCGAGCGCTCACGAAGACGCACGCATCCGGTGTAGGCGCGCTGCAGGCGCAGGCGATGGCGCTCGCGTTGGGCGTCGAGCTCCCCACCGAGGTTGGCGGCGAGGTCAGCACGAAAGTTGGCTCCGGAGTTCTCTACCGCGCGATCGGCGCATCCTCGCTCGACCTCCGCCGCCCCGAAGCGCAGGTCGTTCTGGAGCAACTGCTGGCCACTGCGGCGCTCCAACGCGGCGTATTCCGCACCCTGGAGATCGGGTAGCTGGCGTCAGCCGGATCGCCAGGGATTGTCAGGCCATGAGATGATGAGGGAGAGATTCCATCGCTCTGGGGAGATGATCTCTATCGAAAGTAGGCAGCATGTTAATGTTGCAACGGAAGACAATTCAAGCCGGCATTATTGCGGTAATTGGAGCGATTGTTGCATTCATGATCGTAATTCTAGCAACTGGTCCCGGTGAGCCGGCCACAGGCGAATCGACGGTTACGTTGGAAGAGTCAGGGGCACGTAGTGGCCAATTCGCACAACTATCGAGTGCGTCCTTTAGTCCGGAAGTGCCCAGCTCAGAGGCGTTGAGCCTGGCTCGTGATTTCGTAAGGGAAGGCATGAACTTGGATGACGTAGAGAGTCTTCCTGCACGTATCGCAAGCGCCAGATTCAGCGGGCAGCGCCACGACAATGGGATGCTCGCGACTGACATGTCCGTGAGGGTCGTGGTGTTCCACGAGTACCCAGCCTGGCCAAACCTACCGGCTGGCTATTCAGGGCCCAGACCAATTGAACCACGGTACACGGTCGTAATCGATGACAACACGCGCGATGTTGTTTTCTCAGTCCTAACATGGGGAAAAGAAGGTGAATGATCACCTGGGGTCAACAGCTTGTCGAGAACCCTAGGGATAGAGTAAGTCCTCTTGGATGCGAACGACGGGCTTCAGGCGACTTGTTCAGAGATTCCCTAAGTATGACGGCGGTCAGCTAAAAGGGAGTACAAGTAGCAATTGGGTAAGCCTCCGGCGCAGCGCCCACACCCCTCCTCGTACCCCCCCCCCCCCCCCCCGCGAGCGCACGACAGCCCGCCGGAGTATCATCAGCGCTACTCGCACCTTACGGAGGCTATTCGCCATGCCTGACCTGAACCTCTCGTTCGCCATCACTGCCTACGACCGGGTTATGCCCATGATCTCCCAGGAAGTGAAACCGGACGGCATCACGCTCGACTATCAGGGAATGCCCGGAGCTGTCCCCCGCGTGTTCTACGAACAGATCAAGTTCAACCGCTACGACGTCTCCGAGATGTCCATGTCCTCCTACCTGCGCATGCGGCCGCTCGGCTTCCCGTACCGGATGCTGCCGGTCTTCCATAACCGCACCTTCTCCTACACCAACGTCTACATCCGCAAAGCGTCCGGCGTCCGCCAGGACCACCCGGAAGACCTGAAGGGCAAGCGCTTCGGCATCGGCGACTATCAGCAGTCCGTGGGCCTGTGGACGCGCGGCATCCTGAAGCTGGAGTGGGGCATCGAGCCTCAGGACATGACCTGGTTCATGGAGCGCAGCGAGCACTACAGCCACACCGGCGCGTCGAAAGAGGCAGGCCTCGGTCTGCCGGAGGACCTCGACCTGCGCCACGCCACCACCGACTTCAGCTCCATGTACCTCGACGGCGAACTCGACGCTTCCATCGGCATCGGCTCCGTACGCGGCTCCGGCATCGACCGCCAGCAGAGCGTCAACCTGACGGACCACCCGGACTTCCCCTCCCTCTTCTCCGACCCCAAGGCTGAAGGGGCGCGTTTCTTCAAGAAGCATGGCGTCTTCCCTCCTCACCACGTAACCGTCGTGCGCGAAAGCATCCTCGACGAGCATCCGTGGGTTACCGTCAGCCTGATGGAGGCGTTCGAGGCGTCGAAGCGCATCGCGATCGACAGACTGCGCAGCATGCCTCCGACCCTCTTCGTGTTCGGGCGTCAGTTCCAGCAGGAGGTTGACGAGGTGTTCGGGCCCGATCCGTTCGCCTACGGCATCAACGCGAACGCAACGGCCTTCGACATGGCCCAGACGTTCTCCTACGAGCAGGGCCTGACGGCGCGCAAGCAGCCTTGGGACGAAATCTTCCCGGAGGAAGCCTTCTACCGGGAGGAGCGTTCGTCGGCCCCCGCGGCCCATTAGAGAACATACAGGCAGGTCCGAAAGATAACGGCACAGGCGCTCTCCGTGTGACAGCGGAGAGCGCTCAGACCGTGAGGCATGCAGGTGATATACTCGCGCCACCCTGTGTGAGGCTGGCGCGACACACCCATGGACGCTCCCGCCACAGACAGGAAGATTGCGCCGAATTAATCTACACACAAGAGGTGATCAATGGCACGAAAAGTACTGCACATCCCAGGGAACTGGCACAGCGGGCAGCCGATTCCGCCCGCGACCATGACAGGTCCCCTCGTTACCTCCGGCGGCGTGAGCGGACTGAACCCGGACACCAACGAGATGCCCTCCGACCTTGCTGAGCAGGCGCAATGGGCATTCGAGCACGTCCGCCGCATCATGGCCGCGGCCGGGGGCTCGCCCGAGGACATCGCCCACATGAACGTGTACGTGAAGAGCCGTGACATCCGTCCGCTCGTCAACGAGCAGTGGGTCACGATGTTCCCCGACGAGGAGAACCGCCCTACCCGCCACACGATCCAATACGACGCGCTGGCCGGTGGCATGGAGATGCAGATCCAGTTCACCGCCTACGTCGGCAGCTAACGCCAGGAGGCTGATATGGCAATCGACGAATGGGTCGAGCGGCTTCGCGTGCTTGACACCTGCGCCGTCTCCGACGCACAGGACAAGCTCGGCATCAAGGGAACCGTCATCGGCATACTGCCCCTCTACGAGACAGGGCGCATCGCGGGCCGGGTGGTGACGTTCAAGCTCAAGACGAAAGGGAACGAAACCACGACACGGCACCTCGGTACGGCAGCGGTGGAAGCCGCCGACCCCGGCGACGTCATCGTCTGCGACCACAGAGGCCGGACGGATGTCGCGGGATGGGGCGGTATCCTGTCTACCGCCGCGAAGACCAAGGGCGTAGCGGGCGTAATCATCGACGGCGCATCGCGCGACGTCGACGAGGCGAAGGGCCTTGGCTTGCCGCTGTTCGCCAGGGCCGCCGTACCGCTCACCGCGCGCGGACGCATCGTCGAGGAGTCGACCAACGAGCCGATCGAGATCGGCGGCGTTTCGCTCGCCCCCGGCGATTACGTCATCGCGGACAACAGCGGTGTGGTCATCGTGCCGCAGGATCGCGTGGTGGAGGTCGTCCCCGAGGCTGAGAACATCGTCGCTCGCGAGCAGGCGATGGCGAGAGACGTGATGGCCGGAACGTCGGTCGTCGAGGTTATGGGTATCAACTACGAACAGATGCTCGCGCGCTAGACGCGCCAGGAGGAACAATGACGCAAACCATCACACGTCCGGACACCAGTCTCATCGAAGCGGTGAGAGGTATCGGCACAGCAACCATCCACGAGGCGGGGGGACAGATAGGCGCACTGCCGTCGTACATCAAGCCCGTCTCGCCTGACTGGTACGTATGCGGCACAGCGCTCACCGTGCTCTCTCCCCCCAAGGACAACCTCTGGCTCCACCGCGCCATCTATCACGCTCAGCCCGGCGACGTGATGGTGGTGGACACCGGCCACTTCCACGAGGCTGGGTACTGGGGCGAGATCATGACGCACGCCGCTCAGCAGGTTGGCATGGCCGGCCTCGTCATCGACGGCAGCGTACGGGACGGCTCGATCCTGGAGGGCTTGGGCATGCCTGTCTTCTCCGCAGGACTCTGCATACGCGGAACCGGCAAGAACAAGGAAGCCTACGGCGCGATCAACATCCCCATCCGCATAGGCGAGATCTGGGTATTCCCCGGTGACCTCGTCGTCGGAGACCGCGATGGAGTCGTCGTCGTGCCGCAAGCGCGGATCGCCGAGGTCACGGAAAAGTCCAAGGCGCGCGAGGAGAAGGAAGCCATCACGATCTCCAAGCTCAAGAAGGGCGAGCGAACCGTGGACATGTACGGCTTCTAGCCATGTACTTGTCGCCAGACAATGCTCTGGATCAGGGCATTGCCTGGCTGTCTCGAGCGTTACGCGGGCGGAGGCAGCAACACCGACGCATCGCCCAGAAACAGGTACTCCCCGCGCAGCACCCGCATGAACAGTTCATGCGTGAGGTCGAGGTCCACTCGGTTGTAGTCGATCAACCGCTGCGGCTGTTCGGCCCATGCGCGCGTATTTCCTCGATGGTCCCACGTAACCTTCTCTTCCCCAAACGTGTAGAGGCACAGCCGGTCCAGGCTGATTCTCCGACCTGCCGCGCGAACGATCTCGGCCATGAGGTCGTAGTGCTGGCGCACGACGAGCGGCTCGCCAAGCGTCCCCTGCATCCAGTGATCGAGGATCGGGAGATCGAAATGAGCCCCGTTGAAGGTGACGACAGGCCCGTCGAATCCCGCGAGCAGGTGATGCATCTGGGCGAGGCTCGCTGGGTCGCGCGTGTACATGCCGTAGGAGCTGCCGCAACGCACGCCGGCCAGCAGCAGACGGAACCCGTGCGGGATGTTGTCTATGGAACCCCCGTCCGTCTCGATATCGATCGCGATGAATTCGCCTGCGTCCATCGTCGTGAGCATACCCCCTACCGCCGGACAACGACCACGAGCAGCGATGTGATTTGACAACTTCTTGCCGCTCCGGCCATACTGACCGCAATCGAATAACGACTCTTGGCGTACGCCATCTATGGCATCCGTGAAGCCGGTCAAAGTCCGGCGCTGGCACGCAACGGTAGGCCCCCGCGAGGGGGCAAGCCCGAACCGGAACGTTCGGAGTCCCGCCCGCGATAGCACGGGGCAGGGAAATCTTCAGACACCCCTGATTCCTCTATCGGCAGGGGTGATTTTTTTGGAGGCAGCGATGCTACAAACGCAGGCTATCCGTCATGCTCCCGCCAGGGCGCTCTTGCCTGGAATACTGGTTCGAGAGGCGCTGGCCCCCGGCACGTTCGTCGCGCTGATTCTCGCTTCCAACTACGCGCTCGCCTCTACGCCGAACGTCAAGCTCTTCGACCTGCTCGTGTTCGTAGCAGGCTATACGCTGGGGCTGCGGCGAGGCATCACCGTTGCAGTTGCCGCCTGGCTCGTCTACGGACAGATCAGCCCCTGGGGCGTAGCGCAGCCTCAACTGCTGGCGACGCTGATCGCTTCCGAAGCGCTGTTTGCGGGCGCAGGCGCAGCCGCAAGGAGATTCGTGAGCGCCGACCGCATCACCCTGCGTCCGACACTCACGACGCTGGCGTTCCTGCTGCCGGCGCTCATCGTGACGCCCGTCTATGACATGCTCACGAACGTCTACACCGGCTACGCATGGGCCGGCATCGCCGGAAGCAGCGACTACACCCGCTGGATAACGGTCGCGCTCTTCAACCCTGGCGCGCTCTTCTTCATGGCGGCGCATGTGGTATCGAACGCGCTCTTCTTTCCTGCGTTCGGCCCGCTTCTCGTGAAAGGCACGGAGTCCGTCAAGGAACGCCTGGGATGGCAGTAGACGTCCGCGCACTGTCCTACGCCCCGATCCTGCTCGTCATCGTTTCGCTACTCGCGGCAGTCGGTTGCGCACCGGCCTCGACGAGCTCGGGGGAGCAGATCACCGCTCACCTGCTCATCGAAGCCGATGCGTATCCGCGTTGGTACAGAGGGCTCGAAGTCAGCGACGGAACGGACGGCTACGAACTGCTCGAAATAGCCGTAGACGGAGAGATCGAGTCCGAGTGGTTCCCTGAGTACCGCTCTCACTTCGTGAAGACGATCCTGACCGTAGAGCCGAAAGGCGCTGAGTTCTGGGGCGTATTCGTCTGGAACGAAACCACCTCAGGCTGGGAACCGCTCCCCATAGGCGCTGACCTCTTCTCCGTGAAGGACGGCCACGTCATGGCCTGGGCGCTCGTGGAGTACAACCCAGACCAGCCCCAGCTTCCAACTAGCGTCCCTTAGGTTCCTGAGGCCCGTTGGGCTGAGGTGCCCCTACAGTAAGCGGGGACACGTACTGTAGGCCTGATGGAGACGACAGCCGTCAGCACGAGAAGCACGAGTATCGCGAGGATGGCGCGGGTCATGGCGGAATCGTACCACCCACCCCGAACGCCTACCCCTCCAAACGATTCATCGGGGTTACGGCGCAAGCAGGTGCGCGGACTATACGGTTCCCTCGAACCGATCCTTCAGCGACGGCGGAGACGGTCGCGGATCCTCGTCGCTGGCAGGCTCTGCCGGATCTTCATCCGGTTCAGGAACCTCCGCTGATACGACGGGCTCTGCCTGCTCCGCCTCGCCCTCCGCTGAATCCCCCGCCTCCACCGACGCGACGAGCTCCGACTGCTCCGCCTCGCCCTCCGCTGAATCCTCCGCCTCCGCCGACGCAACAGGCTCTGCCTGCGTCGTTTCTCCGCTTACCCAATCCGCCGGAAACTCCGTCCATTCGATGAGCGGCGCCCGCTCCGGTTCGCTGCCTGCCGGATCCACCGGCTCCGGCAATGCGGTGGGCTCGCTTCTCATGGCGTCCCTTTCCTCGCGGGAAGCACGGGCGCGCATGGCTTCCGTCGCCCTGCGAGAGCGCTCAGCCCGCTCTCGCAGGTCTCGCGTCCTGCGTATGATCACTCCGTAGTGAACCGCCAACGCATAGATGACGCCCATCGTCGGCACGCCAAGCAACGCTCCCGTTATGCCGGTGATGCGCGCGCCGACCACGACCGCGACCACGACCAGCATGGCCGGCATGCGCACGGAGCTTCCCAATATCCGAGGACTGATGAGGTTCAACATCACCTGCTGGATGAACAGCAGAACTCCCAGCACGATGAGCACCTTGATCAGGTCGCCGGACGTCGCAGCGACGATCAGCGGCAGCACCAGGGCGAGCCAGTCGCCCACGAACGGGACAGCCAGCAGCAGGCTGGATATGAGCGCCACCGGCAACGCAGCAGGCAGGCCGACTGCAAGCATGACCGTCGCCGTGCCGACGCCGTAGATCATCGATATGAGGAGCATCCCGCGAAGGTACCCGCGGAAGGTTTCGTCGATCGTGCGCAGGACGAACCTCGTCTCCCGCTCGGCGCGGGGCGGCAGAACCTTCAGCGCCTCGTTGAGGCGGCGGCCGCCGTCCAACACGATGTAGAACGAGATGACGATGATCAGCGACGTTGCGAATACGAGCGATACGACGCTTTGAAGGATATCGAGGGAATGGTCGGTGATCACCTGCCCGATGGCTTCGATCCGGTCGTTGATTGATTCAACTTGGAACCTCGCCGAGAGGTCGAAATCGATTCCATAGCGAAGGAGCTCCGTGTCCACTCTCCTGATGAACGCGGGCAAACCCTCCAGGTACTGCGGAATGACCTCTACCAGATCGAGAGCCTGCGTTATCGTGGCAGGCAGCACCACCAGCGCAATGAACGCCGTGATGCCGATGAGGGCCATGTAGATCAGCCCGATAGCGATGGGACGCTTCATGCCGGGGATGTGCATGAGGGCACCAGCCGTATGGATGATCAGCGATCCGACCAGGTAGGCCAGGAACAGGACGAGGAACAGATCCCCGGCAAAGTCCCACACGCGCCGCAACGTATCCGCGATGAAGATGACGAGGGCAAACGTGAGGACAACCAGGGCTGTTCGGAACCAGAACCCCTGCACAGGCATTACCGTTAACTTTACTCCTGGGTCGAATCGCTGACGTTAGATTACCATCAGGCAGCATTCCATGAGGTTAAGGTTCGTCATCTACCCACGACGCAAGCTGCCCCTCGAGCGCGATGGAATTGACCACCGGCAGATTGCAAACGTATCCACGGCAGACGTAGGCCGTCGGTCTGTCCGTGCTCGTCCTGCCCTCGGTTAGGGGCGTCTCGAAACGTTCATCGTCGGTGGGGGCAACCCCCACGAAACAACGCAGCGGCAGGAACCGCTCACGCAGTGGCCGCAGCAACTCCCTCGTAGCCTCTGCCGAAAGATCCCCAACGACGACGACCTCCAGCGGAGGAGCGAGGTGCAGTTCCATGATGCGCAGCCAGTTGCCGAAGCCTAACGGATAGCGCGCCGCCGGAGGAACCACTCCCTTGAGTAGCCGTTCCCCTCTCTCCGCATACGCCGTATCGCCCGTCAGCGCAGCCATCCGCAGAAGCGCCTCGGCGGCGGCGGAGTTGCCGCTGGCAATAGCGTTGTCCACCATGTCCCGAGGCCGGACGATCAGCTCCTCGTGATCGCGCCCCACATCGTAGAACGATTCCGCAGCGTCATCCCAGAACAGATCGATCATCTCATCCGTCAGCCTCCTGGCCTCGCGGAGCCACCGATGCGAGAACGTCGCGGTGTGCAGCGAAAGGAGGCCGTTGATCAGATACGCGTAGTCCTCCAGGTATCCACGGATATGCGCTTTTCCATCCTTCCACGTGCGCAGTAGCCTGCCTTCCGCCTGCAACTCCCGCAGCAGGAAATCGGCATTGCGCTCGGCGGCATCGCGATAGTCCTGCCGGTCGAGGACGAAGGCAGCCTCAGCCAGCGAACGCATCGCGAGGGCGTTCCACGCGGTCAGCACCTTGTCGTCCGTCGCAGGAGGAACGCGTTTTGAGCGTTCCGCGAAGAGGTCGCGGCGCATCGGTCGCAACCGGTCGAAGAATTCGGCGACCGTAACACCGAATTCACGGGCCGTCGCTGCTGCGCTGTCGCTCACGTGGAGGATACTCCCGGCCTCGAAGCCGCCCACGCGCTCCACGCCGTAGTAGCGGTTGAACATGCGCGCCCCGGGGCCGAGTACGTCCTCGATCTCGCTTGGGCTCCATACGTAGTACTTACCCTCCACGCCCTCGCTGTCGGCATCCTGCGACGAAAAGAAGCCTCCGTCGGCATGGCGGAGGTCGCGCAGCAGATAGTCGAGCGTCTCCTCAGCCACGGTGCGGAGGTGCGCGTCGCCGGTTACCTGGAACGCTTGCAGATAGAGCGATGCGAGGAGCGCGTTGTCATACAGCATCTTCTCGAAATGGGGGACACGCCAGAAAGCGTCGGTGGAATAGCGCGCGAATCCGCCGCCCAGATGGTCGTAGATGCCGCCGTTGGCCATCTGACGCAACGATATCTCGACCATCTCCCTGGCCTGCTCTTCCCCGGTGCGCTGATAGTAGCGGAGCAGGAACTCCTGGGGCATCGACTGCGGAAACTTCGGCGCATCGCCGAACCCGCCATGCTCAGGGTCGAACAGCGCGGAGAGGCCCGCGTAAGCCTGATCCAACACCGGCGGGCTCACGTCTTCGTCGGGGATCTCCCTCTCGGACGACGCCCGCAGCGCGTCAGTCAGCACGCGTGCGTTCTCCAGAACGTCGCTGCGCCGCTGAGAGTAGGCGTCTGCCACCGCAGCAACGACCTTCGACCACGACGGCATCCCGCTGCGGTCGGTCGGCGGGAAATACGTGCCTCCGTAGAATGGACGCCCGTCCGGCATCAGGAATACGTTGAGCGGCCAGCCGCCGTGCCCATGCATCTGCTGAACAGCGTTCATGTAGATGCTGTCTATATCCGGGCGCTCCTCGCGATCCACCTTGATGGCAACGAGCAGTTCGTTCATCAGGCGAGCGGCCTGCTCGTCCTCGAACGATTCATGCTCCATCACGTGACACCAGTGGCACGCGGCGTAGCCTATGGAGACCAGCACGGGTTTGTCCTCGGCTGCTGCCTTCTCGAAAGCCTCCGCGCCCCACGGATACCAATCCACGGGGTTCTCGGCGTGCTGAAGCAGGTACGGAGACGTTTCGTTGATCAAACGGTTGGGCATAGCCATAGCCTAGCCGACACAGCCCTCATCACGCCATGCGCAGAACAGCCATCGCCGCTGCCGCCGCAATCGGCACCGTGACATTGTCGTCCACCTTCAACGGCAGAAGCTCCGCCAGCGCGGCAACGAGCGCGCCAGGCAGGATCCACCACACCAACATCACGTCCGGGTGCGACGCCACGAGGAAACCGGCCACAGAGGCAGCGCTCGCGAACGCTGCCGAGCCCACCAGCGACTTTCCGAACAGCCGCGCGCGATGATCTCGAACCCCTATCAGCGCCGCGACCGGATCGCCCACCGAGAGGAAGAGCAACGCCAGCACAGCGATGTCCTTGTCGAAGACGAACACCAGGAACGTTGCGGAGAGCCACATGTACGTGGCCCCGGTAATCTGCCATCGCTCTGACGCTTTAAAGAACGGGAGGCGCCGCACCATCCAGTCGTTGACGCTCTCCAACAACCCACGGAGGACTTCCGCCAGGACGGCGGCCATGCTCGCTGCGATGAGCAGCCACTCGCTCAGGTCGATCGGAAGCAGCAGGATGCCGATGGGTAGCGTAGAGCCAAGCAACAGGTGGAATAGACGGCGCGGCCATATCACGGGCGCAACCGGCGGTTCGTACAGAAACTCCTCTATCGGCTCCGGGAGTTTCATGAGCGCCTGAGCTTACTCAGCTCTCGCAAGCGCCCGCACTTTGGGAACCAGCCGGGCCATCGTCTCGATAACGTAGTCAGCCTCTTGCTCCGTGTTCTCCGACCCCAACGTCAGGCGGATGCTGTTCCGCGCAGACTCGCGAGAGCGCCCAAGGGCCAGTATGACGTGCGAAGGCTCCAGCGACCCTGCCGTGCACGCGCTGCCGCTCGAGGCAGCGATCCCTGCCAGGTCGAGCCCCATCAGCAGAGGCTCGGCATCCACGCCCGCGAATGAGACGTTCACGTTGCCGGCCAACCTCGCATCCAGGTCGCCATTCACTTCGACGCCCTCCACCCGTTCGAGGATACCGCTGATAAGCCGGTTCCGTAGTATCATGCAGACCGCGACGTTCCGTTCTCTCGCCCGCTCCGCTCTCTCCAACGCAACGCTCATACCCACGATCCCGGCGGTGTTTTCGGTGCCCGCGCGCCGTTCTCGCTCCTGAGCTCCGCCCACCTGCGTCGGTGTGAAAGGCGTCCCGCGCCGAATGTAGAGCAAACCGACGCCCTTGGGGCCGTTGAACTTATGCGCGGAGAGCGACAGCAAATCCACGCCCAGCGCATCGACGTCGATTCGCACCGCTCCCGCAGCCTGCACGGCGTCCGTGTGCACGACTATCGCATGGCCTTCTGAGGCAGCGCGTTCCTTCACCAGCCGCGCTATTTCCGCCACTGGCTGCAGCGTTCCGATCTCGTTGTTCGCCAACATCACGCTCACGACGGTCGTATCGCTCCTCACCGCTGCGGCAACGGCCTCCGCTCGGACGACGCCGTCCTTGCCGGGCAACACGTAGTCCGCATCCCAACCAAGCTCTTCCAGCAGCGCCACCGCATTGAGCACGGCATGATGCTCGATGGCAGTGGTAACGATGTGCCGTCCGTGTTGCTTCAGAGCCAGGGCCGCGCCCATGATCGCAGCGTTGTCGGATTCCGTACCGCCGCTGGTGAACACCACGTCCCCGGGCCGCGCATTGAGCACGCTGGCGCATCGCTCGCGCGCCTCATCTATGGCCCGACGTGCGTCCTGCGCCAGCGCGTAGATGCTGGACGGATTGCCGTACTGCTCAGTGAGAAAAGGCCACATCGCTTCCGCAACCTCGGGCGCCACGGACGTGGTTGCCGCGTGGTCCATGTAGACGGTATGACCTGGATTCATCATCACGAACGTTCACCGGATGCGCGGATTGTATCCCTGCTCTCGTCGATTCTCGCCTCATTCCCAAGCATGGCGTAGGCGAACAGCTTATACGTCAGCTTGGCCGCCGTGCACGTGCAGGCCTCCGGTCCCTCGTTAGGCGCAAGCTCGACGACATCGAATCCCACGATGCGCCGACGTTCCCCCACCGCCCGGAGGATGCGTAGCGCCTCCCACCACAGCATGCCGCCCGGTTCCGGCGTACCCACCGCCGCCATGATCGACGGGTCGAACGCATCGAGGTCGAACGACACGTAGACGTTCTCGCTGAGCGTACCGAGCACCGCGTCTATGTCGGTGATCGGCTCCGCCCTGCGCTCGAACAGCGTCACGCCGCGCTCCGCCGCGAACGCCGACTCCTCGCCGGTCATGCTCCGTACTCCAACGATGGTGACGCCAGCGTGGTCGAGCATCCGGCGGGAAGCGCAGGCGTGGCTATGGCGGGAGCCCTGGTACTCATCTCGCAGGTCGGCCTGGGCGTCGAACACCAGAACGCTCAGGTTGTCCCAACGTGACGCCAGCGCGGCCACTGCGCCGGAGCTGATGGAGTGCTCGCCGCCCAGCATCCCCACCAACTTACCCTGCTCCGCGTAAGCGCCTACGACCTCAGCGACGCGATCCGCCATAGCGCCCGGACCTGCCACGACGGCGACTTCAGGCGCGGTGAAGATTCCGGCGCTGCACGGCTCGTATCCGAGCTCGGCATCGTAATCCTCCATCTCAGCGGACGCATGGATGATGGCTGCCGGGCCGTCCTCGGTGCCTTTGCGGTAACTCGTCGTCTCTTCGTACGGCACGGGCAGCACGACACACCGAGACCGTTCGAGCGAATGCTCAGTGGGATCGAGTACGAGGAAAGTAGAGGGCAATGTGGGCCACGCATTCGTCGTCATGGCAGCCCTTTCTGGGCATTACACCCGCTGGCGAACGATCTCGCGCTCTTCTTCAACGACCTGCTTCGCAGTCGCGGGGTCGAGATGCTCCAAGCCTCTGTCCAGCACCCAACTGCGAATGTCGCCGATGGAGAAGAACTCCTGAACTTCCGCCATCGCCGCGTGAGAGTCGAACTCCTTGCAGGAGAAGACGTCGATGTTCACATAGCCCCGGTCAGGGAACGTATGCACACTGATGTGGCTCTCCGCGATAATCACGAACCCTGATACTCCCCAATCCTCAGGACTGGGGCCGCGGTACGTGTAGACCGCGGGCGGGATGATCTTGGTCATCGCGATGCGATCGGGAAACTCATCGAGAAAGCTTCGAACGAGCTCCATATCGGACAACTGCGCAGGATCGCAGTCATGGCCATCTATAACGAGATGCATCCCCATCTCCCTACGCCGGCGAGGCGTCAGCCGTAACACACAAGAAGCGCCCCAGAGGATAGGGACGCTACGAGTAACGACAAGGAGGATAGCACGGCTGAGCCCCGGCGGACAACCGGACTCCCTCGTCGTTCCTGTAGATGTCAACTAATTCGTTGACAAAAGTTCCAAGGCTTGGAGGGGTGTCTTGCCTCCGAGGCCTTGGTGGGGCCGTTCTGTGTTGTAGTAGAGGAGGTACTGCATGAGTTCCTCCTTGAGCTCTTCCAGCGACTCGAACGTCGTCTCTTCGAGCAGGTCCTCATTCAGCGTCCGCCAGAACCGTTCAACCTTCCCGTTGGTCTGGGGACGATACGGCCGGGTGTAGCGGTGCTTGATCCCCAACTCCTGCAGCATCCGCTCCATCGGGTGATGTCCCTTGTTCCGAGGCGAGGCCACCTCAGAGCCATTGTCGGTAAGGATTTCCTCGAAGCGGATCCCGTACTCCGCGTTCAGCATGTTGATGCTCTTGAGTGCGGCGAACATCACGCTCAGGCTCTTCAGATCGTCTACAACCTCTGTCCAGGCGAGGCGGGTGCAGGCATCCACCACCGAGACCAGGTAGTACCGACGCTTGGCGACGACGATGAGGTCCTTGCTCAGGTAGTGGCAGTCCAAGTGGCCCAACTCCCCGGCGCGAGTCTTGATGATCCGGCGCTTGGACTGTTGCATCGCTTTGGTCATGCGGTTCACGCCGTGACGCCTGCTGATAGCGTAGATGGTGGACGGTGCAGGCGTACGAGATTTCAGCACTGGCTTGAGTATGGCATATATCTCGTAGCGGTTGATGCCCTTGCGCCGCTGCTCCAACACCTTCTCCTCGATGTAGGGAATCGTGCGGCGGCTCTTCCACTTGGGGCCTCGCTTGCGAGGCAGGAACGCCTCAGCGTCCCCGGACTGGCGGTAGCGGTTGTAGTACTTGGCAAAGGTCTGCCGGTCCGTCCCATGGTAGGTGTAGAAGTCCTGGAGGAAGCGGAACTGGTGATGGCGCTTGGCCTTGACCAGTTCGTACTCCCGGATCAGGAACCGGTACTTCTGGACGTAGTTCCGCTCCACCGTGCGGTCGTTGCTGTTGTCACGCATCTTCGTCTCCAGACGGGACTGACTCCGTCAGCCAATTCTGTCAACGAATTACCTAACATCTACAGTTCCCACGAAAGCTCCGTCGTTCCCGCGCAGGCGGGAACCTCGCATCCCTGCCGCCCTGCCCCTGTAGGGGCCGTTCGCGGAGCCTGTTTCAAAAAGCGGGCTGAGTCGTCTATTAGGAGTGGGTGCTAGTGGATAGACTGCCCCCAACGCGCGTTGTTTGGAGAAGGTGTTATGCCGTGGCGTCCGATGACTCGTGAACAATCCTGGCTACTGCCGCCCACGCTGGACGACCTGCTCCCCAGCAATCACCCTGCACGCTTTGTTGCAGCGTTCGTTGACGGACTGACGGATGCTGAATGGGCTGAGTTGGGAGTGCACGTGGAAGGCGAAGCGCTGGGAGCGCCCGCCTATCATCCCCGTGGCCTGTTGAGCGTCTGGCTCTACGGGTTCATGACGGGGGTGCGCTCATCGCGCAAACTGGAAGTATGCTGCCGAGATCAGATTTCGTATCTGTGGCTGACGGGCTGGCAGCACCCGGATCACAACACTCTCTGGCGGTTCTACGAGAAGCAGCGCCAAACCATGAGGGAGTTGTTCAAGCACACGGTGCGTACGGCGGTCAGGATGGACCTGGTGGACTTGGCGGTGCAGGCGGTGGACGGGACGAAGGTCGGCGCCAACGCAGCAAAGGATCGGACCTATAACGGCGAAGAACTGCGCCGTCTTTTGGAACGGTTGGATCGAGCGGTGGACGACCTGGAGGCGCAGAACGAAGCAGGGGAAGACACGGCGCCAGCAAATCTGCCGGAGGAACTGGCCGACAAGGAAGCGTTACGCGAGCGGGTCGGCGGGCAATGGAGACGCTTGCAGACGGCGGACGCAAGCAGATCAACCTGACCGACCAAGACGCCCGGATGATGAAGACGCGCCAAGGCATCACGCTGGCCTACAACACCCAAGCGATGGTCTCACTCGTCAAGACTGAGGGGAAAGCAACCGGCATGCTGATCACGGCGGCGGTGGTGGTGGATGCCCCGGTTGATCGCGCGCAACTGGGTCCGATGCTGGAGAAGGCCGAGGAGACAACGGGAGTCAGGGTGGAGACGACGTTGGCCGATGCGGGCTATCACTCGGGGATCAACCTCGATGCATGCGCCCAGAGCGGTCGGCAGGTGGTCATGCCCGAGGGACACGACCGGGCGCTGGCCCACCCCTACCATAAGGATCGTTTCGTCTACGACGAGGAGCATGACCGCTACCGTTGCCCCGAGGGACAGTGGCTGCGTTTCACCGGGAGCAAACGCACACGCCAGACCATGATGCGGCTCTATCGGGCCTCCGGGGCCGCCTGCAGGGGCTGCCCTGCCTTTGGGGTCTGCACGACGGACAGACGTCACGGGCGCGCCTTGGAGATAGGTCCCTACGACACAACGCTGCGCAAGCACCGGGCCTGGATGTCCACCAGCGAAGCCAAACAAGCGTATGCGCGAAGAATGTACCTGGTCGAACCGGTCTTCGGCATCCTCAAGGAGCAGCAGGGAGCGCGGAGATTCCTCTTGCGCGGCATGGCCAACGTCGCGGCTGAATGGGCATTGCTCGCCACCGCCTTCAACCTACGCACCCTCTGGCGGATATGGCGCGAATCCAGGCAACCGGGCGCCTGGCCCCGGGGACCGGCCCACTCTGCAATGCTCAGCCCGTTGGCAACAGAAGGCTATCGTCCCCGCAGCGGTTCTGCGCTCTCCCCCATTCGACTGGCCCGATACGCCTAGCTCAAGCCACGCCTGCTTTTGAGACAGGCTCCGCGAACCGCCCTAACGTCACGCCACCCCCAAACGCACACCCAACTCCCAACCAACGACAACTGCCCATTACGCCATAGCCCCGCTGACTGCTACATTGTTCACATACGTCATCCTCGCGAAGGCCCCCGTCGTTCCCGCGAAGGCGGGAACCTCGCATCCCCGGCCCGCGCAGACGATAGGAATGAGACGAAATGCGACTAAATGAGACTGAATTAAAAGTTTCGCCACTCCTACGCACTCCTGAGGACCGCCGGCCATGCGCTCATAGGTGAGATAGCAACCGCAATGAGCATGCTGGTGGGGGGTCGGACGGGATGACGCAGGCGGGTGCTATACTCGCGGCACTCCTGCAAGAGCGCCCCGCCCTATTCGAAGCGGACGCCTCCTGCGCTGTGGAATACACCCTTCGAATCGGAATGGACTGACCTATGAAAGCTGAGATTATCGCTGTCGGCACCGAACTTCTGATGGGGGAGACCCAGGACACGAACTCCTCCTGGATAGGCCAACGCCTTCCCGAATTCGGACTCGAACTCGAGTTCGTGACCATCGTCGGCGACGACATCGCCCGGCTGACGGACACCCTCCGCCGGGCATGGGGCAGATCAGAGATCGTTATCGTGATGGGCGGACTTGGGCCTACGCTGGACGACCTCACCCGCGACGGCATCGCCGGAATGCTCGGCGAGGAGATAACCACCGACCCCGAACTCAAGGCATGGCTGGAGGAGAACTTCTCCCGCCGCAACATCCAGCCGATGCCCCAGCAGAACCTGCGTCAGGCGGGCATCATCCCTTCTGCCAAGGCGATCCGAAACGCCATGGGAACCGCCCCAAGCTGGTGGATCGACAAGGGCGACAAAATCCTCTTCACGCTGCCGGGCCCTCCCCGTGAACTGACCAACATGTGGCTGACGGAGATTGCGCCCCGCTTGAAGGAGCGCCTGCCCGGACAGGCGATCGTAGCGCGTACCTTCAAGGCCATCGGGCTCAGCGAGGCGGCTGCGGACGAAGCCGTGCGCGAGGTCTACGCCATGCCGGGCATGGACTTCGGCGTCTACGCCAAGCCGGACGGCATCTACCTGCGAGCGATAGCCAAGGCGGATACCGAGGTCGAGGCGCTCTGGACGCTGACGCAGGCAGAAGCGATGATTCGGGATGCCCTCGGCGACTACATCTGGGGCACGGATGAGGTGCACCCCCCCGAGCGCGTAGGCGAACTACTGCGGGAGAAGAAGTTCACGCTCGCCGTCCTCGAATCCTGCACCGGCGGCATGATTGGCGCGGCGCTCACGGACACGCCGGGTTCCTCCGACTACTTCGTAGGCGGAGCCATCACCTACTCCAACGGAACCAAGGTGCGCTCAGGCGTCCCCGCCGAGGTCATCGAGGAGCACGGCGCAGTGAGTGAGCAGACCGCCCGCGCGATGGCCGAGGCCGCCTGCCTAACCTACGGCACGGACTGCGGCATCAGCGTCACGGGAGTCGCAGGCCCCGGTGACCAGGGCGAGGTCAAGGCAGGCACAGTGTTCATCGGCGTCGCCACCCCCGAATCGGTCACCGTGAGCCGGCACGAGTTTCCGTCCCGCAGGCCGCTCGTCAGAAACCGCGCAGTCACTGCCGCGCTCCTCCAGCTCATCCACGACTTGCAAGCAAATCAGTAATTATCAACCGGGGTTGTGGTACTATTCCGCCGTCCCGCTCCTTGGATTAATCGGATAAGCGGGCCCATGAGCTAGAGGAGGTCTCCCGATGAGGATGATGAGGCTGATAAGCGTCCTGACTTTCGTGCTAGCCGTGGGAGTGTTTGCAGCAGCCTGCGGCTCGGAAGAGCCAACCCCAACCTCGCCTCCCGCGGCCACGTCCGCGCCAACCGCGGCAACCGCGGCGCCCACAGCGATGCCTACGACACCCCCGACTCCGACTCCCACGCTGGCGCCAGGCGAACCGACTCCGACTCCAAGGCCGGCTCCGGCGGCAACGGCGACGCCAACCCTCGCGCCCACGCCTACGCCCAACCCCGCGTTCGACACGGAGGGCTACCTTGACGGTAAGACCGTCCGCATCATCGTTGGATGGGATCCCGCGACATCATCCGACCTCCAAGCGAGGTATATCGCGAGCGCGTTGCCGAAGTTCATACCGGGCAACCCGCGCATGATCGTTACCAACAAACCCGGCGCCAGCGCCATCATCGCGGGCAACTTCATGGCCAAGGCAGAGCCTGACGGCCTGATCCTGTTCTACGGTGTCGGCGCGCAGCCAACGAGCCAGCTCCAGCGAGCCGACGAGGTTCAGTACGAGTTCGACAAGTTCGTGCGCATAGGCACGTTCGAGAACCGGCCCGCCGTCTGGTACATCTCAGGCAGCGCGCCCTACCGCCGGGTTCAGGATGCGGTCGGCGGCACTGAGGAATTCACCTACGGCTCCGAGACCTTCAGTCCTCATGTCGAGCTCATGCGAGTTGCGCTGAACCTTCCCGTGCGCCAGGTGCTTGGTATCTCCGGAAGCACTACCGGCTTCCTCCTTGCGTTCGACCGCAGTGACGTCGATAGCATGATCAGCGGCAGCGGATGGTACCGGATAGCGAGCGACCGCCCAGGCTGGTTCACCGACGGGTTCATACAGCCGTTCGGCATCATTGCCGACCCATCGACCGTGCTCCAGTTCAATAGCGAGATCGAGCCGCCGGATGATCTCGTCAACGTGCGCTCCCTCATGAGTGAGGAACACGTGCGAGACTTCAACATTCTGACGGCAACGGATGGCTCGCTCTACCGAACGACCTTCCTGCCGCCGGGGACTCCCCACGACGTGCGCAACCTCTTCAGCGGCGCACTCGAGGCCGCATTCCAGGATGACGCTTTCATCGCCGGCCTGACGAAGATCATGGGCCGTGCACCCGACCGACTGATCACCGGGCCGGAGCTTGATGCGATTGCACAGTCGTTCAGCATCCAGGATCTGGACGGGGCGTACAGAAGGTGGAGCCCCGACTACGAGTCTCCGCTGAACTAGCGGCAGCGCCGGTCAGAAGCGACAGAGGCCAACAGAAGGGCGGGGCGAGAGTCCCGCCCTTCTCACGCCAAGGACAGCCGCGAAGGCCATCCCTCACGCCGGGCCACCGCAACACGAAACGCTCAGGAGAAATGACGCCTCGGGGGCCATCAAGCATGGCGACACAGCTGAAGCCGCCCAGGAGAGAGCACAACGCTCAAGCCCGATGACACAGAACTCCCTTGACCGTGGCGAATGCGGCGTGCGCCCCAAGACAGCAGGGCTAATCTGTCAGGCCGGAACGCTCAGGTCGGATGACGCGCAGGAAACCATCGGGCATGACCGCCGCGACGAACCCCGCGAACGCTGGTGGGCTAGTTCCCCAGGCCAAGCCAGGAGAGAACGAAAGTCTCAGGCCAGATGACATGCAGGAACCCGTCCAGCATAACGAACGCCACGAACGCTCCGAAGGCAGCGGGGATCAGCGACCAGAGGCGCTTCTTTCCATGCCAGTCCATATTGGCATTGATGAACACGACCGGAAAGATGACCGTCGCGTATTTGAACCCGATCGTCCCTGCCAGCAGCATGAAGCCAGCGATCCAGCCAATGATGGGCAACAACGCTCGCACTGCGTTCGCATCGTTCCCGGTGCGCATGCCGATATCGAACACTTCAGCTCTCTTCTTGTGCGCGCGGCGAACGGAGTCCACGCTGATCGCAACCAGCACGAGCAGGAAGGCGAAGCCCGCCCATATCGGCACGAGTTGGGCCTTCTCATCTGTGTAGCCGATGCTCTCCCATAGGACAACGAACGCCGTCCATCCTCCGAGCACCAACAGCAAGAGGAACTCCCATCGCCAGTACGCTGCAACCGTCCGCCACGTACTCACTGCGGCGACAGCGCCCGCAGCCCCGCCCGTTGATGGCGCAGGCAGAGGCTCAGGCGCGGGTGCAGGCTCGGACGAAGCCAACGCCGGGTCGGACACGATCTCTGCGGTCGCTTTCGAGAACTCGCGTGAGGCAGCGCCCATCACCCACCAAAGGTAACTCGCGAACACGATCGAGATGAAAAGGATGGCCATGGCGTACGGCCGTGAGACGAAATAGGAGACGCCTCCTATCTGCAGGGCAGTGAAAACGTTACGTTCGATTATTGGGCCAAGGATGAACCCCAGCAGGAATGGCGCCCTCGGCCAGCCGTGCCACTTCATCGCCAGACCAAGGCCTCCGACCGCGAGCACCACCATGATGTCGCCCAGGTGAAGCGTCGCCTGAAAGGCCCCCAGGAACATGATGGGGAGCATCATGCCCGCAACGAATGTGTACGGCACCCGCGTGAGCCGCGCCACCTGAGCGCCTATCCCCAGCGCCACGAACATGCTGATCACATTGCCTATCGCGATCGCGAGCACCAGTCCCATGGTGACGTCCAGGTGCGTGGTCAACATGGTCATGCCCGGCGCCACGCCGTAGGAGACCAGCGCAACCAGCATCATCGCCCAGCCGATGCCGCCGGGAATGCCGAACGCCAGTGTAGGAATCGCCTGGCCCGCCTCTTTGGCCGCCTGGGCTGATTCCGTGAACAGGATGCCGTCCAGGCTGCCTTTGCCGAATTGGGTCTTGTCCTTCGCGAACAGGATGCCAAACGCGTACGACAACCACTCCACGACCGCTGAGCCGATTCCGGGAATCGCACCGAGAAAGACGCCGAACAGGCTCTGCCGGGGGATCGTGCGCCACCGCTTGAGCCCCTCGCCCATGCCTTTCCATATCTCGCGATTCGAGACTTCGCCTGTCGACGCGATGGGCCGCTTGCTAGCCGCGAGGTCTATGATCTCCGGAAGCGCGAAGATGCCCAGAACCGTTGGGATGAGCGGGAGGCCGTCTATCAGGTATGCCTGATTGAAGTTGAAGCGGTCGATTGCGGTAAGCGCAGCAGTCCCGATAGCCGCCATCAGCACGCCGAGAAGCGCCGCCGCCATGCCCCGGAGCACCGACCCTCGCACGACCATCACCACCATCGCGATGCCAAGGATGGCCATCGCGGCGATCTCCGCGTAGGAGAACCGTACGATCAGGGGCCGGATGAACGGGATCGCGACGATGAGCGCGATGGCTCCGATCACGCCGCCTATGGCCGATACGACATACGTGGCGCCGATGACTCGCGCCCCAAGTCCCCGGCGGGCGAGTTGGTGACCCTCTAGGAAGTCCACGGTGGACGAAGGGCCGGGATAGCCAAGCAGCACAGCCGGAATGATGTCGAGCGACTGCCCCAGCGCGATCAATGCCCCAATGAAGATGAGCCCGATCGTCGGATCAACGCTGAGGATCAGGAACGGCAGAAGAAGTGCGATCGTCGTCGTACCGCCAACGCCGGGGATCAGTCCGATCGGCCCGGCGATGAGGATCGCGAGGATGAGAGCGCCCCAGAACACCGGATTGAACAGGTGCTCGCCGATGATTGGGATGGAGTCGAATAGGATGTCCAAGGGTTCCCTCTTGAGACCTCACCGCGGTGGGTTGAAGCCCCAAACGGAGACTTCGACGAGCGAGTCCTGCAAGCAGGAGAGGGAGGTCGATGGCCTCCCTCTCCTCCGCGATTATCCGTTAGAAGAAGTTGGTCAGATTCTTGGATAGCAGGACGTTCTGATCGAGGTAGATCTCCCGCCTTGATATCTTCCATCCGCCATCAACGCGGCGGAGCGTGTCTATCCTGTTGCCGATCCAGGTGTTGTCTTCGTCCTCCAGCCGGTTCCTGTGTACGAGGAAACGACACTTGACGCGAATCTCACCTGCGCCGACATCCGCCGAGCCCGAGTCCAGCAGCCGCACGTTCGTTACGAAATGCGAAACGCGGGACAGCGGCTCCTCCGCCCAGTGGACTCCCGTTCGTATCTGCGCAACGCGCTTGACGAGGGTTTCCTTGCCTTCATCGAACCATGAGATGTCATGCGACTCCCGGGTCAGTTCCGTATCGCGCGCATTGGAAGCTACGTTCCGCTTCATCGGAGCGTAGTAGCGCACGTCCTCCGTCAGGAGATCGAGCCACTCCTCGTACCGGTGCTCATCGAGACAGTCGGCTTCCATGTAAAGGAAGTCCTCGATCTCCAGTCGCAGCAGCAGTTCTTCGTGGGATAGTAGATTAGCCATCTATCTCTCCTACTTGCCGTTGACTGCGGCGGCCATCGTCGGCGCCATCTCACCCCAGTCTTTGGCCTGCATAACCTCGGCCCAGCGTCGGTAGTACCGGCGATGGTTCTCGTCGCTGTAGTTATGCGCGAACAGCCCCGGCAAGCCGAACTCGGTCGGCCCGTGGAGCGGCGGCTCGTTGATGCGCATCTGATAGTTGAGGTCGAGCTTCTGTGCGACCGGCCCCTTGCTCGCGATGGTCAGCGCGTACCAGTTCTCCATGTCGTCCTGCTGAGTAACGCCGCCCGGGCCGTAGTAGAGCTCGTAGTAGCCTGCGAGAGCAGTCTTCACTTCCGGCGGAGCGTCCTTGTCCACGAAGAAGTAAGTCCAAATCTCGGTAGCGGCGGGACCCTGCGGGTGCATGATCCGAATGACGCGGCCGAGCCATCCCTCGTTGGGGAAGATCGCAGGGCCAACGGACAGGTGGGCCATGAGCCCCATGCGCTTCTTGCGAAGCTCGAACTGCTCCCGCAGGTACTCTCTGATGATTGGCCTATCGTGCCAGGAACCGGCATCGGCCCAACTGCGGTCGCCTTCCTCCGGTATGGTGACGCCCATCGTATGTCCTTCGGGGAACGACACCGTGTACCGGCTCCGCAACTGCCCGATGGACTGCGAGCGGTCAGCTCGAGGGCTCACGGGGCCGCCGGTCGCCCCGACGCCAAGGGCAAGGGCTATGGATCGGTGCGTGACCCAGCCGTGCGTCGTGTCCGTGTCGGGGCATGGAACCTTCCAGTTGCACCCCAGCCGCCACTTCACCACGCCTCCCAGAACCTCTGAACCCTCGTCCTCTCCATTCGTGTGCCGCAATCCAGACGCGAGGTACATATCGGCCCCGCCGAGGTACTCGTGGAAACTCGGGGCGGTCTTATCCCACGTAGCCCAGATGGATCCATGGAAAATCTCGACCCGCGCCTGCAACAGGCCCCAGTCTTCCTTCTTCATGTCGTCGTACCCGTTCTCGTGGTACGGCAGCGCGGCGAGTGCGCCTGTTGCGTCGTACGTCCACCCGTGGAACGAGCACATGTGGGTGAATGAATTGCCCTGGTCGTACCGGCAAACGCGGTTGCCGCGGTGCCTGCACGAGTTCAGGAACACATGTATCTTGCTGTCCCGATCGCGGCTGACGACAACTGCCTCTTCGCCCATGCGCCCCAGGATGTAATCTCCCGGGTTCGGGATCTGCGAATCGTGGCCTACGAACAGCCAGGAGCGGGCGAACACCTGCTCCATCTCCTGATCGTAGAGGTCTTTGCTCCAGAAAATCTCCCTGCTGACGGTTCCTGTGTCAGCGTCCACAAGCCCTTTCCATTCCTTGGTTAGTTGAACCATGAGGCTTCCCCTCCACACGAGATTTCACGATGGCGAGATTAAAGCACAAAACCGGAAGGTTTGAAACATTACCGCTTGAACACGTAGCCTCTGGTGAACGTTCTCGCAACGAAGCTCCCACGAACCGGACGTCCGCGTCGGCAGCGAGCGCCACCCTCTGGCTGATAAGATACGACGCCCATGAGTAAAGTGAGTAAAGGAAGCTCTAACCCGTGCTAACGAAGTTCACAAAGGTTGCGAGCATCGGCGACCTCGCTCCCGGCCAGATGCGCACGATCCAACTGGATCGTGAGTACGTCCTGCTGGCGCGTCTGGGCAGCGAGTACTTCGCGCTGGACGGATTCTGCTCACACGCCGACGGATTCCTCGCCGACGGCTACCTGCACGAGGACCTCTGTGAGGTCGAGTGCCCGATTCACGAGGGGTGCTTCAATCTGCGCACGGGGGCAGTAACCAACCCTCCCGCCGAGGTGCCAGTCGTCGCCTACGCAGTGCGTATCGAGGGAGACGACATCCTCGTGGGGCCTACGCCATCCGAAGGGTGACCGCAGGGTGGTACCCCCGACAGGATTCGAACCTGCAACGCCCGGGTTAAAAGCCCGGCGCTCTTCCCTTGAGCTACGGGGGCACAGTTCCTAGTCTAACGGACGGGGGGAACCTCCCGCTCGCCTGCTCACGTACCGGCGAAGCGGTCGGTCGGAATCAGAACAGCGTGAAGCGATTGAACGGCCAGTAGGTGAACCAGACCTCTCCGATGATGTTCTCCTCCGGCACGCTTCCCCACCGCCGCGAGTCGTCGCTCTGAGCTCGATTGTCTCCCAGCACGTAGTACTCCCCCTCCTGGATGATGCGACCTACGATCGTCTCGTAGGACTCGTGCTCGATGTACGGCTCCTCCAGAGGGGATCCATTACGGTAGACAACGCCACGCTCGATCCTGATTGTATCGCCCGGCAGCCCGATGATGCGCTTCACGAAGAACTGGCGCTCGTCGACAGGCCAGCGAAAGACGACCATGTCGCCAACGCTGGGCTCTCCCATGGGACGCCACACCGTGCCCTCTTCCACGTCGACGCTTGGAATCCACCCAATGGCGCGCTCGGCATCGATTGCCGTATACCCGAGCTTGTTGACGAGAACACGGTCGAGGTTCTCCATATACGGAAGCATACTGGGCCCTTCGACCCGGTAGTTCTGGATTGCGCTCTGCAGAACGAGGACGAAGAAGATAACGAGCGCAACGGTTTCGATTGCTTCGCGGAGAACTGCTCGCATAATCATCGCAGGCGCATTGCGTCCCGCTGCGGCGCATTATAGCAATCTGACATATTCCCGCCCCGAGCGATACCACTAGAATGGTTCACTGGAGAGCAGCGGAGTACCTTTGCGATTGGAACAAGAGCAGTCCGGCGTAGCAGCCGAAGAGCAGCAATGGGCCGCCCGCGCCCGGAGCGGCGACCTCGTGGCGTTCAACGCCATCGTCGAACGCTACCAGGCGATGGCCTACAACCTAGCCCTACGGATGCTGCACGACCAAGCCTCGGCTGAAGACGTTACCCAGGAGGCATTCTTCTCCGCCTACCGCAACATCGCGCGCTACCGGGGAGGAAGCCTGCGGTCATGGCTGCTGACCATCGTCGCCAACCGTGCGCGCGACGTGCTGCGGTCGCCCAGCCGGAAGCGCTCGTTCTCTCTCGAAGCCCGGATAGAGCAGTACGGCGAAACCGGAGGAACGTCCGGGCCGTGGGTGGATCCTGCCGATCAGCCCCAGGAAGCCGCCGAGCGTGCAGAGACCGCCCGCCTCGTGCGGAACGCCATCGCCCAGCTGCCGGACGATCAGCGCCTCGTGGTGACGCTCGTTGACCTGCAAGGACTCGACTACGATGAAGCCTCGCGCATGGCGGGCGTCAATATCGGCACGGTGAAGTCCCGACTCTTCCGCGCGCGGCAGCGGCTCCGCGAATCACTCCGGGACGTAGTGGAACTTTCCGGCCAGCAGGCACGTCAAACGGGTGAGGCACTATGAGCGGCGGACTATTCCGTAGGAAGCATCGGCGCAGGTTCGAGGATCTCGCAGTCGAGCACATCGACGGCGTGCTCGACGAGCAGGGCGAGCGGTTGCTCGCTGAACTGACGCGCGCAGACCCGGAACTATCCCGGCAGCTCGCCGAGATGGAATCGGTAACCGCGCTCGTCCGGAGCCAGCCCCAGGCAGCGCCGCCAAGGTCGTTCGCCCTCCCATACGCTCCGCGTCATACACAGCCCGAGGGCGGCATGCTCAGATGGGCGCAAGCCCTCACCGCAACCGCGGCCATCGTACTGTTCTCGCTCATAGGAGCCGACATCGGCGGGCTGGACGCAGGCCTTTCATCAGGCGGCAACGATTCGACGCCTGCAGCATCGAGGCAGGACATGGAATCTGCCCCGCTGGCCGGACAATCGGAGGACGCATTCAGCGGCAGCGCAGGGGCTCTCGAATCGAAGGCAGCGACCTCCCCCCCACTCGATGAGAACCTTTCCATGGACGGCGCAAGCAGCGCCCCGATGGCGATGTCCACAGCCGACGACATGGAGGAGAATCGGCTCATCGAAGAGGAAACGAGTTTAGGTGCCATCTCCGCGTTGCGCTGGGCTCAGGTCGGCGCGGGGCTGTTCACCATCGCGCTGATGCTGACATCCATAACGCTCATGCGGCGGGCGTCACGCCGATAACGGCTATGCTTACATGACGGGTTCATGGAACTTTGGCGGCGGCTCGTTCGTCTGAACCAATGAACCCCCCAAACGGGGAATGCCAGGCAGCCAAACCGGCCATAGGAGAAGTGACCTGATGACTACGAACAAGAGACAGGAATCTACGAAGCAGCGGTTCCATCGCCTGCGCTTGGCGATGGCTTTGGCCGGTGCGCTGGCGGCAATCATGCTGCTCTCGGCGTGCTCTGGATCGGACAGCGACGGCAACAACGATCCGGACGCCACGAGCGTACCGCAGGGAACGGCGAACGGAGGGGGCATCCACGCCAACGGCTCCGGCGTTGCTATAGGTGAGCCTGACATCGCAGTGCTCAACGTGGGCGTGGAGGCGCTAGAGGACACCGTAACCGAAGCGCGCAACGAGGCCGCCCTGGCGATAGGACGGATGCTGACCGCCTTGCGCGAGGCAGGCATCGCGGACGACGACATCGAAACGCTCCGGTTCACCGTTCAGCCTCGATACGAGTACGACCGGGACGACGTACAGACGCTGACGGGCTACCAGGTGACGAACAACCTGAGCGTTACCATCCGCAACCTGGATAACGTCGGAGCCATCATCGACGGCGCGGTCATAGCCGGCGGCGATGCGGCCCGCATAGACAGCATCCGTTTCGAAGTTGAAGACGGCACAGCGCTCGAAGACAAGGCACGGCGGCTCGCTATCGCTGACGCCATCGCCAAGGCAGACCTCTACGCGGAGTTGACCGGCGTCAGCCGTGGAACCCTGATGTCAATCTCGGAAAGCTCCTACTCCCCGTTCCCTCAGACCGCGCGCGTGAGTTTCGCGATGGCAGAGAATACGTTCGCCAGTTCGGCTCCCACGCAGGTGATCGCGGGCGAATTCGAGGTTCGCATCGACGTACAGGCAACCTTCAGCATCGAGTAAGAGTCCACAGGCAAACCCGTGGCGGCACGCTACGTTTCCAGTGGCGTGTCGTCGCGGTTTGCCCACTCCCCCATCGAGCCGTCATACATGCACACCGCCGGATGGCCGATGAGCGCCAGTGCGAATGCTGCGTGCGCCGCACGCACACCACCCTGTCAGTAGATGTGAACGGTCTTCTCCGGCGTGATCCCCAGGCTCTGGGCTATCGCCTCCAGCTCTTCCGGGGACTTGAACGTGTCGTCCGCGCTCACGAGGTTCACCCATTCCAGGTGTACCGCGCCCGGAACATGGCCCACGCGCGCATTCCCCCGCGAGTTCACTCCGGTAAACTCCTCCACGGTTCGCACGTCCCAGATCACCGTGTCGTCTCGTCCGATGCTCGCCTCGAGCTTCTCGACGGTCGATTCGATATCGTGATTGGGCAATTTGGCCGTGAAACTGACGCCACCGCCGGTAACGGAAGACGGCCCGCTCTCTACCTCGCGTCCCTCGGCTAGCCACTTCGTCCACCCGCCGTTCAGAACGCGAACGTTCGTGTGTCCGTAGTAGGAAAGCACCCACCAGAGCCGCGAGGCGTCGCGGCTACGAAAGCGGTCGTAGGCGATGACCATCGTATCGTCGCCGATGCCGACAGACTCGAACCACGCCTTCGCCTCATCCGCAGGCGCCACGAGCCGCTTGTTCTCGGAACCTTTGACCTGCCACGTAGGCGAGAGCGCCGCGCCGGGGATGTGCCCGGTCTCGAAATCGCTGCCGTCCTGCGCCATCTCGGTGACGCGAACGTTCGGGTCTGCCAGATGCTCGGCAAGCCACTCCGCCTCGACCAGAAGTCCTTCTCGATAGTCTGCCATGTTCCGCCTCCGCGCTTAGATTATTGAGGATGCGCTGCTTCCGGCAAGTGCTCCGGGGGTAGCTTGCGGGCCACCGGTTGCCGAGCCAGGAGCGCGCAGAGCGCTCCCACGCCAAGAACCGCACTGAATGTTACGAACGCCCACGTGTAACTGCCATAGGAATCGAATATGAAACCGGTGAAGATAGGCCCTGCCCCATTGGCCACGACGATGAGAGGGTGTGTGATGCCGCGGATGGTCCCGATGGAATGACGCCCGAAGTAGTCAGCGTATACAACCGGAAGCATCGCGAAGATGCCGCCGAAAACCATCGACTCCAGGAACGTATAGATCGCGATTGGCAGATCCGGAGGTACTACCAGCGCGCCCAGAATGGCGACTGAAGCCATAGCCATCATGGTAGATATAACCAAGCGGTAAGACATGCGGTACATCGCCCACGCAGCGAGGAAGCCGCCCAGGGTCATCCCTAGCGCGTGCAGGAGGAGCACCGGTCCAACCCACCCGGAGGAGAGGCCTCGATCGAGAAAGAGCGATATCCGGTGTACGCCGAAGCCTCCGCCGACGACCATCGCACCCATGTGCGCCGCCAAAAGGAACCAGAACGCGGATGTGCGGATAGCCTCCCGGGCGCGCCAGCGCGGTTCGAGTTCCCCCATATCTTCTTGGCCGGGCTGCGGTGCAGACAGCGGGCGGCCATCGGGATGCAGACCGACATCCTCCGGCTGGCGCGCGACGATGAGCACGAGCGGAACCAGGGAGAGCAGCCCAACGATAGCGCCGAGCGTCCAGAGCGCTTCACGCCAACCGAACGTCGTGATGATGACCGCGGCGAGCAGCGGCCAGATGCCGAGACCGACGCGGCTGCCGTTGACCGCTACGGCCGTCGCGAACGTCCGGCGTCGCACGAACCAATTCGCGATGACGGTGTACCCGCCGAGATTCTGGATGCCCATCAGCGCGGTGCGTCCCACCGAGAATATGACGTAGAGCGCGACGAGGCTCGTGGCAAAGCCCAGGCCGATGAGCGACGCGGCGATGAGCACCGAGCCTCCTCCCATGACGAGACGCCCGCTGTACTTGTCGAGCGAACGGCCCGCGAACGGCCCGGTAAGAGCGGCGATGATGGTGCCGAAGCTGAACGCGCCGGATATCGCGGTTCTGGACCAGCCGAACTCCTCCTCCCAGGCGGGTATCAGGACGCTGAACATCGGCGCGGCGACTGCTCCGCTGAGCATCATGGTCAGCGCGACAACGCCGGCGACGACCCATCCGTAGTAGAACGGGGTGCGCTGCGCAAGCCTGCTGAAGGCGGGCATCAGCCGCTATGCCGCTACGGGGGCGCGCTTCTTGACGAGCGTTTCACGCGCAACGAACAGGAGCAGCGCAGCGGCAATGAGCAGGACGGGAGCGTAGACCACGAACGCAACGCCCGGTCCGAATTGGATGGCGAGGAACCCGCCAAGCAGTGGGCCCGTGATCGCGCCGACCTCCGCGATTGTTCTGCGGGCCGCCTGCAGCCGAGCACGCGCTGCGGCAGGCACAACGTCGTAGGTCGAGGTTGCGACCGAGCCGAGCGACAGTCCATTGGAGAAACCCATGAGAACGGCGATCGCAGCTAGAGGGCCGAACGCGCCGGTTAACGGGATGAGAAGGAAGGTGAGGCCGGGAATCGCGGTGCTGGGCACAGTGGCCCACTTCCGGCCGATCTTATCGACCACGAAGCCCGCGGGGAGGATCATCACGAGCGAACCTATCCCCATCAGGAAGAAGAGGTCGCCTATCCTCGACGGGGACATGCCGATCTCGTCTGCGTAGAGCGGCAAGATGCTCTGATAGGCCATGCGGTAGAGCATCATGCTGGCGGTAGCGAATACGAGGATCAGGTAAGTGGTGCGCAGTTGGGGTTCGATCTGCAGGAAGAAGCCTTTGAAGCGCGCCAGCCAATGCTTCTTCGGTTCCAGCATCTCACTAGCTGCCACCGTCGCGCGTGGGGGAGCTTTGGCGCTGGGAATCAGCAGACCAACCGCGAATACCAGGAAAGCAAGCCCCGCGTAAGAGATGAATACGGCGGTGAACCCTACCCCGTCACCAAGTCGTCCTCCGACCAGCGCGCCCAATGACATACCTACCGAATGGAAACCCATGAACCCGCTCATGAGCCTTCCCCGCTGGTTAGATCTGACGAGGTCAATGCCTGCTACCTCACGCCCGAGCATCCAGGTGCTGTCTGCAGAGCCTGCGATGAACAGCACGATGAGCAGAAGCCAGAACCACGGCGTGAAGGCTCCGATGAGAATGGACACCCCTATCACGATAGGCCCAAGCGTAACGGGGAGGCGTGTGCCGAACCGGTCGATCAGCACTCCGCCGAGCGGCTGCCCGATGAAACGGCCCGCAGCGAACGCGGTGACGACCTGCGCGCTGATGCCCCCTGCGATACCGAACTCTTTGGCAATCAGCGGGATGATCGGGAAGAGCATGCCATGCCCAAAGCCGAGGAGGATGGTCGTCAGGTAGAGCATGACGAGTCCTCGTGCCACGTGGCCTAGCTTCATCGTCGCTCCGCAGTGATGGGAATGCTGGAACTATAACACCACTCCAACCCCGAATGAGGCAGCCGTGCTAGCGCAGGGTGAACGCTCAGCCATCGGTTATACTTGACGCGCCCCGCGCAACGGCCAGTTGCGTGCCATTGGAGGCTCTCGCTGACCAGCCAGTCCCGGAGGGATGCGCATCTTCACTCCGCAGTTCCGAGGAACGTTGCTTCCTGTCGCTCTGCTGGCGGCATCGGAGTCTCTCAGGTTGTTCGTATTGGTTCGCTGGTTCGTTACCCTTTGGCCTCCCGCATGGCTGGCAATGACCTTCGTACCCGCCGGAATCGCAGTGATCGGGCTGGCGGTGGTCTGGCGTGGCGCATCGAGCGTAACGGCGCGAGCGTTGTGGGCTCTTGTAGCCTCGTGGCTTGTGCTCGATTTCGCCTCGGCGGCGCTGTTCTTGGGACTGAACGCTGGGGGAACCGAGCAGCCGCTATCGACCTGGGTTCTCCTCCTGCTGAAGGGCGCCTCTCTCGCCTTCGTAACGCTCCTCGCCCTCTACGCTGCGCGTCGCGTTGCATACGGAGGGTGGTTCGTGATTGCGGTATACCTCGCCAGAGAGGGAACGCACGCCACGGCCTGGCCGGGGATGGGGCTCGTAATGCAGGACCTGCTCTTCAGGTTGTACGTTCCCGGGGCGCTCCTGGCTTACTTGCTGATGCTGCTGGGTGTCGCGTTCATCGCATCCGATTTCGGTTCGCGCGCTCCTGGATCGCGCCGTGCGCAGTTGATTGCACTCGTGGGTTTCACTGTGGCCGTGGTAGTGGGCAAAGCCATCGTCTACAGCGTGGGAGTATTCGCTTTCTCGGCGTGGTGGACTTATCACACCGACGCAATACCTTCCTACATGGCCAAGGCGGTGGATTTCTTCGGTTGGAGCATCATCACGCTGGTGGTTTACTCACTGCTTCGGCGGTCACATCGTGAGACCCGGCAGGTGAACGTGCCCCGCGTCGATGGGTAGCCCACAGCGCCATGCCGCGCTACGGGAAGGTCAGGAGGGAGGTTATACTTGACATGCCCCGCGCAACGGCCAGTTGCGTGACCTTGGAGGAAACCATGACCGCATCGGACTTGTCCACGATTGTCTCCCTCGCCAAGCGGCGAGGTTTTGTTTTCCCGTCGAGCGAGATATACGGCGGTATCGGGTCGAGTTGGGACTACGGCCCGCTCGGCGTCGAACTGAAGCGCAACGTCAAAGAAGCGTGGTGGCACGCGATGGTCTACGAGCACGATGACGTCGTGGGCCTCGATAGCGCCATCATCCAGAATCCGGCAGTGTGGCTGGCCAGCGGCCACGCGGCGAACTTCACCGACCCCCTCGTCGAGTGCAGCGTATGCCACAAACGCTACCGCGCCGACCAGATCGACGACCCCACGAAGTGCCCCGACGAAGGCGCCCCGCTCTCCGAACCGCGCATGTTCAACCTCATGTTCAAAACGTTCGTCGGGCCGGTCGAGGATTCCGCCAATCAGGTCTGGCTGCGGCCGGAGACGGCGCAAGGCATCTTCATCAATTTCGACAACGTGCAGAAGGCCACGCGCTCCAAGCTACCGTTCGGCATCGCCCAGATAGGCAAGTCCTTCCGCAACGAGATCACCCCAGGAAACTTCATCTTCCGTACCCGCGAGTTCGAGCAGATGGAGATGGAGTTCTTCGTGAGGCCCGGCGACGACGACCGCTGGCACGAACACTGGATTCAGGAGCGGTTCGCCTGGTACAAGGCCCTCGGCATCAACGAGGAGCGGCTGCGCCTGCGGGTTCACGAGCACGATGAACTGGCGCACTACGCCAAGGCCACGTCGGACATCGAGTACCTCTTCCCCTGGGGGTGGGGCGAGCTGGAGGGCATCGCGAACCGGACCGACTTCGACCTCAGCCAGCACGAGGCCTCTTCCGGCAAAGGCATGCACTATTTCGACCAGGAGCTCAACGAGCACTACTTCCCGTACGTGATCGAGCCCGCGGCGGGCGTTGACCGCGCCGCGCTGACGTTCATGATCGACGCCTACGACGAAGAGATGGCCCCCACCGGCGATGGCAAGGAGGAAACCCGCGTCGTCATGCGCTTCCACCCCGACATCGCGCCCGTGCAGGTGGCAGTGCTGCCCCTGAGCCGCAACGAGAAGCTGACGCCAACGGCGCGCGAGGTGCTCGCCCAGGCGCGACGCTCCTTCCGTACGCAGTACGACGACGCGCAATCCATAGGCCGGCGCTACCGCCGCCAGGACGAGATCGGCACCCCGCTCTGCGTAACCGTCGACTTCCAGACCGTCGAGGACGACCAGGCTGTTACCATCCGGAACCGCGATTCGATGCAGCAGGTGCGCGTTCCCATCACCGAAATGAGCGACGCCATCCGCAACGAACTCCGCGCCATGGGCAGCACGAGAGTATGAGGGTGAACGTCCCCATCGGCGCCCTCGAAACGCAGCCGAATGCAGCGCTGAGGTAACCCCACATGCGCCTACTCCACATCTCGGACATCCACATTGGTGTTGAGCTGTACGGGCGGCGCGCCACCGAGGCCGATATCGAGGCGCTGCCCCCGTACTTCGCCCCCGGCGAAGACCGGACGCAATACCTTGGCATCAACACGCGGCTGCTCGACTTCCTCTGCGCCATGGACTACGCCGTCGACTACGCGGCCACGCACGGTGTCGACCTGGTGCTGTTCGCAGGCGACGCCTACAAGTCCCGCGACCCCTCCCAGACCCACCAGCGCGAGTTCGCAAGGCGTATCGCACGGCTCTCTGAAGTCGGTATTCCGACATTCCTCACGGTAGGCAACCACGACCTGCCCCACGTCGCGAATCGCGCCACCGCGCTAGACATCTTCCCGACGCTCAACGTCCAGAACGTCAGCGTCGGAATCACGCTCGGCACTCGCCGCATCTCCACCAACGCCGGAGACATCCAGGTCGTGGGGCTGCCGTGGATACGCATAGGCCAGTTCATGGCGCGTGAAGACACACGCGGCCTGACGCTGGATCAGATCAAGCAGCAGGTGGAAGAGAACCTCACGAAGTTCCTGCAGGAGGAGGTTGACCGACTCGACCCCGCCACCCCCGCCGTGCTGTGCGCCCACGTCAACATCGCCGGAGCAAAGACAGCCTCCGAGCAATCCATGATGCTGGGGAACGACCACGTCCTGAACCTCGGAACGGTCGCGATTCCCCAGTTCGACTACGTAGCGCTGGGCAACATCCATAAGTACCAGGTGCTCACGCAGCATCCGCCGGTCGTTTATGCAGGCAGCATCGAGCGCGTCGATTTCAGCGAAGAGCATGAGGAGAAGGGGTTCGTCATCATCGACATCGACCCCGCCAAACCCCAGGGCGAACGGCTCATCGAGTACAAGTTCGTCCCTGTGGACGCTCGCCCGATGCTGACAATAGACGTTCCCTCACACGCATTGCAGGATCCGACGAGCGCGGCCATCGAGGCGATCGGCAGGCACACTGACGACGAGTTGAGTCGTGCGATCGTTCGGCTGCGCGTACACATGGAGGCGGAGCAGGAGCCAGCGTTCAGCGAGTCAGCCGTGCGTCAGGCGCTCGGCGCAGCGTTCCACGTCGCGGGCATCGAGCGCCGCGTCCAGCGTGACCGCCGAACGCGGCTGCCAGCGGGCGACGTGGAGCAGTTGGGCCCGCTCGATGCGTTGCGCCGGTACTTCGAGGCGAAGGCTGTCCCGTCCGACCGCGAGCAACTGCTGGTCAAGTACGCAAGTCGACTGATACAGGACGAGATGGAGGGCAGCGACGGCTAATCATGGCGACGAACTCGTCTTCATGGAGAAAACGTTGGCATAGCAGCCGAGCGCGTCCATGCGGTTGACACGCCCCCATAACAACAGGCACTGTTGGCGCTAAGAAAAAAAGCCAAGGAGAAGCGGGAATGACCAATAAGCGAACACTCGGAGTAGCGATGGCCGGAATCGGCGTCGGCGGCACGGAGATGCTGCCCGCTTTCGAACAGATGGAGGAGGTCGACCTCATCGCGGGCGCGGACATCAACCCGCTGACGCGCGAACGCTTCCAGGCGCGCTACGAGGCGAAAGCCTACGCAAGCATCGAAGAGTTGTGCGAAGACCCGGAAGTCGAGGCGGTGTGGATATCCACGCCCAACCGGTTCCACGCGCCGATGACCATCTACGCACTCGAGCACGGCAAGCACGTCGTCGTCGAGAAGCCGATGGCCCTGAACCTCGAAGAGGCCCAGGCGATGTGCGACACCGCGAAGCGCACGGGCAACGTGCTCATCGCAGGGCACACGCGCTCCTTCATCCCGCCCTTCCGCAAGATGTACAGCATCATCCAATCGGGACAGTTGGGCGCGGTGAAGTCCATCAACTTCATGGCCTACACGGACTGGCTGCTGCGCCCGCGAGTAGCAGAGGAATTGGACCTTGCCCAGGGAGGCGGCCTCGTCTACCGGCAGGGCCCGCATCAGATCGACACCGTGCGGCTGCTCGGCGGCGGCATGATCAAGAACGTCCGTGGCGTCGTGGGCCACTGGATGCCGGAGCGCCCCATCCCCGGCTACTACTCCGCCATCTTCGAATTCGAGAACGGCGCAGTCTCCACCATCACCCACAACGCGCACGGCTACTTCATGGGCGCCCAGCTCGTGCCGTGGGGCCACGACCGCCAACGCTACGACGAGTCCGAGCGCATGAAGGTGCGCAACGGCATGATCACCGGCACGCGAGACGAGGAGTCCGACAAGCAAGCCATCCGCATAGGCGGCGAGCGCGAGGTGGAGATCTTCAAGCGTGAGGGCCAGAACCGCGACATCGGCGGCGAGCCGTGGGTGCCCGCTGAGCCCGGCTTCGTCGTCGTCTCTTGCGAGCGCGGCGACATCACCCGCTCAGCCTACGGAATAACCATCTACGACAACGAAGGCCACCACACCATCGACCTGAAGCCTCCCTCGGGGTGGGCGATGAACCGCCGCGCTGAACTGAAAGAGCTGTACGACGCGGTGGTCAACGGCGCTCCGGTCTACCACACCCCCGAATGGGGAATGGCGACGCTGGAGGCTACGCTCGCAGTGATCGAATCGGGGAAGACGGGCCAGATGATCGACCTGAAGCATCAGGTTCCGGTGCATCCGGAATACTCGAACGCGAAGATCTTCGACCAGCTTCCCGCCGAAGCAGGCGCGCTCGTGTCCTAGACCAGGGCATATCGGTAGCGCCCAACAGGCTCCTGAGCCTGTTGGGCAGCTGCCGGAGCGGCGTGGGAACGACGCTCCCTTGCCCCAAACGTTGCAACGAACGGCTACAAGCACTACCCTGCCACCGGACATCGTGCCGGAGCGGGTCAACGGGGTCTGTAAACCGCCGCAATGTCTCACCTCAACCGCCGCTCGCGCGGTCAGCAATTGGAGGAAGTGAAGCTATGTTCAAAGGCACGAAAGTTTTGGATGTGCACGGCCACGTATCGGCGCCAAACTCGGTTCGTACGTGGGTCGTCGGGGGCATGTCCTCCGGGCATCTGGGCGAGAGCCCGCTGCGGGCCACCGGCTCCGCGTCGGGCGACCTCAGCGACGAGGCGTTCGCCGCAACGAACCAGATGCACGTGAAGTACATGGACGACCGGAACATCGACGTTCAGGTTCTCGGCCCGCGCCCCTTCACCATGATGGGCTGGATGGCCCGCAACCTGTATGGGCCGTGGTGCGAGTTCACCAACGACACCATCCATAAGCAGGTCAAGAATCACCCCTCCCGCTTCCTTGGCGCGTCGATGCTCCCCCAGATCGCGGAGGCCCCTGACCTCAGCAACTGCATCCCGGAGTTCGAGAAGAACGTGAAGGAGTACGGGTTCGCCGGCACGTACCTGAGCCCGGATCCGGACGGGCGCCACAACTCCCCCGGCATGCACGAGCCCTACTGGTACCCCGTGTATGAGAAGTGCCAGGAATGGAACGTGCCCGTGTTCATCCACGGCACCAACTGTCTGGACCCGCGAATCGGCCACATCCCCGGCAATTACCAGGTCGGGTTCGTCGTCGAGACGTTCCTCGCGACCCGCATCCTCGCCTACAGCGACATCTTCGAGAAGTTCCCCGGGCTTCGCATCTGCATCGCCCACGCGGGAGGCGCGCTGGACCGCTTCATCTCTTCCTCCGGCCACAGGGGGAACTGGAAGGGCGACAACCTCTTCTTCGACACCTGCACGTACGACATCGACTACCTCGAGCTTGCCATCAAGCAGTGGGGCCCCGCGAACATCGCCTTCGGCACCGAGGCTCCCGGCTCTGGCCGCAACGTTCGTAAGGAGAGCGACCACCCGTCCCAGACGGCGGTCGGACTCACCTCTGACGACCTGCTCCCGGTGATCGACTACCTGCCCTCCCTCTCGGAGGAGGACAAGGTCACCATCATCAACACCAACCCGTTGAAGGTGTTCCCCGCTTTCGCCAACGTCCCCGCATAAGAGGCGTCGGCATCGCGTGAATCAGCAGAGGGGCGGGTTAATCCCGCCCCTCTTTTCGTTGTCCCCAGACCCGTCGTTCGCGCGAAGGCAGGCGAACACGGTTCGTCAGTCGCTGTCGTCTGCGGGGGCGGAGTGGTTGTGGCCCATGTCGAGCCCCAGCGCCTCATGCACCGGCTCGCCGTGGTCGAGCCTCCCGACGATCTCGCTCATGTGCTCGTTGGGCTCGTCGCCGAACGATTCCCCCATACGGCGGAAGAACTGAGCCATGGAGCCGGAGTTCGTGTAGTCCACGCCGTCCAACAGCTCGGCTTTGTTCAGCGAACTGGGATCCGGAGCGGGCGTACGAACGCGGAAGGTGGAGAATACCCTCCGTGTGTCGGCGCTGCCGCACCGGCTGCAGTCGCCTTTCGCATCGGAACTCATCGATCGGAAGAAGAGCGCGGACTTGGCTCCACACGCATTGCATCTGAACTCATAGATAGGCACGGCTTGGCTACGCCCTCCCCTTTGTGGTCAGCCGCCGTTGTCATGCCCGGCGGCGTCCGTCCCTCACAGGATAAGCCAACTAACCCCGATCCGTCCGCCTCCGGGCCTCCTCGAACTGCCGCTCCGCCACAGCGCCCCCCATGTAGCGCGGCTGGCCCTCGGGGGGAGCGTGTTGCGGACGTAGGCCGATCATCTCGCGATAGAACGTCGCGACGCTCCCGCCGCTGCGCTTCAACTCTCGCGCGGCCAGCACTTCCTGCAGCGCACGCTCGATATCATCGGCAACCGTCCAGGCCGCGCGGTAGGCCACGCGCCCCGTATGGTCGACGATCCAGGACATGTTCGATACGCCGCCGAAGATGCGGTGTACCTTCCCCTGCAGCGAGTCCACGACGATGGTGCGCCCCACGCCTAGCCGCTCCCTGAACGATGCGGCATGCAACAATTTCTGTTCGTAGTACTGATGCGGAGGATAGAACTCGCCGGGGTGCGCCTCCCGCGTGTACACGAACAGGAAGTGCGCCCCCTCCGCATACCTCTTCGCCAGGTCTTCCATCAGCGGAACCTCCGCTGCACAGGGCGGTCAGGTTACAGAACCGAACTCGATCATCACCGGCTTGCCGCGCAGCGACGACAGCGTAAGTTCGCCCCCATCGAGCAGCGGAAGCGTGAAGTCCGGCATCAACGCCCCGGCCCTCGCCGCGTTCTCCTGGAAATGGACGTGCTCCGCGTCCTTGGGCTGCCACACCGCGAGGTTGTACGGCCCGCCGAGAAAATCCGGCGGCTCGTCCAGCTCCGGGTGGAGCGCGAACTGCTCCGCGAGACTCACCTGCTGCTGTTCAGACTCCGTCCGCGCCGCCTGCTTCACCATCGCGCAACCTCCCGCTCCCAACTCAACGCTTCAGTCTCGAAGATGCTCCGCATTCTAGCCCCACGTGCAACTCGCCGCTCCCCCTCAGGTTCCATGTTCGCCGCATACGAGACGCCGCCCCGCAACCAACGACAAATACGACAACTGCCCATTGCGCCGCAGCCCCGCCGGTTGCTACATTGTTCGCATACGTCGTTTCAACGAACAACCCCGTCGTTCCCGCGAAGGCGGGAACCTCGCATCCCTGCAGGTTCCTTCCCCCTCTGGGAGAAGGCGGGGATGAGGGTTCAGGGGACAGGAAATGCAACCAAATGCAACCAAATGCACCTGAATTTAAAGTTTTGCCGCTCCTGTCCACGCCCCGTCGTTCCCGCGAAGACGGGAACCTCGCATCCCCGACCCCTGCAGGCAGGTCCCTTCTCCTTCTGGGAGAAGGCGAGGATGAGGGTTCAGGGGACAGGAAATGCAACCAAATGCAACTGAATTTAAAGTTTGCCGCTCCTGACCCGCCCCCGTCGTTCCCGTGCAGACGGGAACCTCGCATCCCCGGCCCCCATCGCCACCATCTACGAGAGGAATGATAGGAAATGAGCGGAAATAAAAAGTTTTGCCACTCCTACGCACTCCTGACGAGCCACCAGAGATACCAATGAGGCCAGAACGAGGCCACCCCGGCCTCTTTCCAACTCTCGGCTAGAAGTGAATCAGGCCAAATCGGGCCAGGGTATGGGGGGTCCTCCACTCCTGGCCACTCCTGAACAGCCGCGCGCACCAGAGGTGAGACAGCAACGGAAATGAGCCAAAATGAATCAAAATGGGTCAGATTTCCTACCCGGCGCGCCAGAACAGCCGAACCCACTCCTCGTCCTGGATCTTCGCGAACGACGCCGTGGCGATGGCGATCTTGAACAGGTGGTAGTCCGGCTCGTCGCTGTCTTCAGGCCTGAAGCCCAGCTGCTCGTACAGGGAAGCCGCGTAGGAGGCGCGCTCGGCAGGCTCGACAACTTCGATGGCCCGCCCGGTCAACTTGAACTCGCCCTCCGTGGCCATGCGGTCGTTCGTGGCATTCATCACGCTGCAACGTGGGTCGCGCTGGAGGTCTCGCGCTTTCAGCGACTGCCACATCATGCCGAGATACAACTCGTCGGCGAAGAAGAGTGGCTCTACCGGGCTGATGCGCGGCCAGCCGTCACGCCGCAGCGACCCCAGGATAACCAGCCGAGTCCCTTCGAACAGGCTCCGGCCCAGCTCCGCCAGCGCCGAGTGCTCGGCCTCGAATTCTCCCCAGCTGGTCATTCCGCGTCCGATCCGTTCGCCTGCTCCCGCAGCTCCGCAAGCTTGTCCAGTGCCTGGCGAGGGGTCAGGTTATCGATGTCGAGGTCGCGCAGAGCATTGAGGACGGCAGCGGCGCCGGGCAAACCTTCGCCGAACAGAGAGAGCGCTCCCTGTGCAGGCGCGCCGGGCAATGCGCGTTTGCCCCGCGCACGGCCTTTCGCCGGCGTCGATTCGTGCTCCGTGAGCAACTCCGTGGCGCGCTCGATGAGAGGCCGGGGCAGGCCCGCCAACTGCGCCACGTGAACGCCGTAGCTCTTGTCCGCGCCGCCCGGGACAATGCGGTGCAGGAAGATGACCTCGCCGCCCTGATCGGAGACGGCCACGCTCAGATTCTGCGCACGGGGGAGCCTGTCAGCCAACGCCGTAAGCTCATGGTAGTGCGTCGCAAAGAGCGTCCGGCAGCCCAGATGCGGAGCGTTGTGGATGTACTCCGCAACCGCCTGCGCTATCGACAAGCCATCGAACGTCGAGGTGCCGCGCCCTATCTCGTCCAAGATCACCAACGAGCGCCTCGTCGCATGTCGGAGGATCGCCGCTGTCTCCAGCATCTCCACCATGAACGTGGACTGCCCCGCCGCCAGGTCGTCCTGCAAGCCCACCCGCGTGAAGATGCGGTCCACTAACCCCACGTGCGCCTCATCCGCCGGCACGAAAGAGCCTATCTGCGCCATCAGCACGGCAACAGCCACCTGCCGAAGGTAGGTCGATTTGCCCGCCATATTCGGCCCCGTGATGATGACGAGTTGATCCCGGTCGGTTGAAAGCTCAATGTCGTTGGGAACGAAAGAGCCGCTTGGCAGGAAACGCTCGACAACCGGATGCCGCGCTGCGCTCAGTGTCAGCCGCTCGCTCTCGTCGAGCTGAGGGCGAACGTAGCCATAGCGAACCGCCGCCTCGGCCAGCGACAGCAACGCGTCCAGCGACGCAAGCGCCGACGCGGTCGCGAGGATCTCGCTGGTGTACCCGGTTACCCTCTCGCACACCTGTCGAAAGATCGCCGATTCGATCTCGTGCAACTGCTCCCCTGCGTTGAGCACTCGGTTCTCATGCTCTTTCAGATCGGGTGTGTAGAAGCGCTCCGCGTTGACCAGCGTCTGACGCCGAACGTAGTCGTCCGGGACATGCGAAAGGTGAGAGTTCGATATCTCCAGGTAGTAGCCGAAAACCCTGTTGTAGCCAACCTTCAGGTTCGCGATGCCGGTGCGCTCACGTTCCTTGCGTTCGAGACCCGCGATGTAGGAGCGCGCATCCTGCGCAGCGGAGCGCACCTCGTCCATCTCGGCGGAGTAACCTTCCCGAATCACCCGGCCCTGCCCTGCCTCGCCCTGTGGATCGTCGGCTATCGCAGCCTTCACCAGGTCGGAAACTTCTGTGCACGGCTGAAGTCCACCCGACAGCCACGCCAGGCCCTCGCCCGCCTCATCCGTCAGGCTCCGCAACGCAGGCACTCGTTCGAGAGAGTGCCGAAGGCCAACCAACTCCCGGGGAAGCGCCACCCCCGCTCCGATGCGTTGCAGCGCCCGCTCCATGTCGGAAACCTCGGCCAGCTCGGTCCTGATGCGCTGACGGCGAGCGTCGGACTCGTGCAGCCACGCCACAGCGTCGAGCCGCTGACCCAGCGCGTGGAGATCGAGCAGTGGCTGGCCAACCCAACGGCGCAAAAGACGCGCGCCCATCGGTGTCGCCGTGAAGTCGATCACTTCCAGAAGCGACTGCTTGCGCGAGCCCCAGCGGCCTCCTTCGAACAACTCCAGGTTGCGTCGCGTCTGGGGGTCGAGCGTCATGAAGCTGTCCGTCGAGTAGGTGCGCAGGCTGGTCAGCTGCGGCAGCACCACCTTATGCGTTCGCTTCAGGTATTCGATCACCACACCGGCGGCAGTCGTTGCCAGTTCGAGGCCCTCGCACCCGAAAGCATCCAGCGAGCGTACGCCGAAGTGATCGAGGATGCGGCGGCGGGCGGCGGATGGCGCGAAAACGGCGCTGCCAAGCCGCGTCACGCTGTAGTGAGGCGAATCCGCCTCAACGCCAACCTGGTCAGACTCCGCAGCCACCACCTCCGACGGCGCGAGCCTCGCCAGCTCCTCCGCCACAGAAGCCGCGGGCAACTGCGTTACGAAGAATTCCCCAGTGGTGATATCGACGCACGCGATCCCGGCGGTCGCGCCGGCGGTCGCAACTACCGCCAGGTAATTGTTGGCCGCCGCATCGAGCAACCCCGGTTCGATGACCGTCCCCGGCGTAACCACGCGAACCACGTCCCGCTCGACAATCCCCTTGCCCTCGGGCTCGGTCGTCTGTTCGGCAATGGCGACGCGATGGCCTTTGCGAATGAGTTTGGCAAGATAACCGTCGAGCGCGTGATACGGGATACCCGCAAGCGGCACCACCTCGCCCTGCCCCATATCGCGCTGCGTCAGCACGATCTCCAGGTCACGGGCCGCAGTGATGGCATCCTCGTCGAACGTCTCGTAGAAGTCGCCCATGCGGTACAGAAGCAGCGCATCGGTATAGCGCGACTTTATCTCGAGGTACTGCCTGCGAACCGGACTGGCCATGTACCGATTCTAGCGAAGCGCTCGGTTGGAAAGAAACGCGGCAGGAATAGGGCTGCCTACAGCGTCAGAGGACGCGTGGGGGCGGCTACGGCAGAAGGATTGCCGCGCCATACTTCCGGCTGCACGTCGATGTACAACTCGATCTCGTTGCCGTCCGGATCCAGGATGTACAGGCTATGCGTGACGCCATGATCCGAACTGCCGACGACCCGCACGCCCGACTCCTTGAGGTCATCGAGCGCAGCCCTGAGTTCGTCATCGGTTGTACCGACTTTCAAGCCGATGTGGTACATGCCAAGGCGGCGGCCCTGAGGAATCGGCTCAGCTTCACTGCCCACTTCGATCAGCAGCAACTCGTGGTGCGTACGACCGGAGGTAAACATTGCACGCCCTGCGCGCGGCTCCTCACGGATTACTTCGCTCCAGCCGAGGATGTCTCCGTAGAAACGACGCGACCGCTCGACGTCGCTCACGAACAGCACTACGTGGCCCAATTCCTTAATTTCCACCCCTGTCCTCCTCGAACGGACTGCGCCCGCCTAACTGAGAGTACGCTCCGGCATGCATACCCATGCCCAAGGTAACGGGGACTCGCGTTACTCGTCTTCCTTCCAGAACCGCTCTTCGAAGATATTCCAACCGCTCAACCGCTCCTTCACATCTTCAATCATACCGGGATTGCCGCACAGATACACAGCCGTATCCTCTTTGGGCAGGCTCCAACGCTTGGTGTACTCCTCCACCAACGTGTTCACCCGTCCCGATGGGCCATTCCAGCTACGATTACGCTCAGCCTGGGGACGGCTAACCGTCGTGATGAACGTCAACCAATCAGCATGGCGCTCGGCGGTGCGGTTCAGCTCCGAATCATAGACGAACTCGTCTTGATGGCTGGCTCCTTCCATCACGAAGAAATGATGGCCGCGGGTGTTGTCCTTCTGCGCCTGCCTGATCATGCTCACAAACGGTGCGACGCCGGTAACGGTGCCCAGCATCAGGTGGTGATGGAACTGTGGCTTGAAAACGAAGAGCCCTTTGGCGCGCGGGCGCATAGACACCGAATCACCAACGTGAAGGTTCCACAACTTCGGTGTCAGTTTGCCTCCGTACTCAGGCAGCACGTACTCGATGAACAGCTCGATCAACTGCTCGTACGGCGCCGAGGCTATCGAATACGGTCGCTCGATGCCTTCCGTGCCAATCGTGATGTACTGACCAGGTTTGAAGCGAAACGGCTCGTCCGGGCGCAGCCACATGAGGAAGAGGTCTTCCGCGACCTCCTGTTTCTTGGCGACGTACGCCCGAGGTAGGTTCAAGGTACGGTCTTGCGATTGCGCCATATACTCCTTGCCCCTTCGGCTACGCAGGCTCAATCCGGGCCGGTGCCGCATTGAGTCTTGGAATGTGGTTCATGGGATCAGGCCGGTCCGAGGCGTCCGTTTCCACCGCAAGCTCTCCAAACAGCGTCGTCAGCGATACCACACCCTCCGGTACGGCATCCGCCAGCATGACTCTGCCTTGCTTCTGGGATCCTGCGTCGGTCGTGAGAATCGCTGCCTGGCCATCGCCCAGTCCTGCGGCTGCGGCATCAGCAGGGTTGAGCATGAACTCCGCCTCCTGCTGAAGGCGGTTACGCTTACCCTCGACGACGACATCGGGCTTGCGGCCGGGCTGAACCAGCACTCGCCCGTGGGCCAGCATCAGCGGGAAGCGGGATTCTTTCGCCGGGCGCGGATGCCACGCCACCGGTTGAAGCATCGCCTTGCCATGCCGGAAGCCATCGGCGTAGAGCACTGGCGTACCGGCATCCTCTCCGTCTGAGCACGGCCATTGAATACCGCTCAACACGTTGCCGGTGTACATGACCTGCGTCGGTTGCGGCTCATTTTCCGGCGGCTTGACCACCTCGATGCGCTCGCGCAGCAGACGTTGGTAGGAGATTCCTGCGTACTCAGGTATCGCTTGCCCTATTTCGGCGAGCACCTGCCCGGGGCCCTCGTAATCGAAACCCTGGGCGCCCATCGCCCTCGCGATGCCCGCGATGACATCCAGGTCGCTTCGGGACTCGGCGCGCTTGTTCTTCAACACCTTGCGCAACGGCTGAATACGCCGCTCGATGTTCGTGTACGTTCCGGTCTTCTCGGCCCAGACCTCTGCGGGGAAGACGACGTTCGCACGCTCGGCAGCCGCCGACATGAACGCATCACTCACGACGAGGAACTCCAGCCGATCGAGGCCAGCGGCGACGTCGCCAAGGCTCCCGTCCTCGTAGTGGACGTGATCCCCTAGAACAACCATCCCCGTTATCCGGCCAGCGCGAGCTTCATCGAAGATACGGCGGTTGCCTGCGCCCGGTGAGTCGGGAAGCTGCGCGCCCCAGAGACGCTCGAGTGCTTCACGGGCCTCCGCTTCCTGGACGAGGTGATGACCCGGAAGCGACGCTGACCATGCGCCCATATCCCAGGCGCCCTGCTCGTTGGCGCCATGGTAGATGGGCATGACGCCTGCCCCCGGCTTGCCCACGTTCCCGGTCGCAACTGCCAACGCCGCAGCGATCCGGGAGGTTGTGCGGCGCGTGCCGCCGATTGAGTTGTCGCCTCCCAGTAGCAACGCCGCTAACCCGCCTGTCGCGAATAGCTGCGCCGCCTGCTCGATACGCTCGGCAGGCACGCCCGTCTCGGACGACACCGCCGCCAGCGTGAACGGCTCCAGCGACGAGACCAACGCGTCCCAGCCTTCCGAGTGCGCGTTGATGAAATCGATGTCAGCGAGACCCGAATCGATGATGACGCGAAGCAGTCCGCCTAGCAGCACCGGATCGGTGCCAGGGTACGGCCTCAACCAGAGGTGAGCGTAACGGGTCAGTTCGACCTCGCGGGAGTCGATAACGATGAGCTTCTGCGTTCCCTCCCGCACCGCGCGCTTGATGGGCACACCGAGAACGTTCTGCTCCTCAGTGAGGTTCGCGCTCACCACCATCACCGTAGAAGAGTTTGCGAGGTCCCAGGTGTTGATGCCTCCGGCGAAGTAACCAAACACGTCCTGCAAGCCTTCCACGATGCCAGGACGATCGTTCGAGACAACATCGACGCTGTTCGTCCCCATCACCACTCGCGCGAACTTCTGAGCGGCGTACAATTCCTCGTTCGTATTGCGTGGGTTCGCCATCAGCGCGAAGTGCTCGCCCTTATGCGCGGCCAGCCCCTCGGCGGCAACGGCGATCGCCTCGTCCCAGCTCGCCTCGTGCAGTTCGCCGTCACGCCGCACCAGCGGTTTCCTGATGCGGCGCTTGTCATTCACGTATTCGAACCCAAACTTGCCCTGGAAGCACGCTTGGCCATGGTTAGTCGGCGCGTTGAGTTCGGGCACGGCGCGCACCATGCGTTCCCAGTGGTTGACTTCATAGGTCATCGTGCAGCCCACGGGGCACTCACCGCACACCGATTGCTCCGTGCGAGCCGCGCGCTCCCACTTGTTTGCGGTCTCGGTTAGCGCGCCAACCGGGCAGACATCGATACACGCTCCGCAGAACTCGCAGCCCGATTCCAGGAGCGAATCGCCCATCACCGTGCCAACCAACACCTGTCCCGCGCGCTCCGTCATGCCGATGGCAACGTCGCCCCGCAGCTCGTCGCAGGCGCGCGTACACCGGGCGCACACGATGCACAGGTTGTAGTCGCGGTCATAGAACGGGTCTTTCGTCTCCACCTGCAGGTTGCGGTACTGATACGTCAGTGGAGAGACGAGTCCCTGCGTGTGGAAACGAGTCGTGTCTTTCAACTCGCAACGCTCGTTCTTCGGGCAGGTGACGCACCTGTCGACCACGTCGACGTTTCTCAGGCAGATGTCCTGTGGGCCGCAGAGATCGACGCGGTGGCAGGTCAGGCAGCCGTGAGGATGCTCCGACAGGAGCAGATCCAGCGTAACGTCGCGTACTTTCGACGCTTCCTCAGCCTTCGTGCTCACCACCATCCCATCGCGCACCGGCAGCGTGCATGACGCCGGTGTCCCGCGCTGGCCCTCTACCTCCACGACACACATCCGGCAGGCGCCATACGGCTTCATGCCAGGGTGATAGCAGAGGTACGGGATATATATCCCCGCGTCGTTCGCCGCCTGAACCACCATCTTGCCGGGGGCGGTTACTACCTCCCTGCCGTCTATGGTGATAGTGATATCGTCAGCCATCTGCTGCTCTATTCCGGAGCCTTACCGCTGGCCGTAGCTGGGCCTGCGGGCTCCACTCGCATCACGAAATCCGCTTTCACTGAGGCTGTCGGCGTATCGCCGGACATCTGCGCGCCGCGCCGCGTCGACTTGGGGCCGACGAACGCGTCGATAGGAAGCGTGCCGCTTCCCTCCAACTGCGCACGGAACTCATCGCCGAAGAAACGCACCGCACTGGCCACCGGATTGTAGCCAAGCTGACCGTGCCCGCAGAGCGAGCCGGTGCGCATGTTCACCCCGACACGCTCCATCAATTCCATATCGCCCTTGCGCCCGCTGCCGTCCGCAACACGCTCGAGAATCTCCAGCAGATGGCTCATCCCAAGCCTGCACGGGAAGCACTTGCCGCAGGACTCCATCTGGTCGAATGCGAGCAGCGTCCGCGTCAGATCGACGACGGAGCGCTCTTCGTTGCAGACGATCAACCCGCCGGAACCGAACATCGCGCCCGCCGCGACCATCTCGTCGAAATCGAGCACCATGTCGAACTGCTCAGCAGGAAGCAAACCGCCGAGAGGGCCGCCTGTCTGCAGGAATTTGAGCGCTTTGCCGCTGGGTTCGCCTCCGCCGATCTCCTCGATAATCTGCCTGATCGTTACCCCGAACGGAACCTCCACGAGCCCCGGATACCGGATATCGCCGGACATGCAGGCGATGGCTGTGCCGTGGCTCTTCTCTGTGCCGATGCCTGCGAACCACTCAGCGCCAAGCCGCACGATCTCCGGCGCGTAGCTGAGCGTCTTGATGTTGTTGATGTTCGACGGCTTCCCCCAGACCCCGTACGCAGCCGGGAACGGAGGCCGGAACCTCGGCATCGAGCGCTTTCCCTCTATCGCCTCCATCAGCGCCGTCTCTTCGCCCGCGACGTAGGACTCGCCCACCAGCGAGACCTCCATATCGAACGCGAAGTCCGTGCCAAGGATGCCGCTCCCCAGCAGGCCGTTCTCATAGCAGGCGGCTATCGCTGCGCGTGTGCGGTCTATGGGCGCATCGTGGCCGTGGCGTATGAACACGATGCCGTTCGATGCGCTCGTCGCATAGCCCGCGATGATGCAGCCCTCGATCAGCGTGAACGGGTCGGTCTCCAGGATCGTCTTGTCGTTGAACGCGCCCGGATCGCCCTCCTCACAGTTGCAAAGGATGTATTTCTCCCGCGACGGGTTGCCTGAGAGGAAGCTCCATTTCATGCCTGTGGAGAAAGCCGCGCCCCCGCGCCCGCGTAGGCCGGAGTTCTTGACTTCGTCCAGCGTCTCCTCGGTCGTCAACGACGAGAGCGCCTTGTCGAGCCCGGCGAAGCCTCCGCGCGCGATGTAATGATCCACGTCCGTCGGGTCGATCTGCCCCGCGTTGCGAAGCGCGATCCGCACCTGGTGCTGCATCATCGGCAGGTCCTCCAGGCGGGGAATGCCCGGGACATCCACGTCCACGGAGGCCAACGCCAATTCCGGAACGGGTTCGCCGTTGACGATATGCCTCTCTACGATCGCAGCGACTTGCTCCGGGCCAACGTTGCCATACATCACCCGGGGGCCACCCGGAACGTATACGTCAACGATAGGCTCCGCGTAGCACAGCCCCGTCGTGCCAACCTCGGAGATTGCCGCCTCGATACCAGCGTCGGCGATTGCTTGGCGTAGCGCGGCTAGCGTCTCGACCGCACCCGCCGCCATACCCATCAAACCTGTACCAACCCTCACCCATGGCTTCGCATGCAGCTCCGCCCATTGGGCAGCAGCCCTGCGCTCGAGAATCTCGTACGCCTCAGTCATGCGACAGTCCCCGGCTCGCCGCCCGCCGCCTGATCTGACGATCTGACGGCATCGACCCAGCGAACCGCACGGTCGAGAGAGATGTGCCCAACAACATCGTGATCCAAACTCACAGCCGGTGCATGGGGGCATACACCCAGGCACGTGTTGTACTTGAGCGACACCGACCCATCGGCAGTGTCGCCCTCCCCCTCCAAACCGAGATGCTGCACGAGGCCTTGCAATATGGGCTGCGCTCCGAGCACATGGCAGGTCGGCCCCCAGCAGACCTCCACCAGATGGCGTGCAGGAGGCGTGAAACGGAAATTCGGGTAGAACGACGCGACGCCCCAGACCTCGTTGGTGCTCGATCCGGCGCGCTGTGCAACCTCATCGACCGCCTCGTAGGGAAGGTAGCCTAGCTCGTCATGCGCTGCCAGCAACGACGACAGGACGGTAACCGTCCTCGCGGGTTGCTCTTGGATGGCCCGCCTCGCCCGCTCACGCAGGCCGGACGATGGGGAGCCGGTGCCGTTGGACGGTCTCTCTGTCGTCGTCATCGCGATCGCGTCCGCTGGTTCGTGAAATTCCTAACGAACGGTGCGCCGCATGGTAGCACGCTCCCAGGAGCCTGGACAAGGACGCCGCACCCACCCGCTCGCACCTAGGCCCCCCGCAGACGCGGAGCGAAAGCTTCCGTCATCTGATTTTCGACGATTTTGGCGACGGCCATGCCGTCGATGGCCCGTATGTCCGCGAGCATCTCGTCCGTAACCGGATCATCGAAGCCCACGATCATCGTGGCGGCTCCCCGAGGGGCAGCACGTCCAACCTCCATAAACGAGATGTTCACATCGTGCTCGCCCGCGATGGTGCCGAGCTTGCCGATTATCCCAGGCTGGTCGGTATGCGTAGTGAAGAGCATGTACGGAGCGCTCGGCTCCATATCGAGGTAGAAGTCGTTGACCCGCAGCAGATGCACCCTGCCATGCACCGAAGTCCCGGCGAGGTAGCTCGTGTCCACGGTTGAACGTACTTCCACGCCAACCAGGTTCACATACTCCTCGTCTCCCCTCGGGTCCTTCTCCTCGATGACCTTGATGCCTCGCTCATGAGCCATCGCCGGAGCATTCACCAGGTTCACGCGCACGTCCGTCGCAGCGTTCAATACCCCCACCAGCGCCGCGGAGGAGAGGATATCGATATCGTACTGCGCAATCTCCCCGGCCACTCGCACCGTCACCGATTCCAGCTGCCCTCTAACGAGTTGAATCGCGATGCGGGCCATCGTCGTCGCCACCGGCAGGTACGGCCCCAGGGCCTCGCGAACCTCGGGCGGAACGAAGGGCATGTTGATCGTGTACGGCGCCGCGCTCCCGTTCAGTATGGCAATCAACTGGTCAACGACCTCGAAGGCCACCTCCACCTGTGCCTCTTCCGTAGATGCGCCAAGATGTGGGGTCAGCACCGCAGTGACGTCTTCAACCAATGCCAAATCTTTCGGCGGCTCCATTGGAAATACATCCAGCGCCGCTCCTGCAACCGTCCCATCGGCCAGCGCCTTGTGCAGCAGATGCTCGTCCACCAGGCCGCCGCGCGCCGCGTTCACGATGCGGACACCCGGCTTCAGGAGCGCGAACTCGCGCTCGCCGAGGAGGCTCTTCGTGCCGGCTGTCAGAGGCGTATGGATACTGATGAAGTCGGACTGCTGCAGCAACTCCTCCATCGAGACAGCCTCGACGCCCAGGCTGCGTACACGCTCCTGCGATACGTAAGGGTCATACGCGATGACGTGCATCTGGAAAGCACGGGCGCGCAGCGCAACCTCTGAGCCTACCCGGCCAAGGCCGATGAGCCCCAGTGTCTTGTTGCGCAGCTCCACGCCCATGAACCGGGAGCGCATCCACTCCCCGCGCCGCATTGACGCATCCGCCTGCGGAATGTTCCGCGCGAGAGACATCATCAGAGCGAACGCATGCTCGGCGGCGGCGATAGTATTCCCCGTCGGGGCATTGACCACCGCAATGCCGTATTGGGTCGCGGCGTCCACGTCTATGTTGTCGACTCCAACGCCGGCGCGTCCGATGCCGACCATCTTGGTCGCATGCTCGATGATCCGGGCAGTTACTCGCGTCTCACTGCGGACTATCATCGCCTCGTAGTCGCCGACTACAGCCACCAGTTCGTCTTCGGTCAGGCCCTTCCTGACGTCCACCTGATGACCTGCCGCGATAAGGCGGTCGATTCCTCGTGAGTCGATTGGATCGGCTACCAGGACCCTTGCCATCCGAGCCTCCGCGTCTGTAGGTATGCTGCCCTTCAACCATTCAAGAAGAAGGGCGCTCTTTGCCGTGCGCCCTTCCCCTTCTACTTTGTCAGTGCCGCAGTGGGCCTACCCAACCTTGACAGGTTCGTAGCCCAGCTTGGGCAAGGCGTCTCGCAGCGCCCCGAACACGTCGTCGATATCCTCTTTGCTCACGTAGCCCATATGGCCGATGCGGAACACCCTGCCGGTGAGCAGGCCGCGCCCCTCCGCTGCGATGATGTCGTAGTCGTCACGCAGCGTCGCGAGCAACGCCTCGTCCGTGATTCCCTCTGGCACCCACGCCGCCGTCACCGTATTGGAAGCGAAGCGTTCGTCCTTCGCGACAAGCCCGATGCCCATCGCCTTCAAGCCGTCGCGAGTGTACTGCGCTATCTCCAGATGGAAAGCGTAGACGGCCTGCATGTCCCCACGAGCAAGCATCTTCTGCACGGCGTAGTCCAGCCCGAACATCAGCGATATGGCAGGCGTCCACGGCGTCTGCCCCGCCAACACCGACTTCTTCGCCTCCGCGACGCTGAAGTAGAACTTCGGCATCGTCGAGGCCTCAGCAGCCTTCCACGCTCGCTCGCTGAAGCTGATCATCGAAAGGCCCGGCGGGCACATCCAGCCCTTCTGCGAACCCGCCACCACAACGTCCAGGTCCCACTCGTCTACCGGAAGCTTGATCGACCCCAGCGACGAAATCGCGTCGACGAGCAACAGCTTGTTGAACTCGCCCTTCACGATACCCGCGATGGTTTCGAGGTCGTTGGTGATGCCGGTAGAGGTTTCGTTGTGCGTGATGAGGACGGCCGTGATGGCGGGGTCATCCTTTAGCGCCTGCCGTATCTGCTCCGGGTCGGCTACGTCGCCGTCAGGGAACTTGAGCTCGTTGACGCTCGCGCCGTAGGCCGAGGCGATCTTGAGGAAGCGGTCACCGAAGTTGCCGATAGTCACGCCAAGCACACGCTCGCCCGGTGAGAGCGTGTTGACGACCGCCGCCTCCATCGCGCCCGTGCCGGACGAGGTGAGAACGTAGAGGTCGTTGCGAGTCTGAAAAGCGCGCTGGAGATTGGCAGTGAGACGCGCGAGCATGTCCGCGAACTCAACCCCACGGTGGTCAATCATCTGCTTACTCATAGCCTCGTAAACGTCCGGGGGGACGGGAGTGGGGCCGGGTAAGCGCAGGTTTGCCATCGGGTGCCTCCTCTAATCTGAGCCTTGCCCGTCCTCCGAGATTCGCTGAGCGCATCTTCAGAGAGAACGGAGTTCGCGGGAATCAGGAATGGCGGCCACCAAAAGACCACCGCCTCCGATTATAGGCGTTAGAGCCCCTGCGCGGCAACTATTGTGCGCCGTTTCACAAACCGAATACAGGGTGTCTGCAATCAGATTGGCAAGCGTTAAACGCCTTGTGAGCTTGCGCCTGCTACTCCTCGCCCCGATCCTCCAGCGTGCCCTCCGCCTTGTACTGCTGGCCTAGCTTGACGTACTCGTCCGCGTTCATCTTGACCAGTTCGTAGTGCTTCTCTTGCAGTGGGCCAAGCACCTTGGCAGGGACGCCTGCCGCAATCGATTTGTCCGGCACCTCGCGCCCCTCGAGTAGCACTGCTCCCGCAGCCAGGATGCACCAACTCCCCACCCTCGACTGATCGTTCAGTGTGCAGTTGTTGCCGAGCAGGCAATGGTCGTCGACCGACTTCGCGTGGCAGACCACCGCATGGCCCAACGTCACGTAGTCACCGATCGTCATGTTGCCGTCTGCGTGGCAGATGGAGCCGTCCTGTATGTTCGTACCCTCCCCTATCGTCATCGTCCCTCGGTCAGATCGAAGCACGACGCCCGGCCAGATCGAGGCATAGGGTCCGATGCGAACGTCGCCTATGACATAGGCAAACTCGCTCACGAACGCGGTGGGGTGTATCTGCGGACGCTTTCCGTCGAGGCTGCGAATCATGAACGCTCCCTTGGGCGAGGCCAGGATGGGCGCCATGATACGATGAGAAAGCGGGCCGCCGTCAGCCGCGCGTGGCTATAATGCGCGCTAAAATGCGCGCTAATGCACGTCCGCTGGATATTGAACAATGACGCTCTACGATAAGCAGGCGGCCAAACAGGCCCAGGACGCGGAACTAACGTGGGAGCACGCCGAACTCCGCGAGACCCTGGCGCGCGCGCCTGAATCCGCTGAGCAGTTCCTCACCGTCTCAGGCCGCGAGATCGACCGCATCTACACCCCCGCGGACGCGCCTGCTTTGGACTACGCTGCCGACCTCGGCTTCCCCGGTGCTTACCCGTTCACCCGTGGCGTCTACCCCACCATGTACCGCGCACGCCAGTGGACACGGCGGCAGATCGCAGGATTCGGCACTGCCAAATCCACCAACGAACGCTACAAGTACCTCCTCGCGCATGGGCAGACCGGCCTGTCCACCGACTTCGACCACCCCACGCTCACCGGCTACGATTCGCTGCACCCGCTCGCGGAGGGCGAGGTCGGCAGGCTCGGCGTTGCCATCGACACCGCACACGACATGGCCGACCTGTTCGACGGCATCCCCATCGACAAGGTCAGCATCTCGCTCACCATCAACCACCCTGCCATCGTGCTGCTCAGCTTCCTGCTCGCCCACGCCGAGCAGACCGGCGTGCCTTGGAACGCACTGCGCGGCACCGTGCAGAACGACGCGCTCAAAGAGTTCCACGGTCAGAAAACGTTTGCACTCCCGCCGCGCGGGGCCTACCGCATGACCATGGACGTAGTCGAGTTCTGCACACGCAACGTGCCGAACTGGAACACGATCTCCATCTCCGGCTATCACACGCGAGAGGCAGGATCGACCGCCGGGCAGGAGGTCGGCTTCACGCTCGCGCAGGGCATGGCCTACGTCGAGGGCGGACTCCAACGCGGCCTCACGCCCAACGAGTTCGGCCCACGACTCTCGTTCTTCTTCGGTGTCCACATGGACTTCTTCGAGGAAGTGGCGAAGCTGCGTGCCGCCCGTCGGCTGTGGGCGCGACTGATGAAAGAGCGCTACGGCGCAACTGACCCCCGTGCGATGCTCTGCCGCTTCCACTCCCAAACGCTCGGCTCGACGCTCATCCGCGAGGGAGCGCTCAACAACCTCATACGCGGCACGACGCAAGCGATGGCGGCAGTGCTCGGCGGTACGCAATCGCTCCACGTGAGCGGCTACGACGAAGCCCACGATATCCCCTCCGAGGATGCGATGCGCATGTCGCTCAACACGCAGCGCGTCATCGGCAACGAAACCGGCGTCACGAACACGATAGACCCGTTGGGCGGTTCGTTCTTCATCGAGAAGTTGACTAATGAGATTGAAGAGGAAGCCTTGGCCTACATCCACACCATCGAGGACATGGGCGGCGGTGAAGGCATCCTCGCCGGCATGTTCGCCGCCATCGAGAGCGGCTACATCGAGCGCGAGATTTCGGACGCCGCGTTCGACTACCAGATGCGGATCGAAGACGGCGCGTACAAAGTGCTGGGGCTGAACGAGCATGAGGAAGAGGTCGCTCCCCCGCCCGAGCTGTACGAGCACGATGACGCCGAGGAGGAACGCCAGATCGAGCGCCTCGATGCCGTCATACACCATCGCGACACCGCCGCCACCGAGGCCTCCCTCGAAGCGCTCCGGGAAGCGGCTCGCGGCAGCGAGAACACTATGCCGTTCATCCTCGATGCCTCCCGCGCGGATGCGACCGAGGGCGAGATCATGAGCGCCCTGCGGGATGTGTTCGGCGACCACCAGGACCCTGGGATCTTCTAGCGATGACTACACCCAAACCCACCAAAGTCATCCTTGCCAAACTCGGCCTTGACGGTCACGACCGAGGCGTAAAGGTCATCGCGAAAGCGCTGGAGAAAGCCGGCATGGATGTCGTCTACATGGGCATGCGTGTAACCCCTGAACAGGTCGTCGACCGCGCACAGCAGGAGGATGCCGATGTCATCGGCGTCTCCCTTCTCTCCGGTGCCCACAAGCCACTGATGTCGAAACTCATGAAGGCCGTAGACGAACGGGAGATGCGCGGCGAAACCCTCATCCTCCTCGGCGGAACGGTGCCCGACGGCGACATCGAAGCACTGCAGGAGATCGGCGTGGATGGCGTCTTCCCTGTTGGGTCGAGCCTTCGGGACATCCAGGCATTCATCAACGAGCGTCTCGCCGGGAAGGAGTAGCCGATGCCACCCGCCTGGCCGCCAAGCTACGACCCCAGCTACGTTCCCCCAACTGATCAGGAGTACTGGAGCCCCGCGCTTGAAACGATGCAGGCGGACGAGCGGCAGGCCCTCATCCTCGCCAAACTACAGAGTCAGGCAACGTGGGCTTACGAGCGCTCCCCCTTCTACCAGAAGCGATGGGGCGCGGAGGATTTCCACCCCTCCCAGTTGAAAACGATGGACGACTTCCACCGTATCCCCATCATCACCAAGGAAGACCTGCGGCAGGATCTCCTCGATAACCCTCCCTTTGGCAGCAACATATGCGACGACTGGGGCAACATCTTGCGCGTGCACGGCTCCTCCGGCACGACGGGCATCCCGACTGTTATCGCCATCAGCAACAGCGACTGGCAACGCATCGGCGAGGCGCACGCGCGCGTCGAGTGGGGAGCTGGCGTAAGGCCAAGCGATACGGTTTTCATGGCCGCGCCGTTCAGCCTCTACATGGGAGCGTGGGGCATGCTCGTGGGCGCAGAGCGCATGGGCGCAAAATGCTTCCCGTTCGGCGCAGGCGCGCCGGGCCAGACGCGCATGGCCGTACGCTGGTGCCTCGCCACGAGGCCTTCCGTCTTCTACGGCACCCCATCGTTCGCGCTCTACCTCGCGGAGACTGCCCTGGAGGAAGGCGTCGACCCCCGGGATTTCGGCTTCCATACGCTCTTCTTCTCCGGCGAACCGGGCGCGTCCATTCCAGCCACGCGCAGGAAACTGCACGATACCTACGGAGCGGTGGTCGTCGACAGCGGCTCGACAGGCGAGATGTCCCCCTGGATGAGCAACGGCGGATGCCGCCACTCGACCGGCATGCACCTCTGGCAGGACATGGTCTACACCGAACTGATCGACCCCGAATCTCAGGCGGTCACTCCCTACGGTGGGGAAGGCGTCCCCGTCTACACCCACCTGGAGCGCACTTCCCAGCCGCTCATACGCTTCTGGTCCGGAGACCTTGCCCAGTGGACGGATGAGCCATGCCCCTGCGGACGCACCTACCCGCGCATGCCCTACGGCATCTACGGCCGCGTGGACGATATGGTCGTCGTACGGGGCGAGAACGTGTATCCGAGTGCTGTCGAGAACGTCGTGCGGGCTATCCCTGGCCTCACGGGTGAGTTCCGCATGGTGGTTTCGCGCGAGCGCACGATGGACGAGCTGACCGTGCTAGCGGAGCACACTGCGGAGGCCGGGACGGACGCGGTGAAGCGGCAACTCGAATCCGACCTCGGCGCGACGCTCGGCATACGGTCGATCGTCGAGTTGAAAGCGCCCGGCGAGCTAGAACGCACACAGTTCAAGGCTCGCCGCGTGATAGACGAGCGGGATCTCTACCAGGAGTAAGCTAGCTCTCTTCCTGCGCGGCCCGACTAGGCACAGCCTCGGCGGAACGACACCAGGTCTGAACACACTACAACCACGATAAGGAGCACCGCGTGGCTGACGGGAGAATCCTCTCAGGTATGCGCCCATCGGGCAGACTGCACTTGGGCAACTACTTCGGCGCACTCCAGAACTGGGTGCGCTTGCAGAACGACTACGAATGTTTCTACATGGTGGCCGACGTCCACGCACTGACGACGCTCTCAGGCTCCGCGCGGGTCGCGTCCATCCGGCCGGACGCCTACCAGATGGTGCTGGACTGGCTGGCAGCGGGCCTCGACCCCAACCGTAGCGTGCTGTTCGTGCAATCTCACGTCCCGGAGCACCTCGTCCTGCACGGACTGCTCAGCATGAGCACGCCGCTGGGCTGGCTGCTCCGTGTGCCAACGTTCAAGGAGCGCGTCAGGCAGATGGGATCGGATGAGGAGCACGTGCCGTTCGGCCTCGTTGGTTACCCCGTGCTACAGACTGCGGATGTCATCATCTACAAGGCAGACAAGGTGCCCGTCGGCATAGACCAGGTGCCCCACATCGAAATCTCCCGGGAGATCGCCCGGCGCTTCAACCGCCTCTACGGCGAGACGTTCCCAGAGCCACAGCCCCTCCTGACCGAATCGCCGATAATCCTGGGAACCGACGGCCAGAGCAAGATGAGCAAGAGCTTCGACAACCACGTCGAGATGGCAGCCACTGAGGAAGACACCGCGCGCAAGGTCATGACGATGGTCACTGACCCCCAGCGGGTCCGCCGCTCCGACCCGGGCAGGCCGGAAGTCTGCAACGTCTACGCCCTCCAGAAGATCTTCAACCCCGACAAGGTGGACGAGATACACAGCCTCTGCACATCGGCGGGCATCGGATGCGTGGAGGATAAGCGCGACCTCGCGAACGGTATCAACGCCTACTTCCAGGAGTTCAGGGAGCGGCGGCGAGAGATCGCAGAAAAGCCCGATTTCGTACACGAAGTGCTGGACGCGGGGATAACGAAGGCCCGGGCAGTGGCCAGCGCAACGGTCGACGAGGTCTACGCACGGATGGGCTTGCGCTAGAGAATGACGACTCCCCTACCTCTCCCGATGACAGCAGACGGATCCTCCGCGCTCGATGTCGCGATTGGCGCGGCGGAGGCTGCCGCCGCTGTGATCGAGCAACGCCTGCCCGACACGATGGGGCCAGGAGCCAGTGAACGCCTCGGCATCAGCACCAAGGGCAGTTGGAACGACCGCGTAACGGAGGTGGACAGCGCCGCGGAATCAGCCGCCCTCGCCGTTCTCCAACGCAGCTTCCCCGGTCATACGATCGTTGCTGAGGAGTCAGGGACAAAGGACGAGGATTCCCCCTTCCGCTGGTACGTCGATCCTATCGACGGAACGCGGAATTTCGCCAGCGGGCTGCCTCACATCTGCGTCAGTCTTGGCCTCTGGGTTGACGGCGTCCCACTCGTCGGCGTACTGCTCGACCCTGTCCGCCACGAAACGTTCGCAGCCGCCTCGGGGCGAGGTGCGTCCCTGAACGGAAACCCGATGGCTGTCTCGGAAGAAACCCACCTGACGGAAGCACTGCTCGGATTTGACATGGGCTACAAAGGCCCCGAGGGCAAACTGCTGCTTTCCGCGATCGCCGATCTGTGGCCCGGTTTCCAATCCGTGCGCATGATGGGCTCCGCGGCTCTCGGCATAACCTACGCGGCATGTGGACGCCTGGAACTCTACGCTCACCATTACGTCCAGCCCTGGGATATCGCCGCAGCGGCCGTCCTGGTGCAGGAGGCAGGCGGAATCGTCACCGACCTTCAGGGTTTGCCGCTCTCCCCGGAGAGTGGCAGCATCGCAGCGGGTGCGCCAAAGATTCACGAGGCATTCATGGCAGCCACGGCCAACGCTCTGTGGCGCACAGGCTAAGGAACCTCCCTCATGCGCCATTGGTACCGATCCATATTGTCACGAGGCCAGGGACTGATCTACAGTGTCCCCGCGCCCCCGGCAGCGCGAATCCTCATCGATCTGCTGATACGCACCTTCCGGAACTTCAGCCGGGACGACGGCTCCCACATGGCTGCCGGTGTTGCCTATTACGCGATCTTTTCTCTCTTCCCGCTGGCGCTCGCGGCGGTCGCCATCGGGGGATTCGTCCTAAGCGCCCCTCACCTCCAGGAGGAACTGCTTCGTTTCCTCGATAGTCAACTGCCGGTCTCCGGTGACTCCACGCTCATCGAGGACAACATTGAGCAGATCATCAACGCCCGCGCCACATTGGGTCTGCTCGCTGGAGTCACGCTCCTATGGTCGGGACGCACGATGTTTGGGGCAGTACACAGAGTGGTCAATCGTGCCTGGAAGGTCACCGAGTCCCCGCATTTTCTGCTCCACCAGCTCGCGCAGGTCACGGCTGCAGTCGGGGCGGTGGCGCTGTTTGCTGCGTCGACTACGTTGAGTACCTTTGTCCGAACTTTTGTTGACACTCACATCCTGCCCGGCGCGATTCCGTGGGCGCTCGGCCTGAGCGTCCTGCCGTTCCTCATGAGCACCCTGCTCTTGTTACTGGTGTACAAGATCGTGCCGGATACTCCTGTCAGGTGGCCGGATGCTCTGCCTCCTGCCATCGTGGCCGGAGTCGCGTTCGAGATCGTAAAGGCCGTCTTCTCGTACTACCTCGCGAACCTCTCGAACCTCGACCTCGTCTACGGCAGCATCACGACTATCGTCGCGCTCATGCTCTTCCTGTACATCGTAGCGCTGATTCTCGTATTGGGAGCGGAACTGTCCAGCGAGATCAACCGCACGAGCAAGGCCGGGCTGTTGAACATCCGTGGGCACCTCCGCCCGGTAGCCGGCGGACTCCGTTCCCACATGCCATCGGCTGCAAAGCCTGCATCCTGATACTGCTGCCGCGCCTCCACCAAGCGGAAGAGGGCATCGAAGGCTGGAGTTAGAGCTCTCCCTCCAGAAGATTCACGGCAACGCCGCCGGGGAGCTTGGGGTAGAAGTAGGTGCTCTTCCGGGGAAGGCGAATCCCTGCGCCAACAACCGACTTGAACACGTCGGGAGGCAACCCTTTGACAAAGAACGCCACCTGCCCGTCCCCGCGTTCCACCATCTCCATCGCCTGTTCGCCTTCATGAACATAGGCCACGTGATCAGGGAACGCGTCGCCGAACACCGGCCTCAGCAACATCTCCTGAAGGACGAACGCCTCCACGGAGCGCACCTGTGTCTGTGGCGTAGCCTCCGGGTCAGGCTCCGGAATGATGTCGTTGGCTGGCGTAAGCACCTGTAGCGGACGCCCCTTATCAACGACTCCAAGCGTCACCTGCCCCTGCCCCAAGGTCGCGACCACCGCATCGAGAGCGGACGCGTCCCCCGCCGCAACCCCTGCAGGGCGAGCCACGAAATACAGCGAGAGTATGTCTCGGAGCTTGGTCAGTTGCGCAGGTGTAGCGTTACGCACCACGCGGTAGTAAGGCAGGATCAGCAGCCCCGGGTCGTCGAATCCGATAAGCCCGGTCAGCACGAATCCTTCTGCTTCCCCGGCGCTCGCGGCCTCAAGCTGGTAGGTCAGCGCAGTCTCGTACCGATGATGGCCGTCCGCGATGTAGACGTCCTCCGCCGCAAGCGCGCCGGTGATGGTGGCCGTAACGTCCGGCGCCGACACTATCCAGACGGTGTACTCCTCGCCGCCCACGGTGAAATCAGCCGCTGGTGGTTCTGACGTAACGGTGGCGAGCGTCTTGCCAACCGCGCCGCTCTCGTCGCGGTAGAGCATCATCAGCGGGCTGAAGTTCGCTCCGGCTGCTCGCATGAGCTCCAGCCGGTCTTCTTTTGGGCCCGGCGCGGTGTCCTCGTGTGGCAGTACGCCCGTTCCCAGTTCCTCCAGATGGAGCGCCCCAAGCAGCGTTATCCGGCTACGGTCCACCCCATTCACGCGGAAGTGCTGACGTAGCACGTAGTAGCCCGGCGAGTCGTCACGAACCAGAACACCCGCAGCCAGCATCGATTGCAACGCAGCGGCAGCAGCAGTGTATCGTTCGGCGGGCGCAGGGCCGGTCAACTCAGCGAGCTCCATGCGCACCATGTTGTAGGGGCTGCGCGCAAGCAATTCCTGTTCGTCAGAGGGTAAGATAACGTCGTAAGGTGGACAGATGAGACTATCCAGCGGTCCCGCCGACTCGGCGTACCGTACTGCTCTGAAAGGGCGGAAATCGACCACCGGAACTCCTTGGGGAAGACTAGTCCCAGTATAGAGGAGCCGTTGGGCGCTGGGCAGGTTACAATCCAACGAGCAGGGAATGTGCAGGAGGAGCAATGGACACGATCAAGGCTGACATCTACTACGACTTCCGTTGACCGTTCGTCTATAACTCAGCGGTATGGCTGAGTCAGGTAAAAGAAGCGATGGGTGGTGAGAATCCTCTGGAGGTCACGTGGAAACCCTATTCGCTCGCGCAGACCAACCAGAAGGAAGGCCCGGACTACAAGGCCTGGGACGAATCTGACGATAATCTCGACCAGAGCCTCTGGGGATTGCGCGCCGGACAGGCCGCACGACGCCAGGGCGAAGATGCGCTCCGCGCGTACCTCCCCCTACTGCTGCGCGCGCGCCACGAGGATCGCGTCTCCCTCGATGACAAAAAACTGCTCTGCGGTCTCGCCGAAGAGGCGGGGCTCGATGTGCAGCAGTTCACCAGCGATCTGGAAGACCGCTCAACGCTCGATGAGATTGCGACAAGCCACAAGCACGCCGTAGAAGAGTTGGGCGTATTTGGTACTCCAACCTTCGTGTTCGAGGGTGGCGGATCAGCCTTCCTCAAGATGATCAAACCGCAGACGCCAGAACAGGCGCTCAGTGCTTTCAACTCGCTGGTTGGCCTCATGCGCAACGAAGTGTTCGTCGGTGAAGTGAAGCGTCCTCAGCCGCCATGGCCCAAGGGAGTCTTTGACTAACCTCACGAGTAACAACGATTGGGCTGAGCTCGAACGAACGCTCGGTGTAAGGTTCCAGGAACAGGAGCTGCTGCGTCAGGCGCTGACGCACAGCTCCTTCCTCAACGAGCAGAAGGACTCCAGCCTCGTCAGTTATGACCGGCTCGAGTACCTCGGCGATGCCTTCCTCGGCTGGGTCGTCGCCCGCGAGTTGTATGCGAGCTACCCACGCTATGACGAGGGCGACCTCAGTCGTGCCCGCGCGGCCTTGATACGTGGGGAATCGCTGGCGGAGGTTGCGCAACAGTTCAATTTGGGAGCCTACCTCTTCCTCAGCCAGGGCGAAGAGTCCGGCGGAGGTCGTAGCCGCACCCGAAACCTTGCCGCAGCGCTGGAAGCCGTTTTGGGCGCAGTCCTCATAGACCAGGGGGAGCAGCAGGCTCGAGACCTCGTCATCCAGTGGCTGGGCCAGCGCATCGAAGCTCTCGGCCCGGAAGGCGCAGCCCGCGACGCAAAATCCGCGCTCCAGGAGGCCGTCCAGCGGAAAGGGCTGCCGCTGCCCGCCTACGAAATCATCAGCGAGACCGGCCCGCCCCACGCCAGATGGTTCACCGTCCGAGTTTCCGTCAACGGGCATGAAGTCGGCAAAGGCGCGGGCAGCAAGAAAGCAGAGGCAGAGCAGACTGCCGCCGCGGAAGCCCTCGCCTCGATGACTTGAGCGTGCGCCGCCAACTACGAAATCCAGCGCTGAGAGAACCCCAACGCCCCGGCAACACGCACGCACAAGCTCGAACGAGCAGGCCCATGCGCTTGTGAGCACTCCTGAGCGCTGATAGCATTCACGAACGCGCCCTGCTTCGTCCGCGGCTCGTAGACTCCCCCACCGGGGTTGAGGACATCGCCAGCTGTGGTCTTTAACTTCTTCCGCCATCGTCATAGGGACAAGACGACCGACGCCCTCGCGAAAACACGCGATAACTGGGGCGGAGGCTTGGCCTCGCTGTTCCAGAATGCAACGCTCGCCGACGATAGCCTCTGGGAGAACTTGGAGGACGCGCTCATATCAGCGGACGTCGGCGTCGACACCTCGCTTGAAACCGTCAACAGCGTTCGCCAACGCGTCCGAAGCGAGGGCATCAGTAACCCGAACGACGTGCTGGAGCTGTTCAAGGAAGAATTGGCCGTCTTGCTGGACCCGGAAGACAAGAGCCTCTGGGACTGGTACGACCAGCCGGAACTCGCCGCGAAGCCATTCGTCCTGATGGTGGTTGGCGTGAATGGCGTCGGGAAAACAACGAGCATCGCAAAGATGGCGGCCCGCTACCAGGCGATGGGCAAGTCCGTCCTCATCGGTGCAGGCGACACGTTCCGGGCGGCGGCGATCGATCAGATCAAGGTGTGGGGAGAACGGCTCCGTATCGACGTCGTCGCACACCAACAAGGCTCCGACCCTGGCGCCGTTGCATTCGATGCCTATCAAGCCGCGGTCGCCCGTGGTGCCGATGTGCTAATCTTTGATACCGCTGGACGTCTCCACACAAGAGCACCCTTGATCGAGGAGCTACGGAAAGTGCGCCGCGTATTCCAGAACCATATGCCCGGCGCGCCGCAGCAGACCCTCCTCGTGCTCGACGCAACGACCGGTCACAACGGCGTAGAGCAGGCTCGCATCTTTCAGGAGGCTGTCGGAGTCAACGGTATCTTCCTCGCCAAACTGGACGGAACGGCAAAAGGCGGTATCGCAGCCGCTATCTCGAAGGAGCTCCGCCTCCCCGTCGTCTTTATAGGCACCGGTGAAGGACTGGAGGACCTCTCGCTATTCGACACAGACCTCTTCGTCGACGCTCTGTTCGGCAACAGCAACGAAACGGGTTAACCGGCAACCGATGATCGACGCACTCTACTGGTTCCTGGCGCTCGAACTGTTCGCCTTCGCAGCATTGCCCCTGTCGCATCGTGTTTTCGCGCGCCTTCCTGACCGCGGGCTGGCCTTCGCGAAGCCCCTGGGGTTGCTCAGCGTCGGATTCATCGTATGGCTCATCGGGCTCAGCCACACCATCCCGAACTCGCAGAGCTCCGTCCTGATTGCAACAGCCGTAGTTGCAGGCGTCTCCCTGCTTGCGATCCACGGGCGTTGGCGTGAGATAGGACGGGTCCTCCGGGCCAACATAGGCACAGCGCTCATAACGGAACTGGTGTTCATAGGTGTCTTCCTGGGGATTGCCCTGCTGAGAGCCTCGACGCACGACGCCTTGCATACCGAGCAACCTATGGATCTGATGCTGCTGAACTCAACCATAGCCAGCCCGCACTATCCCCCGAATGACCCTTGGCTGGCTGGAGAAACCGTCTCGTACTACTACCTCGGCTACCTCATGATGGGCAGCGTTGCCATGATCACCGGTATCGCAGCGGCGACCGCCTACAACCTCGGCTTGGCCACGGCAGCGGCTATCGCCGCGATCGCTGCGTTCGGACTCACCTCCAACCTCGTCGTCATGAGCCGGGGATCCAGAATGGCCGGTGTGTTTGCCGGCCTGGCCAGCGGCTTCCTTCTGCTCGCAGCGAGCAACCTGGTGGGCGCCCTTGAACTGATACGCGCATCCGGTGCTGGCAGCAGCGGCTTCTGGAGCTGGTTCAGTATCCAGGGACTCACCGAAGCAGCCTTGTCATCTACCTGGTATCCGGACGACGCGGGGTGGTGGTGGTGGCGAGCTTCCCGCGTAATCCCAGGTGGCATCACGGAATTCCCTGCGTTCAGTTTCGTGCTGGGCGATATGCACCCGCATGTCATGTCTATCGGTTTCGTTCTTCTGCTGGCAGGTATTGCGACTCAACTGTACCTGCAACACGGGTTCATCCAACTAAGCGCCATCCGTCACATCTGGCCGTTGGTTCTTGTGACGATCATGAGCCTTAGCTCCCTTGCGGCCATCAACCTGTGGGATCTTCCCTTAGGTCTCGCGCTCGCGGGCGGCGCCGTCCTCCTGAACAGCGTCCGCAACGAGCGGCGTATGCAGTTCGGCAGGTCTATCGCACTCGGCAACGGCTTCCTCGTGGCAGGGATGGTCACCGGCACACAGGGACGCTCCCGCCCGACCGCCGCCCGCCTCTACGCCAACAGGAACGGGCGCTGGACACTGGCAGCGAACTTTGAAGCGAGAGACCTCAGTTTCGAAGATGAAGTGGCCGTCGCGGTTGCAACCGACGACAGTGCAGTCGCCGTTGCTGTCCCAAATCCGAAGGGGTCAGGAAGCGTCTACGTCTACGAACTGGTGAACGGGCGCTGGATGAACCGAACCACCCTCAGGCCCCCCGGAGACGATGAGGCCGCCATCGGGTTCGGCTCTTCCGTATCCATGAGCGGAAATTCGATTGCCGTCGCATCTGAAGAGGCGGTCTACGTCTTCAGCCGCGAAGGAACCCCGTGGTCTCTGGAGGTCGCATTCCCGCTCTACCCCAACGAGGGCAAGAGCGTAAATGTCGCGCTTGGCCCCACTCTCCTGGTAGTCAGCACACCGAACGCAACGAGCGGAGCAGTCCACACGTACGAGCGCAGAGCGGAAGGATGGGTGCAAGAGTCCGCGATACGCCCGCGGGATGCAGAGATGCCCCGTTTCGGTGCGAGCCTGGCGCTGCGGGACGACGTCCTGGCAGTGGGCGCTGAGGGGAGCGTTGCCATCTTCGATCGCGTCCCCAACGGTTGGACCGCTCATGCAGTCATCGCTTCTCCCAGGGAGAGCGCGAACGACTCCTTTGGCCTGGCGGTCGCTATGGAAGGCCGATACCTGATTGTAGGAGCGAACGGTGACGACGCCCCTGCGCCAGGAACCGGAAGGGCATTCGTTTTCGAACGTTACAGCACTGAATGGGCACTGCGTGACGAACTGGTAGCGGAGAACACGAGCGGGGACGCAGCGCTCGGCAGTGCTGTGGCAGTCCGCCATGGCATCGTGGCGGCAAGCGCGTCGGGTGAAGGCCAAGGCTCCGTCTACACGTTCCGCAGAGCCCAGGGAACCTGGCAGTCCTTAGGGAAGATAATCGGGCGTTGGCGCGTCAGTCGCGCCGCGGCTGCGGCCATGCTACTGACGCTTGTGAGCCTGCTGGTTGCGTCGCCATTTCTACTCAATTTCCAGAGCGCTGCGAATGGTGTGGCCCCACTCACAGAGCTGCTGACTAGACCGGTGCACCTGCTGTTGGTCTGGGGCGTCTTCGCCATCCTCACCATCCCCACCCTCCTGCTGCTGACGCGCCAGGCGTCCCGGCGGGGCTATTGGGAGCTCATGCGCTTTTCGTTATCCATACTCGCAGGTCTCGTACCTGTTCTGGTGTGGCTACAGCCGATCTATAGCCTGCCGGTTTTGGCGGTGACCGGCATACTCTTCGGAGTCCACAAGATGGGATACCGGCTGCCGCGTATGGACGAAGCGCTTCTGGCCTATAACCCACGGATACTGCTTCTCGTTGGAGTGCTGGCTGGCGTAGGCGGCCTGCTCTGGGATGGCATCATGCATAACGAGCGCGGCATAACCGGGGAATTGCTCGCCATCGACCGACTCATCGTCGTCATGCCCATGGCTATTATCACAGGCTTGGCGCTCTACGGCGTCTGGACGCTCGCGAACCGCGACAGCGAAAGGATGCGGCTGGCAGGGCCGAACGGAGAAGGCGCAGCCACGTGGAACGGTGCAGCGCCCGCGTTGTTCTTACTCGCGACCGCCAGTTTGCTCGTCATGGGCGTGGAACTGTTCCACGTTTCGGACATCTTCGGCGGTGACCTGCGGAGACAGAACACTATCTTCAAGCTCTACTACCAGGCTTGGATCCTCCTGTCCATTCCCGCCGGTTTTGGAGTCTGGTACGTATCGACACGTTGGAACAGAAGGCATCTGGTTGGGCGCGTTGGATTAGCGATCTGGACAGGCCTCCTCATCCTTTCGCTCGGCGCAGTCAGCTACTATCCCATGTCCGCAATAGCCACCCGATCCGCTGGCACGAGCGACCTCACGCTCGATCGCCTCGCCTACCTGGAGGAGGATTCTCCTGGCGATTTCGCTCTCCTGCAGTGGGTTCGGGACAACACCCTACGGGATGCCGTCGTGCTGGAAGGCGCGTTGGTCCCCTGCGGCGAGAACCCCGCAGGCTGCAATGACTGGAAGCCCGAACTGGGCAGAGTTGCCTCATCAACCGGCAGGCCAACCATCCTCGGCTGGGAGGGACACGAGCGCCAATGGCGCAGTGCGGATACTGATTTCGCAAAACGCCAACAGGACGTGCGCACCATCTACGCAACCCAGAGCGCCGGTGAAGCAGCCGCACTGTTGGATGCCTACGATGTCGCTTACGTCGTCGTGGGGCCGCGTGAGCGTGCGGTTTACGGCACTGAGGGCCTGGCCAAGTTCGCAGCGCTGGGGGATGTCGCCTTCGAATCCTCAGGCGACATCATCGTCTACGAGATAGGCGGCGAGGATGCGGCATAGTGCTTGATTCGCTCAGAACCCAGCTGGCCCTCGGCTGGAACAGACGACCTCGCTTTTCCGCGCTCCGAACGTGGGAAGCCTGGGCGTACATCGCCTTCGTCATCGTTGCGCTAGGCACCCGCCTGTGGGATCTCGATGGGCGGTCTCTCCACTATGACGAGGTTCTCCACGCCTGGTACTCATGGCGTTTCGCGGAGGGTTTGGGGTACGCCCACACGCCGCTAACGCACGGTCCTTTTCTCTTCCACGCAGCGGCTGGAACCTTCAACGCCATCGGCTCCAGTGACTTCGCCGCACGGTTGCTCCCTGCCCTATTCGGATCTGTCCTCGTCGGCCTGCCGTACTTCCTCCGGCGCGAACTCGGGCGGTACGGCGCTATCGCAACCGCGTTCTTCCTGCTGATCTCACCCTCTCTCCTCTACTTTGGCCGCTTCATACGCAATGACATCTACATGGCCGTGTGGGCAGTCGTTCTCCTCATCGTCGTCTTCCGCTACATCGAGCGTCCACGGACACCGCTCCTTTTCCTATGGGTCATCATCTGGGCATTCGCCTACGCAACGAAAGAGAGCACCTTCTTCCTGGCCGGGATGTTCGGCCTCTTCCTCATCATCATAACGGCAAAGCCCCTATGGGAGTGGGTGCGTGGCGCGCGGCCATTGTCGGCGATTACACCGTCAGGGGACCTACTCATCGTCCTGGGTACGTTATCGCTGCCCTTCTGGGCCCCGATAATCGGCCTGCTGCAAGGCCTGGTTGGCATTGTTCTCGTCAACCCGGATAGCAACGACCCAAGAGTTGTCGCCGGGGAACTCATACGCGCAGAAGCGGAAACCGGCGCTCCGGTGGGGGGTTCGCTCTACATCGCGGCATTCCTCGTCCTCGTATTCGCGGGTATCTCCATCCTCCTCGGGTTGCTATGGAACCGACGCCTATGGCCGATGCTGGTCGCTGCATTTGTCGCAGTATGGCTGCCGCTCTTCACCAGCCTGTTCACCAACTGGCAAGGTTTCTTCACCGGCATGTGGGGTTCACTGGGTTACTGGATGGCCCAACAGGGCGTCGAACGCGCGAATCAGCCCTGGTACTACTACATCGTCGGGGTCTGGACGTACGAATTTCTCGTCGCCGCCCCAGCCGTCGTCGGGGGTATGTACCTGCTCTGGAAGCGGCGCCAGGCATTCGACATCGCCATCGTGAGTTGGGCTGCCTTCACTTTCGTAGTCTTCACCATCGCCGGAGAGAGGATGCCGTGGCTGCTGGTAGGCATAACCCTGCCGTTGGCGATTGTGGCAGGCCGCACGACCGGAATGCTCATCGAGCAATCGCTAGGGTCATCGAAGCGCTTCACTGCCTACGCTGTCGGTGTCTTCTACGGAGCGCTCCTCCCCTACGTCCTGATACGTATCGTGACTTCAGAGGATTGGCTGGACGATGCCGTCTTCCGAACGGTAGCAGCGGCCATTTTCATATCCCTTCTCGCGCTCACCCTCACGATCAGCGGCGTGGCATTCCTGGGGCTGCTAAGGCAAGGCATCGGCGCAACCTTCACGCTGAAGACCATAAGAGGCTGGTTACTTTCCGGCATCAGGGGCGTCTACCACGGCATCCGGCGCCGCAGCGCATTCGAACTATCCCTCATGGTCTGGATACTGATCACGCTGCTACTCGTCGTCACCCTTGACAAGACCGCTCCCTGGCTGGCCTCTGCCGTCGTCTTCCCGTTCGCACTGGCTGGCGGATACGCCATGAGGGTGCTGATGCGGCGGGTTGGGCGGCGCTGGAATCGTGGGGGCGTCGCCTACTTCGCTGTCGTTGCGTTGGTGGGACTCCTCCCCTTCTTGGGGGTACTATCCCTGATCTCGGACGAGAGCCCCGCAGTGGGAATCGGCATAGTGGACGGCGTGGTAGCGCTCATCGCAGTCCTGTCGGCATCGGTAGTCGCCATCCTCGCCTCGCGCACCCCGCTGCGGAAGGTCGGGGCTCCTCCGGCCTCCGTAGCCCATACCGCCAGCCGAACGGCCCCTGTCCTTGCAACCATCGTCCTTGGCATCCTAACCGTAGCCGCCGCAATGACCATCTTCATTGCAGCGAGGGCAAGCTATTGGCACCCGGGCTTCGAGCGTCCCCACGAGTTGTTCATCTACTCCCAATCAGGGCAGGAAGTGTTGTACGGAACCGAATGTCTGACGAACCTGGCCGAACGCTCCGGCCAGGGAACGGCCCAATTGAGCATCTTCGTCGATGAATCCGATAACCTCGCCTGGCAATGGCGGTGGTACCTGCGCGACTACGGCAACATGGCCTACGGCGCGCTCCAAACAACGCCGCTCGAAGCTCCTCCTGAACAGGACGTGGTCATCGTGAGTCTTGCCGCGCACGAAGCCAACGTCGACCAACTAGCCGAGTTCCAGCTCGTGGGCGAACTCCACATACTGTGGTGGTTCGACAACAGAACCTACGGCGATCTAACGCCAGCGGCTGTTCTCGCAGGAGTGGTGTCCGCTGACGGATGGCGCACGGCGGTTGATTACCAGATATCTCGTGAGCTATCCACGCCTATGCAAACGTCTGGCGGGTTCATCTACGTGCGCACGTCCCTCGCGGAGCACACGCAAGACTGCTCTTGGCTCCCCGCAAACTTCCTTGGCTAGATATACTCGATAGGATGACCCCAACATCGACGGTAACCAATACGGGTCGGCTATGCTGACGACTCCGCGATTATGGATCGGCCTGGCCGTCACCGTCGGCTTCCTTGCGCTCCTCTTCTTTCGCGTTGACTTCCAAGGCCTGACGAACGCGCTTGCAGAAGCAAATTACGCCTACCTCGCGCCTGGAATAGCCATCTATTTCGTTTCCCTGTACTTCAGATCCCTCAGATGGGGGTACCTCCTCCAACCTTTCGCGCAAACGAAACTCGCCCGTCTCTACCCCGTCGTGCTCGTCGGATACATGGTCAATAACATCCTCCCCCTGCGAGCCGGCGAAGTGGTCCGCAGCTACTACCTCTCCACCAGAGAACCTGTTAGCACCTCGACCGGCCTGGCGACCATCATCATCGAGCGCGTCTTTGATGGGGTAACCATGCTCTTCCTCTTGTTGGTAGGCGCGCTCTTCCTGCCGCTTTCAGGGCTTCCCCAGCGCGTGAGCGAGGCCGTCAACCTGCCATCGTGGCTGGTCACCACCGCCGCCGTCATGCCGTTCGTCGTCGTCCTGACGCTGATAATCATCGCGGCCCTGAAGCCCCGGCCATTCCTGCAGATCAGCGCTCTCCTGTCCCGCCGCCTGCCACACCGCTACGCTGAGACAGCACAGGGCATCGCTGGGCGATTCATCGACGGATTCCAAGGCTTGCACCGGCCGGAGCGGCTCGCGTGGGTCTTCGTGCTATCGCTGCCCATTTGGATCACCGAGGGCGCGATGTACTACGTCATTGGGCTCGGTTTCGGGCTGCACGTCCCGCTTGGCGGCTACTGGATGCTGGCGGCTGCTATGCTGGTAGTCGTGTCCCTATCCAACCTCTCGACATCCATACCATCGTCGCAGGGATCGGTGGGGCCATTTGAATTCTTCGCAGCGCTATCACTCCTCTTCCTGGGCGTGAGCAGCGGGCTCGCGTCTGCGTATGCGATCGTGCTGCACCTGGCGTTGCTGCTGCCGGTCATCGGCGTCGGGCTCATCTACTTGGCGTCCCAGAGCACATCGCTCGGCCAACTGATCAAGCGGCGAGTGGACGCAACGGCTGGAGAGCGCTTATGAAGGTTGGCATCATCGGCGGAGGAGCCGCAGGCCTCGCCGCTGCATACGAACTGGGGCTCCAGGGCCATCACGCCGAGGTTTTCGAAGGCGCGCCCTTCCTGGGCGGACAGGCCTCGACCTTCCCCGTCAACGGCGTGCCTCTGGAGCGCGGGTATCACCATCTGTTCCGCAGCGACACCGCCATGATCGGTCTCATCGCCGAGCTTGGCCTGTCGCACCGGCTGAAGTGGATCGACTCGAACGCGGGTTACTACACCAACGAACGTCTCTGGCGGTTCACCTCGCCGCTGGACCTGCTCCGATTCCGTGCGCTCCCGATGGCCGACCGCATCCGCCTGGGACTGCTGACCCTGCGCCTCCAGCGTCTCAAGGACTGGGCGCCCCTGGAGCAGGTAACCGCAACCGAGTGGTTACTCGAGCACGCAGGCGCCAGGATCTACGACATCATCTTCGAGCCCATGCTCCGAGGTAAGTTCGGGCGCTACCACGACCAGATAACCATGGCATGGCTGTGGAACAAGTTCGCACTGCGCACCGCTTCCCGGGGCAAAGGAGTCGCCGGTAAGTTCAAGGAGCAGCTGGCCTACCCGGTAGGCTCCTTCGGAGAGATATTCGACGCTCTGGCCGACCGCATCAGGCAACAGGGCGGCGAAGTGCACATCTCGTCCCCGGTGCGCTCCATCGTGATCGAGGACGACCAGGCGCGCGCGCTGGATGTCGCCATCGACGGAGGTGAGCCAGAGCGCCGCGAATACGATCAGATCCTCGCAACCACGCCATCCTTCATCTTCCCTCATCTCGTGCCTGACTTACCCCAGGAGTATCTCGGCAAACTGACTGACAAGGTCTACCTCGCCGCAGTGCTGGTCATCCTCATCCTTGATCGCCCGCTCAGTCCCTACTATTGGACGTACGTGGGCGACCGCTCGCTCCCGTTCCTCGGCATCATCGAGCACACGAACTTCATCCCGGCCGAGCACTACGGCGGCGGGCACATCGTTTACTTGACCAACTATCTGGAGCGCAGCGACCCTCTCTACCAGATGACGCCGGACGAACTCTACCGGGAGTACCTGCCCCACATCCGAAAGATCAACCCCGACTTCGACGAGTCCTGGGTTACCGAGTACCACCACCACAAGGTCGACGCCGCGCAACCCATCGTAACCAAAGGCTACTCTGAGAGTATGCCGAGCCACCGCACGCCCGTCACGGGCCTCTATCTCGCTAACACGACGCAGATATACCCTGAGGATCGCGGCACGAACTATTCTGTGCGCATGGGGCGGCAGGTCGCAGCGATGATGGATGCCGACTCACGAGGCTGACCTCCATCGGCAGCGCCGGAGACCCTATACTTTCATGCGAACCATAGAGGAGGCGTAACCGGCCATGGCGGACGCCGCCATCACCAGGCGCGTGCAGGAGGTGCGGAGTCAGCTCAACCTGCACAACTACCACTACCACGTGCTCGACAGTCCGCTCATCCCGGATGCCGAGTACGACGCGCTCTTCCGTGAACTACAGGCGCTGGAAGAAGCGAATCCTGAGCTGTTCAGCCTGGACTCGCCCACCCAACGCGTAGGCGCGGCGCCCTCCCCTGAGTTCAAGGAAGTCGTGCACGCCCGGCCTATGCTGAGCCTGGGCAACGCTTTCGACGACGCCGAACTGGCCGCCTGGCACCGCCGGGCCGCCGCAACGCTGGAACGCGACAACTTCTCGATGGTCTGCGAACCCAAGATAGACGGCCTCGCGATCGCTCTGATCTACGAGCGGGGGCGATTCGTGCAAGGGGCCACCAGAGGCGACGGCGCACGCGGCGAAGATGTCACCCCGAACGTGCGCACCATCAGGTCTATCCCGCTGGTGCTGCAATCGCCGGAGTCAGCGCCTCCCCGCATGGAAGTGCGCGGCGAGGTCTACTTCCCCAGAGACGCATTCGCCCGCCTCAACGATGAACGCGCCGAACAGGAAGAGCCGCTGTTCGCCAACCCCCGCAACGCGGCAGCCGGGGCGCTGCGGCAGCTGGACTCGCGCATAACCGCCTCGCGCCAGCTGGCGATATGGATCTACCAACTCGGATGGGTAGAGGACGCAGAGACGCCTCCCACGCACTGGGAGACGATGCAATGGCTGCGCGACTTCGGCTTCCGGGTAAACCCGGAGATCGAACGCTTCGACTCGCTGGACGGTGTTGCCTCTTACTACCACCGATGGGTAGAAGAACGAGCCGGCAAGAACTACCAGACCGACGGCGTCGTCGTGAAGATAGACAACCTCGACTATCAACGCCACCTGGGGTTCGTCGGGCGGGAGCCTCGCTGGGCCATCGCCTACAAATTCCCCGCGGAGCGCGTGGTCACCCGCCTGCTGGACATCGGAATCAACGTGGGGCGCACGGGTAGCCTCAATCCATACGCCATCCTGGAGCCGGTGCAGGTGAGCGGAGTAACCGTGCGCCAGGCAACTCTCCATAACGAGGACAACATCCAGCGCAAAGACCTCCGCATCGGAGACTACGTCTGGGTCGAGCGCGCCGGCGAAGTGATTCCCCACGTGGTCGGGCCCGTGGAAGAGCGCCGCACCGGCGATGAGCAGCCCTTCCGCATGCCTGACCTCTGCCCCACATGCTCCACCGGCGTAGTCCGTGACGAAGGAGCCGCCGCCCACCGCTGCGTCAATGCCCGATGCCCAGCCCAGCGCTACGAACGCGTCAAACATTTCGTATCGAAGGCCGCAATGGACATCGACGGGCTCGGTGAGAAGATGGTTGGCCAACTACTCGAGGCCGGCCTCATCAACGATTTCCCTGACATCTATAGCCTGAGCAGGGAGCAACTGCTCTCGCTCGACAGGATGGGCGAAAAATCCACCGACAACCTCCTCGACGCTATCGAGGCAAGTAAGAAGAGTCCGTTGACCTCGGTCATATCCGGGCTGGGCATCCTGCACGTCGGTGGCGAAACCGCCCAGCTGCTCGCCGGACGATTCGGAAGCGTCGCCAGGCTGCAGCAGGCAAGCGTGGAAGACTTCGCATCTATCCCCGGCATCGGGCCCATTGTCGCCGCTGCCATAGTCACCCACTTCGACAACGAAGGGAATCAGCGCATCGTGGACGATCTCGCCGCTGCGGGCGTAGCCCTCGAAACCGATGAAACCGCAGACGACCACTCAGCGCTGGCTGATAGCCCGCGTCCTTTCGAGGGCAATCGCTTCGTCGTCACGGGCCGCCTTCAGGGTTTCACGCGGTCTCAAGCGGAATCGTTCATCAAGAACAGAGGCGGACAGGTCAGCAGCAACGTCAGCAGCAAAACCGATTACGTCGTCGTGGGCGAAGACCCCGGCTCCAAACGCGACGACGCGGAGCGCCTGGGGATTACGATGCTCTCCGAGGAGCAACTAACCGCGTTGGCAGAGAACGATGGCTAAAGGACTGCTCAACTGGTTCCGGGGAAGTCGCGAGCCCGAGGATGCGCGGAAGCCGCTCGCCATCATCGGGTTGGGCAACCCCGGGCCGAAGTACGCCGTGTCCCGGCATAACGTCGGGTTCATGTGCGTTGATCAACTTGCGTCGCGTTTCGACATCATGCTCAAGGACAAGCGGAAGACGGCGGTGCTCGGTGAAGGGCGCATCGACTCCCAACCCGTGGTGCTCGTCCAGCCGCGCACGTTCATGAACAACTCAGGAGAAGCGGTGCGGTACGTTCTGGACAGATACCGCATCCCACGGCAATCCATCCTCGTCATCCTCGACGATATCGACCTGCCGCTCGGGCGCATACGCCTTCGAGCCAGCGGCGGATCCGGTGGCCATAACGGCCTCAAATCCATCAACGCCAGTGTTGGCGCGGAGGACTATTCGCGCCTGCGTATCGGCGTCAGCAGGCCGCAGGGCAACACCATCTCCCATGTGCTGACCACGTTCACCTCGGAGGAGAGGCCAATCGTGAATGAGACGCTGGCGCAGGCCGTCAATGCGGCTGAGGCATGGGTTACACAGGGCATCGCATACGCTATGGACAACTTCAACTAGCCTTGTTCCGTTCCGCCGCAACCCTAGCCGTCCTGCTGCTCGCCCTCACGAGCTGCGCAGAACCAACGAGCACGCCCTCGCCCGCAACAGCCCCTCCCGAGACGCCGCTCCCAGCGACGGCCATCCCCAACACGCCGACGAACACGCCGACGCCGGAGACGCAGCCCTTCCCCGTTCCATACGTTCCACGCATCGATGAAGACATCCCCGACGCTCCTGAACGAGACAACTTCGACCTCGCCAGACGGCTGCTGAACGTCGAGGCGAGCCCGCTCCCGGTAAGCCAACTCTATGCAGACGAGAAACCCGGATTCACGCGAGCGTTCTGGGGCATCAATCTCGACATGGAGACGACGTTCGAGTTCGAGGCGACGGTGCGCCACGTAAGCAACAGCGCGGTGTGGTACTTCCCAACAGGCGTCGCGATTACCGAGACCGATTTCGCCAGCGTGGTAAACGAGTTCGAAGGGCATATCCTGCCAGGCATCCTCGACACGTTCGCCCCGGGCATGACGCTCCCCGGTAAGATTGGAATCGTCCATGGCCCCTTCGTCGGCGTGGGTGGCTATTTCAGCGGCAGCGACTCGTTCCCCTCCTCTGTCGTTCCAATTAGCAACGAGCGCATCAGCCTCTACATGAATGACGACATCGCGCCCGGCTCCCGCAACTACCTCGGAATACTCGCGCATGAGTTGCAACACCTCGTCCATTGGAGCGTAGACCCTACCGAAGACGCATGGATACATGAAGGCTTCTCGGAATTCGGCGTACGCGCCCTGAACTACGCGGGGATACCTCCTTACCTGTACTTCGAGAGGTTGGGGGCATCGCTTACGAACTGGCCCACCCACACCGAAGACCCCTTTGCCAACTACGCGGGCGCATCACTCTTTGTTAGCTACATCGCTCAGCGGATCGGCCCGGAACGCATCGCCGAGATTACCGCGCAACCCGCCAACGGGCAGGCAGGTGTGCAGGCCGTGCTCGACCTCGCCGAGCCGGGAACCGGTTTCGAAGACTTCTTCACCGATTGGCTCGTGGCGAACATCGCCGCAGCCCCGGAACCCCCCTATGGATACGCAAGCATGCGGAGGCCGGCCCCGGTGAACCGGGTAGCGAGAAACCCCGGCAGCATAAGGGGCGAAGCCGATCAATTCGGCGCATGGTACCTCGACATCGAACCCACTGTTCCCCTCCAGATGACCTTTACAGGCAATTCGACAACGCCCCGCCTGCCCGTTGCCCCCTTCAGTGGCGACGCGTGCTGGTGGAGCAACCGGGGCAATGCCATAGACGCAACGCTCACCCGATCCGTAGACCTCGCCGCCGTGGAAACGGCGACGCTGACGTTCCATGCATGGTGGGACATCGAACCCTCTTTCGATCACGGCTACGTCACGCTCTCCGACGACGACGGCGCAACGTGGCGCATCCTCGAAGGGACGCTAACCTCGGCGAACGACCCGTTCCGAAGCGCATTCGGCCCTTCCTACACAGGAACCTCTCGCGGCTGGCAACGCGAACAAATCGATCTGACGCCCTTCACAGGACAGCAGGTTCTCCTCCGCTTTGAATACGTTACCGATGAAGCGGTCACCACACCCGGCTGGTGCATAGACGACATCGCCATCCCTGAGATCGAACTGTTCGACGATGCCGAATCCCCCGGCTCGTGGGACGCGGACGGATTCGTCCTCGCAGACTCCGCAGGGGTGCCGCAACGGTTCGCCATCCGGTTGGTCGAGGGCAGCGGCGACAGCGTAAGCGTTACGCCCGTTCACCTGGGCGCGGATGGAAGCGTCGTCTTTGACGTGAACCGGCCCATGACGCTGGTGGTAGCAGCATTCGCCTCGAAAACTTCCGAGCCTGCCTCTTTTGAGCTCGACTTCTCGGCAGCCGCCGCAACGGACAATCCCTAACCTGTTACCGTGAGCATCCGAGAACACACCGGAGGCGATTCTTGATCCCCAGAACGACATCGGGCCGATGGCTTGCCGGTGCCACCGTCGCGGTCGTCATCATGGTCGCACTCAGCATAGCTATCGCGCTGCTGGCGGGTCGCAGTTCTCCCGACCTTCTGCCGGAGGGGTCTCCTCAGCGTGCCGTACAGGACTACATCCTCGCCTCGCAGGAAGGCGACATCGAAACCGCTTACAGCCTGCTGAGCGCGAACGTACGCCAAGAGTGCAAGCGGGACGACTTCTCTCCGGACTCCCGCTTCATGCTTTCGAATGACTACACCGTCAGGCTGAAGAGCGCTCGCGAAACAGGAGACTCCGCTATCGTCGTCATCGAGTTCACCGAATTGAACGTTTCAGACAACATGCCGCTTTTCGGCGCGCAATCGCACTCCTTCGATACGACCTACCGTCTTACCAGGGAAAGTGGCGAATGGAGACTGCGGGAAGATCGCTGGCCGAAGTGGGCCTGCCTCGACCTGGCATCCTAGAGGAGTTCGTATGGAACTGGTCATCTTCTCGAGCGTCGTTATCGCGTTCATTGTGCTGGTTGCCGTCATTGTGGGCGTCATAGCCATTGCAAGACTATCGTCCCCCTCGGGCGACCCTGGCATAGGCACGACCCGGCGCATCTTCCTCTACGGGCTCTCTTTCGTTTCGCTGATGCTCACCGCGAGCGGCCTCACCCTGATCGTCGACAGCATCGCCGACAGCCTTCTGGGAGGACTGCTCGGAAGCAACATCACCACCGGAGGATCGGACTCCCTGGCTTTCGGGTTGGCTGCGACCCTCATCGGATTCCCCACGTGGGCGCTGCTCTGGCGCGCGGCCCAGCGAACGGTCGAGCGCCATCCCGTCGAGGCGGGCACGCTCAGTCGGAAGATCTACGTCTACCTCGTCCTCGCTGTCGCCGTAGGAGTTGTGGGGCAATCAGCGATCCTGATCGTCGGCAACATCCTGGACCTGCGGAACTTTGAAGCGTCAGGTTTCGCCACGCCTCTGGTCTGGGCAGGCGTTTGGTTCTTCCACTGGCGCATCGAGAAGGCCGAAGGCCAGCCCTCCCTCGCCGCAACGGCGATACGCCACATCTACGTCTACGCAGCATCCATCTACGGGCTGGCGCTGTTGGCGGGGGGAACCGCCGCGCTCGTTGGTTCCCTGTTCGGCGCGGCGTACGATGCGCTCTTCGCGAACGTCGTCATCGCCGATGAGGGAGGGATACTCGCGCGCGTCAGCTTCAACGCGAGCGCGTTGCTTATCGGCGCCGGGCTTTGGTGGTCGCACTGGGGCAGAATCTCCCGTGCGGACGCAGGCTCCGATATACGTCAGGCTGTCGTCTATGTCGTTGGCATCTTCGGTGGCACGGTAGCATCGGTTACCGCGCTATCCGCGATCCTCGTAACGCTCATCAGTTGGCCGCTCGACCCAAGCCCCGGCAGGCAGGCCGCCGCCCACTTCGAATCTATCCCTGCGTCGATTGCCGTCCTTCTCGTGACCGTGACTATCGCCGCGTACTACACCGCCGTCGGCCTGTCCGAAGCGGAAGGAGTCCCGGAGCGTTCCGCCCGCGCCCAACGAGCCTACCGCTACCTCTCCGCTGCCGTCGGGCTGGGCACGCTATGGGTCGCCCTGACGCTCCTCATCGCCATCTTCCTGGGACTCATCGTGCCGAGCGCGCAAGGCTCCCTCACCGGCGAACGCTGGTGGGGCCTGCCCCTCTCCATCGGCATCACGCTCCTACTGGTGGGCGCGGTGCTGTGGACGCGCCATTGGCCGAGGATTCAGGCTGCCGCACGAGTAGATACCGATGCGCGAACTTCTCCCGCGCGCCGGGCGTACCTGTTCGCCGCCTTTGGTCTGGCGGTGCTTGCAACGCTCGGCTCCCTCAGCGCGTTGCTGTTCATGGTCTTCGAAGCTGCGCTGGGCGGTACGCTATCCACAGCAGTCCTCGACGGCGGCAAGTGGTCGTTCGGTGTCGTCCTCACCGCGGGCATCGTCAGCGTCTACCACTGGCTCGTCCTCCGAGAGGATGCCCGCGCCGCGCCCGCGCAGGTGCCGCCGCGCCTGAAGAAGCAGGTCTCCGCCCTAGCGGCAGACTCCGGCGCGGACATCCTCGCTGAGCTGGAGCAGGCGCTCGATTTGAAGATCGCCCGCCGACGCCGCGCCGACGACCCAGGCGCGCCATCGCTGACAGCCGCCCAGCTGGCCAGCCTCGTGGAGCAGATCGCCGCAGCGCCGGGGAACGAAGTCGTGCTCGTGATAGACAACGACGGGGTGCGTGCCATTCCGCTCTGACGAGCGCGTAACATGAACGGAAACGCAGCAACCCCGGAACGCTGAACTCCCCCCTGCCGGATGGTACCCTGCCCGCTATGACCTTCGTACCGCTCGAACCAGCACTCGCCGCGCCCGACATCGCCCTTGTGCAACGCATCGGCGAGGCTGCCGCGGACGCTGGCGTCGAACTCTGGCTGGTCGGTGGGCCGGTACGCGACGCACTCCTCGGGCGTCCGATGCACGACCTCGACGTAACATCGGAGATGCCCGCCGCCGAACTTGGCGCGATCCTCGCCGCGCGGCTGGGCGTCGTCGTCCGGGCCCGCTCCCAATTCGGCACCGTGAAGCTGCGCCTTGGAAAGAGAACCATCGACCTCGCCACGACCCGAACGGAAAGCTACGCCAGACCCGGAGCGCTGCCGTCCGTATCGCCCGGCGACATACGAATCGATCTGGCGCGGCGCGACTTCTCCATCAACGCGATGGCTCTCTCCCTTCACCCGCAACGATTCGGCGAGCTGCTGGACACGCAAGGCGGCGCAACGGACATCGAATCGCGCACGCTCCGAGCGCTCCACGAGCGATCGTTTCAGGACGACGCCACGCGCCTCCTCCGAGCCGTACGCTACATGGCGAGACTCGCGTTCCAGCCGGAACCCGAAACGCAACGATGGCTGACGCGCGACCTGCCCTACCTCGACACCATCTCCCCTGTGAGGCTCCGCCGTGAGATCGAGCTGCTGCTGACGGAGACCGATGCGCCCAACGCTGTCGCCGTCGCCATCGAGACCGGCGTCCTGCCAGCCATCGACCGGAGCCTCGGCGCACAGAGCATCCGCGAAGCCGTTCTGAGAGCGGGTGAACGGAAGCTGCACGGCTTGGCACTCCTTGGAGCGCTCGTGTACGCTCTACCCGCTGATCGAGTTGCAGCCTTTCAGGCGCGCATTAGGCCAACCGGAGAGCAGAAGCGGATCATCAGTGCCGTCGCTCGTCTGAGAGCGGCCCGGTCAAGCCTGCGGACGGCCGATCTCCCCAGCGAGGTCGATCGGCTTGCCGCAGGCTTGCCGCAGGACGCCATCCGCGCCGTCGCCGCAACCGACGACGATGCTGCGGTGCGGCGCAACCTCGATCGGTACGCCGTGGCAGCGCATCGGAGAATACCATTGGACGGCCATGAGCTTGTCGCCCTCGGCGTCGAGCCCGGCCCTGCGGTGGGCGAGATGGCCAGGGCCTTGCGTCGCGCAGTGATGGACGGCCAGGCAACCAGCCGCGAAGAGGCCCAGGCCTACGTAGTGGGAAAACTGAAGGAGGATAGCGCGTGAAAGCAGTATTCATCAGGGAGCACGGCGAACCATCTGCCTTGGAGTACGGCGATTTGCCCGACCCTGTACCCGGCCCCGATGAAGTAGTGGTGCGTGTGAGAGCGTCCGCCCTGAACCGGCTGGACCTCTACACGCGCGCCGGAACGCGCGGAACCAAGGTAGCCCCGGAGAAGATGCCCCGGATTCTTGGCGGGGACTGCGCTGGTGAGATCGCCGCTATCGGCGAGCAGGTAACCGGGCTCTCCGTCGGTCAGCGCGTCGTGGTCAACCCGCAGTGCGGAGACGAGAACCAGCACCAGATGCTCGGCACGCACCGGCAGGGCTCGAATGCCGAACTCGTCGCCGTCCCCGCGGCCAACGCCCTCCCTATAGCGGATTCGCTCTCCTTCGAGCAGGCCGCTGCCCTGCCTACCGTCTACCTGCCAACGTGGGGAATCGTGATCCGCGAAGGCCAGCTGCAGGCGAACGAAACCGCGATGGTTCTCTCCTCGTCCAGCGGAGTCGGCACCGCCGCCATCCAACTCATCAAGGGCGTCGTAGGCGCAACCTGCATCGCCGTAACCAGCACCGGGGAGAAGGTGCGCAAGTCGATGGAGCTTGGCGCGGACTACGGCATCAACTACAACAGCGACGACATCGCCAAGCGCGTGAAGGATCTGACGAGAGGCAAAGGCGTAGACCTCGTCGTCGACAGCACAGGCGCTGCCTTTTTCGAAGCAGCCTACGCATCGCTGGCGCGGGGCGGCAGATACGGCGTCTGCGGCGTTACCGCGGGGTACCAGGCGCAGCTGCACCTCGGCCAGCTCTTCAGCAAGCAGCTCAAGCTATTCGGAACCTTCATGGGCAGCAACGACGAACTCGAGAAGATCGTGGATGTTGCGGGCGAGGGCCGGATCGGTACGGCCATCCACAAGATCGTCCCCCTCGAAGAAACCGCCGCCGCACATGAAGAGATGGAGCGCTCGGAGCACTTCGGCAAATTCATCATCGCCGTGCCCTGATGGCAGGAAATGACCCGATGGCGGCAAACGACCCGTTCACGGAAAGCCCGCCGTCCGGCCGACGCCGCGGAACCTGGTTCTACGGGTGGACTATCGTCATCATCATCTCCGTGATTTCGTTCGCCGGCGGGGTCGAGACCAACCCCGTCCTCGGCGTGTTCCAAGGGCCGATGACCGACGAATTCGGCTGGAGCCGCGCCATCTACACTCTGCCTATGTCCATCGGATCGTTCCTCGGCGGACTCGGAGCGCTGCTCGTCGGGCCCATCATGGACAGATACGGCGCGCGTTGGATCATGGCCACCGCTATCACCCTCATGGGGCTCACGTTCGTGCTCATGGCGGGCGTACAGGAACTATGGCACCACTTCGCGCTGCAGATCATTGGACGCGCCGTCATCGCATCCACCTTCTTCATGGTGGTCGGCGTCGTCATCCCCAAGTGGTTCATTCTGATGCGAGGCAGAGCCGTCGCGTTCGCGAACCTCGGCCAGCGCGTCGGCCAGATCACGTTCCCCGTCATGGCGGAGCGCATACTCCTGACCAACTCCTGGCGCACGGCGTGGATCGCAATGGGTATCACGGTCTGGGTCTCGTCCCTCCTGCCGACCATCCTCTTCCTCCGACGCCGCCCCGAGGATCGCGGCGAGCTCCCGGACGGAGTGGACATCCGCGACGCAACGGGCGCCCGCCGCGCCTCACAGACGCGGGATGCAAGCGCCGTGCGGGAGGTCTCCTTCAACCGCCGCATGGCGCTCAGAACCCCCGCCTTCTACTTCATCGCGGGAGCAATCAGCCTCCAGAGTTTCATCACTACCAGTATCCACTTCCACTGGTTCTCGTACCTCACGGACAACGGAGTCTCCAGCGGTGTGGCGGTCATCTCCCTCTCCCTCTCTCCGCTCATCTCCATGCCCGTCTCCATCGTTGCGGGATTCATCGCCGAGCGTGTGCCGGTCCAGAAGCTGATGGCAGCGAGCTACTACATGATGGCGTTGAGCATCACCCTCTTCCTCTTCGCCGACAACACGCTTATCGCCTACGTTTTCGGCCTCGCGTTCGGTGTATCCACGGGCATCCTGTTCACCGTGATGAACATCGTCTGGAGCGATTACTTCGGGCGGGACGCCATCGGCGGCATCCGGGGGATGGTCTCCCCTGTGCATATGCTCAGCAACTCGCTCGGGCCGCTCACCTCCGCATGGTCATACGACGTAACTGGGAGCTACTCGCTCATCTTCACCATCACCGCGATCCTGAGCGCCGTAGGCGGCACGCTCATCATCTTCGCGCGCAGGCCCCGCCAGCCCACGACAACGCCAACAACGACAACGTAGAGCCTCCGCGAAATCGCGACATCAGAGGCTTGCGCAGTCGGCAGTCTCTGTGCGCCAATGGAAAAGGAACCCTCAACTGGAGACTCACTGTGGCAGAGAACACCATCGCCAGCCACGCGGTTTTCACTAAGGCTTGTGGGCTTAGGCCAGTGCCTCAGCCCGGCGAGGCCCCCATAATGAGCACGCTATGAGCGACAACTCCAAGATCGAGTGGACGGAAGCCACCTGGAACCCCGTCACCGGCTGCACCCAGGTCTCCCCCGGGTGCGCTCACTGCTACGCCATGCGCTTTGCCAACCGGTTCAAGGGCGTGCCCGGCCACCCCTACGAGCGCGGGTTCGAGTTGCAACTGCGCGAGGAGCGTCTGCGGCAACCGCTCGAGTGGAAGAGGCCGCGCCGCATCTTCGTCAACTCCATGTCCGATCTCTTCCACGAGGGCGTGCCGGACACGTACATCCACCAGGTGTTCGAGGTGATGGCCGAGGCCGAGCACCACACGTTCTAGGTGCTCACGAAACGTGCGGAGCGCGCAAAGCAACTCGCGCCATCGCTCCCTTGGCCGGAGAACATCTGGTTCGGCGTGTCGGTCGAGAACTCATACTGGACGCGACGTATAGACGCACTGCGGGACGTTCCCGCCTCCATACGATTCCTCTCATGCGAGCCCCTGCTAGGCCCGCTCGACGCGCTGAACCTGTCCGGCATCCATTGGGTGATCTCCGGCGGCGAGAGCGGTGCAGGTGCAAGGCGGCCAAAGCCTGAGTGGTTCCAATCGATCCGCGACCAATGCGCCGCGGCGGACGTACCCTTCTTCTTCAAGCAATGGGGCGCGTTCAACAGCCACGGCGCACGTGTCGGGAAAAAGAAGGCAGGCCGCGAACTCGACGGGCAGGTGTGGGACGGGTTTCCCTCTGCGCGCCATTCTGACCTCGTGAGTCTCGCCTAAAAGGCGACACCAGGCACTTGTATAGTTGGCAGCATCCGTGCGCCAATGGAATCAGAGACCCAGCATGGGCAAGGGGCATCCTTGCCCATCGCAATACGCTCACGCAGGAGGAGTCAGCAGTGGTTCAATCTTTTGGTGGCCCGTGGACAGAAAAAAAATTAGCGGTGCTTGAAAAGTATCTGGATGGCTATACTACTGCGCTGAAATCACAACCGTTCAATTTGATATATGTTGACGCTTTTGCTGGGGAAGGCGTGTGGCAACCCAAATCAGATTATATGGATGATTACGGTGAGTATCGTGGAGTAATTGAGGGATCGGCCAGGAGGGCATTGAAGATTCAGAATAAACCTTTTGACCGACTCGTATTCATCGACAAGGACCCTAAGCGGTGTGCGTCGCTGGATAAACTAAGGCGGAATATTCTAACCGTGACATCACCGTTCTGAACGAAGACGCCAATGACGCACTCCCTTCTATTTGTAGTAGATTAGCGTGGAATGATCGATAGGTTGTTTTCTTAGACCCGTATGCCACATCGGTTCAATGGACAACGATTGAACGGCTTGCTCGAACCCAAAAGGTAGACTGCTGGATATTGTTTCCTTTGCAGGCAGTTACACGACTGATGCCAAGGGATGATGAACCCGCAGACCAATTAAAGGATAAACTCAATCTGATTTTCGGAGGACATGAGCACTGGGAATCAATCTACCGCTCTTCCTTGCAACCTAATTTATGGGGTGAACAACAACAAGAACGCCCCACTGGTAGCGAAGGCATTGCTGATATTTACCGCAGATGTCTCGAGAGTGTATTTGTAAACGTAGCGCCTACTCGAAGGACATTACGGAACAGCAAAAACTCGCCACTGTTCGAGTTATTTTTTGCAGCGAGCAATCCGCGTGGAGCAGCCAGAGCCATTCCCATAGCCGACCATATCCTGAAGAACTGGTAGCCCCCTGCCCCTCACAACCCCGGCCCCCACGTCTTCCCAAACTCAGGCTTGCGCAGCACCCGACCCGTCAACGCCATAGGCTTCTGCGCCAACATCCACAGGAAAGACTCCCCCACCGTCTCGACACCATCGGTGGCGCGCGAACCGCTCATGTCCGTGCGAACGAACCCCGGCGTCCAGACGTTCACCTCCACGTTCTGCGCACGCGTCTCCTCCGACAGCGCCAGCGAGAATGCATCGACCGCCGCCTTTGTCGCCGTATAGGCAACGCGCGTCGGTCTGCGGTACACCGCCATCTCCGACGAGACGTTCACGATCCGGCCCCCGCCCTGCGCAGCCATGATCGGCAGAGCGTAGTGCGTCAGGTAGAAGATGGCGTTCAGGTTGATATCCACCGCCTCCTGCCACTCCTCCACGTCCATATCTTCGATGCGCACTTCCGGGTAAGTGGCCGCATTGTTGACCAGGATATCCAGCCTCCCCGCAGCTTCCACCGCTTGCTCGATGAGCGCTTTCGCTCCGGCGGGGTCGCTTATCGAGGCAGGTACCGCGAACGCCCGACCGCCCTCCCCCTCGATAACCTCCGCCGTCCCACGGAGCGTGCCGCCCTGACCCGGCGACGAATCGAGACGGCGCGCCGTAACCACGACCGTCGCCCCCTGACGAGCCATCGCAGTCGCCAGATACCGCCCGATACCACGACTCGCGCCGGTAACCAGCGCAACCTTGCCTGAAAGATCCGGAATGATGTCCATCGTAAAAGCATACCCTACCCGCGAATCCCGTCGTCGTTCCCGCAAAGGCGGAGGCCCCCGTCGTTCCCGCGAAGGCGGGAACCTCGCATCCCTGCCCCGGTTTGGGTGTAGGGGCGGTTCGCGAACCGCCCTAACGTCACGCCACCTCAAGCATACCGCCCTCAAACCAACGACAACTCCCCATTGCCCCATCGCCGCGCCAACCCCTACATTGGTCTCCGTCGTTCCCGCGCCAGGCCCCGTCATTCCAGCGAAGGCTGGAATCCAGCGTGCGCGACAGCGGAGCGCACACGGGGCGGAGGGGCGGAAGGGTTATGTCCGAGGTTCCTGTCCCCGCAGAAACCTCGCATCCCTGGGTTCTGCCGCCTTAACCCAACGACAACTGCCCATTGCCCCATCGCCGCCCCAACCCCTACATTGGTCTCCGTCGTTCCTGTGAATCCCCCGTCATTCCAGCGAAGGCTGGAATCCAGCGTGCGCGACAGCGGAGCGCACACGGGGCGGAAGGGTTGCGTCCGAGGTTCTTGTCTCCGCAGAAACCTCGCATCCCTGGGTTCTGCCGCCCTAATCAAACGACAACTCCCCATTGCCCCATCGCCGCGCCAACCCCTACATTGGTCTCCGTCATTCCCGCACCAGCCCCCGTCATTCCAGCGAAGGCTGGAATCCAGCGTGCGCGACAGCGGAGCGCACACGGGGCGGAGGGGCGGAAGGGTTGTGTCCGAGGTTCCTGTCTCCGCAGAAACCTCGCATCCCTGGGTTCTGCCGCCCCAACCAACGACAACTGCCCATTGCCCCATCGCCGCCCCAACCCTTACATTGGTCACATGCGTCGTTCCCGCGAATCCCTCCGTTGTTCCCGCGTAGGTGGGAATGTCCCTTCTCCCTTGAGGGGAGAAGGCGAGGATGAGGGTGAAGCCCCAAGCGCATCCCAACCCCGCGTAGACGATAAGGAATGCAACTGAATGCAACCAAATGCAACTGAATTAAAAGTTTCGCCACTCCTGGCCACTTCTAGCGAGGCCACACGCGGCCACAACCAGGGCCGGCTGGCCCACCGCCTACGAGTGAGCGGAGTGCCAAACGAGGCCACGGTGGCCTCATTTCCAACCTCGACTGTAGGAGTAAACAGTGCCAACCAGGGCCAAATGGGTCCAGGGTTCACACCCCCCCCCCCCGTCGTTCCGCGAAGGCGGCATAATCCCCTCGCCCTCTGGGAGAGGGTCAGGGTGAGGGTTCGGGGAATAGGAAATGAGCGGGAAAAAAAGTTTTGCTCCCCGTCAACGGGCTCAGGATGGGCGGCGCGGGCTGATGGCGATGGTCGCCGTGGAGCGGAGTGGGCGAGTGGTCTGTCGCACGCGCCAGAAGAGGTACTGGTTGGCGTATCCCGCGTCGCTGCCGAACCGCTCCTGCGCCCACTCCCGCATCGCCCCGTACTTCATGTTGTCCGGCAGGCCGTACCACTCATGAAGCACCTTCAGCACCCAGCGGTCGGCAGGGAACGCCTCCATCTTTTCGAGGGAGAACAGCATCGCGCAGTCCGCGATCTTCTCCCCCACCCCATGCAGAGCCGTAAGCGCCGCAAGAGCCTCACGATACGGGGCCTCGCGCAGCGCATCGAGCGGCAGCGCGCCCGAGGCAACGGCAGTAGCGGCCTTCGCCAGGAACGGCGCGCGGAACCCGCAGCCAAGCTCGCGGAGGCGGGCCTCTCCGGCGTCGGCGAGTTGCGCAGCGGACGGGAACGTGCAACGCGCGATGCCATCGAGCTCGACCGTCTCGCCGAACGTATCCGCCAGCAGTTCGACCGTCCGGCTGATGCGCGGGATGTTGGACGTGGACGAAAGGATGAACGCCGCAAGCGCCTCCCAAGGCTCCTGTCGAAGAAGGTGCATCGCCGGGTACATCTCGATCCCCGCCTGCACGTGCTCGTCCCAACCGATGCGCTGCTGTATCGCAAGGAGGTCATCGTCCAAACGCAGATAGGCCGCCATCGCCTCCGCCATCTCTCCGGACGCCGTCGGGCTGCTCTCGATGCGCAAGCCTCCCTCCGCCGCCGTAAGCCGCACGATGTTGCGCCCTACCACGCCGTTCCAGCGCCCGTCGTCGTCAACGCGCCACCGGAAGCACTGGCCGGACGTGAGCGAACTGGTCAGGTCGAGCGGAGTCGTCACTCGCAGCAGAGCCTCAGCGGTCATGGGCGCGGAACCAGCCAGCGCTCGACCGATGGCAGAAGCTCGTCGAACCGCCCCGTGACCCTCGTGGCAGGCGGTATCGAGTTCAGGAACGACCGTCCGTATGACCTGGACGTTATGCGGCTGTCCAGCACCACCACGACGCCCCGGTCGCCCTTGCTGCGTATCAGACGGCCAAAGCCCTGCCGGAAGCGAAGCACCGCCTGCGGCACCGCGTACTCCATGAACGCCTGCTCGTACTGGCTGGAGCGCGCCGCGAAGATCGGCTCCGTGGGAACGTTGAACGGCAGCCTCGCCACCACCAGCACCTTCAGTGCCTCGTTGCCCACGTCCACCCCCTCCCAGAAGGAGGCCGTGCCGAGCAGCACCGCGCGAGGATGCCGCTGGAACCGCGTCAGCAGCTGCAGCGGTGTGCCGTCAACCCCCTGCGCAAGAACGCTTATGTCGCGCTTCGGAAGCGTCCGTCGCAACCGTGCGGCGGCAGCCCGCACAGCCGCATGGGATGTGAACAGAGCCATCGTCCGCCCGTCCGCAAGCTCCGCAAGCCTCTCGATCACATGCGCAACCCTGTCCGGATAGCCGTCCCGATTCGGATCGGGAACGTCCGTCGGCAGGCAGAGCAGCGCCGCGCTCTCGTAATCGAACGGCGAACCGAGGCACGCCTCCTCCGGCTCTTCGATGCCAAGACGACTGCGAACGTGAGCGAACCCGCCCCCTACCGCCAGCGTCGCGCTCGTGAGCACCACCGCCTGCTTCCGCCCGAACAATTCGTCGCGCAACCGCCCCGCCACGTCAAGCGGCGCGCCGTTCAGCGTCATGTTGCCGCCCCTGCCTATCCAGTACACCATCTGCTTGTCCGGCGCGGATATGAACCCTTCTATCTTGCCGCGCGCCTCCGCATCATCACCCAGCCACTCGACGATATCTCCCATCAACTGCTCCAGCCCGGGCACCATCTCCGTCGGAAGGTCATCCATCTCCCGTGCCAGAGCGTCCGCGCGTTCATGCGCCTCTGCCGCGCTGCGCTCGAACTCGCTCCACGCGATATCGAGGCCGGACCACGCCGGCTGAACGCGCTGAGCCTCGGTTATACGCACTTCCCCATCGTCGGACTCCGACGAACGTTGCGCCGAAGCGAAGTTGCCGAGGTCCGCTGTCAGGCGCGCCCAGGTGTCGCGAACGCGGAACAGCGGAGTCTGCGCCTCCTCCATCCGCAGCCGTGCGCTCTCTTTCCGCTCGTCAGCAAGCGCGCTCATACGCACAGCGTTGCCCAGGCTATGGATGATGGCGCCCAGCCGCTCAACCATATCCTCGATCGCCGACTGCGTAACGCGAAACCCGAACTGCCGCGTCGCCTCCGATTCCAGGTTGTGCGCCTCGTCAACGATCAGGTAGTCGTACTCCGGCAGCACTGACCCGCCCACCTCCATATCCGACAACAGCAGCGAATGGTTCACGACGAGAAGATGAGCCGCAGCCGCAGCCTCCCGAGCGTGGCGGTAGAAGCAAGCTCCCTCCCGTGCGCCTGCGCACATGGAGAATCCGCTGGCGCTCAACCGATCCCACGAGGCCATCTCCTCCCGACCCAGACGCAACTCGGCGCGGTCCCCGGTTCTGGTCTCGCGCAACCATGCCAGCGTCTTGGCCATCATCCGCGAGTCGTCGACGGACTTCGTTTCGGAGTTGGCAAGTGCCTCCCACCGACGCAGGCAGAGGTAATTCGCCTTCCCCTTCAGCTGCGTGTAGCTGAACTTCGAGAGGTCGAGTCCCGGAACGTCCGTCAGCACTTCGAGCAGGTCAGGGATGTCCTTTGAGACCAACTGCTCCTGCAGGTTGATGGTGTTCGTCGAAACGACCACCCGAACGTTGTTCCGCACAGCGAAGAGCACTGCGGGCAGAAGGTACGCCACCGACTTGCCGATGCCGGTCCCGCCCTCCACCAGAAGATGATGCGGCTGTCCGTCCGCCGAATTCGATCCGAACGCCGCCGCCACCGCCCGCGACATCTCCGACTGCTCAGGGCGAGCCTCGTAGCGCGGGAAGCGCCTCGCGAAAGGCCCGTCCTGCGCCAATAAACGGCTGATCTCGTCAGGATCGAGAAGCTGCCCCGGCCGAGGCTGCCCGATCGCTCGTGGCCGTTCCAGGCGGCTCGCTATCTCCCGGGGGTCGATACCGCCGATAGCGCCGGGAGCAGCATCCGCCGGCGATTCCGAAAGCGCGATGATCAGATCGACCAGCGGGCTGTGCGCCGACATCAGCAGATCGGACAAGCGGCGCAGCACGCCGACCGGCAAGCTGCGCGTCCGCTCGACGAGATGCTGATAGACCATGCGAGTCGTTCGCGCATCGTCAACCGCAGCGCGAGAGTCTTGGACGATCGGCTCAACGTCAGCCTCCACCAACCCCAGACGAACGGCCAATTGCCCTACCGAGTCGTCGGCGCTCTCCGGCAGCAGCAGCTCCGCCAGTTCTCGCGTATCCCACAGCACGTCTGCCCCGCCCAGGAACGCGTCCGGAGCCTCAGCGTCATCGAGGCTCGCGGCGAGCCCATGCGCCACGACAGGGCACCCCCCCACGAAGTCTGCCAGCCTCGTGATGCCTGCCCCATCGTCCACGTACAGGGTGCCGATCTCTCTGCTCCCGTGAAACTTCACCGCGCCCACCGCGCTGATGGAGCCCTGACCCGTGACCGAATCGCCGAATTGCGCGGCCAACGCCACCACCGGCGAGTCGAGCGGGTGAAGATTGAGCAAGCGCCTGCGGAACGATGATTCGGCCATCCCGCTCACGTTAAGCGAGCACGAGCGTACCGCGCAAGCCGATGAAGTCCAACGCCGTGCATTTGGCCTTTCATATCGATGGCCAGCGCCCTCACAGGCCTGGCCATCGACTACAACAAGATGCTACGCGACGAGAGACTGCTCTCGCCCTCCTTCAGATGCCGCTCGGCTAACTCAGGCGCTCCTCGTAGAACGCGAAGACCTTCTGCCAGCCGTCCGCGGCCTGCTCCGGACGATGTGCCGCGCCCGCCCAGTTGAAGAAGGCGTGTCCCGCGCCGTCGTAACGGTGGAACTCGTAACCCTTCCCGTGTTTCTGCAGCTCGGCCTCGATGGCGTTCACCTGCTCCACGTCGGGGTTCCCATCGTCGTTCCCGAACAACCCCAGGATCGGACACCCCATCCCAGCCGTCATCTCGATCACCGGCGTCGGTTGATTCTCATTGATGCGGTCGGGTGTGGGTATCACGTTACCGCCCCAGCAATCCACCGCCGCGTCGAGTTCCAGGTTGCAGCCTGCCATGTACGCCACACGCCCACCTGAGCAGAAGCCGATGATGCCCACCTTGCCGGTGCTGTCATCCAACCCTCGGATGTAATCGAGCGCGCCCTGTAGGTCGCCGAGCACGAGCGTGTCACGCTGCCCGCCGTCGTCTCTGATACGAGCGGACATCTCGGACGGCGTGCCCGGCCCCATGCGATGGTGAAGGTTCGGGCAGACCGCCAGATAGCCATGATGCGCGAAACGCCGCGTAACCTCAATGCACCACTCGTCCCAACCGGGCATGTGATGCGCAACGAGCACCGCCGCGAACGGCCCCGCCCCCGCTGGCTTCGCAACGTACGCATCGATCATGTCCCCGTTGTGGCCCGCTATCTGGATCGTTTCCGTGCTCATCGCCGGGTGCAAATCTGCCATTGCCAACCTCCCTCTCTCGTTTTCGATTACGACTTACGACGGCATCCTACTCCACATAGGCAACCGCCTCTATCTCCAAGAGGAACTCCGGCCTCGCCAGACGAGAGATCACCAGCAGTGTACTCGTCGGTGGCTTCTCCGTGAGGTACTTGGCGCGCTCCTCACGGACAGCTTCGAGGTGCTCCTCGCCCACGACATAGACCGTCGTCTTCACGATATCCGCGAACGTCCCGCCGACCGACTCGACCGCCGTCGTCAGGTTCTTCATCACCTGCCCAACTTGCGCTCGTGGATCGCCAACCCCGACGACGTTGCCGTTCTCATCCGACGCGGTCTGCCCAGCGATGAACACCCAGGGGCCAACCTTCACGACATGCGTATACCGATTCCCATTAGGAGACATTCCCTCCGGCTGCAAGTGTTCGACGTTTGCCATGTGCGACTCCTCCTTCATGCATAGCGGAAGGCTACACCAATACAGCGTTAGGCACAGGCCCGACGCTGCTTCGAAGACAGCGCTCCGCCACCCGTCGTTTCCGTGCAGACGGGAACCTCCCAACCCCGCCCCATCGCCCGCATTGCTCTAGGTCACGTCCAACCCCTCGATAGGCCAGGGCCCCTCGAATTGCACTGCGCAGGCATCGAATCCGTGCCCCTTCACGCGATCACGGAGATCGAAGACAGCGTCCGGGCCTTCCGGCAGGCCAAACAGCGACGGTCCGGAGCCGCAAAGCATCGAACGCTGCGCCCCCGCCGCCTCGAACGCCCCGCGCATGTCCTCATACGCAGGGTAGAAAGAGGCAACCGCATCGAACGCATTGAACAGATAATCTGAACCAACAGATTCCGGCCCCTCCCCCTCACGCAGCTCTTTCGCCAGTTTCTCGGTGACCGTCCCGTCGGTGTAGTGCTTACGCATCAACAGGCCGTACATCTGCGCTGTCTTGTCGCCTGTCTCAGCGAAAGGCGAAAACATCACAACGACGCTCTTCCCCGTCAGAGGTGGCAGCGGCGTAAGACGCTCCCCCCGACCCTCCGCCAGCGCCGTCCCGCCGGAGATGAAGAACGGCACGTCGCTGCCCAGCTCCGCCGCAAGTTCTCTCAGTCTGTCCGCGTCGATGTCGATGCCCCACAGCCGCCGCAGGCCGAGCAGGGTGGCAGCCGCGTCGCTGCTGCCGCCCCCAAGGCCCGCTGCCATCGGTATACCTTTCATCAATCGTATCGCCGCCCCCTGAGTGGCCCCCGTCTCGCGCTGCAACAGTTCCGCAGCCTTCAGCGCCAGGTTCCCCTCCACGGGCGCGGCTCCCGCCGGTTCGACAGCGAGGCTCACCTCAGGCGCAAGCTCGAACTCAATCTCGTCCGAGAGGCTGATCGCCTGTAGGATCGTCCGCACCTCGTGGTAGCCGTCAGCGCGCCGTCCGAGAACCTCGAGCGTCAGGTTGATCTTCGCAGGTGCGCGGAGCCGTAGCACTGTCTACCAGCGGCGCTTGTATTTCGAGATGCTCCGCATTTCGCGCGGGGGATCCATCTGCCGCCCACGGATCGTGTAGGAGACCTCCGCGACGTACAAGCTGCCCTCGGAATCGACCGCGATGCCGTGCGGTGCGATGAATTGGCCGGGCCCTTCGCCCTCATCCTGCGTCCCGAAGCGGCAGACCAGCTGACCCGTAAGGTCGAACACCTCAACGCGGTGGCCCATGTTCGGCGAATCGAACCCGCCTATGGCGTTCAACTCCCCGACGTAGATGTGATTGTCCCACAGCACCATCGCGTCGGGACGGTGGATGTTGTTCCACATCGTGATGAACGTGCCGTCGGCCTCGAAGATCTGGATGCGGTGCGCCTCGCGATCCACCACGTAAACCCGGTCCTCGTTGTCTATCGCGATGTTGTGCGGACGCATGAACTCACCCGCGTCGATACCGGGGCTGCCCCATGAGAACTTGTAATCGCCCCCGCTGCTGTACACGTGAACCCGTGCATTGCCGTACCCATCGGATACATACCAATCGCCGTTGGACGGACGGATAGCGGCTGACGTTGGTCGGTTGAACGGCTCGCCGCCCCATACCGGCGATGGCTTGTCCCGGTCGCCCAGTTCGAACAGGCGCGCGCCGTCCGGCGTGAACTGCTGAATCGTATGGATGCCGTCGTCGGCCACGAGGAGCGTGTCGTCGTGCGCGATGTAGAGGCCGTGGGTGCGCTTGCTGAAGTAGTCGTGACCGAACGCCTTGATGAAGTCACCGTCCTTGTCGAACTGCACGAGCGGGTCCTCGCCGCGAGTCAGCAGGAACACGTTGTCCTGTGAATCTACCGCGACGCCCGGGCATTCGACCAACTGGTGCCCCTCCGGCAACTTTGGCCAATCCGGGACGTACTCGTACTGAAACCCGCCGTAACCAAATGTATCTGCCATCCTGCACCTCCGAATCGTTGACCTGCCGATGCGATTGTACGTCCATAGCGGACGCGCCGTTTTCGTCAATCGGTTGGCTTTCGGGTAGCATAAGGCAAAATGAGGATTCACTACCGCTTTTTGGAGGACGCTTAATGACCCAGCGACAGGACACCCACGACGATATCGCGCGCGGAGGCAGCGGCGACGGACTGTTCATCTACGACCGGTGGATGGAGGCGCAGGGCGTTCCCATCCATCGCGGATATTTCATCGAAGACCTGCGAACGGTCGAGGTCGGGCCTTGGCACGAGCGCGAGTGCAATGCAGCATTCATCCAGGTGTCAGGCATGGAGGGCGTCGCCGAGGCGCGCGTCTCCGAATTGCTCCCGGGCACGAGCGTTCCACCGATGAAGTTCGCGCTCGATGAGGTCGTCTACACGGTGAGCGGCCACGGCATCGCGACCGTCTGGGCCGAGGGCGTCGAGAAGCACAGCTTCGAGTTCGGCCCGCGCAGCCTCTTCCTCGTCCCGCGCGGGGCGTACCGCCAGTTCTCCAACGCTCGCGGCGACCAATCCCTGCGGCTCTTGCACAACAGCTATCTGCCAGTCGCGATGTCGCTGGAACCCGACCCTGATTTCTATTTTAACAACCCCTTCCCCCACCCCGAGCTGCTCACCCCCCGCGAGGATGAGCTCTACGCAGTCGCCAAGCGCGCGCCGGACATGGGACGCGGCGCAACGTGGTACGGTAACTTCTTCACCGACATGGCAGGCTGGACAGACTTGGTTCCGCACCGCCAGCGCGGGGGCGGCGGGCACGTCGTTGACGTATCGTTCCCCAAGTCCCAGATGGGCGGGCACATGTCCGTCTTCCCGCCGGGTACGTACAAGAAGGGACACCGGCACGGCCCCGGGCGCGTCATCGTGATCCCCGCTGGCGAGGGTTACTCCATCATGTGGCCGCAGGGCGGCGAGAAGGTCATCGCTCCGTGGCATGAGGGCAGCATGTTCACGCCGCCCGACCGCTGGTTCCACCAGCACTTCAATGTAAGCGTCGAGCCTGCGCGCTACCTCGCGCTCGCTCCATTGCCTCAGTTCTCCGGCCACAGTGAGCAGGTTGAGGACCGCGCGCGCGATCAGATCGAGTACCCCTACGAGGAGTCCTGGATCCGCGAGATGTTCGAGGATGAGTTGGCCAAGCGCGGCCTTGAGAGTCTGATGCCGGAGGAGGCGTACACCAACAAGGACTTCAAGTGGGGGTACGCGTCCGGCGAAGAGCAGGGAGCCGTGCTCGGCACGCGCGGCGCGGACAGATAGCACACCAACCAAAACGATGGAGCAACCTGTATGAAGATAGTAGCTGTCCTGTACGAGGGCGGGCAGTATGCACAAGAGACACCCGAACTGCTGGGCAGCGCGGATCATGTGCTTGGGCTGCGCGAGATGGCCGAACTACAAGGCCACGAGGTCCTAGCCATCACGGACAAGGAAACCGGGCTCGATGCGCATCTCGCCACTGCGGATGTCGTCATCACCACCCCCTTCTGGCCCGCATACATGACCAGAGAGCGCATCGAGAATGCCCCGAACCTGCGGCTCATCCTGACCGCCGGCGTCGGCTCGGATCACGTGGACCTCGCGGCGGCGGCTGAGCGCAACATCACCGTCGCCGAGATCACGGGGAGCAACGTCGTCAGCGTCGCGGAGCACACGCTCATGCAGATTCTGGTGCTCGTCCGCAACTTCCTTCCCTCCTACAACGATGTCGTGAACGGCGGATGGAACATCGGAGATATCGCCGCCAAGTCGCACGACCTTGAGGATAAGACGGTTGGCATCGTGGGCATGGGGCGCATCGGTCAGCGAGTCGCTGCGCGCCTCAAGCCGTTCGACGTCCGAACGTACTACTACGACCTCCGTCGGCTCACCACCGCCGAGGAGGACGTATTCGGAGCGCGTTACCTCTCATTGGACGCGCTGCTCGCCAGGAGCGACGTCGTCACCATCCACATCTCGCTCACGCCTGCCACGGCAGAACTGTTCAACCGCGAGCGCCTTGCCCGGATGAAGAAGGGCGCCTACCTGATCAATACTGCGCGAGGCAGAATCGTGGAAACGGATGCTCTCGTGGAAGCGATGGAGTCTGGACATCTCGCAGGGTACGCAGGCGATGTCTGGTATCCCCAACCGGCGCCCGGTGATCATCCGTGGCGGCGCATGCCCAACCATGCGATGACCCCCCACGTATCAGGAACGAGCCTCGAGGCCCAACGGCGTTACGCCGACGGCATCCAGGACTGCCTCGCTCGATTCATCGCGGGGAAGCCGCTCGATTCCGATTTCATCATCGTGGACGGCGGGAGGATCGTGAGCCCCAGCTACGCCTACGCCTACCGCCAATAGGCCGCGCACGGAACCTGCTCCGCGTACTAACCCCTACCCCCTCGGACGCTTGCCAATGCGCAGCCTCACGATACCGCAGTCGCAGAGGTAATCGGTCCACGCAAGGTCGTCGAGTTCGTTCGGCAACAGCGGCTGCCCGCGCTCGGAATATGGCACCTCGCGAACACGTAGCGCGCCGCACTGCTCGCACGGCGGCTCCATGCGCAATCCTCCCTCGCCGCTGAGCGTAACGCCGCTCATGCCAACTCCGAGCGCCAAGCGCGGTACAGCGAGGCCCACTCGCCGAGCGCGAGCGTCTCAGCGCGGCGCGTGAACTCGATGCCCGCAGCGTTCAGCAGAGCCTCAGCCTCGGCGGGCGCGACGGCAAGTCCGCCGGAGAGCGCATTCCTCAGCTGCTTGCGCGGCGCGCTGAATCCAGCGCGTGCGAGCTGAAAGAAACGCGCCGTATCCTCGATACCCTTGGCGGGAGCGTCGTACACGTCAACCGCCACGACTGCCGACGTCACCTTCGGAGGCGGATTGAACGACCCCGGACGCACGATACGAACGATACGCGGGCTGCCGAACATCTGCACCGCTAGCGAGACGAGCGACATCCGCCCCTGCGCTGCGCAGATCTGATCCGCAACTTCACGCTGCACGAGCACGGCGGCGCGAGTGGGACGGCACGCCGATTCGAGGAACGCGCGCAGAATCGGCATCGCCGCGTAATACGGTAGATTGCCGAGCAGCTTGTACGGCGCACAACCGCCGAGCAGATCAGCCGGAGCCGTCTCGCGTGCGTCGCCCTCCACCACCCGAACGTTCGCCGGTGCGTCGTCCGCCAGGTCGCGCGCCAGTCGGGTGTCGAGTTCGACGGCAACGACCTCGCGAGCGCGCGCAGCGAGTACGGACGTCAGCGCGCCCCTCCCCGGACCCACCTCCACGACCGTGTCCTCCGGGCCCACCTCCACAGCGTCAGCGATGGCGCCGAGGATGTTGCGGTCTGTCAGGAAGTGCTGCCCCAGGCTCTTCTTGGGGGGATGTGCTGCCAGGTGTGACCTCGAAACCAAACGCGCCGGGGGAGCGCTGCTCCCCCGCGCAAGCCTTGAAAGAGAGGCCGTGCACCCCCCTGTCGAACCGGGAGCCCGATGCGTAACCCATAGGTTCCGAACTCAAGCCAGACTGGTCTGCGGCACTCGGAGTACTCCGTTTAGCGCTGCTTCCTTCCGGACCTGACGCGGTTCACAGGACCCCGTCGCGCAGGTCCCGGCTCTCAACGCCCGGAACCGGGCCAGTGGCGCCGGGACCGGCCCTCTAGGGAGGAGTTCAACCCCGCGTAAAGCGGATTTCGGGTGCAGGGCACCGCTAGCTCCCCATCTAGCACGGCTGACACCATCCTAGGCTGCGCAGCGCAACCGGTCAAACAGCGCGACTCGGAAGGCCTCGCCAACGCTACGCCACTACCTCGCAGCGACGCAAGGCTGCTATCCTTTGGGCGTTATGGCTGTACGCACCGCCGTTATCACCGCCGCAGGCGCAGGCACGCGCTTTCTCCCGATCTCCAAGGCCGTGCCGAAAGAGATGCTGCCCCTCGTCGACCAGCCCGTCATCCAGTACGCCGTCGAGCAGGTCGTCGAGGCTGGCATCGATCGCATCATCCTCGTCACCTCGCGCGGCAAAACTGCGATGGAGGACTACTTCGACCTCTCCCCCGACCTCGAAAGGATGCTGCGCGAGCGCGGCAACGCCAAGCTCGACGCCGTCTCCCGCGTATCCCGCATGGCAGACATCATCACCGTACGCCAGCGTGAACCACTCGGGCTCGGCCACGCGGTGCTCACCGCGAAAGATGTCGTCGGCGATCAGCCGTTCGTCGTCTACCTTCCCGACGAGATCCTGCTCGGCGAGCCGTCCGTCACACAACAGATGCTGGACGCCTACGAACGGCTGGGCAACGTCATCGGCGTCATGGAGGTGCCGTGGGAGGACGTATCGCGCTACGGCGTCGTCGAGGGCGAACGCCGCTCCGAACGCGAGACCCTGCTCACGCGCTGCGTCGAGAAGCCCCCGCGAGATGCCGCTCCGTCCAACCTCGCGTTCGTTGGGCCCTACGTCTTCTCCCCCGCCATATTCGAATGTCTCGAAGCAACCACTACAGGCGCAATAGGCGAACTACAGCTCACCGACGGCATAGACCTGCTCGCGCAGCGGCAGCCAGTCCACGCCTACCGCTTCGAGGGCGACCGCTTCGACGCCGGCACGCCCCTCGGACTCCTGCAAACGTCCGTAGAGATAGCCCTGCGCAGGCCGGACTACGCAAACCCCATGCGCGAATGGCTGAAGCGCCGCGCAGAGTCGCTGTAGCAGACGCCAGCCTATTCCTTGGCCCCGCTAAGGCCTAACGGTCCATCTTCAGCACCGCCAGGAACGCCTCCTGCGGAACGTCCACCCGACCGATTCGCTTCATGCGCTTCTTGCCCTCGGCCTGCTTCTCCAACAGCTTGCGCTTGCGGGTGATGTCTCCCCCGTAGCACTTCGCAAGAACGTTCTTCCGCATCGCCGTAACCGTCTCCCGCGCGATGACCTTACTCCCGATGGCCGCCTGAATCGGCACCTCGAACATCTGACGAGGGATCAGCTTCCGCAAGCGTTCCACCAGCGTCCGCCCCTGATAGTAGGCGCGATCCCGATGCGTGATGAGCGATAGCGCGTCCACCGGCACCTGATTCACCAGGATATCGAGACGAACCAGCGGCGCTGGCCGATAGCCGCTGAGCGAGTAGTCGAGCGACGCGTACCCACGGCTCCGCGTCTTCACCTGATCGTAGAAATCGACGATCACTTCACCCATAGGGATGCGCGCTTCTAGCACGACACGCGGGTCGGACGACGGCAGCGAAGTAGCCGACGCTGCGACGATCGCCCTATCGAGATACTCAGTGCGTTTGAACTCGCCGCGCTTGGAGTTGATGAGGTCCATCATCGGCCCCATGAACCGGGACGGCGTGAGCAGTGATATGTCCAACCACGGCTCCTCCACCCTCTCGTACTCCCCGCCGGACGGCAGATCGGTGGGACGCGATACCTCCCGCACAGTGCCGTTGTTCATCAGAACGTGATACACCACGCTGGGCGCAGTAACCACGAGATCCATCCCGTACTCGCGCTCCAGCCGCTCCTGCACGATCTCCATATGCAGCAGACCCAGGAAGCCGCAGCGGAAGCCGGGGCCCAGCGCGGGAGAGTTCTCAGGCTCGTACACCAGCGCCGCGTCGTTCATCTGCAAACGTTCGAGCGCCTCGCGCAGATCGTGGAACTCGTTGCCGTCGGAGGGATACAGCCCCGCGAACACCATCGGCTTCTGCTCCCCGTAGCCGGGCAGCGCCTCCTCCGCCCCTCCACGGGCAAGGGTTATCGTATCCCCCACTCTGCACTGACCTACGCTCTTCAGGCCCGTCGCGAGATACCCAACTTCCCCGGCAGCCAGATGCGACACTTTGGTCATCGTGGGCTTGAACACGCCGACCTCCAGCAGGTCGGACTGCGTACCTGTCGCCATCATCATCACCCGGTCGGCGCTCGTAACCTGCCCGTCGATGACTCGCACATAGGCCATCACGCCCTTGTAGGAATCGTATTTGGAATCGAATACCAGCGCCCGCAGCGGCTTCTCCGCGTCCGCCTGGGGAGGAGGCACGCGCTCGATGACGGCTTCCAGCAGCTCCCGCACGCCGCTGCCGTCCTTGGCGGAAACGCGCAGCACCTCGTACTCTTCGAACCCGAACGCGGTGGACAGCTCTTCGATGACGCGCCCCGGCTCTGCTGCGGGAAGATCGATCTTGTTGACCACCGGGATGATCGTGAGATCGTGCTCCATGGCCAGGTAAACGTTGGCCAGCGTTTGCGCCTGGATGCCCTGGGATGCATCGACCACCAGCAGCGCGCCCTCGCACGCAGCCAGAGAACGGGAGACTTCATAGGAGAAGTCCACGTGCCCCGGGGTATCTATCAGGTTGACCTCGTACTCGCGCCCATCGTAGTCAAGGCTCATGCGGACAGCCTGCGCCTTGATGGTGATGCCGCGCTCGCGCTCGAGGTCCATGGAATCGAGCAACTGAGCCTGCATGTTACGCGCGGAGACAGTGCCCGTAATCTCGAGCATGCGGTCGGCAAGCGTCGACTTCCCATGGTCTATATGGGCGATGATGCAAAAATTGCGGATGAGAGAGGAATCCACAGCGTAGATTCTACCAGCCCGTGAACGCGCGATACCCGCTGAGGGCAAACTGAAAGAGAGTTGAACCGGATGGCAAGGGTTGTTTACGGAGCGGCGCGCTGTGGGCTCTGCAGGAACTGGAACAGATCCGAGTCCGCCGGAAGGACGAGCGTCGTGTTACTGCCAAGGAACGTCTTGTAGGCTTCGAGGCTGCGCCTGAAGGTGAACAGCTCGGGATCCTGCTCCAACGCCTCAGCGAGGATGCGGATTGCCTCTGCTTCGCCTTCACCACGCAATTCGTTCGACATCTCGTCCGCTTCAGCCGAGATGACCTCAACGCGGCGGTCGACCTCCGCGGTGATGGTTTCGAACTCCTTTTCACCTTCAGCACGCAGCCTGGCTGCTTGGGCCTCCCGCTCGGAGCGCATCCGGCCAAAGATGTTCTCAACGATGGATCCAGGGAAGTCCGCGCGCTTGATACGCACGTCGACAATCTCGACTCCGAACGCCTGCTCCTTGGCGCGGGCGTCGGCGACGGCGCGAACGCGACGTGTCAACTGTTCACGAGCTGCAACGCCGTTCTCCAGGATCGGCTCAACCTGCCGAGTGCCGTCAGGAAGCGTGGACGGACTCCCACCGATGATCTCCGTGCGCTGACGCTGACCAACTTCCTCACGCAGCGCAGCCACGACAAGGTTGCTCAGCCGGTCGGCAGCAGTAATCTCATTGGTCAGCACCTCGAGGAAGCTGCGTGGATTAATGATGCGGTACCTGACGTAGGCATCGATGTTCAGGAATTGGCTCTCGATGTCAGGGAAGCCCGCCGGCGGCACGTCCACCCGAAGGAGACGCTTGTCCAGGACGTTCACCGCATCGACGAACGGAGCCTTGAACTGCAGTCCCGGCGAACTCTGTACCGATTGAATCTCACCGAATCGCGTGATGACCACGTACTGCGTCTCGTCAACGGTGTAAGCCGCCTGCGGGATGATGATTACCGCCGCGACGATAAGGATGATGAGTGCTATGAGAGCGCGCATTACTGGCTCCCTTCCGCACTCGGAGTCTCGGCGCTAGGAACGCTGACGCTCGGGACACTGGCGCCTCCAGTGAGCGGCAGGAACGGCAGTATGCCGCTACCAGCGCCCTCGTCGATGACGAAGAGCGTCACGCCGGGCAGGATCTCTTCTATCGCCTCCAGGAAGAGTCGTGTTCGCGTCACATCCCTGGACTGGGAGTATTCCGCAAGAATGGACAGGAACTCTGCCGCCTCACCACGTGCCCGTGCGATGCGCGCCTCTTTGAAGGCCTCGGCTGACCGGATGGTCTGCTGCGCGGCGCCCTCGGCCCTCGGAACCCTGTCCTGCTCATAGGCATTCGCTTGGTTGATACGTGTTTCCTTGTCGGAGCGAGCGCCCACCACGTCGTCGAACGCCGGGCGTACCGCGTTGGGCGGTGTCACTTCCTGAAGCGCTACGGTTTCAATCTGGATGCCGGTATCGTAGCTATCCATCAAACTCTGGAGCTGCGTCCGGGTGTCTGTTTGAACTGCTTCTTTTCCGACAGTGAGCACGTCGTCGATAGAACGCTGGCCCACCACCTGCCGCAGCGCAGACTCGGTCGCATCCTTGAGCGTACGGCCATCGGGCCTGCCCTCGGTTGGGTCTCGGTCGAGATCCCCTGGGTCGTCAACCCGGAACAGGAACTTCTCCAGGTCGGAAATCTTGTACTGAACGACCAACCGAACATCCACGATATTCAGGTCGCCCGTAATCATGGTCGATTCCAGTGAAACGTCCGTGGTCGCGCCGGCGTTACTCCGGAAACCCAGCTCCATACGCTTGGTTTCGAGAACATTCTCGACGTTGCGCGTACCCACGGGAGAGGGGAAGTACCACTTGAGGCCCGGGCCCTCGGTGCCTTGGAATTTACCAAACAACCGCACTGCCGCCTGCTCACCAGGGCTTACGGTGTAGACCCCTGATGCCAGCCAGACCAGTATGATCAGGAAGATTAAACCAAAGATGATGAGACGGGAACCGCCCCCACCGGGCAGACGACTGCGGATGCCATCCCAGTTCTGCCGAAGGTTCTGAACTATCTGATCCGGGTCGAGTTCCGGTCGGCGTTCGCCGTACATCTAGGGCAATTCTCTCAATACTTGCATGGGAGCCATCCGCGCTCGATACGCCTGGACGCCCTCTAACACCATGCCAACGGAGCAGAGTCTACGCAGTGAGCCCCTCGCTGTCAACCGCACGACGCAGGTTCCGTCGTTCCCGCGAAGGCGGAGCCTCGCATCCCCGTCCCCTGCAGGTCCCTTCTCCCTCTGCGAGAAAGCGAGGATGAGGGAGAACCCCCAACCCCAAACCAACGACAACTGCCCCTTGTATGGTGGTGAGAGGCGGGGTAGGCCGTTTGCCCCTTGGTCGCTGAGACCGTGCGTAAGCATGACCGCCCCGCCTCTATTCCACCCGCCCTACCGGTAGCCCGAACAGTTGCCTGAGCTAGTGAGCTCGTATTCACAAGGCAGGGCACGGAAGGGCAGTCAGGAGCATAGCGTATGGACTCATCCCTCTGCATCGGCATAGACGTTTCCCAGGATTGGCTCGATCTCGCGGCTCACCCAACCGGACAACCCCAGCGCTTCAAGACCACTCCCGCCGGCCTGCATTCCCTCGTCGAGCACTGTCGCGATGCTCAGCCCCGCCTGATTGCCTTCGAAGCCTCCGGCGGTTACGAACGCCCTCTCTCCCACGCACTCACCCACGCCCAACTCCCCTTCGCCATCCTCAACCCCCGCAACGTCCGTTACTATGCCCGCTCCACCGGCGTCCTGGCTAAGACCGACCGCATTGATGCGGCCGTCATCGCCCAGTTCGCCCACGACATCCGCATCCAGCCGAAGCCTGCGCCGTCGCGCCCCGAGCAGACCGTGCGCGATCTTGCCACCCGCCGCAATCAACTGGTGGGGGACCACACGCGGGTGCGACACCAAGCCCGGCTGTTCTCCGGCGCAAGCCTGGCCAGCGCGAAGCGCCATCTCGCCTTCCTGAAGCGGGAGATCGCGGCGGTGGAGCAGGAACTGCGGAGGGTCATCGCCCAGGATGTCTCCCTGCGCGAGCGTTGGGAGCGGCTGCGGAGCGTTCCTGGCGTGGGTGAGACCCTAGCGGCAGCGCTACTCGGCAGTATGCCGGAGCTGGGACACTTGAACCGAGCAGCGGTCGGGATGCTGGCAGGCCTCGCCCCGCACGCCCGCGACAGCGGGAAGCGCGAGGGGAAGCGCTTCTGCTGGGGCGGGCGTGCAAACGTGCGGAGGGCGCTGTACATGCCTATGCTCTCGGCAGTCCAGCACAACCCCGTGATACGCACGTTCTACCAGCGGCTGCTGGACCAGGGTAAGCCGAGGAAGGTGGCGCTCGTCGCATGCATGCGCAAGATGCTGACCATACTGAATGCCATCCTGCGTGAGGAGACCACCTGGGACCCACAAATCGCTTGACCTGCTATCACAGTTGCTTACGCCATAGCCCCGCTGATTGCTAGATTGTTCGTAGACGTCGTTCCCGTGCAGACGGGAACCTCGCATCCCAACCCCGCGTAGACGATAGGAATGGAACGAAATGGAACCAAACGGAACCGAATTAAAAGTTTCGCCACTCCTGGCCACTCGTAATGAGGCCAAACAAGGCCACAACCAGGGCCGGCAGGCCCACCGCATACGAGTGAGCGGAGGGCCAAATGAGGCCACGGTGGCCTCATTTCCAGCCTCGGCGATAGGAGTAAACGAGGCCAAACAGGGCCAAATAGGGCCAGGGTCCCCCCCCCCGTCGTTTCCACGCAGACGAGGAACCTCGCATCCCATACGCCTGCCCCGTCGTTCTATCCCACCATAGCGTTGACGGTCTACGGAATGCCGGTGTAGCTTGCCACCCGTCCGTTTCATAACCTGGGAGTAACGCAACAGATGGATTATCGATACGATGTCTTCGGCCTCGGCAACGCGTTGGTCGATACGGAAGTGCGAGTAGACGACGCGCTCCTCACCAGCCACGGCCTCGATAAGGGCCTGATGACCCTCGTCTCCGCGCAGGAACAGGCCAGCCTCCTCGAAAGCCTGACGGGGTACGCACAGCACGGCGCAGCAGGCGGCTCTGCGGCAAACACGATGACCGGCATCGCGCGGTTCGGCGGACGAGCCTTCTACATCGGCAAGATAGGCAACGATATGCGCGGTGCTTTGTACCGCGAGAGCATGGCCGAGGCAGGCGTCGATTTCGACGTAACCCCCATAGACAACGAACCCACCGGCGCATGCGTGGTGCTCGTCACACCGGACGGCGAACGAACCATGCAGACCAGCCTCGGCGCCTCGTCCGGCCTTGGCCCGCAGGACGTAGACTCCGAGCGGCTGCGAGCGAGCCGCTTCGCCTACGTCGAAGGCTACCTCTACGGCTCTCCCACCGCCGCTGAGGCCGCTGAACGGACGATGGCGCTTGCCGCTGAGGCAGGCGTTAGCGTCGCCCTCAGCCTGTCCGACCCCGGCATCGCCGTGCACTTCATCGAGCAGCTCAAGCGAGCGGTTGCCCTCTACGTCGACATCCTGTTCTGCAACGAGCACGAGGCAGAGATATACGCGGGCGGCGGAACCCGCGAGGAACGTCTGCACGCCATCGGTGCGGACGTGCCGCTCATCTTCATGACATGCGGCAGCGACGGAGCGATGATCTTCGACGCAGGCGCCATCACGACTGTGCCGGGTCACGTGGTGCCCGTCGTGGACACGACAGGCGCGGGAGACCTCTTCGCAGCCGGTGCGCTGTTCGGACTCGCGAATGGCCTAAGCCCCACGGATGCTGGTAAGCTCGGAACGTTCGCATCGGCGAAGATCGTCTCCGAGATGGGCCCGCGGCTGCCGGAGCCGATTCACCATAGTATCGATTCCATACTGAACGGAGCACACCCGCTCAGTTGAACTGTCCCCTCACGAGTACACCCATCGGTTACATAGAGAGGAGTTACGTTATGACCAATCGCCATCAACCCGCTGGCTGGGCACAGTCCCACGATGTTCCGGAGCAGTGGCGGGAGCAGGAGTTCGTTGACAACTGGGTCACCCGTGACGACGGCAGGCAGGATCAGCGCGGGCCGATGATGGAGGCAGCAGTCAGCGCAGCGCCGTTCCCTACGGAGCAGGCCATCAAAGTGCTCGATGTGGGCGCAGGCTACGGCCTGCTGGCGAAGCACCTGCTGGAGAGGTACCCCAACGCCAAAGTAACCCTGCAAGACGTATCCGAGCCGATGTTCAACCACGCAAAGCAGCGCCTGGCAGAGTACGCTAACCGCACGTCCTACGTTAACAGCGACTTCTCGAAGCGCAACTGGACCGCTGACCTCGACGGCCCATTCGATTTCGTCATGTCGGCCATCGCCATCCACAACATGTACGACGACGACCTCATCGCCAGCATCTACAAGGATATCCACGACCTGATCGCGGAGGGCGGATCGTTCGCCAACCTCGACTACGCAGCGCAGGCGGGCGGTGTGAACACCCACGTCCAGTGGCTGGAAGAGGCAGGCTTCACCAAGGTCGAGGCGCAGGAGATAAACGAGCGTACCGCCCTGCTGAAAGCGGTTCGCTAGCGCTCTACCGCCATAGCCGCTCGCTCGCGATGGCAGCCCCCTCAGCTTGCGCCCGCAGCTTCTGAAAGACGATGTCCGGGTCCATCTTTCCGAAGCCTGCGAACGTTCCGAATCCGCAGTCTGAGCCCGCGAGTACGCGTTCCCGGCCAACGATGGCTGCAAACGTCTCGATCCGCTGAGCCACCAGCTCCGGGTGCTCGACGAAGTTGCTCGTCGAGTCCAGCACCCCGGGGATCAGCACCTTGTCATCCGGCACGTTCGCGTCGCGCCAATCCACCCACTCGTGCGCATGCCGCGGGTTCGACGCCTCGAAGAGAATCGCGGACGGCTTGGCCTTCAGCAGGATGCGCATAATCTTCGTAACAGGGATGTCGTGGTCATGTGGGCCCTCGTAGTTCCCCCAACAGACGTGAAGCCGCGCCGACTCAGCAGGGACGTTCTCCAGCGCAGCGTTGAGTACTTCCACGTGATGCTCCGCCCGCTTCAGGAACTCCTCCTCCCCCAACCCCTGAAACCCCGTGTGGAACGCCATCGCCAGATCGGGACAATCCACCTGCAGGATGAAACCGGCGTCCGCGATAGCCTCGTACTCCCCCTTCATAGCCTCGCCAAGCGCCTCGATGTACGCCTCGTGCGTAGGGTAATAGGCATTAGGCATGAACACTGACGCCACACCCGGAGAGGACGACGTCATGAACGCCTCCGCAACCCCCGCTCCTTCCAGCGCAGCCTTGAAGTTCGCAAGGTCCTTCCGCAGCGGTTCACTCGTCCTGACTTCGATAGGCCCGACGCACTGCGGACGGCGCATCGGCTGATTGCCGGTCATCCGCGCCATCTTCTCGCGGAAGGCCGGGTACGGCGCTACGTCCAGGTTGAACCGGCGTTCGCTGTCTCCCGCGAACCCGGTGAGCCGGTCCTTCGCGTAGGTGGAGTAGGCGACCTTGCTCATCTCGCCGTCGCTGACTACGTCAACGCCGGCGTCCACCTGCCGCGCTACGATCTCCGCGACGCCGCGGCGCACCCGCGCATCCAGCTCCGCCTCGTCGAAAGGCTCCTCCTGCTCCTTCTTTAGCAGCAGCTCAGCCACGACACCCGGACGCGGCAAGCTCCCAACGTGGGTCGTCAAGATGCGATCGGTGGACAATTTCATGCGCCGTCTCCTCCCTGCCTCTCAAGCATACTGCCCCGATTATAGCCGCACCTTCCCATCGCCAACGGCACAGCAGGGCGACGCTATAATCGGCGGGTGACCCAGAAGCGCCATATCGCCATACGCATCACGGCCAGCGCCGAGGACTATCAGGGCGCGCTCGCCGTGCGCCAGGAGGTGTTCGTCGTCGAGCAGGGCGTCCCGGCGGAGCTGGAGCAGGACGACGCCGACGCAACGGCAGTGCACGCCGTGGCCGACGACGGCGGGCGCATCATAGGCACGGCACGCCTTACGGTTGACGCCGAAGGACGCATCGGGCGAGTCGCGGTTCTGCCCGAGTGGCGGCGCAGAGGAATCGCGGGCATGCTCGTCGCTGCGCTCGAGGCCGAGGCTCGCGCCGCGGGCCTCAGCGAGGTGACGCTCCACTCCCAAACCTACGTTCGCGGCCTCTACGAGCGGCACGGCTACACAGCGACTGGCCCCCAGTTCGTGGAGGCGGGCATCGACCACATCCCTATGGCGAAACGCCTCGCCTAGCCGGAAGGCTGCAGGACGCCGGGGGCAGCAGGCTTGAGCACGAACGTGCCGCGCACGTCCCGGACGCTCAACGCACCGCTTTCGAGAAGGACCCCGCGTATCCCCGGCCGGTGGCGAGATCGAACGTCAACGGCCACCAGCGTGCGCCCGTCGGCAAGGTGCGCCTCATAGTCGGCGGCTGTCTCATCTTCCAGGCCGTTCTCGGAGACAGCCATCGCCCCGATCCATGAGCCGAACGCAGCGCCAAACTTCCAGACCGTCGCGGCGAGCAGGATCTTGACGTTCACGTCGAGAGGGAAGATGAGCAGCGCAATGAGCGAAGGAATCTCGATGATGAGAGAGCCCCAGATGCCCCACTTGATCGCTGAGCGCAGCATCGTCTCCCCGCGCCGGGCCAACCGCGGCATCCCACTGCCATCGGCGGAGAGCGCCTGCGTGACATCTACCTTCTCGCCGAAGCCTACATCCTCCAGCAGCAGTTTCGCCGCAGCAGCAGCGGATCGGTCATCGAAGACGCCAACGATAGCAGTCACGATACCTCCACACGCTCCTTCAGCGCGCCGTCGAAGAACGCGATGAGCTTCAGCCCGGCATCAGCCGCAACCTCCGGGTCGAACCGGACGGGGTTGTACGGATCGTTGAATGCATGCTGCGCGTTCGGATAACGATGGAAGGTGAACGGCTTGCCGCATGCCTTGAGCTCCGCTTCGAGCTTATCAACGTCAGGAGGAGCGGGGTTGGCGTCCAGATCGCCAAAGAAGCCGGATAACGGACAATCCAACTCCGCCGTGAAGCTCAACGGCGTTGGGCCGTCCCCCCACGGCAGATCGACGTCGACGCCGTAGAAGTCGGCGCAGGCGGAGAACTCCCCCGTCCGAACGGCCATCATGTACGCGATGCGCCCTCCGATGCAGAACCCCGTTACGCCGAACGGCCCGACGACGTTCGGCATCGAGCGCATGCAATCGAGAGCCGCCAGCATATCCTCGATGATCTCGTCGTCGCGCAGGCTGTCTTTCAACGGCATCGCCGCCTCACGCCGCTGCGGATCCTCGAAGGCATAGCCGATCAGCTGAGCGTTCGTAACGTCGGAGCGGTGGAACAGATACGGCGCGATGGCTGCGTAGCCCGCCTCCGCCAGTTCGTCGCATTTGCCCTGCACGAACCGGTCAACGCCGAAGACGTGCATCGCGACCACAACGCCGGGGTGCGGGCCCGGGCCGTCCGGTGACGACACGTACGCCGTGACCTGCTTGCCGCCAACCTCGATATCAACCCACTCAGACGACACCATTGCAGCCTCCGATCACGCTCTGCCGACTAGTTTTCGTCCGAGATAACCAACGCCCCTTTGCCCTTGATCTGACGCGACTCCTGGTAGTGATGCGCCTCGACTGCCTCGGCCAGCGGCCACGTGCGGTCTATGGTTGGCACCAGTTTACTCTCGCCGAACCAGCCCAGCATCATCTCGAAATCCTCGCGCGGCGTCTGTGCCCCGCCCGCACCAACGATCGAGATCGCGTTGCGGTACAGCTCAGCCACGGGAAAGGTAACCTCGCGCCCGCCTGTGCCGCCAAACACGGCGATGCGTCCGCCTCTGGTCATCGCGCCCAGCCCTCGAGCCAGCACCTCTCCGCCGACGCCGTCAACGATGACATCGACGCCGCGCCCGTCAGTCAGTCGTTTCGCCTCAGCCGCGAAGTCCTGCTCCAGGTAGTTGATGCCGTGATCCAGGCCGTACTGCTTCGCCCAGTCCAGCTTCTCCGCGCTGCTCGATGTCCCAAGCACGGTCATGCCAAGCTGCTTCCCGATCTGGACCGCAGCGATGCCAACCCCGCTCGCAGCCGCCTGCACCAGGATCGTATCGCCTTGCTTCGCTCCGCCGCGCACGCAGATTGCTGCCCACGCAGTCGTGTAGATGATGGCCACGGTTGCCGCTTCCACGAGCGACAGATTCACCGGCACTGCGTAGACGAACCTCTCCGGGATCGCGATGAATTCAGCATAGGAATACGGAGGCTGCCGCACGATGACCCGATCCCCCGGCTTGACCGACGCAACGTCCTTGCCAACCTCCACCACGACGCCGGCCCCCTCGATGCCAAGCATGGCGGGGAACTCGACAGCCTGACCCATGCGTCCGCCACGCCGCGATACTTCCGACGGGTTGACGCCCGACGCCACCAGGCGCACCAGCACTTCGCCGTCGCCCGGCGTCGGATCCGGAACGTCCTCCAGCTTCAGTACCTCGGGCCCACCGAACTCATGGAATCGCACTGCCTTCATACGCCTCTGTCCTCCCCTTCTCTACCGCAATTATCCGACTCACTCGCCGGAGGAGCAAACGAAAGAGTCCTCAGCCTATCGCATTCAGCCCCGTCAGGTGACGCCCAAGGATCAGCTGGTGCATGTGTTCCGTGCCCTCGTAGGTGTGCACCGTTTCGAGGTTGAGCGCATGGCGCAGTGGCGAGAAGTCATCCGTTACCCCAGCAGCCCCGAGCAGGTCGCGGGCGGTGCGCGCGATCTCCAACGCAGCGCGCGTGTTGCTGTACTTCGCCATGCTCACGTGCGACCAATGCAACCTGCCCGCTTCCTTCAGCCGTCCGAGTTGCAGCGCAAGCAGTTGCGCCTTGGAGAGCGCCGTGGCCATATCCGCCAGCTTCTCCTGCACCAGTTGGAAAGAGGCAAGGGGTCGTCCGAACTGCTCCCGCTCCTTCGTGTACTCGATGGCGGTATGCAGGCAGTCGGCCGCGGCCCCACAGACGCCCCACACGATGCTGTAACGCGCCGCGTTCAGACACTCCAACGCAGAGCCGAGCCCGCGCGTACCCGGAAGGAGCGCGTCATCACCCACACGAACCTCGTTGAAGTAGAGCGCGCTCGTGATGCTCATCCGCATGGAAAGCTTGTTGTGGATGTCCTCCCGCGTTACGCCCGGCAGGTCGGTGCCCACAAGAAAGCCGCGCACTGCTCCGTCGAGCTTCGCCCACACGATGATGACGTCGGCAATGCCAGCGTTCGTGATCCACATCTTAGACCCGTTGACCACGTAGCCGCCCTCGACTTTCACGGCCTCGGTCTCCATGCCGTTCGGATCGCTGCCGTGGTCCGCCTCGGTCAGGCCGAAAGCCCCAATCACCCTCCCCGATGCCATCTCGGACAGGTAACGTTCGCGGTGCTCTTCCGTCCCGAAGAGGTGGATAGCCGTCATAGCGAGAGACGATTGAACCGACGCAAAGGAACGGTAGCCGGAGTCGGCGCGCTCGAGCTCCTGCATGATCAGGCCATAGGCGACGGAGCCGAGCCCCGCGCATCCATATCCCTCGATATGCGCGCCGAAGATGCCAAGCTCCCCCATCCGCGGTATCAGCGCAAGCGGAAACGTACCGTCGCGGAAGTGTGGAACGACAGCGGGCATCGCCTCCGTTTCCACGAAAGCCCGAATCGTGTCGCGCACCTGGCGTTCGTCGTCCGTCAGCTGTGATTCGATGTCCAGGAGGTCAATGCCTCGATAAGGCTGCAACGTACGTCCTCCCATCCGTGCGGTTCCTCTAATCGTAGTGCGTCAGGAGCGTTTCAGGGGTGAAATTTCAAATAGGGGGCTCATTTGGCCCTACTTGGCTCCATCCACTCCTAGCGGAGAAGCTGGAAATGAGGTCGGGGTGGCCTCGTTTGGCACTCCGCTCACTCCTACGTACTGTGCCAGCGTGGCCTCGTTCTGATAGTGGTGGCCTCATTAGGAGTGGCCAGGAGCGGCAAACTTTTAATTCGCTTCCATTTCCTTCCATTTCGACCCGTCCCCTATCGTCTACGCGGGACGGGGATGCGAGGTTCCCGTCTTCGCGAGAACGACGGAACATTTCGTTGAAACGACGCATGCAACCAATGTAAAGGCTGGCGCGACGACGGCGCAATGGGCATCTGTCGCAGAACGGCGGGGTGCAGAAGAAGAGGCCACCCGATTATCGCCGGGTAGCCTCTTCAGTCTGCTCTATTTTGTCGAAGTACCTACTTCGAGCAGGTGCTCGGAACCCCGGTCTGCGCGGTCGTGGCTTCGATCATTGCTTCCTTGGCCGCAATCTCTTCGTTCAACTGCGCCTCTATGTCAGGGTAGAACGCGGTCGCCAGCGCCCAGGCAGCGTCCGAAACGTTGATCGGCTTGTCGGGCAGTCCGGCATCCTTCTTCGCCTGCAACGCGGCCAACTCTTCACCTAGCGTAACCAGTGCAGCATTCGCGTTCACACGGCTAGTGATGAGACAGAACGACAGCGGCACCGATGTAACGACGTCGAACGTCGAAGGGTCAACGGCGGTGAGAGAGCGAACGCGCTCCACGTCGCCGTCACCGGGGCCAACGCCGGAACGCTTCCGCGTGAAGCGGCCAACGGTCCAGACAGCTGTCCATGCACCCTGGTCGTTGGCGACCATCGTGTTGTCCGTGCTCGCGTTGGTGACATAGTTCCCGATGTCGTTCGGAGTCCCAGGCCCGTCGTTCACCAGGAGGATAACCTCCTGACCCGGAGCGAAGCCGGAGCCCCAGATGCGAACCTGCGTTCGCGCATTGTGGTCGACCTCGATGTTGTCTACAACGACCGTCTCGAGGCCAGAGATGTGCCCGTCCGCCGATGCCGACCGGGCACTTAGGAAAGTCGTACCTGCTACGAGCCCAAGCAGCAGACCTGCGACAACGAGTGCAAGTACTGCGGCACGGGGGTGAGTTGCGATTGTGTTAGTCACGGTTGCCTCCTGTGTACCGCACTACGCCGAGCAGAAGTTGGGAACTTCTGCTGGGTCTGCGCCTTCCTCAAGTCCTTCGTTTCGAGTCAGATTGCAAAGAGCAAGCGGTGCGCTGGCAAGGAACTCGTATGTTTCGCCGTTCACTGCCCAGACCGTGTCCATGCGCTCGCCTATCGATTCCGACCAGCCGACGTTTTCACGGGTGAACCGGCCAAGCCGCCAGTTCGATGCAAACCCGCCATCATCATTGGTCATGAGCGGCCAGGGGAGACCCCCGCCATCCCTGCGATTCCTCGGATTACAGACACGGTCGTCGTTCAAACGACAGTTGCTGATTATGTAAAGCGCGCCCTGGGCATCCGAGACGAGAATCACTACCTCAATACCGGGAGCGAAGCCGGAGCCCCTGATCCAGACCTCTTCCGACGACCTGGATTTCCCTAATTCGAAGTCAACCTCATTCGTGGAAAGCACGATGCTCTCGGTGCCGGTGCGTCCCTCAGCCCCCGCGCTCTGAACGGTCGAGAGCGTGAATGCCAATGCCAGCCCGGCGATGAGGCCGACAGCAACCCAGAGAGGCGCTGCCCGCCGAGTCAATATTCGATCAAAACCGATCACCTTCAGTCCTCCTGGTCTAAACCTTGGTTACCCGTGGCTAGCCGCACTACGCCGAGCAGAAGTCAGGGACTGCCGCGGCCTCTGCGCCTTCCTCGAGTCCTTCGTTCCTGGTCAGGTTACAGAGGGCAAGCGGCGCAGACGCGATGTCCTGGAAGGAATCGGCCCCTACAGCGCGTACCGACTGCATCCCTTCGGCACCAACGCCCCTACGGGTAAAGCGCGCGAATACCCACTCGAACCCGAAGGCGCCGTCGTCATTCGCTACCACATCGACACCCGAGAGCGCTCCCACATCCGTAGCCACGCCGCGTGAATCGGCAATGAGAATGATGAGGCTCGTACCTGGCGCAAAGCCTGATCCGTAGACCCAGACAGACGTACGCGAGTTTCTGGCCCCCGGTGCAAAGTCCGCCTCGGAAGGTGTAACGACGAGCGTCTCTGCCCCTGTGTGCTGGTCAGCCTTTACGTTATTGACCCCTGACAGGGTTACCGAAAGCGCAAGGCCTATCAGCATAGCGGCGGCAATCCAAACGAAAGCAAACCGTCGCGTCAGTAGCAAATGTGTGCGAATCACGGCTTCCTCCTTCAACCTTAGCCCACAGGCAGCGCCTGCGAGTGCGCAAGTGAGACTATCTGGGTTAGTTCCCTGTGTCAAGCATCCTTGTTAATACTTACCCTGGCAATTCGGGCGTGCAGGACTTCGTCCATTTTCACGAAGCCGCGCACTCGTTTCACTATACATATGAGACGCCGGAGGCGGAAGGGTGCGATGCGAGTGACGACATATCCGCAACCAGCGTTTTCTCAACATTCTGCTCGTCATTGGTGCAAACGCGTACAGCCCGGCTGTAACCGGCCCTCCGTCCTCAGCGCAGATGGTCACATCATCAAGGAAACTTTCAGCGCGCCGCCCTGGGGCTCGTGTGCCAACTCGAACGCATCCCGCACCTGCGCGAGCGGCAACGTGTGCGTGACATAAGGGGCCATGTCTATCTCTCCTTCGAGGATCAGCTGCAACGCCTGCCTGAAAGAGACCAGCCCTTCCTCGTCCTGAGCCCCGAACGTCGTGCGTATGTCCAACCGTTTGAGGAAGAACGCGCCCAGGTCGAACGGCCTCGTGCCGTAGCCGGTGGGCAGCCCGAAAACGTGAACGTGCCCCTCCGCCTGAACCATTCGCACCGCCTGATCCAGCGTCTCGTGCCCCCCAACCGCGTCCACCACCACCTCCGCGCCTCTGCCGTCCGTCAGCTGGGCCACCGCGTCGACCCCCGCTTCGCCCGTTACGTCTATGGCATTGTCGACGCCGAGAGCAACCCCCGCCGCACGACGGTCAGCGTTGGGTTCGATGGCGATGATGCGCGATGCGCCCAGCCGTCGCAGGTAGAAGTCGTGGAACAGCCCCGCGCTCCCCTGCCCGATCACGACGACGGTCTTGCCGGTCATGGGGGGCAGTTTGCGTCCGGCGAAGATGACGGTGCCCAGCTGTTGCGCCATCATCAACTCCGCGACCGGGCGGTCGTCCGGGAGTTCGACGATGAAATGCGGCGAAACCGCCTGGTAGGCAGCGAAGTTGCGCGCCTCCCATATGTTCGGCACCGTCAGGACGCGCGCTCCCTCGCGCAGGCTCGTGGGGCCGGGGTCTTCCACGACGCCGACTCCCTCGTGGCCGGGCTCGCCGGGGGCCATGGGGTACTCGTTCCGCGGCCAGCCGTAGTAGACGTAGTGCAGGTCCGTGCCACAGATGGAGGCCATCTGCATCTTCACCAGCACCTTGTCGGCCCCCGCCTCCGACCGCGGAACCTCGTCGCAGACGATGTCCCCCAGACCCCGCAGGATCGCCGCTTGCATCGTAGCCATCAGGCAACCTCCCCTTCTACCTCGACTGTACCCTCAGACCTAACAGGCGGGCGCATGCAGATTGCACGCCCGCGCCGCTAGCCTCGTGCGCTTTGCGATGCTATGATAGGAGCCCATGGTCAGCGAGCAAGTGCTTATCGTCTATACGAGGCCGGACTGCCCCTACTCCGACGCTTTGATGCATGACCTCAACAAGGACGGGGTTGAGTATCGGCAGGTGGATCTGGAGGAGCACCCTGAGCTGATCGACGAGCTGGAACGGCTCACGGGAGGCGATCGGATAACCCCGGTGATGGTCGAGGGAGACCTCGTCATCGTGGGTTATCATGGCATAGGGTGAGCGTTCTAGCAGCCCCACGGTGTGGGGCACGGTTGCCGCGGCCCGGTGGTGTAGTCTGGTTTAACACGCCGCCCTGTCAAGGCGGAGATCACCGGTTCAAATCCGGTCCGGGTCGCCAGTGCAACCAAAGCACACAATATCCTCAGCAGCGGATGCTGAGGGCGCCAACCTCCGAGCTAATGTACTCAGCATCACCATGCCCGGCTGCATGGCGCCGGCGCTCCACCGACGGCTAGCGGAATGCCCCTCTACGTCGCACTTCCCATCGCTGTGATCGTCGGCTACCTCCTCGGCTCCATCCCATTCGCGCATCTCATGGCCCGGCGCAAGGGCATCGACATAGGCTCCACCGACACGCGCATCGCGGGCACCGCCAACGTCTTCCGCCAGGTGGGACGCCGTTCAGGCGCCGTCGTTTTCATGGGAGACGCAGGCAAGGGCGCGGCGGCGATTGTGTTAGCCAACGCACTGGGCATCGACACTCCGCTTGCGCTGCTTGCGCTCGCAGCCGCCCTCGCGGGTCACGCCTTCCCGATGCTGGGGCTGACGCGATGGCCAAGCGGCGCAGGACTCGCGACGCTGTCAGGCGGCGGAGCAGCTGCCGTAGGATGGCTGGGCCCGATCGCGATCCTTGCCGGCATCGTGTTCATATTCGCCTCGCGCCGAACCTTGGCCGGAGCGCTTGCCGCCTTTGTCCTCTTCCTGGTTCTCAACGTGTTCTGGCCCACAGACCTAAAGACCATCGCAGGGATAATCGCCCTCGGTGTAGCCGTTTTGATCTGGTCACGGGTCAGATGGCGATAGCGCCGATGGCATAAGCCATTGGTGCCGAGGGTGGGACTCGAACCCACACGCCCGTACGGGCAACGGATTTTAAGTCCGCGGCGTCTGCCATTCCGCCACCTCGGCACGTACGCCCGATTATAGCCGCTGCCTTCAGCCTCCTGCTCCGTATGCGGCAGGTCGACTTCTCCTGAACCCCGTGCATCCCCCTGCGCTCTCTCCTTGCTCCCCTCTCGCGCCCTGCCTAATATGACAGCATGACCACTCCAGCCTTCCGGAATCTGCCCAGCGTCGACAAGGTGCTCGACGAGCCTGCCATCGTTGGCCTGCTGAGCGACGGCTACCTCCGGGACCTCATCGTCGCCACCGTCCGCGAGCGCATCGCCGAGGCGCGGGATGCCGTCGCCGGGGGCGCGCAGCCGCCTACCGCTGCCGCCGTCGCGCAAGCCGTTGCCGATGGCGTACACCGCGCCGTAACGGCCTGGCCAACGCCTGTCCTCAACGCCACCGGCGTCATCCTGCACACCAACCTTGGCCGCGCTCCGCTCTCGACGGAGAGCCTTCACGCCGTTGCCGCAGCCGCTCAGGGCTACGCAGACCTCGAGATCAACCTGCAGGACGGCAAACGCGGCTCCCGGCACGCGGCTGTCGCGCAACTCCTCCGCCAACTCACCGGCGCGGAGGACGCCATCGCGGTGAACAACAACGCCGGAGCGATCCTGCTCGGCCTCGCGTCCACGGCAACAGGCATGGAGGTCATCGTCTCACGCGGCGAGGCGAGCGAGATCGGCGGAGGCTTCCGCATACCGGACGTCCTCGCTCAGAGTGGCGCGACGCTCGTCGAGGTAGGTACGGTCAACCGCACCTACGCCCACGACTACGAGCGCGCGATCACCGAACGCACCGGCGCGCTGCTGCTCGTGCATCGTTCCAATTTCCGCGTCGTCGGCTTCACCCACGAACCTACGCTTGCGGACATCGCCGCCGTCGCCAAAGCGCACGGCATCCCCCTCCTGCATGACCTGGGGTCCGGCGCGCTGCTCGACACTGCCGCATTCGGCCTCGGCCACGAACTGACGCCGCAGGAGAGCCTGGCTGCGGGCGCAGACCTCGTCTTCTTCTCCGGCGACAAGCTGCTCGGCGGGCCCCAGGCCGGACTCGCCGTTGGGAAAGCGGAACTCATCGCGAAACTGCGGGATCATCCGCTGGCGCGCGCGCTGCGCGCCGACAAGCTCACCCTTGCGGCGTTGCATCAGACGTTGCTGCATTACGTGCGCGGCGAAGCCATGGAGAAGACGCCGGTCTGGCGGATGATCGCCGCTTCCATCGAAGAGCTTGGCCTGCGCGCTGAGGCGATTGCCCGGCTCATCGGCTCAACTGCCGCAGTGGTCGATGGCAGTTCCAGGCTCGGCGGAGGCAGCCTCCCTACCGATGAACTCCCATCGAGGCTCGTCCGCGTGGACGCAGCGGCGGCGGGCGGCCCCGACGAACTCTCCCGCAGATTGCGAACCGGCGCGCCCGCCGTGGTCGCGCGCATCGAGGGTGGCCATCTATTGATAGACCCGCGCACGCTGCCGCCGGAGCATGACGCCGACGCGGCCTATGCCGTCAGGCGCGCGCTGGCAGCGTCCGGCGGAGGGACTACACCCGCAGACGACGGAACGCAGGCGCGGTGAGCGCGATGACCGTGACGAGCACCAATCCCGTCGCGCCGCCCACCATCCACGCGAACGACACGCTGTAGACCGTCGCCAGTACTCCCGCCACGACGCCCCCAAGGGGTTGCATGCCTATGTCCAGCATGTAGATGCCCATCACCCGCCCTCGCATGTAGTCTGGCGTGACGCTCTGAAGGATGCTGTTGTTTGTCGTCATCACCAGGATGAAGAACAGCTGCTGCACCACCAGGATGCCCCACGCGACCCACCACACGTCCGCCTGCGAGAGCGCAACCACCGCCAGCCCCGCTCCAAAGACCCCGATCAACGACATCCGCCCCTTGTGCTGCACCGCGTGGAACCGCGCCACGAACACCGACCCTATGAACCCTCCGACTCCCATGCCGAGGTACATCAGACCCAGCAGTCCGCCTCCCGCATCGTCCAGGTCTCTCGCCACGAATACGGGCATCTGCGTCTGGATGAACGCCATCATCGTCAGCGTGGGAACCATGCTCAGCAGGATGGCATAGCGGAGGATGGGCTGCCGCGCGACGTACACGATCCCCTCCCGCAAGTCCGCGAGCGGCGACTGCTGCTTGCGGCCTTCCCTGCTGTCTGCGTACTCGGCGCGGTACGGCAGCACCAGCAGAACCACCGACCCGTACATCACCGCCTGCAGCAGGAAGTTGATCTCCGGGCCGAACAGTTCGATCATCACGCCGGCCAGCCCCGGGCCAACTATCCGCATCGAGTTGAACGCCATCGAGTTCAGCGCGATCGCATTCATCAGGCGCACCCTCGGCACCGAGTTCGCCACCAGCGTCTGTCGCAGCGGGTTGTTCAGCGCCCAGCCCATGCCCGTCAGGAGCGAGAAGACGTAGAGATGCCATAACTGCACCAGACCGAAAACGAGGAGTAGCGCGAACCCCAGCGCCAGCGCCGCGAGGTACGTCTGGTCGAGAAGCAACACCCTGCGCCGGTCGAACTTGTCGGCGATCACCCCTGCTATCGGCGCTGCGAGCATCGGAAAGGCGCGCATCCCCAGCACGCCCGACACCTGCAGCGGCGAGTCGGTCATCTCGTAGACCAGCCAACCGAGCGTCACCTGCTGCACCCACGTGCCAGCGCTCATGAACAGCGTGCCGAACCACAGCAGCCGGAAGTTCGGGAAGGAGAGTGCGGAGAACGTGCCTGACCACCTGCCGGAGCTTGTCGGCGGAGGTGCTTCTTCGGTAGGTTCAGTGCGTCGCATGCGGGTCTACCTAGGTTATCACTCCCTGGACGCCTTCCCCGACTCGATCCGGCGAATCGACAGAGGCATACCCTCCGGTCGTGTGGCGCTTATATTTCCAAACGCCGGTATCGCGGCAGAAGCACGCTGGCCAGCGTGATGAGAACCAGTCCCACTATCCCGCTGATGAGCAGCGCCTGATCGACGCCGTACGCGGCCGCAACGGCGCCCGCTATGAATCCTCCGAACGGCATCATCCCTATCTCCATCTGATAGACGCCCATAACCCGGCCGCGCAGGTCGTCGGGCGTAACGGTGTGGATGATGGTCATGTTCGTCGTCATCACCACCTGCATGCACATCTGCTGAAGCATCAGGATGCCGATGGCCGCCCAGAGCACCGTCGTCTGTGAAAGCGCGATAATCGTGACGGCGCACAGCACGAACGCGCCGGTAGACCACAGCCCCTTCTTCCGCCTGCGCGATGAGAACGCCATGGCGGTCGTTCCGAACAATCCGCCGATCCCCATCCCAGTGAGCAGCAGCCCCAGGTACGTCCCGTCGTCGTTTCCCAGAACCTCTGCCGCGTACACCGGCATCTGGCTGAAGACGATCGAAAGCATCGTGAACGACATCCCGAGCGACATGCCTATGGTGATGAGCGTCGTAGGGTCGCTCTTGACGTGGCGGAAGCCGTCCATCAGGTTGCGCAGCGGCGAGTCTTCCCGTGCGTGCATCTTGTCCGGTGTAGAGTACGGCGTCCGCATCTTGATAACGAGAAGTCCCGCGAACAGGAAGAAAACGCCCTGCACGAGAAAGTTGATGCCCGGGCCCATATATGCGATGACCAGGCCGCCGACTGCCGGCCCAAGCGTCCGCATGAGGTTGAACGACAGCGAGATGAGCGCCGTCGCGTTCGTCAACGCCTCGCGCGGCACGGTGTTGGCCACCAGCACCTGACGCACCGGGTTGTTCCCGGCCCACAGCAGTCCGAACAGAAGCGCGAAAACGTACAGGTGCCACACCTGCTGCAGGTTGAGGAGGAGAAGCGCCGCAAACCCGAACACCAGCATGGTAACCAGCGCCTGATCTATCAGCAGCAGTTTGCGTCGGTCGAAACGGTCGGCGATGACGCCCGTGATAGGCGCGAGCAACAGCGGCAGCGTGCGCACGCCGACGACGCCCGCCACGTGCAGCGGGCTGCGCGTAAGGTCATACGCAAGCCAGCCGAGCGTCACCTGCTGAAACCACACGCCCCCAGCCACCAGGCCCGTCGTCACCCAGAGGATGCGGAAATCCGGATAGCTCAGCGCCAGCGTCGCTTTGCCGCTACGTAGGGCGGGGCCTGATGCTCCGGGAGTGCTCGTCGTCATAACTGTTGAAGTGGGCGCCTCCACTATACGCCCTGCCGCCACCCCCCAATCGACCGTAATCCGTTCGCTGTGCATGAGAAGGTGCGCCATTGCCCAACACTTGCCCTGGCTAGCCATCACTAAAAGCACGACAACTGCTCATTGCCCCTTTGACACCCCACCCTCTACCATCGTTGTATACATCCACATACGGCGCAGCTACGTCGTTCCCACGCAGGCGGGAACGACGTATCCCGGCCCCGCGTAGACGATAGGCAATGGGTCGAAATGGAAGCAAATTAAAAGTTTGCCGCTCCTGGCCACTCGTAATGAGGGCCACCACAATCGAACAAGGCCACCCCCGGCCTCATTTCCAGCCTCGCCGCTAGGAGTACATCGGGCCAAATCGGGCCAAATCGGGCCAGGGCAAGGGGGGTCTCCACTCCTGCGCACTCCTGAACAACCGCGCGCGACAGAGGTGGGAGAGTGGCCCGAAATGACCAAAAACGAACAAAAACACGAGTGGCCCTCTGTTCGGGTGTGGTCCCCGTCGTTCCCGCGAAGGCGGGAACCTCGCATCCCTGGCCCTGTTTCCGTCGGGTAGGTTCGGGTGGGTGTTGACGTTAGAAACGGAACCGAATGGAACCAAACGGAACGCTTTTTAAAGTTTGCGACTCCTGCGCACTCCTGAGAGCCGCGCAAAAGGCGGGATGACAACAACCATGAGTAAAAACGAACGATACGGAGGGATATGAACGTCCTCGTAACAGGCGGAGCAGGCTTCATCGGCTCGCACCTCGTTGACCGACTCGTCGAGAGCGGCCATCGCGTCGCAGTGGCCGATTCGTTCGCCACGGGCAGCCGTGAACACGTCAACCCCAAGGCCGCACTCTACGAATGCGACATCCGAAGCGCCGAACTTGCATCGGCGTTCGAGGCTGCGTCGCCCCACGCTGTGTTCCATACCGCAGCCCACGCGAGCGTCAGCGAGTCCGTGCGGAACCCCGCCTACGACGCGGACGTCAACGTCCTGGGTACGCTGAACGTGCTCGAACAGTGCGCAGCACATGGCGTCGAGCGGGTCGTGTTCAGCTCGACAGGGGGCGCGCTCTACGGCGAGCCTGAGCGGTTGCCTGCGGACGAATCGCACCCCGTGCGCCCTCTCTCCCCCTACGGAGCCTCGAAGGCAGCGGCGGAAGCGTACGTCTGCGCCATCAGCCGCCTGTCCGGCATGCACTACACCATCCTGCGCTACGGCAACGTCTACGGCCCGCGTCAGGACCCGTTCGGCGAGGCGGGCGTCGTCGCTATCTTCACGCGAGCCATGCTCAGCGGGGAGCGGCCAACCGTGTTCGGCGACGGCCAGCACGAGCGCGATTACGTCTACGTGGCCGACGTGGTCGAGGCCAACATAGCAGCGTTTTCACAGGATCGGGATGGCGTGTTCAACATCGGCACGGGTGAAGGCACGACGGTGGCGCAGGTCTTTCAGGCCGTCGCGGAAGCGACAGGCTACGCCGGAGAGCCCGCGCACGCGGAAGCGCGCCCCGGCGACGTGCGCCGGATATACTTGGACGCCAGCCTCGCCGAGCGTGAACTCGGCTGGAGTCCGCGCGTTCCGTTCGCGGAAGGCATACGCCGGACGGTCGACTCGATGCGCGGTCAGCCGTAAGCACGCGCGATAGGCGTGGTAGGATAGACATGCCCCGTAAGGAGTAGCCTCGTGAAAGACCTCATCTGGCCGTTCGGCAATGCCGAAGACATCGGATACATCCTCTGGCCCGTGGCTGCCGGCGGCGTGATCGGCGTCGGCGCGCTGCTCATCATCCTCAGCTTCGTCTGGCCGTAGGCTCCCCGTGAGCGGCATCCAGTTCGCCGATGTCAACGGCATCAGCACGGCCTACGAGGTCACGGGCAACGGCTTCCCGCTGCTCGCGCTCCACGGCTTCCCTCGGACGCACCGCACGTGGGAGAAGGTTACGCCTGCCCTCGCTGAGCGCTTCACCGTCATCGCGCCCGACCGTCGAGGTTATGGCGACTCGGAGCGTGTCGCCGACCCTGCCGCCTACGGACTCGCGGTGATGGCCGCTGACGCCGAGGCGCTCATGGACCACCTGGGCCACGAGAAGTTCCTCGTCGTAGGTCACGACAAGGGAGCGCCGACCGCGCGCCGCCTCGCCGCCGACCTGCCGCACCGCGTCGTTGGCCTCTTGCAGATCGATTCGGGTCCACAGGGCGTCGGCTCTGAGCGGCGCGACCCCGGCGGGCGTCAGTGGTACTTCGACTTCTTCCGCCAGCGCAACGTCGCCGAACCCATCGTCAACGCGATACCTGAGCTCTTCTTCGGGCTCTTCCTCGACCGCAACCCGCACCTGACGGCGGAGGAGCGTGAGTTCTACGTCGGCATGTTCTCCCGGCCCGGCACGGCGGACGCGGTCATCTGGGACTACCGCATGGCGCTGGAGGAGGATCCCGCCTACTGGCGCGCCGAGGTAGAGGCAGAGCGCAGAATCACCGTCCCCGTCCTCTCGATCTGGGGTGCATCAGGCCCCTCGGCGAACGCGGACGTACTCGCCGCATGGCGGGAGGTCGCAGACGACGTGCGCGGCGGCCCCATCCCCGACTGCGCGCACTACGTCCACGAACAGCAGCCAGAGGCAACCGTCGAAGCCATCACACGCTTCGCCGACGAACTGGGGTTGGCGTAGGGCGCAGGCCATTCCGCCCTTCAGGCCTCAACGAGCTGCCGTAGTCTCCTCGACCTGCCTGGCTTCATCCGCTTTCGCGAAATCCTTCTCGCCGAAGTTGTAGAGCGTTGCGCCGCCGTAGAGGATGGCCGCTGCTGTCTCTCTCGATACGCCCTGCAGCAGGTTGTTCGAGACGTTCGGGAAGTTGGAATCGAAGTGCGGGTAGTCCGTCGATATGCACATCCGGTCCGCGCCGATCAGCGAGGCGGTTGTCTCGATCTCGGGCTCGCTGCCTTCGACGGCTGCCCAGCAGTTGCGCTGGAAGTACTCCTTGGGCGTCAGCGAGAGGTAGGGCGCGTGGGTCTGCTGGTACTGCGGGTAGTCCCACTCGATGCGGCTCAGGAGGCCCGGCGCCCACGAGTTCTGCGCCTCCAGGAAGCCGACGCGCAGATTGGGGTGGAACTCGAAGACGCCTCCGATGATCATCGCCACCAGCGCCTGCTGCATCTCGATCCAGTGACTCGCCACGTGCCGGTAGAAGCGGTTCTCGCCGTAGAGAGTGTTCATGTTGGAGTACCACGCGCCGGTGCCCTCATGGAAGCCCCACGTCACGTTGAGCTCCTCGTGCAGGCTGTAGAGCGGATCCCAGTAGTTGGAGTGCCAGTAGCGCCCGTTCACCAGGTTCGGCCTGATGAAGGAGCCGACCGCTCCCAGCTCGGTCACGCACCGCCGCAACTCCCGGCAGGCCAGCGTGACATCGTGGAAAGGCAGCATCGCCGCGAACTTCAACCGGTCGGGGCTGTACTGGCAGAAGTCGTGGATCCAGTCGTTGTACGCTCGGCAGAGCGCATCCGAGAGGAACGGGTCCATACCGTCCCGCGCGATCAGCCCCAAGCCCATGGTCGGGAAGAGGACGGCGACGTCCACCCCTTCCATCTCCATGCCCATCACCTGCGCGACCGGATCGTAGCCGCGCTCAATGGCGAAACCCAAGTACGGAGCAGAGCGCGAGCCCGAAAGAGGCTGGCGCTGGTTGGAGGAGGCAGTGCGGTTGCGCTTCCGGTACTGCTGCAGGTCGTCGTCCCCGGATCGGGACAGGCCGTCGATCACCATCTGGGTGCCGCCTGCCCGCCCCGGAGCGCTGATGACACGGTGCTGAAACTTGGGGTCGAGGTACCGGTCGAACAGATCCGCCGGCTCCATCACGTGCATATCGCAATCAACGAACCGCATGCCGTCTTTCATCACATCTCCTCCGATAGCCTGAGTGGCCCGTCTACTCGCGCAGCCACGGGCATCCGCCAGCGCGGCTATTCCGCAGGGTATCGCGCGAGCCTCACATGAGTAGGGAGTATAGCGGCTTGCCGCGCCGCAGGGAGACTCCCCATTGAGCGACGCGGACTACGAGCCGCGCGCCGCCTCAACGCCCGCGATGAACTCCCGCACGTGTGGAATCATGAGCCCGCTTGCGTAGAACGCCTGCATGTGCGTGTGGTCGGGAAGCGACAGGAAGGACGCGTTCGGCGCGACCGCAGCGCATCGCTTGGCCGGTTCGTGATTGCGCTTGTCCGACGTACCGGCATACACGAACGTGGGCAGCGTCATGCCCACGATGTCCCCATCCGGCGCGCCCCAATCGAGGTTCGCGATCTGCTGTGCCGCGTAGGCGTCCTTGTCGTTCGACAACAGCCGCTGGCGCTCGTCCTCCGGCAGAGGCCCGGCATCCATCTCCATCGCCGTTACGTAGACGTCCATGCCCAGGCGCATCAGCTTGGCCCGCGCTTCCCAACGCACCCGGTCGAACTCGGGCACCTGCTGCGGTATCACGGGATAGGAACCCAGAACGAGCGCGTGGAAGCGGTCGGGGGCCAGCATCCCCAGCGCCCAGCCGATGCTCGCGCCCATCGAATAGCCCCAGTAGTACGCCTTCTCTATCCCAAGGTCGTCCAGCACGCCGGTAACGTCGGACACCTTCTGCTTGCGGCCATAGTCGGCGGGGTCGGAGAGTTTGTCGCTCTGGCCGAAGCCTCGGGAGTCGATGAGGATGAGTCTGAACTCGCCGGACAGCGCGTCCGTATAGCCCGCGCTGCGCCAATCCTTCGTACTCATGCCCATGCCGTGCACCAGCACGAGCGGCGGGCCGCCCTCACCTTCGACCTCGTAGTGGATGCGAACGCCGTCGTTATCTATGAACCTATCCTCGTACGGCATAGCGCTTCTCCTTGTCGTGGGTATGCCTACCTGGTGTCCTCGACCAGCGCTATGAACTCCCGGACATGCGGGATGACGATGTCGGCCTCGGCAAACGCTGATGCATGCGTGTGACCGGGAAGCGGCAGGAACGTTGCGTTCGGCGCAAGCGACGCGGAGCGCTTGGTCAGCGCGTGGTTCCGTGGCATCGGGTACTCGTCCTCCGTGCCGGAGTACACCAGCGCAGGGAGCGTCATGTTCACGATGTCCTCGTCCGGCGCGCCCCAGCTGATGTTTGCGATCTGCTGCGCGGCGTAGGCGTCCTTGTCGTTCGTCATCAGGCGATCCTTCTGTGCCTGCGGCAGCGGCCCCTGATCCATCTCCATCGCCGCGATGTAAACGTCCATACCGAGGCGCATCAACTTGGCGCGCGCCTCCCAGCGAATCTTGTCGATCTCCGGCACGTCCGACGAAATCACCGGGTACGCACCCAGAATCAGCCCATGGAAGCGGTCAGGCCGCAGCATCCCGCACGCCCAGCCAATGCTCGCTCCCATGGAGTATCCCCAGTAGTACGCCTTGTCGATGCCCAGGTCGTCCAGCACCGCAACCACGTCCGACACCTTCTGGGCGCGTCCGTAGCTCTCAGGATCCGGGAGCTTCTCGCTCTGGCCGAACCCCCGAGAGTCGATGAGCACCAACCGGAACTCGCCTGACAGCTTCTCGGGGTAGCCCGCGTTGCGCCAGTTCTCCGTGCTGCCGCCCATGCCGTGGACAAGCACCACCGCCGGGCCGTCCCCCTCCTCGACCTCATAGTGGATGCGCACGCCGTCGTTATCCAGGAACTTGTCGGTGAATGCCATATCACTGCCCCCTTACCCAGTTGCGAGTTGACGCTTGCCTAAGTGCGGCGTCCGCCGTCCGCCTCGATGGTTGCGCCGTTCATGTAGCCCGCCGCATCGGATACGAGCCACAGCACCGTGCCGGCGTGCTCGTCCGGTGTGCCGAGGCGACCCATCGCGCTGCGTGATGTCGTAGTCGAGCGTACGCTCTCGTGCCACATCGGCCGATGCGGCGTCTCGATGCCGCCCAGCGCGATCGCGTTCACACGCACCTCCGGCGCCCATTCGAACGCCATGGACTTGGTCATGTTGATGACCCCGGCCTTCGCCGCACCGTACGACGCTTGCCCCGTGCCGGGGTTCACGCCCGCCCCAGATGCGATATTGACGATAGCCCCCTTGCCCTGCGCCTTCATGATGGGCTGAACAGCCTTGGAGCACATGAACCCGGTGAGCACGTTGACGCGATAGCACTCGATGAAATCGTGCGACTCCAACTCCATCAGCGGACCGGAGCGGAACGTCTCGCCCCAACTCCCCCCGACGACATTGACGAGGATGTCGATGCGTCCGAACTCATCCATCGTCTGCGCGACCATCGCGTCGACCTCGTCCTGATTGCGAACGTCGGCGGTGACGCCGAGGGCGCGGCTGCCGATGGCCTTGATCTCATCGACGATAGGGTGCACCGGCGCATGGGGCCGCTCCCTGCCGACGGTCACCTCCTCCGGATTCCGCGCCGCAACGACGATGTTCGCCCCCTGATGCGCGAGACCCAACGCAATCGCTTTCCCGAACCCCTGCGAGCCGCCGGTGACGATCGCCACGCGGTCAGTCAGATCGAAACTTGGCATGGTACGCCTCCTCTGTAGAACGCTATCGAGCGGACTGCCTAACGGCGGGAGCATACAGCAACGGGGCAGCGCTGGGCGCGCGGAGGACTCAGACTGAATCGGCGAAAGGTGTCCGGCGAACGTTGGGAGATTCGTTGACGCAAGAGGGGCGGCAGTGGCAACCTTCATCCATCGACAGGCAGACAGACGGCTGCCGCATCAGGAGGTACGGCGACGATGTTGACCCCAGAGCAGAACGACCGGTTGACCCTGGTAGGGCCGGGCACCCCTATGGGGGAGCTTATGCGGCGCTACTGGCAGCCCATCGCTGGCGTGTCAGAACTGAACGAGAATCCGACCAAGGCGGTCCGCCTCCTGGGTGAGGACCTCGTCCTGTATAAGGACGAGAGCGGGACGTTCGGCCTGATCGATGCGTCGTGCGCGCACCGGCGCGTCAACATGCTATGGGGCATCCCGGAGCCGAAAGGGTTGCGCTGCTCCTACCACGGCTGGCTGTACGACGAGACCGGCCAGTGCCTTGAGATGCCGGCTGAGCCCGCGGATTCAACGTTCCCCAGCCGCGTGCAGCTAAAGGCTTACCCTGTCGAGACGCTCGGCGGGCTCGTGTTTGCGTACCTCGGCCCGCAACCCGCTCCGTTGCTGCCGCACTACTATCCTTTCGTGGAAGAAGGGCGCGTGCGGAGCATCGGGTGGACGGTGGTCACGTGCAACTGGCTTCAGATCATGGAGAACTCGCTCGACCCCATCCACGCGGAGTATCTGCACGGCTACTTCTCCAAGTACGCACTGCAGCGGATCGGCGTGCTGAAGCACAGAGGCGACATCTACGGCAAACGGCCCCCGGAGCCAGACGAGGACTTCCCCTACTGGCGCAAGGCGGGCCGGACGATGCGTCACATCTCTGCGTCGTGCAGCAGATTCGAACACGGCATCCTCAAGCATCGGTGGCTGGAGGGCGAGACACAGGAGGAGTCGATAGGCTGGCGCCACGGGCATCCGATCCTGTTCCCGAACCTCGAATCCGGCACGGGCGGACACGACTTCCAGATCCGCGTACCGATGGACGATACGCACACCTACTACATCTACTACTACTCGGACTGGCCTCGCGAGGGAGAGAATCCGAACCAGCGCGAGGACGAGATACCCGTCTACCACGTGCCTATCGCAGGCGTTGATGAGCAAGGGCAACCCATCTGGGCGCAGCTCGACAACAACAGCGGGCAGGATCACTTCGCGTGGACATCGCAGGGTCCGCGTACGCGCCGCGACCTGGAGAAGCTGGGGCAGTCGGACATCGGCATCATCCTGTTCCGTCGGATGCTGATGGAGCAGATGCAGCTGATGGAGGACGGCGGAGAGCCGATGAACGTGTTCAGAGACCCTGCGCAGAACGACATCATCTGGCTGCCGTTCGACCGTATGGAAGACGAGGTTATCGAGGGGAAGACGGCGATACCCAAGCAGAAAGAGCACCGTGGCGAGGCAATCTCCGCCGGCTCATCGGGCAAGTTCAACCCGCTGAACCTGGAGTACGCCCAACGGATCGGCGCGCCGCTGCCGCCCCCGTTCCCTGCGTCAGCCAAGACAGCCGTGGAAGTCTCGCCGGGCTAGGCCGGACAGGAAGCAGACCGGCGGGACTCATAGCGAGACCGAGCGAGATCAGACCATCGGAGTTGCGGTATGAACCTACAAGGGATCGACGCGGGAACTCACCTCGTTACCGTTGGGGGAGACGTTGTCGAGTTGCTCGAAGTAAGCGCTGACGGCGCAACGGCGAAGATTCGGTACGTTGACGTGCTGGGCGGAGCCGATGTAAGCGTGGGCAAGGAAGCCTCATTGCACGCTGAGGACATCGCCACGGTGGACGGCACACGGTTCGTCGGACCGGGGCGCACGGCATCGAGCACGGGCGACAGCCGAGCGTAATCGCCGACTCGTAGTTTCCGTTTGGGCGGAGTGTTGCGATGGAGAAGTACTACACACCGGAGCAGATGGCGCAGTTCGAGGAGTTACGCGCCGAGACGCCGCCGGAGGAGATAGAGGCCGTCGAGCGCGAGTGGGCGTCGCTCCTCGCGGAGGTGCGAGCATCGCGCTGGCTCGACCCTGCGAGCGCGGAGGCGAAGGCCCTCGCGGCGCGGTGGGACGCGCTGCACGAGCGCACGGTGGCGCACTTCGCGCGCAAGCCGGGGCTGGTGGAGGCGATGGGCCGCAACTACGCAGCGGGAAGCTTCGAAAATATCGACGGCGCGCCGCAGGCAGAGGACTTCGCGTTCATCAAGCGAGTGCGCGAGGGATAGGGTCTGGCGGGCACGCTTCCGGAAGTAATGGTAAGAGTCGAGGACTCCGCCCTGCCTACGCCTCGCCCAGATAGCGCAGCGCGTTGCGCCAGCCGATGAGATCGCGCTCCTCCGCGCTCAGGCCGAGCGCTGCGAACTCGTCCTCCGGCGACGGCGTCTTGGGCCCCGTGCCCTGCCAGTCGGAGCCGATCATCACCTGGCTCGCGCCCACCTGATCGATCAGGTAGCGCAACGGCGCTGTGCCGAATGCCATATCGTCGTAGTAGAGCATCGAGGCATACTCCATCGGCGACTTGGGCAGCAGTTTGCGTACCGCATCCCGGCTGTGCCAGTTCTCATCGCTGCGGGCGAGCAGCTGCATCAGCACTCCGCCGCCGTGGCTGATGCACACGCGCAGATCCGGTAGTTCGTCCAGCAGGCCACTCCAGATAATCGAAGCACCCGCGAGGCCGGATTCGATGGGAAATCCGAGCGGCGCGTCGGCAACCACCGCCGGGATATGCGCAAGACGGTCGGCAAACGTGGGCCTGTTCGCGTGCGGGAAAACGGACAGGCCAAGCGCAGCAGCTTCCCGGAAGAATGGCCGGAACTGCTCCTCGCCCAGGCTGTGCCCTTCGACGTTCGAGCGTATCTCAACGCCATGCAGCCCCAGCTCTTTGATGACTCGCAACTCCGCCACCGACGACGGGATATTCTGCATCGGTGCGGAGCCCAGCCCGTAGAAATGATCCGGCTCCGCCGCAACCATCGCCGCGATCGTCTCGTTCAGGTGGCGCGCCAAATCCGCACTGTCCTTCGGATCGAGGTGATACATCAGCAACTCCGGCAACGGAGAGAGCACCTGCTTATCGGTTCCCTCGCCCTGCATCTCCGCGGAGCGTTTCGGGGCGTCCCAGCAGACATCGCGAACCGTACGGTACTCCTGCCCGCCGATCATGATGGTCGACCGCTCATCGTCCTTGACGGCCATCTGAGGGAACGCGTCCCCCGACGCGCGATCCGGCGCATATGGGAAATCCCGGGGGACGATGTGCGTGTGCATGTCGATGATCATCGCTTGCGTAGCCTCGCGCGTAGGGGTTAACGCCTAGGCTATCACCGAGCGTTGCGCCGCGCTGTGCCCTGCTCCGCATGCGTCTCTTGCCGCAGTGGCGATAGGGCTTGTGAATAAAACACAACCCTGCCATATACCTGTCGTATGCTTATCGCTACAACGGTCGTGACACCGGCCCGATTCACGGAGGTGATACATGGACCTTGCAGACGAGATACGTGCGCTCAAGCAAGAGCGGAACGCCGTTATCCTGGCCCACAACTACCAAGTGGGCGATGTGCAGAACGCAGCAGACTTCGTCGGCGATTCTCTTGGCCTCTCCCAGCAAGCCGCCAAGACGGAAGCGGATGTCATCGTTTTCTGTGGCGTGCATTTCATGGCAGAGACGGCTGCCGTGCTCTCTCCGGAGAAGCGTGTGCTGATCCCCGACCTCGAAGCCGGGTGTTCCCTTGCCGCTTCCATCGACGCCGACCAGCTTCGCACCTGGAAGGCCGAGCACCCGGGTGCAGCCGTCGTCTCCTACGTCAACACGACCGCAGAGGTCAAAGCCGAAAGCGACTACTGCTGCACCTCGGCCAACGCCGTCCAGATCGTCGAGTCGATTCCCGAGAGCCAGGAGATCCTCTTCCTGCCTGACATGTTCCTTGGCAACCACGTCCGCAAGGTAACCGGACGGAAGAACATCTACGTTTGGTGGGGCGAGTGCCATGTCCACGCTGCCGTGAAGCCGATAGCAATCGCCAGCACGCGTCACGAGCACCCCGGCGCAGATTTCATGGTTCACCCCGAATGCGGGTGCACAACCCCCGCCATGTATCTTGCGTCCGAAGGCGACCAGTCCATGGAGCATGCACATATCCTCTCGACGGGCGGGATGATGCGCCACGCGCGTGAGTCAGAGGCGTCCGAGTTCGTCGTAGCCACCGAGACCGGCATCCTCCACGCGCTCAAGAAGCAGAACCCGGAGAAGTCGTTCTACCCCGTCGCCGAGTCCATGGTCTGCCGTTTCATGAAGATGATTACGCTCGAGAACCTGCGGGACTCCTTGCTGCACGACCAGTTCGAGGTCAGCGTGCCTCCGCACATAGCCGAGCGGGCAAGGCTTCCCATTGAGCGTATGATTCAGACGACGGTCTAATCCCAATCATTCCGAAGGAGGGCTCCATGCCGCTACAGTTGGATCACACGATTGTGCCTGCTTACGACAAAGTGAAATCCGCCGAGTTCATCGCCCGGATGTTCGGGCTGAAATACGAGGGACCCTATGGCCATTTCGCTCCAGTCAAGATAAACGAGGCGCTCACGCTCGACTTCGACGACAGCAAGTCTCCCCGCTCCAACCACTACGCCTTCCTGGCATCGGACGACGAGTTCGACGCAATCCTGCAGCGCATCCAGGACGAGGGAGTCATCTACGGCAGCGGGCCGGGGTCTCGTACCGACGGCGAGATCAACCATAAGCACCAGGGCCGTGGCTTCTACTTCGAGTGCGAGAACGGCCACGTCTGGGAAGTCATCACGCACACCTATATCGCGAGCAGCTACGCCGCGAGCTAACGGAGGCAACCTTGGACGACGAAGCACGAAAAACCATCGAGGCCGACCGGCTCGTCGACATCACGACGACAGGCCGCCGGAGCGGCAATCCCTCTCGCAAGGAGGTGCGGCTGCGCCAACTCGATGGGCAGGTCTACCTATCGAACAGCCCGGGCGCGCGCGATTGGGCCGCGAATCTGCTCGCGAACCCTGAGTTCTCCTACCACCTGAGGAGAGCACGCAGCGTGACCTACAGGCACGGGCCACGCCGATACGCGACATCGACGAGAAGCGCGCGCTCCTCACGCGCATCCTGGAGAAAGAGGACGCGCTCGACAGCGTCGAGGATCGAGTCGCGGGCAGCCACCTCTTCCGCATCGACATCCCCGACTAGCTCAGCCGGGTCTTCTCCCCCGCACGAGAACCCTTCTTGCCCGATCAGTCGGGCAGGAAGTCGAGCAGCGCCTCGTTCAGTTCATCCGGTGCTTCTGTGGGAATGCCATGCCCGCAGTCGAAAACGACCATCTTCGATCCCGGGATCCCCTCGTGGGTCATCTGGCCCATCTCCAGCGCGTTGGTGGCGTCGTTCTTGCCCCACACCACCAGCGTCGGCACCGTGATATGCGGGAAGCGGCGCACGGTGTTGTACCGGCGGCGCGTTTCCATGTTGTTCATGTGGTTCAACACGCGCTGGTACGCCTCCAGACGACGCGGATCCAGCGTCAGGGCATAGTTGTAATCGGCCAACGCCTCCAGGTCTATATCGGCGTTCACGCTGTTCTTCAGTCCGGCGAGAATCTCATCCCGGGATGGGGGCTTGAACTGCACCATGCTCGCCAGCTGGCGCGGCATCGCTCCGCCGCTCGCCACGAGCACGAGTTTGTTCAGCCGATTGGGGCTTTCGTAGCCGAAGAGCGACGCGAGCCATCCGCCCATCGAATGCCCGACGAGGTTGGTCTTCTCCAGGCCGAGCGCGTCCTGGAACTCGCGCAGAAAGTCCACGAGGTAGGCGAACGAGTACTCCTGTTCCAGCCAGCCCTCGCCCTTGCCCCACGCCAGCGCATCCACTGCGATCACACGCAGCTTGCTGGAGAGCGGCCCGATGTTCAGCAGCCAGTTGTGCGCGCCGCCCGTGAAGCCGACCCCATGAACGAGAATCGTGGGATAGCCCTCCCCTGCATCGATGTAGCGGGTTGTCCCGTGACTCATCTCCACGAAACGCTCCTCAGCGTTCTCTATCTTGACGTCGCCGATTGTTACCGTCATGTGTCCTCCTGACAGATGCGCCCCTCGCTGGAGCGTAGCGTATCCTGATAGTGCCCGTGGGCGGTGTCAAGCATACCGCACCCGCCCCGCGCTCGTGGGCAAGAGAGCATACAGAGGATACCCTGTGGCATTCATCAGCCAGAACTCAGCGACCCTTACCCTGCTCATCATCTTCGTGATGCTGGGCTCTTACGTCTGGACCAACCGGCGCAACCGCAAGGTCGCAGTGGCGCTCACGCTCGTTGTTCTCGCGATCGGCGCGGGGTACCTCAGCGCTCGCCACGGCCCCAGCGAGGCCGCAACGATAGCGGAGGTCGATGCGCTGCTGGGCTCAGGCCAGCCGGTCGTCCTCGAGGTCTATTCGGACGGTTGCGCGGTATGCCTCATCAGCAAACACAGCGTCGACGCCATGGAGAAACGCCTGGAAGGCGAGGTGGAGGTGGTGCGTCTGGACGTGCAAGACGAGGTTGGACAGGCCGCCGCCGTACGCTACCGCGTCGGCGCAACGCCCACGTTCATCGTATTCGCAGCCGACGGCAGCGAGCGTTTCCGGTATTCCGGCTTCCCTAACACCACTCGGATCGAGGCGGAAGCGCTCAACGCGTTCTAGCGACATATTCAGCCCGTCGTGTAGCCTCCACTCCTATGAGATCGTTCCTCTTCTCCATGCCTGCGCTCTTTGCGTGGCCGTTGGCCGTTGCCAGCGGCATCTTCCTAGTGCTCACCGCCGTGTTGGTGTTCCTCGACACGCCCCTCAGCGGCCTGGTCTTCTTCTTCTTCCTCGTCGTTCCGGTCGGGGTTACGCCGCTCATCGCACGCATGAAGCGCCGAAGCATCTGGCAATGGACGCTCACCGTCGTAGGGCTGTCGGCGGTACAGCTGGCGATCCCCTATCTGCCCTCCGTCCCCCTCCCTGTGCTTTTACTGCATCCGATCATCCCTGTCCTGGCCCTGGCCTATGAACGCGCGACCCCTCCCCCAACGCCGACGCCGGGCGGCAGCGAAGCGCCCGCCGAAGACACACCCGGCGCCGCGCGCCTGGACGAGGTAACGTTCGTGGACATGCCACCCCAGCGATCGACGTCGCAAGAACGGGTGCGGCGACGGAGGCTGCGCCGTCGCCGCCCTCCCCGATAGTCGGCGATACTGTAATCTAGGAGAGTGCCTGCACAGGGGGAAGTGGCGGAATGGCAGACGCGCATGATTTAGGATCATGTGCCGATAAGGCGTGGGAGTTCGAGTCTCCCCTTCCCCACCACGTGCTACCGTAGGGACTGAACACAGGCGAGTGCCTGCCATATGCTCCCACGGGTTGCCTGGATACGGCTTGGGTAAAAAGGTGAGTGGGGACGCTCCGAATGGAGAGTCGGAATCTGGGAAGGAGTTAAGTCAATGGCTGTGATTGATGCTGACACGCACGTGGACGAATGTGAAGAGACCTGGCGCTACATGCCTCCCGAAGACGCACGGTACAAGCCGGTCACGGTCGTCCCCACCGAAGACATGGACGCCGGTGCTCCCGCCCCTGGATACACGAGGCACTGGCTCATCGGTGACAATCTGTCGATCCGCCGAATCCGTGATGACCAACGGACCGGCACGACCGTTGATGCTCGCGAGTTGAGAGATGTTGAAATCCGTCTACGGCACATGGACGACATGGGCGTGGACATTCATGTCATGTACCCCACGTTGTTCCTAACTTACCTGACGAGCGATCCGCAGGCCCAGGTTGCCATTTGCAAGAGTTACAACCGTTGGATGGCCGATAGGTCTTCTCAAAGCGGGGGGCGCCTCCAGTGGGTGGCAGTTCTGCCAATGTTGGATATGGAAGCCGCCGTAGACGAGCTTCGTTGGGCGAGCGAGCACGGAACCTGCGGGGTTTTCAAGTTGGCGACAGAATTGGGCAGACGAGTGACAGACCCTTATTTCTACCCTATCTACCAAGAGGCTAATGACCTTGGTCTTCCACTCTGCATGCACACCGGCTCAGCGGATCAGCCTCAAGCCAGTAACGGTGCGGGGCTATTTGGAGACGGGCTGGGAAGCACCAACGTCGTAGATGCGTTCCACGCCATCATCTTCTCTGGCCTTGCTGGCAGGTTTCCCAAGTTGAAGTTTGGCTTCATCGAGGCGGGATCATCTTGGATCCCCTTCGTTCTTGATAGGCTCAGCGCCCGTCGGGAGCGTATGGCCTGGGCATTCAAGTCGTTCAACTACTCAGACGACCTGAGCGATCTCTTCCACGAGCACCGTCTCTATGTGACCTGCCAATCGCAGGAGGATATCCCGTACATCCTCCAGTTCGGAACTGAAGACCACTTGATGATTGGCACCGATTACTCTCACGCAGACCAGTCGGCTGAGATTGGAGCCATAGACATCCTGCGGCGCAGGGCTGATGAGGGAGAGTTCAGCCAGACTGTGAAACGGAGAATCCTCGAGGACAATCCAAAGACCTTCTACGGTCTGTAACAGGTGCGCTACCCCAAGGGCACTACCCACTCGAAAGTTCGCAGTACCGTACCGCTTGGCCCACCAAGTTACGCATGATCAAGAACCTTCACGCTGAGTACCCGGTTGACGCCGTGAGAGGCAAGCGTGGCCGGGGCGCATGTGTGTAACTACCCGACCGGACGACCTCTACCAAGACCCCAAAATCCCAAGCGGCTAGGTCACGTTGGATCTATTGGTAGCGAGCGTTCGCTACGAATTGTTGGGAGTAACAATGTGGACTTGACCTATTTCTCCCCGAAAACTGAAAAGCGCCGCAGCAACATTGAGGGACGAGGCCTCTTCGCCCGAGAGTCCATCTCCAAGGATGAGATCGTAGTTGTCAAAGGGGGCTACGTCATGACCCGTGCTCAGCGAGACGTGGTCGAGCGCCATCTGGGGCCAGCCGAGATTCAGGTCACGGAAGACCTATTCGTCGGTCCGGCCACACAGGCGGAGCGCGAGGGAGGCATGATGCACCTCAACCACTCGTGTGAGCCAACCTTGGCGTCCAGGGCCAGATAGCCTTCGTGGCGCTGCGCGACATCGTCGCCGAAGAGGAGCTAACGTTCGACTACGCAATGACCGACGATGAGCCCTACGAGATGCAGTGCAACTGCGGGACTCCGACCTGCCGGAAGGTCATAACAGGGCACGACTGGATGAAAAAAGAGGTGCAGCGCAAGTACGATGGCTACTTCTCCTGGTTCATCCAGAGGAGATTGGACGTTCTACAAATGAACCAAGCAGCGTCGCCTGCAAGAGAAGTCCCCGACGCCGGGCGATGAGTGTGTCCGGGGCGCGGAAGTGAGAACGGCGAGGCGGGAAATTCGCAGTACGGGAGACTTGGGGCTGCGACTGCCAATAGTCGCGATTGGAACATCTGGCCTCCAACTGCTCCTGCCGCTCCCGGTGCGGCGAGACACTACCGATTCGGCGAGCGCCGGGTAAGCGCCAAGGCGCGACGCCCGATCAAGCGTGCAGGTCTACCATCCTCGCGCCCGCGCCAACGGTTGCGAGGTCAAACAGCGCCTCGATGAATCCGGGGGAGTCATTGGGCATCTCGATGCGCTCCAGGTGCACATCGAGGGCGGTTGCCGCCTGCATAGCCGTTATGTCTATGTCGAACAGTATCTCCAGGTGGTCGCACACGAAACCGAACGGAACAACCAGCACGTTCTTCGTGCCCTCGTGCGTAATCTCCCCGATGCTCTCCAGCATGTCCGGCCCCAGCCAGGGCGTTCCGGTCCTGGCCGCACTCTGATATGCAAGACGCCATGATGCGACCCCCGCTGACCGGGCGATCGCAGCGGCGCTCTCCGTCAGTTCATGTGGGTACGGGTCTCCCTGCTCCAGTATCTGCGCGGGGAGGCTGTGCGCCGTGAACAGCACTTCCACGCCGGATGGGCCGGTGTCGAACCGTGCCATTCCCTCACTGATCCGCTGAGCGATTAACGCTACGAACAGAGGATTGGCGTGCCAGTTCTCTATGAATCGCGTCCGCGGAGGCGATGCTGCCTTCTCCAGACTGCGCGCTACCATCTCCCGGTACCCGGCGATGCTCATCCGCGAGTAGTGCGGCGCAAGCGGCAACGCGACCAGCTCGTCCACCCCATCGGCAACGATACGTTCGACAGCCTCCACTATGTACGGATGCCAGTGCTTCATGCCGACGTAAACGCGCCATGCGTCTCCGCCGCTACGGTTCAGGCGCTCCTCCAGCAGGCTCGCGACGCTGCGGGTCGTCTCCAGGAGCGGCGTCTTGCCTCCCACCGCGCGGTACCGCTCCGTGAGTTCGGCCACCGCTTCCGGGCTGGGGTCTCGTCCGCCGCGTATGTCGCGGTAGTACGGTTCAACGTCGCTCAGGTTTTCTGGAGTCCCGTACGCCATCAGCAGAACGCCTTTCAGCTTCGACAACCGACTACTCCGTTCTGCACAGCCCAGCGGTCAGGCATTGAGGGATTGCGCGGAGGTTCGTCCGGCGTCCCGGAGCGCGAACGAGTGGATGCGCTCCGCTGCGTCACGCCCCTGCCGAACACAATCGGGCACGCCGATGCCTCTGTAAGAAGCCCCGCACAGGAACAGGCCGGCGTGTCCGGCGAGCTCTCGCTCTACGCCATCCAGCCATTCCGTATGGTCCACCTTGTACTGCGGCATCCCGTCGGTCCACCTGTGCACCCAGGCGCGTTCCGGCGCGCCCCGAATCCCCAGAAGGGGCCGCAGCGTTTCGGTCGCGGCTGCGATCAGATCCTCGTCGCTGTGCTCCAGGAACGAGCGTTCTTTCGCCAAGCCGAGGAAGGCGCGCAGCAACACGTAGTCTCCCGGGCTGCGGCCCGGCCACTTGGACGACGTCCAGGTGCATCCGGCAACCAGCCCCGCTTCAGAGCGCGGCGCCAGGAAGCCCGAACCACCCAGCGGATGGGTCACGTCCTTGCGGCGGAACGCCATGGAGACGCTGCCCGTGGAAGAACTCCGCATCCGCTCCAGCAAGCGGCCCAAACCCGGAGCGAACGACCCGACGAGCGTTCCCGCGTCCTGCGCAGGAGTCGCGAGCACGACGACATCCGACTCGAACGACCGCGCATCATCCAGCGTAACCCGGTAGCGGGGTGGATGCGCTTCTTCCGTCCGATCGACCGCGACGGCTGCGCGTCCGCTGATGACTTCCGTCTTTTCGAGGCTGTCCACGACTGACTGCACGATCCGGTAGGCTCCGTCGTCGAACGAGAAGAACGCGCTCGGTGGCGGGTTCGATCCGCGCGCGGCTTTCTTCGACTCGCGCATCCCGCGCGTTATGCTGCCATAACGCTCCTCCCATTCCTCCAGTATCGGAAAGAGCGCGTCCAGGCTCATGTCGTATGAGTCGCTCCCGTATATCCCGGCGGTCAGAGGCTCCAGCAGCGTGTCGGTCAGTTCCGCGCCCATGCGCCTTCGCAGGAACGCCCCCAGCGACTCGCGTCCCGCAGCCTTTCGCTTACCCACCAGCGGCTCCAGGCTGGCGCGCAACTTACCGCGCCACGAGAGGAACGACGCACTCCACACGTCCCTCCGACTCGCGGGCGCAGGCCCCATGAGGCTGGGGGGGATGCGGTGCAACTTTCCATCGACAAGAAGCGACGCGCCCATGGCCTGCATGTAGACGATATCTTCCGAGAGGCCCAGTTCATTCGCGAAGTCCAGCGCCCAGGGTTTTCTCGTCAGGAATCCGTCCGGCCCTGCCTCCACGACGAATCCGTCTTCGCGCAGTGTGCTGATCTTGCCTCCAAGGCCATTCTCGCGCTCCACGAGGACGATTGAGAGGTTCGTTCCGTCTTCCCGCGCCGATTTTTCGAGATACCACGCCGTAGAGAGTCCGGTGATGCCACCGCCGATGATGATTGCTGAAAGACGATCGCTGTTCCGCGAACGCTGGTCAGGAAGCACGGGAGGCGTCCCATTCCCTTACGCAATCGATCATGTGCATGATGTTATCCAGCGGGGTCTGGGGGAGGAAGCCGTGGCCGAGGTTGAATATGTGCCCCGGCCTGCCTCCGGCGCGCTTCAGCACGTCACGGGTCTGCTCCCGCACCACGTCAGGAGGCGCGAGCAGAACGGCCGGGTCCAGGTTCCCCTGCACGGCAACATCTCCCAGTGATTCCCACGCCTCGTCGAGCGGAATCCGCCAGTCCAGCCCAACTACGTCCGCGCCGCCCGCCTTGATGACGGTGTTGAGTCCGCTCGCTCCGGTCGCGAAGTGGATCATCGGAACGCCGCCTGCCTTGACGGCCTTGAGTATCCTGCCGGTATATGGGAAGACATATTCGACGTAGTCCCGCCTGCTCAGCCAGCCGATCCAGCTGTCGAACACCTGGAGAGCCTGCGCTCCGGCGCTCGCCTGAGCCAGCAGGTAGGCAATAATCATGTCGCTAAGCCGGTTCATCAGGCCGTGCCATAGATCAGGTTGCCTGTACATCATGGCCTTTGTCGTGGCGTAGTTCCTGGATGGCCCACCCTCCACCAGGTAGGTGGCGAGCGTAAAGGGAGCGCCGGAGAATCCTATGAGCGCCTTCTCTTTCGGCAACGCGGCCCGTACCAGCCTGAGCGCCTCCAGTATGTAGGGCACGTCCTGATCGGGTTCGAGTTGCCGCAGGCGTTCGAGGTCGCTCTCGGAACGGATGGTTGCATCTATCACCGGCCCGACCTTCTCAACGATCTGCACGTCCATGCCAATGCCCACGAGCGGCGTTACGATGTCCGCGAAGATGATGGCGGCGTCGACGTCGAAGCGTTCGACGGGCTGGAGCGTGACCGCTGCGGCGAGCTCCGGATTGCGGCAGATGTCCAGGAGGCTGTGCCTGCTGCGCACTTCCCTGTACTCAGGCAACACTCGTCCGGCCTGGCGCATGAACCACAAGGGAGTGCCCCCGGTCTTCTCCATCCTGGCGGCTTTCAGCAGCGCAGGCTCATATCCCGTGTGCATAGCAAGAGTGCTCATTGCAGGTGCGTCCGGCTATCCAAGCAGGTTCAGGATACGTTCGGGGGTTCTGTTCACACACGTGAAGATAGGAGTATCCCGCAGGGTGTGCCGTCTGGCTTCGGTGGAGCGGAGTTGGATGACAAGGTCCTGGAATTCCGAGAGGGAATCACTCTCATATCCAACTATGAATTCCTGATCTCCCAGCCCTGTCGAGTACAGCAATATCTGGCTGATATTCGTGAAGGTCCGTCCCACTCGGATGTGCTCATTCATCATACCTTGCCTCGCCTCGCGAGACATGAGATACCATTCTACCGTCTTGGTGAAGGGGTACAGCACGAAGTACCTGGCCTTGTCCTGAGACTGCTCCGCGTGATCCTGCGCCGTGCGCGCCTGTCCATACGTGGAGTGCCTCAGCAGACCGAAGAAAGAGTGGCTGACCTCCAGATACGCCCCCAACTCCGTGGAGAGAAGGGCGCTGAGCGTATCCTCCAAGCATTCGAGCCCTGAAGACGTCCGCCACAGCATGAAGTCGGTATCCGCCCGCAGCCCAAGCGTGCTGTAGGAATGGGACGGAACCTCGGCTTCTGTCGCTCGCAGGGTGGTCAGGAACTCTTCCTTGTGGCGAGACCTCGTCTCGGCATCCTGCCGCCGCCATGACGCATCCAGCTTGAAGAACACGAACTGAACGCAGGTGTCGCCTGTCGTTGTAGCGTTGTCGTTCAATCTAAGTTGTCCTCATCGCTCAGCAAAGCTCTGGTCTGGCTCCCCCACCTGGCTTCGAATCAGGTCAACAGACCCACAGTCTGCTGTCCCAGGGGGCATCGAGCCGGTACGCCCTATGGTAACACTCCGCCCGGCGCGAGCGGGTGCAACGCTTTTGCGGTACAGATGTCGATTGCGCCGGGTAGGTTTGTTCGCTGTAATTGTTGGTCCCAAGAACGAGTCGCCCGAGGTCGCGGGGCGCCTTGGCAATACTCCCTAGCCGGGAATCGCAATGGCTTCGTCAATCTCCTGCTGGGTGAGCCCATAGACGTCACGAGCCGTCTCTTGCGACACATAGCCATTCCGGAGATCGGACGCGACGCGCGCGTGGTCGCTATCCCCGGGGTTCCCCGACCCACCGGCGGATGCCGTCTCCATACAAACGACGTCCCCGGCGCTGAGCTGTACGTTCGACACGATACCTTCGAAGGCCGATTCGCCAAGAATTCCCGGTTGAGCACGACCTTACCAGCGCGACCACTGCCGCCGCCTTCCACGCCATGCGATGGCACCTGCATCCGTGGAGTCCCACCGGCGTACTGAGCATCGCTCTTGACGCGCGATACTCGCGCCGCAATCCGAGGCCGCCACGGAACTTCCCGGGGCCGCCGGAGTTCGCAACGAGGTTGAACTGCCGCATCTCAATCGGGAACTCGGACTCGATGATCTCGACGCCGGTGTACTTCGCTCCGCCGGACCACGAGTGCCCGGTTCCGGTGTAGCCATCGCCTCCGTCATATGCGCCATTCCCTGAAAGGATGATCTCGTATTAAACGTGGCGCTCGGCCTCGGCCCCTGTCGCTCCGAGCACGACTACGGTGGAGACGCTGTTGTGGGCGACGGCAGGCCGCCCCGAAACCTTGGCCAGCGCTTCGAAAATCACGTCCTCGACGACCGGCATGGTCATCGAGTAGAAGCCGACCGGTGCAGGGAACGTGGGGTTGATAATGCTCCCTTCCGGGAATCTGCACTCGATCACACGTCCCAGTCCGTAATTGTTCGGAATCGGCGACCCCATCATCGCAATTGCGGCGAAGTAAGCCAAGCCAAAGATAAAGGGAGGACGAGCATTGATCGGTCCTGCGGATTGGTCGCCTGAACCGCTGAAATCGAGCACGAGGTGGTCGCCTTCCTCGATGGCCTGCACATGTAGGTGAATCGTCTCGCCGGGCCGGGCACTGTCGTCGACGAACGCCTCCGCCTCGGCCGTCCCGTCGGGCCACTCAGCGATGATCTGTCTGGCCCTCGTCTCCGTACGGTCTCCGATGCCCTTGAACGAATCGAGCAACGCCTGCTTCCCATACGTCGCGATCACGTCGGCCATACGGCGAATGCCGGTGCTCCAGAGCGCTCCTGCCTGAGCCTCCAGGTCGCCTAGCACAAGCTCGGGCGTGCGCGTGTTGGACCGCAGAAACTGGACCACCTCGCGGTGCAGTTTCCGCTGGTTCATGGACTTGACCGGCAGGATGGATAACCCCTCGCCGAACAGATCCCGTGCCGCGGCGTTCCGCGACCCTGGCGACTGCCCGCCTATGTCCACCTTGTGGCCCATGCTGGCGCAGAAGGCAATCACCTCTCCATCGGCGATCACGGGCATGACGACGACCATGTCGTTCGGGTGCGGGCAGCCGGAGTAATACGGGTGGTTGGTAAGGAAGCAATCACCCTCGGCCATCTCTTCGATGTCGTAGTAGCTCAGAACCCCCTGCACGCAATCGGGATACGCTCCCAGGTGCGGGGGCGCAGGCGAGTGCTGGCCCACGACGTTTCCTTCGCGGTCGGTGATACCCGCTGAGAAATCGTGCGATTCGCGGATGATTGTGGAGAAGCCTGTGCGCAGGACAGCCGCCTGCATCTCGCGGACGATGCCATCGAGTCTCGCGCGGATGACTTCTTGCGTGATGACATCGGTCAATTGCCGCCTCACAGGTACCATATGAAGTCAGAAGAGGCGCCAACATATCGGCGCGACCAGAAGCCTGTCAACGATACGGGCGTTCCCGGCGCTCCGACGGCGCGATGCCGCTTCCCGGTTAGTAAACAACGCCCACGTACCTACACACTGAACTTGACAACGCAGTATAGTCAGGTCGAAATAGGGGGCGTAGGCGAAGTGCCGCTGCGGCTCCTGGTGTAGACCCAACAGCTATCAACCGTAGCCCGTTCATTGGGGGTAAAGATGCTTTCTGCTACTGACAACGAGAAACTGACGAGAGTCGGCCCAGGTACGCCGATGGGCGAGCTGATGCGCCGCTACTGGCAGCCTGTCTTGTTGTCATGGGAGGTGGCCGAGCCCGATGGCGACCCCATTCGTGTGCGGATACTCGGCGAGGACCTTGTCGCATACCGGGACACCAGCGGTCGAGTGGGGCTGCTCTCCGAATGGTGCCCTCACCGCCGGACGTCCCTGTTCCTCGGGCGCAATGAAGAAGATGGCCTGCGCTGCGTCTATCACGGATGGAAGTTCGACGTGAACGGCGTCTGCGTCGATATGCCGAACGAGCCCGATGAGTACAAATTCGACCACAAGGTGAAGATGGCCTCCTACCCAACCATTGAAATGGGAGGGGTGATCTGGACGTACATGGGTCCGAAGGAGCACACGCCCCCGGAGCCGAACTTCGAGTTCACGCGGCAGCCGGAGACGCATCGGCACGCCTCGAAGGTCGTCGAGGAGTGCAATTGGCTCCAGGCGTTGGAAGGCGGCATCGACTCCATCCATTCGTCGTTCCTGCACCGGAAGATTGGCGAGGGCAAGGGCATCGGTCTCGACGGTCTGCGGGTAGAGGGGCTTGCGGGCAAGCTCGATGTCGACCCTACCGATTACGGCTATCGCTACACGAACTCCCGCGCGCTTCCAGGAAGAGGGCAGACCTTCGTGCGAGGCTACTGCTTCGTAATGCCGCACGTGCAGATCCGAGCAAACCAATTGAAAAACGACGGCTCCTGGTACAAATTCATGATTGCCGGTCACCACTGGGTGCCCATCGATGACGAGACGACGATGGTGTGGAACTGGTCCTACACGCTCGATGAACCGCTCACCCAGGACGAGAAAGACGAAGTCTTCGTCGGCAATGGCCCCAATGCGGTTGACCAGAAGACGTTCCGCTCTGTTGGCAACCCCCGGAACGACTGGTTGATAGACCGTCAGATGCAGCGAAAGGAAAACTTCACGGGTATCCAGTTCGTGAATTCGCAGGATCGAGCGGTTCAGGAGGCGATGGGCCCGATCGTGGATCGATCCAAGGAACATCTGGGCCAAACGGACAGGGCCGTGATCATGACGCGTCGAATGCTGCTGCGCGCTATCGATACGGTGACGGACGGCGGAACGCCTCCCGGAGTTGGCGAGTCGTACTACTCCGCCCGCGCGATCGAAGACGTGCTGCCCGATACGGAATCCGGCATCGATGCGCTGGCTGACCGGATGTACTCACTCACGCGCTGAGCCTGTCCCGGATGCATGGTTCTCCACGGGAACTCCACCTCGCACTCCAACCGGGTGGTTGTCTGGCAGAATGGACAGGCCTAACAACAAGGATTCTGGCAGTAGGAGAGCGACGTGACTGTACACGAAGTCTGCTTCCTTCCTAATGGGACGCTGAGCCTGGCGCGCTCGCGGTTGGTCTACGGCGAGCGAAGCGAAGAGAAGCTGCTCACGCCCGTCTACAGCGTCCTCATCCGGGCGGACGAGGGCGACATCCTGTTCGACACCGGTATCGACCCGGATGCGGCACGGGACCCACGGGTGCTCGAGGGCATCACCCCCAACGTCCGGTCGTTCACCGAGGAGGACGATGTGCGAAGCCGCCTGCGCGAGGCTGGAACAACCGAGGACGCGATCAAGTCAGTCGTTGCATCGCACTTCCACTACGATCACATCGGCGCACTGCGCTTCTTCAAGAACTCGACGATCTACGTCCAGAACAACGAGTACCGGATGGCGCGCCAACCCGACATGGACATGGAGCGGGTCCTCCGCCGGCAGTATTTCGATCACCCGCTCAACTTCCAGATGATCATGGGCGACACGGAGATCGTGCCGGGGGTCTGGGCCTTGGGGACTTACGGCCACACGCCGGGCCATCAGAGCTTGTTGGTCGAGTTGCCAGATACAGGCACGATGATCTTCAGCGGTGACGCGGTCCACATGTGGGAGAACGCTGAGAGGGAGCGGCCCTTCAACGGCTTCTACAGCCTCCAGGACGCCCACGAGTCGATCAAGAGGCTGAAGATGATTGCCGCGGTGACAAATGGCACCCTGATTCCAAGCCACGATCCGGCGCTCTGGGAAACGTTCAAGCCCCTGCCCTACCGCTACACGTAGCGCTGCCTTCAGCTGCTGTCATTGGTCCACTCAGTGTAGTACCCGAGTTCGAGCCCACGCATCGTAGCGCAACGCGTCAACGCGTTCTGCGGTCAACGAGCCACGACCTCAACAACGGCCGTTGCACCCTCCCTCGCTTATCGAGGGAGGGCATCGAGGTACGGAACTACGCGGTCTTGAAGCGAGGGAAGGCCTTGCGCGTTACGTTCTCGAAGACATTGGCCCGATCTTCGTCGGTCAACCAGTCGATGTCTTCGATGACAGGCTTGAGGTCATCGAGCCAGCGCCCCGTGTTCGGGTCTTTCGATGAACCGGTGCCAGGGCGCTCCGTGCCGAACATGCAACGGTCCGTTCCCACGATCTTGAAGAGCAGCTCCAGCCCTTCCTTGTTATACAGGACGGAGTCGAAGTAGAGCTGACGCAGGCTCTCGTCGAAAGGCTTGACGTTCGGCTGACGCCACCGGAGCGCGCGCCAGCGCCCTATCTGGTACGGAATGGAGCCTCCGCCGTGGCACATGATGATCTTCAGGCTGGGGAAGTCGTCGAAGACCGTGGAATCGCAGAGTGAGACGGTCTGGATGCTTTCCTCCGTGATGAAGTGTCCGGTGTAGGACTCGCGGATGTTCTTGCACGAGGCGGAGTGGATGATGGCGGGCACGTCGTACTTCACCATACGCTCGTACAGGGGGTACCAGTACTCGTCGCCGAGTGGCGGCGTGTCGTTGTCGAGACCCTCCGAAGGGTCGGGGTTGATCATGATGCCGATGAAGCCGAGGTCGTTGATGCAGCGGTCGACCTCCTCGAACACGACATCCACGGGCTCGCCGTGCAGTTGCGGCAGGCCAGCCACTCCCTGGTAGCGATTGGGGTACATCTCAACGCTCTTGGCGATGAGATCGTTGTTGGCACGGCAGAACGCCTCGACCAGTTTGCCCGGTTTCTCGGAGTGCATCAGCTGGAACGGGCGGGGCGACAGGAATTGCATGTCCGTGCCCACGACGTCGAGAACGGTCTCGACATGATGGTCAACAGTGGGCTTGAGCTTCTCGTCGGGGAGGCCGCCCCAGTGAGTGTAGGCGCCTCGGCTGGACAGCAGCCCTGCCTTGTAGGCATAGAGCTCAGCTGGTGCGTTCAGATGTCCGTGCATGTCGATAATCATGTAACGCTCCTCCATGTGTCGTTCAGTGTTCTCGCAACGCCGATACTAGCACGCGCAACGGCCTGGCTACGCTTCCCTGACAACGCCATCCCGCCGAAGGGCGGCAACCTCATCCGCCGTCAGCCCCAGGCGCGACAGCACCTCATCGTTATGCTCGCCAAGGCCGGGAGGCGGTACGTCGTAGGTCAGAGGCGTGCCCAGCAGATTGAGCGGGTTCTTGGCCGTAACGGACTCGCCCTCCGGGTGAGTGTGCTGAATCCGGATCCCCTGATGCTTGAACTGAGGATCCTCGATCATCTCGTTGACCCGGTATGTCGGAGCTCCCGGCACGTCATGCTGTTCGAACAGAGCGAGCCATTCGTCACGCGTGCGCTGCTTGAATAGCGGCGTCAGCTCCGCGTACAACTCCTGGTAGTGCTCCGCGCGCGCACTGCGATTGGCGAACCGTGGGTCGTCTCTCAGATCCGGGCGTCCGACTGCCTCCGTCAGACCCTCCCAGAACTTCGGAGGCGACGAGAGGTGGATGGCCAAGGGCTTCCCGTCCGCCGTATCGAACCCATACACCTGCGCAAGCCGTGGCCGGGTCCACGCGTCGGACACCATGCCCTGGGACTCATAGAAGGTCATCGTCTCCCCAACGAACGCGGCGACAGACTCGAGCTGCGAGGTCTCGACCTTCTGACCGACGCCGGTGCGCTCGCGAGCCATCAGCGCTGATAAGACGCCGAACGCGCCGAAGAGACCGGTGAGCGAGTCCGCCAGCGCTGGCCCTCTCGGACGCGGGTCGTCCGGATCAATGAGCAACGCGAGCAACCCGCCCATGGCCTGGCCCACCGTGTCGTAGCTGGGTCGGTCGCGGTAAGGCCCGGTCTGTCCGAACCCGGACAACGAGCAGTACACGACCCCCGGGTTGCGGGCGGAGACGGCCTCGTAATCGGCGCCGAGCCTGGCCATCACCCCTGGGCGGAAGTTCTCGATGAGAGCGTCCGCCTGATCGGTGAGCCGGAGGAGCACCTCCCTACCGCGCTCGTGACGAACGTCGAGCGTGACGCTCTTCTTGCCACGGTTGAACGCGCAGAACGCCGGACTGTACAGTCCCTGGCTCCATGTGCGGAACGGGTCGCCGACTGACACTTCTTCGATCTTGATGACCTCGGCTCCGAGGTCGGCCAGGAGCATGCCCGCGTAAGGCCCAGCGATAAAATTACCCATCTCGATGATGGTCAAACCTTCGAGCGGACGCTGGCGTTGGTTACTGTTCATCGCACGTATCCACCATCTCCAGGAATCCGTATCCGTCCACCGTAAGCCGCCACCCTTCAGGCACTACGTACCCGGTATCCGGCGCATCGATAACCGCTGGTCCCTCTATGACAGCCCCGGAAGTGAGGCTTGCGAGTTCGTGCGTAGGAGTGGACAGCGAACCCTGATCAATCGACCACGTCACCTCCCGGGAGCCGGATGCAACGGGCCGGTGCGTGCTGAACTTGTCCACTCTTTCGGGCGACCAGTGCGGCACGTCAGCCGAGACCACTGCCCACGTTGCTTCGAGAGCGACGGAGGCGGGATCCACGTCAAGGTCGTTTGCCGTGCGCTGAATCGCCGTGGCCAGGCCCCCGCCGTCCGCAACGCGAACCAGCGCTGCGCGACCGTCTGCCCACAGCTCCACGATCGTCTGAAAGTCCAACTCGTCAGACCGGAACCCTTCGCCGCGCATGTCTCTGACAGCGGTGCGCCGCATACGCTCTGTCCCTGCGTCCATGGCCTCAGCCAGCCCAGGGTTCGCAGCGGGCGAGCCGTGAGTGTTGCGGTAGAGATGCATCACGTCGGTCGTGCTCGACCCGAAGGCGCTGAAAACAGAACCGAAGGGGAACGCGAGCACACACCGGATGCCGGCGAGTTTCGCGATCGAAGCCCCATGCAGCGGGCCTGCGCCGCCGAACGCGAGCAAGGTAACGCCCCCCGGGGCAAGCCGACGGCTCGACATGCCTCGCTGGATGGCAGCCGCCATCTCTCTGTCGACCGTCTCCCTCACCATCGCTGCCGCGGCATGCAACGTCTCCCCAGCCGGAGCAGCGACTCGTTCGACGATGGCCTCCTGAGCCGCCGCCAGATCGAGCGGTATCTGTCCCGCGAGGAGATGGTCGCGGCCGATGTAGCCGAGTATCAGGTCGGCATCGGTCACCGTCGCTTCCGTACCGCCACGGCCATAGCAGGCGGGGCCGGGGTAGGCCGCTGCGGAATCCGGGCCTACCGAAAGCGTCCCTGCCTCATCCACGCGCGCGATGCTTCCGCCGCCCGCGCCGATGGACTCCACGCTCAGCATGGGGATGGCCAAAGATACATCCTCGACGGTAGGCCGTGGATCCCACGGCGGTTGCTCAGCGGATGCAAACGCCACGTCGAGGCTGGTGCCTCCCATGTCCGCAGCGATGACGTGCTCCGCGCCGGTGAGCTGAGCAACGCGCCAAGCGCCGAGTACTGCCGCCGCAGGCCCAGACTGCAACGTCTCGGCTGCGACGGTCTTGGCGATACGCGCGCAGCCGCCGCTCGCATGAGTTACCAGCAATGGCCATCGATAGCCCGCGTCACGCAGCCGATCCTCGAGATCGTACAGGCTGCGGGTCATCTCGCGGTGGAGCATCTCGTTGATGATCAATGAGTTGGCCCGCGCATGGTCGTTGGACACCGGCGAGACCTCGGAGCTGATCTGGAGCGGGACAGAGCGAAGGTAGTGAACCGGGTACCGTTCGTGGATGATCTCGCGCACGCGCGACTCGTGCGCATCGTTCCGCCACGCGTTGCGGAGGCAAACGCCAATGATTCGCGCGCCTTGGTTCACCAGCTCCCTCACGGCGGCGAGCACCTCGTCAGGGTCGAGCGGCCTCACCTCGGCGCCGGTCTCGTCGATGGCCCCTCCGATGCCGGTTACCATCTCCGGCCTGATGAAACCTCGCGTTATCACGTTCGCCGGCCCATCTCCGTAGAGGTCGTCTTCGGCTCCCGCACTCACCAGCAGCCCCGCCTTCGCGCCACGGCCTTGAACGATGATGTTCGTGCCGATGGTCGTAGACAGCCTGAACACGGACGCCTCGCTCAGCAGCCCTCGCAAGTCCGTGCCAAGTGCCGTTGCGCCTGCTGCCACACACTCCAGTACGCACGCCGAGACATCGTGCGCCGTGGTGGGCACTTTCGCTGTCTGGTACGTCTGTCCGTCCGAGAAGAACCCGTCGGTGAACGTCCCGCCGACATCCACGTCGATGGTATACATCAGTCGTGGTCTCCCCAGAACGGCTTGTCATAGCCGGGCACCCGTGGGTCAGGCCACTCGCCGTAATAGGTAAGCAGGTGATCCTTCGGTTTCTGGGCAAGCCAGCCGCCGATGAAGTCGTCGAACCGCTTGCCTCGGGTGATGCGCCCTTGCCGCTCTTGCTCACGAAGCGCCCTGGTGGCAGCGAAGTCAACGGCCAATGTCTCCTCATCGTATGCGACCTTGTAGACGCGTTCGACAACGCCGGGGGAGATCATTCCCTCTCGGAGGTCGACCATGACTGCTTCCGGGTCGCGCTCAAGCACGTCCCCGTAGCCCCCGCCCGATCCGGTGTCGCAGAGGAACACATCACCAACTTCGAACTCCTTCGGGTTCACGCTGGACGACTCGAAGGCATATTCGCCGTCGAGCCGCTGCTCGGCAGCAAGCGAATGGTGCGTGAGCTCAGGCAGCGTACCCTCCGCCATGAGCCGCAGGGCGTCGTTCTTGGTGATCGTCAAACGTGGGTTGGGCGGACCCCAATACCCGCCGAACAGGCCCGGGTTATGCGAGATGACATCCGAGGTTCCCCATGAGGTCATCACCACCGGGTTCGGATAGGCCATGCTAACCTCGATCAGGGCCGACCCCCCTCGGTACATGCCGAATCCGTGGTAGTCCGTGCCAAGCAAACCTCGAGCGATGATGGTGAACGGGTAGCGAGCGTCGAACTCCTCAACCTCCCCTGCATCTGTCAGTGACGCCCAGTAGAACCCCGTCGAGTGCTCCCCGTCGCCGTCGAAACGCGCGCCCTGCCCTGCCCCGTTGCCGGTAGACGTGATGCCTGTAGCCCTGTATCCGAACAGGTTGTACCCGTAGAAGATCAGCGCCACCATGTTCCGAGAGAAAGGCGCCGAGACGTTCTCCCGAAACGGGCTGTCGAAGAGCATCTTCGATCCGATGATGTGGAAGTTCTGCACGACCGCCGCAGAGATGATCGTGCCTTCCGTATGCGCAACGTCTTCGGGAGAATTTGCCACTGAAGGGCCCTCGATGAGGAACGTAAGCGGCTCGAACAGCCCGACGTTGGGCATCAGCCCGCGGAAGAAGTACGCGAACAGGTAGACCGCTTGGGAAGCACGCACCAGATGCCATGTCGCGTGCACAGGCCCCTTGCCGTTCGGTGGCGAAACACCTTGCACCAGGATGGTCATCTCGCCGCCCTCTTTGATCACCGTGGTCGGCACCCGTACCAACCCCTTCTCCGCGCCGATGGTGTCGTTGAAGAGGATCGAGCGGTAGATGCCGTCGTTGACCTGCCGCAGCCGCTCCGAAGCCAACTCGCTCGAACGGTCGATCAGCCTCCGCAGACCCCCTGCGACGACTGCGGGCCCACGGCGTTCAACCTCCCGGAGGAGACGGTCGCGCATACGCAGGCATGTCGCGACTCGCGAACGAAGCTCCACCGCGAATACGAATGGGTTACGAACCGAGCCGCACAGGTAGTCCAGCATGTCCTTCCGAATCCGGAAGTTCTCACCGATCTTGACCCCTCCCATGTGGAAACCCTCTTCGAAGCGGCTCGTGGCGTAGGGGTTGAACCCACCCGGAGCGACCGACCCGCAGTCGCCCTGGTGTCCGCCCACCTCAGCCCACGCCACGAGCTGACCCTCATAGAACACCGGCATCGCCGTGAACATGTCCGGCGCGTGGGTGGAACCCGCAAGCGGATTGTTGAAGAAGAAGATGTCCCCTTCGTTCAGGCCCACGGTAGGGTCGTAGCGGTAGTACTTGAGGATGAACTTGGACTGGGCGTAGTTGAGGAGCGCGTGGAAGTGGATGCCGGTGGACGCAACAGCCAGATCGCCGCTGGGAGTAAAGATCGCTGTCGACATGTCGCCCGCAAGGATGATGTCCGATATCGAGAGGTTCTGCCACACCTCCCGCGCCTCTTCCACGATCGTCAGCATCTTGTGGTAGAAGATCTCCAGCTCGACGTCCGAGAGAACGTCGTAGCCTTCCTGCTCGAGTTCGCTCGGCGCAGCGGTCTTCTCGATGATGAGTTCAGGGTCCCATCCGGGCCCTTTGCCGTACGCGTGGCGATCGTAAACGAGGCCCTCGTGCAGCTTGATCTGGTCTCGAAGGGGTGTCATGTTTGCTTCTCCAGCCAGCCCATCCGATGTTCGTCCAGCCGGAAATCCCACCCGCGCGGGACTGCGCCCACGGAGTCCTCTGCCTCGACCAGTGCAGGCCCTTCTATCGCCGCACCCGGCCCCAGCGCATCCAGCCGGTAGACCGGGGTCTCCTCCCAACCTCGCTCAAGCTCCCAGAGCACCCGGCGCGTACCGATAGCACTCGGGAGGCTCGGGGCAGCCTCGAACGACGGGAGTACCAGCTTCTCCGACGTGCCGATGACGTTGAGCCGAACGAGACGAACCTCCGCCCCAGACTCCGGAGAGGTTGAGCCTTCGCCGAAGCTGTCGGCGTATGCGGTCTGAAACCGGTCGAAGAGACCCGAGAGGTCAGCCACCCCGTCGATATGAAGGCCGGGATGCGCGATGTCCATCGTCTGACGCTGCATACCGTAGCTCATCTGCACCTCGAGGACGAAGGCAACCGAGCCAGAATCGAGGCCCTCTTCTGCGATGTCCCTGCGCGCGTTGACCACCAGCCCGCTGATCTCATCGTTGAGCACGTCTGCTGCCCCCGCCTCGAACTCCGTACTGCCAGGCATCCGGATAACGACTTTCCGCCCCTTCTCATACGTCTGGACGAGATCCATCGAGAGCGTGCCGAAGGCCCCGAACGCACCGGCGAACGGCGGAAGCGCGATGCTCCGGACATCCGCGAACTCGGCGAACCCTGTTGCGTGAACCGGCCCAGCCCCGCCTACAGCGAAGGCCGTGAAATCCTTAGGGTCGGTGCCTGAGTTCAACGCCGTACGCATGTACAGCTCCTGGCCCATCACGCCGTCGATCTGGTGGCGGATATGCCACGCCGCCTCGTCCACCGTCATGCCGAGAGGTTCCGCAACCCGTGTCCGTATCGCCTCGACCGCCAGAGCAGCGTCGAGTTTGATCCGCCCTCCCAGGAAGTAGTCCGGATCGATGAACCCAAGCGCCACGTCGGCGTCCGTGACCGTGGGCTCCGTGCCCCCCCTGCCATAGCACGCCGGGCCCGGGCGTGAGCGTGCGCTTCGCGGGCCCACGTGCAACCGGCTGTCCTCGACATACGCGATAGACCCGCCGCCTGCGCCTATGGACCAATGCGCAATCACCGGCACCTGCACTCGCCACCGATCGAACACGGGGTCCGATTCGTACAGCCGATCTTTGGCTTCGACCACTAACCCGGCGTCGAAGCTCGTGCCTCCCATGTCGGTAAGAAGGACGTTGCGGAGACCGTATGTCTCGGCGAGTGCGCGCGCGCCGAACACTCCGGCCACCGGGCCGCTGCCCAGCAGATGGATCGGGCGTGTGCGCGAAACCGACGAGATGCCCCCTGTGCACTTCGCGAGGAATAGCGGCTTGCGATAGCCCATGTCCAGCAGATCGTTACCAATATCGAGGATGTGCTCCTCCGTATTCACACGCAGATACGCATCTATAATCGTCGTGAGGCTGCGACGATACTCCCCCATCTGCGGCGAAACCTCATGCGAGAGGAAGACGGGCATCCGGCCCAGGTACACCTCGGGGTACTCCTCGTGGATCAGATCCCGGACGCGCTCTTCGTGGGCCCCGTTGATGAACGAGTTGAGCAGGACGACGACGAACCCGCGCACGCCCAGGTCCACGAGCCGCTGCACCTGCCGCTGCACCTCATCTTCGTCGAGCGGGATGAGCACTTCACCTCGGCTATCGATGCGCTCCCGCAGGCTCACCGTAAACTCGTCGCGGGGGATGAGCGGTTCAGGCTTGCGTGCGCGGCCCTTCGCGAACCGGACTTCCAGCGGCATCCCGTCGGCCCAACTGCGCGACCGCCCCACCTTGAGCGTGTCCTCGAACCCCATCGTCGTCAGAAGCCCCAGCTTGGGGCCCGTTCTCTCGATCAGGGTGTTCGTGCCAACGGTGGTGGAGTAGATAAGAGCCTCGGCATCTCTCGCAACGGTGGCGAGGTCGGAGCCCAGCCGTTCGGCGGCGCGAGCGGCTGCCTCCATGAAGCAGTCCTTCAGGTCGTGGTGCGTGGTCTCCGCTTTCGCCCAAACCAGATTCCCATCGAGCACCCCCACGGCGTCGGTGAACGTCCCGCCGATATCGAGTCCCAGGCGCGCGCTCACGATGCCTCTCCGTTCTGATGCTTACGCTTGAGGGCGTCGATGTCGGGCTGAAGGTCGTTGGTCAGCGGGTGCCCCGGAGGCAGGTACTCGTTCTCGACCATCACCCCGCAGTGCGGGCAGTAGAACTCGATGATGCGCACCCAGTCTGGATCGAAGGAGTAATTGAACGTCGGGTGATTGCTGATCGGTTGGTGTATTTCGCGCGGATTCCGCTCGTACAGCAGACAGCCGCGTTTGTACGGCTCCCGGGCAGAGATCAGGTCGCCGCCGCACCGGTTACAGCACCAGAGCTCACGTACCAGATCGATGTCCAGGTACTCAGTGATCCGAACGCGCAACGCTGGCTCCCGCCGGTCTGAAGTAAGGAAGCTGCAACCCCTCGGGCCCTTCCCTGAATACCACTCTCACCGATTCACCCACCTGGAGCGCCGCCGCGTCGACGTCCACGATGTTTGTGAACATACGCGGCCCCTCCTCCAACTCAACAATCGCGGTCACGTACGGGGCGATCGCTTGAAAGGACGGCGTCGGGCCTCGCTGAACCACGCTGTACGAGTACAAGACCCCGCGCCCGGACGCCTCACGCCATTCCAGCTCTGCGGAATGGCACTTGGCGCAGAGGGGCCGAGCGTAATACTGATACGTGCCGCACGCCCCGCAGTGCTGAAGCAGCAACTGTCCGCGCTCTATGCCATCCCAGTACGGCTGAGTAACGGTGTTCGCTCGCTCCATCGCTAGGTCCCCAACACCAGCGTGATGGACGAAGAGGCGAGTGCTGCCGTTCCCTGCGAGACTGCGATCTTCGCGTCGGGCACCTGCCGGTCGCCGCACTCACCCCGAAGCTGGCGGGTGGCCTCCACGATGAAGTGCCCGTGACCGCCGTTGTAGGAGAGCAGCCCCCCGTGCGTGTTCGTGGGGAGGGTTCCCCCCAGGTCGATGTTCCCGCCTTCCACGAACGCGCCTCCCTCACCGGGGCCGCAGAAGCCCATGTTCTCCAACGTCACCATCGCAGTGCTGGTGAACGAGTCGTAGAGCTCCAACACGTCCACCTCGTTACGGCTTACGCCGGCTGCAGCGAAGGCTTCGTCCGCGGATTCACCGATGGGGAAGGCCGTGAGCGAGGGCGCCTGATAAGAGTTGTATCCCTGATGCGCCTGGCCGAGACCCAGAAGGTACACCGGATCGCGCCGGAGCGAGCTTGCGTACTCCGGCGTCGTCACGAGGATGGCGGTGCCCCAGTCGGAGATCAGCGCGCATTCGTCACGATGCAGCGGCCATGCGATGAACGGACTCGCCAACACGTCCTCTACGGTGACAGGCTTGCGGAGTTGCGCTCTCTCGTTGAGCGCGCCGTGACTCCGAAACGCGACGGCGATGCGCGCGAACTGCTCGGGGGTCGAACCGTACTCGTACATATGACGTGTGGCCATCATCCCGTACAACGCAGGCGCGGTCGGACCAAAGGGACCATCGAATTCGTGAGGAGGTTCCAGGCTGCTCAGGTGGCCGACCTGCGAACTCATCGCCTGAATCTTATCCTGGCGTGAGAACTTGGTAGCCCGGTTGTCCCCGTCCGCGACCATCACCGCCCTGCAGCGTCCTGACTCCACCAGCGCGGCGGCGAGCGCCATGTTGGAGTGGGGCGTCGCGCCGCCCATCTGAACCGCGGAGGTGAACCTGGGCCGGAGGCCGAGGTATTCGGTCAGCCACGTCGAGAACATGTGATGCGGTTCCGCATCGGGGCTCGATGTGAGAACACCGTCTATCTCAGCCGGGTCGATCGGGCAATCGGCTAGCAGGTCCTGGAAGGCCTCTGTATAGAGTTGAACCGTCGTCTTGCCCGTAGCGCGACCGCCGCGCGCCTCGCCGACTCCCGCAATCGTGACCCTTGGGGTGGTGGCCATCGCCTCACTCATCGTGGCAGCGCCCGGAAGCAGCCCACGAGCGCCTAAGAATGTGCAGGCTTGGACACTATGTGCAGGCTTGGGTACTGTCAAGGTGCGCAGCGGAGATGAAGGAGATAGTTCGGGCCGGTACATGTGTATCGCTAGCCATTGCGCAAGGCTATCCTTGGCGCCATCTCTCGGGCGGAGGAGGACACGATGAGCAACAGCCAGGCTGCGGTGTTCGTAGCGAAGGATCAGCCGATCGAGCTCTGGGAATTCCCCCAGCCGGAACTCGAGGAAGGCTCGGTGCTCGTCCATATGGATATGGCCGCTATCTGCGGCACTGACGCCCATGCCATCCACCACCCGGATACACCCACGCCCCTGATCTTCGGACACGAGAACATCGGCACCATCGCGGCGAGCAGACTCGAGCGCCGCATTGACGCATTGGGCCAAACGCTCAAGGAGGGCGACCGCGTCACCTTCCGGGCTTCGCCGTGCGGGCACTGCTACAACTGCACCATAGGCGAGTTCTGCATGAACGTACGACAGCCCGGCTTCACGCCATCGAACGAGCCTCCGTACCTGTACGGCGGGTTCGGTCAGCAGCTGTATCTCCCGCCGAATCCCTGGCTCCTCCGCATACCGGACGACCTCTCGAATGAGCGCGCGCTCCTGAGCGTCGTCGGCACGCACACGCTGCTCAACGGCTACGAGCGGCTTGGCGGGCTGAACCTCGGCGACACCGTGGTCATCCAGGGCTCAGGCCCCATGGGCATCGGCGGCCTGCTCCAGGCGAAACTACTGGGAGCCGGGCGCGTCATCGTGATTGGCGCGCCGGAAGGACGGCTCCGGATGGCCGCCCGCCTCGGCGCGGACGAGACCATCGACATCACCCAACTGACCACCGCGGACGAGCGAGTCGAGGCAGTGATGAACCTGACCAACGCTCGAGGCGCTGACCTGGTGGTCGAGTGCTCCGGGGCTATTGGCGCCACGCAGGAGGGCCTGCGGATGGTTCGCTTCGGCGGCAAATACCTCCTCGTTGGGCCGTGGACGGACTACGGCACGCAGCAGATCAACCCAACGCTCATCACCAAGAAAGCGCTCCGCGTGAGCGGGGTCGTCGCGTCGGAGCCGCGCCACATCGTTCGGTCGATGGAGGCCCTCCGCTCGATGATAGACGTGCCGGTCGAAGAACTCATAACGCACCGGTTCCCACTCGGCCAGGTGAACGAGGCCTTCGGGGTCCACGAATCGCTGGAGGCAATGGTCGCCGTCATCCTCCCCAACGGGTAGACGAGCAGCGGGAGAGCGAACAACACGACAGAGACAGGAACGTCGAGGAGGAAAGTATGGCTGGACGTGTAGCAGGCAAGGTCGCGGTTATCGTGGGGGGCGGGCAGACGCCGGGGGAAACAATCGGGAACGGCAGGGCCACGGCGATAGTGTTGGCGCGAGAGGGGGCGAGGGTCGTGGTCGCTGACCGGGACGAGGCCTCGGCGCAGGACACCGTCGACATGATCGCGAACGACGGTGGCAATGCCGTCGCCGCGTATGTGGACGCAACCGACGAGAACTCGGTGGCAGCGCTCATCAGCGGCGTGGCCGCAAGCCACGGCTCCCTCGACATCCTCCATAACAACGTGGGAGCGAGCCTTGCGCTGGGCGACGCTGTGGCGGTCGATATGACGGAGGACGCGTTCGACCGCAGCTTTGCGGTGAACCTCAAGAGCCACTGGATGGCCTGCAAGCACGCGATACCGATCATGCGTGGTCAGGGAGGCGGCTCCATCGTGAACATCTCGTCGCTTGCGGTGCTGGAGGCCTACCCGTACATCGGGTACAAGACCATGAAAACCGCGGTTATCGCGCTGACGCAGAACCTGGCGTCAGCTCACGCCGATGCGGGAGTCCGGGTCAACACCATCCTGCCCGGCCTGATGGATACGCCGATGGCCATCGAGGCTCGCGTGGCACAGGGAACTCCGCGAGAGCAGGTCATCGCGATGCGGAACGCCAGAGTCCCCCTCGGGCAGCGCATGGGAACGGCCTGGGACGTCGCCAACGCGGCGCTATTCCTGCATTCCGACGAGGCGCAGTTCATCAGCGGAATCTGGTTGCCCGTGGATGGGGCCGCGTGGGCAAGCCAGGGCAAGTACTAGCGCACAGCCTTCCGCCGCAGCGAGCCGAACGTAATACCGGCAAGCGGTACTCTGCCTGACCTGACCCGTCGTCCGGCTACGCGGAACGATCGGGTGGCGTGGGCGTTGCCGGCTCGGTGAGGAGGACATCGACCCGATGCCAGCCGGTCGCGCCTGACGGCTGGTTTGACTTCCAGCTCTGATCCTGGCGCGTCCCAGTGCCGTCGGTGGCGCGTACCACCAGCGTTGGCTTGCCAGGCATCGGGTTCGGCCAGTCGACGCGCCATATCACCCAGGCATAGTCGGATAACGCGGGCTCGAATGTGGCGTCCCGCCAGGTGGCGCCTCCGTCGAGGCTGACCTCGACACGGATGATGTCCCGAGTACCAGCGAACGCAACGCCCCCAACCTCGACCTCCGTAACCGGCAAACGATTGTTGTCGACGGGAATGTCGAACCGGGACATCGTCTTGATGACCGCCGTGTCCTGCCAGCCTCGCCGCTGCCAGTAGCCGCGAAAGTTGGCAAGGACGGGTTCGATCCTGTCCAGCCATTTCACGTTCTCCATGCCGTAGAGCCCCGGCACGATGATCCGGGCGGGAAACCCGTGCGAGGCAGGCAGCGGTACGCCGTTCATCTGATACGCGACGATCACTTCGTCCCGTCGAGCGATGTCCAGCGGGAAGCTATCGAAATAGCCGTCGTGCGCATGGAACGCGATCCGCTCGGTGTCCTCGGCCAACTCTGCCTTGTCCAGGATGAACCTGAGCGGTACGCCCTTCCACAGCGCGTTGCTGATTAGGTCTCCGCCCACGGTGTTGCTGATGCACGTGAGCGTCACGTACTCCTCGATGGCGGGCATGGCAAGCAGTTCGTCGTAGGTGATCTTCATCGGGTTGCCTACTCGGTCGCCCTCTACGTTCAACGTCCATGTGGCAACATCGATGTCGGACACGACCGCCGACTTGGACACCAAGTAGAACTCGTCGTTGGGCGTTACCGGCGTCGAAAGCTTGCCCTTGGGGCGCGACACGGAGGGAGTCAGCCTGCCGAGGTTGGTGAGTACGGTTCGCCCAGCGACGCCGCCCACGACCACAAGCGCCGAGAAGATCGCAGCCTTCTGGAGGAAATCGCGCCGGCTCGCGCTGTACGGCGCGCCCTCGGCGCGGTTGGAGAGCGCAAGCATCTGGGTCGTAGCCAGCGCGAACACGAAGACAGCAAACAGTAGCGCCGACGAGTACTTGAACGCGCCATCCGTGAGATTGGCTCCGAGGAAGCCTCCGCCCAACAGCGGCGTCAGCGCCAGCGCCAGAACCGCCCACACGCCCACAGCGAGATAGACGGCGCGCTTAACGACGCCTTCCTGCGCCGTCGCGTCCTTCACGTACTTCGCGTAGGCCACGCCGATCAACCCGCCGACGCCGATCTGCCCGAGGAACACCAAGACGTACAGCATCCGTTTCGCGTTGGACGACAGCTTTTCGATGAAGAAGTCGAAGATCTCAGGCGGCAGCAGCCTCGTGAACCAGTCCGCGATGACCTCCGTTATCGCCGTTGCATCGAACGTGAGACGCAGCGCGATCAGCACGACGGTCATGAGCAGCGCGCCGACAGCGCCCGCAACGAATCCTCCACGCGTACCCGGCACACCTGATGTCGTTCGATCCAAGGCCGCCCCTTCCGCGCAAGCCGCCATCCTACGCCTACCATGAGGCCGCACCCCAACCTCTGTCAGGACGCGTACCCACGAGCGATCCCCGTGATGCTCCGCGTCGTCATTGTACTCGTTCGCTACGTCTGAGACTCCCCGCCGCAACCCCTACGCACGCCCAAACCGGTCCTCGCCCCTGCAGCGCCCATGAACCACGACAAATGCCCATTGCGCCATCGCCGCACCAACCCGTACATTGACTGCATGCGTCGTTTCCACGAACACAACCGTCGTTCACGCGAAGGCAGGACCTCACATCCCCGGCCTCATCGCCATCCGTCTACGAGAGGAATGATAGGAAATGAGCGGAAATGAGCGGAAATTAAAAGTTTTGCCACTCCTGGCCACTCCTGGCGAAGCCACCACAGATCCCAATGAGGCCACGCGAGGCCTCATTGGCCCAGCGCGTACGAGTGAGCGGAGGGCCAACGAGGCCACCCCGGCCTCATTTTCAGCATTTCGGTTAGGAGTAAATCGGGCCAACCAAGGCCAAATGGGTCCAAGAATCAACCCTCCCCACTTCTGCGCGCTCCTGAACAACCGCACGCGCCAAAGGTGAGATAGTGACAGAATGGGCAACAAGCTGAGAAAACGCGCGGCAGTCACCGTGCAGTTGGAGGTGCGCCGGAGGGCTGCGCCGAAGACCATCACGTCGGTCACCTGCTGGCCCAGGCCCGTTCGACGAATTGAGCAAGGCAGCCTGCGAATCAGCGTCAACCAATCCGCAGGCCAAGATTTCGCTCTCCGGCAGTCAGGTTGACAGCATAAAATGGTTCAGGTTAGCATCTCAGTTATAGAACGAATTGATACATGGTATCATGACAACATCCCACACCTCACACCCAGACATCATAGCTGTCCTCGAAGATCAGGGTTACCGGCCCACGGCCCCGAGGCGCGCGATTATCCAGATACTGGAGGGGAAGTTGGAGGGCTTTACGGCCGAAGAGATCGGCAGCGAGCTGCCGCAGGTGGGCAGAGCGACCATCTTCCGGACGATCAAGCTTCTCATGGAGCTCGGCGTCATATGCAAGCTGAACCTCCTCGACGGCGCCCCCCGGTACAGCCTCTCTCGCATCGAGCACCATCACCATACGGTCTGTGTCAACTGCGGGAATATCGGAGAGTTCCGCGCCGCCACGATCGAGCGCCTGATGAGGGCACTGGGCGACGACATCCCCGGCGATATCGTCGGCCACCGCATCGAGCTCTACGTTATGTGCAACCGGTGCACCAAGGACAGGACCAACTAGCGAATCCATGGGCTACCAGATCGAGATGTGTCGCCTCAATAATTGATACTATGTCTCATTTTTTGAGCCGCTGGCTCGCCGCTCTATCGGACTAATCGACCTGACTTGGCTAAGAACAAAGTTGGTGCGCGAATTGAACAATGATGATACTGAGTGCCAATAACCGCATATCGAATCTGGCAAAGGCTGTCTTCCTGACGCTTACGCTGCTCTTCGCCCTCGGCGCGTGCTCGAACGATACCGGCAGCGCTACGCCCGACACGGCCACTCCCGTCCGGGTAGTCGCAACGACAAGCATCGTCGCAGACTGGGTCGAGAACATCGGCGGAGAGCACGTAGACGTCTTCAGCCTGGTGCCGGCGGGCAGTGACCCCCACGGATTCCAACCAGGCGCTCAGGACATCGCCAGGATTGCCGACGCCGACTTGGTGCTGAGCATCGGCCTCGGGTTGGAGGGCTCCTGGCTCAAAGAACTGGTGGAAAACGCCGCGCGGAACCCATCCAGCATCGTCGAACTGGCCGAGATCATCGAACCATTAGAATTCGCCGCGTCCCATGTCGAGGAAGTCGAGCTCGTGGAAGAGTTGAGCCGTGTCGTCCATGAGGTGGAGGAAGGCGCGACCACCCCGGAGGCTGGCCTGGAGGAGATCGAGGAGCTATTCGCCGGCGCAGAGGGCAACGAAGACGAGCCGGCCGCCTTGGCACGCGAGATACTCGACGCCTTTGAAGCCGGGCAGATGGAGGCGCTCGATGCGATAGAGGCCATCGAGGGTCTCACCGCTGAAAGCGAAGAGGAGCACGAGGGCCACGGCCACGGCATCCAGGATCCCCACTTCTGGTTCGACCCCATACGTGTGAAAATCGCCGTCGACGAGATCACGGCTCGGCTCTCCGGCCTCGACCCTGATCGCAGCGGCGCCTATAGCGCCAACGCCTCGGGGTACAACGCGCGGCTCGACGAGCTGCATGCATGGACGGATGAGCAGGTCAGTCTCGTGCCGGAGGAGCGTAGGTTGCTCCTGACTTCTCACGATAGCCTCGGGTACTTCGCAAACCTGTACGGGTTCGAGGTCATAGGAATCATCCTGGGAGTCACCACCGAGGCGGAACCATCGGCAGTACACCTTGCCGACCTGATCGACGAAGCCGAGGAGGAAGACGCTCCGGCAGTGTTCGGCGAGACGACGGTGAGCGAGCGCCTGGCTATAGCTGTGGCGGAGGAGTCCGGCGCGAAGTTCGTCCGGCTCTACTCAGGCGCCATCGGCAACGAGGGCAGCGGCGCGGAGACGTACATCGAGATGGCACGGACGAACGTCAGCCGCATAGTTGAGGCGCTGAAATGACAACGCTTCCCTCTCCGATGGATTCATGGAAAGTCCCCGGTGGGGGAGAATGAAGATGGCTTCCCCGGTTGAGGGAGGACAAGCATGGAGCAGGAGTATGCGGATATGACTTCCAGATCGGCTATTACCGTTGAGGACATGGCCGTCGAGCGCAACGGACACCACGCGCTCACCGACGTATCCTTTGAGTTCGCCCAGGGCACGCTGGTGGGAGTCGTAGGCCCAAACGGAGCTGGCAAGAGCACGCTGTTCGATGCCATCGTAGGGATTCTGCCTCTCGCGCAAGGCTCGGTGAATCTGCACGGAGCGGAGGCCCGTAAAGGCGCCGTGGCGTACGTTCCCCAGCGCGACAGCATCAATTGGAGCTTTCCTGCCTCCGTCCTCGATGTGGTGAGCATGGGGAGGTACTGCAACGTCGGGTGGTTCCGCCGCCCCGGCAAGCGAGACAGGGAGATAGTTCGGCTGTGCCTGGAGCGGGTCGGGCTGTGGGATCGGCGCTCGTCAATGATAACTGAGCTGTCCGGCGGCCAGCGCCAGCGGGTATTCATAGCCCGAGCGCTGGCTCAGGAGGCAAGCATCGTCATGCTGGACGAGGCGTTCAGCGGTGTTGACGTGGGCGCCCAGGAAGGCATCATCGAGATCCTCCAATCACTCCGTGACGAGGGCAGAACCATCCTTCTGGCCACTCACGACCTCACCAATCTGGCTCAGCGCTTCGACCAGATCCTGTGCATCAACCACCACGTCTGCGCATGCGGCCCGCCGGACGAGGCATTCACCCCCGAGGTGCTGGAGGAACTCTACGGCTCTCACGGAATCGAGTTCGCCCCCGACCACTATGGACACTCGGGAGGCGGACACGCGAGGCACTCGTCATGATCGACTACATCTTCGGGCCATTCGAATATGGCTTCATGGTGCGAGCGCTGATCGTCTCCGTGCTCGTCGGCATCATGTGCCCCGTTCTGGGCGCTTACGTCATCACGCGCGGGCGCGCCTTCATGGGCGACGCGCTCGCCCATTCGGTTCTGCCCGGGATGGTGGTTGCTTTCCTACTGGGAATCAGCCCGTTCTTCGCGGCGGTGCCGGCAGGAATCGTGATTGCCCTGTTGATGGGCTCCGTCAGTCGGCGCACCGGCATCAGTGAGGACACGTCGATCGGCATCATCTTCGCGGGCATGTTCGCACTGGGCCTTGTCATGCTTTCGAGGGCCAACAACATCAACGTCAACATTGAAGACCTGCTGCTCGGGCAGGTGCTCGGGGTGTCGCAGACGGACGTTTTCGTCTCGCTCGGGCTCACGGGGCTGGTCATGGTCGGGCTGTACGGATTCCACCAGCAGCTCGTATACACCACCTTCGACCCCGTGGGCGCGACAGTCGTCGGAATCAGGACAGGCCTCATCGAGTACGTGCTCCTCGCCCTCCTCGCTCTGGTCATCGTCATAGGCATCCAGGCGGCTGGAATCGTCCTCGTCATGGCGATGCTCATCACGCCTGCGGCAGCCGCGTACCTGCTCGCCCGGCGGTTCGTGATGGTCATGGTCATCGGGGCGCTGATCGGCGCTCTCTCAGCGGTGGCTGGCCTGTATCTCTCTTTCCACGCCGACCTGCCCTCCGGCCCGGCCATGGCCTTGGTCGCAACCGGGATGTTCGCAGTGGCGGCTGTGGTGAAAAGGGGGTGGACCCTCAGCAAAGATGAGTAACGACAGTTGTCACGTGGAGTCTTTGTCAAGCCCTGCTCAGGATTGATAGAGCCTCGTATCTGCCTAACGGGCCTTATGACCCAGTCGGCGCATTACGCGAACCCGCCACGACGGCGTTCGCGTTCAGGTGCTCCTCCGAAGGAGCCTTGGCATTGCTTCCTAGGTGCTATAATTCCGCCATTCTCAAGGTGGCAGTAAGGAGACTACGAGCATCATGCTGAGATTCGCCGAGGAAATCGTCCTGCTCCTGCTCAGCGACGACGACGGGAGGTTCGCTCGCGTGCCCAGTTGGTCGCTGGAATACGCCCTCGCCGGAGCCGTCCTGATGGACTTGGCGCTGGAGGGCCGCATCGACACCGATCTGGATAAACTGGTTCTGGTCGACGCTACTCCCGTCGGCGACAGCTTGCTCGACCCAACGCTGGCCGAGATAGCAGAGGGCGCCGAGCGTGACACCCGTTTCTGGGTGGAACACGTGGCGAACCGCGCCTACGCCGTCCGTGATGAGTCTCTCTCCCGGCTGATTGCCCACGGCATCCTGGAATCCAGGGATGACCGTTTCCTATGGGTGTTCCAGTCCAGGCGCTACCCGACCGTCGACGGCCAGGTGGCCTTTGAAGAGCAGATCGCCCTCCTGGAGAGTAGAGACCCAAACGACGAGCGCTTCCAGGGCATCCGCAGCCATGCCGACGCCCTGATCGTAAACATCGATGGCATCAAGGGCGACAGGGCTGAACTCTTCAGGATCGGCGAGCGCAGCCAGGCGCTGCGAACGGAGTTGGCAAACCTGCGGAGCCGTCTGGACGGCGTAGTGATCCCAGCCATCGACGACCAACTCTTCTACACGATGACCGGCTATCGCAACCTTGTAGACCCACCCGCCCCTACGTCTGAACACCTCTCCGAGGAGGAGCTTGGCCGCTATCGCCGTCTGGCCGAGCTACAGGCCGACGCCAACATCGCGACACAGTTGATGGCGAGCGCATTCACGCTCTCCCGTGCTGCTTCGATAGAGCCTTTGCGAGAGCGCTTCGAGGCGGTCGACAGCCGCATCAAGCGGAATCTATCGGGGTTCGAAGACTCTCCTCTACACGCTGAGCTCGACCCGATCTTCGCACAGCTGTCCGCATTCGGCCTTGACGAGGACAGCGGCTTCAACCTCGTCGAACTGGAACTCACGCTCGCGGAGCATCAACAGAATCTGCTGGCACAGAATAGCGATATCGCCCTCGACCTCGTGGGGGAGGTCAATGGCCTCGTTAGCGCGGCCGATGCCAGCACGCTTGCAGCGACCCAAGCGTCCATGCGGGCGATTCTGGCAGGACGTACCCTGCCGCTGGTTATCAGCGGAATCACCATCGGCGCTGCCCTGCTCATCGCCTGGCTCTACGTCGGACGGGTGCTGCTGAACCGTCTCCAGCGGCTGTCCGACCGAATGCGCCGGATGGCAGGAGGCGACCTCGAAGGTGAGGTGGAGATCACCGGACGGGACGAAGTCGCCGACATGGCCGCAGCCTTGGAGGTTTTCCGCCGCCACGCTCTGGAGGTTCAGCGCCTCAATCTGGTAGAGCAGCTGGCGGGAGAGCTCCAGGATAAGAACGATCAGCTCGAGAGTGTGCTGGCGGATCTGCAACGAGCACAGGATCAGATTGTCATGCGCGAGAAGCTGGCGGCGCTCGGTGAACTCACCGCCGGAGTAGCCCACGAGATACGAAACCCGCTCAACTTCGTCAAGAATTTCTCCGAGGGATCAGTAGAGCTCATTGACGAACTCCGAGAGGTCATGGAAGAGGGAACGGACACGCTGACCGCGGAGCAGCGGCAGCTCATCGAAGACGTCCTGACCGACCTGTCCGATAACCTGACACGTATCCGTTCGCACGGCGACCGTGCCGACCGGATAGTGCACGATATGCTCATGATGGGCCGCGGCTCAGGCGAACTGCAGGCAACGGATATCAACAGACTGATCGATGAACACGCCCGGCTGGCCTACCACAGCGCCCGGGCTACCGATCCGAACTTCCAGCTTGATCTTCAGCAGGACTTCGACCTCAACGTGGGCGAACTGGACGTCGTTCCACAGGATCTGGGGCGCGTATTCCTGAACATGGTGAGCAACGCCTGCTACGCCACTAACCAGAAACGTCGCGCCGCTATCGAGGCCGGCGACGAAGCGTCCTACTCCCCCACGCTGCTCCTCTCCACGCGGCACGATGACGACCAGATCGAGATTCGCGTCAGGGACAACGGGAGCGGCATCCTTCCGACGTCATCGATAAAATCTTCAACCCCTTCACAAAGCCCACTGACCAGGGCACCGGTCTCGGTCTCGCGATCTCGAATGACATCGTACGCCAGCACGGCGGCAGCGTACGGGTCGAAACCGAGCCGGGCGAGTTCACCGAGATGATCGTCCAGGTTCCCACGACGCGCCCCCAGGATTAGCCGAAGCCCGCGTATCGAACCGGCGACCCGCCCTCACTATGCGGAGTCAGCCGACTTCGAGGTGGGCGCTCCAGGATGTGAAGGGTTGGCTGGTTGCCAGGAGAGTAATGTCGGCCACCTAGGCGGGAGCCAGGTCAAACCGAGATATCGGGCCGAGCTCGGTTCCATTCGAGAGATGAACCTCAACCCTGACCTGGCGCAGAATGGCATTGGTAGTGTCCTCCACCGCCTGACTCCGAACCGCCGCTGTGTTCGCTTGACTCCGAGTCGCCACTGCGCTCACCGGACTCTGAGGCACCGGTATGCTCGCTGGATTCTGCGCCAGCGCTGTGTTCGCTTGACTCCGAGTCGCTGTTAAGGCAACCCATGAAGGCTAGCACCGAAACGATACCGCTCAGCATCAAGATCGCTGGGAAATACCTACTGCCCCTCATGCGCAGATTCCTCCTGTAGCTCTGAATACGGGGCGCGTAGGTCGGTTGTGGTAGGCCAAAAAGGGACGGCTGCAACAGAACTTCGGTAAGCGGAATGTTGTGCGTCTCAACGGCCCGCACATCCGTGGGGAGATGGCTTCTGACAGCCCATCTCAGAACGCCCTTGCAGGGCCTCTACGCCTGTGAGTCACCACCGTCGCTCCAGAGATATCGGCCTATGGCGAGAGTGACGACTACGAAGAGCATGTCCAAGAGCGGGAAGTACACTGTGTGCGAGGTTACAGCTTCCCCGGTCTCGCTACTGGGATTCAAGGTCCAGAACCACTCCCAGAAGAACAGCATGGTCAGTGCGATGGCCCCGTAGAAGGTCATGCTGGTTCGCACGTACTCGAGGGTGCTGGCGTTCTCGCTTCGAAGGGCGAGTCTTCGCAGGATGCTCACGACCAGCGACACCAACACTGCGGCAGCCAGGAACCAGTTCAGGATTTCCCACACCGGGTATGCCGCTGAGCCGTTGTGGTACACCGGCGTGAGTATGAGGTTGAGCGCCGTGGCGACGGCCGTCGCCACCAGGAAGATCGCCAGGAGCCGCTTCACCATATCCATCGTGCGGATGTCCTCCTCTGAAGTTGGATCAATGACGAGTGTTGGTGTCGCCAAGCGACCGTTGCCTCACAGGAGGGCGTGGTGGAGATAGGGGGACTCGAACCCCCAACCTCCGCATTGCGAACGCGGCGCTCTCCCAGTTGAGCTATACCCCCACGCATGGCCGGACGCGCTCAGGCGTCGGCACCCTTCCAACTATACCATAGGCTCGCTGCCTGACTGTGGCGCCGGCGCCGGAGTGGACTCTCCCATGAGCCACCCCTGGTACTTCTGTAGCTATGCAACCCCCGTTTATCGCATCTGGGACAGTTCAGGAGTGGAAAGGGAAGATGTCTGTCTCATTTTGATTCATTCTGACTCAGTTCCGTGGGGTTATCCTGCGTTTCTCAGCGTCTCGCGCCTTTCCATCACGATCTCATGTCCGGCGCGGCTTCTCAGGAATGTGTCAGGAGTGCGAAACTTTTAATTTGGTTCCATTTCCTTCCATTTGGTTCCATTTCCATCGTAGACGGCAGGCGATGGGGGCCGGGGGACGCGAGGTTCCCGGCCTAGCACGGGAACGACGGACGTATGCAGACATAGTAGCGGGTGGCATGTCCATGGGACAATAGGCATTTGTCGCAGAACGGACAGGGCGTCTCTGAGCAGTGGAGGTTTGGGTGTACGGCGCGGCGCTTCCCTCGCCGTCTCATCTGTAGTGAGCGAGCGCCACCCTTTTGCCGTGAGGCCCGTTCTATTGCTACAATAAGCCTCCACGTTCCCGCGTAGCTCAGTGGTAGAGCGGTCGGCTGTTAACCGACTGGCCGTAGGTTCGAGTCCTACCGCGGGAGCCAAGGCGGAGCCTCTGGTCCCGGAGACAACGAGCCTCGTCCTTCATCCGGCCTTGCGAGCGAACAGGACGCAATGGTTCATGGGCTTGGGGTCCGTGAAATATATGACTCCTCCCAGCTTCTCACCTTCCGCCGGGATTACGTTCAAGCCTTGATCCGCCAAGAGGCCGATCACCTCATCCACGCTGTAGAGTTGGAAGGTCCTATCCGCGCCGTAGTCCTTATCGTAAACCGTCGCGACTCCTCTCCCAATCTTGAACATAAGCTGCAGAACTCCCCCCGCTTCCAGAAGCCTGGCAAACTCCGGTAGGGTAACTCCTAAGGCTATATGTGGAGCAATGTGCTGGATGACCGCGTTGCATAGGATGAAGCCGAACGAGCAGTCCGGATAACTGAGAGGCTCGCGGAGGTCGGCGACGGACACCCGCTGAGCAATCTCCGGGTGAAGCCTACGCGCCTCCTTGATGTTCTCCTCTATAGCGTCGACCCCGTAGATGTCATACCCCTTTCGTCGGTAGAAAAAGACATCGCGAGCGCCCGCGCCGCAACCGGCGTCCTGCCCTCGGGACCCGGCGGGAACCAGCTCTTGGAGCCGGTCCATCAGGTCCGTATCGCCTTTGAGCCCCGAATGGGAGACGTTGCTATATATGGACTGAAGAAAGCCGTGGCTTACTTCTGCGTAACGCTGTGCATGACGCCTGTAGAAGGTCTCGGAAGAATCAGGTCTTTGGTTCATTGCTGAAACGTCACTCAATAGGCTGGAGGCTCAGACGCCAACGATGTTCAAGGGCTGCGCCAGTCAAGCTGGTGGGGACGCGGACTACTTCCTCCATTAGGTAGTTCTCCTCAGCGATGCCGCTGCGCTAGTATTTGACTAGGGCTCGATCTTCAAAGGAACTAAACACGCAGTTCCAATCGAGGTCTTAGTAGACGGTCCGGCACTGTAGTTTCACGCATGAACTGAACCAAGAGCTGATGGATTTCTCTAGCGTCGTCAGTCTTTTCTTGTATCACGTTATTCATCTGATTTGGATCGGACTTCAGATTGTAAAGCTCGGATCGACCATCTTGAGGGCTGTATAGCAAACTCCACTCTCCGGAAGTGATGGTGGTGACCGGATGGTCTGAGAGGGGACGGAGCAAGTTGTCCACGGAATGAACCGGATCGCCAGGGTTCGCGAAGGGAATGCTGCTGACTACGTACTCCCGGCCTGGGATGGAAGTATCTCGCATCCCGGGCACAAGAGACCTGCCTTGAACGAAGGCCGGAATCTCCATCTCCAGCAGATCGAGTACGGTCGGCATGACATCGACGGCGGAGCTGAGGCCTTTGTATACCCCTGGAGATACTCCTGGCACGTGAATCAGAAGTGGGAGGTGGACAAGCTCCTCGAAAAGGGGAGAGTACGCCCACTTTGATCCTGGGTCTCCATAGGGCCGAAGCGTCCCGTCCGAGAACTTGGCTGAGTTCATCTTGCCAAAGAGACCGCCATGTTCACCAAAGTAGAAACCATGGTCTGTGGTGAAGATGATCGCCGTCTTGTTCATCAGGCCCATGTTCTCAATGGATTTCAGCAAGAAACCCAACCACGTATCGACCATAGTAATCTCGCCACAATAGGTGGCATGACCCTTCTGAAGTCTCTTTTCGTCGTATCCTGGTACGTCATGCCAGTTTCCGTACAGAGGGAGCACGACCTCGCCATCGTATCCCGGCCAGTATAGCTCTGTGTAGTGGGGCGGAGCGTCCCAGGGTTCGTGGGGGTCCCAAGTGTCTATGTAGAGAAAAAAGTCCTCTTTGTAGTGATGTTCCAACCACTGTATGGCAGTCATGAAGGTTCGCGGGGCATTCCGGTCCGATTCGTATCGCCATGCCGCTCGGGCGTCTTGTGATTCATGATGATAGCCGGGATGAGGAACCAAGGACCAAAGAGTATCCTGGCCCCTGTTCATAAAAAAGGACTGAAAGCCCCGGTCATAGTTCATTCCATCCCTTAGATAGTAAGGGGTATCCACCGACGCTGCCGTGTGAAGGCCGTGATCGGCCAGCATCTCCGCCAGGGTGGTCACGCCTGCAGGCAGAGGTTCCCACCCCATAAAGGACATCGTCCAGCGCCCCGTGTGATGATCTGCTCGGGTGGGCATAGTCGGGAATCCAGCAGCATAGTGGCCATCGAACCTGACCGACCTAGCTGCCAGCGCATCAAGAGAAGGTGTTCGAATCGTCGGATTGCCGTAGGCGCCTACGTGATCCCTGCGGAATGTATCAGCAACTATCCAGAGCACATTCACCTTAGACGCTCCTATAATCTGCTTCCGAGAATGTACCACAAGTTGACCTCCCCCCGAAGAGCTGATCCGCTTGAAGTCAAGAGACTGGATCAGGATGGTCTTCCTCATGGAGAGTACGCTTTCAGCAAGCTGTACTCTTAAGAACTACATAACACTTCTCGGGGGCTTGAGGGACCGACCGACGGTCACGTCCCGTCAAGTGCTCTGAAAATAGCCTCCTCTACGCGGCTACGGGCTCTAGGGTGACTCTGTAGCCGAGGCGTTCGAGCCTCCGGGTGAGACGGCGCTCCACTGCGTGGCGGTTGTGCTCCTCGAAGTAGAGATAGCTGAGGTCTTGGTAGGGCGTCCCCCGTTGAAGCATGTGGTAGATGATGATCAGGATGCTGTGGGCGACGGCCATGATGGCTTTCTTGCGTCCGAGGCGGACGAGGAGTCTGTGGTATTGAGCGACGAGGTACGTGTCGCGTGTCCGACTGGCGCCGTTGGCCGCCTCAACGAGCGTGGCGCGCAGCCAAGGGTTCGCCTTCCGGGTCGTGCCGCTCCTGCGCTTGCCCGCACTCTCGTCCTAGGCCCTAAAGCTCCACCTCCCACGCAAACGTTCGCACAATGGCATCGTCTGGCCCACCAACCCAGTCTGCATGCAATAGGGAGAATGAGCCCCTGGACACCAAATACGCCATCTACGCCGCCGTCTGGCTGTTTGTCTTCTTCACCTCGCGTGGGGCTTTCCATGCCCTGACCGCGTCTATCTGGGCCACGTTCATCACCGTTGTGGTGATATTGATATGGGAACGCAGGCGGCGACGGCGCTAGCTGTAGTTCCCAGGGACGTTGTTGACAGGCGCGAGGCGGGAGTAGCCCCCCGCCGATGCCGCCGTGTGGACGCCGGTGATTGTAATACGCGAGGAACCCAGGCAGCACGTTGAGCCGTTCATCGTTGGAGTAGTACGGTCGCTGGTAGGCCCACTCGGCCTGCATGATCTTGTTGAACGCCTCCGCCTTGCCGTTGGTCTGAGGCCGGAAAGGCCGCGTGCGCTTCAACCGTATATTCCTGGCCGCCGCCGTGTCGGTGAAGATGCGGCTCACGTAGCAGGCGCCGTTGTCGGTCAGGATGCGCTCGACGGCGATGCTCTGGCGCTCGAAGTGGGCAAGTGCCCGGACAAGGAAGGCGGCAGCAGTCGGGCCGCGTTCGTCCGGCAGGGCCTCGACGTAGGCATAGCGGGAGTGGTCATCCACGGCCACGTGGAGGAAGTCGAAACCGAGGCGGGGGCCGCGCTGAGGACCACTGTGGGTCTCCGCGAAGCCGGGCAGGATGCGCTTGCCGCCACCCTGTGGGATGCGGCCGAGTTTCTTGATGTCGAGGTGAACCAGCGCGCCCGGGCGGGCATGCTCGTAGCGAACGATCTCCCGGGTGGTGCGATGGAGCCACGCGAGGCGATGGAGTCCGGCGCGGCGCAGGACGGCGTAGACGGTGGAGGGGGCGATGCCCAACCTCCACCCGATGCGGTGCGGCCCCCAGGCAAGCATGCGGCGTGCAGCGCAGATGGCCGCTTCCTGCAGCTGACCGGTTTGGCGGGGGCTGCGCAGGGGACGGCTGGAGCGGTCGAGGAGCGCGTCTGGCCCACCTTCACGGAACCGCCGCACCCACTTGGTGACGGTCGCGCGGGAGACGCGGAACAAGCGGGCTACTTCGGCTTGGGGCCAGCCGGACAACACCTGTTCGACCAACTCGGCGCGGGTCACGGGGGTCAAGCGTGCGTTACGATGGGTCATGAGGGGCCTCCTGTTACTGCTGGGTTTCGTTCACACAACAGCAACAGCGGGGCCTCTCACTTGTCAACAACCTCTATGGGAACTACAGCTAGCGCACTACGGCTATGCCACCCGCCGACCGTCAGCACGACGAAGCGCCTGCGTCCCACTCTGCAACGCCAGGGGTTAGGAGCTGAGAGAGCGCCCGGAAACACCTCGAAGGCTCGCGGGCCATCGAAGCCTTGCCATCACTCTCCGCAGGAACCTCAACCCGTTACCCTACGTGCCGCTCCCGTGGGTCAATCATGTCGCGCAGCGAATCACCCAACAGGTTGAGAGCCAGCACCAGCAAGACTATGGCCAAGCCAGGGAAGACAGACAGCCACCAGCCGTCCTGGATGTACCCACGACCCTCGGCGACCATCAACCCCCACGAAGGCGTTGGCGGGGGTATCCCTGCGCCCAGGAAACTGAGACCGGCCTCGAGGATTATGACCCAGCTGAGCTGGAGCGTCGCCAATACCACTAGCGGGTTGACGACGTTCGGGAAGATATGTCTGATGATGATACGTCTGCTGGAACCTCCCGCGACCTTCGCGAGCGAGACGAACTCTCGCTCCTTCAGACTGAGAACTTCCCCCCGAATGAGGCGGGCGAACCGTGCCCACATGGCCAGTGCTAACACCACGATTACCACTGATAATCCCGGACCGAACAGCACGGCGAACAGCAGAGCAATCAAGACGATCGGCAGCGACAGGACGGCATCGGTAGCCCGCATGATCAGGATATCGATCCATCCTCCAAAGTACCCCGATATCAGCCCCAAGACGGTGCCAACGATGCCCCCCAACGCCACCGTGACAGAGGCAGCGATCAACGACACTCTGGCCCCGGTGATGATCCTGCTGAGTACGTCTCGCCCCAAGAGGTCAGTGCCCAGGAGATATGTGCTCTGGCCGCCGTCTTGCCAGGCGGGGGGCAGCAACCGATCCGGCAGCACGCCGATGGTGGGCGAATGAGGAACGATGAAATCGGCAAAGACAGCCATCAACACGAACGTGCTCAGGATTATCAGCGGCACCACAGGAGCCTTGCGCAGGAATATAGAGCGCTGCGGAAGCGCACCGTTCCGGAGGGAGGCTGCAACCCTGCCGACCATTGCCAGTTTCATGAGTACCGTATCCTCGGGTCGAGATAAGCATAGAGGATGTCCACCAGCAGGTTGCTGACCAGAACAATGACGGAGACCAAGAGAACGACGCCCTGTATGACTGGGTAGTCTCTCCAGAGCACTGCCTCGTACGCCAGGCGTCCGATGCCCGGCCAGGCAAACACCGTCTCCACGACCACGCTGCCTGACAGCAGGATACCGAAGTAGAACCCGATGAACGTCACCACAGGTAATAGCGCGTTCTTGAGCGCGTGCCTCCACACGACGACTCTTTCGGGCAGTCCCTTCACCCGGGCCAACTTCACGTATTCGCTATCCAGCACTTCCAGCATGGAACTCCGGAGCAACCGCACAACGCCGGGAATCATGAAGCCGAAGAAGGCCGTGGTAACCGCCGGCAGGATGATGTATTCGGGGCCCTCTTTCCGCCCGGTGGGCAGGAGCCCCAGATAGACCCCAACCACCAAGATAAGCACGATGGCAGCCCAAAACGCAGGGATAGACTGTCCCAATAGCGAGAAGAAACGAGCGAAGCGGTCTATGAAAGTTCCCTTCTTTACCGCAGCCATGACGCCAAGCGGTATGCCGACCGCTAAAGCGATGAGCATGGCCAAGCCCACGAGCTGCACCGTATTCGGGAATCGTTCACCGATGAGTTCGGTCACGGGCTTGCGGGTTCGGATAGACGTGCCCAAGTCCCCGCTCACCAACTCGCCCAGGAAGCGCCCGTACTGAATAACCAGCGGCTTGTCGACACCGAGCCGGGCCCTGGTCTCCTCTCGCAATTCAAGCGATGCGTCGATCGGCAGCAGGATGTCCACCGGATCGCCGGTGAGCCGAACCAGCAGGAAGACCGCAATACTAACCACGAACAACGTGGCTATTGTCTGAACCACCCTACCTGCGATGAACCGTCCCATATCAACCGCTAAATCCTTCGTGCATAGGCCCACCCGACAAGGGTGCTAGGAAGCGCATCTCGCCCCCTTGGATCGGAGCGCGTGTGCGGAGCCCACATCTCGAAAGCCCCTAGGCCAAGGCCATGCATCGAGGCTCTTCCAGCAGTCTGCCGTATCCAGGGATGGGATCATCGACTCCCGCCAGCGCCAAGGCCCTCCATAGCGTCGCCGAATGCGAGGTGATCACCGGCTTATGGAGCGTGTCCTCCAGCGCCTGTGCCGCCGCCATGGCGTCGAAATTCATGCAGCTTATGAAAAGCGCATCGGCCTCGTCGTCCCATGCCTCCATCGAGAGGTCGTAGATTTCCTGAGGTGAAACCGCCGCGTATTCCTCCGCCGAAGTCAGATTCATCCCTTGCATCTTGATCGGGTGGATGCCGGCTTCCTCCAGATACGCTCGCTCGGATTCGTGGTGGCTGTCCGGGTAGGGGCTGGTGACCACTACGCTCCGTACGCCCAGGTGCTGCATCGCCTCCACTACGGCCAGCATGGTAGAGGCGACGGGAACTCCCCACTTCGTTTCCATCTCCTGGCAGAACTCCCGGTCGCCTTCCATGCCTCGCAACGCACCGCTGACGGTGCAGCAATAGGCCACGGAATCGACATTTGCGGTGGCCAGTTCCTCGATCGCCCGATCCGAGTGCTTCTCCATCTCCAGAAGTCCCGCCATACCTCCTCCCCTGTGGAGGAGACGTGAGGTGAAAAACCCCACGTCAGGCGGCGCGACGTTCGGATAGCGCCCCTCGCTGACGGTGGCGCCACTGACCACGACAAGTCCTACCCGCGCCCGCCATTTCAGTGGAGCCTGGAACCTCTGAACTGCGGTCATGATGTTCCTCCTTTGGCACTCTACCGACAGGCGCCAAATCCAAGGGTGATCGGATATCTGCAGCGGCCAGACCTACTCGAGGCCGTAGAGCCGCTTTGCGTTCTCGCCGAGAATCTTACGCTTGGCCTGCTCAGTGAGATCATCCCGTTCCAGCATAGCGTCTATGCTAGCCGGGTACTCGGCGTCCCAATGGGGAAAGTCGGACGCATACATGATCGAGTCCTCACCAACCACTGAGATGACGTACGGAAGAATGCGTTCCCCTGATTCGGTGTGGAAGTACCAGGGAAGGTCGCGTATGTACTCGCTGGGGGGCCTCTTGAGCAGCGGCGCCTCGACAGCCCCCCGCAACTCGTACTCCTCGTCCATCCGTTCCATCCAGTAAGGAAGCCAGCCGCACCCGGCTTCCATCCATCCCACCCGCAGCTCCGGGAAGCGCTCCGGGATACCCTGGAACATCATGCTGGTCATCTGCTTCAAAAGCCCCACGGGGAAACAGTAGGTGTGTACTTCTATGAACCGTTCGAAGTTATCGGCGCCGAAATGGTGGATGCCCTGGGTCCCTGAATGCACCGCGATGACCGCGTTCAGCCGCTGGGCTTCTTCGTACAGCGGGAAGAACTGTTTGTTGCCCAGAGGGGGGTGAAGTCCCCAAGCGGGGATCATCGCCCCCTTCATACCTAGCTCCGTCACGGCCCGGCGCAACTCCTGCACAGCCTCGTCCATATCCTGAAGAGGCAGAATAGCCACTCCCTTCAGCCGTGGACTGGCGCTCAGGAATTCCTCATACAGGAACTGGTTGTACGCCTTCGCCACTGCGATGGCTACGTCGGGTTCCCATATCAGGCTGATGTTGAAAGCCATGGCGCTGCCGAACAAGATCGCCTGTTCCATGCCTCCATCGTCCATGGCCTTCAGCCAGGTCTCCGGATCAGGCGCCTCCTGCCCCAGCTGGCCGCTCAGGTTCCTGTCCCAGTAGTTACCTCCGGGAAGGAAGCTGGCACCTCTGCTGCGGTACGGCTCATCCATGTACTTCCGAACTTGCGCTTCGCTCTCTGTGATGTGTCCATCACAGTCGATTACCGGGTACGGACGATTCATCTACTTCACCTCTCTGGTCGCTGCCATCCGGCGCCTCGAACCTCTTTCTGTCCTTCTAATTCGCCGGCGTCGCCGTCTCCAAGCTGGGCTGAAGAAGTCGGAATGTCGGATTGTCAATCGACACGTCCCCAAGCCCATTGCCGTACGCCCAGACGGTGTCTGCAACATACGCGATGGGGGCAGCGCGATAGTCACCGTGGAGAACGCGGTACGCCTGTCTCGTCAGCTCTTCCATCTGTTCCTGGGTTGGGGCAGCGTTAGCTGCCAGGGCCAGCTCGTCGACGTTGTCGGCAAGCTGGAGGATCTTGTAAACCTTCCCCCACCAGGGCACCAGATCCTGAGCACCGTTCAGCCGTGATGTCGTTCCGATGGCCCACGCATGGCCGAAGATCGAAGGATCCTGATCGCCGACGTACTTAGGCCGCAGCACGCCTATGTCGATAGGCTCCACCTTGACATTGACGCCGACCGCGCTCCAATAGCCGGCCACCGCCTGAGCCAGATTGAGGGAACTCGCGCCCTGGGTCGAGAAAATCGTAATGGGGAACCCTTCGTCGCCGCTGCCCGCCAGTAGCTGTTTCGCTCTCTCCGGGTCAAAGGGATACGGCTCCAGGTCGTCAGGGAACCCCAGACGGTCAGGAGTGACCGGGAACAACGGAGCAGGCACCCCATTGCCCTGGTATAGGCTGTCGATAATCTCCTGACGGTTGATAGCCAGGTTCAGGGCTTGCCTTACTTCCAGTTTGCCGGTTGGCCCTGCTTCGGGTTGATACGTGCCAAAGAAGAGGATAGCAACAGTCGTCGGCTCCGGGTTTTCGAGCACCGTGAACCCGGAACTCTTCATGCTCTCGATCTTGTCTACGGATATCTTAGCGATGTCCGCTTCATCCGTCTCCAGCATGGCGATACGGCTCGACTCCTCCGGAACCAGGAAAACATGGAGCTGGTCGAACTGCGGCGGGTCTCGGAAGCCCTCATGGGCCTCGAATTCAATGAGGTTACCCGACTCGTGCCTGACGAACTTCCACGGACCTGAGCCGATGGGGTTGCGAGCGAATTCATCCCAGCCGACGCTCTTTATGTAGGCCTCGGGCAGGATGATTCCTTCGATCCCGGGCTGCTGAGACACATCGAACGGGAACGTCGGGGCCGGGGCATTCGTGATCACCCGCACCGTGTGCGAATCGACCACTTCGACATCCATGATGGCCTTCTTGAACTGTTCTACTCGCGATGTCCTCGCCTCTTCCCGCCTGAAGGCTTCCATCAGCGTGAACCGGACATCGCCGGCCGTTACCGGAGTGCCGTCGTGGAAAGTGGCTCCTTCTTCCAACTCAAACGTCCAGGACAGACCATCCTCTGACTGCTCCCAACTCGTCGCAAAGCCGGGCTTCAACCCTTCGCCTGGAACGTAGTAGGTCAGCCAGTCCCAGAGCGGCCCTGCGAAGCCGGCGTTGGTGGTCGGCTGCGGGAGCGTGGGGTCGAGCGTCTCAGACCCGAACTCCTCCGCGGCGTACCGCAGGATGGTGGGTTCCGGTATGGGCGTGTTCGTGGGAGTCGCCGTGGGTTGCGCCGCCGGAGGCGGCGAGGTTGGCGTAGGCCCACTTGGCGTAGGCGCGCTTGGCGTAGTTCCGCTTGGCGTAGACCCACTTGGCGTAGGATCATCGCTGCTACAACCCACCAGCCCTGCTACCAGCAATACGGCGAAAAGGACTGCAACCTTGGGCATGACGCCAGCACTGGTTCGGAATGTCTTCAACATCTTCATTACCTCAACCTCACCTTTCGTCCGTTTGGTGGCTCATGCTTTGACGGCAGTGCCGTAGGTCATACTTTGACGGCGGTTCCGTAGAACGTGGCGCAGTTGTCCCAGAGGATCTTCCGTTTATCCTCTTCAGTGATGGGCAACTGCAGGAAGGTCTCGGAGCCCTCGGGGAACTTGGCGTCGATGTGCGGGAAGTCGGTAGAGAAAACGATGTTGTCATTGCCGATGTAATCGATGGCGTATCTGACCGTGTTCTCGTCGGAGTCTACGGACACGTAACCCTGACGCTTGAAATACTCACTGGGAAGCATCTTCAGATCCGGAGACCAGATATCCCCGAACATCTCCCAGTGTTCGTCCAGGCGCCAGAGCAGCCAAGGAAGCCAACTGCAATTGCCTTCCAGGAAGGCAGCCCGCAGCCGAGGATGGCGCTCGAAGACACCGCCGGCGCAAACGGCTCCCATGGCCAGCATCTGCTCCACGGAATGGGAGAAGGCGTGACGCAACATGAAGTCCGGCTCGAACTGGTCGCCCACTTGCGGGACTGCCGAAGTGGCGGATTCGTGGAACCCCATGGGGACGTCTAGCTCCTCCAGGGTCGACCACAGCGGGTCGTAGTAGGGGTCGTGCCAGTTGCGTCCGCTTACGACGTTCGCCCGAACGAACACACCGCGGAACCCCATCTCCTTGACCACCCGATGGGTCTCTGTAACGGCATCTTCCACGTCGAACGGCGATATCATGCCAACACCGATCAGCCGATCAGGGTCTCTCTGGCAGAATTCGTAGAGCCAGTCGTTGTATGCACGTGCCAGAGCAGCGGCGAAGGGGGCATCGAGGTCGGACCGGGCAAGCGTGTGCAGACCCCTCGTGGGATACAACACCGCCACGTCAATGCCCTCGGCGTCCATCGCTTCGATCTGGACTTCGGATGTCCAGCCCCGATCGTGGTGGGACTGGTAGCGGACGTAGTCCGCAGCGAACTTGCGCCCAGGGCCTCGCCCCGTCCCAAGCTCCGCATTGGCTGGAGGCCGGCCCCATGGCTCGCCGTCAGGACCAATCATCCTGAGGTCACGGACGTTTTCCATGAGCCCCACCGGCGCTCTGTGGCGGAACGGCGCATCCGTGTACCGTTGCCACAGGTCTGGGGGTTCCATGATGTGCATGTCGCTGTCCAAAATGCGAAATCCGTTCTTAGCCATGGCAACCCCTCCGTATATTTATGGTCATTCTGTTTATTCCTTGCGAACTATAGCACTGCTAGACGGCATTGTCAGCGATATCGCTCGATGCATGCGTGTGCCGTGCACGCCTACACCGTGTCATCGGAGTACAGGAAACAAGCGACCTTACGCCCCGGGGCGACCACCCGCAGACGGGGCTCGGCCTGCGAGCACTTCGGCATCGCATTGGGACAACGCGGGTGAAACCGACAACCGCTTGGAGGGTTGAGCGGACTGGGGACTTCTCCGCTCAGGACGATTTCCTCCCTCTTCTCTCCCTTCTTTAGCGGCACCGCCGCAGAAAGGAGCGCCTTGGTATACGGATGCAACGGCTCCCCAAACATATCCTTGGCGTCTGCACGCTCCATGACCTTGCCCGCGTACATCACTATGACGTCGTGGCTCAGGTGGCGGACCGTCGTGAGGTCGTGGCTGATCATCAGGTAGCTGATCCCAAGCTGTTCCTGCAGGTCCTTCAGCAGATTCACGATCTGGTTTCGGATGGAGACGTCCAGCGCCGCAACCGGTTCGTCCAGCACGATATGCCTAGGGCTTGTCCCGATAGCCCTGGCTAACGCGACGCGCTGACGTTGACCTCCGCTGAGCTCATGGGGATGCCGGCCTCCGAAGCGAGCGTTCAGGCCTACCTGTTGAAGAACCTCCGCAACCCTGTCATCGATCTCTCGTTTGGACATCAACCGCTGTATCTCCAGCGGCTCGCCGACGATGCTGCGGATCAACATCCTGGGGCTGAGGGAGCTGTACGGATCCTGGAATACAGCCTGGACGTTACGCCGGTATTCCCGGAACTCCCCACTTCGTAGATGGGCTATGTCCTTGTCCTCGTAGGAGATGACTCCTGCAGTGGGCCGCTCCAGCAGTAGAACCAACTTCGCCAGAGTCGTCTTGCCAGAGCCAGATTCGCCGACGACGCTCAGCGTCTCGTGCTCGTTGACCGAGAAGTCGATTCCATCGACTGCCTTGACCCAGCGGGCGGGCCCTCCGAAGAGCGGGGTCTTGGTGACCTTGAAATGCTTCTTGACCCCTTCGCCCTGCAAGAGTATGTGCGCCATAGAGGTAACTCCTATTCCCCAGCGCTGCCATCGGTTGCCATTCGTGCAGCAGACGGAGTCGGCGGATGCGCCACATGAAGCCAGCATGCAGTCGTATGCTCCGGTGAATCAACGGTCACTATCGGTGGGTACTGCTCGTGGCAGATGTCCATCGCCTTGGGGCATCGCTCAGCGAAGGCACAGCCACGCGGGAGGTTGTGCATATCGGGAGGGTCACCCTGTATCTGGGGCAGCCGGTCTCCCGTTGTCTCCACACTGGGCAGGGAATTGACGAGCGCCTCGGAGTACGGGTGCGCCGGGTTATCGAACAACTGGGCCACCGGCGCTTCCTCCACCACCCGTCCTGCGTACATCACAGCCACCCGGTCGCACATCCTGCCAATGGTTCCCATGTCGTGGGACACGAAAATGATGGCGAGTTTGGATTGCCGCTGCCTTTCCTTGAGCAGGTTGAGGTACTGCACCTGGATGGTCACATCAAGCGATGTCGTTGGTTCGTCGGCGATCAGCAACTGCGGTTCGGAGCTCAGGGCGATTGCCCCGGCCACCCGCTGCCTCATCCCGCCGCTGAACTGGTGAGGGTAGTCTCTGACTCGTCCCTCGGGAGTGGGGATCTGAACCATCCGCAGGAGCTCTACCACGCGCTTTCTGATTCCGCCCTCAGGAATCAGTCCATGTGCCTGAAGAGGCTCGCCAACCTGCGTGCCGATGGAGAATACGGGATTCAGGGAGGACAGTGGATCCTGGAGAATCATGGAGATGTGTCTGCCCCGATATTGCCGCATTTCCTCTTCGGAAAGCTGGAGAAGATCACGGCCCTGGTAGAGGACCTCTCCGCCAACGATTCGCCCAGCTGGCCGGGGCGGTAGCCGCAAGAGGGAGAGGCAGGTCATGCTCTTGCCCGAGCCCGATTCTCCGACCAGACCCAGCGTCTCATTCTCCCGGAGCGTAAAAGACACACCGTCCACCGCCTTGATGACGCCCCACTGCGTGTAGATATAGGTACAGAGATCCCGTACCTCGAGCAACGGGGCATCCTTAGCCGCACTCTCTACACGCTCAGGTTCCGCCATCTCGTTCGCTCGATCCTCGCTTCCCTACAGGGCGATGGCCCCAAGGGGCGCATAGTCTTTCGAAGTCTGCCACGCAGCGACCGGCCCGCTACGTCTCAAGCATGCTAACCGGATTCTCCTTGCACATGGTCTCGATGTCCGACGGTGCGAACCCAGCGTCCAGCAGATGCTCAATGTAGCTGCCCACTCCCTCATCCTGGAAGGGATTGAGGGGTTGTCCGAGATCGGTCGACATAATGGTGCGCGACGCGCCAAGCAGTCGAATGCGGTTGAACATAGCCTCCCAGGGGACTCTCCCCATGACGCAGTATAAGGCGCACCGCTCAAAGAACACGTTGTACTGAAGAAGCGCTTTCTCATCCTCCGGACTAAGGTTGAGCATGGGCGCTTCCGGGTGTGTGATGGCAATGCGCTCGACCTTCGCCTCTGTCGCCGCCTTGGCCACGGCCATCATCTCCTGGACGCTCACATGGCCGGTCGCCAGCACCATGTCGAACTCCGCGATGACCTCCAGGCACTGGCGTGTGTTCTCCGTCACCTTACCGTCGGCATCGATGACCGAGATACCCGGGTCAGGAATTCCCTTCTCGTTCATGGCCCGCATAATGTTCAGACGCGGGTCTTGGGGGTCGGTAATGTGGTTGCGCTCGTTCGCGGCATCCACGGTGGGAAGCCAAACAACTCGCGCTCCAAGCCGCCCGGCTACCTCTACAGCTACCGGGTTCAGCCCTCCAACCGAGTTGTTCAGCGCTATGCCCCCGTACGCCTTGAGCCCGGGGAATCTATGCCGTAGATGCGCGGCACGATCCGCAGTGGGTACGTAGTGCGACTTCAACACGAACCCGGCGATACCCGCGTCCAGAGCCCGCTCGGCCAACAGCACATCGTCAGTCTTGCGGTCGGTCACATCCGGCGACGAGTGAACATGCATGTCAAAAGCACCCTGTAGCAGTTCAGCGACGACCTCCTTCTCTGCCATTCTTCACTCCTTGCTCTACCGCCTCGCCGGGGAACCAGTCACGAAATCTCACTGTGCATTTGCCAAGGATTACGAAATCTCTGCGTCTCCGCGAGTGCTAATGTACCGAGCAGCCTTCTCCGCGTCCACAGAGGCCCGGAGGTTGACCCCGGCAGCCTCTTCCTGGAGCTGGAACGTGACGGTATATCCCGACCCGTTCCCAAACCCACGGTTCATGGCCTGAACGGCGATCTGCTCAACCAAGCTCGACAGGGGCAACGGCACGTTGAGATGCCGACCGAGTTCCGTCGCCAAGCCCAGGTCTTTCCGCAGCAGAGAAAGGGTGAACAATGCGGGCTCGTACCGTCCCGGAAAGACCTGCTGAGGGATCTGTTCGTGCATGATGTGCATCCGCCCCACCAGGCCCCGGCGCACTGCCTCCCATACCACCTCTGGGCGGACCCCTGCCTTCGCACCGAGGGTCATCCCTTCGGCGACGGCCTGCGAGACTCCGCACCCGATCATCTGGTGCATGAGTTTGCACACGGCGCCAGACCCCAGTTCCCCCGCGTAGACGATCTGGTCCCCGTAGGCTGCGAAGACCGGCTTGATCCGTTCGTAGATGGCTCGATCGCCGCCTACCATGATTTCATGCACGCCAGGTTCGAAGCCAGGTTGTCCGGCTCCTACCGGGGCGTCCATGATCCATGCCTTCTTCTGTAGAAAGTGCGGCTCCAGCTTCTTGAAGAGCAGGGGGCTGCTGGTGGAAATATCCACGTAGACCCCGTCTTCCCGAATTCCCTCGACAATCCCTTCCCGCCCGATGGCCACCGCTTCCACATCCTTTGGCATGGGCACGGCGGTAAAGGTCACATCAGCCAGGCTGGCCACCTCTGCCGCCGACGAGGCCAACCGCGCACCACGCTCCAGGAACGGCCGAGTTGCGGCTTCGTCGAGATCAAATACCACCATGGGAAACCCGGACTCCTGAATCCTGGTCGCTACCGGGCCGCCCATCTTGCCTAAGCCGATGAAGCCTACCGTTTGCATAACACCTCCGCTGAATCAGCGCATAAGAGAATCGCGGAAATCATTCGCTGGACGCCACCATCAGCCATGACTTTTCAGGTCATCGACGAACTCACGGAGTCCCGTTACCAGACTGTACTGTGGCTCATATCCCAACTCGTCGCGCACTCGCGTCAGATCCAATATCTGCTCGTGACGCCAGAACGGGCCCAAGACAGGCTTCGTGAGCACTTCCACCTTCGCACCGGGCACCACCTCCCGGATGGCGTCTGCCACGTTGTCAGGGCTACTCAAGGTACCGGACCCCAAGTGGTACAGCCTATAATTCAGCGGTTTCTCGCACGCAAGAGCCACGCCGTGGCCCACATCCTTGGCATAGATGTAGTCGTTGTAGCTCAGCACCCCGGGATCGATATTCACCTGGTTACCCGCCAGCGCGTCGGAGAGCGCCTTATGCATGGCCGGACCGGCGAAGTCGCCGCCTGCGTAGTGGCCGTAGCCGTATATCTGAGCGAACCGCACCGTGGCAAACTCGATCTTGTACCAGTTCGCGAAGGCGCTGAGCAACTCCTCGCTAGCGAGCTTGCTGGAGAGATAGAAGTGTCCACCCTTCACCGGAAAGTCCTCCGTGATGGGTTCCTTGGGGTCCAGGTCAAAGTTGTACACGCCGAACGTCCCGGCAAAAATCAACCGGCGTGCACCGGTGAGCCGCATAGCCTCGATAACAGCTAGAGCGCCGTTCACGTTCGCTCGTACGCCGTCATAGGGACGAACCACCAGCGGCTGTCCGATCAGGAACGCGGATTGAAACACCGTTTCGATCTTGTGCTCCTGCATCGTCTCGATGAGAGCCGAAAGGTCTTGCATGTTGCCGCGTACAACGGGGATGTCGGCCGCCACATTCCGTATGTAAGCCTCATTGGGAGCGAGGTCGTACAGCACCACGCGGTGCCCCTGTTCCTTCATCTCCCTGGCGAAGTTGCAGCCCACCAGCCCCGCGCCTATCGCGAGTACATTCATTCCTCTCCCCTCCACCTGGTTATAGCGGAACCTGCGAGCACAACCGGCGCCAGCATAGCAAATGGGTGCGCCACTGCCAACCGACCAGACCCATCAGGCATACTGCGGGGGTAGGGCGCCCTGATTCCGCAGCACCGGCAACAGATCGATAAAGACCCATCGATCGATGAGTTTGCCATCGGCGACTCGAAAAATCTCCACGCCATGCACCGCTCTGCTTTCGTCGCCTGCACCGCCCTCCGGACCGCGCGGACGGCTCGATATCCGCGCCATCACAAGATCCCCCTCGGCGATCAAGTCCTCTATGACGATTTCACTGTTTCGGGACTCATGCAGCGCCACCGCCAGATCCTTGACTCCTTGGATGCCGATGACAGGGAAGGGCGCGACCGTGTTGTACACATCCTTGAAGTCCGGGTGGAACAGTTCGTCGGCCACGTCCAGTTCGAGCTGGTTCTCCACCTCATCGTAGAAACGCCGTATAAGTTCCTTGTGTTGGTCTGACATGGACGGCCCCTGATCTCTTTCTCTGTGTTCCTCGTCTCACGTTCGATTGGTAGTAACGTGGCATGCAGAACCGTTCAGGCTGGACCGGCCCGTAGGATTACGGGCCGGTCCAAGCCTGAAACGCTAGTTCCCTGCAGGCTCTGCCCGCCACAAGCTGGTCTGAATCGCGGATGACAACGACGGGTAGGGGTCAACCGATGCCAGGCCATTCCCATAGGCCCAGATGCTTCCGGGGGTATGCGCGATCGGTACGTTCCGGTAATCGTCGTAGATGATACGGAATCCCTTCCGCACGTGCCCCGCCAAGTCCTCCAGGCTCGTAGCAGCCTCCGCTGCCAGCGTCGCTTCATGCGCCGTGTTGCCAGCCAGCTTCATGTTGCCGCCCTTGATGTTGAACCAGATGTTCAGGTCGTTCAAACCGTTGAGACCGGTAGGCAAGCCAATGACGCCCGCGTTCCCGATGATGGACTCATCCTGCGGCAACTCCCCGAAGTACTTGGGACGCATAACGCCCAGGTCCGTGGGGATGATGTCTACGTTCACACCGATCTGCTGCCAGTAGCCCGCAGCAGCCTCCGCCACCTGCTGGAACGACGGGAATGGGCCAGCGCCGTAGGAGAAGATCGACATGTCAAACCCATCCGGGTACCCAGCCTCGGCAAGGAGTTCCCTGGCGCGGTCAGGATCGAACGGATACGGCTCCAGCTCCTGGTAGCCGATCGAGTGGCTGCCCTGAGTGATGGCTGCCGGCTCTCCTCGTCCGGCGAAGAGGGCATCGACCAACTCCTGCCGGTTGATGGCCAGGTTCAAGGCCTGCCGAACCTCTTTACTCGCCGTGGGAACAGGATCGCTGTAGTAGGGACTCCATCCCTCTTCATAGGTTCCCCACAGGTTGATCCGTACCGTTGCTCTGATTGGGTACTCAACAACAGTAAACCCGGCGCTTTCCAAGCTCGTAGCCTTGTCCAGCGCAATGTCAGCAATGTCGATCTCTCCAGCCTCCAGCATGGCGATCCGGGTCGACCCCTCGGGAACCAGCAGCACCTCGAGCCTGTCGAATTTCGGCCTGCCGTTCCAGTAGTCGTCGTTGGCCTCGAACTCAATGATGTTTCCGGTCTCAAACCGAACGAACGTCCACGGGCCGGTGCCGATCGGGTTCTCCTCGTAGCCGTCCCAGCCCACCTCTTGGATGTACTTGGAAGGCAACACCACGCCCTCGATCCCGCCAAATGTGCTCAAGTCGTGGGGTAGAGTAACCCACGGGCCGTTGGTGTGCATGCGCACGGTGTAGTTGTCCACAATCTCAACTTCTCTGAGGCTGGCCCGGAATCGCTTGATATTCGCGCTGGTGGAGCCGTCTCGTGTGAAGCCCTCCATCAGGCTGAATCGAACGTCCTCGCCCGTCATTTCGTCGCCGTTGTGGAACTTCACGCCCTCCCGGAGCTTGAAGGTCCAGGACAAGCCGTCGTCAGCCTGCTCCCAACTCAAGGCCAAGCCGGGCTCGAGTTCACCGTCCGACGAGAAGACGGTCAGCCAATCGATTAGGGGCCCCGTTGTGATGGCGCCGGTGAATCCCTTCGAGGGATCCATGCGTTCAACTCCGAAACTCGGTGCGGCATAGCGCAACACTGTTTCCTCGTCGGGCATCACTGTTTCCGCGACAGGTACCGCTGTTTCCGCGACAGGTACCGCTGTTTCCGCGGCAGGCACCGCTGTTTCCGCGTCGGGCACCACTGTTTCCTCGTCGCTCGCACAGCCGGACACACCGACAGCAAAGAGAAACAGGGGAACCAACATCCAGGACAAGAACCACTTTGACTTTTTCATGCTATCCCCCTTAGTCAGCCTTCCAGCAATTGAGAGTCACGCGCTGCTTCGACTCGGTTTGTTCCTTATGACAAGGCGAGAGCAGCCCCCGCCCCGTGCGACAGCCCGAAGTTACTCCAGGTGATAGAGGTCAATGCAGTTGTCCCACAGGATCTTCCGCTTGGCCTCCTCACTGATGTCGAGCTCCAGGAATCGTTCCACTGATTTGGGAAACTTGGAATCGCTATGCGGGAAGTCCGTAGAGAACAAGATGTTGGAGCTTCCCAAGTCATCCACCACATACTTGACGGGCTCCTCGTCGGCTTCCGCCGAGGCGTATCCCTGACGCTTGAAATACTCGCTGGGCGCCATGGTCAGCTCCGGTGCATCGGTTTCGCCCCGCCATTCCCAGTGCTCGTCCAGTCGATAGAGGAGGAAGGGAAGCCAACTGCAATTCCCTTCGAGGAAGGCCACTCTGAGATTCGGGTGTCGCTCGAAGGTTCCGCCGCCGCAGAAGCTCGCCGTGGCCAGCATCTGCTCTCCCGAATGGCAGAAGGTGTGGCGCAACATGAAATTCGACCCAAAGATGGAGCCGACTTCCGGGAGACGGGTACCGATGCCCTCGTGGAAACCCAGGGGGACGTTCAATTCTTCCAGCGTTGCCCAGAGAGGCTCGTAGTAGAGGTCATGCCAGTTGCGGCCATTCACGATGTTGGGGCGCAGGAAAACCCCGCGAAAACCCAACTCCTGTACGGCGCGGCGAGCCTCGGCGACGGCGTCATCGACATCGTACGCGGAGATCATCCCGGAGCCTAACAGCCGGTTAGGGTCAACCTGGCAGAAGTCGTAGAGCCAGTCGTTATAGGCTCGGGCCACCGCCGCGGCCAGTCCGGGGTCCATGTCCGGCTCATCCACCGCATGGAGGCCTCGGGTCGGATAGATGACGGCCACATCGACACCCTCGGCGTCCATCGCATCAATCTGCGCTTCTGCTGACCACCCCCGAGCAGCGTATGGGCCATAACGCTCGCTGTCCTTCGCGGCAGACTGCGTGATCCCAACGGGGGGCGCAGTGGCGACGAATTCAGAAGAGATGCCCCATGGCCGCCCGTCGGGATGCACCATCTGAAGATCCGTCGCGTGTCGATTGAGACCCATCGGAGCCTGATCCCGATACCGGGAATCCATGTATCTCTGCCATAGATCCACCGGCTCCATGATGTGCAGGTCGCTGTCAAAGACCTTATAACCATTCTTCGCCATTGCGGAACCTCCGTTCTTTCTGCCTGATGTCAGTTGCGCTCACTGTCAGGGCTTCAACAGCTCGTAAGTGGAATCCCGCTAGACGTCCGGGTGGATGGATATGTACTGCGCGGCCCTTTCGAGGTCGATATCAGGAGCTCTGACTTCGACCCCGGCGACTTCCTCTTGAATAGAAAATATCACACCACTGTCCCGTTGCCCCCAGCCTCGGTTCATCGCCTGGATACAGATCTGCTCCACCAGGTTGGATACTGGCATGGGAACGTTGAAATCTCGGCCGAGCTCCGTAGCCAGGCCGATGTCCTTCCGAGAGAGTGCCATGGTGTAGGTGGTGGGCTCATACACACCCCGGAAGGATGTCCGGGGCATGCTGCTGTGGAGAACCATCATCTTGCCGAACAGGCCTCGCCGGATGCCATCCCATACCACCTCCGCGTCAACTCCGGCCTTAACGCCCAGCGTCATCCCCTCAGCGATGATCTGCACCACGTCGCGCATCAGCATGTTGTGAACCAGCTTGCAGATGGTTCCAGCGCCGATCTCCCCGGCGTATCTGATCTGATCTCCGTAGGCTCTCAGTACCGGAGTGGCGCGCTCCAACGCCTCGCGGGAGCCGCCTATCGTGAATTCCTGCTTGCCTTGCAGCAACTCCAGACGTCCTCCGCTGATAGGAGCGTCAATCACCTCGGCGCCCAACTCCTTAAATCGGGCGTGGATGTGCTGAATCAGAGACGCGCGGCTCGTAGTGTGGTCGATGTACAAGGAACCCGGCCGTAGCCCGTGGACAATGCCCTCCGATCCCAGCGCCACCTCCTCCAACTCGATGGGGCCTGGGAGTGAGGTGAGGATGATGTCGCTCGCCCGGGCGACCTCTGCCGCAGACGCAGCCGATGTGGCCCCGGCCTTCACGATAAGGTCAACGGCCTCAGGTCGCTGGTCATAAACGACCAACGGGTATTCCGCCAGCAGGATGCGCTCGGCCATAGCGGAGCCTACGTTCCCCAACCCTATCAACCCAATCGTTTCCATCTGGCCTCCCGGGACTCTCTCTTCGTATCCAGGCTCCTGGCACGCATGCGTGGTATGCCCTTCGAGCGCGGACCTCAGTGGGGCGTTGGGAGCAAACCCAACTCACGTAGCGTCGGAAGTTGGTCGATGAACACCCATCGCTCCACAAGCTTTCCGTTGGCTACCCGAAAGATCTCCACCCCGTTGGTGGGAAACTGCCTTCCTGTCGGGGGAACCCCCATGAAGTCGTGCTTGTGCGTGATGGTGCCGGAGATGCGAGCGACAACCCGGTCGCCCTCCGCAATCAAGTCTTCGATCTCGCAATGGAAGTCGAAGAGTTCTTTCAGCGCACCAGCCAGTCGCTTCACTGCCTCTGAGCCGACTATGGGGAACGGAGCGGCGGTATTGTAGGTGTCACGGAAATCGACATCGAACAGCTCGTCCACGAGGGCCAAATTACCCTGATTCTCGACCTCTTCGTAGAATCTGCGCACGAGAGTCTTGTTGTACTCCGACATCGACGAGACCTCCCGACTGTTTCTCTCCCTAGTGTTGGACAGTTCCGCCGAATGTCATTCCATTCCAAGGCGGAGACAACGAATTCTTACCAGACGATACGCATAGTGTCAATTGATTTCTGCTTTCCACGCCGCCATACGGCTTTGAATTCGCATCCTACCCAGCCCAATGGGATGTTCGGTTGGCTGAAAGCGGGCGGATGCTCCCCTACGTGATATCGCAACCGCCTGTGGCGGAGTTGGCCCCGAAATAGACGCCCGCTGCTTCAGCAGGCGTATGATGCGCGCGATGCTCGTAGGCTGGGAGGTGAATGGTGCTGTCAACGGCTGAGAACGAACGGCTCACTCGTGTGGGCCCCGGCACACCGATGGGCGAATTGATGCGCCGCTACTGGCATCCCGTCGCCGTAACCGCTGAGCTCAACGCCAAACCTACCAGACCCGTCCGTATCCTCGGCGAAGACCTCGTCCTCTACCGCGACAAGTCCGGTACGCTCGGGCTCATCGAACGCGCCTGCCCGCATCGTCGCGTCGATCTCTCCTACGGCATCCCGGAAGAGCACGGCCTGCGCTGCATGTACCACGGTTGGATGATAGACGAGACCGGCCAGTGCATCGAGCAGCCGTTCGAGGAGACCGTCCACCCCGACGGCAGGTTCAAGGAGAAGGTTCGCGTCACCGGTTACCCCGCTCAGGAGATGGGCGGGCTCATCTGGGCGTACCTTGGCCCTGCCCCTGCCCCGCTGCTCCCACGATGGGATCTGCTCGTCTGGGACAACGTACTGCGCGACATTGGCGTTACCGTCCTCCCGTGCAACTGGCTCCAGTGCATGGAGAACGCAGTGGATCCCGTCCACACGGAGTGGCTGCACGTCTACCAGACGAGCGCCGTGCTGGAGCGTGAGGGCATCATTGCTGATCGAGACGAGATGCCCCGCCGCACGCATCAGAAGATCGGGTTCGACCGCTATGCGAACGGCCTCGTGAAGAAGCGCGTGGTGGAAGGGACGACTGAGCAGGACCGGGAGTGGGCGGTCGGCCACCCGATCATCTTCCCTGCCTGGATAAGCATCATCAACGGTTTCCAGATGCGGGTGCCCATAGACGATACCCACACTTGGAGCATCAACTACAACGTGTACGTGCCGCCGGAGGGGGTCATCCTCGACCCGCAGGAGGAGATACCCGGTTACGAAGTGCCGTACCTCGATGAGAACGGGCGCTGCCTGCAGAACTTCGTCGTCGCGCAGGACACGACAGCCTGGGTCATGCAAGGGCCGATAGCGAACAGGGCGAAAGAGAAGCTGGGGCAGTCGGACGTCGGCGTCATCCTCTATCGCAAGCTGCTGGAGGAGCAGATGCGGCTGGTGGAGGACGGCGCGGACCCTATGAACACATTCCGCGATCCTGCGGAGAACGAGGTCATCTACACGTTCGACGAGTACCGCGCTCCGGGCGCGCGCCCCGAGAAGGGCATCCTCCAAATCGGCGGCGCATTCATGTCCGTCCCCATGGCCGGAGAGCGCGACCCCGAAACAGGCAAACACATCCGCAGCCTCAGCGGGAAGCACAGCCCCATCGCCCGCACGGCAGAGGAGATATTCGCCCAAGCGCAAAGGTAAGGCCCCCTGCCCTTGCGCTTGCTCGTTATGCCTCACAGCCTCGCGCCCGCGTAGACGCTCAGCGCGCCCCGGCGTATCATCCGCACGACGCTCACGGCTGGGGGTGAATGATGCTGTCGACGGCTGAGAACGAACGGCTCACGCGGGTGGGTTCCGGCACACCGATGGGCGAATTGATGCGCCGCTACTGGCACCCTGTCGCCGTAACCGCTGATCTGAACGCCAGACCCACCAGACCCGTCCGTATCCTCGGCGAAGACCTCGTCCTCTATCGCGACAAGTCCGGTACGCTCGGACTCATCGAACGCTTCTGCCCGCATCGCAGGGTCGATCTCTCCTACGGCATTCCGGAAGAGCGCGGCCTGCGCTGCATGTACCACGGTTGGATGATGGACGAGACCGGCCAGTGCATCGAGCAGCCGTTCGAGGAGACCGTCCATCCCGACGGCAGGTTCAAGGAGAAGGTTCGCGTCACCGGTTACCCCGCCCAGGAGTTGGGCGGGCTGGTATGGGCCTACCTCGGCCCTGCCCCTGCGCCGCTGCTCCCTCGATGGGACCTGCTCGTCTGGGACAATGTGCTGCGCGACATCGGCGTCACCGTCCTCCCCTGCAACTGGCTCCAGTGCATGGAGAACTCCCTCGACCCCGTGCACACGGAGTGGCTGCACGTCTACCAGACGAGCACGGTGCTCGAGCGCGAGGGGGCGGTCGCAGATCGCAGAGAACTGCCCCGCCGTGCACATCAGAAGATCGGGTTCGACCGCTACGAGAACGGCCTCGTCAAGAAGCGTGTAACTGAAGGCACCACCGAGACGGATGTGGAGTGGACGGTCGGTCACCCGATCATCTTCCCGAACTGGCTCGGCGGCACTACTGGCTTCCAGATGCGGGTGCCCATAGACGACACGCACACCTGGCACATCCTCTACAACGTATACGTGCCGCCGGAAGGAGTCGTGCTGGAGCCGCAGGAGGAGATCCCCGGCTACGACGTGCCCTACCTCGACGAGGAGGGGCGTGCCACCGTCAACTTCGTCATCGGACAGGACACGATGGCGTGGTGGACGCAAGGGCCGATAGCAAAGCGTGAGCTGGAGAAACTCGGCCAGTCGGACGTCGGCATCATCCTCTATCGCAAGCTGCTGGAGGAGCAGATGCGGCTGGTGGAGGACGGCGCAGACCCGATGAACACGTTCCGCGACCCTGCGGAGAACGAGATTATCTTCACGTTCGATGAGCACCGCCCGGCGGGCGAACGGCGGATGACGGGACGCCGCCGGATCGGTGGGGCGTTCCAAGCCATCGCGATGTCCGGCGAGCAAGACCCCGATACGGGGAAACTCGTCCGCAGCCCCACCGGCAAGTACGGCCCCATCGCTCGCACAGCAGAGGAGATATTCGCCCGAGCGCAGAGGTAGGGGGAATAGACACTGCCCAGCCCGGTGCGTCTGCGATTCAACATGCCATCAATCGAATTCGGAGTGCAGTACAACGGCATCTCGATGGCAAGCGTCATCGGCCCGCTCGATTTCGCCGGGAAGATGGAATCGTTGGGGTATCGATCCTACTTCGTGCCCGAACTGGAAACTCTCCCCACCCTTGACCCCTTCATCCTGCTTGCCTCTGTCGCGCAGCGGACGCAGCACATGCGCCTGGGGACAGGAGTCGCCGTCCTGCCTTTCCGCAGCCCTTACCAGATCGCGAAGATCGCAACCTCCCTTGATGTTCTGTCGGGGGGGCGGGCGGTTCTAGGCCTAGGGTCGGGCGGTGTCTTCAACAACGACTTCGCGGTCGAGGGTGTGCGCGTCGAAGACCGGCAGCAGATAACGGATGAGCGCCTCGCCCTCGTCCGGAGGCTGCTCTCCGAAACAAACGTAACGCACCTCGGCGCTTTCCACCGCATGGACGACGTAACGCTGGAACCCCGCTCCGTTCAGCAACCCCATCTTCCCATCTGGACAGGAGCGATGTGGAACAACGGATTCGCGAAGCGACCACTGGAACGAACGGCGCGCTGGGCCGACGGGTTCCATCCGCACGGCATGACGCCGAAAGGCTACGCCGAAGGCAGAGCCGCCATCGAGGAGATGGCCGCTTCCTACGGCCGGGACCCCGCAACGTTCGAGTGGTCTTGCAACATGTACCTCTGCATGGGGCGCACCAAGGACGACGCCTACCGGGAAGTGACGGCTGCAATCACGCAACGCTTCGGCGAGGACGCCTGGGACATCAACCCAGCGACGCTCCCCCTGGGAACGCCGGCGGATTGCATCGAGACGCTGGAAGGTTTCGTTGAAGCGGGCGTCACCCACTTCACCATCAACGCCCTATGCGAACCCGCCGCGCTGCTACCAACCTACGAACGATTCGCCGCGGAAGTCATCCCGCACTTCGCTCCCTGACGCAGAGCGACCTAATACGTGGCCGCGATCGCCTCTTGCAGGTTCTCGTGCGAAGCCCAGTCTGCATCGGCCGGAATCATCGTCTGGCCTGGGCGCACCCGGTAGGCCTCGGCATTACTCGCGGAAGGCGGCTCGGCCCCCTCCCTGATGCCCGCTGCTGAACTGAGCAACATCCGCCGCATCGCGATGATGCCGATGTCCGTAACGCCCAGATGCTCGCGCGTCCGGTCGGATATCTGGCCCATGCCTTCCTGAACGGAGAAGTCCTGCTCGCCCGTGCCCTTGATGCCCGTGAAGGTGTAGCGGCGCTGCTCTTCCCGGTCGATCAGGTAGTCGTTCCGCATGTTGCGCACCGGCCAGTGCGTGCCGGGGATGGTCTGCGCGTGGACGCCCTGCCCCTTGCGGAGGTCTGCGACGTGCCTGGCTGTGAGCGGGCTGCCGGTGGTGCTCCAGGCGAAGCACCAGCGGGCCGTCGTTACGTCGTCAACCGGAACGAACGCGTGCATCATCTTCTGGGTGCCGCCGCCGGGAGGCGCGGTGTAGAAGGGCATCCAGAACAGGTTGAATCGCCAGTAGTCCTGAACCTCGTCGCCGGGGTACCTCCCACCGATGATCAGGCCAAAGTCGGTTTCGTGCGCCTGCACCTTCGGCGGATTCACGCTCGTCCGGTACATCTTCTGCACGTCGCCGCTGTCTCTGCCTTCCTCCCGCCAGTCCTGAAGCCGTCGGTGCGAGTCCATCGCGCTGTGCAGGTAGACCGAATGAACGGTGTCGATGCCCCCCTCGATGGCCTGCGCGTAGTTGTTCTCCTGGAAGTTCCAGGAGACGTAACGGTGGTCGTCCGGGACGCGGGCCCACTCGAACTCCGGCAGCGCATGCATCTGCTCCTTCGGGCCCATGTACGTCCACAGCACCCCGCCGCGCTCCTTCACCGGATACGCCTTGAGTTGAATCTTCTCCTTGAAGTTGCTGTCGAAGGCCTCGGACGGCATGTCCACGCAGGCGCCATCGATGTCGTACTTCCAGCCGTGGTACGTGCAGCGCAGGCCGTGCTCCTCGTTGCGACCGAAGAAGAGGTCGGCGTTGCGGTGAGCGCACAGCCGGTCGACCAGTCCCACCTGTCCCGCTGTGTTCCTGAACGCCACGAGACTCTCCCCCAGCAGTTTGACGCGAACGGGATCGCTGTCCGCGCCGGGGATGTCCTCCGATAGCAGGAACGGGATCCAGTAGCGGCGCATCAGCGCGCCCATCTCCGTCCCCGGGCCGATGTGGGCCAACCGTTCGTTGTCCTGTACGCTCAGCATGGCGACCTCCTACAGCAAGTTGCTCGTGCATCTTCCTATGCGGTGAGATTAGGCTCGCAACGCGTCGCGGTCAACCATCCGAGGTCAACGACGCTGCGATTGCAGCCCCGGCGTAAGCAGTTGGCAAGGTGGTCCGGAAGCACATCTAAGCATCAATATTTGGAATATTCTATGATGTCTACATGAGAACCACGCTGACTCTGGACGACGACATAGCGGACTCGCTGAGAGAGCGGGCCCGGCTGCTCAACAGGCCTTTCGAGCAGGTAGTGAACGACACGCTGCGTCGCGGGATGTCACCTGCCGTCGGGGAGGTTTCAGTGCCTCGATACCGGGTTGTCCCTAACCACAGTGGGCTCGCTCCCGGCGTAGACCCGATGAAAGTGAACCAACTCAACGACGAGTTGGAGACTGAGGAATTCGCCGGGCTGGGTGCCGGGCGATAGTCCTGGATCTGAACCTGCTGATCTATGCTCACAACGACGGGGCGCCCCAACATGACTCCGCCTGACAGTGGTGGGAAGGCCGGGTCAATGGCGTGGAGAGAATCGGCGTGCCGTGGGTGGTATCGATGGGCTTCGTCCGGCTGATGACGCACCCCCGGGCGCTGGCCCATCCGGTCACCCCTGAAGAGGCGGTTGATTACGTGCGCCAGTGGTTCCGGTTCCCTCACATTACGCCGGTCAACCCCGGCGCGGACCACCTGACCTACTTCCAGCGTAATCTGGTCGCCGCTGGCGTTGGCGCAAACCTGGTGACCGATGCCCACGTCGCCGCTTTGGCGATGGAGTTTCAGGCTGAGGTCCACTCCAACGACAGCGACTTCAGTCGCTTCGCAGGCCTCCGCTGGCGCAACCCTCTCCGGTTGGGGATATAGCCCTTCTATTCCACTGATTAAGGCGCCGACGAAGGTCTTGCACTCGAGGAACGCTGTGCTCTGCCGTAGCGAGCGCTTCCTTTGACGTCTTCAGCGCTCCTGAAGACGTTGCTTTCTTCCACGGCTTCACCGGCGATTGGTTCCACTCGTCTGCGGTCATAGCGGCGGCTATCAAGTACGGCCTGGCGACCCAGGAGCAGTTCGACGGCTGGCGCGTCGCTCTCGACCAGTGGAAGAGCCATCCCGGAGCTGTCGGCGCTATCGCTTTCGGCGAGGCTATCGCCTCCAAGCCGTAAGCACGGCCCTAAGCGGCGGGGCGCGTCTGATACGATGCCGAACACAATGGACGCGCTGACCGAGCACCTCAGTTCCTACGTCGCCGGACTGGCGTACGGCGATATCCCGGCGCGTGCGGCGCATGGGATGAAGGTTCGGCTGATCGATACGATCGGGTGCGCCATCGGAGGGCGGGACGGAGAGCCTGTGGCGCTTGCGCGGGAGCTGGCGCGGGAGGCGTCGGCCACAACGCCGGCGCGGGTGTGGTTCACCGGCGAGCGCACGACGCCGGAGCTCGCCGCGTTCGCCAATGAGCTGATGGTTCGCTACCTCGACTTCAACGATACGTACTTTGCGATGGAGGGCGGGCACCCCAGCGACACGATCGCGGCGACGCTGACGCTGTCGGACGCACTGGGGCTGAGCGGGAGGGACGCGCTCGTCGCGATGGTCGCGGCGTACGAGGTGTTCTGCGGGCTCGGCGAGGTGCAGAAGCCCTCGGCCAAGTTCATCGACCATTCGCTGCACGTCGCTATCGGATCGGCGGCGGGCGCCTCGAAGGCGCTGGGGCTGAACGCTGAGCGCACGGCGCACGCCATCTCCATCGCGCTCACCGCCAACCCCGGGTTGCGGATCGCCCGCGATGGCCACCTGTCGATGTGGAAGGCTGGCTCCGCAGCCAACGCGGCGCAGGCCGGCGTGTTCGCGGCGAGGCTCGCAGAGAAGGGGATGACGGGCCCCAGCGAGGCGTTCTATGCGGACAGCGGGCTCGCGGGAATACTCGGCGGGCGAACGCCCCTGCCCTCGCTGGGCGGGCCGTCGCACCCGTTCCACACGGACATGACGAGCATCAAGGCGTTCCCGGCGCAGTTCAACGCGCAGGCTGCGGTCTGGGCGGCGCTCGGGCTGCGTGAGCGGCTCGGCGGCACGCTGCCGGACACGATCGCGGTGCGCAGCTACCGGCAGGCGATCACGAGCTCGGCGGACCCCGAGAAGTGGCACGTCCACGACCGCGAGACGGCTGATCACTCCATCCCGTACCTCGTCGCGGTGGCGCTCCTCGACGGCGAGGTGACGACACGGCAGTTCACGGACGAGCGCATCGCCGATCCCGTGGCGCAGGAGCTGATAGCGCGAACCGAAGTGGCCGAGGACCCAGCGATGAGCAGCCGCTTCCCCGGTGCGCAGGCGGCGCGCATCGAGGCTACCGCAGGCGGCGAGACGTACGTCGTCGAGATCGAGAACTCGAAAGGGAACGCCGCGAACCCGCTCTCGGATGCGGAGGTCGAGGCGAAGTTCCGGTCGCTCGCAGCAGGCGCGATGGTCGCTCGCAGCAGGCGCGATGACAGAGGAGCAGACCGAAACGTTGCTATCGCGGTTGTGGGCGTTCGAAGAGGAGCGCCTCGTCCCGGAAGTCATCGAGGCGATGGGCACGTAGCGCCTTCTCCACGCAAGCGTTTTCTCAGTGCTGTTGCTCATTCCCGTTGTTACCCCACCTCCGGCGCATGGCTGTTCAGGAGCATTTTTTCAAAAATAGGACTCATTTGGCCTAGTTTGGCCTCGTTTATTCCTAGCCGGGAGGCCGAAAATGAGGCCACGGTGGCCACATTTGGCTCCCCCTTCACTCCTACGCACTGGGCCAGCGTGGCCTCGTTGTGGCCTCGTTTGGCCTCATTACGAGTGGCCAGGAGCGGCGAACCTTTAATTCTGTTCCGTTTCGTTCCATTTCGTTCCATTTCCTGTCGTTGACGCGGGCGATGGAAGGTTAGGGCTGCGCTGGGAGGGACGGAGGAGTGCGTAGGAGTGGCGAACCTTTAAAATCCGCTCATTTCCGCTCATTTCCGCTCATTCCTTTCGTAGACGCAGGGCCGGGGATGCGAGGCTTCGCCTTCTCCGAGACGCCTGTAAACCAATGTAGGGGCTGGCGCGGATATGGCGCAATGGGCAGTTGTCGTTGGTTGCGGGGGTCGGGTTTCATCGGCGCTGAACGCGCATAGGAGTTTCTGGGTATAGCTCTCTCATCGCTTTTAGAAATTGCGATTGCCCGCCGTAGCTGGGGTGGCGCACTGCAAAGATGTCTTGTTGGTAGCTTGACAGGCGACGTACCGATTGTAGGGCATCGTTACCGACTGCAATCAACCGGTATGGCCTCAAAAGAAGAATGACTTCACGAAGAAACTCTTCTCCTATTTCTCGCTCGCCGGAAGTAGGAGGTCGGTTACTGAAAGGAGAATCTGGTCTGTGAGGATGTAAGGGAAAGATATTCCAAAGGAAAACAGGCTTGTCAACACTTGAAAGAATTTTCCAGATAATAGCAGCCGTCCGTTCCGAGTATTCAGGGCCTTTGGTCGGTCGTTCAACCGACAATTTCCATCGTCTACCATGCTCGTGGAAATGGACATCATCGGTGAAAGCAAGCCCCGTCCGTCTGCCGCCACGGTGCCCGAGGGCTTGTCCAATCCACATTGAATCAATCACGCATTCGGAGGCAGCCTTGAGTATAGACAGCAAAGCCCTTGATCGACGCTGCGGTGCGTCATTCAAGTCATAATTACCACATCGATCTGAATACGGGTTGAAGGCATTTTCACAATACAACTGTTTAAGTTCCTTAATCAAGTAAGACGGTTCCACGCTTTAGTTCTCCTTAGTCTGGTCTATACGTGAGCGTCCGCGTCGCACGATCCCCAATAACAATTCCCCCCTCATTGGCATATAGTTGCCTAAAGACTGCATACCCCTCTAGAATAGACTGCTCCCATAGATTAAGTGGGCACTGTTCTACTTCGTACCCTCGTACGAATTCCTGAACAGTTTTCAACATATCGAAAGAAATACTGTTCTGTGTCGCGAACAAATCCAGTTGTTTAGCGCGGGAGAATATCCAAGCAGTCAGTCCTTCTTCGACAACAATCGCCCTACCACCATCTTCCGTCTCATCGATTATAGGATTGCTTTTGCGTTTTTGCTTGATTAGTGCGCGAAAAGTGGGCGACCAATGAAGGATTGCAGCATGCGCGAGGTGAAACACGTCATGGAATCGATATCCGTCCGGTTCGTACGCATTATCAGTGAGTGGATCACCGATGAATACACCGTTCCACTGAAGATAACCTTGCGTAGATTTCCGCTGCATGAACCTAATTTCAAAATGCAAAGGAAGTCTTTCTTCATCTGGAAAGTCACTGTCGAATGTTGGCAGATCAGTTTTAAATGGGACCAGGAAGCGTCCTTGGACTTTGGCGACATTCGCACTAAGGATATCGCCAATATTGACCTTGTTTAACGTAAGAATCCGCATGTATGAATGCACAAAGGCACGCAATAAACCTTTACTATGGCCGTCCAATTGACGAACATCCAGCAATGCAGCCGCTGCCTTTCCCAATTCCAATAATGCCTCATCAGGTGTAGGAGCGGTGTCCTGTGGAGAAACATGAACGTCGGAGAAGATACCGTCGATCTCAATATTCAGTCGACGGCACAATGCTGCAAAATACCAGAATACGTCACCGAGTTCCTCCTTCAGTGCATGCTGGCCTCTGGTGTATGCCTCTTGCTCTCGATACCGCTTCTTTGCAATCGCCATGACGCTGCCAACTTCACCGAATAAGCCTAGTAGAACTGGCTCGCAGTCGTCACTAGGCAGATTATCGGTACCTACAATACCGTGCTTGTAGTCTGTGAATATTGAATTGTTGGTCATTGTGTCTTCGGCCAATCTGCAGGAGTTCCAAGAAAGCCATCTGCGTTCAAAGACTGGAACCAGGTAACGAAGTCTACGACCAATTCGTCAGGGAAATTGCATTTATAGCCGCGCCTGGCACAGATATCGAATCCAGCCCAGTCCCTGAATCACAGTGGTATTTCAGGTCCAGAACCGCCCCAGTATGCAAAATCACTGCTGACCAAAATTCGATCTTCCTTTGTATCGTTATGGATATTATACGGATTAGGCGAGCCGTTTGCATAGCTATGGTGAGAATTCTGTTGGCGCCATTGGTTGCGCGTATTCTGGGAATAGATATTGTCACCAAAAGCCTGTTTCTTGCTTCCTCGCAAGTTTGGTTTTTTCTGTTGAAATCGTTCGTTATTCCAATATTCATTGAATGTCATAGCTTCCGATACGCACATGGCATACACCAGGTAGCCTTGTCTGTTTCGTTCGCTACTACCCGTACCGATGATCCAATCTCCCACAGACGCGGTTTTCCGAATACGTGATTTACATGTAGCTAGTGTGCATAGCCCGAAGAATGGATTAGGAGCAAAACCATAGTCTCGGGCAACGACGTATGAGAATAAGCGCATTGTTCTTCTTCCTTACGCGCAACTGAATCGCACAATTCCGCGTGGTCTGTTTTGTGTTTCGTCAGGGTTGCGCCATTCGTTTGTTTCTCCATTTATCGCATCAATAATGCGATTCCCTGTCCAACCGACTACTGCATCAGCATAGTCCTTCAGTGCATCGGGGACCTCACACCCTCTCTCGCCATTTGCCCAAACTCCCACGATTTGTTTACCTAACTTCATTGCATATTCTATTTCCCAGTTAACATAGTGACTTTCTCTAGTTTCGGGTGAAATATAGACAACCACGGTGCTCGACTGTCGGATTCGCGGTGCAAGAATCTCAGACTTAATGTAATCTTCTGAATGTGCATTGTTCGGATTATCCGCGTTTATCGAATAGTCGCGGATGGTCATTCCATGGTCGCGAAGCAGAGTTTTGAGCCTACCGAGGCCTTCATCATCTTCATGAATATGGCTAATAAAGATGTTCCTGGTATCGTTGTTCATAGTTGACTCCTATCCATTTGTGGCATCATTCGGGCGTTGTCTGCTCCAGGTCTGTTAGGTCTTCCACTCCAGCAAGATCAGCTAAGAGGCGGTTGTAGTTGCGCAAGTCCTCTTGCAGAGCTGTTAATTCTTCGCGGAATTCCTTACGTCTGTCTTCGTCTTTGAAAGCACCTCTCAAACTCTCCTTATGCCATTTGGCCGTAAAGGGGCGCACGATTTGGTTCAGTACAGGAATGGCAATTTTAGCAAATTGGAGGGTTCCTCGTCCATGCTGACGGAGAATTCCTCGGGTTATAGGGAACAAGGAATACACGCTGTCCAGAGCTGTTTGTTCATCCCCCGCATCAACAGGCAACGGTTGCGTGACAATCCTAGTCAACATCTCAATGTATAACTCCCAAGCAGCATCTTGGTCGGCTCGGTCGAACGTGAAGTCAAGTTCGAGCAGTTTCGTGTTCAGCTTAACTTTCTGCAACTGGAATTTACTAAACAATGTCCCTAGATTCATTCATCAGCTCCCACAATCTCCACCAGCAACACCTTAGTCTCCCAATCCAACGCCACGATGTCAACCCGAATCTCCTACGGTAGTCCGGTAGTCGGCAATGCCTGAAGTTGCAGAAGTATCGGGTGTGCAACTGACCTCGTAGCCAGTCCTGACGCTGACGAGACGGGTGGGCGTATTGCTATCTCCACGACATCGAGTCGTGGGCCACCTCCCCCTCACTCCCCCTACAGCGTAGCGCCACCCCCACGCTCTGCGCGACGCGCTATACTGCGCCTCACTGGACGGAGGCGCACCATGGCGGAGCAATTTCGAGTCATAGACAGCGATACGCACGTTGACGAGACGGACGGCACGTGGGGTTTCATCGCGCCGGAGTGGGCGGCGTACAAGCCCACGACGCAGTTCCCCGCCAACCCCGATCCAAACCGTCCGCCGGTGCGCTACTGGCTGGTGGACGGCAAGCGTAAGCATCGACGCATCCGCGACGACGGCAAGAGCGGCACGCCGCTGGAAGCGCGTGAGCTGCTGGACGTGGAGACGCGCCTGCGCCACATGGACGAACTCGGCACGCAGACGCAGGTCATCTATCCGTCGCTCTTCCTCGTGGAGCCTGCGGACTTGGCGGAGACGGAGCTCGCGATCACCCGCAGCTACAACCGCTGGCTGGCAGACCGCTGCGCACAGTCGCACGGTCGGTTGCGCTGGGTATGCGTACCGCCCGCCCGCAACATCGAGGCTGCGTTGGAGGAGTTGCGTTTCGCCAAGGACAACGGCGCGTGCGGAGTCCTGAAGAAGGGCGATCTGGAAGCGGACAAGTGGAGCGTCGACCCGTACTTCTTCCCGCTGTACGAGGAGGCCGAGCGGCTGGACATGCCCATCTGCTTCCACCTCGGCTCCGGCGCGCCGGATCACACGCCCGCCCGCGAACTCTCCTACGGCTCGTTCATCAAGCTGCGGATGCCCGCTATCCACGGCATCTATTCGCTCATCCTCCACCGCGTGCCGGAGCGCTTCCCGAAGCTGCGGTTCGGCTGCATCGAATCCGGCGTCTCATGGGTTCCGTTCGTGGACTACGACCTGCGGCGCAGGCTCGGCCGCAGCCAGGACTCGAACATCGGCTCCGATTCGGCGTTCGAACTGCCGGACGACATCTTCAAGGCCAACCGCATCTACGTCACGGTGCAGATAGACGAGGACCTGCCCTACGCGTTGCGCTACATCAGCGAGGACAACCTGCTCGCGGGCTCCGACTACACGCATCAGGATCAGTCGAAGGAGCTGGAGTTCCAGAAACTCCTCCAGCGGCGCGCGGACGACGGCGACATCGCTCAGTCCACCGTCGACAAGATCCTGTACGACAATCCCAAGGCGTTCTACGGACTGTAGGCGAGAACGATGACCACCAACGCCCGGCCCGCGCCCGTTCCCGATCCTGAGTCGCAGCCCTACTGGGACGCCGCTGCGCGGCACGCGCTGGAACTGCCGTACTGCGACGCCTGCGCGCGCTACGTCTTTCCTCCCCGGCCCGTCTGCACACGCTGCCTGAGCGCGAGCGCGCCGCTGCGGTGGGTAGCGGTGAGCGGTCGCGGCACGGTGCATAGCTTCGCCGTTATGCACGAGAGTTACATGCGGGGCTTCGACCCTCCCTACCTCATCGCGCAGGTGCAACTCGACGAACAGCCGGGGCTCCGCCTTACGACGAATCTCGTCGAGTGCGAGCCAGGCGACGCGCGCATCGGGATGGCGGTGGAGGTTACGTTCGAGGATCGGGGCGACGGCGTCGCAGTTCCGCAGTTCCGGCCAGCCGCGCAACAGACTGCGAACGGGGCGCGCGCGTAATGGAAGCCGCACACCGCAATCGAACGGCCATCGTCGGGGTGGGGTACACGCCGATGGAGCGCAAGTCCGGGCGCAGCCTACCCAGCGTCGCGCTCGAAGCAGCGGCGAACGCCATCGCCGACGCGGGACTGACGACCGCTGATATCGACGGCTACGCGGGCACGCCGAAAGCGCCCAACGCGTCAGCGCTGCATTGGGACGGCGTGGACGAGGTGAGCGACCGGTACATGGCCAACGCCCTCGGCCTCAACCTGCGCTGGGCGTCCGACGTCAACCGTGGCGTCGTCGCGGACGGCATAGCGTCGGCGATACAGGCGCTCCTGACGGGCACGGTCAACTACGTGCTCTGCCTGCGCGCGATGTACGAGCGGCCCGGCGTACGCTACGCCTCGTCGGAGCAGTCGGCGGCGGGCGGGCCGGAGCAGTTCAGCGCTCCGTACGGCATCGGCATCGGCGCGATGGCGATGTGGCTGCAACGCTACATGCACGACTACGGTGCGACGCGCGAGGAGTTGTTCGATGTCGTTGGCGCGTTGCGCGCTCATGCCCAGCTGAACCCGTACGCTTACTGGCGCGACAAGCCGCTCGCGCTCGACGAGTACCTCTCCTCTCGATGGGTCTACGAACCGATGTGCCTGTACGACTACGACATCCCCGTAACGGGCGCTGGCGCGGTGATACTGACGACGGCGGACCGCGCCGCCGCCCTGCCCCACAAGCCCGCGTACGTCGCGGGGTTCGTCAACACGCGCGAGCGCGGAGACTCGATCTTCGAGGCGTCGAGCATCGGGCGCGAGGCCGTGCAGGCGGCGCAGCTGTACGACGGCTTCAGCCCTGTGGTCTGGGTGTGGCTGGAAGCGCTTGGGTTCGCGGGTAAGGGCGAGGCGCACGAGTTCACCCGCGACGGACGCATCAGGCTCGGCGGGGAGCTGCCCGTAACGACCTTCGGCGGCAGCCAGGGCGAGGGGCGTCTGCACGGCATGGGGCACGTTCGCGAGGGCGCTATGCAGGTGATGGGCCGCGCCGGAGAGCGTCAGGTTCCCGGGCTCGAGAACTGCCTCGTGGCGCTCGGCTTCGACGCCGTCCCCGGCTGGGTGCTCATGCTGAGCGCCGGATAGCCGGGAGTGTTCACCGCGTGCCCCCGCTGGACGACATCCGCGTCATCGCCCTGACGGGCGAGCCCGGCGCGTACTGCACGAAACTCCTCACAGACCTCGGCGCGGACGTGCTCGACATCGAGCCGCCGGGTGGCTCGTACGAGCGCAGTCTCCCGCCTCTCATGCGCGGCAACCCCTCGGAGAGCCTGCACTTCCTCCACTTCCACCGGGGCAGGCGCAGCGTAACGCTCGACCGGGGGAGCACGGAGGGCCGCGAGACGTTCGAGCGTCTCGTGGCCTCGGCGGACGTGCTCGTGGAGGATAACTCCGCTGCGTCGGCGCTCCTCGACGTTGACGCGCTGCGGAGTGTCAACTCCCGCCTCATCCACGCGCGCATATCAGGGTTCGGGGCGAGCGGCCCGCGCGCCGGTTGGAAGTCGTCCGACCTCGTTGCGCAAGCCGCGGGCGGGCTGATGTACCGCATGGGCTTCCCGGAGGACCCGCCGAACAGCATGGGCGAGGGCTTCGCGCACCATCAGACGTCGGCACATGCGGCTGCCGGCATCCTGCTCGCGCTGGCGCGTCGCGACGCCACCGGCGCGGGTTCGTTCGTGGACGTTTCGCTTCAGGAAGGCATCGCGCTGATGCAGTACGACGCTATGCCGATGTACGTTACGCAGCAGACGATCATCAAGCGCGCAGGGCACGGCCAAGGCTCCAGCGGCAAGCGCTACCGGCGCATCTGGGAGTGCAACCCAGGCCTCGTCCGCTTCCAGCTCATCAGCCAGAGCTCGAACCGCGAGTGGCCTCTGCTGCTCGACTGGCTCGCCTTGCACGGCCACGGCAGCGAGTTGCAGAATGAGCGTTGGAACGACCCGCAGACCCGCATGGCCGGGCTCCTCGAACTCGAATCCGTATTCGACCGCTTCTTCCGCACGATGGACTCCCGCACGCTCATGCACGAGGCGCAGGATTGGGGCATCATGCTTATGGCCTTCAACAGCGTCGGCGAGCTGACCAGCGACCCGCAGCTGGCGGACGAGGGTTTCTTCCGCAGGATCCGCCACAGCGGCGCAATGTTCACCGACGCGGGCCCGCCGTACCGCTTCGCCGGAGGACTGCGCGAGGCGGACGACGCCCCCGCCCTCGACGAGCATACGGACGAGGTTCTGCGCTCTACTCCCTCAACCGAGCCTCCTGCCGTTCGGGGAGAAGGCCGGGGTGCGAGTCCGACGTATGCCGGACGGGGGACGCCCAGCGCCGCCGCTCCACTCGCGGGGCTACGCGTCGCGGACTTCACCTGGGTCATCGCGGGGCCGCTGCACACGAAATGGCTCGCCGCCTACGGGGCGGAGATCATCAAGATAGAACGGTTCAAGAAAGGCGTGGCGCTGAATCGCGGCAACATGAGCCCCGACTCCGTCGTCAGCTTCAACAACCTCAACGTGGGCAAGCGGTCGCTCGCTCTCGACATGGGCTTCGAGGAGGCGCGGGATGCCGCCGCAAGGCTCGTCGCCGAGAGCGACATCGTCGTCGATAATTTTGGGCCGGACGTGCTGCCGAACTGGGGCTTCACGCCGGAGCGCCTCGCGGAGATCAACCCGCGCATCATCACCCTGAGCATGCCCGCGCTGGGCAAGACCGGCCTTCACCGCTCCTACAAGGGACTCGGCTCCTACTTCCAGGCGCGCGCCGCTCTGGACGGCCTCATCGGCTACTCGCACCGGGACATCACGGACGTCGGTTTCGCCTACGCGGACACGACGTGCAACGCGTCGCACGCGCTCATCGCCCTGTTCGCCGCGCTCCATCGGCGCAACGTGACCGGCCGGGGCGAGCACATCGAACTGCGCCAGCTCGAATCGACGATCAACTTCATCGGCCCTGCGCTGCTGGAGCACGAGGCGAACGGCGAGGAGCCCGCGCGCAACGGCAGCCGCTCGCGGCATCTCGCGCCTCAGGGCGTCTATCCGTGCGCGGGGGACGATCAGTGGTGCGCGCTCACCGTGGCGACCAATGAGGAGTGGGGCGCGCTCTGCCGCCTCATCGAACGCGATGCGTGGGCGGACGACGAGCGGCTCGCGGACGCGCCGCGTCGCATGGCTCGGCACGACGAGATCGACGAGGCGATCGAGGCGTGGACACGGCAGCGCGGGCAGCAGCAGGCGGCGGAGGCTCTGCAGGCGGCGGGCGTAGCCGCGAGCGCCGTGCAGCACGCCGGGGAGATTATAGACAGCGACCCGCAGATGGCGCACCGAGGTTTCTACCGCCGCTTCCCCAACGGGGGCGTCGTCGAGAGCGCGCCGTTCATACTGAGCGACGCGGAGCCGCACTTCCCCGCAGCGTCCGCCCCGGAGTTCGGCGAGGGCACGCGCTACGTCCTCTCGGAAATCCTCGGCCTAGACTACGCAACGGTCGCGGGCATGTTCGAGGTAGGGGCGGCGGGCAGCGAGTGAGGGGTGGATGGGGGGCGTCGGGACGATAACCCCTCCCCTGACCATGGTGTATCGTAAACGTGGACATGGAGTATGACGCGATGATTGGACTCTCCCACGGCGGCACTACTATCTATTCGGCGGACCTGCCCAGCGACGAGGCGCTCGTCGGGACGGTGGACGGCGTGGTGAGGCTGCGCCGCGACGGCGACCGCTGGTTGGAGGTCAGCCATACGCTGGCCGGCAAGCATATCCACGCGCTCCTGTTCGTGGACGGCACGGTGTTCGCCGGCGCGTGGTGGGACGGCGTTTACGCCAGCGCCGACGGCGGCGAGACCTGGCAGGCGCGCGATGCGGGCATCGACGTCCGCAGTCTGTTCAGCCTCGCTGCCACGGAGATCGGGGGCAGCACGCGATTGTTCGCCGGCACGGAGCCCGCGCACCTCTACTACAGCGACGACATGGGCATGAGCTGGACTGAGCTTCCCGAAGTTCGCTCCGTCGAATCGCTTCCCCTGTGGCGCTTCGCGGCTGACCCGTTCGAGGCGCACCTGAAGCACATCAACTTCCACCCGGACAACCCCGCGCACATGTACGTGAGCATTGAGGTCGGCGGGCTGCTCGAAAGCACGGACGGCGGCCGTACATGGGCGGACATCGACGTGCCGAACCCCGATGTTCACCGCACGGTCATCGACCACCGCAATCCGTCCGTTCTGCGAACCACGGGCGGAGCGGGTCTGCTGCTGACCGAGGACGGCGGGCAGTCGTGGCAGGAGCTCTTCGGCAAGGAGAACGAGATAGGCGGCTACCCGGATCAGCTCGTACACCTGCCAAGCGACCCGGACACGCTGTACGTATCGGCGTCGCAGACGGGGCCGCGCTCCTGGGTGAGGGAAGGCTCGACCGATGGGTTCGCGGGCGGGCGCATCGCCAGGAGCACCGACGGCGGACGCTCCTGGGCAGTGCTGGCAGGCGGGTTGCCCGACCGGCTGCATGGCAACGTCGAAGCGATGTGCCTCGAAGAGTCGGGCGGGAGCGTTCAGCTATTCGCGGGCATGACCGATGGCGAAGTCTGGTGGACGGGCGACGGCGGCGAGAGTTGGCGCCGCATCGCGCAACTCGCCCCGGTGTCCAAGTCGGTGCACACCGAGATGTTGACCGGCGTACGCACGCACGCACTCAAGTTCTCCGACGGCGAGCGCGTCGAGAAGGCGTAGCGCTCGCCGTCGAACTGTGGCTCCGCCCTTCACCCTCATCCTTGTATCTTGACATGGAAGGCGGGGCAGACCGTTTCATCCTGGGTTATGCAAGACCGTGGGTTAGCGTGGTCGCCCCGCCTCTCCCCATCATAGAGCCCGAACAGTTGCCTGGGCCACCGAGCCCGTATCTGCAAGGACGGGCCAAAGGAGAACCCATGTCTACTGATGCTCCGGTGTTCATAGGGATCGACGTGTCGAAGGAATGGGTGGATGTCGCGGTGCGCCCTACGGGGGACACCTGGCGAGTCAATCAAGGCCAAGAAGGGATAGACGCTCTGATTCTCCAGTTCCAGTCCCTGGACCCTCAGTGCGTCGTCATGGAAGCCACCGGGGGCTATGAGATGCCCCTGTCCATCGCGCTCGGCGCCGTCGGTATTCCTGTTGCCGTGGTCAACCCCCGTCAGGTTCGTGACTTCGCCCGCTCGCAAGGCAAGCTCGCGAAGACAGACCGCATCCTGGCAACCCTCGAAGAGGAACTGCATGAGCTCGACAGCGACCTGACGCAGCGCTTGCGGGAGAGTCCGTTGTGGCGGGAGAGGGAGAACCTGCTGCGCAGCGTGCCCGGTATCGGGTCTGTGACCATCTTCAGCCTGGTGGCTGACCTGCCGGAACTCGGCTCTCTCGACCGCCGAGAGGTCGCGGCGCTCGTGGGTGTCGCACCGTTCAACCGGGACAGTGGCAAGTTCAGAGGCTCGCGCAGGTGCTGGGGCGGGCGGGCGCACGTGCGGGCCGCGCTGGACATGGCGACCCTCGTGGGGGTGCGTTACAACCCTATCCTGCATGAGTTCTACGATCGGCTTGTGCGGAGCGGCAAGGCGAAGAAGCTGGCGCTCACTGCGTGCATGCGGAAGCTGCTCACGATTCTCAACGCCATGCTCAAGCATCACACCACCTGGAACCCGCAAAACGCTTGACGCCCAAGACAGTTGCTAACCTTCTCCCCTCAAGGGAGAAGGGATCTGACCACCCTCATCACCAACGAAACCCTTTCTGCCGCGGCTTGTTAGAATGGCGTTTGCGAACGGCGCAAAGAGTGCCGAGTAGGGAGGCGGCTGCATGAACTACCACTACATCTCCGGCGACTCTCATATGGAGGTTGATACCGCGAATTGGACGCCTCGCGTCCCGGAGCAGCACCGCGACCGCGCGCCCAAACTTGTGCGCCTCGACGACGACACCGACGCCTGGTTCATCGACGGCAAGCAGACGCGCAAGGCGAACCCAGCCGACCTCTATGGCGGCAGGGGCCGCGAGCACTACCTGCCATCCGGGGTGACGTACGAGGGCACGCCGGGGACCGGCACACCCCAGCAGCGCATGCAGGAACAGGACATCGACGGCGTAGATGCCGAGGTGCTCTTCCCCGCTCAGGCCACCGGCCCGAAGATGTGGCGGATGGTGGACGACGACGAGGCCTACCTGACCATCGTCCGGGCGTACAACGACTGGCTCATCCAGGACTATTGCTCCGCGAACCCGGACAGGCTCATCGGCGTGACCATCATGCCGATCATCGAGGATCTAGACGCGCACATCGCAGAGCTAAAGCACTGCAAGGAGATCGGAGCGAAAGCAGTGATACTGCAGGACTTCCCGTCCGGCAAGCAGTACCCCACCCTCGAAGACGACAGGTTCTGGGAGACGGCGCTCGATCTCGACATGCCGGTGACCGTTCACGTGGACCTCGAACGGACCGGGAAGGGCCCGTTCCTGGACTACCCCAAAGCCACGCCTGAACTGCTGAAGGAGCTCGAGGCTCCGGGGCGGAGCTTTCCGGAGCAGATGGCGCGGTTCGCCCCGATCAAGGGAAGCGGAGCGCTCCCTGCTGTTCAGTGGACGCTGTCGGGTCTCTTCGACCGCTTCCCCAACCTCAAGATACTGTTCGCAGAGAACCAGATCGGATGGATACCCTTCTTCCTGCAGAGCGCAGACGTCCGGTACGAGCGGAACCGTTACTGGGCGGAGAACCAGCTGGGCTTCAAGCCGCTGTCGCGTCCGCCGAGCGAGTACCTGTTGGAGCACACGCTCTGGGGCTTCCAGTACGACCGGGTGGGCGTGCTGGCGCGCGACCAGCTGAACGTGGACAACCTCATCTGGGGCTCCGACTTCCCTCATCAGGAATCGGACTGGCCCGATTCGTTGAAGATCCTCGACCGGGCATTCGAAGGCGCGCCTGAGGACGTGCGCTACAGGACGACCTGCGGCAACGCCATAACGTTCTTCGGGCTGGACGCAAGCTAGCTGAGTTCCCTCGTGCTTTCCGCGAACAGGTCGTCCACCGACGGTGTTTCGGCGATGATCTGCTGCTCGTACGTGAAGCGCGTGATCGCCTCAAGGGCCGCGCGGTTGGCGGCGATGCCGATGGGCAGCGGGTCGCCGCCTACGATGTCCGCGTAACGCTGGTCGGCTTCTTCGTCGCGGGCCTGCGCCCCATCCGCCTTCAGCCGTTGCAGGTAGAGCGCCTTCGCCTCCTTGTACGCAGCGAAGAAGGCCGGGGCGATATCGGGGTTCGCGGCCAGCACCTCGTCCCTGACCACCATCGTGTTGTTGATGGGGAACACGCCGGTCTTGTTGAACCAGTCGGCCTGCGCCTCGCGAGCGTTCGAGATCAACGGCTTTACGTCGGGAGAATCGACTCCCATGACGCCGATGCCCGCGTCGATCTCACCGGAGGTCAGCATGTCCGGCAGGCTCGCGCCCTCCATCGAGACCGTGTTCGATGGGTTTGGCATGTCGCCGAGGTGCTCGATGTCGGTCAGAACCCAGGTAACTTTAGAGAGGTCGACGCCGTACTCGGAAGCGAGCAGGCCGCGCGCCCATACGCCCGCGGTGCCTGCGTAGGCCCGAACGCCGACCTTCCTGCCTTCCAGATCCTTGGGCGAGGTGATGCCTGAGTTGACGTTGTAGGTGATCGTGCCCTGGGGGAACGCGCGCATGGGGAAGAGGGGGAGGCCGGTGAACGCCGCGCCCATCTGCCTGAGCTGGAGAAACGTGACGATTGCCATCTCCGAGATGTCGAATTCGAGGTCGTGGATCATGCGATCGAACAGCTTGGGCATCGGCGCAACCTCGACGCATTCGAGGGTCACGCCTCGGGGCTTCACGATGCCATCCTTCAGGGCGGCGTACTGCGAACGGGCAACGATTCCGAGTTTGATGGTCTGCTCAGCGGTGGTCACGGGTAATCTGCTCCTGGGGTTCCGACGTAGTTGGGGGCCGCGCCAAGTATAGTCAGCACGAAGGGATCGTGTCGCTCAGGTAGCGCCCGGCGGAGCGTGGGGCGCTACGACCTGAACCCTGCCCGCCGAACGTCAACGGAAGGATGCACAGCGATGCCGAAGACCATCTACCTGGCCAGCCCTTACGGATTCTCCGTCCAGCAGAAGACGATGCTGCTGCCACCGATAGTGTCGGCGCTGGAGGAGCTCGGGTTGGAGGTCTGGGAGCCGTTCGCTCGAAACAACCAAGTGGATTTCTCGGAGACAGGCTGGGCATACCGGATCGGCCAGAGGGATACCGAGGACGTAGCGGCGGCGGACGCCATCTTCGCGGTGGTCAACGGCGTCCCGCCGGACGAGGGCGTGATGGTGGAATTGGGGATGGCGATCGCGCTGGGGAAGCCCACCTTCCTGTTTCGAGACGACTTCCGCCGCGCCGCCGACAGCGAGCAGTATCCCCTGAACCTGATGCTGTTCACCGGCCTACCCAACGAGGGCTGGCAAGACTCCTACTACACCTCCGTGGAGGAGATAGCCTCCCCGGAGAAGGCGCTCGCGCGGTGGGCGAGGGGCAGTTAGAGCACGCGCTTCCCTATCGCCGCTCCCCACACTCAGCCCTCACGCTGCCGCTTCTTCGCGGGCGTTGGCCTCTTCCACGAGCCGGTGGATGGATCGGATCTGCCCGCTGAAGACGAACGCGAGGATGGTGACGGCGATGACCGCGCCGCCGCCGAGGGTTATCGCGAAGGGGGTGCTGGTGTACGAGGCGACGAAGCCCGCTTGCAGCGCACCAAGCGGCGCGAGGCTCCACATCACGCCCCGCAGTCCCATCACGCGTCCGCGGTACTCCGTCGGGACGAGCAGGTTGAGCAGCGTGTTCGAGGCCGCCTGGAAGATGGAGTAGAACCCGCCGCTCATAGCCGCCATGGCCAGCGCTAGCCAGTACCACTGCATGGCCCCGTTGAGCCCGAACACCAGCACGGAGGCTCCGAGCAGTCCCGCGCCTCCGCCGAGCATCAGCGCCCTGCTCTGCTGCTGACCGTAGGACGCCGAGAGGAAGATGCCGATGAGCCCGCCCACGCCGCTCGCGGTCTGCAGCAGGCCGAGTCCCTCCGGCCCCAGCCCCAGCACGTCCACGGCAAACGCAGGAAGCAGCCACTGGTACGACAGCCCGAAGTAGCCGATGGAGAAGCTCATCATGAGCAGCAGGAGGAAGATGCGATGCCTCGCGACGAACGCCAGGCCGTCCGCTATGTCGTGCAGCACGGTCTGACCCGTTGCGCGCCTCATCTCCGGCAGGGCGATGGTCATAATGGCGATAGCCATCGTGGCGAACCCCGCCGCGATCAGGTAGAACGCCACCGCTGATCCGAGGCGGAAGTCGCCCGTGATGCCACCGATGACGGCGATGGGCACCGCCGCGACCATCGGTGCGAACACCCGCGTTCCGTTCCAGACTCCCTGGTTGAGGGCGGTCGCGAACATGAACTGTCGCCGCTCGATGAGCGCAGGCCAGATCACACGGCGGGCGGGTTGGTCCAGCGACGTGGAGATGCCGATGAGGAACGCCGAGACGAGGATGTGCCAGACCTCGATCCGCTCCACCAGTACGAGCGTCGCCAGAACCGCAATGACGATAGCCGCAAAACCCTCGCCGAGGAGGATGAGGCGTCGGGGGTCGAGCCGATCCGCGAGAGCGCCCGCCACGAGGTTGAAGACAATCGCGGGGATAGCCTGCGCCGCCGCGACGAGGCCGAGGGCGACTTCCTCGCCGGTCATGTCGTACACCAGCCATCCCTGAGCGGTGAGAAGCGCCTGCTGCGACGTAACGCTCGCGACGAGGCCCAGCCAGTAACGGCGGTAGTCCCGGCGGCGAAGAACGATAAGGAACTCGAAGCGTCGAGCTAGAGCGGTGCGCACCAGGCTACGTTACCCGTTGCCTGCTTTTGCGTCGAGCGGCGACCGGAAGGCCGATGGCATCTCAGTCCGAGGATAGAGAGCGCGGTCAGCGGGGGCTTGCCGCACTGACGGGCATCCGGTTGCTGAGCGCCAGCGGGGCCAACGAGATGCTCTCATCCAGCGGGTTGCGGGCCTTCGCCGCATCGACGTACCGCACCGCATCCTCCTCCAGCAGGAAGCCGCCTGCCAGCAGCGCCTGGGCTGCCTCCGTCACCTGGCGCACGTAGTCTTCATGGGAGGCATACCGCTCCTCGATAGACCGTCGCGGGTCGCCGTTGGCCTCTCGTTCCGCGCGGGTTCGAGCGAAGGGCATGAAGCTACCGCCGAGCGAGGCAAGGTCCCCTTCCGCGAATCCGCTCCTGCGCAGGTTCCACCCTGTGTGGGTGCCAACCGGCGCCGCGATGTCCGGAGAGCGCAGGCCGCCAAGGTCGTTGCCGTCCTCGTCCACCTGCGGCACCTGCACGACGTACTCCTTCCCGGGCACTGGTTTCGGTGGATGCTCCGTCACCAGCCCGCGGTCGAAGCCGGGCCCGTAGTCGTACAGCGGCAGGCGGCTGGACCACGCGGGCGTTCCTGCTCCCGGCACACGTGGGAACGCTTGCAGCGCGATTTCAGGCGTGACGAGCGTGCCCTCGGCCCGCCGGGGCACGAGGCTGGGGGGCGGCGGTGCGCCATCGGTTGCCCAGCGGTCCATCAACGTCAGGGCAGCCCGCATCAGCGGCCCGTTGTTCATCACGTTCGGACGCTGCTGCGCGACGTCGTCCGACGGGGGTGTTGCGCCTGTATGCTGCGCGCTCGCCAGGAAGTAGATGCGCACCGTATCGGGGAGCGCGATATCGTCGCCGGTGCGCGGATCCGTGTGACCAAGCGACGCATGGCGGTTCCAGTATTCGGTGTTGGTATGCGTATGCATCACCAGCGGGTCTGTCTCGGGCCGCTTCAGGACGCTATCCATCTTGTCCGAGAAAGCGTCCGACACTGCCGAGTAGGCGAACGGGTAACGCTCCGACGGCCACTGGTGCTCCTCGTGCTGGCGCGGGTAGCGTCCCACCTGGGCAAACCGGGCGTTCGTGAACAGACGGCCCGCGCCTGATACGTGCGAATAGACGGCGTCGAATACCTTCCGGCCTTCCGGGTTCACGTTGTACCCGTCGTAGATGAACTGGCGGATCACCCGTGCGCTAAGCGACTGTCCGTACAGGTATGCCTTCTCCTGACCCGCGACGGGATTCGCCGCGCCGTTGGCATCGGTCGCGTCGTGGAGGAGCATCGACATCAGGTCTCGGATGCCGACGAGGCCGAGGCCCATCACGCGGGAGCCTTCAGTCTCGTAGGTCAGTTCGTAGATCCAGCCCGGCTTGAACCCGCCCTTCACGTAGCAGGCCGTGGACGATGGCGGCAGCTGCAACTCCCCGCCAACCGTTTCGGCCTCCGCGAACGCCCAGGCGTCGGGGGCAAGCGGCACTCGCGGGTCTTGCTCGCGCTCGCGCAACGTCATCGTCGTGTGTGCAGTGTCGAGATCGAGCGCGGGGTAGGAGTGGATGCTCGGGGCTCCGCTGAGCGGCATCGAGAGCGTCTCCTGCTCGGCGATGAACTCCTGGCGCACCGTGCCCCGGAGCGATTTCCCGTCCTCCAACGCCTCCGGCAGATCGACCGTGAGCAGTCCTTCACCCGCCACGAGGTCTCCCTGCCAGCCTGACCAGACTATCGTGAAGCCCCGCCGCATCAGGAATCCGTTCCCTGCCGCAGCCAGGGTTTGGGGGTCGTTGCCCGCCGGAGCGTCGTTGAACGCCCGCAAGGCCGTCTTGTTCCCCCGATTGTTCACGTCGTACAGCAGGCGTCCGTTGCCACGGTTCAGATCGACAGGCTTAAGGATGTCGAGGTCCGCCCTGAACTCGACGGAGCCGTTCGCGTTGCGGGGTGCCAACGACAGGTCGACGACGTTCGCATTGCGGGGGTCGCCCGGATCGAGGGCGAAGCTCACCGACCCTACCAGCCGCTCGTACGGCCCTGCGTCGTCGAACGGGGCGCCGTCCGCGAAGCTCATCCTGCGCTCAATGTTCAACCTGACCTGGGTGTTCATACCCTTCCTCCGTTCGGGATCGAAACGACCAACTTCACCGCAAGCGCGGGGCTGTGCCCCGGGGTCTCCCGGTTGATCGCGCGGGGCGGCTCAGCCATGCGGGAATAGACCCTCACGGAAGCCGGAGGACACCGGGAGCAGGTCGGCGATGAACAGGCCGACCTGCCCAGTTGTGCGACTCCTAGCGCCGGTAGGCGCTGCTCCGCAACAGCTGTCCGGGGTAGGCCCCTGTGTGCTCGCCTGCCTCTATCAGTACGCCGCCGTTCACGATCGTGTAGGCGATGCCTTCACTGGGGCGGCGCATGCGCACCGCGTCCCCTGGGTAATCCGCGACCTCGTCCAGTTCGCCCGCGCCGACGTTGTCCGGGTCGAACACGGTCAGGTCACCGGCCAGGCCGGGCCTGATCAGGCCACGATCGTGCAGCCCGAAAGCACTCGCGCCCATGAACGTGAGCTTCCTGACGGCCTCTTCCAGAGCGAGCGCCTGCTGCTCTCGAACCCAGAACGACAGCAGGAACGTCGAGAAGTGGCTGTCGCAGCGGCGAGTGACGTGCGCGCCGCCGTCGGAGAGTCCGGGGAGCACGAACGGATCAGCGAGCACTTCCGCCATCGCCTCCGTGCCGACATCCGAGCGGAAGTAGAAGAGCGTCTTGAGGTCTTCTTCGAGCGCCAGGTCGAGGAACGCGTCGAGAGGGTCCTTGCCCAACTCTTTCGCGATGTCGCCTATGCTCCGCTCGACGTAGGTTAGATGCTCGCCCAGCGCCACTCTGGCCACGTGCAGCAAATCCCACCTGACCGCCGGGAAGCCGGGGTTGCGTTTGTCAGGGGCGTCGGCATCCGCTCTGAGTCCGGCGCGCACCGCCGGGTCACGGAATGCAACGCGCCTCTCTTCGGGTGAGCTGCTCATCACGGGCAGCCAGTGAGTGAATCCGTCAAAGCTGCCCACGGTAAGCAGCGTCCACCGGGCGGTGTTCTCCATGAAGGGCGACACCATCGCGTACATGCGAGCGTCGTTCCTCGTGGTTCCTTCGCGACCGGCGAGGCTGGAGATCACGGGGCGTCCTGTCGCCCTCGCCACCCGCGTGAGCAGTCCTTCCGACAGTTCGATGCGCTCGGCGTCGCCGAACTGGATCGAGCCAGCTCCCACCTCGGCGAGCGCCCCGGCTATGGCAAGGAACTCCTCGGGCGATGCGACGTTCGCCGGCAGCACGCGGTTCTCGAGGTCCATGTGACGCAGGTTGCGCTCAGAGGACAATCCGAGGGAGCCCGCGCGGATACCCTCGCGCACGATCTCTTTCATCTGCTCGATCTGCTCAGGAGTCGCGGGCGCAGTGTAGGCCGCTTCGCCCATCACGTGTCGTCGCACCGCCGAATAGCCGATCAGCGAGCCGAAGTTGACGCCCAGGCGGCGATCCAGCGTCTCCAGGTACTGCGGAATGGACTCCCAGGACCATTCGACTCCTGCCCGCAACGATTCGACCGGTATGGCCTCGACCCTCGAAAGCATGGAGACGAGGTCTGCACGCTCCTCAGGTCGAGCAGGAGCGAGCCCCAGAGAGCAGTTGCCGTTGATGACGGTCGTTGCGCCGTGATAGCACGCGAACGTGCAGAGCGGATCCCACAGAACCTGGGCATCGTAGTGGCAGTGGTTGTCTATGAAGCCCGGAGCAATAACCTGCCCCTGCACGTCTATGACCCGTTTCGCGGACGAACCCAACTTGCCGATCTCTGCGATCCGCCCGTCCACAACGGCCACGTCGCCCGCGAAGGAGGGCCCGCCGGAGCCATCGACAACGCGGCCATTCTTGAGCAGTAGGTCGTAACTCATCGTCATCCTCCCCTGGGGTTTGCCGCAGGAACTTCTATGTCGTAAAGACGGGACACGTTGGTGCTGAGGACTTTCGTTCGCGTTTCAGGCGACAGATGGCCAAGGTGTTCGGCGATCACCTTCCGTGAGTTCGGCCAGGTGGAGTTCGCGTGCGGGTAGTCGTTGGACCACATGCAGGCGTCCTCGCCCCAGCTCGAAAGGTACCGAGTGCCGATAGCGTCGTTGAAGAAGGTCGCGTATATCTGGCTGGCGAGGTACTCGCTGGGCAGCTTGTCCGGCGCCGGGCCCGGCTCACGGTTCCGGTGCCTGCCCAGGTAGTAGCCCCACTGTTGGAGCGCAAACGGGATCCAGCCTATCTCGTTCTCCACGAGCACGATCTTGAGCTCAGGGAACCGGTCCAGCGTCTTGTAGAAGATCAGGTCAAAGAGGCTGTTCATCACCTCAGCGATCTTGATGTTCACGCTCGAACGGTAATGCTCGGTGCCGTGGCGCAGATGGGCCTTCTGCATGTATCCATGGCCAGTGAGGATATGAAGGCTCACAGGCATCCTGAGATCTTGCGCAGCAGCCCAGAACCGGTCGTAATGATCCGATGAGAACGGCAGATCCTCGGGCGGGTTCTGCCAGATCATGGCGCCCCGCAGCTCCGCATTCCGGCAACGCTCCAGCTCGGCGATGGCGTGGTCGATGTCGTACAGCGAGATGAGCCCGATCCCGAACAGACGGTCGGGGCTGACCGCGCAGTACTCGATGAGCCAGTCGTTGAAAGCACTGACGCACGCCTCCTGAAGCGGCACGTCCTCGATACGGAAGAGCGTCATGCCTCGCGTTGCGTAGAGCACCTCGGTGCTGACGCCGTCCACCGCCATCTCTTTCAGCCGTTCGCTAGGATCCCAGCCGCCAGGCTTGGACCGATCCGAGCCTGTGTCAGGAAAGGTAGGCGCGTCGGCGCGGAGAGCGTTGGGCAGCCGCGTCGCCCACAGGTCGCCTGGCTCCATAACGTGGGAGTCAGCCGAGATCAGCAACTCGCCAACGGCTCCATCCGTGCTCGCGCTTGCAGTCGTCGTGGTCATGGTGTGCTCCTTGCTCAACCGACTTGGCCAAGCTCCGTCCAGTGGGAGGTTAGCGGAGTGGCGAAACCCGCGCAAGCGAGCCCGCCCGTTGCGCAGATGCAGTAGCTGCGGCCTCCTATTGCGGCGAATCGCTCCCATAACCGCGCGCGTCCGTGGGCACGTCCATGGCTGGTAGCGACCAGAGGCCGTCATTACCGGCGCAGCCTCACTGCTCGCTCTCCCTCGCGACCACAGCCATCACCCGCTCGCGGATCGTCGATTGCAGTTCGTCGTCCAGCGGCCCCATCTCCACCGCTTTGATATTCGCTTTCAGGTGGTCCAGATCCTTGGTGCCGTTGATGAACGTATGCGCCGAAGGATGCGCCAGGGCGTAGCGGAACATCGTGGAGACGAGGTCCGCTCCTTCGAGTACGTCGGCGAGGCCCGACTGCTCCCAACGGCTCCGCACGGTGGGGAACTCCCCTCCCCGTCCCTGCTCACGGAGCGGAGCTCCCTTGACTGAACCTCCTCTGATGATCGTGCCCGCTCCTACGGCTTCCGCGGACGTGATGGTGCTTTCATGCTCAGGCTCCAACGCCGAATACACGATTTGGAACGTGTCGAACACGCCCCAACTCACGAACGTCTCGATGTCAGGCAGGATCGCCGACACGCCGATGAACCGCGCCTTCCCCGATGCGCGAACCTCTTCGAGTGTTGCGACGCAGTCGTGCGCTTCGAGGTCTTCAACCCTCGGCCCGTGAAGCTGGAGGATGTCTACGTAGTCCATCTTGAGCCGGTCGAGGCTCTGATCAATGGAACGCAGGATGTCCTCGCGTGACCACTCGGACTGGGACTGGGGCGCGCCGGTCTGGGGACGACCGCACTTGGTCGCGATGTAGTACTCCCCGCGACGCTCTGAGATGAAGCGGCCGATGAACTCCTCGCTCCTTCCGTAGCCCGGCGCTGTGTCGATGAAGTTGATTCCTGCGTCGAGCACCGCGTTGAGCACCACTCCTGCGTGCTCCTCACTCGGGAGGCGGCCTCCGTTCTCGACGACATCACGCATCTCGAGCGCGCCAAAGCCGAGCTTGGTGACTTCGAGCCCTGTTCGTCCGAGCACAACCTTTTCCAGCATCCTCTTCCTCCCCTGCGTTCCATCACATCGAGTGCATGATGATGCTGTCAGCTTATTTTTGAAAGACCGGCTGTCCGTGGCGTGCCGGTTTCGTCCGTGGCATGGAGGCCGGGGGTGGGGTAGACTCCCGGCGGGCTCCGGCCTGCCAGTGGCCGGTGAGCCGGAGGAGTAAGCATGGCAACAGGACAAGCTCCCACGTTCATGGTCATCGGAAAGCCGATCCCCCGCGTCGAGGGCGTCGGCAAGGTCAATGGCGCAGCGGCCTACACCGCCGACGTCGCTCCCCCGATGACAGTGTGGGCGAAGAACGTCCGTAGCCCGTTCCCCCATGCGCGCATCCTCTCCATCGACACCTCGCGGGCGCTCGCAGTGCCCGGCGTGCTCGCCGTCGTTACCGCAGCCGACATCCCGAACGACCGCACGGGCAGGAACATCAAGGACGTTCCGCTGCTCTGTGACGATAAAGTTCGGTTCGTCGGGGATAAGGTAGCGGCTGTCGCAGCGGAGAGCCGGGAGATCGCAGCGGCGGCGGCAGAGCTGGTCGACGTGCGATACGAGGAGCTGCCCGCCGTCTTCGACGCCGAGGAGGCGATGCAGCCGGGAGCGCCGGTGATTCACGCCGAGACGGGAAGCTACATCGGATTCCCGGAGATTCCGTCAGACATACCCAACCTGTGCGGCTACGCCATTTCGGAGGTCGGCAACCTGGAAGAAGGCTTCCGGGATGCTGACGTGGTGATCGAGCACCGGCTCGTCACCCAGCTGTCGCACCAGGGTTACCTGGAGCCGACTGCCTGGCTCGTGGACATCTCACCCGAGGCCGAACAGCAACCTGAGCGTGTGGAGGTCTGGGCGTCCAACAAGGTTCCCTACTCGACGAGGAGCGAGCTTGGCAGGCTGCTCCAGCGGGATGAAGCCGATATCCGCCTGCACCCGGTGTCCATCGGCGCGGATTTCGGGAGCAAGAGCACCACGGGCGATGCTCCCGTCGCCTACTACCTGTCGCAGATGCTCGGCAGGCCGGTCAAGTTCGTGAACAGCGCCGCCGAAGACCTGACCGCCGTAGCGCCGAAGCATGCGTTCGTCGTCAAGCTGCGCACAGGCCTGAAGCGCGACGGCAAGATCGTCGCGCACGATGCCTCCGTCATCATGAACCGAGGCGCCTACACGGGTCAGAACACGTCCGCGAACGGCCTCCTCGGTGGGGCGCAGCGCGTCGGGAACTTCTACGACATCCCCAACATGCGCATTGAAGCCTTCGCCGCCTACACCAATCGCGTTCCATGCGGATACATGCGCGCTCCGGGTTCGCCGCAGGCGCTCTTTGCCATCGAGGTTCACCTAGACCTCATCGCCTCTGAGCTTGGCATCGATCCCGTCGAGATCAGGAAGCGCAACGTGCCGTCCACCTCTCCGAGCGGAGCCTCGCACCTGGCCGTACGCGTCCTCGATGAGGCTGCCGAGGCGTTCGGCTGGAGCGACCGAACGCGCGCCGGTTCACGCGACAGAGGAGGCGCCAAGCTCGTGGGGCACGGGGTTGGGATGGCAGATCGAGGCCACGGCGCGGGTCAGGCGTCTTCGTCCATCAGGGTCAACCCGGACGGCACGGTTACCGCGACGACTTCCCAGCCGGACAACGGCACCGGCGGGCTCACGGTCGTGGCAGCGGTCGTCGCGGAGAGTTTCGGCGTACCGCTCGACCGGGTGCACGTCGTTCGGTCGGACACCGACGAATTCCCTATCGACGTCGAGGCCGGCGGCAGCAAGACGACCAACAGCGCGGGCACGGCGGCATTGGCGGCGTGCGATCAGGTGAGGAATCAGCTGGCGCCGCTTGCCGCACAGGCGCTCGGGGGTGAACCGGTCGAATGGCAACCGGCGCAGTTCGCGGCGGACGGGGTTATCACCCAAGGAGGATGGCAATCCGAAGACGGACGTTTCATCTCCGTCGAGAGCCTGGCCGCTGAGCTGATCCGCGAGGACGAGCCGCTGGCAATCGCCACGGTGACGATGCAGGCTCCGCGTACACCCGACCCCGGCGTGTGCGTGCAGATGGCCGAGGTCGAGGTCGATAAGGAGACCGGTCAGGTTACTTTGACGCGCCTCGTCACTGCGCAGGACGTTGGCACCATCATCAACGAACTGGGGCATCAGGGGCAGATCAACGGCGGGGTTGTTCAAGGCATCGGCTATGCGTTGATGGAGGAGCTCATCGTCGAGGACGGGCACGTCACGACGCCCAACTTCGCCGACTACAAGATGCCCACGATCCGGGACATACCGGAGCTCATCACCGTCAACGTCCCCGACCACGGCGAGGCGCTCGGGCCGTTCCATGCGAAGTCTATCGGCGAGATACCCACCATCCCGACAGCCGGGGCCATCGCCAACGCGGTTGCCGACGCCATCGGCGCGCCTATCGTCGAGCTGCCGGTAACAGCGGAGCGCGTGTTTCAGGCGCTCTCAGCGAGGGGAACGTCCCAGTCCTGATCGGCGAAGGGAGTGTGCCCGCCATGACCAATGAGTTCCTGCGCACCATCTTGCCGATTGCGGGCTGGGACGAACAGCGCGCGGCTGACGTTGATATCACCGATGACGCCGATCCGATACTGCCCACGTCGTTCCGCATCGGCGAGGCCAGCGCGGCTGCACTGGCGGCGGTGGGCCTGGCCGTCTCAGACCTGTGGAAGGTGCGCACGGGGCGCGGCCAGAAGGTTGCCGTCGACACGCGGCAGGCGACTGCCTCGCTGCGCAGTACGCGGTACCTGTCGTTGGATGCCACACCGGTTCCTACCGATCGCAACACCGTCATGGGGTTCTACCCTGCCAAGAACGGACGTTGGGGCTACCTGCACTGCAACTTCCCGAATCACCGTGCCGCCGCTCTTGGAGTGCTCGGCGTAGAGGAAGATCGGGATGCGGTTCGCAGAGCGGTCGCCCAGTGGGACGCACTAGAGCTCGAGGAGGCCATCATCGCCGCCAGGGGCGCTGGTGGAATGGTGCGCACCATGGACGAGTGGTCTCTACATCCGCAGGCCGCAGCCGTCGCCTCGCTGCCGCTGATGGAGATCGTCAAGATCGGCGACAGTCCACCGGAGGCGCTGCCGGACGGAGACCGGCCTCTGTCCGGGGTTCGTGTGCTGGATCTGACACGTGTCCTGGCAGGGCCAACCTGTGCGCGCACGCTGGCGGAGCACGGCGCGGACGTCATAAAGATCACCGCTGAGCATCTGCCCAATATCGTCTATCAGGAATACGACACCGGCCACGGCAAGCTCTCCGCGTATCTCGACCTCCGGGAGCAGCGAGACCGGGAGACCCTGCAGGGGTTGGTGCGCGAGTGCGACGTGTTCTCCCAGGGCTATCGGCCTGGGAGCCTTGGCGCGCGGGGGCTCTCGCCCGAGGAGTTGGCCGCGCTCCGGCCGGGCATCGTCTACGTCTCGCTATCCGCATTCGGCCACGTAGGCCCCTGGGCGTCGCGCCGAGGGTTCGACACCGTCGTGCAGGCGGTGAGCGGAATCGCCAGCCGTCAGGGCGAGCTGTTCCCCGGCGCGGAGCCGGGGCCGGATTTCTACCCCGTGTCCGCCATCGACTACCTCACGGGATATCTGATGGCATTCGGGGTATTGGTCGCGCTGGAAAGGCGAACGCGCGAGGGCGGCAGCTGGCTGGTGCGTATCTCGCTGGCGCAGACCGGACGCTGGCTGGTGGGACGCGGCCAGGTTCCGCAGGCGGAGCTGTCGGAGGTGCCCACGGAGTTCACGACCGAGGAGATAGAGCGTTGGTCCACGACCACCGAGACTCCCATGGGGAGACTCAAGCATCTGGGGCCGGTGGTGCAGCTGTCAGAGACGCCGCCACGCTGGGCGCGGCCATCCGTGCCTCTCGGCTACAACGAGCCGGTATGGCCGGAGCGGGCGCGGTAGCCTGCGAGGCACGGCATGAGCATCCGTCTCTTTCACGTCGACGCCTTCGCCTCGCGCCCCTTCTCCGGCAACCCCGCTGTCGTCTGCCCGCTCGATGCGCCGGTGGACGCCGGTTGGATGCAACAGGTCGCCGCTGAGATGAACGTGAGCGAGACGGCGTTCCTGCACCCGGAGGGCGACGTCTATCGCCTGCGCTGGTTCACGCCGACGATGGAGATGGACCTCTGCGGGCACGCAACTCTCGCCAGCGCGCATGTCCTCTGGGAGCAGGGGCTGCTCGATACAGGAGCAGCGGCGCGCTTCCAAACGCTCAGCGGTACGCTCACAGTCGTGCGGCGCGGCGGCTGGCTCGACATGGATTTCCCCACGCGACCGGTCGAGCCTGCGGCAGCGCCTCCCGGACTGGCTGAGGCTCTCGGAGAAGACGCCGTATTCGTCGGGCGCACCAGCAACGACTACGTTGTCGAACTTCGCTCCGCGGACGCCGTGCGCAATCTGCGGCCAGACCTCGCATCGCTGGAGCGCGTCGAGGCGAGGGGCGTCGCCGTCACCGCGCCATCGGACGACGCACGCTACGACTTCGTCTCCCGCTTCTTCGCGCCGCGCTCCGGCATCCCTGAGGATCCGGTCACCGGCTCGGCGCACTGCGCTCTCGGGCCCTACTGGCAGGCGAAGCTCGGCAAGGACGAACTCACGGGCTACCAGGCCTCGCGCAGGGGCGGCGAGGTGCGCGTCAGGCCCGGACCCGTCCGCACCATCATCAGCGGGCAAGCCGTCATCACCACAGTAGGAGAGGTTGCGCCGGAAGCGATGCCGGGCTAAAAACCTCCCTCCAACGGAAGTGAGAACCATGAGCACTACTCGCGGGGGCGCTGTGTATACTCTCGCGTATAACCTGCCGGAGTGATTCGCCTTGGCCTTGGCCTCGGCGAGTAAGGCTCCCGCGAGAGGCGGCGACAGCCATGGTCGTGATCGATTGCGACGCCCACGTGGAGGAGAGCATAGAGACCTGGGCCTACCTTGATCCGGCGTTCCACCGCCAGCGGCCCTTCCCCGTCGTGTTCCCTGAGGACACGATCTTCGGAAGCCACAACGGGGCGTGGATCATCGACTACAAGATGCGGCTCTACGGCGGGACTCCGACGCTCATGAAGCGCGCTCAGGAGAAAGGCGCGTCCATCGGCGCGCAGGAGATTACGGACGTTGAAGAGCGCGTGGCGGCGATGGCGGAACTGGGCGTGGACAAGCAGGTGGTGTTCCCGTCCCTGTGGCAGGGAGCGGTGGCAGAGAATGTGGAGTTGGAAGCCGCCCTCGCGCGGAGCTACAACGAGTTCATGGCCACTCAGTGCGGCCAGTCAGAGGGCAGGCTCTGGTACATCGCTGTGGTTCCCTTCCGCCGCCCCGACCTCGCAGCGGAGGAGATACGGCGGGTGAAGAAGCTGGGGTCAGTAGCGGGTATCTACGCGCGGGGAGTCGAGTGGGACATGCCCCTGAGCAATCCGGCGTTCTGGCCCATCTATGAGGAGGCTGAGCGTCAGGATCTGCCCATCGCCGTGCATACGGGCAACGGCGCCAGCCCCACCATCAACCAGATGCTGGAAGGCATCCCCCGGCCCACCAGCGGAGGGTTCCCCCAGATCAACCCCTGGGGCGCGGGACTGGTCAGCACCCCCTACGTGCTGTACGCGTTCCAGCAACTCCTGGGCTCCAGCCTGATGGATGACTTTCCGAAGCTGCGGCTCGCATTCCTGGAGACGGGCACCGACTGGGTGGTTCGGCTCGTGAAGGCGCTCCGGACACGCCAGGGCCCGAAGGTCGACCAGTGGTTGGGCGACCGAGTCTTCGTGTCCTGCGCCGTGGACGACGAGCTTCCGCATACCATCGCCAAGCTGGGCGACGAGTTCCTCGTGAGCGCCACGGACTTCCCCCACGGAGACTCGTTCCGAGAGGACCGCCTGGCGGAGAGCCTGGGAAATCGAGACGACATCAGCGCGGCAACAGTCGACCATATCCTGTCAGCCAACCCCCAGCGGCTCTATAGCCTCTAGATGTAGTTCCCAGGGACGTTGTTTACAGGCGTGAGGCGGGAGTAGCCCCGCCGATGCCGCCGTGTGGACGCCGGTGATTGTAATACGCGAGGAACCCAGGCAGCGCGTCGAGCCGCTCGCGGTTGGAGTAGTACGGTCGCTGGTAGGCCCACTCGGCCTGCATGATCTTGTTGAACGCCTCCGCCTTGCCGTTGGTCTGAGGCCGGAAAGGCCGCGTGCGCTTCAACCGTATATTCCTGGCCGCCGCCGTGTCGGTGAAGATGCGGCTCACGTAGCAGGCGCCGTTGTCGGTCAGGATGCGCTCGACGGCGATGCTCTGGCGCTCGAAGTGGGCAAGTGCCCGGACAAGGAAGGCGGCAGCAGTCGGGCCGCGTTCGTCCGGCAGGGCCTTGGCGTAGGCATAGCGGGAGTGGTCATCCACGGCCACGTGGAGGAAGTCGAAACCGAGGCGGGGGCCGCGCTGAGGACCACTGCGGGTCTCGGCGAAGCCGGGCAGGATGCGCTTGCCGCCACCCTGCGGGATGCGGCCGAGTTTCTTGATGTCGAGGTGGACCAGCGCGCCGGGGCGGGCATGCTCGTAGCGAACGATCTCCCGGGTGGTGCGATGGAGCCACGCGAGGCGGTGGAGTCCGGCGCGGCGCAGGACGGCGTAGACGGTGGAGCGGGCGATGCCCAACCTCCACCCGATGCGGTGTGGCCCCCAGGCGAGCGTGCGTCGTGCAGTGCAGATGGCTGCTTCCTGCAGCTGATCGGTTTGGCGGGGGCTGCGCAGGGGACGGCTGGAGCGGTCGTGGAGCGCGTCCGGTCCACCTTCACGGAACCGCCGCACCCACTTGGCGACGGTCGCGCGGGAGACGCGGAACAAGCGGGCAACTTCAGCCTGGGGCCAGCCAGCCAACACCTGTTCGACCAACTCGGCGCGAGTCACGGGGGTCAAGCGTGCGTTACGATGGGTCATGAGGGGCCTCCTGTTACTGCTGGGTTTCGTTCACACAACAGCAACAGCGGGGCCTCTCACCTGTCAACAACCTCTATGGGAACTACATCTAGAGTGATAGATGAACCCGCGATGGCAGGAATACGGGGATCGGCTTCTCGGCCAACTGGGCGACGCGGGGTTGAGCGAACGCGCTACCGTCGTCTTGATTGGGTCGGCGGCTCGCGGGGTCGAGACTTGGCGGAGCGATATTGACCTCCTCGTCGTGTTCTCCGGTGACGAACGGCTCGGTCTCCGGCCTCCTATTGAAGTGCATCTCCAACAGGAGAGCAGGGCCAGTTTCCTCCAGCGCCTCCGCAAAGGCGACGACTATCCTGTCTGGGCGCTGCTGTACGGGAAGACGCTGCATGATCCCGACGGGTGGTGGGCGCGAACCGCCGCAGATGAACAAGCCCACCCTCGCACTCCTGATTGGACTCCCAAAGTGGCGCGGGCTGAGAAGTCTCTGAAATGGGCAGGCGAACTGCTGGATGAGGGAGACGTGGATGCTTTCGAGGAACAATGCCTGTACGCCGCCAGCCACCTTGCGCGCGCTGTGCTCTTGAAGCAAGGCGTCATGCCGCTCTCCCGCCCGGAGATGGCGGATCAGGTTCGCAAGTCCAACCCCGAGCTTGCCCGGGTGCTACACGACCTCGCCCAAGGCGACCTGACGCACGAGCGGGCCGTCGAGGTTCAACAGGCGATGGAGGCTAGTCTCCGACAGTTTCGGCAGAGCATGGTGGCGTAGACCCTCCCGTAACGTATGCTTCCCCACAACCCAACGGCTTCACTGGTCCAACGAAGAACGAGTACTTCGTAGCAGGGTTCAAGCCGGGCGAAGCGACGCGGTAAGCGGCATCATCACTGAGTCCCTGGCTTCACCGGTTGCTTCGCGAAGAACATCGCGAATGTCATCACCCCGAAGATCACAGCGAAGATCGTGAATGGCAGGGTGTAGGAGCCCGTCCAGACAAAGAGGAGGCCCGTGAGGAAGGGGCCGCTGGGACTCGCGATGCGGAAGGGAGCGCCGAACGCTCGTATGGCGCCGAGGTTCTCGCGGCCAAAGTACTCGGCCCACAGCATCTGCTCGACGATGTTCCCCGCGCCGATGGCCACGCCGAACAGCAGCGCGAACGCGACAGCGAGCGGGTAGCTGTTCGCGACGAGCAGCACGAGCACCGAGAGAAAGAGCAGGCCGCTCATCATCATCGCGCCGTAACGCACCTGGATATGCTCGAACGCGAAGCCCCACGGCAGGGTGGTCAGCGCCGAGGTCGCGGCGAAGATGGACAGCGTGCTCACGGCGAGGACCGGCGCCAGTCCCCGATCCTCGAAGTTCACCACCATGTGCAAGTTGATGGAGCCCAGTGCGAACCGCTCGACGATGACGAAGAACAGCAGCAGCCAGAACGCCCGTGTGCGCTTGGCCTCGTCAAGAGTGAACGAGATATCCCTGACCTGCCGCGATAACCGGCCGGCCCTACCGCCGCCGCTCCCTCCGCCGCTGCGCGCTGCCGCCAGCTCCTCCGCGCTCATGCCCTCGAGCGTCATGCCGAGGTCCTCCGGGCGTCGACGCATGTAGAGGAGCGCGGGCAGGATGATGAGCACCGCCGTCACGCCCGCGAGCGAGAGGAAGGCCGCACGCCAGCCCGCAATCGCCATGATCGCGAAGATCGCCATCGGCATCAGCGACTGCCCCGCGCGCTGGCCCACGCCGCGGATCGCGATAACCCGCCCCCGTCGGCGGAGGAACCAGTTGGAGAGCGCCACGCCCGTGCCGACCTGGATGCCCGCGAGCGCCGAACCCCTGCCCGCCCCGAAAGCCAGCCAGAACTGCCACGGCTCCTGCATCCAGGACAGGCCAACCATCGCCAGCGCGATAATCACCCCCGCCGCCACCACCACCATGCGTGCGCCGTAGCGATCCAGCAGACGGCCCGTCAGCATCTGGAAGATGGACCCCGTCGCGCTGCCGATGGTGAACGCCAGAGCGATGGTCGCGCGGTTCCAGCCAAGCTCCTCTTCGATGGAGGAGAAGAAGACGCCCAGCACCGGCCCGAACATCGGCGCCATGCCGAACGCCGAGACCGTCGATGCCCAGACGATAGCCCAGCCGTAATAGGAGCGCTTGAACGGCCAGAGCTTAGGCACGCGAGGAGTTGCAGCAGTCGGAGATTCCATGATGGCGTGAGCATCATACTCTCACGCAGGACGCTGCCACCTCCCCTCCCCAGAACGCCACTGTGCGCCAACGCTTCCTCTCAGGTTGATTAGGAAGGAGCAATCTCCGATACTGGTTCCGAGAGTTCAGACCTCGCAGATACTGCGCAGGAGTGAAAAAGAAATGTTCTTATGTAGAAGCTACTAGGCAACCTCTCCACAGCGCATACCCGCCGCCGAAGGCGGCCATCCACCATCGGCCCGATATCCAACCCGATACCCAAACAGGAGTAAGCACGATATGGCACTACGAATCAACGACACCGCCCCCGACTTCACCGCAGAGACGAGCACCGGCACGGTCAACTTCCATGAATGGATCAGCGACGGCTGGGCGCTCCTGTTCTCCCATCCCAAGGACTTCACCCCCGTCTGCGCGACGGAACTCAGCTACGTTTCAAAGGTCAGCGGCGATTTCGCCGAGCGCGGATGCAAAGTCATCGGCCTCAGCGTTGACAAGGTGGAAGACCACCAGCGGTGGGCCCAGGACATCGAGGACATCGGCGGCATGAAGCTCAACTTCCCGCTGATCGCCGACACCGATCTGAACGTCGCCAAGCTCTACGACATGCTTCCCGCCGAGGAGGAAGGGACGTCCGAGGGCAGGACGGCAGCCACGAACGCAACGGTTCGAACCGTATTCCTCATCGGCCCTGACAAGAAGATTAAGATGAGCCTCACCTACCCCATGAGCACGGGACGCAACTTCGACGAGCTGCTCCGCGTGCTGGACTCCTGCCAGCTGACGGCGAACTACAAGGTCGCGACGCCGGCGAACTGGAACAAGGGCGAGGACGTCATCATCGTTCCGGCAGTCGACAACGAGGCCGCCAAGGAGCTCTTCCCGGCAGGCTGGGAGACGGTGAAGCCCTACCTGCGCAAGGTGCCGGACCCCAGCAACTAGCCTCTCTGACAGAAGCGCGCACCCCAAAGCCTCCGGCACACGCCGGGGGCTTTGTGCATCCGTCGCTCTCGCGAGCCTCGCATCCTACCCCCATGTTTCGTCGGTTGTGGTATAACGCCTCTGTGCACCCCACCCATTCAGGAGCAGTATGAAGGCTATTGCAGTAGACACTGGCGGCACGTTCACGGATATGGTCGTACTCGATCAGGACACCGGCATCCTCAGCGTCCTGAAACTGCCATCGACCCCCGATGAGCCTGGCCGCGCGATCATTGACGGCCTGCGCGAGATATTCGCCGGAGGCGTGGCCCCGGCCGATATGCTATCGCTCTCCCACGGCACGACCGTCGGCACCAACGCACTGCTGACCGGCTCAGGGGCCCACGTTGGCCTGTTCGTCACGGAAGGCTTCGGCGCCATCAACGACGTCTGGCACCTCGCTCCCAGCGAGGATTCGAGCAGGGCAACGAGCGTCTACGTCGAGAAGAAGCCCCCCGTACTACCAAGGTTCCGCCGCGAAGCCAGGGAACGCGTAACGTTCAAGGGCGAGGTCGCCATCCCGCTCGACGAGGACGCCGCCGCTGAAGCAGTCCGCTCGCTCGGACGCCGGGGCATCGAGTCGATCGCGGTCGTGTTGCTGTTCTCGTTCCTCAACCCCGCGCACGAAGAGCGCATCGCCGAGATCATCGAGCGCGAGATGCCCGGAACCGCCGTATCGCTATCGTCGCGAGTGCTTCCGCAGATGCGCGAGTACCCGCGCCTGAGCACGACCGTGGCGAACGCCTACATCGCGCCGGTGATGGGCACCTACCTCGCCACGCTCGAGCGCCGCGTCCGCAACGAGCAAGTCACCAGCGACGCGCTCTACGTGATGCAGAGCAACGGAGGCGTCGCCCGCATCGGAAGCGTTACGCCTGTCACCACGATTCTCTCCGGGCCGTGCGCCGGCGCGCTGGCCGCGATGGCAGTCGCCTCCACCGCTGGGTTCGACAACGCCGTGTCGCTCGACATGGGCGGCACCAGCACGGACATCGCGCTCGGCCAGCAGGGGCGCGTCCTCGAAACGACATCGGGGCGCATCGGCGATTGGGAGTTGGCAGTGCCGATGCTGATGATCAACACCATCGGCGCTGGCGGCGGAACCATCGCAACGGTCGAATCCGGCGGTGGGCTGCGCGTCGGGCCTGAGAGCGCGGGCGCAGATCCAGGGCCCGTCGCCTACGGAAAGGGCGGTACGCAACCGACCGTTACGGACGCCAACCTCGTTCTCGGCTTCCTCAACCCTGAGTCGAAACTCGCGGGGCGCGTCAGCCTCGACCTCGCCGGGGCGGAGCGCGCCGTAGAGGAGGCGGGCCGGCAGCTGGGACTCGGGAAGCTGGAAACGGCAGAGGGCATCATCCGCATCGTCAACGCGAAGATGGAGGAGGGCATCCGCGCCGTCTCCACGGAGCAGGGCTACGACCTGCGCGACTTCGTCCTCGTGGCGTTCGGCGGAGCAGGCCCTGTGCCGTGCGGGAGGCTCGCGTCCGACCTGAAGATGTCGAAGGTCATCGTGCCGCCCGCGCCCGGCGTAACCTCTGCGCTCGGCCTGCTCATGGCAGACCCGAGGCACGACTACGTGCGCTCGCGCCTGCGGCTCGTCTCCGAACTCCAGGCTGAGGAGCTGACCTCGCTCCTGCGCGATCTGCAGGCGCAGGCTGAGCAGGAATTCCAGGCGGAAGGCTACACGCTCGATCAGTTGCGGTTCGAGTTCGCCATAGACATCCGCTACCTCGGCCAGGGCTACGAGCTGACCATCCCGCTTGGCGACAACAGCAACCTGACGCAGCAGGACGTAACCGCCGCGCGTACCCGGTTCGACGCAACGCATGAGCAGATGTTCGGGCACGCCGCCCCCGGCGAGGACGCTGAGGCCGTGAACTACCGCCTGCGCGCGTCCGCCATCGTCCCCAAGGCGACGTTGAAGAAGCAGGCGAAAGCCACCGGCTCCGCCGCCGACGCTCGCGTGGGTGAGCGCCCCGTCTGTTTCGACAGCGCCCAGGATACGCTCCCCTGCCCCGTCTACGACCGCGAACTTCTCGCGCCGGGCCACCGGTTCGACGGGCCCGCGATCGTCGACCAACTCGACTCGACCACCGTCGTCTATCCCGGCCAGCGCGCCGTGGTGGACGACTACCTCAACATCATCATCGACGTTGCGGTGTAGCGCCGGTAACCTACCGGCAACGATTCGCTGAATCACAGGAGGCAGCCATGGCACGCGTAGACCCCATCACCTACGAAGTCCTCAGGGCCAGACTCGACGGCATCGTCCGCGAGATGGAGAAGGCCGTCTTCCGCACCGGCTACTCGACCATCGTTCGGGAGTCGCACGACTTCAGCTGCGGCGTACTCGACCGTCAGGGACGCCTCGTCGGCCAGTCGTCCCACCCCGGCCACATGGCCGCCTACCCTGAGTCGATCAAGGGGTTGCTCCAGTTCTACAGCCTGGACGACATGGCAGAAGGCGATGCGTTCCTCTGCAACCATCCGTACTACAGCGGGTGCCCGCATGCGAACGATATGGTGGTGATGACCCCCATCTTCCACGAGGGCAGCGTCATCGCGTTCGCCGCCAGCATGGGCCACACGCCTGACATCGGCGGCGTCGCAGCGGGGAGCCGCAACGCAACCGCGCGCGACCTCTACGGCGAGGGGCTACAGATCTTTCCGGTGCGCTTCATGCGCAACTACGAACTGGTGAAGGACACCGCCTCTTTCGTGCGCGCCAACAGCCGCGTCCCCGATATGATGATCGGCGACCTCACCGCCAAGGCTGGCGTCTGTTTCGCGACCGGCGAGGAACGCCTCAAGGACGCCATCCTCACCTACGGGGCTGACACCCTCCTCCAGCTGTTCGAGGATCTGGGGGAACGCACCGAGCAACAGGCCCGCGAGCACATATCGCAATGGCGGGACGGCGTCCACGAATCCGAGACGTGGGTGTTCGACCCCTCCAACCCTGAGAACCCGATACGTCTGCACGCCTCAGCCATCAAGGAAGGCGACCAGCTCATCGTCGACTTCACTGCGACCGGCGACCAGGCCGCCGCGCCCATCAACATGCGTGAACCCTTCATCCGGGGTATGGTCTACAACGCCGTTATCTCCATGACCGACCCCTATCTGCCCATCAACCACGGGATCGCGAACGCCGTTGAGTGCCGCTTCCGCAAGGGCAGCCTCATCGCGCCGGAGTTTCCGGGGCCGGTGGGCTTCTACTCCAAGACGATGTCCATCGCGGAGAGCGTTATCGTGACCGCCATCGCCAAGGCAGCCGGACAGCCCACCATCGCGCACGGCTCGACGCAGAGCTCCATCGTCATCGGCTACCAGGGCGACACCGACCGCCAGTACGTGCAGTACGAACTGCTCTACGCGGGGGCGCGCGCGTGGGACGGCGCCGACGGATTCTCCGGCGTCGGAGCCAGCACCAGCGGCGGACGCTTCACGAGCGTCGAGATCATCGAGTCCGAGTTCCCCGTGGACGTCATGCGGTTCGAGGTGCTGCCGGACACCGGCGGCGACGGGAAGTCTCGCGGCGGGCCCGGCTACATACGCGAATACAAGGTGCGCTCCGGCGGCCGCCTCTCCGGCGGCGCGGCCAAGCGTGAAGCTGCGGGCATGGACGGCGGTCTGACCGGCTCGAACGCCTACGTCGTCGTGAACCCCGGCGCCGATAACGAGGAGCGTCACCCCGGCATCGCATCGAACCTCGGCCTGAAGCCCGGCGAAGTGTTCAGCATCGAGACGGGCGGAGGAGGCGGCGTCCTCCCGCCATCGGAGCGCGACCGCGAACTCGTCATAGGCGACCTCCAGGACGGCGTCATCACGCCCCGAAAGGCCCGCGAAGTCTACGGCCTCAGCGAAGAAGAGATAGCCGCCGCCTTAGCGGAATAGGGGTAGGAATACCCTTCCATAGCAATCCATACGAAGCAACTCAGCTAGAGAAGGGGGAAAAGTGAAGAGGCTCTTATTAGGTGTCGCTATCGGTATCGCTGTGCTGTTTGTAATCGCATGTAGCAGTGAAGCAAAGCCTTCTTCGCCTGCTATTCCATCGAATACCTCTCCTTCAAATACGGGCAACCCTCCACCATACCCGGGCAACGCAAAGAACTGCCCAGATTTCGTTACTCAAAAGCAAGCGCAGGATTGGTTTGATTATTACTATCCTCACTATGGTGACGTTGCACTGCTGGATCGTGACGGCGATCGGCTTGCCTGCGAGGCTTTACCGTAGCACTTGTGTGCTACCAAACCTATCCGCTCAATACCCAACCTACGTATGACGAATGTCGCTAGCAACGCAGGGAAGGCCGCCCAATTGGATTCAACTCCTTGAGAACAATTCCGGGTCGAACATCGTGAGAGGCTAGTCAGACCAGCTGAAGTGAAAGGACTCGCCATGTCACCGCTGCAACGCGGCTCTTGGAGTCGAGTCCTACCTACCCCTCCACCCGCCAAGGTGTAACATACCCTCAACATCGGGCGGAGGTGCGCTATGGGATTCGACTTGCTGATCACGGGTGGCCTCGTCGTTGACGGCACCGGCGCGCCGCCGCGTGAGGCCGATGTCGGCATCACGAACGGGCGCATCACCGAGATCGGACGTCTGGACGGCCCCGCCTCACGCACCATCGACGCTCGCGGGCATGTCGTAACGCCCGGATTCATCGACCACCACACCCACTACGACGGGCAGGTAACGTTCGACCCGCTCTGCAGCTTCTCCTCCTACAACGGTGTCACCACCGTCGTCAGCGGCAACTGCTCGCTCACGCTTGCGCCGGTGAGGCCGGGCGACGAGGCCGCGCTCGCCGGGATGCTCGCCAAGGTCGAGGCCATCCCCTACGACGTACTGATGAACGGTGTAACGTGGGGCTGGAGCACGTTCGGCGAGTACCTCGGTTCGCTCGATAACCGCCTTGGCATCAACTACGGCGCGCTGGTCGGGCACTCCGCCGTCCGCCGATGGGTCATGGGCGACGAGTCGCAGGATCGCGAGGCCACCGGCGACGAGATCGAGGCGGTCCAGACCGCGGTGCGCGAGAGCATGGAGGCCGGCGCGCTCGGCGTATCGTTCGACCGCAATCCTCGGCACGTCGGCATGGACGGCAAGCTGCTGCCCGCGAACGTCGCCAGCCTCGACGAACTCTACGCCATCGCCAGCACGCTCAAGAGCCTTGACACCGGCGTCATCCAGGTCGGCGACCCCATGAACCAGGAGCTGAGCGACGAGATCTGCACCAAGATGTCGGAGGCGAGCGGGCGTCCGGTAACGTACCTCTCCATCGTCCAGAGCACCCTGCGCCCTGAGCAGTGGCGCGAGCACCTGGCCCACCTCGCCGACGTCGCATCGCGCGGCGTCGCTCAGATATACCCGCAGATCGACGCACGCCCAGGGCTGCGATTCTTCCAGATGGACAGCGCGGAGTTCTTCAACTTCATGCCCACCTGGAAACGCATCATGAACAGCACCAACGCGGAGCGCATCGCCGCATTCGCCGACTCATCCCTCAGGCCGCAGCTCGCGCAAGAGGTCGCCGAGCGGCAGAGCGATACGGCCCTCGGCTTCTCCGGACGCTGGGATCACGTCGTCATCGTCAAACCCGCGCTCGAGAAGAACAAGGCGCTCGCAGGCAAGACGGCCGCGGAACTCGGCGCGATGCGCAACGCTACGCCGCTCGATGCATTCCTCGACCTCGCGGTGGAGGAGGGGATGAAAACGTGGTTCGCGCGCAATCAGCAGAACAACGACGACGACGCGATGGCCGCCATCCTCAACGACCCGCACACGCTCATCGGCCTCTCCGACTCCGGAGCGCACGTCGTCCGCGAGGGCGGCTACGGCTACGCGGTGCACGTGATGAGCCACTGGGTGCGAGACAAAGGCATCATGCCGCTGGAAGAGGGCATCCGACGCCTGACCTCCCTGCCCGCCGACGTATTCGGAACCCCCAGGCGCGGTCGGCTGACGCCCGGCAGCAAAGCGGACGTCCTCGTGCTCGACTACGAGAACCTCGGCCTCGACCCCACCGAGGAAGCCTACGACCTGCCCGGCGGCTCCATGCGGCTGAAGCAGGTGGCGCACGGCATCCCCTACACCATCGTGAACGGAGAGGTGCTCATCCAGGACGGCGTGCACACCGGCGCGCTGCCGGGCCAGGTCGTCCGCAACAGCTACGCAGAAGCCCGGCGGAACGGAGCGGCGGTCTAGTTGTCTTGGGTCGTCATCGCGCTGCTGGGAGCTGCGGTCTCGGCCCTCGTCAGCATCTTCGACAAGACGGTCATCTACCGCTACGCGAAGACGCCGCTCACGCTGCCGCTGCTCATCGGCTTCGCGCAGGTCACCGTCGGCGTTGTGCTGCTGGCGATCGTCCGCCTGCCGGACGCGCTCACGCTCACGCCTGTGCTCCTCGCGCTCGCATCAGGAGCGTTGTACGGCCTCAGCGGGCAGTTCCTCATGCGCGTCCTCTTCTCGAACGAGGTCTCCCGCACCATCCCCGTCTTCCAGACCTACCCCATCTTCACAGCGATCTTCGCATTCCTCTTCTTCGGAGAACACATCGGCCTCATCGGATGGTTGGCCATCCTCACCGTTGTCGCGGGGGGGATGCTGATGTCGTACCGACCAGGAAGGTCATACCGCGGCTTCCTCCTGGACCCATCCTTCCTGCTGCTCATGATAGGAAGCGCGATACAGGGCAGCACCCACGTCCTGGGCAAAGCCGCCGTTGACGAGTTGCCCCTCCTCTTCACCCACGCGCTCCGCTCGCTCTCCCTTGGCGGCGTATTCCTACTCTTCAACCTCCGCCCGGAGCCGTTCAGGAATGTCGTCGAACTCTTCCGCACCCGCAGCCCCGCGCTCCGGTTCGTCGCCGCCAACGAGCTCCTCATCGCGAACGCCGGACTCTTCCTCCTGCTGTGGGCGCTTTCGCTGGGACCGGCGTCGCTCGTCACTGCCCTATCGGCGACGCGCGCGTTCTTCCTCGTGGTCTACAGCACGTCGCTCGCGCTCGTCTGGCGAGGCGCGCTGGGCGAGATCACCACGCGCGGAGCCATCGCCGCGAAAGCAGGATCGACCGCCCTCATCGTCGGCGGCGTAGCGGCGATAACGCTCTCAGGCACGTAACGGCAGAACGATGAGCACCACGCCCCGCGTCCGCCGCATCCGGCTCTACCCCTCGTTCCACGGGTGGTGGATCGTAGCCGTCTCCTTCTTCGCGCTGTTCACGCACGGCGCGGCAACGAGCTACCTCTTCGGCCTGCTCGTCGTCCCCATGGAGAACGACCTCGGATGGGACCGCACGACGCTCGTCGGAGCCCTCACCGTCGCGACATTCGTGACCTCCGCGCTCGGCATGGTGATGGGCCCCGTCTTCGACAGGCACGGAGCGCGCATCGGCATGGTGTCGAGCGCGCTGCTCGGCGGCTCGTGCCTCGTGCTGCTCGCGATGGTGCAGACGCCGTGGCAGTTCTATCTCCTCCTCGGCGTTGGCGTTGGCGCAGCGCGAACGGGGCTGGAGAACATCGGCCCGCGCACCGCCATCGCCAACTGGTTCATCCGACGCAGAGCGGCAGCGTTCGCATGGTCGAGCGGCGGAAGAGCCGTGTTCGGCTTCACGATGGTGCCGCTGTTCGCCATCCTCATAGAGCAGACCTCGTGGCGGGCGGGCTGGGCCGTCCTTGGCGTCGTCGAGCTCATCGTCCTCACCCCACTGGCGTGGTTCATCATCCGGCGCAGGCCCGAGGATCACGGGCTGCTGCCTGACGGCGACCCCCCGCTCCCTCTCCCCTCCGGCGACTCGCCCGCGCCGGCCACCGAGCGTAACGCCGGCGCCGAGGACAGCTGGACGCTCCACGAGGCGATCCGCACGCGAACCCTCTGGTTCATTGTCCTCGCGCTCGTGCTCACCGGCTTCCCCGCAACCGGCGTCATCGCCAACATGGTGCCCTACTTCATAGACGAAGGACTTTCGCTATCGTTCGCGTCGTCCGCGTTCGCATTCTTTGCATTCGGCGCCATCTTCGGCAGACCGTTCTGGGGATACATAGCGGGACGTTTCAGCATCCACGCAGCGCTCACGCTCTACGGTTTCAGCTACGCGCTCGCCATCGCGCTCTACGTGATAGCCAGCACCCCGGCGACGCTGTTCGCCGCGGCCTGGCCGGTCGGACTCGTCATCGGCGGATCGCAACAGCTGCAGTCGCAGGCGTGGCCGGACTATTTCGGACGTCGGCACGTGGGTTCCATCACCGGCCTCACCATCATGCTCGTGACTCCCGCGATGGCAACCGGGCCGCTCGTCGCAGCGGCGGCGTTCCAGATCATGGGCAGCTACGGCCCCGTGCTCACCGCCTACGCCGCAGGAGCGTTCCTCGCGGGTTTCTTCTTCCTGCTCGCCAAACGCCCCCAGCGCAAACCAACATCCCCCTGAGGCCCCATCGTTCCGCCGCCTTAACCAACGACAAACGCCCATTGCGCCGTCGTCGCGCCAGCCCTTATATTGGTCACATGCGTCGTTTACGCGAAAGCGCCCGTCGTTCCCGCGAAGGCGGGAACCTCGCCCCCTGCCCCCAAGCTCCCGCCCGAAATGAGACGAAATGCAACCAAATGAGACTGAATTAAAAGTTTGCCGCTCCTGTGCACTCCTGAGGACCGTTCCACGCCGGGGATGGCTCCTCCATCTGCGTGTAGGACCGGTTCCTTCCGTCGTTCCCGTGAACGCGGGGGAACCTCGCATCCCCGGCCCCCTGTACGATCCCCTCGCCCTCTGGGAGAGGGTCAGGGTGAGGGTTCGGGGGGTAGGCAATGCAACCAAATGCAACTGAATGCAACTGAATTAAAAGTTTCGCCACTCCTGGCCACTCCTGACGAGGCCAACCAAGGCCAAATGGGTCCAAGATTCACCCCCACCGCCCGCGCCAACGATGAGAATGAGCGCGAATGAGCGGAAATAAAAAGTTAGCGTCGACGGCGCAATGCGAGCGCTCCCAGCAGCAGAGGGAACGCAACAATCACAAGCGCAATGACGACGACAACGACGACCGGGCTCAGACCCAGGATGGAATCAACCGCATGCGTCAGCCATTCCAGCAGCTCCGAGTCCGTAGGCTCCGAGTGATGCGCGCGAACTGCCGGCAGCAACGCCTGCCCCTACGCCTCAGTCAGCCGGGGCGACGCCTGCACAGGAAGGTAGCGCGCCGAGACATCCTTCTCGCGCAGACTCCACGCGGTGAACGCGGCAGCGCCCAGCATCGCAACCGACGCGACCCAGACAACGTCATAGGAGCCGAGCAGCTCGTACGCGAGACCGGCGGCGGCTACGGCAACCGCGCCGGCCAGCATGTGCACCATCGTCAGCATGCCCGTGATCGTACCCGCGTTCCGGACGCCGTAGACCTCAGCGGCCAGAGCGCTCGTCTGTGGGACGGTGGCAAGCCAAGAAACCCCCGAGATCACGGCGAACGCCCACAGCCCTATGGAGATCGGCATGATGAGCAGCGTCAGGAAGCCGACCCCGCGCACCGCGTAGATAACCGTCAGCGCATTCTTGCGCATGAACCGGTCGGAGACGGCCCCGAGGCCGAGCACACCCAGCATGTTCATCATGCTCAGCAGCCCGAAAGCGAGGGCCGCGATGAACACCGATATGCCCTCGTTCTTGGCAAACGAAACGAAATGCACGGAGATGATGGCCGTCGTAACCCCGCATACCACATAGGTGAAGGTCAATTGCCACATGGGAGCCGTGCGGTAGGCGTGACGCCACTTCTCGACCGCCAGCGGGCCCTCTCCGGTGCCTCTCCGGGATACGGCGCCGCCAACAGCACCGCCGTCCGGCTCCAGGCCCATCTGCTCCGGACGATTCCGGATGATGATTACCACCAACGGCAGCACCAGGATACCCAGCATCCCAACGATCGCCAGGAGTGCCGCTCGCCAGTTAGTGAGTTGCATGAGGTACGCGGCAAACGGCAACAGCAGCATCGCGCCCGCCGACCCGCCGGATGTGAGCACGCTGAGCGCGGCGGCGCGGCGGCGCACGAACCAGCGGGCGATGAGCGGCGTAACCGGCGTGAACTGCGCCCCCGCCATGGAGAAGGACGCGAACGTCGCGTAGAAGAAGGCGAGCATCCAGATGTTGCCAGCAAAAGCCATGGCCAGCGTGCTCACGCCCAGCACGACGACGCTCGTCGTCATGACGATGCGCGGCCCGTGCCGGTCAGCGAGCGCCCCAACGACCGGCTGCGCAAGGCCGTTCACCACCCAGCCCGCCGACGCCACCAACGACAACTGCCCCACCGATACGTTGAAATCCTCCGACCACGCGGGCACGAAGAGGCCGAAACTCTGCCGGAAACCGGCGGTCACGAAAATCATGAAGAAGACAGCCCCTACTATGTACCAGCCATAGAAGACGCCCTTCTTCGCCCCGCCGCCATCGTTCATCACTACGACCCCCGTGTCCTGCGCACGGCGATTGTACAACTCCGCAGCGCACTTCCGCCGTATGTGCATCGTCAGAAGGCCCACAGTTGGATAAAACCCAGGTAACTGGCCAGAATCGAGAGGTTGACTAGTATTGGCAATGCAACTTCCGTGTACAATCAGCCCACATTGACATATCCGTTCCGCACAGAGGAGAACGACAATGCTGAACCAACGTGAGAACGAACGCCTGACTCAGGTTGGCCGTGGCACCGAGATGGGCGAACTGATGCGCCGCTACTGGCATCCCGTCGCCGCCACCGCCGAACTCGAAGACCGCCCCACCAAGGCGCTTCGCATCCTCGGCGAAGACCTCGTCCTCTACAAGGACAAGTCCGGCACCTACGGGCTCATCGAACGCTTCTGCCCGCACCGCCGTGTCGACCTCTCCTACGGCATCCCGGAAGAGCACGGCCTGCGCTGCATGTACCACGGCTGGATGATGGACGAGACCGGCCAGTGCATCGAGCAGCCGTTCGAGGAGACCGTCCACCCGGACGGACGCTTCAAGGAGAAGGTCAAGATAGACGGCTACCCTGTCCAGGAGATGGGCGGCCTGCTGTTCGCCTACATGGGCCCGCAGCCCACCCCGTTCCTTCCGGCTTGGGATCCGTTCCAGTGGGACGACGCTGTCCACGACGTGGGCATCACGACGCTCGACTGCAACTGGCTTCAGTGCATGGAGAACTCCCTGGATCCTGTCCACGTTGAATGGCTGCACCGCTTCTACACCAACTACCAGCAGGCGTTCTCCAGGGATCTCCTTGCAACCATGCCGCCGCGCATCCCGCATAAGGAGATCGGCTTCGACGTGTTCGACCACGGCATCATCAAGCGCCGCGTGCTCGAGGGCTACACGAAGGAGAGCGACGACTGGAAGACCGGCCACCCCATCCTCTTCCCGCAGATCCTGTACGTCGGCGGTTTCCAGTCGAAGACGCTGCAGTACCGCGTACCCATAGATGACGAGCACACGCTGCACTTCATCTACTACTCATGGCGCGTCGCCCCCGGCCAGCCCGTGCCGAAGCAGGATCGCATCCCCTACAAGTACGTGCCCCATCGGGACGCGTCCGGCAAGTACAACACGAAGTTCACGGTGGATCAGGACAAGATGGCATGGGAGACGCAAGGGCCTATCGCCAAGCGTTACCTGGAGCGTCTCGGTAAGTCGGACATCGGCGTCATCTTCTACCGCAAGCTGCTGACCGAGCAGATGCAGGTCGTGGCCGACGGCGGAGAGCCGATGAACGTCTTCCGCACGCAGGAAGCCGCGCAGAACATCCACATCCCCACCGAGCACATGGCCCTGGGGCGCGACCAGGTTCCGAGGATCAAGTTCATCCCGCTGGAAGCCGGGGTGAGCGGAGCCGAAGCGGATGCCGAGTACGCCGTCGAGTCGTGGTACGTCAACGAGAAGGCCAACGCCACAAGCTAGGCCGAAAGAGACAGCCAACGCTCAGCGCTGGAATGCATAGACGGAGAAGGGGTGGAACGCGATGTTCCGCCCCTTCCCCATGCAACGCTCACGCGGGCCTGACCCGGAAGAAGCGCTTGATGAACGCCCACCGCACGCCGCCCCACGCCCACTCGGCGTCGCGCAGATTGCTCAACGGAACGTTCCCCGGAGCGTAGCAGCGCAGGACATAGGCGCGGGCGATAGCGCCGATGGCCCAGGATTGTGCAGGCAGCTCCCGCGCCAACTCCGCCGCGTATTCAAGCGGCGTCTGCTGGGGGCGCAGCGGTATGCCCAACAGCGCGCCAAGCCGGGACATCTTCGCGAAAAGCTCATCGGAGCGCGGCAGACGCCCCAGCCTCCACCACCACCGATACCAGATCACCGAAGGGAGGCCAACCAACAACAACGCCCCAAGCGACGCGAGAATCTTCAGCCAGGTTGCAGCGCCGCTAGAGCCACTATCGTCGACTTCGAAGAAGACCTCATCCTCCTCATCCTCGAGGATCTCCCCAAACTCGTCGATCTCCAGTATGTCCTCCACGCTGGGCGGCGGACCCAGTGACGTCCCCCCGAACTCGATTGCGTTGGCCGGCGTGGGCTCGAAAGGTATCCAGCCGTAGCCGGGGAAGTACACCTCGATCCAACTGTGGTAGTTCAGTTCGAGCACTCGATACGCGCCGTGACTCGGGTCGTAGTGGCCGGAGGCATAGCCCACCACATACCTGGCCGGCACACCGGCGGCTCTGAGCAGCACCACAGCAGCAGATGCGTAGTAGTCGCAATACCCCTCGCGCGACTCGAACAGGAAATGGTCGACGCCGTCAGCGCCCTCCGGGGGTGCGCCGATATCGAGGTTGTAGGGATAGGAGGAGACGAACCTGTGGATCGCGACTGTCCGGTCGTAATCGTTCTCGGCATCGATAACGAGACTGTCCGCGAGTTGGCGCACCCGCTCCGGCAGGCTCTCCGGCAACTGCAGGTAGGTCTGCACCCAATCAGGGTAGTCGTCACCGGCAGAGCGCAATTGGCGAGGCTGCGCAACGGATTCGAGGCCGGTGCTCACGTAATCGAGGTTCAGCCGAGTCGGGAAGTACTCCCGCCCCTCCAGGAATCGCACCTGGAGAACATCGGATGCTTCTTCGGCGTTCACCGTCGCCTCCGCAGGCTCGCCGAAGGCAACGGGCAGGCCGCCGGTAAACAGCGTATCGGTCGCTGCGGTCATCCTGAACGAGTACGTTTGAGCCACACGCAGCAGATCGGCTGAGGAGGACACGTTCTCCACCGACGTTGTTTCGACTTCTCCTGTCTCCCAACCGGAGCCGGCGTAGGTCGTATACGTCCGGGCGCGCCAGTAGGTCGGCGGGCCGCCCGTCACGGTCAACAACAATCTGTCCGTCAGGTTGGGATTGCCACGGAAGTACGTGGTGTCATCGTAGGTGATGGTGGTGTATTCGCGGCGGGATGGCAGACCGCTGAACAGCCTGCCGAACTGGCGTTCTATCCCCGTGGCAACGTCGTCGAAAGCGCGAGCGACGCTCCCAAGCGGCGCAACGCCAGGCGTCGGCAAGGAGGCAACGAACGCGGTAACGACAAGCCCGAACGCGAGCACGATCCCCGACTGCGCCAGGACGGTCTGCGAATCAAATGCCGTGCCGCGCAAGCGCCACTCCGTCATCCGCCGGACAGCGCCAAGGTGGATGATGAGCATGACACCTGTCGCCATGAACAAGCCCAACCGCCACCCGGCCCCTCCGGGGAGGTTGATGAGCGCAAACGCAACCACGACTCCGCCGATCAGGACGGTTATCCAGCCGTGGGTGCGGCTCAGCGCAAGCCAAACGGCGAAGTACCCCAGCAGCCACGCAGTCACCGTCAGGAACATCGCGAACTCGGCGAGTCCTCCTCGCAGCTCGTCGGTTGGCACGGCAGCGACCCAGTTGCCGATGTCGCGGAACAGGTTGATGAGGCGATCAGTCACCGTATCGCCCGTGACAACGGCCATGCCCGTACCGATGGCCAGAACCGCGCCTGCCGCAACCCAGATGACGCTCCCGGGCAGAGCTCCCATGCCCATCTGATGCCGCACGAACGCAAGCCCGCCCCCCATGAACGCGACTATCACCAGCGGCGGCATACCCTCCACCCAATTGCCCTGCTGCAACGGCAGCGCAACCGACAGCACCACCAGTCCGGTCAGTGCGACGGTAAGCCCCTTCCCGCCGATGAACTGCTCCCAGACGGACGCCCCTCGACCTCTTGCAGCGAGCGTCGTCATGGCCCGCCAACCCGATCGAGCGCAGTACTAACGAGGCCAGGGCCAGCCGAGCGATAGTCCAGACGGTTGCCGATCTCGTCGCCCATCCGTACGACGTACGCGGACAAGTCGCCCCCCGGCAAGAGGTGGAGCACATCCTGCGTCGCAGGGGCGGAAGCGAAGCTGGACGGCTCGATGATCACTGGCACGACTGCGGCGCCCATGGCCCGGACCTTCTCCGCGGCGGAGGCGACCTCCTCCGCTTTCGACGAGGTGATAAGCACGATGCTAGCTCCTGTGCTCAACTCGTTTTGCACCGCTTCCGCCGCCTCTCTGACCCCTCCCAGCCCTACCTCGATGAGCGCGAGCGCCTGGAGTATGCGACCCAACTGGGCGACCCCGGTGCTCGGCTGGATAATCATCCGCTCTTTGCCCAGGAGCACAGCACCGACAGTCCTGCCGGTGTCGAGGAAGCGCTTGGCCACCGAGGCGGCAGTCGTAACCGCATACTCGACGGTGCTCTCGGAGCCTTCCCCAACCTGGACGCTCTCTTCGAGATCGAGCACCACCCAGACGGCATCGGCAGGGCCGGAGGGTTCGTTCTCGAAATCCTTGACCATCAGCTTGCCGGTATGGGCAGTCACCGGCCAATGGATCCTGCTCATGGCATCGCGGGAGGTGTATTCACGAACACCGGACGCAATCGGGCTCGGGGTGAACGTTCGGCCTCGGATGACGCCCTCGGTCCAGCCACGACCGGATGGAACAAAAAAGCCGGACAGGTCAACCGTGGCCGGGTAGATGAGCGCCGTCTGCTGGCGGCCCAGCCGCATCGTCCTGCTGAAGAGGTTGAAAGGGTCTCGGCTGGTAATCTCCAGTTCCCCGAACCGGTAGACGCCGCGCCGTTCGCAATGCTTGGAGGTCGTCCATGACACGGAAGCGAGCGGCCACAGGGTGGTGATGCGCCCGATGCGCCCGAACGGTCTTGTATCGTGCTGCACCTCCAGCAGCAGCTTCGGCCACCAGTGCGTGTTCTGCAGCGTGATGCGTTCCTCCATGTTGTCCCCAACCTGAAGGTACGGCGTGAGGCGGTACACCCCTCCCTCGATACGCCGCGCAGCGAGAATGCTCGCGAAGAGCCCCAGCACGGGAACAGCGATCAACCCGAGGAGCAGTCGATAGAACAGTGCCGTCCCGGTTGTGAACGCAAGCAGCAGAAGGAGAAGCCCGAGAGCCCCCCAGAGAATCTTCATCCTCACGCCGTTGACTCGCTTTCCACGATACCTGACCTCTAGGCCTCAGACCTGGGGGGAGGCACCGGTAACCGGCGTCTGATCCAACACTTCGGCGATGGCCTCCGCCGCGGTCGCACCCTGAATGCGCGCCGCCGAGCTGAGGATCACGCGGTGGCCAAGCGTGGGGTACGCAAGCTCCTTCACGTCATCCGGCAGAACGTAATCGCGATCGTCGAGAACCGCCATCGCCTGAGCAAGCCTGAACAACGCAAGCGACCCTCGCGGCGATGCGCCAAGGTAGAGATTGACGTGGTTCCGAGTGGCCTCCGCGATAGAAACGATGTAGTGCTTGACCTCATCCGAGACGTGGATATGCCGAACGGCGGCCTGCAGGGCAAACAGATCGCCCTCGTCGACGACCGGGCTCAATTCATCGATGGGATGGACATAGCGCTGAGCCTCCAGTACCCGTATCTCGTCTTCCTTATCGGGATAGCCGAGGTGCAGCCGCACGAGGAACCGGTCCAACTCCGTCTCCGGCAGGGGGAAAGTGCCCTCGTACTCGATGGGGTTCTGCGTAGCCATGACGATGAACGGCTCCGGCATGGGATGCGCAACGCCGTCCACCGTTACCTGGTGCTCTTCCATCGCTTCCAGGAGCGCCGCCTGCGTCTTGGGTGAAGCCCGGTTGATCTCGTCGGCAAGCACCACCTGAGCAACGATAGGCCCCTCCCGATACTCGAACTCTCCCTCCTTCTGGTTGAAGATGGAGACGCCGGTGATATCGGCGGGGAGCAGATCCGGTGTGAACTGGATACGCCGGAAGCTGCCGTCGATGGATTTCGCGATGCTGCGCGCTAGCATCGTCTTCCCGACGCCCGGCACGTCTTCGATGAGCAAGTGGCCCCTCGACATCAGAGCCATCACTGCCAGCCGTTCCTCCTGGCCTTTGCCTAGAATAACCTTGGCAAGGTTCCCCAGCAGGCGTTCAGCAATCTCTCTCGCCTCGGCCACCTTGAGCGTACGCACAGAAGTCGTCAACTCTCTCCTCACACCATCAGACTATGGGACGCGGCTTCGCGGGAGGGAGTATACAAACGAGCCCCTGCGACTACACGGTTACGCCAAGGTATAGAACACGAATGGGAGCACGTCAAACCCCGGCGGTCATCATGCCTCCCGCAGGAGTTCGGTTTCATTGAGCCGCACCTGCTGCCGTAGTAAAATCGTCGTAGTGAAAACTGGTAGCGAAAACTGCGATGGATTTCTACAAATCTCCGCGGTACCAACCCCTCTTCACTCGGATGAATCCAAGTATCCAGCGGGAGGCTCGTATAGGCGACTACGCACCATACAGCACGCGCGCGACGGCTCGCGCAGGCACAGGGACAAACCTCCGCTATGTTTTCGAGGACAAGGCGTGACCCGTTACTACCCTGCCTACCTCGACATCACCGGACGGCGCGCTGTCGTCATCGGTGGCGGTGCTGTATCCGCGCGCAAGATTGAGCAGTTGCTCGCGTCAGGCGCGAACGTGACCGTCGTGAGCCCGAGCGTAACGCCGGAGATCGAGCGGCTGGCCGCCGAGGGCCTCGTGCGTTGGATCAAGCGCGCATACGCAAGGGGAGACTTGGCGGGCGCCTGGGTCGCCGTCGCAGCCACTGACGATGAAGCAGTCAACCGCGAGGCGTACGCCGAGGCAGAACGCGAGAAGACGCTGCTGAATGTCGCGGATGTTCCGGAGCTATGCGGGTTCATCGCCCCCTCCGTCATCGAGCGCGGCAACGTGACCATCGCCGTCTCAACTGGCGGAACGAGCCCCGCGCTGGCGCGGAAGTTGCGCGAGCTCATAAGCGGGGTGCAGAACCCCCCACACTACGACCACGATCTCTTCTGCCGTTGCATCGAGTGGGCCGACGCGGCGGATGTGCTGGCTGAAGTCCGCGCGGAGCTCAAGGCCAAACAGGAGAGCGTGCCGCCTGAAGCATGGCAGGAGGCGATGGATCAGGAGTTTCTGGATCTGGCGCTCGCGGGGAAGAGCGACGAAGCCAGGCAGCGACTTCGATCAGCCCTGCTGCGCAGAGCGGAGCTCTAGCCGATGCAGATCGTTCTGACAGGCATCAGCCACCATACCGCACCGTTGAAGGCACGCGAGGAGCTCAACGTGACCAGCGAGATGCTGCCGGAGGCGCTGGTCACGTTGAACGAGCACGCCGGACAGGGCGTCATCATCTCGACGTGCAACCGCACCGAGGTCTACACAGTCAGCAGCGATGGCGAGCGCGGCAGCAAAGACATCGAGCGCTTCATCGAAGCCCAGTTCAACGTCGATATCCAGGCGTTCCGGCCACATTTCTACGTACTCAAGCAAGATGCCGCAGTGGAGCATCTTTTCCGGGTAGCGTCCGGGCTCGAATCCCAGATACTCGGTGAATCCGAGGTGCTGGGGCAAGTGCGGGACGCCTTCAGCGCAGCGAGGAAGCACGGCGCCTCAGGCGGAGCATTGGCGCACCTCTTCCACAGTGCGCTCCGCACGGGTAAACGAGCGAGGACGGAAACGGCGATAGGACGCAACGCACTCTCGGTGAGCCGAGCATGTGTCGAACTGGCACGCCGCTCTGTCGGGGCGCTGGAACAGAAACACGCGGTCGTTATCGGGGTCGGCGAAGCATCCCGATTGGCCGGCATCGCGTTGAGAGACGCGGGCGTCGGCAGCATCACCATTGCCAATCGAACGCCGGCGCACGCCGTACCACTGTCGCTCGAACTCGGCGCAACCTTGGCGCCGCTCGAAAACCTAGCTTCGTTGCTGGCAAGCGCAGACGTTGTGGTAACAGCGACCGCCGCTCCCGATTTCATCCTCGATCGAGAGCTCATCAAAGATGCGTCGTCCCGCAGGGGGGGCAAGCCGCTCGCCATAATGGATCTAGCGATTCCTCGTGACGTCGACCCCTCAGCAGGCGACGCGCAAGGAGTACGCATCTATACGCTGGACGATCTGGAGTCGATAGCGGAGGCCAATCGTCGGGAGCGCGAGTCCGAAGTGGAGCACGTAGAAGCAATCATTGAGGAGGAAGTGCAGAGCTTCCATTCGTGGTGGAAGGGTCGCGCCGTTACGCCCACCATCGCAGCGATGCGCCACCATGCCGAGCATCTGCGGGCAGAGGAAGTCTCTAAAGCAGTCGAGCGCATGGATAGCCTGTCAAAGGCGGACGCCGAGCGCATCGAGAAGATGACGAAGGCGCTCGTGAAGAAATTGCTGCACCGGCCTACTGAGCACCTCCGCGCACGAAACGACGAGTCCGTAACTCAATCTGCTCGCCAGCTCTTCGGACTGGACGAGTAGCGCCGGAGTAGTGCATGTCCCGCACGATTACGGTCGGCACGCGCGGGAGCAAGCTGGCGCTCACACAGACGAGCGCCGTCGTGGAGGCGCTCAGGCTCACCGCGCCGGATATTGATATCCGCATCGAGACCATCTCCTCATCCGGAGACCTGCTGCCCGATGCCCCCATCGCATCGTTAGAGACGGGCGCATTCACGTCAGCCATCGAACGGGCCTTGCTCGATCATCGAATAGACCTTGCCGTGCATAGCCTGAAGGATCTCCCAACGGAGCAGCCAACCGGCCTCACTGCGGTCGCCGTACTGGAACGAGAGGACGCGCGGGACGTTCTCGTGAATCGTTGGGATTGCAGCCTGCTGGATCTGCCTGAGGGCGCCCGTATCGGAACGAGCAGCCCACGACGAGCGGCGCAACTCATCTATGGCCGGAGGGACATCGCGGTTCTGCCCATCCGTGGTAACGTCGAAACCCGCATCGCGAAATCGGAAGGGCCGGATTACGACGGCGTGGTGCTCGCCGCGGCGGGAGTTTTGCGCCTGGGCATGGCCGAGCATATCGCCGAATACATCTCACCGCACGTATGCGCGCCCGCTCCCGGCCAAGCGGCATTGGCCGCAGAGACACGCACGGACGATGCCGGTCTGCTGGCGCTCGTCCGTCAGATCGTGCATGCGCCCACGGCGGCGGCGGTTGAAGCGGAGCGCTCTCTGCTACGGGCAGCAGGCAGCGGCTGCCGGATCCCCCTGGGAGCATTCGGCGAAGTGCACGGCGACGGACTGAGGCTATTCGCAACAGCAACGCCGGAAGACGGTTCGGTCAGCTATCGCGTCGAAGTAACCGGCGGAGCGTCTGACCCGGACGTGGTAGGCAAGGCGGCCTACTTTGCCCTGCTCGAGCAGGGTGCGTCGTCGCTCTTGGAGGCCACCAACTAGATGGCGGGCGTGGTCTACCTCATTGGCGCTGGCCCCGGAGATCCCGGGCTCATCACCACCAAAGGCGCCGAACTGCTCGGCAGCGCAGACGTCGTCGTGCATGACAGGCTCGTGCCGCGTGAACTGCTCGATCTGGCGCCTCAGGCGGTAATCGTGGACATGGGCAAGGAACCGAGCACCCCGGGTACGTTCCAGTCGCTCATCAACGAGAAACTCATAGCATCGGCTCGCGAAGGAAAGACCGTCGTTCGGCTCAAAGGCGGCGACCCTTTCGTATTCGGCAGAGGCGGGGAAGAGGCCTTGGCGCTGGCCGAAGCAGGTATCCGTTTCGAAGTCGTTCCCGGTGTAACGTCCGCGATTGCCGTACCCGCCTACGCAGGGATACCGGTCACCCACAGGGGCATGGCCTCAGCTTTCACTGTCGTGTCCGGCTCTGAGGATCCGTCCAGGCAGCAATCGTCGTTGGATTGGCAAGCCTTAGCGCGGACGCCCGGGACGCTCGTCGTCCTGATGGGATGGCGCAGCCTGCCGTCTATCGTGGAGAGGCTACTCGCGGAAGGGCGAAGTCCGGACACTCCCGTCTCGGTGACGCAATGGGGCACGGTTCCCCGCCAGCGGACGGTGGACGGCTCATTGGCAGACATCATCGCCAAGGGCAATTCCGCAGGGTTTACGTCTCCGGTCGTCACGGTGATAGGCGAAACCGCAGCGCTCAGGCCAGCTATGCAGTGGTTCGGGCGAGGACCGCTCTCCGGCAAGCGTGTACTCGTGACACGCTCACGCTCGCAAGCGAGCACGCTCAGCAAGCTTCTGGCCGATCAAGGCGCTGAGCCGGTCGACCTGCCCACGATCGAAGTTCAGCCGCTGGCGGATACGTCAGAGCTGGACAGAGCACTCGCTAACCTGGAGAACTTCGAGTGGGTGATATTCACGAGCACGAATGGCGTCGATGCCGTGTTCGAACGGCTTGCCGCCAACGCCAGGGACGCCCGCGCGTTCGCGCACGCCAAAGTAGCGGCCGTCGGGGCGGCAACGGCAACGGCGCTCGCGGCACACGGCATCACTGCCGACCTCGTGCCCAGTGCTTACACGACGGAATCCGTGGCCGGGGCTTTCGCCTCGCTCGAGATTCGAGGTTCACGGATACTACTGCCATGCGCCGACATCGCTCCCGCAGCGCTCGCAGATGGACTGCGCAGTCTCGGCGCCCGTCTGACAGTGGTCGATGCCTATCGTACCGTCGTACCGGCGGACGCATCAGGAAGGGCCAGAGAGGAGCTGTCCTCTGGTACGATTGATGCGGTCACATTCACAAGTTCATCAACGGTTCGAAACCTCGTTGGGCTGCTCGGCGGGGATGCCTCGCTGATCAACGCTAGCCGTGTGGTCTCGATAGGCCCGGCAACGAGCAGGACTGCCGATGCCATGGGCGTGCGAGTAGACACCGAGGCCCGCGAGCACACCGTGCGGGGCGTGGTGAACGCAGCGATGGAGATGCTGAACGATGAGCGAACTGCTGAGTAAACAAATGGTGGGGACACAGGGAGCGCGCTTCCCTACGGTGAGACCTCGGCGTCTGCGGCGCACAGCCCCCCTGCGGGAGATGTTGCGCGAAACGTCGCTCCGACCTAGCGATTTCGTCTACCCCCTGTTCGTGACGCGCGGGCTCGACGTTCGCATAGCTATCGGCCCGATGCCGGGGCAAGCGCAACTCTCAATCGACCACCTCGTAACAGAAGCGGCTGAGGCCGAGCGGTTAGGCATACGCGCAGTGCTCCTGTTCGGCCTACCATCACGGAAAGATACGCTCGGTACGGAAGCCTACGACACGGACGGCATCATCCAGGAGGCAGTCGCTGCGTTGAAACGAGCCGTGCCGGAGATGATCGTCATCACAGACGTCTGCCTCTGCGAATACACAGACCACGGCCACTGCGGCGTGCTCCTCGACGACGGGACAGTCGACAACGACCAAACGCTCGACCTGCTCGCGAAGACAGCGGTATCGCACGCCGATGCGGGCGCGGACATCGTAGCCCCGTCAGCAATGATGGACGGCCAGGTAGTAGCAATCCGTGAAGCGCTCGATGCTTCGAGCCATTCGGTCATACCTGTAATGGCTTATGCATCGAAGATGGCTTCCTCTTTCTATGGACCGTTCAGGACGGCAGCAGAGTCCACGCCAAAGTCGGGCGACCGCAGGGCCTACCAGATGGATGGAGCCAACGCGAGAGAAGCGATGCGCGAACTGGAGCAGGACACAGCAGAGGGCGCAGACATCCTGATAGTCAAACCTGCGTTGGCCTACTTGGACATCATCGCGCGGGCGCGCGCAGCGTTCGACCTGCCTATCGCCGGCTACAACGTCTCAGGTGAGTACTCAATGCTGAAGGCAGCAGCAGCAAACGGCTGGATCGACGGCGACAGCGCAATGCTCGAAACGCTCACCAGCATCAAGCGATCCGGCGCAGACCTCATTATCACCTACTTCGCCAAGGAGGCTGCCCAGCTCCTGAGAAGCAACAAACAATGACTCCCTCCCTCGCTCGCAAGTACGTCGCCGACGAGCTCATCCAATGGCATACCGCCCTGTTCGAGCCCGTCCACGGCGCGTCAGACGTGGACTTCGCGGTGAGAACAGGCGATGGGCAGTACGTCGAGATCATCGTGCGCGAGCCATCCTCACCGGATAAACCCCGCTCGTTCGTCATGAAGCGTTTCCGCCCCCGCTCGCACCTCTTCATCATCGCGGTCGCGCACGGGCCTGAAGCTTGGGTCCTACCCTCTATCGTCTTCGAACGATTCGCAGCAGGCGCACCGGGAGAGAAGAAGTGGAACCTGAATCTCGACACTCCACCAGACGAACCCCTGAGCGAACGACTGAGCGTTTACCGGGAACGATGGGCGATAATCGCCCACTATGCCGAATACCGCTCCACCCTAAGCGACCCGCTAGCCTTGCAAGTGCGTATAGCGATAGAGTAACATACAAACACTTTGTACGAACATGCAACCATGTGCCGTCCGACATGAGCACCCTCTCAAACACCAACACCAAAATCGCTGACCAAGTATGGATAGCGCTCGCGCTCCTTACACGCGAGTCCGCCAGCCACACCGGGTTCAGCGCGTCAGCGATAAAGGAACGAATCCGGAAAGAATTTGGGAGTGTTTCCCCCGGGGCCGCAACTCACCTCGCCCAGCACAGCCTTGCAACAAAACCGGCAAGCCCGAGCAGGAACCGCATGATCACTAAGCACGGATCACTGAACTACCTCTACCGGGAAGGGGACCCCTACCACCCCGACAGGAAGGACGGCAAGGTGCTGCCCAAGCCGCAAGAGATACCGTCCGAGTACCATGACCTTCTCGCGTGGTATGGATCCTCCTACGCAAACGAGCTCAAGGTCTTTAGCCGGAACGCAGCTCTGCTCGCCTATACCCCAACCGAAAGCAGCGGCCTACGGGATATAGCAGAACGCCATGACGAATACCTGGTGCAACCCCCCAGATGGCGCAACTTGGAGGTAGCGGAGGCTTCAGTCCCGTATACCACCAGTCCCTCCAAGAAATCATCGAACACGCCTCCCAATGACTAGCGGATCGGCCCGATATCTGCTCGTTGATACCTCTGCGTTCTATGCGCACCTCGACCCAAGCGACCAGTGGCACCACTACGCAACCGCAGGTTTCCAGGAGCTCGCAGACAGGAATGCCGTCCTCATCACCACCAACCTGGTCATCGCGGAGACTCACCAACTTGCCTTTCAACGCTTGGGGCTGCGAGCAGCAAGGGTCTGGATCGACCTGCTTCAGGACTTCAACATCCGGTTCCAGACTGCCGAAGAACACCAGCGCACCACGGAGATACTACGTTCACCGATCGGCCCGCACCTCTCCTATGTTGACGCAGCTTCCATCGCTACTATGGAGTCCGCGTCCCTATCCACCATCTTCTCCTTCGACAGCGACTTCGCGACCGCCGGGTTCAACCTTTTCCCCAACCACTTCCGCCAAGCTCGGTAGATGCTGACGGCCATGACCTGCTCACTTATCTCCACCACGATTCACGTCGATCCACACAGCGTAGGCTTATGGCGTCTCTCTTATGCTGTGCCATTTCCATTAGGTGATTGATGTTGCATCTCTCCAGATCTGAACAACTCTTCTCCCGTGCGCAGAGGCTCATGCCAGGAGGTGTAAACAGCCCCGTGCGCTCGTTCGGTGCGGTTGGAGGGACACCACCCTTCATCACGGAGGGCAAAGGCGCGCGCATCTGGGACGCCGATGGCAACGAATATCTTGATTTCGTTGGTTCCTGGGGTCCGTTGGTGCTGGGCCATGCCCATCCCGCAGTCGTAGAGGCAGTGCAATCAGCAGCGACAGACGGCACGAGCTTCGGCGCACCTACGGAGCGGGAGTTGGAACTCGCCGAGCTGATAACGAACGCCATGCCGTCCATAGAGATGCTCCGCATGGTGAGTTCCGGTACCGAGGCCGCCATGAGCGCCATCCGCGCAGCACGCGCCTTCACGAGCCGCAGCAAGATCATCAAGTTCAATGGCAACTATCACGGTCACGCGGACGGTCTGCTCGTGAAAGCTGGCTCCGGTGCGACGACCCACGGCGTGCCCACGAGCGCAGGAGTCCCTCTAAGCTATGCTGCGGAGACGCTCGTTGCTGAGTACAACGACCTCTCCTCGGTCGAGAGGCTACTCGACGCGAATGTGAACCAAGTCGCCGCGATCATCGTCGAGCCGGTGGCGGGGAACATGGGCGTAGTTCCTCCGGTGGACGGTTTCCTCGAAGGGCTGCGACAGCTGTGCGAAGACAATGGCTCGCTACTGGTGTTCGATGAGGTCATCACCGGCTTTAGGGTGGGTTACAGCGGTGCGCAGGGGCGATATGGCGTCACTCCTGATCTGACCTGCCTTGGCAAGATCATAGGCGGCGGCCTGCCGATGGGGGCATACGGAGGGCGTAGGGACGTGATGCAGGTCGTCGCGCCGCTGGGCCCTGCCTACCAGGCGGGGACGCTCTCAGGCAACCCCCTTGCAACCGCGGCAGGGATTGCCTGCCTCAAGGAGCTGGCCCGGCCCGGCGTGTACGAAACGCTGGAGGCGCTCGGTGCAGAAGCTGAAGCAAGCCTGAGCAGAGTGGGGAGCATAACGAACGTCTCACTCACTGTGAACCGCGTGGGTTCCATGCTTACTGCATTCTTCACTGAGCCGCCTGTTGCCACCTGGTCAGAGGCAACCTCAGCCGACGTTGACCTCTACGCCGGCTTCTTTCACGGTCTGCTCGAACGTGGAGTCTACGTCGCGCCGTCCCAGTTCGAGGCAGCGTTCGTCTCGCTGGCCCACACTCAGGCTGATCTGGCGTTCGCCGCAGAGCAGGCACGGCAAGCCATGGCTGCTCTGTAGGGCCGTTGAAGGACAGCAACAGACCCCAAGAGCACGTAGGCGCGATGCGTAACCCGTTGCGTTGCATGAGCCGGTGGCTATACTGTCCCACCGTAGTGGAATCTCGTTTCATCCTCCTAGGGCTAGTGCCACGGCACATCTCAACATCGCTCCGTGAAGACACCTAACGTACGAAGATTCAGCCTTGCGGGAGCCATCATCGCCGTTGGAATCCTCGCTGGATGCGACCCGGGGCCAACCCCAACTCCAGCCACAGCGGTGGACGGGACGCTGGCGATAGAACTGCGAAACTATGAGTTCGAGTACGAACGCCTCGAGTTCAAGGTGGGCGAGACGGTAACGTTCCAGTTGCAATCCGTGGACGAACCGCATACGTTTACCGTGAAAGACTTGGGGATCAACTGGGTCGTGCCGAAGGAAGAGCAGCCGCAAGTCGAGCGATTCACGTTCGACACACCGGGAACCTACAAGCTCACCTGTACGATCACGGGCCACGAGGCCTCGGGAATGGTTGGCGAGGTTACCGTCTTAGAGTAACCTCACTGGCAGAACCGCCGAGAAAGGAGAAAGCATGGAGATATATTACGACTTGGTACGCTTGGGGCACATCTTCAGCGGCATACTCTGGATAGGCATACTGTACTTCTACAATTTCGTGCAGGCGATTGCCCTTCCGCGGATGGAAGCATCGGCCAGACCGCACTACCAGATATCCATCCTGCCATTCTCACTGAATGTCTTCCGCTGGGCGGCGCTGTCAACACTGATCTTCGGCCTGCTCTACATCATCGGCCGGGAGATCGAGCGAGAGGGTGACGCCTCGTACCTGCTCGAAACCGCAGCGGGGAACTCGATCCTCATTGGCGGCATCCTGGGCATCATCATGGCGTACAACGTCTGGATGATTATCTGGCCGAACCAGCAGAAGATTATCGCCGCGGTGAAGGACACCGTAGCGAACGGCACGCCCGCGCCGGCTGATCAACCCAAATGGGCGCGCACCGCGCTGCTCGCCTCCCGCACGAACACCATGCTCTCCATCCCCATGCTCTTCTTCATGGTGGCGGCGAGGCACCTGCCTTCACTTTGGAGCTAGCTGGAACACGAGAAGAAAGGATCAAGAACATGAAAAATCCACTCCTCACCGTCAAAGGGACGTTGACCTTCGGGGTCATCATCACCATTCTCCTCGTGATTGGCGTCCGCATCTACGCTAGCGTCTAGCTAGCCAGGCATAGGTATCTAAGACGGAGGGGGAGTCGCTGAGCGGCTCCCCCTCCGTGCGTTAATCCTCGGAACAACGCTTTCGCCGCTACGAACGAGTCCCCGCGAGCAGCCGTGCTCGTAGCGCCGGATCCGACGCCATGTCCAGCATCGTCCACGCCATCGCAACCGCTCCATCGTACAGAGCCTGGTCGGCCTTAGGCGTCGCACACGCCGCAGCGAACTCCGGCTGGTGGTTCGATGCCGGCAGCGACCCTATGCCTATCGCAGGGTGAATCGAAGGCAGTACCAGAGACACGTTGCCCATGTCGGTCGAGACTGGCGTTGCCGGGCTCGGCTCTCCTGGCCCCGGAAACCGCCGCCCCAACTGCTCCGCGTTGCGCTGATAGAGCGCCGCCATCTCCAGGTCGTGGTCGAGGTGCGCGAACGGCTTGTCGCCGCCGTCTATCTCTAACGTTGCGCCGGTGGCGAGTGCTCCAGCCTGAAAGCAGCGTATGACCCGATCGTAGACCTGGGTGAGGTCGCCCAACGTGCTTGCGCGAACGGCGTAGTCGGCAGAGGCGTGCGCTGGGATGATATTGAACGCGTCTCCTCCATCCGTGACGATGCCATGCACGCGATCGGTCGAGCGGATGTGCTGCCTGAGTAAACCGATAGCCACCTGAGCGATAGTCAGCGCATCGGCAGCGTTGATGCCCTGCTCAGGAAAACCGGAAGCATGCGCTGCCCTGCCCCGGTAGTTCGCCTTGAAGAACGAGGCTGCGACGATAGGCCAGACGGCGACGTCCCACGGCGCTGGATGCACCATCATCGCGGCATGGGCGCTATCGAACGCGCCGCCGTCCAACAGTTGAATCTTCCCGCCGGAGCGCAACACTTCCTCTGCGGGCGTGCCCATCACCGTGACGGTGATGGCTGCGTCGTCGGCTACCGAAGCTGCGCCGATTCCCGCGCCGACAGCGGATGCGGCGATGACGTTATGCCCACAGGCGTGGCCTATGCCCGGGAGCGCGTCGTATTCCGCACAGACGACGATGTGCAGCGGGCCGGAGCCTTTCGTTGCACGGAACGCTGTGGGCAACCCACAGACGCCCTGTTCCACAGTGAAGCCCGCAGCATCGAGCACCTCCCCGAGCCAGCCGCTCGCCTGCTCTTCCTCGTACCCCAACTCCGGGTTCGCGTGGATGCGATGGCTGAGCGCGACCAGCCCCTCACGCGATGCGTTGATTGCTGCCTGCGCGGCCTCTTTCGCGCCGGTCACTGAACCTTGCGTTCCTTCGTACAGCATCCTACCCTCCCTATCAGCCACGGCGTGGAGGTTAGCACCTTCACACAGAGGGGCGCACGACTGTTTGCGTGAGGCATATAATCCCGGCAGTCAAAGAGTTGAGTGAGAGGAGATAACGATGGTCTCGATCACGGAACGTTACGAGCCTTGGAAACTCACGCCGTTTGAGAAATGGGTGACGGATGAAGGGCTGAAGGTGCACACTCAGCAACTCGTGGAGAGCGTCCACACCATCGGCGTCGAGCCATGGGAGCGCACGGGCACCAAGGCAGCATTGCTCGACCTGACAGGCGACCCGCTGGACGGAGGGTTGGTGAACAACCAGGGGACGATCCGCTTCGTATGCGAGATTCCGCCTGGAGGGACGTTCAACGCCGAGCGCCACATGTACGAGGAGATCTTCTTCGTGTTGAAGGGCCGTGGGGCAACGTCTATCTGGTACCCGGGCCAGCCAAAGCACACGTTCGAGTGGCAGGAGGGCAGCGTCTTCTCTATCCCACTGAACACGTGGCATGAGATCTACAACGCGAGCGGCGATGAGACGGTACGTCTCTACGGCGCTACGAACGCTCCCACCGCGTTCAACCTGTACGGTAGCCCTGAATTCATCTTCGAGTGCCCTATGGAGTTCCGCGACCGATTCGATTCCAACGACGAACTCTACTTCAGCGGTAAGTCCTCCAAGATCGAAGATCGCTTCATGGAGACAAACTTCATCCCCAACGTGCACAACGTGAACCTGGATCGGTGGACCGCCCGTGGACCGGGCGAGAACATGATGATCAACATGGCCAACGGCCATTTCATCTGCCACCTCTCCGAATTCCCCGCTGGAACGTACAAGAAAGCGCACACCGGCGAGGCCAACCGGAAGAAGGCAGGGCTCGTTTCGGACGTTGCGTACCTGTTCCTGAGCGGAGAAGGCTACGACCTCCAATGGCCGGAGGGCGTCTATCCTGCGCCGGGAACCGAATGGGAACAGTTGAGCTACACGGCAGGCACGCTGATGTCTCCCGGCACGGGCTACCATCAGCACTTCAATTGCAGCGCGGAGCCCATCCGCTATCTGGTGCTGCGCTATGGCAACCCGCGCTTCGCGGGATACGTTGGTTCCCGTTACAAGAACACCGGCGGGCCGCAGATACAGTTCGCGGAGGAAGACCCGGCCATCCGCGCGCACTTCGATGAAGAGTTGGCCAAGCGCGGCGCCACGTCGAACATGGCAAGCTACACGGACGAACCGTAGCAGCGAGCGCCTGGAGGAAGAGGACCGCTAAGGATGCTCTGAACAACGCATTCACAGTGAGTTGAGTGGATAGACAGGCTCTGTCGCGGGCTTCAGTAGACGGCTGTGGCGTCGCAATCAGGGCGACATGCCCCGGGAATCTGCTCTTTGGAAGGGCGATTGCCCTCAATCGGTGATTGTGGGCGCACTGCTTTCCTCATGCCGCCGCCAGGTAGCCCTCCGCCTTGAGCAAGTTGGCCAGGCCAAACAGCACAGCCAGCCGCTGGGTGTTCTTGTACAAACCCCGGTAGCGAACTTTCGCATAGCCGAAGTGCCGCTTCACATACAGGAACGGGTGTTCCACCTTCGCCCTCACCGACGCCTTCCTCTTCTCCCTCAACGCCTCCATGCTCTCCGGGTCCAACCCCCTGCGCAGGCTGGGCCTCATCGCCACCCGCCACTCGATCCTCATCCCTGCGTTCTCTGCTCGCTTCTCCACCCCCTGATACCCTGCATCTGCCCACACGCACTGCTCCTCTCCGTGGAGTAGCCGGTGCGCTTCGGTGAGGTCGTTCACGTTCGCCGCTGTCGTCATCACCCGGTGAACCATTCCCGTCTTCGCATCCACCCCGATGTGCGCCTTCATCCCGAAATACCACTCGTTCCCCTTCTTCGTCTGGTGCATCTCGGGGTCGCGCTCCTTCGCCTTATTCTTCGTTGACGTCGGCGCCGCAATCAGCGTTGCGTCCATGATTGTCCCCTCGCGAAGCTGGAGCCCTTGCGCTTCCAGGTGACGGTTGATCTCCTTGAACAGCTTCATACCAAGCCCATACTCCTCCAGCAGGTGGCGGAAGTGCAGGATCGTCGTCTCGTCCGGCAGTGCTTCGGACAGCCGCAATCCCACGAACCGCCTCACCGATTCGACCTCGTAGAGCAGGTCTTCCATCCCAGGGTCACTCAGGTTGTAGAACAGCTGCACGCAGTGAATGCGCAGCATCGCTGACAACGGATACGGACGCCGCCCGCGCCCCGCTGTCGGATAGTACGGACGTATCAGTTCCTCAAGCTGCTCCCACGGGATCAGCCGGTTCATGCGCTCCAGGAACACTTCACGGCGTGTCTTGCGCTTCTTGCTGTTGTAGTCGAGGTCGGCAAATGTCGGCTGGTCTGCCACGTCTCACCCCCCGCGCAATGCTCCCCCTATGGTATGTTCACTCCTCATCCGCACAAAAGGCTTGTTCAGAGCATCCCTAAGCGCGATGCTCTTCCTCCAGGCCGATCTCGCCCAACTCCACCCGCGCCTCGTCCACGAGTTCCATCAACTCTGGTTCGGCAACGCCGATGTCCTGCAGGGAGATGCGCATCATCTCGATCGCGGCTTCCAGTTCCGGCCAGACGACGGCATCCGCGCCGGTCTCCCGCAGCGCGTGTACTTCCTGATCCCGCCCCGCTCTGCCGACGATCTGCATCGACGGGTTGAGACGCCTCGCGCACTGCACCGCAACGATCGTTGACACGGGATCCGGCAGAGCGACGATGAACAGTCGCGCGTTCTGGATACCAGCAACCTTCAGCATCGCTTCGTTCGCGGCGTCCCCGTACAGTAGATTCCCGTACGCGCCTACCCGCTGGTTCATCCTCGCCGGGTCGAAATCGATCACGACGTGGGGAGTGCCCAGTCTGTCGAGTTCCGCCGCGATGAAGGAACCCACCCTCCCGTAGCCCGCGATGACGACGTGTCCGCGCAGCGCCGTATCCACACTTGCCGATTCCGTCGGATCTTTCCCATTGAGATAACGCCCCCAGCGGCTGGACTTCGTCTGGAGCGCGTCCAGCACTCTGGAGCCTGCCCCCGCAATCCCCGGCGTCAAGCCCATTGTTACCACGGCAGCCATGATCGTCAGTGGCAGCAGCGTGCTATCAGCGATCCCTATCGCGACGGCCGTCCCCGCGATGATGAAACTGAACTCTCCTATCTGAACCATGAAGAGGCCGGTCCGCAGGGAGGTGCTCGGCAGATAGCCAAGAGCGCGCGTCAAGGCCGTGGTGAGCACCATCTTGGCAATGATTGCAGCGGCAATAAACAGGACGACTTCCCAGGCGTGGTCTACCAGGAACTGCGCATCGGCCAGCATCCCCAACGAAACGAAGAAGAGGGCGGCAAAGATGTCCCGCACCGGGATGACCTCGGAGAGCGCCCGCTTTCCCGCCCAATCCGACTCGCTCAGGACGAGTCCGGCGAGGAATGCGCCAAGAGCGGCGGAGAGCCCCGCCCATTCGGTAAGCGCGGCAGTGGCGAGAGCCGCTGCAACGACCGTGATGATGAATGACTCGCGCGCGCCAACGAAGGCGATCCGTTTCAGGACTCGGGTTGCGGCAAATCCGCCAATGAGCAGTACCGCGCCAAGAACGAGCGCTGCCTTCAACGCACTGAGCGCCAGCCCCGCCGCGAGCGACCCGCTCTCGTCCCCCAGAGCAACGAGGATGGCGATCATAGGCACGAACGCGAGGTCCTGCATGATGAGGATGCCGGTGGCCACTCGTCCGTGCAGCGCGCCGACTTCCCCACGGTCGTTCAGCGTTTTGAGCGCGACCATCGTGCTGCTGAGCGAGAGCACCATCCCGGCGGCAAGCGACTGGCGCGGACTCCAGCCTAGCGCTGCGCCGATGCCGTATCCGATGCCGACGGTGAGGACGATCTGCCCGCCGCCTGCGACGAGCACCCGCCAGCCCACCTGACGCAGCTCCGCAATCGAGATCTCGACACCCACGGCGAAGAGCAGCAGGATGACGCCAAGCTCGGCAAGCGTCTGGACATCAGTGATGTTGGTTACGAGCCCCAGCGCCTGCGGGCCAACCACCGCGCCAACCACGAGATAGCCAATGAGCGGCGGCAGCCGTATGAGACGCGCCGCGAGGCCCCCTACGGCAGCAGCGATGAAGATGATGACGATGTCATCTAAGAGGTCGGTTCCGAATTCCATGGCCTGCGCCCACTATCCTAGCAGGTGGCTTTGAACGTGGACGCAGGCCATGGCAGATGCACCGGCTGACACCGTTACGAGGCGGCCTCCGCCTCCATGACCATGCAGTGTCCGCCCTGCGGGTCAGCGACTTGCGCGAACGTCCCCACGCCCGAAACGGACATCGGTGGCACGATAACGCTGCCGCCCAACGGCTCCACTTTGCCCAACGCGGAGTCCAGATTCTCGACCATGAAGTAGACGATCCAGTGCGGCGGAACCTCGCCCCACACCGGCGGGATGGCCACCATTCCTGCAGCGGATTGGCCTCCGCTCATGAAGACGTTGTACGGCATTCCGCCAACCCCCGGGTACTGACTGACTGACCAGCCGAACAGGCCGTCGTAGAATTTCGCGGCGGTGTCGGTGTCCTGGGTTCGCAACTCGCACCATGCGAGCGCGCCCGGCTCTCCGAAGATGTCCGCGCCCTTGTGTATGCCCCCCTGCCACGCCGAGATCACCGCGCCGGCAGGATCCTGGATGACCGCCATGCGCCCGAATTCCATCACGTCCATGGGCCCGAACAGGAGCGTTGCTCCGAGCGTTGTCGCTTTCGCGGCCGTTTCATCCACGTCCGTCACTGCGATGTAGGATGACCAGAAGGTGGGCATCCCCTGCTGCTGCATATCGGGGTCCATCTGAGACAGCCCCGCGACGTTCTTGCCGTTCTTCTGGAGGAGTGTGTAGATGAAGTCCTCGCCGGCGGGAACATCGACGTACTCCAGGCCCAGCAGTCCCGTGTAGAACGCCTTTGCGCCCTCCGCGTCGGTGGAACTTAGATCCGCCCAGCTCAGCATGCCCGGTTCGTGTTGTTCGATCTCTGCCATTGCACCCTCCCTCGAATAATAGAAACGCACTATCCATCAGCAGAGCGCTCACCGGCAAGGGGTAGGTGTCCGAAATCCCGTGCAGAGGTCAGTACCGACCGCTCGACTTGGGTTGTTCCGGCGACGATTCCTTCGAGTCGAAAACGCCGAGGTCCTGCATGCTGACGTGTCCCTCGCGTCCGACGACGACGTGATCCACCAGTTCGATATCGAGCGTGTCCGCCGCCTGCATCAACTCCTTCGTAACCGCTATGTCCCCCTCACTCGGCGTCGGGTCTCCCGATGGGTGATTGTGCACGACGATCACCTTGGAGGCATTCTGATGCACCGCTTCCCGGAAGACCTCCGCCATACGGATCTTCGTCGCATTCACCGACCCCACGAAGACATCACGCTGAGCGAGAACGCGGTTCTTCGTGTTGAGCACGATGACCCGGAAATGCTCCTGCTCGAAGGCTGCCATCTCCGCTTGCACCAGATTCGCGACATCCTCCGGTGTATGGATGGCGGGCTTGTTGTCGCGGATGAACGAGGCGCAGCGTTTCCCTAACTCCAGCGCGGCAAGCAGTTGGCTCGCCTTCGCCTCGCCGAAACCGCGAAGCGAGCAGAGCTCCGCATGAGACACACGACTGAGTCCTTCGAGTCCGCCCGCCTGCCCTATCAGTCTCGATGCAAGGGCGAGGACGTTCTCGTCCCTCGTTCCCGTACGCAGCAGGATCGCTAGCAGTTCAGCATTGCTCAGGGCGGATGGCCCCGAGTCCCGCAGGCGCTCACGCGGACGCTCCCCACTCGGGAGGTCGCGCAGCAGTGTCGGCTGATCTCCCGTCTCTCGCAGCACACGCTGTCCATTCGGTGTATCCCGTAGTATTGCCATGCGCCTATCATCGAAGAACGCGCAACGAACGCGCCAGAGGGAGTTGTCGTCCGATGCAGGGATGGTCGCTGGAGCAGCAGAAGGCATACTGGCAGGCATTCGAACGGGAGCGTCCCAAGGATATCGCAACCCCGCTGCCCGGGCAGGAGTCGGTGTGGGACTATCCACGACCGCCGCACATCAAACCTGTGCAAGGACGGCTCCGCGTCGAGTTCGCTAGCGTAACGATCGCGGACACGACGCGCGCCGTCCGCGTGATCGAAACGTCCGGCGCGCCGGTCTACTACTTCCCCCAAGAGGACGTGAAGCGCGCCTTCCTCCACCCGATGCGCTACTCGACACTGTGTGAATGGAAGGGCCTCGCCGCCTACTGGACGTTGAGCGTCCGAGGGCTGGAGTCCCAGGCCGCCGCGTGGTCGTACCCGGAGCCTGACCCCGGCTACGAGGAACTCGCAGGACGCTTTGCGTTCTACGCAGGGCGCGTCGACGCCTGCTACGTGAACGACGAGCACGTCCAGCCTCAGCCGGGCGACTTCTACGGAGGTTGGGTAACTTCCAAGGTCGTCGGGCCGTTCAAAGGCGCGCCCGGAACGGAACGATGGTAAGCGCCGTGCGTAAGCGCGTTGAGCGGTGGCCGCTGTACTCCTACAATCGCGCCATCGCACCCCAGGAGATACTTCCATGACTGAGCCCGCCTTCTTCGACACGATCTACGCCTAGCGCGCCATCCGGCGATTCAAGCCTGACCCCGTGCCGCCCGACCTCATCGAGCAAGTCATCGAGGCTGCGACCCGCGCGCCGTCAGGCGGCAACCGCCAGCCGTGGGCGTTCGTCGTCGTGCAGGAGCGGGCGAAGAAGGAGCGTATCGCGGAGTGGTACTACGAGGGCTGGGTGGCCATGTACGCCTCGGATCCCTCGCGCCCGCGCAACGCAGTGTACCGCTCAGCGGAGTACCTCGCGAATCATCTCGCTGATGCGCCTGTCCTGATCTTCCCGTGCATCGCTACCGGCGGTGGACGCGAGCCCTCGTTCTCCACCGGCTCATCCATCTATCCCGCTGCGCAGAACCTGATGCTTGCCGCAGCCGCGCTCGGCCTCGGCACGGTCATCACCACGTTCCACATGCGGCATGAGGCCGACGTGAAGACGCTCCTCGGCATACCCGCCGAGTACGCAACGGCGTGCCTGATCCCGATGGGGTATCCGGGGGAGGGAGAGCGGTTCGGGGGAGGCCAGCGCAACCCCGTGAGCGAAGTGACGCACTACGAGCAGTGGTGAGTCAAGGGAGCGCTGGCGTGTACCCGAAAGGTTAGACGTCCAGCCAGCCTCTGCCTTTGAGTATCCCGCGCACGAAGGAGACCTGCCCTCCGTGGTGGATGGACTCGACGATGAGCCCCGGCAAGCGCTCTGCCAACGGCACCAACTCGGTGCCGCGCACCGGCGGAACCATGCGGGAGAGGTCATCCTCGGTCAGCGAGTCCAGGAAAGCGTCAGTATGGACGCGAACCGCCTTGTAGTAGTCGATCAGCGTCTGGGCGTCCGGCGGGGAGAAGGCGTCCACCTGCTCATTCGTATCGCCGTTGCCGCGGTAGGAGGGATCGGGAGCCATCCCGAAACGCTCGTGCCATCCTTCGCTCACCCAGGCCGTTTCCTTCTGCACGATGGCGGAAACTGCATAGTCCTGCACGCGTGAGAGGTGCCACATGAGCCACCCCAAAGGGTTCGACTCCGGCGCGGGGCGGCGGCGCAACTCCTCCGGCGAGAGGCCCTCCACGGCAGAGAGCATGTACCGTTCATTCCTGTCCAACGCGTCTTTGAGAACACGGCCCACTGACATACGCTGTCTCCTCTCGTCGGATGAGATGGGGCGGCCTTCGATGAAGGCCGCCCCACGACAATCGATCGGTAGCGGTTAGGCGACGGTGACGGTCGCGCCTGCCTCTTCGATCTTCTTCTTGGTGTCCTCGGCCTCTTCCTTGCCGATGCTCTCGCGGACAGCAACGGGAGCGCTCTCGACGAGCTCCTTGGATTCGCGCAAGCCGAGGCTGGTCAGTTCGCGCACGACCTTGATGACGTTGATCTTGTTCGCGCCGATGTCCTGCAGCGTTACGGTGAACTCGGTCTGCTCTTCAACCTCTGCGGGTGCGCTGTCTCCCGAAGGAGCAGCCGCAACTGCGACGGGCGCCGCTGCGCTGACGCCGAATTCCTCTTCGAGCGCCTTGACGAGCTCGGAAAGCTCGAGCACGGAGAGTGTCTTGATCGACTCGATCAGTTCTTCCTTGGTTGCCATTTCGTCCTCCTCGTCCTGGGTGTTCTTTTCTTTCTGAGATCTACGATGCGGCGGCGAGCTGTTCAGCCCGGCGCTGCAACACGACAGCGAGCCCACGTGTAGGCCCGCTCAAAACGTTTACGAGACCCGATATGGGCGCGTTCAACTGGCCCAACAGCATGGCGATCAGTTGATCCTTGGCCGGCAGTGCAGCGAGAGCAACGATCTGCGCCTCGCTGAGGATGGCGCCGTTCATGACGCCCTTGCGTATCTTCATTTCGGAACGCGTCTGCCTGACGTGTTCGTTCAGCGCCTTGGCAGCGGTGACGGGCTCGTCGTAGCCCAGAACGATGCCTGTCGCTCCTTCGAGTATCTCCCTGAACGACTCGATGCCGACTTCGTCGGCTGCCAGTGCCGCTATCCTGTTCTTGACGACCTTGTACTCGACGCCCTGCTCCCGCAGGTGCCGTCGCAATTCGGTCATCTGGTTGACGCTCAGACCGGAGAAATCAGTCGCGATTGCGACGGAAGCCCTCCGCAGGCGTTCAGCCAGATGCCTTACATCTTCCCGTTTCGCTTCAGTTGGCATGCTTCACCTCAACAAAAAACCCGCATCCTAAGACACGGGCCTGCCGCCCTACATAGAGGTAGCACGGGCTAGGTAACCTCGGTGGGCCCTTTCGGCTTAACCCCGTTCTGCGGGGACCCACTGTCTTCGGTGTGGTTGTATTTCCGGTTCGTTACTTCAGTCTACTCAACCTTCATTGCCAGCGTCGACCCTACATCCAACGGAACGCTCGGCCCCATCGTCGTCGTCAGGTGCGCGGTTCTGATGAACTGTCCCTTCACGGCAGTGGGGCGCAGTCGGTTGACCGTGTCCACTACGGACGCCATGTTATCCAGCAACTGCTGGTCATCAAAACTGGCCTTGCCCACCGGTGAGTGGATGATAGCCGTGCGATCCATCCGTAGCTCCACGCGGCCCTTCTTAGCCTCGGTGACTGCGGAGGGGATATCCTGAGGCTGCACGACAGTGTTCGTTCGTGGGTTGGGCATCAGCCCGCGACGGCCAAGGATGCGACCGAGCTTACCAATCTTGCCCATCATGTCAGGCGTCGCGATGGCGACGTCGAAATCCAGGAAGCCTCCCTCGATGCGCTCGATAAGGTCGTCGCCTCCGACAACCTCAGCTCCCGCGTCCTGGGCTGCTCGCGCCCTGTCACCCGATACGAACACCGCGACGCGCACGGTCTTGCCCAGCCCGTGCGGTAGTGAGGCTACGCCGCGCAATTGCTGATCGGCATGGCGCGGGTCGGCGCTCGTGCGGAGATGTAACTCGACGGTTTCGTCGAACTTGGAATTCGAGGCCTGTTTCAGCAGCCCAATGGCCTGCGCCGGATCGTAGCGCTGTTCTCGATCGATGACCTCTGCAGCAGTACGGTACCGTTTGCCGTGTTTCACCATGGCTACTCTCCTTCCACCCTGACGCCCATGCTGCGCGCCGTACCCTCGATGATCTTCATCGCGGATTCGACATCTGCAGCGTTCAAGTCTTTGCGTTTCGTCTCTGCAATCTCGCGTAGGAGTGCTCGGGAGATGGCGCCTGCCTCCTCATGACGCGGACGGGTGCTGCCCTTCTCTACGTTGGAGGCTTTGCGTATCAGTTCCGCGGCTGGCGGCGTCTTCGTGATGAACGAGAACGAAGTGTCCTCGAACACCGTGATCTCAGCCGGGATGATCGTCCCGGCCTGATTGGCAGTCCGGGCGTTGTATTCCTTCACGAACTGCATGATGTTGATGCCGTGCTGGCCCAGCGCTGGGCCAACCGGAGGCGCCGGAGTTGCGCTCCCTGCCGGCAACTGTAGTCGTAATACTGCGCGAACTCTTTTAGCCACCTATGCCCTCTCTACCTGCAAGAAATCTAATTCGACCGGTGTCTCGCGTCCGAAGAAGGACACCAGAACCCGGACTTTGCCTTTGTCTTCGTCCACCGTATCCACGGAACCCATGAATTCCGCGAATGGCCCGCCGGTGATGCGTACCATCTGCCCTGTGGCAAGGCCCACTTTGATGCGCGGGGTCGGCTCCTGCATCCTGTTCAGGATGTGATCCACCTCGCGCGGCTCCAGGGGCACCGGCTTGGGGCGGCGTTCCCGTTCGTCCTCTGAAGAGATGAACCCGGTGACACCGGGCGTATTGCGGACGACGTACCAGCTCTCGTCATCCATTCGCATCTGGATGAGGATATAGCCGGGGAAGATCTTGCGCTGGACGGACTTGCGCTTGCCTTCCTTCATCTCTATCTCTTCTTCGGTTGGCACCACCACCTGGTAAATCTTGTCCTTGACGTCCATGGACCCGATTCGCAGTTCCAGGTTGCGCTTCACACGATCCTCCTGGCCGGAGTACGTGTGAATGATGTACCAATGAACTTCGGTTTCCGTGCTCGTGACTTGCTCTGTCATTAGGAGTCTCTGTTTTCCTTAACCGAACCGGCCAGGCACCAACCCGGCTGGGTGATGGGTGACTGACGCATGAAGATTAGAGGAAGAGGCGCTCGACTGCCTCGCTGAACCCCAGGTCCCACAGACTGAGGAAGATCCCCATGACAGTCGCGACGCCCAACACCAGGAGTGTCAGGCGCGCGGCGTCTTCTCTGGAAGGCCAGGTTACCTTGGTCAGTTCGCTATAGATCTCACCGATGAACGCGAACCTGCCCCTTCGGCGGGTCTGGCCCTCGTCCATCATCGAGCGTAGCGGATTGCGTCCCCGTGCCTGCGCCATTGCTATCTCACTTCGCGGTGAATCTGGTGCGTTCGACAGCGCGGGCAGAACTTGTTCAGTTCCAGCCGGGTGGGATCGTTACGCCGGTTCTTCTCCGTATGATACGTCCGCTCTCTGCACTCCGTACAAGCCAGATTGATGAGCTGGCGGACGTCTCCCTTTTTCTTCGCCACGTCTTCTCCTTAGCCGACGTTCGTGATAACGCCGGCGCCGACGGTCCTGCCGCCCTCACGTATAGCGAAGCGGAGCCCTGGCTCCATCGCCATGGGGTTGATCAGTTTGATGTGCATCTGCGTGTTGTCGCCGGGCATGACCATCTCAACCCCGTCGGGGAGAGCGATCTCGCCGGTAACGTCGCTGGTGCGGATGTAGAACTGCGGCTTGTAGCCGCTGAAGAAAGGCGTGTGCCGCCCGCCTTCGTCCTTGGCCAACACGTAAACCTCCGCGTCGGCCTCGGTTACCGGCTTGATGGAGGCAGGCTTGGCGAGCACCTGACCGCGTTCGATATCGTCGCGCTCCACGCCGCGAAGCAGCGTACCTACGGCGTCACCGGGTTCGGCCTCATCTAGCAGCTTGTGGAACATCTCGACTCCAGTGACGGTCGTCTTCCTCGTCTGCTTGATGCCGACGATCTCCACCTCGTCACCGGGGTGGATGACGCCGCGCTCGACACGCCCTGTAACAACCGTGCCGCGGCCCTTGATCGAGAATACGTCCTCGACCGGCATGAGGAAGGTGCCCTCACGCGGGCGGTCAGGGATCGGAATGTACTCGTCCAGCTGACTAACCAGCTCCCTGATGCCTGCGTACTCTGGCGCATCTGGATCAGTGCTCGTGGATTCGAGCGCCTGTAGAGCGCTCACTCGAACGATGGGCGTGTCTTCCCCAGGGAAGTTGTACTTGGTCAGGAGTTCGCGGACCTCCAGCTCTACGAGCTCGAGCAGCTCCTCGTCGTCCATCATGTCGACCTTGTTGAGGGCAACCACCATGCGGGGAACTTCCACCTGACCCGCGAGCAGGATGTGCTCCCGCGTCTGCGGCATCGGGCCGTCCGGAGCCGAGACGACGAGTACCGCGCCGTCCATCTGCGCCGCGCCGGTGATCATGTTCTTGATGTAGTCGGCGTGACCGGGGCAGTCCACGTGGGCATAGTGGCGGTTCGGCGATTCGTATTCGACGTGTGCGATATTGATCGTCACCCCGCGAGCCTTCTCTTCCGGCGCGCTGTCGATAGAATCGAAAGCGCGGAACTGGCCACCCCCGGCAAGCGCGAGCACTTTGGTGATCGCAGCCGTCAGGGTCGTCTTACCATGGTCAACGTGACCGATCGTGCCGACGTTGACGTGCGGCTTCGTCCGTTGGAACTTCTGCTTTGCCATCTAACCCACTTCCTCCAATTGTTATCTCTGTCTCGGTACGAAGGCCTGAAAGGATCCCTGCCTGTCATGCGATGGAGCCCACAATCGGACTTGAACCGATGACCTCGTTCTTACCAAGAACGTGCTCTACCGTCTGAGCTATGTGGGCGTACTCATCTGGTTCTGTATGAATGGTTTGCGGCTGGTGGAGGGAGCAGGATTCGAACCTGCGTAGCCCTGAGGGCGTCAGATTTACAGTCTGATGGATTTAGCCGCTCTCCCATCCCTCCGTGGAACGCCATCCTGCTTACCTTGTTGCACACAAGACCACCCCGCCTGGCCCTGGAGCCCGAGGAGGGAGTCGAACCCACAACCTGCCGATTACAAATCGGCTGCGCTGCCGTTGCGCCACCCGGGCCAAGACGGCACTCGCCATAATCAAAAAGGACGGCCTCTCGGCCTGCCCACAGTCCATTATAGGTAGACGCCTATCGGAGAGTCAAGCAGAAGCACGGCCCATAGCACCCGGCAAAACGCAGCCGTATTGCCGAGCGTCGCGGTGTGTCCTTGCTCGGATGGCAACCGCGTTCATAAGATAGCTCCGTGTGTGGCAATCTTCCCGTGCCTGCTATCCGATGTTGCCAATAACGGCATAAACGGAGCAGACGGGTAACTCAGGACATGCGAACGTGGGTATGCTGGGTTCACAAACGAAGTGCAACATCAGATTAAGGTGTTGCCATGGGATACACACAGGTCACCATTGAGGAACGGTGTGAGATTGCCCGCCTACGTGCCGCGAGCGCCTCGATCCGGCAGATTGCTGCAGGCCTGGATCGCGCGCCAGCGACGGTTGCTCGGGAGCTGAAGCGCAACGCTTCACGCACCATGGGCTACCGGCCGTCGTACGCGCAGGAGCAGTCCCGCGCGCGTCGCTGGTCCGGTTCCCGGTTGGAGCGAGATGCGGCTCTGCGTGCCTGCGTCCTCGAACGCCTCGGTTGGGGGTGGTCGCCGGAGCAGGTATGCGGGCATTTGGCGCGGGGGGCGGGCAGAAGGGTCATCTCCTACGAGAGCATCTACCGGTTCATCTACGCGCAGAACGCACGGCACAAAGACCACGACTGGAGGCAGTATCTGCCGGAGGCGAAGTGGAAGCGCGGCAGGCGTGTGCGCCAAAGGAGCAGTTCGGTCTCCTTCATCACTGAGCGCCGCCCGCTCGCCGCTCGCCCGTCCGCCGTTGCAGACCGGCAGACCTTCGGCCACTGGGAGGCTGACCTGATGCAGTTTGGGAGGTCGGGGGCGGTGGTGCTGGTGCTGCACGAACGGCACTCGCGCCTGATGATGGCCGTCCGGCTGCCTTCGAAGGAAGCAGGACCGGTCGTGAAGGCCATGGCGAGCCTCCTGGGGCCGCTGCCGCCGGAGTTCCGGCAGACGGTGACGCTCGACAACGGGACGGAGTTCGTGCGGCATCATGAACTGCACGCCTTGGGGATCGAAACATTCTTCTGCGACACGTACTCGCCGTGGCAGAAGGGGGGCGTGGAGAATGGGATCGGTCGGCTGCGTCGCGTGCTGCCCCGGAAGACGAACCTGGGAGAGATGTCTGACGAGCGGTTTACGGGGCTGCTGCTGGGGTATAACAATACGCCGCGCAAGTGCCTCGGCTACCAGAGCCCATCCGAAATATTCTGGAGTCAAGTGTTGCACTTCAAATGTGAATCCACCGTATCCGCCCGGGACTCGTCTTCATCGCTCTGCTGACGCTGCTGCTGGGGGTCTACGTACTGCTGGTAGACATCCTTGGCGCGCTCGTTACCTACCTCGTGCAGGCGCTGATTGTGATTGCACTCATCGTGGTCATGCGCCGGATCACGAATGGACGCAACCCGCGCCCCTAGGAACGCTCACGCAGGCATCAGAAATCTACGGCCAGCGTCGAGACGGTCTCACTTGCAGCGTCCAGTACACGCACGGCGTGATTGTTCGTATCCGCCACGTATATCTTCTCTCCAAGGATGCTCAGACCGCCGGGTTCGTGGAACTGCGCCGAGGTAAACGGTCCATCGGCGTGCCCCGGTGCGCCTGTCCCTGCCACCGTTGCCACGACCAGCGTTTCGACGCCAACGCGTTTAATCTTGTTGTTGTAGGTATCCGCCACGTAGACGATGCCGCCTTCCACCGCAACGCCGAGCGGATGCTGCATCCGTGCCGTTGCCGCATCGCCGTCCACGTCGCCGAACTCGAACAGACCCGCTCCCACCAACGTTGAAACGCGGTGCTCCGTGATGAGATCAGCTTGGCGTATCGCGCTCGTCTCGCTGTCGGCAAAGAACAGCACCCCGTCCGCGTCCGCGTCGATGCCGCTGGGCTGCGCAAGCAGCGCCTCCTCCGGCACGCCGTCGACGATGTTCTCGCCTCCCGTGCCGGCCACCGCCTGCACGAAACCGCTGTCGAAATCGTACATCCACAGCTGGTGGCAACCGGCCATCGCGATGAACAGCCGCCTGCCGACGCTGGTGAGGTCCCACGGCGAGCGTAAATTGACCGTCTGGGCGGGGCCGCCGTCCACGCGGCCGGTGCCGCGCTCTCCCGTGCCCGCAACGGTATCCACGACCGCCATCTCCAGATCGACGATGCGGATGGCGTGGTTCCCCGTGTCGGCGACGTACAGCGTCTCGCCAATCAGCGCCATGCCCTGGGGACTGCTGAACTGCGCGCCCTCCAGCACACCGTCCGCGAACCCCTCTTCGCCGCTGCCGATGATCGTCTGTATCTCCCCGTCGAGGTCGGTAACCAGAACCCGGTGATGGCCGGAGTCGGCGATGAACAGCCGCTCGCCCACCGCATCGGTCAGCACTTTACCCGGGTAGCTCAGGATGCCCTTGTCCGAAGTCTCGACGCGATGGACGCTGTGTGCGGGCCTCAGCACGCCGCCGGCCCTGAACTCGTCGAGCATCCCACGGACCAGTTCGACGCCCCCCTCGAAGGTCAACTCGCCTTCCATCTTGCCGATTACTTTGCCCGTGGGGTCGACGAACATCAGCGTGGGCCATGCGCGGACGGCGTACTGCTGCCACACGTGCATCGCGGCGTCGTTCACCACCGGGTGCGTGATGCCATAGCGCATGATGGCCTGGCGCACGCTCTCCGTTGAGCGTTCCTCGTCAAATTTGGCGCTATGCACCCCAACGACGGCCAGCTCCAGCGGGAACTCGCGCTCCAATCGTTTGAGAGTCGGGAGCAGGTGCATGCAGTTGATGCAGCAGTACGTCCAGAAATCGAGAAGCAGCAACTTCCCAGCGAAATCCGCCAGGCGGAGCGGATGATCCGTGTTCAGCCACTCCGCTCCCTGGGGGAACTCCGGAGCATTCACTTTGCCTGCGTACCTCGCCGTCATCGCAACCTCGCCTGTCGTCCTGCCAGCGATTGTAACCGGCCTGCGGCTGCCGAGCGTCACGCTCCTCCGCACATCGGCAACCCGTCTGTAACCTTCTGCGGCGCGCGTCGTTTATAATCAACTCCATGACTGAGTACGAACCCGTCATCGGCCTGGAGGTACACGCTCAACTGCACACCAGCAGCAAGATGTACTGCGCCTGCCCCGCCGACTACCAGAACACCGAACCCAACACCCGCGTCTGCCCCGTATGCCTGGGGCTGCCCGGCGCGCTCCCGGTCATCAACCGGGAAGCCATCAAGTCCATCATCATGATCGGCCTGGCCCTCCAATGTACCATCGCCGAACACAGCAAGTTCGACCGCAAGAACTACCCCTACCCGGATCTGATGAAGGGTTACCAGATCTCCCAGTACGACCTGCCGCTCTGCATCGACGGTCACATGACCCTCGACATCGACGGAGAGCAGCGCCGCATCGGCATCGAGCGCATCCACATGGAGGAGGACGTTGCGAAGCTCACCCACCTCACGGACGACGCCACGGGCGAGGGCTACTCGCTAATCGACGTGAACCGCTCCGGCGTCCCGCTGGTGGAGATGGTCAGCCGCCCGGACATCCGCTCGGCGGAGGAGGCGCGTCAGTACCTCATGCGCTATCAGGTCATCCTGCGCTACCTCGGCGTATCGACCGCCAACATGGATGAGGGCTCCTTCCGCTGCGACGCGAACGTGAGCATCCGCCCCAAGGGCCGCGATGCCTTCGGAACGAAGGTCGAAGTCAAGAACATGAACAGCTTCCGCTCCGTCTATCGCGCCATCGAGCACGAGATCAAGCGGCAGGCCGAAGTGCTGGAATCCGGGGGACGCGTCGTCCAGGAGACGCGCGGATGGCTGGAGGACAAGGGCGTCACCACCTCGCTGCGCAGCAAGGAGGAGGCAAACGACTACCGCTATTTCCCGGAGCCCGACCTCCCGCCGCTGAACGTGGAACCGAGCTGGGTGGCTGAGATCGCCGAACTACTGCCCGAACTGCCGGAGGAGCGCAAGGCGCGGTTCATATCCGCCTACGGCCTACCGGCCTACGACGCCGATCTGCTCACCGGGTCGCCCAGCCTCGCCGACTACTACGAGGCCACCGTTGACAGCCTCGCCATGACAGGCGCGAGTGCGGACGGCGGCGCGAAGGCAGCCGCCAACTGGACGCTCACGGAACTCGGACGCCTCGCGAACGAGGCGCATGTCGAGATTCACGAATCGCCTGTCACGCCGGAGCGCCTCGCGGAACTGCTCGGTCTGCTCCAGAAAGAGACGATCGGCACACCGCAGGCCAAGCGCGCCATCGAAGAGATGTTCAAGACAGGCAAAGGCGCGCAGGCTGTCGTCGAAGAACTGGGGCTGGCTCAGATTGCCGATTCGAGCCAGTTGGAGGGAGCAGTCGCTCAGGCGATAGCAGATAATGCATCAGCGGTTGCCGACTATCTCGCAGGCAAGGAGACCGCAGCCAAGTTCCTGGTAGGCCAGGTTATGAAGGCGACGCGCGGCAAGGCGAATCCATCGGTCGTTTCCGAGCTCATCGTAAAGCAGCTCGACGCAATGAAGAGTTAGCAGGGGGAACGCTTGGAAGCCTATATCGGTTTTGCAGTCATCATCGTAGTGGCCCTGCTCGTAGCGAGCATCCTCATGCAGGTTCGCGGCGCGGGCGGCGGGCTTTTCGGCGGCGGGTCCATCCAGTCATTCAGGACGAGGCGTGGACTCGAACGGACGTTGTTCCAGTTCACCATCGCGCTGGGCGTGCTGTTCGTGGCGCTCGCAATCGTCAACCTGACGATTACCTAGCCGCCAAGAGCGGCGAGATAGTCGCCCAGTCTCTGTTCCCCAACCACCGGCGCGACCATATCCACGTCGGCCTCGGCCAAACGGTAGAGCACGGAGTCGAAGCTGTGCCGTCCGGTGAATCTGCGTAGCCCGGCGCGCATCTGCGCCTGCCACATGAGCGTAAACTGAACGCTCGCGCCGCCTACCGCCTCTGCCGCCATCATAGCGATCTCTTCATGCGTCAGCACGTCCGGCCCGCCTGCATCCAACTCCTTGGCATGACCTTCCAGCGCATCCACGAGCGCCCGAGCAATATCCGCCTCATGGATCGGATTCGTCTGCGCCTGTCCCGTGCCTGGACGCGATATCCTGCCGCGCTTGCGGGCATCCTCAACCATCGGCACGACGCGCGCGAAGGTCATCGTGGGCCGCACCACGAGGTAATCGAGCCCCGACGACCGCAGCGCGGTCGCGAAGGATTCGTGCGCTCTGATGTATTCCATCGCTCCGAGGAACTTGCCGCCGTACGCGGAGATATATCCGAAGCGCCTGACCCCTGCCGCGATCGCCTCCTGCAGGAGGTTGCGATTGCCGATGTCGTCCACGTCGCGGAACGACTCGCCTTTCGGGGAGAAGCGCAGCTTCGGCTGAAACTTCGCGCCCGCGCTCGACACAACGGCTGCCACGTCCCGGCAAACTCCCTCGAGCGTGCGCGGGTTCAGCAGGTTACCAACGAATATCTCCTCCGGTTCCGTCGTCAGTCGCGCCGGCTCGCGTACGAGCGCTCGAACGCGCACCCCGCGCGACTGCAACGCGCGCACGACCTCCGAGCCTATCGCTCCCGTAGCCCCGGCGACCAGAACGAGCGGGAACGTCATAGCGCGAGCTTGCCCGGGTTGAGGATGGCTTGCGGGTCGACGGCGCGCTTCGCCAGCCGTGCCAGCAGCAACGCCTCGCCCCACTCACGCGCGGCCCAATCGTCCAGTTTGACGCCGAGGCCGTGGCAATACTCGACGCCTCCGCCAAGCGCCAGCGCCTGATCCAGCATCGCGCCCACGCACTGCTGCAGGGCCGCTTCACTGGCGTCATCCGCTTCGTCAGAGGCACAGTGGATGAACACCGAGAACAGCTCCGGGTGCGTCCATACCGCGGACTCCCGCACTTCGAGTCCGTACCTCACGGCGGTCTCGTCGCAGAAGCGCTTGTAGCCAGGAACCTTGGACACCGGCATAGCGATGTGCAGATAGTCCGCGCGACGCCAACGCTGCTCCCGCCAACGCTCCGACGGACGGAGCGGACGTGTGTGGTCGCGCCAACGTTCAGCCACCGCGTGGCGGCCCGCCCAATACTCGCGCGTGGGGCCGGGGCCAAGATCGCGCCCTCCTGCCGCCAACGCCTCAGCGACGGCGCGGCTCCGCTGAGCCTCCACCTCCTCCCGGTAGCCCTCGAACCCCAGGTAGAGCGTGCACGGCGCCGCATCATCAGGAGGTGCAACCTCCTCGGTGAGGTCGATGAGCGCGGGCACGAGCCCGATGTCGAAGAGGCGAACGACGGCCGGATAGCCCCGCTCGAAGCTGTCAAATCCCACTGATGCGAACTCGCGAGCCTCGGGTTGCGCGTGCAGTTGGATAGTCGCCTCCGTGATGACGCCCATCGTCCCCTCAGCGCCAACGAACAGGCCGTTGAGCATCGGACCGCTGCTCTGACGCGCGATGGGCCGCGTGCGGATGATCTCCCCGCTGGCCAACACCACTTCCAGCGCCCGCACCTGCTCGCCCATCGAGCCGTACTTGCTGGCGCGATAGCCCACGCTATCCGTGGATATCGCGCCGCCCACCGTCGCGATGGGCACGCTCCACGGATCGTGGCCCAGCATCATCCCGTGCTCCTCCGCACGAGCGTTCAGGTCAGCGAGATACACTCCCGGCTGCACCCGAGCCGTCCTGTCCTCCCTGCTCATGGCGATGATGCTATCCATGCGGCGCATGTCCAGCGCGATGCCGCCGCGCAGAGGCACGACAGCGCCCATGACGCCGGTGCCGCCGCCGTAAGGCACTACTGCGGTTCCATGCCTCGACGCATGCGCCATGATGGCCGCCGCCTGTGCGGTATCGGCAGGACGCGCCACCGCCGCCACCCGTGACGACGTCAGCCATTCCCGCCCGCCGAGACGATGGCTGGTTACCGCGTCGAACGATCCGCGCTCGCACGACTCTTCATCGGTCAGCACGTGCTCCGCGCCAACGATGCGCACGAGCGCAGCCAGTAGTTCGGAATCGACGGCGTTCACGCGCCACAGCCGGTCAGCGCCGGAATGGATGCTTCTTGAAGCGACTTGGGCATTACGTCATGCGCCAGGTGGTGCCGGCGGGCGAGTCGGTAAGCTCGACTCCCATGGATGCCAATTCGTCGCGAACGGCGTCTGCGCCCGCGAAGTCGCGCGCTGCCCGTAGCTCAGCACGACGCTCCACGAACGCCTGAACGCGAGCGGACGTATCGGCGTTCAGCGCAGCCTCGCGCTCCCGCAGCGTCAGGCCCAGCACGCCGGTTAGCTCCACCAGCGTCTCCTGTGCCTCGGACACGTCCGCCCCCTCCACCGACCCACGATTGATATCGCGCACGAGGTCGAAGAGCGCCGCCACCGCCTGCGGGCTGTTGAGGTCGTCGTCCATCGCCTCGATGAACCGCTCCCGCGTCGCCGAAGCATCGACCCGCTCTGCCGCGCCCGCATTCGACTCCGCGATCGCGGCTTGACGCAGGCGTCCGGTAGCACGCTCCGAGCCAGCCAGCGCCTCGTCCGAGTAGTAACCGGGGCTGCGATAGTGCGCGTTGAGCACGGCGAGCCGTATGGCGTCCGCTGAGTAGCGCTCCAACGCCTCATCGATCGTCACGAGGTTCCCCAACGACTTGCTCATCTTCTGAGCGTCCATGTTCAGCAGACCGTTGTGCAGCCAGAAGCGAGCGAACGGACGCACGCCCGTGAACGCTTCGCTCTGGGCGATCTCATTCTCGTGATGCGGAAAGACGAGATCCTGCCCCCCGCCGTGGATATCGATGCTTTCGCCCAGATAGCGCAACGACATCGCGGAGCACTCGATATGCCAGCCGGGGCGTCCGTCGCTCCATGGACTCTGCCACGCGGGCTCGTCCGGCTTGGCGGACTTCCAGAGCGCGAAATCCATCGGGTGCTCCTTCTGAACACCCGGTTCGACGCGCGCGCCCGCCCGCATCGCGTCCAGAGAGCGGTGGCTCAGCTTGCCGTACTGTTCATCGCTGCGGACACGGAAATAGACATCGCCGTTGGATTCGTACGCATGCCCTGAGTCGATGAGGCCCGCGATGAGCTCGATGATCTTGGGCACTTCCTGCGTGGCGCGAGGGTACACATCGGCGGCACGCACGTTGAGCGCCGCCATATTGTCGAAATACTCTGCGATATGCTTCTCGGCGAGCGCCTCCACCGTCGTGCCTTCCCGCGCAGCGCGGTCGATGAGCTTGTCGTCGATGTCGGTGAAGTTCTGAACGCGCTTGACCTTGAAACCTCGGAATTCGAGATAGCGATGCAGCACGTCGAAGACGATGTAGCTCATCGCGTGCCCAACGTGCGCGGATGAATAGGGCGTTACGCCGCAGACGTAGATGCGTACTTCGTTTCCAGACGGAGTAAAGTCGCGCTTCTCGCCGGTGAGGGTGTCGGAAAGCTTCATGCGGTGTCGTCTGTGATAGAGGCCACTGCTACCGCTGAGGCGCCGTCGCCCGCTCCGGTGAAGCCGAGGCCGTCTTCCGTGGTGGCCTTGATGCTCACTGCGGACACGTCCACTCCGAGGGCGACTGCGACTGCTGTCCGCATGGCCATTACGTGCTCTGCGAGCCTGGGGCGTTGAAGAACGATTGTAGCATCGGCATTGACGACCTGCCATCCGGCGGCGCGCACCATAGCGGCGGTGCGCTCCAGCAGCACGATGCTCGATATGCCCTTGGGCACGGACGGATCCTCAGCCTTGAAGTGTGCACCGATGTCGCCGAGCGCAGCCGCCCCCAGCAGCGCATCGATGAGCGCGTGCGTGGCCACGTCGCCGTCGCTATGCCCGTCGAGTCCGCGCTCGAACGGCACCTCCACCCCGGCGAGCACCAGCCTCGCGCCCGGAACCAGCGGGTGCGCGTCATACCCTATGCCGAAACGTGTCGTCACCGCCCGCTCTCCGCGAAGATCGCCCGCGCCAGGGAGAGGTCATCCGGCGTCGTGACCTTGCTGTTGCGGTGAGCGCCTATGAAAACGCGCACCTCGCCGCCGATCCGCTCGACCATCGCCGCATCGTCCGTAACGTCCTCGTCGGTTTCGGCATGCGCGCGCTCCAGAAGCGTACGGCGGAACACCTGCGGCGTCTGCGCCAGAACCAACTCGCGCCGGTCGAGCGTCCCGGCGACCCGCCCATCCTCCGTTACGCGCTTCACCGTATCGATGGCCGGAACCACCGCGATGGCCGCGCCTGTCGCTGCCGCCGCCCGCAGCCCCTCCTCGATGATGCGCCCGGTGGCGAACGGGCGTGCCCCGTCGTGAACCACCACCCAGTCGCAATCAGGCAATGCGGCAAGGCCGATGCGCACGCTGTCCTGACGGCGCTCGCCGCCGGCGCACACGTCGGCCAGCTTCCGCCAGCACTTCCGCCGGCTCAGTTCCCCGATAGCATCCAGATTCTTCTCGGCAACGATCAACACCATGCAACCAACTGCCGAACACTCGTCGAAAACGTCGAGCGTTCGAGAGATGAGGGGCTCGCCGCCCACGTCGGCCAGCGTCTTGTCGGTGCCCTGCATCCGTGTGCTTGCGCCCGCCGACACGATGATTGCGCCGACGCGATCAGCAGGTGGGAGGCCGGATTCGAGACCAGCCACGTTCACCGCCACCAATACGGGGAGCGCCTTGCGGCTGCCGCTTCCGTCAACGCCTGACGCTGACCGGCAGTGAGCCGCCAGCCCGCCGCGCCACAGTTCTCATCCACGCGCGCCAGCGTGTTCGTCTTGGGGATCGTTACGACCACCGGAGAGTCGAGTGTCCAATTCAGCAACACCTGCGCGGGCGTTTTGCCTGTCTCTGCGCAGACCTCGCCCATCACGTTTGCCAGGTGCTTGTTGCGCTTCATCTCTCGCACGAACGTTCCCTGTTCCAGCGAGCTGTACGCCAGCACCGCGATGCCGCGCTCCTCGCAGTACGGAATGATGCTATCCGCGAACTCGTGATCGAACAGGCTGTACTTGATCTGATTCTCGACGACCAGATCCTCGCCGAGCGCGGCCTCCGCGGCCTTCATCTCGTTCACCGAGAAGTTGCTGACGCCGACGTGCCGAACCTTGCCCGCCGCGACCAGATCAGCCATCGCGCGCATCGTTTCCTCGATGGGAATCCTCGCGGACGGCGCATGCAGCTGGTAGAGGTCTATCGTATCGATGCCCAGGCGCTTCAGGCTGCGGTCGCATGCGGTTATCACGTCGGCGTACCGCAGATGCTCCGTCGAAACCTTGGTGGCGACGAGCACGTCATCGCGCCTGCCTGCGATAGCCTTCCCTACACGCTCCTCCGTGCGGTAGGACTCGGCGGTGTCGATGAGGAACGCGCCTAGTTCTATGGCGCGGTGGATGACCGCCGCGTTGCCGCTGAACTTCCACGTGCCGAATCCCACCTCCGGCGCCCGAACGTCGCTCTTCCCTAACGGTTTCGTATCCATACGCGCAGATTACCACGAGCGGGCGCGGGCAAGCGCCATCAGCCCACAAGTAAGAGCGGGCTGAGGCTACAGCCCTACACGGACGCGGACGCCAACTCGTGCGTTTCCCGCGTAAACGTCAAGACGTTCTCCTCGACATCCACGAGGATGGCATCCCCGTCCTCGTACTCCCCGGCCAGGATGCGTTTGGCGACGACATTCTCGATATGACGCTCCACCGCCCTGCGCAGAGGGCGCGCTCCGTACACGGGATCGAACCCCTCCTCCACCAGCCAATCCTTCGCCCGTTCCGTCAGTTCGATAGAGATCGAGCGCTCCGAGAGGCGCTGGCGCACTTTGTCGACCATGATGTTGATGATTCGGTGGAGGTCCTCCCGCCCCAGCTGATGGAAGACGATGTATTCGTCCACCCGGTTCAGGAACTCCGGCGTGAAGTGGTTCTTCAGCGCGTCCATAACCACCCGCCTATGCTGCTCCTCCTCCGTCGTCTTCTGGCCTGCCCTGAAACCGATGCCGCTCCTGCTGAACTCCGCCGTGCCGATGTTGCTCGTCATGATGATGATCGTGTTGCGGAAATCCACGATGCGCCCATGGCCGTCGGTGAGACGTCCGTCCTCCAGTATCTGAAGCATCACGTTGAACACGTCCGCGTGGCCCTTTTCGATCTCATCGAACAGCACGACGCTGAACGGACGCCGCCTCACAGCCTCCGTGAGCTGGCCTGCATCGTCATAGCCCACATAGCCGGGAGGCGCTCCGAGCAACCGCGAGACGGTATGACGCTCGCCGTACTCGGACATATCTATCCTCACCATGTTCTCCTCGTCGTCGAACAGGTACTCCGCAAGCGATCTGGCCAATTCCGTCTTGCCGACGCCGGTGGGCCCAAGGAACATGAACGACCCGACAGGGCGCTTCTCGTCCCTGAGACCGGCGCGCGCGCGCCGGATGGCGTCCGCAACCGCCACGACGGCGTCGTTCTGGCCGATGACTCGCTGGTGCAGACGCTCCTCCAGGTGCAGCAGCCGCTCCCCCTCGCCTTCCATCAGACGCATCGCGGGGATGCCCGTCCACGTGGCGATGAGCGAGGCGATATCCTGCTCGCGAACCACCATGTCGGCATGGTCGCGTCCCAGGAACTCGCTGCGCTCCTTGTTGAATTCCTCCTCCAGCCGTACGCGCTCGGTTCTGAAGCGTGCAGCGCCCTCGTAGTCTCCACGATGCGCCGCCGACTCCTCTTGTTCCTTGAGGCTGCGAACCTCTCCTTCTTTCACCTTCAGTTCAGGCGATAGGCTCTCCACGTCGAGGCGGAGCTTGGCCGCGGCCTCGTCTATCAGGTCAACTGCCTTATCCGGCATGTGCCGCCCGGAGATGTAGCGCGCGCTCAGGCGGGCAGCCGCGATCAGCGCGCTGTCGTCCAGCGTTACGTTGTGGTGTGCTTCGTAACGAGGCCGTAGTCCGCGCAGTATCTCGATTGCCTCCTCCACGGTTGGCTCTTCCAGCCATATCGTCTGGAAGCGGCGCTCCAGCGCTGCGTCACGCTCGATATACCGCCGGTATTCGTCGGGAGTAGTCGCTCCTATCACCTGCAACTCGCCGCGTGAAAGAGCGGGCTTCATGATGTTCGCCGCGTCGAGGCCGCCCTCCACAGCCCCCGCCCCAACGACGGTGTGCAGTTCGTCTATGAACAGGATGACCTCGCGCTGCGCCCGTTTTGTCTCGTCGAGGACGGACTTCAGGCGCTCCTCGAACTCGCCCCGGAACTTCGATCCTGCCACGAGGCTCGCCATGTCGAGCGCAAGCACGCGCTTCCCGCGCAGGGACGCCGGAACGTCCTCCGCAACGATGCGCTGAGCGAGGCCCTCCACGATGGCCGTCTTGCCAACGCCGGCCCCGCCGATGATGACGGGGTTGTCTTTCGTGCGCCGCGTCAGGGTCTGCATCACGCGCCTGATCTCCTGCGTGCGGCCGATGACCGGATCCAGCTTTCCCTCTCGCGCCAGGCTCGTCAGGTCTATGGTGTAGCGTTCCAGCGCCTGGTAGCGGCTCTCGGCGCGCGGGTCCGTAACGCGATGCCCGCCGCGCACTCGCTGAAGCGCCTTGTACGCCTTCTCTATATCGATGCCGTGTGCTGCCATGATCCGCCCGGCATCGCCCTGGCTATCCATGAGAGCGGCAAGGAGCAGATGCTCCGTGCCGATGTAATCGTCCTGGAAGCGCACAGCCTGATCTTTCGCTGCCTGCAGAAGAGCCATTGAGCGCGGCGTCGGGTGGATCTGGTTGGCCCCGTGGGTCAACGCTGGAGTCTCCTTGAGCGCCGACTCCAGCTCGCCGCGAACTGCGTCGATGTTGACGCCCAGGTTCGTCAGCATCTGCACAGGCACGCTCCCGCTGTTCTCCAACAACGCAAGAACCACATGCTCAACGTCCCATTGAGAATGCTTCAAGCGCCTGACGATTTCGTAGCTCGCGCCGATCACCATCTGCGCCTGCTCGGTGAAGTCTTCCTGTTTGAAAACCATGGACGATTGCTCCCGATTTCCGGATAGGCCGCGCCAACGCATCACTGGCGTATCAGAGCGCGGCGGGGGTTGCCTTCTCCAACTCTCGCAGCCGGTCAAACAGAGCGCGTTGCTCCTCCGTCAGATCGGACGGTAGAACCACGCTCACCGTCGCCAGCAGGTCTCCGTGCGCCCCCTTGCCATTCGGCATCCCTTTCCCTCTCAGCCGGAACACCCGCCCGTTCTGCGTTTCGGGTGGAATGTGGAGCGCAACGTGCTTGCCGGAAAGCGTGGGCACATCGGTCTCGCCGCCGAGCACCGCGTCTATCAGCGGAACCTTTGCCGTGAAGCGCAGGTCGTCTCCCGTGCGCTCGAAGAGATGATGCGGAGCGATCGAAACCGTGAGTTCGATGTCGGCATGAGCGCCGCCTTTCGCCGTGTTCACGTGGATGCGCGACTCATGCTTGGTGCCTGCGGGGACGCGTACCTCTATCCGCTTCCCGGCGTGGCCGTTCGGCCCCCCTGGCGGCAGCTGAATCGTGCGCACCGTGCCCTTGTATGCCTCTTCCAGCGTGATCGTGACGGGAACCACGGAGTGGCGCTGGAAGGGCGCCTCCTCCGTAACGCCGCCGCGCGCTGCTCCCCGGAGGTCGCTGAAGATACTATCGAACCCACCGAAGGAGAATTCGGCCTGGCGCGGCTTGGCGCGGCCCGCGCGATTGAACCACGTGAAGGGAGAGGGCCCTGCGCTCTCGCCCTGCCGTACGTAGTCGGCATTGCGCCAGCCGTCCCCGAATCTGTCGTACTTCTTCCGGGAGTCCGGGTCGGACAGCACCTGGTAGGCCTCGTTGATCTCCTTGAACTTGGCCTCGGCGTCCTTCTGCCCTTGGTTCACGTCAGGGTGATGTTGGCGCGCGAGACGGCGGTACGCGGAGCGGATATCCTTCTCGGACGCTCCCCGGTCAACTCCCAGCGTCTCGTAGTAGTTCTTCGCCATGACTGCCCCGATGCCATTATACTCCAGAACTGTTACGCGTAACCTAACTTGAGTCGAATAATATCAACTATCGTAACTGTCGTCAAGCAAGACCGCGAGGGCGAACGCCGGCCCGCCTCTGTAGCAACGACAGGCGTTATTGACCGGTTACCTCTCGCATGCTACGCTATGCATTCGTGCGGAAGTGGGGTTCTGCCATGCCCATCGAGGCATAGGTGGGATAGCGCGTGCGGAGTAGGCGAACCGCCGCAACGCGTACACGGTGCATGCAGGGGGTTGCCATGGTCAATGTTGCCGCTTTGCGCTGTAAGGAATGCTCCAGGGATTACCCAATCGGCGCTTTCAATGTCTGCGACTTCTGTTTCGGGCCGCTCGAAGTCGTCTACGACATGGACGCTATCGCCAAGGTCACGAGCCGCGAGCGCATAGCAGCCGGTCCGTTCAGCCTCTGGCGCTATGCCGATTTCCTGCCCGCGACCTACAACCCTGACGTAGACATCAACGCCGGGTTCACGCCGCTCATACGCTCGCGCGGCCTCGCGCAGCGTCTCGGGCTCAACGAGCTCTGGATCAAAAACGACAGCGTGAATCCGTCCTATTCGTTCAAGGACAGGGTCGTCGCCGTCGCTACGGCCAAAGCGCTCGAACTCGGGTTCACGACAATCGCCTGCGCGTCCACCGGAAACCTCGCCTGCTCCGTGGCTGCCCACGCAGCGCGCGCCCAGATGAAGGCGTACGTCTTCATCCCATCCGACCTCGAACAGGGGAAGGTGCTCGGTGCCGCGATCTACAACCCGACCATGATCGCCGTGGACGGCAGCTACGATGACGTCAACCGCCTCTGCAGCGAGCTGGCCGACCAACACCCGTGGGCGTTCGTGAACATCAACATCCGCCCCTTCTACGCCGACGGCAGCAAGACGCTGGGCTACGAGGTAGCCGAGCAACTCGGCTGGCGCGCCCCCATGCACGCCATCGCTCCCTCTGCCTCCGGCGCGATGTTCACCAAGATCTACCAGGGCTTCAAGGAATTCGAACAAGCCGGTCTGATAGGAGCGGTTGAGACGCAGATGCACTGCGCGCAGGCGCGCGGCTGCTGCCCCATCGCCACCGCCTACGAGGAAGGACGCTTCGTCATCAGGCCCGTACGGCCTGCGACCATCGCCAAGTCCCTCGGTATAGGCAACCCGGCTGACGGCTACTACGCCCTCAAGACGATAGAAGCCTCCAACGGCTCAGCCGTCATAGCGGAAGAGAGCGAAGTCGCGGAAGGCATCAAGCTCCTCGCCGAGACGGAAGGCATCTTCACCGAGGGCGCGGGCGGCGTTGCTGTCGCGGGCCTTAGGCGGCTCGTCGAGCGCGGCGAGATCAAACCTGACGAATCGACCGTGGTCTACATCACCGGCAACGGTCTCAAGACGACCGAGATCGTCAGCGACGTGGTCAATCCTATCCTTATCGAGGCAACGGTGGCGGCGTTCGAGGAACGTGTGGCCATCACGAACTGATGACAACGAGAATCATGAAGCGTGTCCGATTCACCTATCTGGATCGGATCATCAAGGAACCCATCATCTACAAGTTGGGGCATAATTTTGATGTCGTAACCAACATCCGGCGCGCCGACGTGCAAGAGGGTGTCGGTTGGGTCATCCTTGAGATAGATGGAGAGCCGGCTGAGATTGAACGCGGCCTGGACTGGGTGCGCTCCCTGGGAATCAGGGTGGACCCCGCACTCGGAGACCTGGTCGAACCGTAACTACGAAGAGGAGTGAGACAGGATGAGTGTAATGGTGCGCATCCCCGGCCCGCTGCGTCGTATCACCGATGGCGCGGACAAAGTAGAAGTGGACGCCGACAGCCTCGGCGGACTGATAACGGCGCTCGATGAGCAATACGCAGGCATGAAAGAGCGAATCCTCGACGAGAACGGCGAGGTGCGCTACTTCGTTAACCTCTACCTCAACAACGAGGATGTCCGCTTCCTCGATGGCCTCGCGACGCCGATCAAGTCCGGCGACGAGGTCAGCATCGTCCCGGCGGTCGCCGGAGGCTAGTCCCTTGTCGCTCCCGCGAAGGCGGGAGCCTCGCATCCACGCCCCCTGTTTTCGTCGGCTGTGGCGTCGGACGTAAGATCGATATGAGAGAACCTCCACAGGACGACGACGAGCTCTACACCGCTAGAGAGCTTGAGGAGCTCGACGAACTCAATCGTCTGGGCGACGACCACACCTCGTTCTTCCAGAGCCGATGGTGGAAGCGTGGCGCCATCGCCTTTGCGATGCTCATCGTCCTCTCGCTGCTGCTGCCTATCCTCCTGATAGTCCAGAGCGGCTCGTCCGGCCAGGCCGAAGCGCCCGTGGGGCCGCCAGCGCCCGATTTCGTATTGGCCGCCGCCCAGGGCGGAACTGTGCGCCTCTCCGACGAACTGAACGCCAACAGCGCGGTCGTGCTCGTGTTCTACCGAGGGTTCTTCTGAGGGATATGCCGGAGCCAGCTCGTCGAGTTGGAGAGAGCGTACCCGGAGATACGCGCCGAGGGAGCGGAACTGCTCGCCATCAGCGTCGACAACCTAAACGACGCTCGCCAGATGCAGGCGCTCACCGGAGCCACGTTCCCCGTCCTCGCGGATCCTGACCACGTTGTAACCGCAACCTACGGGCTGTTCGATCTGCTCGGCGATGGCGTATCAGCCCCCGCCACCATCGTGCTCACCTCGGAGGAGATTATCGGCGCCAACGTGGGCCAGGACATCGGCGACCGCGTCCCCGCTGCCCTCATCGTCCAGCTCCTGCGCGAGTTCAACGCAGGAACGCTCGGAGAGGACAACCCCCAGGGAACTGGGGCCTAACGCCCCAGGTCGCGAACGACCTCCGCCACGCGCTCGACCGGTACGCCTTTGCGCGTAACCGCCCTGCCCACCTCCTCCAGAAACACCCACGACACCTGCCCCGCCGTCGTCTTCTTGTCCCGGCTCATCGCCTGGATGATGGCCTCCGGCGCGACCCCCGCGTAGCTCGACGGCAACCCGAACCGAGCGATGAGCGACGCCTGGTGTTCGACGATCTCGGCGGACGTAACGCCCTCCATCATCCCCAGCCGCGCCGCACCGGTCATGCCGATAGCGACCGCCTCGCCGTGAAGGTACGCATCGTAGCCTGCCGCCGCCTCGACGCCGTGGCCTATCGTGTGCCCGTAGTTCAGCAACATCCGCCGACCACTCGTCTCGCGTTCGTCCTCCGTAACGATGCGCGCCTTCACCGCGGCGTTGCGCGCCACAGCCTCCGTCGTCAGCTCAGGGTCGAGCGACAGCAGCGCCTCGGCGTGCTGCTCGTAGAAGTCCACGAGCGGCGCTTCGAGCGCAAAGCCGTGCTTGATGGCCTCCGCCCAGCCCTCGCGAAGCGCCCGCTCCGGCAGTGTCTTCAGCGCTGAGACGTCCGCCAGCACCATCATCGGGTGGTGGAACGCGCCAACCATGTTCTTGGCGACCGGAAGGTCAACCGCCGTCTTCCCCCCGATGCTCGAGTCCACCATCGCCGTCAGCGACGTCGGAACCTGCACGAGCCTGATGCCGCGCAGGAACGTTGCCGCCACGTAGCCCGCCAGATCGCCAACGACACCGCCGCCCACCGCGATGATGACGTCGCCCCGCTCCACCCGGTGCTCGGCCAGCCACTCATAGAGAACGGTCGCGGTCTCCAGGCTCTTGCTCGCCTCTCCTGCGGGGAACGTGAATAATCCCATCTCGATGTCCGCCGCGTGGAGGGACCGCTGCGCGGCGCGGCCATACGGATGCACGACGTTCGTATCGCAGATGATGTGCGCGCGGCCAGTGAAACCCGATTCGGCGAGGCGCTGCCCCAACTGCTGCTCCAGCGTCCCCCATCCAACGAACACCGGATACGCGCCCTGCTCCACCGTAACCGTCGCGGCCAGATCCGGATCGTCACGCCACGTCTGCGCAGCCCCGAGCTTGCGCCATGCGCGAACAACCTCGTGCGCGGCCTGCTCTGCGGACATCGCGTCCGTCGTAACCGTCCAATGAGCGCGTGCGTACACCCACTGCCGCTCGCGCTTCAACGATTCGATACGCCCCAGCGGGTCGTCCGACCCTCCGGATCGGAGCATCGGACGCACCATCGCCTCCGCCCCATCCTCCTCCGCGATGCTCGACAGACGCTTGTAGATCGTCTCCGGGTGCGCTTCGAGCGCAACGACCAGCCCCGATGCAAGCATCGTGCCGAGTGAATCGTCATACATCACCGAGCCTGCGCCGGTCGAGATGACGACCCGCTCCCGTGTCGTCATCTCCACGATGATGTCGCGCTCCAGCCGGCGGAACGCCGGTTCGCCATCGTTGGCGAAGATACGATCGATCGACTTGTCGGCGCGTTCGACGATGAGCTCGTCGGCGTCCGCGAACGCCCAGCCAAGCAGCCGGGCCACGCTGCGCCCCACAGCGCTCTTCCCCGTGCCGGAGAAACCGATGAGAAAGATGCGGTTACCGTCGGTCATGCCTGCAACCGGAACCCTACTCGTACCCGTGCGGCCCAACCGTGGCGAGGTAGCCCCAATAGTTGCGCTTGATTTCCGAGATGTGGTCGCCGCCGAACTTCTCCAGGAACGCATCGGCGAGCGTGAACATCACCATCGCCTCCGCGATGACGCCGCACGTGGGCACGAACGTGACGTCGCTGCGCTCGTAATGCGCCTGCGCGAGTTCGCCCGTCGTCAGGTCGACGGACGGCAGCGGACTCATCATCGTGGCGATGGGCTTCACCACCGCGCGGATGATCAGCGGCTCCCCTGTGGTCATCCCTCCTTCGAGTCCACCGGCGTTGTTCGTGCGGCGCGGCCACGGCTTTGCCCAGCTCCCGTCCGCGTTCCGCTCCCACTCCTCGATGGGCTTGATGACGTCATGTACTTTCGAGCCTCGCAGATCCGCAAGGTCGAACCCCTTGCCGACCTCGACGCCCTTCACCGCGTTCACGCTCCCAACTGAGGCCATCAGCCGTGTGCTGAGTTTCGTGTCCCACTGGATGTGCGAGCCGAGGCCGATGGGCAGGCCCGTCGCGATGACCTCGACGACGCCGCCCAGGCTGTCGCCCGCTTCTTTCGCCGCGTCGATCTCCTGCACCATCCGCCCGCCCGCATCGGGGTCAGCGCACCGCACAGGTGACTCTTCCGCCGCCGCCCAGTCGATGGGCAACGACGGGGTCGCCTGCACGCCGCCGATGTTCGTGACGTGGCTATGCACCTCGACGCCGAACTCCGCGAGGAATGCGCGGCAGATCGCTCCGACGGCAACGCGCGCCGTCGACTCTCGCGCCGATGAGCGTTCGAGGATGTTGCGGGCGTCGTCCTGGAGATACTTGCTGATGCCCGGAGTGTCCGCGTGACCGGGGCGCAGCCGGTGTATCGGCGTCACCTCTCCGTCCACCGGCTCCTTGGACATCGTATGTGTCCACGGCTTGCCGTCCGGTCCGTTGCCCGTCGAATGATCACGATTCTCGATGAGCATCGCGATCGGCGCGCCGGTCGTCACGCTGTGCCGGACGCCCGTCTGCAGGACAGCGTAATCGGTCTCGATCTGCATACGCCCGCCGCGCCCGTAGCCCATCTGGCGCCGCGCGAGGTCTTCACGCACCCGCGCCTCTGAGATGACGATTCCGGCAGGCAGCCCTTCGAGCAGCGCAACGAGCCCCGGGCCATGAGACTCGCCAGCAGTAAGGAATCGGACCAATGCACAGCCCTCCAGCTAAGACTGTCTCCATTCTAACGCCCCCGTCGTTCCCTGCGCAGGCGGAACCCTCGCATCCGGCCCCCTGTCTGGATGTAGGGGTGGTTCGCGAACCGCCCTAACGTCACGCCACCCCAAACGTACGCCCAACCCCTAAACCAACGACAACTGCCCATTGCGCCATAGCCTCGCCGGTTGCTACATTGTTCACATGCGTCGTTGCTGCGAATGTCCTCGTCGTTCCCGCGAAGGCGGGAAGGTGGATTCACATTTGAAGTGCAACACTTGACTCCAGAATATTTCGGATGGGCTCTGGTAGCCGAGGCACTTGCGCGGCGTATTGTTATACCCCAGCAGCAGCCACGTAAACCGCTCGTCAGACATCTCTCCCAGGTTCGTCTTCCGGGGCAGCACGCGACGCAGCCGACCAATCCCATTCTCCACGCCCCCCTTCTGCCACGGCGAGTGCGTGTCGCAGAAGAACGTTTCGATCCCCAAGGCGTGCAGTTCATGATGCCGCACGAACTCCGTCCCGTTGTCGAACGTCACCGTCTGCCGGAACTCCGGCGGCAACGGCCCCAGAAGGCGTGCCATGGCCTTCACGACCGGCCCTGCTTCCTTCGAAGGCAGCCGGACGGCCATCATCAGGCGCGAGTGCCGCTCGTGCAGCACCAGCACCACCGCCCCCGACCTCCCAAACTGCATCAGGTCAGCCTCCCAGTGGCCGAAGGTCTGCCGGTCTGCAACGGCGGGCGGGCGCTCGGCGAGCGAGTGACGCTCGAGGATGAAGGAGACCGAACTGCTCCCTTTGTGCGCACGCCTGCCGCGCTTCCACTTCGCCTCCGGCAGATACTGCCTCCAGCCGTGGTCTTTGTGCCGCGCTTTCTGCGCGTAGATGAACCGGTAGATGCTCTCGTAGGAGATGACCCTTCTGCCCGCCCCCCGCGCCAAATGCCCGCATACCTGCTCCGGCGACCACCCCCAACCGAGGCGTTCGAGGACGCAGGCACGCAGAGCCGCATCCCGCTCCAACCGGGAACCGGACCAGCGGCGCGCGCAGGACTGCTCCTGCGCGTACGACGGCCGGTAGCCCATGGTGCGTGAAGCGTTGCGCTTCAGCTCCCGAGCAACCGTCGATGGCGCGCGATCCAGGCCTGCAGCGATCTGCCGGATCGAGGCGCTCGCGGCACGTAGGCGGGCAATCTCACACCGTTCCTCAATGGTGACCTTTGTGTATCCCATGGCAACACCTTAATCTGATGTTGCACTTCGTTTGTGAACCCAGCGAACCTCGCATTCCTGCCCCTGCCCCCACTCACCTCCCGATGACCGGCAAAGGCGGTACGTGCTATACTGCCGTTCATGTAGCGTCCACGTAGGAGGAAGACGACGATGCTCTCAGCCGCCGACAACGAACTGCTGACTCGCGTAGGCCCGGGGACTCCCATGGGCGACCTCATGCGCCGCTACTGGATACCCGCAGTCTTCTCGAACGAAGTCGAAAAGGACGGTGTACCGCATCGCACTCGCCTGTTGGGAGAAGACCTGCTGGTCGTAAGGTTCACCAGCGGAGCAACCGCCGCGATGTCTCCCACCTGCCCCCACCGGAGTGCCTCGCTCTTCTTCGGACGCAACGAGGAGGAGGGCCTGCGCTGTGGCTACCACGGCTGGAAGTTCGACGCGAGCGGCTCCTGCGTGGACATGCCAAGCGAACCCCCTGAGAGCAACTTCAGAGAGAAGGTAACCCACAGGGCATACCGCACGTTCGAGCGCAACGGCCTCATCTGGATATACATGGGCCCGCAGCAGGCCGCGCCTCCCGCCCCGCCTGACCTCGAATGGAACCTCGTCCCTGAGACGCACTGCTACATGACCAAACGCATCGCCCAGAACAACTTCTTCCAGACCCTCGAAGGCGAGATCGATTCGAGCCACAGCAGCTTCCTGCACGCAAGTTTCGCCGACCCCTTCCGGCTCACGACGAAGCAGGAACAGGGCATGATCTACAAGATGCAGGATCGCCACCCGCGCTTCCAGACAAAGGAGACGGACTACGGCGTGCTCATCGGCGCCCGCCGCAATGCCGAGGTTGACTCCTACTACTGGCGCATCACGCAGTACCTCTTCCCGTTCCACGCCATCATCCCCCCATACGGTGCAGACCCGCTGTTCAGCGGCCACGCCTTTGTGCCGATGGACGACCACCACGTCACCGCGCTCTGCTTCACCTACAACCCCGTACGCCCGCTCACCGAGAAGGAACTCGAAATCCTCTACCACGCGCGCAACGACGGCCAGCAGGGGCTTCACCCGACGGTGGACGGATTCCTCCCCCCGCTGGCGAACCGCCCCGAAGGCGCATGGTGGCCCAAGCACCACGTAGACAACGACTTCAATGTGGATTGGCGGCTCCAGCGAGACGTTCAGTTCTCCGGCCTTCCCGGCACCTGGGTGCAGGACTCCGGCATGCAGGAGACGATGGGGCGCGTCGCCAATCGCACGATCGAGCACTTGGGCGTGAGTGACACCGGCATCATCCGAACGCGGCGCGCGCTCATCAAGGCGGCCAAGCTCCTGCGAGACTACGGCATCGAGCTGGAGTCCGTGTGGAATCCCAGCGTCTACAGCATCAGATCGGCTGCCGTCGTCCTGCCGCGAGACGTGGACTGGGTGGAAGGCTCCGCTGAGTTCCGTGAGGCGAAGGAGAGCGTCAACTTCGCGGCGGTTTAGACCGGCACCACGCTCTCATCGAGTTCCTCTTCCGGAACCGGAGGCTGAACGATGTAGCCTTCCCTGATGGCGCCTGCCTTCTCGTCCATCTCCGGTGCGCGCCCTTGGACACGGGCCTCGCCCAGCCAGAACCTATAGGCCACCCAAGCGGCCATCGCCGCGTCCAGTTGGTCGTGGGACGGCAGAACCGCATCCTGCTCCCTGGGCGGCAGCTGCACTCCCAGATCGCTCAGCAGTTCCACCCTCGCCTGTCGGCCTTCGACGGTGCGCTTGGCGGGGAGAGGCTTCTCCGCGACGACCTTCCACGCAGCGCCGGGGAACACCTCGATTAGCGTCGCGTCGGAGGCCGGCAACCCATCGAGGCCAAGCAACCTGAACCTGCTGCCGCTGCTCACCAGCCGATAGAACAGCGCCACAGACCCCTTGATGAACCCCTCGAAGGGCTTGCCGCTCTCCTGAAGCGCATACGGCGTGCGCCCCGGAGCGTGCAGAAGCCGCTCCGACTCGCGGACGGTGGCGCCGGGCTCACCGGCAAGTCCCTGCGGTCCGTCGATAGCAAGAATGAAAGAGCGCCCCAGCGCACGATCCGGGATGATACGCGCAGCGTCCTCTCGATACTCCCACTGCCCAAAGGTGCAGACGAGGTCGGAGTCGAGAACGGCGTAATCGCAGGGGCGCTTGTTCTCCGCCGTCGGGTCGGACAGATCGAGACCGATGAAGCAGCGCCCGCCGCCAAGACCGCGATCGCCCTTCCCCCGGCGCATCGAGCGTCGCACCCGCCACTTGGCAACGTAACGCGCTGTAACAGCAGCCGCAACGACAGAGGCGCCTGCAACGCCGTACCAACCGGATTTGTTCGGAACTGCCATCAGTCTCCCCATTCTACCGAGCTTACCTACGCCCTGCAGCGCACCCTGTCACCGACCCGTACCGCCTCCGCCATCGAGCCACGATTGCAGGATCACCACCGCCGCCGCCGCATCCGAGTCGCCCTTCACCGGCCTGCGACGCCCGCGTCCCGGTGCTCGCGAACGCCCCATCGCGCGCTCAGCCTCCGCCGATGACAGCCGCTCATCCACCGTCTCCACCTCCGCCCCGGCTTCGCGCAGCAGGCGCACGAACTCCTCCACCGATTCCGCCTGAGGGCCAACGCGCCCGGACATCGAATACGGCATCCCCACCACGATGACGCCCGCCTCCCGCGCCTCCGCCTCGCGCAGAACATCAGCGACCCCGGAGTCGCCCGGTTCGACAGTGACCACGCCGACGGGCACGGCAAGCCGCGTATCGGTATCCCCTGACGCAACGCCGATACGCCGTCCCCCAACATCCAGACCTATGACTCGCATCACGCCCACCCCGTAGTAATCATCCCCCAGAGCATAGGGACTCTCACCGGCACAACGATACCGCTCATCCGCCCACCGGGAATCTCGCCACGCTCGGCGCAGGCGGCGAATCGATAGCACCCCAGCAGTCGACTCCGCCCTTCAACGTGAGCGCGCAAGTGTGGGTACCACCGCTGCTAACCTCAGTGAACCTCTCGCCTTGCGGCGGTTCCCTGCCGTCAGACGGCGCCTGCCCATCAGAGTTGTAACCCCAGCACGCAACCACCCCGCCAGAGGTAATCCCACAGGCGTGATTCGCGCCGCTGCTGAGCGCCGTGAACGTAGCGTCTGGAAGCTGGCTTACCAGTCCGTCACGATCGTCTCCCCAGCAGAGAGGTGCGCCGTTATCCTTAAGGGCGCAGGTATGCGCCCTGCCCCCGCTAAGCGCCTTGAATGTCTCGCCTTCCGGCGGCGAAGATCGACCTTGGCCATCATAGCCCCAGCACGTGGCTGTTCCTCCCTGTTCGAGTCCACAGGTATGAAAATCGCCACTGCTGATGGCGCTGAACGTCTTGCCATCCGGCGGTGAGGACTGGCCATCATCATTGCCGCCCCAGCAGACAGCCGTGTCATTCGTCTCCAGCGCGCAGGTATGGTCAGTGCCGCTGCTGATCGCCATGAATCGCTTGCCACCCGGCGGTGTCGCCTCCTGGTTGGTATTGTCGCCCCAACAAACGGGGGTTCCGTCCGTTTCCAGCGCACAGGTATGAAAGTCGCCGCTGCTAAGAGACGCAAACTTCTTGCCGTCTGGTGGCGTTGCGCTAGCGCCTACACCATCGCCCCAGCAGACGGGTGTGCCGTCCGTTTCTAGCGCGCAGGCATGGGTACCGCCGCTGCTGAGCGTTTTATAGGCAACAGCGGTCCCAGGCTGGTTTCGGACGGCTTCGCTATCACCCCAGCAGATGAGTTCACCCTCCCATTCCGGCGTATTGTCCCAGCCGACCCCTGAGAGTCCGCATACGTGATTCCCTCCGCTGCTGAGCGCCGCGAAGGTCTGCGCGTTCGCCGGACGCAACGCGATAGACCCCCAGCAGACCGGCGTGCCGTCAGAGTCCAACCCACAGATGTGGTTCTGGCCGCTCGTGAGCCAGGAGAGCCGCTGGCCTGATGGCGGATCTATCTGTCCCTCGCTGCTCCGCCCCCAGCAGAGAATGGATCTGTTCGAGTCGAGCGCACAGGTATGGTTCCCACCGCTGCTGATAAGGATGAACCGCTGATCCCTCGGAGGCGTTGATTGGCCATTGCCATTCCTGCCCCAGCAGTCGGCCTGCCCGTTAGGTCGCGGCCCGCAGGTGTGTGAGCCGCCGCTGCTCAGCATCTTGAACGTTCCGGCTGGTGGTGACTCGATATCTCCCCAGCAGGCAGCCGTCTCGTCCGATCGGAGAGCGCATGTATGCGACCCACCGCTGCTGAGTGACGTGAACGTTCCGGACGGCGGCGATGCCTGGCCAGCATCATTTCTGCCCCAGCAAGCGAGCGTCCCGCCCCGTTCGAGCGCGCAAGTGTGCGACTCGCCACTACTGAGCGACCTGAACGTCCCGGACGGCGACGACGACTGCCCGTAGTCATCCCTGCCCCAACAGACAGCGCGCCCATCCGATTCGAGCGCACAGGCGTGACTACCGCCGCTGCTGAGCGTCAGCTGCCGGGGAGGCCGCGGGTCAGCCGGGATCGGCGTAGGCGTAGGTGTTGGCGTGGGCGTCGCTGTCGGCGTAGGCGTGGGTGTCTTGGTTGGCGTGGGCGTTCGCGCGGGCGTAGGCGTTCGGGTTGGTGTGGGTGTCTTGGTTGGCGTAGGTGTTCGCGTGGGCGTGGGTGTCAGCGTTGGGGTAGGTGTCGGCGTTAGCGTGGGAGGCGGTGTTGATGTGGGCGTGGACGTTGGCGTCGGTGTGGATGTCAGTGTAGGCGTGGGGATGGGTGTCGGCGTGACCCCAGGAGGAGGCGTGGGCACAGGTGTCGGCGCGATTCCATGGATCGGTGTGGGCGTGCCCCCAGGAAGAGGCGTGAGCACGGGCGTCGCTGTAAGAGGCGACATCGGGTTCGGAACCGGCATGGGTGGCGCGGAAGGCCCGACCCCGACTCTCGGTGTAGCTGTCTGCGCTATCGCAGTGAGGGTCGCGACAACACCTGCCTCCACCGCCGCTTGCCCATAGGGGTTGGGCGTTGGCGACGGGGGCGTAGCCAGACACCCTGACAGCGGGCCAGCGATCAGAAGAAGAGTAGCCGCAACCATAGCGCCCCCAAGACTCCGCGCAGGAGCAAGCGACGATTGGAGATAGGCAAAGCAGGAGAGGAGTGTCATACGCAAGCGGACAGTCATATCCTTAATGGTGAGAATGGTGGGCGTTCGCCGGCAGCATGACCGCCCCGAGAAGATGGATTTCCGACTAGCCAACCTGCCGCCTTACGGCATCAGCAACCGCAGCGAGTGCATCGTCCAGCTTGGAAGCGTCCTTACCACCCGCCTGAGCCAGCCTTGGCTGGCCGCCACCACCGCCACCCATCTTCCTAGCGGCCTCTCCAACAATCGCCCCTGCGTCCAAGCCCTTATCAACCAGATCCTGAGTAACCATCGCGACTAGTGACGGGCGTCCATTGAAAACCCCGCCAAGGACCACGACGGCAGAGCCAAGTCTGTCGCGCAACCAGTCTCCCATCTCGCGGAGCATATCGGGGTTCGAAGCGTCGCTGCGGGCAGCGAGCACGTTCACGCCCCCAACGTCTTGCGCTAGCCCCAGCAGTTCCTCAGCTTCATGCTTCGACGCCTCACGCCGTCCGGTCTGTGACAATCGTCTCGCTTCTTCGTTCTGCGCCAGAAGCGACGTGATGCGCTGAGTCACTTCGGAAGGGGTAGACCGGAGCATCGCCGCTGCTTCGTCCAGCTGGTTCAGCCGTTGATTGACCCATTCCTCGCCGCCGCGGCCAGTAACGGCCTCGATGCGCCGCACGCCAGTACCCACGCTACTCTCACCGATGACATGGAAGAACCCTATCTGCCCTGTACGATCCAGATGAGTGCCGCCGCATAGTTCGAAGCTGACCGGGGTCGATTCTCCGATCTGCACTGTGCGGACACGGTCACCATAACGCTCACCAAAGAAGGCGATCGCGCCGTTTGCCGTCGCGTCGCGATAGGAAGTCTCGCTCTTTACCAGCGGGAGGTCGTTCCGCACTGCCTCATTGATGCGGCTCTCTATCTCACCCAGCTCGCCACAGCTCACGCCTGAGACATGCGTAAAGTCGAACCGCAGACGATCAGGCGCGACGAGCGAGCCTGCTTGCCGGACGTGCGAACCAAGGACATCCCGCAGCACCGCATGCAGCAGGTGCGTCGCCGTGTGGTTGCGTGCGATATCGAGCCTGCGCTCCGTGTCCACCATGGCGTGTACCGCATCGCCAACCGCAATCTCGCCACTCGCAATGTCCGCCGTATGCGCGATGAGGTCGCCGATCGGCCGCTGCGTATCGCTGATGCGGGCCGTCCCGCCCTGAGCGCTGACAACGCCCGTATCTCCGACCTGCCCACCGCCCTCCGGGTAGAACGGCGTCTCCCGCAAGACAATCTCGACGTGCGCTCCGGCGGCAGCCTTAGGCAGCGGTTTGCCGTCTTGCAGAATGCCAACGACGACCGTGTCAGTCTCGACCCGGTCATAGCCTACGAATGTCGTTTCGCGGACGCCCAGCTCCTCATAGACGCGCAGTGCGCTGCGGCCGCCACCGAACTGCGCCGCCGCACGGCCACGCTCCCGCTGTGCCTCCATCTCACGCTCGAAGCCTTCGACATCAACGTCGATTCCGCGCTCGCGGGCTACCTCTTGCGTAAGCTCCAGCGGGAAGCCGAACGTGTCATACAGGCGGAAGGCGTCCTTCCCGTCGATCCGATTGCCAGCAGCAAGGCTCTCTTCCAGCACCGGCATCCCCAAGGCGATGGCCTCGTAAAAGCGGCCCTCCTCTGATTCCAACGTCTTCAGGATGAAGCGCTCGTGCTCCCGCAACTCGGGGTAGAGCGCACCGAAACGCTCGATGACGGTCTCGCCTATGCCTGGCAGGAATCCACCCCCGATACCGACCTTGCGTGCGAAGCGAACCGCCCTGCGTATAACGCGGCGCAGCACGTACCCCCTGCCCTCGTTCGCGGGCACGACCCCATCGCCAATCAGGAAGGATGCGCTGCGGGCATGCTCCGTAACCACGCGGACCGCAAAATCGACTTCAGCGTCTTCCCCGTAGGTCTTGCCTGCGATCTGCTCGACGTGCTGGCGGATGGGCGCTAGCAGATCGGTCTCGTAGGCCGAGGGTGCGCCCTGCATGATGGCAGTGATGCGTTCGAGGCCCAACCCCGTGTCGATGCCCGGCGCGGGCAGGTTCGTCCGTGAGCCGTCCGGCGCCTGGTGGAACTGCGGAAACACGAGATTCCAGAACTCGATGAAACGGCTGGTGTCGTCGCCCGGTTTCATACCGAGGCCGTGCTCTTCGCCGAGGTCGTAGTGCAACTCGCTGGACGGCCCACACGCACCCTCGTCGCCGGCGGGCCCCCAGAAGTTATCCTCATCACCGAGCGAAACGATGCGCTCCCACGGCACGCCAACCTCGTCGTGCCATATTCGGCCCGCCTCGTCGTCCGTGTGGTGAACGGTCACCCATATCCTCGCGGGGTCGATCTGGAGCACAACGGTCGTGAACTCCCACGCCCAGGCGATAGCCTCCCGCTTGAAGTAGTCGCCGATGCTGAAGTTGCCCAGCATCTCAAACATCGTGTGATGGGTGAAATCGCCGACGATGTCAATATCGGTCGTGCGGAAGCACTTCTGGGCAGACACGAGTCTTACGCTGGGCGGCGTCTCGTCCCCTGCGTAGTACGGCTTGAAAGGCACCATGCCTGCAGAAGTGAGCAGCAACGTTGGATCCCCGGCAGGTATGAGCGACGCGCTCGGCATGAGCAGGTGGCCGCGTTGCTCGAAGAAGCTCAGATAAGCAGTGCGTATGTCGTCCCCGATGGAGGGGGGCTGTTCTGGCAAGACTCACATCCTCGCGCCAGAGATATAGAAACGCCGTGGAGCACTCCACGGCCTGACGAAAGTCTACGGATGGCTCACGCAGCATGTCAATCCGGCGTAAGATGAGGCTCGCCATGCAAAGCGCCACTGTCAAGCACGACCATACTGCCTTACAGGCGCTCGTATCCGAACTGCTCCGGGAGCAGCACCTCATCCTCGTATCGAACCGCGGGCCGATGGAGTACTACGCCGCGCAGGACGGTACGCTCCAGCCCCGCCGTGGCAGTGGCGGCGTCGTAACCGCGTTGAGCGGGCTCACCAACCATGTCGACTTCACCTGGATAGCCGCGGCTATGAGCGAAGGCGACCGCCGCATCTCGGAGGCGAACGCAGGCCGAGCCATCCCCTCTCCGCTGCCCGGGCAGCGCGTCTCTGTTCGGTTCGTCACGACCGCCCGCAACGCCTACCACAAGTACTACAACGTCATCTGCAATCCGCTGCTCTGGTTCATCCAGCACTACATGTGGAGTTCGCCCTACACTCCACGCGTGGACGCCGCCGTCTACGAGGCATGGGAGAACGGCTACATCAAAGTAAACCGTGAGTTCGCCGACGCGGCGATCGAGGAGGCGCAGCAGACGGCGGTTACGCCGCTGGTGATGGTTCACGATTACCAGCTCTACCTGGTGCCACGTATGGTCAGGGAACAGCTCCCTCATGCGCGCATCCATCAATTCGTGCATATCCCCTGGCCTGCCGCCAGTTACTGGGAACTGTTGCCCAGCATGATCCGCACTGCCATCTGTGACAGCCTCTGCCACGCCGATATCGTCGGCTTCCAGACTGAGCGCGACGTTCGCGCGTTCCTCGGAAGTTGCGCCGCCTTCCTCCCTGATGTTGCCGTCGATTACCGCGAAGGCACCGTTACCTACAAGGGACGAGTCACCCGCATCGACGCGTACCCGATTTCCATTGACGTAGACGAGGTTCAACAGCTGGCGGACTCGCCCCGTGCTGCCGAGTACGAGACGAAACTGGCAGCGTCCCTCGGCAAACAGACCATCGTCCGCGTCGACCGCGCAGAGCCCAGCAAGAACATCGTCCGCGGCTTCACGGCTTACGAGACGCTGTTGGAGAGGCATCCTGAACTGCAGGGCAACGTGCGCTTCCTCGCGTTCCTCGTGCCGTCTCGCACCCACATACGACAATACCAGCGATACCTCGAGGAGATCGACGCATCGATCAAGCGAGTGAACACCCGCTTCGGTACGGACGATTGGACGCCGGTGCAGGTCTTCTACGAGAACAACTACACCCAGGCCATCGCCGGTATGCGGCTGTACGACGTGCTGCTGGTCAACTCGGTTATCGATGGCATGAACCTCGTTGCAAAGGAAGGGCCCGTCGTGAACCGGAAGGATGGAGTGCTCATCCTCTCGGAGGCGGCGGGGGCTTACGAGCAGCTACGTGTCGGAGCGCTGCCCGTCGCGCCTGCGGATATCGAGGGCACTACCAGAGCGCTCTACGAGGCGCTCACGATGTCTGCGGAGGAGCGGAAGCGGCGCGCCGACCTCATGGTCGATTGCATCAAGCGCGAGGACATCACCGATTGGCTGTACCGCCAACTGTCGGACATCAGCGCGCTTGTCGGATAGCGACGCCCTGCGCGGGATGCAGAGTACGGCGTTCCTACACCACTGACGCCAGCCAACCGAAGTACTGACCCACCTCCGCCGTGCCGTTCAGTACGTAGTCCGCTTGCGCCAGCAACTCCTCGGGGGCGTCTTCCGCGCCCACTGCAACGCAGAGGGCGCGTACCTCACCCGCGTCGCGCATCTCACGCACGACCACGAACGCCTCTGCGTCCGAGAGGTCATCGCCCACTACGAACGCTGACGCCAGCCCTCTGCGCCTGACGAACGAGCGCACCGCTACCCCTTTCGAGAGCGCCACGGGCGGGCGAACCTCAACGACCATCTTGCCTTCGCGGAGCGTCATGCCCTCCGCCACAGACGCCAGGAAATCGAGGATCACGCCGCGAGCGGCTGACGGATCGGGCGTGTTGCGGTAGTGCACCGATACGCTGGGGCCCTTGTCTTCCACGAACACGCCCTGCTCTGCAAACTTGCGTTCTGCCTGCAGGGCGATCGTGTGCATCCTCCCGACGTACGGCGCCGCTTCATCCTCTATCCTCGTCTTGCCATCTTCCAGCCACTCCGCGCCGTGGTTACCCGAGTAGACCACCGAGTCGAGGCCAACAAAGCCGTGCGCGGCGTTCACGCCTCGCCCTGTGAGCGCGACGACGGGCATCCGCTCCGCCAGCGCTTCGAGGGCAACTCGCGTGTCATGCGGCACGACTGCAGCAAGAGGGTCGCTCACGATGGGGGCGAGTGTGCCGTCTATGTCAGTGAACAGCGCGGCAGGGCCTTGCCGGAGCAACGTGAGCCCCGCGTCCTGATGTTCGAGCAGGTTGGGCAGTCTCCTCACACGCCCACCTGCCGTGGCGGCGTTACCGATGGCATGCCATCGTCGTACACGAGTTTGCGCACCGGGTAGTTGATCTCTATGCCTTCCTCACGGAAGCGGGCATGCAGCCGCTTGATCAGGTCATTCGTCACGATGAACGACCCGACGCGGTCGGTGGCCTGGATGAATATCCAGAAATCGATGTTCGAATCGCCGAATCGTTCGAAACCGAACCACGGAACCTGCGGGCTGACCGCCTCCTCATTCGCGTCGATGGCTTCGTTCGCGACTTCGAGGGCAACCTTGTTGACGTAGTCGAGATCACTGTCGTAACTCACGCCACAGTAGATCAAGACGTTCATTTTGGGGTCCGGCCTGCTGTAGTTGATGACGATAGAGCTGGACATGACGGAGTTCGGAATGATGACGAAGTTGTGCAGCCAGGTGCGTATCTTCGTACTGCGCCAACCGAAAGATTCGACGTAACCCGCCGGTCCTCCGTGAACCTCGATGTAATCACCTACAGAGACGATCCCTTCCGAGAGGACGTAGGCGCCCGAGAAGAAGTTGTTGAGGGTGGGCTGGAGTCCAACGGCCACGGCCAGGCCGGTGATGCCAAGACCGCCAAGCAGCGGACTGATGCTCACGCCGAGCATGTCCAGAACCACCAACACGGCGAGACCCCAGATCACGACGCTTGCGACGCGGCTGAGCATCGGGACCATCGTGTCGTCCAGAATGCCGGGCGTCTCAGGCGCGATATTGACGACGTACCAGTTCAGCAGGGCGGATACGAGATTCTTCAACGCTTTCGCGCCAAGGAAGACCAAAAGAACCGTCCCTGCCACCCCTATCTCAGGGTGCCACTCGACGATGTCAGGCCAGAAAAGAAGTCCCACCATAGTCCCTAACGTGAACAGGAAAAACGCCCCAGGACCGGCGACGGAGCGGGCCAGCGCGGAAGCGAGCCGCTGCGCCCGCCACTTGCCTCCACTCCGCCCGATGAACCTCATAACGAAGTAGAAGGCAAGCGCAACGAGAATCGCGACGACGAAAAAGACCGCCGCCACGAATCGTGCGGCGTTGATATCTACTAGTAAGTCTTCACTCATGCCTCTACCTCGTGTACCTAATCATAGCCTACCCGCGTTAGCGGCTCGCCGACCGCCATCCCACGTCCGACGCGGGCTCTGTTCAGGAGCACCTCAGGGGCAAATTCCAAATTGTGGACTCGTTTGGCTCTATTTACTCCTGGCAAGAGGTCTAAAACGAAGCCACGGTGGCCTCGTTTGGCTTCCCTTCACTCGTACGCGCTGGGCCAGCCGTGGCTTCGTTTTGGCCCTGGTTGGCCTCGTCAAGAGTGGCCAGGAGTGGCGAAACTTTTAATTCGGTTCCGTTTGGTTCCATTTCGTTCCATTTCCCGCCGTCTGCGCGGGCGCCCCTCTGCCCAGGCAGGGTAGCCATCCCGCGTTTCTCTGGAAAGTGCTCGTTTTTGGTCATTTCGGTCGTTACCCCACCTCTGGCGCGCGCGGGTTTTCAGGAGTGATCAGGAGTGGGGGACCCCCATGCCTTGGCCCGATATGGCCCGATTTGGCCCGATTTACTCCTAGCACCTCATCCTCACCTTCTCCAGAGGGAGAAGGGATCTGTAGGGGGCAGGGATACGAGGTTCTCCGCCTTCGCAGGGAACGACGGAGGCGTGGCCAGGAGTGGTGAAATTTTTAATTCAGTCTCATTTGGTTGCATTTGGTCTCATTTCCTATCGTCGACGCGAGGCAGGGATGCGAGGTTCCCGCCTTCGCGAGAACGACGGCAATCGGACGCGGTAACGACGCATACGAACAATGTAGCAATCGGCGGGGCGATGGCGCAATGGGCATTTGTCGCCGTTCCTGCCAGGGCTGGGAGGATTCTGAACTATGATACTCATTGGGGTGCTGTATGATGGTCGCATCCTGATAGTGGAGAGTCAGCATGGTGACAGAGGGTTACTGTGGGCGAGCATGAGCATCAGTGGAAACTCTCGACCGTACTCGCCAGCCCGACGCGCTGGCCCGAAGTCTTCCTCGCGGACATCACGTGGGATTGCGCCGCTGAGTGTAGCGATCTGAAATCCGCACACGTTCACATCGTGCCGCCGCCGTACCGTGGGACGCACAAACATAGATGGAACACGCATAGCGTAATGGCGTGGATTCTTGACGACGGCAAGACTGTGGATCTGACGGTCGAGCTTGTATGCGGGAAATGCCGCAAGCAGTACACACCTGGAAAAATGACGCTCGCGCTGCCTGAGTACACGTTCACCGAAGAATGGGCGTCTGAAGGGAGCGGGATTAGCGTTGAACAGCTGCGGGAGTTGAAGGCGCGCTTCAACAGGTTCCCGGATCCATAGGATGGCAGCAAAGCATTTCAAACTGAGACACTACCAACGAGTGTGCCGCCTTGCAGTGCTCCGCGGCCTTGTAGTAGCCTCCATAACCGGCTCGCATCGTGCTGAGCCGCTTATGGAGGCTCAACCCGCATGTCAGTAGCAAGCGCTGCGCCCGCCAACGCCCGGTTGGTATACCTATCGCTCATCATTCTGGCGGTTCTTGCCGCCGCGGTGGCCGGTTCGGTAATCGGTTACATCTCCTATAACTACGTGACGCGCGAAGAGCTGCGGAACCCTCCGCCTGTAGAGCACAAGGTAGAGAGCGAACACGCCGCGCTCCCCGTCGGCCTGACCTTCGTCTAAACACAACCCACGTCGAGACGCCGCGTCACCGCCCGGAGCGCTGGGAGCCTCCGGCAGGATTCGCGTACGCTCGCTGCACGCACCGGCTCGATGGTGAAAGGCACAGGGATGAACGTTCTGGTCATGGGCGCAGGAGGCGTCGGGGGTTACTTCGGAAGTCTGCTCGCGCGCGCAGGGCATCAGCTCAGCATCGTGGCGCGAGGCGCGCACCTCGACGCGATCCAACGCAGCGGCCTGACCGTCCGGGTCGCCGACGGCAGCTCCTCCACCGTTCCCGCCAGCGCCTCCGACGCGCCAACGCAGGGGGAGCATCCAGACCTGATCCTCTTCACCGTCAAGTCTTACGACGCTGAGGACGCTATCGCACGCATCCAACCGGCCGTCAGGCCCGATACGGCCATCCTGACGCTGCTCAATGGCGTCGGCGCGGGCAGAATGCTCGCCGAACGGTTCGGACGCGACTGCGTGCTCGACGGGCTGGCCTATATCGAGAGTTACGTGAAAGCCCCGGGCGTCGTCGCGCAGGACGGCGGGCCGTGCAAGGTCATCTTCGGACGATTGGGCGGCAACGGCGAACGCGAGCAGTCGTTGCTCTCCGCGTTCGAAGCGGCAGGATGGAACGTCGAACTGGCTCCCAACATCCTGACTCCCATGTGGCAGAAGCTCACGTTCATCGGCCCGTTCGCCGCTGTGAATACGCTGACCGGCCTGCGAGCCGAGACGCTCTGCGCAAGCAGCGAATGCAAGGACCTCGTTCACGCCATGATGACCGAGTACGCCAACGTTGGGCGGGCCGACGGCGCGGAGCTCCCAGCGGATACCGCCGATGGCACGATCGAGCGCATGCGCGGGTTCTCGGGGCCCAGTTCGATGTTGCGCGACCGGATAGCGGGTAAGCGGCTGGAGGTCGATGCGCTGGTGGGAGAAGTCATCCGCCGCGCCGAGACTCATGGCACCCCGACGCCCGTCACCAACGCAGTTCACAGCCTGCTCATGCCCATGGCATCCGGCGGAGCCGCACAGCTGGGGTAAGCCCACTCCCGCACACGCGCCGCGTTCATCCGATGACGCAGCGCTGCGGACTCCCCCTTTCCGTACCGCTCACCCTATAATCCGCCCCATGGCAGCAGCACCTTTCAGACTGGACGGCAGAGTCGCAGTGGTTACCGGCGGGAGCCAGGGCATCGGCAGAGCAATCTGCCTCGCGCTCGCTGAAGCGGGCGCCACCGTCGCCATCACGAACATCCCCGACAAGCGGGCGGACATCGATGCCCTCGCGGACGAGATCGAACGTGCGGGAGGCAATGCCCACGGCTACGATCTGGATGTCACCAGCGTCGGCTCCCTTGGCACGATATTCGACTCCATCGCAGAGACCCTTGGCAGCCTCGACATCCTGGTGAATAACGCAGGCGTCAGCTCCCGATCGAGCGCCCTCAACGTCGACGAGGGGCACTGGGACGCGGTTCACGCCGTGAACCTGAAAGGCACGTTCTTCGCATCCCAGGCTGCGGCGCGCCACATGCTGACGAACGGCTACGGCAGAATCATCAACATCGCATCGCAGCTAGCGGTTACGTCCGGGCCCAACCGCGCCGTCTACGCATCAACCAAGGGCGGCATCGTGGCTATCACGAAATCGTTAGCCATCGAATGGGCGCCCCAGGGAGTGACGGTCAACGCCGTTGGCCCAGGCCCCACCGAAACGCCGATGACCCAACAACCCGACCCCGCACGCAGCGATGCGGCGTTCCTGGCGCGCTCCCCCATCGGCAGACGCCTCCAGCCGGAAGAGATCGCGGGTGCGGTTGTCTTCCTGGCAAGCGAGCAGGCCGGAGCGGTGAATGGCCACCATCTGCTCGTAGATGGAGCGTGGAGCGTCAGCTAGCGCGTCCTGTAACCGCCGGGTTACGGCGTCATCACGCCAACCAGCAAGCTGCGGAAGATCTCAGTGTCCGGGTTGAAGGCAACCCAGGAGAACCAGTAGCTGTTGGCGTGAGGCACGAGTTCGAGCCGCTGGCCGGCCAGCGGCCCACTCAACGCCTCGCCGGTTATGTCCCATGCCGACCCCGTCTGGTCGTCCGTGAAAACGCCGTCTACTTCCATGAACGTCAAGGTCTGGCCATCGAGCCGCCGGTCGAACGCAAGCGCGGCCCCTACGTCCCGCCCCAGCGCAACGCTCTGATGGCTGAGTGGGGACGCTGTACCGCGCCGCCAGAAGACAACGACCGGCACACCGCCGATATCGAGGTGCGCCGCAGGCTCCAGGCCGAACTCGGAGAAGGGAACGGCTACCGCCTCGCCACCGCTGCGCAAACCGATGACGCGGGCGCGTGCGAGTATCCGAACGTCCAGTTCGCCAATCGCCGCGCTGACCGGCGCGCTGTCCACGTTGAAGAAGGGATTGAAACTGTCGTTACTCGGGTCGCTCGAGTCGATCGACAGGACTGAGCCGTCCGGGTAGGCACGGCTGAAATCGAGCCAGGACATCACAGCGCCCGGAATCTGACGCAGGTTTAGCCCGGCAAGACTGCCGACGATGGCCTCGCCCGTTGCCTGCTGCCACCACGACTCCGTCACATCGTCGTACATGATGAGGTTGTCGAATCGAAGCGCGCCGGTAGCACGGAAGATCGGCACGGCAACCCCGACACGACGCTCGAACGTAACGGCTGCGTTGGAGAGCGGCGCGTACGCCACGAGCACCGGCTGATCGCCCAGCCAATCGTTCACGATGTTGTTCGAGAGCAGGATGCTCAACGGATACGCGCGGGCTTCGCCGCTAACCTCCAGCGCTATCACCGGTTCGTTGGGCGCCATGCGTTCTGCGACTTCCTCGACGGTCTCGTACTGGGGCAGCGTCAGGGCGCCAACGACAGATCGTGATGCGCCGCGCGCGGAGACCTCGGCGTACTCGATGGCCGCCCGGCTGAAATCGGTGCCCCATACGTCCTGAACGATGCCCGCCGCATCCAGCGCTTGCGTTAGTTCGGCATCCGGCAGGTCGCGGACGACAGGCGCGCCGTCGCGCTCGATCGTGGGCAGCCACCACCACGCGATCCCCGCGATGCGCTCGTGGCTGGGTTTCTGTATCCATACGAGCCGAGGCGCGGGATCGTCTTCCGCCACCAGCACGAGGCCCGCGAACAGGTGGCAGGTGACGCCGGTATCCTCGGTGCCAGGGCAGATCGTCGTCATCGACGGGCCCGTCTTCCGCAGGAACCAGCCATCGACGGTAGCAGAGCGGAACGTCAGCGCCGAGCCGAGCTGCGAACCGTCGGTCGATTCGACGCGCACCTCCACGTAGATATGCTCATAACCCTCCGGCGACGGCGGAGCGGGCAGCGGCAGGCTGCCGCCGCGCAACGCTTTCGTCAGCGCCACTTCTATGGAGCGGTCATTCGCAGAGCGCGCGCCGACCGTTGCGCCTGCGGGCAGCGGACGCTCAAACGTGCTCGGCGTCGTGGCCTCGTAGCGATTCGGCAGGGGTATTCTTTCGATCTCGTCGCGGGGTTCGTCACAGCCGGGGGCGACGCTCAAGGGATGGAGCCACCACTCCCGATCCACCACGACCCATCGATCCTCGCGCAGCACCGGCGGGTCTATTTCGCGTCCGAACGCCCGGGCTCGGCGCGTCACCAGCGCATCGCCTTCGTTCAGGCGTACGTCGGTGGTAACCCACTCCAGTGCAGGCAATCGTATGAGCTGAACGTACGCGGCGCTCTCCGCAACGAGCGCTGCCTCGACCGCGAGGGCCGTCTCCCGGAGGTCGGCAGCGCCGTGGGCGGCGAACGCCTCCGCGCTGCACGAACGCTCGCTGCCGGGAATCGTCGAGCGTCTCAGGCTGACCCAATCGCTCGCACCCAGGTCTCGATTCGCGATGATGGCGAATTCGCGCAGGTCTTCAACAGACGTCAGTTCCTGCGTGCCAAGCGTCGGCGGGCCGGAGCGCGGAGGCGTATCGTTCAGCACCGAAGCCGCCAGCATACCCGCGAGAACCACGGCAGCAAGCGCCACAGCAATCAACGTGCGCGTCCTACTCATGGCTCAATACTACGCCGACGCCGACGCGTCACGAGCGAGCACTAGTGGAGCGTACTTCTGAGTTGCGCCACGAGCGCCGGGATGAACTCCTGCCAGTCCTCCACGATGCCCACGTCAACATGGCCTCGGAAGAACCCAGCACGGCGATCCGTGTTGACGACCAGCACGGTCTGAGCGCGCTGTATCCCCACAACGTGGTTGAAATCGCCGCGAACGCCGACGCCGATATAGAGCCGGGGCGCGATCGACCGGCCCGTCAGGCCAACCTGACGCTGCCGGGACATCCAGCCCGCCTCCACGACGTCCCTCGTGCATATCAGGTCTGCGCCAAGCAGGGCGCAGAGTTCATCGAGATCAGCGATGCGCTCCGGTCCGCCGACGCCCATGCCGACGCAAACCACAGCGCGGGCCTTGTCCAACCCCGCCGCGTCGTCCTCCAACGCCGCGCGGAACTCGACGGGCGTGAGATCTTCGCTCGGCAAAGCGGGCACGGCTATCTCCTCGACGGGGACGCTGCGCGCGGCATTCGGTTGCAGCGCCTCGAAGATGCCCGAGCGCACCGTCGCCATATTCGGGAGCGTCCGGGAGTACACGGGGGCCACGATATTCCCCCCGAAGGCCGGTTTGAGCTGCGCCAGCCTCCCTTCCTCATCGACGCTCAGGCCGATGCAATCTCCCGTGAGGCCGAGTCCCAGGCGTGCGGCCACCCGAGCTGCGAGGCCGCGTCCGTTGGGTGTCGAGGGGACGAGTACGGCGTAGGGCTTGCGCTCCGTAACGATCTGCTCCAGCACCGAGGCGTATGCCGCATTCGCATACGCCGTAAGCCCATTGGCGCACGCCGCGGCTACGGCATCCGCGCCCGCATGGCCGAGCGTCTCGGCGTAGGATCGAGACTCCGGCCCGCCTATCACGAGGGCGACTACTCGACCGGAGATGGCGTCGGCCACAGGCTGAGCAGCCGCTATGAGTTCCAACGTAACGGTGCGCAGCCCCGCATGGCCCGCCTCTGCGACCACCCATACCTCCGGCCCTGCGAGCCGGAGATCGTCCGCTGCCGCCTCGCGTTTCGGCTCCGCTTCTCCGTCCTCGTCGAACGCGCGCCGTGCAACCAGGAACGCGACGGCCTCCGCTGCCGCCTCTGCGGCTCCGCTGCCCTCGATCATCTTGCCCTCGCGTGCCGACTCGATCTGTCGCACTTCGGCAACCCACGTAGGCGAACCGTTCGCTCCGAACTGCGAAAGGTCGTCCGAGAGGTCAGCGGCGGTCAGCTCTCGGATGTCGTCGCGCTCTTCAGCGGCGCGGACTGCATCCCGGGGCGCGGATGTATCCGGGGCAACGCCCTCCAGCACCGAGACCAGGAGCGGCAAAGAGCCCTCGACCACCTCGACTCCGTCCTCCTGCGCACGCTCAGCGCGGACGACGCCGTCAGCAACGTCCAGCTTCATAACCGAGGTGATCTGCGGAAGGCCGAGCAGCTCGGCGACCTCCGGGCCAACCTGGCCGGTCTCGGCATCGACGCTGTTATTGCCGAAGAGGATGAGGTCGTACCCGTCACGTCCCAACGCCAGCGCCAGCGCACGCGCAGTAGCGAGCGTGTCAGAGCCCGCGAACGTCAGGTCGTTCAGGTGCAGGGCACGGTCTGCGCCCATCGCCAGGCAGCGCACGAGGCCGCGTCGGGCGTCGGGCGGACCCATGGAGAGCACGGTTACCTCTCCCCCGTGCTCGCGCTTGAGTTCGACGGCGCGATTGACTGCAAGCACGTCGTACGCATTCAGCTCGCTCGGCACGCCCTCGCGCACGAGCCTCTTCGTCTCCGGGTCGAGTCGCACTCGGGAGATAGCCGGAACCCATTTGACGCAAACCGCTATTCTCATGCCCCTCCATGATGCCGAACGCTGATGCGTTGGAGTACCCGCACAGGCTTTCCAAGGCAGAGCGCCTGCGCCGATGCATGGAGTATAGCCGCCGCGTTCGCCGGAAGCGGGGGTGAGACGCGAGTGGTACATGGCTTCGTTCGGTCGCCATAGTTGCCGCAGAAGTATGGGTTCATGGCGCCCACGAGCATGAAAGGAGCAGGTTCGCCAATAGCAACTACCCCCCTCCCGGCGGGGGCGACGCGACAGGGTTCTTACAGGGCCTGCCGCAGCGTGGGCCTTCCGACGCCCAGAGGTAGACTGACGTGCTCGAGTCGGGCAGCAGGGAGGCCACCGCACCGGCTGGGGACCACCCTGACCTGGTGGACTACCGCCCCGTCCCCATCCTCACCCCAGCGATGCAAGCGCCTCCTCGCGCTCGCTCGATGCCGTGACTGCGGAACTGTAGCCGATGTAGTGCGCCACTGCCGTCGTCAGGAATCGATTGAGGCTAACGTTGTCGCGGCGGGCGAGGGCTACCGCTCGCGCGTGAAGCGACGGAGGCATGCGTAGTTGGGTCGTCCCAGAGAAATCCCGGATCTCCAGGTGCTCGGGGAATCTCTTGACCGCGTTCGAGCATGGCAGCAATCACACCGGTGAGCGCATCGCGCCCGCTAGCGAGGGGCTCGCCCAGCGTGTCACCCTCGGAGATGGTTCCGGGCAACTCCAACACCTGCACCGTGTAGACGCCGTCCTCCCCTCCGGTCAGGGAAAAGGTGCATGGTCGCGCCGCCAGTTTGGCCGCCAGCAGTAGCGCGACAGCCCACGGCGTGCGTCGCCTCGCCTTGCCAATCGTGAACCTGATGGCCGATTGAAGTTGCACGGAACCTCCTGCGTACGGGGGAGTGGTGAACCGCAATCGAGTTTGGGAGGGTGCGAAGTGGGGCGTAACGCCTCATGTGGGAGTGCGCGAAAGAACTCCCTCAAAGGCCGGTGCATCCCTGCTATGAGGAGTGAGGCCTGCGAAAGAGACCGGCGCCTGGGTGCTATAGTGCTCGCTCAGAGGGGGCGGTTGTTCCATGCGCCCCGCTCGTACGAGGAGGTGCGTAAGATGCCACGTTCAGCATCGTTTCGCTTCGCGAGGCGCGAGAGGGAAGCGCGAGCGGCAAGCGCGCGGAGCTCCTGCAGGAGTACATCGGCTACATCCAGCGCGTTCCCCACGGAGAGACTGGGGTGCTGGAGACAGGAGAGGGCGAGACGCCCCAGGCGATCCGGCGCAGGCTCAATGCGGCGGCGGAAACGCTGGGGAAGAGACTGGACGTACGCCGCTCGGGCAGGACCGTCTACTTCTGGGAGTCCGAGGGGCGTCGGCGCGGCAGACCACGCAAGAACCCGGTCGAGTAGTCTGCCGCCGACTGATCAGCCATGGGTGTTTCTGTTGCGAGCGCATCGGTGAACCTTGCTCCCCCTGCCGGGGGCAGCAGTCGTCTGCCATTCCGTTGTCTCTCGCTAAACCTTGAAGTCGGCGTTCGCGACAGCCGTGTCCACGCTTTCGCTGGGGTCCGCTCCGATAACGGCCAGACCTTGGTCTTCCCCGCCTCGGGCGGCGCCCTGGCTACGGCTCTGGCCAGGCTGGACGACCTTGCCGATAGTGCTGACTGCGTTTTGGGGCACAATCTGATCGCCTACAATCTGCCCCAACTGCAGGCGGTAAGCCCCGACCTGCGGCTATTGCAAAAGCCAGCGATCGACACGCTCAGACTGAATCCACTGGCCTTCCCTCGCAACCCCTATCACCGCTTGGTCAAGCACTACCAAGACGGACAACTCAGACGCGGACGCGTCAACAATCCCGAGCTGGACGCCAGAGAGACCATCAAGCTCTTGGGCGATCAGTTGGAGGCGTTTCGCCATATGCCCCCTGACCTGTTGGCGGCTTGGCATTGGCTGACCACAGTGGGCAATAGTGCTGGGTTCGGTGCAGTCTTCTCGTCAATAAGGCATTCGACAAGACCATCCGACGCTGAGGCGCAGGATGCAATCCGGGCGCTTCTGGCTAGCAACTCCTGTCGGACGCACGCAGGCGAGGTCGCATCAAGCGCGGACTCACACGGCTGGGCGCTGGCCTATGCACTGGCGTGGCTGTCGGTGTCTGGGGGCAATTCGGTCATGCCTCCCTGGGTGCAACATCAGTTCCCCGAGGCGGGGCAGTTGGTCCGCCGGCTGCGCGACACTGCCTGCGCCGATCCCGCCTGCGGCTGGTGCCGGGAACGGCACGACGCCCGCAAGGAGCTTGCCCGCTGGTTCGGCTTTGCCGACTTCCGGCCGGAGCCGACAGACGAGGCAGGGAGGCCTATGCAGCAGTCCATCGTTGAGGCGGCGATGGCGAGGGAGCACGTGCTGGCAATCCTGCCCACCGGCGCCGGCAAGTCGCTCTGCTATCAGATACCGGCCCTGTCCCGCTACGACAAGACCGGCGCGCTGACGGTGGTGATCTCGCCCTTGGTCGCCCTCATGGCTGACCAAGTGGAGGGGCTTGAGAAGCGGGGCATCGGTTCGTGTGTCACTATCAACGGGCTTCTGTCCATGCCTGAGCGAGCCGACGCGTTGAAACCGAGTGCGCCTGGGAGATGCCAGCATCCTCATCATCTCGCCAGAGCAGCTTCGCAGCGTCTCCGTGCGCCGCGTCCTGGCACAACGTGAGATCGGCGCCTGGGTGCCGGACGAGGCCCACTGCCTCTCGAAGTGGGTGCACGACTTCCGGCCCGACTACCGTTACGTGGGGCGTTTCATCCGTGAGAGGGCAGGGAAGGAGCCGGCGCCGCCGGTGTTGTGCCTGACCGCGACCGCCAAGCCCGATGTGAAGGCCGACATCGTGGACTATTTCCGGGAAGCGCTCGGCGTCGCGCCTGAAGGTCTTCGACGGCGGCGCCCAACGCACCAACCTGGAATTCGTAGTGGAGCAAACGAGCAGCGGGGAAAAGCTCGCTCATATTCACCAGATACTGACGACCTATCAGCCGACGCATGAACAGGGCGGCGCCATCGTTTATTGCGCGACGCGACGGCAAACCGAAGAGGTCGCTGAGTTCTTGCAGGCAAAGGGAATGGAGGCGGACTACTTCCATGCGGGACTGCCGCTGGAGACCAAGAAGAACGTCCAGCAAAGCTTCCTCAGTGGCGAACTGCGGGCCATCGCTGCCACCAACGCCTTTGGCATGGGCATCGACAAGCCGGACGTGCGGCTTGTTGTCCACGCCGACATCCCCGGTTCCCTGGAGAACTACCTGTAAGAGGCGGGCCGCGCCGGACGGGACCAGCAGACGGCGCGCTGCGTGCTCCTCTACACGCTGGACGATGTGGAGCGGCAGTCCAGCATGTCGGCCCGTTCTCGGCTCACGCGGCGCGAGATCCACGGTGTCCTGAGGGCGCTGCGGAATCTTGACCGGAAGAAACGCTTGGACGGCGAGGTCGTGGCCACCGCCGGTGAGGTTCTCAGTGAGGACGAAGACAGAGCATTCGAGCGAGATTCCGCCACCAACGACACCAGAGTGCGGACCACAGTGTCTTGGTTGGAGGAGGCGGTGCTGCTGACCCGAGAGGAGAACCGGGTGCAGGGTTTTCCGTCCTCCCTGCGGGTGGGGTCAATGGAGGAGGCGCGTGCCAAGCTTGAAAAGGCCCGAATCGCGGATGCCGACCGCCGCCAACTGCTGACCATCTCCGAGACACTGATCGAGGCGGATGCGGACGAGGGTATCTCCACCGATGAGTTGATAGCCGCATCGGGTCTGATCTCGGAGGGAGTGCGAGGCGCGCTCCACGATCTTGAGCGATTGGGCATCGCCAGCAACGATACGGCGTTGACCGCCTTCGTCCATACAGGGGTGGAGCGCGCATCGCGAGACCGCTTCAAGGAGGTGGCGAAACTTGAGCACGCCTTGATTGCCCTTTTGCGGGAGACGGATCCAGATATGGGCAAGGGCGATGCGTCCACCCTGCCCGGTATCGGGTCTGTGACCATCTTCAGCCTGGTGGCTGACCTGCCGGAACTCGGCTCTCTCGACCGCCGAGAGGTCGCGGCGCTCGTGGGTATCGCGCCGCTCAACCGGGACAGTGGCAAGTTCGGAGGCTCGCGCAGGTGCTGGGGCGGGCGGGCGCACGTGCGGGCCGCGCTGGACATGGCGACCCTCGTGGGGGTGCGTTACAACCCTATCCTGCATGAGTTCTACGATCGGCTTGTGCGGAGCGGCAAGGCGAAGAAGCTGGCGCTCACTGCGTGCATGCGGAAACTGCTCACGATTCTCAACGCCATGCTCAAGCATCACACCACCTGGAACCCGCAAAACGCTTGACGCCCAAGACAGTTGCTCAATCCCCGTAACGTCCGCAGCTACGCCCGCTCCATCGGCGTCCTGGCCAAGACGGACCGCATCGACGCTGCTGTCATCGCACGGTTCGCCTACGTCAACGAGGTAGGCCCGAAGGCGCCGCCCTCGTCCGCCGAGCAGGTGGCACGCGACTTGGTCACCCGCCGCAACCAACTCGTGGCGGACCAGACGCGGGAGCAGCACCAAGCCCGGCAGGCCTCCGGCGCAAGCCTAGCCAGCGCAAAGCGCCACCTCGCCTTCCTCAAGCAGGAGATTGCCGCCGTTGAGCAGGAGTTGCGCCAAGTGATCGCGGGGGATGCCGCCCTGCGCGCGCGCTGGGAGCGCTTACTGAGCGTGCCGGGGGTCGGTGCGATCCTGGCCAGCGTGTTGGTCTCTACACTTCCTGAGCTGGGGGATGTCAACAGAGGAGCGATTGCGATGTTGAGTGGCGTGGCCCCGCTCGCCCGCGACAGCGGGAAGCGCGAGGGGAAGCGCTTTTGCTGGGGCGGGCGAGCGGTCGTGCGGACAGCCCTCTACATGCCCATGCTCTCGGCTATCCAGCACAACGAGGTGCTGCGTGCCTTCTACCAACGGCTGGTGAGCCGGGGTAAGCCGAGGAAAGTGGCGCTGGTAGCGTGCATGCGCAAGATGTTGACGATACTGAACGCCATCCTTCGGGACAAAACCACCTGGAACCCGCAGACCTCTTGACGAACAATCACAGTTGCTCACCTGTCAACAACCTCTATGGGAACTACAACTAGGAGCCGGTTGTCTGGAGCATGCGCCAGATCGTCTACGAACCGGCCAGCGACCTCTGTATGTCCCACTCGTGATGGGCCGTGTCGTGCGCTACGGTGAGCACCAGCTCGGCGAGCGACTGCTGACCGCGCGTCGGGTGCGTGAACTCGAAATCGCGGTCGCCTGAGGCTGCTATCGCGTCTGCCCAGATGGAGGCTGAGTGTTTGAGCGACCACAAAGCGGTCTGAACGGACATGTGCTCGTAACCGCGGATCGCTGCCATGGCGTCCGGATCCACGGGGCGTAGCAACGTCTGGCCCGCCGCCGTCCCGCTCCGGATGTGCTCGGCCCAGCCCCTGATGTTGTCGGCGACGTGGGACACGTACGCCTTGACCGACCATGTCAGGTCGCGATGCCGTACGCTCCCGTCCTGGCCGTCGAGCAGCTCTGCGAACCCGCCGGGGCGCATCGAGTATCAGGGCCGTCGCATCCTCCGGCGAGATCGACCACGCATACCCGCACTGCCAGCAGGGGTCTCCATAGAAACCGGCTCCCCATATCGTCATTGCAACTCCTTCAAACTCAGGTCCCCCATACCCGGCGCGCCGTCTCCACCACCAGCTCCAGCTTCCGCAGCTGGTCGTCCCAGGTGAGGGGGTTGCCCTGCAGCGTTGACGAGAAGCCGCACTGGGGGCTCAGCGCGAGGCTGTCCATGTCCACGTATTGCGATGCCTCGTCGATCCGCCGGAGCAGCGTGTCCTGGGATTCCAGCTCGCCCGCCTTGGTCGTGACGAGGCCCAGCACTACCGTCTTGCCCCTAGGCATGAACCGCAACGGCGCGAATGTGCCGGCGCGTTCGCTGTCGTACTCCAACAGGAAGGTGTCTACTTCCAACTGGCTGAACAGCTGCTCCGCGATGCGGTCGTAGCCGCCGGACGTGTGCCACGCGCCGTATGCGCCGTTGCCTCGGCACACGTGCATCGCCAGGATGGTGCTGCTGCGGTCGAAGCCGCGCAGGCAGGAATTGTCGGCGTCGATGTCCTCCTGGAGCGCCCTGTCCTGGTCGACGCCGAGGGACGCCCACTGCTCGCGGCGCTCGTCGGGGACGTAGTCCGGGTAGTGCGGATTGTCGAGCTGCACGTAAGGGCAACCCTCCTCGACAAGGGAGACGACCTCGCGGCGGATGATGGACGCAGCGGCGGCCAGCACGGCTGCGCGGGACTCGTACACCTGGTCCGTAACGCCGGGCTTGTACCCGCGGGCTACAACGTAGCTGGCGGCAGGCATCGTTACCTTGTACGGCCCGGGTGCGTGCTGCTTGATGAACGACGACTCATGGCCGGTGAGACGCCGCAGCTGCCGCAACCGCTCGCCGATGATGCGGCCACCCGCCGTGCCTGGCATGCCCATGGGGTTTTCCGGAGTGATGCCTGGACCCTCCCAGTCGCCCTGGCCGCCCTGGAAGGGCATGCGGACGGGCGGCTCGCCGACGATGAAGCCATCGACCGCCTCGCCAAAGTCGCTGGCCCAGCCGCTGCGCCGCAGCTCCCCGTCCGTGTAGATGCCGATGCCGGACTGCCGCTGCAGTTCGATCACCCGCAGGATGTGTTCGTTCTCCACCTCCCGCAGCGCCTCCTCGGAGATGTGCCCGTCCTCGAATGCCTGCCTCGCCTCCTTCACCTCCGGTGGGCGGAGGAAGCTGCCAACGTGGTCTGCGCGAAACTGAGTCTCCATATCTCCTCCTTCCGCTTATCTGAGCGTATAGCCGCTCACGGGCCAGCCGTCGTCTATGCCGGGGCCGCTGCCCTCCGCTATCCAGCCGAACTCACGCAGCACCTGCTGGCTGTAGCAGACCCGCCCGCTCACCTTGTCCAACTCCTCCGTCGCCAGCAACAGCACCGCGCGCGCCAGTACGTTCGGATGCTCGCCGCGCGGGTCGTCGTAGCCGCTCACGAGGTGATGGAACACCGTGCCCGGCGTCGGTACGATGAGCGACGGCGCAACCGCAGACACGCCCACGCCGTCCGCGTAGACCTCCGCCGCCAACCCTTGCGAGAAGCGTTCGAGCGCCGCCTTCTCCGCTCCGTAGCACGTGCTGCCTTTCAGCCGGTACTCCTCCCCGTGTTCTCCGGCGTACGGACCGTGCCCGGGGCCGATGGCCGCAACCGACGAGATGTTGACGATGCGCCCACTCTTCCGTGGCAGCATGTCCTCCAACGCGAGTTGGCTCAACACGAACGGCGCGTGCAGATTCACCGCCCAGGAGCGCATCCACCGGTTGACCGTGTAATCCTTGATCGGCACGAAGTACGTCAAAGCCGCGTTGTTGACCAGCACGTCGACAGGCCCGTAGAGCGAGCGCGCCTCCTGAACGAGATGCTGGCACTCCTCGACCTCGGAGATGTTTACCGGCACAGCCGTCGCTTCATGCCCCGTCTCCTTGATATCGGCGACCGTCTGCTCCAACGAGCCTTCGAGCGGATGGTCGCCCTCCTTGAGCGTGCGAGCCGCGCACACGACCCTGCCTCCCTCTGACGCAAGGACACGCGCAATCTCAGCGCCGATCCCACGGCTCGCACCGGTAACGATGATCGTTTTACCGTCCAACTTGCCCAACGCTCACCTCCTCGGAAATGCGCACGCCATTGTACGCATACACGCCGCCAGTAGGTGGCAGACGGCAGATACCGGGCGACTCCTGCTCTGGCGCCAGCGCCCGATTAGCGATAACGTTTCCGGCGTGAGTGGGAAAGTCTACGAAAGTTTCGACGATGCCGTCGCCGACATCCCGGACGGCGCGTCCATCATGCTATCCGGATTCGGCGGGCCCGGAACCGCTCGCAACCTCATAGCCGCGCTGTTGCGTCAGGGCGCGAAAGAGCTCACGCTCATCGCCAACACGCCGGGACGCTGGCAGGACGACCGCATAGACGGCGGAGTGCTCGTGCGGAATGGCAGGGTCGCGGTGGTGCGAGCCGCCTTCACCGCATCGCCGCACCCATCTATCGTCACGCCGTTCGCCGAACTCTACGACGCGGGGAAGATCGAGGCTGAACTGATGCCCCAGGGCACGCTGGCGGAGCGCATCAGAGCAGGCGGCGCGGGCATAGCTGCTTTCTACACCCCAACGGGGGTGGGCACGGAGATGGCAGAGGGTAAGGAGACACGCGTCTTCGAAGGCAGGGAGTACGTCTTGGAGACGGCGCTCCGTGCCGACTACGCCCTGATACGCGCTCACCGCGCGGACAGACTAGGCAACGTGCAATACCACCGCACGCAGCGGAACTTCGGGCCGGTCATGGCGCGCGCAGCGAAAGTAACCATCGTCGAGGTCGACGAACCGGTCGTCGAGCCGGGCGAGATTGACCCTGACCACGTTCACACGCCAGGCGTCTTCGTGAACCGCATCGTCGCCGTGCCGCCGGACGCCCTTCAGGAGGAGGCGACCCGCTGATGACGGAAAAGCAGCCGCTCGACAGGCAAACGATGGCCAACCGCATCGCGATGGAGTTCCACGACGGCTGGGTCGTCAACCTGGGCATCGGCATCCCTACGCTCTGCTCCAACTTCGTGCACACCGATAAACAGGTGATGTACCAATCGGAGAATGGTCTCGTCCACTACGGGCCGCTCGCCGCGCCGGGAGAAGAGGACCCGAACCTCGTGAACGCGGGCGGCCAGTACGTGCTGAGTATGCCGGGCATGGCGGTGCTGGAGCACGCGGACTCGTTCGCGCTCATACGCGGGGGCTATGTCGACGTCACGGTGCTCGGCGCGTACGAGGTAGCAGCCAACGGCAATTTCGCGAACTGGAAGGTCGCGGGCGCGCGCGGCGGAAGCATCGGCGGTGCGATGGACCTCGCCGTCGGCGCGAAGAACGTATTCCTCCTGCTCGAACACACGACGCGGGACGGCAAGCCTCGGCTCGTCGAGCGTTGCTCGCTGCCCGTAACGGCAGTCGGCGTCGTGAATCTCGTGGCGACGAACCTGGGGCTGTTCCAGGTGACCGATCGAGGCTTCCTGATGAAAGAGATAGCGCCGGGCTACACGCCCGACGAGGTGCAAGCCGTCACCGGCGCCACGCTGACCATCGCGTCCGACCTCCGCGAGTTCACCGTCGCAGGCTAAGCCAGCACGCGCTCTACGAAACTGGCCATGATCTCCAGTCCTCGATGGTCGATGCCGTGGCCGAGCCCGGGCAGCACGTACGCCTCCACCTCGAACTCCAACGCGGCGAGCGTTCGGCCAGCCTCCGCCGTCTCCGCTAGATCTACCAACATATCCTCAGCGCCGTGAACGAGCACGAACGGCGGACGGCTCTGCGCGTCGCTTTCGAGCGTATCGCCGGTGAGCAGCGCCCCGCTGAACCCAACGACGCCTGCCAACGAGCGCTCGCGTCTCGGCGCAACGTGCAGCGCAACCATGCACCCCTGCGAGAAGCCAACCAGCACGCACTTGCCGGAGTCCAGCCCGTACTCGTCGAGCAGGTTGTCAATGTAGTCGTTCACGACCCCCTCGACGGCACGCAGGCGGTCGCCTCGCGTGTCCTGGGGCTGGCGGGCCATCCACTGGAAGCCGAAGCCTGCCTCCGCATAACGTTCCGGCGCGTCCGGAGAATGAAAGGCTGTCGTCGGGAAGCGAGGCGCGAGTACGTCGGCAAGGCCGATGAGATCCTCGCCGTTCGCTCCGAGGCCGTGCAGCAGCACGACGAGAGAATCGGCCGCTCCGCCTGCGTGAGGCGCGCGGGAAGCGCCTGATTGCAATGCCATGATCACCTATTAACGTCAGGATTACTCCTACCATACCGTGTCCACGCAGACGCCGCTCTCATGCGATAATGCGCCCATGACGACGAACACCAAACGGCGCCCGCGCAGCCGTGCAAGCGGCTCCCAACGCATCTCGCACACTGCGGAGAACTACCTGCTCTCCCTGGCGATCCTCCAGGAGGACGGCCTGAAGCCGCACATGAGCGAGCTCGCGTCCTACCTGCGGCGCATCCCTGAGGAAGAAGAGATCGGCACAACGCTCGCTTCGGTCTCGGGGATGATTCAGCGCATGGTGAAGGAAGGCCTGATCAAGATCACCAAGGAAAAGCGCATCGAGATGACCTCCGAGGGCCAGACGCGCGCCCGTGATGTCGTGCGGCGGCACCGCCTCTCGGAGCGACTGCTCGTAGACCTCCTCGGCGTCCCGCTCGAACGCGCCGAATCCGAGGCGCACAGCTTGGAACACGGCATCTCTCCCGCCCTCCTGGCCCGTATCGAAGAGAAGCTCGGCTACCCGGAATCCTGCCCCTACGGACGGCCTATCTACAAAGCGAACGAGAGCGAACTGCGCACCTTCGACCCGGACACTCTCCGCCTGAGCGAGGCGCTGAAGGACACGGCGTACATCGTGACGCGCATACCGGACGAGGACTTCCCGCTGCTCTCGTATCTCGTAGCGAACCGCCTGCTACCCGGCGAGCGCATCATCGTCGAGGACATCGCAGCGTATCGCGGCGTCGTGGACGTCTGCCGCGACGATGCGCAGCTATCGCTGGGCATGGACGTCGCAGCGCGCATCCGGGTGAGAGCGGCTTCCTAGCGCGCCTGCGTCAGCACGTCCACGACTGCGGGCTTGCCCGAGCGCACGGCTGCTATCGCCTCGTCCAGTACGGCGCCGAGCGCATTCGGATCAGAAACCGGCCCGAACCCCGCAACGTCAAACGCCCTTGCGAGCGTCGCAAAATCCGGCGCAGGGTTGTCGATACGGATGCCTATGCCCTTGTTCTCGACGAGCCGGTCACGCCAGCGCGCCACCCGCTCCTGATGCTCCTCGTCGTTATAGTACGAACGATTGTTGAACACGATTACCAGAAGCGGTATCTCGCTGTGCGCGGCAGTCCAGAGCGCGTTGGACGTCATGAGGAAGTCTCCGTCCCCAAGGACGCTGATGCACAGCCTCCCCGTGCCCTTGTACGCGAGCGCCGCCCCAACGGACGACGGCAGTCCATAGCCGACGCCTGCGCCTCGCCCGCCGCCCAATCCGTGCGCGTGATCCGTCAGCTCCAGCACGTCGCGAACACGGCGTCCGTGTGAATGCACCATCGCCCACTCGATGCCTTTCACGCGCTCAGCAATCTCTCCGTAGAGCCGCGCGGACGAGATGGGCGCGGCGTCCCAGTTATCACGCACCCACTGCGCCGCCGACGCACGCGATTCGTCGTGCAGGGCTATCACTCGCGCGCGCCGCTCCTCCACCGCGGAGGCCGCTGCGCCAGCGGACAGCCGCTCACCCAACGCAGCCGACAACAGCGGGATGGCCTGCGAGGTGTCCGCCGCGATGGGAATCGCAACCGGCAGCAGCCATTGGTTATCGGTAACCCAGTTCTGCCGCTCCTGCTCCAGCAGCGTGATGTGGATGATCTTCGTGCCCTGAGGCGCCGCCAGCTCCAACGCGCCGCGCTCACGAACGGACGGCCCCAATGGAACGCCCAGGCTCGGCACGTCGAGAGCAAGCACGGCGTCCGCGTCGGCAAGCGCGCGCGGACGGATACTCGTGAGGTCGAGCGGATGCGTGTTTGGGAAACCGAATCGCCCGTCGTCGTCAACGACGGCGCAGCCGAGCGTCTCTGCCAGCTCGACCACCGAGGCCAACGCCGACGGGTTCCTGCCGATCTCGCCGGTAACGATGACGGGCCACGCCGCGTTCGCGAGCAGATCAACGGCCTCGCTGAGCGCAACGGGGTTCGGCGCAGGCGGCGCGGGTGGGCCGAAGAGCGCGGCGTCCGGCACCGGAAGCGATGAGTCGACGCGCTGCTCCTGGACGCCGCTGTCGAAGCAGATGTACACAGGCCCCTTGGGATCGGTCATCGCCGTCCGCATCGCACGCAGGAGCGACTCCGGCACCGCCTCGACGCTGTACGGTTGGTCGTCGTACTTCACGTAATCACGCACGGCGTTGCCTTGCACCAGTGCGGTGTGCACCCAGTCCGTCGAGCGCCGCTGCGTCGCGTCCTGCGGCCCGCCGCCGCCAAGGTTGAGGATGGCCGATCGATCGCACCACGCGTTGAAGATGGCCATGGAGGCGTGCTGCAGCCCAACGACGTTGTGCAAACCTGTCGCAATTGGCTCGCCGGTAACGCGGAAATAGCCATTGGCAAGCGCGACGGCGATCTCCTCGTGCGTACAGAGCACTATCTCCGGCCCGCCGCTCCCGAAGTTCACGATCGAGTCGTGCAACCCCCGGTAGCTCGCGCCGGGGTTGAGCGCGATGTACTTGATGCCAAGCGCTCGCAGCACCTCCACCATGTAGTCGGAGCCGTAGGCGGCGCTGCTCGGCGTTCCTCCGCTCATCGGTGTGTTCTGCTGGTTCGTCGTCATGCCCGTCTCTCCTTATTCCGATTCTGCCCGTACGAAGCGCATCGACAGCGAGTTGACGCAGTGGCGGGAGTTGGTCGGTGTAAAGCCTTCTCCGTCGAACACGTGCCCCAGGTGCCCGCCGCAGTTCGCGCACTGGATCTCGACGCGGAAACCATCCGGATCGGCTAGGCGCTTCACGGCCCCTGGAACCTCTTTGTCGAACGCGGGCCAACCGCAATGCGCATCGAACTTATCGTCCGAGCGGTACAGCTCCGCGTCGCACCGCCGGCAGATGTACATCCCGCTCTCGTAGAAATTGTCGTACTCGCCGGTGAAGGGGCGCTCGGTGCCCTTGTGCTCGATAACGTAGCGCTCTTCAGGAGTCAGTTGGTTGTACGTCTGCTCGGTCATAACGTTCCTCCTTGGCAGGTGAATACTATGCGAACCGGGGCCAGACGTCTTGCTCGAATCGCTCCCACTGCGACGGTTGATCCCACGACGCAAAGCGGACGATGACCGTGTCCGCGCCCGCGTCCGCGAACTCCTGGATACGCGCTGCGACGTCGGCAGGCGCGCCCCACGGACCCCACGCGCTACCCCAGTGCGCAACCTTGTAGTAGTTCATCAGGAAGTCGTGCGCCTCCGCCTCCGACGCCTCTTTGTCCGCGCCCAGGTTCACCGTCAGATAGTAGACGTGCTGGAACGAAGCCACGTCGAGGCCCTCCGCAGCGCGCGCCTCGTCGACCCTCGCAACGGTCTGCGCGTACTCCTCCGGCGAGTCGGTGATGCCGATGATGCCGTCGCCGTGCCGCGCCGCCCGGCGCACCTGCGCCTCGGAGCCGGTGCGGTAGTGCGTCGCCAGCAGCAGAGGCACGCCGCCCGACTGCACAGGCTTGGGATCCAGCGTTACGTCATCGAGCGTGAAATGCTTGCCATCGAAGGTTACGCCGTCCTCCGTCCACAGGCGCCGCAGGATGCGAACGCTCTCCGTGAAGCGGCCCGCCCGCGACTCCGGGTCAACCCCCGCTGCCGTCCAGTCCTGCCGCTGATCGTCGTTGAACGCCCCGCCGATGCCTGCGCCAATGACGATGCGCCCGTTCGAGACCACGTCGGCTGTGGCGATGGCGTGCGCCAACGTCACCACGTGACGGATCGCAGGCAGCAGCACCGATGTGCCGATGCGCACGCGTGACGTGCGCGCAGCGATAGCGGCCATCGCGGTAATGGGTTCGAACCTCGGTTTCGAAACGAGGCTGTCGCCGACCCACACGGAATCGAGCCCCGCCTGCTCGGCGCGCTCCGCCAGGTCGAGAATCCCCGCAGCGGACAGCGCTGTGCCCTCACGCTGCGCTTTCATCACCGTCCCCCTCGTACCGAGTAACAAGCCTATCTTGGGCCTCGCCATCGCCTTACCTCTCCGATCCGGATAGTTTCAGTGTAACCAACGGACACGCAGGCGGCGGGGCAACCCCGCCCCCGTCCAGCCACGTCTGCCAGTCAGTGAGCAGCGCTGAGAATCCTTCCTCGTTCTTTTTCGTCCGCTCGTAGACATCAGGCGTGTCCAAGTCGGTCATCACGCGGGGAAGTTCCAGCGTCCCCAGGTTGGTTCCCGCGCTCTTCGCCGCCGCCTGGTGTCTGGCGTAACTGCCCTCGCCGAGGAGAGGCTCGAACGCGAGGGCAGCCGGAAACCAAAGAGCGTTCGTGCCCCCCTCCGTGCTTGGAACCCCGATGGGGTGCGTGAGGCGTCGTCCGGCATGAGCGATCTCGTCTACGTCGCCCGCCGTTATCAACGGCAGATCGCCCGGCAGGAAGAGCGCGGCTTCCGTCCCCTCGGCGTAGACGGCTTGCATGGCGGCCCACACGGAAGCGTTCAGGTCGCTCGCGGGGTCGGACATCCAGCGCGCGCCTGCGAGTTCGGCCACCTGCCGCACTCGATCGTCACCGCCCACGACCGTGCACCGACAGGAGCCGCGTGCGCCCAGAACCGCCGTAACGACACGCTGAAGCATCATCAGCACCAGGGCGTGACGCGCGAGCGGCGACAGGCTGGCCGCTAATCGACTCTTCGCCTCTGCCAGCGGCTTCATGGGAATAACCGCGTGCCAGCGCGGCAGTTCCTCCGTCATCCGGACTTCCCTGCCGCCCGAACGCGCGGATGACGACGCGCAAGGGCAAGGATCGCCTCAGCGAGCGCCACTTTCTCCGCGTCCGACGTCATCACCGTCGGCGCAACGTGCACGGACATGCCCACCTGCTCGACGGACGCAGCCTCGTGCGCATCGCCGACGTCTATCACCAACGTATCGCATATCCCGGCGTACCGGCGGGCCACGCCCGTATTGCTCACGTCCTCGCTAAGTTCGGCCATCATCTTGTCGGCAGGGCCCTTCAACGCCTTGCCTCCGACGATGGGGCTGACCGCGATGCGCGGGCCGTCGAAACGCTCGATGGCATCCCGTACGCCCGGCACGGCAAGCACCGGCCCGATGCTCACCAGCGGGTTCGACGGACAGAAGACGATCGCATCGCACTGAGCAAGCGCCTGCTCGAACGCCGGTGCGGGGCGAGCAGCGTCTGCCCCATCGAAACGCACGCCCGATATCCGTGGCTCGCACGAGTGCTTCACGAAGTACTCCTGGAACGCCATCTCCCCGGCGTCCGTAAGCATCACTGTGCGGACGGGGGCGTCCGACATCGGAACGATGGCGTGGCGGATGCCGAGCGCCCCGGCTATCGCCTGCGTCGCCACGCTCAACGCATGGCCCGCCGCCAGCAGCTCGGTGCGCCGCAGGTGCAGGCCCAAATCGAGATCCCCCAGCCCGAACCACGTATCGCCGCCGAGCCTTCCCAGCGTCTCCAGGACGCGGAAGGTGTCTCCGGCGACGCCCCAGCCCGTATCGGCGTTCGTGAGTCCCGCAAGCGCATAGGTAACCGTGTCGATATCCGGCGAGACGTGCAGGCCGTGGAACGTCTCATCGTCGCCGGTGTTGACGACGATCGTGAGGTCATCGGGCGCAAGCACACGCGACAGGCCGAGGGCAAGCTTCGCGCCCCCGACTCCTCCGGCTATCGCCAGGATTCCCGACACCGGCCCGCCTACCCCGCCTTGCCCGCAAGCGCCTCCGGCAGCGTCGGGCCTTCCAACGACGGCGCGCGCTGGCCCTCGTACCGGAACGCTTCCAGTTTGATCAACTGCTTATACGACCCGAATCGCTCCGGGTGGGCCGCCGCCACGTCCAGCGGCTCCGGCTCTGTCGGTTCTTCCTCGTACACGCGCCGCGTCCCATACAGTGTCGTGCGCTCGGTGGGCACGCGCCCGATGTCGCGTATCCACCGCCGCAATTCGGAAGGCGGCACCAGCTGACCGTAGGCGGAGCCTGCCGCCGTGGAGATGCTCTCGTTGATGAGCGTCCCGCCAACATCGTTGCAGCCTGCCGTCAGGAGCAGTTGCGCGAGTTTCGGGCCTTCCTTCACCCATGAACACTGGATGTTGTGAATCCACCCATGCAGCATCAGCCGGGCGATGGCGTGCATACGTACCACCTCAGCGCCCGTGGCGCCGGGCCGCATCTCGTCAGACAGCCGATCGGTGAACATGGGCGCTTCCTCATGCACGAAACTCAGCGGCACGAACTCCGTGAACCCGCCCGTCTCTTTCTGGATGTCACGCAGAAAAGCCAGATGCGCGGCGCGCTGAGCGTTCGTCTCGATATGGCCAAACATGATGGTCGATGTCGTGGGGATGCCGACCTTGTGCGCCGTCGTGATGACCTCACGCCACTGCTCGACAGTAATGCGCCCAGGCGCGATCCGGTCGCGCACGGCCTGATCGAGAATCTCAGCGGACGTGCCCGGCAACGACCCTACGCCAGCGTCGCGGAGACCGAGAAGATACTCCTCGATTGAGCAGCGAGACCGCACCGCGCCATAGAGCACTTCCTCCGGCGAGAACCCGTGGATGTGGATGTCCGGAAGCTCAGCCTTCAGTTCACGCGTGAGGTCTATATAGAGCGACCCCTCCATCTTGGGCGGCAGGCCGGCCTGGATACAGACCTCGGTCGCGCCCAGCTCCGTCGCCTCCTGAGCCCGCCGAACGATCTCGTTCAGCGGGAGGAAGTACCCCTCCTCCTGCCGGAAATCGCGGCTGAATGCACAGAAACCGCAACGCTTGATGCAGACGTTCGTGAAGTTGATGTTGCGATTGACGACGTACGTCACGCGGTCGCCGTTGACCTGACGCCGCAGCTCGTCCGCGGTCGCCATCAACGCCAGAAGCGCGGTGCCCTCCGCTTCGAAGAGGCGCGCGCCTTCCTCAATCGTAACCTCTGCGCCGCTCAGCGGCTTGGCGAGGATAGTGGCGATGTCGGCGGGGATGCCGCCAAGCAACGACTCGAGCCCTGCCCAACGCTGCGGTGTCTGCTCTTCTGATTCACTCATCGGTTCGATAGCCTCCTTCGTCCGTTGGAACCATCCCGCTCGCCAATCCATCGGATAGATACGTCCGTAGTCAACGCTCCAGCTCTTGCCTGACGTATCCCTCGCCGTCGGTCAGCTCCGCAAGGCGCTTCCTTACGGCTTCCGAAGGCGCCCACGTACCTGACAATACGTACTCCGGGTAGAGCGCCGTGCGTTCACGAAACTCGTACCCTGCTTCCATCGTGAGTCCACGCAAACGTTCAACCTCAGGCCACGCGGCCTCCGGATTGATGAAGTCCACGGTGAGCGGCGATACCCCTCCCCAGTCGTTGATGCCGCACTGAAGGTACGACTGATACTCCAGCGCATTCAGGTTGGGCGGAGCCTGGATGTTCATCTCCGCCCCCAGCAGCAGCCGCGCCGCTGCCAGCGTTCGCAGCATATCCGTCGTGGAAGGCTCCGGCGCGTCCCGCATCAGCGTCGCTTCCTTCGCCCTGAAGTTCTGGATGATGACTTCCTGGATGTTGCCGCAGCGCCGGTGCGTCTCCCTGATTGCCAGCAGCGAATCAACGCGCTCTTCCAGCGTCTCGCCGATGCCGATCAGGATGCCCGTCGTCATCGCAACGCCCAGCTCCGCCGCAGTCTCCAGCGTGGCGATGCGCTGCTCAGGCCGCTTCGTAACGGTGCCGTGATGCGGCCCCCCCGGTTCGTGCAGGCGCAGGCTCGCGCTCTCCAGCATGATGCCCATACTTGCGTTCCACGGAGCGATCGCCACCATCTCGGCGCTGCTCAACGTTCCGCAGTTGGTATGCGGCAACAGTCCGGTCTCTTCCAGAACGAGTTGCGACATCGCAGCGGTGTACTCAGGCGTCGACCCGAACCCCATCTCCCGCAGCGTTTCGAGCATCTCCGGGTGCCGCGCCTCCGGGTGGTCGCCCAGGCTCAGCAACGCCTCCTTGCACCCCAACTCCGCGCCCCGCCGGGCTACCGACAGCACCTCGGCGGGCGTCATCGTGTGCGCGCCGCGCTGATGCGGTCCCTTCACGAACGTACAGTACCCGCAGCGGTCGCGGCAGAGGTTCGTAAGCGGCAGGAATACCTTGCGTGAGTAGGTGACGCGCCGGGGAGGCCGCGCCGCATCGTTCATCGCGGAGGCCGCAGACATCAGCGCGCCGAGGTCATCCGGGCCGGACACGGCCATCAGCAGATAGCCGTCAGCAGGGGTAAGCTCCTCCCCCGCGAGCGCTCTCTCGATAACCGTCGTGATGGGCGTGTTGGCCGATTGCGTTGGCATCGCTCCCTGATACACACGAAACTCCAGCCTAACGGCGCGATTCGCCGATAGGACTGAGGCGCGATGGGCCTCCAACGGAGAACGGATGGTACCATTCCTACGGAGGACAGGCTAGGCATGGAAACTGCGGAATCGAAAACCACCCTCGCCGTACGATCGGTTGGTGTAGTGGGACTGGCCATCGCCGCGATAGTCTCGCTGGACGCACTCGACGGGTGGGTAGGCGACTGGGCGGCGTTCTTCTGGATCTGCGGAACCATGTTCTTCCCGTGGCTTGTCGGCATCGCAGCGGGAACGAAACTGGACGGGACGCCCGGGAGGCTCGCCGGCGCCGCGATAGGCATCCTCGTCGTTGTCGCACCGCTTGTCGTATCCGCCGCCACGTCCCTGCAGGATCCTCCGGCGTCGAGCATCTGGATTCTGGCGGGGCTGTTCCCCCTCGCAAGCGCGGTGCTCGGCGGCATGTCGCTCCCCGTGGGCATCCACGTTCGCGCAGCTCGCAGCAGCCAGACCACGTAAGGCACAGAGGAGATAGCCCCATGACGAAACTCGAAGGTAGGACGGCGCTGGTGACCGGAGGCGCGAGCGGCATCGGCAAGGCGATCGCGGAGCGCTTCACGGAGAAGGGCGCATACGTCATCATCGCTGACGTGAACGGCGCAGGGCAGGATGTGGCGGATGCCATAGACGGCGCGTTCCTCCAGGTAGACCTCGCGGATACGCAGCAGACCCGCAACGTGGCCCAACGAGCGTTACAGGAGCACGGGAAGGTGGATGTGCTCGTGAACAACGCGGGCATCCAGCACGTAGCGCCTATCGAGGAGTTCCCAGAGGAGCGGTGGGCCGAACTGCTCCAGGTCATGCTGTTCGCGCCGTTTCAGCTCACCAAGTACCTGCTCCCCGGCATGAAGGAGCGCGGCTGGGGGCGAATCATCAACATGTCCTCGATACACGGCCTCATCGCCAGCCCGAACAAGTCCGCCTACACCGCGGCGAAACACGGCATCATCGGGCTCACGAGGGCAGTGGCCGTCGAGGCTGGCGCGTACGGCATCACCGCCAACGCCATCTGCCCATCGTTCGTGAGAACGCCGCTCGTGGAGAATCAGCTGCCTGACCTCGCGCGCATGGCGGGCGTGGACGTCGCCGATGTTCTCGATCAGGTCGTGCTGTCTCAGGCGATCGTGAAGCGTCTGATCGAGCCGCGCGAGATAGCCAACCTCGCGCTCTTCCTCGCGTCGGATGACGCCGCCGCCATCACCGGAAGCGCCTACCCCATCGACCTCGCATGGACCGCGCGCTGAGGCCGTTTGACTCCCCCGCAAGGCAAGGCGTAGCCTCGCCTCAACCGAATCTATGACGCAATAGGGACGTTCCCAGGAGGTACGTGATGACCACGACGCAGGCCGCATCCGACAAGATGATCGATCTCTCGAACGAGGTGCTCATATCGGCGGACTCCCATGTCATGGAAGAGCCGGATTTCTGGCGCCGCCAACTGCCGGACGCACTGAAGGGCGACGTGCCGGTGTTTCCTCCTCGGCCCCAGACAGGGACGGCGATGGCAGACCAGCGCCCCGGTGGGTACGACCCCAGGGAACGCGTCATTGAGATGGAGACGGACGGCGTCTCAGCCGAAGTGCTCTACCCCACGCTGGGGCTGCGGCTCTTCAGCGTGGAGAGCCCGGAAGCGCAGGAAGCCTGCTTCCGCATGTACAACGATTGGCTCATGGAGTACTGCGCCGTCAACCCCAGCCGGCTGGTCGGCATCCCCTGCCTGGCCACCTACGACATCGACAAAGCAGTCGCCGAACTCTACCGCACCCATGAGGGCGGGCTGTACGGCGCGCTCGTGTGGCAGGTGCCCCACCCCGATCTGCCGTTCACCAGTGACCACTACGACAAGCTCTGGGCCGCCGCGCAGGAGCTTGACGTGCCCATCCACTTGCACATCCTCACCGGGTTCGATTACAGCGCAACCTTCAACTCTGGCCAGCGGCAGGGAGATTCGCTGCTCGCTCACCGCGGGTCCGTCAACCTCAAGCTCCAGAGCGTTACCAATTCCATCTTCGACCTGATCTTCACTGGCGTCTTCGAACGCTTCCCGAAGCTCAAGACCGTCATCGTCGAGAGTGAGATCGGCTGGATCCCGTTCATCCTTCAGCAGTGGGACTACTACTACAAGCGATTCCTCAACCAGCGTCCCATGCCCATGACGATGCTGCCTAGCGAGTACTTCTACCGCAACATCTACGCCACCTTCTTCAACGACTACGTGGGTGGTCAGTTGCTGTCGTGGTGGGGGGAGGACAACTGCATGTGGTCAACGGACTACCCGCACCCCAACTCGCCATGGCCGAACTCCCGCCGCGTGCTGAGCGAGAACCTCGGCCACCTGTCAGAGGAGAAGATCCACAAGCTGGTCAACACCAACGTTCGCAAGCTCTACCCCATCGGCGGCTAAGCTGGAGGCCACGACGCTCTGCGCTCTTTGCGAACGACGAACCTGAGCCCGGACCAGGTTGCGTCGATGGCGCATACCTTGTTGTCCACCATGCCAGTGGGCAAGCCGATATCACGGAGGACATCCTCGGTGATATCGGTTGCGACGCCGGACGAGCGTTTCGGCCACGCTATCCAGTAGCCGCCGTCAGGCGCGATGCGTCTCGCCTGATCGAGGAACACCCGGGCCAGCGTCGCGCGCTCCGTGTGAAACGCGATGAGCACGTCGAGCGGTGCGTACTCTGCGGGGACGCGCATCACGCCGTCAGGCAAGTCGCCGAGGAGCGCGGCGAAACCGGGAGGCTCGTCCTCGATGGCCAGCGTAACGCCGGGCTTGATCCCCAACTTCTGTGGAAGCGGAGTGCCTGAGTAGCCTGCCGCGCTCTGCTGAGCCACCCTAAACCTCGGGAACGATGCCCTTGCGGATGCGGTCGTCCTGATCGAACGTGTCCGGCGATGCGACCTGCGCGGCATAGGCGCGAACTCGATACGCCTCGCCCTTGTGTACGATGACCGGGATAGTGCCCTCCATCAGGTCCACCGCCGCCTGCATCAGCACCCTGCGGGCTGCCTCGATCGCGCCGTCGTTCGGGCCGAGCATCTCATGCGAACGATCGACGATGACCCCCATGCTCTCCTGGCAGGCGATGGCCATCTCGAACGAAGTCTCGAACCGCGACGCGAAGTCGTTCGGTTTCTCCTTACCATCCGCGACGTAGGCGTTGCTCCTGTTGCGCTCGCGCCGGTGCCCGCCCTCGGCCAACTTCGGATGCACGTGCTTGCCTTGGCGTATCTCGGCCAGCAGCCGCTTGCTCAGTGGCTTGCGAGGGTTGTACGTAACGGGAAACGCCATCGTGCTCTCATCGTCTATCGGCGTCCACGCCACGCCCTCGTAGACGCTGCGCTTGCCGGAAGCCGATGTCGTGTAGAACGGCATCAGCCACTGCGTAACCTGCATGTCCGCCTTGGCCGCGTCCGTTTCGACCGCCGTCCCGACGAGCAGTCCGTACTCTGTCTCCCGCGCCTGCACCGAATGAGCCGCGTCCTCGCCCATCGGATCGTCCGGCCCCAGAGCGCCTGCCTTGTCCAATGCCGCGACACGCGCAGCGTCCAGCCCGCCCTCGACCGCCTGCATGTAGTTGCACTCCACGAGGAAGCGGGACTGATACCGATGGTCGGGCTCGACGCGCGTCCATTCGAACTCCGGGAGATCCGGCACGTCGTCCGCCGGGCCCAGATAACCCCAGAGCAACCCGCCATACTCGGTGAGACGGAACGCGGGCGCTTTCACTTCGTTCCAGAGCGCGCTGTCCGGCGGCTCCAGCGGCATATCCAGGATGTTGCCCTCGACGTCGAACTTCCAGTAGCAGCGTCCGCAGCGGATGCCGCCCTCCTCCACAATCCCGAACGACAGATCGGCCCCGCGATGAGGACAGCGTGCATCCAGCAGGCCGAGCCTGCCCTGTGTATCACGGAACGCCACGAAGAACTCGCCAAGCGCCTTCACGCGGACCGGCTCCGCGTCGGGCTCCGGCAACTCGCTCGCAAGCAGGACAGGCAGCCAGAAGCGCCGGAAGAGCGCCCCCATAGGCGTATCAGGCCCGACGCGGGTTAGCAGTTCGTTATCTTCCTTGGAGAGCGCCATAGGTACCGCATTCTACCAGCACCGGCGGGGCTGCACCCTATTCCACACTGCTCTACCCCGCACCAGTTGGCAAGTGGAGGGCATGGGAGCTTGAAGGCGTCGCGGACGCTTCAGGAACCTCACCTTCCGAGCTGAGCGCGAGCAGTGGCAGAGTGCAGGCTTGCAGGCTGGGGCGCTCCCGTGGTGTCTTTGTGTCCGCAGAAAAGAGGCGCAGCGTCCCGGTGCTATCATGTCTATGAAGGAGCGCGAGCCAATGACGACAGAAGCACAGACCTCTGCCAATGAGGGAGTCCCCCGCTACTTCACGGACTTCATTCAGGAGAACGCCCGCCAGCACTCAGAACTGGCGGACCGGATAAGTGATGCCAAGGTAGACCTCATCAAGTGGATGATTGGGACGATGTTAGGAGGGATAATTGCCTTGGGTGGTTTGTCCTATGCCATCCTTCGCATCCTTGTCGACGCCTTGGACTAGCTGCCGCCTTTCCTCAACAAATCACGCAGGCTGATCGGGACTACAAGCGACCCTGCTACTCCAACCGCGAGCGGCGCGCTCTGCAGCCTCTGTCCCCCCGTGTGCCGTCAACCTACGCACCGATCGTACAAGGGTAGTCGGTCTTTCAACAGTGGCATGGAGCCTGTTCACTGTTGAACAGGCTCACTCAAACCATTCCTGACTCGCAGGCCACCGCCTGCCGACATAAGCAGACTACCCGCCTACTTCCCGATCACGTCCTCGCCCGACAGATGCTCGACCGTCTGGCCGGTCTCCGCGAAGGTGCGCGTAACGCTCGTCGAAGCGTAGACCCACATGATCTTCATCGGAACGTCGCCGGTGTTGCGGAAACAGTGCGTGACTCCCGCCGGGATGAACGTCGTATCGAACAGCTGCACCGGACGCACCACCCCGTCGATGTCGCACTCGCCCGTCCCTTCCAGCACCGTTACCATCTCCTCCACGTTGTGCGAATGCATCGGCACGTTCAACCCGGACGGGAAATGGCTGATGCCCGCGGTGAAGGCGTCCGTGCCGTCCTTGCCGCCGACTAGGGGATACGTAAGTGCGCCGTTCCCTCTCGATACGGGCGTCTGCTCATCGAACCGCATGTACTTGGAATCCGGCATCGCTCCTCCTCTTCATCCTGCATGGCTGATGGTAATGGTCACTGAATCGTACAAGCCACCGGCGCACACCCGGCGCCAGCACATTCTAGCCTCCCGTGAGCACCCTCGTGAGATCATAGACGGGGCTGAAGAAGAACCCCAGCGGATTGAGGTCCGTCAGGATCGTGACCCCTATGAGCACGATTAGGACGATAGGCCCATAGCGCGTAAGCTGTCCAACGAGCGGCAACCAGCCGCGCGGCGCGATGCCGGTCAATATGCCGCCTCCGTCCAGTGGCGGCAGCGGCAGCAGGTTGAATACGGCGAGGATCAGGTTCAGCAGCACGCTGTACAAAGCGACGATATTCGCCCAGGCGCCCGGATCGAGCGCCCGCAGATCATCGCGCGAGACTCCTCCCGCATCGACCAGCCCGATCTGGAAGAGCAACGCGAACGCCATCGCCAACGCGACGTTCGACATCGGCCCTGCGGCTGCGACCATCGCCATCCCGCGCCTGCCGTAGCGCAGAAGCGACGAATTCACCGGCACGGGCTTGCCCCAGCCGAACCCCGCCACGAGCAGCATCAACGTGCCTGCCGGGTCGAGATGCGCCTTGGGGTTGAGCGTGATGCGCCCCAGGCGATCCGCCGTGTCATCTCCCAGCCACTTCGCAGAAAGGGCATGGGCCGCCTCGTGGAACGTGATGGCAATCAGCAGCGAGACAGCCACCGAGAAGAGCTGTACGAAGAAGACGAACGGGTCATCGAAGAGAAGGTCGGCCCCTGCTAGCAGCACGTGCTGAAACGACGCCCGGATACACGGGTGGAGCGCCCCCCGCTATTCATCATCCCAATCATCATCGTCGTCGTCAGGCTCAGGCGGCGAAGCTGGCCTCATGCCGGGAGAGCGAGGCTGAGGCACCGTCGCGGATGACCGCTCGCGGTCACGCTGCTTGGGCGACTCCCTCGGCAACTCACGCAGCATCGAGTGCGTCGCCTTGAACTCGTCCCGCGTGCGCCCTGTCACGCTCACCACGACCGCTGCGACATCGAAATCCCGCAACTGCTCCGCCTCTTCTTTCGTAGGAAGGGCAGGAAGATGCACCAGCAGCCATCGGGAGGTGAGCGCGCGCACGCGCCCCAAGCGCATCAGTTGGCTGATGGAGAGCGACTTGGCGTCGGTCAGCGACACCAGGAACCCATCGACGGGCAGCAGATCGATTGTCCGCAGCAGGCTGTCGTCCAGTTCGGGAGTCACCTGCATCACGATGGTGCGCTCTTCGCCGGTCAGAGAGCCGATGTAGGTCGTGTCGGACGAGAACACCTGGAAGTCGGTTCCTTCCGCGTCTTTCGCCTCGCCCTCATCCAGCCATACGCCGAACGTCAGCCCCTGCAGAGCCTTCACGGATTTGGTGATGTCGGCTTTCTTGGCAGACCCCGTTCCCAGAACGATCGCGCCGTCTATGCCCGACGCGGCAACCGTCTTGGCCTGCCCCGCATCGCCCGCATCGACAGCGCCGAGCAGCAGCAGAGGCGCGATCTTCTCCCGCTTTGCGCTGCTGCCGAAGCCTAGTGGCTGAACCGCCCCTTTTTCGGCGCGTTCAATCTTGTCTGTAAGTTGACCCATGGAAGTTCCTGGCCGATATGGCTGACTGCCCGATATGACGCCTGTGCGCACAGAGGCGCGCCTCGTCACGCGGCGGGCCGATTCTATCAGTCGCCTCCTGCCTTGTGCTACTCTCATAAAGTGACCAACGACTCGGCAGGTAAGCACGCCCCCATCCCCTTGGTGAAACGCCTCGTTGCTGCGGGCATCGGCTCCCGCCGCAAGGCCGCCGCACTCATCATGTCCGGCGTCGTAGCCGTCAACGGCGAGCGGGCGCTCAACCTCAACCACCCCGTCAGCGCTGCTGATGTCGTCACCGTGAAGGGCGCTCGTACGGCGCGCGCAGAGGAGCGACACGTCTACCTCCTGCTCAACAAACCCAAGGACTACCTCTCAACCGTCAGCGATTCGCGCGGACGCCCCACCATCCTGCACCTCATACCTCCCGCGTTCCGGGTCGCGGGGCTCGTGCCCGCCGGACGCCTCGACGCAGAGAGCACCGGCCTCATGCTGCTCACGAATGACGGCCCGCTGGTAGACCGCATCACGCATCCACGCTACGGCGTCGTCAAGGAGTACGACGTGCTCCTCGATAAGCAACTCTCCCCGTCGGATCGCCGCCGTCTGACCGACGGCATCGAGATCGAGAGCGGTCTGGCCACGGCGTTCTCCGTGACGGAGAGCAAGCGGGGCGACCCGCGCTACGCCATCGAACTCACCGAGGGCAAGAAACGCGAGGTGCGGCTGATGATGCGAGCGCTCGGACGGCGCGTCCTCCGGTTGACGCGCGTCCGAATCGGCGGCTTGCTGCTCGGCACGCTCGCGCCCGGCGCAGTGCGGGAGATCTCGGAACGGGACGCGCGAAAGGCAGCGGATGGCTAACTCAGGACGTCTCGTCTGGGTAGACATGGAGATGACGGGCCTGGACCCGAACAGCCATGTGACGCTCGAGATTGCAACGATCATCACCGACGCGGATCTACGGGTCATCGCGGAAGGCCCCGTCATCGCCGTCTGCAGAACGCAAGAGGAACTCGACCGCATAGACGACTGGAGCCTCAAGACGCACATGGCCTCCGGGCTGCTCGCACGGGTCGAAGCGTCGTCCATAGATGTTGCGGAAGCGGAGCGCCTCACGCTCGATTTCGTCAGGCAGTGGGTCGCTGAGAAGGAGGCTCCGCTCTCAGGGAACTCCGTTCACCAGGACAGGCTCTTCCTCGCCAGGGAGATGCCGGCCCTGGAGTCGTACCTCAACTACCGCATCGTCGACGTCAGCTCCGTCAAGGAGTTGGTCAAACGCTGGTACCCGAACCTCCCCACGTTCCAGAAGAAGGGTAACCACCTCGCCCTCGACGACATCCGGGAAAGCATCCAGGAGCTAAGCTATTACCGCGAACACGTCTTCGTTCGCGGGGGCGTACCGGAGACGCCCTAACCCTCGACCCGCTTCGTGAGGTTCCGTCCGAACTCCTGCATCAGCCCGTCGGTCTTGCGCTTGATGATGCCCTGACCGAACTCGCCCAGCTTGCCCATGATGTTCGCGTCCGAATGGACGATCAGATCGCTCGCGCCTTCGCCCGCGTCTTCCACCGCCATCTCTATCTTCACCCGCACGTTGCCCGGAACCTTCTTATCCGCGCCCTCGCCGGTCATCGAGATGCGCATCCCCGCATCGTCGCGCGCGTCCACGGACAGCTTGCCCGCGAGCCCCAGCGCAACCGGCCCGACGCGAACCTTCACCGTCCCGGAATAGGAACCGTCATCGTTGGCGGCAACGTCAGAAGCGCCCGGTATGCACATGCCAACCACCGGAATATCGGTAACGAATGCCCAGAGCGCATCGGGCTGCGCCTTCACTCTGTACGTGTATTGAAAGTCCATGAGCCGCCTTTGGATTCGGATTGTCCGCCCGCTTGGAGCGCAACTCCATCATAAGAGCATAGGAGACCGCCCGACAACCACGCCACGCCCCCAACGCAGTGGAGCGCGACCGAAGGATCTCTCTCCGCGCTCCCCGCTATCTGACGCTATACTACCGCCAGATACACTGAGCCTCCGATTTCACACCAACAGACCCATGAGGAGTTGATTCGATGTCGCCATACAAGCGCCTCTCAGGTGATTCGCACCTCGAAGTGGCCAACGAGCGTTGGACACACCGCGTAGACCCCGCCTTCCGGGATCGCGCGCCGACGACCGTGAAACTCCCCACCGGCGCAGACGCGACCCAGCTGGAAGACATGCCACCGACGCAGAACCCCATGGACCTCTACGGCGGCAAAGGGAGAGACGTCTGGTATCCCGGTGGGCAGACCTACGAGTCCACCCCGGGCACCGGCTCTCCGCAGCAGCGCGTGCAGGAACAACTGAAGGACGGCCTGGACGGCGAGATCCTCTACCCCGCCGTCGTGTGCGGGCCGCGCTTGTGGATGAAGACCAAGGATGACGCCCTCCACCGCGCGCTCTTCCACGGGTGGAACGCTTGGATCGGCGAGGAGTACTGCTCGGAAGCGCCGGATCGGCTGTTCGGCATCGGCGCCATCCCTGCTACCGGCATCGACGACGCCGTCGCCGAGCTGCACCATTGCAAGGAGGTCGGCCTCACGGGCGTGCAATTGATGACCTTCCCCAACGGTGGCGGCAGGCCATTGCCGGAAGATGACCGCTTCTGGGCCGCATCCCTCGACCTGCAGATGCCCGTGTCCATCCACGTGGAACTCGACCGCAGCGGCCCGCGCGATGGCCCGTTGCTTGACTACCCCTTGAAGGACGACAAGGTCACGACGGAACTCGCCTTCCAGGTGCAACGGTTCGCTACGCGCGGCGGGGGCACCAACGCCGTCCAACTGCTGCTCTCCGGCCTGTTCGACCGCTTCCCTGACTTGCGCGTATGCCTGGCAGAAACGTCCATAGGCTGGGTGCCGTTCTTCCTGGAGATAGCCGATGTCCGGTACAACCGCCACATCTACTGGGCCGAGAACAGGCACGGCTTCACGCCGCTCAAGGCTATGCCGAGCGTACTCCTCAACGAATACTTCTACTGGGGGTTCCAGCAGGATCGCTCCGGCGTTGACCTCCGCCATCACCTTAACGTCGACCGCCTCATCTGGGCTGCCGACTTCCCCCATCAGGAATCCGACTGGCCCGACTCCGACGCCGTGATGGAGCACAACTTCACCGGCGTGCCACAGGATGAGGTCTACAAGATGATCGTCCAGAACGCGGTCAACTTCTTCCACCTGCCTGCCAGGAACTAATGGCGTCGACGGAGAAGGTTCGCAGCCCTGCGGGCCTTCTCTGGCCCTTCGATGCCTACTATGGCTGGGCCATAGCAGGCACGGCCCTCGTCGTCTCGTTCGCGTCCTCCGTCTTCTACGGCCCCGTGCTCAGCGTCTGGTTCGAGCCTATCCGTGAAGAGATGGGCTGGAAGGCGTGGGAGGTCTCCGCCGCCTTCACCATAGGCAGCTTCTCCGGCTCCATCCTCACCGCCATCGTCGGCAGGCTGATGGATCGCTACGGCACCCGTACCATCACCGCCGTCGCAGGCATGGTGGTGGCCGGTGCGATGGTTGGCCTCGCGTTCATGCAGACCCCGTGGCAGATGTGGATATTCTTCGGCGCTGGCCGAGGCTTCGCCATCGCGGGCGTCCAGCTCGGCACGACGGTCGCGATAGCCAACTGGTTCATCCGCAAGCGCGGCAGGGCAACGTCGTTCGCCGCATTCGGCTTGCGCTTCGGGCAGGCGACCGTCCCGCTCGTGGCAGTTCTCATCATCACCTTGCTCAGCTGGCGCTGGGCATACGGGCTGCTTGCGATATCAGGCCTGCTGCTCATCACCGCCCCTGCGCTCGTCTACGTCCGCCGCCGCCCGGAGGATTACGGCTTGCTGCCGGACGGCGACCCTCCGCCGGATCGCGCTCCTGCGAACGACGCAACCGGCGCCACGCCCGCTGCGCAGCAGGTCGCCGACACCACCCCCGAGACGGTGTGGACGGCAGCAGAGGCCCGGAGAACGATGGCCTTCTGGCTCGTCCTGCTCACCATGTCCGTGATGTTCTTCGCACAGACCGCCACCAACCTTCACGCCGTCCCCCACTTCCAGCAGCGCGGCGTCTCGTTTGAGAGTTCGGTCTTCATCGTGTTCACGTTCGCGATGATCTCGGCGATCGGTACCGTTCCCTGGGGTTGGGTGATAGACCGCATCCACGTGCGCTACGTCATCGCCATCGTGTCGTCCATCTACTTCCTGTCCATGATCGTCATCGTCAACGCCCACTCATTCGCCGGAGCCATCCTGTTCGGAGTCGTGTTCGGCATCGCTCAGGGCGGCTGGACGGTGAGCCAGCGCATCGTCGTGCCCAACTACTTTGGCCGACGCTCCGTCGGAGCGATACGCGGCCAGATGGGGCTGATGACCGCGTTCATCAACCCCATCGGCCCACTGGCGGCGGGCGCGGTCCGCGACATTACCAACAGCTACCAGCTGGCATTCACCGTCTTCGCGTTCGCCTTCGTAGCGGCAGCGGGGATGATCCTGATAGCTAGGCCGCCCAAACCGAGGAACGCGACGACGCAACGCTAGGCGCAGAACCCTCCGCAAGGTTAGAATCAGAGGAGTGCCCTCTTCATACGGCGTCGCGTGTCGGGAGGCCACCGTAGCTCAGTGGCAGAGCAGCTGTTTCGTAAACAGCAGGTCAACGGTTCAAATCCGTTCGGTGGCTCCATAACCCCCATACGCCGCTGCCGCCCCGTCCGGCATCGTCATAAAACCCCGGCATCGCCACAAAACCGGAACGACCCGGCGAACGTAGTACACACACCATGGACACCACACCACGTACGCCCATGAGGGCTGCTCTCCTGGTGGGATCGTTGGCGGCAGTCGTCGCCGCACTCGTCTCGCTGCCGCTGCGCTCGCCCCACGATGGACTGCTCAACTCAGCAAGCGTCGTCGCCGGAGTGCTGGCGCTATCCGTCGTCAGCGGCCTCGTCTGGCGCTCGCTTTCCCCGCGGGCAAACGGAGCGCGCTGGTTCACCGTGGCGATGAGTCTCGGATTCATCATCTGGGTGGCTATCGCTTTCTCGCTCGAAACGCAACTGGAGCGTATGGTCTCCTTCAGCGTCCCGCTTGCAGCAATAACATTCGGCGCCATCGCGCTGCTCGTGCCTCGCCTCTTCGTCAGCATACTGGCGCAGCGCCGGATCGTGGTCCTGGCCGCCCTCGCCGTTGCCATCGTCGCTGGGGCGGGGCTCGCCAACAGGGGCGACGCTGAAAGTGGACGCTTGGAGTTGCCACCTCGCGCCGACGCAGACCACGTACGAACGTTCTGAACCTCACGGGAGTAGTTGCCATGCCCATTTCCACCCCACGCTTCATCCAACTTGCGCTGCCCGTGCTGGCCACTGCGCTGATGCTGACGGCTGCCGCCTGTAGCGGATCGGATCCCGCGCCGACGGCCACGCCCAGGCAGGAGCGCCCCGCCGCAGACCCGACCCCAATCCCTGCTCCGGCAACCTCCGCTCCAGCTACCTCCGCTCCAGCTACCTCCGCTCCAACCACCGCTCCGGCATCCCCCGCTCCGACCACCGCTCCCGCTACCGGCCCAAGATCGACCGGTGATGTGGATGGCATCACGTTCATCGTGTCCGATGGCTCCGAGGCCACCTTTACGGTCGAGGAGCAACTGGCCAACCTCACGCTCCCCAACGACGCAGTGATGCGAGCGACAGACCTCAGCGGCGAGGTGCGGCTGGACGGCGGCGACTCGCTCATCACCCTCGGCCTGCAGGGCATGACGAGCGATAACACGTTCCGCGACGGCTACGTCAGAAACCGGCTGCTCGCGAACCAGCAATCCGCCACGATTGCGTTCGGCGATTTGACGCCGCTGCCCAGCGGTTTCCTGGACGGCGACGAGGTCGAGACGGAGGTAACCGGCACGATCAGTATCAACGGCATCGAAGCGCCGCTGACGTTCCAGATGCAGGCCCGCGACGACGAGAACGTCATCTTCGTGCTCGGACGCACCACGTTCACATGGGCAGACCTCTCCATGCCCGTACCCACCGCGCGAGCAGTCGTAAGCGTCGAAGACACGGTTCGCGTCGAGGTGCTCCTCTCGCTGGAACCACAGAGCTAGGATGAGGGCGAATCAGGGGGAGGGGGAGGGGCGGCCCCCCGTCGTTCCCGCGCAGGCGGGAACTTCGCATCCCTGCCCCGGTGTGGATGAGGGGGAGGCGGTCAGGTCCCTTCTCCCTCGAGGGGAGAAGGCTAGGATGAGGGTGCGGTTCACCCCCAGAGGGATGAACCTCCAAACCAACGACAACTACCTCTTACGCAATAACCCCGCTGATTGCTACATTATTCGTACCCGTCATGCCAGCGAAGGCTGGCATCCAGGTGCGCGACAGCGCACACACCCGACGCTGCGGCGCCACGGGAGACAGCGTACGTGGTAGCGGGGCAGCGGACGTTGCTCAGCGGAGAATATACCCCGGCGATAGGCCGAGTGAGCCGGGACATCACGGGCAGAAAAGACCACCTAGGTCTGAATTATACATATCCAACCGGTCCAAACGGCTTGGTACGCACCCGCTCAACTGGTTCCCGCTGAGGTACAGCTCTGACAGGTTGGCGAGGTCGCCCAACTCCGGCGGTATCTCTCCGCTCAACCGGTTGTGGTTGAGGTACAGCTCTGACAGGTTGGCGAGGTTGCCCAGCTCCGGCGGTATCTCTCCGCTCAACCGGTTGTGGTTGAGGCCCAGCCATGACAGGTTGGCGAGGTTGCCCAACTCCGATGGTATCTCTCCGATCAACTGGTTCTCGCCGAGCCACAGCCCTTTCAGGTTGGCGAGGTTGCCCAACCACGGCGGTACCTCTCCGCTCAACTGGTTCCCGCCGAGGTACAGCTGTGTCAGGTTGGCGAGGTTGCCCAACTCCGGCGATATCTCTCCGCTCAACTGGTTCCCGCCGAGGTACAGCTGTGTCAGGTTGGCGAGGTTGCCCAACTCCGGCGATATCTCCCCGCTCAACTGGTTATCGTGGAGGAACAACCCTGTCAGGTTGGCGAGGTTGCCCAACTCCGACGGTATCTCACTGCTCAACCGGTTCGCGTGGAGGAACAGATCTAACAGGTTTGCGAGGTTGCCCAACTCCGGCGGTATCTCACCGATCAACTGGTTCCCGTGGAGGTACAAATCTGTCAGGTTGGCGAGGTTGCCCAACTCCGACGGTATCTCTCCGCTCAACCGGTTAGAGCCGAGGCTCAGCCATTGCAGGTTGGCGAGGTTGCCCAACTCTGGTGGTGTCTCTCCGCTCAACCGGTTTCCGCCGAGGTACAGCCATTCCAGGCTGGCAAGGTTGCCCAACTCCGGCGGTATCTCTCCGCTCAACCGGTTCTCATCAAGGAACAGCGTTGTCAGGTTGGCGAGGTTGCCCAACTCCGACGGTATCTCTCCGCTCAACTGATTCCCTCTGATGAACAGCTTTGACAGGTTGGTGAGGTTGCCTACCTCCGGCGGTATCCCCCTGCCCAACCGGTTATCGGTGAGCCACAGCGCTGTCAGGTTGGCGAGGTTGCCCAACTCCGGCGGTATCTCACCAATCAAATGGTTCCCGATGAGGTCCAGATATTCCAGGCTGGCGAGGTTGCCCAACTCCGGCGGTATCTCACCACTCAACAGATTCTCGCTGAGGCGCAGTTCGGTGACGCGGCCGTTGTCGTCAGTGGTGACGCCGAACCACTGGCTAATCGGCACGTCGCTCAGCCAGTTATCGTTGCTATTCCAGTTCGGGCCGCCCGTGGCGTTATAGAGGGCGACCAGCGCTTCCCGATCCGTTTCGGGCGTCGCGGTCTGCATTGCGGTTGGCGTGGCAGTGGGGACTGGCGTCGGCGTCGCGGTTGGCGTTGGGGTTGCTGGCGGCATTGGGGTTGCTGTGGGGATCGGCGTATGTATGGAGGTGGGCGTGGCAGTGGGGACTGGCGTCGGCGTGAGGCGAGCGCCGGACTCCACGATGCCTGCTGTCGGCGGGGCGGAGTCGCAGGCAGCGAGCGCAAGCGCAAACAGCGTCAGGACGAGGAGCGCGGGCGTTCGCAAGGGGAGAGTCTCCAGCCAGCGTAGTGGCAGCGAGTCTAGCAGAGATGCGCAGCGACCCCCCTACAGTTCCCGTGCAGGCGGGAAACCAACGACAATTGCCCATTGCGCCATGGCCCCGCCGATTGCTACATTGTTCGCATACGTCGTTCACGCGAATCCCCGTCATTCCAGCGAAGGCTGGAATCCAGGTGAGGGTTCGGGGGACAGGAAATGGAACGAAATGGAACCAAACGGAACCGAATTAAAAGTTTCGCCGCTCCTGGCCACTCCTCCGTCGTTCCCGTGCAGACGGGAACCTCGCATCCCCGGCTTGGAGCGCAGGCCCCTAGGAGTAAACCAGGCCAAATCAGGCCAGGGTATGGGGGGCCTCCATTCCTGATCACTCTTGAGAAACTGCGCGCGCCAAAGGTGGAAAAACGGCAAAGACGAGCATCATCCGACAAAAACGCAGCCCCGCAGATCCCCTCGCCCTCTTGGAGAGGGTCAGGGTGAGGGTGCAACCCCAGGGCATCTGCAATAGGAATGAGAGGAAATGAGCGGAAATGATAGGAAATTAAAAGTTCGCCACTCTGAGCCACTCCTGAAGGCCGCGCAACCACTTGCCGAGTCTCCGCGCCCGACTGAGAATGCAGCGGATGACATCGTCAACGCCAACCGCCGCAACCAAGTTCGGAGAAGTCGTCGAAGCCTCCGTTGACCAGCTCGTCGGCCAATGCCACCGGCTCTACGAAGCGCCGCCCCTCGGCACGCTGGTTCGCGCCGGAGATAGCGTCTTCGCCATCATAGACGGCATCAGCACCACCGCCATCGACCCCGCCCGGCGCGTCATCGCCCGAGGCGCGAACCACGACTCCGAGCGGGATGTCTACGCCGCAAACCCCCAGCTCGAACGCCTGCTCAGAACCGACGTTACCCTCACCGTCGTCGGCTATCAGGATGGCGCCGACATCCTCCAGCACCTGCCCCCCCTGCCTCCCCGCATCCACACCTTCCTGCACCTCTGCCCTGACGACGAGGTGCGGGCTTTCACGGAGCGAACGGACTTCCTCGCGCTCCTGATCGGAAGCCCCCTGCCGACGGCAGACGACATCATCGCAGCGGCGCTCAGGCAGGCCGCGCTGCGTTTCGACGACCAGCGGTCCTTCCTCATCAACGCCTGCCGCTCCATCGCGGCCCAGCTTCCCGCGGACGCCTCACGCCTCGCCTCCATCATGCGCCGCCTTCCTTTCGGCAACGACTCATGACGCCCGGCGCGCTGGAACCCGAAGCCCCACAGAGGCTCGGCACAGTCGTCAGCGGTTCGCTCTCGCGCGGCCTCGATGTCCGGCTCGATGCCGCAGCAGACATCGAAGGACTCAAGGTCGGCTCTTTCGTAACCGTTCGCGGTGCATCCAACCGCTTCTTCGGTATCGTTACCGACCTCCGCCTCGACAGCAGCGACCCCCGCCTCGCGTCGGCCATCGCCGCCGGAGGCAGCGCTCTCACCGAGGTCCTCTCCGGCACCACCGCCTACTCCACCGCCTCCATAACGCCCATGCTCACCACCGGCGTAGGCGAGGACACCCCCCAGCCCGCGCGGTCGCTCCCTCCCCATTTCGCGAGCGCCCACCGCGCCTCCGGCGAGGACGTAGCCGCCATCTTCGGCAATGAGGCGGATGCCCGCTACATCTGGATCGGCAGCCCCCTCGACATGGAGGACACCCGCGTCTGCCTCAACCTCGAGGAGTTCGTCAAACGCTCCAACGGCGTCTTCGGCAAGAGCGGTTCCGGCAAGAGCTTCCTCACCCGTATACTGCTCGCGGGCATCCTCCAGCGCGACGTCGCCACCAACCTCGTATTCGACATGCACAGCGAGTACGGCTGGCAATCCGCATCGGAGTCCGGCTACGCAGCGAAAGGCTTGAAGCAGCTGTTCGGCAATCGCGTCGCCGTCTTCACCCTCGACCACGCCTCCTCCCTCCGCCGGGGCCTGAACGCCGACTTCGAGGTGAAGATAGGCTTCAACGAGATCGAGCTGGAGGACATCTCCGTCCTAGCCCCTACGCTCGGCGTAACCGACCTCGGCGTGCAATCCTGCTACGCCCTCGAACGCCACTTCGGCAGAACGTGGGTGATCGACTTCCTGAACGCATCGTCATCGGAAGTGATGCAGAGTCTGGCGGAGACGCTCGGAGAGAACCCCAACACGCTCGGCGCGCTCCGCCGCCGCCTCTCAGCACTAAAGCGGCTCGACTTCATGATCGACGAATCGCGGGGCGAGGGCGCCGTCCGGCAGGTGCTCGACAACCTCAACGACAAGCGACACGTCGTGCTGGAGTTCGGACGCCACGGCGACGACCTCGCCGCCTACCTGCTCGTCGCGAACCTCATCACCCGCCGCATCCACGCCGAGTACCGCCGCAAGACCGAAGAAGCCCTCGCGGAGAACAAGCTCCAGCCCAACCCCCTCGTCATCACGATCGAGGAAGCCCACCGCTTCCTCAGCCCCGGCATCGCCAGCCATACGATCTTCGGAACGATAGCCCGTGAGATGCGGAAGTACCGCGTATCCCTCCTCGTCGTCGACCAACGGCCCTCCGGCATAGACACGGAGATCCTCAGCCAGGTCGGTACGCGCATCGCCTGCCACCTCGACGACGACCGCGACGTGGACGCCGTGCTCACCGGTGCGCCCGGCGCAAGGGAGTTGCGCTCCGTCCTATCCAGGCTGGAATCCCAGCAGCAATCGCTGATGTTCGGCCACGCACTGCCCATGCCCGTCGTCGTGCGCACCCGCCCCTACGATGAGAGCTTCTACCAGGATATGAACACGCCTGGCTACGGCGCGGGAAGCAAGTCCTCCGGAAGCGCTGGCGTATCCCGGAGCGATCTGTTCGGCTAGCACGCCTTCTCTGCCATGCCAGCGCTCTCCAAACTCCTCACCATCCTGCGGAACCCCCTGTGGCTCTTCTCTCTGGGCTTCATTCTTGGCGGGGGGTTCGTCTACCTCACCCTACGGGGCATCGACTGGGACGACGTACGATCTCAGTTCGCCAACACCCCCCCAACGGCGGTTCTCGTAGCGCTCGCGCTGATGCTCCTCTCCGCCTTCCTCCGCACCCTCCGTTGGCGGTTGCTCTGGGTAAACAGCAACGTCAGGACGCGCAGGCTGTTCGCCGTCGAGATGGCGTCACTCGGCCTCAACAACGTCTCCCCCGTCCGCCTCCTCGACGAGCCCGCCATCCTCACGATGCTCACGCTGCGCGACAAGCACCCCGCAGCCGCCGTCGTCGCGACCATCGTCATGACGCGCGTGCAGGACATCGCGCTCACCCTCGTGTTCGCCGCTGCCGCAGTCTCGTTGGAGCCGGCCCTCGCCCGGCAGGCAGGCCCCGCCATCTACATGAGCGGCGTATTCGTCGTCTTCTTCCTTGCGCTGCTGAACCTGGGCCGTCTCGCCAAGCGTTTCGCCATTCTCGGTAGAATCCCCGGCATCTTCACCTACAGCACCGCCGTTGACGAGGTGCTGCGTCACAAGCCCCGCATGGCCGCTATCTCCTCGCTCACCATCCTCTACTGGCTCATGCTCGGCCCCGCGGCATGGGTGCTCGCCCAGGGCATGGGCGTCGAGATCACGCTCTTCCAGGCCACCATCGTCGCATTGGGCGCGGTCTTCCTCTCCACCTCCCTCCCCGGTCTCCCCGGAGCGTTCGGCACGTTCGAACTCGCCGCGCAGGAGATCCTCTCCGTATGGGGCGTCCCGCGCGAACTGGGCTTCGGCTTCGGGCTCGTCCTCCACCTCCTCTTCTTCCTCCCTCCCATCGCGTTCGCACTGGTCGTACTGCCCGGGGAGGGCATCGGTTTGATGGGCAGTTGGCGGCGCATGGCAGGACGCTCCGACGACAAGCCTGCACCCGACGCTCCCGACTGAGCCCGCGTCTGGTACCATATATGTAGGGTGCCTTCGCGGTGCTGAGGGGGTTGCGTCATGGAGTTCATCGACTACATGCAGGCGAACGGCCATGAAGAGCTGGCCATCTGGACCGACCCCGCCACCAACACCAAAGCGTTCATCGCCATTCATGACCGCACCCTCGGCCCCGCTATGGGTGGCACCCGCATATGGCCCCACCCGACGGACGAGGCAGCCCTCATGGATGTCCTCCGCCTCTCGCGAGCCATGACCTACAAGTCCGCTGCTGCCGGCCTGCCCGTCGGAGGCGGCAAGGGCCTCATCGTCGCTGACTCGCGCACGGACAAGACCGAGGAGATGCTCCGCTCCTACGGACGTTTCGTCGAATCCCTCGGCGGACGCTACATCACGACGGAGGATGTGGGCGCGACTGCCCAGGACATGGCGTGGATCGCTGCCGAGACGAGCCACGTGGTCGGGCTCTCCGAGGAACTCGGAGGCAGCGGCAACCCCGCTCGGATGACCGGCTTCGGCGTGTTCCAGGCGATGCGCGCGTGCGCCGGGGAAGCCTGGGGAAACGACTCGCTCGATGGGAAGCTGATCGCTATCCAAGGGTTCGGGAACGCCGCGTCATCGCTCGCCAACCACCTCATCAAGGCTGGGGCCTCGCTCGTCGTCACCGACTTGCACGACGACGCTCGTGAGCGCGCAGCCCAACTCCCCGGCGTCACCACCGTAGGAGTCGATGAGATATACGACGTCGATTGCGATGTGTTCGCTCCATGCGCGCTGGGCGGCGTCCTCAACCACACCACCATCCCGAAGTTGCGGTGCCCCATAGTCTGCGGAGCGGCCAACAACCAACTCGCGGAAGAGGAGGATGGGCGTCGGCTCAAGGAGCGTGGCATCGTCTACGCCCCGGACTTCATCGCGAACGCAGGCGGCATCATAAACGTCTATTTCGAGACGGGCGGAACGTACGACAGAGACGGCGCGAAGGCCAAGACCGCCGATATCTACGCGACGATGCACCGCGTTCTGGCGATGGCGCAGAGCGGCAACATGACCACCGCGGAGGCCGCCAACCGCATCGCCGAGGAGCGCATCGCAAACGCTCGACTGGCGCAGACCCCTGCCTGACGCCTGCTGCCGCTCTCTCCCGTCTCACGCCGTGGTGAACGGGCACGTCCCACTTGCACGACAAGCCGCCTTGTCGCATCATGCCCACGTGCTACAGGAGGGTAACCATGGCCGGACCGAAAGTCGTCATATTCGCACCCGGAGACGAGGAAAGTTACAAGCGCTTTGAGCAGGCTGGCTGCGAGGTCACGCTTGGCAAGGCGTCGTGGTCGGACCCCACTGGCAACAACACCGATGAGCTCGCGGCGATGGCGATGGACGCAGACGCGCTCCTCGGCACCTCCATCAAGGGCGGACGTATAGACCGTAGGGTGATGACCGGCTCCGAGCACCTGCGCGTCGTCGGCAAGTACACCGTCGGCGTCGACGAGATCGATACCGACGTAGCCACCGAGCTCGGCATCATCGTGACCCACGCTCCCACCGAGGCGAACTGGGGTGGCGTCGTTGAGACCACCATGACCCAGATGCTCACACTGCTCAAGAAGACCCGCCAGCGGGACGCTACGCTGAAAGAGGGTGAGGCGTGGCGCACCCCCGCCCTGACTGCTACGCACATCGGACGCCGTGAGGATGGCTACCCCGGCCTCACGGTCGGCATCATCGGCCTCGGACGCATCGGCGGACGGCTTGCGCAGATGCTCGCCCCGTGGCGCGTGCGCATGATCGCCTGCGATCCCTACCAGCCCATCGACCGCTTTATCCACGCCAACGTCGAGCGCGTCGATCTCGACACCCTCCTGCGTGAGTCCGACGTCGTAACGCTGCACGTCACCCTTACCCCCGAGACGCGCCACATGATCGGCGAGCGAGAGTTCGGCCTGATGAAACCGAGCGCCATCTTCCTCAACACGTCGCGCGGCCCTGCCGTGGACGAGCAGGCCCTCATCAGAGCGCTCGACAACGAAACTATCGCCGGCGCAGGGCTCGACGTTTTCGAGATCGAGCCGCTGCCGCTCGACAGCCCGTTGCGACGCATGGACGACCGCGTACTCCTGTCGGCGCACGTCGCCGCGCACAACTACGGCGCAGGCATCGGCCCCGGCATCGAGTGGGGCACCGAGGACGTGTTGCGCGCCCTGCGTGGCCAGGTTCCCGAGCACGTGTTCAACAAGGAAGTCATCCCCCGGTGGCGCGAGCGTTTCGAGGGTCACCCGGCGATCTAGCCTCGTCCATATCCCATAACCTGACCGAATCAGGAGGTCTACATGACAGCGACCGATAAGCAAGGCGCACGGATGAGTAAGGCGGAATGGGGCTCGGACGTCATCGCCGAGGTGCTGCGCGAGCTGGATATCGAATACGTGGCGATCAATCCCGGCGCAACCTTCCGTGGCGTGCATGACTCGGTCGTCAACTACCTCGGAAACACCAAGCCCGAGATCATCCTCTGCAACCATGAAGAGATCGCCGTCGCGATTGCGCACGGCTACGGCAAGGCAGCGGGCAAGCCTATGGCCGCCTACGTCCACAACGTCGTTGGCCTGCTGCACGCGACCATGGCCATCTACAACGCATGGACCAACCGGTCGAGCGTGCTCGTGCTCGGCGCCACAGGTCCCATGGCAGCCGACAACCGTCGCCCCTGGATCGACTGGATCCATACTGCCAGCGTGCAGGGCAACGCCGTCCGCGATTACGTGAAGTGGGACGACCAACCTGCAAGCATCGGCGCAGCGATCGATTCGCTCATTCGCGCCTACCAGATCACGACCAACCATCCGCAGGGACCCGTCTACGTCTGCTTTGACGTCACCACGCAGGAGGAGCGTCTCGACGCCCCCGTCCAGCTCCCCGACTTCTCCTCGTTCCCCCAGCCTACGCGCATCCAGGCTGACCCCGACGCACTGGAACGCGCGACCGATCTGCTCGTATCGGCGCAGCGCCCCGTCGTCGTCGCCGACTTCATCGGCAGGTCGGAGGAGGCCACCAGTGGCCTGCTGCGGCTCGCCGAGATGCTCTCGCTGCCCGTCATATCCGGCGGCGACCTCTACAACTTCCCCGCGCGCCATCCCCTGAACGTTACCGACTCGAAGCGCCAGCTCCTCCAGGAAGCCGACGTTGTTCTCGCCCTCGACGTGTACGACCTCCAGCAGACGTTCACTGGCCAGGACTACCGCTCACGCTCACTGGAGCACGTTCTGCCGGAAGGCGCGCACCTCATCGACGTCTCGCTCCGTCAACTCGCCATCCACAGCTGGACGTCCGACTACGGCGGACTCTACCCCACCGCCCTCTCCGTACAGGCGGATATCTCCGTTGCCATCCCATCCCTCGCCGACTCGGTCGAGCGCCGACTCAACGACGGCCCTGACCGGTCGAGCGAATTGCGCGAGCGTCACGCCCGCGTCGCAGCGATGCACGACGCCAACCACAAGAAGTCAGCCGACACCGTCGCCCAGCGCTCCGGCGAGTCCCCCATCGCCCTCCCCTTCCTCGCCGCCGAGATGTGGGAGGTCATAAAGGACACCGACTGGGTGCTTGGCAATGGCAACCTGCGCGGATGGACGGAGCGTCTCTGGGACTACAACTCCCCGCATCAGGTCATAGAGTCGCGCGGCGGCGGCGGACTCGGCATGGGCTTCGGCCACGCGGTCGGCGTCGCCCTGGCCAACCGCGACAAGGGACGCCTCACCATCAACATCCAGTCGGACGGCGATTTCCTCTTCACTCCGGCCGCCGTCTGGACGGCGGTTCACCACCGCATCCCCATGCTCGTCGTCATGTACAACAACCGCACCTACGGCAACGACCTCGGCCACCAGGGCCTCATGGCTGAGGTGCGCGGGCGTCCCGACGAGAACAAGACCATCGGCATCGACATCGACGACCCCTACGTCGACTTCGCCGGCATGGCCCGGTCGTTCGGCGCATGGGCAGAGGGGCCGATAGACAACCCCGCCGACCTGCGCGGCGCGCTCGAACGGGCAAAGCGGGAAGTCATGGAGAACGGACGCCTTGCCCTCGTAGACGTCATAACCGAGCTCGGCGACCGCTAGTCCGCGCTCGATTTCTCCGAGTGGATCTCGTCCATCATCATCCGTTTGATGGACTCGGCGATGCGTGTAACCTGGTTGGATGTGAGCCTGGGGCCCATGACCTCTCGCTCGTACGTTGCGATGACGTTGACGAGCATGCGGTCGTTCGGTGTCGTAAGTGCCATGACGAGGAACCTCTAGCGAGATACAACAGATGATAACGCAAGGCCACATCATTCACGTTACGACACCCGAATCTTGGCGCAGGCAGGCTGACACGCCCTTCTACGAGGCCGACTCCCTCAGCAGCGAGGGGTTCATCCACAACTGCCACCCTCCGCAGCTGCGCGGCGTGCTCGGCAGGCACTTCGCCGGTAACCGGGCTCTCGTCCTGCTGGTCATAGACCCTGCCCTGCTCACGTCGGAACTGCGGGAGGAGGAGGCCTCTTCCGGCGAACGCTTCCCGCACATCTACGGTCCGCTCGACCGCGCCGCCGTCCTCAGTGTGCTCCCGATCGAGGCGGACGGCCTCGGCAGCTTCACGCTCCCGGAAGGCTTCGAGTAGCACCGTCCCCCAACGTCCGTACGCCAACGCTCCTGGTGGTAGAATGCCCTGAAATCCGGCTCAGGAGCGGGTTCATGCAGCAAGCGGAAAGAGCGCCTGACGTGGAAGGCCGGAATCCGCTCCTCATCGTGGTCTCCGGCCCATCCGGCGTAGGTAAGGATGTCGTCCTCGCGCGCCTCTGCGAACTGCACCCGGACGTCTTCTTCGCCATCACCGCCACGACACGAGCGGTACGCCCCGGCGAGCAGCATGGCGTCAATCACTACTTCCTCACGCAGGAGGAATTCGCGGCGCTGGTGGAGAGAGACGAGCTGCTGGAGCATGCAGAGGTCTATGGCAACCACTACGGCGTGCCCAAGGAGCAGATACGGAACGCCCTCGCCGAAGGCAGGCACGCGTTCGTGAGGGTCGACATACAGGGCGCAGCGTCCGTACGCGCCATCGCGCCGGACGCGCTCCTCTTCTTCATCGCGCCCCCGTCTTTCGGAGAACTCGAACGACGGCTGCACAGCCGCCATACCGAATCGGCCGAGCAGATGGCCGTGCGCATCGAGACGGCGAAGGAAGAGATGGAAGCCGCCGCATGGTTCGACGCTGTCGTAGTCAACGAGACCGACGCCATCGACAAAACCGTCTCTGAGATCATGCGCATCGTCGAGGCCCAACAGCACCGCACTCCCCGCCGCATCGTGCGCGTGTAGGGACCCCGTCGTTGCTTCGAAAATAGGCGCTCCGCCACCCCCGTCGTTGCTTCGAAATAGGGCTCCGCAGAGGTAATGCAGCCGTGTACGCTCCGTCATGCCAGCGAAGGCTGGCATCCAGGTGCGCGACCAGCGCACACGGGGCAGAGGGGTGGAGGGGTGGAGGGTTGTGTCTGTCGTGGCTTGCTTCGAAAGTAGGGCTCCGCAGAAGTGGTGTAGCCGTCCTACGCTCCCTATTTTCGTCGCTTGTGGTGTGGGACGTAAGGCCAACATGAGGGATTCCCGCGTAGGAAACCTTTGCATAACTCATAGGGGCGGCTCGCGTAGCCCCTCGAATGGGGGAGTGCAGAGGGGCGATGCCCCACTGCCGGGGGCGTGGGGGTATCCCCCACAAGCGTACCGGGCGGGTGGGTGGCAGCAGCGGGCGAAGATGGCCATCCCCATTTGTCAATGCCCTAATGACGTAAATAAATCATCAGACAGTTACACTATTGACAATTGGCCAACCCGTCCCTATCATTGTTCGTACACACCAACCCCGGCGGGCCGTCCAACCCCGCCCACACGAAGGAGATGGAACGAAATGGAACAAAACGGAACAGAATTAACAGTTTCGGACGCTGCTCCCGACTCCCAGCTCACTCCCAAACAGATACTCGCCCTCCCGTACATAGCTGGCGCGCCATCCCCTGCGGAGGGAGCAATGGCCGCGAACATCGGCAGAACCACCCTCCACCGTTGGATGAACGACCCCACTTTCCGCGCCGAGTTCGAGCTCCAGCATAAAGCGGTGGCCGACCTCGCCTACAGCGAGTTCCGGGGCCTCGCCCTCAAGAGCGTCCTCATATTCGCCGAACTCCTCGACGACCCCAATCCCAACGTCAGGCTCCAGGCTGCCCGCGCCACGGTCCGCACCGCTCTCAAGGTCGAGGAATCGCAGGACCTCCGCAAACGCCTCGAGGTTCTCAGCGAATCCCTCGGTCTCCTCAAGGACCAGGTATGAACAGTTACGAACCCGGCGGAAGCGCCCCCCACAGCACGCGATGCTGCTATCCTTGCCCCCATCCCTGTACGGAGTAGGTATCCATGCTCACCAAGTTCTCAGTCCTCTATGTCGGCTTCACGGAACTGGACAACGTCGGCCTGGGAGGCACGCCGTCGGACGAGCGGCATCTGTCCAACGACCAGATCGTCAAGGCGTACCCGATGGCGCTGGACGTGGCGCAGCACATGGACGAGCTTGGATTCGACACGCTCTGGGGAGCCGAGCACCACTTCCAGCGTGAAGGCTACGAGGTCATTCCCAATCTCATTCTGTGGGGCACGTACCTCGCCGCTCGCACGAAGCGCCTCAAGATCGGGTGCGCGTTCAACGTCTCTCCCATCTGGCACCCCATCCGCATGGCTGAGGACTACGCCCTCGCCGACATCCTGACGGGGGGCAGAGTCACCTTTGGCGTAGGTCGAGGCTACCAGACGCGGGAGGTCGAATCGCTGGGCGCTCCGCTGTTGGATCAGGACGCTAACCGTGAGCTGTTCGAAGAGCAGATGGAAATCATCATGAAGGCGTTCTCCCAGGACTCCTTCAGCCATCATGGCAAGCACTACACCCTGCCCGCCCCGACCGCTTTCCGTGGCTACCAGCCAACGGAGATCACCCTCGTGCCCCGTCCGGTCAACCAGCCGGTGGAGATATGGCAGGCGATCGCCAGCGGCAGGTCCATCCCCTACATGGCCCGCAACGGCATCAAGGGCATGATCACGCAGAACGGGGAGAAGCTGGCGCGGGAGATATTCCACACCTATCAGGACGAGGCCGCCAAGGCCGGACGCAACCTCGAGCTGGGCGAGGATCTCTGTCTCGGCCTTGCGATGTCCATCGCCCCAACGCCGGAGGAGGCTATCGAGGCGGTGCGCCCCTACCACGACGAGGCCTACAAGTGGTTCGCGCCGTTCGGGTTCGTCCGCTACACAGACGAGAATGGCCGACCGTGGGGTACGCCGGGTGCGCCCGCGCAAGTGCCGAGCATAGAGGACGGCGTCCACCAACGCGCGTGGCTATGCGGGCCGCCCGAACTCGTCATCCGCGAACTGAAAGCATACGAGGCCGAGTTCCCAGGGCTGGATCAGGTGATGTTCCGCTGGCCGGAAGGGATGCCGGCGGAGCAGTTCAAGCAGCAACTCTCGCTCTTCGCGGAGCACGTCATGCCGCACTTCGGGAAGGATCGAAGCTGAGCCTCAGCCCCCGATCCGTCACGCGTCGCGCAGCCCTACGACACTTCCTTGCCGCCGTTGACGGCGATGAGCTGGCCCGTGATGAAATCCGCGTCGTCTGAAAAGAGGAACGCCACCGTGCCCGCGAGGTCGCTGGGGACGCCACGGCGTCCGAACGCGCGCGCCTCTTCCGGAGTAGCGTCCTCTCCCGACAGCGACGGATCCTGATCCGTACCGCCGGGCGCCAGCGTATTGACGTTGATGTTGAACTCGCCAAGCTCCCGGCAGATCGCCCGCGTGAACGCCATCACTGCGCCCTTCGACGCCACGTAGTGCGGATTGCTGTCGTTCACGTTGTTGGACGTCCGCAGCATCGTCGTCGAACCCACGTTGACGATCTTGCCGCTGCGCTGCTCCCGCATGTACGGAAAGACGGCGCGCGTGCACAGGAACGCCCCGCGAGCGTTCACGGCGAATACCTTGTCCCACCAGACAGGGTCGACGTCCATCAGCGAAGGGCCGGTTACGTTCCGCATGAGCCCTGCGTTGTTCAGCAGGCCATCTATGCGCCCGAAGCGTTCGGCGGTCTGCCGAGCCATCGCCATCGTCTCTTCCTCGCTCGTGACGTCCACGCTGAGGGGGAGCACATCTGCGCCCTCTGCCTCGCACAGCCGAGCCGTCTCGGCGCAGTCGATCACGTCCGCAACCGTCAGCTTCGCGCCCTCTTTCGCGAGGCGCACCGCGTACGCCTGACCAAGGTGACGCGCCGCGCCCGTAACGATGATGACTTTGCCTTCGAGACGCATGTTCCGCCTGCCTTCCTTCGTCGAATCCTCAGCCCAGGATGACCATGTGAACTTCCCCCGGACCATGAACGCCGATCGTCAGCGTCTGCTCGATATCGGCAGTGCGCGATGGGCCGGAGATGAAGTTGTAGTAGTTCGGGCCGTGCGTGCGGGACTGCATCCCGTTCAGCCGGATGATGGCGAAGAAGTCGTCCAGGTTTTCGAGCACCTGCTCGGGCTCGACGATCAGCACGAGCACGGCAGGTGCGAGCGACACCAACCGCGCGACCCCCTTGCGAGGCGTCACGGCGCAGCTGGCCGTCTCCGCGATGGCATAGGACACGCCCGTAACCCCCATGTCGGAGCGGAACGCTATCTCTTTCAGCTGGCCGCGCCGTCGCGTGCGTCCGGATGCAAGCGTGGTCGTGAAAGCCCCCGAGGAGCGGAGTGGCATGTCTATGTTGACGCGCCTGAAGATGTCCTCGGCGGAACGGATCACGCTCTTCGCGCCTGCTCGCTGCGCGATGCCGACAATGGCCGTTGCGGCGTCCTCCGCATCGTGGACGCGATGAACGTTCCACGATGCAGCAGTAGCGGTTCGAGCGAGGCGCTCGACGCTCTGTGCCCGGCGCGCCTCGTTCTTGGCAACGACTGTTCGCACCTTCTCAGCCTGACGCATCGCGTTCGCCTTGAGCGCTGGATGATCCGGCACGTACGGAATCGGCTCAGTGCGGCCAAGCGCCCCGCGAACGCGCCGCAGGAACGCGTCCTTGTTCGGGTGCTCTTCGGGAGGAGACATCCGTCAGTCCCTCCTGCCGAGATTGCCATTCTGCGAAAGCTCCTCGCGCCAGAGCGTCGCGAACGATCGCGGGGCAATCGCGGGCAGATCCCGGCTGGCAGTCCATCCGCCGGCCATCGGCGCGCGCAGCCTCCGTATCTTCCCGCCGCGAGTCACCGGCTTGAGGAGGAAGCGGGCCAGGTTCGCCTGACCTTCCAACGACTTACGGCTACGCATCGCCTTATGCCAGCGGCCCACGAACAGCCGCTCCATCCACGTCGTGCTCCGTTCGTCGGGGCCGCCTTCCGCGACCTTATGCCGCAGATGCAGAAGCAGCTTCGGAATGTCGATCTTCACAGGACAGACGTCCCGGCACGTGCCGCACAACGTCGAGGCGTAAGGAAGATCGCGCGCAGCCTTGGTGTTCGTCATCGGCGGAGTGACGATCGCCCCGATGGGGCCTGAATACACCCAGCCGTACGCGTGCCCGCCGACCTTCTGATAGACAGGGCAGTGGTTCAGACATGCGCCGCACCGGATGCAGCGCAGCGCCTCGCGCAGCACCTCGTCCTTCAGTAGATTCAGCCGTCCATTGTCCACCAGGATCAGGTGGAACTCCTCCGGCCCATCCTCGTCGTTCGGCCCGCGCGGACCGCTCACGAACGTGTTGTAGCTCGTGATGCGCTGCCCCGTTGCTGAACGCGGCAGCAGGCGCAGAAAGAGCGCCAGATCCTCGATAGCGGGGAGGATCTTCTCCATGCCCGCCAACACGACGTGTACGCGTGGCGCGGAGGTCGTCATCCGGCCATTGCCCTCGTTCGTGACGAGACATACCGTCCCCGTCTCCGCGACGATGAAGTTCGCGCCGCTGATGCCCATATCCGCAGTGGCGAACTTCTCGCGCAGCGCATCGCGGGCATACATGCACAGGCGTTTGATGTCCTGCGTCGGTGCTGTTTTCAGCCACTCCTTGAAGAGGTCGGAAACCTCCTGGCGCGTCTTGTGCATCGCCGGAGCGATGATATGAAACGGCGTCTCCCCCGCGAGCTGGATGATGTACTCGCCAAGGTCAGTCTCCACAGGCTCGATACCCGCACGCTCGAGGACCTCGTTGACGCCCATCTCCTCGGAGACCATCGACTTGCTCTTGATGACCATCTTGACGCCGTTGCGCCGCGCGATGTCGAGCACGATGGCGTTGGCCTGCGCCGCATCGTCCGCGAAGTACACGTGGCCGCCGTTGCGCCGCACGCTCTTGTCGACCAGGTCCAGGTAGTAGTCCAGCGACTCCAGCGTCGCCTGTTTGATCGCCGCAGCCCGGGTGCGCAGCGCCTCCCAGCTTGTGTCACCGAAGTCGCTCTCAATCACAGCCGCGCGGGCGCCAACGAAATGCTCCATCACGTGATCGAGCGAGTGCTGAAGCTGCTCGTTGTGAATGGCCTTGGTGGACGCCTTCTTGAAGTCGGCGCTCTTGACCTGTGCCATCAACTGCCATCCTCGGCGAGCAGTTCCGCGATGTGCTTCGCCTCGACGCGCATGCCGCGACGTTCCATCGCGCCCCTGATGTGCATCAGGCAGCCGCAGTCGTTCGCCACCACGGTGGACGCCCCGGAACTCTCGATGTTCTTCAGCTTCTCTTCGAGGATCGCCATTGAGATCTCCGGGAACTTCACAGAGAACAGGCCCCCGAACCCGCAACAGGCGTCCGAGTCCTCCATTTCCTGTAGTTCCACCCCGTCGACGCCCTCGATGAGCGCGCGAGGCTCTTTCGCGATGCGCAGCTCGCGCAGCAGATGGCACGCATCGTGATACGTCACAAGGCCCCCGGAGGCTGCGCCAACGTCCGATACGCCTACCACGTTCACGATGTAGTCGGACAGCTCGCGCGTCTTCGCGCCGACCGCCTGAGCGCGTTCCAGCGTTTCAGGCTCGTGCTCGAACAGCTCTGAGTAGTACACCTTGATCATGCTGGCGCAGGAACCGGAAGGAACGACCACCTGCTCCTCGCCCTCGAAGACATCGAGGAAATGCCTGGCGACGTCAGCAGCGTCGGTGCGGAAACCTCCGTTGAACGCAACCTGCCCGCAGCACGTCTGTTCCTCAGGGAACGACACCTCGACGCCAAGGCGGCGCAGCACCTTGACGGCCGCAACGCCCACCTCAGGGTAGAACTGATCAACCAGGCAAGTAGCGCAGAACGCTGCCTTGAATTTCGGTGCTTGCTGTCTGGGGAAACGGCCCCGGCCGCGTCGTCGAGCCACGGGAATCAAGGTAGCAGACAGCAACGAACGTGACAACCACCGCGCAGCCTCCGTTGGCGCCCGAGGTCAGCCCGAAAAGCGGCCAACGCCCCCACGTGCTCTAGCCAGGACGCCCTCACAGCCGACTCTCCCCCCAGCAAAGACAGAGGCCCCGGTTACGAAAACCGAGGCCTCTTCCACATTGACGTTGCGTCGTGCGCTTACCCCTCCCCGAATATCTCCCGCCCAATCCACTCGAACAACGAGGGCTCAGGCCAGAGGATGAACAGAACGTTGTCAGCCATCACGAACTCGAACAGGAAAACGAACGACATCGCGATTATGGGCGCCAGCGCGCGCCAGGAGAAGAGCCACTGGAGTTTCTCTGGAGGCTGCCACACCCGCACAGGCCGCAGCAGGAGCAGCAGAGCAGACGCGAGCCCCGGTGGAATCCTGTACACCCATTCGAGCGGCGTGTTGCCCCAGCCAAACACCACAAAGATAGCCACGGTGACGGCGAACGTCAGCGCAATCACGGCCATAGCGCCCGGAATGCCCGGCATGCCGCCCACGCCTTGAGCGCCCACCGAAAGCATCAGCGTAACTGCCAGAGCCACGACCACGCCCGTGCCGATTATCTGGATGGTGTCCGCATTGCCTATGACCGCCGCCAGGATGATGGACAGCACGCCCACGATGACGCCGGCCATGAAGCTCTTGGGGATCGGAATAGCATTCCGTCCCAAAAGGGTAAACGGCAGATAACCCGCCAGCGCGATCACGGCCCACCTTAGGCCGATGGTGCCCGCCAGCAGTATGAACATGACGAATCCACCGGTGATGAGTAAGATCGCCGGCTTTGCCCCCGGCAGGGCAAGGCTATGCATGCCCAGATCCATGATCGCGGAGCGCTTCTGGCCTTCCTCGCGCAGATGGAAGAACAACTGCAAGAGGGCCAAAACTATGATGAGACCGATCATCAGACGCGCGAGGAACCACGATTCAACGACCTCGAAACTTAGGGTTCCCCAGAGGAACGCAGCCCCACCGCCGAGCAGCAGCCAGATGGGGAGGTTCCGCACCTGAAGCAGCTTCGACAGCAGCCCCTCCCGCTGCTCGCCGCCAGTACCTGACGCGCCGGCAGGAGGTTGCGCGGGGGCGCCTGCGCTGACCAGGGCGTTGCTTCGCGCAGCGCGGGCGAACAGGTAAGCCGTGGCCACGGCAAGCACGATGAGCGCGATAGTGAGCGGCCGCAGCAGCACGCCGAGAACTTCGCTCTCGAAACCGCCGATCCGCACCGGTTCCACCACATTCAACGCGGAGAGGAACTGTTCCTCGATGATAGGGCCGAGGATGATACCCAGGAGGAGCGGCGGCCTCGGCCACTGAAAGATCTTCATGATGAGGCCGATGCCCATGAAGACGGCCATCACCGGAAGGGCAAGCCAGGTCGTCCAGCTGATGACCGCGCCAAGGATGGCAATAGGAATGAAAACGCCACCGATGAGGGGATACGGGATGCGTGTAAGCTTCGCCAACTGACCGGTAGCCACGATGCCGATCATCGTAACGATGAAGTTGCCAATGGCGAGCGTTATCACGAAAAGGATGGTGACGTCTGCCTGGTCGCCTAAGAGCCGTGGCCCAGGCGTCAGGTTCAGTCCGATCATCCCCGCGAGAACCAATACCCACGCCAGCCCGCCGGGCACGCCAAGCGCCAGAGTGGGGATTGCCTGTCCAGCTTCCTTGGAGTTCTGTGCCGATTCAGCGAACAGCACACCGTCCAGCGAGCCTTTGCCGAACTGGCTCTTGTCTTTGGACCAGAAGATGCCGAACGCGTAGGAGAGCCAGTCGATCACCGCCGCGCCAACGCCAGGTATCGCCCCCATCAGCACGCCGAAGATGGACTGCCGGATCATAACCTTCCAGCGCCTCATTCCGTCGCGCGCGCCTCGCCACACCTCCGCGGTGTTGACCACCGAGTCCGGGGGCGCGACGGGACGTCGGGCAATCGCAAGGTCGATCATCTCCGGCAACGCGAAGAACCCGATCGTTACCACGATGATCGGCAGCCCTTCCCAGAGGTTCGGCTGGCCGAACACGAACCGCACCGCGCCCGTGATTGGGTTGATGCCCACCGTGCCAAGCAGAACGCCGAGTGAGCCTGCCGCAAGTCCTTTCACCATCGCCCCTGCGCTCAGCGCCGAGACCATCGCGATGCCGAAGAACGCCACTGCCGCGATCTCAGGGAAGCCGAAGGAGAGAATGACAGGCTTGGCAATCGGTATCAGAAGCGCCAGAACGACCGCCCCGACGAGCCCCCCGAACGCCGAGACCGCATAGATCGCGCCTAGCGTATGGGCTGCCTTACCTTGCCGAGCCAGCTGGTGCCCTTCCAGGAAGGTTACCTGCGTGGCGGCGGATGGCTGGCCGAACAGGATGGCCGGGATCGAGTCGAGGGTGTTGTTGACACCCGTCATGGAAGCGAGCATGACCAACCCGATGGCTGCCTTGTCGCCCCTGAAGACCTCAACGATGAAGGGGATGGAGAGCGCCATGACCAGAACGCCGGAAGCCCCCGGCACCATGCCTGTGAGGCCAGCGACCAACACCGCTGCCACCACAGCGATCCAGTAGATCGGATCGGCTAGATAAGCAAGTGCTTGCCCTAGTTCACTATAGAGTTCGCCCAAGGCTCGCCTCCTCTACACTGATGCGCAGGATTATCGGTCTCTGTCAAACGTAGCGCCACCCCGCAGGGCCGTTCTTGCAACTCGATCCTTGCGGGGCGGCGGGATTGTAACTCACAGCAAGGGCAGCCTGAAAACCATCAGGCTGCCCTGCTCTCTCCCTATCGGAGGAATTTGGCGTACACGTCCTCGAGCAACTGGTCGATCGTTGCCTTGTTGGCTTCGAATCCGTTCACCATGTCATTGACGATCTGCTGAGCAGCCGCGCCTTCCGTGAACAGGTTCTTGATGCCGGTGGCGTTCTGCATGCTGGAAGCGAATTCCGTGTCCGTCATGGCGTCGGCAAGCGCCTGCCGCAGTGTCTGCGTAACCTCCGCGGGGATACCCGGCGGGCCGATGATGTTCTTGGCTATGACGGAACGCGGCCTCATCGCAAGCCACAACTCCAGGTCTTCGCTCTCCAAGTAGGTGTCTGCGAAGTTCGGGCAGTGAAAATCGCCCTCGCCGTTGTCCCCGATGTCAAACCCGGGAACCGAGAGGTCCGTGAACGGGCGAAGGAAGCCGTCCCTGATCCACCCTGGCCGCGTCAGCGGAAGCTGATCCCAAATTACGCCGGTGACCCAGGAGTTCACGTCGCCACGCTCGATCATCAGGTACTGCTGAGCGGACCCCGCAGCTGACACGTTCCGGATCTCCAGCGGTACGTTGTACTCGTTAGCCAGCCAGCCGATGGCAACGTTCGCTCCTAGGTCAGCAGGCGTGGGAGCGCTGATGCCCACCGTCACTTTCGGCTCTGTCGAGTCGAAAGCGGAATCTACGCAGTCATACGGCAGAGTGCCACGGATCAACCAGACGCCCTCCCCACCGGAGGTGATCCCGATCATCGTGGACTCGCGCACGTCGAAAACCGCCTGGGGTGATACCATATCGGTAACACCGGGCGTCGCCTCGATGGCGAGCGTCAGCCCGTCCGGCTTGGAGTTCCAGACGAAGTTGCGCTCCACCACAACCGGCGTCAGGTTCCGCACGATGATGCGTGGGTTGCCCGGAATGAACCTCGGCCATGCGCGGGACATGAAGCGCGCCTGCGCGTCCGTGCCGCCGCCGGGGCTGAAGCCAACCATCATGCTGATCGTCTTCCCCCTGAAGTACGCCTCAGCGTCGAAGGCCGGGTCAACGGACAACGGGGTTGCCGTGGGCCGCACGGTCGGGGCCGCTGTGGGGGCCGCCGTCGGGGCCGCCGTCGCCGGAGGCGCGGTAGCGCCCGGAGGCAGTGGCGTCGGCGTCGCGGTCGCCTCCATCGCCATCGCTGTCGGCGTCGCAGTCGCTGCTGCTGGGGGCGCCGCTGTCGGGTCTTCCCCGCCGCAGGCCACCAGAACTGCAGCAAGTATGAGGCTAGCCGCCCCAAGCAAGGCTATCTTCTTCATCATCCTCAACTCCAGACCTCCCTAAGGCATTGTGACTATCCCACAGGCATAAATGAAAAGCGACCGGCACGGCGTCCGTGGTAGGCCAGGGCAGTTACCCTAACCGTCCCGATTGCCGCGTGTCAATCCGCATCGGGGAATCCGGTCTGCCGGCGCGCCTACCTCTCCCTGGAGAGACCCAACCCTGACGGATAGAGAAAGGCCCACCCCCAATGCTGGGGATGGGCCTTTCACCTTACGTGACGTGTGAAGTTTCCTTACCGCACGAACTTATCGAACACCTTCTGCTGAACCTCGTCGATGAACGCCTTGTTGTCGAGGAACGCCTGCGTCGTGTCGATCAGTTCCTGCTGAGCCTGAGCCCCCGGAGTGAACGAGTTCTTGATGCCGGTGGCGCTCTGCATGCTGGAAGCGAACTCCTCGTCCGCCATGGCAGCCGCCAGCGCATCGCGCAGCGTCTGAAGCACTTCGGGCGGGATGCCTGGAGGCCCGATAATGTTCTTCGACATTATGACGAACGGCCCCTGGATAGCGGTCCACTCTTTCAACTGTTGCTCGTCCAAGTAGATCTCTACGTTCGGGCAATGGAAGTCAGCCTGTCCATTGTGTCCCAGGTCGAATCCCGGGAACGACGTGTCGGCGAATGGCCTGAGGAAGCCGGCCGGCAACCAGCCCGGCCGGGTAATCGGGAACTGGTCCCACAACGTCGCCGAAAACCAGGAGTTCACGTCGCCGCGCTCGATCATCAGGTACTGCTGAGCGGATCCCGCAGCTGACACGTTCCTGATCTCGAACGGCAGGTTGAATATGTCGGCAAGATACGCCGCTCCGGTGCTCGAACTGAGATCCGCCGGTGTCGGCGCCGAGGTTCCCAGTGTGAGCGTGGGAGCGGTCTGATCAAAAGCAGAGTCTATGCAGTCATACGGCAGAGTGCCACGGATGACCCATAGCCCCTCCTTACCGGAGGTAACACCCACCATAGAGGCCTCGCGCAAGTCGAAATTCGCGCTGGGCTCCGACTGCTGGAAGATACCGGCGGTCGCTTCGACGGAGAGCGTCAGTCCGTCCGGTTTCGAATTCGCTACGAAATTGCGCTGCACGACGTCAGGCGTCAGGTTCCGCACAATGATGCGCGGGTTCCCGGGAATGAAGTCCGGCCACGCGCGGGACATGTACCGCGCCTGCGCGTCCGTGCCGCCGCCGGGGCTGTAGCCGACCATCATGCTGATCGTCTTCCCACTGAAGTACGCCTCGGCATCGAAGCCGGGGTCGACCGGCAACGGGGTTGCCGTGGGCCGCGCCGTTGGAGCTGCTGTTGCCGGAGGTGCGGTTGCGCCTGGGGGCAGTGGCGTCGGCGTCGCCTCCATTGCCATCGCCGTTGGCGTCGCGGTCGCCTCCATCGCCATCGCCGTCGGAGTTGCGGTGGCTGCTGCCGGGGGCGCCGCTGTCGGGTCTTCCCCGCCGCACGCCGCAAGAACGACGACAAGCGCAAGGCTGGCCGCTGCAAACGCAGCGAGTCGCTTTGACATCCTGAACATATGAATCCTCCTACCGGTCTTCAACGATGATGCGGGAATTGCAATCCAAGCAAAACTAAAGAGACTACCCACGTTGTGGGACTACCCTGCAACGTAACCGCATACGCAACTCCCTGTCAAACCGCAGCATTGATTCAGCGTTGTTAACGCAAGAGCCACTCCGCCTGATGGCGGGGTGGCTCGGTCTCTCGCACTAAGCGGCGCGTCTACCTGACATACTTCTCGAAGGCTGCCGCCTGAATCGAATCGATCAGCGCCTTGTTATCGAGGAACGCCTGCGTCGTGTCGAACAACTCCTGCTGCGCGGTTTCGCCATCGGTGAAGTTATTCGGGATGGACGTGGAGCGGAACATGCTCTCCCTGAACTCCTCATCCGTCATCGCGGCGGTCAGCGCATCGCGAAGAGCCTTCAGTGGACCAGGGGGGATGCCCGGCGGGCCAACGATGTTCTTCGAAGCGTACGTGCGCGGCCCGGTGAGGGCCACCCATTCGTCGAACTGTTCATCACTCGTAAAGAACGACTCCGCTTTCGGGCAGTCGTAAGGCCCTTCAGCGTTGAAGCCCAGCTCGTAGCCGGGGTAGGAAAGGTCAGCGAACGGACGCAGGAATCCGTCCCGCACCCAGCCGGGGCGTGTCAAAGGCAACTGGCTCCAGACAGTGGAAGATGTCCAACTGTTCACGTCGCCGCGCTCGAGCATCAGGTACTGCGTATTGGACCCGGACTCAGCAACGTTCCGGATCTCCAGCGGGATATTGAACTGATCCGCAAGCCAGGGGATCTGCACCGTGGAGCCTAGGTCGGCAGGTGTCGGCGCTGAGACGCCAATCGTCAGGGTGGGGCCGCTCGCGCCGAATGCGCTATCCATACAGTCGTATGGCAGGGTGCCCCGGATCATCCAGAACTGGTCCTTACCGGACGTAACTCCAATCATGGAGGTCTCGCGCAAGTCGTACTCGGCCTGCGGCGCTATCTGGTCGAAGATGCCTGCTGTCGCTTCGACACCGAGCGTCAGCCCGTCCGGCTTGGCATGCCACGTGAAGTTCCGTTCCACGATGACCGGCGTCAGGTTCCGCACGATGATGCGCGGGTTGCCCGGGATGAACTTCGGCCATGCGCGGGACATGAAGCGCGCCTGCGCGTCCGTGCCGCCGCCGGGGCCGAAGCCAACCATCAAGCTGATCGTCTTCCCCTTGAAGTACGCCTCAGCGTCGAAGGTCGGGTCAACGGGCAACGGGGTTGCCGTGGGCCGCACGGTCGGGGCCACTGTGGGGGCCGCCGTTGCCGGAGCCGCCGTCGCCGGAGGCGCGGTAGCGCCTGGGGGCAGTGGGGTCGGCGTCGCGGTCGCCTCCATCGCCATCGCCGTCGGCGTGGCTGTCGCCGCTGCCCGGGGCGCCGCGGTCGGGTCATCCCCGCCACAGGCCGCAAGAACCACGGCAAGCGCAAGGCCAAGCGCACCTATGGCGCTGAATTTTCGAATGCTCACCATTTCCGTAGCCTCCTCGATCATTCCTGTCCTGTAGAACGGCTCCCACGAGCCGACAGAGGGGCATGCCCCTCCCAGAGTGTATCGTAGAACTCTATCCATTAACGGCGTCTCCTGTCAATTGACAAGCCTTTCCCTGCATACTCCCGCTAATTCGGCAACGCCGCGCCCCTGCCGAATGCTCGGCTCCCTCGACCCACTGCATAGGCTATCCTTGGCCCAGTTCACCCTCGTTGGTGCAACTTCGAGCCCACAGGGGCTACGCCTGTTCCGGAGGCCGTTCGCCCGCTATGCAACCACCGCTCACGCTCAGCGCCGTCGACCAATCACCCATGCGCCGGGGCGAATCGCCCGCGGAGGCGTTGCGTGACACGGTTCGGCTCGCGCAGGCCGTCGAGCGATTCGGCTACGCGCGGTACTGGGTCGCAGAGCATCACAGCGCCGGAACCTTCGCAGGCACGAGCCCTGAGATCCTCGTCGGGCAGATCCTCGCGAACACGAGCAGCATCCGCGTCGGGAGCGGCGGCGTAATGCTCTCCCACTACTCGTCGCTGAAGGTCGCTGAACAGTTCCGCGTGCTGGAGTCGTTCTACCCCGGGCGCGTCGACCTCGGCGTCGGGCGCGCGCCCGGCAGCGATCAGGCCACGATGTTCGCGCTCGCCTACCCGAAGCGCCCCGCCGACATCGAGACGTTCCCGCAGCAGGTCGCCGACCTCGTCGGGTATCTGTACGGCGCGTTGCAACCGGACCACCCGTTCGCCGCCATCAAGGCACAGCCCGGGCCGTCGCCCGAGTCGGCCCCGGAGGTCTGGCTGCTCGGGTCGAGCGATTACTCGGCAAACCTCGCAGCGTACCTGGGACTGCCGTTCGCCTTCGCCGACTTCTTCGGCAACACCGGCAGGCACGGACCCGCAGTCGCGGAGCTCTACCGCCGGAACTTCAGACCGTCCGACCTCTGTCCTGAGCCTCGCGTGAACGTAACGGCCCAGGTCATCTGCGCTCCGACGGAGGAAGAAGCGCGCTACGTCGCATCGAGCCGCAACCTCAGCCGGGCGCGACGCATCATCGAGGCGCAGACCGGCCAACGCATCGAAGGACTGACGCCGCCCGAGGAAGCGTCGCGCGCAGACGTCGGCGCGCAGGCGGAGCAGTACACCCAGCAGTTCACCGCCGGATACATAGATGGCGACCCTCCCCACGTGAAGGCTGCCCTGCTTGACCTTGCAGAGCGCTATGAAACCACGGACGTCGGAATCGTCACCGTCGCGTACCGGCTGGAGGACCGCATACGCTCCTACGAGCTGGTCGGCCGCGAGTTCGGACTCGACGCAGACTGATACGCGGACGGCGGGGAGCAGTAGGCGCGCGGCTTCCGCCTGTCGTACCATCCCCGCATTCAGCATCCACACTCGCAAAAGGAGACGCACCAATGGGCAGACGGCAGACCATCCACATCCCCGGCGTACAGCACAACGCTCCCATTCCTTTCGGAGCGCGCGTCGGCAACGTCGTCTACAGCTCCGCCATCCAGGGCATCAACGCAGACACCGGCAAACTCTCCGATGACGCCTACGAGCAGGCGCGGCAGTGCTTCCGCAATATGCTCACGTTCCTCCGACACGCAGGCGCCACCACGGACGACATCGTACGGCTGACGTGCTTCCTCGCCGACCTCGGCGACCGCCAGGCTCTCAACGAGCCGTGGCTCGCGCTCTTCCCTGACGAGAACGACCGCCCCTCGCGCCACACGTCCCGGTACGACCCGCCCCCCGGCGGCATGAAGGTCCAGATAGAGGTCGTAGCGGTCGTCGAGTAGCCGCCAACCGAATCACAGCCAATCGAAATCGTAGGAGGTACGAGCCATGGTGATGCAAGGCACGGATATGAAGATCGCTGAGACTCCCGACGAGCTCAACGAGTTCCAGGTGTACGACGCCTACGAAGAATGGCTGCAACAGGAAGGCGTGAAAGTCATCACCGAGTTTGCCTTCGAGGATCTCGGTGATGTCGAATTGGGGCCGTGGGAGCGCAAAGGCGGCAGCGGCGCGGTCATCAACATCCCCAACGAGCACCTCACCAACGACTCCCACCTCGTCGAGATCAGGCCGGGCGGCAAGTCCGAACCCGAGCGCCACATGTACGAGGAGTTCGTCTACATCGTTTCCGGCAGAGGCGCGACGACCATCTGGTTCGACGACGGCGGCAAGCAAACGTTCGAGTGGAAGACGGGAAGCCTGTTCGCTCTGCCGCTGAATGCGTGGTATCAGCACTTCAACGGCAGCGGCAGCGAGCCCGCGCGTTACTTGGGCGTCACCACCGCCCCTCCGATGATGCGCCTCTACAACGACCTCGATTTCATCTTCAACACGCCGCACGCCTTCAAAGGCCGATTCGATGCGGAGGCCGGCTATTTCAGCGGCGAGGGCAAGCTCTTCCAGAGCCGTGTGTGGGAGTCGAACTTCATCCCGAACGCGCCCGACATGGCCCTCTACGGATGGAAGCAACGCGGCGCGGGCGGCATCAACGTGATGCTGGAGATGGCGAAGAACAACAGCCGCGCCCACATCTCGGAGTTTCCGGTCGGCACGTACAAGAAGGCGCACCGCCACGGGCCGGGCGCGCACCTCCTCATCCTGAGCGGCGAGGGCTTCTCGATGCTGTGGCAGGAGGGAACCGAGTATCGCAAAGCGCCATGGAAGGTCGGCGGGATGGTCGTCGTCCCCGGCGACGATATGTTCCATCAGCACTTCAACACGGGCGCCACGCGAGCGCGCTACCTCGCCATCTACAACGGCACGATGGGCCTTCACAAGCCGCGAGCCAACCGAGGCTGGCTCGCGGACAAGAGCGTGAAGCAAGGCGGATGGCAGATCGAGTACGAGGATGAGGATCCGAAGGTCCATGAGATCTTCGAGGCCGACCTCGCGAAGACCGGCGCCACGTGCCGCATGAAGGCGTTCATCCCGTACTGCACCGGCGAGGTCGGTCCGACCAGCGAGCACGAGACCTAAGGGCTGTAGATATCCAGCGTAAACCGAGAGCTTGGCACGCCCTCGGTTTTGTAGTCCAGCACGGAGTTGCCCAGCGCCTCCGCAACCTCGTGCTCGATGATGAGCACCGTTGTGCTTTCGTGGGCATACGCGACATCCGCCACGCCGCGATCATCGATCACGATGCCCCAGTCGCCTGCGCCGGTCCACACCGGCGGCACCGCGAGCCGCAGCAGTTTCCCGCCCGCGAGTCCCCGTTCCTCCACGACGTTCTTCAACTGCTGCCGCGCTGCCTCCGTAACGTCGAACATACCTAGCTCTCGATAACCAGTTCGCCGTCTTCCGAGAGATTCAGCAGGTGGCCGGACATCTCCATCGGAGCCTCCGCGCAGAGCAGGAAGCGCGACCCAGCGTGATCCGGTCCCGGCATGCGGTTGCGCGCCTCGTCCGGCGCGTCCTCTGTCGCGATCGCTGCACCCGGTGAGATGATGACGACGCAGATGCCCGAGTCGCGCACTTCCTCCGCGTGGAACTTGGTGAACGTGATCAGCGAGTCTTTCGCCGTCGCGTAGGCGAGCGCGCCGGGCGGGGTGAGCCCGCCGCCGCCGTGCAGGTTCACGATGTGCCCGCTGCCGCCCTTCTCCATGTACGGCACGGCGTGCTTGGAGGCGAGGAAGGTGCCGCGCAGCGCCACGCCCATCACCGTGTCCCAGAAGAACGAGACCTCCATGTCCTGCACCTTGGGCCAGCGCGGCTTGTCGCCCCACGCGAAGTGAGGCACGATCGCCGCGTCGTTGACGAGCACGTCGATGCCTCCGAATCGCTCGTTGACCTGCGCCATGAGCGACGCCACGGCGTCCTCGCTCGTAACGTCCGTGGGAACGGCCATCGCCTCGGCGCCCATCTCGCCGAGTTCCCCAAGCGTCTGCTGCAGGCGGGCCTCGTCTACATCAGCGATGGTTACCTTGGCGCCCTCCCGAGCGAAGCGGTGAGCGATGTACCGCCCGATACCCTTCGCGGAACCGGTGACTACAACGGACTTGTCCTTCAGCATCGCGCATACTCCTCAACAGCAACAATCTCCTGTCAACCTATGGCCTCCAAGCCGGAGCGTCAAGCCTCCCTCCGCCGTTCCCGCGAATCCCTTCATCGTCCCCGCAGCCCTCATCCTCACCCCGGACACCCTCATCCCAGGAGAGAGGACTGACTGTATCCTCCGCAATGTCCCCGCTTGTGTCGTAGGATGCGGGCATCTCCTGAGCGGATCGAGAGGCAACCGGTGAGAGCGTGCGCATAGGGTCGACATCGTTATGGTCGGCTGTCCTCTTCCTCTACTTCCCCTCCGTGCTGATGGGTCTGGGGCAGGGAATAGTCATTCCGGCGCTGCCTCTGATTGGGGAGAAATACGGCGTTCCCGGCGCCCTTGCCGTGCAGGTGCTCACGATACAGCTGCTCGGCAGGATGATTACGCTCATCCCTGCGGGAGCGCTGATCGACCGCTTCGGCGTCAAGCTGCCAATGGTCGGCGGCGCCTTCCTCGCAGCCGTAAGCGCGCTCATCGCCGCCTTCGCCCCTGCCTTCGCGGTTATCGCCGCCGTTCAGCTGACCTTGGGCATGGGGAAGAGCATCTGGATGTTCGGGCGGGAGATATCTGCGGTGGACATGGTGCGCCGCGAGCAGCGCGGGCGGCAGATGAGCGTATTGATGGGAATCGGGAGCACGGGCATGGCCTTCGGTCCGGCGCTGGGCGGCGTTCTGACCGACGCTGTCGGCGTGCGCGGCCTCTTTCTTACCCTCGCGGCGCTTTGTACTGTCGTGTTCGTCATCTCCCTGGCCCAACAAGACTCTTCGCGACCGACCACGGCTGAGCGGAGGCCGTTCTTCAATTTCAGGGCCGTCAATCAGATTCACCCCTTCTACCGGGTGACGTTCCTCATCCTCTTCTTCGCGACGTTCGCGCAGATGCTGCGCTCCCAGGTCACGAACTCCATGCTCCCGCTCTACAGCCAGGGTGAGCTCGGTTATTCGGCGACCTTCACGGGTGTGCTGTTCACGCTCATGGGCCTGGCCACATTCGTAATGATCGTGCCCACGGGGTTCATCTCCGACAAGCTTGGCCGGAAGTGGGCGGCGGCGCCCGCCGCGGTCCTCACGACGGCGGGCTTTATCTTGCTCCCCATCAGCGGCAGCGTATGGGCGCTGGTTGCCGCCGTGCTGCTGCTCGGCCTGGCAAACGGTCTCGCGATGGGCGCAATGACCATCTATACGTACGATTTCGTCCCCCGCCACGTTCGGGCCCAGCTGCAGGCAATGCGCCGCACTGCTGGAGAGCTTGGCGCGGTGATGTCGCCGCCAATTGCCGGTGTCGTCGCAACGATGTTCTCGGCGGGCGCGTCATTCTGGTTCTTTGCGCCGCTGCACGTGCTCTCCGCCATCCTGCTGGTCAGCGTCGCGCGGGAGAGCTTGCAAGGCCATCGCCGTCACGACGCCCCCACCACCGAGGAGATCGAAGCAGGCCACTCGGCGGGAGTGCGGCAACCGTAGGGCACGGCCTCAGCCCCGTCGGTTCAGCGCGCCCTGCCTCAAGGGTACACACGTGCGCGCTACGGTTTAACGGGAGTGTCGTCTGCTGGAGAAGCAACAGCAGCGGACAGGCATCACCGCCAGCAGATGAGCGGTTCGCAGTAGAACAAGTTGAGCCATAGGGACACCCCTCCCCAACGTTCCCGCGAGACCTCGCCGTTCCGTGAAAGCAGGAACCTCGCATCCTGCCCCTGTGCGGATGTAGGGGCTGTTCGCGAACAGCCCGAACGCCATGCCACCCCAAACGTACTCTCAAACCAACGACAACTGCCTATTGCCCCGCCACCCCGCCAGCCCGTACATTGGTCGCATACGTCGTTTACGCGAATCCCTCCGTCGTTCCCGCGAAGGCGAGAACCTCGCATCCTGCCCCTGTGCGGATGTAGGGGCTGTTCGCGAACAGCCCGAACGTCACCCCACCCCAACGCACCTTCCAAATCAACGACAAACGCCCATTGCCCCGCCACCCCGCCAGCCCGTACATTGGTCGCATACGTCGTTTACACGAATCCCTCCGTCGTTCCCGCGAAGGCGGGAACCTCGCATCCCTGCCAGTGCAGACAGATAGGAATGAGACTAAATGAGACCAAATGAGACTGAATTAAAGGTTTCGCCACTCCTCGCCACTCCTGACGAGGCCAACCAAGGCCACAACCAGGGCCAACTGGCCCACCGCGTACGAGTGAACGGAGTGCCAAACGAGGCCACGGTGGCCTCATTTTCAGCCTCGACCGTAGGAGTAAACAGGGCCAAACAGGGCCAAATGGGGCCAGGGGTTCACCCCCCCCCGTTGTTCCCGTGCAGATGGGAATCCCCTCGCCCTACCCCCATCGCCCGCGATCACGACGAGGAATGAATCAAAATGAACCAGAATGGGTCAGAGGTCTACCCCCCCACTCCTTGATCGAGCAGGGAGTGGTTCAAAGTACGGCCAACCCCACGTCTACGAGAGGAATGAGCGGAAATGAGCGGAAATGAGCGGAAAATAAAAGTTTTCCACTCCTGCGCGCTCCTGAACAGCCATCCACGCCACCCCGAAGGTTGACACGCCCCGTACGCGGTCATACTGTCCAACGCATACACACATGCCTGCCTGTTCACCGCCCCGTTGCCCTGTTGAGGTAAGAAGGAGATACAGCATGAGCCCCTGGAGCGCGCCCGTTATCGATTGCGACGGCCATCTCGTCGAGTCGATCCCTGAGATGGCCGAGTATCTGGATCCCATCGCCCGCAAGATGGCCACCAACCCCGGACGCAACCGGTCCGGCGTATTCCCCGGCCTCGACGGCATCCACTACCCCCGCGAGGCGGAGATCCCGGACGAGCAGAAGGCCAAGGCTCGCGAGTACGTGACCGCGAGCAACCACCGTAAGGGGTCGGGCGAGGACATCGTCGCGTTCCAGGAGAAGGCGGGGCTGGAGGCGTCCGTGCTGTTCGCATCGGAAGCCCTCTCCGTCGGATTCGTCCAGCAGGCGGACTATGCCGTCCGCGTCTGCCGCGGCTACAACGACTACGTCGCCGACCGCTACCGCGGCGTGAGCGACACGCTCTACCCGATGGGCATCATCCCCATGCAGAACGCCAACGAGGCGGTGCTGGAACTGCGCCGCGCAGTGAATGAGCTGGGGCTCCGTGGCGTGATGCTCCCGTCGCTCGGCTACCCGCTGCACTTCGGGCACGACTACTACTGGCCGGTGTACGAGGAAGCGTCGAACCTCGGCGCGGTCATGGGCATACACGGCGGCTCCAGCATCGGTTTCGGCATAGACACCTTCACGAGCCCCTGGGCCGCCCGCAGCGTTCGGCACCCGGTGCCCCTGCTGCTCGCCATGGCCTCGCTCATAGGCCACGGCGTCCTCGACCGCTACCCTGACTTCAAGATTGGCTTCTTCGAAGGTGGAACGGCATGGGCAGCCCTCCTGCTCGACCGCATGGAGCGTGACGACGAGGTCTACACGACCGGCACCGGCTCGGCGAGGCCGCTGCGCTCGTACTTCGAGGGCGGGAACATCCTCATCGGCTGCGAGGGCAACGAGGATATCCTCACCTACCTCACCGACCGCGTCGGCATCGAGGCGTTCGCCTGGGCGTCCGACTACCCCCACGAGGTGGACGTGGTCGCAGCGAACCACATGATCGAGGAGACGTTCGAGCGCGTCGACATGAGCGCGGAGCACAAGGCCGCCGTGATGGGCGGCAACGCGAGGCGCTTCTTCGGCCTCTAAACCGCTAACCCACTTGCACATCTTATTCAGACTTAAGGAGACCGCCATGTTGGAAGGAAGAGTTGCCGTCGTATCGGGCGCAGGCCCGAACATCGGACGTGAGATAGCCGGAACACTGGCAGAGCACGGCGCAAGCGTCGTCTGCCTTGACGTGCGCAGGGAAGCAGCCGAGGCCACGGCGCGAGAGGTCGTCGATCGCGGCTACGAGGCCATCGCCGTCGACGGCGACATCACCCGCCCGGAGGACATGGAGAACATGGTGGCGCAGGCCATCGCTGCTTACGGCCACATAGACATCCTCGTGAACAACGCCGCCATCACCAGCTCGCCGGGGCTGCTCGACGAGAACCTCGCCACGTTCCGCAAGGTGGTGGACGTGATCCTCGCGGGGACGTTCAACTGCACGCAGCATGTCGCAAAGCAGATGGTCGCGCAGGGAACCGGCGGGGCCATCGTCAACGTCGCGTCCACGTCCGGCCACCGGGGCAAGTCCGGCGCTATCGCGTATCAGTCGGCCAAGGCGGGCATCCTCAACTTCTCCCGCGCCTGCGCGATAGAGCTCGCCCCGCACGGCATCCGCGTCAACTCGCTCACGCCCACGCAGACCGGCATGCCCGTCGGCGGCAAGCCCGCGCGCCCGGACAGCGAGGTCCCCCTGAGCGTGCCGCGCGGACGCTGGGGGAAGCCCCGCGATCAGGCGCAGGCCGTGCTCTTTCTGGTGTCGGACAACGCTGACTTCATCACCGGCGCAGACCTGCCCGTCGACGGCGGCAACCTCGCCCTGCGCATCTCCGGTTAATCTCCAGGCTAAAGGGAAGTACGCCCATGACATCGGAACCCGACACCACACTGCGCTGGGGCCACTCGTGGAAGGAGGAGGGTCGCGTCGCCGAATACGTCGAGCGCATGGACCGCCAGGAGGCCGAGCGTAGCGCCGTCTTCGAACTGATGACGAATCTCGTCCGGGCCGAGAAGGACGCTCCTCTCCATATCCTCGACATCGGCAGCGGCTACGGGCCGGTCGCAGCGGTCTGCCTCGATGCCTTCCCCAACGCAACTGCCATCGGCCTCGACATATCCGACGCGATGATCGAGGCTGGCCGGCCCCGCATGGCCCGCTTCGGCGACCGCTTCCGCTATATCGTCGGAGACTTCGCGTACGGCGTGATTCCGCAAACGGCGGTCGAGGCTGGGCCGTACGACCTCATCGTCTCGGCGCGCGCCATCCATCACCTGCCCGCAGAGCTGATGGCGAGCCTCTACGCCCACATCCACGAGACGCTCCGCCCCGGCGGCGCGTTCTTCAACTTCGATACCGCCTCGCCTGAGAGCGACTTCCTGCACGGCGTGATGCGCAACGTGCGCCGTGCCGAGAATCAGCCGCGCACCGAGAACCGCACCCCTGAGCAGATGGCGCACGACGCCATGCACCACCACCGCAACGCCACGCTCGCCAGGCATATCGAGTGGCTGAAGGCAGCAGGATTCACCCATGTCGATTGCTTCTGGAAGAGGCTGACCACCGCCCTCGTCGGCGGCTACAAGACGTAGCGACGCAACGCCGCCCGCGCGGATCGGGCGCTTACGCCGTGCGTCGGCCTACGCGCCGCCAGGTCAGGCGCATGCACAGCGTAGCCAGCGCCACCGCCTCTTTCGCGCTCGCCTTCGACGTTCCCGCCTTCCGGTCGCGGAACACGATAGGCCACTCGTAGACGCGCAACCCGCGCCGCGTCGCCAGCAGCTCCAGAAGCCACTTGAACCCGCCGGAGGAGAAGTGCGTCGGCATCGCTGTCACCAGATCGCGCCGGCACACCGCAAAGCCCGTCAGCACGTCGTTGTGCGGCAGCATCAGCAGCCCACGAGTGCCCACGTTCAGCACCACGCTCAGCATCCGGCGCGTCATAGGCTGCCCCACAAACATCGCACCCTTGACGTACCGCGACCCGATGACCACGTCGTAGCCGTCCATCGCCCTCGCGAGCATGTCCGGTAACTCCTCCGGGTCGTGCGACAGGTCAGCGTCCATGATCGCGGCGAATTGTCCCCTGGCCTCCTGCGTCCCGGCGAACACGGCGCTGGCCAGCCCCGCCTTCCCCGGACGCTCCACGAGCCGCACCCGAGCGTCGGATGCAGCCATCTCCCTCACGGCGTCCGCAGTCCCGTCCGCGCTCGAATCGTCAACCACGATCACCTCGCACGGCACGTCCCAGAGGACATCGAGAATCCTCGGCACGAGCAGAACGATGTTCTCGCGTTCGTTGTAGGTTGGCAGGATGACTGAAAGCAGCGGTTCGGAAACGGAGTCCACGTCGGCTCCTAGCGGGTCAACGAGTATAGGAGCGGCATGCCTCTCACGGCAATGCCTTCTTCCGATGTTTACCCGTCCTCTCTCGACCGCCTAAACTACACCTATGACTACGATGCCGCACCCAACGACCGCCCTCGTTCTCGCCGGAGGCAGGGGCGAACGCCTCTGGCCGCTCACCAGCGACCGCCCCAAGCCCATGGTCCTCCTGAACGGCAGGCCCATTCTGGAGCATCACCTGGAATGGCTGCGAGCCAACGGCATCGAGCGCGCCTACCTGCTGACCGGCTACCTCCACGAGGTCATCGCCGACCATTTCGCCGCGACCCCCATGAGTGGCCTCGATACCCACTGCATAGCGGAAGAGACCCCACTGGGCAGAGGCGGCGCCTTCCGCAACGCCTACCGAGAGGCCGAGCTCGCCGAACCTCTCGTCATCGCCACCAACGGAGACGTCCTCACCAGCCAGCCCCTGGCCGCGCTGACGGAGACGCACCTCGCAACTGACGCGCTCGCAACGCTCATGCTCACCCCCATGATCAGCCCGTTCGGCATCGTCGAAACCAACGGACGCCTCGTAACCGGCTTCACGGAGAAACCGCCGCTCCCCTACTGGATCAACGCAGGCGTCTACGTCCTCTCCCGTGAAGCCATCGCCCGCTTCCCTGACGTGGGCGACCACGAGACGGAAACGTTCCCCGCGCTCGCGGCAGAGGGCAGGCTCGCCGCATTCGAGAGCGATGCCTACTGGAAATCGATCGAATCACAGAAAGACCTCCGCGAAGCCGAGGCGCGTCTGGCATCCCACCCCCTTCAGAACGCGTAGCGCCCGCTCTGAGTCGCACGGGAAGGCAGAGCCGGTCAGAGCCGGTTCTATGCTAGAATCGTCAAGCGGCCCCACGGCGGGGTCGCTCGTCTGTCGGGGAGTGGCGCAGTCCGGTAGCGCGCTACGTTCGGGACGTAGAGGCCCCGGGTTCAAATCCCGGCTCCCCGACCATCCAGCCGGTTCGGCGCGCTCGCCAACGCTCCGCCCGCTGCTCTTTCCTGAAACCGCCCAGCCCCAACGATGCCACAGTTGCGTACTAGTGGTATGCTCCTCCCACAACCAGCCTCGTCCTCACGCGAGATTGCAGCGGACGCAGGCCACAGACGCGATGCACCGGCTACGAGCGCCGGAATGGGAGGAAAGAGCAATGCTGACGACGGAACAGAACGATCGCTTGGCGCGCGTTGGCCCCGGAACTCCCGGCGGGGAGCTCATGCGGCGGTATTGGGTGCCATTCCTACCCAGTGCCAAGCTCGATGAAGACCCCGTCCAACCCGTGCGCCTGCTTGGTGAAAACCTCACCTGCTACCGCGACAAATCCGGCAACATCGGGCTCATCGGCGAGCGATGCCTGCACCGCGCAGTCAACCTGCGATGGGGCATCCCGGACGAGAACGGCCTGCGCTGTCCGTATCACGGATGGCTGTACGGAGCCGACGGCGCGTGCATGGAAGCGCCCATGGAAGCACGGCCCGGCATGTTCCAGGATCGACTGAAGCTCCCGGCCTACCCCGTGCAGGAGATGGGCGGTCTGCTGTTCGCCTACATGGGCCCTGCGCCCGCGCCGCTGCTGCCGCCTTGGGATCTGTTCGTCTGGCCGAACGCTGTGCGCCAGATGGGCATCGCTGTCCTGAACGCGAACTGGCTCCAGTGCCAGGAGAACACCGGCGACCCCACCCACGGCGTATGGCTCCACGGCTTCCAGTTCAAGTACATACTCGAGAAGATGGGCGATACGGATCGTCTCGCAAAGATGTCCAAGTCTTTCATGGAGCAAGGCAAGGGCATCCAGGATCTCTACGTCCACTCCACCGAATACGGCATGGAGAAGGGCGTCATCTTCTCGAAGGCGCTGGGCGCCCCCGAGGACAAGAAGTCCCGCCACTCCACCGTCATCTTCCCGTTCTATACGGAACAGAATGCGGCGGGCGCGCCCTGGAGCGAATTCCAGATCCGCGTCCCCATAGACGACGAGCACACCTACCACATCTCCTACAACTGCTACGCCGCCCCGGCAGGGGTCGAGGCCCCCAAACAGGACAAGGTGCCCTACTACGAGGTGCCAATCTACGATGAGGACGGCAAGCCCATCCTGGACTGCATCCTGAATCAGGATTTCATCGGCTGGTGGTCGCAGGGTCCGCTCACAGACCGCAGCGCCGAGAACCTCGGGCGCACCGACATCCCTGTCGTGTTCCTGCGGCGTCAGCTCGACGAGAACATCAGCATCGTCGAGGACGGCGGCGACCCCATGAACGTCTTCCGCAACGCTGGAGCCCTGCCGGACATCCTGTACGGCGGCGGAACCCCCGCAGAGGCGTGGCTCGACCCGAAGTGGGCGCAGACCCGCCCCGAATTGGTCCGCAACACACGCACGCAGTACCACAAGGGCGGCGCAACGTGGGAGTCTGACCGCTACGGGCCGGCGATTCCTCTGGTGGGCGAACTGCACCGCCGCATGGAAGAGGCTGTCGAGAAGGCGCAGGCCAGCTCCGTCTAAGCGTCCTCCGCAAGACTGATGGAGGAGAAGCCCAGCTGAACGGCTGGGCTTCTCCATTCCCAAGCAAGCAAGCCCTCCCACGAAATCAGAGACAAAGCGCAACAGCCGATGAAGGTATAGGGTAAATAGAGTCGCTATCTGGCATACGCCCAGACAGCGACAGAACCCCCACGGCTTGGAGACGAAGCAGTGACCCTGAGTGATACGGATCAGCCACAAGTCCTCCCTGAGTTCAGCGCGGCGCTGGACGAGCTTCTGGCGGTAGCAAGGCGAGGCCACGCTCCCAGCAGCACGCTCTTCAACCCCAGCGACGCATGGCTCGTCTCGCAGATGCGCAAGGTCGATGAGCTGCCGGACGCCGAACGGGAGAGCACCCTCGCGGAATGGCAGCGCATCGCCGAGGAAGCAGCCGCCGCCAACGCGGAGGGCAAGGCAGCAGGCCGCGCCGGACCGGAGACTGTCGTCCATCTCAACTCAGGCGGATTCGCCTTCTACAGCCAGCGAGGCGTTGCGCGGCAGCCGGATCTCACCCGCTACCTCATGGACGGATTCACCCCCAACCGCGACTCCCGAACGTTCGACCACGACGACCAACGTCTCTTCTGCAACATCCTGCCGCTCATCACCGCCAAGCTGACCGCCTGGCTCGACGCAGGCGAGGTCATCGTGCAGTCCGACCGCCGCATATGCGACGCACCCGGGCGCGCGTTCCACGCACGGCAGTTGGTGGTGGGCTCGCGCTACCCGCAATTGCCCTACCTCTGGCGTCAGTTGACGTTTGACTTGCCGGAGAGCGAACGCTCCAACGACCCAGCCATCATCGAACTCTCCCTTCCGGAGTGGCTCGAGATGCTCGACCTCTCCACGGACGTGCTTAAGCAGATCGAAGACTCCGGTCTCACCCGGCTGGTGTTCAAAGCGCCGACGCGGGGACTGTCGCTGCATCTGGGCTTCGACTACGTGGGCGAACACAAGATGGGCCCGCTCAGCATCGCGATGCATCAGACGAAGATGAACGGCGGTCTGGCCCTTCAGGCTGCATTGAGCGTCGCCCGCATCCGAGCGCTCAACGGCGAGATGCAGAACGCCGCAGTGGTTACCACCGGGCCCTCCCTGCACGGCAAGAGCACCCTCACCATCATGATTGAATTGGCCAACAGCGAACTCGCTTCACAGCTGTCGCTCGACCCGGACCCCGAGGAAGGGGTCTACCCGATGAACGACGACATCATCCTCCTGCAGAAACTTGCCGCCCCCGTTCAAACCCAGATCGATGGCAACCCCGTCACCTATGCCTACGGCATAGACGGCACGGAGAACAACTTCTACGCCGTGCCATCCGGCCTCACCAGAGAGGGCGACCCGATCACCTACGACGTTGTGCGCGGCGCGCCGGGCGAGCCCAACCCTCAGGAAACGCTGGAGAACGTCGCTGCCGACCCGTTGACCGGTGAACCGGACTTCGCACAGAACCCCACGCGGAATATGCGGATGGTGCTCTCCCGGCGCAGGCTGCTGCAGCGGAAGGGCGTCGCGGACGTCATCAGCCGCGTCACCGGCGGGGCGGTCACCGAGGCCGCGCACGTACCTATGGAGCACATGAACCGCATCATCTGGCAGGCCGTGATGCGTGAGAACACCGTCGTCCCGCCCCTGCGCAGGCTCAGCCTCGAACAGTACGTCCGCGTGCTGATGTACGGCGAGGCCGTACAGATGGGCGCGGCTGCGGGAGCCATCGGCAGGCCCTACGTCGAGTACTTCTCAGACCCCTTCATCATCGGGCTGGAGGACGACAACGCAAACCTGCTCTACCGGATCCTGCGCGAGATGGAAGAGGGAGGCGTCCGGCAGGAGTTCTACGCCTTCAACACCGGAGGGCTCGGCGCTGACACCAACGACGCCGCGGAAGGCAGGCTCTACCGAAAGATACCCCGTGAGGTGACCCTCTCCCTCCAGGAGGCCGTGCTCCGCAACGCCGCCAAGTTCGAGTACGACCCGCACATCGGCTCGTCGGTTGCCGTCGCAGTCACCAACGGCGAGGGCAACGAGGTCCTCAACCTGCGCGAGGATTGGCTGCCGCGCGCCATCTACGGCGAGGACGACTACGCCCGCCGCATCAATGCGCTCCGCCAGCGCCGCTACTACGGCTCCCCCGCCAACGAGCGCACAGGCATCCTGCGCTACACGAAGGTCCTCAACTCGCTCATCAACATGAACGACGTCCCTCCGCCAACGACGGAATGGGAGCTGTCGCGCCTACTCTCCTTCTACTGGAACCTCGACCGCTCCTACGAAACGGTCGCGGACGCCGCAGCCCACCGCGCCGAGGGCGAACGCCCCAGCGACGGCCTGCTCCTCACGCTCACCGAAGCCTGCGCGCGCGGCGCTGATGAAGGATTGGCGCTCGATAGCGCAGCCCGCGCAGCCCTCGGCGAACTAGGGTTGTAGCGCGCCGACAGCGGTAAGCGTTCCCTACGCCTCAGGGAACGCTTCGAGGTGCTCCGACAGCTGTTCCATGCTCATCACGTCGGCATACTTGTGATGCATGTCGAACAGGTTGACCTTGTGCGACAGCAGGCTGCGGTCGAACGCGCACTCTTCAGCAATGACCACGTGGAACCCGTTGGAGTACGCATCGACCACCGATGCTCGAACGCACCCGCTCGTGCTCTCGCCGCAGACGATCACCGTGTCAACGCCCGCCTGCGTCAGATGCGCCACCAGCGGCGTTCCGTAGAATCCGCTCGCACGCTGCTTGTAGACGATGAGATCGTCCTTCTCCGACGCGAACGCAGGGTAGATGCCGAACGGATCGTCGCCGCTGTCGCCGGAGGGGCGCCGATTGGTAGCGCGGATGCGGTTCGGACGCGCCTCCTGCCGGTCCTCGCCGGTCGTGTAGATGACGGGGAAGCCGCGCGCCCGCGCCATCGCGAACAGCTGCTTCGTCGGCTCGATGGCGTTCCAGGCGTACTCCCCGCAACCGCTGGGGAACTCCTTCGCGACCTCGTGTACCGGACGTGGGCCTCCCTGATACGCCATGTTGTACAGGTCGATTGCCAGCAACGCGGGACGACGCCCAACGAACAGCTCCCGCGCGTAGTGCTTGTAAAGATCCATATCCTCCGGGCTCATCGCATCTTGCCAGCAGTGATTCTCGAAGCCGTATTCCGTCATGTCGTCCTCCTCCTCCATCGTGGTTCCGCGCCTAATGCTCTGCGCCGATTCTAGTCCTAAATCCCCCCGCATGTGCTACCTTTCACCGGAACCACGTCACCGGAATCACGCAGCGCTGGGAGGCATGGCATGCTCACGCAGCAAGAGAACGAACGACTCACCCAGGTCGGCCGAGGCACGCCTATGGGCGAACTGATGCGCCGCTACTGGCATCCCATCGCCGCAGCCGCCGAACTCGACGAGCTCCCCACGAAGTCGGTGCGTCTCCTCGGAGAGGACCTCGTCCTCTACAAGGACAAGTCCGGCACGCTCGGGCTCATCGAGCGCGCCTGCCCGCACCGCCGCGTCGATCTCTCCTACGGCATACCGGAGGAGCACGGCCTGCGCTGCATGTACCACGGTTGGATGATGGACGAGACCGGCCAGTGCATCGAGCAGCCGTTCGAGGAGACGGTGCACCCCGATGGTCGCTTCAAGGAGAAGGTGAAGATCGACGCCTACCCCGTCGAGGAGCTTGGCGGCCTCCTGTTCGCCTACCTTGGCCCCGCGCCCGCGCCGCTCGTGCCCCGCTGGGATCTGTTCGTCACGGAACACGCCTGGCACGACATCGGCTTCACGGTGCTGCCCTGCAACTGGCTGCAATGCCAGGAGAACTCAGCCGACCCCGTGCACGCAGAGTGGCTCCACGGCGTCTACGGCTGGTGGCTCGCCCAGCAGTCCGGCGAGGAGGTCCCCTCATGGCGCAAGGCGATGATGCGCCCCCACCAGCGCATCGGCTTCACCGAGTTCGCCAACGGCGTCTTCAAGCGACGCATCGTCGAGGGCACCACCGAGGATGACGACATCTGGAAGATAGGCCACCCGTGGGTCTTCCCCAACATCCTCCGCTCCACCACCGGCACCACGAGCACCGAGTTCCAGATTCGCGTGCCCATAGACGACCACAACACGCTGCACGTCGTCTACACGCGCTACCAGTTCCCCCCGGAGGTCGACGTTCCGCCGCAACAGACTGTCCCCTACTACGAGATTCCGCTCTATATCGACGGCAAGCTGAACGTCGAAGTGCCGCTGCCGCAGGACTTCATGGCGTGGGTAACCCAGGGCCCCGTCGCCGACCGCACCCAGGAGCGCCTGGGCGAGTCCGACATCGGCGTGATCCAGCTCCGCCGGATGCTCACCGAGGCCATGGCAATCGTCGAGGACGGCGGCGACCCCATGAACGTCTTCCGCGACCCCGCCGCCAACCAATGCATCGAGATGACGCAGGAGAAGGTCTACTACACCCCTGACCGAAACCAAGCCCGCATGATCTACCACGGCCACCAACGCTACAACCCAGCCATAGACGAAATCATCGCCATGTTCCCAGGGTAGGGAAGGTGGGATAGTAGTATGTAGTCACATTAAGGAGCAAACGTGACATTATGGACATTGAAGAGGTTTCGAATCGGTATTGCCCTTGCGCTTGTATTGGCCGTGGCCGCTGGCCTTGGCGCGTGGATGCTGTGGCCGTCCGGTACGCTTGCCCAGATTGACGCCTTCGCTCTAGCGAATGGCGAGCCTGGTGTGTATCACCTGCGTATGGAGAAATTCACTCGGCATGGCCCGCTCATAGGGCAGATGCCGTCCCACCCTGATCTCCTCTTCGACCAGGAGCGCCTCGTCATCGATGGGCAGTGGCGCGACTTGGGCAATGGCCAGACTGTGGACGCTGTCCAGACGATAGAGACCCCCGACGGTGACGTGCTCTACACACTCAGATCGGCGAATGGAGACAGTATCGAGGTCGTCGACCATCGCAACGGCAACGCCGTCAGGGATGGAGGGAACCGCCCTGCGCTCGTCTCTGCCCCTCGAATAGAGCCCTACGCGGAGGTTCGCGCTCGTTTCGTCGAAGGTGGCTGGCTCCCTCTGTCCGATGCGTCGCTCTCGGGCAGGGACGTTGCTCGGTTCGAGATGGTTCTCCCGCTGAGTCCGCAATCGAAGCCTGGGCCTGGGAGCTGGAGCCTCCCTGTCTACTACGACCTGAACCCTGTCAACCAACGAACGGTTCTGCAAGTCGACAAGGCAACGGGGCTCGTCATCAGGCACGATCGTTACGCTGTTCAGTCCTCGGGCGCTGAAGTCCTGATCGAGTGGTTTGAGATTACAGTTCTGCGGAAGGAGGAGTAGTCATGTCAAGACAATTAATCAAACGGCACAAGACTGTAGCTGTGGGCGTTGCCTCAGTGACGATTGCCGTCCTGTTTGTTATGGCGATCTTCTCCACGATATCCGCCGATTCCGACCCGTACCCCCCTACCTTGGTCGGCGGTGAACTCTGGCAAGCGATGACCACTTTGGAGAAGATCGGCCCCAGTACCTACGGCACGACTAGAAGCGAGTCTGTAGGCGGCTCACCGCTGATGTCTTTGGCTGCTGGACATGTGGGGAAAGACTATTACTACGGCTGGTACATGGAGAGCGACTGGGGCGACAACTGGACCGCATTGGCTGGCATGATTCAGCTCAATAACGAAGGGTACAACCAGTGGTATTGGCATAGCTCTGCTATCACGGAAAACGACAGCTCCAACGGCGCCACATATGGTGGCGACACCGACTATGTGGAACTCGATACCTCCGTCCACTGGGGGTATTGACCCCTTACACCTCACAATAAGCGAAAGCGTTCCCCACGGGCGACGCGTGGACGTCGATATAGTCCACGATCGTCGTGGGGCGGCGCCCTCCCCCCGTCACTCGCAATCGGCTGAGATGCTCGATAGGCCTTGCTGGTGGATTAAGCTGGGAGCGCCGTCGGGGAGAAGCGTTTCGTAGACGGTTGCGGAGGAGAGGAGGGGGTTATCGCGCACGAACTCCAAGACGTTGAAGTAGGCGGCGAGGCCGGACGTACTGGCTCGCACCTCCGAGTGCTCGAAACGTACGGCTGGGCGGCCGAACAGCTCCGTCTCCCCAGCGTACGAGAACTCGCTTGGTTCCTCCGAGTGCTCGAAACGTACGGCTGGGCGGCCGAACAGCTCCGTCTCCTCAGCGTACGAGAACTCGCTTGGTTCCTCCGATGCGTGGTTCTCGTCGCCCCAGTCTTCAGGACTCACTACCCCTGCGATCGCTAGGTTGTACGCAAGCAGATTGCGAGCGTAGTCGCCCTCCAACCGCTGCGTCTCTCCGCTCGTCTGCGGAGTGAAGACTGACTCCCCGGTGACCGTGAGGGTGCATCCTGCCTCGATGCTCTCCATCAAGGCGTCATGTGCATTCAGCGCGTTCTGCTTGATCTCGAGCGCCACGGCCTCGCCGGTAGAACGAGCGGCTTCGCCGTCCGGGCCGCAATCCTCGACGCCGAACTCACTCATTGCCCACTGCCGTTCGAGTCGAACGTCGCCATCCGGGAAAACGGTGTACTGCTGCTCGCTGCGGATGAAGGGGTTATCGATGACGAAATCAAAGATAAACAGGGTCTCCGTCGGATCTGACGAGGAGATGCCGCCTTCCGTGCGAGTCTCGTAGCGCAGGCTCGGCTGGCCGATGAGTGATGATTCGCCCGCGTACGTGCCTCTGGCCTGCATATCCGCCAGGCTGACAACCTGCTCGCTAAGCCACGCGGGGAGATCCGAAGCGTCGGAACCACCGCTGCTCAGCGTATTTTGAAGACCGGTCACGGATTGCCTCGTTCCCGCCGGCTGTCCATCGGAATCGAACTCCAGCGTCGTGCGGGCGACTCTGCCGTACGGCACGGCCGCGCTACCGCTCCCATCGACTGCGCTGAATCCGCTGTTGCGGTACTCCCCCTCCTCGTATGAGAAGGCGCAACCCTCCTGAGTAGCCTTGAGTATCTCGGCTCGCACCTGATCCGCGCGCTGCTGGAGCATAGCGGTGTGCCCCTCCGGCGACGGTCTCGCGGTTGGAGTCGGCGCCAGCGTTGGCGTTGGCGTGGATGTCGTTGTCCGCTCAGGCGTAAGCGTTGGAGTAGGAGCAATCGTTGGGGTAGGCGTTGCCACGGGAGCAGGTGCGCCACAAGCAACCAGAACAACGAGCAGAAGCGAGAGTAGGAGTGCATATCGGATTCGGGTAGAGTGCATAACTGCACTCTACCCCCTACACCTCACAATAAGCGAACGCGTTCCCCACCGGCGACGCGTAGACGTCGATATAGTCCACGATCGTCGTGGGGCGGCCCTCCGTTACGGCGGCGGCAGCGATCCACGCGCACGTCTCCCGCGTACCGAGCGCCGGCCCTCCGGGCGATGGCATGCCCGTGATCACGCGCGCCCGCTGCGTCATGTCCTGACTCGTATCGTCGTCCGGTATCACGTACGCATCGAACTGCTCCGCCATCCCCCTGGCGTCGCCTGTGGCCAGATACGACAGCATCAGACGGTCGAACTCCGTGTTCAGCCATGCGCCCGGCATCCCCGGCGTATGCCACAGCCCGCCGGACGCGGCAACCGCGACGCGCAGATCCTCCGGGAACTCCTCGATAGCCTCACGCACCGCCTTGCCGAGCTGGTAACTCCGCATCCCCGTAACCTGCGGCGCAAAGTAGAGGTTCATCATGATGGGCACCACCGGCATCGTGAAGTCCGTCAACTCCTCCGCCGACCTGATGATGCCGCCCGCCAGACCGCGATCCGGCTTCGGCATGTCCATGCAGAACGCGGGATCGAAGCCTCGGGCCATCACACCGGTGAGGATAGCGGTCGCGAGGCCGGGGTGGCCGGTGAACGCATACCCCGGCTCCGCATGCCGTCCAATCTCAGCGAAGCGCGGCTCGCGCGGAGATTTCCTGAACTCCTCGCCGACGTACACCGCAAACGCCGGGTAGTTGTTGAAGTCGAAACACTCCAGCTGATCGTCGCTGAACACGACCAGCGCATCGGCTCGCGCCTCCGTCACCTTCTCGCGCAGTACGCGGAAACCCTCGTGGGTGCGCGCGGCCTTCGCCGTATTCGTCTCCAGCGACTCAACCGGCACGTCCTCGCGGATGGGCCTGCTGTTCCGCCGCTCGCTCCACAACTCAGGTGGCAGTGAAGTCGTACCCCCATGCGAATGAAAGAACGTGCCGATCATTGTTGCCATGTCTGGTCCCTCGCTCTCGTATTGTCCCTAGTTCCCCGTTCCCATCCAGGGGTTGACCATCACCCACACAGCGTCGCTGCCGTCGCCCTCGCCTCCCGAAGCAAGGCACGCCTCGCCGGTCAGTTCAAGCGGGAAGTGGTGCGTCATCAACTCTCCGAGCGGGAACTCGCCTGACGCGATCCATTCGAGACCCATCGCTACGCTCGCGTAGCTGTGACCGCGGCACGCTCGGAGGGTGCCGTACTTGCCCGTCAGCTTCTCGAGCGAGAAGGATTCGAGCTCGTACGCCTGCGTGACGACGATACCCCCGCGCCGCACCAGAACGTCGATAGCCTGGTTGAAGATGACGGGATAACGGCCCGTCGTACAGTCGACCACGGCATCCGCGCCGCGCCCGTTCGTGATGTCCATGATCGTGGAGGTAAAGTCGTTGGCCTGCACGTCGATCGTGTAGTCGGCGCCAAGACGCTTCGCCGCTTCCAGCCGCGTCGCGTCCTTGGACAGGCCCGTCACGATGACCGTCGCGCCGAACTTCTTGGCCGCTAGCGTCGAGCCAAGGCCCTTGGAGCCTGGCCCCTGCACCACGATCGTCTTGCCGGGGCCGGCCTCGCCCTCTTTGCACGCCCACTGCACGCCGTTGCCCACCGGCAGAGCCAGCGCGGCCTCGTCAGCCGTCATCGTCTGGGGCAACTTGTGAAGCACCACATTCGGCGGAAGGTAGAGGTACTGCCGAAAACCGCCGTCGAGCCTGCTGGGGCTGGGGTTGTTGTGCGTGTCGGTGAGCCAGCAGTGCCTGAACTCACCGATGCGGCACCACTCGCAGTGCCCGCATGGAAGGTACTCCTCCAACGCCACGAGCTCGCCCTCTTCGACGCCGTGGCGCTCCAGGAAGCCCTTGCCGGCTTTCACGATCACCCCTGCGTTCTCGTGCGCGTTCATCCCAGGGGTCGGACTCCCCCGGCGTCCCGCGCTCGTGAAGTAGCCGTAGGATCCGCACATACCAGCCGCCTCGACCTTCATCAGGGCGCTGTTGTAGTCGATATCGGGAACGTCTATCTCCTGTATCTCTGCCTTTCGGGGCTCAACCTTGACTGCCGCAAGCGTCGTATCCATGGCTTCCTCCTCGGTTGCCGGTCTGGTCCAACTAGGCCTTTTCGATCCTATCGATGTAGGGCTTCATGCGCGGGTACGCCCGCAGCACGTTGTCCTGGAACAGCTTCTGCCGATCCTCGTCCGTAAGCCAGTCGATGCCGTCGATGTACGGCTTCGTATCGTCGTATTCACGCCCGGAGTCTGGGTCCACGGCCTGCACGCCACCGATCATCTCCGACGCGAACAGCACGTTATCGACGCCGACGGTCTTGATCAGATACTCGACCGCCGCCTGACTATAGATCGCGGTGTCGAAGAACATGCGCCCCAGGAACTCGTCGAACGGCTCGCGCTTGGCCATGATGCTCAGACCCTTGAAGCGCGCGTACTGGTAGGGGATGGCGGCGCCGCCGTGAGGCATGATGAACCTGATGCCGGGGAAGTCCCGGTACACGTTCGACTCCAACAGCTGCACGAACCCCGTGTTGTCCACGTTCATATAGTGGGAGCCCGTCGTCGTAAACGCGGGGTTGCACGTGCCCGAGCCGTGGATCATCGCCGGCACGTCCAGCTCCACCATCTTCTCGTAGAGCGGGTACCAGTAGCGGTGGCCCAACGGCGGATCCGTCCACCAGCCACCGGATGGGTCGGGGTTGAGGTTGCACCCCACGAACCCCATCTCGTTCACGACTCGCTCCAACTCCTGCACGACGCCCCGCTCCGGCGGTACGCCCGGGGACTGAGGCAGGGACGCCACGGGAATGAACCGGTCGGGGTAGAGATTGCAAACGCGCTTGATGAGGTCGTTGTTGATCTCGGTCCAGTAGCGGCTGATGAGCTCGCCGCCGAAGTGATGCCCCATCCAGGACGCCCGGGGGGAGAACAGCGCCACGTCCGTTCCGCGCTCGTTCTGTAGCCGAAGCTGTCCATTCTCCAGCGACGCTCGTATCTGGTCGTCGGTCACATTCACGGGATGCTTGACCGGCGCGCCCATGAAGGTGATCTGCGTAGCGCGGAAGATCTGCACGCCTGCGGGCGCCGTTGTGTAATGACCGTGGGAATCGATAATCATGCGGCTATACTCTCTCCTTTGACGATTAAATCAACGCGGTCGCATCCCACAGCAATGCCAACCACGCCGGTAAGTCGCATAGTACGCGATGCAGTGCGCGCGTGGAACACGCAGAGGGATGCAACATGCCAATGAACGCCAAGCGGAAGAGAGCGCTATGCGGCCCACAGGTACGCCTGCCCCTCGTTGGTGTATCGTTGGCCTAACGCTGGAGCAACGTCCGGCAAGGGAGGATCGAATGCTCAGCATCGAAGATAACGCCCTGCTCACTGCGACCACTCGCGGCACCGCGATGGGCGACTTCCTGCGCCGCTTCTGGGTGCCGTTCCTCCTCTCCGATGAACTCCCGAAGCCTGACTGTCCGCCCATCCGCGTACGCCTGCTCAGCGAGAACCTCGTTGCCTTCCGCGATACCGATGGCCGCGTCGGACTGCTCGCCGAACGCTGCCCTCACCGCCGCGCGAGCCTCTTCTTCGGACGCAACGAGGAATCCGGCCTGCGCTGCGTATACCACGGCTGGAAGTTCAACGTGGAAGGCCAGTGCGTGGACATGCCCTCGGAGCCCGCGACAAGCAACTACATGCAGCAGATTCGCCAGACCGCCTACCCCGTTACGGAGGGCGGCGGTCTCATCTGGGCATACCTCGGCCCGGACTCGCACGTGCCCGCCATGCCGGACTTCTCGTGGCTCAACGTGCCCCTTCCCCACGTACACGTAACTAAGCGCCTCGAACGAACGAACTGGGTGCAGGGGCTCGAAGGCGGCATCGATTCCGCGCACTCCAATTTCCTGCACGCCACCGTGGACGCGTTCCGACGCACCCCCGCGTGGCTGGAGCGCGCCCGCGCCGCCGATGACCTGCGCTCCCGCTACCACGCGCTCGACCGTTCGCCCGTCTTCCTCGCTGAGGATACGGACTACGGCCTGCGCGTCGGAGCGCGCCGAGACATCGGCGAGGGTACCTACTACTGGCGCTTCACTCACTGGATGATGCCGTTCTACAACCTCTTCAAGCAGGGCTCCGCCAAGCCCGGCGTCAACAGCCAGGGAATAGCCTGGACGCCCATAGACGACCATCACTCCTGGACGATCGTGGTCACGTGGAACGATGAGCGCCCCCTCACCGGAGAGGATATCGAGGCCGCGGAGTATTTCGCGGGCCCTGCCATCCCCGACACGTTCCTCCCGGTGCGCAACATGGAGAACAACTATCTCATCGACCGCACCCTCCAACAGAACGGGACGTTCACCGGCATCACAGGCATCCAGGCGCAGGACATGGCCGTCCAGGAAGGCATGGGCCCCATCGTCGACCGCGACGAGGAGCACCTGGGGTCGAGCGACACCGCTATCATCGCCATGCGGCGCAGGCTGCTGAAACAGGCGCGGCTGCTCGCTGAGAGGAACGTAGACCCGCCGCCTGCTGAGGACGGCTCTGTCTACCGCGTGCGCTTCGCGGAAACGACCATCAGCACCAACGAAGAGCTCGACGCCGCAGCCCGCCAGCGCCTCTGCGCGCCCGCCGCCCTCAGCCGGTAGAAGCAGAAGGAAGAGCAGGAACATGGCCAGACTGACTATTGCCGACCTCCAGCAGATGAAGGTCGACGGCAGAAAGATCGCGGCTGGCGTCTGCTACGACGCACAGATGACCCGCATCCTCGAGCACGCAGGCGTCGACCTGCTCTCCGTGGGCGACAGCGTCAGTAGAACATTCCTCGGCATGGAGGACGAGGACGAGTTCACGCTCGACGCAATGCTGCTGTTCAGCAAGGCCGTCTGCCGCACCGCCGAGCGTGCCGTGGTCAACGTCGACATGCCCACCGCCGTCTGCAACGCGGGGCCGAAAGCCGTCGAAGAGGCGGCGAAGCGCATCAAGGACGAGCTCGGCGCGGACATGACGAAGGTGGACATCCGCACGCAGGAAGAGGCGCTGTTCGAGGACGTGCTCGCGGTGATAGCCCTGGCCTTCCCGTCTACCCTCAGATCGGGTTCCCCGTGGGAGAACCCCGGCACGGCGGCCCGGAAACGCACGAGCACATCATGAAGTGGGCGAACGCCGTCCAGGACGCCGGCGCAGTCATGATCGACCTCACCAACGTGACACTCAACATCTACGCAGACGTATCGAAGGCGATGCGCATCCCGGTGATCGGAGGGCAGACCAGCCCGGAGTCCGACGGTCGTATCTACGTGAGTTACGCGCTGGTCGGCTATCGCTCCGACGCCATCGACCGGGCGGACGGCAGCGCGGCGAAGTACATATCGACATTGCCAACGAAGCTATCGCCAACGTCCACGCGGGCACGTGGAAGGCCCCGTAGAGCGGTAGCGCCCCACCCTACGCGCGAACGAGGCCGCGCTCGCTAACGTCCAGCCCCAGACCGGGCGCGGCACTGTCCTCCCATGTGAGCACGCCGCCGTCTCCGAACATCAGGCTTCGCGGAACGAGGTCTTCTCGGAGGAGATGCGTGCCGAACGCGCCCTCCGAAGCCACGAGGTTCGACCCCGCAGCCTGCATCACCGTAAGCCCCGCGCGCGTCAGGATGCTCGTCTCACCGACCTGCGCACCCACGATGACGCCGATGCCCCGGCTCGCCGCGCGCTCAGCGACCTCCAACGACCTGTGCAATCCGCCCATCTTGGAAACCCTGATGTTCACCAGCCATCGCCCGGAGTCATCGAGGTGCTCCACCTGCTCCGCCCGCGAGACGCTCTCATCCAGAACGATATGCGTATCGCACGCCGCGCCCACCTCCGCGAATCCTGCCAGGTCGCCCGCACGCAGCGGTTCCTCGATCGCGAACACGCCGCTCGGCAGCGCGTTGATATGGCGGATGCAGTCGTCAGCGGACGCCCAGAGGTTGTTCGCGTCGAGCCGCATCCGTAGTTGTGGCTTCTTCGCGAGCAGGCGCAGCTTCCGGTGGTCACGTCCCGCATCCCCGGAAACCTTCACCTTGAAATCCCTGAACCCTTCTTTCCAGTAGCGGCGGACCTGCCACCAGTACACGAGATACGGCGCATCGCCCAGCACCGCGCTGTACGTGAAGCCTCCATCGAGACGCGGCGTGCCCACGAGATCCTCCACTGGAACGCCCCGAATCTTCCCCAGCAGATCGAGCACCCCCAACTCCACCGCGCAGAACGCGGACGGATTCACGTCGATCACGTCGCGTTGGGCGTCGGCCCACGCCCGCAGACTCTGCTCGTCCTGCACGGAACCTACGACGGCATCGGCGTGCTCTCTGATGAACGCGACGCCGCTCTCTATCGTCTCGCCGGTCACGTAGTGACGTGGACAGCCCTCCCCGTAGCCCGTTTCGCCGCTGTCCGCGCGCACGGCAACGATGAGGTTCTCCGCGTGGGCACGGCTGGCGGATGCATGACGGAAAACAGCCTTGAACGGCACGGGGTAGCTGAAGACCTCTATCCGCTCGATGCGCATACGCTTACAGCGGCTCTGCAACGCTCTCGAAGTCATAGGCACAATCGCGCGCGTACTGCAGATGGAGGTACTTGAACTGCGCGTCCCGTTGACCGGCAGCCACGCAACTCGCGCGGTAGAGGTCGCCCGTGCCCGCGGGCAGCCAACGAACCTGCAGAGGCCCCAGCCGACCGCTGCGGCGCTTGCTGTGGTACTCGACGTTCATTATCCCCAGGTGCCGGTCAACCTCGACCGCCAGATCATCCCCGTCCACTTCGGAGGATGGCGGCTCCATGAAGACCGTGTACGACGATGCTGCCTCATTGGCAACCGCGATGAAGAAACCCGGCGTCACGCGCAGCTGTGAGAAGGTTGATGTAACCGCAGTCAGCACCTGCGACTCGGTCAGCTTCTCGCCCGTGATGTTCGTGACGCCCTTCCCTTTCTGCACGAACTCCAACATCGGTGTGGCGTGGATCCAGCCATGTACCCGCACGATATCGTTGATGTCATACCGGTAGAGACCGTCGCCCGTTGTCACGAACACGTAGTATTCATGCCCGTCACGAAGTTCGTGCAGGCCGAGGAACTCGCCGGTTGCCTCCTCCCACGCTCCTCGTTCGACGAACTCGAAGAACGTATTGAACAGCGTCGGCAGGCACGCATTCTTCCGTACGTCCACGTTGAGTGTTCCCCGGAACTCGCTCGACGAATAGCCCCACTCGATGATCGCCGCGCTGTCAGGCAGAAGACCTGACAGGCTCCCAAGCGCGATGCCGCAGCTCCCTCCCGTCCACGTGACGACGCCCTTCAGGTTCGGCCAGATGTCCGCATAGGTCAGCCTGCCTGCCTCGGTGAGCCGTTCCCGCAAATCATCCGCACGCCACGGACGAGGCTTGAGCCTGGCCGAGAGCGCCTCGTCCGGCACGCGTCCGGTCTCGACCGCATCGAGAATCGCGTCCGCGTTCTGGTTCACCACCGACAGCAACCGCAGAAACGTCGAGGGATTGGCCGTCGCCATGGACGACACGTCCGGCTCTCCAAGACCGTAGACCGCCATCGCGAAATACCGCGACTCGTAGTCCTCGACATCGGAGAGGTCGGCGGGCAGCACGTACCGCGATCGCACGAATCGCGATTGGCTGCGATAGAGCAACCCGGACGCCGACCCGTAGGGCGTCCCTCCTTCCATGTGGCCTTCGACGGCGGAGCCTCCGATGGCGAACAGCTTCCCTTCCAGTATCCCCTGCCCTCTGGACCAGACGTAAGCGGACAGCTTCTGGTCGAGTTTCATCTGCCGTAGGCCTGCCGCCGTAACGGGGATGTTCTTCGGTTCCCCGATCGTCCCGCTCGTGCGATGATAGTAGACCGGCTTCGCCTGCGTAAGGCAGCGCTCACCCGTCAACTCCTGCCGCTCGATCAGCGGGCGAAGGTCCTCATACGTCTGAACCGCCACAGCCTCCCTGTACGCCTCGGCGCTGCCGATTGCGGAGAATCCGTGCGCCTCGCCGAACACGGTCCCGGCGTTCGTCGCCAGGATGCTCTGCAGAAGGGCGTCCTGAACCTCGCGGGGCGTCTTCGCTCCCTCCATCAGCGCACGATAGCGTTTGCCTTGTGTAACGCCGAGGGCTGCTCGGAACAGGGTGCAACTGAGGCTGCTCATGGATTCAATTCTCGCACGAACGGGGTTCTCATCTGTGCAAGAAAGCCCAGAGGATACAGGCGGTTGAGCAAGCCAAGCTCCCCAACCTCGCGTCTCTCCGGCAGGAACCGCGTCCCGAACAACACGTCCCAGATGATCAGGTTGTTGCCGAAGTTATGATCCGACTCCGTTGGTAACTCAGAGTGGTGCCACCGATGCAGCTCCGGGCCGCTCACGATGTAATTCAGAAACCCCAGGCGCACGTCGCAATTCGAATGCTGGAAGAAGCCATTGATCGCGTAGAACACGAAGTACGCAGCCAGTACCTCCTGCAAAACCCCCAGCAGCGCGAACGGTAGTGTGTCGACCGTGTACTGAATCAGCTTCTCGATCGGGTGGAACCGCCCAACGTTCAGCCAATACAGTCGATGCGGCGAGTGATGAACGGAATGCAGCCGCCACATGGGTCCGAACCGGTGGAACGCCCGATGCAGCCAGTACCTCGGAAGATCAGCCAGAGCCAGCATCATGCACACTTGCGCCGCGACCGCCCACCCGTGCGGCCAGAAGCCGTCCACCGTGAGCCCTGCCCCCTCCAACAAATCAGCGAGCGCGACCACCAGCGTAAGCGCCAGGACTCGCGGCAGCGCGAACTGCACGAGCGCCAGGAACAGCGCATCGGATCTCACGTCGCTCGCCGACGGATGCCACTCCTGCCTGTACGGCATCCTCACCTCGTGCAGCGTCACCAACCCCGCGCCGATGACCACCGCCGTAGAGGATGCCAACGTGGGCGCCCACCCCAGCGCAAGGAACACGCCGTACGAAACGAACCCCAGCACAACGATTCCTGGGTACGACGCCATAGTAACGAGGTTCGACCGCGCGGTGCCCGTGCGACCGTCAACCATCACGCTCTCCCGTGCGCACGGTGGACCCATCCGAACGCTGCCCGAGAGACGCGCCCTTACGGTAGAGGTAGTGCCCCAGCAGCAGGATGAAGAGCGCGAGAACGATATGGAAGAACGCAGGAATGCTCTGCGAGAACCAGCGAACATCGGCCAGCACGGTGAGGCCCGCCGCCAGCCGGAATGTCATCACCGCCAGATAGGCGCTCCCAGCCGCAAAGCACACGCGATACCTCCACCTGACGGGACGCATTCCGCCCGTCGACACGGAACGGATGACGCTCGCCATCGCCGCGATGATTGCAACCTGCGACACGACGAGCGCCGGATACGGCAACGATGACCCCTGCCACGACTCGAACGGCGCAAGGAACCCGACCGGGTAGGTCGCCTGCAGCAGTTGGGCCAGTACCCGCAGAGTGAAGAGACCCGCCAGCAGCGACATCCATGGCAGGTATCCTCCTACCGATTCGCCGGTGCCGGGCATTTGCATACAGCCAACCTACACCAGCCTGAGAACCAGCCGCAATGCGAATCGGCCACGAGACGCAGCCGAGAAATCACAGGCAAAGTGGCGCGCTAGGTGGGACTCGAACCCACGACCTCATCCTCCGCAGGGATGCGCTCTATCCACTGAGCTACTAGCGCTTACGGTGTCCCGCCAGACAGGGCTGGCAAGGACTTCATGAAGAGTGGTGCCGAGGGCGAGATTCGAACTCGCACGCCCGTAAGGACACTGCGCCCTGAACACAGCGCGTCTACCGTTCCGCCACCTCGGCACGCCCGCCGCAGTGGTGGGCGATACAGGATTTGAACCTGTGACCTCTTGCGTGTGAAGCAAGCGCTCTAACCAACTGAGCTAACCGCCCCACTGCGCAGCTACCATTGTCTGTCGGCCACGGCTCTGCTGTAAAGCCTAGCCCATCTCTTACTGCCGCCGCCAGCCTTTCGAAAGCAACCCTAAAGGAGAAGCGCCAGGCGTAGGCCCGGCGTTTCTCGTGTTGCTCCACGCTTGGGATGCACCGATGGGCGCCCTCTCCTAGCGGTTCGGTGTCTGAGGCGGCGCAGCGAGACCACCCGCCAGCGAACCTCCGTCGACCAGCAGGTCTGCGGCAGCGATGAAATCCGCCTCCGCTGAAGCCAGGAACACCACGCCCGCCGCGATGTCAGGAGGCATCCCTTGTCGGCCTACGAGGTTCGTAACCCCCCGGCCCGTCTCCGGCATCGTCTCCTGCCCAACCGGCGAGCCGATACGGTTCGGCGTGAGCGAGTTAACCCGCACGCCGTACGGCGCCAACTGGATCGCGAGCGAGCGGGTCAGATTCAGTACGCCGCCTTTCGCCGCAGAGTAGGCTGTCGCATCCGCACGCCCACGATGCCCGGACGTTGACGCGATGTTGATGATCTTTCCGCCGCGCCCCTGATCCCGCATCTGTCGGCCCACGTATTTCACCGTCAGGAACACGCTTTTCAGCGTTACGTCGATGACGCGGTCCCACTCTTCCTCTTCCAGATCCAACGCCGGTGTATGGTCGGTTATCGCCGCGTTGTTCACGAGGATATCCACCCCGCCGAACGCCGCGACCGTCGACGCCACCATGCGCTGAACGTCGTCCGACGACGATACGTCCGCGCCTATCGCCACCGCGCAACCCGGGTTGGCCGCGTTGATCGCATCAGCCACCGCCTGCGCAGCATCGAGCCGCAGATCGACGAGTGCAACGCGTGCGCCCTCAGCCACGAACGAATGGCCTACCGCCTCACCGATGTTCCGCCCTGCCCCCGTCACAATCGCAACCTGGTTTTCCAATCTCATAGACGCCGTCTCCCTTCTGGAATTCTCTCGCCGAGAAGCTGACACACATACCCGCAGCCAAGTAGACAGCCTGAAGAACCGGGGCGCAAGCCGAATGCTTTACCGCCCCGGTAAATCTTACTCGTTGGCCAACGATCAGCCTGCCGGGAACACCGCCAGCAGCCCACCGTCAACAGGAAGGTCTACGCCCGTGATGAAGTCCGCTTTAGGCGAGGCCAAGAACAACGCTGCCTCCGCCTGGTCTCGGGGTCGGCCCCAACGGCCAAGAGGGATTGAGGTTGGTGGCGGGCCCTCTTCCCGTGACGTGCCGCCCGCAACAGGAATGCCTGTCTGCGTCGGAGTAACGGAGTTGACTCGTATGTGATAGGGCGCGAGCTGCGTGGCCATAGCGCGCGTGAGGTTCAGAACGCCGCCCTTGGCCGCTGCATAGGCGATAGCGCCCGCTCCGCCCCGGTGGCCCGACGTCGAAGCGAGGTTCACGATAGCCCCGCCGGTGTCTTGAGCAACCATCTGCTTTGCAACCGCCTGCCCAACGATGAAATGACCCGTGAGCGTAACGTCGATCACCCGGCGCCAGGTCTCGATATCGGTGTTCAGGATTCCCTCGCGATGCGTGATGGAACCGCTGCTTATCAGAATATCGATCTTGCCGAAATGGCTGACCGTCTCGGCCACCGCGTTCTCCACTGCGGCCTGATCCGTGCTGTCTGCCGGAACGGCGATCGCATCGACTCCCTGAGCCTTCGCTTCGGCTGCGGCAGCCTCCGCGCGATCCGCTCCCACATCCATGCAGGCAACCTGAGCGCCCTCTTGAGCAAGCGCTCGAACGATCTCCACTCCTATGTTGGGTCCGGTTCCGTTGACAAATGCAACTTTGCCTTCCAAGAGCATAACTGTGTCCTCCCCGACTTAGGCTGGCACCCGTGCATCGATTCGGAAGAAGTTGCGTGAATTCTCCCCAAGGATGGCGGCTTTCGCTTCTTCCGACAACGCAGTCGAGGCCTCGGTCTCTTCTATCATGTGCTTGGCGGCAACCAGGTCAACTTCATGAGGGTAGTCCGAGGCCCACGCGAACCCTTTCGTCCCCACACGCCGGATCAGATCCGGCAGGCTCCCGTCGTTGCCCTCGCACCCGATGAGCACCCGGTCTTCTGCCAGATACTCTTCCAGGTGGCGTGGCGCCTTTGTTCCGATGACATCCTCGTTCCGTTCCATGCGGTCCAGCAGGCACACCACCCACGCACAGCCCCCCTCGAAGAATCCGACGCGCAGGTCGGAGAACTCTTCCAGTACGCCATGGCCGATGAACGACGCCAGCGCAGTGAGCAGCGGTATGGAGTGATGCAGGCCATACATCGCCCTGAACGATGTGAAACTATCGATGCCGATGTCCGCCGCAGAGCCTCCGTGGACGCCTAACGCAGCGCCAAGCTCCGCGGCCTCCCGGTAGATTGGCCAATAATACTGATGGCCAAGGTGCAACTGCTTCCCGGCTGATGGAAGCATCGCCCCGGTGAACCCCAAGTCTCTCACGACCCTCCGCAACTCCAGCCGGGCGGCTTCGGGATCCTGTAAGGGGATCAGGGCCATCGGATGCAAACGGTCGCTCAGCCTCCGGTAACGGTCGTACACGTAGTCGTTGTACGCCCGACACAGCCGAGCCGCATAGTCCGCGGACTGGATGAAGCCCACGGACAATCCCTCGCTCGTGAACATGATCGCCTGCTCAACTTCCGCCTTCTCGACGAATGCCAAGTAGTCAGGGCCGGAGCCTTTCCTCTCATCGCTCGCGGTGACGTATGGGCGTGTGGTGAGGCTGGCGTCGGGTCCGTTGCGCGGGATACGGGGCCCATGGAAACCATCCAGCGATGGGAAGACACCCTCGCGGTTGCGGTCTCCGTTCAGAACCGCCGCTCGCATCTCCTTGTCCATGAACTCGGTCAACTCGCTCATGGACTCGATCAGGTGCCCGTCGCAATCGATAACCGAATGCTTCCACTGTCCCATGTCTCACCTCACGCATAGCGCCATACCCGGACAGTTCGTCCGTCCATCAGCCATCAGAGCCACAGCGAGCCCAGCCTCTGTCTGTTCGCCGCCGCGGTCAGGGATGTCCCAAGGCCGCGGCGGCTTCATCCGATGATCTACTGCTCTTCCCAGTACATGTTCTCGATGACCATGGCGTGGTTCGAAGCCCCACCCAGTGCGGGACAGCAACCGGGCAATGCCAGACCGGGCTGCGAAACAACGATTCGGTCATTCGAGAAGAGGAAGAGGCGGTAGGCCCTCTCCACTGCCATATTCTGCATCTGGTGAGCCAGAGTCTCGCGCTCGGCCTCGTCCACTGATGAGCGGAACGTCGTGTAGAGCGCGTCGTAATCAGGATCGGTGATCATGCTGCGGTTCACGGAGCCGGCATTGCTGTAGTAGCCGTTCAGGCCCATGCCGCTCTCGATCCCATACAGGAATCCGGACGACATGCCCATCTCGCCTACCGGGTAATTTGCCTGAACCACCGTCTCCAGCCAGCGGCCGCGTTCCATCAGGTTGAGCTTGGTTCTGATGCCGACCTGCGTCAGCATGTCAGCCTCGGCCTCAGCGAACGCAGTCGCAGGGAACGGGTACGACCCTGTGTAGTTGATCTGCGTATCGAAACCATCCGGGTAGCCCGCCTCAGCCAGAAGCTGACGAGCCTTGTCCGGGTCATACGTGAGGAGGTTCTGTGCCTCTTCGGACAGTTCCTCGAGTGGCAGGTAGTACGGAACGCCGGGTGCCAGTGGTCCCTTGTTGATTCCGTTGCCGCCCATGAACAGGTTCTTGAGCGCCTCCCTGTCGATAGCCAGGTTGACTGCCATACGGACACGCACGTCGTCAAACGGAGGTCCCTGCGTGTTCATGAAGATCACGTTCCAGTTTCCCTCGGAGGAGCTTGCGCAGCGAATGACGTTGAGGTCCGTGTTCTCCAGCTTCTGCACGAAGGGCTCGCTTGGACCGGTCGAGATGACCAGATCGATCTCTCCTGTGCGGAGCTTGGCCTCCAACGTGTTCGCGTCCGGCACCACGATGAACTCGAGAACGTCGATGTAGGGCTTACCCTCGATGAAGAAGTTCGGGTTCCGTTCGAGCACCCACTTCACCCCGGGCTGCCACTCCTTGAATATGTACGGCCCATGCCCGATCCAGGTAGATTCGGGATTCTGTTCAAAAATGCTCAGGTCGTCGCCAGCCACCTCTCGCGGGAGGAGGAATAGCTCGTCTGCCGGGTCACCTACGAAGTCGCTGAAGAAACTGCCGAAAGGCTCGCTCAGGTCTACTTCAACGCTGTACTTGCCCGTTACCCTGACACCTTCCACCAACTCGGAAAGAGCCGTCTTGAATCGGTTCTTCTCCGCGAACTTCTCGATGCTGTAGGCGAGGTCTTCCGCGACCACCTCCCGGCCATTCACCGGAGGCTTGTCATGGAATTGCATCCCCGCCCTGAGCACCAGCTCAGCCGTGGTTCCATCCACCCATCTCCAACTCTCAATCGAGCGCGGGACACGCCCGGCTCCGCAAGTCGTGGGAGGATCGCTGTAGTGACCGAACGCGGCTGCGAACACCAACTGAGCAGTTCCGTGCTCAGCAGAGAAGTGCGTGCCGATGGGATCCCATGATCGCGGGTCTGCAGGAATCGCCATGCGCACCGTGCCACCGGAGGGCGGCACGAACGGGGCCTCCGTCGGGGCTGCGGTAGGCGCCGCTGTAGGTGCAGCCGTGCCAGCTGACGGCGCTGTCGTCGCCGGAGCTGCCGTCGCAGGCGCTGTCGTGGCGGGCATCGCAGTCGGAGTAGGCGCAGCCGTTGGGTCGTCAGAGCTGCACGCCAGCGCGAACGCCATCACCCCCAACGCCAGTACCAGCCACGGTAAGTTTCTTCGTCCGATAATCAAGAGTCTATCATTCCACATGACCAGCACCTCGGCTCCTGGGTTGTTCGGTAACGCCTGCCAACTGTTCCATCCCGGAGCGCAGAGAGCGCAAACGAAACCATTCCACCGCTCCAGGTAGCAACAGCGCTATATTAGGACACTCTGTGGTAAAGTCAACGGGCAGATTCGTAACGACGGCTCCGCCCGCGAACGCATCGGGCATAGCCGTCCTCGGAGAGGTAGCGTTTCTCCGAGCTCCGTGGCAGTATCGGGTCTAACGTAGGTTAAGGACAGCGCGAGAACAGATAGGAGTGGTTGGATGAGTCATTACATCATTCGCCGGATCCTTCTCATGATTCCGACCTTCTTCCTGATCTCCATAGCGGTGGCTGGGCTGCTCAGGATGCTCCCCGGCGACATCGTCACGATGATGTACGGAGATCTCGGCTACGCAGCCAGCGCTGACGAGCTACGGGACAAGCTTGGCATCAACGACCCCTTCCATGTGCAGTATCTCCAATGGATGGGGGGCATCCTCACGGGAGACTTCGGGAGTTCGCTCTGGAGTCAGCGACCGGTTCTCACAGACATCAGTTGGCGCATGCCGCTCACCGTTGAGCTCGCGCTGCTATCTCTCCTGATTAACCTGGCGATAGGGGTGCCCATAGGCATCCTCAGCGCCATCCGGCAAGACACCTGGGTCGACCACGTGAGCCGCTCGCTCGCCATCCTGGCGATCGCAGCCCCCATGTTCTGGGTCGGAACCCTCGTTGTATCGCTTCCGGCGGTATGGTGGGGTTGGGCGCCTCCCACGGAGTACAAGACCCTCACCGACGATCCGATAGGTAATCTCAAAGTGCTCATCATCCCCGCGTTGATTCTGGGGTTCTACTTCCAGGGCCGAACGGTTCGACTGTTGCGGGCAATGATGTTGGAAGTGACGAGGCAGGACTACATACGAACCGCCTGGGCCAAGGGGCTGCCCGAAGGAGTCATCGTTCGGCGCCACGCGCTCAAGAACGCGATGATTCCCGTGCTCACCCTCATCGCCCTGGAGATACCCTTCCTACTCGGCGGAACAGTCGTCATCGAGCAGATCTTCAGCCTTCCGGGCATGGGCCGCTTCGTCCTCGACCTCCTCGACACCCGCGACTTCGTGCCTATTCAAAGCATCATCATCCTCATGGCAGGCGTCGTCATGGTGTTGAACCTGTTGGTAGACCTGAGCTACGCATGGCTGGACCCAAGGATTCGGTACCAATAGCGATGTTGGAGAATCAGGAGGCAATCCTTGGCACAAGACGTTAAATCAACATCACTACTGCCGAGAGCGCTCGCATCCGGCACTGAGCAATTCCTCAGTGTCACAGAGGGCACCCGAGTCTTCGTCATGCGGCTCGCTCGTGAGAAACCTTTGGGCATGGCCGGCGGAATCATCGTAGTGCTCATGGGCCTCGCAGCGCTGCTGGCAGACTTCATCGCGCCGTACCCCTATGCGGAAACCCACTACGCTGACGCGCTCTCCGAACCAACGGCAACATACCTGTTCGGCACTGATAACCTTGGCCGCGACGTCCTGAGCCGCATCATCTACGGGGCTCGCATTTCCGTCTATGTAGGATTGGGAGCAGTCGCACTCGGAGTCATCTACGCCTTGGTCCTGGGGCTGCTCGCAGCGTGGTTCGGTGGCGCAGTTGACACGATCATCAGCCGCTTCGTCGACGCAAAACTCGCGATCCCCACCCTGCTGCTGTTGCTGGTCGTGGCAGCGGTGTTGGGGCCGGGCCTCCTCAACATCATCTTGGTGCTGTCGCTGTTTGGCATGAACGAGGCGCGCATCGTCAGAGGCCATGCCCTCTCGGTGAAGAATGGCATGTACATCGAGGCGTCGGAGGCCGTCGGCTGCTCCTCGTGGCGGATAGTCACGCGCCATCTGCTCCCGAATGTGCTGCCGCTTGTCGTTATTCTGGGGACGCTCCGCTTTGGAACAGTGATCCTGGCCGAAGCGACACTGAGCTTCCTGGGCTACGGCATCCCCCCGCCGTTCCCTTCCTGGGGAGGCATGCTCGGCACGGAATCGCGTTTCTACTTGCAGCAGGCGCCGTGGCTGGCTTTGGCCCCGGGCTTGGCGCTGATGCTTGTGGTATGGGGATTCAACATGCTCGGAGACGCGATGCGTGACCTCCTCGACCCACGGCTCAGGGGAACCGGACAAGCTCGGTTCCACTGATGCAGCCTGCGCAACACACCACCCTCATGGAGTCGAAGTCCCAACTGATGAAGACTCGAACAGGAACGTGAAAATGGGAGTTCTCCTCTCAGTACGAGACCTCAGGACGCACTTCTTCGCAAGAGATAACGTCATCAAAGCAGTGGACGGTATCAGCTTTGACCTGAACGAAGGCGGCTTCATGGGGCTGGTGGGCGAGAGCGGATGCGGGAAGAGCGTAACGGCCCTTTCAATCATGCGCCTCATACCAACCCCGCCCGGCAGAGTCATAGGCGGGTCGGCGCTATTCCAGGGCGAGGACCTCCTCCAGTTGAGCGATACCGAGATACGCGCTATCCGCGGCAACCGCATAGCGATGGTATTCCAGGAGCCGATGACCTCCCTCAATCCGGTGCTCTCCATCGGGCGGCAGCTCACGGAGAGCTTGGAGGTCCACCGGAATATGTCCCGGCAGGCGGCAAGGTCGCGGGCAGTGGAGCTCATGGACATGGTGGGAATCCCCAACGGGAAAGACCGCCTCAACGACTACCCTCACCAGTTCAGCGGGGGGATGCGCCAACGGGTCATGATTGCCATGGCGTTGTCCTGCGAGCCGCAACTCCTGATCGCTGATGAGCCGACCACCGCGTTGGATGTGACGATTCAGGCCCAGATACTCGAACTCATCAACCGCCTCCGGGCGGAGCTCGGGCTCGCAGTGATCATCATCACCCATAACCTGGGGGTGGTCGCGCGCTACGTCGAGCAGGTTCACGTGATGTACGCCGGTAAGATAGTGGAGCAGGGCACGTCACGTGAAGTGTTCAAGCAGTCACGCCATCCCTACACCCTGGGATTGCTCGAATCCGTCCCGCGTCTGGACTCATCGACAGACTCCCTGCTGCCTATCGAAGGTGCGCCGCCTGACTTGGGGAGTCTGCCGGCAGGTTGCGCCTTCCAGCCCAGGTGCCGATTCGCGGTAGACCGTTGCACAACGGATGAGCCTCCCCTAACCGAGGTTCTCGATGCTCACGCGACGGCCTGCTGGGAAAACGAGCGCCTGGCCCAGCCCCTGGCGAGATAGGAGACTCAGTGGTACACCCAACCACCCAAGTAACAGAGCAGGGCACTGGCCGGAAGCCTCTCATCCAGGTCAATGACCTGAAGGTTCATTTCCCGGTTACGTCCGGTCTGATCCTGCAACGCAGGATCGGAGCTATCCGAGCCGTGGACGGCGTTACGCTCTCCATTGGCCAGGGAGAAACGTTCGGGCTCGTTGGGGAGAGCGGTTCGGGGAAGAGCACCCTGGGGCGAGCGATCATACGCCTGCAGCGTCCCACCGCTGGACAGGTCTCCTATGCGGATCAGGACATCACCCATACCACGGGAGGAAGGCTGCGTTCCCTGCGCCGCCACCTGCAGATCATCTTCCAGGACCCCTACGCCTCGCTTGACCCGCGAATGACCGTCGGCGAGATCCTTCGCGAACCGCTCGTCATACACAAGCTGGTGCGAGGCCGGCAGGAACAACGCAAGAAGGTCGACGAACTGCTGGAGCTGGTCGGCCTCAACGCGGGGATGGCGCAGCGCTACCCCCACGAGTTCAGTGGGGGGCAACGGCAACGCATCGGCATAGCCCGAGCGATCGCCGTGAGCCCCGATTTCATCGTCGCCGACGAGCCGGTGTCCGCTCTGGACGTGTCGATTCAGGCGCAGATTATCAACCTGATGAAGCAACTCCAAGAGCAACTCGGACTCACCTACCTCTTCATCGGCCATGACCTGTCGGTCGTAAGACACATCTCGACGCGCGTCGGTGTGATGTATCTCGGCAAACTCATGGAGATGGCGCCTCGAAACGACCTCTACGACAAGCCTCTGCACCCCTACACGAAAGCGCTCCTTGCCGCAGTCCCAGTGCCGGACCCTGACGTGGAGGCACAGCGGGAGCGCATCGTGATCGAAGGAGACATCCCCAGCCCGCAGAACCCGCCTTCGGGCTGCGTTTTCCACACCCGTTGCCCGGTTGCCAAAGACGAATGCAAGACCGACGTGCCAATATACCGGAACGTCGCGCCTGATCACTGGGTAGCCTGCCACTTCGCGTAGCGGCTCCGCTCCTGGGCAGAGCCACCCACGGGCTATCGTCTACCCCCGAACGCCCCCTCCACCCATCACTCGCCGCTGGCGATCGCTCGGTCGGAGGCTCCGACGTTCCGAAGCGGCACCACGCGCGAGGCCCCAACCCTGAACGTAACCGTAACGGTATCGTTCACCTCCACCGCCTCGTCAGGACGAACCTCCGCCCGAACGAGAACGCCGTCTACGTCTACTTGAACATCGAGCGTGTTGCCCAGAAACACCACGCTGTCGATTCTGCCGTTCAGCACGTTCACGTCGCTCGCCGTAGATGGCTCCTTGCTCAGGCGCACGTTCTCAGGCCGGACGGCGACCATCACGGTCTCCCCCTTGGCCAGATCCTCGACGCCCGTGCAACGCAGAACGCCATGCGCAGTCTCCACCTCGGCAAGCGCGCCTGACTCAGTCTTATCGACGACGTTCCCCTGGAAGAAGTTCGCCGAGCCGATGAACTCCGCCGCGAACTGGTTCCTCGGAGAGTCGTATATCTCTCGTGGCGGGCCGTACTGGATCAGATGGCCGCTATCCATCACCGCTACCTGATCGGAGAGCGTCAACGCTTCCAGCTGGTCGTGCGTAACGAACAGCGTCGTGATGCCCAGGCTGGAGGTCAACTGCTTCAATTCGATGCGCATCTGCTCGCGCAGCTTCGCGTCCAGGTTGCTCAGCGGTTCGTCCAGCAGCAGAGCCTTGGGCTCGTTCACCAGCGCCCGAGCCAGCGCAAGCCGCTGCTGCTGCCCGCCGCTCAGCTGCGGCGCAGGCCGCTTCTCCAACCCGTCCAGATGCACCAGCGCCAAAGCGCGCATCACCCGGTCACGTACCTCCGAGCCGGAGAACTTCTCCGGGCCCTGCTTGAGCGGAAACGCCACGTTGTCGAACACGTTCATATGCGGCCATATCGCGTAGGACTGGAACACCATCCCCATCGGCCTCTTGTGTGGCGGCACCCAAACGCCAAGGGTGTTGGAGACCAGCACCGCGCCTTCCAGCGTGATGTCCCCGCTGTCAGGACGCTCGAGTCCCGCGATGCACCGCAGCGTCGTCGACTTCCCGCATCCTGACGGGCCAAGCAGCGTGAAGAACGAGCCTGCTTCGACCTCGAACGTAACGTCTTCGACAGCGTGGACGTCTTCCTCGTCCGTCTGGAACTGCTTGTACAGATGGCTAACTTGAAGTGCTACCGATGCAGCCATGAAACCTCCGGTCTACTGCCTGCTGAGCTTCTGGCCCGCATACCGGGTCAGCACGACGAGGATGATGATGAGGCCGACCAGCAGCACACCGGCGGCAGCGGCCAGGTTCGACCGTCCGCCGAAGAATTGCTGCCAAACGTAGGCCGAGATGATGCGGTTCGAGCTCGACTGCAACAGCAACGCCACCGTCAGCTCCCGTCCGCTGTGGATCGCGACCCACAACCAGCCTGCAACCAGCGACGGTACGAGAAGCGGCAGGATGATGCTGCGGAAGGTGCTGAACCACCCCGCTCCGCTCATCGCGCTCGCCTCCTCCAGCTCCCGGTGTATCTGGAACATCGCCCCGTTCGTCGTCCGTGTTCCATACGCGATGAACAGCGAGACGTGCGCGATCACTATGAGCCATATCGTCCCGTACGTAGGCACGAGGATGAACAGGCCGATGATGAGCCACGCAAGCCCCATAACGATGCCCGGTACGGTGTGCGGCATGAATGCCAGCGCATCGAGAATCGACTTCCCCCGCACACGGCTCCGCACCACGAACCACGAAATCACAGCCGACAGGAGCATCGTCACCGCCGGCACCACCATGATGAGCAGCAGCGAGTTCCGCAAGCCCTGGAGAAACTCATGCCTCCCCGGCCCGAAGAGGATGAACCGGTAGGAGTCGAGGCTCACGAATTTGAACGCACTGGGAAGGGGCGTCTGGTAGAAAGGAATCAGGCTCGCCCAGATCAGGACGAGAATCGGGAGGCCAAAGGTTAAGATGAAGAAAAGGATGATCAGCGTCGTGCTGATCGCTTTCCCTCTCGAACTCAGTTCGATGCGTCTGGGACGGTAGCCCTTGCCCGTTACCGTGGCGAAGCGCTGCTGGATTCGGGTTACCCGGTGATAGATGATGATCCCAACGATACCAAGGATTCCCGCAATCGTAGCCAGGCTGGTAGCGAACCCGTAATCAGGCGGACTCTGGCTCGTGGCCAGGAATATCCGCGTCGCAAGCACGTGGATGTCAGCCGGTAGGCCCATCACGCCCGGAATCTCAAAGACCCCCACCGTAGAGGTCGCAACGTACACCACGACTCCCAATATGCCCGGCGTCATGATGGGCAGCGTGATATGGCGCGCCGTCTTCAGCGTCCCTACCTGCGACATCGCAGACGCCTCTTCGAGGGACGGATCCATGCTCCTGAACAGGCCGATAACCATCAGGAAGATGGTCGCAGCCAGCCGCAGCCCCTCCACGAAGATCATCGATCCTAACGTGTTCGGGTTGAACGGCCCCTTGTCCCAATCCAGCAGAACCGTGAACGGCATGTTCACGACCCCGGTTCTTGGGTTGAGCACCAGCACCCACGCGATCGCGAACATGCTCGCAGGCATGGCGCTGTTGATTACGATCGAAACGAACCCGAAGTTCCTCAGTGGCGTATTCGTTCGTTCGATGAGCCAGGCAAACCCAACGCCGATGACAAGCCCGACTATGACCGAGCCGAGCGAGAACCAGAACGTGTTGATGAGCAGCTCATAGGTCAGCGGGTTGAGAAAGGTCTCGGCGTAGTTCTCCAGCGTGAACGTGCCGCCCGGCTCCCCCGGCCCTGCAGTGCGCAAGCTGAACCAAAGAACCAGGATGAGCGGAACGAGCACGAGGAACGCCAGCAGCACGCCGAGCGAGCCAACCACAATGAGCACTTGTGGGTCTGTCCCGCGCCACGGAAGCCGAATACGCCTCCCTGCCGTTTGCTGGCCTAACATGGTTCCTCGCTTGCTTTACGGAGAACGCCGCTGGAGCCTGGGGATGCGCTCATAGCGAGCGCTCCTCAGGCTCCAGCGATACGTCAGAATTCCTCGCCTATCCCGTAGGAATACCGATGGCCTCCAGGTACTTGTCGGTCAGTCTGCCGAAGTGCTCGTTCAGTTCTGTGCCGCTCGTAACAATCTTGGATCCCTTGGAGCGAACCAGCCGCGCATAGGGCGTGTCCTCCGAGAGCGTCAGGTCCGAAGTCGGACGTACTTCCGTCCAGAGTTTCCGGCCCTGGTCGCTCATCAGGAACGCCGCGAACAGTTTGGCAGCGTTCGGGTTGGGCGAACCCTTGGGGACGAAGTGGTGAACCGGTTCGACCGAGAGAACCTCGACCGGAACCATGTCAACCGGCGCTCCGTCTGCGTGCAGGGTCTGGAAAGAACTGAGGTTCATCTCCAGCGCGCATGCAACCTCACCCGACGCTACCAGGTCGCCGACGACGCCATTGCCTCGTTGCGCCCGCAGGTCGTTCGCCTCCATGCGCATAAGGAAGTCGGCAACACGATCCTCGTCCCACAGTTCGGGTCGTGAGTCGCCGTACTCAGGGAGGTTCGTTAGGTAGATGAATCCCTTCAATCGGTTCTCTACCACGATGTCGCCCTCAAGGCTCGGATCGGTCAGGTCCTCGTAGGACTGCGGAAACTCGCTCGCGTCAAGCCTCTGCGTGTTGCAGACAGGCCCATGAGGAACGCCAACTTTCAGGAATATCCTGTTGTCTGAATACACCAGCTGAGGGTCAACCCCAAGCTCTTCAACGATGTCCGTCAGATCCTCAGCGAGGCCTTCATTGACAACGCGGTTGTCCCGGCCCGGGTCGGTCACGTCAACCGTGATGCGGCCAGCCTGAGCTTCGAGGAAGAGGCGCTCTCTCAGTTCGGCGGTGTTGGCCGTGATGAGCTCCACTCGCACGCCGGGATACGTCTCCTGGAACGCCCCGATGATCACGGTGGTGCGCTCTTCCGTGTCCGTCGTTGCCCAAACAACCCTGCCCTCGCCCTGCGCCGCCTCATGGAGAGTCTCCAGCAGGCCGGTCTCCATCGCCGTCGGCATGGCCGTCGGCGCCTCCGTCGCAGCCGGAACGGGAGTCGGTACCGGCGTCGCCGTCGGATCGCTCCCGCACGCCGTTACTAGTCCCACCGTCATTATCGCCACTAACCCCAACGCTACTGGGAGGATGCCCCTCCGGTTATGCCTGAGCCTTCGAATCATGTAATCCTCCCTGGCATTTATGTGTGAAGCCCGCTCCATCTGCGAAACGCGTACGCGCTACGACAAGCCCGGGGCGGAACCCGCAGGGAAACCTAGCACCCGCAATGCTTCACGGTCAAGCCTGATGAGAGAGATGCGCGAGACCCTTGCAACCGCCGCTGCCCACCTCGCATGACGCGTCCGCGCCTGTTGTTAACAGAGAACGCGGCGCTCATTGGCGCCGCGCCTACTCGGAAAAGGACGATAGGATGATGGCGACACCTTCTGGTCGGCTACTGCTATCGCTCCTAGGTCTGCGGCTATATCCCATACAGAGCACCAGGGTTGTCTACCAGCAGCTTGTCCACAAGGGCGGAGGGGTACTCCTCTCGTGAACGCAAGGTCTTCACCATGTGCAACTGAGCCGAGGGGTCAGCGATAACGCCTTCCCTCCCATGATGCCCGTAGTCCGTCCCAACTACGATGTGATCCTCGCCGATGTAATCCACGAGATACGGGAGGTCTTCGTCGACCTCGTAGGAAACCCACATGTGGTACCGGTCGAACAGCCGAGGACCCCATTGCCATGGTTCTTCAGTTGACAAGGTCCGCAGGCAGTGGAAGACGAAGGGCACCCACGAAGCTCCTGTCTCGATGAACCCGAAGCGCAGCTCAGGAAATTCCTCCGGGATCTTGTTTGCAACGAGGTTACGAAAGGCCGTTAACGGCGGCAGCCTGCCATGGGTGAAGCTGGAACTGCGGCGGATGTCGACCAGGTTGTTCAACGCTGGCGCGCCCTGACCCTGGTGCACGCAGATGGTCAGGCCCAGCGATTGGGCTTCTTCGTACACGGGGAAGAAATACAGGTCATCCAACATCAAATCCTTTTCGATACCGCGGAAGAAGACGCCCACTGCTCCGTGGTCGGCGCCGAACTGCATCTCACGGATCGTGGCATCGATGTCCCGTAGTGGAGGAACCAATGCCCAACGGATACGGCCTTCCGAGCGGTCTGAAATGCCAGCCAGGTGACGGTTGTAGGCTTGCGCCAGAGCCGCCTCCAGGTTGGGATCGTCGGTGAGCCAAGCCAGAAACAGCGTTGGATATACGACCTGGACATCTGTACCCATGAAATCCATGTCGCGGTAGCGCAGGTCCATATCGGTCATGTCGCGGGATGTGACATCTAGGTTCTTCTGTACGAAATCCTGGATCGTGGGCGTGACCAGGATATTACTGCCCCGGCCCGCCGCCTTGGGCACTATGCGACCGTCTATCAGCCACATGGCGTTGAAATGACCGTAGACGGTATCACCTGGAATCTGGATGAGGATGGGTCTGCGGTCGTAGAAATCGGGGTCCAGGTGTTCCCACATCTGCGGTGGTTCAGCGATGTGTGTGTCGGCATCGATTATACGAGTCATAACACGCCTCCTCAGCTATCCCGTAGCCGCCGTTTCACGAAAGTAACCCCTAGTCCATCCGAACTGACGGCCAGTCCTTCAAGAGCTCGAAGCAAAGCGCAGCGATTGGCATCTGGACATTGCTGGTATTTGCAATCGCAAGCGTCGTTTCAAGGTCTTTGTGGACCCATGGCGTCGGTCCCAGGCTTCCCCAATCCTTGATCCATCGGTTGTACCCCGGAGAGAACTGAAGAGCGTCTCTCACCGCCTCCGGGCTCATACCATGCTCAGCAGCGAACCGCAGGGCCTCACGAGTGGCAGAGAGTGTCGTCCACAGCAAGACATTGTTGACGTTCTTCACCACCTGGCCGGCGCCAAGTGGCCCGGCGCAGACGATATGCTCGCCCATAGCACGAAGGACCGGCGTCACTCGCTCTATATCCCCTTCATCGCCTCCCACAAGAAAGGTTAGTTTACCGTCGATCGCTCCCTGTTCGCCTCCTGTAACCGGCGCATCCAGCACGTTGACGTCTTTAGCCTTTGCCAGGGCGCCCAGGCTGGCCACCGTGTTCGGCTGAAGGGAGCTACACAGAATCACAACGGTACCGGGTCTCGCTCCGTCAAGGATGCCATCATGACCGGTGACCACGTCAGTCGTCTGCTTGTCATTGATCACCATCACGAGAATCACGTCACAGGACTCAGTTACCTCTTTCGGGCTACCTGCCCTGCGCGCCCCATCTTTGACCAGCGCATCAACCGATGATTCAACGACATCATGGACAGTGACGAGATATCCATTCTTCAATAGATTCCTTGCCATCGCGCCACCCATGTTGCCGACCCCGATAATGCCCACGCCGTCCATGATGCCTCCCCTCATTAGCCACTACCGAACTGTGAAACAGCTGTCCTGTGAAGTCCCTATCTATTCAAACGGCAACGCGTACAAGCGGCGAGCGTTTTCGCAGAGGATCTTGTCTGCCACTGCAGGAGAAAGGTCGCCGCGACCACGGACTGCTTGTTCCATCTGACGCTCTTCGGATGGATCCTGATGGCCATAGTCGGAGCCGATGACGATGTTGTCTTCCCCAATGTGGCTTACTAGGTAAGGCAGGTCCTCATCCGCCTCGCAAGCCACGAACAGCCGGTATTTCCGAAAGAGTTCGGGGCCCCATTCTTCCTTGGGCGTCCTTGAGAACCGGTGAAGCTGATGCAACAGATAGGGAACCCAGGAGGCGCCAGCTTCGATGAACCCAAACCGTAGCGTCGGGAAGCGTTCTGGAATCTTATTCGCCACGATGTCACGGAAGCCGAAGATCGGCAATGACCTCACGTGAGGGAACGTTGCGCTCAACGCGACATCCGTGATGCCGGTCCAAACAGGGCAGCCAGCTCCTGTGTGCACGCACACGGGGAGGTCCGCACTCTCCAATTCGCTGTAGATGGGGTAAAAGTAGGGGTCAGCCAATGAAAGATCTTTTTCGATGCCCCGGAACAGGGCACCAACTGCGCCATGTTCTTTGGCAAAGTTCACTTCCTTTATCGAGGCCTCTATGGACCGCAAAGGCAACACGGCTACCCATTTGATGCGGCCATGAGTCATCCCGCAAGCTTCGGCCATCCATCGGTTGTAGGCCTGGCAGAGAGCCACCTCGAGCTGCGAGTCGTCCGTCAGGTAGATGATAAACAAGGTTGGGTAGACCACCTGGATATCGATCCCCAGTTTGTCCATTTCGGCAACACGACCCAACGGGTCAGTCAATTCTCTGCATCCCAATGGGATATCGGTGCGTTTCTGCTCCCGCATCGCCAGGGAAGGCGTGTGCAGGAATATGCCGCCGCGTCCACCAGGTTTGGGGATAATGTTCCCGTCAATCAACCAAAAGGCGTTGCTCTCTTTATATAGTGTATCCGTGGGGACCGAAACCGCTAAAGGCCGACGGGTGTACATCGCTTCAGGAATCTCTGTCCAGATATCCGCAGGTTCGATTATGTGAGTATCGGCGTCTACAATGCCTGTCATGTTCGCCTCCCTCCTCCTTATGGACGGATAGCTCCGTCAGCTGCAGTTCAATTTATAACTCCGGAAGACGTCCTCCTCCGAAAACGCCGTGCATGACTTTCGGTGTAATCCCAGGCCAGATCTCGATACCCAAGATGTAGGGAAAAAAGAAGTAAACCACAGCGCAAACTGCCAAGCTAAACAGAACAGCAACCACGGCTGTAGTTTTTGCTTCCACTAAGAAAAATGCAACGAGGAATATGGGAACAGCCACATAGAAGCCAAATACGAAGAGTGCCACACTCAATCCCAGGAGCCAGCCAGCAATAACAAAGATACGCTTCCAGCTTGCAGTGACGTCCTCGTTGAGTCTTTCTTGTGGGCTGCCCAGGCTTGCCATGATAATTATCCGGTTCAGCCTAGGCGAAAAATCGCTCAGCACTATCGCTACGAGCATAACGAGCGTAGGGATGCCAATCACCAGTGGCACGATCCGTTGGTGAAAAACATACTGAAGCGACGCAATCACAATAGTGCCGGCCAGAACAAGCAGGAGCGTGTTCGCTATTATGACAGCGGGCTGCACGTTTTTCATTGACTTGACAGCTGTGCCTTTCTCTTAGCTGTGAACTTATCGTACCAGAACTTGATCAGCGGAGAGCCAGCAAAGAAGAGAATAGCGATGATAATCAGAATTGAGATGGGGCTGGAGAAGAAAATGACGTAGCTCCCCTCCGAAACTTGCAGGGATTGTACAAATGACCTTTCCGCCGTGTTCCCCAGGACGAAGCCAATCACAAACGTGATGAGAGGGAACCCTGCCCTTCGCATCAGATAGCCTATGCATGCTGCAATGACCGCGAGCAGCAGGTCCCAGGGATTACTACGGACGGCGTAGACGCCAAGGAACGACACGACAGCCACGATCGGGGCCAGGTACCGGACCGGGATGAGGCTTATCTTGGCCAGGAACCCACCGCCGCCCACTACGATAAACGTAGTCAATATCTGTGCTGCTATGACTCCCAGGATAATGGCCCAAACGATATCCAGGTTATGCACCAGCAGTTGTCGTCCGGGGGTTATCCCATGCAGGACAAATGCCCCCATCAAGATCACCATTTCGAGGTTCCCCGGTATGCCAAAGGTCAGCGTGGGCAGCAAGATGCCACCGTCCTTCGCGTCATTGGCGGACTCAGACGCTACAATCCCGCCAGGGTACCCGGTGCCGAACAGCTCGGGTGTCTTGGACGCCTGCTTGGCTGTAGTGTACGCGAGGAAGTTAGCAACCGCACCACCAACACCCGGCACAGCACCCAGCACGGTCCCTATGATGGACCCTCGCAGGAGCACTCGCTTGTATTGGAACACCTCCAGAGCTCCGGCCACGGTCTGGCGGATCCCCGGTTGCGCCAACCCTTCCCCTACCTTTGCGATGGAGCCACCCCGGGAGGTGTATACCATGAGCTCACTCAAGGCGAAGAACCCAACGACCAGAGGCACCACCGGCAAGCCGTCGTAGAGGAACTCGCTGTCCAAGGCGAACCTGACTTGGCCAAAGACCAGGCTCAGGCCGATCAAACTCATGAGTATCCCCACGCCGCCAGCAGCAAGCCCCTTAACCAGGTTGTCCCTGGAGGCCAGCGTCACAGCGAACAGTCCCAGGATGACCAGCCAGAAGAATTCAGGCGCTCCAAAGGCGAGGATCAACAGCTTCGCCGCCGGGAGCAAGAGGGCCAACACGATAATGCTGAAAAACGTACCCAACCCCGAAGCCATCGCCGCGAGGCCTAACGCCCTTCCCGCTTCACCACGCCTTGCCATAGGGTGGCCGTCAAGCGTCGTGCACACGTTCGCAATGGTGCCCGGGGTGTTCAGCAAGATAGCCGGGATTGCGCCGCCAGTGCTTGCTGTGCCAAAGATCCCTGCAAACAGGAACATGGCAATGTAGGCGTCCCAACCGAACGTGAACGGAAGCAGCACGGCCATAGCTATGACACTGCCAAGGCCGGGTATCGCGCCGAACACCACGCCGATGATAGTGCCTGCGACAATGGCCGCAATCGCTACCGGCTGGCCCAGCTGTGTCAGTCCTTCCAGGAACGCCTCGACCATACTGAACCTACCTTAAGCTCAGTCCGCTGCGTGGCGTTCCCGGAAGTTTTCTGGAAGACAGTACCACCCCTATTGCGCCTCCTGCCGTTCTTTCACCGCATCTGTGAACTCGGTCAGCAAGGCGTCCATGCCTCCAACCGCCTCGTCCGTCGCCGGGCCGGACATCGGCAGGACCTCCATGCCTCCTTCGTTAAGCCGGGCAATCACGTCTGGATCCCTCAGAGCCCTCTGGAAGGAGTCTTCAAGCAGCTTCAATATCTCGGGCGGGGTCCCCGCCGGGGCAGCCACCAGCCCGCTGTTCAACAACTTCGGGCCGCCAAGCTCGGGATAGCCAACTTCGGCAACCGTCGGAGTGTCGGGAGCCCAGTCAAGCCGTTCATCCGAGTAGACCCACAGAGCCTTGAAATCATCCTCAGGGGATATCGCCGTGATAGCCTGCGGGTTCGCGACGGTCCACTCTATGTCACACTCCCCCCGAAGCATGGCTGCTCTCGTGTCCCCGCCTCCCGCGAAGCCGGAGACGATCTTCCACGGGATGCCCATGACCTCTGTCGACACGGCCGCAACGAGGAAGTTATGCCCAGCGAGCCCGGGCATACAGATGCGTGGCTCCGCTGCTGCTACTTCCTCGGGAGTGTTGAATGACGTAGTCTTCAGGGCCAGCACAAGGTTTTCCTGGCGGACCGCCTGACCGATCCACTGGAAGCCTTCAAAGTCTGCTCCGACAGGATCCAGTTTCTCCGCCATCAACTGCATGGGCATGTTCATGATTGAGATCGTGTAGCCATCAGGCTGGCCTCTCCGCACGGCGTCAACCGCACGGCGGCCACCAGCGCCGGTGTGGTTGCGAATCACAACATCGACGCCCAGTTCCTCGCCCATGAAGTCCCCTATCGTGCGGGCAGCCAAGTCAAACCCTCCTCCAGCAGCCCATCCCACTATCCATTCAATCTCACGTTCCGGGAACTCAATCTGCGGTACCGGTGTCGCTGTCGGTTCTGTTTGTGGTACGGGTGTCGCTGTCGGCTCTGATTCACTACCGCAGCCCACCACCAGCGCCCCCACTGCAACGAATAGAGCCGCTGCGAGCAAGAGTCTCCCCAAACTCCCCCTAGCGAGATGGACACGCTCATGGTTTGTGTTCATGGGACTCCTCCTCTGATTGTCGTCTGTATGGTTGGAGTGCAGTAACCAAGGGCCTCTGCTTGACAACGCCAACATTACGAAAGCAACGCTAATCATAGCATCGCGAGTTACAGATGGCAATCATTTTGTTCTATAAACCAGCGAAAATCGACATCGGCAAGGGTCCGGCCCCACTTGCTGACTCCAGCGTTCGCTGCATGACAGCAGGCGCGTGACCCTCAGAGGGGCGCGGCCTAGCTGTAGTTCCCAGGGACGTTGTTGACAGGCGCGAGGCGGGAGTAGCCCCGCCGATGCCGCCGTGCGGACGCCGGTGATTGTAATACGCAAGGAACCCAGGCAGCACGTTGAGCCGTTCATCATTGGAGTAGTACGGTCGCTGGTAGGCCCACTCGGCCTGCATGATCTTGTTGAACGCCTCCGCCTTGCCGTTGGTCTGAGGCCGGAAAGGCCGCGTGCGCTTCAATCGTACATTCCTGGCCGCCGCCGTGTCGGTGAAGATGCGGCTCACGTAGCAGGTGCCGTTGTCGGTCAGGATGCGCTCGACGGCGATGCTCTGGCGCTCGAAGTGGGCAAGTGCCCGGACAAGGAAGGCGGCAGCAGTCGGGCCGCGTTCGTCCGGCAGGGCCTCGACGTAGGCATAGCGGGAGTGGTCATCCACGGCCACGTGGAGGAAGTCGAAACCGAGGCGGGGGCCGCGCTGAGGACCACTGCGGGTCTCCGCGAAGCCGGGCAGGATGCGCTTGCCGCCACCCTGCGGAATGCGGCCGAGTTTCTTGATGTCGAGGTGAACCAGCGCGCCGGGGCGGGCATGCTCGTAGCGAACGATCTCCCGGGTGGTGCGATGGAGCCACGCGAGGCGGTGGAGTCCGGCGCGGCGCAGGACAGCGTAGACGGTGGAGCGGGCGATGCCCAACCGCCGCCCGATGCGGTGTGGCCCCCAGGCAAGCATGCGGCGTGCAGCGCAGATGGCCGCTTCCTGCAGCTGATCGGTCTGGTGGGGGCTGCGCAGGGGACGGCTGGAGCGGTCGAGGAGCGCGTCCGGTCCACCTTCACGGAACCGCCGCATCCGCTGCACCCGCGCCCGTGCACCCGTGACGCTTATTGCGGTATTGGACCATCTTCGGGGTGACACCGTACTTGGCCGCTCTCAGGCATCGATGCCCAACGCCTTCGCAATCTTCGTCAGCTTCCTTCGAGCACTCTCAGCGCATCGAGCATCCCGCGCCTCTGTGCGGACGCGTCTGCTTGTACCGTAACGCATGTATCATCGATCAATCGTGTGCACCGCGGGGGGCCGCTTGTGGTGTCGGGGTCCACGGGTTGCGAGTGCACGCCGATCGAACCTTCCCCGAACAGCGTCCCCGGAGGCTGGTATGTGATCCATACGCCGCGGCCAGGGTTGGTGAGGAACGCAGAGTCCGCGGGAGTTTCGTGATACATGATACGCCGCAATTCATACTCGCCATGAGCATCCCCGAGATAATACACGTCAAAATCCAACGCTTCTGCCTGGGCCGGAGTCATGAAGATCTGGCGGTTGACGATATGCTCAGGCGGTGGAGGATCGAACAGGCCTGCCGGGATCCTGTCCACAGGGATAGTTTCAACTATCTCGTAGTCGATATCCATGCGTAGCTCGCCTTGCAATTCTCCTTCAGTCGACCATACGGTCAACTGTGTCAACAAGAGTGTAGAAGGATCAAGCGTCGCTTCGAAACGTCCTTCGGGCTGTGAAGGGTTGCCTCCAGCGAAACGGATAGGAGTTGAACCTCCAGGTTCTCCTTCGATAGTCTGGAAGTTCCCTGTCTCAAAATAGGCGCGGTAAGCCCATAGGTCAGACTTCGGTCCGAGTAAGTGCGCGTCGAATCTATCAAGGGTTTAGGTTAGGGTTGTCCTACCTCCTGCGTCGAGCATGTTGAATACCTGGTTCCCCAGCACCAGTGTCTTGCTGATGAGAGAGCCATCGGATTCGAAGTACGCGCTCAATCCCCTGTGGTTCGTGTCATCAATCCATGATTCGCGTCGATGGTTTCCGGACTGGCCCGATAGATGGACCGTGCGCAGAGCAGACACGTGAAGGACTTCGTCCGCTGGCGCACCCGGCAGGGTGGTAGTCCACATCAGTGCCTGCCCCGTTGCAAGGATCTCAGCTTCGCTGAGAGGGTTATCGTCGGCCTCGGGCGCTGGCCTGGGGGCAGGCGGCGGGGTAGGAACGAGCGTAGGAATAAGGGTAGATGTCGGCGTCGGAACGAGCGTAGGAATAAGGGTAGATGTCGGCGTCGGAACGAGCGTAGGAATAAGGGTAGATGTCGGCGTCGGAACGAGCGTAGGAATAAGGGTAGATGTCGGCGTCGGAACGAGCGTAGGAATAAGGGTAGATGTCGGCGTCGGAACGAGCGTAGGAATAAGGGTAGATGTCGGCGTCGGTGTGGCCACGGGCACTGCTGTTGGCGGGGTGGACTCACATGCGGGGAGCGCAAGTGCAATGAGCGTCAGGGCGAGGAGTGTGGGCATTCGCAAGGGTGGCATCTCCGGTCAGCGAAATGGGAGAGCGTGCCTCAGGCTGGTTCACGAAGCGCGCCACGAGTGGGTTATACATCCTAGCACCCACGGGTGCCGCTGTGGAAGCCGAGCAGCGAACGGCTGCGATGGCGATGCTAACGAGGCACAACGCTCGCTATTCTCGTGGTCAGAGTTCCTCGCGGAGGAGCAAGGCCGCAGGCAGCAACTCGACGACTACCTAGCTCATTCGGCATCACAAGGCCGGGTTCGCAGTTACAACAGTAACAACTAATGTAACAACTGTTCTGTGCCACCCGCTCTTCTAGGAGTAAAAGAGGGGGTTTGGTGACCCGCGAGGGACTTGAACCCACAACACGCTGATTAAGAGTCAGCTGCTCTGCCAAATTGAGCTAGCGGGCCTCACACACTTCAAGAGTAGTGGACAGCCTGCCGAACGTCAACGTAGCCGCGCCGCCGGATTCCCTCAGCGCAGCGCCGAATCCATCAGCGGGATTAGGTCGTCGCGCCAACTCGCGTCCGCGGGAAGCACACTCTCCGCCGCGCGCAGACCGTAGTACGTCGGCGAAACGCCCAGCGGGTCGCCGCCGTCCTCCACCGTCCGCACCGCGTCCGCAAGCAGCTTGCGCGCAACGATGATCGCCTTGTCCGCCGGGCCCAGATGCTCCCGTGACCTGTCGACGATCGGTCCCATCATCTCCTGCACCGCCCTGTCCTGCGTGTTGATGCCGACGATGCCCGTGAACGTGTCCGTCTTCTGCGCCTGCCGGTCGATCATCCAATTGTTCGAGCGGTTGCGGACTGCCCTGAAACCGCCCTCCACGTCCACGTCTGTCCCCAGCATGTTCCCCGTCTCTTCAGGGCCGGCCTCGCCCTTGGACAGCGCAACCTCGTCGTTGTAGTACCAGTTCCACACGAGACAATTGTGGTCGTCTATCGGCACCCAATGGTGGCCGTGTGTCTGATCCTTCACCCCGCGACCGGCGGGCCGAAGCTGCGTCCACGGCATAACGAAATGGTAGCCCCGAGCGTACTGCTCATCCGCCCCCAACTGCCGAATGCCGAAGTACCGGTAGCCGTAATCCGTTACGTCCACCTCCAGTACCGGCGCCGAACCCTGCACGAACGCGTCCGTCACGGGGATGCCCGGCTGCGACGACTCCTTCCGCAGCATCCGATGCATGATCGGCGCATGCGAGGTGTCGATGCCCCCCTCCAGCGCCTGAAGCCAGTTGCACTCCTCCACCACCTTCGTCACCACCCGGTGGTCCTCCCCCACCTGCGTCCAGGCGAAGTTGGGGAGCGGCGGCTGCTTATCCTCCGGCCCCATGTACACCCACACAACCCCGCCCCTCTCCACCGCCGGATACGAAAGCGTCTTGATCTTCGACGCGAACTGCTCCGGCTCGTTCATCTGATCAACGCACTGACCCGTCACGTCGAACTTCCACCCGTGGTACACGCAGCGGAGGCCGTTCTCCTCGTTGCGGCCAAGCCACAGCGACGTCAGCCGATGCGGACAGTACTCGTCGAGTACGCCGATGCGCCCGCTCGTGTCCCGGAACGCGATCAGATCCTCGCCCATCAGCCGCATGCGTACGGGCGCGCAATCGGGAGCGGGCAGCTCCCAGTCCAGCAGCGCCGGAATCCAATACCTGCGGAGCACGTCACCCATCGGCGTGCCTGGCCCCACTCGTGTCAGCAACTCGTTCTGCTCTTGAGAAAGCATCTGAACCTCCCGGCAACGCTCGTCCGCCTTATACGCAACATACCCCGCGACCCCATACGTGTCAAAACCGCTCCTTGACGCACGCCCCGCTCCGTCCTACCTTGCCATCAGCCTTGACCGCCATAAGGCTCATCGTCAGCTCTCTCCCGCTCCCGCCCCATCTCACTCGGAGGTTCAGTTGCTCCAGACACGCTTCCTGACCGGATGGCTGGACTTCTTCTCGGCCCTCGTCCACAGAGACTTCCGCCTGTTCTGGGTGGGACTCATGGCGCAGGTCACCGGCCAGCAGATGACCATCGTCACGCTCGGATGGCTCGCCTACTACCTCACGGAATCGCCGCTCGCACTCGGCATCATCAACCTCCTCAGCGCCGCGCCCCGCCTCATCATCAACCTCCTCGGAGGAGTCCTCGCCGACCGAGTCGACCCCCGAGCGCTCATCGCGGGCGCGCAGGCCATCTCTGCCCTCGTGCTCATCGCTCTCGGCGTGCTCGCCATCACGAACAACGCCACCATCTGGCACCTCGCCGTCGCCGCGTTCATCCTCGGACTCGTGCAATCGTTCGACGAACCGAGCCGCGCGTCGCTCTTCCCCCGCCTCCTGCCCGACAGATCCTTCATCCCGTCCGCCGTCCCCCTCATATCCCTCGCGTGGTCCAGCACCCGGATCATCGCTCCCTCCATCGCCGGATTCGCCATCGCGGCGGCAGGCGCAGGCGTCAGCTTCTTTATTGCGTCCGCCGGCGCAGCCACCATGGTCGCGATGATCCGCCTCATTCGAGTGCGAGAGGTCCCCGCCCGAAGCCAGGCCGCCATGCTCGACGACCTCAAAGCGGGTGCGCGTTACGTCTGGGCGCACCCCGTCTTCCGCCCCCTCTTGCTCGTCGCCTTCATCAACTCCGCCTTCGGCCAGGGCTACATGCTCACGCTCCCCGTATTCCAGGCCGACGTCCTCCACGTCGACGCACGCGGACTCGGCCTCATGTACTCCGTGCTCGGCGTCGGCGCGGTATCCGGCCTCTTCATCTACTCGCGCTTCCTCAAGAGACTGCCCCCCGGCAGAGTCGTCCTCGGCGCGGTCATCCTCTTCTCCATCGGCCTCATCTCGTTCGCCGCTAGCCCTTGGTTCGGCCTCTCGCTCGTCCTCCTCTTCTCGGTCGGCGTCGTTGCCGTCATCCAGATCACCACCGGCCAGGTCATCCTCCAGACGCTCGTGGAAGACCACCTCAGAGGACGCGTCATGTCGCTCTACGGCCTGCACTGGGTCTTCCTCCCCGTCAGCGGCGCGATCATGAACAGCGTCGCCCAACTCACCGGCGCGCCGTTGTCTTTGGCGGGATCGGCAACCATCGTCCTCGTCAGCGTCAGCCTCATCGCCCTGCGAAGCGCCCCCCTCCGAGGCGTAACGCTCGCAAGAGCGAACGACCCCGAGACCCCCGCCGCCCCGCAGACGGCAACAGCCTCACCATGACCCTGCGTCCCTCGATGCACAGGAGATAACCCGATGGCAAACCCGCGCGCAGACTTCACCCCCATCACCCATCGCCCGACGCTCGAACTTCCGCATGGCGCGAAGGTCGCCGTCATGCTCGTCCTCAACGTCGAGCAGAACGAGTTCGACCACGTCCTCGGGCGACCGCTCAGCCCCCAGCCGCCCGGACGCGAACGCCTGCCGGACGTGCCGAACTTCTCATGGTTCGAGTACGGCCTACGCGCCGGATTCTGGCGCATGCTTGAGGCAGTGCAAAGGTTCGATATCCCCATGACGATGGCGCTCAACGGCTCCGTCTGCGATAGCTACCCGCAGGTCGCCAAGGCGGCCCTCGACGCAGGTTGGGATGTCGTCGGCCACGGCTACTACCAACGCCCCCTCACCGTCGAGGAGGACGAACGCGCCGCCATACGCAGGGCGCTCGACGCCATCGAGACCTTCTCAGGCGCGCGCCCCAAGGGTTGGCTCGGCCCTGCGCTCGCCGAGACCGCCGACACGCCGGAACTCCTCGTCGACGAAGGCATCGAATTCGTCCTCGATTGGGTCAACGACGACCAACCCTACGACCTGAAGGTCGCCAACGGCAGCCTGCTCTCCGTCCCCTACTCCAACGAACTGAACGATATCGGCGTCTACGTCCGGCTCGGCCACCCCGGCCCCTCCATGCTCGAGCGCGTCCACGACCACCTCGCCACCCTCATAAGCGACGAACCCCTAACCGCCCGCGTCATGCCCATAGGACTCCACCCCTTCGTCATAGGCCAGCCTCACCGCTTCCCCTACTTCATCAAGATGCTGGAGCTCATTACCAACACCCCCGGCGCAGTCCCCATGACCGCCACCGAAATCCACCAATGGTACCGAGAACAGACGGGCTGACGCGCGCGCCAAATCGCTTTGGTGAGGGTTGACAGACATCGTATCCATACGCAAGAATGAAAGTGTATTGAGCCCGCTAAGAAGTGGTCAGGCGGGTCTCCTGAAACAAGGAGGCCCGGCCTGGCCACAATGTTTATTACCCCCCTACGTATTGGTGCGTAGTCACGTCCCTCGAATTCACGAATGAGAGCTCGGCAGGCACACGGTCGCCGCCGACGACATCCTTATAGCCGTTGGCGATGTGGTGGACAACCTGCAATCCTTCTACGTAGATAGATGAAGCATGGGTTATGTGCGTGGGCGTCGGGATGTTGCGGTTGCCTGAAATATACTGCCACAGGTTCTCGGTGTCTTCCCTTGTCAAATCTATGCGGTCGAGGACAAGGTCGTATTGGTTCGATTGCAGAGGGTAGTTCTGAAAATGATGCTCAAGCAGGCGGCGTAGTATGTAGTTTCGGAATCTCAGCGGGCTCGCCGGACGCTTCCCGCCCGGTTTGAGGTAACTCCCGTTGTATCCCAGTTTGTCTACGTAGACCACGGAGGCCCAGATGTTCTTGCCTCCTTCCGACAGAGCACGAATCGGATCAAGCAGCCTGGTGAACTCCTCTGTCTGAGCGTGAATCTTCAGTTCTCTGTTCAATCCTGAATAATACCTGAACGCCGCCACGTGCCTGTTGAGGTCGCGAAAGGCGTCGTCGCATAGATGCAAAGCAGCGGCGACGTAGTATTCGCTGCTGAGTAAGTCACCCGAAGCCGGATCGAGCGTGAACGCCGCGTCGCCCGACTCATCGACGAATATATAGTCATGCTTGACCACTGACTACTCCTGTCCTAAGCACACGACCCACAAGCCTCACTGCCCCTTCCACCCCTCAATGCCATACCGCCAGGGACAGCGTACGCTGTCGCGGGGCGTCGGCGTAAGAGGTTGTGCAAGTCTGGACGCCCACCAAAGGAGTATCCTGCACAGGTGAGGGTACTCCGGGGCTGAGCAACCGTAACCGCCCTCCCCCGCAGCCAGATAGGGCGTCGTCACCGCCGGATGTGTAAACTCCGACCGTGACGACACAGCCCCCCTCCAGCCAGGCTCCAACGCCCGCAAGGGATGCGGGCGCTTCTTCGCATCCCTTCCTGCGGCTGATTCTTCAGCTCCACATGCCCGCGATCGCTCTGGGCTTCGGCATGGGGGCGACGATCCCCGTCGTGCCGGAGTTCGCCAAGTCGTTCGGTGTGGGTCCGGGACAAGCGTCCCTCGTGTTCGTGGCCAACATGCTCGGCGGGCTCATCGCCAGCATCCCCATCGGCTATATGCTCGACAAGATCGGTCGACGGCGGATCCTCATCCTGGGGCCGGCGATCACCGCCCTCGCCGCCTTCCTCACCGCCTCCGCCGGCTCCTTCGAGGCGCTGCTCATCTATCGCTTCATCGGCGGATGGGGCACGCAGATGTGGACCCTCAGCCGGCTCACCATGATCGCGGACACCAACGCCTCAGGCTCCCGCGGACGTATGATCACGAGCCTCCTCGGCGTGCAGCACGTTGGCACGCTGGCCGGGCCGCTGGCAGGTGGACTCCTGGCTGTAACGTACGGTCTGGAGGTTGCGTTCGTGTTGCAGGGCGTGTTTGCGCTCGTGGCCATGACCCCCGGCTTCTTCGTCAGGGAGACCATGCCGCAGGGCGGTCCGCGCGCCGCAGCCTCGAGGCCGTCCGCCCCCGCAGAGAGCTTCTCGTGGAAGGCGCTCCTCGCTCATCCGATACCGGTGATGTTTCTCGCTCAGTGGCTCGGCATGACGGCGCGCGGCGGCATCGTAGCGGGCAGCACCGTGTTCATCTACGCCTCCTACGCCTACGACGCCGACCCTAGGACGCTCGGCGTCCTGAGCAGCCTTATGGCGGGGGCGGGGATACCGCTCACGTTCGCAGCCGGGTACCTGATGGACCGCTTCGGGCGGAAGATATCCATCGTGCCCGGCCTCTTTCTGCTGGGCGGCGCGATGGCCTTCCTGGGCGTCACGTCGTTCGTCGGGCTGGGGTTCGCTTGGTTCGTGGCCGGATTCGTCGTCCTGCAGACCATGAACAGCCTGCTCACCGGCTCGTGGCAGGTCATCAGTTCCGACCTCGCGCCCCCCGGCGGCAGGGGGCGGTTCTTCGCGGTGGGGCGCACCGTCACGCAGGCGGGGTTCGCGACCAATCCCGCAATCTTCTCGATTTGCACGGCCCTCTCCGGCTTCACCCTGGCGCTGGGAGTCGTCGGCGTCGCCGGAATGCTCTCCTCGATCATCCTTGGCATGTTCGTGCCCGAGACCCACCGCAGGTCCTCTTCTCCCAGCGAGTGAGGATAGGGGGCGCCTTCCCCCGTCATTCCTGTAGATGTCAACTAATTCGTTGACAGAAGTTCCAAGGCTTGGAGGGGTGTCTTGCCTCCGAGGCCTTGGTGGGGCCGTTCTGTGTTGTAGTAGAGGAGGTACTGCATGAGTTCCTCCTTGAGCTCTTCCAGCGACTCGAACGTCGTCTCTTCGAGCAGGTCCTCATTCAGCGTCCGCCAGAACCGTTCAACCTTCCCGTTGGTCTGGGGACGATACGGCCGGGTGTAGCGGTGCTTGATCCCCAGCTCCTGCAGCATCCGCTCCATCGGGTGATGTCCCTTGTTCCGAGGCGAGGCCACCTCAGAGCCATTGTCGGTAAGGATTTCCTCGAAGCGGATCCCGTACTCCGCGTTCAGCATGTTGATGCTCTTGAGTGCGGCGAACATCACGCTCAGGCTCTTCAGATCGTCTACAACCTCTGTCCAGGCGAGGCGGGTGCAGGCATCCACCACCGAGACCAGGTAGTACCGACGCTTGGCGACGACGATGAGGTCCTTGCTCAGGTAGTGGCAGTCCAAGTGGCCCGACTCCCCGGCGCGAGTCTTGATGATCCGGCGCTTGGACTGTTGCATCGCTTTGGTCATGCGGTTCACGCCGTGACGCCTGCTGATAGCGTAGATGGTGGACGGTGCAGGCGTACGAGATTCAGCACTGGCTTGAGTATGGCATATATCTCGTAGCGGTTGATGCCCTTGCGCCGCTGCTCCAACACCTTCTCCTCGATGTAGGGAATCGTGCGGCGGCTCTTCCACTTGGGGCCTCGCTTGCGAGGCAGGAACGCCTCAGCGTCCCCGGACTGTCGGTAGCGGTTGTAGTACTTGGCAAAGGTCTGCCGGTCTGTCCCGTGGTAGGTGTAGAAGTCCTGGAGGAAGCGGAACTGGTGATGGCGCTTGGCCTTGACCAGTTCGTACTCCCGGATCAGGAACCGGTACTTCTGGACGTAGTTCCGCTCCAGCGTGCGGTCGTTGCTGTTGTCACGCATCTTCGTCTCCAGACGGGACTGACTCCGTCAGCCAATTCTGTCAACGAATTACCTAACATCTACAATTCTCACGAGGCTCAGGTCCCTTCTCCCTTGAGGGAAGAAGGTTAGGATGAGGGTGACGGGGCAAGGGTGTACCCCGCACATACGATAGGAATGAGACGAAATGAGACTGAATGAGACTGAATTAAAAGTTTCGCCACTCCTACGCACTCCTGACGAAGCCAGCAGAGATCGAAACAAGGCCAAATGAGGCCAGGGTTCACCCCCCCGTCGCCTCCCTGCCCCCGTGTGGGTGCAAGGGCGGTTCTCAGGAACGCGTTGACAGTGCCCACGCCCACGACTATCTTCCGCGCCGACGCCGAACGCTACGCGATGCTCGGAGGTGTAACGACGATGCTGAGGCCGTGGCTAGCCCTTCCCGTGTTCGCGACGCTGGCCGTCATCGCCGTCGCCTGCGGAAGCTCGCCAACCCCCACGCTGAGCCCAGCCCCGACGCCGAGCCCGACCCCTGCGCTGAGCCCCGGCCCCGTGGACGATGCCAAGGAGGCGGACGCCCTCAGGCAGCTCGCTTTCGCCTACTGGGAAGCATTCAACGCCTACGACGCCGACACGGCCCTGGGGTACTTGGAGGAGGACTACCGCCGGCAGCGCGACGAAACGGTTCGCAGCGAGATAGGAAGGATCGCCCTCTTCCGCGTAAAGCTGGACGTGAGCGAGGAGACCCCTCCGAGCGTAGTCAGCCAAAGCGAGCGGGAGATGTACCTCACCATGAAAGACCCCCTGGGCACGCGGCGCATCCACATGGCCTTCCGTGACGTAGCCGGAGAGTGGAAGATCACATTCGCTGAGGAAGCGAAGTAGCAGGCCCGCTTGAACGAACGCCGAAAACAGGAGTACAGTAGCCCCACACGGACGGTACGCTCCGAGAGGTGAACCAATGCTCAATCAGGAAGAGAACCTGCTGCTCACCGGCGTCGGCCCCGGCACCCCCGGAGGCGAACTCCTCCGCCGCTACTGGCACCCCATCGCCATCGCCTCTGACCTCACCGACGAGAAGCCGACCAAGGCCGTCCGCGTCCTCTCCGAAGACCTCGTCCTCTTCAAGGACAAGTCGAACCGCATAGGACTCCTCGCCGACCACTGCTCCCACCGCTCCGCCTCCCTCGTCTACGGACGCGTCGAGGAGCGCGGCATCTCCTGCGCCTACCACGGCTGGCTCTACGACTGCGACGGCAACATCCTCGAAACGCCCCCCGAGAAGAACGAAGCCATCATGCGCTCCGTCAAGCAGACGGCATACAAGGTGCAGGAGCACATAGGCCTCATCTTCGCCTACATGGGCCCCGACCCTGCGCCTCCCATGGCCCCCTACGACACCATGTTCCGCAAGGACGGCACCCGCATGGTGCGCATCCATCCCCCGCTCAACTGCAACTGGTTCCAGGCGATGGAGAACTCCGTGGATCCCGCCCACCTGCAAGTGCTCCACCAGGAGTTCACAGGCCGCGGACGCAAGCCCGTCAACACGACGCGAGGCTTCACCGACGACGTGGATCACTTCGAGTTCTACATGACCGACTACGGCGGGCTGATGAAGAAACGCACCTACAAGAACGGCATGGTCGACAAGCACCCTGTCCTCTTCCCCAACATCCTCCGCCAGGGCTCCAGCACCCAGTTCCGAACGCCCATAGACGACACCCACACCTGGCACCTGCGCATGCACTTCTACCCCACCGAAGACGGAAGCGAGCACCCTGACGCTTTCAACCCTACGTTCGAGTTCGACCCGCCCATCAAGGAAGACCCCGAGAAGGACCACCCCTTTACGCGGTTCATCCTGCGCGACGTCAACTCACAGGATCAGATGGCGTGGGAGACGCAAGGCCCTCTCGCGGATCGCTCCATCGAGCACCTCTCCTACTCCGACCGTGGCGTCGTGATGATGCGCCGCGTCCTCAAGGAGCAGATCGAGAGGGTGCAGCGCGGCGAGGAGCCCATCGCCATCTTCCGAGACCCCAACCACCCCATCATCGACACCAACATAGACGAGGGCATCAACCAGATCCCAGCCAACCGCGCCCCGGACGCCCAGGTCGTGCAGCGCTAACGGCGCGCCCCGAACGAACCCGCCGTTCCCGCGCAGGGAGGCCTTTGCGCAACTCCAGCGAGGGTGTGCTTCGCAGGGATGACGAGGGTCTGACACCTCTCCCTCTTGGAGAGGTCGATGCGAAGCATCGGGTGAGGGCGCTGCGAGCTAAGGGCGAACCAAACGCTACATCGTCATCGGTGCGCTCATCCCCATCAACCCCAGCGTACGCGACAGCGCCGTCTGCGCAGCCTCCGCCAGCTTCAGCCGAGCCTTCATCAGCGGCGCATCGGCAGGCTCGGCGGAGAGCACCCGGCAATGGTCGTAGAACCAATGGAACGCCGTCGCCAGCTCCACCGCGTAGTGCGGCAAGGAATGAGGCGCCAGCGTAACCGCGATAGCGTCGACCAACTCCGGCAGCAGCAGCATCTTGCGCACCAGCGCCGACTCCGCATCGTCCACCAACAGCGAAACGTCGCCGTCCTCCCACGTAACGCCCCGCTCGTTCGCCTGCCGCAGTATGCCCGCGATTCGGGCATGAGCGTACTGCACGTAGTAAACCGGGTTCTCGCTCGACGCCCGCCGCGCCAGCTCCAGATCGAACTCCATCTGGCTCTCCGCCGCCCGCGCCAGGAAGAAGTACCGGCACGCATCCGCCCCCACCTCGTCGACCAGATCGCCAAGCGTGATGATGTTCCCCGAGCGCTTGGACGCCCGCACCAGGTCCCCGCCGAACTTCAGCGTAACCAGCTGCGAGATCAGGATGGTCAGCCGCTCCGGATCCAACCCGAGCGCCTGCATCACCGCCTTCATCCGTGGCACGTGGCCCTGATGGTCTGCCCCCCAGATGTTGATGACGCGGTCATACCCCCGTCTCACGAACTTATCCCTGTGATAGGCGATATCGGAGGCGAAGTACGTCGGCGCGCCCGTGCTCCGCACGATGACGTTGTCCTTCTCGTCGCCCAGCGCCGTGGACGTGAACCACTCCGCGCCGTCGTGCTCCGCCGTATAGCCGGACTCCCGCAGGAACTGCATCGTCTCATCGAAGAGCCCATCGTCGAACAGGCTCCGCTCGCGGAACCACACGTCGAACTCGACGCCGATGCGGTTCAGATCCGTACGGATCACGTCGAGCATCCGGTTGAGGCCCTCCTCGCCCAGCTCCGCGACCGCCGCATCACGCTCCATCTCCAGGAAGCGGGAGCCGTGGCGCGCGGCCAGCTCCGTGCCCAGGTCGGTGAGATACGCGCCCTGATAGCCGTCAGTCGGCAGCGGAATGTCCGTCCTGCCCAGCGCCTCGGCATACCGCGCGAACGCCGAGCGGTAGAACAGGTCCATCTGCGTCCCCGCGTCGTTCACGTAGTACTCCCGAGTAACGTCGAAGCCCGCCGCCTCGAGCGCCTGCGCGAGCGCGCTCCCCAGCACAGCCCCGCGAGCATGCCCCACGTGGACGGGGCCCGTCGGGTTCACGCTGACGAACTCCACCTGCACCCGCTTGCCCGCGCCCGTGTCCGTGCAGCCGAACGTATCCCCGGCGTCACGGATGGCATCGACCTGTGCCCGCAGCCAATCGCCGCTTAGTCGGAAGTTCACGAACCCCGGCGGCGCAACGAACACCTCGCCGATCGGGCCGTCAGGCGTGATAGCCCCCGCAATCGCCTGCGCGATCTCCAGCGGAGGACGCCCTACGGCCTTGGTAACGCGAAGCGGCAGGCTCGATGCGAAATCGCCGTGCTCCGGCTTCTGCGGACGCTCCACCAGCACGGACGCCGGAACGTCGAACGCCGGCAGCGCGCCCTCCCGCTGAACATCGGCAACCGCGGCTCTCAACCGGTCGGAGATAAGGTCACGAACGAGCACATGCACCCCCCAGAACGCATAGGCACTCAATGATAGCAGCAGTTGCCGCTCGTGCCCCGACGCGCTACGGTATGAGAAATCCCACGCAGGAGGCAGAACCTATGCTGGTTGACCTCGTTTACACGAAAGCAAGCGACGACGTCACGTTGAGCGGCATCGTCCTAGAGCCTGAGCAGCCGAGAACGGATCTGGCCGTAGACGCGATAGTGATGGTGCACGGCTCAGGCGGCAACTTCTACCTCTCCCCGTCCAACCCCCGCGCCGTCAAACTGCGCAACATGGGCATCCCCGCCGCGCTCTTCAACACCAGAGGCCACGATGTCGTCGGCGGGCGCGCAGGCAAGACCCGCACCGGCAACGCCTACGAGCTGCTCTCCGAAACTCACCTCGACCTGCAGGCCACCGTCGGTTTCATGGCCCAGCGCGGCTACGAGCGCATCGGTATATGGGGCAGCAGCCTCGGTGCTGTCCGCGTCGTCCTCGCCCAGGCCAAGAACCAGGATCCGAACGTCGCCGCCGTCATATCCCTCGCTCCCCTGCGCTTCTCCCACGAGTACTACTCAGAGTGCGAGATGGCGGACGAACACCTGCAGAACTACGAGGACGCTAAGGCCCTCGTCGACGCCGGACGCGGCCACGAGATCATGTTCGTCGACTTCCCCAACCCGGGCGCCTACTTCTCAGCCGACGTCTACCTCGACCGCCACTGCTCCGAGCACTACGACATCACGAAGGCGTACACCAACGACATCGAGTGCCCCTTCCTCATCCTCACCGGCTCCGAGGAGACCCACCCCCGCATGCGCAACGCCGGTCGGGACATGGCTGCCCTCTGCGAAGGCCGCGACAACGTAACCTGGATCGACCTCGACGGCGCAGACCACGGCTGGCACAACAAAGAAGAAGACCTCTTCAACGTCATCCCGAATTGGCTGGGCGCGTAGCCTAAGGAACGAAACCCCACGAGGAGTAGCGCAATCGAGTTACTCCTCGTCCACATCAGGACCAATGGCGTCGTCTGGCCCATCGGCGTCAAGGTCAGCGACTGCCTTATGCACGATAGGAACAACTCTTTCCCTGAGCCGTGCTACTTTCTCTGCCATCCAACTGGATAGCACATCCAGTTGAGCCTCTGAATCGTTCGCGTTCCCCGGACGACGCAATGCAAGGAGGCTTGCTCGTTTCCCGTCAAGTTTCTCCCAGTCGAACGTTTCGCCAAACTCCTGCTCAATGTGTTCCTTCTGGTCATGGAGGAGATCAAAGAGCGCCTCGTTGCGATATTTTTCCCCCGTATCAATGTACAGTGCGACGCGGGCTGGCACCCTTCCAACTCCAACGCTGACCCGACAGACGATGCCTGTGATTCCTATCGGGAAATCCAACCATGACTGTGGGCGAACGTTTTTATGCTTACTTCCGTATCGATCCCTCATCTTATCTGCTACACGCTGGAGGAACTGCCGCTTCAGTTCGAGACGCTGGCTTTCTGCAGTCTGCCCACTACCACTAGCTACGTGTCTCTTGCGGAACTCATTAGGCCGCGCAACGACATCGAAAACATAGGCGGGACGAGAATTATCGATACGGACGGCGCGCACGACGACGCCGTAGAGCTCCGTCTCCAAGCCGGTACGCTGATTGAGCCAATCGAGCGCTGCTCGATGTTCGTCGCGAAACTCCCGCGCCACCCACACCACCACGCCCGCGTCGTAGCCCGCTGCGTACGTCAACATCTTGCCCAGATGGTCATGGTTGGTGGATTCGAGCTGATTCTCTATGACCACCGCTCGGTTGTCGCTGTCCCTCGCCCGTATGTCCAGCGAAAAGGATCCGACCGCAGCCTCGGTCTCCCCCAATTCAATATCCAGACCAAGCGCATCTCCAAGCGCATCCAGGTTGTCAGCAAGCCAAGGAGTGAAGTCGCTGGCCTCGTTCGGCCACACGTCCCGCAGGTCAACACGTTCGAGTCGAGTCACCTCTGCCATGCCAGCCTCCACGTAATCCACCGAATGTTCCGCGCCACTATACCAAGGCCAGCGTCCAGGGCGCCGAGGCTCAGGGCATAGCCAGCCCAACGCTCCGCCTCGCGACACCTGCCCATTGCGCCGCCGCCGCGCCAACCCTTACATTGTCTATATGCGTCATTTCCATGAATGCACCCGTCCTTCCCGCGAAGGCGGTCAGATCCCTTCTCCCTTGAGGGGAGAAGGATAGGATGAGGGTGAAACCCCAAGCCAGACCCCGCGTAGCCGATAGGAATGCAACCAAATGCAACCAAATGCAACTGAATTAAAAGTTTCGCCACTCGCGGCCACTCGTGACGAGGCCAACGAGGCCACGGTGGCCCATTCCGCCCCGCGTTACGAGCCAATCAGGCCAAATCGGGCCAGATCGGGCCAAGGTATGGGGGTGCTCCACTCCTGATCACTCCTGAACGAATGCGCGCCGCTCCTCTACGAGATACACAGAAAAGGCCAATTATGGACACATCCCGCCTGCAACTCACTCCGACGTTCCCGCGAAGGCAGGTATTCACCTCTCCCTGCATAGGGGAGAGGTCGATGCGAAGCATCGGGTGAGGGTGCTCAGGGCGGGGGCAAGGGGCCTCCAAAGGCCCGCGCCAGCGGGAACCTCGCATCCCTGAATCTCCCGCGAATGCTCTATGATACCGGCACCGAGGTTACTATCCATGAGCACCAGCCCCGAACAGTACCGTCAGGCGTGGCGCAAGTTCCCCACAGGCGTGAGCGTCATAACGATGCGCTCCGAGTCTGGAGAACCCTACGTCACCACCGCCAACGCGCTGCTCTCCATCTCCCTTGATCCCATGCTCCTCCTCCTGAGCGTCGCCACCGACGGCAACACCTGCGCCAACCTCCTGCGCGACGGCCTTTTCGCTGTGAACTTCCTGCGCAGCGATCAGTCCCATATCGCCGACTTCTACGCGCGCGCCCCCTCCCATGAGCGATCCAACCTGCCCGACGCCCACACGAAGCACGAGAGCGGCATAGCGCTGCTGGACGATGCCCTCGTCTGCATGGTCTGCCGCTGCGAGCACCAGGTCCAGGCCGGCGACCATACGATGTTCGTCGCATCCGTCGAGGACATAGACATCCGCGAAGGCGACGCCCTCCTCTTCTACGAGGGCCAGTACAGGAGCGCCGGCCAAAGCTGACCCGCCCGACTCTCCCGGCTCGGCAATGCGCTTGTCAATCGCCCTTGCCCTATGTAGACTAAGCTTAGCTAGACTAAGGAGCGTCCACCATGCAGGTGAACATGCACGAAGCGAAGTCCCAGCTCTCCCGCCTCGGTGAGCTCGCCTGCCAGGGCGAGCCGATAGTCATCGCCAAGGCCGGTAAGCCGTGCCTCGACCTGATCCCCCACCGGGAAGAGAAGCGGGAGCCGCGGGTTGCCGGCGGGTACGAAGGACAATTCGGGGAGTACGTCAAATTCACCTATGACGAGTTGGTCGAGATGTTCGGGGAAGACATTATCGGACCTCCCGAGGACGATGACGGCGTACATAAGCTTAGCTAGACCAAAGGAGTGTCCACCATGCAGGTGAACATGCACGAAGCGAAGTCGCAGCTCTCCCGCCTCGGTGAGCTCGCCTGCCAGGGCGAGCGCGTCATCATCGCCAAGGCAGGCAAGCCTTACCTGGAATTGCTGCCCTACCAGGAGAAGATGGAACCGCGCAAGCTGGGGGGATACGAGGGCCAATTCGGGGAGTACGTCAAGTTCACCTACGACGAGCTGGTCGAAATGTTCGGCGAAGACATTATCGGACCTCCTGGAGACGATGACGGCGTACAGGGGCAGCGCCCGGAATGAGGTTGCTGCTCGACTCGCATACTCTTCTCTGGGCTTTGAGCGAGGTACCACGATTAGGGGTACTTGCACGAGAAGCCATCGCCTCTCCAAATAATGAGGTGTTCGTCAGCGCAGTGAGCATCTGGGAACTCGCCGTAAAGCGGGAGAAGGGAACATTACTTGCTCCGAACGACTTGGCCACGATTGTCGAGCAAACGAGGTTCACTCCGCTCCCTCTATCGTTGTTCCACGCAGAGCAGGCAGCAATGCTGCCGACGCACCACCGAGACCCGTTCGACCGGATGCTGATTGCGCAGGCCCAGGCGGAGGGCCTGACCCTCGTTACGCGGGACGCTCATATCCGGCGTTACGGCATACGCACGATGCCCCCGGACAAGTAAGTCGCCACGAAGGAACCAGGATCGAGGCCTCGCTATTGGCAGACCCTGCCCGCAGATAAGTAGCCGCCGTTGCGCCTACATGTCCCAGTAAGCAAACCCCATGCCGCACGGCGAGGAGTACACCGGCACGTAGTCAACCACAACACCGGCCTTGCCATCCGCGGCGCCCGCCGCTGCTATCCAGTTGCGGGTCTCGCCCGTGCCGCTGCCGATGCCCGTGTACATGCCAGTCCCGCCGTCGATCCAGCGAGAGGTCGCGGGGCCGTAGTCGTCGGGAGGCATCGCGCCCGCCTCGTCGAAGAGCGCGGCCATCCCCTTAGCGTCACCCGTAGGGATGTGCGAGAGTATCCGTTCGTCGAACTCCGTGTTCAGCCACGCCGTGGGGCTCCCCGGTGTGTGCCACAGCCCGCCGGATCCCAGGATCGCAACGCGCAGGTCCAGCGGCGACGCCTCGATAACCTCGCGAGTCGCCTTCCCCAGCCGGTAGCAGCGGTCAGCCGACGGTTGAGGCCCGAAATAGCAGTTCACGAAGAACGGGATGATGGGAATGTCGAAGTCAGGAACGATCCGGTGCATCGGACGCATGAACGCGTGGCCCATGCCGTGCTCCTTGTTCGGCACGTCGAAGCTGAACGAGATGTCGAAGTCCTTGCGCGTCAGGCCAACTGCCAGCTCCTGCGCCAGTTGCGGATGACTCTTCACCGTGGCCCACGTCTCGCTCGTGCGTTCTCGCCAGCCGCGCGCCTCCCCCGGAACGATTCCCAGCCGGGACAGCGTGCGGTACCCCTCGAACTCCTCGCCGACGAACACGCTGAGCGCCGGGAAGTTGTCGAGGCCGAAGAGCTCCTGCTGATCGTCCCCAAAGATGAGGATAACGTCCGGCTTGGCCGCCTCCATCTTCTGGCGGAGCGCCTCGAAAGCCGCCAGGCAGCGTGCGTGCTGCGCAGCGTTCTCTTCCTCGGACATAGTGGGATTGTGAGGCGTGGGCGGACGCGCACTGCGCACCTTGTTCCACTGCTCCGGTTCGAGGAACAGGAACGGCGAGTGGGAACAAGCCTCGACCAGCACTACCTCGGCCATGATGCGCCTCCTCAGCGTGAGTCTCTGGCGGAGGGAGTGGGATTCGAACCCACGGTGCCGTCGCCGACACAGCGGTTTTCAAGACCGCCGCAATCGTCCACTCTGCCATCCCTCCAACATGACTGATATTACCAGTACGCAAGGGCGGACGCGTTTTATTCCACCCCTACGCCAAACCAACGACAACTGCACATTGCCCATCGCCGCGCCTGGACGTACATTGGTTGCATACGTCGTTCATGCGAAAGGATACCGTCGTTCCCGCGAAGACGGGAACCTCGCATCCCTGCCCCCATCGCCACCGTCTACGAGAGGAATGATAGGAAATGAGCGGAAAATAAAAGTTTCGCCACTCCTGGCCACTCCTGAAGAACTGCACGGCGAGGGTGCGGCCCCCGCTCCGTCCCCCGTCTCCGCGACAAGAGCAATGAGGCCAGATGAGGCCACACCGGATCAAAACGAGGCCACCCCTGGACTCATGGTTACGAGTGAGTGGAAGATCGAATGAGGCCACACCGGCCCAATTCTCACCTCGCCGCTAGGAGTGAATCAGGCCAAACGAGGCCAAATGGGTCCAAAAACGCGAAAAAAGGGAAATTGAGCAACCGCAGCAAGACCCGGTTCCCGTGGCGCGTGTAACCCACTTACACACGCCACAGGCCCCCGTCCCCAAGGTTCCTGCAAGCGTGGCGAGGCATACTGCCCGCTCGCGGTCGATCCGCTAACCCTTGGACAGCTCCGCCAACGGCGGCTCAGGCATGCCTGCCGCCCACGTCGGATCGCGGAACTCGAGACGATTCCCGCTCGGGTCGAAGAAGTACAACTCGCGTCCGGTGAAGTGCCCGGTCGCGCGATAGACGAGGCTATCCACATTCACGTTCTTCTCGGCGAACACCTTGCACGCTCGCTCCAGCACCTCCGCCGTCACCGTGAACGAATGATGCACCCCCGGCGGCGACCCGCTCACCGGCGTCTTCTGTGCGCACAGCAGGATATTGTTATCGCCCACGCCGAAACACGACATCGTGTTGTTGCCGAGTCGTCCCCTCGATTCCAGACCGAGCAAGTCGCCATAGAACGCCTCTGCTTCGTCCAGATCGTTCACTGGAATCGACCAATGCGTTACGCCCTGAACCCCCAGATCTGTCATACCTTCCTCCTTTCGCTCTCCCCTAATCTGGCCGCCCTGATCTTTGCCGCCCTAATCTTTAAACGCTGTCCTGCCGGGGAAATACCGGCGCATGTCCGGCGTCGTGCCTCGCTTCCGGCATTCCTCTTCGAACAGATCCAACACCAGCGGATTCTCGTCTTCGTACTCAACCTGCATACCGCCCTGCCTCTGGCTCACGTCGCCCATGCCGGAGCCCGCGAACGGCGTATACAGCCCTGCGGCCGTCCCGCCTGCGCCGTACCCAAGCGCCATGTAGCGCGCCCGCCGAGAGCCCGTGTTGAAGTGCTGGTGATAGCACGAGTCGCTCGGCACCACAACCATCGCGCCGACCTGCCAATCAGCCTTCACGAGATCGGACATATCCTCCTCGTGCCACAGCAGGGAGTAGCCCGCGTCACCGCTCAGGATCAACAGATGCGCGCCCGGACCGTGGCGGTGACCCTTCTTGTACGTGCCTACCGGAAACTCGGACACGTGCCCCTTCATCGCGTTGCCGGCCATCTCGAACATCGCATTGATGCCCCCCGCGCCGCGCCCTTCCCAGGAGTAGAGAGGCATGTCCGGCACGTTGGGAATGAAGCTCGCGTCCCATACCCTGCCGCTATACAGCGTCCCGTTGCCACTGAAGAACCCGTCCTCTCCCTTGTAGCGTTTCGTGAAAACGAAATCGTTGTTGAAGATGAAATCGTCGTCCTTGAACAGCCGCATCGTGGGCGGTGCGGTCGTCACGGAAAGATAGCGCGCGGGCTCTGTGCCGCTGCCGTTGAAAATCTGATACCAGGCGTTGAGTGGAACCGCGAAGAGGCTTCCCTGCTTCCACTCGAAGGTCCGCTTGGGCCCATCGCCCACCCACACGCTTGTTGCCCCACGCCCAGAGACGATGTAGACGATCTCCTCGTAAAGGTGACGCTCAGGCTCGGACGATCCGCCAGGCTTGACCTCGATCAGTTGCGCATCGTTGATCAGCACCGGATACGGAATATTGAGCGCCGCCCCCTTGCCTCCTTTACGCTCCCACGGCCCCAACTCCACCGTATCGAGGTTCTCGAACGCATACTCGTCGATGACCTTCACTCCCTCACGGGCAAGCCAACTCCGGTATGGATCGTCGATGATCAACTCATCCAGCGGTTCAGTCGGCTCGGTTGCTCGAAGAATGTCGCGGTCGTCGCTGGTCGTGGTCATGGGCTCCTCCTCACGTTCGTGGTAGTGCGCTGCGCGCATCATACAACCGGCATGCAGCGCACGCACCGCAGGAATCATGAAGGCGGGGATAACGCCAAAAGGCAGGCAAGCGCCGAACGGCCAACGAGACCGTACGGGCCGCCCGGCTGCTGCGCGCTACACGCCCCCGCGCCGGCGCCAGCCGTAGAACATCAGCACAACGCCCGGCAACCCGAAGATGATTGCAGACAGCACCGCCACCAGCATCTGCGTGCTCCCAGGCTCCGCGATGAGTCCGTCTTCCACCGCCACCGATGCGTTTTGCAACAGCGCCACTGCCAGCCACGCCGTCACCAACACCCACGCTGCCCCCAGCCCTATCCACACGCGCCACATCCCTAGTGCCTCACCACAGGGTCGATCGGCACGCTCCCACCGATACCGCACGCCTGCTCGAACACCGCCGCCGCCGAGAGCAACCCCGCCTCGTCAGCTCGGGGCGCCATCAACTGCAAACCCACCGGCAGGCCGGACGCCGTAAAGCCGCACGGAACCGAGATCGAGGGACAAGCCGTGAGCGTAAGCGCGAACGACATCACCAGCCAACTGACGTACGTATCGAACGCAACGCCGTTCGCTTCCGCCACGTACCGTTGGTCAACGTCAAACGGCGGCACGAGCACCGTTGGTGAAACCAGCAGATCGTACCGCTCGAAGAAATCCACCGTGCGATAGTAGAGTGCTCCGCGCGCAAGCTCGGCCCTGCTCACGTCCTCCGCTGACAGCTCCAAGCCCTTCTCTATGTTCCAGATCACCTCCGGTTTGAGCAGGTCACGATGCGTATCCAGATGCTTCTTGTACGTCGCCGCGAACTGCGCAGCCCGCAACGTCTGGAAGATATCTTCAGCGTCCGAGAGGTCAGGCGCATCCTCCGCAACCGCTACACCCGCAGCCTCGAAGAGACGAACCGCGCGAGCGCATATCTCGCGCACCTCGACGTCAACCGGTGCGATGCCAAGGTCGGGTGAGTAAGCGATACGCCTCGGCAAGCGCGGCTCATCGACCGCCGACGTGAACGGACGGTCCGGACGCGGCATGCTCATCGGATCGACTGCGCTCATCCCTGCCTGCGTATCCAGGAACAGCGCAACGTCCCCGACGGTACGCCCCATAGGGCCCTCGACCGACAGGCCGGCGAAAGGCAACTCCTTCGGCCCATGAGGCACACGCCCCGGCGAAGGCCGCAATCCAACGACAGAACAGAAGCTGGCAGGGATGCGTAGGCTGCCTCCCAGATCGCTGCCAGTCGCGAGCCACACCTGGCCTGTCGCGAGCGCAACCGCCGACCCGCCTGAGGAACCCCCGCACGTCATACGCGTGTCCCACGGGTTGCGCGTCTTGCCGAATACCTCATTGAAGGTGTTGGCGCCCGCTCCGAACTCCGGCGTGTTGGACTTGGCGAGCACGACGCCGCCCTGCGCCTCGATGTTCTCGACGAGGTAGTCGGATCGCTCCGGCACGTGATCGGCAAATATCGGAGAGCCCTTCGTCGAGCGCACGCCCGCAACGTCCTTCAGGTCCTTCACAGCAATGGGCAAGCCGTACAGGTAGCCAGGCGGTAAATCCATCGGAGGGCCCGCAGCCATGAGCCGCGCGGCATGCTCGCGAGCGCGATTGATCGCCAACGTCGGCAATGCATTCACTGCGCCGTCGGTCTGCTCGATGCGATCCGCCGCGGCGGCGATCAGTTCGAGCGGCGAAACCTCCCGTCGAGCCAGGCGATGCACGGCTTCCCGTGCCGTAAGCGTAACCAGTTCGTTCATAGCCTCATCATAGTTGATGAGGGGAGTATGAGGGTGATTCCGTACGCTCACCGCGAACTCGAGACTCACCGATGGCAGATGTGCCTACTCTCGGACCTCGATTCCCGCGCGCTCCTCGGCCAGCATGAACGTCGCAAGGTTGTCATACCCGCCCCACCCGCGACGGATCCCTTCCTCCTGCACCGCCAGCGCCAGCTCTGCCAGCTCCATAGGCGCGCCCATCTCCTCGGCCAGTTCCAGGCCAAGGCTTACGTCCTTATGCGCAAGGTTCAACGTGAACCGAGGGGTCTCGAAGTCACGCCCGAACACCACACTCGGTATCTGATTGAGCAACGTCTGCTTGCCGAACGCAGCGTCCCGCAGCACCTGCAGCATAACGCTCGGCTTCACCCCCGCTTTCACCGCCAGTGTCATGCCTTCCTGCACCACGATCCGCGTAGTCAGTGATATCGAGTTATGCACCAGCTTGGCAACCGTGCCGGAGCCGATCGGGCCGATGTAACTCACCCCCTGCCCGATAACCTCGAAAATCGGTCTGACCAACTCGAAAACCTCCTCGTCACCACCCACCATCACCGCGAGCGTTCCCTCCTCCGCGCCTATCGTTCCGCCGCTCACCGGAGCGTCCAGCATGTGCGCGCCGATAGCCTCGATCCGCTCCGCCACCTTGCGGATTCGCGTCGGCGAGCCGGTCGAGGTGTCCACATAAACCGAGCCTGGTTGCAGACCAAGCACCAACCCGTTAGGCCCCAGAGCAACATCCTCGACTTCCTGCGGCCCGGGAAGCGAGGTGAGTACCACCGGCGCTCTCCTCGCCACTTCCTCCGGAGAATTCGCCCACTCCGCGCCCATCTCGCGGTGCTCACTCGTCTTAGCCTCGTCTATGTCATAGACAACCAACTCGTGACCCGCCTTCAGCAGATTGCGAGCCATGTGCCCGCCCATGTTGCCAAGACCTATGAATCCGATGCGCATCGCCGCCTCCGTCGCCTGATTTCATTGGGTTCACACCAGCCGCGAGTCTAGGCGCGTGCTCAGGCATGGTCAACGCACAGCATCATCCAGGCGGAACGGCACACGTCAACAAACCTGTTTGCTTCACTCTGATACCCGGCCGGGGCTCACCCACGGAGCCGCACCAACCGGTTGATAACGGCAACTGCCACTGGCGCGATTCCCCCAACACCCCCTACGCTGTACCCGAAGCCTGAATACACGAGGGAAGCCCCACCCTTGGGATGTGCCTCCCGTGAGCCCTCCCAAAAGTTCACAGGCGTATGGTATGACTAACAGCACTCGCACTTAGACGGCGAAAGGGAGCATTCACCATGGCAGATACGATTCGAGTCGGCATCATCGGCGGAAACGTTAGCGGTTGGGCAGGACGCGCCCACATGCCCGCAATGGCGGCAGGCATACCCGGCGTCGAACTCACGGCTGTCTCGACGACACGCCAGGAGTCGGCAGACGAGGCAGCCGCCAAGTTCGGCGCAAAGTTCGCCTACGATAACCACCACGACCTGCTCGCAAACCCCGATATCGATGTCGCCGCTGTTGCTGTCAAACTGCCTACGCACCACGAACTGACGAAAGACATCATTGCCGCAGGCAAGCACGTCTACACAGAATGGCCACTCGGGACAACCACCGAGCAAGCAGAGGAGATGACAGCCCTCGCCGACGCCGCAGGCATACGCACCTGCGTCGGCCTGCAGTCCCGGCGCTCTGCCGAGTACACCGAGATCCGCAGGCTCATACAATCCGGCGCCATCGGCGATGTCCTCACCGTCAACCTCGCGCAGTTCTCCACCGGCGCGCTCTCCCGCCCCGCCGCCCGTATCTGGATGCGCGACGAGTCCGCTCACGCCAACACGCTAAGCATCACCTTCGGCCATGCACTGGATGGCCTCGTCTCCATGGTTGGCCCTGTCAGCACCGTCTCCTCGGTCGTAAGCACTCAGGTTAAAGAATGGACAGCCTCCGACACCGGAGAGCAGTTCCCTGTTACCGCGCCGGACAACATCCTCGTCAGCGGCTCGCTCGCCAGCGGAGCGGTGTTCTCCGTCCACGTCGCCTCCGTTGCCGCGGTCGGCACGGGCCACGGCCTACAGATTCACGGCTCCAAAGGCACCATCACCCTCAATGCGCCCAGTTCGACGCACATCAGTGAGGGCACGCTGCGCCTTGCCGCCGACGGCGAAAGCGAACTGCGCCCGATAACCGCCCCCGAGCACGAGTGGGTAACAGCCGCAAGGCTCACAGGAGGCCCCATCAACATCGGCAAGCTATGGGCCGCCTACGCAGAAGCGATCCTAACCGGCAGTGAGTTCCACCCCGATTTCGCCGACGCCGTCGAGCACCACAAGCTCATAGACGCCGTGCAGCGCGCCTCGGACACCGGCCACGTACAGCAAGTCTAGCCGTGCCGTTATTTGAAGATCGTGGCAAAGAAGCATGACGACCAGGGTGCAGCACTCGTCCAGGTGTTGCAGAACATCATCGCGATGGAAACCGGCAACGGCTTCCAAAACAAGGCTGTCGGTGGGGGACTGGACGGCTTCTTTGCAACGCTGCAGCGTGAGGCGGCGCGACATCCCGCAGTGAGACAACTGACCGAGCTCGGCCTGCTCTCCGTGGGCTACGCGGAGCTCACCCTGCCCCAACGGCAACGCTGGGCCGCCGAAACGAAACGCCTCCTCGAGCAAACCGCGCTTCCCCCCAAGCCCCCCTCTACCGCCAACAGACCTCCGGTGCCGCCCAAAGCAAACTCCGCCGCCGAACCAACGCACCCCTCTCTGGATGCGCCGCTAACCGTCCTTCGCAGCGCCAACCGCCCCCAGGCAGCAGCAATCCAGCGCATGCTCATCAAGCGGCATCTGTTGCCGGAACTCCGCGATGCAACCATCCGAGACCTGCTCTACCTGTTCCCGATTCGACACGACGACCGCACCCGGCAGCGTCCCATCTCCCAACTGCGAATCGGAGAGGAACAAACGATAACCGCCACGCTCTGGGAGGCGTACGAGATCCAGGTAGGCAGAGGAGGCCGCCGGCGCGCTACCCAGGCAATCGTTGGCGACGACACCGGCAACCTCCGCGTGATCTGGTGGGGCAACCCATGGGTCGCGCAGCAACTCCGCAAAGCGATCGACGAGGCTGGCAAGACGGTCAACAGCACGCCCCGCGTCACGTTTAGCGGCAAAGTAAAGCTCTTCCAGGGCAAGCGGCAGATGGAATCGCCTGAGTGGGAAGTAACGGATCCCTCCGCTCCCCACGCTTCCGTGCATACGGGCAGACTCGTGCCGATCTACCCATCCGCTGCCACCACGAAACCCGCTGCCGCGAAACCCAGGCGCATACCTCCCCGGAAGATGCGGGAGATCGTGCGTGACGCACTGGACAGGGTGAAGGTCGGTGGACGCCTGCAAGTGCCCGACCCCCTGCCTGATTCGATACGCCGGGAGGTGAAGCTGCTGACGCTGCCGGAGGCCATCGGACAAGCCCATTACCCCAATTCCAACGAGGCGAAAGAGCAAGCGCGGCGCCGCCTCGCGTTCGATGAGTTCCTCCCCATCCAGCTCAAGCTCGGGATGGAGCGCAACTACAGGGAGAAGCAGCCCGGTATCACGCTGCCCTCCTTCCCCGGCATCGTGCAGTCGTTCATCGCATCACTCCCCTTCGAACTCACGGGTGGCCAGCAGTCCGCACTAAGCGAGGCGATGGCGGACGTATCGAGTAGCGGCAAGCCTATGAACCGCCTGCTGCAAGGAGACGTAGGTTCGGGCAAGACAGTCGTCGCGCTGGCGATGATGCTCACCGCCGTGGCGGGTGGCTGCCAGGGTGTCATGATGGCCCCCACGGAGGTACTGACGGAGCAGCACTTCCTGAACGTGCGCCGCCTGCTCACGGGAACAACACCTCTGATGGACAACCCCGACTACTTCGCAGCCGACATAGAAGGCAAGCAAGTAACCGTCGGCCTGCTGACCGGCAGCACGCGCACCGCCCCCCGTCGTGAGATTCAGCGAATGGCAGCCGACGGTTCGCTCGACATCCTCGTGGGGACGCATGCGCTCATCCAGCGGGATGTCGAACTGCCGAATCTCGCGCTTGCCGTCGTTGACGAGCAACATCGTTTCGGCGTGCTGCAACGCGATGCGCTGCGCGGCAAGAGCAGCGTCGGCGAGCCCCACCTTCTGCTCATGTCCGCCACGCCCATCCCCCGTTCGCTCGCGCTCGCCATCTACGGCGACCTCGATATATCCACCATCCGGGAACTGCCGAAAGGCCGCCAGGAGATCATCACCCGCAGCGGAAGCCTCGCCCAGAGCGGCGATGCCGAGGCGTACCTGGTAACGCAGGTACGGGCTGGGCGGCAGTGCTTCATCGTCTATCCGCACATCGACGAATCGGACGACCAGTCCGGCGACGACGACACCGAGTACGAGGACGACTACGCAGGCGATGACGGAGATGAGAACTCCGATTTCGTTCCTGAGCCCGCGTCCCTCCCTGTCCCTACTGCGGTAGCAGAGTACGAACGCCTGCGCTCTACGACGCTGTCCGAGGTGCGGGTGGGCCTCCTGCACGGCAGAATGCCGCTCAAGCAGAAGCAGGAGGTGATGGACCAGTTCCGGGCAGGCGATATCGACGTGCTGGTCTCGACTCCCGTCATCGAAGTGGGCATCGACGTGCCCAACGCGACGGTGATGATGATTCAGGGCGCAACCCGCTTCGGCCTTGCGCAGCTCCACCAGTTGCGCGGACGCGTCGGGCGCGGGGCGCACCAGAGCTACTGTTTCCTTGTCGCGGAGTCCGAAAGCGAGACGCTGCAGCGCCTGACTGAGGGACGCCGACAGCGCATCCAGGCGAAAGAGGACCCGCAGGAAGTTCAGCAGTGGTTCAAGGGCGCCGAGAGCCGAGCGCAACGAAGCAGAGACCGGCTCAACGAACTCGTGCGGACGAACGACGGTTTCGAGATAGCCGAGGCCGATCTGCGGATGCGAAATCAGGGGGACTTCTTCGGCAAGGATCAGTCCGGCACCGCTCGGATGAGGATGGCCCGCCTCGATGACCGCGACCTGCTCGCTGCGTCGCGTGGTGCCGCCGCCACTATCCTCGACACTGACCCGCAGCTCGATACCCTGCCCGAGCTGCTCAGCGCCGTGGAGCGCCTCACCACCGCCGTAACGAGCGAGATGGCGTAAGCTGGCAGTTCGCCGCGCGAACCCGAACGACACGGCGCAGCAAACCATCGTCTCGCTTGCCCCTCCCTCCACCGCCGCCCATAATGCCCCCATCATGCGCATCAGTAAGATGGAATGGCGCGGAGTCCGGGTTCCGCTTCGCCACCTGGAGATGGCTTTGGACTCCACCAAGGCCAGCCGCAACGCGCTGCTCATCTGGATGCACATGGACAACGGCGTCTCCGGCGTGGGCGAGGCCGCTACCGCAGGCCCCGGGCGCCCGGCAGGCGTCGCGGAGGTGGCCAGCGTCCTCCATGACCTTGCGCCGTCCGCCCTCGGCCTGCACCCAGCCATCGCTTTCGACATACTCTCCGCGCTCGCGCCTTCCGGCGGCGTCGGCGCCGCGCTCCGCTTCGGACTCGAGACCGCCGCATTCGATGCGATGGGCAAGAACGCCGGACGCCCCGTAACCGACCTGCTCGGCGGCGTCATCGACTGGGTGCCCGTCGTCGCGCTCCTCGATTTCCTTCCGCCGGAGGAGGCCGCAGAGCAGGCCGCCGCCGCCGCCGCCAACGGCTACGAGTGCATCAAGGCTTCGCTGGGCGCACGCGACCCCGCCACCGATATCGAAATCATCCGCCGCATCCGGCAGGCCGTCGGCGACAAGATCGCCTTACGCGCCGACGCCGACGAAGGTTGGACTGCCGAGCACGCGCTCTACACGATTGATCAGCTGCGGCCCTACGGCCTGGAGTTCGTCGAGCAACCCGTGATCGCCGAGGACCTCAGCGGGCTTGCCCGCATACGCCGGTTGAGCCAAGTTCCCATCGCAGCCGACGAGGCGGTCGGCACGCTCGCCGACGCCCAGAAGGTCGTACAAGCCGACGCTGCGGACGTGCTCGTCGTCAAAGCCGCGAGGGCCGGCGGCATCCGCCACGCGCAGGCCATCATGGCATACGCCGCACAGAGCGGCCTCCGTTCCACCGTATCGGCGTCGCTGGAGACCGGCATCGGCATCGCGGCGGGATTGCACCTCTCCACATCGCTCGGCAAAGCATCGCCCGCGAACCTGAGCGCAAGCGCGCGGCTACAGAGCGATCTGCTCGTCAAGCCTCTCATCCCCGTCCGGGGCCACATCACCGTGCCGCATACGCCCGGCCTGGGCGTAACGCTCAACCCTGACGCCGTGGACTACTACGCCACCGACGTAGCGGGCGTCATCGCAGGCTGACCCTCCAAACGGTACGCCGCCGGACGGAACCTGGGCCGCGTGACTCCACCATCCGGGTCACGCGCAGGGTTCGAGGTGACGTGACATTCCGGCAGTTCGCATTTTTTCGAATTGGGGGCTCATTTGGCTCCATTGGGTTCAATTTACTCCTAGCGGCGAGGCTGGAAATGAGGCCAGGGTGGCCTCGTTTGGCGCCACGCTCACTCGTAAGCACTGGGCCACTGTGGCCTCGTGTGGCCTCATCTGAATCTCTGGTGGCTTCGTCAGGAGTGCGTAGAGTGGCAAAACTTTTAATTTCCTCTCATTTCCGCTCATTTCCTATCATTCCTCTCGTAGACACGCTGGGGGGTCACCCTCATCCTCGCCTTCTCCCAGAGAGAAGGGACCTACAGGGGCCGGGGCGAGGTTCCTGCCTTCGCGGGGAACGACGGGTGGCTGGCCATATTGTGAACCACTTCCTGCTCGATCCAGGAGTGAGGGGGGGTACACCTCTGACCTGTTTTGATTCATTTTGGTTCATTCCTCGTCGTGATCGCGGGCGATGGGGGCAGGGATGCGAGGTTCTCGCCTTCGCGGGAACGACGGGGGCATTCGCGAAAACGACGCATGTAGACAATGTAGGGGTTGGCGCGGCGATGGCGCAATGTGCAGTTGTCGTCGGTTGCGGCGTTGCGGCGAGGCGGGCGGCGGGTTGCGTTCAACGCTACAACCGATGAGAACATGGGGCAGCGATGCGAGGCTCGCTGGGTTCACAAACGAAGTGCAACATCAGATTAAGGTGTTGCCATGGGATACACACAGGTCACCATTGAGGAACGGTGTGAGATTGCCCGCCTACGTGCCGCGGGCGCCTCGATCCGGCAAATCGCTGCAGGCCTGGATCGCGCGCCATCGACGGTTGCTCGGGAGCTGAAGCGCAACGCTTCACGCACCATGGGCTACCGGCCGTCGTACGCGCAGGAGCAGTCTTGCGCGCGCCGCTGGTCCGGTTCCCGGTTGGAGCGGGATGCGGCTCTGCGTGCCTGCGTCCTCGAACGCCTCGGTTGGGGGTGGTCGCCGGAGCAGGTATGCGGGCATTTGGCGCGGGGGGCGGGCAGAAGGGTCATCTCCTACGAGAGCATCTACCGGTTCATCTACGCGCAGAAAGCGCGGCACAAAGACCACGGCTGGAGGCAGTATCTGCCGGAGGCGAAGTGGAAGCGCGGCAGGCGTGCGCACAAAGGGAGCAGTTCGGTCTCCTTCATCACTGAGCGCCGCCCGCTCGCCGCTCGCCCGCCCGCCGTTGCAGACCGGCAGACCTTCGGCCACTGGGAGGCTGACCTGATGCAGTTTGGGAGGTCGGGGGCGGTGGTGCTGGTGCTGCACGAACGGCACTCGCGCCTGATGATGGCCGTCCGGCTGCCTTCGAAGGAAGCAGTACCGGTCGTGAAGGCCATGGCGAGCCTCCTGGGGCCGCTGCCGCCGGAGTTCCGGCAGACGGTGACGCTCGACAACGGGACGGAGTTCGTGCGGCATCATGAACTGCACGCCTTGGGGATCGAAACATTCTTCTGCGACACGTACTCGCCGTGGCAGAAGGGGGGCATGGAGAATGGGATCGGTCGGCTGCGTCGCGTGCTGCCCCGGAAGACGAACCTGGGAGAGATGTCTGACGAGCGGTTTACGGGGCTGCTGCTGGGGTATAACAATACGCCGCGCAAGTGCCTCGGCTACCAGAGCCCATCCGAAATATTCTGGAATCAAGTGTTGCACTTCAAATGTGAATCTACCTTCCCGCGCATGCCCCGTCATTCCTGTAGATGTCAACTAATTCGTTGACAGAAGTTCCAAGGCTTGGAGGGGTGTCTTGCCTCCGAGGCCTTGGTGGGGCCGTTCTGTGTTGTAGTAGAGGAGGTACTGCATGAGTTCCTCCTTGAGCTCTTCCAGCGACTCGAACGTCGTCTCTTCGAGCAGGTCCTCATTCAGCGTCCGCCAGAACCGTTCAACCTTCCCGTTGGTCTGGGGACGATACGGCCGGGTGTAGCGGTGCTTGATCCCCAACTCCTGCAGCATCCGCTCCATCGGGTGATGTCCCTTGTTCCGAGGCGAGGCCACCTCAGAGCCATTGTCGGTAAGGATTTCCTCGAAGCGGATCCCGTACTCCGCGTTCAGCATGTTGATGCTCTTGAGTGCGGCGAACATCACGCTCAGGCTCTTCAGATCGTCTACAACCTCTGTCCAGGCGAGGCGGGTGCAGGCATCCACCACCGAGACCAGGTAGTACCGACGCTTGGCGACGACGATGAGGTCCTTGCTCAGGTAGTGGCAGTCCAAGTGGCCCAACTCCCCGGCGCGAGTCTTGATGATCCGGCGCTTGGACTGTTGCATCGCTTTGGTCATGCGGTTCACGCCGTGACGCCTGCTGATAGCGTAGATGGTGGACGGTGCAGGCGTACGAGATTTCAGCACTGGCTTGAGTATGGCATATATCTCGTAGCGGTTGATGCCCTTGCGCCGCTGCTCCAACACCTTCTCCTCGATGTAGGGAATCGTGCGGCGGCTCTTCCACTTGGGGCCTCGCTTGCGAGGCAGGAACGCCTCAGCGTCCCCGGACTGGCGGTAGCGGTTGTAGTACTTGGCAAAGGTCTGCCGGTCTGTCCCGTGGTAGGTGTAGAAGTCCTGGAGGAAGCGGAACTGGTGATGGCGCTTGGCCTTGACCAGTTCGTACTCCCGGATCAGGAACCGGTACTTCTGGACGTAGTTCCGCTCCACCGTGCGGTCGTTGCTGTTGTCACGCATCTTCGTCTCCAGACGGGACTGACTCCGTCAGCCAATTCTGTCAACGAATTACCTAACATCTACAGGAACGACGGGAGGGGGTGTAACTGTTCAGCAACTGTGTTGAAAGTCAAGAGGCATGACCGGAATTGATACTCAGGTCGGCCCAGGGCGAGCGATGCTTGAGCATGGCGTTGAGTATGACGAGCAGTTTGCGCATACAAGCGACGAGGGCCACCTTCTTCGGCTTACCGGCGGCCAGCAGCCGCTGGTAGAAGTCCCTGATGACGGGATTGAAGCGACTGGCTGCCAACGCCCCCATGTACAGGACGGCTCGGACCCGGGAGCGCCCACCCCAGACATGCCGTTTGCCCCGCATGGCGCCGCTATCGCGGTTGAAGGGAGCCACGCCCACCAGCGCGGCGATCTGCCGACGGTCAAGCGTGCCCAGCTCCGGCAGGTGGGCTAGGAGCGTGATGGAGAGGTGCTCACCCACGCCGGGAAGGGTGCGCAGGATGTCATCCTTCTCCCGCCACACCGGACTGCTTCGGAGCGTCTGCCGCAGCTCTTCGTCGACGTCGTTCAACTCCTGCTCAAGCCAGGCAATGTGGGCCTCGATGCGGGGCCGGACGGCGCTGGTTGCGGCGCCAAGCCGGTTCTTCTCCGCCACCGTCTGAGCTTCAGCCCGCTCAGCCCGCGCTTGAGATACTCATACGTGGCATGCAGAGCGTTCATTCATCATCTCCCAGAAGGCGACGGGCTTTCCGTAGCAGCCGTGCGGCCTTCGCGTCTTCCGCAAGCCCAGCCTGCACGAGGGTGTCGATAGCATCCTCGGCGTGTTGGAGTGCCAAGGCGACGCGCTTCTTCCCAAGCGCGGTGTTCGCCCGCTGTAGGCAAGCGTTCGCGTCACGGAACGCGGCGGCTTCTTCCTTCGTTCGTGCGTTCGTCATGTCAATCCTCCTAGCGCATCCAAGATTCCGGGTCGTCCTCGTCGTCGCGCGCGTCCTGCTGGTGGTTGCGTTCGCGCTCCAAGTCCTGCTTGGCCTGCTCCTCTGCCGCCGTATCAGCCGCCCGTTCGGGCGACTCGTACTGCTCTTCTGCCGCCTCGTCGGCCTCCGACTCGGATGGGTCGCGGAGCCTGTAATTGAGCCAGCCCTTCTCGACCCCACCGTCGCCGCTCATGGGTCGAAGCTTCTTGTCGTGCTCTTCAAAACCGAGCCGTTGCGCGCGCCTGGGTATGGTCGTGAGGACTACCCCGCCAACCTTGTCCTTGGAGGCGTCGTAGGCGGTGTTGTTGTGCTTGCACCACGCGCCGCGCAATTCGCTGCGTAGTACCCGTCGCGGCAGCAACCTGTCATCGTCCTTGGTGTCGTCTCTGACCATCGTTTCCTTGAGCCATACGTCGAACTCGGATAGCTCGTCGGCCCCGGCGCGGTTCATGGCTTTCATCATCCAGTCAGGCCGCTTCTGGTCGTCGTCGGTGACTGCCGTGCCGGGTGGGGTTGTCTGCGCATTCTCCAGAATTAGCCGCACGAGATAACACCGCGCCGGGCCGTCGGGCTTGACTAACTCCTCAACAACGCTAGGGTCGTTCACGGCATGTTGCGCCACATGGAACAGCCGCAGGCGCTTCTCCATTGCTGGGTCTTGCAGCCCCAACCCGGGCATGCCATTGGCGGTCAAGAAGAACGTCCCGGTTACCTTTCGGTCTGTTTGCGGCTTGCCCTTCGGCGAGTCGGTCTCTCGTGCTCCAACGCCGGACGTTAGGCGCTTCAGTATGCTCGACGCGGCCATGACGTTGCCGAGCGTGGCCTCGCCAGCTTCTTCAATGGTGCAGAATGACGCTCTAAATACGGGCGACAGTGAATCGTTGTGCGTCTGTTTGTTTGGGCTCACCTTCAGCGCATCCACCATCATGGGCTTCGCATCCAGTCCAGTGATTGCCTTGATGAGCGTGCTCTTGCCACTGTTCTTCTTGCCCTCGATGACCACGAAATGCTCACCCGGGTCGCGCCACGCCGCCCTGCCGAGATGCCGCAAAATCAACTCTCGTCCTTCGCCATAACACTCAAGCATCTTGCCGACCGCTTCGTGATATGACGCCTGCGGGTCGTATGTAACCTCCCACTGGCGGGTTATCAATGCATCCTGCGCTTCAATAGCGTCGCATTTCTTCAGCGTCCATAGCGACCACACACCATTCTTCATCCCGATATAGCCCGACTTGTTGAGGTCGTCTTCCTCAGCCCACCGCACCGGACTACCGAGGTTGTACGCGGTTGGTGGCATGGCCTCAACGACAGCCTTCTTGCCCGCCGGAGTGTGGACGTATCGCAGCAGTCCAGCTAGCGCCTTTGCCACATCGTTGGTTGGTGAGGCCCTGAACGCATCAAGTATCGCGACCTCGCAGAACCGAGCGATATCGGCGTGTAGGGTGACTGGGGATGGCTCCCAGATGTGTTGCTCGTTACAGCGATAGACACCGTATGAGAGCGAGCCTTCGCCGCGTACCTTCACTATGGCAATCTCACGCGCTATCTGTTCCAGCACAACTCTGGCTAGGTTGTCTGGGTGGTCCCAGCCTTTCGGGGCATCCATCTGTAGGAATGGCCTACCTTCATCGCGTGCGGCCTTCTCACGGGCACCCTCGCGCGCCTTAATCTCGTCCAGCGATGGAGGGGCTGGACGAGGCTTCGTAGCGGGCTTCCAGCCGCCTTCCTTCGCGTAATGAACAAGCGTGCCGATAGTGAATCGGCCAGGTGGCGCGTCGTCGTACCAGCGCTCGTACTCATCATCTGGGTAGGGGGAACGCGTCGCCTTGCGCGCGAAATCCATCCATAATCTGAGGCCAGCTTCGCTACCGTTGGCCCAAGCGTGGAGCGAGCGCGCTATCGGTAATCGGTAGTCATTGCGGCTGCCGTCTGGGTCGCAGTGATCCAACATTCGCGCAACCTTAGCCTCCGTCCAAACGGCTCCGGTTGGTGCACCCGCGCCTCCGTCCGGCTGCCGCCCACGGCCACCGCGCCGCTCATGCTCTTCAGGCTCCCACTTCTGCCATTCCAGCATGGTGGCGTTGGCGTTGTGGTGTGCCTGCGGGTCGTGACTGATGAATTGGAGTTGGACGATGTTGCGGCCCGCGCTATCGAGGTCGCTTTTGCTCACCTTCTCGCCAAATCCTAGATTATGAGTATCGCGGAGCCATTTGTGCACGGCATCCCATGCCCGACGGTGCTCTTCTGGCGTCTGTGGGGTTGGAGTGACGTGCATGAACGCCTTTACCCCCTCGCCACTGGTGCTTATGTAGGCGGCGGCGCAGTGAGGCTCGCCCGCGAGCAAGTCGCGCACTTCGCTGGCTGTTCGGGTCGAATCGGTGGCGTGGTAGAGGTCGAGGTCTAGCGCGATGAGGCCAATGCGCGTTGTGAATGGATTGTCGGTTAGCCTTTGCCCCTTCTGTACGCCAGTAGGGATGAATCCGAGTAGCAGCGCCGACTTAAGGGCGCGGCGCGCCTTCTTGTCGGTCTCTGCGCGGATCCGCGCCACTGGTGCAGCCCATTTGCCATCGCGCACCCCATCGAGTAACTCGGCTAAAGCGGCTACTCTATCATGCTGGGAACTACCTTTAGCTTTGTGGTAGACACTTACGTTCCAGTTGGTACTATCATGCGGTTGCGGCATTGCTCACTCCTTTGCCGTGACAGCTCGGTGTGTGACGCGCACGCCGGGCTGTTTCTTTTTGCTGCGCTCTATAGGCGTTTTACTCGTGTGTTGCCGACTGGTTGCCAGAATCCCCTAGGAGCTTAAACCGCCCCCCGCGTGTCATGACCGCCTAGGGTTTCCGGCAACAAGTCGGCAACAAGCGTAAGAGCACACACCACGCCTATGCAACCGGCACCAAAAGTTACTAGCCAAGGTTTGTCTAGGTACACAAACCGACGCACGAGAGCGGTCAATAGGATTCTCCAGACTTTACTAGCCGCCCAGACTTTACGAGCCGCAGTCGCTTCGGTTACTATCCGACATGTAATGACAGACCCAGGCATGGTTCGCTACTGGTATAGGCATATCTCCAACGAGGAAGCGGCTACCGCGTTCTTCGAGGAAGAGCGCTGGAGGGGATCCCGCACCTGTCCCAATCCCGATTGTGGTTCTTCCGATACGGACCCCTTCCCAAGCACGGACACGCCGTACCGCTGCCGCTCTTGCGGCAAGCTCTTCTCTGTTCGCACAGGAACCATCCGTGATGACGGGAGGCCGCTGTGGGAGTGGTTGCTTGAACTAGGTTTCGAGCTCGCCAAAGAGGAGGGGCTCTCTGAGGAGCAAGCGGCTACCAATCTGTTCGAGGAGTACCGATGGCACGGGTCCCCCATATGCCCGTACTGCCAGTCTTGGATGTTGAAGTCGTAAAAAACGGCGAGCCAATGCCGTACCGCTGCCGTAAGTGCGACCCCCGCAAGCACTTCTCTGTGCGCACGGGAACCGTATTGGCAAAGAGCCATGTTCCTCTACATAAATTGCTGTGGGCTATCCGCCACTATTATGGAAGCAGAAAAGAGATTACCGCCGCCAAACTAGCCAGTGAGATACACGTCGCAGAAGATACGGCGCGGCGATTGCTAGATATGTTTAGCGGAGTGCTGCCGCAACAACGCGACCAGCCTGAAGATAGTTCATAATTGGAGCTTCTTTTTCGTCGCGCTCAGTACGTCCTGCAAGTGCCAGCAAATCGGCAACGGTGGCCGATTCACGCTCGGATTGCCGCCAACTGCTACTACTGCCACTCCAATGCCGCTCTAGTGCCGCTCTAGTGCTACCAGTTCCGGTCGGTGATTGCATGGCTACTGTGCAGCGATATCGCTCCCAACTCGGCAGAGTTTAAACCTGCTAATCATGCCTGACGTTGTTGTTGCTGGTGGGGTAGTAGGGGCGGCAACAGCAGCAATAGCAACAATAAGCAGGCTGGTAAACGCTCTTTGATTCCTCAGCAATAGTAGCCGTAATTCGATGGCTAAGTGGCTTGATTTTGTGCTGGTGTTAATATAGAAATACTATAGACTAGGGTTAACCAGACAGTGCGGCTCTCAGCGAGCGGCCAATACCGAGTAGTTATCCCCGCTGTAAAACTGGTGACGAGTTTGGCATTACAAGGAGATGAATCGTGACAACTACAGCGACGCGCGTGATAAAAAGAGCGTCACGGCCAGAGCTTGAGTGCACGCGCTGCGGGTATCGTTGGTTGCCACGCTGCGACAACCCAGCGGCATGTCCACGATGCTTCCGACGTGATTGGCGGGAGCCAATCATTGAAGAGCCAAAGAAGGAAGAATTGGTATGCGGTCTATGCGGTCACACCTGGATCCCGCGGATAGAAACCCAACCTAAGGCGTGCCCCGCTTGTAAGCGGTTCGATTGGGCCAAGAAGATATCGTCGAGGCAGAAGCCAACTAAGGCTGAACGGCAACGAAAGGGCGGGTATGTTCGTTCGTACACCCCATCTAAGTACAGCCACATGAACTCGCTGTCGGCCAGCAAGCACGAAGCTGCTGACCGCCTAGAAGAGGCGGGTGACTTTGAAGAGGCAGCGCGCATCCGCGTTCTGCTTCCGGAGGAATGGGCGGCAATCAGAAGAGCAGTACGAGCCGCAGGAAGAAGAGCCGAATGAGCAGCAGAAATAAGTTTGCTTACGCCGATTATTTGGAGGAGGTTCTCGGCAAGCCTGAACAGGCGGAGATGATCCGAGCGTTGCCACTTGTCGATTGGGACCGACTAGAGCCACGGGCGTTGGAATTCATGGCCGACCGACGCGCTGCTGAATCGCGAGCACGCGCAGCCGAGCGCACACGCCGCTGGCGGCTCAAGAAGGCTGAGGAATCGCGCGCCCGGGCTGTCGAGGAGCAACGACTCGTCAAAGCCTCACGACCGCCTACGCCAACTGGCGACCCCAACGTCGATGCAGCGCGTCGGCGCATGGCTGGCCAGCCATGACCCTCCGCAAACATACCAACCGCGAGTGCTTTCTGGCCATAGAGTGGCTTGAGTCTCGCGGTTGGTCAATCAACGCCGACGGAACCATCACACGCACTCAGATGCAAGCGAAGAAGATAACGCACGATCCGCGGGCGAACGCAGAACCGCGATACATCGTCGTGCTTGAAAGGAGGCAAGCCACAATCAAGGTCAGTGACCTCGTTGCCCCAAGTTTGGCCTCGTGGCGGCCAAGGAGCGGCCTGACGCGCAAGGTGTCGACCTACGGCTCGACCTTGAGCCGGAAACGCGCACCCGGCCTGCCGGGTGCGGCTCGTGCGGCCACTGTGGCGGATACATGGCGCGCATCGGGCACCCTGGCGACCCAGACGAGTGGAAATGCGTTCAATGTGGCCGCACGGGCATACCTCCACGAGTACTCTCAGCAGAGGAGCTCAAGGTGCTCCGTCGGCACGTTCATAGCGCCTAACTTTCACTTCTCGACGTGCGGGGTCGCGGCATGATGCGGGTTGATGCCGTGGTGTCTGCGCCACTCGGCCTGATTCTGGTAGGTTCGCGACCTCAGCCCCCGAGAGCGGCGCGTCGTGGCGGCCACCCGCGCGATTCCGAGGCCGAGGTTGAAGCTACCCTCGACCTTGAGCCGGAAACGCGCGCCGCGCCTACCCTCGCAGGCCGCGCGCTCGCTGTGGCGGGCAGGTGGTGGGCCGCATCAGCTTCCCGGGCGACCCGCCCGAGCGGCGATGCATCCAGTGCGGTCGATGGTGTCTCCGAATTCTGTCTTCAACACATTCCGCACCGCCCTCGGCTTTATGTAGTAGTCAAGCGCGTCAAACGCGTCTTGGTGCAAGCGGGCGATGGCGTCTCCGAGTTCTATCTTCAACGCCGCCCGCTTCGCGTCGTCAACCTTGCCGTGGTCTTGTGCCACAATCTCCTCCTTGGCATAGCGCCTAACTTCCCCTGTCGGCTCGTCTGGCAGTCCCGGTCTGATTCTGGCAGTTTCGCGGCCTCCGTGCACGAGAGCAACGCGCTGTGGCGGCCACCCGCGCGATTCCGAGGCCGAGGTTGAGTAAACCCTCGACCTCGCGGCACCAGAGGCCGCGTGCCTTGCGCCGCAGGCCGAGCGGGCCACGCCCTCCCTTGCTGAATAGCGTCCGGGTTGCATCGTCGAGCCGTGCGCTGCGGTGGCCAGATAGTCGATTTTCTTCCCCGGCGACCCGGACGAACGGCGGTGCATCCAGTGCGGTCGCTCACCGCCGCCGCCTCGCGTCCTCACGCCGGGAGGAGCAGAAGGAGCTGCGTGCGGCAGGAGAGCGGAAGGAATGGCCTCTGCCGGGCAGCGGTCTGATTGACAACAGAACGTATGTTCTCTATCGTGCTCTCTACCAGTCCCCTTGCTGGATAGCAACTCTGTGGGAGAGGTTTTGCGAGTCGCTTGTGTGCTGATCACTCATCTTAGGGCCAAGGTCGAACTGCAACGGCAGCCCCATCTGGGGAACAGGCCGGTCGTCATCGCCGAGCGCTCCCGGAGGGCGCTGGTAGCCGACCGCTTCCCTGCCTGCGTTGGAGTGACGGCGGGCATGCCCCTGGAGGAGGCGCTCTCCCGCAATGCAGGGGCCGTCGTCCTCGAAGCCGATGAGCCGTCGTACCGGCGGGTGTTCAGCCGCGTGCTCTCTGCTCTGCAGGGGATCAGCGACCGCGTGGAGAGCTCGGGCCTGGGCACTGCCTATGTTCGCCTAGATGGTCTGGAGCGCTTGTACGGCGGCGAGGATCGAGTGGTCTACGCGCTCTTCCAGTCACTGCCTGACTACTTGAGGCCGCGTATCGGGGCTGGAGATGCCAAGTTCCCCGCCTTTGTCGCGGCCCTGACCAGCGACGCCCCGGGCGTGGCGCGCGTCCCACCCGACGCGGCCACCTTTCTCGCGCCTCATTGGGTTGACCTGCTCCCGGTCGATCCCGAGGTGCACAGCCGGATGCACCGCTTCGGCCTGCACACGATGGGCGATGTCGCGGCCATGACGCCGGAGTCCCTCATCGACCAGTTCGGGATCGCTGGCAGGCGAGCGTGGGAGCTCTCCCACGGCATCGACCACGACCCCGTGGTTCCTCTCCCATACGAAGAGGCCGTCATCGAGCACACCGTCCTCCCGTTCGCCTCGGCCTCAGTGGAGTGGCTGATGACGGCGGTGGACACGTTGCTCAAGAGTACCTACGCCCTTCCCCGGATGCAGGGACGGTACGCGGGCAGGGTGACGCTGGAGTGCGTCCTTGAAAGGGCCTCCACCTGGGAGAGGGCGGTCAACTTCAAGCAGCCCGTGGGGAGTTGGGAGCAGGCCGCATCCATCATTCGCCGTCAGTTCGAGCGGGACCTCCCCACTGCCCCCGTCGAGGAGGTCGCCCTCACGCTGTCCGGCATCACCGGAGAGGCAGGGACGCAGGCGGGCCTGTTCCGCGACGTGCAGAAGGAGCGCGACGTGCGGCTGCTGGACGCGGAGAGGCAGATCCAGCCCCGCATCGGCGGCAGCCACGCTCTGTACCGCGTGGTCGACGTCGCACCGTGGCATCCCGCCCCGGAGATGCGTGCGGTGCAGGTTCCCATCGACTCGTCGGGACGGGACGGCATGAAACCCCTCTCCTTGCCGGTCGCGGTGCCCGTGCAAGAAGGCCCCCAACGTGAGCCGGTGGCAGTGCGCCTGGGAGAGCAGTGGCATCCGCTGACCGGCATCGAGGATCGTTGGAGTTTCGACCTCTGGTGGATGCCGCAGCCCGTGAACCGTGCCTATTACCGGGTGAGCCGCCGCGACGGGGGGTCAATCGTCCTGTTCCAAGACCGGACGGACTCCTGCTGGTACCGGCAGACGTCCTAGCGCCGGTGCCTCCATGACGACCGGCTACGTCGAACTGCACGCCAAGAGCTTCTACTCCTTCGGAGCGGGGGCGTCCCACGCGCACGAGCTGCTGGCGCAGGCGAAGGAGCACGGCTACGACGCCCTCGCCCTGACCGACACCAACCTCTGCGGGGCGCTGGAGTTCGCCCGCCTCGCTGGCAGCCTCGGTGTGCACCCCATCACCGGTGGAGAGGTCACCCTAACGGACGGCTCCCGCCTCGTGCTGCTGGCCAGGTCCAGGCAAGGCTACGCGAACATCTCCCGGTTGTTCACGCTGGCGAACGCCGCCGACCGCAGGGAACCGAGGCTCGACCCCGCGCACCTGCGCGAGCACGCCGATGGAGTCGCGCTCCTCACCGGCGGCAGGGGCGGGCCGTTGGCAAAGCTGGCGCTGGAGGGACGGCACGGGGAAGCCTGCGAACTGCTCGCCGACTACCGGTCGTGGTTCGGGAGCGACGCGGTCTACGTGGAACTGCAGCAGAACTTCCTACAGGGCGACACGCGGCGCAACCGCGAGCTGGCACGGCTGGCCAACGATATGCACGTGCCAATCGTCGCCACCAACGACGTTCACTACCACGCCCCGGAGCGCTGCCGGTTGCAGCATGCGCTCGTGGCCGCGAGACGAAATACCACCATCGACCGGGCGCTCCCCTTCATCCGGCCCAACCACCACCTGCACCTGAAGTCCGCCGAGCGGATGGAGCGGCTTTTTAGGGAGCGCCCCGATGCCGTGGCCAACACCCTCCGCATCGCGGAGCTGTGCACCTTCAACCTTGGTTCAGACCTCGGCTACACCCTGCCGGACCCCCAGGTGCCGGAGGGGTATACCGCTGAAGGCTTCCTGCGAAGGCTCTGCATGGAGGCGGCCCAGCGGCGCTACGGAACCGTGTCCGCGCGGGTCAGGGAGCGTCTTGAGGAAGAGTTCCGGCTGATAGGCAGGCGCCGGCTCGCGGGGTTCTTCCTCCTCTACCGGGAGATCGTGCTGCTTGCCCAGACCATCATGCAGGAGAAGGGGCTGGCGCACCCGGAGACGCCTCTGGAAGAGAGACCGCCGGGCAGGGGGCGCGGCTCCTCAGTCGCTCTCCTCGTGGGCTACCTCATCGGCATCAGCCACGTCGACCCGCTCAGGTGGAACCTGACCCTGGAGCGGTTCATCTCCGAGGATATGTCGATGCTCCCGGACATCGACCTCGACTTCCCGCGGGCGATACGCGACGAGCTCATCCGGCGGGTGCACGAGCACTTCGGACAGGAGTTCGCCGTCCTCACCGGAGCCATCGCCACCTACTCGGTGAAGGGCATCATCCAGGACCTCGGCAAGGCGCTGGGGCTGCCGAAGGACGACTTGAAACTCCTCTCGCGGCAGGTGCACTCCCTGGATGCCGCCGACCTCCGCGACGAGATGCTGAGCCTGCCCGCCTTCCGAGACCGCGTGGAGGCCCCGGGCTGGCGCGACCTCGTGGAGCTCGCTCCACAGCTGATGCACGCTCCTCGGAGTCTGGGTCAGCACGGCGGCGGCATGATCCTCAGCGACTCCCCCATCCCTGAAATGGTGCCCATTCGCGCAGGGGCGATGGACGGGCGCTTCATCATGGACTGGAACAAGGACAGCGTCGCCGATGCCAACTTCGCCAAGATAGACCTCCTCTCCCTGCCGGTGCTGGACCAGTTGGAGGAGGCTCTCGACCTCATCGAGGAGCGGGAGGGACGGCGGTACGACCTGAGCAAGATCGACTCGGAAGATCCCAACGTGTACGACATGATCAACGAGGGCAGGTCCAAGGGCATCTTCCTGCTCCAGTCGCCCGCACAGCTCAAGATGGGACAGCGCCTCCGCTCCCGCAACCTCCTCGACCTCGCCTACCAGGTGGCCCTCATCCGGCCCGGCGTCGGCGTCCAGGGAAGCGCGGTGAGCCAGTTCGTGGAGCGCTACCGGCGCGGTGTCCCCTGGGAGTACGACCACCCCCTGGAGAAGCGCGCGCTGGAGCGCGGGTACGGCATCATCGTCTGGCAGGAGCAGGTCGTCCAGTTGCTCGTGGACGTGGCGGGGATGGCCGCAGCCGAGGCCGACGAGCTGCGCAGGGCGTTCGCACGGCCCAACAACGAACACCTGATCGCCATGCACTGGGAGCGGTTCCGCCTGGGAGCGGCCGGGAACGGTGTCTCCGAGGAGACCGCCAGGAAGATATTTGCCAAGATCAACGGCCACTACATGTTCCCCGAATCGCACTCTCACGCCTTCGCCGTCACCGCATACCAGGCGGCGTGGCTGAAGCGCTACCACCCCGTGGAGTTCTTCACGGCGCTGATGAACAACCAGCCGATGGGCTTCTATCCCATCGAGACACTCAAGGAGGATGCCCGGCGCTTTGGTGTCCCCTTCCTGAACCTCTGCGTGAACCGCAGCGAGGCGCGATGCATCCCCTCCAGCGACGCCGTCCTGCTGGGTCTCCGCTTCGTCAAGGATGTTGGGGAGGAGTCCGCCCATGCGCTCGTGCTGGAGCGGGAACAGCACGGCCCCTACCTGAACGCGGGTGACCTCGTGCGGCGGACGGGGTTGAAGCCGCAGGCGGTGCTCTCGCTGGTGATGGCCGGAGCGTTCGACGGCGTGACGCCCAACCGGAGAGAGGCCCTGTGGGACGCAGGGCTCGGCATACGCCCCGCGAAGAACGGCCAGCGGGCATTCGCCATCGCCGGGAACGATAACGCACCTGCGTTCGTCGACCTCACCGACGAGGAGAAGATGATGGGCGAGTACCGGGTCATGGGCATCTACCCGAAGGGGCACGTCATGGAGTTCGTGCGCCCTCGGCTCCGTTCGGAGGTGCTGCCCGCCGCAGCCGTCGAGACGGCGCGCGAGGGCGACAAGATCCTCGTGGCGGGTTGGCCAGTGGCGAGGCAGCACCCGAGGGGCAAATCAGGCACGGTGTTCGTGACTGTGGAGGATGAGACGGGGGATATCCAGCTCATCCTATGGCCACGGGTGTTCGCCCGGTTCAGGAGGGAGCTGGAGAGCCGGTTGATCGTGGCCCATGGCACGGTTTCGCGCTGGGACGGAACGACGAACGTCATCGTCTCCCGGTTGGAGCGCCTGGGGACGCGGGCTCCGCTGCCGTCCGCACACGACTGGCGCTAGAAAACAATCGTCCTGAACCTCGTCAAGGACTAGATGAGCCTCCCTTGTTGCGCGGGAGCTATCACCTCAGGCCCGTCGTTGAAGGCGGAATTGACCAGGCTGGAGACCTCGTATGCCTGCATGGCGTCGGAGGGATACGGGGCAAGGAGGCTGACAAGGGCAGCGGCGTCCTGCATCTCGTTATCCAGCCAGAGCGCCTCTAGGTCGAGGTCGATAACCTGCCCGAGGCGCTGCTTGTCGAGCGCGGGTCGAGCGTAATCCTTGGGTAGCACATCCTTGAGCGCCGGGTTGTCCCGCTCGATGGCGGTCATGGCATCGTCCACGAGCTGTCCGATGGTGGGCTGGCGGGCCTGCTCTTTCAGATGCTGCCAACGTGCCCCAGGAGGAACCCAGAAGATGCGCTGGGCGCGGTACTCGTCCGGATCCTCAGGATCAGCCCCCTCGCCGCGCTCGGTTTCCAGTTGAGCGTGGAGCTCCTCGAAAGCGTCGGAGATGTATTTCAGGAAGATGAGGCCGAGCACGACATGCTTGTACTCCGCAGCGTCCATGCTGCCGCGCAGTGCGTCGGCCATCCGCCACAGCTCAGACTCGTAGCTGGTGATCGCGCCGTTGCCGTCGGCTTCTGTCTTCGACTGGCGTCCCGTGGTCATAGTGCGTCGCGTCTCCTGTGGCCCCTCGAATGATTGCGGAATCCTGCCCTAGGATACGCGGCTGGACGCTCGTATTGCCATACGTCCCCTAGCACCGCCGCTGACGCGGTCAGGAACCCCGCCCCCGCAGACGCCTCCAAAGCTCTCATGTGTTCTCTGTCTTGCTGTCATATGTTGTAAGCGACGACGACGGGGTGCATTGGTGCCGAGGGTTGCGCCTGTCTAGTCCTCCAATATCCTCGACGTAGGGGTGCTTCTCGCACTGCGGCGGGTAGCCGAAGCGCATGGGTCGCCTGCAATCGAGGCGGTCCGGTAGCGGCGGATCCTCGTGCCCGATTGATGGCATCTGCGCCCACTTGTCTTGGATGCGCTGTAGTTCCTCTGGGCCGTCAACGCTCAACGGGTAGCGGAGCGTCTGCGAATCTCCGGCCAGAGTCGCCACGTCACCCACACGGCGGCAGGGATTAGCAGCGAGACGGGCAGGAAGAGGGTGATGAGCCCCGACTGGATGACGAGCGGCTCGACGTAGCTCCCCGCAGTCCGCTCGAAGAACGTCAGCGTCACGTTGATACCGTAAACCACTTGCTGCGCCACCACCAGCCACAGCAGGGCGATGGCAAGGCGTGTTCCCCATCGAATCATTTTGCTAACCCTCCACTTCGTAGAGCATAGCGCCTAACTTTCCTGTCGGCTCGTCTGGCAGGTTCGGCCTGATTCTGGCAGTTCGCGGCCTCCGGGCACGAGAGCAACGCGCTGTGGCGGCCACCCGCGCGCTTTTCGAGCCTCGGTCGAGTGATACATCGACCGAGGCTTCGTCAGCGGCCTCGGCGCTTGGCCTACCGCGCGGCATGAGCCGCCCGTGCGGCGCGAGCTTCGGCAAATGCCTCAAGCTGCGCCGCTGCCAGCCCGTAGATGGCTCGATTCGCGGCCCGACCGCTGGCCTCGGTGCTATAGTGCTCGCTCAGAGGGGGCGGTTGTTCCATGCGCCCCGCTCGTACGAGGAGGTGCTTAAGATGCCCACGTTCAGCATCGTTTCGCTTGGCGAGGCGCGAGAGGGAGGCGCGAGCGGCAAGCGCGCGGAACTCCTGCAGGAGTACATCGGCTACATCCAGCGCGTTCCCCACGGAGAGGCTGGGGTGCTGGAGCCAGGAGAGGGCGAGACGCCCCAGGCGATCCGGCGCAGGCTCAATGCGGCGGCGGAAACGCTGGGGAAGAGACTGGACGTACGCCGCTCGGGCAGGACCGTCTACTTCTGGGAGTCCGAGGGGCGTCGGCGCGGCAGACCACACAAGAACCCGGTCGAGTAGGGTGCGTGGCCCCCTATCTGGTCAGGCCTCCTGCCAGGCTCTACCAGTCGGCCAAGAATGGCGTTCCACACCAGGACAAGGGACGCGATTGGCAAGCAACCGCCCAATCACCACAGTGAATGGCATCGGCTAGATGGACGTCAGTGTCACGGGCAGCCCGGCAATTGCCGCGAGCAAGAGGTATAGCAGGCCGCACGTTTGCACTCGCCCTGACGGAGAGCAGCCCCAATACCTCTGCGGCTACAGCGGATGCACCGTTGACGAAGTACGTTCCTGCCAGGTGGGAAGGGGTATAGACAGCAGAGCCTGCATCAATTACCTCAGCGGTGGGCAATAGGCTTTGCATGCCAGGCCATCATCACAACGCGGTGCGGGCAGGTGTATTATATTTTACGAGATTCAAATTGGGTGCATCAGTAACGTGACCGGCTTCATGAACATACAAGAGGAATTGCCCGAGGTCGAACCTGATGTCGAACCGATCCGCTATATGGTGACAAAGGGTGCCTATGCTCCGGAAGACCTACCTTTGCGAGACGGCCCTCTAAGGTTTGCCCTGATGAGCTCGGACGGGGCCAGCTCTGAGTCGTGGATCGTATCTGTCACAAATCAGGGGGATGTCTATATCGTATGCCGAGAGGCCGACCTGGATATCAAGGTGAGCTTGCACGAATCCGGACTGCAAAAGATCGCCTATCGTGGGGTATGGCGAGACGACAATGTAGAACATAATCAGCGGTGGCAGGAACATCGACATTACAGGGGTGATCGTGCGCGCCCAAGTTTTACTCTGATGTTTCCTAACTTCGGGCTGTACCTCGATGAGGAATGGCGGCAAGATCATCCAAATACGTGGTCGGCTCGCCACGTACTCGTGCGTGCTCCCCAGCGTCCGTTGGCAACGCTAATCGCATTCGCAATAACGGATGGGGACGTTGGTATAATGGAACGTGTCGGTTATGCGGTGCTAGCGGAAATACCGACGCGGCCCGGCAAGAAGCTTTGTGTGATTGCAGGATACACGCCAGAGCGCAATATGTCTCGTATGCTGCAAAACGGATTGGAAAGAATGATGCATGAGAGCAGCCCGGAGGACTTTAGTTCATCACTTGACGTACCATTCCGAGTGTTTGGACTGAGTGTCCCAGAGGAAGGAGGTCCTTGGCTGTTGTGTTTACCCGTGCAATTAGACAGGGTCGATGTATTGGGGACAAGTACGGAGTTGTTGATGTAGCGGGCTGCCACCCGCGCGATTCAGAGGCCTCCCCGGTTGGCCTACCGCGCGGCAGGAACCACCCGTGCGTCGCGACCTTCGGCAAATGCCTCAAGCTGCGCCGCAGCCAGCCCGTAGATGGCTCGATTCGCGGCCCGACCACTGGCCTGCAACCACGCAGGCCCAGCACCGAACGCCACGACGGCCTCTCCATCCACGACGACGACGCACTCGACCAAGAACGGTCCCTTGCGGATGATTTGAACGGTGTGCTGATCGACGGGTCGGACCGCCAAGACCGTGCGCTTCTCGTTGGGACGTCCACCACTTCATCGTCCCGCCTCTCCCTCGTCGGTCAGCAGCCGCCCCAGGTGTCGGCTGCGCCGCAGCAACGCCAGCTCCTCGGGCGTCGCCTCGCGCCGTAGCAGCTCCTCGAATCCGAGGCCGCGGTAGATGTCGAGCCACACCGCAATCGTCTCGTCGCCAAGGGCACGGTTCAGAATCCCGTCCATAGCGCCTAACTGCTCTCCGTCGAGTTCGAGCACGCTGCGCATCGATTCGAGCATCGTCGACCATTTCTCCGTCTGCTCAGCCTTGATGGCGAGAGCCTCAGCAAGCTCGGCATCGTAGTACGTGTCACGCCACGCCAGCAGCTTGCCCATCAACGTTCGCGCCTCAGCCATCCGTCCAGCGCCCACCTCAAGCATGATGTCGGCGATGGCCTCCACGACCCGGCTCAGGCGTTCGTTGTCACCGCGCCGCGACCAAGCGACGAGGTCGTGGGATATCACCCTGTATATCTCTTCGCGTACATCTTCCATCAGGATTCTCCTCTCTACAGAGAAGTGGCGCTACCGTGGTAGCGCCACTGTTCGTTGGGTTGGCTAGGCAGCTTGATTCGCTGCCCATATGCGCTTGGGCGGCGGCGGTGCGACGCCAGCTGCCAGCGCAGCCTTCTGGGCGGCCTCCCGCGCCTTCCTGGCCGCTTCCTCGGCTTTCTCTGCAAGCTTCTCGGCTCGCTCCTGCGCCTTCTTGGCCTTCTCAGCCTGCGCCTCAGCCTGCTTGCCTGTGCGCGGTCTGTAGCTGAGGTTTTCGACCGCTGTGTTGGCGGGGTTGCCGTCGATGCTCGTGAGAATCGTGTCCGCTGGCGGCATGCTAAGGTGCTTGAACGCGACCAAATCGCGAACGCTCACCCATCGCGTCTTGCCATTCAGCGCAACGCGAGCGAGCGGTGCCGACGCGTTGACCTGCTCGACCGTCGCTGATCCGCGCTCCATCGACCGCGCTACGCGGCCATCGGTGCCGATGCTCCAGCCTTCAGCCTCTAGCTGTAGTTCCCATAGAGGTTGTTGACAGGTGCAGGGGCCTCCTGTCGCTGTTGCTGTTATGTAAAGCCAACACCAACAGTGACAGGAGGCCCCTCATGACCCATCGTAACGCACGCTTGACCCCCGTGACTCGCGCCGAATTGGTCGAACGGGTGTTGGCTGGCTGGCCCCAGGCCGAAGTAGCCCGCTTGTTCCGCGTCTCCCGCGCGACCGTCGCCAAGTGGGTGCGGCGGTTCCGCAAAGGCGGACCGGACGCGCTCCTTGACCGCTCCAGCCGTCCCCTGCGCAGCCCCCGCCAGACCGGTCAGTTGCAGGAAGCAGCCATCTGCGCTGCACGCCGGTCTTTCGCCTGGGGGCCGCACCGCATCGGGTGGAGGTTGGGCATCGCCCCCTCCACCGTCTACGCTGTCCTGCGCCGCGCCGGACTCCACCGCCTCGCGTGGCTCCATCGCACCACACGGGAGATCGTTCGCTACGAGCATACCCGCCCCGGCGCGCTGGTTCACCTGGACATCAAGAAACTCGGTCGCATCCCACAGGGTGGCGGCAAGCGCATCCTGCCCGGCTTCGCGGAGACCCACAGTGGTCCTCAGCGCGGCCCCCGCCTCGGTTTCGACTTCCTCCACGTGGCCGTGGATGACCACTCCCGCTATGCCTACGTCGAGGCCCTGCCGGACGAACGCGGCCCGACTGCTGCCGCCTTCCTTGTCCGGGCGCTGGCCCACTTCGGGCGCCAGAGCATCACCGTCGAGCGCATCCTGACTGACAATGGCGCCTGCTACGTGAGTCGCATCTTCACCGACACGGCGGCGGCCAGGAATATACGGTTGAAGCGCACGCGGCCTTTCCGGCCTCAGACCAACGGCAAGGCGGAGGCGTTCAACAAGATCCTGCAGGCCGAGTGGGCCTACCTACGACCGTACTACTCCAACCGCGAGCGGCTCGACACGCTGCCTGGGTTCCTCGCGTATTACAATCACCGGCGTCCACACGGCGGCATCGGCGGGGCTACTCCAACCTCCCGCCTGTCAACAACGTCCATGGGAACTACAGCTAGGCGGACGGATTGGTTGTTGATATCCCTCGAAGCTTGAAGCCCAGAATGCGCGCGCCCGCAGCCATGCCGAGAGTCAAGAGCAAGATCAGTAACCCGATGACAGACGCCTCCTCGAACTTCCCCTCCGCCATATAGTCGAGCTGCAGCATCGAGAGCGGCTCAGAGCTTCTAGTCGATAGCAATGCTACGACGCTGATTGCCTTCGCGGCTTGCACGAAGGACAATAATCCTACTAAGACCAGCACAGGAGCTATCAATGGAAGGAATATGCGTCGGAAGGTATAGATGTGCGAAGCCCCGCTCACCCAGGAGGCCTCTTCGAGCTCTGAACCAATCTGCATCATATTGGTTTTTAGCAGTTGGACGCCTAAGGTGATGCTGGCAAGGCTTACAGCGAGCACCAAAACAAACATCGTGCCGTAGGCGAGACTAAGGCCAGGTGTTCTCAGGAACAGCCAGAGGAAGCCTAATCCAATCACAATGCCAGGAATAGTTGCGGGTAACCAGGTCAAGAAATCAAGCACGTGCCGGCCTGCGAACTTCGTCCTAGCGCTAATGTAGGCGATAAGCGAAAAGGCAGTCATCGAAAAAAGCGCTGCCCCTATGCCGATGACGAAAGTGTTCTTGAGCGCTCCTAGGATTCGTGGGTCCGAAAGGCTTACGTACCAGTTCTTTACCGTCCACGGATTCGGGATGTCAAAGAAACCAAACAGCCTCATAAACGTGCCGAGCGTAACCATGATGATTGGGAAGACAGTCATCATCAGAACCATGAAGGCGACAACGGAGAAGAGCGGCCAGCGAAGCCGACCAAGTTCGTGCAAGCGGGCGGAGTACTTACCGGAGAGTGTCTGGCTGCTCCGCCGCCTACTTATCCACTGCTGCAAAACGATTAGCGGTAAGAGGAGAGCGAGGACCATCATACTGAGAGCCATAGCCTCGCCAAACTCAGGCGGCTCCCTGAGTAGAACTCGTCGGTAAATCAGTGTGCTGTAGACATTGATCTGGCCCGGCGACCCGAGAATCAATTCGACCTCGAACGCTTCCATCGACTTAATCGTTCCAAGCAAGAAAATCACAAGGATCGTCGGAGCCATGACAGGAACGACAATCCGGAACAGCGTTCTGAGTGTGCCGGCGCCAACGATGCGCGACGCCTCCTCCAAGGAGGCGTCCATGTTGCGAAATGCTGGAGTCAGGAGCATGACCTTTATGGCGACTGTCGTGGTCATCAGGTGAATGAACGTGATGCCCCACCATGAGTAAATCTGGAATGGCGCGTCGTGTACGAAGGGAAGCTGCATCAGCAGCTTATTGAAGAGGCCACGGTCTCCATCGAGCATCAAAGACCATGCAAGGACGACGGGCAGCGTTGGGATGAAGAAGGCTGTCCAAAAGCCAAACTCCAGCCAGCCTTTATGCGGCAGGTCCGTCCTGGCGAAGACCCAGGCGAGAACAATCCCTATGAAGAATGCTATCAGCTGACGCGTGCCCGTGAGCGTAATAGTGTTCACGAATGCATCGCGAAGCTGGCGCTCTTGGAACACGGCTCCCCAATTGTCAAAGCCGAACGTAGTGTCCGTGCCGAACTGCCCCACTTGGAGACTGTTCAGGAACAGCAACAGAATAGGATAGACCGCGATGAACGCGACAATCCCCAGCACCAGTGTGAAGACTATTGTTGCCGGGCCGATGCGAGCCGCGCCCAACAGGCGCAAACCTAGGCCTACGTGCGCCGGACCCGCGGAGTCAGCCATCCTAGGTAGCGGCTCTGCCTAAAGGCTTGACCGGAACGTCCGCCACGGACTATCGCGACCCGGCGAACTCAGCCGGGTGCATCGCATCAAGCGTCCGCGCCTTATAGTCGGATTCAGCATCGATAATCTTCGCGATCCCACGCAAGCCGTAGTACGAGGTCCCCGTGCCTGGCGGGTCGCCTCCGTCAGCGACTGTTTTCACCGCGTCGAACAACACTTGCCGGAGCTGAATGATGGCTTGGTCTGCCGGTCCAAGGCGCTCCCGCGTTCGGTCTACGATTGGCCCCACCGCCTCTTGGACAGCTCGGTCTTGCTGGTTCACTCCGCGAATGCCCGAGTACGACGTAGTCTTCTGGTACTCCCGATCAAGTCCCCATTCCTGCTCTGCCCCCACCTTCGACCGGAAGGTCTTCTGGTCGACTGCACTGGGGCCGTTGGCGGCTCCCATGTCCGCACTCTCCCTCTCTGCATCCGAGAGCGGCTCTTCCCCAAAGCTGTACTCCCAGTTCCAGACCATGCAGTGTTCGTCATCGATTGGAACGTACATGTGGCCTGGGGAGCGATACGGCTTCTGGACCGAACGGATCTGAGTCCAGGGAGCGACAAAATGGTGCGCGAGAATCAGGTCCTTGTCTTCGCCTGGAAGGGGACGGACAGCCCAGAACTCGTGGCCGTAATCCGTCATACGAATCTCGTACTTACCGGGCTTTGCCCGCATTGTCGCGTACGTTGGATGCAGTCCGGCTTCGGGTCCGGCGTCCATGCTGATCGCGCCGTGGAGAACCGGGGCGTGCGACGGATCAATTCCGCCTTCCACTGCCTGCACCCAGTTACAGTCTTGGACAACCTTCGAGATATCTCGGTGGGAAGGAGGAACCTGAGTCCACTCAAAATTCGGCGGCGGAGGCTGCTTGTCGGGCGGACCGAAGTACACCCAGACAACTTCGCCTACTTCTACATTTGAATACGACCGAATCTTGATTTTGTCCTTGAAGCGCAGTTCGTCCGGCTCATTCATTTGGTCGACACAGTTGCCGTCGACGTCGTACTTCCAGCCGTGGTAAAGGCAGCGAAGACCATCCTCTTCGTTGCGGCCAAGCCACAACGGCGTGCCACGATGGGCGCAGAACCACTGCAGCACCCCTATACGACCGCTAGTGTCCTTGAAGGCGACGAGATCCTCCCCAAGGAGTGTGAACGGAACCGGCGCGCCATCGGGCTTGAGCTCCCACGAGAGCAGGGCTGGAACCCAATAGCGGCGCACCACTTCGCCCATCGGGGAGCCGGGGCCAATGCGGCATAGAAGTTCGTTCTGTTCGGTAGTTAGCATGGCCAGCCTCCATTACGAGTCCGCATACGAAGCCCTATCTCTAAGACGGACGCTTTCAGCAGGCGGAGTATAGCATAGGAACCCCGTAAGCCCGGCTCGGTTGTGTTAATCGAAGAGATGAAACGCAACGGTCTCCTCGGATTGACCGAGCAGCCGGCGACTCAAGACCTACCGAGCAGGCTGCGGAAAAACGTTGATGCGCACGGTGGCGGGTGAGGGTGGGGCGGGTGAAGATAGGAGCACTCACAACGGGGGACGCTTGCTTCCGGTGCTGCTGTTCAGCCGCCCGCATACGGACAAGCTGGCGTCGGCGGGTCACGAGAGCTGCAAGCTCCCGCGCCTCCGCCAGGAACCGGCGGCTGAGGTATGAGTTCGCTGACCTCGCCGAAGTGGGCAATCACCGCCGCGTCGAGCCGGTCCGTCTTGGCCAGCTTCCCCTGGGACCGTGCAAAGTCGCGCACGTGGCGGGCGTTCACCACGGCGACGGGGAGGCTGGCGGCGGCGAGAGCTGCGGCCAGCAACCGCTCGTACCCACCGGAGGCTTCCATGACGATGAGCCGGGGCCGCAACCTGTCGAGCTGCAGGACCAGCCGCTCGAGGCCGTCCTCGTCCTGGGCCGCGCGCCACGCGGCGCCGGCCGGTCGGACAGCCACGTCCAGCCAGTCCTTCAAGACATCGATGCCGACGAACACGTTCTGAGGGACAGTAGGCACTTCATTCCTCCTGATTGGCCCGTCCTTGTGCGATGCGGGCTCGCTCTGGCCCCGGCAACTGTTCGGGCTCTCTGACGGGGGCGGCGGGGCGACCTCGCTTGCCCACGGCCTCTTTCAACCTAGGGGAAAACGGCCTGCCCCGCCATCTCCGTCAACATACAAGGGGGACGAGGCCAGGCTGGTGTTCATGGCCCATGCGCTGATGGAGAACCGCACCGGCCTGCTGGTGGACTTCCTGGTGAGCGGAGCCACGGGGATGGCGGAGCGGGATGCGGTTCCGGTGTTGCTGGCCGGGGCGCGCGAACGCGGGTTCCATCCCCGGACGCTCGGAGGGGACAAGGGCTACGACACGCGGGGTTGCGTGGGGGCCATGCGCGCCCGCGGGGTCACCCCGCACGTGGCGCAAAACACGAGCGGGCGCTCCAGCGCTATCGATGGACGCACGACCCGCCATCGCGGGTATGCGTTGAGTCAGCGTGTGAGGAAGCGAGTCGAGGAGATCTTCGGGTGGATGAAGACGGTGGGCGGATTCCGAAGGACGCGCTACCGAGGTCTGGACCGCACGGGCCTTGCCGGCTACCTCGTGGGGACAGCCTACAATCTAGTGCGGATGGCCAGGCTGATGACTGCTGAGACGCCAGCCCCCCAAGCGATGCTGGCCGCGTAAGCAGGGGCGGCGAGGCCGCTCCTCACGTCACAGGCCCCGATCCGAGGCCTCCGCAGGCGGTCAGACGCCCAGGTAACGCCTCACTCAACGACATGGCGGTCATGCCAGCAGCCCTCACATCGCCACGAAACCCTTTCTTCCGCAGCCTGCTAGCTGTAGTTCCCAGGGACGTTGTTGACAGGCGCGAGGCGGGAGTAGCCCCGCCGATGCCGCCGTGTGGACGCCGGTGATTGTAATACGCGAGGAACCCAGGCAGCACGTTGAGCCGTTCATCGTTGGAGTAGTACGGTCGCTGGTAGGCCCACTCGGCCTGCATGATCTTGTTGAACGCCTCCGCCTTGCCGTTGGTCTGAGGCCGGAAAGGCCGCGTGCGCTTCAACCGCAGGTTCCTTGCCGCCGCCGTGTCGGTGAAGATGCGGCTCACGTAGCAGGCGCCGTTGTCGGTCAGGATGCGCTCGACGGCGATGCTCTGGCGCTCGAAGTGGGCAAGTGCCCGGACAAGGAAGGCGGCAGCAGTCGGGCCGCGTTCGTCCGGCAGGGCCTCGACGTAGGCATAGCGGGAGTGGTCATCCACGGCCACGTGGAGGAAGTCGAAACCGAGGCGGGGGCCGCGCTGAGGACCACTGTGGGTCTCCGCGAAGCCGGGCAGGATGCGCTTGCCGCCACCCTGCGGAATGCGGCCGAGTTTCTTGATGTCGAGGTGGACCAGCGCGCCCGGGCGGGCATGCTCGTAGCGAACGATCTCCCGGGTGGTGCGATGGAGCCACGCGAGGCGGTGGAGTCCGGCGCGGCGCAGGACAGCGTAGACGGTGGAGCGGGCGATGCCCAACCTCCACCCGATGCGGTGTGGCCCCCAGGCAAGCATGCGGCGTGCAGCGCAGATGGCCGCTTCCTGCAGCTGACCGGTTTGGCGGGGGCTGCGCAGGGGACGGCTGGAGCGGTCGAGGAGCGCGTCTGGCCCACCTTCACGGAACCGCCGCACCCACTTGGCGACGGTCGCGCGGGAGACGCGGAACAAGCGGGTCACTTCAGCCTGGGGCCAGCCAGCCAACACCTGTTCGACCAACTCGGCGCGAGTCACGGGGGTCAAGCGTGCGTTACGATGGGTCATGAGGGGCCTCCTGTTACTGCTGGGTTTCGTTCACACAACAGCAACAGCGGGGCCTCTCACTTGTCAACAACCTCTATGGGAACTACAGCTAGGCCGACGTCCGCCTTCTTCCTGTCGTTCTTCGACCATCCCGTCCCCCTTTTGCGTTTGCTCATCCTTGCGAGCTCGCCGCAGGAATCATTGCCCGTCGTTGTCAACCTGGCCACAAGGTCGCTCCCGGTCCAGCTGCCAGTCCCGCAGGCCGTGGCGGCCCAGCGTCGGCTCCTCCTACCCACATCACCAACCTGAAGGCGCAGCACGAGGCTTCTTGACTAGGTCGAGAGTGACTATCAGCAGTCCCATCCGCGTTGCCGGTGGTGGGCGTCATGAGATTGCCGGTAATATGGCAGGAGCGATTTGCCTATCGCAGATTCCTCGAGAGGCGACCTCGATGTCCTATCCCGAAACGAACCCAGGGCTGCGCATCGATGTCAACGACCCAACGAATCTGCCTCTTTCTGAGTCGTCCCGATTTGCAGTAAGGGCCGAGGACCTAGGTTTCGCCGGCGTGGGGATGCCCGACCACCCCCACACTGGCAAGGACGTGTTCGTTAGGCTTGCGCTCGCCGCCCAGCGGACGGCCCGAGTGACCCTCTTTCCATCGGTGACGAACCCGGTGTCACGCAACCCAAAGATGCTGGCGACTCTAGGGGCGACTCTAGGGGAGCTCGCGCCAGGCCGAGCTCGTCTGGTGATTGGCAGCGGGCAGGCTGCAATCCAATATGTAGGCGACCCCCAGGCCACGGCATCCCAAATGATGACGGCTACGGAGGCGATTCTCCGCGCCTTGGCTACCGAGGTTGTACCCCCGGCTGGCGTGCCCGTCTATATCAACGCCAGCAGCCCCAGGATGCTACAGGCCGCGGGCGCCGTAGCCGACGGCGTATATGCCATGGTAGGCGTCGACTCTGACGTCGTAGCTACGGCGATGGGTTATGTCGAGGCCGGAGTCCGTGACGCGGGGCGACTTTCCAACAGGGTGGCTGTCGCGCTCGGATTACCGGTGTTCATGGCGGAGTCCGAAGCACAGGCGCACGAAAGCGCCGCCGAGTATGCGCTTTCCAACTTGCTGAGTCGTAGCAGGGTGTTCTCCAGAGTAATGAGGGAACGGACGCCATCGCTTTCAGACGTCTCCACAATGTCGGACCTGTCGTCAGCGCAATTGCGCCATCTGGTTGGCGCCATGGTCATAACGGGCGTTCCTGAGGCGGCGGCGGCAAAGGTCCTTTCCTTGGCGGAAAAAACGAAGACGCGCCATTTCATCGCGCGCGTACAGTTCGCCGGCGAAGATCCGCTTCGAGCTATCGAGATTTTCAGCTCCGCGCTGCGCGCCCTTGCCGGGCAGGATGTTCTCCGTCCGGACGATTGACATCCTCAGAGCGGCGGCTATACCGTCTGAGAGAGATTGCCGACAGCGGGTGTATGATGCAGTTGAACCTCAGAGCCGAACCCGAACCGATCAGTTTCGATGTGTCCAAGAGCGCGCTGTGTGTGATCGACATGCAGAATTACGACATCAAACCGGGCGGGTTCTTCGACCTCACGAGTGTGGACACGGAGCACGGCAAGCGTGTCATCGAGCCGATTCAGCGCGCCCTGGCATACGGCCGCGCAGCAGGCATGCCAGTCCTGTTCACCCGTATGGTCCTGCCCGCCGACCCTTTGATGCGGGCCGGCGCTGACTCGCCTTGGTACTGGAAAAGCGCCGCCTATCGAGCAGACCTGAGCGAACCGTCAATGGAGCGCGCAGTGGGCATCGACGGCACGTGGGGCGGGGAGATTATCGAGGAACTGACTCCGCTGGAAGGCGAGTACGTCATCGCGAAGAACCTCTACAGCGCCTTTCAGCGGACAGATTTCGACCTGGTCCTGAGACGCCTTGGAGTGAGGCATCTCTTCATCACCGGCATCGGTACGCCCACCTGCGTGGAAGCCACCGCCAGGGACGCATACTTTCACGAGTATTTTCCAATCCTCATCGAGGACTGCTGTGGGGGAATCCTTCCCGAGACCCACGAGCAGGCGCTGTTCGCCATCAAGCGACGCTACGGTTGGGTAACCAACCTCGACAGCTGGACCTCGGCTATCGCAGAAGGCGTCCCCGACTTTCAAGCTCCGAACTAACGCGGCAACGGCTCCCAGTTGACCGACCTGGAGGAGGCGACATGACTGCCAGCTCATCCGGACTCACGCGCGCCGTCTGCGAGTACGCCGCCGCCAGCCGCTACAGTGACCTTCCGGACGACGTAGTCGAGGTAGCGAAGAGGCTGACGCTGGACTCCCTAGGCGCCGCGCTTGCCGGCGGGACACTCGGCGACGGAGGACCGGAGACGGCGGCAGTCGTACTCAGCTCTGGAGGCCGACCCGAGAGCACGGTATTAGGGTACGGCGAGAAGGTGTCTGCGGTCATGGCGAGCCTCGCCAACGGAGCGATGGTGCATGCGCTGAACTACGACGCCATTGGCGCGGAGGGAGGACACCCGGGAGCATTCGCACTCACGGCGCCCCTGGCAGTCGCCGAGCGTCGGGGAGGGGTCAGCGGGAAGGAGTTCATCAACGCCCTCGTGGTCGGAGTCGAGGTCGAGATGCGGTCCGTGATAGCCCTGCTCCGCGCGGGAGTGAACACGAAGGGCCGCTTCCTGGAGGGTCAGCTCCTCAGCTATCTAGGCGCCACGCTCAGCGCAGGCCGGGTGCTCGAGCTCTCGGTCGACCAGCTCGACAGCGCCCTCGGGCTCATGCTGATGCAGGCGTCAGGAAGCCGGCAGGTGGTGGTCTACGGCGACCCTCCCGCCAAGGGAATCTACGCAGCCTTCCCCAATCAAGGAGGCGTGCTCGCGGCCCTTCTCGCTCAGGAAGGCCTAGGCGCGCGCTGCGCTGCGCTCGAAGGCGAAGCAGGTTTCTTCGCCATGTTCTACAACGGCGTGTACGACGCCTCCATCATCACCGAGGGGCTGGGGACGATGTACTACACGCTCGATTCATCGTTCAAGCCGTGGCCAACGAGCGGGCTAATCCACGCGTTCATCGAGGCCGGTCTCCAGCTCCGCAACGACGACGGCATCGACCCCGAGGCTATCGTCGAGCTCAGACTCACCGGTCACCCCAGCTCCAGAAACTGGTTCGAGCCGGTGGAGGAGCGCCGTCATCCCAGCAGCGCAGCCTCGGCGGCCAACAGCATCTTCTTCGGCGCGGCCAAAGCCTTAGCTAACGGCACCGTCACGCTGTCCGATTTCACGCCCGCGGGTCTCGGTCAGCCGGAGGCGTTGAAGATAGCGGCTAAAGGCAGCCACGAACTCGACCCCTCGCTGTCGCCGCACGCGGGCATAGTGGAGGTCGTTCTCGGCTCTGGCGCCACGGTGACGAAGCGCATCGACGTGCCTCTTGGGCACCCGAAGAGGCCATTGAGCCGCGAGCAGCTCATCGACAAGTTCATGGACTGTGCGTCTCATGCCCCCTTGCCACTCTCGCATTCGGCGCTCGAATCGGTGGTTGACCTCATCGACCGGCTGGAAGACCTCGATGACGTGGCAGCGATTCCAGATGCGCTGTCGCAGTGAGGCCGCCCTACGCTCAGAGCAGCCCGTTTGACGGCGCCTCAAGTGGTCTTTAACATGGATTCTCGGTTGGCAGTGTTCGGGCCGGAGGCCCGATTCCCATAGCACACGGGGCGAGGTGAGCAATGCTGACGTCTGAACAGAGCGAGCGCCTTACTCGCACGGGCTCTGGAACCCCGATGGGGGAAGCCATGCGACGGTATTGGATTCCGGCGTTGCTCAGTATGGAGCTCCCGGAGCCCGATTGCCCACCAGTCCGCGTTAGGCTGCTCGGAGAAGACTTGGTCGCGTTTCGCGACACCAGCGGCAGAATTGGGATCCTGAGCGAGTTCTGTCCACACCGCCGCGCGTCCCTTTGGCTGGGTCGAAACGAGGAGAACGGGCTTCGCTGCGTATATCACGGCTGGAAGTTCGACGTGACGGGCCAATGCGTAGACCAGATGAACGAGCCCGACCAATTCGACTTCAGCCACAAGGTGCGCGCCAACTCCTACCCGGTCGAGGAAATGGGCGGTTTGGCCTGGACCTACATGGGCCCACCGGAGAGCAAGCCTCCGCTGCCAAACTTTGAGTGGACTCGCGTGCCCGAGGAGCAACGGACTCTCACAAAAGTGGTCCAAGAGTGCAACTGGCTTCAGGCCTTAGAGGGAGGCGTAGACACGTCCCATGCGCCGATAATGCACCGTCGGCTCCGCGAAGGCGTGACGCTTCCCGGAACCGCCTACAGCAGCGCGTTCGTGCAGGGGAGCGCCCCGCTTATCGAGCTGGACGAGACAGACTACGGCTACCGCTATTTCGGGGTGCGCCAGTTGGGCGAGGGCCGTCGGTACGTGAGGGGCTATCACTTCATCATGCCGTTCACTCAGCTCCGCCCGCCCGGACTGGGACTGGCTGAGGTGCACGGGCATCACTGGGTGCCCATCGACGACGAAACAGTGATGGTCTACAACTGGTACTACGCCTACGGCGACGCGCCTCTGGCCGAAGAAGCCCAAGACCCTCAGGTGAGCGGCAATAGCTTCACCACGGACATCGACCCCCGCAATGGCTTCCGCAGCTACCGCAACAAGTCGAACGATTGGATGATTGATCGCCAAGTCCAGAAGACCGACACGTTCACTGGAATCTATGGCATCAACACCCAGGACCGCGCTGTGCAGGAATCGATGGGCGCGATCGTCGATCGCCAGCAGGAACACCTCGGCCAAGCTGACCGAGCCATAATTGTGACGCGGAAAATGCTTCAGCAAGCGGTTGACATCGTCAAAGACGGCGGCGAGCCCACGGGAACCGCGCCCACCTACTACGACCTCCGAGCCGCAGAGTGCACTCTTGGGGCCAACGAGGACTGGCGCGCTGCGTTGATGCCTCTCATGCACCCTACGGAAAGCGTCACCTAAGGGTCCACTCTCGCCACGCGGGCTGGCTTGGTCCCGCCCTGAGGGCGGTACGGTAACGGCGTCTCTCACATTCCCAAGCTGCGAGAACCGAAGACGCCCCCGCACAAGCGGGGGCGTCTTCTCTGCCGTCTCTGGCGCCGGAGACCCAGCTAGTTCCTGAGCCGCTCAGCCAACGCGATGGTGTCCTTCAAGAGATTCGAATTGCTCTCAAAGTCGGGCACCGTGTAGGTTTCGATGCGGTCGTAGTCCGGGTGGTTCTGGAAGGGGTGGTGCGGCATCCCCTTCCGCCGGCTGTTGGCCATCGTTGAGGCCCAGATCCGCTGACCGTCGTCGCCGAGGAACCAGTTGACGAACACCTTGGTTGCATTGGGGTGCGGAGCATTCTTGTACACGGCAAACCCGTCCGGGCTGATGTGTCCCCAACCCAATCTTCGCTCAACGGCGAGGCCTACGCCCTCAGTGTTGAACTCGTCCAAGAAGTTGTCATACACGCCGATGCCGATGGGCACGCGTTCCGTGACCATCCATTCCGCAGTGGTGCGCGGGTCTTCGATGATGATCGGCTCCTGGTCCGAGAGGAGCTTGGTGACGAACTCTTCGCCTTTGAATGCGAGGAGCGAGGCGATAGCGGCGGTGCCTCCGCCGTTTGCTGCGGGGTCATGGATAAGAATCTTCCCCTTCCACTTGGGGTCGAGCAGCTCGTCAACGTCCGTCAGGCCAGTGGGCTCAAGGTCGCGGTTCACATAGAAGCCGCCGCGCAGGTCCATGGCGAAGTAGAAGACGTGGTCGAGCCCGCTCGCGTCATTTCCATACACGTCGAAGCCTAGGTACCAGTTATCGTCGTCCGTCACCTCGGGCAATATGAGGAAGGGCTCGAGATCTTGGAATGTGCCGGCGGGCGCCATGACGTTGGTCATGTTTCCTGCGAAGTTGGCCATCACATCCCAGAGGTATTTACCTGCCTGCTGCTCGGCGATGATTCGCGGTCCGAACCTGCTCGGGAAGGCCGTGGTGTGCTCTACCTCTATGTCCGGGAACGTCCTCTTGAACTCCTTAATCAAGAAGTTCGCGCCGTCTCCGGGTTTGGTGTTTATGACGAGCTTCTCACTCTTTGCCGCCTCTTGCGCGGCAGCCCATTCCGCTATGTGAGGCCCTTCGGGCATCGGAGTTGCAGTGACGACCACCTCAACTACCACCGGAGTGGGCGTCGGCGCGGGAGTCGGCGTGGGGTCGGAGCCACAGGCGGCAGCCAATAGCGCCAGTATTCCGGCGAACGCTCCCAACACCACTGATCTATGTAATCTGGTCATGCGACTTCCTTTCTTGGACGAGCGACCGCGCTGTCTGACGTTCACGAGAAGAGCCCACGGCCATGTCTGCTCTATCGCTCGTCGCATCAGTCCTCCCGTTGGAAGCAACTGCAATCGCCGCGGGGCCACGCTATCGATGTTATAGCGTACCAGCCGTTATACGGCCACATAGGCAGGGTGTCAAGCGACTCTCTTCCTGTCGATTTGTTCAACGATTTTGATTTCCCACTCCTGGGGCTCACAATGGAGAAGCATGTCAGCTCACTGAAGCGATGCCCTTCATGGGTGCATACCAGTCTTCGGTCAGTCCGCCGCCTTGGTTCCAGCGATGTCCAGAAGCTGGCCAAGGCAATGCGAAACCGTTGCCAGTCGAGTATCGCGCTGGCTTGACCCTCCGATAGTCGCGCCCGTAAGCTGCCGCGTAGTTGCCCCAGGCGTTTCCAGCACGTCGCTGGCCAGGGAGATAAGGGTCAATGGCTTCATGACCGATTCAGCTACGAGAGAGCGCCGAACTGTATTGGAGCTGCGTAACGTCTCGAAACGCTTCGGGGAGGTGGAGGCAGTCAAGGACGCGTCGATCGAAATCCACCAGGGGGAAGTGCTTACTCTGCTCGGTCCGAGCGGATGCGGAAAGACAACGACGCTCCGGATGGCCATTGGCCTCGAACGTGTGTCGAGTGGGACAATCGTCTACGACGGCATGGTGGTCGACAGCGGCAGTAGCCGCGGTTTCGTTCCCCCGAACAAACGGAACATGGGCATGGTGTTCCAGTCCTACGCAATCTGGCCCCACATGACGGTTGCCGAGAACGTGGCCTATCCACTAAACGTCAGGAGGGTTGGGCGGTCCGAGATTCGCGAACGGGTGGCGAAAGTCCTGGACCAAGTAGGTCTCAAGGGCATGGGCGACCGCCAATCGACAATGCTGAGCGGCGGTCAGCAACAACGGGTCGCGGTTGCGCGCAGTCTCGTATTCGAGCCCAACCTGCTCCTCCTCGACGAGCCTTTTTCAAACTTGGACGCCAAGCTCCGTGAGCAGATGCGGGTTGAACTGAAAGAACTCCAGCGGCGCCTCGGCATTACTATCCTATTCGTCACTCACGATCAGATTGAAGCGCTAAGCCTTTCGGACCGCATCGTGGTCATGGACCATGGCAACGTAGAACAAATTGGCACACCGACACAGTTGTACAGGAACCCGCAGACCCCGGCGGTGCGCGACTTCTTGGGACGCACCGTGGTGTTCACTGGAACGGTCGCCGACGGCGGCAACGCAGAAACACTTCCAGTGCAGCTCGAGGAGCCGGGAGGGCCTATCATTCGTGCGCGCGTCACTTCCGGCAGCACGCTTCGAGCTGGCGAGAGATGCGCCGTAGCCGTTCGTCCAGAGGTCGTGGACGTCACCCGTGTAGATAACTCGATGGCTAACCCGCAGAGCGGCGCGAAGAGGCTAGTTGGCGCCATCGCTGCGATTCTCTTCGTCGGTGAACGATACGAGGCGCGCGTGCGTCTCCCATGGGGTCAGGACGTGCAAATCTACCTTCCCCTGTCCGACGATTGGGAAGAGGGGCAGGCGGTTCTCCTGAACTTCGATGCGCTGCAAGCTCAGGTGTGGGCCGTTGCTGCTTGAAACAGGGAGCGACTCAACGCTTGCGCCGCGGGCCGGGGCGAACGCTCCCGTAAGGCGCCGCGTTCCTAGAAAACGACCGTAGTAAATCCGCCGACTCAATGGGCATGCGGGGACAGGTTGTCATGTTCGTGGCGGAAACCCCGATGGTAGCGGATGCCGGCCATCCCAGTCGGGTCTACATGCACAGTCGTGCTCCCGATGTACGGGATAGCATGGCTGAGCCGATGGCTCACTTCGGCCCCGATCCGGTGCGCCTCTTTGATGGTGACGTCAGGCCGCACGGTTATATGCGCTTCCACTTCCAGCCGGTGGCCCAGCCAGCGAGGGCGGACCTCTGACACGCTCACTACCCCTTCAACGTGGCTCGCTTCATGGGCGATTTCGTCGACGATTTTGGGATCGACTCCGTCAAGCATCCTGGTGAACACTGATTTGCCTGACTCCCAGACGATTCTGAGGATAATGATGGAAACTACCAGGCCGACTATGGGGTCGGCGATAGGGAATCCGAGCCACACAGCCATAGCGCCTCCGAAGACGCCAAGGGAGGTGAAGCCGTCGACTCGGGCGTGGTAACCATCCGCGACCAGCGCAGCACTGTTGATTTCTCGCCCGATGCTGATACGAAATACTGCGACCGCTTCGTTGCCAACGAATCCGACGACGCCCGCAGTGGCGACGACCCAAACGAAATGCACGTCCTGCGGGTGTATGAGCCGATCAATCGACTCGTAACCGGCAACCAGAGCGCTTCCAAATATGACGAGGACAATCACCGCGCCAGCGAGGTCTTCAACTCGGCCCAGCCCGTAAGCGAACCGTTTGCTGGGGGGCTTGCGGGCAAAGAGGTAGGCTATCCAAAGGGGGAGCGCCGTGAAAGCGTCGGCGACGTTATGGATGGTGTCGGCGAACAGCGCGACGCTCCCCGACAGCAGGAAGACGACAAACTGGGCAATCGCGGTAATTCCGAGGCCTGCGAAAGACCACTTGATTGCCCAGATTCCGCGGCTAGTGGTCGCGATGACTGGGTCGACGACTCCATGGCTGTGACCAAGACCGCCAGTATGGTAGCCACGCCCTTCCATTTACAGAGCAGTATAGCACCCACGGGGCCAGGCTCCCCGTTGAGGATAGGCCTGCCTCAACCTCCGCCACTACCGTCTGGAACAGTCCAACGTCGCCTACGGCCGCCTGCTAGGTGTAGTTCCCATAGAGGTTGTTGACAGGAGGCCCCTCATGGCACATCGTAACGCACGCTTGACCCCCGTGACTCGCGCCGAATTGGTCGAACGGGTAACGGATGGCTGGCCCCAGGCCGAAGTGGCCCGCTTGTTCCGCGTCTCCCGCGCGACCGTCGCCAAGTGGGTGCGGCGGTTCCGCGAAGGCGGACCGGACGCGCTCCTCGACCGCTCCAGCCGTCCCCTGCGCAGCCCCCGCCAGACCGGTCAGTTGCAGGAAGCAGCCATCTGCGCTGCACGCCGGTCTTTCGCCTGGGGGCCACACCGCATCGGGTGGCGGTTGGGCATCGCCCGCTCCACCGTCTACGCCGTCCTGCGCCGCGCCGGACTCCACCGCCTCGCGTGGCTCCATCGCACCACACGGGAGATCGTTCGCTACGAGCATACCCGCCCGGGCTCGCTGGTTCACCTCGACATCAAGAAACTCGGCCGCATCCCACAGGGTGGCGGCAAGCGCATCCTGCCCGGCTTCGCCGAGACCCACAGCGGTCCTCAGCGCGGCCCCCGCCTCGGTTTCGATTTCCTCCATGTGGCCGTGGACGACCATTCCCGCTATGCCTACGTCGAGGCCCTGCCGGACGAACGCGGCCCGACTGCTGCTGCCTTCCTCGTCCGGGCGCTGGCCCACTTCGGGCGCCAGAGCATCACCGTCGAGCGCATCCTGACTGACAATGGCGCCTGCTACGTGAGTCGCATCTTCACCGACACGGCGGCGGCCAGGAATATACGGTTGAAGCGCACGCGGCCTTTCCGGCCTCAGACCAACGGCAAGGCGGAGGCGTTCAACAAGATCCTGCAGGCCGAGTGGGCCTACCTACGACCGTACTACTCCAACCGCGAGCGGCTCGACACGCTGCCTCGGTTCCTTGCGTATTACAATCACCGGCGTCCACACGGCGGCATCGGCGGGGCTACTCCCACCTCCCGCCTGTAAACAACGTCCCTGGGAACTACATCTAGGGACCGTGAGATGGGTCTCCACTGCCTGAACGCCGCAGGCTACAGCTCAGGGGTGAAGATGCTGCTCCGGCATGGGCTCAGCATCGAGGTCGAGGAGTGGATTCCCACGGAGGTCAGCGAGGTGAGCGAGGAGGGTGACCACGCCGTTCTCACTGTCTTCACCGCTCAGAGGAGTCCACGAGTGCGCACCCTCTACGGAGCCCTAGATACCGAGACCTGCGCCGCTTCTCTCATCGCTATAGAATAGACTCCAGAACAGAGCAGAACCCGACCGTTTGGCCGGGTTCGTGCTCCGAGGGCTGCGACTCCGTCAAGTCGAACTCGGCCGGACTCGCCCGGCGAGCTACGCGTCTTCGACCACAGCGGCCCACTGGCCCATGATGTCGATGCGGCGCTGAAAGTAATCCGTCCGCTTGTAGGCCAGCACTGTGGCGCTTCCTACCGCGTGGGCGAGCACCATCTCAGCGACGTCGTTTTCGATGCTCTGCTCGGCGGCCCAGGTGCGGAAGCTGCTCCGCAGCCCATGCACGGTCGTGTCACCACAGAGCCGCATCGCTTCGCTGAGCCGCCCGTCGGCCATGGGCTTGCCGAGCGTCGACGGAAACACGTAGCCGCTCCCGTCTGCCAGTTCCTCGGCCCGCCGAAGTACGTTCAGCGCCGGGATGCTGAGCGGTACGCTGAACTCCCGGCTAGACTTCATCCTCGAAGCGGGGATGCGCCAAATCCGGGCATCAAGGTCGATCTCGTCCCATCGCGCGCCGCGAACCTCACCGGAACGGCAAGCGGTCAATGCCGTGAACCGCAGCGCCAGCGCCACAAACGGCCAACCCGGGCGGGCGTCGGCCTTGGCCAGAGCGGGTGCTATCTCGGAGCATGGCAGCGCGTCGTGGTGCTTCGGCGGGTTCTTTTGCCCTGCCAGCGCAGCGCGCAATATACCGTCGACAGGATTGGAATCGCGCATCTCCCGCAGCACCGCGTGCCCTAAGATTTGGCGTAGGTATCTCTCGACGCGGTCGCGTGTGGGCACGGCAGGAATATCGAGCAATGCGTCAAGGATGGCCGTGCGGGTGATCCGGTCGACCCGCACGGCCAGCAGCGGCTTGACATGGTTCTCCAACCGCTGCCAAACAACCTGCTCAGTCCTGTCGTTCTTCCAGTTCTTCCGGCTCAGTTCAATCCACCGCGCTGCCACCTCGCGCAGGGTCGGCACGTTCTTTGCCAGGGCCGGGTCGCGCGGCTGTCGCACATCTTCGCCATCCCTCACGCGGCGGTAGTTGTCGAACGCGGCCTCGCGGGCCTGTTGCAACGTGCGGGTCTCCGTAGACCCCAGGCCGTAGCTGAATGCTTTGCGGTCGGCGGGGCGCCGTAGCTGCTGCGCATAGGTCTTTGAGAGCCCGCCATCGGCACGGGGCTTGACCAGCAGCGTGAGGCCATAGGAACCCCGGCCATCGCCGTAGCGTCCAACCTCCGTGACGGTTCGGATGAATTGCTGTGTGAGCCGTTTCGGTCGTTCCATTGCTCGCGCACCCCTGCCCCAGCGTCGGTGATAGTTACTGACTAGGGTATTGATAATATCGTGCGTGGTCAGGTTTGTCAAGGGGCAGTTGGTGGTTTTCTAAGTGTAAGTACAGCCACCATCGGCCTTACTGAGTCAGAATCGGAGTGGCAAACAAGGCCACACCGGACTCGTTTTCAGCCTCGCGGCTAGGAGTAAACAGGGCCAATAGGGCCAAATGGGGCCAGGGGTTGACCCCCCTTCGTTCCCGCGCAGCGGCGGACAAGGGTGACCTCATCAACTCTTGTATGTTGGTGGTGGGGTTCCCAATAGGGACTTCACAGAGGTGGAGTGGGGTGCGGCAGACCGATTAACTCTTGGTCATCAAAGACCGTTGTTCAGCGAGGGTCGCCGCACCACCCCCAAACAGAGCCCGAACAGTTGCCTGGGCCAATCGAGCCCGCATCGCGCAAGGAAGGGCCAGTACTGCATAGGGGGTAATCATGGGGCAAGAAGGAATCTACATAGGCATTGACGTCGCAAAGGCCAAGGTTGACGTCGCGGTTCGTCCCACGGGCGAGAGATGGGAGGTTCCCCGCGACGAAGCAGGAATCCCGCAGCTGGTTTCCGCGCTGAAGGCTCTCGGACCAGCCGTGGTGCTGCTGGAGGCTACGGGTGGCCTGGAACTACCTCTGGTGGTTGCTCTGGCCGCAGATGCATTGCCTGTGGTCGTCGTCAACCCGCGCCAGGTGCGGGACTTCGCCCGGGCTAGCGGGAAGTTGGCCAAGACCGACGCGCTCGATGCCGCCGTGCTGGCCCACTTTGCCGAGGCGATGCAGCCTCCTGTGCGTCCTCTGCGTGACGCAGAGACCCAGGTGCTCAACTCGCTGGTTGCCCGCAGGCGCCAGTTGATAGACATCCTGGTGGCGGAGAAGAACCGGCTTGGCGCCGCAACCAGCGCCGTCCGGCCCCGCATCGAGGCCCACATTGCCTGGCTTGAGCAGGAGTTGAACGACGTCGACGAAGAGCTGCGGCAAACGCTCCGAAGCAGTCCGGTGTGGCGGGAGAAGGATGACATCCTGCGCACCCTTCCCGGCGTGGGTGAGCACCTCTCCATCACGCTCCTAGCCCACCTGCCGGAGCTGGGCACGCTTGACCGTCGGCAGATCGCCGCGCTGGTGGGCGTGGCTCCCTTCAACCGCGATAGCGGCGCCATGCGGGGCAAACGGCATGTCTGGGGTGGGCGCTCCCGGGTCCGAGCCGTCCTGTACATGGGGGCGTTGGCAGCCAGTCGCTTCAATCCCGTCATCAGGGACTTCTACCAGCGGCTGCTGGCCGTCGGTAAGCCGAAGAAGGTGGCCCTCGTCGCTTGTATGCGCAAACTGCTCGTCATACTCAACGCCATGCTCAAGCATCGCTCGCCCTGGGCCGACCTGAGTATCAATTCCGGTCATGCCTCTTGACTTTCAACACAGTTGCTGAACAGTTGCGAGGGGGAGGCTGCGCTGCACCCGTGGGCGCTCCTCTGGTATCATGCCCAACGGCTCGCGACACACGCATACCGGATCGAGCCAGTTCACAGAGAGGGCCTTGCATATGAAGCTCCACGAATACCAGGCCAAGGAGCTCCTGGCCGCCTACGGCGTACCCGTACCCCAGCACTTCGTCGCAGCGTCGGGTGATGAAGCCCGCGACGCGGCGGCCAAGCTCGGTGGGAGGGGCGTCGTCAAAGCGCAGGTACACGCCGGAGGACGCGGCAAAGCCGGAGGCGTGAAGATCGCCAACGACCCCGCCGAGGCCGCCCAGATCGCTGAGTCCCTTATCGGCTCGACCCTCGTTACCTTCCAAACCGGTCCGCAAGGCGCTCCAGTACACAAGGTGCTCGTCGAGCAGACGATGGATATCGAGCGCGAACTGTACCTGAGCATCACGACCGACGGAGGCAGGCGTCGGCCCGTCGTCATCGCCTCAGCATCCGGCGGCATGGAGATCGAAGAGGTCGCCCAGACGGAGCCGGAGAAAGTCTTCACCGAGCCCATCGACCCCGCCATCGGCTTCCAGCCCTATCAGGGGCGCAGGCTCGCCGCCCAGCTGGAGCTCCCAGCCTCCCAAATCAGGCCCTTCTCCGCACTGGTGGACGCGTGTTACCGCGCCTACATGGAGAAAGACTCCAGCATGATCGAGATCAACCCCCTCGTCCTCACCGGCGACGGGAAACTCCTCGCGCTCGACGCCAAGATCAGCATCGACGACGACTCCCTCTTCCGTCACAGCGCCGAGGCCGACCTCCGCGACACCACCCAGGACGACCCGCTCGAAGTGCAGGCGTCCGAGGCCGGCATCGCCTACGTCAAGCTCGATGGCAACGTCGGGTGTATGGTAAACGGCGCAGGCCTCGCGATGGCCACGATGGATATCGTGAAGTTCGCGGGCGCGGAGCCTGCCAACTTCCTCGACGTTGGCGGCGGCGCAGGCGAGGAGAAGATCAGCTACGCCATCCTCCTCATGCTCTCCGACCAGAACGTCGAGAAGGTGCTCGTGAACATCTTCGGCGGCATCCTCCGGTGCGACATCGCCGCGCGAGGCATCGTCGACGCCTACGGCAAAGCCGACCGCCAGCCGACGCTCGTCGTGCGGATGCTCGGCACCAACGTGGAGGAGGGCAAGCAGATCCTCGCGGACTCAGGACTGAAAGCAACCATGGTCGACACACTCGAAGAAGCAGCGGCTGCCATCAAGGGATGAAGCGACTGACGCCGGGGATCTGGGGATTGCTCGTCCTTAGCGTGATTGCGCTGGGGCTGCTGGCGGGCGGCTGCTCCTCGGAACCGCCTCCGCCGCCGTGCCAGCCGGTGAGCGACGATGCGGTTGATTCACTCGTACAGAGGGAGAGTGCAGCCTCTACTTCCCGGGCAGCGTCGCTCGTTGAGATCAACCGGCAGCGCGAACAGGCGGAGGAGATTGCCCGCCAGGCCCAAACCGCATGGCGCATCGAGGCGAACGAGGAGATCCGGCGCGGGTTAGCTCAGGCCGACGATATCGCCACCGAGGCAATCCGGAAGATCGACGAGCTCCTGGCGAGTAGCGCATTCAGCGAGACTGGAACATCGGCTGCAAAGCTGGCGCTCGACTATGCCATACTCTCTGCTCAGTGCGAACGAGGGTTAGCCAGTGACTACCCAACGGGGATCAGCAACGAGATCGAGCGGGTTATGCAGGTTCTGGACAAGGTCAATCAGATGGAAACCCAGGTTCGGCAAGCGGAGCAGCAAGATGCTGAAGCAGCCCGCGCAGTGCAGGCTATCAGGGCGATAATCGGGCTCAGCGAGGCAAAGATGAAAGAGGCAACGGAGTAGCAATGAGCATCCTCGTCAACGAGAACACGCGCCTGCTGGTGCAGGGCATCACAGGACGCGAGGGCAGCTTCCACGCCGAGCGCTGCATGGCCTACGGCACCAACCTCGTCGCGGGCGTTACCCCCGGCAAGGGCGGCGAACGCTTCATGGACAAGGTTCCTGTCTTCAACAGCGTGCAGCAGGCCGTCGCCGAGACCAGCGCGAACGTCGCGCTTATCTTCGTGCCGCCGCCGTTCGCCGCCGACGCCATCCTCGAATCCACTGACGCAGGCATACCGCTCGTCGTCTGCATCACGGAGGGCGTCCCCGTCCGCGATTCGACGATGGTGATGCGCTACCTGGAAGGGAAGCAGACGCGGCTCCTGGGCCCCAACTGCCCCGGCCTCATCACCCCCGGCGCGAATGCCAAGGTCGGCATCATGCCGGGCAACATCCACATGGCGGGCAAGGTGGGCGTCGTCTCGCGCAGCGGCACTCTCACCTACGAGGCCGTCGACCAGTTGACGAAACGCGGCATCGGGCAATCCACCTGCGTCGGCATCGGCGGCGACCCCGTCTCCGGCACGACGTTCGTGGACGTGCTCGCCATGTTCAACGACGATCCTGAGACCGAAGCCATCGTGATGATCGGCGAGATCGGCGGAACCAAGGAGCAAGAGGCCGCCGCCTTCATCAAGGCCAACGTCCGCAAACCCGTCGCATCGCTCATCGTCGGGCAGACCGCTCCGGCGGGACGGCGCATGGGTCACGCGGGGGCGGTCATCACCGGCAAGGCCGCGCTCGCCTCGGAGAAGATGCGAACGCTGGAAGAGGCGGGCTGCCACATCATCCCCACACCCGCGGACATCGGCTCAGTCGTCGCCGCGGTGGTTGGTTAGCAACGGAGGCAGGGCTCGATCACTCCGCGTCACCGAGCGCCCCGACGCGCTTCCGGTTCGCGATAGGCTTGGGGCTTCGCCACGGCAGTTCGCTATCTGACAGCAGCCGCGCCTGCATCACGTCTGCCTGACGCTCCGCGCGACCATCCTTGCGGATGTGGCTCACGTCGTAGCCAAGGTCTGCCAGCACCTGCGCGATGAGCAGATAGCGATGGCACTTCGTAGGGTCTTCCTCGCTGCACATGACCGCCAGCTGGTGCTGCGTGATTGCGATCCGCAGCTGCATCATCCCGCGAAAGAAGAGGTCGGAATCAGCGAGGCGGTCGTAGAGGACGTGGCCCACGTCGTCATAGAACGCGTCGGACTTCGGCCTTCCTCCGAGCTCCTCGCCCATGAACTTGTAGCCGATGCCCTCATCGCGGAGCCTCCGCTCAATGGTCGGCGCGCTGAAGTGCGGGGCGAACCGCGACCGGGGAAACGACCGGACGTCCACGACGAGTTCGACGTCGTTCGCCTTCAGGTTGGCCGCGAACTGCTCGAACGGAATGTTCGAGTGGCCGATGGTGAGGAAGGTTCCTTTGGTGGTCGCGGCGGTCATGCCATTCGCGCTCTGCCGGGCAGGGTGTCGCGCTCCAACGTAGCACGGAGAGCGCGAACGTGGAAAGCGGCACGTGACCACTTCTCGCCTCTTTCCTCTCGCCATCCTCTCACTGCCCAACGCGGTGGCCTGCTAAACTGCCGCGCAGCATCCTTCGGCGAGGTTAGCATTGCCTCCTGAACTGAACGGACGACTCGATTTCTGGAACATCGGCTATCCCCTCGGGGCCGTCGTCTATCTGGTCGGCGTCATCTCGCTGGGGGCAGTCGCCTGGGCGCTCTGGCAGCGTTCGCAGTACTGGCGGCTCGGCAAGCCGAACCCGGACGTTGGGCCGTGGCGCGTCAGGATCATCGCCGCGCTCCGCACGCTGTTCATCGACTCGGCGGGCCATCGACGCTTCGTCCGGCATGAGCGCTACCCCGGCGCGATGCACTTCCTCATCTTCTGGGGCATCGCCATCCTGTTCATCGCAACGACGCTCGACGCGTTCGAGTTCAACGCTGAGCATTGGTTGGGCTGGTATCTGCCGAGCAAGCACATAAGCGTCCAGCTCGAACTGGTCTGGGACATCGGCGGGCTGATGCTCATCGCAGGCGTGGCGCTTGCTGCCTACCGCCGCTACGTGGTGCGTCCTCCGCGCCTGAACACGATGCTGGAGAACGGCGTACTCCTCGCGCTGCTCCTGTCGCAGGCGCTGTCCGGCTTCCTGCTGCAGGCGCTGCGCATGGCGGCAACCGAGCTGGAACCCGCCAGCGACCTGTACAGCGTCGCGTCAGCCTATTGGTCGCCGTTCTCCTACGTAATGGCGCTCGGGATACGGGGCGCGGGCGCGACGATCTACGCGATGGAGGTCTCGCACTTCACGCTCTGGTGGGCGCACGCGGCGCTCATGTCGGCCACGTTCGTCTATGCGGCGTGGCGGTTCGGGCCACTCATGCACATCTTCGTCAGCCCGCTCAATCTCGTCATGCGTTCGTCCGTCAGCCGTCCCAAGGGCGCGCTCCGCCCGATGGGCGACCTCGATACGCTGGACGTTTTCGGCGCAAGGGAGATCACGCAACTCACGACCAAGCAGCTGCTCGACTACGACGCCTGCACGAACTGCGGTCGCTGTCAGGATCAGTGTCCCGCCTGGCGCAGCGGGAAGCCGCTATCGCCGCGCAAGCTCGTGCAGGACGCGAAGGCCTACATGGTGTCACGCGCGCCGGTGCTGCTCGCGCAAGGCGTGGACGCGCCGCCGCCGGAGCCTGCCAACGATCTGGTCCACGGTGCTATCACTCCTGAAGTGCTCTGGTCCTGCACTACGTGCGGAGCGTGCATGGAGGCCTGCCCCGCGTTCGTCGAGCACATCGACTCCATCGTGGATATGCGTCGCTACCTCACGATGGAGGAGGCGGACGTGCCGGAGACAGCGATGGCCGCACTGAATTCGATGGAGCAGCGGGGCCATCCCTGGCGCGGTACGCAATCCACCCGCACCGATTGGATAGACGGCACCGGCGCAATCACGATGGCAGAGGATCCCGACCACGAGGTGCTCCTGTGGATCGGCTGCACGTCGGCGCTGGATGGCCGTGGGCAGCAGGTGGCGCGGGCGATGGCCTCCGTCCTCAACCTCGCGGGCGTGAAGTACCGCGTACTCGGCAGCGAGGAGACGTGCACCGGAGACCCTGCGCGCCGTCTGGGCAACGAGTACCTCTATCAGATGATGGCCGAACAGAACATCGAAACGCTGCAGGGCTACGCAGTCCGCAGGATCGTGGCCCTCTGCCCGCACTGCTTCAATACGATCAAGAACGAGTACCCGCAGTTCGGCGGGCATTTCGAGGTCATGCACTACACGGAGTTCGTGGCCGAACTGCTGCGCGAGGGCCGCATCAAGCCGAAGAAGGCTATTCCCATGTCCGTGGCCTATCACGATTCGTGCTACCTGGGGCGGCACAACGACATCTACAACGCCCCGCGAGAAGTCGCCCGGACGATACCGGGGTTGGAGGTCATCGAGATGGGCGAGGGCCGCAGCCGCGAGCGCGGCTTCTGTTGCGGCGCAGGAGGGGGGCGGATGTGGATGGAAGAGCAGGGCGAACGCGTCAACCACATCCGCACGGACCATTTCCTCGAAACCGGCGCGGATGCCGTTGGCGTCTCGTGCCCCTTCTGCCTCCAGATGATGGAGGAAGGCATCAGCGCAAAGGGCGCCGGCGACCGGAAAATCTCGAAAGATCTGATCGAGCTACTGGCCGAGAGCCTCACCGGCGAGGACTGAGGCTACTCCTCCTCCATCAGCTCGTCGTGGAACGTCGCATCGTCGAGCATCGCCCAATCTATGCCCGTGCCGACTGCGGCCAGTTCGAGCTCCGGCTCATCCGTCACCCAGGCGAGCCCGGCGTCCTCGAGTAACTCGATCGCCGTTTCGGCGGGTGATGAGGCGACCCAGGCGGGCTCCGGCGCTTCCGCAGGGGGCTCAGGCTCGGCGGGAGCAGGCGCGGCGGTGGGGAGGAACGAGACCTTTGCGGATTGGCTCGGGTGCTGGTACGCCTCCCGCAGCATGACGGTTACCACGCCGTTCGTCACGCCGCACACCGCGCCGTCGTATCGGTTGCCGCCTTCCATGAGGCATACCAGACGACGCGCCAACCGGGGCGGAACGAGGCCAAACGTGCTGCCCGATCCGTCCTTGACCGAAAGCGTCTCGCCGTTGCGTTCCAGTTCGACGGGCGTGCCGGGAGAAGGATGGCCCGCGTGATCCGAGACGAGCAACGCGACCTGCGCGCTCTTGCTGCTGTCAGCCACGAACGCTCTCGATGGCAGTGCGCGCGCCTGCCCGCAGGACGCCGTCTGCTTCATCGCAGCCATGCCGCTGGCGAGCGCATCGGTCAGCCTGGCGGCGTTCTTTGCCGCTATCGGGTTCGCGGGGCACAGTTCCAGCACTCGCTGGAAGGAGCTCAACGCCTCCAGCGGATGGCCAACCTCAACGAGCGCCTTGCCGAGACGGTTCAGGGCCTCGGTGTCATCGGGGTGGTCTTCGAGGATCTCACGGTTGACCTGCGCGGCTTCCGCCCATTGGCCCTGCATCGCCAGGTCAACGGCTCTGCGCGTTCGTTCCTTCAGCAGCCTAATTTCTTCAGGTTCGCGATAGACCATCTCACACACTCCGCTCGCCAGCGCACTTACCCCCTTCGTGGCTGCGGTCTGTTCTAGATTTTCCCTTCTTCCAGCAAGCGCCGGTGCTCGATCGCCGTGCACCTGTCCATCACAACGTCCAGGCCGGCGGCAATCGCTCTGCCAGCGGCTTCCTCGTGCACAATCCCCAGTTGCATCCACACGGCGGAAGCCCCTATCCGGATGGCTCCGTCAACGACGGGCGGCACATCAATCGGTCTCCTGAATATGTCGACCAGGTCAACCTGCTCCGTAACGTCTTCCAATCTGCGGTAGGACATCTCACCCAGCACGGGGCCGCGCAGTTGCGGGTTCACCGGAATGATGCGGTAGCCCTGCGCCTGCAGGTAGCGGGCAACGCTGTGCGACGGCCTATCCGGTCGGTCCGACAGCCCCACGACGGCAATCACGCTGCTGCTGGCCAGAATCTCCTCTACCGATCTCAAGGCGCTCTCCGTAGGACGTTCTCTCAGGAGCGTTTCGCTATTGAACCGCTAGGTTGACGTGTCAGCAGCGGAGCGTCAATGAGATATATGGGCGATTATCGCGGGTAGTTGCGCACCGCAGCGCGCCGCCGTTCTTCCATGCCAGCAGAAAGTCCTATGAGCACGCCGCAGCGCGCACGAGCACGGACAAGCGCACAGCATGGCTGGCGCCTGCTGATGCGTGCTTGGCCGCGCTTGCCGCTCCCCTACTCTTCCGCCAACTCGAACGCGGTGTGCAGCGCGCGGACCGCCGTGTCCACCTGTCCCGCGTCCACGATGCACGTTATGCGTATCTGGGAGGTGGTGATCATCTCGATGTTCACGGCGGCGTCCGCGAGCGTGGAGAACATGAGCGACGCAACGCCCGGCGCATTCTGCATCCCCGTCCCCACGATGCTCACCTGCCCCAGGGAGTCGTTGGAAGCACACCCCGCCGCGCCGACCTCGTCCGCTATCCGCTGCGACACGTCCAGCGCCGCGCGGAGGTCGGTGCGCTCCACCGTGAAGGAGAGGTCCGTCAGGCGTTCGTCGCTCGCATTCTGCACGATGGTGTCGACGCTGATGTTGGCGTCGGAGAGCGGTTTGAACACGGCGGCGGCGATACCCGGGCGGTCAGGCACCGCACGGATGGTGATGCGCGCGACGCCGCGCTGGTACGTGACACCTCTGACCTTGTTCGCGACTTCCATTCCCTCTCCTTCCGCCTCTACGTCGTGGATGAGCGTCCCCGGCAGATCAGCCGAACTGGACGCCACGAGAATCGGCGTCTTGTACAAGGCGCCCAACTCGATCGAGCGCGGGTGCATCTTCGCGCCGTAGCTGGCGAGTTCCAGCATCTCTTCGTAGCCGACCTGCGATAGCTTGCGAGCATCCGGCACGATTCGCGGGTCGGCGGTGTAGATGCCGTCCACGTCCGTGTAGACCTCACAGCGGACGGCCTGCAACGCGGCAGCGAGTGCGACTGCCGTCGTGTCCGATCCGCCGCGACCCAGCGTAGTCACGTCCATCTCCTCCGTTACGCCCTGGAACCCCGCCACGATGACGATCTGGCCTGCGTCCATCGCGTGGCGCACGCGCTCAGCGTCGAACGCAACGATGGATGCTCGCCCGTGCGCCGTATCGGTGCGTATGCCTGCCTGCGCTCCGCTCATGCTGATCGCCTGCTCGCCGATCTCCCGCAGGGCCATCGTGACCAGCGTGCAGGACACCAGTTCGCCGGTGGAGAGCAGGATGTCCAACTCCCTCGGGTCGGGTGTCGACGTGATGGACTCGGCCAATTCGATCAGCCGGTCGGTCGAGTCGCCCATCGCAGAGACGACGACGGCAACGTTGTTACCTGCGCGGTGCGTGGCCGCGATGCGATGCGCCACCCGGCGTATCTTCTCCGCGTCCCCGACCGAGGTTCCGCCATACTTCTGGACGATGACGGCCATCACGCACCCTCCGGCACATCGTTCACGACTTCCGCGCCCGCCGGGGATGGCTCGAGCACGCGGAAGGTGCCCGTCAGGCCGGATTTGTCGCCTGCGTCGGCCATCTCATAGCCGATGGTGAACGCGCGATTCTCGCCGCGTTTCGTGAACGCCATGATGGAGGAGCCCGCGCCCGAGAGGAACGCGCCATGCGCACCCGCCGCCAGCGCATGGTCGAATATCACCTTCATCTGGCGGTACACCCGCTGGCGCTGCGGCTGATGCAGCCTGTCCTGCGTAGCGATGCGCAAATACTCCGGGCGGTCCAGCGCGAGGCTCGCGACAAGCAAGGCGGCCCTGCCCACATTGAATACCGCATCGGGGCGCGGCACCTGCGATTCGAGAACGTTCCGCGCTGCCCTCGTCTCCATAGGCATATCCGGGATGTAGACGACGCACTGGAGGTCAGCCGGAAGCGTGACGGGAGCAGCGTGGACGGTCTCGCCGTCGTGCACCACGATGCTGAGTCCGCCCATGAGCGCAGGCGCAACGTTATCGGGATGGCCTTCGATCTCAGTGGCGAGTTCGAGCAGGCGGTGCGGCGTGAGCGGATAGTCGAGGAGCGCGTTCGCCGCATAGAGCCCACCCACGATTGCAGCGGAACTGCTGCCGAGGCCCCTGCTGAGCGGTATCTCCTGCCACGCTTCGATGGAGAGATGCCGCCCACCGTTACCCGTCTCGTCGAGGACTCGCCGGGCAGAGCGGTACATCAGGTTCCGCGCATCCCGCCGCAGGTAGTCCTCGCCAAGGCCGTGAAGCACGAGCGTAGGCGCGCTGGCCCAGCCGATGCGTATCGTATTCCAGAGTGTGAGCGCCATGCCCAGACAATCAAAGCCGGGGCCAAGGTTGGCCGTCGTGGCTGGCACTCGAATGCTCACCGTGTCTGACATATCTCGTGTTGCTGCCTCGTTCCGCTGCTAAACAGCGATTATACGGGAGTCCGCCGGGGATGGCGCGACCAGTGAACGGTTAGTAACTGTTCAGCAACTGTGTTGAAAGTCAAGAGGCATGACCGGAATTGATACTCAGGTCGGCCCAGGGCGAGCGATGCTTGAGCATGGCGTTGAGTATGACGAGCAGTTTGCGCATACAAGCGACGAGGGCCACCTTCTTCGGCTTACCGGCGGCCAGCAGCCGCTGGTAGAAGTCCCTGATGACGGGATTGAAGCGACGGCATCGAGCGCGTCGGTCTTGGCCAACTTCCCGCTAGCCCGGGCGAAGTCCCGCACCTGGCGCGGGTTGACGACGACCACAGGCAATGCATCTGCGGCCAGAGCAGCCACCAGAGGTAGTTCCAGGCCACCCGTAGCCTCCAGCAGCACCACGGCTGGTCCGAGAGCCTTCAGCGCGGAAACCAGCTGCGGGATTCCTGCTTCGTCGCGGGGAACCTCCCATCTCTCGCCCGTGGGACGAACCGCGACGTCAACCTTGGCCTTTGCGACGTCAATGTCTATGTAGATTCCTTCTTGCCCCATGATTACCCCCTATGCAGTACTGGCCCTTCCTTGCGCGATGCGGGCTCGATTGGCCCAGGCAACTGTTCGGGCTCTGTTTGGGGGTGGTGCGGCGACCCTCGCTGAACAACGGTCTTTGATGACCAAGAGTTAATCGGTCTGCCGCACCCCACTCCACCTCTGTGAAGTCCCTATTGGGAACCCCACCACCAACATACAAGAGTTGATGAGGCGAATGCCCAAGGGGAACGCGCACAGGCCCCTCGCTCCCCGGTCACCGAGTTGTGGCAAGACTGCGATTATTGGTAATAGAGTCAAAACATGATGCGAATCATCGCCACGCTGACCGCCACACTCGCCCTACTGACTGCAGCCTGCACGTACGCCAGCGAGCGGGATGCGAGGATTGCTGAACTGGAAGCCACCATAGAGAGCGGCAGACTCGCGGCGGCGGAATCCACCATCCAGGCATTGCAGGCCACTCCTGCTGCGGTTTCCAATCTGAGGTGGGTGCGCCTTGTCTCTGCAGTTGATGGAGATTCGGGCATCGCGGCAGACGGGAACGGCGAGTTCATGTTCAGGTTGTACGGCATTGACGCGCCAGAGCGTGACGATGTGTCGCGAGCGGCGCTTGAAGGACTCATCGCCGAATTCGGCAACAACCTCTATGCGGAAGAACGGGATGTGGACAGTTACGGACGCAGGGTTGTCGTGCTCCAAACGAGAGATGGTTCGCGCTCCGTAAACGTTGAGATGGTGCGGCAAGGCTACGCTCACGCATATCTCCAGTACGGCGAACTGGACGGCGTAGTCGCAGCCGCTGCCGAGGCGCAAGCACATGAACGCGGCGTCTGGGCACCGACAGTACCCACGGTGGACAGGTACATGCGTGATGTCGTAGCTCTGCATCTGTCGGCCACTCTGATGTCAGACAGTATGAAGCAGGCCACTGCGACACGGATACGCGACCTGTTGGCGCAGGCGCTCGTAGCAGACATCCCCTATGATCAATACTTGGCAGGGGACCCGCAACGGTGGAACTCTTCGCAGTGGGCGTCGGCACTCCAAAGGCTCAGCTCTGATTGGGACCGGCAAAGCATGCGTGCCCAACAAATAGGAAACAGCCTTCACGCCATCCTCGCCGCAACGGACCGCGCAGATAATCCTTACAGAGGGCGATATGCCGACAATAACGCCACGCATCTGATTGTCGCTGACGAACTGGCCAACCCAGTGGGGTACACTACCGCTGGCGCAGCAGAACGGCTGCTGGATCTGCGGCACTGAAGCCCGCGTAATCTCACGGGACTCACGAAACCTGAACAGTTACAACGGTTAGCGTCGCCCACGCCTAGTCACGATAGGCGCGGCGCTGGTATAGTTTCCTCATGTTTGAGAGTGGCCTCACCCTGTCCTGATGAGCGTCGTTTACCTTGCAGGCTCGCGTTCCGGCGCAGGCGTTACCGCCGTTGCGTTGGGGCTCGCTGCGGCCTCGCGAGCGGCAGGCAGAAGCGTATCGCTGGTGAAGCCCCTCTCCTCCCCCGGCGACCCTGACTCCGCCTATTTCGGAGCGCTCGGCGGGACGGCGGACACCGCAACGTTGAACGGCGCACCCTCGCCGGAACGGCTGGGCGAGGCCGCGCGGATCGTCGAGACCCTCAAGGGAACCTCGGACGTCGTGATCGTCGAAGGGCCTTCTCTCGCAGACGCGGACGGCGCATCCGCCATGCTTGCCGAGCGGCTCGGCGCACCGGTCGTCGGCGTCGTCCCTTATGATCGCAGCCTCGGAAGCAGCAGCCTGCGCGACGCCTGGCAGGGAGCGTACCGCTCGCTGTTCGCGGGGTGCCTGGTGAACAAGCGCACGCTCTACTGTTCGCACGACGCTTCCGAGCGGCTGCTGCCGGAGCTGGCGGCGGACGGGGTTCCCGTGTTCGGGGCGCTTCCCGAAGACCGCCTCCTCCTCGCGCCCACCGTGCGGCAGGTCGCGGAGCATCTGGAAGGCACGTATTTCACCGACGCGGACGACGGCAGTGAACTCATCGAGCACTTCCTCATCGGCGGCCTCGTCATGGAATGGGGCGGGTACTACTTTGGCCGATTCCCGAACCAGGCGGTTCTCGTGCGCGGCGGACGCATAGACATCCAGATGGCCGCGCTCAACTTCCCGCTGAACGCACTCATCCTCACCTCGTGCGAGACGCCGTCGCAGTACGTCCATCAGCGCGCCGAGGAGCTCGACGTGCCCCTCATCGCCGTGCGGCAGGACACGCACGAGGCTGCCGCAGCGCTGGAGTCGCTGGGCGCGCTCGTGAGCGTGCATCACGCCGCCAAAGCCAACCGCGCAGCCGAACTGCTGAACACTCACGCCGACATGCCCGCGCTGAGCGCGGTACTGAGCAGCTGAACGCAGGCTGATTATGGCGCTCATCGCTATCACCGCATCCCGCGAAAAATCGGCGGCGCGCTACGCCGAGTCGATCGCCAAGAGGGACGGCGCGTGCCGCATCCTCACCCCCGATACGTTCGAATCGGTGGAGCAGGCGATGGACGGCGTCTCCGGCCTGCTGCTGTCCGGCGGCGTTGACGTTGACCCTCGGTTCTACGGCGAAACGCCTGCGGGCACAGAGCAGACGTGGCCGGAGCGGGACGAGATGGAGTTCGCGCTGCTGCGCCACGCCATCGCAGCGGACATGCCCGTCCTCGGCATCTGCCGGGGCATGCAACTGATCAACGTCGCGATGGGCGGCAAGCTGATACAGGATCTGGAGGGACACAAGGCGGACGATGAGGGCATCTCCGGAAGGCATCCCGTCTACGTCTCGCCCGGAAGCAAACTCGGCGCAATCATAGGCGCAGGGGCGGTCTACAAGACGAACAGCCTCCATCACCAGGGGCTAAAGGAGGCGCAGCGCGCGCCCGGGCTGATGGCGTCCGCCTACCATCCAGAGGATGGCATAGTGGAAGCGCTGGAGAGCCCGGAGCACCCGTGGCTGATCGGCGTCCAGTGCCACCCGGAGCGCGAGAGCGAAGTGCCCAAGAGCTTCCTGAAACTCTTCGAATGGCTGACCGGATGGGCCGAGCGTTACGAAACTGGAGACATGCCGCAATGAGAAGATCGACTTCGAAACCGACTCCGCAGAAGCAGACCGACGAATCAGGCGACTGTAGGCACCTCTACCTGACGCGCGAGGCCACATGCGTCCACTGCGGCATCCGTTTCCGCCTCGCATGGCAGTCGGAGCGTAGCCACCTGGTGCGCCCCACGACGCGCAACATCTTCATAGGGATGGGCGGCGCCGTGATGGTCGCCGTCACCACGTTGTTCGGAGGGGTCGTCATCGGCGGATTCGCCATATCCACCGTGTTCCTGATGATCTCGGTGCTCTTCTTCACGCGCGGACTGCTGGGCGGGTTCGAGCTGTACGCCAAGCACGGATTCGTACCGGGCAAGCTGGGGCCGGTCGTCAGACGTAGCCCATTCAACCCGCTGCCGCCCAAGCCGTTCGCCACTTCGCTGGGGCGCGTGCGCTTCCCCATCGACCTGGCAACCTACGAGCTGTTCGAACCGGGGGATACGCTCCTCATCGAGCACCTGCGCTGGTCCCGCCTGCCGGTTGCCATCTACGCGGGCCACTACGAGCAATAACCCGCTCTTTCGGTGACATTCCACCCTTGGGACTTCCCCGTCGTTCAGGTATAATTCCCGTTAACGTAATTCAGCCTATATATTGATGCGGCGCGCAAGGGACTCACCAGATTTTGTGGGTTTAGCAGGTGTAGCAGCCAACGCCGCCTAGTCCGAGTGCGAAAGGAACCGCATGGTTACGGCGAACTCCGGTAACGTCCGACCCGTACGCATCGAAGAAGAGATGCGCAGCGCGTACCTCGATTACGCGATGAGCGTCATCGTCTCTCGAGCGCTGCCCGACGTACGCGACGGGCTGAAGCCCGTCCACCGGCGCATCCTCTACGCCATGCAGGGCATGGGGCTCCGCCCCGGCGCCGGCTACAAGAAGAGCGCTGCCGTCGTAGGCGAGGTGCTGGGCAAGTACCACCCGCACGGCGACTCGCCGGTCTACGATGCGCTCGTTCGCATGGCGCAGGACTTCTCGATGCGCCATACGCTCATCGACGGCCAGGGCAACTTCGGCTCCGTGGACGACGACCCGCCCGCCGCCATGCGCTACACCGAGGCACGGCTCGCCGCCGTCTCCGAGCAGCTCCTGCAGGACATCGACCGCGACACGGTGGATTTCGTCGACAACTACGACGGATCTCAGCGCGAGCCCACCGTCCTCCCCGCGCGCCTGCCGAATCTGCTGGTGAACGGCGCCTCCGGCATCGCTGTGGGCATGGCGACCAACATCCCGCCTCACAACCTGCGAGAGGTGTGCGACGCGCTCGACTACCTCGTAGACAACCCCGAGGCCACCGCCGACGAGCTGATGAGCTTCGTCCAGGGCCCCGACTTCCCGACCGCCGCGACCATCATGGGCAGAGAGGGCATCTCTCAGGCCTACCACACCGGGCACGGCCGCATCGTCGTGCGCGCCAAGGCCGAGTTCGAGGATATGGAGAAAGGCTCACGCCAGCGCATCGTCGTTACGGAGCTCCCTTATCAGATCAACAAGGCTACGCTGGTGGCGAAGATCGCCACGCTGGCGAAAGAGAAGAAGATCGAGGGCATCTCCGAGGTGCGCGACGAGTCCGACCGCGAGGGCATGCGCATGGTCGTCGAACTACAGCGCAACGCCTCCGCGAGTGTGGTGCTGAACAACCTCTACCAGCACACCACGATGCAGAGCGCGTTCCACGTCAACATGGTTGCGCTCGTGGACGGCCAGCCGCGCGTGCTGAGCCTCCGATCAGCGCTACAGCACTTCGTGGAGTTCCGCCGCACGGTGATCCGGCGGCGCGCCGAATACGACCTCGCCCGCGCCCGCGAGCGTGCGCACATCCTGGAAGGTCTGCGCATCGCGCTGCTGAACCTCGACGACGTCATCGCGCTCATCCGAGGGTCCGCTGACGCAGAGAATGCACGCCAGGGCTTGATGCAACAGTTCGGGCTCACCGAGCCGCAGGCCCAGGCGATCCTCGAGATGCAGTTGCGCCGCCTCGCCGCGCTCGAACGTCAGCGTCTGGAGAACGAATACCTGGAGTTGATGGGCAAGATCACCGAACTGGAGGCGCTGCTGTCCGATCCCGAGAAGGTTCTGAAAGTCATCAAGACGGAGACGGCGGATCTGCGCAAAGCCTTCGGCTCGGCGCGCCGCACCGCTATCTCCGACGAGGAGGCCCGCGACCAGTCGCGGGAAGAGCTCACCCCTCACGCGGACGTGGTCATCACGCTCAGCGACCGAGGCTACATCAAGCGTCTGCCCATCGCGCTCTACCGCCTGCAGCGACGCGGCGGCAAGGGCGTGCGCGGCCAGGAGACGCGCGAGGGCGACGCCGTGCAGCAGCTCGTCGTGACCGACACGCACGACTGGCTCCTGTTCTTCACGGACAAGGGGCGCGTGTACCGCAAGCGCGTGTTCGAGGTCAGCCAGGACGCCACGCGTCAGACGCGCGGAACGCCTATCCAGAACCTCATCGAAGCGATCAACCCCGCGGAAGAGACCGTTACCGCCGTGGTTGCGATCTCCAATCCCGACGATGACAAGTACATCTTCATGGCCACGCGAAAAGGCCAGGTCAAGAAGATGGAGTTGAACCAGTTCGCGAATATCCGCAAGAGCGGCCTCGCCGCGTTCGATCTGGAGAAACAGGACGGCGACAGCCTGCTGACCGCCCGCCTCGCCGATAGCGGTATGACCGCCATCCTCATCACGCGCAACGGCCAGGGCGTGCAGTTCGGCCTGACAGATAAGGACGTGCGAACCCGCAAGGGCCGGAGCGCGGGAGGCGTTCGCGGCATCAGGCTCACCGAGGGCGACGAGGTCGTGGCGATGGATGTCGCCTGGCCGGAATCCCGACTTCTCATCCTCAGTTCACGCGGCTACGGCAAGCGGACTGCGGCGGAGAAGTTCCGGGTAACGGGCCGAGGCGCGCTGGGCGTCATCGCGATGAAGATCACGGACAAGACGGGCCCCATCGCCGGAGCTGTCGTCACAGGGCCGGACGTGGAAGAGATCATGGTCGGCTCTCAGAAGGCGATCGTCTACCGCACCGCCATCAAGGAGATCCGCAGCCTCGGGCGCAACACGCAGGGCGTGCAGGTGATGACCAAGCTGGCCCACGACGACGAGGTCATCTCGATGAGCGCCTTCCGGGAGCGCACTTGGGAAGACTTCGAGGAAGCCGCGGCAGAGGATCTGCTGAAATTGCCTGCGGTCAAGCCGAAGAAGGCCAGCAGCAATGGCGATAAGAAGAACGGCGTCGGCACGCCGGAGGAAACTCCGCCGCCTATAACGCAGATAACAATGGTAACGCAGATAACAATGGACCTGCCAATCGATGAGGACATCGTGGGTGAGATTGACGACGATGGCGACATCGTGAACGAGGACGACGACGACGAGGACGAGACGGAGTAACGATACGGTGCAGGCATAGCCATAGCGCCCCCCTCGGTTCTGGCCGAGGGGGCGTTTATGCTTCTACCCCCAATCCCGTCTCGTGCGCAGGAACCCGTGCACCTACTTGCCGAATGGGGCTGCTGTCGCTTAGAATTGCTTGGTTGTCATGGAATACGCAATCATCGAAACAGGCGGCAAGCAGTACCGGGTTCAGCCGGGCGACTCCATCGTTGTCGAGAAGGTTCTCGGCGAGGAGGGAGAGACGATCGAACTCGACAAGGTGCTGCTCGTAGCGCAGGACGGACAGGTCACCCTCGGTCAGCCGACGGTTGACGGGGCGAAGGTCGTTGCCGAGGTCGCAACGCAGGGGAAGGCTGACAAGGTCATCATCCTGAAGTACAAGTCCAAGACCCGCCATCACGTCAAGAACGGACACCGGCAGCAGGTGACGAAGCTCTCCATCAAGCAGATTCTGACCGGCGGGGCCGTGGCCGCTCCGGCAGGAGGGGCTGACTAATGGCGCATAAGAAAGCAGGCGGCAGCAGCCGCAACGGGCGCGATAGCAACGGCCAGCGTCTCGGCGTCAAGCGGTTCGCCGGACAGAGCGTTCGCGCAGGAACGATCATCGCCCGCCAACGCGGCACGAAGATTCATCCGGGCGTCAACGTAGGCATGGGCCGGGACTTCACCCTCTACGCCCTCGTCGACGGGCAGGTCATGTTCGATCACGCCAGCAGGCTGCGCAAACGCGCGAACATCACACCCGCCGCGTCCGCCTGATCGATACTCGATAGCCGACACCGAAGAACCGTCCCATCTGTTACGGAGACCACCGATGAAGACCGCAATCCATCCCACCTATTACGCTGAGGCAGTCGTCACCTGCTCGTGCGGCAACGTGTTCACGACGGGCGCGACGAAGCCTCAGATCAAGGTTGAAATCTGCAGCGCGTGCCATCCGTTCTTCACGGGCGAGCAGCGCATCGTGGACACTGAAGGCCGCGTCGAGCGCCTGAAGAGGCGATTCAATATCCAGTAGGCGCTCCGGCAGCGGCCCACAGGCTGCGGTTCGGCATACCAACGCGATACCCTGCCCCGGCATGCTGTCGGGGCGGTTTCATATCATCACATCATGACTTCAACACCAGCGCCACAACAACAACATTCGCCATACGGCGGCCAGGCGGTCGTCGAGGGTGTCATGATCCGCGGACTGCGGGTCTACTCGGTTGCTGCGCGGCACCCCAGCGGCATCATCAAAACCATCACACGCCCCGTGCCCACATGGAGCGTCAACCGCTTCCGGCGCATCCCCTTCATCAGAGGGACGCTCGTCCTGGCGGAGTCACTGGTGGTGGGTATGCGCGCGCTCACCTACTCGGCGCAGGTCGCGTCAGGCGAGGACGAGGACGACGATCAGCCGATACCCCCCTGGATGCTCGCACTCACGATCGCATTCTCGCTGGGACTCGGCATCGGCCTCTTCTTCATTCTTCCGCTGCTGCTGACGCACAGCGTGGTAGACCGCTACGTCGAGAACCCGATAGTCAGCAATATCGCCGAGGGCGTCCTGCGACTCCTCGTCTTCTTCCTCTACCTCATTCTGGTTGGCCTCATGCCCAGCATACGGCGCGTGTTCGCGTATCACGCGGCTGAGCACATGTCCATCCATGCGCACGAGGCGCACCTGCCGCTGGAAACGCAGAACATCCGGCTGTTCCCTGCGGCGCATCCACGCTGCGGCACCGCGTTCCTGCTGACGGTGATGATCGTGTCGATCATCGTGTTCGCGATGCTGGGTACGCCCGATCTGCCCCTGCGCATCGCGTCGCGCATCCTGCTGATCCCGTTCATCGCCGGCATCGCCTACGAGGTCATCCGGTTCAACGCCGCCCACAGCGGCAACGCGCTCGTGCGGGCGGGCACGCTGCCCAGCCTCGCGCTCCAGGCGCTGACCACCCGCCCGCCGGACGACGACCAGATCGAGGTGGCGATCGCCGCAGTGACAGCAGCCATAGACGGCGACGCCCGATTCGCAGAGACGGAAGCCGCCAAGGGCTGATCAGCCCGGGGACTGCGGAAGTTTCACGAGCCTGAACGCCCGACCTTGACCTTCGCCGCGCTATCGAGCATCTCGCGCGCTGCCTGAGCAAGGCTGGCGCTCTCTCCGCCCAGCATCTCCGCAATCTCAGCGATGCGTTCCCTCTCGCCCAGCGCCTCAGCTCCGGCGTAGGTACGCTCGCCCAGCACGGATTTGCCGACGCGGAAGTGGACATCGGCATACGCGGCTATCTGAGGCAGGTGCGTTACGCAGAGCACCTGGGCGTGCTCGGCGACAGCCCAGAGCTTCCTGCCGACGACCTCTCCCGCGCGCCCGCCTATGCCCGCGTCGATCTCATCGAAGATGAGAGCAGGCGCGCCGGATCGAGCGCGCAGCGCGCTTTTCAACGCAAGCATCATGCGGGATGTTTCTCCGCCGGAGGCGACTCTCGCCAGCGGCTTGGCCTCCTCCCCCAGGTTCGTGCGGACGGTGAACGTTACGCGGTCGATCCCGTCCGACGAAAACGCATAGCGCGCGCCGTCAGGAGCGGGCAGCCCGTCGTCGTCGAGGTCTCTCGCAACCTCGACGCGCAGGGCCACCCCGCCGAGGCCCACCTCTTGCAGTTCGACCTCGGAAGCCAGGGCCAGCGCTTGCGCCGCCTCCACCCGCGCCTCTGACAGCGCCCATGCGAGCGTTCCCGCCTGATCGGACGCTTCCACCAGCGCACGCTCCAACTCCTCACGCCGGCTGTCCTGATTCTCGATAGCCTCCAGCCGGGTGCGGGCGTCCTCGGCGAACGCCAGCACGGCTGCTTCCGAGCCGCCGTACTTACGCTTGAGGAGGTTCAGCAGATCGACACGGGCATCGACCTCGGCCAGACGCGCAGGGTTGGACTCGATGCTGTCCGCATAGGCACGTACCTCCCGTACAGCGTCGGCCAGTTGAGCGGAAGCGGATTCGATCGCATCAACCTGCACGGTCAGCACTCCGGCGGGATCCGGTGCGCGGCGCAGATGCTGCACCACCTCCGCAGCGAGGTCGGTAGCGCTCTTTTCTCCATCGTAGAGCACCTCGCACGCCAGGGCGCACGCTTCCAGAATCGCCTCGGCGTGTTGCAGCAGCGCACGCTCGCGCAGCAGCGGTTCCTCTTCGCCCTCGGCAAGGTTCGCAGACTCGATCTCGTTCAACTGAAACGCGAGCAGGTCGCGTTGCTGCTCTGCCTCATGCGTCAAGGAGATGGCGCTCCGCAGATCGTCACGCAGGCGTTTCACCGCAGCCGTTGCCTTTTCGAGATCGAGGCGCTGTCTGGTGAGACCGCCAAAGTCGTCGAGCATGCGTAACTGGAACCGTGGTTCGAGGAGTGACAGATGCGACCCCTGACCATGGATGTCAACGAGCGCAGCTCCCACTGCCCGCACGACGCTCACCGGAACGGCGCGGCCATTCAATCGCGAGATGGTGCGTCCTTCCTTGTGCGTCTCGCGGAAGAGCACGACGAGCCCTTCGTCGTCTATCTCGACCTCCAACGCCTCGAAAGTCTCCCGCGCCTGCGCGTCGTCGATCGTGGAGAACACCGCCTCGACGCTCATCGACGACGCCCCAAGACGCATCAGGTCACGGTCGGCAGCTCCCCCCAGCACGAATTCGAGCGCGTCCACCAGCAGCGACTTGCCCGCCCCTGTCTCGCCGGTTATGACGTTGAAGCCTAGCCCAAAGACGAGCCGAGTCTCTTCGATGACCGCTATGTTGTGAACCGTGATTTCGACCAGCATCTGACGCAGATTATACGTCGGGGGCGCGGTTCCTCTCGCTTCTGATCGCGAGATAGACGCCAATCATCACGAGCGCGCCGCCGGGGATGACGGTCCACGACGGTATCTCCCCGAGGACGGGTATCGCCAGGAGGGTTGCCAGCACCGGCTCCGCCCTAACCGCAAGGGTCAGGTTCGTTGCCGGCCAGTAGCCGAGCGCCCAGTTGAGCAGGGAGTGCCCGATCGCCTGCGGCACGAGCGCCGCCATCGCCATCCAGAAGTACGTCTCGATGGGCAGGTTCAACATCGGCGCGCCGCTGGCGATGGCCGCCGCGAGCAGCACAACTGCTGCCGTCGCGTAGACCGTGGTGACGTAAGGCAGGTTGGGGATGCGCGAGCGTACACGCCGGCCTATGAGCAGATAGCCGCCAACCGCCACGGCTCCTCCGAGCGCCAGGGCGTCGCCCATCAGACGCCGTTCTCCCTCTGCCCAGTCGCCGATGGCCAGCACTGCCCCTCCGGCCATGCTCACTGCTACTGCGAGCGCCGTCAGCCTCCCCACCCTGTCCGAGAGATGATGCGACACCACCGCGACGAACACCGGGGTCGTCGTTACGAACAGCACGGAACTCGCGACGGAGGTGTGCGAGAGCGACGTTATCCACAGCGCGAAATGCGCCGCGAGGAAGAGGCCCGATGCGCCGAGCATCGGCAGGTCGCCCCGCCTTACAGCGGAGAACTGGCGCCTCGCCAGTATCAGCGACGCAGCCCCCACGACGATCGCGCCGATGACCATCCGGTACGCAGCCACCGTCAGCGGGTCGGTCTCCGCCAGCCTGATGAAGATGGACGCAAGCGATACGCTCAGAACGCCGACGCCGACCCACAGATAGAGCGTTGCCGGACGGCTGGCGAGAGCGCTCATAGCGAGGTCTGGGAGTCCTCCACCACGATGCGGAGCCGCTTGTTGATGCGGCCCTTGCTCTCGTGGCCGGTTACCCTGATGCGTCCGACCTCCGATGTGACGGCGACGTGCGTGCCGCCGTCCGCCTGTATATCCAGGCCCTCTATGTCAACGATGCGTATCTCGTTGATGCCCTCCGGCAGCAGGTTGATCTTGGTGCGTATGAGATCAGGAATGGCAAACGCTTCATCGCGGGGCAGGAACCGCACGCTGATGCTGCGGCCTCCGGCGATCTCCGCGTTCGTCAACTCTTCGACCCGTTCGGCGAAATCCGCGCTCATCCCCTCGAGTTCGAAGTCCATACGCGCGGCGAGCGGTGTCATGTTGCTCCCCGTTACGTGTGCGCCAAAGTCGCGCCAGATGACGCCGCAGAGGATGTGCAGCGCCGTATGCGTGCGCATGAGCTTATGGCGGTTGTCCCAATCGATAGCGCCGTGCATTGCCGACCCGACGGAAGGCGCGCTGCCGTCCAACTCATGCCAGATCACGCCGTCGCGGCGCTTCACGCCGACTACCTGAAGCGTGACGCCGTCCGCAACGAGCGTACCGGCATCGCAAGGCTGTCCGCCCCCACCGGGGAAGAAGGCGGTTCTGTCCAGCGCGACAGCGTTCTCTTCCGCAAGCGTTACGTGGGCATCGAACTCTGTGACGTATGCGTCGAAGTGATAGAGAGGCTCGGTCATCTGCTCATCCTTACGGTTTCGCCATCAGCCGGGCGACCTCGCTCACATCAGCGGCGGTGTCCAGCGCCCATACAGCCGCGAGCAGCTCGTCGGCCCTGCCTTGGTCAAACACTTCCGTTGCCAGATCGCGGTACTTGGTTTCCAGTGTCTCGTTGGTCATCGGGTTGCCCGGAGAGCCGGTGGCGTGCTCCACATAGGTTGAAAGCGTCGTCCCGTCGTTCAGGTTGATGGAGAGATGCACCTCGTCTTCGCGCATCGACTCGTCGACCGTTGCGCTCACTCTCGCCCGCACCGAGGCGATGACCGGGTTCGCGACACGCTCGTCGGAGAACTGCGCGTCATGTCCCGCGCCGTCCACCAGCGCAGCGGCGGCGCAATGCTGGAAGGAGAACTTCCCTTCCAGTCCGCGCTTCGGCTCGGGGCGGTTCATCAGTTCCAGCACCAGCGGATGAACTCGCGCCTCGATGGAAGCGACGTCTTCAGCCTTCAGGTTGTGCGTATTGCGGAGCGCGATAACGGCATCCTGGATGGGGTGCGAGACGACGCCGTTCGCGTACGGCTTGAGCCCGTTGTTGGCGAGTTCCCAGCGAGCGCCGAACTCGCCCAGCAGCGCCTCTTCGCTGTGTCCGTTCGGCGAGAGCACCTCCCAGAAACCGCGTCGCCCTCCGATGATGTCGTCGGCACCGGTGAAGCCGTACTGCGCCAGGTACGCGGCCTGAAGACCGTTGCTGGCAGCCTTGGCAGGGTGCAGCGCCTTGGCGTGACTGCCGAAGACTTCCCGAACGCCCGCCGCGAAGGTTCCTCCTGCGCCGATGGCCATGTTCATCTGCCCCGCGTCGAGGTTCAGGATGCGGCCAACGCCTGCGGTTGCGCCGAACACACCCGCCGTTCCCGTGATATGCCAGCCCATGTCGTAATGCCAGGGATGCACGGACATCGCCACCCGGCAGGCGGTCTCAGCGCCCAGCACGAATGCGGCCAGCGTCTCCCTGCCGGACGTTCCACGCTCCTCGGCAGCAGCGAGCACGGCGGGCCATACCGGCGCAGTGGGGTGCAGCACGGTGGGGAAGTGGGTGTCGTCGTAGTCCTGGATGTGAGCGAGGAATCCGTTGAGCAGCGCAGCGTTGGAGGCGCTCGTCCTCAGCGCAGACCCGATGATCGTCATCTTGGGAGCGGCAGCCTCGCCCGCTGCCCAATCCATGAGCATCCGGCTGCCGGCGGAGGTGGAAGCCGAAAGCGAGACCGCAAGGATGTTGATGAGCGTTCGTTTCGCTTCATTGAGCGACCACTCGGGAAGATCGTCAGTGCGTGTGTCGACGATGAAACTGGCCAGGGACTGTGTGACCGGCATGCCGTGCCCTCCATGGGAAAATGCATGCCGAGTATATCGGTAGCGCCGTGGCGCTGTGCGGCCGGTGGAGGGCAAATCGGCGCAGCGTCCCGGTGGCACAGAGCCACCGGGACAGCCCAGAAGCAAGAGACTAGTTGTGGTGCCCCGAGTTGGTGGAAACGAGCACGCGCTGGCCCGCCTGAATCATGTTCAGTACGGCTGCGACCTGCTGTTCCATCTTGTGCAGCGTCTCCTGGGAGTACTGGTCGGCGTCTTCCCTGCGCTGCCTCGCATCCTGCTCCGCAAGCGCCATGATGCGCTCGGCCTTGCGGTTGGCGTCTTCTATGACATCGGCGCCTCGGGCCTTGGCGTTCCGCACCAGTTCGCTCTCGTTGACGAGGACGCGGGCGTCGCTTTCAGCTGTGGCACGGAGGCGCCTGGCATCGAGCATCGTCTGGTTCACGATCTGCTCCCGCCGTTCCAGAAGCTCCTGCGCCTCCTGAAGATTCCGTGGCATGGCCAACCGCATCTGTTGCGCCACTTCGAGCAGCAGATCGGTGTCGACCACCTTCTGCCCAGTGATGGGCATCTTCTTCGCCTGAGTGGCTATCGCTTCCAGTTTGCTAACGAGTTCGAGCATCTCCATGGTTTCCTGCCTCCTTCTGTTCCCTTTCGTGTTACTGGTCGAATCGCGCCTTAAGAGCAGCGATGACGTTGTCGGGCGCGAGCCCCTGAATGTTCCCTCCGAGGCGGGCGACCTCCTTGAGCAAGCTCGCCCGTACGAACTGATACTGCACGTCGGTCATCAGGCAGACGACATCGATGTCCGGGGCGAGCCTCCGGTTCATCAACGCCATCCCGTACTCGTACTCGAAATCGGCGTTCATTCTGATGCCCCGGACGATGGCGGACGCCTGCTCAACGCGGGCGTAGTCGACCACGAGGCCACTAAAGCTCTTGATCTCGATATTCGTGATGCCAGCGGCAGCCTCGCGGAACATGGCAACCCGTTCCTCCGTTGAGAACGTCGTCTGGCGTTCCGGGGCCTCGAACACCGCTATGACCACCTTCTCGAACAGCTGCGCGGCGCGCTGGATGATGTCCAGATGGCCTGCCGTTACAGGGTCGAACCGGCCTGGGTAGATGGCGATGGTCATGCAGGAACCTCGCCGTCCCGGCTGTAGAACGCGAGGGACGCATCCCCGTAGCGGCGGTCTGCCCATTTGATGAGCGCTCCGCAGCGGTCGTCGGCCGATGCGCGGCTGGTATGGCCGCAGACGAGAACGCCGCCCTCCGCCAGCAGGTCCGCTTCGCCGATACGGGTGATGATATCCGCCGGGAAGGGTTGGGTGTAGGGAGGATCCATCATCAGGAAATCGTAGCGGCCCAGCCGGTTCAGCAGGCTCTCCACGCGTCCCGTATGGACGGACGCTCGTTGAGCGAACCCCGTGGCCTGTAGGTTGGCCTTGATCACAGCCGCTTCCCTCCGATCTGCCTCGATGAAGTCTGCATGCGCCGCGCCCCGGCTGAGGGCCTCGATGCCCAGGGAGCCCGTTCCCGCGAAGAGGTCGGCGACCGTCGCGCCTTCAACCCCGTACTTCGCCAGAATGTTGAACAAGGCGCTTCGAACCCTGTCGGTCGTTGGCCTCGTGCCTGGCGCCCTCGGAGAGTTGAGGGTGAATCCTCTCGCCGTCCCACCCGTAACGCGCAGTGTGACTCCTAAACCATCGCTTCAAACATTGGTACAAGTCTAAACTTTGCATCAGCCTTAGTTCAATGAAACTACCAAACCGCTTAGCGGTGCTTTCCCGTCCGCCGCGCTCCGGCAACGCCGGTGCGGCGTCCGTTGGCCGTTTACTTGGATAGCCCTACCGCGTAAAATCGGGGGTGGCTGGTTCGGATGGCTGATTGGGATACAGGCTGAGTACTCGCTGCCAGCGTGAACTCGGTCTTCTTTTTACATCCCGAAGGTGAGGTGAGGTAATGGCGCCCGAGGAAACGTACCTGACGACCGAAGGCCTGCGCGAACTGGAAGAAGAGATCGAGCAGCTCCGCAGTGTGCGCCGCCAGCAGGTCGCGGGACGTATTCAGGACTCGAAGGAAGCCGGCGACCTCGAGAACGCCGAATACGAGGAAGCGAAGAACGAGCAGGCGTTTGTCGAGGGGCGGATCCAGGAGCTGGAGCAGATGATTCAGAACGCGGTCATCATTCCAGACCACTCGCAAGCCAACGCCAAGTCCGACATCATCGAGATCGGCTCGATCGTCAAGGTGCAGACCGTCGAGACCAGGAAGTCCGCCACCTACACCATCGTAGGCAGCACAGAGGCATCCCCCGGCGACGGGCGCATATCGAACGAGTCTCCGCTTGGCCAGGCTCTCCTGGGCAAGAAGGCCGGCGAAGTCGTGGAGTTCAAAGTGCCGTCAGGCGCACAGTCCATCAAAGTGATCTCGGTTCGCTAGCCACCCGGCGTCATACTTTCCATCGGAGGCACCGATGCCCCAGCGCGGTGACGAGCTCCTCGCAAGCCGCAGGGCAAAGCTGCAACGCTTGCGTGAGCGCGGTATTGATCCCTACCCCCCACGCTTCCATCGTACTCATACGACAGCGGCAGCGATTGACGCCTTCACACAGGCAGAGGAGCAAACCCCTGACGCGCCGCCCAGTGCAGCCGTCGCCGGGCGTATCACACGCATGCGGCGCATGGGCAAAGCATCCTTCGCGGACATTGAAGACTCGACGGGGCGGCTCCAGCTGTTCATCCGCAGCGACGTGCTGGGCGAGGCGTACACCCTGCTCGACGAGACAGACCTTGGCGATTTCCTCGGCGCAACAGGCACGCTGACGCGCACCAAGACGGGCGAGGTTTCGCTCTCCGTGGAGAGTGTCGCTTTCCTCGCGAAAGCGTTGCGTCCCCCGCCGGAGAAGTTCCACGGCCTGCGGGATGTCGAACAGCGCTACCGCCAGCGCTATCTCGACCTCATCGCCAACCGCGATGTCCACGACGCCATGCGCGCGCGCAGCCGCATCATATCGGCGGTGCGTTCTTTCTTCGACGACCGCGGCTATCTGGAAGTCGAGACTCCCGTGCTGGTAGCGGTGCCCGCGGGCACGATGGCGCAGCCGTTCGCCACGCACCACAACGCGCTCGACCGCGATCTCTACCTGCGCATCGCCACCGAGCTTTACCTCAAGCGGCTCATCGTCGGCGGCATGGACAAGGTTTATGAGATAGGCAGAGTCTTCCGCAACGAAGGCATCGACGCCAGCCATAACCCGGAGTTCACGCTGCTCGAATCCTACGAGGCATACGCCGACTACAACGACATCATGTCGCTCGTCGAACGTCTCGTCCCGCAGGTCGCGCTCGAAGCAGTCGGCTCCACGAACGTGATGTACGAAGGCCAGGAGATACGGCTGACGGGGCCGTGGCCCCGCTTGTCGCTCCACGACGCCGTACGAGAGTACGCGAACATCGACCTGAACGACTTCCCCGATGCGCAATCGCTCGCGGACAAGATGCGCGAGCTCGGCGTCCCCGCAACCTACGCCGAAAGCAGAGGAAGGCTCATAGACAAGCTGGTCGGCACGTTCGTCGAGCCGCGCTTGGTGCAACCGTCGTTCCTCATAGACCATCCCGTCGAGATGTCTCCGCTCGCCAAGGCAAGCCCGACCGACCCTCGCTACGCCGAACGGTTCGAGGCCTTCGCCGCCGGCATGGAGATCGCCAATTCGTTCACCGAACTCAACGACCCCGACGTGCAGCGCGACCGACTCGTTGAGCAGGAAGCGTTGCGCGAGCTGTACCAGGGCGAAGACCTCGACCGCCTCGATGAGGACTTCCTCACCGCGCTTGAACACGGCATGCCGCCGACCGGCGGACTCGGCATGGGCATAGACCGCCTCGTCATGCTCATCACCGGCCAGAAGACGATCCGCGACGTGATGCTCTTCCCCCAGATCAGGCACATGGAACACCCCGATGCTTAGCACCAACCTGCTCCGGCGCAGCCCCGAAACGCTCAAACGCTCCCTCGAACGCCGAGGAGAGGACCCTGCAATCATAGATGAGCTCGCTGCGTTGGACGTGCAATGGCGGGAGACCCTCGCCCGGATCGAAGACCTCCGTGCACGCAGGAACGAGGCCAGCAAACTGATAGGCGAACTAATGAAGAGCGGCGCCAGGGCTGAAGCCGAGCAGCGCAGAAGGGACGTCCGCGCCATCGGCGACCAGCTCAAGACGCTGGAGGACGAAGCGCGAGCACAGGAAGCCTCCTTCCTGGAGACGATGCTCACGCTCCCCAACATCGTCTCAGCAGACGTGCCCGACGGCCCCGACGAGACCGGGAACGTCGTCATCCGCGAGGAGGGAGAGAAACGCCGTTACGATTTCGAACTCAAGCCTCACTGGGAGCTCTCCGAATCCCTTGGCATCACTGATTTCGAGCGGGGCGCCAAACTCTCCGGCAGGATGTTCTACACCCTCGGCGAGACTGGCGTCCGGCTTCAGCGCGCGCTCGTTCAATGGATGATCGACCTCCATCGTGAGCGGCACGGCTACACGGAGCGGGGCGTGCCGTTCCTCGTCCTCGGCTCAACGATGCGCAACAGCGGCAACCTGCCCAAGTTCGCCGACGCCCTCTACCGCGACGCGGAGGAGGACTTGTGGCTGATTCCAACCGCTGAAGTGCCGCTAACGAGCCTCCACGCAGACGAGATCCTCCCGCCCGGCGCATTGCCTATCCGTTACATCGCGCACACTCCCTGCTTCAGGCGGGAGCGCGCCGCCGCAGGCTCGCAGGTGCGCGGCCTCAAGCGAGTACACCAGTTCGAGAAGGTCGAGATGTACCAGTTCGTCGAACCGAACTCCTCCATGGACACGCTCGACCAACTCGTCGAGCATGCCTCGGACGTAGCACGCGGGCTTGACCTGCCGTTCCGCATCCTCCAGCTCTGCAGCGGCGACCTCAGCTTTCCCTCGGTCAAGAGTTTCGACATCGAGATATGGACCCCCGCCTCGGACGAATGGCTGGAGGTCAGCTCCTGCTCGAACTGCTCGGATTTCCAGGCGCGCCGCGCGAACATCCGCTACCGCAGCGAGCAGAACGCCCGGCCTCAGTTGGTGCACACGCTCAACGGATCAGGGCTTGCGCTCCCGCGCGTGCTCATCGCAATCCTCGAAACCTTCCAGCAGCCCGACGGATCGGTGCGCCTGCCGGATGTCATCGTGCCGTACATGGGTGGCCAGCAAACGCTCCAACCGGCGTGAGCTCGCCGCGCATTTGCCGCGCCTGCCACGCTAGGCTAGCATCGGCGCGGCGAATCACCCGAACGATGCACTCTTATCCATGCCGGAGTTGGCTGTTTCGTCATGTCCAGAAGTACCAACCTGACAGCAGATGGGTGGAACTCTACCCAGGCTAGCGAGAGCGAACTTGTACGAACAAACCGTCCTTCCTAACGGCCTGCGCATTCTGTCCAGCACGATGCCCCACGTCCGATCCGTATCGACCGGGATATTCGTCGGCGCAGGCTCGCGCTACGAGGACGACGCCCTGGCAGGCGCCTCCCATTTCATCGAGCATATGCTCTTCAAGGGCACGGCAAAGCGTCCCGAGCCTCAGCTGATTGCAGGGGCTATCGAGTCCGTCGGCGGCGTGTTCAACGCCAGCACTGACCGCGAGGCGACGATGTACTACACCAAAGTCGCCCGCACCCACTTCGACACTGCGCTCGATGTTCTCGCCGACATGTACAACGCCCCGCTGTTTAAGCCCACCGACGTCGACCGCGAGCGCGGCGTCATCCTGGAAGAGCTGGCGATGACCTACGACCATCCGGACGCTTTCGCCGACCTGCTCATCGATCACGCGCTATGGCCTGATCAGGCCATGGGCCGCGACGTGGGCGGCACGCGCGATTCCGTCGGTGCACTTACTCGCGAGCAGATGCTCGACTATCACGCGAGGCAGTACGTCCCGGCGAACACCGTCGTGTCCGTCGCGGGCAACATCGCGCACGACGAGGTCGTCGCCAAAGTCGGCGCACTGCTCGGCGCCGAGCGCACAGCGGCAGCCGTCCCGATGCACCCCGTACAGGCCACGGATGAGCAGCGCATCGAGATCGGCAACAAGCGGACGGATCAGACGCACCTGTGCCTCGCGGTGAACAGCGCCTCCGCGACATCGGAGGATCGCTACGCCGTGGATATGCTGAACTCCGTGCTGGGCGAAGGCATGACCAGCCGCCTCTTCATGGAACTGCGAGAGCGGCAAGGGCTGGTCTATGACGTACACAGCAGCGCCATGCACTACATGGACTGCGGGGCGCTCGTCATCGGCTGCGGCGTCGACAACTCCAACATCAACGCCGCACTGGAGGCCATCCTCCAGGAGATACGCAACATCCAGGACAACGTAACGTCAGAGGAGCTCTCACGCGCTATCGAATACGCCGTGGGCCGTCTCGATCTTCGCCTGGAAGACACGCGCGCCGTCATGGGGTGGATGGGAGGCCAGGAGCTCCTGCGGAACGAGGTGCGAACCCCCGATGAGGTCGTCCAAGAACTCCGCACCGTCTCGACGGATAAGGTCATCGAGGCGGCCCGCCGTTATTTCGCGCCAGGCGCGTACAAGCTCTCCATCGTCGGGCCTTACCGTTCGCCTGCGCGCTTCAAGAAGCTGCTGGCCGCATAGCAATTCGCGCCACGCGCATCGCCCTCGACCTCAGCGCAACCGCGCAGATGAGGTCTGATTCACAGAAAGCAGGGGGAAAGAAAGAGGCCCCCGCACAACGTTTTGTGCGAGGGCCTCTCTTTCCTGTTCCGTGTGACCGAGGACTAAAAGTCCATGTGGTCGCCGTGGGGCATGGCTGGGCCTGCCGCCGCCGGCTCGGGGACATCGGTTACCACTGCCTCGGTCGTGAGCACCATTGCCGCGACGCTGGCGGAGTTCTCAACCGCAGCACGCGTAACCTTCGCAGGATCAACGATGCCGCGCTCCAACATGTGGCCCCAGATACCGGCGTCGGCGTCGAAGCCCCAGTCGTCCTGGGAAACCTTGGCCTCGGCGATGATGACATCGCCGGAGTGGCCGGAGTTGGAGGCAATCGTGCGAACGGGCTCTTCGAGCGCTCGCCTGACGATCTGCGCACCGGTGAGCTCGTCACCGCTCAGATCGAGGTCGGCGAGAACCTCTGCCGCACGGACGAGAACGGTCCCGCCGCCAGGGACGATGCCTTCTTCCACAGCTGCGCGAGTCGCGGAGAGTGCATCTTCGACGCGGGCCTTCTTCTCTTTCAGCTCGACCTCGGTGGCCGCGCCGACCTTGATGATCGCTACGCCGCCGGAGAGCTTGGCAAGCCGCTCCTGGAGCTTCTCGCGGTCAAAGTCCGAGGTGGTCTCTTCCACCCGTGCCTTGATCTGGGAGATGCGATCCTGGATCGCCTGCTCCGTGCCGTGGCCTTCCACAAACGTCGCCTCGTCCTTCGTCGCAACGACTCTGCGGGCGCGCCCGCAGTCTTCGACGGTGGCGGAGTCCAGCTTGCGTCCGACCTCTTCACTGATGACGGTGCCGCCGGTGAGGATCGCGATGTCCTGCAACATCTCCTTGCGGCGGTCGCCGAAGCCGGGGGCCTTGATGGCGAGACAGTTCAGCGTGCCGCGCAGCTTGTTCACGACGAGTGTGGCGAGAGCCTCGCCTTCCACGTCTTCCGCAATGAGCACCAGGTTCTTCGTGTCCTGGAGGATCTTCTCCAGCGCGGGCAGCACATCGGCAACCGCTGAGATCTTCTTGTCCGTAATCAGGATGCGGGGGTCGTCGATGGCGGCTTCCATGCGCTGGGAGTCGGTCAGGAAGTAAGGGGAGACGTAGCCCCTGTCGATCTGCATACCTTCGACGAACTCCGTCTCGTAGCCGAGGCTCTTGCCTTCCTCGACAGTGATGACGCCGTCCTTGCCAACCTTCTCCATGACCTCGGCGATGAGGTTGCCCATCTCGCTGTCGTGGGCGGAGAGAGAAGCGACCTGTGCGATCTGTTCCTTGTCGCCCACCGGCTTGGACTGATCAGAGATGCTCTGACGAACAGTCTTGACCGCAGTCTCGATGCCGCGCTTGATGGCCATCGGGTCTGCGCCCGCCGCGATGTTGCGGAAGCCTTCGCTAATCATTGCCTGCGCCAGAACTGTTGCGGTCGTCGTCCCGTCACCGGCCACGTCGTTGGTCTTGGTGGCGGCTTCCTTCAGAAGCTGGGCGCCCATGTTCTCGTAGTGGTCGTCGAGCTCGATCTCCTTGGCAATCGTCACGCCGTCGGAGCAGACGTTCGGCGGGCCGAATTTCTTGTCCAGGATGACGTTCCTGCCTCGCGGGCCGAGCGTCACCTTGACGGTGTTCGCCAGGATATCCATACCTATCTTGAGCGACTTTCGAGCCTCGTCGCTGAAAAGAATCTGCTTTGCCATTGATGGCTCCTCCTGTGTGATAGCGGTGCGCTTATGCGCAGCGAATGCCTAGCTAACCTTGGCCAGGACGTCGGACTCCCTCATAACCAGGTACTCTTCGCCGTCCTCTTCGAACTCGGTGCCGGCGAACTTCGAGTAGATGACCGTGTCACCGACCGCGATGTCCATCGCGACGCGGACGCCGTCGTCAGTCATCTTTCCGGGCCCCACTGCGATGACACTCCCCTCCTGCGGACGCTCTTTCGCGCTGTCAGGAATGAATATCCCGCTCTTCGTTTGGGTTTCCTGCTCTGCCGCCTTCACGACAATACGATCACCCAAGGGCTGTAGCTTTCGTGCCACGATTACCTCCTTGCACAATAACCGGCGAGCTAACGATGTAGTTAGCACTCGCTTTGATGTTCCGCTAGCAGTCGGAGCGTCCAACTGCTAACTTACTGCGAATAGTAGTTGGAGTGGCGTAACCTGTCAAGCGTAACAACGCCAAGCGGGGCGAGCCGTAGATGACGATCGAAACGCATGAATCCGTCGTACGCCTGACCCTTGGGTCAGCGTCAACCGCTTCCGGTATCGCGGCCTCGATCGATGCCGTCGCCGGCGATGCCGAAGCGCGCGTCCTGCTCATAACAGGCGATTGGGACGGCGTCTGCGCGGAGCTGACGACCAGCGCCGAGGCCGACCCCATCGCCGCGCTGGCGGCTGTGCCCTTCCCTGTCGTCGCCTCCATCAGCGGCGCGTGCTACGAACAAGCCCTCGAACTCGCACTGGCAGCCGACGTGCGCATCGCATCGCCAGCCGCCGCGTTCCGGATGGCCCATGTCACTCATGGCCGCATGCCAACGCACGGCGGAACCCAACGGCTTACGAGAACGGTCGGCAGAGCGCAAGCCATGCGCATGCTGCTGACAGGCGACGCGCTCTCCGCAGACGACGCGCTCGACGTTGGACTCCTCCATCGGATCGGCACGACCCAGGATGCCGTCGAACTGGCAAACGCCATCGCCCGCGCCGCCCCCGTCGCCGCGCGATACGCGAAAGAGGCCATCGCCGCTGCCGCCGACCTCCCCCTGCGGGAGGGGCTGCGCTTGGAGGCAGACCTCAACATCCTGCTGCATTCCACCGCCGACAGGGCAGAGGGACTACGCAGTTTTGCCGAGAAACGCCGGCCGAGGTTCCAAGGGCGATGACCGCGTTCCCAACCGTTGCATACGAGAAGCGGGACGGCATCGCTTTCGTGACGCTCCACCGCCCTGAGCGCATCAACGCTTTCAACGTACAGATGCGCGACGACCTCTGGGAGGTTTTTGGCGCGGTACGCGACGATGACGAGGTGCGCGGCATGCTGATCGCGGGCGCGGGCGAACGCGGTTTCTGCGCCGGAGCCGACCTCACCGAGTTCGGCTCCGCGCCCTCGCAGGCCATCGCCCGGCACGTACGTTGGACGCGGGATCTGTGGGACATGCTGCTCTCTATGCCAAAGCCGGTTCTGGCTGCCGTCCACGGCTACTGCTTCGGTTCCGGGGTCGAGATCGCCGCTCTCTGCGACCTGCGACTGGCCTCGGGCGATGCGCTCTTCGCCATGCCGGAGACGGCCCTGGGCCTCATCCCCGCGGCAGGCGGCACGCAATCACTTCCGCGAATCATCGGCCAGGCGCCCGCGATGGAGATGATGCTCACCGGACGCCGCATCGACGCGGACGAGGCGCTGCGCATCGGGCTCGTGCACAGGGTGGTGCCGCCGGAACGGTTGCTCGCCGATGCCGAGGTCCTGCTGCGAGCGGTCGTCTCCGCGCCGTCCGACGTCCTCACGCTGCTCAAGCGCGCCGTCAACGAAGGCGCTGACCTGACGCTCAGCGAGGGATTACGGCTTGAGCGGCGGCTGGCGGCTGGATTAGGCTAGGCTGGTTCCCGCGCCACCGCACGCCGTCTTTTCAGGAGGCTCCTCTGCATACTCACGACATCCTCACCATCGCCGCCGCGATCGTTCCGGACAGGCCAGCGCTCGTATCGGATGGCCACGTGCTCACCTACGCCGAGCTGGCCAACCGTTCCAACAGGCTAGCGAACGCGCTGGCCGAGCGGGGTGTCCGCACAGGCGACCGTATCGCCGTCATGGACGTGAATACGCCCATGCACTTCGAGGCGTATTTCGCCGCGGCGCGCCTGGACGCCATCTACGTACCTCTGAATTTCAGGGGCCACGGGGAAGAGGTCGGCTATCCCTTGCGACATGCAGCCCCGAAGGTGATAGCCGCCGGAGGGCGTTACGTCTCCCTGATAGACGGCCTCGATGCGTCCGCTGAATTGTTGCTTACGAACGGCAGCGGCAGCCAGGGCTGGGATTCTCTCGATGCATTGATACACGATGCCGACCCGGATGAGATGTTCTTCCCCGAACAGCCGCCGGAGGAGACCGCCGTGCTGCTGTTCACCGCCGGAACCACGGGCCTTCCGAAAGCGGTGATGCTCTCCCACGCGAGCTTCACGTCCTTCATGCTCACGAGCATGGACCCGCCCGATCCCGACACCGAGGAGAGCACGATCCTGACGCTGCCGCTCTACCACGTAGCGGGGCTGCAGGCCGCGCTCGCGGGTGTCTTCGGAGGCCGCACAATCATCCTCCAGCATCAGTTTGAGCCTCACGAATGGATGGCGCTGGTGCAGAAGCACCGCGTCGAGCGTGCGCTTATCGTCCCGACGATGCTCAAGCAGCTGCTCGACCATCCTGAGTTCGACCGGCACGACCTCTCGAGCCTGCGCGTCGTGACCTACGGCGGAGCCTCCATGCCGCCATCGCTTATCGAGCGCGCGCTTCCCCTGCTGCCCGGCGTCCAGTTCATCAACGCATTCGGGCAGACGGAGACCGGGTCGACGATAGCGATGGTGCCCCCGGAGGATCACGTCCTCTCCGGTCCGCCGGAGCTCGTCGAGAAGCGACGCAAGCGCCTGTCGAGCATCGGCAGGCCGCTGCCGGACGTGGAAGTGCGCATCGTTCAGGAGGACGGGCAAGACCTCCCTCTCGGTGAGACCGGAGAGATCGTCGCGCGCGGCCCGCGTCTCATGCGCGGCTACTGGGGTCAGCCCGACGCAACCGCAGACACCGTACACGACGGGTGGCTGTACACCGGCGACCTCGGCTATCAGGACGAGGACGGCTACATCTACCTGTCGGGGCGCGCGAAAGACTTCATCAAACGCGGGGGAGAGATGGTCGCGCCGGAGGAAGTCGAGCACATCCTGCACGCCTGTCCCGGGGTGGAGGAGTGCGCCGTGATAGGACTGCCGGACGAAACCTGGGGCGAGCGTGTGGTAGCAGTCGTCGTATCGACGCCAGGCGTAGAGCTACCAGAGGAGTCGCTGCTGGACGCATGCCAAGGCATCGCGCGTTTCAAGCGTCCGGAGCAGGTTATCTTCGTTGGCGAACTCCCGCGCAACTCCCTGGGGAAAGTGCTCAAGAACCAGCTGCGCGCGCAACTCGGAGCTTCATAAGCGAGAGCAGGAACCATGAGCCGCATTAGGTCGGCTTAGACCGTTAGCGAAAGCGCGCGCAGGAACCGGCTATGCCGCCGCACGCTCCAGGGCGTCTGCGTCGGCTGCTTCCGGCGCCATTGCCCCGGGCAGCGTTTCGTCCCATTCCATACCGCCCCGCTTCCACTCGTACGCCCAGCCTGCAACCATCGCCGCGGTAAAGAAGAGAACCACCCCGAAAGCGGACCACCCCAACGCGCCTGCCTGTGACGCCCACGGGAAGAGGAACACAACCTCGACATCGAACAGCAGGAAGAGCAGCGCAAAGCGGTAGTAGCGAACGTTGAAGCGCTCCCACCTTCCGCGTTCAGCCTCCATGCCGCACTCATAAGGCGCGTTCTTCAGCGGATTGGGCCGGAATGGCCGGGCCCTGATCTTCGTGCTCAACTGAGAGATAACCAACACGCTGCTGGGGATGAGCACTGCAGCCGCGGTCAGCATGAGAACGAGGCCGTATTGACGCAGGTAATCTTCCATAACTGCATGCTACGGATGCCAGGCGCGCAGCGTCAACTCCCGCCGCGCGCATCCTGCCGCGTCAATCTTGGCAGATTTCGGCAGAATCCTTGCCCTGCGGCGGGGTTTTACGGTATCCTCACTCCTTGCGTCAATCTCTCTACTCGTGTGTATCGTCGCGCTGGCAGGGAGACTTCGTAAAGTCGGCACTTTCCTGAAAGGGGGGCTGCTTGATTGGAAGCACTGGGTCGCCATGTCTTGCTGGAGCTTCGCTCCTGTAATCCCGCTTTGCTCGATGACCTTCCTTTCCTGGAAGGAACGATGCTTCGCGCCGCCGAAGAAACCGGCGCAACCGTCATCGGTAAGATTTTCCATCAGTTCAGCCCGCAGGGCGTCACCGGCGTCGTAGCCATAGCCGAGTCTCATCTCTGCATCCACACATGGCCTGAGTTCGAATACGCCGCTGTCGACATCTTCACCTGCGGTGAGAACTTCGATCCAACCGAAGCCTCCAAGATCGTCGTTGCTGCCCTCCAGTCCAAGGACTCCGAGATAACCGAAATCGAGCGCGGCATCCTCATCCCCGCCGCAATCCCTGCGCCCACGGGATGAACGGCCTGCCCCCCAGAACTATCTGGTACCTGGAGTACATCACCCCTGACCTCGTGCAGGCGTCCAGCGTCCAGCAGGTTATCTACGAGGGCGATACTCCCTACCAGCACGTGCAGGTTCTCGAGACCGGCCCTTTTGGCAGGACGCTCGTGCTCGACGGCAAAACCCAATCGTCCGAGGCTGACGAATGGGCCTACCACGAAGCGCTTGTCCAACCCGTGATGACCGCCCACGCCAACCCCAGGAGGGTTCTGGTCGCGGGCGGCGGTGAGGGCGCAACGATACGAGAGGTTCTGCGCCATACCTCCGTCGAAGACGTCGTTATGGTCGACCTCGACCGCGACGTGGTCGAACTCTGCAAGGCGCACCTGCCCAATCATCATCAGGGGGCGTTCAATGACCCTCGCGTAACGCTGCTGTACGAAGATGCCCTCGCATACCTCGAAGCCAGCACCGTACCCTTCGACGTCGTCATCATCGACGTGCCGGACCCGCTGGAAGGCGGCCCCGCGTACCTGCTCTACACCGTGGAGTTCTACGAGCTCGTGCGCTCGCGGCTCGCCCCCGGAGGCCTGATGGTCTCGCAGTCAGGGCCCACCGGCCCAACGAACGTGCATGAAGTGTTCTCTTCCATCGCGCAGACGATGCAGAGGGTCTTCGATCACACGTCGGGCTACCAGGTGAACGTACCAAGCTTCGGCATGATGTGGGGGTTCATCGCCTGCGGGTCGGCAGACGCACCCAACGTCGCCAAGACTGACCCCGCCGAGGTCGACGCCCGCCTGCGAGACCGCCTTTCGTCTCCGCTGAGGCTCTACGACGGTGCGGCGCACCGGGGCCTGTTCGGCCTGCCGAAGTACGCGCGCGATGCAATCGCCGCCGAAACGCGCATCATCACGAAAGACAACCCGCTCTACGCGATCTAGTCCCGTGCGCTGGACGAGATGGCGACAATGACGGGCAGCAAGGGGAGATTATGGCTGGCAACGCGTCTCACTAGGTAAACTTGGATGACCGACCTTTGAAAGACCAGATTATGATGCGGTCATCTCTTCGGGACCGTCCTCTGAGCCTGAGGGTTCCTCATACGGGAAGTCCCCGGCTAACATGAGTGAATGACCGTGCGTACTACGATCCCCCTGCTTCTCCTGCTGCTTGCCGTCGTGACCACTCAAGCCTGCTCGCCCGCACCCACTCAGGAGGGCTGCAGGACGAGGTGGTCGCCGCCCTCGATACCTTGGCAGCAGAGTTGGCGGCGGAGCGACCGGCCGATGCCGCCGCGTATACGGAGCGCTTGCGGGCCTACCTGGAGGACCACCCCGCTTTCTACGGCAGCGCCGCCGCGCTGCTGGATCGAGCTGGCAAGATCACTACAAGCCCCTACGTCTATCGCACAGCCGCAGGCTATGCCACCCTCGACCTCGCCGTGCCGTCCTACAACATCGAAGCGCAGGCTTGGGTCACGGCGCCATTGACCGCAAACGCGGGCGTCTGGACGGATCCCTACTTTGATGCGGGCGGCGGTGAGATCTGGATGATCACCCGATCTGTCCCGGTGCGCGATGCCGAGGGCGTTTTTGCCCTCCTTACCACCGATTTGCCCGTGGATGCCCCCGCCCAGTAACGCTCCGAAGGCCGCGCCGGTTTTACGGTTCCTCATCCGATGCCTCTGCGCGATGAACCCGCGCGCGTACCCGAGCTATTCAGCAGCCGTAAGCCGTTGAAGGCGCAGAGGGCGGATGGCATAGTGGCAGGCAGTTCCTTGAACTTGAAAACATGATCTGGATCGACATCGTAATCCTGGCGCTGGTGATTGGCGGGGGCGTTCTCGGCTGGCGCATGGGTGTGCTGCACTGGCTGTTCATGCTCGTTGGAACGGTCGGCGGCGTCATCATCGCGAGCCGCCTCTACGAGAGTATGCGGGGCATAGTGCCCGGCATGGAGAGCGAGGGCCAACGGGAGATCGCCGCTTTCGTCCTCATCTTCCTGATCGTGCTCATCGGCGCAGTCGTTGCCCTCCGCGTCTCGAAAGTGGCGATGGGGTTGCTCATGATCAGGTGGGTCGACCGTGCCGCCGGGCTCGCGGTCGGCCTAGCGGTCGGTATCATCTGCGCGGCGGCGGCTGTCTCTCTCGCGGGCGTCGTATCGTCGGATTCGATCAACGCAGCGGTGCAGGAATCCGAATTCGCGAAAGCGCTGCTGGAGGCGACCACGTTCATCCGCGTGCTCCTGCCGGAGAACTTCGACTCCCTCGATAGCCTGTTCAACGGCAACGGAAGCACGGCCTGAACGCCGCCCCTCACCCGCCGACTCCCCGCACGTAACGCGCCGCAGGTGTTGCCCCGCTCGCCGAACGCTGCTATATCATTAGGTGCGCTGGCCTCCGCTTATGGAGGCTGGGAGGAGGCCGGAGGCTCTGAACGGGTCGGTCCTCATCCTTAACCAGAACTATGAGCCGTTGAACGTGTGCGGCGCCAGGAGGGCGTTGCTTCTCGTTCTCGGCCAGAAGGCTCAGCCGCTTGAGATCGGCGAGGGCGAGGTTCACTCTGTCTCCGAAACGTTCGCTGTCCCTTCCGTCATCCGCCTGCTGTATCTCGTGAAGCGCCCGCTGTTCACCAGCCGGCTCTCACGTCGCGAGGTGTTCTGGCGAGATCAGTTCACCTGCCAGTACTGCGGCAAGCAAACGAAAGACCTCACCTTTGATCACGTCGTGCCCCGCGTCATGAAGGGGCCGCACACGTGGGAGAACGTCGTGGCCGCCTGCGTCCCTTGCAACCATCGCAAGGCCGGACGCACCCCCGCGCAGGCAGGCATGCGCCTGCTGAAAGAGCCTCGGCAGCCTAGGGCTAACCCCTACTACCACCTGATGTACCGCAGCCTGCCGGACGAGTGGAGTGTATACCTTCCCTGGGTGCAGAAAAAGGCAACGCCGCAACTGACCGCGCGCTAACCCGGCGGCGCAGTCCCTGCACGCGCCTGCGTCAGCGTGGGGGCCTCCAGCATCATCACTTCCAGCGCGAGGCGCGGGTTGGCGTTGCGCTCCAGCGCCTCTATCGTCTGGATAACCTCACGCGCCCATCCTGCCGCTGCCGCCTGCGTCAACCCCCCCGCATGACGCTCCAGCGTATCCTTCCACGAAAGATTCACGATGAGTTCGCCAAGCCCCTGCTGGATGAGCAGCACGTCGCGCAGCCACCGGAGCAGCAGGTACAGATCCTCGCGTCCGGTGCTGCGGTCCCGCTGGAAGCGCCGCGCCAGCTCCTCCGCATAGGAGAACCTCGCGTCCAGCCCTCCCTCGATCGCATCCACTGCGTGCTCCAAACGCTGGTGGACGCCAGCATACAGAGCATCGTCTCTGCCCGCGCCGATGGCCCAGCCGATGCAACCGCGAGAGAGCCGCGCCAGCACCTGTGCCTGCTCCTCCCCCAGCCCTTCCTCCTCCCGCAGAACGCGCGCCACCGCCTCGATGGGCAATGGCCTGAACTCGAGCGTCTGGCAGCGTGAGTGCACGGTCGGTAGCACCCCCTCGGCGTTGTTGCTCAACAGGATGAGCACCACGTCCGGCGGAGGTTCTTCCAGTATCTTCAGCAGCGCGTTGGCGGCATCGGCGCTCAGCAGGTCGGCTTCCGTGATGATGAACACCCGTTTGCGCCCCTCGTAAGGACGCAGATGCGCCGTATGGATGATGTCGCGCACCGCGCCGATGCCTATCAGCGTGCGCGGCCCCTCCGTTGCCTCAGGATCGACGCCGATCAGACGCACGTCCGCGTGATCGCCTTTCGCGATGCGGGCGCACGCCGCGCATTCGCCGCAGGGCGACGTGTCGCCTGTGCAGTTCAATGCCTGCGCGAACTGAATAGCCAGCGTCGTCTTACCCAGGTGCGGCGGACCAGCAAAGAGATAGGCATGATGCAGCCGCCCCTGCAAGAGCGACTGCTCCAGCGAGCGAACCACGAACTCCTGCCCGTGGAGGCGCAGCACCTACACCACGTCCTGGGCCATCATGTCCGCATACGACTCCCGCCTGCGGATGAGTGTCGCCTCGCCGTCCGACACCATGACGATGGCAGGACGGCCGTTCAGGTTGTATACACTCGCCATCGACGGAGCGTACGCCCCCGACGCCGGTATCGCGATGAGGTCGTTCGCCTGAACGCGCGCCAGCGAGGCATCCCTGACGAGCACGTCCCCCGATTCACAGTACTTCCCCGCGATGGTAACCGTCTCCGTGGCCGGAGCGTCGGCGTGGCTGGCCGCGATGGCGATGTACTGCGAGCCGTACAGCGCGGGGCGTATGTTATCCCCCATCCCGCCGTCCACTGAGACGTACGTGCGCACCCCCGGCACTTCCTTGATCGCGCCCACGGTGTAGACCGCGACTCCCGCAGGGCCGGAAAGCGAACGTCCGGGCTCGATGGTCAGTTGCGGCTGCGGCAGGCCATGCGCCTCGCACCCCGCCACCAGAGCCCCGACGATAGCCTCGGCGTAGTCGTCCGGCGCGGGCGGTTCGTCCTCTTCCGTATAGGCGATGGCAAAGCCTCCGCCGGGGCTGAACTGCCGCATATCCAGGCCGTACTCGCCCATCTGAGCCGCGAATTGCAGCACTCGCTCCACCGCCTCCGTGTAAGGCTCCAACTCGAAGATAGGAGAGCCCAGGTGGAAGTGCAGCCCTTGCAGATCCAGATTCTTCGCAGCCTGCACCTCGCGCACCACCTGCTCCGCCTGTCCCGTCTCGATGGGGAACCCGAACTTGCTGTCGAGTACGCCCGTCGTGGTCAGCCGGTGCGTATGCGGGTCGATTGAGGGCGATACGCGGATGAGCACCGATTGCACGCGCCCTGCGGCGCCAGCCGCCTCATCGAGCAGTCGCAGTTCGTGGAAGCTATCGATGACGAAGTGCCCCACCCCCCACGCAACCGCATCTCTGATCTCCTCCGGCGTCTTGTTGTTGCCATGGAAATCAACGTTGGAGAGATCGACCCCCGCTGTTCTCAGAACGGCCAGCTCGCCGCCGGAGACGATGTCGAAACCGAGACCGAGCGCGGCGAAATAGCGCGCCAGCCCAACGTTGATGAACGCCTTGCACGCATACACCACCCGGCTGTTCTCATAGCGGGAGCCGAACGCACTCATGAAGCCGCGCGCCTGATTGCGCAGCGTCGCCTCGTCGAACACGTACAGCGGCGTGCCAAACTCGCTGGCCAGATCGCTCACGTCGCATCCGCCGATTTCCAGGTGGCCGGACTCGTTGATTGCAGTCGTGATGGGAAACACTTTCGATTCGAGAGGGATAGCCATGTACCTTCCTCGGTAGAACAGCCTGCTCCAAACCTCCACGGGAAGGAGCCGCTACAGATTTCCTATATATACGCCACTCCCAGGTCAGAGGCGAACGCCCGCGCCCGTTACGACAGCGCGTACTTCCCTACCTCTTCTTCAGTAACGGCCTGCTCCTCTATGAGCTTGTTGAGCGTGGTTACCAGTTGACGCTCCGCGAGGCGCACCCGCGACTCCGGCAAGCGCCGGTAGATGCGCATCCGCAACTCATGCGGCGTCAGCGGGCCGTCGGCAAGCGCCACCAGAATCGCCTGCTCGCGCTCATGGCGATGCCGGATGAGGTTCTTCAGACGCACCGCCGGACGCTTCACCGGCCCCCCGTGGCCGGGATACATGATGCGCGCGTCCACTTGCTCGAAGAGCTCCAGCGTTTTCATGTACTCGGCCAGGTTGCCGTCCTGCGGGCCGATGCTCGTGGTGGAGACGGCCATCACCGTATCGCTCGTGAACAACGCCTGCCGTTCGGGAACGAGCAACGCCACGCTCCCCATCGTATGCCCCGGTGCATGCAGCACCTCCAGAGACAGTCCCCCGAGTTCTCGCCGGTCGCCGCCCTGCAGGTCAACGGCGATCGCCGTCTCTCCGTGCAATCGGTCGCGCTCTATGACCTCGCGGTCATTGGGGTGGCAGGCCATCGGCGCGCCGAGTTCGCGGTGCATGTGCAGCGCGCCCCCGCCGTGGTCCGGATGCCGATGCGTGATGATGATCTCGGCAACAGGCGGCGCGTTCACCTCTTTGAGGTACGTCATCCGCTGCCGGTGGTCTTCCTCGCTCTCCCACCCCGTATCGATGAACACGGCCGTCTCAGTGCCGAACACGAGAAACGCGTTCGGCGCCGGAAACCCGGGAAGCGGAGCCTTGCCTACCGTAATCTGATGGATGCCAGGTTCTAATTCCATGCGCCCATTGTACAGATGCGAGCACTCCACGCGGAACCTGCAACGTCCCGTCCGTGGCATCGCCCTGAGCGCTTACGCCGTCTCGACGACCACCACGCGCTCCCTGCCCGCAAGGTCCCGCACGGAGCGTATGCGCGCGCCCTGAAAGCGCTCTAACGCCATCGCAATCACCGCAGCGATCTGACGCGGATCCATCTCCATGACGATAGCCCCGCCTGGCAATAGGTGGTCCCCGGCCTCGGCCAGCAGTCGGCGTATCAGCAACAGGCCGTCGTCCCCGCCATCCAACGCCTCTCTCGGTTCGAACGACCGAACCTCCGGTTCGAGCAGCGGAATCTCCGCCGACATCACATAGGGCAGATTCGCCGCGATGACCCGAACCTTCTCCGGCAACGAGGACAACAGGTCGCTCTTCAGCACGCGTACCCGGCCACTGACGCCGTGGCTGTGAGCATTGAGCGACGTCAGTTCCAGCGCTCGCGGTGCAACGTCCAGCGCATACACGACCGCCGGGGGCTGAGTTACCGCAAGGGCCACGGCGATCGCGCCGCTGCCGCACCCAACGTCGGCCAGCACAGGCGAATCGTCAGCCGCGACCAGCCTCAACGTCTCCTCGACAACCGTCTCTGTCTCCGGCCTCGGCACGAGCACCCCCGGCCCCACCGCAATAGCAAGGCCGTAGAACTCACGCCTGCCCATGAGATACGCAACCGGCTCTCGATTGAGCCGCCGCGTCACCAGCGCATCCCCCCGCCCCGCCTGTTCAGCCGTGGGGGTATCGCCGAACGACGCGTAGAGGTTTGCCTTGTCGATGTCGAGGGCCGTCATCCAGATGAGGTCCGCCTCGAGCCGGGCGTCGCCGATACCAGCCGTTTCCAGCTGACGCGCCGTCCTCCGCACCAAGTGGCCCAAGGGAGCCTCTGCGGCGTCAGGCTTACCTAGAGGCTGCCGCTGCGCCAACCTCGCCGGCCTCTTCCAGCAACCGCGTCTGCTCGTCCTGTAGCAAAGCTTCGACGATGGCGTCTATCTGACCAGCCATGATCTCCGGCAGTCCATGGATGGACATGCTGATTCGGTGATCCGTGAGACGATCCTGCGGAAAGTTATAGGTGCGTATCTTCTCGGAGCGTTCAGCGCTCCCCACCTGCGAACGCCGAGCCGCCGACGTGGACGCTTGCTGCTCCCGCATCTGCTGTTCGTACAGCCGTGAGCGGAGCACGGTCATCGCCTTCGTCTTGTTGCGGAACTGCGAGCGCTCGTCCTGGGAGACCACCATGATGCCCGTGGGGTTGTGCACCACCCGCACAGCCGTCGCCACCTTGTTGACGTTCTGCCCGCCCGGCCCGCCGGAATGGAAGATATCGACGCGCAGGTCCTCCGGTTTGATCACGACGTCCACCTCGTCGGCCTCCGGCAGCACCACCACCGTAGCCGTAGACGTATGGATGCGCCCCTGAGCCTCGGTCACCGGCACACGCTGCACCCGATGCACGCCGCTCTCGTGCTTCAGCAACCGATAGGCATCCTGACCACCGACCTCGAACGTAATCTCCCGCAGACCGCCGCCCTCCGTCTCGCTCGTATTCACGATATCGACGTGTAGGCCGTGCCGTTGCGAATAGCGTTGGTACATCCGAAACAGGTCAGCCGCAAAGAGCGCCGCCTCATCGCCGCCGGTGCCGCCGCGAATCTCCATGATGACGCCCTTGCGGTCGTTCGGATCCGTTGGCAGCAGCGCCGTCCGCAACTCCGCTTCCAGGCGCTCCGTATCCTTGGTCAGGCGCTCGATCTCTTCCGCGGCCATCATGGCCATATCGGCATCGGCGTCGCTGGCGAGTTCCCGCGCGTCCGCCAGCTCTCGCTGTGCGTTCTGCAGCTCCTGATACGCAGTTACCACGGGCAGCAGGTCGGCGCGTTCCTTCGCAAGCCTGCTAACCTGTTCCATGTCGGAGAGAACTTCAGGCTGGGCAAACAGGCCGTCTATCTCCTGGCTGCGTAGCAGGAGGTTATCTAGCCGTTCAAACATCGCGCGCCGCCTTCACAATAAAACCCCCGGAAGCCGGAGGTCGTAGTGCTCATTATAGCACAGTACCCGCCTCCGGCTCGGGCTCGCCTTGCTTCAAATCGGCACGTCAACCTCATGGAGCGCGCATCCGTGCAGTTATACACTCTATGGGTGTCCCCGCGTCATTCTGCTCACGGATTTCCACAGGTCTGAACGAAGACCTGAACGCTTCCCTCGAGATATAGAGAGAGTTGGCACCTATGAGACAACTACGAATCGCCCTGCCTGCCATAGCGTTGATTGCTGCACTTATCGTCTTCGCTGCGGCCTGCGAGGGCGACCCGACTGCGCCCCCGGTTGCCCCTACCCCCACGGCATTGCCTACCCCCACACCTACCCCTACGGCCACACCTACCCCTACGCCTACACCCACCGCTACGCCTACGCCTACTCCCTCACCCACTCCTACGCCTACTCCTACGCCTACTCCCACTCCTACTCCCACCCCCACTCCCGTGCCCACGGCGCCGCCTACCCCAGAGCCGACGCCCATCACCCCCACTCCCCCTCCTACTGCCACCGGTCCCGTAGGACTTGATGACGCCAAGGCCGCGACCGTCCGCTTAACTGCTGAGGGCGATGTCTGGACAGGCGTCGTCATCCCAGGCAACCGCATCCTCACGACCTCCCACGACATCAAGAATGCGCCGGTCGTGGATTTCGTCACCGGTAACGGCACGACAGGCCAGGCATGGGTCCTAGGCGTCGATGACAGGCTGGGACTGGCGCTACTCCAGATTCTCGGAGGAGTCACCCCTGTTGCGATTCCGCTCTCCGGGGAAGCGGCCGCTGAGGGCCAGTCCCTCGCGCTGCTGCATTACACAGGGCTGGGACGTGCGCTCGAAACGCGGAACACGCAGATAACCGGCTCTACTACGGACCTCAACTCCCAGATCCGCTATCTCCAACTGCAGACCGCTCCGCTGGAAGGAGCCCAAGGCGGACCGCTGGTCGACCTATCGAACGGTACGCTGCGCGGCATCCGCATGGAGCCTGATCATGCGCCGGGTCTCGGCATCGGCAACACCTCCTTTGTCTACGCCATGTCCTCGCGTGATATTGCAGGCACGGTCATCCCCGCCCTCGAGATGGGCGTATTCCTGAAGAGGCCGCCTTCAATAACCGGGGGGCCGGGGCCGCAGCCCGTACTTCCCCAAGTCTATAACGGGAGTGTCCTCCGCGGTTCTGTAGACGCGCCCGCGGGTAACCGTCTCTACGCCAGACTTATCAAGAGCGCAAAGCCGGATGTCTGGTTCACAGCCACTTTGCTCGAGCCGGGCCAGTATATCCTGAACGTAGGGGCGCCCGACCCGGGCGGCTACAGTGGCGGCACCATTGAGTTCTGGATGGATGCTGTCAAGGCGACCGATACTGCCACATACATGCACCCTGGCGAAGTAGCCCCAAGACACGACATCGTATTCCCCGAACTCTAGAGTTCGGGGAATACGTCCGGCGCATCGGCGCGCGCCACTTCCCGCTGCTCGCTCGTCGCCATATCGCGGTACGTAACCGTCCCGCGCTCCATCTCAGCATCGCCGAGGATGAAAACGCCCGGCGCGCCGATCGCGGACGAGTATCGCAACTGCCCCTTCAGGCTGCGCTCCGGCGCAACCACCGCCCGCCGCCCTTTGCCGCGCAACGCCGACGCCAGCTCGATCGCTGAGGCCTTGGCTCGCGCTCCACGGTACGCCACCACCAGCGGCGCGTGGCTCCCTTCGGCAGGCTCCATCCCTTGCTCCTGTAGGTTCAGGATCAGCCGCTCGATCCCCGCCGCGAACCCGATGCCCGGCGTGAATCTTCCGCCAAGCTGCTCGATGAGACCGTCATACCGTCCGCCTGCACAGACCGCGCTCTGTCCGCCCGTCCGCTCAGGGTGAACCTCGAACACCGTCCGAGTGTAGTAGTCGAGCCCGCGCACCAGTTTATGATCCAGCCGGTACGGAATGCCCAGCGCGTCCAGATAGCCCAGCAGTTCGTCCCAATGAGCCTGCGCCTCCACGCCGAGGTAGTCCGTACTGCGCGGCGCAGATTCCATGAAACTTTCGCCCAGCAGCTCCTTCGAGTCGAGCAGCCGCAGTGGATTCGTATCGAACCGCCGCCGGTCGTCCTTGCCAAGATGCGCCAGATACGGACGGAAATATTCGCGCAGCGCCTCGACGTACCGAGGCCGGTCTGCCGCGTCGCCGATGTTGTTGAGCACCAGCGTCATCCCGCCGAGGCCCAGCCTCGTCATGCTCTCCATCGCAAGCTGGATCACCTCCAGGTCGACAGACGCATCCGGATCGCCGATCGCCTCGACTCCGAACTGATGGAACTGCCGGAAACGGCCCGCCTGTGGACGGTCATACCTGAACATAGGGCAGAAGTAGTACAGGCGCGTCGGCTGAGGCTGGTTGTGCAAACCATGCTCGAGGTACGCGCGGCAGACCGCCGCTGTCCCCTCAGGCCGGAGCGTAATCTCCTGCCCGCCCCGATCCTTGAAGCTGTACATCTCCTTCTGAACGATGTCCGTCTCTTCGCCAACGGTTCGGGAGAATAACCCCGTATCTTCAAAGATGGGCGTGTCTATCCTCGAATAGCCGAACGCATGCGCCGCGCCGCTCAACGTGGTCTGCATGAACAACCAGTACCGCTGTTCGCTCGGCAGAATGTCAGCTGTGCCTCGGGGAGCCTGGTGCATAGAAAAACCTCTTGGGAAACCCGCTCAACGGCAGGCCGCCGTCATTATAATCCCACCCCATCCCACCCCGCCGTTCCCCTGTACCAACCTCCTGTCGTCGCCCTCAGGCTGCCCCGATCGTGAGTAAGAACAACCGCACTGCGAACGGCAGAGGAAACGCGAGGCATGGGTAGACCTCACCGCGTATAATGCAGGCGTGCAAGCTCTACTCGAAAAGGTAAGAGAATACTTACCGGAGGATCGCGTCGATCTGGTTGAACGCGCCCTCGAGTTTGCCGCCAACGCCCACGACGGGCAGACTCGCCGCTCCGGCGAACCCTACATAGAGCACCCGCTCTCCGCCGCGAAGTATCTCGCGGAGCTCAACCTCGACGGCCCCACCATCGCCGCTGCGCTCCTCCATGACGTCGTCGAGGACTGCGGCGTCACCACCGACCAGCTCCGTACACTCTTCGGCGACGACGTAGCCAAGCTCGTCGACGGCGTTACGAAACTCACCAAACTCGACACGCTCACCGGCGGCGCGCAGCCCCTCGTCCCCAAGAGCAGCAGTCAGGCCGAGAGCCTTCGCAAGATGCTCGTCGCCATGGCGGAGGACATCCGCGTCGTCCTCATCAAACTCGCTGACCGCCTCCATAACATGCGTACCCTCGACGCTCTCCCCGACACCCGGCGCGTCGAGATCGCACAGGAAACCCTCGACATCTACGCCCCGCTCGCTCACCGTCTCGGCATGGGCGATGTCAAATGGCAACTCGAGGATATGGCCTTCCGCCACATCCACCCCAACCAGTACCACCAGATATCCAAACTCCTCGCCACCAAGCGTCAGGCCCGCGAGGACTACATCGAGAACGTCACGGAAGTCCTCCGAGGCGAACTTGCCCACGCCGGCTTCACCGCCGACGTTACCGGACGCCCCAAGCACATCTACAGCATCTACCGCAAGGCCGAGGTATACGCCGCGCAGGGCAAACAGGTAAGCGACATCTACGACCTCTTCGCCGTCCGCGTACTCGTCCCTTCCGTCTCTGAATGCTACGGCGTCCTCGGCCTCGTCCACACGCTCTGGAGACCCGTCCCCGGCCAGTTCGACGATTACATCGCCAACCCCAAACAGAACATGTATCAGTCTCTCCATACCTCCGTGCGCGCCATCGACGGACACCCTCTGGAGGTTCAGGTACGCACCTACGAGATGCACAAGATCTCCGAGTACGGCGTCGCCTCCCACTGGAGCTACAAGGAAGGCGGGTCGTCCAAGGACAGCCGCTTTGAAGAGCGCATGGCATGGCTCCGGCAACTCCTCGAATGGCAACGGGACATCACCGGCACCGAGGAGTTCATGGAGAACGTCACCGGTGACCTCTTCCAGGATCAGGTCTTCGTCTACACGCCGAAGAACGAGGTCCGCGAACTCCCCGCAGGCTCTACCCCCATAGATTTCGCCTACCGCATCCATACCCAATTAGGCCACCGATGCCTGGGCGCAAAGGTCAACGGCCGCCTCGTAACCCTCGATACGCAACTCAAGAACGGCGACACCGTCGAGATTCTCACCAGCAGAGTCGCGAGAGGCCCCAGCCTCGATTGGCTCAACCCCCACCTCAGCTATGTGAAAACCGCCAGCGCGCGGCAGGCCATCAGAGCATGGTTCCGCCATGAGGAGCGTGGCGCCAATATCGAGCGCGGGCGCGCGATAATCAAGAAGGAGTTGAAGCGGCTCTCGTCCCTCGTGGACGAGAGCGAGGTCGCGCGATGGTTCCACTACGACTCCACCGATGACCTCTACGCCGCCATCGGCTCCGGCATGATCTCCATCACCCAGGTCACCGGCAGGCTCTCCGCCAAGCACGCGGCGGAGCAGACTCTCGACGCCGGCGAGGAGATGGAGCTCGGGTCCATCTCCAGCACGGGCGTAACGGTTCTCGGCGTCGGCGACCTGCTCACGCGCATGGGCGAATGCTGCCGTCCCATCCCCGGCGACTCCATCAGTGGGTTCATCACCCGCACACGCGGCGTAACCGTCCACCGATCGGACTGCCCGAACATGCGCAACTTAACGGAAGTGGATCGTCTCGTCCCCGTAACCTGGGGCCAGAGCAGAACCGTCTTCCCCGCACGCATCCGCATCGAATGCTGGGATAGGGTCAGCCTGCTACACGACATCACCGGCGCAACCTCCGCAGAGCACGTGAACATCTCAGGATCCAGCACCGAGGTACAAAGCGATGGCGGCGTGACCATCTATCTCACCGCCCATGTAACCAGCCTCGAACAGCTCTCTCGACTCCTCACCCGCATCGAAAGCGTCCGAGGGGTCAGGAACGTCGTCCGTACGCTGCAGAAGCCGCCGCCCAAGCCCCGCGCCCCCAAAGCCACCCCGCCAAGAACAACAAACCCCCGCCCTAGCCAACAGGGCGCCCACACGCGATAATACTCACCCATAGAATCACTCATCACGGAGCATCAATGCCAGCGAGTAAATCTGCGAGAGTCCAGGAGCGCCGGAGGATCATCAACCGGCGAGTGCGCACAGCCACGCGCACGGCAGTCAAGAAGGCCACCGGTTCGCTCAGCCATGGCGCTGACGAACAGGCCGCCGCGAACGTTCGCACCGCGATCAGCAAGCTGGATCGCGCCACGTCCAAGGGCGTCATCCACCGCAACACCGCAGCGCGCAGCAAGTCCCGCCTCATGAAGCGCCTCAACGCCGCCACCGCCTGACGCCACGCCATTGCGCTTCGAGCGCGAATACACCCCACCGTCCCCCGAGAATAGGCGCTCCGCAGACGCGATGAGCGTGTGCAGCCCTCCGTCGCTCCCGCCTTCGCGGGAGCCTCGCATCCTTGGCCCCTGCTTTTTGTCGGTTGTGGTATTGGGCCGTGAGGAACTCCCCCGCATACGCCTTTTGCGACAGTTGCGCCTACCGAAACCACCCCCTCAGGAGTAAACCTCGATAAAACCTGCGACATCCGCCGGTTGACGCCGCCACTTCCTGCGCTCTAGTCTAGAACGAACGTTCGACAATCAATCGGGAGGCCCCCATGGCCAACATCTCCACTCGACAGCAGCAACTGCTCGATTTCATCAGAGAGTACCGGGACGACCATAGCTACATGCCCTCCATCCGCGAGATGCAGGCTGCATGCAACATCAGTTCCACCTCCGTCGTCGATTACAACCTCCGCCTCCTCGAACGGGATGGCTACATCCGGCGCTCGCCGGACATCTCACGCGCCATCGAGGTCGTGGGTCAGGAATCTATTGGCCTTGTCGAGGTCCACAACGTCCCGCTTCTCGGCGCGATCGCTGCCGGTGAGCCTATCCCCGTTCCTCAGGCCTACGCCTACTCTGGCGATGATTGCGAAACCATCTCCCTGCCCCCGGATCTCGCCCCGCGCAACACCGACGGCCTCTTTGCGCTCCGCGTGAAGGGAGACTCCATGATCGACGCGTTCGTCACTGACGGCGACATCGTCGTGCTCCGGTCCGCCCGCGACGCCCGCAACGGCGAGATGGTCGCGGCGTGGCTCCCGCTCGAAGAAGAGGCTACCCTCAAGCACTTTTACCTCGAAGGGGAGAACGTCCGCCTCATGCCTGCCAACAAAGCGATGGCGCCCATCATCCTTCCGGCGGACAGAGTGCAGGTTCACGGCAAAGTAGTGGCCGTCATGCGCCGCATGAGCTAGACCCGCCGCCCGCCCCGCTGCGGTACCATGCCCCTATGCTCACCATCCGCCCAGCTAACCCCGGCGACCTGCCAGCCATCGTCGATTTCCAGATCGACATGGCCCGCGAGAGCGAAGATGTCACGCTCGACAGGCCAACGCTCACGGAAGGCGTGCAGGCTGTACTGAGCGGCGACGCGCCCGCCGAATACTGGATCGCGGAATCGGAAGACCGCCCCGTCGGCATGCTGATGACCGTGCCCGAATGGAGCGATTGGCGCAACGGCATAGTGCTATGGATACACTCCGTCTACGTCCTGCCCCAGGAGCGCCGCCGCAAGATATTCACGGCCCTCTACGAGCACCTACTCGGCCGCGTCGAGCAGTCCGAGAACCTCGTCGGCCTGCGCCTCTACGTCGACAAGCGCAACGAACCCGCGCAGCGCGTTTACGAATCGCTGGGCATGACCCGCGAGCACTACCACCTCTACGAATGGATGAAGGACGGGTAGGGCGAATCCTCGCCTACGCCGGATCTAGTCGGACGCCGGATCTAGTCGGACGCCGGATCTAGTCGGACGATGGCAGCGTCTTGGGAGCGAGCATCACGAGATCTCTGCCATCGCAGCGTATGTGGGATGAACCCGCCTTGGTGCATAGCACCATGATGCCCGTCGGCTCGTCCTGATAGCGCTTGCCGAGGTGAGCGGCCTCGGTGCCGGAGGCCTCGACGCATGACAGTTCGCCGTCGCCACCCTTGGTAATCATGAACTGTACTCCGCTCTCAGCGCATTCGAAACGCTTACCGGTCTCCGCTGGCATCTCCACCTCCGCGTCGTGCTGGTCGTATTGTACGCAGTTACCGTAATGGTATCAGGCGGCGCGGTTGCGGGGCACATCCCGCGTCTCTATCCTGCACTGCCGGAGGCATACATGGCCATCGCATCGAACGTAAAGAAGAACTTGGAAGCCAGCTCCTGGATACGGCGCATGTTCGAGCTCGGCATCGCTCTCAAGCGTGAACGCGGCGAGGAAAACGTCTTTGACCTCTCGCTCGGCAATCCCGTCATCCAGCCCCCTCCTGAGTTCGTCCAGGAGTTGAGGAAGTTCGCGGACGCTCCGCCGCCTGGCGCTCACCGTTACATGCCCAACGCTGGCTACCCCGAAACCCGCCAGGCCATCGCCGACGCCCTTGCGAACGAAACTGGCCTGCCCTACGGCGCGCAGCACGTGATGATGACCGTCGGCGCGGCTGGCGCGCTGAACGTGGTCATGCACGCCCTCTGCGACCCCGGCGACGAGGTCGTCATCTTCGCACCCTATTTCGCCGAGTACCTCTTCTACGTCGGCAATCATGGCGCAACGCCTGTCGTCATCGGCTGCGATGCGGACTTCACCCCGGACCTCGATGAACTGGGCGCGAAACTCACCGCCCGCACCAAGCTCGTCATCCTCAACTCGCCGAACAACCCGTCCGGCGCGATCTATCCTCGGTCGTTCGTCGCCGCGCTGGCCGAGCTGCTCCGCAGCAAGAGCGCCGAGACCGGCGCGGAGACCTACCTCGTCAGCGACGAGCCCTACCGCAGGATCATCTACGACGGCCACGCCTACCCCTTCCCTCAGCACGAATACGAGCGCACCATCACCGTAACCTCCCACGCGAAAGACCTCGCGCTGCCGGGCGAACGGATCGGCTATCTCGCGCTGCACCCGGACTGCGAGAACGCGAGCGAACTGATGGATGCCTTCGTCTTCTGCAACCGCGTGCTCGGCTTCGTCAACGCCCCCGCGCTCATGCAGCACCTCGTCCGCGGCATCCAGCACGTCACCGTTGACGTGAGCGGTTACCAGGCCCAGCGCGACTACCTCTACAACGTGCTGACCTCCGCCGGTTACCGCGTCCGCAACCCCGAGGGCGCCTTCTACATGTTCCCTGAGTCGCCCGTGCCCGACGAGATGCAGCTCATAGACGCTCTCCAGAAGCACGGGGTGCTCGTCGTGCCCGGCCGGGGATTCGGCATGCCCGGTTACTTCCGCATCTCCTACTGCGTCGAACAGGCGACGTTGGAAGGTGCAGCGCCCGGCTTCCGCGCAGCCATCCAGGAGCTCGGCGCAGCCTGACAGGACACCCACAGCGCGCAGCGGAACAGACGATGCGCCGTCTGCGCTATCATAGGAACGGATAGAGAAAAGGATCAGAGCGGCTCCGCGCCGCCGGGCCCCAACCGGCAAGCGGAGAAGCAACGCCGGAGGTAATACGTCCCCATGTTCCAGCCACGCCCCCTCAGACGCGACAACCAGCTCCGGGCACGCATGCTCTTCACCATGCTGCTGCTCGGCCTCGTCTATGGCCTCTTCCTCTGGTTCCTCGTAACCGTCGTAGGGGCTACTTTCATGCTCACCATCGCCCTCGTGCTCGTGATCGTGCAGTTCGTCATGTCCGACCGCCTCGTCCTCATCTCGATGCGCGCGAAGGTCGTGACGCCGGAGGAAGCCCCGAAATTGCACGCCATGATTGACCGCCTTGCGATGGCCGCGCGCATCCCCAAGCCCAAAGTCGCCATCTCCGACATGAACGTCCCCAACGCCTTCGCCACGGGCCGCAGCCAGAAGCACGCCGCCGTCGCCGTGACGACCGGCCTCCTCACCCTCTTGAGCGAGCGCGAACTCGAAGGCGTCCTCGCCCACGAGATGAGCCATATCGCCTCCCGCGACGTGCAGGTGATGACCTACGCCAGCTTCCTCTCCGTCGTCGCCGCAACGCTAATGAGCCTCTTCTTCTGGTCCGCCCTCTTCGGCGGAATGCACCGCAACCGGGACAGCGGCGCTGGCAACTACCTGATGATCGCCTACATCGTCACCATCATCGTCTGGTTCGTAAGCCAACTGCTCATTGCCGCGTTGTCCCGCTACCGCGAGTACGCAGCCGACCGAGGCGCAGCCGCCCTCACCGGCAGACCCCGTGATCTGGCCAGCGCCCTGCAACGGATCAGCGGGACGATAACCGGCCTGCCCTCGAACGACCTGCGCCGCGCCGAGTCCATCAACGCTTTCTTCATCATGCCCGCCGTAAGCGGCGGGCTCGCCAGCGTGCTCTCGACGCACCCGCCGATGGCCCGCCGCGTCGAGCGGCTCCTCGAACTCGAATCCACTATGATGCTCAACTAGCGATTATGTGCCAGTTCTTATTCAAGCAACGCTCCAAAGGCGCCGACTGGGAAGCGGCGAATACGGCCATGGCCAACGCCGCCCAGGTTATGGAGACGGTGCTCGATACCTACACCACCGGCCATGTGGGCATACTCGTGCGCCCCAGCGCCGACCAGGACAGCGCCCAGGCCAAGGCTGAGATCGAGCGCGCCCTCGCTGATCTCCCCGCATCCGAGGCTCGCTGGGACGTAGCTCTCGACACAGCGGAGACCCCTCACCCTTGGGTCATCGTTCGAGATTCAGGCCTGCCCGCCGTCGCCAACGCCACCCGCATCACCGGCAATCTACTCGTCGCCATGGGACTCGGCCCGCGCGTCCTCGCGACGGTCTACGCCTTCACTTGGAAAGACCGCAAGGTTTACTGGGTCTACCAGCCGCGCATAAAGGCGTTCACGCCCTTTGCGCCCGCAGTCGACCCGGAAGCGCAGGAGCGGGACCATTCGCTGGAGCTGCGCATGGAGCAGGCCATCCGGCGAGACATCCCCACGTCCAAGGACATCCGGCAGTGGTACCCAATCTGGGGAATACCGTTCTAGCGCCTCAGCGGGCGCCCTTCTTCAGCCTCCGACGCGCCCACAGAATCAGCCACGCGTCCAGCACGGGCACCAGAATCAGCCCGCTCCACCACGGTAACGGCGTTGCCACCACGACCAACACCACCAGGAGCGGCGCCACGCCCAGACCTGCGAGTAGGATGATCCCTATCCGCGTTACCTCATTCATAGCAACGTAGTATAGAGGCAGCGGCCCCCGCGAGTGGTATCGTTACGCCATACTCTCCTCCCCAGGCATAGGTAACCATCACGACTATGGCAACCGAAGGAGCGCAACAGACGGCAGACGCGCCTCGGCGTGTCGTGCTGCCCATCGAGGGCATGACCTGCGCCGCATGCGTCAGCTCCGTCACTACCGCGCTCCAACGTGTGGACGGCGTGGCGGACGCCGTCGTGAACCTCGCCACGGAGACCGCCAGCGTCACCTTCGCGCCGGACGGCGAGCGCATCGCCGCAATGTCGAAGGCCGTAGGCTCGATAGGCTACCGCGTCGCATCGGAGAAGGTCGTCCTCACCGTCCCCGGTCTCAGCGACCCCTCCTCCGCGAAGAGCGTCGAGACCCGCATCACCCAGATCGACGGCGTACTCACCGCGACCGGCAACCCCGCGTCGGAGCAGATCGCCGTGACGCTCGTCTCCGGCGCGGTGCCGTCCGACGCATTGCGTCAGGCCGTGGCGGACGCAGGCTACGAAGCCGCCGCTGTCACCGGCACGGACGCCCTGGACGCAGAGGTAGAGCGCCTCGCGCGCCGATCCGAGCTCCGCAACCTGCGCAACCGGGCAGCGTTCAGCATCGTCAGCGCAGCAGCCATCATGGCCATCATGCTCACCCCCGATGTCGAACGCTCGATCGGCGCCCTGTGGACCAACATCGCCGCGCTCGTCCTTGCGACCCCCGTGCAGCTCTGGGCGGCGCGTCAGATATACGCCAGCGCATGGAGCGCGTTCCTTCATCGCACGTCGAACATGAACACGCTCATCGCCATCGGCACATCCACCGCCTACCTCTACAGCATCGCCGTAACCGCGACGGGCGGCCTCGCGGGGCAGAGCGGCCACACTTACTTCGATACTTCCGCCGTCATCATCGCGCTCATCCTCTTCGGCAGGCTGCTCGAAGCAAGAGCGAAAGCGAGCGCCGCCGGGGCCATCCGGTCGCTCATAGGTATGCAGCCACGCACCGCCCGCGTCATCCGCGACGGTGAGGAGCAGGACATCCCCGCCGATGAGGTTCGCCCCGGCGACGCCATCAGCGTCAGGCCCGGCGAACGTATCCCCGCCGACGGCGTCGTCACCGAAGGCGCAACCGCCATCGACGAATCGATGCTCACCGGCGAGAGCCTGCCCGTCGAGAAGCAGGTAGGCGCGACGGTCTACGGCGGCACCGTCAACGTCTCCGGAGCGCTCACGTTCGAGGCCGCCAAGGTCGGCAGTGCAACCGCCATCGCCCAGATCATCCGTCTGGTGCAGCAGGCGCAGGGCTCCAAAGCGCCCATCCAGCGCCTCGCGGATACCGTCGCCGCCTACTTCGTTCCCGTCGTGCTGGCCACTGCGCTCACGACATTCCTCCTCTGGTGGAGGCTCGGCCCCGATCCAGCCTTCGAACAGGCGATGCTGAACGCCATCACCATCCTCATCATCGCCTGTCCCTGCGCCCTGGGCCTCGCGACGCCCACCGCCATCATGGTAGGCACGGGAACCGGCGCGCGCCACGGCATCCTCATACGCGGCGCAGAGTCCCTCGAACAGGCCCATCGACTCGACATCATCGTGTTCGACAAGACCGGCACGCTCACCGAGGGCAAACCGCAGGTAACCGACGTACTCCCCCACGGAGTCTCCGAGGCTGAGCTCCTCGCAGCCGCAGCATCCGTCGAAGCCCGCAGCGAGCATCCCGTCGCTGCCGCGATCGTCAGAGCGGCGGCAGACCGCAATCTCACCCTCCAGCCCGCTTCCGCCTTCCAGGCCGCTCCCGGCCTGGGCGTACGCGCTAACGTGGAGGGCGACTCCATCGCCATCGGCAGCGTGGAGCTCGGCAGGATGGCCGGAAACGCCCTCTCCGGTACTGCAGCGTCGGCTGCGCACCTGCTAGCCCAACAGGGCAAGACCGCCGTCGTCGTCCTGCGCAACGACAGCCTCATCGGTCTGATCGCCATCGCGGATACGGTGCGCCCGGAGTCGGCAAACGCCGTCGCCGACCTCAACGGCATGGGCATAGGGGTCGCCATGCTCTCCGGCGACAGCGAGGCCGCCGCGAACACTATTGCCGCCAAGCTCGGCATCACCAACGTCATGGCCCAGGTGCTGCCGGGCGGCAAGGCCGCTCAGGTTCAGCGTCTTCAGGAGGGAGGCCAACGCGTCGCCATGGTGGGGGATGGCATCAATGACGCCCCCGCCCTCGCTCAGGCCGACGTTGGCATCGCTATCGGCGCAGGCACCGACGCCGCGCTGGAAGCGGCAGACGTCGCACTGATCACCTCGGACGTGCGCTCCGTCAAAGCGGTCGTGCAGCTCTCCAGAGCCACCATGCGCACTATCCGGCAGAACCTCGTCTGGGCATTCGGCTACAACGTGCTGCTCATCCCTATAGCAGCAGGCGTTCTGCACCTCGCGTTCGGGCGGAACGGCGTACCGGAAAGCCTGCACTGGGCACTGGGAGACAGCGGTTTCCTCAACCCCATGCTCGCCGCCCTGGCCATGGCGCTCAGTTCCGTGTCCGTCGTCACCAACAGCCTCCGACTCAAGCGCTGGCGCCCGCGCTAAGCCATGGACGATGCTGTGAGGCGGGCCAACACCGGCGCGCCGTCTCACAGACCTAGCGAACGAATACGGAATCTGGACAGCGCACCCGCCAGGTGCTTCACTACCTGGGCATCGATTCAAAAAGGAACCCCCCATGAGTCAACTCGACGTCATCTTCGGAAAGCCCGGCGATACCGCCATTGACCCCATCTGCAAGATGGTCGTGCCCAAGGCCGACCCACCCGGCGGAACCGCCGAGCACGACGGCGAAACCTACTACTTCTGCGCGCCCGGCTGCCGTGAGATGTTCATCGGCAATCCGCAGCAGTACCTCTAGCGCACGCCTACCCTGCCCACAGGCTACGCGCGGCCATAGAAGCGCGACGCCGCGCCGTACAGTACGCCGTAGCGCTGCGCCTCCGTCAGATCATCGCGCGTCCGCATGTACTGTAGCGACTCCGGGTAGTCGGAGTCCCAGTGGGGATAGTCACTCGCGTACATCACCACATCGTCGCCAACCAAATCGAGCGCCTGCCCAAGCAGCCGTTCGTTCGGTTCGCAGCCCACGAACACATTGCCGCCCTTGCGCACGAACGTGCTCGGCGGGCGCGTCAGCAGCGGCGCATCGACACTCCCCCGCGCCGAGTACTCCTCGTCGAGTCGGTCCAGCCACCACGGCAGCCATGTCGCTCCTGCTTCCAGGAACGCGAAATGCACGTCCGGAAAGCGTTCGAACACACCCTCGAACATCATGCTCGTGAACTGGCGGAGGATGCCGTACGGGTGCGCAACGGAGTGCGTCTGGATGAACTTCGGGAAGATCTCCGCCCCAGGAGAGAACGATGAGCCGGAGGCGTGAACCGCGATCGGCAGCCCCACGGAACTAGCGGTCTCATACACCTCGTTGTACCCCTGATGCCCCAGCAGATGATTACCGTCCGCCGGAAACATCCCTGCGGCATGTCCCAGGCCAACGGCACGGCGAACCTCCGCCGCAGCCGCTGCGGTATCGCGCGTAGGCAGCAGCGCCACGCCCAGGATGCGCCCGGCGGCCTTCTCGTAGAACGTCTCCGCCAGCCAATCGTTGTACGCCCGGCACAACGCAGCCTGATAGCCCGGATCTTTCACGTACCCCGAGTAGAGGCCAAGCGTCGGGTAGACCGCCGACCACTCGAGCGGCCCTCTGTCGAGCGCCTCCAGCCAGTCCTCGGCGCTGTGCGCGCGGCCCCGGAAGAGGCGAGTGCCCAGATTGCGATCCATCCCGTCGAGCGGCACGAGTGGCTCGATGGGCACGAGATCGTCGGACACCTCGGTAGGGGCGCGGAACTCGCGATACGGCTCCTCCAGCATCCGCGCGATGCGTTTCGCATCCTCCATCACGTGGCCGTCTCCGTCTGCCGCCATGATCGAGCCGTTCATCTCTGCCTCCTGTACCTCGCCCCTGTGCCTCGGAAAGAAGCGGCCTTCCGCCGGCCCCTGCCGAACGAGTTACGCAGCGACCAACTCATCGATGAGCTCGTTCAGCTTATCCTCCGAGAGCAGGCCGCTCCACGACCGCACAAGGCTGCCGTCTGTAGCGATGAAGAGCGTCGTCGGCATGCCGAGGATCTCGTAATCGCGGATAATCGACTCATTGAACGTCGTGCCCGCCGGGTAGTGCACCCCAAGGTCGGCGAGCAATGCCCGTCCCTCTTCCCGTGAGCCGAGGAACTGCTGTGGGCCGATGTCTATGCCGAGCACCAGCACTTCCGCCTCGCGCTCATCATAGACGCGCTGAAACTCCGGCATCTCCGCGCGGCAAGGTGGGCAGAGCGCAGCCCAGAAGTTCAGCACGACCGGCTGGCCCAATGCCACCACTTCCGACAACGCAAGCGTCTCTCCCCCAAGGACATCCGCGCCCTGATAGATGCTTATCTCCATGTCAGGCACTTCCAGGTTCACACCGGTAGCGCTGCTCACTGATGTAGGCGTGGCCTCCGCCCCGCCGTTGCACCCGGCGAGCGCCAGTGCGCCCAGCGCACACGCCGCCAGCAACATCTTCCTACGCATCGTCATCACTGCTCTCCGTCTTTCAGGTCGCGCTGCCAGGAACAAGCCTCAGCCCTAAGCGTGTAGACTCCATGGCCGTGTAGATTCCTGACACAAGGATACTTGAGATTGGGCAAACTCATCGCTGGAACGGGCGCGTTCGGAGCGCTTATGGCTCTGATAGGAGCGCTGCTCGCCATCACCGGGGGAGCCGCGAGCGCCCTTGCGCTTGGAGCAGCGCTCGCCGGACTGGCAGGCGCGGTAATCTCGGCGTCACGCCACAGAACCGGCGCGGTTCTGATGGCTGCTGCTGCGATAGTCGGCATTGCGCTCGCGCCCCTCTACCTCGCTGCAGGCTCCGTGCTGCTGCTGACCGCCGCAAGCATGGCTTTCTTGGGAGCAACCGGCGAGGAGTAGCGAAGATGCGTGGCTCGCAGCCAACCCGCCCCCGCTCAGCCCAACGGGCTAGGAGCGATTAACGCGCCACACAAAGAACAGGCGGGCCAAAGACCAACCCGCCTGCCCATCGAAGCCTGAAGAATGAACCTACGGTTCGCTCTGGTCCTTGTTTATCTCGATGAACCGTGTCTGGTCACCGGGAAGCACGTCCTCGGCGAAGATTGCAGCCACGGGACAAACAGGCTCGCACGCGGCGCAGTCGATGCACTCATCAGGGTTGATGTAGTACATCCGGTCTCCCTCGTAGATGCAGTCGACAGGGCAGACGTCAACGCACGAGGCGTCCTTCACGTCAACACAGGGTTCGGTGATTATGTAAGCCATCTTGGAAGTACACCCTCCGTTAGTGTTCGACCACTCGGGTCATCCTTCCTCCCTTGGAAGGCTAACAAAGTCTAGCAGAGAAAGAGCAAGCGTGGAAACCGGTTTTGCTACGCCATCCCCGACGCTACGAAGTCTGTCTCGTTCTTCTTCACCGAAAGATTGACGAACGTCTCCGTCCGGCGGACGCCTTCTATCTCGCCCACCCGGTTCCTGAGAAAGTCCGACAACTCCAACGGAGAACTCAGCGCCACGTGGCAGAAAACGTCGAATGCCCCGGTCGTCACCGCCGAATACTGCACCTCGTCCATTGAGGCCAACCGCTCCGCCACCGATTCTACGAACGCCGGATCGACCCTCAGTCCGATGAGCGCGGACATCCGTTTCCCCAGCTTGGATGCGTCCGGAATCGCGACAACCCGGATGACTTCCTCCTTGACGAGGTTCCGGAAACGCCTCCGGATAGTGCCTTCGCTCACCCCCATCTGCCGGGCCAGTTCGATATTCGAAGCTCGGCCGTTCCGCTGGAGAAGTTCTATGAGTTTGCCGTCGATCTCGTCGAGTACTACCATCTGTCCAACCTTATCGTGAAATTTGGCACAATAGCAGCTTATGCCTCTCAATGATACTGCGTCCGTCGTTTTCTGGCAACCGTTGGTAACCTCAGTACGAATAGCTGCGTTTTCGATTACGAAACTCGGTTACCTAAAATACATAGCAAGTTGGCCTCTGCGGCAGTCCGGCTCCGGCTGCTCCCCCGCATGGAGGTGGTGACCCCCAACCCTGACCCGTATCGCCTTGACTCCTTGCCTGCCCACTGCTAGCCTTGTTCCATTCTCAGCAGCCCATTACCAAGGAGCAGGTGCAACCATGATTACGGTTACCGATCTCGCAGCCGAGAAATTGGCAGAGATTCTCGCCGAAGAAGGACAGCCTAAGGCGGCGCTCCGCGTCATCGTCGTACCGAACGGCAACGGCGCTCAGTACATGCTCTCCCTCGAGGATAGCCCCGAAGACGACGACATGGTGCTGCACGAGTCCGGTGTCCGCGTCATCGCAGACATCGACAGCGCGCCCCTGCTCGATGGCGCATCCATCGACTACGCAGAGGGCCTGATGCGCAGCGGGTTCGTTATCGAGAACCCCAACATCGTATCGACCGGTGGCGGCTGCGCATGCGGCAACGGCAGTTGCGGCTGCGGCCGCTAAGCCCCACCTACGATTCACGAAATGCACAGCGAAAGCTCCCCTCGGATCGAGGGGAGCTTCTCTTTGCCGTCCTCTCAGGGCCCACCGATAGCGGAATAGGTACGCCGTCGCCTGCCGACCCTACCCCAGCTCGACGCGGCGTCCGGTGCGCGCCGATTCCACCATCGCCAGCGTAATCTCGACGACGCGCAAGCCGTCGAGGCCAGTAGCGAGCAGGGCGCTGCCGCCCTCCAGCGAAGCATCGAATGCCTCCACCTGCCGCGTGTAGAGCGCGATGGGATCCGGCCCGTACGCATCATCGAGCGTCAGCGCATCGGTGCGCACCGAGAGCACGCCGTTCATGTTCATATCAACGCTTGCATGGACGCCCGCACGCCCCAACGTGCCATAGAGCAGGACATCGTTGCACTCGTAATCAGGCGTACGCCGACCGGTCATGATTGTCGCAAGCGTTCCCTTGCGAAAGCGCAGCGAGAGCGCGAGCAACTCTTCGAGGGGTTTCTCCGGCGTCGCGTCGCTCAACGCGGAAACCTCCACAACGTCGTCGTCGAGAACGTAACGCAGCAGGTCGGCGCAGTGCACGCCCGTCGCCATGAACGCGCCTGCGCCGATAAGCGAGGGGTCGTCCCACCACGCCTGCAACCCGGTGCGAGGCGGCGATGCCTCCTGTCCGCGAACGCCGCGCGCCCAATTCGCCTCAGCGAAAGCGACCGCGCCCAGCCCGCCGTCGCCCACGAGCTGACGCAACCGCTGATGGCCCTCGTGATTGCGCAGGTGAAAGCCGACGCAGAGCCGCACGCCCGCGGCATCGCACGCCTCGATCATCCGCTCAGCGTCGGCGGTGGACAGCGCCATCGGCTTCTCGACCAGGACGTGCTTGCCCGCTTCAGCCGCGCGGATGGTCTGTTCGGCGTGCAGCGCGTTGGGCGAAGCGATATAGACGACGTCCACCCCGGGGTCGCGCAGCAGCTCGTCGAGGTTATCGTAGGCATGAGCAGCGCCATGCTTCTCCCCGAAGTCCCGCGCGCGGCCCATATCGCGACTCACGACGCCGACAATGGCAGCGCCGTCTGCGGCGTTGATGGCAGGCGCCATCTTCGTATCCGGATGTCTCCCCGTGCTGACGATTCCCCAGCCTATGGACATGTTCGCCCCTCTCCAGAGATATGCAGGTTAGAAACCCATCGGCTGCGGTGCGCCCGCCCGGCAGAGATCGCTAGTCGTTGAGGTAGCGGTACGCCGCCAGCGCGGCAGCGACTCCGTCGCCGACGGCGTTGGCGAGCTGCCGGTCGGAGAACTGGCGCACGTCGCCTGCCGCGAAAACGCCGGGGATGTTGGTCCCCATCTGTAGGTTCGTCACCACGTGCCCCGCGTTGTCCAGCTCCACCACGCCCCGCATGAAGTCGTTCACCGGATGGAAACCGATGAAAACGAACACGCCCTGCGTGGGATGCTGCCAGACCTCGCCGGTCTTCAGGTTCTTCAGCACCATGCCGTTGACATCGCCGTTGCCGGTGATCTCCTCGACGACCGTGTCCCAGACGAAGTTCATCTTCGGGTTGTCGAAAGCGCGCTGTTGCAGAATCTTGCTCGCCCGCAGTTGGTCGCGCCGATGCACGACGGTCACGTTGCCCACCATGCGCGTGAGGTACAGCCCCTCGTCCATCGCCGCATCGCCGCCGCCCACGACCGTTACGTCCATGCCGCGGAAGAAGTTGCCGTCGCACGTAGCGCAGTAGGACACCCCGCGCCCCCAGAACTCGACCTCGCCCGGAACTTCCAGCTTGTTGTGCTCGCCTCCGGTGGCGATGATGATCGCCTTGCCCCGGTACTCGCCATCCGAGCAGATGACCCGCTTGACCTCGCCCTCTACGTCCAGATTCTCGACCGTGTCGTACTCGAACTCGACGCCGAAGCGGAGCGCCTGCTTCTCGTAGAGCTGCGCGAGATCCGGCCCCCCGATGGGCTCCGGGAAGCCGGGGTAGTTCTCGATCTCCCCCGTGTACAGGATCTGACCGCCAACCGCCTGCTTCTCGATGATCAGCGTCTTGAGCATCGCGCGGACTGCGTAGATTGAGGCGGCGAGTGCCGCAGCGCCCCCGCCCACGATGATGACGTCGTACTCTGTATCGTTACCCATGACGCGCTCTTCCCTCTCCGTTGCTCATATACCCCGTGGAACGCCTACACCCGGTAGCGGTACCCGCCTTCGATCTGATCGCGGTTCAGGCGCCGGTTGAGATGCAACCCTTCGAGGACGAACTCGACCGCCGACGCCGACTCAGGCCCGCCATCGCCAATCTTCAGTTTACCCAACGCGGCGGACAATCCGTCCATCCTCCCCATCGCTTCGACGTACGCCTTGGCCGGAAGAGCCGCGCCCGTGTCGAACGTCTGCCCTCCCTCAAACGCCATCACGAGGCCGTCGAAGTCGAGCGGCTCGAAGTAATTGTCGAAAACCTTGAGAAGCGCCCGCCTCACCAGTTCGTCCACGATCTTGTTCTCGCGACCCTCCTCCATCGTCTCCAGTTCGACCTTGCCAAGGGTGGAAGCGATGATGAACGCGAGGTCGGTAACGCGCGGAACGGCGTGCTCTTCGCCCTCTGCAATCGCGCGACGCAACGCATTCGCGACGACCGTCTCGTAGTTGGCGATCGAGACGCGGACGCTGACGCCGGAGCGCTGGTTGATCTCGGGGTGCTTGCGGGCAAACTCGGTGAACTGCGCGAGCAACTCCTTGATGTACTCCGGCACGACGACGCGGTCCTCAGTGCCCGGGAAGCGGTTGCGCTCCTCGTCCATGATGGCGATCTCCTGCGTCGTGCTCTGCGGGTAGTGCGTGCGTATCTGCGCCCCGTACCTATCCTTGAGCGGCGTGATGATCCGTCCGCGGTTCGTGTAGTCCTCAGGGTTCGCGCTCGCCACTACCAGAACGTCGAGCGGCAATCGAACGCGATAGCCCTTGATCTGAACGTCGCGCTCCTCCATCAGGTTGAACAGGCCTACCTGTATGCGCTCCGCAAGGTCCGGCAACTCATTGATGCAGAAGATGCCACGGTTCGTGCGGGGGATGAGCCCGTAATGGATCGCCAGTTCGTCCGAGAGGTAGCGTCCCTCCGCGATGCGGATGGGGTCGACGTCGCCCAAGAGGTCCGCGATGGAGATGTCAGGCGTCGCGAGCTTCTCTCCGTAGCGCTTGTCCCTGCCTATCCACTCGATGGGCGTGTCGTCACCCTTCTCCGCGATGAGCTCCTGCGCGTACTTCGAGATAGGCGCCAGCGGGTCGTCGTTCACCTCGCTGCCTCGCACGATGGGAATCTCTGGATCCAGCAGCTCCACCAAGGCTCGGATCATGCGGGATTTCGCCTGTCCGCGTTCGCCCAGCAGGATCATGTCCTGGCCGGCAAGGATGGCGTTCTCCACCTGTGGGATGACGGTCTCCTCGTACCCAACGATGCCCGGAAAGACTGGCCGGCCCTCGCTGATGCACCGGATCAGGTTGCGGCGCAGTTCATGGCGTACGGGTTCGACCTCGTATCCGCTCTCTCTCAGCGCCCCCAGGGTCGCCGGTTTCCCGGCTGCGGCAGGCTTGTTGCGGGACGCAGGTCTCTTCCTGGATGTGGTCATTGGCATATCACCTCAACGCTGTGCGTTTCAACGCGCGTTCCGCCATTGTACACAAGCCTGACGGCCTGCCCGCCCCCACCGGTGAACTCGTAGCCTCAAACGCTGCTGGAAACGGGGCGGTCCAGCACCACCAGCGTCTCCGCTATCTTGTCATGGAGCGCCTGCTTATCCTTGTCCCACAGAGGCCACAGATAGTTGACCGCGTAGAAGATGCCCCCCGTGATGCCGGAGAGGAAGCCCACCGCCAGCCACTCCAGTACGAACTCGCGCAGGAAGGTGTCCGTCCAGCCGGAAGGCTCGCCGTTCGAACGTATCACGCGGATGCCCACCATCTGCTTGCCGGGCGTTTGTCCGTTCCGAAGCGTGAACAGGAACCATACGGAGTAAGCGAGCAGCACGGCGGCTCCGGTGAAGATCAGCCATTCACCCACCTCGCTGGAGACGAAATCCCGCAGCCATCCATCACTGAGGAGAGGGTCTCTTTCATAAGGGTCGTCCAGCCAGTCGATGATGCGCACCGCGAGGCCGAGGAGGCCAATGAAGATGGCGCCGCACGCCAGCAGGCGGTCTATGAAATGAGCGGCCAGACGCTGTAGCCACGGCGCCAGTACGTAGCCGTGCCGCACATCCGAAAGATCAGGTTCGTATTGCATAGCCCCCTCGCTCGCCGGACCCCGCGCTAAACCTTCGACACCATGTGATGCTGAGCGCCGTCCTCGATCGTAGCGCTCTTCGGCAGCACGAGATCCAGCGAGCGAACGCGGTAGGCCTCGCCGTTCGCAGCCTCGGGCGGTTCCTGGCCCTCCATCAACTGACGCACCGAACGCAGCAGCCTGCGCCGAACCTGGATGATCGCCGTGTCGCTGCTGACCAGATGCTCGCGCGTCCGGTCGGAGATCGGCCCGCCATGCTGCACTTCCGTCACGGCGAAATCCTGCGCGGGGATCGACTTGATGCCCGTGAAGGAGTAGTGCCGCTGAGCAGCGCGGTCGATCAGGTAGTCGTTGTCCCGATTCTCTTTCGTCCTGAACGTGCCGGGGATGATCTCAGGGAACAGCACGCCCTTGTCTCGATAGACGGCCTGCTCCTCGGACGTAAGCGGACGGTCCGCATGCCAGCGCACGCGAAAAGCGATGGAGTGCTCGTCGTCGACAGGCGCTTTCACCTGGCAGAGCACGGTATCGTCGGGGCGAGCGGCGATCATCGTGTAGAAGGGCAGCATCCACTGGTTGATGCGCCAGTAATAGCTATCGCCTGCGTCTCGGCGGGCCGTCAGCATGACGCCGTAGTCGGTATCCTTCACCGTCCACACCGGAGCCTTGTCCGTAGCCGTGAGGTCTGCGATGCCACTCGTGCGGCCATCGATAACGGTGCCCGATTTGACGAAGCTGTGCAGGAAACCAAGGTGGCTGGAATCGATATCCGCTTCCATCGACTGCAGATAGTTGCAGTCGATGAACATCTTGGAGACGTAGCGGTTCTCCTCTGGAACGCGCGTCCATTCCATCTCTGGGAAATCCGGGACGCTCTCCTGAGGGCCAAGGTACGCCCAGATGACGCCTCCCCGCTCGATGGCGCGGTACGCCTTGGCGCGTATCTTTTCCTTGAACACCGCGCCTTCCGGAGCGTTCGGCACGTCGAGGCAGAAGCCTTCCGTGTCGTACTTCCATCCGTGGTACACGCAACGGAGGCCGCCTTCTTCGTTGCGTCCGAAGAACAGGTCCGCGCCGCGATGCTGGCACCACGGCTCCAGCAAGCCGATATGTCCTTTGCTGTCCTTGAAAGCAACCAGATCCTCGCCAAGGATGCGAACGCGCACGGGGTCGCAGTCGGAAGCGCGCAACTCGTCGGCAAGCATGATCGGAACCCAGAAGCGCCGAGCCAGCTCGCCCATAGGTGCGCCCGGCCCGACTTTCGTGATCAGCGCGCTCTCTTCGGTGCTAAGCATGGCCGCCTCCTCTGCAGGGATTCCGCTCGCCCGTATTCTAACGCCCCGCCGAGCCCCCCGTCGTTCCCGCGCATGCCCCGTCATTCCAGCGAAGGCTGGAATCCAGCGTGCGCGACAGCGGAGTGCACACGGGGCGGAGGGGCGCCCTCGTCGTTCCTGCGCATGCCCCGTCATTCCAGCGAAGGCTGGAATCCAGCGTGCGCGACAGCGGAGCGCACACGGGGCGGAGGGGCGCCCCTCGTCGTTCCCGCGCAGGCGGGAACCTCGCATCCCTGCCCCCTGAAAAACGTAGAGACATAGCTACGAACGTAAGCCGTGAAGTGCGTAGACAGGAACCCCCATCGTCCACGAGACGCGCGCCGATAAGTGCCGACGGCAGCGACAGAAGGCTTAGGAAAAGGCCACACCGGAGCTCAACGCAAGCCCTTCTGATGTACCGACCGCCTTGCGTCATGAAGTATTGTTACGCGCCTCTTCGGCAATGCGCATCGCGACCACTGCCTCAGGATGACCGTTTAGTTGCCCTAGTTGTAAAAGGGTGAGGCCCTCGTCAGTCATGACGCGCGTGTTGGCCCCAGCCACAACGAGCGCTCTTGCAGAGTCTGCATTGCCTACCACAACTGCCACTTGTAGCGGTGTATGACCGTCATAAGACTTAGCTTCAAGGTCTGCGCCCCCTGCGACCAATGGCGAGACTGCACTGGGCTTCAGTCCAGCCGCAAGGTGTAGGGACGTGTACCCGTTCTCTGTTCTAATCTCGCTGTCGAAGCCACTCATTAGCATAGTCCCAATCATTGCTTCCCTTCCGAGGTCTTCATCACACCATAATACTGCGTTATGTAAGGCAGTGATCCCCTGATAATCTCTCGCTTCCGTGTTTGCACCTTTGGTCAAAAGCAGTTGCAAAATGCTACTGTTTCCAACTGTTATTGCAGATATTAAGGCAGTGATTCCTTCATTCGTTTTTGCTTCAATGTCCGCACCTCTATCTAGCAATAGTGCAGTGATCTCTAGTTTGCCTCCAGCTACCGCCATGAGTAGCGGAGTTCCTCCCCTGTCATTCCTAGCTTCGATATCTGCACCAGAGTCCAACAACAATTCGATAATGGAACGATCATTGCTATGCTTAACTGCGTACAACAAGGGCGTCCATCCCTCAAGTCCTACCACGTTTACATGTACACCTGGTCGATTCAATTGATATTGCACTTCTTCTATAGTCGCAGTGTGCCAAAATAGATCAATACAGAGACGGTTAAGTAATGCAGTTCCGAAGCGTTTGAAGAAATCAGGCATGGTCATCTCCTCCTAAACATCTACTGCCCGTAGGTGCGAGGCAGGAATAGTTTCACAGTGGCAGTCTTGCGTCATGAAGTATTGTTACGCGCTTCTTCGGCAGCGTACATCGCGACCACTGTCTCAAGATGACCGTTTACTTGCCCTAGCTGTGAAAGGGTGAGGTCCTCGTCAGTCACGACGTGCGTGTCGGCTCCAGCCACAACGAGCGATCTCACAGAGTCTGCTTTGCCTTCCATAATCGCCACTTGTAGCGGTGTAAAACCGCCATTATCCTTAGCTTCAAGGTCTGCGCCCCCTGCGACCAATGGCGAGACTGCACTGGGCTTCAGTCCAGCCGCAAGGTGTAGGGCCGTTTCCCCGCCCTCTCTCCTAGCCTTGCTGTCGGAGCCACCCATTAGCAGGATTTCAATAGTTGCTTTCCTCCCAAGGTCTTCATCACAGTAGATTACCGCCACATGCAAGGCAGTATTCCCCAAATCGTCTTTCGCTTCCGTGTTCGCGCCTTTGGCCAAAAGCAGTTGCACAAGGCTATTGTCCCCAACTGCCATTGCAATCATTAAGGCTGTGATTCCTCGCTCTGTCTTTGCTTCAGTGTCCGCACCTCTATATAGTAATAGAGCGGCGACCTCTAGCTTGCCACAATCTAACGCGAAGAGTAACGGGGTTCTTTCTTTGTCGTCTCTAGCCTCGATATCTGCACCCCAGTCCAACAACAATTCGATAATGGAATAGTCATTGCTGTACCGAATTGCAAGAAAAAATGGCGTCAATCCGTCAAACAACACTTTGTTTACATCTACACCTGATCGATTCAATTGATCTTGCACTCTTTCTATAGTCGCAACATTCCAAAAAAATACACCATAGAAATCGCCACGCGTTGCAACTCTGAGGCGCTTGAAGAAACCAGGCATAGGCATATCCTCCTAGACATCTACTGTCTGTAGGCGCGATGCAGGAATAGTTCACCGTGGCAGACAGCAATCATCATAACGTTACAACCGTACAGTAACAAGAGCAGGTGGTAACTGTTCAGAAATTAGGGGAGAGGAACAGTTGGCGGCAGGTGACGAGGGGATTCAGACCCTGGGCGCGCCAGGCCTCGAAGGGAGAACCAAGCCCTCGACGTTCCCCGCACACGGGAATTGTGCAGCCCCCCCCGTCGTTCCCTGCACAGGCGGGAAACCTCCCATCCCTGTTTGGGCGCGCTAACCCCAAACCAACGACAACTGCCACTTACGCCATACCCCCCTTGATTACTACATTGTTCGCATACGTCGTTCCTGCGAAGGCAGGAACCTCGCATCCCCGGCCCCTGCAGGTCCCTTCTCGTTCTGGAACAAGGCAAGGCGAGGGCGCTAGGAGTAAACCGGGCCATATCGGGCCAAATCGGGCCTGGGTATGAGGGGTCTCCACTCCTGCTCACTCCTGAACAACCGCGCGCGCCAGAGGTGGGGTAACGACCGAAATGGCCGAAAACGAGCACTCTCTGGAGAAACGCGGGATGGCTACCCTGCCTGGGTGTAGGGGCGGTTCGCGAACCGCCCGAACGTCACGCCACCCCCAACGTACTCCCAAACGAGGCACCCCCCCCCCAACCCCGAACGCCACACACAGCAAGCGGCATCATCGCGACAATTAACAGTTGCAGGTATGCCAAAGAGCGAGTACGATGATTCCAATGCTGCAGCAAGACCCCGGCTCCGTCCCCCGGCGTGCGTAACCCACTTACACACGCCACCAAGGTTCCTGCAAGCGTGGCGAGGCCTACTCCTACCCGGTCCGATCCCGGGCGTAGCCAAGGTACACCACCGGAGCCTGTCCCCGTCCCAGCGACTCAGTCCCGACCCGGCGGTGGCGCCACCGACCCCAGTCGTTCCCGCGAAGGCGGTCAAATCCCTTCTCCCTTGAGGGGAGAAGGCTAGGATGAGGGTGAAACCCCGGCCCCAGTCTACGAGAGGAATGAGACGGAATGAGACCAAATGAGACTGAATTAAAGGTTGGCCACTCCTGAACGCCCCCCTCGTTCCCGCGTAGACGACAGGAAAGCAACGAAATGCAACCAAATGCAACTGAATTAAAGGTTTCGCCACTCCTGGCCATTCCTGACGAGGCCAACCAAGGCCACAACCAGGGCCGGCTGGCCCGCCGCGTACGAGTGAGCGGAGTGCCAAACGAGGCCACGGTGGCCCCATTTCCAGCCTCCCCGCTAGGAGTAAACGGGGCCAACCAGGGCCAAATGGGTCCAAGAATCGACCCCCACCCGTCATTCCAGCGAAGGCTGGAATCCAGGCGAGGATGAGGGTGAAACCCCGGCCCGCGTAGACGGTAAGGAATGGAACGAAATGGAACAAAACGGAACAGAATTAAAAGTTTTGCCACTCCTGGGCGCTCCTGAGCATCCTTGCATAATCCCCTCGCCCTCTGGGAGATGGTTAGGGTGAGGGTTGCGAGGATGAGGGTGCCCCCGTTCCGTATAGCGAGCAGCAGCCGCGCCTGCTACCCTCTGCCCGACGAACGGCTTTGGAGGACACGCCATGGGTGAGATGGACACGCTGCGGGTAGACCACATCGGGAGTCTGGTGCGGCCAAGGGCGCTGCTGGATATGCACGCCCGCATAGACAACGCTGAGGCCGCCCCTGAAAAGCTCGCCGAACTCGAGGACGCGCTGATTCAGGAAGTCGTCGCGCAGCAGGAACGCATCGGCTTCCCCATCGTCACCGATGGCGAGTTCCGCCGACGGAACTTCCAGGACAGCTTCGGCGCCGCCGTCTCCGGCTACGACGTACCCCCCACCCGTGAGGACTACGAACGCTGGCAGCAGGGCAACCGCTCGGATCAGCAGCAGCGCGTCGAGTCCGGCCCTCAGGTGGCTGGCCCGCCCGTGGTAACGCGCCGCCCGGTGGTCTCACGCCTCACCTTGACCCACAATCTGCCGCTCGAGGAATACCGGTACGTCGCCGGAATCGCGCGGACGCCTGCGAAGATCACGCTCATCGGCCCTGACCGCATCGCCCAGCGATTCGATTGGCAGGCGTCGCAGGACGTCTACGCAGGGCTCGACGATTTCATCGGCCACGTAGCCGACATCGAACGCGAGATGGTGCAGCAGACCGTGGACGCGGGGTGCCCGTACGTGCACATAGACGCCCCCGGCTACACTGCCTACGTGGACGAGAAATCGCTCGACACGATGCGGGCGCGCGGGGAAGACCCGGACGAAAACCTGGCCCGATCGATCGCGGCGGACAACCGTGTGATCGAGGGCATCGAGGGCGTTACGTTCGGCATCCACGTCTGCCGGGGCAACTCACGGACGGTCGACCCGGCCACCGGCAGGATGCTGCCGCAATGGCACCGCGAGGGCTACTACGACTCCATCGCCGAGCAGCTGTTCACGGGGCTCGCGCACAAGCGCCTTCTCCTGGAGTACGACAGCGAGCGAGCAGGCAGTTTCGAGCCTCTGCGGTTCGTGCCGCGGGACAAGATCGTCGTGCTCGGGGTGGTCACGACGAAGAGCACCGAGGTCGAGTCGGTGGACGATCTCCTCCGCCGCATAGACGAGGCGTCGCGCTACATCGAGACCGGCCAGCTGGCGATCAGCCCGCAGTGCGGGTTCGCCAGCGGCGCCAACGAGTCGCTGCCGGAGGACGTGCAGTGGCGCAAGCTGGACGTCCTCATGGAGACAGCCGCGAAGGTGTGGGGCTAGGCCGTCTTCTCCCCGAATACGCCCGCGACCTCCTGATGAGGTGCGTCCATCGCCTCCTCACGGTAGAGGCTGAGCGCCTGTAGCACCGGGCTGTCGTTGTAGGAGAAGAGGACCGCCTCCTCATCCGCGATATGCTCGTGGAAGTACCAGGAGGGCACCACGAACGTGTCCTTGGGCCCCCAGTCGAAACGCTCGCCCGCGATGATGGAGCTCCCGGTGCCCTGGATCACGTGGTAGATGGTGCCGCCGACGTGCCGGTGCGCCTGCGTGTGCTGGCCGGGCCTCAGCAGCGTAGTGAAGCACGCGATGGTCGCCATCGCCGGGCCGCCGTTCAGCGGATTGGTGAACTCGACGCAGATGCCGTCGAACGGGCTGCCGTCCGTATCGGCCGCCAGGCCCTTGAGCGCCTCGTAGGTGCGCTCGAACTTATAGTTCAGGATGGGGGAGTTCGGCGCATCGCGGGTCTCCCAGGTCGGCGTCAGGTTGCCTCCGTACAGCCGCAGCGACATGTCGTCAGGCTTCGTCACCGGATGCGTGCGGTCCGGGTACTGCTCATAGAAGTTCGCGTCCATGGTCTGCACCAACGGCACGTCGAGGCCATCCAGCCATACCATCGGCACATCACCCTCGTTGCCGTGGTCATGCCAAGTCCAGCTCGGCGTCGTCACGAAATCGCCGGGGTCCATGTAGCTCTTCTCGCCGTTCACCGCCGTATACGCCCCCTGCCCCTCGATGACGAGACGCAGCGCCGACGGCGAGTGACGGTGCGACGGCGCAATCTCACCCGGCTTGATGATCTGCAGATTGGCGTACAGCGTGGAGGTCGCAGCGTGCTTATCGATCCCCGGGTTGCTGAACACGAAGACGCGGCGCTCGGCCAGCTCCATCGGCACGATATCTGCAGCGCGGTACAGGAGGTCGCGATAGTCGGCGTAGCGCCACATGAACGGCTGAACCGTTGGCCTGCCCCGCTGAGCGTTCACCTCCCACAACGGCATGGCGTTGCGGCTCCGTACCTCCTGCAGAAGCAGCTCCATCTCTTCGATCTCACGCCCATCGGAACCACGGTTGCTCTGTGACGATGCCATTAGGTCACCTCCATCCTTACGCAGAAACGTACTCGCACGAGGTGGCGGGGTCAACCTTCGCGTCACCGGTTCGCAGCGCGCCCCCGAGTCGCCAGATAGACGCTGATGGCAAGCGCGCAGACAACCGTTACGCAGGCAACCCCGGCCAGCATGATGAAGACCCACTCAACGCCTGCCCCGTCGCTGATGAACCCCCCGCTCACACCGGCCAGCGAGCCTATGCCGAAGCCGGTCAGCGACGTCAGTCCGTACACCCTGCCCTGCAGCCGTTCCGCGGCGTAGTCAGAGATCATGGCCACCGCGGTGGGCTGAGCCATGAAGTTGAAGAACACGAAAACGGCAGCGCTCACCAGCAGCACCCAACCGTGGCCCTGCGCCATGACGACGAGCGCCGGGATGGTGAGCGCTGCGACGGGCACGAGCAGACGCTCCCGGTGATAGCGCTCGCCCATCTCCCCGCCGGCGTACTGCCCCGCCACACCGAACAGCAGCGCCACCGTCGCAACTGCTCCCCCGACCACGACCGGCTCGAACCCGAACAGGTCGAACCCTAGGTTCGTGCTGAGATGGAGCGGCAAAAAGAGCGTCAACCCACGGAAGATGAACCCGAAGCAGGCGTTGATCACGAACATGAGCGCCAGCGGGAAGAGCAAGCTCTGTGCTCGCAGCCGGGGGCGGGGGGCGTCCGCGCCGCCGTTCTGCGCCTCGACAGACGATCTGAACGCTGCAATCGAGACGATCAGCGAGAGCACGGCGAAGACGAGGAACGCGCCGCGCCAACTCCACGCTCCGGCGATGCCTCCCGCGACGAGTGGCGCAAGCGCCGTACCCAGGTTGCCGCCGGCGCCGTGTATCCCCAGCGCACGAGCGCGGTGCCGCACGGTGCGGCTGATGAGCGAAAGCCCCGCCGGGTGGTACATGCCCCCCAGCACGCCCATCAGCACGAGGGCTATACCCAGCACCACCGTGTTCGGCGAGAAGGCGGCAAGCAGGGACGCAGCCCCAGCGCCCCCAATCGAGAGCGCAACTGTGCGCTGCGAGCCGAGGTGGTCGGCGGTTGCTCCAGCAGGCAGCGCAGCGAACGAGTACGCCAGCGATGCCGCCGTGCCCAGTACGCCAAGCGCCGCAACGGACACGCCGAACTCCAGCGCGATGACGAGGAGCACCGTGCCATAGACAAGCTCCACGGCGTGGTTGAGCCCGTGCGCAACGCCCGTGAAAGCAACGACGCGGCGTTCGGCGGGCATCATGCGGTCGGCGGTCACTCCTGAGGCCATAGCGCGCCCAGTATGCCACGAGCAAGCCGCCGGTTGTTGGCGCCACGAGCCCAGCCTATGATGTGGGCACAAGGAGGAGGTTCGGTATGGCGCATTCCATCGTCTCTCTGCACGCGGGCTACGACGCTCCATCCGGCTTTGTCGACGGCTACGTTGCGCGGCCGGCCGATCCGGGGCCTCACCCCGGTCTCGTCGTCATCTCCGGCATGGGCGGGCTCAACTGGTTCCAACGAGAGATCACACGAACCTTCGCCCGCGCTGGGTTCACGGCCATTTCCCCCGATCTGTTCGATGGCGTTCTGCCGGAGGGCCGCTCGACGCAGCTTCTCTACAAGAACTCGCTGGACGTGAATCGAGCGGTGGCGAACATCAGCGCGGGCGCCGACTTCCTTCACGCGCTGCCGTGGACGCCGGACGACTCGCCGATCGGCGTGGTTGGCTTCTGCCTGGGCGGTGGGCTGACGCTCCTGGCGTTGGCGCGCACCAACACGTTCGCTGCCGGGGTCGTCTACTACCACAGCCTCTTCCCCGACTCCGGCGAGCTGCGGAACATCCAAGCGCCGATGATGTGCCACTACGGCACGACAGATCACACGACGCCCATCGAGGAGATCGAGGCGTTCCGGGCCAGCCTCGACTCCTACGAGAAGCGGTACGACCTCTTCATGTACGAGGACGTCGGCCACTCGTTCCTGAACCCTAATCAGGATTCATCGGCGCAACGGGCGACGGCAGCCGAGCAGTCGCTCGAGCGGACGTTCGCCTTCTTCCACGAGCACCTGGGCACGCAACCCAACGCCACCCCGAGCGAAAGCGTCACGCCGCCGCCAAGCGACGAGGCAGACGCTGAGGCGTAGCGCAGGGGTGTCATCGCAGCGCTCGGCTCGCATCTGGAGCCGAGCGCTATTTCGTAACGGCGATGGCTACAGGCCGCGACCGACGCCCGCTTGCAGGACCGCGCCCTGCTCCTCCGATGCGTCGTATTCCCACTTGTAGTTCGTGTCCTTGTAGACCTCTTCGGGCATTAGGCTCTCCAGCCCGCGCTTGCCCAACTCCTCGTCGAACATCTTGCGGATCCACGGCTCCTCTTCCGGGTACTCGACCTGGTCGAGCAGGCGGTTGCTGCCCTGGTCGGCGAGGCCGCGAACCTGACGGACGGGGGAGAGCGCAAGGTAGCGCGCAGGCTCCACGCTCACGTTGAAGTGCTGGTGGAACCAGCGGTTGGGAGGCACGAACATGCTCGCCTCGTGCCACGGCACGATGATTTTCTCCTCGCCCTCCGGCCACATGATGGAGAAGCCCTCTCCCGCAGGGATGATGATGACCACCCCGGGACCGTGCCGGTGCGCCTTCTTGTAGGTGCCCGGCGGGAACACGGACATGTGGCCACCCATCTCCGACTGCGGGAACTGGATATCCACGACGTGGCCGCCGCCGCCGCGCTGGCGGTGCGGGACGAGTCCATTCCACGCTGCGAGGTCCGTGAAGAAGTTGCCGAACCAACTCGCGCCTCGTCCGCCGGGCGCGCGCTTCGCAACCGAGTAGAGTTCGTCCTCTGAGGCCTCCAGCAGGCTGGGGTCCTGATAGGGGTTATTGAAGAAGTAGGTGGGGTCCGGGATGAGCGACATGCCCACGGGCAGATGCGTGTTGATAATCAGCCTCGCGGGACGGTCGCCGCGCGCGTTAGCGAACTGCCGAATCGCGCCACGGGGAATCACGAAGAGGCTGCGCGGGCTGAATTCGAACGTCTTGCGCGGAACGCCGTCCGCCCATACGGTCGCGAGCCCCTGGCCGTCCGCAACGTAGACGACCTCGTCGAGTCCGAAACGAACGGGCTTGGTCGAGCCGCCCGGGGGTATCTCGGTGATGCGGGCATCAGCGACGCCCTCCATACCGGCGAGCTGGATGAACGCAGCATCGCAACCCATCTCCGGCCAAGGAGCAACCTCGAGGTCACGAACGTCCTCCACAAAGTAGCCGCGATGCACCGGCAGATCCAGTGACTCGACCCACTGGTCATACGGCAGCAGCGGCGCGCGGGCGTCCGTGTCAATCGTAATGGTCTTTTCGAGCATAACTACTTCGTCTTGTGACATCTAATCCCTCCGGCATTCGATCTTGTAGGGTGGACTGTCGCCTGAAACGTCCGATTCGTCAAGCGCGGGCAGGGCATCGCACCCCCAGCGTGTGCCGCGTTTACGTGTTTTACGGGGAAGGGCTCTACGCCCAGACAGAAGAACCTCCGTTCACTCGTAGACGCTGGGCCGCAGTAGCCTCGCGTGGCCTCATGTAGATCTCTGGTGGCTTCGTCAGGAGTGCGTAGGAGTGGCAAACTTTTATTTCGGTTGCAATTGGTTGCATTTCGTTGCATTTCTGATCGTCCGAACCCTCACCCTAACCCTCTCCCAGAGGGCGAGGGAATCTGACCGCCTTCGCGAGAATGACGGGAGCACCTCAGGGGTGAAATTTCAAATTTGTGGCTCATTTGGCTCAATTTGGTCTGGTTTACTCCTACGGTAGCGGCTGGAATGAGGCCACCCCGGCCTCATTTGGCACACCGCTGGCACATCGCTCACTCGTATGGGGTGTACCAGCGTGGCCCTCGATGTGGCCACTGTGGGCTCGTTTGGCCTCATCGGGAGTGGCCAGGAGTGGCGAAACTTTTAAAACCCTCTCATTTCGTCTCATTTCTCTCGTAGACGTGGCGCTGGGACTTCACCTCGAAGGGGCTTCAGCCCTCACCCTAACCCTCTCCCAGAGGGAGAGGGTACCTGAAGGGGGGTGAACTCTGGCCCCATTTGGCCCTATTTGGCCCTGTTTACTCCTAGCCATGAGGCTGGAAATGAGGCCACCGTGGCCTCGTTTGGCACTCCGCTCACTCGTACGCGGTGGGCCAGCCGGCCCTGGTTGTGACCTTGGTTGGCCTCGTCAGGAGTGGCCAAGAGTGGCGAAACCTTTAATTCAGTTGCATTCGGTTGCATTTCGTTGCATTCCTATCGTCTGCGCGGGCCGGGGATGCGAGGTTCCCCGCCTTCGCAGGGAACGACGGTGGGAACCGTCCTTGCACCCAAGCTAGGAGCCTTCACGTTTGGTACGGCTACCAGGAGTGCGTAGGAGTGGCAAAACTTTTAGTTTGGTTCCGTTTGGTTCCATTTCGTTCCATTTCGCATCGTCTGCGCCCAGGCTGGGATGCGAGGTTCCCGCCTTCGCGGGAACGACGGGCATCGGACGCGGTAACGACGTATGTGACCAATGTACGGGCTGGGGCGGCAATGGCGCAATGGGCAGTTGTCATCGGGTTGGGGGGTTGGGGGTTGGGTGGGTGTTGGGGGTGGCGTGAAGTTAGGGCGGTTCGCGAACCCGCCCCTACATCCATACAGCAGGCAAGGATGCCGCCCATACACCCGAACAGGGGGCTGCGGTGCGAGGTTCCCCGTCTGCACGGGAACGACGAGAACCCGCTTGTAGTGGATATGGACCTCAACCGACCGCCCAAGACGACGGTGCGATCCGAGAACCCAGGGCCATCACCGTACCACGGAGAAGAATCGTCACACTCGCCGAGGGGGTTACGCGATTCACCTCAAGGGAAGCGTAGACTTCCCTTAATCGCTAGTCTTCCTAAAGCTGAGTGTTCTACATCACTTGTGCAGGTTTTGATCGTTCTTCCAGACGCCGTTTGACCGATTGATTTATAATACCAGTGACGCTTGGTGTCGTATTTGTAATTCTTATTGCGGAATTGACACCTACAAATCCTAATTCGCGGACAAGTTTTCCTATGAATTCGTCGGCAAAACTGGAGGAAATAATCTGAATATCAATAAAATCGAGCACTATATACCCCGGAATCACTTTAAGCAAATTAAGAGTCTTATTAAACATTTGAGCTCCCGATTTTCTTGTCGCATAGCCGCGAGCTTCGCTGGTTATACGGATTACATAACGGTTATTATCGTCTAAAAATTTTTCATGCAAAAATACGGCAGGAGGTTGCCCGAGTATAGCTTCCATATTGATTTGATTTTTATAATCGATTTGAAAATCGATCACAGTTCCGGAAGCATCCATCGCGATCCCTCTACGACCTGTTTTACGCTCTGACGATGCCCCATCGATTTTCACTTGACCAGAGCCTGAAGATATCGTAAGGTTACCTTCGGCTTTTTGCACGATTTGTTGAAGACCCCAAAGGCCATTCCCTTGGAAAAGGCTTGGATCCCGCGTCGTCTTATAACGCATAGCCAAAGTGATTGCGTCTTCATCGGTTTGAGGGGCATCTAATCCTCTTTTCTGGCTAATGGTTTTTCTTATGCCCACGCCTGCATCAGCAATACATATGACCAAGCGGTGAGATTTCTTCTGCAATTGGACTTCGATAAAACCGGCTTGTGCTTCTGAGTGATTTGCAACGTTGTCCATGATTTCATACATGCACCAACTTAAAGCCTCATCAAAACCTTTAGCGAATTGCGTCTCGCGTTGTATAGCATCAACAATCCAAGAAGTCAGTTTATGTGCAGAGTCTTGGTCGAATTTCCATACTTGGCTAAAAATTTGCGATATATTACCAGATGTTTCTTTAGGGTTTGCTATCGTAGCGAGATTCATATGATGCGTGTCTCCACTGATTTCGAATTTTATGCCTTTGGATTTGTAGTGATCAATAGTAGCTGCCATAGGAACTCTGGCATTCGGAAAAACACGGTCAGCATCGCGAAATTCTATTCTAATTATTTCGTGACCTAACTTAACTATTTCTCCACATTTTAGAACAAATTCATCAGCATCGGACGGGTCGGCAATCGACCCGATAAGCACTAGCGCTTGTCCAGTCCATTCTACATGCATGCTAGAACTCCCTACTACGACTCTAAGCGTAGGCATAGGAACCGGCGGCGACCGATTCTAATCTTACTCACTGAAGTAATCTGGGTGATTTCCCGGGAGAGAACCTCCCCATCCATTCGTATGGCTCCACTCAGAATCAGCCTCCTTCCTTCACTGCGGCTCACGACCACACCCAACTCAGCAAGCAACTTTGGCATATCCACGATCGCAGATTCGCCTTGGACGGACAGTACGCCTAGGGTCATTGCGGAAATCGTTGTCTCTGGAATGTCCTGCCGGAACTCGCGCTGCTGGAAGACACGCTCGAACTCCGCGCGGGCGTCAGCGGCGGCTTCCGGCGAGTGGAAGGTCGTGACCATCTCCCCGCCCAGGCGTTTCTTGAATTCTATCGGGTTGGTGGAATGGCGTTCGATCGCCCCACGGATGTCGGCGACCTCCTCGTCGGGGGCATCGGTCAGCAGTTCGAAGTAGAGCGCGATGACATCGTCAGGCAGCGACATCACCTTGCCGAACATTTCATCCGGCGTGTCCTCTATGGCGATGTAGTTGCCCAGCGACTTGCCCATGCGACGCACGCCATCCGTGCCCGGGAGGATGGGCATGAGGAAGACCATCTGGGGGCGTTGGCCCACCTTCTCCTGTAGTTCGCGCCCTACCATCAGATTGAACAGCTGGTCCGTGCCGCCGAACTCGACATCCGCCTCGATGGCAACGGAGTCGTATGCCTGCAACAGCGGGTAGAGCATCTCCGTGACTGCGATGGGCCTCTGTGCAGCGTAGCGTTGGGCGAAATCGTCGCGGTGGAGGAACTGGTTGACGGTGAAGTGGGAGGTCAACCGGATCACGTCGGCGAGGGTGAACTTGCCGAACCATTCGCTCTGGTACACCGCGCGCGTCCTGTCCGGGTCTACGACCTTGAAGAACTGTTGCATGTAGGACTCTGCGTTTGCGCGCACGTCCTCGGCGCTCAGCATCGTGCGGGTATCGGACTGGCCGGAGGGGTCGCCTATCTGCGCCGTCCAGTCGCCGACGATGAGGATGAGCTCGTGGCCGAGATCCTGGAGCTGGCGAAGCTTGCGCAGTCCGACGACGTGCCCCAGGTGCAGATCGGGTCTGCTGGGATCGAAGCCCATCTTCAGGCGGAGCGGTTTGCCCTCCTCCAAGCGCGCGATGAATTCGTCCTCGGGGATGATCTGGGCTACGCCGCGCTTCGTGATCTTGCGGACGAGTTCAGGATCGAGTTTGGGCATGCGTCAGGCCTCCTGTCCGTCCATCAGGATACGACGCGTCCGCAGGACATCGTCGTTCATCTTCGCAGTGAGCGCGTCGACGGACTCGAAACGCTCCTGTGCACGCAGGCGCTCGACGAATTCGAGCCGCACGTGCTCGTCGTAGAGGTTGCCGTCGAAATCGAGCACGAATGCCTCTACGACCATCGGCCAATGCTCGTGGAAGGTTGGCTTGTGACCGATGCTCGCTGCGGCGGGGAGTTTGCGGTCGCCCACCATGAGCCATGCTGCGTAGATGCCATCCGCCGGCAACGCCTGCAACGGCTCCACACCAATGTTCGCAGTGGGGTAGCCCAGCGACCCTCTCCCTCTGCCTTCGCCTTCCACCACCGGCCCATCGAGGGTGAACCTGCGACCCAGCAGGCGATTCGCGAGCGCGATGTCGCCTGCGTCGAGGGCGTTCCGCACGGCGGTGCTGTGAACCGGCATGCCGTCCAACGTGAACTGGCTGACCGTCTCCAGCGTGTAGCCGAGTTCCTCGCCAAGCATCGCGAGAGCTGGCAACGTGCCCTCTCGATTGTGGCCCACGGCCATATCCGGCCCGGCCACGAAGTGCTGCAGGCCGAGGCAGTCCCTGAGGACCGTCATGAAATCGCGCGCGCTGGTCTGGGAGACCTCCCGCGTGAACGTTACCGACGCGACATCCTCGACGCCGGAGGCTGCCAGCAGCTGGAGCCGCTCCCGCAGCGACGTGAGCATACGAACCTCCACCTCGGGCCGCAGCACAGAGAACGGATGATTCGACAGCGTTACCGCGACCGGCGCGAGGTTGCGCTCTCCGGCGGAACGCAGCAGCGAGGCCAGCAGGTGCTTATGGCCGAGATGCACGCCATCGAACACGCCGAACGCCACCGCGGCAGGCCTGGGCGGGCGATGCGCGCTCAGTTCCTCACAGAGATTGGGCACGGATGGGCCTCATCGCGGCGTTACGCCACCGGCTCAAGGGCGAGCGCCTCGTGCATCTCGAGCAGCAGGGTGTTGGTCTCATCCCAGCTCATACAGGCGTCGGTTATCGAAACGCCGTACTGCAACTGGGATGGGTCCTCACCCAGGTTCTGCCTTCCTCCGAACAGGTGGCTCTCGACCATCAGCCCCACAATCAAGTCGTTGCCTGACCGGCGCTGCCGGACAACGTCACGGAACGCGATGGGCTGGCGGTTGTGATCCTTCTCGGAGTTGGCGTGCGAACAGTCCACCATGATGCGCATTGGCAGCCCCGCCGATTCCAGCTTGGCCTGCACGTCCCGTACGCTTGCTTCCGCGTAGTTCGGCCCACCCGTGCCTCCGCGCAGGATGAGGTGTCCATAAGGGTTGCCGGTGGTGTGGACGATGCAGGTGCGGCCCTGCATATCGATGCCGAGAAAAGAATGGGGCACGCTGGCGGTCTTCATCGCGTCGATGGCTATCTGGGAGTTGCCGTCCGTGCCGTTCTTGAAGCCGACCGGCATGCTCAGGCCGCTGGCCATCTCGCGGTGCGTCTGGCTCTCCGTGGTGCGTGCGCCTATCGCCGCCCAGGTAACCAGGTCCGCCAGGTACTGCGGCGTGATGGGGTCGAGGAACTCGGTGGCCGCGAGCACGCCGATCTCTCCCAGCTGCATCAGCAGTTTGCGCGCGCGGAAGAGGCCGCTCGATATGTCGAACGAGCCATCGAGGTTGGGGTCATTCACGAGCCCCTTCCATCCAATCGTCGTGCGAGGTTTCTCGAAGTAGACACGCATGACGACGAGCATCCTGTCGCTGATGCTGTCCGCCACCGTCTTCAGACGGCTTGCGTATTCGAGCGCGGCCTTCTCGTCGTGTATGGAGCACGGGCCGACGATGACGAGGAGTCGCGGGTCGTTGCCGGACAGGACACCCTGCACCTGCTCGCGTCCGTCGGCGACGGTCTGGGCGATGGCCTGGGACATCGGCAGCTTGCGCTGAAGATCCTCGGGAGGTATCAGCGTCTCTATTCGCTGGATATGCAAATCACTGATGGAACGCGCCATGACGCAATCCCCTTTCTCATGTGTCTATGCGAAACGCGGAAGACGGCGGAGGGCTAACGATAGCAATAGCGGGCGCTGCCCCGGCGAGTAAACAGGGGCGCAAGGCGGGCGTTCGCAAGGGCATGAACGCCACTGGCATGAAGCCTTGTCCCGGATGATGTCTGCATTCCTCTGTTCGCCTCATTCGCCGCTGGGCGCCCGCAGACCGCGGGCTCCCTTCAGGTATACGTACTGCAGGTCCTCTTTGCGCTTCTCTGTGTTGATCAGCAGCAGAACCCGTATCACCGATTCCGGCGCACCCGGCACCGGAATCTCGTGGCTGTCCAGCAACGCGGTCTGCGTCCAGCCCAGGCGCACCCTTGCAGCCTTTGCCGGAAATTCCGCATTAAGGTTGGGAGTCGTAGTAAAGAATACCGCGCCGATATCGGCTTCGACAAGGCCATTGACTGCTACGAGCTGGCGTAATAGCTCCTCGGTAGCGTCGAGAATCGCGTCTGAGGTATTGGCGTGGGCGGTCGTTGCGCCACGCAGTCCAAGCGTTTGCATGATGAATTGCGTTCCGATCCGTTGCGGTCAGGCCCTGCCGGTGAGTTCGGTGACGAAAGCTCCCGCCCTGGAGGCGGCCTCGCCGGGCGGAGCGGAGTCTATCACGTTGATCAGCGCGCTTCCGACCGCCGCCACGTCAGCCACGGTTCCGACCGTCTCCACGTGGCGCCTCTCGGCGACGCCGAACCCTACGGCGATGGGGAGATCGGTATGCGCTCGCACGCGGCTCACGAAGTCCGGCAGGTCGCTCGGAAGGTCGCTCCGTGCGCCGGTAACGCCTGCGACGCTCACGCAATACACGAACCCGTCCGCTTCTCGACAGCCCAGCTCGATGCGCTCTTCCGTGCTGGTGGGCGCGAGCATGCTCACCAGCCCAAGTCCGTGCCCCCGCAGCGCGGTGCGCAGTTCCGAGGCCTCGTCGGGGGGCAGGTCGGGCACTATGAGGGCATCAACGCCAGCTTCCGCGCAATCGGCGGCGTACGCCTCGATGCCGTAGCTGAGGATGGGGTTATAGTAGCCCATAAACACGAACGGAGCTCTCACACCTGCCTCGCGCAGCCTCCGCACCACGTCCAGGCAGACGCGGCTGTTCACGCCTCCCTGCAGCGCGCGGTAACTCGCTGCCTGAATCGTCGGCCCATCGGCGAGCGGGTCGCTGTACGGTACGCCCAACTCGATGGCATCGGCCCCTGCCCGTTCGATCGCCGGCACAATGGCCAGCGTCTCCTCGATCGAAGGGAAGCCAACCGTCACGTAGGGCACGACGCCAATGCGGCCTTCCCTGCGCACCCGGTCAAGCGCTATCTGCAAACGCTCCAACATCATCACCACCTGAGGGTCAAGGCTACCGCGTCCGGGAGCGTCGCGCCATATGGTTCCGAGGGCGGTCAGGCGTGGGAACTTTTTTAATCGGTTCCGTTTTGTTCCATTTCGTTCCGTTTCGTATCGCCTACGCGGGCCGGGGATGCGAGGTTCCCGCCTTCACGGGAACCACGGGGGCTGTCAGGAGTGCGCAGGAGTGGTGAAACTTTTAATTTCCGCTCATTTCCGCTCATCCCTCTCGTAGGTGCGGGCGATGGGGCCCGGGATGCGAGGTTCCCGCCTTCGCGGGGAACGACGGGGGCTCCGTCTGCGCGGGGCACGACGGATTCGCGGAGCGCCTATCTTCGAGGCTATGACGGGACTACCTCCACGAAGTCTGCACAGTTACTGCAACCACCCCGAGGTTGTGCCTCGCCCCGCTACTACGCCATAGTATGTTTGGCCCGCCATAGCAACCCGCACAACAGGCGACCTTGAAGAGGAGGCGAACCATGCCGGACCTGCCAACCCAGGATGAAGTCCTGGCCTACTTCACCTCGCTGAGTAACTGGGGCCGCTGGGGCGATGAGGACGAGTTGGGCACCATGAACCACATCACACCGGAGACGCGCCGCCGGGCGGTGTCGCTGGTGCAGGAGGGCGTGACGGTGTCGTGCTCGCGGACGCTCAGCAATGCGCCGGGGCCGGACGTACCGGCTACGCCGATCCACTACATGATCGAATCGGGCGAGGGCTACGCCCACGGCGAGAAGGCGGGCCCGCCGCGCCCGGCGCAGACCTCCTCCGACTTCATCGGCGTCGCCTTCCACGGACACGTCATCACCCACGTCGACAGCCTGTCGCACTTCTTCTTCGACGGGAAGATGTACAACGGCAAACCCTCCAGCCTGGTGTCCACACGCTACGGCGCGACCCGGGAGTCGATAGAGGTGCTGCAGGGCGGCGTTCTTGCCCGCGGCGTACTGCTGGATATCCCCCGGCTGCGCGGTGTGCCGTGGCTCAACCCCGGCGAGGGCGTACTGCGGGAAGATCTGGAAGCAGCGGAAGCCGCCGCCGGTGTCCGCGTCGAGCCCGGCGACGTCCTGCTGGTGCGGACGGGACAGCTGCGCCGCCGCGCGGAGCTCGGTCCGTGGAACATCGCGGCAGAAGGCGGCACCGGCACCCATGCCAACTGCCTGCCCTTCTACCACGAGCGCTCCATCGCCATGCTGGGGTCGGACACTGGCAACAGCCTGATCCACCCTGGCTTCGACCGGCTGACCAACCCGGTGCACCAGGTGGGCATCGTGGGCATGGGCCTGTGGATATTGGACAACGCAGACCTCGAGCGGCTTGCGGCAGCGTGCGAAGAGCGGGGCCGCTGGGAGTTCATGCTCACCGTCAACCCGCTTCGCATAGAGGGCGGCACGGGCTCTCCCGTGAACCCCGTGGCGGTGTTTTAGGACATGCGTGGCCTAATGGGGGGTTGACCGATGCCTTCCAAGGCAACACGCAGCACCATCATTCTTTTCACTAGCGCGGTCTTACTGATAGTGGTCGCAGTAGCGGCTTTCCAGGCCACGCGTGGAAACGATGCAGAGATTGCTGTAGCTGCGATACTCCAGGATGCAGCCGCAGCCGCAGCCAACGTAACCTCCTATCAAGAGGTTACCTCAGGCACGCAAGTCTTCGATAACGGGGATGTCGAATCAGGGACCAGCGTCACTCGGATTAACCTGATCGAAGGAACAGTTGTAGGCATGTTGCTTGACAACGATGGCAACGTTGGAAGCCAGACTATTATCGTCGGCGAAACCATATATATCAGCGTGACATTGGACCCACCGACTTGGTACGCTATGCCTAATCCTGTTTCCTTCGCTTTGGATTCCGGCATGCCCGCGGGCACACTCCTTGATAATATGCGGGCATCGCTCAGTGGAATTACTACGGCAGGCAGCAAGGTGGACAAGGGGCGCACGGTTGAGGTTATCAGGGGTCAAACCGATCTCGTGGCGAAGGCGCTTCAGCTATGGGGCGATTGGGATAGTCTGGACAGCGAAGAGCAGCGCACAAAGGCACGCCCCAGGGAGCAGTTCCTATCAGGGGAGGAATCGGTTGAACTCTGGTTCGACGCGGAAACGAACCTGCTTTTGCGGGCAATCGTCACAGGAGACTTTCCCCGGGTAGGCACCCTTCCGGGGTATCACCTCGAAACTACTCACACGTTCAGTTCATACAATGAACCGTTCTCCATCTCCGCTCCTCCCGCCTCTCAGATAGTCGTTGCGCCTGAACCTGCCTCTCCCCTCGCGCCCGTACGGCAGAGCACAACTCCTTGATAGCGCTCGCTTCCGGCAGGTTCTTGTACGCAGAAGAGGCCGCACACATGGACGTGGGGGGAGGGCACCCACACGGCGACCCCGAGTAGCGCCACCTGGCGGGGCTGCCGTAAGCGCTTGCGCCGCCTGCACCTTGCTGGTACCTGAACGCCATCAGTGTGGAGCCTTCGCAGCAACGCTCAGGCTCGGGAGCGAGGGGGATAGTAACTGTTCAGCAACTGTGTTGAAAGTCAAGAGGCATGACCGGAATTGATACTCAGGTCGGCCCAGGGCGAGCGATGCTTGAGCATGGCGTTGAGTATGACGAGCAGTTTGCGCATACAAGCGACGAGGGCCACCTTCTTCGGCTTACCGGCGGCCAGCAGCCGCTGGTAGAAGTCCCTGATGACGGGATTGAAGCGACTGGCTGCCAACGCCCCCACGTACAGGACGGCTCGGACCCGGGAGCGCCCACCCCAGACATGCCGTTTGCCCCGCATGGCGCCGCTATCGCGGTTGAAGGGAGCCACGCCTACCAGCGCGGCGATCTGCCGACGGTCAAGCGTGCCCAGCTCCGGCAGGTGGGCTAGGAGCGTGATGGAGAGGTGCTCACCCACGCCGGGAAGGGTGCGCAGGATGTCATCCTTCTCCCGCCACACCGGACTGCTTCGGAGCGTCTGCCGCAGCTCTTCGTCGACGTCGTTCAACTCCTGCTCAAGCCAGGCAATGTGGGCCTCGATGCGGGGCCGGACGTCGCTGGTTGCGGCGCCAAGCCGGTTCTTCTCCGCCACCAGGATGTCTATCAACTGGCGCCTGCGGGCAACCAGCGAGTTGAGCACCTGGGTCTCTGCATCACGCAGAGGACGCACAGGAGGCTGCATCGCCTCGGCAAAGTGGGCCAGCACGGCGGCATCGAGCGCGTCGGTCTTGGCCAACTTCCCGCTAGCCCGGGCGAAGTCCCGCACCTGGCGCGGGTTGACGACGACCACAGGCAATGCATCTGCGGCCAGAGCAGCCACCAGAGGTAGTTCCAGGCCACCCGTAGCCTCCAGCAGCACCACGGCTGGTCCGAGAGCCTTCAGCGCAGAAACCAGCTGCGGGATTCCTGCTTCGTCGCGGGGAACCTCCCATCTCTCGCCCGTGGGACGAACCGCGACGTCAACCTTGGCCTTTGCGACGTCAATGCCTATGTAGATTCCTTCTTGCGCCATGATTACCCCCCTATGCAGTACTGGCCCTTCCTTGCGCGATGCGGGCTCGATTGGCCCAGGCAACTGTTCGGGCTCTGTTTGGGGGGGGGGGGGGGCGGCGACCCTCGCTAAACAACGGTCTTTGATGACCAAGAGTTAATCGGTCTGCCGCACCCCACTCCACCTCTGTGAAGTCCCTATTGGGAACCCCACCACCAACATACAAGGGTTGATGAGGCGAATGCCTTGCGGAGTGCGCTGCCCGTCGCGCCGCGCCGCCCTCACCCGCCGCTGGACTACCTCACGCAGTCTGAACAAGTTACGAGCGACGATGCCGGTTGACGCCTCCATCGCTTGCGGGTTATGATTCCAAATGAACTTCCATATCTGTTTCCGCTAGGAAGGGAAGTAGTACGGGGCAAGCGCACCCCAGCGAGCCGACAATCGGTGAGAGGTCGGTGGTGGTCATGCTCTCCAGAACTCGCCCCTGAGCGGTCGGCCTGAACCAACAGTAAGGCCGACGGCGCGCACCGATACCGCGCATGCAAAGCAGCCTCGGCTCGGAGCCGAGGAAGTAGGGTGGTACCGCGGGTAATCAACATGACCCGTCCCTTCATGGGGCGGGTCATTCTTATTATGACTGCGGACGGTGTGGCATGGGACACAGAGGGAAGCGAACGCGGGCGAGGAGAGGAACGTGCAGCTGACAGGCGCGCAGATGGTTTGTGAGAGTCTGGTTCGGGAAGGAGTCGACCTGATGTTCGGCTTGCCCGGCGGCGCCATCCTGCCGTTCTACCAGACGCTTCCCGAATACCCGCAGTTGCGGCATGTGCTCGTGCGTCATGAGCAGAACGCAGGACACGCGGCGGACGGTTACGCACGCGCGTCGGGCAAGGTGGGCGTGGCCATCGCGACGTCAGGGCCTGGCGCGACGAACCTGGTGACTCCGCTGGCAACCGCGATGATGGACTCCGTGCCCATCGTTGCGATAACCGGTCAGGTTCCGCGGGCCGCTATCGGGCGCGACGCATTCCAGGAGACCGACACGACCGGCATCACCATGCCGGTGACCAAGCACAACTATCTGGTGCTGCATACCTCCGACATCCCGCGCATCATGAAGGAAGCATTCCATATCGCACGCAGCGGCCGCCCCGGCCCCGTGCTCATAGACCTGCCCCGCGACGTTCTGACAGAGGTAGCAGACTTCGACTATCCGGAGGAGGTCAACCTGCCCTCCTACAGGCCGACGCTGGAAGGGCACGGCCAGATGATCAAACGCGCGGCGCGGCTCATCTCCAGCGCTCAGCGTCCGCTGCTGCTCGTTGGCCACGGAGTCGTCATCGCCAACGCAACGGCTGAGGTGCAGGAAGTCGCAGAGAAGGCGCAGATTCCCGTCATCACCACGCTGCTGGGCATCAGCGGTTTCTCAGGCGAGCACGTGCTGAGTCTGGGTATGCCCGGGATGCACGGCCAGGCCTACAACAACTGGGCGATAGATCGGGCTGACCTCATCATCGGCGTGGGGATGCGTTTCGACGACCGCGTTACCGGCAAGATCAGTGCCTTCGCGCCCAACGCCAAGGTGATTCACATCGACATCGACCCCGCAGAGGTGGGTAAGAACGTCCGCGTGACCGTGCCTATCGTTGGGGACGCAAAGCGCGTGATGCACGCACTGGCCAAGCAGGTGGAGCAGGTCTCGCGTCCTGAGTGGCTCGCCGAGATAGATGCGCTCCGCCGGGAGCATCCACTGCGCACGGGCGGAAGCGGACTCGCGCCGCAAGAGGTCATCCGTGAACTGTGCACCGCGACGGACGGGCGCGCAATCGTGGTTACGGGCGTGGGCCAGCATCAGATGTGGGCGGCGCAGCACTACGTCTTCAAGGAGGTCGGTTCGTGGATCACGTCCGGCGGCTTGGGAACGATGGGATTCGAAGTGCCCGCAGCGATGGGGGCAGCCCTGGCGCGTCCCGACCGGCAGGTCTGGAGCATCGCAGGCGACGGGGGCTTCCAGATGACGATGTCCGAACTCGCGACGATGGTCGAGCATCAGATTCCGGTGAAGATTGCGGTCATCAACAACGGCAACCTTGGTCTCGTGCGTCAACTGCAGGATCTGTTCTATGGAGGCGTCCGCGTGGCTTCCGGCTACAGCGGGAACCCTGATTTCGTGAAGCTGGCTGAGGCTTACGGCATCTGGGCCACGCGGGTCACACAGCGGTCCGAGGTTCGCGCCGCGATCGACGCAGCAATGGGCGTTGACGGGCCCACTCTCATCGACTTTCGCGTGGAGCCGGAGGAGAACGTATATCCCCACATTCCGGCGGGAGAGAGCGTTCTCGAGACCATCGAATCACCGGTTGGCGAGGAGCTTGCATCGTGGCTGAAGTGAGCACCAACAAGTCGATGCACACGATCACGGCGCTGGTTCGGGACAAGCCGGGCGTGCTGGCTCGCGTCGCGGGCATGTTCTCCCGCCGTGGTTTCAACATCTCGAACCTTGCCGTTGGGCGCAGCGAGACGGCGGGCCTCTCCCGTATGACGTTCGTCGTCGAAGGCGACGAGTGGGTCTTCGAGCAGGTGGCCAAGCAGCTGTACAAGCTCATAGACGTCGTGCGGGTGACCGACATCTCGTCAGAGAGCATCGTGACGCGTGAGATGGCGTTGGTGAAAGTAAAGGCCAGCCCTGAATCCCGCTCAGAGATCATGCAGATGGTGGACATCTTCAGAGCGAACATCGTGGACGTAGGGAAGGACTCCCTAATCATCGAGGTAACCGGGGACGAGGAGAAGATCGACGCGCTCGTAATGCTCCTGCAACCATTCGGCGTCCGCGAGACGATGCGGACGGGCCGGATCGCCATGATCAGAGGCGCGGTTCCAGCCACCACGAAGCAGGCGGCCCCCAACACCATGCAGAGCGCGCCTGATACGGAAGTCGTCCCGTAGAAGCAAGCAGGAAATCGGAGAGGAGCAGAGGAATGGCTAAGATCTACTACAAAGAGGATGCAGACATGAGTCTGCTGAACGGGAAGCGTGTCGGCATCGTCGGTTATGGGAGCCAGGGGCATGCGCATGCGCTCAACCTGCACGACAACGGCGTCGACGTGGTAGTCGCGTTGCACGCAGGGAGTACAAGTCGCGCGAAGGCCGAGGCTGAGGGACTCCGCGTTGAGTCGGTCGCCGAAGCCGCGAAAGAGAGCGACTTCATCATGATGCTGGTGCCTGACACGATGCAGGGAAGCATCTACAAGGAATTGATCGAGCCGTACCTGGACAGTTCCAAGACGTTGATGTTCGCTCATGGCTTCAACATCCACTTCGGCGAGATCAAGCCTCCGCCGAATGTTGACGTTTCGATGATCGCGCCAAAGGCGCCGGGGCACCGCGTGCGCGAGGTGTTCGTCGAAGGCCAGGGAGTGCCCTCGCTCGTGGCGATTCATCAGGATGCGACAGGCAACGCACTCCAGAACGCGCTCGCGTACGGCGCAGGCATCGGCTCAACCCGCGCAGGCATCGTCGCGACAACATTCAAAGAAGAGACCGAAACCGACCTGTTCGGAGAGCAGACCGTCCTCTGTGGTGGCGTTACCAGCCTGATCACGAATGCCTTCGAGGTGCTGGTGGAGGCTGGGTACCAGCCGGAGATCGCCTACTTCGAGGTCATGCACGAATTGAAACTGATCGTGGACCTGCTGTACGAGGGCGGCATGAAATACATGCGCTACTCCGTGAGCGAAACAGCCGAGTACGGCGACTACAGCCGCGGCTCCCGCATCATCGACGATCACGCACGCACCGCGATGAAGCAAGTGCTCAACGAGATCCAGGACGGCTCCTTCGCTCGTGAGTGGATAGCCGAAAACCACGAAGGCCAGCCGCGTTTCAAGGCTATGCGCCAAGCGGCCGCCGACCACGAAATCGAAAGCGTAGGCGCAGAGCTACGCACCATGATGACGTTCCTAGGGAAGAAATAAGTCGCAGCCACCTATCCAGTGAGGCCACTCAGGTTCAGCGGAAGGGGAAGAGAGATGGAAGACCGAGTACTTATCTTCGATACAACTCTCCGTGACGGGGAGCAGTCCGCCGGCGCAGCGATGACGGTCGACGAGAAAGTCGAGATAGCCAAGCAGCTGGAGCGTCTCAACGTAGACGTCATCGAGGCCGGCTTCCCGATCAGCTCGCAAGGCGATTTCGAGGCGGTCCAACGCATCGCCCGCGAAGTGCGCAAGCCGATCATTGCCGCGCTAGCCCACGCGAACGAGGCCGCGGTCGATCGAGCAGGAGAAGCACTGCGGGATGCGGCTAACTCTCGCATCCACGTGTTCATCTCCTCTTCCGATCAGCACATCCAGCACCAGCTCCACAAGAACCGGGAAGAAGTCGTGGAGATGGCGGCGAAGGCCGTCGCGAGAGCGCGAAAGCACACCAATGACGTCGAGTTCTCTCCGATGGACTCCAGCCGCACGGATCGCTCATTCCTTGCGCACATGGTCAGAGCCGCAGTTGACGCGGGCGCTACGACCATCAACATCCCTGACACCGTTGGCTATGCCATACCCGAAGAATTCGCGAGTCTCATCGGGTACCTGCGAGAACAAGTGCCGGAACTCGGTGACTCAGTAAGGCTGTCGGTTCACTGCCATGACGACCTGGGCATGTCCGTGGCAAACAGCCTTGCTGCCGTCAAAGCGGGCGCACGGCAAATCGAAGGATGCATCAACGGCATCGGAGAGCGAGCGGGAAACACTGCGATTGAAGAGGTGGTCATGGCGCTGCGAACGCGCTCGGACTACTTCGGTGTGGACTCAGCCGTCGACACGCAACAACTCTTCAACACGAGCCGACTGGTAAGCCATATCAGCGGATTCGCCATACAGCCCAACAAAGCAGTCGTCGGGCGTAACGCATTCCGGCACGCCTCCGGCATCCACCAGGACGGGATGCTCAAGGAACGTTCCACCTACGAGATCATGAACCCTCTCGATGTCGGCGTCCCGCGGAGCGAACTGGTCCTTGGCAAATTGAGCGGGCGCCATGGGCTGCGCGCACGGCTGGGAGAACTCGGGTACGTGCTCACCGACGATGAACTGGCGAAGATCCACGAATCCTTCAAAGAGCTGGCAGACAAGAAGCGCGAAGTTACCGACCGCGACCTCATAGCCCTCATGGGCAACGAACGAGCAGCCGTCGCCGAGACCTACGTACTTCAGCACATACAAGTTACCTGTGGGAACAACGAAATCCCCACGGCAACCATCCAGCTGTCCGACGTGAACGGCGTGAGCTACACCGACGCCGCGACCGGCACCGGCCCCATCGACGCGGTCTACCAAGCAATCAACCGCATCGTAGGTGTAGCGAACGAACTGACCGAATTCAGCGTGACCTCCGTGACCGAAGGAATCGACGCAGTGGGCGAGGTCAGCATCCGCATCGAGCAAGACGGCAAACCCTACATAGGGCGAGGCGCCGACACCGACATCATCGTCGCATGCGCACGCGCCTACATGAACGCACTCAACCGCCTGATCGCAATGGGCGACACTACTCGCGCGCCCGAAGCAGCAGGAGCAGTATAGGGTTCACAAAAAGCTTTGCATCCTTTACAATAAAGTCGACTCTCCAAGGAGAAGAGGCTATGCCCACATCTACCGTAAGCGGCAAGAACCAGATCACCCTGCCGGTAAACCTAACACGCCAACTGGGGATCCAGCCCGGGGACAAGCTCGCCATCGAGATCATCGGACGGGAAATTGTCATCATTCCGGAGCCTGACAGCTGGGTGCAATACTTCAAAGGCAGCATGAAGGGCGCCTACGGCCAGAGCCGAGAGCAAGCAGACCGCCTGATCGCCGAAGAGCGCGCAAGTTGGGAGACCGCGTTACCCCAATCAGCCAGCGAGCACAACCACGGAGTACCGACCACGTACAGCCAACAACCGGCAACCACTGACTACTCGACCATCGAAAAGCGCAGCACCGGCGCCCCGAGCACCTACGGCCAAGGCCGAGCAACACCAGCCCGCCTGATTGCCGAAGAAGGGGGCACCTGGGAAACTACCCCGGTCGGTTCACAGGAATGGAAGAAACGTTTCGAAGACCTCTACTACACCGACAGCAGCGTAAGAGCCATTGCTGCCGTGCTCCTCGAATTGCCTTACCACATCGGAACGCTCGCGGTCATCGAGATCCTCGTCCCCAAGAGCCTTACGGAGAAGCACAGCCAATACGGAAACAACGAAACGCTCCTCTCCTTCACCCTCGGCAAACTCACCTCCCAACGTTGGGTGCGGCGTATCCAAGGAACCAGCCCATCCGAGGATCAGTTCCGGCTGGACAGCGAAATCGCCAAGCTCCTGTCGGAGCTTGATACTCGATGATGACATCCGGCACTTGGACACAGATGCTCTCCCGTTGTGAACGACTATCCTTCGACTCCAACGCGCTCATCTACTTCCTGGAAGGCTATCCCCGGTACAGTGACCGAGTAGCAGAAGCGCTCGCACTGCTCGAACATGGCAGAGCCGTCGGCTTCGTATCTACGATGGTGGAGATGGAACTACAAGTGCTCCCGATGCGCGACAACGACAAGCGCAGGCTCATGACCATCGCGAAGTTCTTCCGGCTGCAACCCAACCTCTTCCTCGCGCCGTTGGATAGCACCGTCGCCGGAGCAGCCGCAAGAGTCCGCGCATCCACCGGAATGAAGGCGCCTGATGCTATCATCGAGGCCACCGCCGTCGTTACCCGGTGCGACGCTATCATCGGCAACGACCGCGGATTCGCGAAACGCAGCGAATTGCCCTACCTTTTACTGGACGACTTCACCACCTGATCAACAAGCGGAGGAACCGATGGCCCCGAAAACGATGTTCGAGAAGATATGGGAGTCCCACGTCGTGCGCGAGGATTCCGGCAAACCCTCTCTGCTGTACGTAGACCTCCACCTCGTTCACGAAGTGACCTCGCCGCAAGCGTTCGACGGCCTCCGGCTGAACAACCGCCGAGTACGCCGTCTCGACAAGACTGTCGCCGTCGCGGATCACAACGTACCGACGAGTGACCGGGACAAGCCACTGGCCGACGCCGTATCGAAGGCCCAACTGGAAGCGATGCAACGGAACGCGGACGAGTTCGGTCTCGAGTACTTCGACATGTTCAGCGAGGCGCAGGGCATCGTCCATGTCATCGGGCCTGAGCAGGGACGCACCCAACCGGGCATGATCATCGTCTGCGGGGACAGCCATACGGCCACGCACGGCGCAGTCGGTGCGATGGCATTCGGCATCGGCACATCGGAAGTCGAGCACGTCCTCGCCACGCAGTGCATCTGGCAGGCGAAGCCCAAGACGATGGAGATACGCGTCAACGGGGAAATCTCCGATGGCGTGACGCCCAAGGACGTCATCCTCGCCATCATCGGCAAGATAGGCACGTCCGGCGGCATCGGGCACGCTATCGAATACACCGGCGACGTGTTCCGCAACATGTCCATGGAAGGCCGCATGACCGTCTGCAATATGTCGATCGAGGCAGGCGCACGCACCGGTATGGTCGCACCGGACGAGACGACTTTCGCGTATCTGAAGGGGCGTCAGCACGCACCGAAAGACGAAGAGTGGGACGCTGCAGTCGACAGCTGGAAAGCGCTGCAAACCGACCCCGGCGCGCAGTTCGACACCGTCATCGAGCTGGACGGGGAGGACATCGAGCCACAGGTGACATGGGGCACGAACCCCGCGCAGGTGCTTCCCGTGGGCGCCCGCGTTCCACGACCAGAGGACTTCTCCTCCTCCCAGGATCAGACGGCTGTGGAGAAGGCACTCGCCTACATGGGACTCGAAGGCGGAGAGCGCATCAGAGACATCGCCATCGACACGGTGTTCATCGGCTCATGCACGAACTCACGCATCGAGGATCTGCGGGCGGCGGCGGCAATCGCCAAGGGCAAAACGAAGGCTGAATCCGTGCGGGCGATGGTCGTCCCCGGCTCCTGGGCCGTGAAGCAGCAGGCAGAAGCAGAAGGACTCGACTCCGTTTTCACCGACGCAGGATTCGAATGGCGCGACGCGGGGTGCTCCATGTGCCTGGCCATGAACCCCGACCGCCTGACGCCGGGAGAGCGGAGCGCGTCCACATCGAACCGTAACTTTGAGGGGCGCCAGGGCCCAGGCGGGCGCACGCACCTCGTCAGTCCAGCAATGGCGGCAGCGGCGGCCATCGCCGGCCACTTCGTCGATATCAGAGAGTGGAGCTAGCCCACACTCCGGTTTGATTCAACAGAACAACGCTCCATAGGAGTACCAGATGGAACCTTTCGTCAACCACACGGGGCGAGTCGTCCCCTACGACATGCCCAACGTAGACACTGACCAGATCATCCCCGCGCGTTTCCTGAAGAAGATCGACCGCGTGGGCTTCGGCGAGCTGCTTTTCTATGAGCTGCGCTACGACGAGGACGGTTCGCCAAAGGCTGACTTCATCCTGAACCAGCCCAAGTACGCCGGGGGCACCATCCTGGTGAGCGGGCCTCAATTCGGCATCGGTTCGTCTCGCGAGCACGCGCCTTGGGCCATCCAACAGTACGGTTTCCGTGCGGTCATCGCGCCGAGTTTCGGGGACATCTTCCGCAGCAACTGCTACCAGAACGGACTGCTCCCCGTGGCGCTCTCTGCAGACGAGGTCAACACCATCACTGCACGAGCCCAGGAACTGGAAGGCTACGAGCTCACCGTTGACCTTCAAGCGCAGGAGGTACGCGACAACTACGGACTCGCTGCCAGGTTCGACATCGACGCGTTCCGCAAGGAGAATCTCGTCAACGGGCTGGACGACATCGGGCTTACCCTCCAGCACGCGTTGGACATCGACGCGTTCGAAGGTACGCGCGCTTAGGAGATTCACACTCCCGTGTCCTCTCTAAGGGACACCGCTGAGAGAGGTAACGCACGAATGGCAACTTTCGACATCATGGTTCTGCCCGGTGACGGCATCGGGCCCGAGGTTACCGGAGCATCCCAGCAGGTACTCGATGCCGTTGCGGCTCGATGGAAGCACACCTTCCGTTACGCGACCGACGTGGTTGGCGGCGGGTCCATCGATGCGTACGGCACTCCTCTGCGCGATGAGACCGTCAAGGCGACGAAACAGGCGAACGCTGTGCTGTTCGGCGCAGTGGGCGGGCCGAAGTGGGACAACGCAGTTGTCAGGCCAGAGGCCGCCATCCTGGGTCTGCGGAAAGCGCTCGGGCTCTACGCGAACATACGACCCGTCAAAGTCTTCCCGGGGATGGAGAGCGCAAGCCCGCTCAAGAACGACCGCATCACCGGCGCGGACATGGTGATTCTGCGCGAACTGACCGGCGGCCTCTACTACGCCACCCCAAAGAAGCGATGGGAGACGAAAGCCGGGCGTAAGGGCGTCGATACCCTGCTGTACTCCGAAAAGGAGATCGAGCGTATCCTGCGCGTCGGTTTTGAGCTTGCCCGCTCCCGCCGCAAGAAACTGACCTCCGTCGACAAGGCGAACGTTCTGCAGTCCTCGCGGCTATGGCGCGACATCGCCAATGAGGTCGCCGCAGAGTACCCGGACGTCGAACTCGAACATCAACTCGTCGACTCATGCGCGATGCTGCTGATCACGCGCCCTACGAGTTTCGACGTGATGGTCATGGAGAACATGTTCGGCGACATCATCTCGGACGAGGCTGCGGTGCTGTCGGCCTCGCTCGGCATGCTCCCTTCCGCGAGCCTGGCCGGTCTACCCGGCATGGACGCACGGGGAAAGCCTCGCCGGATCAAGGGGCTCTACGAACCGAGCCACGGCAGCGCGCCGGACATCGCAGGTCAGGGCAAAGCCAACCCGATCGGCTCCATCCTGAGCACCGCGTTCATGCTGCAATATTCGTTCGGGCTAACGGAGGAGGCAGCAGCGGTGAATGCAGCTGTTGAGAAGACGTTGCAGGACGGGCACCGCACAGCGGATCTGGTTCCCCTCGGCGCGGAATTCTCCACGACGCAGCACATGACCGACATGATCCTCGAACGGCTGTAGGCCCGCTCGCGCATGCTCGATATCAGCGCACCGGTGGCGGCGGCAGTCGTCGCTACCTCGCTGGTAGCTGCGGTGGTTGGCGGCATTACCGGCATGAGCACGGGCATCATCGCGATACCGGTTCTCACGTTTGCGTTCGGCATACGCCTCGCGGTTCCGATCGTCACGGTAGCGATGATGTTCAACACGCTCTCACGCTCTCACGCTCCGTCGCGAACTGGAACTACGTTGATAGAAGCGTCGCGCGCTGGTACAGCCTGGGAGCGGTGCCCGCGGCAGCAGTCGGCAGCATCGTGTTCGTGAGCCTGCCGCCGGAGCTGCTGGCGCGCGGGCTTGGGCTGTTCCTCCTCGCGCTGGTTGCTTACCGTCACCTCCCCATCGCGGCGAACCTCTCGATGCCGTTGCGCGGCTTTTTGCCCGTTGGGATAGGCCAAGGTTTCTTCTCCGCCATCTTCGGTGGCGCAGGGCCGTTCGGTGCGTATTTCTTTATGGCCTACGGGTTGAGCAAGAACGCTTTCGTCGGCACCGTTGCCGTCGGGACGTTCCTGGTCAGCATCACGAAAGCCTCGGTCTATGGCGGCTTCTCGCTGCTGGACGCGGAGGCGCTTCTCGTGGCCGTGGGAATCGGCCTCATCATGGCCGTCGGGGCCTACATCGGGTCGCGAATCGTCAAACGCATGCCCGAGCGGGCGTTCGTCTACATCGTCGAGGGCGTCATGCTTGCCTCAGGCGTAGCGTTGCTGGTAGCGGGTTAGCGGTGGACCCCGTCCTCGCCATCGGGCTTGGGGTTGCCGCGTTCCTCGCAGCAGTGATCGGCGGGCTTGCGGGGCTGGGCTCCGCGATCATCATGATTCCCGTGCTCACGTTCGCTGTGGGTATCCGTGAGGCCGTACCCATCGCAACCTTAGCCGTGATGATGCAGACGTGGTCGCGTGTCTGGATCAACCGAGAGGTCATCGACTGGGCTGTCGTCAGGTGGTTCTTCGTCGGAGCGGCCCCTGCCGCGGTACTGGGGGCGGTTGCTTTCGCGAACCTGCCGGCGGACCTGCTGCAGACGGGGCTCGGCGTGTTCCTGCTGCTCATCGTGGCATACCGACACTCCCCGTTGGGGCAGAGAATCTCGATAACCGTTCGGCTGTTCGCGCTGGTGGGCATGGGCCAGGGTTTCCTCTCAGCGGTGTTCGGAGGAGCGGGGCCGTTCGGAGCGTCGTTCTTCCTGTCGTACGGCCTGCGGCGCGGAGCGTTCGTGGGCACGATGGCCGCCGGTATGACGTTCATCAACGTCATCAAACTGTCCATCTACGGCACGTACGCGTTGCTGGACGCCTCAGGGCTCATCATCGCGTTGGCGCTGGGCGTCGTTATGGTTGGCGGGGCGTACGTCGGGGGCATACTGGTAAAGCGCGTGTCCGACAGAGCGTTCGTCTACATCGTCGAGGCGGTGATGGTAGCAGCCGCAATCTCGTTGCTGGTGGGGTAAACCCGTCAGCCTTTACGCAGCGCCCGATACGCTAAGCAGGGTCTGCCGAGGCAGTGTGCTTCGGTATGTTATCGTTCTCACCATGGAGATCACCGCGGCTCGGTACCGCCTGAGACGTGGTTCGGGTTGCGGTTCGCCGTCCGCAAAGAGAACCGGGGCGGGATGGCCGTCGACGAGGTAGGCCTGTACGAACAGCTGCTGGGCGAATCATGGGGCTCGCTGCCTGACGTTCTACAGCAAGCTCATGGGAGCGACACGCAGGTAGTGGCCATCGGTGAGATGGATGTGACACTGGGCCGATTCAGAGGGGCCGGTCTCATCCGCTGGGTACTTCGGATGCCTCCGAAAGAGGGGCGGATGCCGGTGGAACTCCGTGTGACCCGAACCGGCCAACAACATTCTCAATCCGGCCAACGAGAGCATTGGGACAGACGCATAGGCCCATGGCGGCTCCGCACCGAGCAATGGGCCGAGGGCGGCTTCCTGGCTGAACGCTACGGGCCTTTGCTGTTCCTGATGGCTGTCTCCTCTGCGGACGACGCGCTGACCCTCTCCTCCGGCAAGATGATGCTATCCGTCCGAGGATGCCGCTGGCCCGTGCCTCGCCAGCTGTCGCTGCGCACTTCGGCGGTCGAGCAGCAGACCGCCGGTGGGCACGATGCGATGAACGTGACGGTGCAAATCGAAATGCCATCGGGGCAACTGCTGGTGGGGTACCACGGAACGTTGAAGGCTACATCGGAAGCCGGAGCGCAGAACCAATGAGTGCCGCCCCGGATGGCAGGCGGTCTCTGGCAGCCTATCGTCCGTGGTTCTATGCCGCCGCCGTGTACAACGCGGTTTGGGGAACCGCGACCATCCTGTTCCCTCACGCCTATTTCGAACTGATCGGGATGGGGCAACTCGACCAGCCAGCGTTTTGGCGGGTCGTCGGGATGCTGTTGCTCATCTATGCGCCGGCCTTCTGGTGGGTCGCACGCAACCCATGGCGCCATCCGCACCTCGTGCTCATCGCTACAGCCGGAAAGGTGCTTGGCCCGATCGGCTTCCTGGCCGCGTACCTGGCCGGTGAACTGCCTGGCCGCTTCGGACTGCTGATGATTACGAATGACCTGATCTGGCTCCCCGCGTTCTTCCTCTACCTGCGGGTTGTTGCCAGAGCCGGAGGTCTGGGCGCTCTGTTGAAGGGCGGCGGCTTCTCCCGTTAGGCGACCCCTCCCAACGTCTCTACGCTGTGGAGTTCAGGCAGTCGCGGAGCACCCGCTCGTAGACCCGCCGCCGTTCATCGAGCCAGTCAGCCAAGTATCAGGCTATCATGCGGGGGCCGCGCACTACGCGCCACTCGAATAGGAGGACAGTCGTGAAGTTTGGACTCTCCCTCTCTGGCTTGCTGCAACACTCCGGCGACGGCGATATGGTGCAGCGCTTCGCTGATGTGCAGCACCTCGTGCGCGTCGGGCGCGAGCTGGGGTTCGATTACCTCTACGCCGGGCAGCATTACCTCACGCATCCCTTTCAGATGCTGCAACCGCTCATCTCGCTGGCTCGCCTGAGCGCTGAGGCCGGGGACATGGAGATGCTCTCGACCATCCTCGTGCCGCTACAGAACCCGGTGCAGATGGCCGAGGACGTGGCAACGCTCGACGTGCTGACGAATGGACGCATCATCATCAACGCGGCGCTCGGCTATCGCGACGAGGAGTACGAGGCGTTCGGAGTAACCCACGACGATCGCATCGCGCGTATGTTCGAGCATCTGCATCTCGCCAAGCTGCTCTGGAGCGGTGAGGAGGTTACGTTCGAGGGGCGGTTCACCAGGGTTACGGGCGTCCATATCGGCGTGCGGCCCATCCAGCAGCCTCATCCGCGTGTGTGGATAGCGGCGAACGGCGATGGGATGGTACGCCGCATCGCCCGCAGGGGGGATACGTGGTATCTGAACCCGCATGCGCCGTTCGATACGCTGGCGCGGCAGGTGGAGATGTACAAGACGGTGCGCGCGGAGCACGGTCATCCGCCCGTCGAGACGCTGCCGATGTCCCGCGAGACGTTCGTTGCGGAGACGCGCGAGAAGGCCATCGCGACGGCGCGTCCGTTCCTGGAGGATAAATACAAGGCCTACGCCGCATGGGGGCAGGACAAGGCGCTGCCGGGCGAGGAGGACTTCACCGCGCCGTTCGAGGAGCTTTCGGCGGGGCGCTTCATCGTCGGGGATCCTGACGACGTTACGGGCGACCTGCAACGCTTCAAGGACATGGGGGTGACGCACGCATCGCTGCGCTTCGGTTGGCCCGGCACGCCCAGGGACGTGGTAGAGGGCGCGATACGGCTGGCGGCGCAAGAGGTGCTGCCCGCGCTGCGCTAGGAAGCGGCGCGAGCGGCGAGCTCCTTCACGAGCGTCTTTGGTGCGATGGTGCGGTAGCTCTCCTCCACGCACTCCAATAGCAGTTCAACCGGCGGCTCTTCGCCGTCGGCCTCGAATTTCATCTCGACCCACCCGCTCCTGCCAAGGCCGTAGCCTGCGGGAGCGGCGAACGGCATCGCCAATAGCGCTCCGGCGGAGTCGGGCAGCTTTACGCACATGCCGAACCCTGTCCCCGGGACGCCTAGGAACGCGAATACCTTCTTCCCTACCTTGGCGGCGCTCTCGCCCCAGGGGTGATCCTCCCACGCTCCGGGGAGGCTCAGCGCGAACTCGCGGATCGTTTCTTTCAGTGCGTCAGACACGCTGCCACCGTTTTCTCACTGTCGGTATCCCACCTCTGACGCATCTGAGTCGTATCAGCGTTGGGGTGGCGTGGGCGCCGCTTGCCTGGGTTGCACTTGGTTGTCGATGTTCCCACCCGCCTCGGTCTCCACGACGCGTAGGTTGAAGGTCGTTTGCAGGTTCAGCCACAGCTGAGGCGTCGTGCCAAGGTAGCGCGAAAGACGCAACGCAGTGTCGGCGGTAACACCGCGCTGACCTTTCAGGATCGCAGTGATGCGGTTAGGTGGGACGGCCAGCACATTGGCTAGCTCATACGCCGACATCCCCAGAGCGTCGAGCTCCTCGCGAAGAATCTCGCCCGGATGAACTGGCCGCATGCCATTCTTTATATTCATGTCGCCCTCCTCACCGGTGGTAGTCTACGATTTCGATGCGTTCTGTATGCTGTACGTCATCGATGGGGAACCGCTACCCTACTGTGCCGAATGCTCTATGCGCGAAAGGATTGCTCTATGGCACTGGTTCACGATGGCCATCAGCTCGTCTTCAAGGTTGCCGGCATGGGCGCCTACAACAACAACGGTTACGTGATAGCAGACCCTGCGACGAAAGAGGCGTACCTGATCGACGCGCCCGCAGACATCGAGCGGCTGCTGGAGGAGGCTGACGGGTTCGACGTCAAGGGCGTCGTGGTGACGCATACGCACGCGGATCACGTGGCCGGTTACGCCGATCTGAAGCGTCTGACCGGGCTGCTGGTGGGCGTCCACGAGCGAGACGCTAGCAGGTTGCCCGGCAAGCCCGACTTCCTGCTCGCGCACAACGAGGAGCTGCATCTGGGGGGAATGTCGATCCGGGTGCTGCACACGCCCGGCCATACACCCGGAGCGATCTGCCTGCACACGGACGGCGTGCTCGTCTCCGGCGATACGCTCTTCCCCGGCGGGCCTGGCCGGACGAACACGCCGGATGATCTGCGGCAGGTCGTGAGCAGCATCGAGGAGCGGCTGCTGGTGATGGACGACGGGACGCTGGTGCTGCCGGGCCACGGCCAGGACACGACCATCCGAACGTCGCGGGAGGAGTATGCCGTGTTCAAGCGCAACGCTCATCCCGCCGACCTGCACGGCCACGTCAGCTGGCTCACGAGTTAGGCTGGCGCTCTATGCGCGCTATCACATCCTTCGGCTTCGTCCTGAGCCTCGCGTTGCTTGCCGGTGCATACGGAAGTTAGCGATGAACCCAGCCCAGAGACCGGCTATCGTTGTACTCGGCAGCATCAACATGGACCTGATCGGGGTCGCTCCCCGGCTGCCTCTGCCTGGCGAGACCGTCCTGGGCGACGATTTCTATACGGCGCCGGGCGGCAAGGGAGCCAACCAGGCGGTGGCGGCAGCCCGGATGGGCGCCTCGGTCAAGATGGTTGGCCGCGTGGGCAGGGACATGTTCGGCCCGGGGCTCCTGGACGGCCTGAGGGCTTACGGCGTGGACGTGAGCGGCATCACGGAGGACGCCGACGCCGCATCCGGCACCGCACTCATCCTGCTCGACGCGTCCCGGCAGAACCACATAGTGGCGATCTACGGCGCCAACATGCGGTGCGACGACACGCAGGTCGGCGCGGTAGCGTCGGCGCTGGAGGGGGCGGACGCGCTGATGCTCCAACTCGAGATACCGGCGGCCACGTCGCTGAAGGCCGCCCGTATCGCAAGGGAGATGGGCGTACGTGTCGTCTGGGACCCCTCCCCGGCCGTGGGCTTCCCGCCGGAGGCGTACGCGGTGGTTGACGTGCTGATGCCGAACCAGACCGAGGCCGCCGCACTGACTGGCGTCGATGTCAGGGACGCGGCATCTGCGGAGGAGGCGGCCCATGCCCTGGTCGGGCGCGGGGCGGGGGCAGTCGTCGTGAAGATGGGCGAGGACGGTGCATTCTACCTGTCGGACAGAGACAGCGGGTACGTGCCGTCCTATAAGGTAAAGGCGACGGACACGATTGCGGCGGGAGACGCCTTCGGCGCCGCCATGACGTGCGCCCTTGCCGAGCGTAAGCCTCTGGAGGAGGCGGTCAGATACGGCGTTGCGGCAGGCGCGCTGGCCGTGACCAAGCCGGGCGCGCAGGAGGCTATGCCTTCCAGAACGGAAGTGGAGGCGCTCTTGTCCTCGGGCTAGGGCGGACCCACGGAAAGAGCACGGAGGGACACGCCACGTCAGCTGGCTCACGCGTTAGGCTGGCGCTCTATGCGCGCTATCACATCCTTCGGCTTCGTCCTGAGCCTCGCGCTGCTGACCGGTGCATACGGAAGTAGCGATGAACTCAGCCCAGCGACCGGCTATCGTTGTACTCGGCGGCACGGTAGTATGGGCAGCGACGCTTTCCTGAGAGGCCTCGGCATACTTATGTCTTGGGGACGCGTCCTTGTCAACGGTCGTTCCCTCAGATGCTCTGCACACCGCGTCTCAATACCGGGGTCTTGGGATAATTGATGGGGGCTCATGGATATTAGTACCGTATTCCCCACAGAGTTGGGTATAGATGACGCCCTTCAGCTGTTGTGGCCGGTGGTGGTCTATGTCTTCGGCATGGCTGCGTACGCCATCTTTGTCTTCAGGTTCTACCGGTTCCTCGCCTCCCGGGACATGTTTGCGTTGGACCTGTCCAAGTATGCGGAGTCGCGCTACCGGCGGATGCGAAGCTTCTTCCGCCTCATCCTGTACGGCGCGGAATACGTTATCGTGTTTCCGGCGTTCGCCTTCTTCTGGTTCGCAGTCCTCACCGTAATCCTGACCCTCCTCTCGAGAGACCGGGCATTTTCGGATATTCTGCTGATAGCCTTGGCCACCGTCGGCGCCATCCGTGTGACGGCATACTACAACGAGGATCTTTCCAAGGATCTAGCCAAGATCCTGCCCTTTGCGGTTCTGGCGATCTTCCTGATCGACGGATACTACTTTGACACTCACCAGTCCCTGGATGTCCTTACTGAGGCCACCGGCCACAGCGAGCGCATCCTCTACTATCTGGTCTTTCTCATAGCGTTAGAGTTTGCCTTGCGACTAGTCTCGGCCTTTGCCAGGTTGATCGGCTTTGGCAGAAGACGCACGCGCGCATTGGAGAAGGGTGTAGTCCCCGGCGTGGTTGCCGCGCCTGCGCTCCCACCAGAAGACCCCCTGCCGGAAGACCCCCAGCCGGAGGAGCCACAGCCGGAAGAAGGGGATCAGAGCACCGCCGACACATCGGCCACCACGCCTCCATAGTGGGGGCTGCCAACTCTAAGGTTCACAATACGATACTGCTTGACCCACCTACCCGGACTCGAACTCGCGGGGTGTATTGCTAGCTGCTCCTCTCCTGCTACGGCACTCGGTCGACTGCCCAAGAGTATCGAAACTTTCTGTTGCTATTGCGTCTAGCCACAATCAGCAGCGTCAACCGCCACACCTGCGCGCTAACCGAGGACCGCCAGCGCTGTCTGCTGGGGTTGGAATGGGAACGGACATGCTTCCCCTCCCGACGGGAGGTTCATCGCCATCAGCAGCGGCTACTACTACGTCTCTGCGCTGCGTGAGGACGGCAGCGTTGTCTGGTGGGGTGAGGGTATGTCGTTCGTTGTTCCTGCGAGTTAGGTGGACAGGCAGGGCGCTACCCAGGTAATGAGGAGCGTTCTTCTAGCGTGTGGTCGACGCGGCCCAAGGCATGACTGTGACGCGGGGCCACGTCCGCTGCCAGCGGTCGGTCTTCTCTCGGTATCGCCTGGGCAAGTCGTGCCGATAGTTGGGGCGGACGACCATCGCGAAAACGTCATCGAACCCGAACGGAGCGTACACGTCGCAGCCTCCATCGGACGCTCGGCGGAGTCCCAGGGCCGAGCATCGGTGCAAGAAACTGTCGATGCCCTCCAGCGTGCTGCGCAACGGCTCGTGGGGAACGCCGAACTTCTCGGGATACCAGAGGTGTACGCGGGCCTGATTCCGAACCTGCACGTCAACGTTCAGGTCCGCGAAGGCCGCAGCGCAGCGCCGGATGATCCGATCCTCCGCCTCCCAACTGAGATCGTCGAGGTCGCAGTAGAGGATGTCGTAATCGGTAATGCCATGGGTCGGCGGGAACCCGCTGACGTGATTCCACACGGTCTGACAGAGGCAGCCGGCAGCGAGATAGCAGTCCGGCAGCTCCAGCTCCGCCAGCCGATCCACCAGCGTCCGGATGGTCTCGTTCGCAAGGGCGATGTCGATGAACTGTGAGCGAAGATCGGATTGCATAGGGATAGTCGTCATAGGAACCGGCAAGTCGCTATGCCGTGGGCGTCCTCAAGTGGAGGACGCCCCATGATGCTACCGCATACCGCGCGCTGAAGGTCAGGATGTGGAGGCTGGCTGGGTGCTGACCGCAGAGAGTGGGTCGTAGTAGTACTCCATGCCGAGGTGGGTGATCTGATCCTCGCCCATCAGCCAGCGCAGGGTGTTCTTCAGCTTGGTCTGCTGTATGAACAGGTCGTGCTCAGGGTTGACGTTCGGTGCGTGCAGGGGACTCTTGAAGTAGAAGGAGAGCCACTCCTGTATGCCCGCCATGCCGGCGCGCCGGGCCAGATCCATGAAGAGGATGAGGTCCAGTGCTAACGGAGCGGCGAGGATCGAGTCTGAGCAGAGGAAGTCGATCTTGATCTGCATCCGATGGCGCAGCCACCCGAACAGGTCGATGTTGTCCCAACCCTCCTTGGCGTCGCCGCGAGGCGGGTAGTAGTTGATGCGCACCTTGTGGTAGGCGTCGGCGTAGAGATCGGGATACATGTCCGGCTGCAGGATGTGCTCCAGCACGCCGAGCTTCGATTCTTCCTTGGTCCTGAAGTTCTCAGGCTCGTCGAGCACCTCGCCGTCGCGGTTCCCCAGGATGTTGGTCGAGAACCAGCCGTCTATGCCGAGCATTCTCGCCTTGAACATGGGGCCCATCACCGTCTTCACGAGCGTCTGGCCGGTCTTGAAGTCCTTTCCGCAGACCGGCACACCTGCGTCCTTTGCCAGCTTATCGAGCGCGGGTACGTCGGTGGAGAGGTTGGGCGCACCGTTGATGAAGGGGACGCCCTCCAACAGGGCTGCGTAGGCGTAGACCATCGACGGGGCGATGTTCGGGTCGTTTTCGACGAGGGCACCGACGAAGCTCTCGATGTCCTCGTGAATCGCGCTTTGAGTAATGAATTTTTCGGTGGAAGCGCACCATGCCATCACGAGCCTATCGCACCCGTTGTCTGCCTTGAATCGGCGCATGTCCTCGCGTATGGCGCTGACGGCATCGAGCTTGTTGCCGAAGGATTTGGCGTTGACGCCGTGGAGGCGCTTGACGTAGTCGGGGTCAAAGACGGCGGGCATCGGCACGATCGTCTTGAGGTAATCCGCGATCGGCTCGATCTCTTCGCTCCGGTCGAGGACGCCGGCCCTGAGCGCTGCCTCGTAGGCGTTGTCCGGAATCGGGTCCCAGGCGCCGAAGACGAGCTGGTCGAGCTGCGCGAGGGGAACGAAGTCTCGTATGAGCGGCGACTGGTTGTCGGAGCGTTTGCCGAGCCGAATCGTGGCCATCTGGGTGATCGACCCGATGGGCTGCCCTGTGCCGCGCCGTACGTGCTCAACGCCCGCGATGAGCGTCGACGAGACAGCCCCAAGGCCAACGAGAAGGACGCCGAGCTTGCCCTCCGCCGGTTCTATGCCGGGCGTAGCCGACGATACGAAGTCCCTGGGTTCGAGGCCTATCCCGCGCTGGCGGGCGGTCTCCAGCAGCGTTGCGTGCCACTGGGCGGGTATCCTCCCGGTCTTGGCCCAGTGCTGCACCGTGCTCTGGCGCTTGCCCAGTAGCGTGGCCAACGCGGACTGTCCTCCAAAACGGTCGATGATCTGCTTTGCGGGGTTCTGTTGATTGTTCATGGCTCGACACTACCGATAAAATCGTTAGTTGTCAAGCCATGAGCGTCGCGTGCTCAGCAGAATCCGGCAAGGGGGATGATCGGGCGGGGCTGCGGAGCCCTCGCCACAATCGGCGAAGGTGGCCTGCTGAACACCCGCCATAGGAGTATCCTGCCCAGCACCATGCACGGAGGAGAAACTCCCATGCGGCAACGACCATTCGGCAAGCTTGGCGTGGCAAGCGCCCTTACTCTCGGCGGAGGCGGCATCGCCCAGATATGGGGAGCGACCACCCGTGAGGAGTGCATAGCCACTGTGCGCGAGGCCGTCGACTCCGGCATCGACCTGCTCGACCTCGCGCCCTCCTACGGCAACGGCGAGGCCGAGTCCGTCATCGGCGCCGCATTCGACGGCAAGCTGCCTGCCGATGTCCGCATCACCACCAAGTGCCGCGTGGGAGACGCTCCCCCCGACCAGGTCTACGACCTCCTCTCCGCAAGCCTGACCGGCAGCCTCGAACGTATGAAGCTCGACCACGTCGACATCATGTTCCTGCACAACTCGGTCACGCTTACGGGCGAGGGCGACGAGCGCATGACGACCACCGCGTCCGTCACGGAAGCCGTCGTGCCCGCGTTCGAGCGTCTCATCGCCGAGGGTCGCATCCGCTACTGGGGGCTGACTGGCATCGGCCATGCGGACGCTCTCATCGAGCTGCTCACGAACGGCCCCTGCCCCGATTACATCCAGTGCATCGTCAACCTCCTCGACTCTCCCGGCGGCCTGCTGCGGGGAGAAAGTTCCGCCCGCCCGCGCGACATCCTCGCCGCCTCCAACGCCAACGGCGCTGCTGTATTGGGCATCCGCGCTGTGCAGGCCGGCGCTCTCACCGACGCCATCGACCGCCCCCTGCCCGACGGCCACTCGGAGTTGGCTGATTACGCTCGCGCAGCCCCCTTCCGGGCGATCGCCGCCGAGGTCGGCAAGTCCGCCGCCTATCTGGCCCACCGCTATGCGCTATCCGTCGAGGGTGTCTCCACCGTCGTTCTGGGCGTGAAGAATCGGGCGGAGCTCCGCGAATGCATCGCAGCAGAAGCCGCCTCCCCCATGGATCCCGGGCTGATGGGCCACATAGACAGAGCCGTAGGCCGCGTCAGCGCCTAGCACCTCGCCAGTAGAGGGAACGGTTCGCCGCAATCAGGGCGACTTGCGGGGCCTTCTTACACTTGACTGTAGCTCCTTACTTATCTATCGTAGTAGTAAGGAGATTCCATGATCGTCAAGATTACCTCAAAGCGTCAGGTTACCTTCCCTGCACGGGTGCTGGACGCGCTGGGAGTGAAACCAGGCGACCACCTGGAGATCCAGGAAGGTCCCGATGGATTCACTCTCCATCCCCGGCGGATAGACCTGTCGCGCCTCGGTCTCTTGCGAGACAAGATCGACCCCAACCATGAGCCCTTCGACATCGAGAGGTTCCGGAGCGAACCCTATGACCTCTCGCTACGGGATTGATACGTCGATACTCGTGCGTTTGATCACCGCCCAGCCCGCCGACGCTTTCGCGCAATGCGTGGGGCAGTTGAGAGCGCTGGTCGAGGATGAGGGCGCGGAGATATTCGCGTCCAACCAGGTTGTTAGAGAAGCCTACCTCGCAGCCCAGCATCACTATGGCATACCCAGCCTCGATGTCCGGGGCTCGCTACTCGGCGCGCTACAAAGCGGCCTCGTGTCTCCGCTCAATGGACACTCCGTTCTGGACGCCCTCGATGCTTCTGACAGCCCCGGCTTGTTCGACCGCCTCATCGCCGATGATTACTCCCGCGCAGGACTGGAAGTCCTGACGCTGGATCGGAAGATGGCCACCTTGCCCGGTGCGCGGACTCTGTCCTAGGTCGCTTGCCCACGAGCAGCGGCAACCGCCGTCGCTTGGTAGGCTAGCGTCCCATGCGTGCCACAAGCGTTTCCCTGAGACTCACGCGAATTGTCGCTCTGCTGCTGGTTGTCCTGGTTCCGGCGCTGGCTGGCGTTGCGCAGTCCCCGAACGCCGCGCTTCCTATGCTGGAGCTGGAGCGGGCGTTTCCCGCGCTCAGCTTCGATAGGCCCGTTCTGCTTACCCACGCTGGCGATGGCTCAGGGCTGGTGTACGTCGTGGAGCAGGACGGCGTTATCCACCGAGTGAACCCCGCCGCGCCCGAGCAGACGGAGGTGTTCCTCGATCTCCGCACCCGCGTAAGCAGGGACGGGAATGAGGAGGGGCTGCTGGGCCTCGCCTTCGATCCGGCGTTCGCAGGGAACGACCGCTTCTACGTCTACTACAGTGCGGCGAGGCCTCGCCGGTCTGTGCTATCGCGATTCGAGGTTGGGGACGATGGGCTGGGAGACGCCAGTTCCGAGTCCGTGCTGCTGGAAGTGAACCAGCCCTTCTCCAACCACAACGGCGGGATGATCGCGTTCGGGCCGGACGGGATGCTCTACGTCGCGTTGGGGGACGGCGGGGCTGCCGGGGACCCGATGAGGAATGGCCAGAATCTCGGTACGCTCCTGGGCTCCATCCTCCGGATCGACGTGACGCAGGGCGCGCCATACGCCATACCTGCCGATAACCCATTCGTTGGTAAGGCAAACGCTCGTGGCGAGATATGGGCGTACGGGCTGCGCAACCCGTGGCGGTTCTCCTTCGACCCAGAGACCGGCGACCTGTGGGCAGGCGACGTCGGTCAGGGCGCTCGGGAGGAGGTGGACATCATCCGCAGGGGCGCCAACTATGGATGGAACGTGATGGAAGGTTCGCGCTGTTTCCGCGCCGCATCGTGCAACGCCGACGGCCTGCAAACGCCCGTCGCGGAGTATGACCATAGCCTCGGCTGCTCGATCACCGGTGGGTACGTCTACCGCGGAGAGCGCCTGCCTGCGCTCGAAGGCGTGTACCTGTACGCGGACTTCTGCTCCGGGCGCATCTGGGGCCTCCGGCACGACGGCGAGCGCGTCACGGAGCAGGGGGAGCTGGCCAAGGCGCGATTCGATATCTCGTCGTTCGGAGAGGACGGCGCAGGCGGAGTGTACGTTCTCGGGTTCGACGGCGGCATCTATACGTTCGCCGCAGAGCCCGGCCAGGCGGTGCAGACCTCCGGGCCGTCTCACATGGGCTGGTGGAACGTCGCGATGCCGATTGCGGTGATTGGGTTTGCCGGTGGGTTCGTGTATCTCGTCCTCAGGTTCAGGGGCGCAGGGAAGCGCGGTTAAAGCGTCGCGTTATCTGAGACAGCGCAGTGACTGGGAGGGGTTGAACTCCAAAAGGATAAGGGAGTAAACTGCGTTTGCGCAGTATTTTCTGCGCCCGCCTCTCTTCTACCTGATTCCCTCCGAGGCCTTGTGCAGTCCTCGACTGCAAACCCATCTGCTACTTTCCCCAGATTCCATAGCCGAAGCCGAGAGTTCCGCGCTAAATGCACAGAGTACGCTGTGCCCCTCTCTAAAGAAGATCCGACGACTCACGACGAATACGTCCAACCCCCTGCCGCGCGCGCCGGGACTCTCCCTGCGTCGTCCGCATATACCCACGCCCGCTACGGAGACGCCTCGATGAACATCGCCGAACTGCAGACCAAAACCTCAGAGCAGCTCCTCGCCCTACTGAACGAGCTCGACCCCCATCGAGAGGAGCGTCCGCCGAGAACGCACGACGCCCTCCTCTATGCGGTGCTGCTGGCATACGCGGAAAGCGAGGGTCATCAACTGGCCAGCGGCGTCCTCGAGGTGCTTCCTGACGGCTACGGGTTCCTCCGGAACAGCGGACGATCGGTTGGACGCACCGATACCTACGTCTCACAGACCCAGGTACGCCGTTTCCGTCTCCGCACCGGCGACCTCGTGCTCGGCCAGGTTCGTACGCCCAAGGAATCGGAGCGCTACCACGGCCTCACGAAAGTCGAGGCGGTGAACGGCCTCGACCCCGAGGTTGCGCGCCGCCGCAGGAATTTCGAGCACCTCACCCCCATCTTCCCTGAGGTGCAGATCAAGCTGGAGACCGGCGCCAGGGAGCTGGCGACACGGATGATCGACATCCTCTCCCCCGTGGGCCGGGGCCAGCGCGGGCTCATCGTTTCACCGCCCAAGGCGGGCAAGACGACGCTCCTGAAGCAGGTCGCAGCCGGCATCACGGCGAATTACTCCGACATCCATATCATGGTGGCGCTCATCGGTGAGCGGCCTGAGGAAGTAACGGACGTGAAACGCTCCGTGGACGGCGAGGTGTTCAGCGCAACGTTCGACGAGCCGGTCGAGGATCACTGCCGCGTCGCCGAGCTCTGCCTGGAGCGAGCCAAGCGCCTCGTGGAGCATGGGCGGGATGTCGTCATCCTTCTCGATTCGATCACGCGGCTGACGCGTGCCTACAACGTAACCGTGCCCACGAGTGGGCGAACGCTCTCCGGCGGTATCGACCCCGTCGCGCTCTACCCGGCCAAGCGGTTCTTCGGCGCAGCGCGCAACACGGAAGAGGGAGGCAGCCTGACGATCCTCGCCGCCTGCCTCGTCGAGACCGGCAGCCGGATGGATGACGTGATCTACGAGGAGTTCAAGGGTACGGGCAACATGGAGCTTCACCTGGATCGCCGACTCGCCGAGCGGCGCACCTTCCCCTCGATCGACATCCAGCGCAGCGGTACGCGCCGTGAGGAGCTGCTTCTCGATGACCTCACGCTCCGTCAGGTCTACCTCCTCCGCCGCATGAGCACGATGATCACGACCGACGCGATGAACCCGGCAGAGGCCGCCGAGCGCGTGATAGAGCGCATGGGGCGCACCAAGAGCAACCAAGAGTTCCTGGCCACGCTGACCAGAGAGGTCTAACCCGCGGGCGTAGCTCTCAGTCGAGCACGACGTTGTCGATCAGGCGGACGCTGCCGATGCGGATGGCTGCGGCCAGCAGGCAGGGCCCGTCGCCATCCCACGGGGCCATTGTGTCCGCGTTCAGGACCGCCACGTAGTCGATAGCAGCGATGAGCGGCTCCGCCTCAATCATGCGGCGACACGCAACTTCGAGATCCGCCGCGCGCTGCTGACCGGCGCGGAAGCGATCCCTCGCCGCAGAGAGCGCACGGAACAACACAGGGGCGGCGGCGCGCTCCTCCGGCGTCAGGTAGGCGTTGCGACTGCTGAGCGCGAGTCCATCCGCTTCCCGCACCGTCGGCAACATCACCACTTCCGTTGGGATATCGAGGTCGCGCACCAGGCGCCGCACGACCGCCACCTGCTGCGCATCCTTACGCCCGAAGTACGCCCTGTCCGGCAGAGATTGCAGCAGCAACTTCGCTACCACCGTGGCCACGCCGTCGAAATGCCCCGGCCTCGCCTCGCCCTCCAATGGGAGCGCTGGTCCGGCGACGCTAATGCTCGTGGCGAACCCCGGTGGGTACACCTCTTCCACGGAGGGCGTAAAGACGTAGTCCACCTCTTCCCGTTCCAGCTTCGCAAGGTCGTCTTCCAGGTTGCGCGGGTAGCGCTCGAAATCTTCGCCGGGGGCAAACTGCGACGGGTTCACGAAGATCGAGGCGACGACGGTGGCGCAATCGTCGCGGGCGGCGCGCACGAGGGAGAGGTGCCCCTCATGCAATGCGCCCATGGTGGGCACGAGGCCGATGGGCCTCTCTGCGAGAGCCAGCACAGCGCGCAGTGCGCCGATAGTGGCGGCTTGCTCCATCAGGGCTGGCCGTCCACGCGGTGCAACAACTCCTGCACGACGGCCTCGTCCACATCGGTCGCGTGTTCGTCGGTGGGGAAGCGCCCTGCCGCTACGTCGGACGCGTAAGAGTCGAGCGCAGCGCGGATGGTCTCGTTAAGCTCAGCGTACTGTTTCGAGTGGCGGGGTCGGCGGGAACCGAGCCCGAGGATGTCGTGCAGCACCTGTATCTGGCCTGCGCACCCTCGGCCCGCGCCGATGCCGATCGTGGGAACGGTCAGCTTGCGCGTTACCACTTCCGCGATGCCAGCGGGGACTGCTTCGAGGACGACGGCGAAAGCGCCCGCCTCCTCGATAGCAAGCGCGTCATCGAGCAGTATCCGGGCCTGTTCAGCAGTGCGCCCCTGTACGCGGTAGCCGCCCAACTGATGCAGGGACTGAGGAGTCAGGCCCACGTGGCCCATCACGGGAATGCCGCTCTCCGTGAGCCGTCGAACCGTGGGCGCGACGAAGGTTCCTCCCTCCAGCTTCACCGCTTGCGCTCCGCCTTCCTGCAGCAGGCGCGCCGCGTTGCGCAGCGCATCCTCCGGGCTAACGCTGTAAGTCATGAACGGCATGTCAGCCACGACGAGCGCGTTCGACGCAGCGCGAGCCACGGCTCGCGTGTGGTACAGCACGTCGTTCAGGGTAACGGGGATGGTGGAGTCGTAGCCGAGCACGACATTGCCCAGGCTGTCGCCGACGAGAATCACAGGGATGCCGGCCTCGTCCACGAGCCGTGCGGTGGGGAAGTCGTAGGCGGTGATGCAGACGATGGGCTCTCCGGCTTCCTTCATCTGCATCAGTCCGGTGGTGCGCACTCTCATCGGCTAATGCCCTCCGTCGTCGTACTCATCGAACAGGCTTGCCCAGTCGAGAGCCGCGCCCGGACGGCCTGCGATTCTGGCCAGCTCCACCGAGCGCAGACTCACCTCCCGGTAGAACGGGAGGAGGTCAGGGTCAGCGTTCTTCAGCGCGTCGAGGTGCAACCTCACCGTCCCCGCGTCGCCGCGAGAGGTCGGACCGGTGAGGGCGGACGGCGCGCCCATCGTCTCGATATTGGCAATCGTGGATCTCGCGAGATGTCCGATAGCACGCATCGCGTTCTCAGGCGGCAGGCCTGCGTCGGCCCACAACGTCTGGGCGACGCTCAGCAGTGCCGTGAGGTAACCGCAACTCATCACAGAGGCGGCGTGATAGAGGGCGCGGGCATGGGCGGGCACACGCAAGGGGTAGCCGCCCACCTCGCGCGTCATCCGTTCCAGCAGCTCCAGCAGTTCACCCTCGGCCTCGATACCGAACGTGACACCGGCCAGCTCCACGCTGCCGCCGAAAGTCTGGAACGGATGCCACGAGCCGACCTGCGCCTGTGCTGCCCGGGCAGGTTCCAGAGGCTCCAGCGATAACGCGCCGCTGCAGTGCACGACGAACTGCCCTTCCCTCCATGCAGCCGCTTTGGCCACTTCCGCTATCGCGCCATCCGTGGTGGTGACGAAAACGACGTGGGCGGCGTCCACGGCTCCCTGAACCGTCGTTGCCTGCGCGCCGGGCACGAGGGCAGCGGCGCGCTCCGCCGACTCCCACGAACGGCTGGCTATCGCCGCGACGGGGTAGCCCAGCGCGGCAAGGGTAGGCGCGGTGATGCACGCAAGCCTGCCTGCGCCTATGAACGCGAGCGTTGGGCAGTCAGCCATCGGCGGGCCTCCTGCGGGCTGCGGGAAAGCCGTGCGCGTCAGTGGCATGGGCTATCGCCGCCACGATGGCCCGTGCGGTAACCGCAGGGGCAAGGGCGCAGAGCCGGGGAAACTCATCCGGAGCGTCCACGCCGCCTGTCGCTAGCGCGAACATCGCATCGCCGTCATGCAGCGTATGCGTCGGCCTGATGGCGAGCGCAAGGCCATCGTGCGCGACGATTGCGAGACGATTCGCCTGGGTTTTCGTGAGCCTAACGTTCGTGGCGATGACGCCGATGGTCGTGTTGCCGAGCGGGAGCGGCGGCTTCTCGACGAGCCTGCTGCCGTAGTCGTGGGCGGCGTAGATGGCGGTGCTCTCCAACGGTTCGCCGTCCTCGCCTCTGGGCCCGGCGAGCAGTTCGCCGGAGTCGGGGTCGTGGACGCCGCCGATGGCATTCACGACGGCCAGCGCAGCGATCACCACGCCGTCGCCCATGTGCAGGGATGCGCTGCCCAGTCCGCCCTTCATGGCGCGCTCCCGCCCCAGGGCCTTGCCAACGGTGGCGCCCGCGCCCGCGCCTACGTTGCCCTGCTGCACGGGGAGCGCGTCGGCGTCCCGCGCGGCGGCGTAGCCGTGGGCGTGCGTCGGGCGCACCATGCCGTTGCCTACGCCAAGGTCAAAGATGATGGCGGACGGCACGATGGGGACGATGTGCCCGCCCACACGATGGCCAACGCCTTGCTCTTCGAGGAACTGCATAACGCCGCTGGCAGCCGCAAGGCCGTAGGCGCTTCCTCCGCTAAGGACGATCGCGTTCACGCCAACGACGGTGTTCTCCGAGCGCAGGAGGTCGGTCTCGCGGGTGCCGGGCGCCGCGCCGCGCACGTCAACGCCGCCAACCGTGCCCTGGGGAGCGAGCACGACGGTGCAGCCAGTGCCGTTCGCAGCGTCGGTGTAGTGTCCAACCGTCAGGTCGGTCACATCCGTAAGCGTACCGTTCATTTCGAGGGCAACCCTTTCTGCCTTGTCGTCCCGGCCTGAAAGGTACGGGCGACGCATGGGCCCTCTAGCGGAGAACTCGCCGCCCCGGAGCGCCAGGGTCGGCGGCAGCCATGAGGATACGAAGGCAGAGAGCGAGCGTCAAACCACGCGGGACTATATCATCGCGGCAACTGTCGGCATTGGACGCGCTTTTGAAACCCACCCGCCAACCTTCTCGAAAACCCCGCCTCTTCTATGGATGGGTCATCGTCGGAGTCGCGGCACTCGGCAGTTTCAGCGCCAGCACGGAAACGTACCCCGTGCTGAGCATCTTCCTGAAGCCCATCACCGAAGATTTCGGCTGGACGCGGACGCAGTTCGCAGGCGCGCTCACTCTCGGGGGGATCGTAGGGAGCGGGGCGGCGCTGGCAACGGGGCCTATCGTCGACAGGTTCGGTCCTCGGTGGGCGTTGGCTGGGTCCTACGCGCTGATCGGCGCATCATTCGTGGCGCTGGCGTGGGTAACGGATCTGTGGCAGTTCTACGGCCTGCAGATCGCCGCAAGAGGCTTGAATACCGGCGTACTCTCGGTAGCAACCGCAGTTATCGTGCCTAACTGGTTCATCATCAAGCGCGGCAAGGCAACGGCGTACGCCAGCCTCGGATTCCCCGCAGGCGCGACCCTCATGCCGCTGATCCTCGCGCTGGTGGCGGAGTGGTATGGGTGGCGGTCAGCTTCCGCAGCTGCGGGGGTGCTGATCCTGGTTGTCTCCGCGGGGCCCACCGCTCTCTTCCTGCGGCGGAGGCCGGAGGACATGGGCCTGGTGCCTGACGGCGCTCCGCTGGAGAAGCCGAACGATACGCCATCCGGAGACCTCCGCGCGGGAGTCGAGGATCATTCGATGCGGCTCGGCGAGGCGGCTCGCCACCCGGCGTTCTACCTGCTCATCGCCGCGATCTCGCTCTGGTGGTTCGGACGCACGGGCGTGACGCTCCACGCGGTGCCCTACCTGACGGACAACGGGCTGTCGAACACGGTCGCGGTTACCGCGTTGGCGGTTCACGCCGCAGTTGGAGCGATAGGGACACTCGTCGCGGGCTTCCTGCGGGATCACATACGCGTGCGGTATCTCATCGCCGGTGATTTCCTGCTGACCGGGATAGCGTACCTGCTGCTGCTTGCGGTCGACACCCCGACGTTAGCGATAGCGTGGGGCGTGTTCTATGGCTTTGCGCAAGGGGGGTCGGTGCCGTTGCAGCGGCTGGCGTTCGCGGACTACTTCGGCAGGCGGCACCTGGGATCGATCGAAGGGGTTGGACGCGCCGTGACGAACTGGACGCAGGCAGCGGGGCCAATCGCCGCCTCGCTGGCCTTCGATCTGACGGATAGTTACCGCATCATCTTCATCGTATTCATGGTAACGAACATCGTCGCAGCCGCGCTGGCCGCTATCGCCAACCCACCCAGGCCACCGAGTACGCGGAAGCGCGCCGGAGAGTAAGCGCAGACGCAAGGCAATGCCCTTCCCGCTGGAAGATCAGCCTTTTGCGAGTGCTTATATCTGGCCGGTGCGCTGGAACATCTTGCCCTCGGTCGCAATCGTGGGTGCTACCACCAGTTCCGCCTTCTCGTGGAACTCCTCGATGGTCTGCGCGCCGACCATGCTCATGCAGATCTGAAGCGCGCCCACGAGGTTGTGGGTGCCGTCCGTGCGGTGGCTTGGCCCAAAGAGCACCTGCTCCAGGCTGGCGTGGACGCCAACGTTGACGCGGGTGCCTCGCGGGAGCGCGGGGTGCGGGCTGGCCATCCCCCAGTTGAACCCCATGCCGGGAGCTTCGTTCGTCTGCGCGAAAGGCGTACCGATCATGACGCCGTCGGCGCCCGCGGCCATCGCCTTGCAGAAGTCTCCGCCGGTGCGGATTCCGCCGTCCGTGATGACGTTGACGTATTTGCCGGTGCGTGCGTAGAACTCATCGCGGGCGGCAGCGACTTCAAGCGTCGCGGATACCTGGGGCACGCCCACGCCGGTAACGTCGCGGGTAGTGCATGCTGCGCCGGGGCCTACGCCCACGAGGATGCCGTCTATGCCCTGCTCCATCAGCTCTAGGGAGGCGCTGGCCGTAACGGTGTTGCCAACGAGAACGGGCACACGGCTCTGCGTGACCAGTTCGTTCAGGCGGAGGCCGGTGAAGCTGTTGGAGATGTGCCGCGCCGTTGTAACGGTCGACTGCACGACGATGATATCCGCGCCCGCTTCGATAGCGAGAGGAGCGAGCCTCTTTGCGCGCTGCGGGGTGGTGGAGACGGCGACGACCGCCCCTGCGGCCTTGATCTCCTGAACCCTGCGGGCGACGAGATCTTCATTGAATTCGACGGTGTAGACGCGCTGAAGGACATCCGTAACGCCCTCTTTCGGCGCGGACGCTATCTGCTGCAGGGCGTCGGCTGGATCCTCGTAGCGGCAGTACAGGCCCTCGAGGTTCATGACGCCAAGGCCGCCCGCGTTGGCCATAAGGCCGGCGAATGCGGGGTTGACGATGGCGTCCATCGCGGAGGCGATGATGGGGATCGAGAACTGGTAGGGGCCGATGACGAGCTGGGTTACCGATAGCTCAGGGTTGGTGGTGACGTCGCCTGGAACGATGGCGACCTCTTCGAAGCCGTAGGTTCTGCGAAGTTCCTTGACTCGGACTCCTGGTAGCACCATCAAGGCGGCCCCCCCTGTTCGGTGGTGATTATTAGGACAACTCTAGCAAAATTGGCGGCAGTGCGTCAAACATTGTGCCGTATTTCACAAATCGCTTGCCCCGCTCCTTCGCCGTTATCCGTGTATGCTTAAGCGAGGCTGGCGTCGCCTGCCCAAGGGGCAAGCGACTATGGTCAACTCGTTGACTGTAGGCGTAAGCCGGTGCTACATTCTTGTGTACTTGGAGTTAGCAATTGGAGCTACCGACTGCTAATACCCGTTCCTCCGGCTCAGCGCCCGGTCTCAACGTTCGGAGACAGGCGCTGCTGGAGATTATCGTCAGCGATTACATCGAGACGGCGGTTCCTGTCGCCTCGCAGCAACTCGCCAAGCGGTACGAGTTGCGGGTGAGTCCCGCGACCATCCGGAACGATATGGCGGAACTCGAGGAGATGGGTTACATCTCCCGGCCTCACAGCTCCGCAGGCGGCGTGCCTTCCGACCCCGGCTACCGTTTCTACGTTGAGCGCACCCAGCATCCACGGCTGCCGCACCGCTTCCAGGAACGGGTTCGCGACGCCATCACCTTCGACGACGCAGACCCGGGCGCCTGGGCGAGGAACGCCGCGCGTGTGCTCGCCAGCACCGTGCAGAACCTCGCTATCGCCACGGCGGTTAAACCGACCATCGCAAGGCTCAAGCACCTGCAGCTCGTTCATCTGCGCGACACCGAAGCGCTGTTGATCGTGGTGACGCAGGAGGCGAAGCTGCGCCAGCACATGATTCACCTGGGCAGCGCCGTCGATCAGGACTCACTGACGGAGGCGGCGAACCGGCTCAATCGGCTGGCGGCGGGCAAGAGCATCGCTGAACTTCGATCGCTCTGGGACAGCGGGGCGCTCACCAGCCCTATCCTGGAAACCGCCTTGCTGGAAGCGATCCGGATCCTCTCAGACGAGGAGCGCGTCGACGCGCAAGAGCGGTACATGAATGGCCTGGGCCACATGCTCAGCCAGCCTGAGTTCCAGTCCAACCGCAGCGCTCAGGACGCGGCAGATGTGATCGAGGATGACTCCCTGAACACGCTGCTCTCCGCGCGGGCCGCGCCCATGGAGGTTCGGGTCGTCATCGGCCAGGAGAGCCATGACGAGCATCTCCGTCCCTACAGCGTGGTCTACTCCACGTACGGCACGGACGACGGCACCATGGGCGTCATCGGCACGCTGGGGCCGACGCGCATGGACTATGGCAGGGCGATGGCCAGCGTCGGTTACCTCGCGGCCTTCCTGAGCGAACTCGTGCAGGCGCTTGAGCCGTCTTCCCCGTAATGGGCCGTTCTCTATGACAACCAAGCGCGACTACTACAAGGTCCTCGAAGTCGGTTCTCAGGCGTCGGAGGAGGACATCCGCAAGGCCTTCCGGAAGAAGGCGATGGAGTACCACCCCGACCGGAACAAGGCCGACGACGCATCCGATCGCTTCAAGGAAGTCAACGAGGCCTACCAGGTTCTGAGCGACCCGGAACGCCGGAGTCAGTACGATCGCTTCGGGCATGCCGGCGTGAAATCCGGCGCGGGCACGGGCGGATTCGACGGGTTCGAGGGTTTCGGAGGATTCGGCGATATCTTCGAGGCGTTCTTCGGTGGCGGGACGCGAACGCGGGCGCGCGCCGGGGCAGACCTGCAAGCGCGCATAAGCCTCACTTTCGAGGAGGCGGCGTTCGGCGCCACTCGCGAGGTCGAGGTAAGCCGCACTGAAAAGTGCGGACGGTGCAGCGGCACACGCGCCGAACCCGGGACGCACGCTGAGACGTGCAGCAATTGTCGCGGGAGCGGTCGCGTTCGGCGAACGCAGCGCTCCGTCTTCGGTCAGTTCATGACCGAGGCCGTGTGCAACGTGTGCAGCGGCTCCGGCCAGCAGGTTCGTACCCTCTGCACGCAGTGCAAAGGAACAGGGCGCGAGCGCACGAAGCGGCGCATCCAGGTGAGCGCGCCCGCCGGCATACCGGATGGCGTTCGGCTGAACCTGCAGGGACAAGGCGATACGGGAGAGTTCGGCGGGCCTCCGGGCGATCTGCTCGTTACCGTACACGTCAAGCCGCATCCGTACTTCGAGCGACAGGAGCACGACGTTCTGTACGACTGCGGCGTCACGTTTCCGGCGGCGGCGCTCGGCACGGAGATGGAGGTGCCAACGCTGCACGGATCTGTGCAACTGAAGGTGCCGGCCGGTACGCAGTCCGGAGAGACGTTCCGCCTCAAGGGCAAGGGCATACCCCACCTCGGACGCGCAGATCGGCGCGGCGATCAGCTCGTCTCCGTCCACGTGATCACCCCTGAGAAGCTCTCGAAGGAGCAGAAGCACCTGCTCGAGGAGCTCCAACGCTCCATGGAACCACGTTAGGCCCTCTGGCCAGCAACACGGCGGGTATACCGGGGCAAACGGCGCACACCGAAAGGAACCGGCTGGGATCGGCAACATGGCAACGAGCCCCTGGCTGGAATTCAAGATTCAGGTTCCTTTCGAGTTCGTCGAGCCCGTGGCCGAACTGTTCCGGCGTTACGGCAAGGGTGGTATCGCCATCGAGGAAGCGGGGGGTTGGAACCCGGACGAGGGCGAATCGCCACCTGAGCGTCCCAGCGCCATCATCCGCACCTACATGCCGCAGACGCCCGGCTACCGCAGCAATCGCGAGATGATCCATATCGGGGTGCAGCTCGTCGGCAAGCTCACCGACCTCCCTCCGCTGGAAGAGCGGGTCATCGAGGAACGCGAATGGGAGGATGCGTGGAAGGCTCACTTCACGCCTCTCCGCATCGGTAAGCGCCTGCTCGTCCAGCCGCCCTGGCATCGCGGCGAGGCGCAGCCGGAAGACGTGGTTATCGAGATCGACCCGGGCCTGGCGTTCGGCACAGGTCACCACCCGACGACGCATCGAACGCTGGAATGCATGGAGCAGCTCGTCGCACCGGGGATGACGGTGCTCGACGTAGGCTGCGGCTCCGGCATCCTGAGCATCGGAGCGGCGAAACTGGGCGCCGAGCACATCGTGGGCGTCGAGATCGACACGGTTGCGCTGAAGGCAGGACGGGTGAACCTGCGCGCGAATCAGGTTTCGGGGCGCGTGCGCTTCTACGCCGGATCGTTGCCGAATGAGCACGCGCCGCAGGGGTGGGCGAACCTCATCCTCGCGAACGTGAACTCCGTTGCGCTCGCGAACCTTGCGACTGAGTTGCGACGCTGCCTCGCGACTGACGGACGGCTCGTCGCCTCGGGCATCCTGCAGGAGCGGCGGGAGCAAGTAGTGACGGCGTTCACTGCGGCAGGCATCGCATTCGTCGAGGAGCACCACGACGACGACTGGGTAACGTTCGTTTGCGCGCTCGGTACATGAGACGCCCACAGGAGGATGGCTATGAGTTGGGCAAAGATCGTTCGTCCTGAAGACGATAGGAAAGTGATACGCGGCGCGGGCGACGAATACTCATTCATGGCGACCGGCAAAGACACGGACGGAAGCTACTTCTTCGTGGAGGCGGTCGTTCCCCCAGGGGGTGGGCCGCCGCCGCACATCCAAACCAGGGAGGAGGAGGGTTTCTACGTGACCGAAGGCGAGTTGGTGTTCAGGGCTCAGGGGAAAAGAGTTGTGGCTGCGCCCGGCACGTTCATCCATGTTCCACGCGGGGTTGCCCACTCCTTCAAGAACGAATCCGAGACTATCTCCAGGATGGTGTTCTTCTTCGTCCCCGCCGGAATAGAGGGGATGTTCGAGGAGATGGCAGCCGATTCCAACCGCTTCGTGGAGATTGCTCGGAGATACGGGGTTGAATTCGTGAAGGAAGCGTAGAGGATAGCGTCGCTGCGAACCGCCACACGCTGAAGACCGCACTCGCCTACTCGATTGGGCAAGGACTCACCCCGCGCGTCGTCACGCTGAAGGACTCGTGGCCTCAACACCGCTGGATATATAGCGCGCACGCCTTACTCCTGACGGGGGGCGCGGGCCATCCGTTCGAGGAGCCCGCCCTGCGGGGATGCGCTGTCGAACAGTACGCGGACCGTCGCTGCGGCGATGGGCGCGACGACGACTGGGTGACGTTCGTGTGTGCAGCGGAGCACGGAGCGGCGTAGCCTCGGCCTGACGACCCCAACCCCACCGGCAAGGAGCGCTCCATGACAGCAAAGCCCACCTTCAGCCTCGCGTTCGCGCCCAATCCGCGCAGCCGCCCCGTCATGGACGGCGTCGTGCAGGCCGAGGGCATCGAACTCATCCCCACGGCGTCGCCCCCGCCGGAGACCTTCCACCGCCAGCTCACCCACCAGGAGTTCGACGTCTCCGAGATGTCGCTCTCCTCGCTCGCCATCATCACCGCGCAGGGCAACCGGGACTAGGTAACCCTGCCCATCTTCTCCACGCGCACGTTCTTCGGCATCGGCGCGCTCGTCCGCACCGACGCGGGCATCGATTCCCCCGCCGACCTCAAGGGCAAGCGCGTGGGCGTCAACGAGTACCAGCAGACCGCCGCACTCTGGGTGCGGGGCTTCTTCCAGCACGAGTACGGCGTTGCCGACACCGACGTCGAGTGGTGGATGGAGCGCACGCCTGAACTGAGCCACGGCGGCGCGACCGGCTTCCAGGCGCCTCCCGGCGTTACCCTCCACTACATGGACCCGGCGAAAGGCGAGAACCTCGGTGGGATGATGGCGAACGGCGAACTTGACGCTGTCTACGTCTACTTCACCGGCAGCGGCATCAACCGCAGCACCATCGACCTCCACGCCCACGAGCAGGTGCGGACGCTCTTCCCCAGCCCGCTCGCGGAGTCCGCCCGCTACTACGCAAAGACCGGCATCTACCCCATCAACCACGTCGTCATCATGCGCCGCTCGCTCTACGAGCAGTACCCATGGGCCGCGCGCAACCTCTACGACGCGTTCATCGGGGCGAAAGAGCTCTGGGCTGCGCGGACGCTGGAACAAGCCCAGCCGTTCATAGACGCGGGGCTCCTGCCGCCTGAAGCGCGCGCTGCCCTCTCCACCGACCTCTTCCCCTACGGCGTCGCCGCCAACCGCCACACGCTGGAGACCGCGCTCGCCTACTCCACCGAGCAGGGGCTCACCTCGCGGGTCGTAACCTTAGAGGAGCTCGTCGCTCCCACCCTGTTGGACACGTAGGACGCACCCACAGATCCTGCGCAGAACTTGACGAGAGGCCCTACTCCCGCCGGGGCGCGCGCGCCATCAACTCCAGGAGCGCGTCCTGCGGCGAGGCGCCGTCGAACAGCACGCGTGCCGTCGCCTCGGCGATGGGCGCGTCCACGCCCAGTACGGTCGCCATGTCCAGCGCTGCGGGCGTCGTGACGACGCCCTCCGCCACCTGCCCGCCCAGCGAGTCGAGCGCCTGCTCGAGCGTGAGGCCGTTGGCGAGCGCAACGCCGACTCGGTGGTTGCGGGTCAGATTGCTGTAGCACGTCACCGCGAGGTCGCCGATGCCAGCGATGCCCGCGAAGGTGGCCGGGTTAGCGCCCGCGGCAACGCCAAGACGGATGATCTCCGCCAGTCCTCTGGTGAGTAAGCTGGCCTTGGCATTGTCCCCCAGTGCCATGCCGTCGGATATGCCCGCGGCGATGGCGATGACGTTCTTCATCGCGCCTGCTATCTCGGTGCCGATGACGTCCGAGTTCGTGTAGGCGCGGAAGGTGGAGGAGTTGAAGAGCAACTGCGCCTCCTCCGCTGCCTCCGGGTTCTCGGAAGCGATGACCGTAGACGCGGGGAGACCTCGCACCACCTCGCCTGCGATGTTCGGGCCTGACAGCACGCAGAGACGCGGGGCGCTATCGGGCAACTCCTCGGCGAGCACGGTGCTCATGCGCTTGAAGGTTCCCCATTCGAGGCCCTTGCACGCAGAGATAACGACAGGATTGCTCGCGATGTGCGGCGCAGCGCGGAGGGCGTTCTGCCGCAGCGTCCTGCTCGGCACGACGAACACCACCGCCGCGGGATCGGCCAGCGCACCGTGCCAGTCGTCCGTGACTTGGAGCGTCTCCGGGAATCGCTGGCCGGGGAGACTCGGATGCTCGCGCTCCGATTCGAGCCGATCCGCCTCTTCCGGCGTACGAGCGAGCATGACCACGTTCATGCCGCGCCGCGCGAGGAGCAACGCGAGCGTCGTCCCCCAGGACGTCGTGCCGACGACCGCAACGGATCGTCGCTGATCTGCCGAGGTCATACCGTCGCCTCCACTGGCAGACACAGGTCTATCGCCACACGCTGGCCTCAGTCTGCTGCACGTGTACTCTCACGTCCCGGATGCTTCGCGCCGCATCAGTCGAGGAGCGCACGTAACCATGCGCTCCTCGACGCTTAGGCGGTGAGTCTGCTAGTCGTAGTCCTGCAGCGTGCCCTTCTTGTTCTCGGGGCCCGGCACACCGGTACAGGTCGCAACGAGGTTCTTCATACGGCACTGCTGGCCATGCTTGGCCAACTCTTCCTCGAAGATCTGGTGCACGCGGGGGTCTTCGTCTTCGTACTCCAGTTGGATGCCGCCTTCCTTGATGCTCACCATCGCGCGTATCTCGCCCCGGCGCTCGGGGTCGTTGATGCCACGCTGGTAGGTGTACTTCCGTGAGTTGGACGGGGCCATGTTGATGTAGCGCGCGGGCGTCGTGCCCACGTTAAAGTGCTGGTGGAAGTACTCGCTGTAGGCGTCCTGCGTCGGCAGGTAGAGGCTCGCGCGCTGCCAGTCCGCCTTCACGAGGTCGGACATGTTCTCGTCCTTCCAGACGAGCGCGAAGCCGACGCCGCCGGTGATGAGCAGGTGCGCGCCGGGGCCGTGCCGGTGTGCCTTCTTGTACGTGCCCACCGGGAACTCCGAGATGTGGGAGGAGACGGTGTTGTCCGACAGCGACAGCATGATGTTGGTGCCGCCGGCGCCTCGCTCCGACCAGTCCGGCATCGGCATGTTGGCCGCGTCCGGCAGGAAGTTCGTCTCCCACACCCGGCCCTTGTACATCATGCCGGAGCCGGAGGCCCAGCCTTCCTCGGCGGTCAGACGGTCCGGGAAGACGTAGGAGTTGTTCCAGATGAAGTCCGGCGTGATGAACTTGCGGATCATCCCCGGCAGGTTGGTTACCGAGACCATCCGTGTCGGCTCGGCGCCGCTGCCGTTGAAGTGCTGGTACCACGCGTTCATCGGGATCGAGAAGTACGCGCCCTCCGACCACTCGAACGTCTGCTTCCGGGAGTCGTCGTACCAGACGGAGGTCGCGCCACGTCCACTGAGGACGTAGATGACCTCGTTGAACATGTGGCGCTCCGGGTTCGTCTTGCCTGCAGGGCCGACCTCGACGACGTGCTCGTCCGTCTCCTCGTCACCGTCGAGGTAGACCACTGCGCCGTTGCAGCCCTTGCGGGGCCAATAGTCGAGTTCCAGGGCGAGCAGGTCTTTGATGTACAGCCCGCCGTGAAGCTTCACCCCTTCGCTGTTCCGCCAATCCTCATACGAGTCTATGCGCTCGAAAGCGGGGGCCAGTGCCGGGTCGTAGTTCGTTGTCATGCGTTTACCTCCACCGTTTGGATTCGTGCGCAGGCGAAAGCGCCAGCCTGCCCACGGCGGGAAGGTACGCCCGCGCGCGTCAGCCGTCAACCTGACGCCGTTCGCTTGGCCTCATCACGAGTAGCCAGGAGTGGCGAAACTTTTAAAACCCGCTCATTTCCTCTCATTCCTGTCGTAGACGCAGGAACGACAGGGCGCGTTCGCTGTGGCGGCCTCGTCGCCCTCATCACGAGTGGCCAGGAGTGGTGAACCTTTTAAATGGTTGCATTTGGTTGCATTCGGTTGCATTTCCCTATCCCCCGAACCCTCATCCTCGCCTTCTCCCCTTGGGGGAGAAAGAATATGCGGGGCAGGGATGCGAAGGAAACGACGGAGGACGTTCAGGAGTGCGTAGGAGTGGCGAAACTTTTAATCGCTTCCATTTCCTTCCATTCCCTCCCATTCCTCATCGTCTACGCGGGGCTGGATGCGAGGTTCCCTGCCTTCGCGGGGAGCGACGTATGCGAACAATGTAGCAGTCAGCGGGGCTATGGCGTAATGGGCAGTTGTCGTTGGTTTGGCGTTTGGGTAACTGTTCAGGGTTGATGAGGCGAATGCCTCGCGGCGTGCGCTGCCCGCCGCGCCACTCCTACCCCCGACACGCGACCTCGTCCGCGATGCGCGACGCAACTTCCTCTAGCCCCATCAGCCCCTTGTCTCCGCCGGAGCGCAATCGTACCGCCGCGCCATTCGCCTCTGCTTCTTCAAAAGCTGCCTATAATGCGTATAGTGTCAAAGAGGAACAAGGTGAGTAATTGTCCATAAACGGGCTTGCAGGAGCTATTGCCCGCGTATTTGGCCGGCTAACTGCCGGGTCAACGCCTTCTGTCGCCGTTCTGAGAACGGTGGGGAGTAGGAGGAGTCTTAGGAGTAGTACGGGGCCTGTCTATCAACTGGACGGCGTTGAGTTATCGAAGAACGCGCACCCGACCGATTGGGTCAAAGAACGGCTTCTGGATTGGACGAAAGAGGGTATACCACTGGGGTCGTTTATCCCAACGGGATTCGAAGCCTACGCACGGGTATTTCATCCGGCCGAACTCCGTACCGCTGACGGAAATCGGGAACCGCTGAGGTGGTCCGCGATGGCATTGTGGAATGGGAAAGTCGTCCATCCACAGATGGCATTCTATCGGATCGCAAACCTCGACCCGTATCTGCGAGGACACCCACCGTGGTGGCGTCCTCCAGCCTATGGGCGTCTACCCCAGGAAGAGTGCGAGGCGCTGGTCAGTGTTCTCAAAGGATTCACTTCCACGCCCGAACGCTGCTGCTTCTGTCTTTGGGAGGGTTGGGGGTTCCTTGGTGACCGCTTATTCAAGAGGGCAGCGAAGCTGAAGTCTCCAGGAGATAGAAGACACCTGGTTTTCTCTGGTCCTTTGGAAGGCATAAGGTCGTTTTATGAGAGAACATTTAGTCAATCACCGAACATCTGGTGGCCGGAGGACAGAGCCTGGTGTGTTGCAACCGAGATAGACTCTGTGGATACCTACGTTGGCGGTAGTAAAGCGTGTATAGAGCAGATCCTTGCCCACCCGGATCTGGAAGCTCTCCCCATCGCGGCGGAAGCGCTGGCAAACCTTTACATCAGAGGGGGTGATCCCATCAACGTATGAGGGAACCCAGTCGCCTCCTCAGTTGAATCGTGGCCGACCTCGATACGACTCGTCACAGTAGTGGCGTGCAAAGTCCCACGGGATTTCGACCTGCTCACCGCTCACCGTTTCGAGGATAATCTCATACGGGTTCGGCAGTTCCAGGCCAGATAGCGACTCGCGTTCCTTGACCTCGGCAATGTCCGCGAACGGTATGAGGCCCTTGCAGCCGTCTGCGAAACCTAATTCGATGCCGCCTTCCCGCAGGTTCGCGAAGGTCATCATGCGGTCGGCATTCTTTAGCGGAGCGGCATCCATCGGGTTACACACCCTACGCCCGGCGCGCGACCTCGTCCGCGATGCGGGAGGCGACCTCCGCCACCGGCATCAGCCCCATGTCTCCGCCGGAGCGCAATCGTACCGCCGCGCCGTTCGCTTCCGCTTCCTTGTCCCCCACAACCAGCATGTAGGGCACTTTCATCATCTGCGCGTCGCGTATCTTGGCATTCATCCGCTCGCTCCGAGCGTCTACGTGAGCCCGAATGCCCGCGCCTTCGAGCTGCGCCCTGACCGTCTCGGCGTACCCGATGTGCCTGTCCGCGATGGGGATAACCTCCGCCTGCACCGGCGCAAGCCAGGTCGGGAACGCGCCGCCGAAATGCTCGATGACGACGCCGAGGAAACGCTCGATGCTGCCAAGCATCGCACGGTGGATGACGACGGGCCGCTGCCGTGCGCCCTCGTGGTCGACGAATTCGAGGTCGAAGCGTTCCGGCAGGTTGTAGTCCAGCTGTACCGTGCTCAGTTGCCACTCGCGCCCGATGGCGTCAGCGACGAAGAAGTCGATCTTGGGGCCGTAGAACGCGCCCTCGTTGGGAATCGGCTCGTAGTCCATGCCGCGAGCGTCCAGCGCCGACGCGAGTGCGCCTTCCGCAGCGTCCCACAACTCATCGGAGCCGATGCGCTTGTCAGGGCGCAGGGAGAGCGCGACGCGAACGTCCTGGAAGCCGAACACCTCGAACGTTTCGCTGACCATCCCGATGAACGAGACGATCTCGCTCTCGACCTGCTCGGGGGTACAGAAGATGTGGGCGTCGTCCTGGGAGAAGGTGCGCACGCGCGTGAGGCCGTGGGTAACGCCGGATCGTTCGAACCGGTGCAATCGTCCGAAGTCGGCATAGCGGACAGGCAATTCGCGATAGGAATGCAACTGAGAGCCGTACAGCATCGCCGCCGCCGGGCAGTTCATCGGCTTCACGCCGAACTCCCTATCGTCCACATAGGTGAAGTACATGTGCTCTTTGTAGTTGTCGTAGTGGCCGGAGCGCTTCCATAGCTCAGAGTCGAACACCTGCGGCGTGATGACTTCCTGGTAGCCGTAACGCTCGTACAGACCGCGCACGTAGTCCGTGAGCGCGTTGTTCAGCGTCGCGCCCTTCGGCAGGAAGAATGGACTCGCAGGGGCGATGGGATCGAAGAAGAAGAGGCCGAGCTCCATGCCGAGCTTGCGATGGTCCCGCTTCGCGGCTTCCTCCAGCCGCTGAAGGTGCTCACTCAGCGCGTCCTCGGACTCCCACGCCGTGCCGTAGATCCGCTGAAGCATCTCGTTGTGCTCGTCGCCGCGCCAGTAGGCGCCCGCGACGCTCATCAGTTTGAACGCCGCCACCTCGCCGGACGACGCAACGTGCGGCCCACGGCACAGATCGACGAACGCGTCGTGGGCGTACGTGGTGATGGGGTCGTCCTCGGGGATAGCATCGATTATTTCGAGCTTGAAGGGTTGGCCCGCAAAGCGTTCGGTCGCAGCCTCGCGGGTCAGTTCCTGCTGCTCGAAACGCACGTCTTTCGCGACGGTCTCGCGCATTCGAGCCTCGATACGCTCAATGTCCTCCGGTGTGAATGGCCGGGGGACGGAGAAGTCGTAGTAGAAGCCGTCGTCGGTGGGCGGGCCGACGGCGAACATGGCCTCCGGGAAGAGGTCGAGCACGGCCTCAGCCATGATGTGCGCGGCCGAGTGGCGAATGCGAAAGCGTCGGTCGTCGCGCTCCTGTTGCTCCGGTGATTTCTCTTTGATTGGCACTGGGTCGCCTCGTCGCTGTTCTACTCACAAACGAAAGGGGCGCGGCTGGCGCCCCTTCGCAATCCTCGGAATCGCACTCGCGCCGATGTCCGACGTGTGTTCCTGTCACGCACCACGGGAGGAGTGTCGCCGTGGCCGTTATGCGCCGCATACTGTTCGCGGATTGTATCACGTGAACCGAACCTGAGGTTCGCGTGGATGAGTGGTAGAATCAGGGCATGGGCAAGTGGCCGCTATGCGCTGGCCACAGGCGGAGGTAGAAATGAAAGCTGTCTACGATGAAGCGTCCCAGCTCGCCAGAGAGAACAAGGATTTCGTCATCGCCACCGTCGTGCACACGCAGGGCTCGACTCCTCAGAAGCCGGGCGCTGCCCTGCTGGTGCGCGAGGACGGGTCAACCGTCGGCACGCTCGGGGGCGGTTGCGTGGAAGGCGACATCTGGTTCGCCGCCAAGGAGGCGCTCCGCGAGCAGAGCGGCCCGCTCTACAAGCGCTACTACCTGAACGAGGATATCGCGGCCCGCGACGGGCTGGTCTGCGGCGGAACGATGTTCTTCTTCATCGAGCCGTTCCTCGAACGAAATCCTCATGCCGACCTGTCCGCCGAGGTTGCTGACGCCTACGCGGGCGGGCCGAGCCTCTCCATCGCAACGCTGGTAACGAGCGACCGCCTGCCCAATGGCTCGCGCATCGTGGTGCGCGAGGACGGCGTATCGGAGGGGACGCTTGGCGACGCGGTGCTGGATGCTGAAGCGATCGCGACGGCGCGCTCCGTCATGCCGATGGGCAAGACCGCGCGCCTGCGTAACAACGAGGGCGACGAGGTGTTCGTCGAGGGCTACACCGCCCCTGCGCTGATGGTGCTCATCGGCGGGGGCCACGTGAACCTGCAGGTCGCCAGGCTCGCGCAGATGATGGGATTCCGCGTGATGGTCACCGACGACCGCCGCGAGTTCGCCAACACCGAGCGCTTCCCGATGGCGGAGGCGGTCAACGTCGCGTCTTACGACAAGGGCGTCGGCGCGTTCCCTGTAACGCCAAACACGGCCATCGTGATAGGCACGCGGGGGCATCACTTCGACGACGTGGCGACGGAGGCAGCGGCACGCACCGCCGCCGGGTATGTCGGCCTGCTGGGCAGCAAGCGCAAGACCATCATGATCTACGAGTCGTTGCTCAAGAAGGGCCTGCCTGAAGAGCGATTGCGCCTGGTGCATGCGCCCATCGGCCTCGATCTGGGCGGACGCACGCCGGAGGAGATCGCGCTGAGCATCGTTTCGGAGGTCGTCGCGTGGCGCCACGACCGCAACGGCGGGCCGATGACGATGGAGTCTTCGCAGATCGACCGCATCGTCAACAAGGTCAGCGGCGCGGCAGCCGGGCGGTAGCCGCTACGAGGCCTGCAGAACGTACTCCTGGCGTCGTTCAGTTCGCGTCTTTTTCACCGTGCCGTTGTAGCCGTTACTGCGATGGGCAGACCGGGATACGAGTGCCAACAGGGTAAGATGTCCCTGTCATGCCATCTTCCGACAACGACCATCCCCGCGTAGCCGCCGTGCTGCTCGCCGCCGGTGAGTCGACGCGTATGCACGAGATGAAAGCGCTACTGCCGTGGATATCCGGCAGGCCGCTGCTGGCGTATCAGGCCCAAACGCTGCGGGACGCTGGGTTCGATCCCATCGTCACCGTACTCGGACACCTCGCAGACCGCCTGCGTCAGGAGGTCGCGAGCATGGCGCACGTCCAGGTTGTCGAGAACCCGCGCTATCAGGAGGGACGCTCGACCTCCATCGTAGCGGGGTTGCGCGTGCTTCCGTCCGACGTCGAGGCGGTGCTCATCATATCGGTCGACCAGCCGCGCTCCGCTGAATCGCTGGTATCGCTGCGCGAGGCGTGGCTCATCGCGAGGCCCACCGTCGCCGTGCCGTCGCTCGACGGCCACGCCGGTCATCCGCCGCTGTTCGACGCCGCGCTCCTCCCCGAACTCCTGAGCGTAACCGAGGAGCGTCAGGGCTTGCGCGAGGTCGTCTCGCGGCACAGGGGTGAGCGCCTGCTGGTGCCGGTCGACGATCCGCTCACGCTGACCAACCTCAACACGCGGGCAGAGTACGAGGCCGCGCTCGAGCTGGCGCAGGCCTGACGCATCACCTGGTCGCGGCTGCGTAGACCAGCAGCACCGACCCCGCGAACGAGATCAGCACGCCCAGCACGACCCGCCACGTGATCTTCTCCAGCGAGCGGTTGACCAGGTAGGTGAGGATGAGGGTGAACATGCCCACCATCCGCATCAGCGGATTGACGACTGCCACGTCCGCTATGGAAAGCGCAAAGAACCGCAGCAGTTGCGCAAGGAAGACCGACAGGCCCGCCCCGCCGAACAGTCGCATATAGCGCAGGTTGATGGCGCTTATCAGTTGGCGCTGTCCCGGCAGCGCGAGTCCGGCGGTCAGCACGGACGCCGCCGCGCAGTAGGCGACCAACGTCCCGATAGCCGCGGTGCGCGAGGAGTCCTCCATAGCGGCGCGGATCAGGATGGGGCTGGTGCCATAGGCAAGGGCGGCAAGCAGTGAGAACGTATATCCCTCCAACTGCCGCACTTTCATCGCGTCCGGTACCTGCGCGGTCGCACTTTCCGCAGCGCCCTGCGGCGGCTGAGGCTTCTTCGATCTGCGCTCGATCATCACGGCAGGGCCGCCCAGAATGAGTGCGATCCCGACGAACATCAGCGTCGTCAGCTCCTCGTCGAGGAGGAAGATAGCCATGAAGATGCTGTACGGAATGGCGACCGCCTGGATCGTAACCGCGCGCGACGCCCCGATCGCCGCGTTGCCTCGGTAGTTGCAGTACCGGCCTACTCCGAAATGGACGATTCCCGCCACCGCGAGCAGCAGATAGCCGCCGAGTGGTACCTCCCCAAAATTGAACAGTTGCCCTGTAACAACGACTGCGATCAACCCGAACGGCACGCCGAGCAGCACCGTGATGAACGCTCCCTGCCCTGCTGTTGCTCCGGCGCCCGCGACGCCCCGGCGGACGAGTATGCCATTGACGCTAAACGCGAACGCCGATGCCAGCGCCAGCAGCGCACCGAGCATCTAGGCGACGACCCCTTCGTTGAACAGTTCGGCAACGTCCTCCGGAGACAGGCCCACGTCAACCGTGAGCACCTCCGAGGTCTGCTCACCGAGTTGCGGCGGCACACGCCGTGGCCCGCTGGGCGTCCTCGACATCTTGATGGGGTTGCCCGTGAACTTCACCTGACCCAGAACGGGATGGGGAAGCTCCACGAACATCTCGCGATGGTTCACCTGCGGATCGTTCGCGACCTCCGCGATGTCCTGCACAGGCCCCACCGGCACGCCCATATCGCTGAGGAGTTCCACCCATTCGCTGGTCGTCTTCTCGCGCATCACCTCTTCGATAACGGGGATGAGTTCATCGTAGTGCTGCGTCCGAGACCAGCCGGTGGTGTAGCGCTCGTCGTCGATGAGTTCGACGTGATCGATAGCCGCGCAGAAGAGCGGCCACTGATCGGTCGAGCCGCCCATGATGGCAACGACGACGTGGCCGTCCGCCGTCTGGAACGCCTGGAAGGGCGTGGAACTGGGATGGCGCGTGCCGATGCGCTGGGGAGTCTGCCCCAACGTGAAGTAGCGCATGAACGCGTTCTCCATGATGGCGACCTGGCAATCGAGCATGGAGATGTCGATGTACTGCCCCTCGCCGGAGTTGTGCCGTTCGAGGAGCGCGCTCTGGATGGCGATGGTGGCGAACAGGGCGGAGGTGATGTCGCCGATGCTTGCGCCGGGGCGAACAGGCCCCCGGCCCGGCTCGCCCGTGATGCTCAGCATGCCGCCCATGCCCTGAACGATGACGTCGAGCGCCGGGCGGTGCGCGTAGGGGCCGCTCTGCCCGAAACCGGACACTGAGCACATCACGATGCGCGGGTTGCGAGCCTTCACCGCCTCGTAGTCCAGGCCCAGTTTCTGCATCGTCCCCGGTCTGAAATTCTCAATCAGCACGTCGGCAGTCTCCGCCAGCTTCAGCAGCACCTCCCTCCCCTTGGGTTTCGAAAGGTCTATCGCGATGCTCCGCTTGCCCCGGTTGATGCTCATGAAGTACGTGCTGAACTGTTGCTCGCTCGACTCCGCGCCGCCCGGCGAGAGGAACGGCCCATTGCCACGAGCAGGATCGCCGGTGCCGGGCTGCTCCACCTTGATGATGTCCGCGCCCATATCGGCCATGAGCATCGTGGAGAACGGACCGGCCAGGATGCGCGTGAGATCGATAACGCGGATTCCTTCGAGCGGACCTGACATGGAAGCACCTCTATCGAACAGTTCGGGACGACGCCGATTCTACGGGATGCGGGAGATCGGTGCGGGCGGGAACGCCACGCTTCGCTCAGCCCTATTCGCGCGGATCCAGCCTGCGGAGCAGGGCTCGGGGCTCGCCGATGCTCACAACGTAACAGCCCGCCGCTACAAGCGCCGCGACTCCCCCAACCGGGTAGAAGACGACGCTGAACACGCCTCCGAGCGATAGCAGCGCCGCCAGTATCAGCAGGCCGTTACGGACGAGGCGCGTCCCCACCCTGAAGATCGCGTGCCCCGCAGCCAGAGCCGCAAGCACCGGCAGCAGAAAGGTCAGCGGACGAAGAAGAGGCACCGTGTCCAGGTCTTCGGTCGCCAGCACGAACAACGCCAGTCCGAGGCCAACCCCGTTAACGCCTCCGCCCAGCAACGCGCCGCCCATCGCGACCATGTTGGCGTCTCTTCGACGGTCGCCTGCTGCCCAGGCCACGGGAATCGCGAAAGCAGCCCCGATGACGACCATCACGACGATGAAGATGAATACGGCCACGTTCTTACAGCACGCGCCCGTCGTCGTTGCGCAGCATCATCGTGCGCAGCAGGGGTATCGGCGGGGCGCCGTGACTCAGCACCTCGTCATGGAACGCGCCCAGGCTGTACGCCGCGCCTTGCTCAGCCTGCCAGTCTGTGCGCAGCTTGTAGATCATCATCTTGCCCAGCGTGTAGTTCAGATAGCCGGGATCGAACGTCCCGCGCAGAGCCTCCTGAGACGCAGGCAGTTGCTCCATGAAGGCGTTCTCCTGGAAGAAGTGCGCAGCGTAGGCCAGCGGCATCCCCTTGGTGTGCATACGCAGAGAACAGAGCAGCCTGCATACGCGCACGAGCGCTTCCTGCGCCATCGCAAGCCGCAGCTTGGCGTCGCCTGCGCCGTACCCCGCTTCCAGGAACATCTCCTCGCAGTAGTGGGCCCACCCCTCCCAGAACGAGTACGCGCCGAACACCTTGGACACGTCCGACGGTGCATCGCCGTTGCGTAGAAAGTGGACGTAATGGCCCGGGTACACCTCGTGTATCGAGATGATCTTCAGCGTCGCGTAGTTAAAATTGGACAGCCACTGCTCCGCCTGCTCCTCGGTCCAGTGCGCTTCCACCGGCGTTACATAGTAGAACGCCTCGGTCGCCGTCTTCTCGAACGGCCCGGGGCTGTCCATCGCCGCGAAGGCCCAGCGCATGAACGCAGGGGTCTCTCTGACCGACGCGCGTACCTCAGAGGCGACACCGGCAACCTGATGCTCAACGACGTACGCGCGGATCTCTTCCAGCATGGCGCGCGTGTCGTCCAGCAGGCCGGAGGCCGTAGGGTGATCTTTCGCGATGAGCGCCATCGCATCCGCGACGGTTCCGCTGCTCACCAGTTCTTTCGCAGCTGCTCCGGCGATGTCCAGCGCACGCCGCAACTCACGCTCGCCGGCCGCCTCGATCTCGTCGAGCGGCACGTTCACCATCTCCCCGTGTCGCAGCATCGCGGCGTACTGTTCGGCCCCTATCGCGAAATCCTCGATGGCTGTTGATTCATGCGATCTCAGGAAGGAGACAACCGCATCGATGGCTGCTGCCGCGCTCTCCACAACCTCCGCAAAGGCACCGGCTGAGGAGCCGCTGTGTTCTCGTATGAACGCAACCGCGTCCTCTCGATAGAACCGTGCGATGCCCTCGTACGATTCGATGCTCTGACGCAGCACCGGCTGCGCGAACGGCGGCTCCAGCAACAAGACCAGCGCGTCGAGATAGTCCGGCGCCTGACGCAGCGCCTCCGCCATGGAGGCTGCGCGCTCCGCCGCCGGTGCGTAGGACCGATCCATGTAGTTCGATATCTCGATCGGATACATCAGCGACATCGGATCGTGGCGGTACGCCTGCCATTCGGTCAGCTCGAACAATTCGTTGGCGAGTCCTGACAGCAGCAGTTCGCGGTCGAGCCGTCGCTGCTCCGACAGCAGCGCCCCGTCGAGGGCGCGCAGATCATCGGACACGCTGCGTAACTGCGCAACTCGCGCCTCGATGACGGACGGCGACAGGGCAGGCAGGCGGCCGTCGTACTCGTGCAGGCCGGAGCCGGAAGCCGCGTTGGGGTACGCCTGCCAGCGCTCGTCCAGGATCCTCTGGGCGAGCGAGTCGAAGGCGGCATCGGACGTCGAGTTGGTCACTCCGTGCTCCTCATGGAACGATTGATCACGCCCCTCCGATGTACACGATGGGCAGCTCCAAGGGGTGCGTGATGCTGGAGTCCGCGTGCAACTGTATCGTGCCGCAGTGTACCTCCGATGAGTGGACGCTGACCGATGCGGTCAACTCAAGGGGACGAACGGTGCACCTAAGTCGCGCTAGATACGTCCTATGTCGACGACAGAAAGGGAGGTTCGGGGAGGTACTCGTGATGAGAACCACCGAAACTGTACTACTGGAGAGCCGGATGCGGTGAAGCCGCACGTCCGGTTCGGAGGGGGGCCGACTGAAAAGCGCTCGGGTAACGCGGGGTAACTCGCCGGCAGCCTACCTTACATCCGTGCCCGGTCAGTACCAACTGGCGCTTTTCTCGACTCCTCCATAAGCCAAGCATACCAAGGAATGCGCCCATGCCTACGGAAGGTCGACGCCCGGAACGCGAGGAGCCTTGGCCAGTCCGTGCGGCGTAGGCTTATCATGCGGCGGATGACAGCACTCACCACGAGCGAGGAATTATGGATCTTGGGCTGAAAGGACGCGCCGCTATCGTCGGCGGCGCAAGCAGGGGAATCGGCTACGCAGCCGCTCATGCGCTCGCCACGGAGGGCGCGAGCGTAACCATCGTGGCGCGCAACGCGGACGACATCGAACGAGCGGCAGAGAGCCTGCGACGCGATACGGCAACTGAGTCCGTCCTCCCTATCGCCGCAGACATGGCCGACCCGGACAACATCCGCAGCGTCGTCGAGCAGAGCCGCGAGCGATGGGGGCGGATCGACATCGTCGTCAACAACATCGGCGGGCCGCCGCCGGGCAGTCTGCTCGATTTCACCAACGACCAGTGGCAGCTCGCCTTCGACCTCAACTTCAACAGCGCCCGGCGGTTGAACGAGCTTGTCCTGCCGGATATGCGCGCTCGCGGCTTCGGGCGCATCGTCTCCGTGCTCTCGACCACCATCAAAGAGCCCACGGCCCAGCTCGGGCTGTCCACCGTAGCGCGCTCTGCCCTTGCGGCCTACGCCAAGCTCCTCGCGCTGGAGGTAGCCGCCGACGGCATCACCGTCAACAACGTGCTGCCCGGCTCGACCGAAACCGAACGGCTGCGCTCGCTGGTTGAGGCGCAGGCGAAAGCGGCAGGCAGGACGGTCGAGGAGCAGCGCGAGTTGCGGCTGTCGAGCATCGGGATGCACCGCTTCGCCCGCCCGGAGGAGATCGGCAGCATCGTCGCTTTCGTTGCGTCGGAGCGTGCTGCGTTCCTCACCGGTCAGAACATCGCCGTGGAGGGCGGACAGTTGCGGGGCGTGTGGTAGATGGCCGCCCAGACGCCCATCGAGCAGGCGCAGGAGTTCCTGCCAACGAGCGGCTGCGATGCCTGGCTGGTGTACGACTACCAGGGGTCGAACCCCGCGCTCGCCGACCTGACCGCGCTGGATGGCCACTTCACGCGCCCCGTTTTCCTGCTGATAACGCCCACGGCCAAACCGGCGCTCTTCGTAAGCGCGGTCGATGCGGGTCAGGTGCGCTCGGACGCGGTAGCGCCCATCGTCTACCGCAGCCTGGATGACATTCACGCGAAGGTGCGCGACGCGCTGGAGCCGTTCGAGAGAGTCGCCATGGAGTACTCCCCTAACCGCCAGCTGCCGCGAGCGTCACGCGCCGACGCCGGAACCGTCGAGTTCGTCAGGTCGTGCGGCGTGGAGGTCGTATCGTCGGCTGAACTCCTACAGTACGCGACCCAGCGATGGACCGCGGCGAACCTCGCCTCGCACCGGCGCGCCGTCGACGCCGTATCGAGCATCGTGCTCGACGCATTCGCATTCATCGGCGAGCGGCTCGCAACGGGTGGCACGGAGCACGACGCCGCGCAATACATCATGCAGCGCTTCGCCGACGCGGGCCTCGTCACGGATCACGGCCCCGTCGTTGCCGCGAACAGCCACGCCTCCGACCCGCACTTCGATCCTACGCCGGAGGCGAGCGTTGCCTTCCGCCAAGGCGATTGGGTGCTCATCGACCTCTGGGCGCGCGAGCCCCACCCCGACGGCATCTACGCCGACATCACTTGGGTCGCCTTCATCGGCAGCAGGCCCTCCGCCGAACAGCAGCGCGTGTTCGACGTCGTAACCGGAGCCCGCGACGCAGCCACCGCGTTCCTGGACGAGCGTCTCGCGTCCGGCGCAAACGCGCAGGGCTGGGAGGTCGATCAGGTCGCTCGTGACCACATCGCAGCAGCGGGCTACGGCGATTACTTCGTGCACCGGTTGGGCCACAGCCTCGGGAAGCAGGTACATGCCGGCGGCGTCAACCTCGACAATCTGGAGACGCACGACACGCGCACCTTCCTGCCGGGGTTGGGATTCACCATCGAGCCCGGCGTTTACCTGCCGACCTTTGGCGTGCGGTCGGAGATAGACCTGCACATGAGCGCGTCAGGCCTCGAGGTCACGACCCCCATCCAGCGAGAAGTGGTGCTGATTGGCTGAGGCTTCCCCAACGGGGAGGATACGCACTCCGTTCTTCTACGGTTGGTTCCTGGCGATAGGCGGCGCTGTCAGCGCTTCCTTCCTCCTGGGCAGCAACCAGTTTGCCCTCGGCGTGTTCCTCGTGCCCATGGAAGATGACCTGGGCTGGACGCGCTCCGTCTTCTTCGGAGCGCTCTCCGTGCGCTACCTGCTCGCAGGCCTGCTGGGTCCCCTGATCGGACCGTTGGGAGACAGCGTCAGAGCGCCGCGCTTCCTGCTCCCGCTCGGCGTGATCCTCCTCGGCGGCTCGTTGGCGGCGGTGCGATGGGTGGAGCATCCCGCGCTCTTCTTCCTGATCTACGGAGTCGTGGGCGCCATCGGTTCTGCGCTGCTGCACCTCCACGTCTGGGAGGCCATCATCCTCAAGTGGTTCTCCCGTAAGCGGACGCGAGCGCTGGTGATAGCCAACATAGGCGAGGCGTCAGGCCCGATGGTATTCCCCCTCGCCATCACCGGCCTCATCGCCCTGTTCGGCTGGAGGGACGCCTGGCTCTGGTACGGCGTCATCACCGTAGCAGTGCTCATGCCCATTGCCCTGCTCGTGAGAACCCGTCCTGAGCAGCTGGGCCAGACGTTGGACGGCCTGCCTGCCCGGGCGGTCGCAGATGAGGATGCCGCCGCCCACGCCACGAGGCGGGACTCCTCCATGGACAGCATCAGCCTGCGACGTTCCGAGGCGGTGCGGACGCGCAGCTTCTGGCTGCTGGCCCTCGCGTTCACCATCACCGGGTTCTCGATAACCGGCTTCCAGTCGCAGTGGATTCCGCACTTCAGAGACATAGGTTTCAGCGCAACCCTCGCCGCCTCCGCGGTCTCCGTGTACGGGATCGCCAACATCGTCAGCCGAGTGCTGTGGGGTGTACTGGCGGCGCGCTTCCCCCTGCGGTTGATGATGATGTCGCACGCGACCGCCGCAGGACTGGGAGTCGTTCTGCTGCTAACCGTCGTCACCACCCCGGTAACGCTCATGGTCTGGGCGGTCTACCAGGGCTTGGTGCTCGGCTCTTTCTTCCAGTTGCACACGCTCATCGTGACGGAGCACTTCGGCCGGATGCACATCGGCGGCGTACGCGGACTCATGCAACTGCCGTCCAGCCTGTCGCGCGCCGCCGGAGCGGTAGCGCTGGCCGCCATGCGAGACTGGCGCGGAGATTACATCGCCGCGTTCGGCGTCGTGGCAGGGCTGTGGGCGATCACCGCAGCGCTGGTCGCCGCCGCATCCCGTCCGCGTCCGCGCTGAAGCCCTACCAGACGCTGCCGGGCAGGCCCGGACTGGTGATAGCCCCCTCGCTGGCAGAAGCGACGCTCTTCGCGTACTTCGCGAAAACGCCCGACGTGTACCTCGGCGGCGGCGCGACCCAGCCTTCGCGGCGGCGCGCCAACTCGGCCTCCGGCGCCTCCGTCTCCAGCACGCGCCGCTCCACGTCCAGCACGACGATGTCGCCGTCTCGCAGAAGCCCGAGCGGTCCGCCGTTCGCTGCTTCCGGCGTGATGTGGCCGACCATGAAGCCGTGGGTCGCGCCGGAGAATCGACCGTCCGTGATGAGCGCGGTGGAGTCGCCCAGCCCTGCGCCCTGGATCGCCGCGGTTACCCCCAGCATCTCGCGCATCCCCGGCCCGCCGACGGGGCCCTCGTAGCGAATCACCACCACGTCGCCATCGACGATTCGACCCGCCTGCACAGCGGCGAAACAGTCCTCCTCGCGATCGAACACCTTCGCCGGTCCACGGTGCAACCGCCTTCCGTGACCAGCCAGTTTGACGACGCACCCCTCCGGCGAGAGGTTGCCCCGCAGGATGGCGATGCCTCCGTGAGGATTCACCGGCTCATCTATGGATACGACGACCTTCTGGTCGGGCTTAGCCACCGCCGCAGCGGCAACCTGCCCGAAGCTCTGGCCCGTGACGTTCGGCGCGTCGGCGTGAGCGAGCGACGCCCCCACCAGCTCCCGCGAGACAAGCCCGTAACCTCCCGCGTTGTACAGATCCTCCGCGACGTACTCACCGCCCGGCTTGAGGCTTGCGACGATGGGCGTGCGCCATGCGATCTCATCGAAATCGTCGATGGTCAGCGACACGCCCGCCTCGCGCGCTATCGCCAGCAGGTGCAGCACCGCATTGGTCGACCCTGCCGTCGCGGCAACGCCAGCGATGGCGTTCTCGAACGCATCGCGAGTCATGATGTCTCGCGGCTTCGTCTCGCTCTTCAGCAACTCCATCACCAGACGACCGGCGTTCCGCGCAGCCTCCGCTTTCGCATTGCCGACTGCGGGCACGGCGTTCGCGCCTGCCGGACTGATGCCCAGAAATTCGAGCGCCATCGCCATCGTGTTGGCGGTGAACTGCCCCCCGCAAGCGCCTGCGCCCGGACACGCAGCGTCCTCGATGGCCTTCAGCCTCGCGTTGTCTATCTTCCCTGCGCCGTGAGCGCCAACCGCCTCGAAGACGTCCAGGATCGTGATGTCTTTCCCGTCGATGCGTCCCGGCGCGATTGATCCGTTGTAGAAGGCGAGACCCGGCAGGTTCAGCCGAGCCAGCGCCATCGCGCCTGCGGGAAGCGTCTTGTCGCAGCCCACCAGCACCACCAGACCGTCGAAGGAGTGGCCGCGCGCCACGGTCTCGATCGAGTCCGTTATCACTTCCCGGCTCACCAGCGAGCCCCGCATCCCCTCCGTCCCCATCGCGACCCCGTCCGAAACCGAGATCGTGTTGAACTCCATCGGTGTGCCGCCGGCCTCGCGGATGCCCTCCTTCACGTACTGCGCCAACTCGCGCTGGTTGTAGTTGCAGGGCATCGTCTCTATCCACGTCGTCGCGACGCCGATGAGCGGCTTGGCGAGATCCTCGTCGTTGAAGCCGATCGCCTTCAGCATCGCCCTCGCCGGTGCGCGCGATGGCCCGTCGGTCATCTCCGCGGAGTGTTTCTTCAATGGGTTCGTTGCCATAGGTATCTCCTCTGATTCGTGCGAGCGTGATGCTTGCGAGTGCTTTACGCCAGGGTCAGGCCAAGGTCACGAACGAATGTCGGCTTGGGGCGATTCGTCCGATTCGTCCGGCACTGCGTCGGAGCCCGAGTCGTCGATCACCTCGAACTCGGCGGGGATCGTCCCCTCTCCGACGCGCTCCGCCTTCGACACGTACTCCCGCCCCTTGGAGGTGAATATCGTCAGCAGCAGCCCGGCCACGGCCAGATCGTCCAGGTAGCCGAGTGTGCGAAAGTCGAAGAACAGGTCGCGCGGGTTGATGATGTACGCCAGCGCCATGACAGGCAGAAGCTTCCACCCCCACGGCACCGCGCGATGGGTCATCAGGTAGACTACCGTCATTAATCGTTTGACAAAGTTCAGCAGCCCCAACGTTCACCTCTCAACCCGTAGTATAGAGTGGCGCGCCCCTCAGCGTGCGGTCAACTCGCAGCGTGCGGTCAACTCATCTTGATATACGTTCTCCACGGCGAAGACTCCTTCTCGGCGCACGAGGCGCTCGGTGTGCTCCTCGACGCCATGGGCCCCGACGATGTCCGAGAGCCCAACCTCTCCGGCATCGAGGCGGGCGGCTTCTCAGCCGAGACCCTCGCCGCAGCCGCGATGGTCATGCCCTTCCTCGCCGACCGCCGCGTCGTGGTCGTCCGAGGCCTGATGGCGACAGCCGAGCGGCAGCAACGGCGGACGACGCGCGCCCGGGACACCCAGCCCGCCAAGGTGCCGCAGGGCCTTACCGATGTGCTGGCCCAGATGCCTCCCACTTCCGACGTCGTTTTCCTGGAAGCGAAGCTCACGCCTGCCAACCCGATCTTCAAGGCTGTAACCGCCCTGGGGAACGAGCAGGTCAAAGCGCGTGAGTTCCCCGCCATCAAGGGCGCTGCGCTGACGGATTGGGTAAACGACCGCGCTGCGAAGAAAGAGGCGCATCTCGACCGCCGCGCAGCAGCGATGCTCGCCGATATGGTCGGCCCGAACCTCTGGGCGATGGACGCCGAGATCGAGAAGCTCGCCATCTATCGCAACGGAGAGGTCATCTCGACGGACGATGTGCTCGCGCTCGTGTCCAGCGCAAAGGAGACGAGCGTTTTCGAGCTTGTGGATGCCCTGATGGCGCGCCGCGTCGACGTTGCCCTCTCCGCGATGCAGCGCCTGTTGGAGGACGGCGCGACGGGGCAATACCTGCTCTCGATGGTCGCGCGGCAGGTTCGCATGATCGCCATCGCGCAGGACCTCGCCGCCAGGCAGGTGCCGAGACAGGAGTGGGCGCCGCGACTCGGCACGTCCTCCGATTTCGTCGTGCGCAAGACGACGGACCAGGCGCGGCAGTTCCCGCCGGACGCAGTGCGCGCCCTCTACCGCCTGCTGCTTGAAACCGACATCGCCATGAAGACCGGAACCACCGACGACCTAGCCATGACCGAGATGATCACCCGCGCAGCCGCACTGCGCGGCCCCGCTCGCAGGGTCTGATCCCTTCGCCCCTCAAGGGAGAAATGGCCATGAAAATCCCATCTCCCTCTGGGAGAGGGCTAGGGTGAGGGTTCGGGAGGGTTGCGCTGGAATTACTTAAAGCTCTCCGCAGGCGGGAACCTCGCATCCCTGCCGGCGTGGGTGTAGGGGCGGTTCGCGAACCGCCCGAAGCGTCACGCCACCTCAAACGTATCCCCCCAACCAACGACAACTGCCAATTGCGCCCTCGCCCCCGTAGGCCATCCCGCGTTCCGTTTGATTTCGGGTCTCGACAGGGTTAAATTTAACTAGGATGAGGTGGTAGGAGGTGGAAGATGGTTGAGGCACGTCTGAACCCGTCGAGGTATCAACGTCTCACCAGCAAGTTGCTCGTGGGGAGTCTGCTTATCCTGGCTGGGATTAGCCTGGGAGCAGGTGTCACCGACTGGGTAGATAGTCCTCACGCAGCGCATGCTTTTCTTGATGACGGGTGGGTGAGGTCGTTGGTCGACGGGTGGGGGTGGATATACATGCTGGCTGCCCTGCTCGCTTACACCGTACGCATGCGTTTGGCGTCTCATAACACCCAGAGGTCGCGTGCTTTTGTCGGGAAGATCCCTGTTTTTGTCGGCAAAATCCCTATAGAGCTTGTGGCGGTGTCGATTCTTGCGGGTGTGACGGCCTTGGGCCTGTCATGGCTCAGCGTACAGTACATTCCCTGTGTCCTTGAAGCTCGTTGTTGAGCGCGCTGTGCACCACCGGTTCGCCGGCGCGTCCCGGTCGTCTGGCTGCTGGGGAACTTTGACCTGCGCAGCCCGGCGTTCCGCAGGCTCGCCGCGATAGTGGTACCGCCAACCCCGCCCGCAACCGACGCCGACCCCGCAGCCGAGCCCCCACCCGCACTCCCCAACGAGGTGCGCTGACGTGCAACGCTTCATCGTCACCTACCGCTGGGAACTGTTGCTGCTGCTCGGCATACCAATTGCAGGCTGGATAGCGAGGATACCCACCCGGCTAGCCCTCGAGGCATTTGCCACCCGCAACGACATCTCTTCTTCGACGCTGTCCTTCCCGGACACCTATGCCCCATTCGGCGTGGGGCTATTGGTCGAGGCATTGCTGCTGGGCGTTTCTTACGGGCGAGTGCGACGACTGAGGCGAGACCTATTGCCCTTGATCTGGGGTTATTCGCTGGCCTCAGCAGCCATCGCAGGGCCGGTCTACCTCGCCGGAGCAGCGCTGTGGTTCACGGTGGACGACCCGAATGCGTCCACACTCGGTCTCTGGTTCACAGGAGTAAGCCTCACAGGGGTCATTCTGGCGCTCCCACTCCTGATCTGGTTTGTCCGTCAGGCATCTCGCTTCAGCCTGCGCCACGCGTTCTTCCTGACCCTGGTAAGGGGATTTCTGATAGTGCCCACAGGCATGAGTCTGTTGTCTTTCGTGGGAATCGGTGTCTCCTTCGCCGTTACGTTTGTGGCCGTCTGGCTGTTGGCCAACTTTGAAACACGCGGGCAGGCGTTCCGCAAACGGGCCGTTGTGGGCGTGTTGGTGTTGAACGGTTTGGGCTCTCTGATGGTCTGGCTCCTCCCCATAGCCGCCTCAGGAATATTGGCGCTCAGACTCGGTACACTGATCAGCGGCGCCATGGTTATGGGGTGGTATATTCTCGGCGTTCTTCTTAAATTGGGCCTCGTCTACCTCGTGCGCGTGCAACAGCCCGTACCCGCTGAGCCCCCGCCTGCGCCGAGCGAGGTGCACTGACGTTCGCGCCGCGGACGACAACTGCCCATTGCGCCATCGCCCCGCCAGCCCTTACGTTGGTTGCCTACGTCGTTTCCACGACGGCGGTATCCTCGTATGCCCAGCCTCTAGCCCCTGCTGCAGTCTCTCTGAATTCGCACAACTGACTGTAGACGGTTATTGCCTATGGAGATTGCATCATGGAGATCAAAAACACGGACGCCACGATCCGCGACTGTCGTGAGGAAGACATCGAACAGGTGCTGGCGATTGGGGAAACTTCCGGAGCTGGCCGTACGCCGACGGACAATGTCCACGATGTGAAGCGGGCGATTGCGGAGCCCCAGCTGGAATTCCTCGTTGCCGAGGTGGACGGACGCGTCGTCGGAACCATCATGGGCGGCTTCGACGGGTGGTGTGGCGCAATATCGAGGCTCGCTGTAGAGGCCTCCTACCGACGCCGTGGGATCGGCCAGGCACTCCTGGCAGAGGTCGAGCGGTGCTTCGATAGAAACGGCGTGAGCGTCGTTGGCGCGCTGGTCGAGAAAGACCACCCCTGGGCCATGGCCTACTGGGACTCCACGAGCTTCACGCTTGATGAGCGATTCGTGCTGTTCAAGCGCAGCTCGTAACTGAGTCGGGATGCGCACCATCCCTGCCCTTTGTTTGGGTGTAGGGGCGGTTCGCGAACCGCCCTAACGTCACGCCACCCCAAACGCTTTCACCAACCAACGACAACAGCCCATTGCGCCATCACCCCGCCAGCCCGTACATTGGTCACATGCGTCGTTTCCGCGAATCCCACGGTCGTTCCCGTGCAGACGGGAACCTCGCATCCCGGCCCCGCGTAGACGATAAGGAATGGAACGAAATGGAACAAAACGGAACAGAATTAAAAGTTTTGCCACTCCTCGCCACTCCTACCGAGGCCAACCAAGGCCAAACGAGGCCACAGCGAAGCCACGCTGGTCCCCCGCCTACGAGTGAGCGGAGTGCCAAACGAGGCCACGGTGGCCTCATTTTCAGCCTCACGCCAGGAGTAAACGAGACCAAATAGGGCCAAATAGGGCCGGGGTTCACCCCCCCAAGCATAGCGAGCGCATCAACCTCCTTATCCCTCGACGCGCGTCCGTGCTATCCTGATTCGTACAATCGCACTCACTAGCGAGCGAGGAGACGGAAGCAGATGCCATTCGGACTAGGTTGGCCGGAATTGACGATTATCCTCGTGATACTGCTCGTTCTCTTCGGCGCGAGTCGCGTCCCTGAGATCGGGCGTGCGCTCGGAAAGGGCATCAAGGAGTTCCGAGGATCCGTCAGCGACGTGAAGGACGAGATCGAGGGCAAGAGCGAGGAGAAGGAGACGGAGACGGCGGAGTCCTCCTCCACCAAGAGCTAGCTCCCCCGCGCCCCTTCAGGTCCCTTCTCCCTTGAGGGGAGAAGGTTAGGATGAGGGTGAAACCCCCAGCGCCGCGCCGAGCGTCACTGCGGGCGGGGACGCCTCGCGAACGCCATCAGCAGCGCAGCCAGCGCGGCCATCACGCCGAACGTCACCCACGCGGCCTCGTAGCGGACGTTGTCCACCAGCAAGCCGCCGATGAGCGGCCCGCCGCCCAGCCCGAAGCCGCGCGCCATGTGCACCACCCCGCCGATTGCGCCCAGGTACGTCCTCCCGAAGTAGTTCGCCAGGAGCAACGTCGGAAGCATGATGGAGCCCCCCACGAGGCACCCGAAGGCAAAGGCCGTCACGAACGCCTGCCAGGCGCTGTGTACGTTGAGCAGCATCAGCATCATCAACGTCCCCGAAGCGTAGAGCGCCGTGAGCATACCCCGCACCGGCAAGCGGTCCGCCAGCGGCCCCAGCGTAACGCCCCCAAGGCTGAACCCCAGCGCAAAGACGCTCACGACAACCGCGCCGGTCGTCGGAGAGATCCCCCGCTGCACGTAGTACGCCAGCTGGTGAAACCCGACGCCCGTCATCACGCCGGAGACCATGAACACCGCCGGCACGATGAACCAAAGCGCCGGTGTGCGAATGGCGTCGCGGAGCGTATAGGCCGCCCTATCGGAGGCGGCGCGCAAACGCTCGCTGTCCGCTTCCGACATGCGCGGCGCTCCATCCGGCACGAGCCCCATATCCTCGGGCCGCCGCACGAGCAGCAGCGCGGACGGCAGCGTGCCCAATCCCAGCGCCAGGATGCCCATCGCCATCCACGCAGCGCCGATGCCTGGTCCGTCGATGAGCGTCTGCACGACCGGAGGCGCAAGCACGAGGCCCATGCTGGATATGAGCGACAGCAGCGCGATGGCGCGTCCCCTCTTGCGCTCGAACCACTTCGCCGCCGTGATCTGGCTCGAAAACTGCACCATCCCCTGCCCCGCCATCCGCAGCAGGCCATAGAAGGCGATGTAGAAGAGGATCGACTCCCGCATCGCAAGCGTGAAGCAGCAGAGCGCCACGATGGTCGTTCCGAGCGGCGTAACGAGACGCGGCCCGTGCCGGTCGAGTATCCGTCCTATCCACGGCCCGGCCAGCGCGCTCCCCACACTACCGATGAACGTCGCCGTGGCGAGCAACGTGCTGCTCCACCCGTGCTCCGCGATCAGCGCCGCAACGAAGACGCTCGCTACCTCAACGGAGCCTGCGACGCGGGACGTGTTGGCTCCCGCCCCCACGGCAACGACCACCCACCCGTAGTAGAACGGAACCGCCCGCGCGACTCTGGCAGCAGTCGTCATCAGCTTCCGCCGCGTCTGCGCCAGAAAGCCAACCTGCGCAGGAACCCGAACCAGCGCCAGAAAGCCAACCTGCGCAGGAACCTGAACCAGCGCCAGAACGCCAGCCTGCGCACGATACGCCGCATCCTCCCGGGGCCGCGCTCGGCCAGCGCCGACGATTCCTGCGCGCCGCGCCGCAAGCGCTGCCCCAGCCAGGCCAGCAGGATGCCGAACTCGTACAGCACGATGATGGGCACCGCGACCATCGTCTGGTTCACGGGATCGAACGTCGGCGTGATGATCGCGGCGGCAACGAACGCCAGCAGGATCGCAAAGCGCCGCATGCGACGCAGCCAGCGAGGCGTAACGATGCCCAACCGCCCAAGCGCAAAGAGCACCAACGGAATCTGAAACACGACGCCCATCCAGAACATGAGCGACGTGATGACGTTGATGTAGCTCGATATGCGTATCTCCGGGTTCACGTTCTCGGAGCCAAACGTGAACAGGAACGCGAACGCCGGCGGAAAGAGCACGTAGTAGCCGAAAGCCGTGCCCGCGGCAAAGGCGATGAGCACCCCCGGCAGGAACAGGAACAGGTAGAGACGCTCCCGTTTCGTGAGGCCGGGCGACACGAACATGATGACCTGATACAGGATCACCGGCAGCGACACCACGAACGCCGCCATCAGCGTCACCTTGAACGTAACGCCGACGGTCTCCAGTACTTCCGTGGCGATGGGCATCTCGTCCAGGTCCTCGAACCCGGGGGCCAGCAGGAAGCCGATGATCTGGTTGCGGAACACGAACGCCGCCACCATCGCAAGGATGATGAAGATGACCACTTGGAGGAGCCGCTTCCGCAGCTCCTCCAGGTGGTCACGGAGCGTCATCTCCCTTTGCGTCACTGCTACGGCCTCTCACTCGCCTCGGTAGACGGGGGCTGCTCGACGTGGCTTTCGTCGCTCGCGCCTCTGGCCACCGCTCCCTCCGGCTCGGTCAGCGGCTCAGGCGACGGCGGCTTCTTCGGCGGAGCATCGAGGTTCGCCGTTGCGGCGTCGGCAGCGGCGCGCAGCATCTGTCGCGCTTCCCGCCAGTACTTGCCCGCGGAGCGCGCCGTGTCCACCAATCGCCCCGGGCCCAGCACGATGACCCCTATGAGCATGATCCACAGCAACTCCATGTTGCCGATGCCGAAGAAGTTCATCGTCTGCTACGACCGCTCTCCGCGCGCTGGTGAACCCGTTTCGCGCACTCAGGGCAACGCTCCAGATCAGCCCAGGCCCCGGCAACGTCCGGCTTCATCCTGAGCCCGAAGCGGCCAGCCATGTCCAGCAGGCTGCACACGGGAAGACCAACCACGTTCAGGTAGCAACCGGCCACCCGTTTCGCCGGAGCGAACGCCTGGCTCTGCACGGCATACGCCCCAGCCTTGTCCATCGCATCCCCGGATGCAACGTATGCCTCGATCTCATCGTCCGTGTAGTCGCGCATCTGGATGCGGGATGCCCGATATCCCTCGACGCTCTCGCCCGTGGCTGCGTCCACCAACGTGAGCGCGGTGACGACGCGATGCTCGCGCCCTCGCAGCGTCTTCAGCATACGCACGGCCTCTTCAGCATCGCGCGGCTTGCCGAGCACCACGCCATCGACCTCAACCACCGTGTCGGCTCCCAGCACCGTCCCGGACGAGCGTTGGGATGCACCGACAGCCGCCTTCGCAGCGGCGCGCTCCTGAGCTAACGCCACAGCGTCGGCGTCAGGCGGCGCTTCAGGTTCCTCGACATCGGCGGGCGCGGTTTCGAACGCCACGCCCAGCCGACGAAGGATGTCCGCGCGGCGAGGCGAGGACGACGCAAGCACCAGATGCGCGCGAGCCTTCAGCATCGCCTGACGCACATCGTCGCGAACGAGAGTCGTAACCGCCTCGACGTGGTACGTCTGCGGGAACATATCCACCGGCTGCACGCGCTCCAGCCGGAAGGGGCCCGCCGTCAGCACGGCCAGATCCCGCGCTAGTGTCTCCGGTTCGCACGAAACGTACACCACACGCTTCGGCGGCATGTCGAGCAGCGCGTTCAGCGTTCCGGGCATGCAGCCCGCCCTCGGAGGGTCGAGCAGGACAGCATCGACGCCGTCAGCCGCCAGGTCCGCGAGCACGTCCTCGGTCTTTGCGTGGCACAGCTCGACGTTCGTTATGCCTTCCACGTTCACGCGAGCATCCGCAAGAGCGGCAGACGATTCCTCAACCGCGATGACCCGCCGGGCACGATCCGCCATCAGCACGGCGAAGGAGGCAACGCCTGCGTATGCGTCGACCACCGTCTGCGTTCCGTCGAGATCGAGCTCGTCCATCACTAACTCCGCCATCCGCTCCGCCTGCCGCGTGTTCACCTGAAAGAAGGACGGCGATGAAACGCGGAAGCGGTGGCCAAGCAGCATCTCCTCGTAGTGCTTCTGCCCTGACGGGAGCGGCACGTCCATGCTCTGGAAGGTCGGCTGGAGCAGGAAACTCCCCGTATGCACGCCGTAGCGGAGCGAGAGTTGCGTCGTTTCCTGCACGCGCCCCTGAAGCGAGGCGAGCGCATGGTTGATCCAGGGCGCCATTAGCAGGCATTCTTCAACCTCTACATGGCGGCGGCGCTCCTTGTGGATGTAGCCCAGACGCCCGCCCTGCCTGCTCACCGTAAAGCGGGCGTGGTTGCGATAGCCCAGCTGATCAGGGCTGCCCATCGCCGCAGATACCTCGAACTCGATACCGCCGACGCGCAGAAGCACATCGGCAAGGGCTTCACGTTTCATCTGCAACTGACGCTCATAGGAGACGTGCTGCCACTGGCACCCGGTGCATGCGCCGAAGTATCCGCACTCAGGCTCCACCCGGTCAGGCGATGCGTGAAGCACTTCGACAACCTGCGCCGCCACGTAGCCGCGCCTCTCAGCCGTTACCTCGGCCACGACCGTCTCGCCAGGCAACCCGCCGAACACGAAAACGTGCTTGCCGTCCACTTCGGCCATGGCCTCGCCATGCCTGCCGAGCGCTTGCAGTTGAAGCGTGAGCAGTCGTCTCTCACGCGGGGGAGCGTCCATCGTCATAGGTAGATGGTACCAGCCCCGCGCCGCACTAAACGAAGCTCACGCTGACAATGCCGAGACTCGCGAACTCGGCGTAAACCGAATCGCCGGCCTTCACGTCTACCGCGGCAGTGATGGAGCCCGGCATGATGAACTCTCCCGGCCTCAGTTCGAGGTCGAACTCTGCCAGCTTGTTCGCGCACCACGCCACGGCGTTCGCCGGATTACCCAGAACCTCGGACGACATCGCTCTGCCCACCTCGACGCCGTTGTGGAAGAAGACGACCTCCTCAGCGTCGAGGTCGAGCGCGTCCACCGGCAGGCGCGTGCTCCCTACCACGACCCTCGCCGATGATCCGTTGTCCGCTACAGTGTCCTGTTCCTTGATGCGCCATCCCTCGATGCGGCTGTCGATTATCTCGAGCGCGGGGAAGACGTAGTCGGTTGCGGCGAGCACGTCCTCCATCGTTACCCCCGGCCCTCTGAGCGGCGTCCTCAAGCGAAACGCGATCTCAGGCTCCACCTTCGGTTGGATGAGCGACGACGCCTTGACCTTCCCGGAGTCCCGTACGGTCATGTCATCGAGAATCGTGCCGAAGTCCGGGGTATCTATGCCAAGCGCCACCTGCATGGGCTTGCTGGTAAGCCCGACCTTCCTGCCGACGATACGGTGGCCGTGCTCGAGTTCGTGCCCCAGCACGTCCGCCGCGATGGCGTAGGCATCCTCGACCGTGATGCCCGGGGCCTGCTCAGTCAGCGGCAGAATCGGCGTGCCTTTGTGCTCCGCGTCTATGAGCGCATGCGCGAGTTCGTGGATCTGTTCATGGGTCAACGACATGGGAAACCTCCGCCAGTACCTGGGAATGTCTCAGCCTGACTATTGGATATCGGAGGTTCATGATAACGGCTGGCGACGCCAAACGACCCCGGCGGCTGATGGCGGCTGAGACATGCTGCCTGTAGAATGGCGCGGTTACCCACACCACGCAACAGGAGGCTCAGCGGCATGGTTGAAGGCATAGAGGGGCGAACGGCAATCGTCACCGGCGCTGGGCGCGGCATCGGCCAGGGAGTCGCTCTCAGGCTTGCGAAAGAAGGGGCGAACGTCGTTGCCAACGATCGAGACCAGGAGCCGCTCGATGAGACGCTTGCGCAGATCAAGGCAGCCGGAGGCAAGGCCGTCGGGCTCGCAGCCTCCGTAACGGACCCGGACGTCGGAGAGCGGCTGGCGCAACTCGCGCTGGACACCTACGGCAACCTCCACATCGCCGTAACAGCGGCGGGCTTCCTGTGGGACGGCATGATCCACCGGATGTCCGATGAGCAGTTCCAGACGATCGTGGACGTACACCTGGGCGGAACATTCCGCGTGGTGCGGGATGCTTTCAAGGTCATGCGGGAACAGGCCCGCCAGGAGAAGGAGCGGAACGAGGCTGTCCCTGCCAGGCGAATCGTCACCATCTCATCGCTCTCCGGTTTCGGGAACATCGGACAGGCGAACTACTCCGCGGCCAAGGCTGGCATCGCGGGGCTGACGCGCACCGTCGCTATCGAGGGGGCGATGTTCAACGTACTCGCCAACTCCCTGGCGTTCGGTTTCATAGACACGCGCATGACGCGGGCCATGGAGTCCCAGAACGAATACGTCGGCGTCGCGGCGCAGGGCATCCCCGAGGCTGCGCGCAACAAGGCGCTGGAACTGATACCGCTCAAGCGCGCGGGAGCAGTGGCGGAGGCCGTGGGGCCCATCGTCTTCTTCTGTTCTGACCTGTCAACCTACGCAACGGGGGCGCTGCTGGAAGTAAACGGCGGCGTCCACATGTCGTAGCGCAGACGCAGGGCGAACTCGATTGGTACAGTCCTTCGAAGAGTACGAGATAAAGCCGCGCATCCACGTGGTGGAGTACGTACGCCTACGCAGTCTCTTCCAGACGTACTCTTTCATGTCGCTGTCCATGCGCATCTACAAGTACGCGCGGGACTTGCCGGGATACTACGCAGGTGGCATACGCGCGAAGTGGTGGCGCCGGCAGTTCTATACCTACACGGTGTGGGAGGATCGGGAGGCGATGCTGGGGTTCGTTCAGGCTAACGCCCACGCCGAGGCGATCAGGCGCGTCGGCGAGTTCTGCGCTCCCGGCTCCTGCTACGTGGAGTTCGTCAGCGACGCCCCGCCCGACTGGGACATGGCAAAAGATCGCCTCTCATTCCCTACCCGCTACTTCTCGTCTCCCGGTCTGGGTGACTTGCGAGGCTAGTCGAGGTCCCGCATGCGGTCACGCAGCAACCGATGCACCCCGATGAGCACGAGAACCGCCGTTAGGGTGAATACGGCCAACTCCCAGTGCAAGCCGTACCCCACTACCGCGAGCGCCGTGCCCGCCGCGGGCGGATGCTCCGTGTTGGTCACCGCCATCGCCAGCATCGCCAGGCCGACGGCCAGCGCAGCGTAGAACCCGAACAACAGCGAGATGTTCTCATGGTCGATCCTCCGGCGATGCCGTCGGCAAAGAAGGCGAAGGGCACCGCCACGCCGAACGCTACCGCGTGGCCCCCGATGACGCGCCACGGCTGGGCGAAGCGTCCGTGTGGAGAGATGAACAACACGAACGCCGTTGACCCGATCGCCGCGATAAGCACCGCACGAGCGCCATCCGTCCCGGAGAACAGATCTGCTGTCCAGAGCGCGACCATGAGCGCGACGGTGGCTATCCCCGCCTGCAGCACGTAGACCCGTAGAACGAGGTAACGACGGAAACTGCGGGCCATCTTGGGGTTGACGAGTCGGGAGATCACTATCGTTAGCGGAACAACTTCAGGAAGCGATCCTGGTATTCGTCGAACAGCCCCCAACGCTCGATCTCGCGATGAACCTCCCCCGGATCCATGTTCCCGCGACGGGCCTCTCCTATCATCCAGTCGATACGCTGCCGTGCGTCCCTTGGCACTCCCGCGTCCATCGTCAGCAGGCCCTGCGCCTGCATCTCGGAAACGTTCGAGCGCGCTGAATGGTTGGTGAACTCGTAGATGAACTTCATCAATGAGACGTCCCAAAGGTCGTCCTCGCCGTTGATCACCGCTTCCAGCGGCTTCTGTTCCTTATCCAGGCGCGCCACAATCTTCTCCGTTACTTCAGCGACACTGCCCGCTATGACGGCAGTCTCCGCTCCTTCGTTCTTGTAGCGATACATCAGCCCTGGCAGATTCGGGCCGTACTCGTCGACTAGGTGCTGAAGGTACTGATCCGCGTGATCGCCGAAGCCTTCATGGCGCATCAGGTAGTAAGGCGTCACGACCTGTGGCCGCTCGGCGCGAACCACACCTTCCCGCACCACCGACTCCTCCTCGCCATGCGGAATATCCAGGTCCTGGTAGGAAGGAACCGTCACCAGGTAGTACCTGACGGAGGTCGAACCGAAGGTTGCAAGCGTCTGCTTGGGAAGCCTGACAACATGCGTATTCTCGATGGCGCGCCGGAGACGCTGATCCTGCTCATCCATACTCCTAGTATACGCCTGAACTTGCCTCCCTTGACCCCTTCCGCGCATGCGGTTAGGTTGCCTTCCATGAACAGCCGGTCGCAGCCTGCCGCGCCGCATTTCTGGGCGTCCATCAGAGATGGACGGTTCGAGTTGCCGCAGTGCGCACGGTGCAGCGCCTGGCAAGAGCCGGACGTATCATCCTGCAGGCGGTGCAACGCCGGGGAGCTGCGCTGGGGCGTTGCGCCTTCTGGCGGTGTCGTGTTCAGCCTCATGCAGCCTGCGGCTCAGGACGGTGGAACGGTTCGCACCATCGTCGTCATCGATCTGGACGCAGGCCCGCGCATGATGGGAGTGGTCGCTGGAAGGGCGGACGACGTATTGATCGAAATGCGGGTCGAAGCTGTCCTTCCTGCAGAACCCGGTGGAGAACACCTGCCGTTGTTTACGGAATCCATAAATTAGAGGCATTGCTCGTTACGGGAACAGACAGTAATAGGCGCAGCCTATAACAGACGTGCCGCGGACACAGCCGGGTTCCGCTCCCGTTTGCCGTAAGCAACCGCGTCTCGGTATACTGAGCGACAGCCTTGCAGGCGGGTTACTCCGCTTGCTATCTCTCAGGGGCGCGCGGCAGCCATCAAAAGATTCTATCTATGACAGACTACGATGTCGTGGTAATCGGCTCAGGTCCCGGCGGGTACGCCGCGGCGATACGAGCCGCACAGCTTGGCCTCAAGACAGCCTGCATAGAGCGCGAGGCCTTGGGAGGAGTCTGTCTGAACTGGGGCTGTATCCCTTCGAAGAGTCTGCTGCGCAACGCGGAAGTCCTCGACACCGTGCGGAACGCTTCGGCATTCGGCATCCACGTCGGCGAGGTTCGCGCAGACTATGCAGAGGGACTCGCCCGCAGCCGCAGAGTCGTTGACCGCCTCGTCAAAGGCACCGCGGCGTTGCTCAGCAAGAACGGGGTGGCCTTCATAGCGGGGAATGCCTCCATCGCGGGGCCCACCAGTGTCACTGTGGACGGCACACTCATCGGCGCGGAACACATCATCATCGCCACGGGCGCGCGGCCAGCCCTGCTGGACGGCATCCCCGTTGACGGCAGCGTCGTCCTCACATCCCGCGAGGCGATCGTCGCGGAAGACCTCCCCCGGAGATGCCTCGTCATCGGCGGCGGCCCCATCGGCGTGGAGTTCGCCTATCTCTACAACACTTACGGGACGGAGGTCACGCTCGTGGAGAGCCTCCCGCGCGTCCTCCCGAAAGAGGACGAGGAAGTCTCACAGGCGCTGACACGCTCGCTGACCGCTCAGGGCATCAGCGTGCTGACCAACACAGCCGTCGAGCAGGTTCAGGTTGCCGGAGAATCGGCGCATGTTACGCTGAGCTCGCCAGACGGCGCGCTGTTGCTGGAAGTAGACCGCGTCCTCGTCGCTGTCGGCATCACGCCGAATACGGAGGGCCTCGGCGCAGAGAATGCAGGGGTTGAGTTGGATCATGGCTTCATACGGGTGGATGAGTGGCTCTCCGCGAACGGGCACGGGGTCTACGCGATCGGGGATGTGAACGGCAGGCTACCGCTCGCCCACGTCGCCCACGCAGAAGCGGCATTCGTCGCGGAACGTATCGGCGGACTTGCCCCGCAACCGTTAGACTATCTGGGCATGCCGCGGGCGACCTATTGCAATCCGCAGGTGGCCAGCATGGGACTCACCGAGGCCGAGGCGCGGGAGCAAGGATACGAAGTCAAGGTGGGGAAGTTTCCCTTCCTGGCCAATGGCAAAGCTCTCACCGCCGGGCTCCGTGAAGGATTCGCTAAGATAGTGACCGATGCGCCGAGCGGCGAACTGCTGGGAGCGCATCTGATAGGACACGAAGTAACGGAACTACTGGGCGAGTTGAGCCTCACCCGCATGCTCGAAGGCACCAGCGTCGAGATCGGGAACACGGTGAACGCTCACCCCAGCATGTCGGAAGCGGTAAAAGAAGCCGCGCTGGCCGCAGAGGGCCACGCGGTGCACATCTAACATAAGTAAGGAACGCGGTGCCCGTTGCGCCGCCGGAGGGAAATATGAGCGACGGCAACTTCGATTTCGCCCTTGCCATCGGCGGGGAGGCTGGCCAGGGTATCGCCACCCCAGGCGACACACTGGCACGCATCGTCGTCCGGCGGGGCCTGCGTCTGTCCACCTACAACGCCTACCAGTCCATCATCCGAGGTGGGCATATCTTTCTGACTCTCCGCATCGCCGACAAGGATATCTACAGCCACGGCGACAAGCTGGATATGCTGCTCGCCCTCAACCAAGACACCATGAGCCGGCACTTGCAACTGCTGGGCCAAGGCGCTGCCGTTCTGTATAACAGCGACAACATCACCCCCGGCGACGCAGCCGCTGGCGTCCAGCTCTGCCCTCTGCCGGTCAACGACCTCACCGGCTCCAAGCGCGCCACTCTCAACCAGAACACCGTCGCGCTCGGCGCGATGATGCACCTGATGAGCCTCGACTTTGCCGTCCTCGAAACGAGCATCACCCAGCAGTTCGCCCGCAAGGGCGAAGACGTCGTGAGCGAGAACGTTCGCGTCGCGCTCGCGGGATTCGCCCACGCGCAGGAGAACTTCATCCCGTTCCCCACCCCCCTCCCTGAGGGCGGAGAGCCCCAGGCCATGTGGTCTGGGAACGATGCGCTCGCGATGGGCGGCGCGGCAGCCGGCGTGAAGTTCTACGCCGCCTACCCCATGAGCCCCTCCACCGGTGTGCTGCACTGGATGGCCCAGAACGCGCGCAACCTCGGCATCATGGTGCGGCAGGTAGAGGATGAGATCGGCGTCGCAAACATGGTCATCGGCGCTGCGCACACGGGCACGCGCTCCATGTGCGCCACGTCCGGCGGTGGCTTCGCCCTCATGACCGAGGCAGTCGGCGCCGCCGCCATGATGGAGATTCCCTGCGTGTTCATCAACGTACAGCGCGCAGGCCCTTCCACCGGCGTCCCCACCAAGACCGAGCAAGGTGACCTCTGGCAGGCGCTCGGTGCGAGTCAGGGCGACTTCCAACGCTTCATCGTCAGCCCCCTCGACGCTCTCGATGCCTATAACACCGTGCCTGAGCTCTTCAACCTCGCAGACAAGCTGCAGTGCCCCGGCATCATTCTCACTGACTTGCTCATCTCCGAAGGACGCTTCAGCATCGACCCCAAGGCCATCGACTTCCATCCCGAGATTGACCGCGGGGAGCTCATCACCACCCCCGCCGCGAACGGCAGCGCGTACAACCGCTACAAGGACACGCCCACCGGCGTCTCCCCACGCGCTGTCCCTGGCACCGAAGGCTACGTCCACGTCGTCGCCACTGACGAACACGACGAGGACTCCACCCTCCTCTCTGACGAGTTCACCAACCCTCACCGGCGCAGAGCCGCTGTTGAGAAGCGCGCGCGCAAGTTCGAGAACGTCACCAGCCTGATGGCCGCACCGCGCATCGAGGGGCCGGCTGATGCCGACGTAACGCTCGTCGGGTGGGGATCAACCGCCGGCGTCATCAGGGAAGCCATCGAGCTCCTTGCCGACCAGGGCATCACGGCCAACCAGCTCCCGATCAAGTGGCTCGTCCCCTTCCACGCCGATGAGATTACCGAGGCGCTTACCAATGCCAAGCGCTTCTTCATCGTGGAGAACAACTATTCCGGCCAGTTCGCGCGCTACATGCGCGGCGAGACCGGCCTCAACGCCAGCGGCCACATCCGCAAGTACGACGGCGAGCCATTCGCCCCGCACCATATCGCGGAAGGCGTCGCCGAACTGCTCGGCAAGGAGTCGGGCGTCTACATCCCCTACCAGCAAGTCATCGTCTAACCGGTGCCGCAGAGCGCCTAAGGAGTATCGCAGCCATGACGACCATCGAACTCACCGCCAGAGATTTCAAAGGGAAAGTCGACCCCGACTGGTGCCCCGGATGCGGCGACTTCGGAGTGCTGAACAGCCTCCAGCGCGCCGCCGCCGAACTCGGTCTCAGGCCTCATGAGATCATCACGGTCAGCGGCATCGGCTGCTCTTCCAACCTGCCGGGCTACATCAACACCTACGGCGCCCACACCCTCCACGGAAGAACCCTCGCTTTCGCATCCGGCGTCAAGATGGCCAACCATGAACTCACCGTCATCGCCACCGGCGGCGACGGAGACGGCTACGGCATCGGCGGCAACCACTTCACCCACACCGCCCGGCGCAACGTGGATCTCACGTACGTCGTCATGAACAACCAGATCTACGGCCTCACCACCGGTCAGGTATCGCCCACCAGCAGGGTCGGCCAGAAGACCAAGAGCACGCCCTTCGGCAGCGTCGAATACCCCATCAACCCGATCACCTCGGCCATCATGAACGGCGCAACCTACGTCGCTCGCGGTTACTCAGGCGACATCAAGCACCTCACCGACCTCATCAAGGGCGGCATCGAGCACAACGGATTCGCCCTCATAGACGTCTTCAGCCCCTGCGTCACCTTCAACCTCGATAACACCCACGCGTTCTTCAAGTCGCGCATCAAGAAGCTCGAGGAGGAAGATCACGACACGAGCGACTGGGCCGCTGCCTGCGAGAAGGCGATGCTCTGGGGCGACGAGATCTACATCGGCAAGTTCTTCCACCAGGAAGCGAAAGACTCCCTCAGCAATCTGGAACCCGTCCTGCGAGACGGTCCGATGGCCAAGCGCGAAGGCGGCATCCCCGAAGAGCACGTGGAGCGCATCCTCCAGCGCATGATGTAGAACGGACCCCGACGCCGACCAAAGACCGAGACGGCCCGCGAGTTACTGATTCGCGGGCCGTCCTGATTACTAACACGGTTCCCCACGCTGGCATCATGTCAATCACACCCGAGCAACAGGCAGAGATAGACGCACTCCGGAGCGAGCGCCACCAGACGCTGCGCGCCACCGTCCCTGCTATCGAGAACCTGCTCTACCAGCCGATCAGTGTCCTCGATCACGGCTTCGTGCGCGTCATCGACTATATGGGCGACGACAGCGCGATCGTGCAGGCCGCGCGCGTCTCCTACGGACGCGGAACGAAGCGCACCCGCGACGACCAGGGCCTCATCAACTACCTCATGCGCAACGCCCACACCTCTCCGTTCGAGATGTGCGAGATCAAACTCCACGTGAAGCTGCCTATCTTCGTTGCGCGGCAGTGGATACGCCACCGTACGGCGAACGTCAACGAATACTCCGCGCGCTACTCGGTGCTGGACGCTGAGTTCTACGTCCCCGGCGAGGAGCAACTCGCCGTGCAGTCGCAGACCAACCGCCAGGGGCGCGGCGAGGCAGAGGGCGGCGATCAGCTCCGGCTCTTCACCCTCGAAGAGAGCGCAGCCAGTGACGCCGAGGGAAACGGTGTCCTCTCCCAGGAGGAATCGGCGCGAGTGCTCGCGCTGCTCACCGAGGACGCCGAGCGTTCGTTCCGTGTCTATCGCGAGCTGCTGAACCGGGACGAGGACGCTCAGCCTCTCTATCCCTACGAACAGGGTCTCGCACGCGAGCTGGCGCGCATCGGTCTGCCTCTCAGCACCTACACGCAGTGGTACTGGAAGACCGACCTCCACAACCTGCTGCACTTCATCGCTCTGCGCGCGGATATCCACGCCCAGTGGGAGATCCGCGAGTACGCCCGGGTCATCCTGGACATCGTCGAACAGTGGACGCCGCTCACCGCCGACGCCTTCCGGAACTACCGCATGGGAGGCACACGACTGAGTGCCGAGGGACTGGCAGTCGTCAAGCGCATGCTGGCGAACGAGGAGATCGATCCCTCCACCCTCGACATGTCCGCGCGCGAGTGGCGCGAACTCAGAGCGACGCTGGATCTGGATTCGACGCCCTAGCGCTTCTCCCTTCTCCCTCCTGCGACTCACAATGGCAGGTGCAGAGTGAACGGATTTCGAGAGGCGCTCCCATAGCCTGCCCGAGGCGACTTCCCACGTATCGAGGACTATCGTCATTCCACGCGCGGTTGGGGGAGATTCCCCACCACGCCGTGCTATGCCAAAAAGAAGGGCCCCGCTCCATTTCGAGAGCGGGGCCCTTTCATTTTCAACTGTGTGCTGCCTGGTTACGAGGCGGCGACGAGAACAGTCTTACGGTTCCGAAGAACCAGGAACCCGCCAGCAACGACGACCGCCATGCCCACGACCAGGGTAATCAGTGCAAAGACCGGGAGCATCGCGTCACCCGTCTTGGGCGGTACGCCGACGCCAGGCCTGAACTGGCCCAGATCCTGCGCCTTGGTGTAGGTCGTAACGGCTCCACCCTCGATGCCCGCATCGCCTGCAGCGCCGTTGGCGTTCTCGTCCGTGCCGTTCAGCATCCTCGAAGTGAGAGCGACGAGGTTATCAACTTCCTTGGCAACGGCGAGGTCATCGACAGACGCTGCCTTGATCAACTCAGCAGCATCCCGCGCCCTGTCAGCGAACCCGATCACTCTGCCTGCCGACTGGACGATCTCGTCCGCAGTAGCCTGGACAACCAACATATTGCTTGGTGCAGATGATGTGATCGCGCTTGCGTCAGCTGCCACCTGGTTGGCGAAATCAACGACACCGCCCGCGCTGTCGAGGGTATCGATGACCGCCTGCGCGGCTGCCTGCTTGGCTTCCAACGTCGCAGCAGAGGCGGCGGTCTGCGCGCTTGCGGCAGCTGCAGCGGACTGGGCCCTCAACTGCGTCGCCGTGCCGGAGTCACCCAGCAGGTTGGCGATGTGCGAAAGCACCCATCCACGGTTGATGCCGCCGTAAGCCACCACGCCTGAAGGCGCAGGGTCCCCGTCGTTCAGATCTTCAATCGTGATCAGGAACGTGGGGTACTGTGCAAGAAGATCGGCGCCATTGGGATCCACGTACGTGCCGTTGAGCCAGGGCCCACGGCCAAGCTGGCCGGTGCTCACCTTGTTGTCGAGGTCGTCGACGACCCACCCTTCGTAGGTGGAGCCGAGCGCAAGCTCGGCGGCGCCGGTGAAACGAACCACCAGACTATCGCTCTGCGCGTTGGCGTCACGGAACTGAGCAGCGCCGCCAAGAGCAGATTGCTGAGCGCTCGCGCTGAGTGACATGATCAGGGTCAGCACCAGCACGAAAGCAACGCTTATCGAGAGTTTTCGGCGTATCGACATCCCGCCTCCTGTTAGTCCTCTGGGTCTGGACACACGACAACATGCGCCGGAGCGTATCTCCTGACATGTAGTCCTATCTCTATCACAATCCCGCCCTGTACGGATACTCCGCTAGGGACTGGCGCATTATATGTTACGCGCCGCGCATTCCGCCATAGCCTAGGCAAGCCCATACTGCGAACTTTACAGCGAATCTCCAGAACCCTCGCTCCTTCGACCAAGCCAAGCCGGGGGCGCACACCGCACCGCATGGTTCACCTTGGCTGACCAACCTTACGCCTCACTTATAACATATCGCCCAATCGAATAGTGAGCGTTCAGGGGAGTTGGCAGGTATGCCAACTGAGAGGCCTTTCACAGGCGACCCTTAGAACCCTGACCTGGGCTATACCAGCGGAGGGAGAACTACTGCTCGGCAGACGACGCCGAAAGGGCCACTCCCACCACTGGAGCGGCCCTTCATTATTGAACGGAAGTCGTCATGTCCACAGCTACATGGGCACTCGGGGTCGCAATCGTAACCATGGCCGCGGCGGCGGTTTTTGGCATCGCCAACGGGGATTCCTCCCGACAGGCGCCATCGTCATCCCCATGATCATCGGAACCGGGCTATTCGGGCTCTGGGCCGTCGAAACGACCAGCACGCACGGCGCCGGCTACACCTTCTCATCCGCCATAGCAGCCTCCATCGCCAGGGGAGAGGCCGTGGAGGACACAGTCACTCTGGCAAAGGCATACATCACCGACGCCATCGCGAACGCATTCCCCATCGGCTCCGGGCACGGCCCGTTGAATCACTTCCACGAATGGTGGGATCACCAGGCAGCGAACCCATAAGATATAGGTACATCAGTACCAGTACCATTGTACCTATTGAACTCTGTTCCGAGTGCTATACTCCCGCAGCCGATGGGGGTTTTACCCTAGATTTCGCGCCATCGGACAGGAGGTGTCGGTTGGCAACACTACGAAAGGGAGACCTTGCTTTGAGGGTCGCCGCTAAACTCAATGGCACACGCTCCTCGGGCGACCTTGCGCTGAACGCAGTGCTGGACAGCATCCGAGAGTCGTTGGCAGCAGGTGACCGCGTCGTTCTGACCGGCTTTGGCGCTTTCGAATCGCGGCAGGTCAAGGAGCGCGAGGTGCGCGCCATCCGGGGCAAGCAAGCCGGCCAGCGGGTAAACGTTCCCGCTCACAAGCGCGTGGGCTTCACTCCCGGCTCCGAATTGACGAACGCCGTCCGAGGGAGATAGGCGCACAGCCGCTATCCGAACAGAATAAGAGGCCGCTCCTCCGGGAGTGGCCTCTTTCTATTTCCGGCCTCTTCAGATTTTGAGCACGCATGGGCGGTTCGCGAACCGCCCGCCCCTCATCGCCCCGCCGCGCGATTACGCCATCTGTCTATTCAACTCGTGCCCTCGTACGACTACCATGACGCCTGTGACAGACGGACGTTACATAGCCCTCGTGGACCTCGACGCCTTCTACGCATCGGTGGAGATGGTCGAAGAGCCGAGCTTCGCAGGCAAGCCCGTGCTCATCGGCGGCAGGCCGGATTCGCGGAGCGTCGTTGCCGCAGCCTCCTACGAAGCACGAAAGTACGGGTGCCATTCCGCTATGCCCATGTCGCAGGCTGTCCGCCTCTGCCCCGGGGCCGTCATCCTGCCGCCCCGCTTCCCGCTCTACCGGGAGTACTCCACGCGCGTCATGGACATCCTCCGCAGCGAGTCCGAGCTCGTCCAGCAGATGTCGATCGATGAAGCGTACGTCGACCTCGCTTCCGTGGCCAGCTCGATGCGTGAAGCAGAGGGGCGGGCGCGGCGCATCCAGAGCCGCATCCGTCTCGACGCCGGTTTGCCGTGCTCCGTGGGTCTCGCCAGCAACAAGATGGTCGCCAAGGTTGCCTGTGAAACAGGCAAACCCAACGGCTTCGTCACCGTCCCACAGGGGCAGGAGGCCGCTTTCCTGTCAGACCTGGCCGTCCGAGCTCTACCGGGCATCGGCCCACAGTCTGCGCGCCGCCTGAACGCTCACGGCTTTATGACGCTCGGGCAGGTCGCCTCTGCCCCGGTGAAAGCGCTCACAACCGTGCTCGGGCCGTGGGGCGCGGCGCTCCAACGCCGTGCGCTGGGCGAAGACCCATCGCCGGTGCGTACCGACCGCGAACCGAAATCCGTCAGCGCCGAGGAGACGTTCGCCGAGGACATCACCCAACGACAAATCCTCGTGGACGAGTTGAAACGCGTGGCCGAGAGAGTGGCGCGATCGCTCGAACAGCAGGAGCTCGTCGGGCGAACCGTCACGCTGAAACTGCGCCGGGGCGACTTCACCACCCTCACTCGTTCCATCAGCCGGGAGCGTGCGACTTCCCACGCGGAGGCGATATTCACCAACGCCGTGCATCTTCTGGACGCGAACTGGGACGTGGGGGAGAATATACGTCTCCTCGGCGTCGGTGTGAGCAACCTCCGGCCCTTGCAAACGCCGGGTCAATTGCGTATGGAAGCCCTAACCGACCAACTCGAGGTGTAACCCCTTGCTGCTCATCAATGAAGAAGAAGTCCGCAGCCTCCTGCCTATGTCCGAGTGCGTCGCGGTTCTCGATACGCTCTTTGCAGAGTGGGCGCAGGGCGGCGCGTCGAACATGCCGCGCTACCGGTTGCCGCTGATCAGGGGGGCGCAGCAGGTTATGGCGGGCATGTCCAACGGCGCAGGCGCAACCGGCCTCAAGACGTACGTCACCGGAACCAAGGGGCCCAGCAGGATGGTCGTCCTCCTGTTCAGCACCGAAGACGCCGAACCTCTGGCGATGATTGCGGCCAACGCCCTCGGCCAGATACGAACCGGCGCGGCGAGCGGCGTCGCCACTCGCTACATGGCACGCACCGACGCGGCCACCGTAGGCATGATCGGCAGCGGCAGCCAGGCCGAGACGCAACTCGCCGCCGTGTGCGCCGTCCGCCCTATCGAAAGAGCGTTTGTCTACAGCCGCACGCCCGAACACCGCGAGGCATTCGCCGCGAAGATGTCCGCCGAACTCGGCATCGACGTACGTGCGGTCGAATCAGCGGAGGCTGCCACACAGGCGAGCGTCGTCTGCGCGATAACGAACTCGCGGGAGCCGGTGTTCAACGGCGAGACGCTCACGCCAGGCGCTCACGTCAACGCTGCGGGAAGCAACCACTGGATGCGTCGCGAGGTGGACGAGGCCACGATCAAGCGCAGCGCCCTTGTTGTCGTGGACGACCTCGAAGACGCCAAACGCGAATGCGGCGAGCTCATCTGGGCCGCCGAGCGCCGTGCCTTCCGCTGGGAGCAGGCAGTCGAGCTGCGGGATGTGGTTAGCGGACGCGTACACGGCAGACCATCGCCGGACGCCGTAACGCTGTTCGAGTCCCAGGGGCTTGCCATTGAGGATGTCGCGGCCGGCGCGCACGTCTACCGCAAGGCACTGGAAAGCGGCCTCGGCCAGCACATCACTCTGTGAGCATGCCGCGAACGAGTACCAGCGAGCCGCCCTGCGCCGCGCGGTAAGGGATATCATCTGAGCCATGGCAGAAGAACAATACGAACCCCGTTCCATAGACCTCACCCCTGACGGACTGCACATCGTCTGGAAAGACGGCGTGGAGTCCCTCCTACCGCACCGCTACCTCCGGGGTCATTGCGGTTGCGCGCAGTGCGTGGACGAGATATCGCACGAACGGCGCGTCGGCGTCGACGACGTGCCATCGGACATCACGATCGAGGAGTACATGGAGGTGGGCCGGTACGCGGTCGGCCTGCTCTTCAGCGACCTCCACGAGACGGGCATCTTCCCATTCAGGCTCCTGCGCGGACTGGGTGACCAACCATCGGCATAAGCCGCCGCCCAGGGTTGCCCTGGACCGACCCAGGAAGGCTGAAGAGGAACGGTCTTGGCCAACGACATAACCCGCCTCCAGCCGGTCGATGTCATGTACGTACGAGAGTACGAACGGCCCACGGAGGACGCTTTCGCGGAGCTGGAAGCCGTGGTCGGGGTGAAGGGAAGGCGCTTCTACGGGGTCTTTGACGAAGGCGCGGGGAGGTACTGGCCATGTGTCCGGCGCCGCGAGGAAGACGACCCTGCCAGCCTCGGCCTTAAAGCGGGGACGATCGCGGGCGGGCTGTATGCATCAGCACGGCTGCGCGTCGACTACGATGCGCTGATCGCCCTCATCGCCCCTACGTTCGAGGAGATGACCGCGCGGCACGACGCCGACCCATCGAGACCTTCCATCGAGCTGTATCGACGGCACGATGAGTTCGTGCTGTACCTTCCCGTCGTGGAACCGGCATCTGCCCAGGAGCGCTAGTTGTCGTCGATGCCCATCCGCTCTTTGAGGGCGGTAACCGCCTCGTGTGCCCCGTAGACAGTCGTGAGCTTGCCGTTCACCCGCACCCGCACTTTGCTGATATGGCCGGTCTTGGCCAGCAGCCAAAGCGACCAGTTCAACGCCGAGCGCTTCATACGGGGAAAGATGCGAATCAGCTCGTCGCCCTGATACTCGAAGACCTCGTCCGAGCGTCGCATCAACTCTTCGTACACCATCGATTGAAGCGGAGGGAGTCCGCCCTCGGTAGGCAAACTGTAGTCAGCAATCTGCGATATCTTCACGCCAGCCTCTCGCTACAAACAGGAGTGGGCGCCTGCCCATCGGTTCCGCGATTTTAATCCGATGCCTCGCCCACCGGAACCGGATTCGCATGTACGTAACGCCGCATTACGACGCACAACGACCTGCGACCGACTCCTCACGTCTGATAAACTGACTCCGGCCCCCCTACCGGCGCACTGTTGCGCCATGCCTCCAAAACACGAACACCTAACCGACAGCATGAACACTCAGCCAGAACCCGAGATATCCGCGAACCAGATACGCCAGATCGCAGCGCTCTGCCACATCGGACTGACCGACGATGAGGTCGAGGAGCTCCGCGTCGAGATGGCCAAGCTCGTCAGCGAGGTGAGCGTCCTGCAACGCATAGATACAACCGGCGTCGAACCCACTGGGCACGCCGTCGGCGACGTGCACACGGTCATGCGCGACGACACTCCGCGCCCGCCTCTGGATCGGGAAGACGTGCTCGCCAACGCCCCGCGACGCGACGGGAACTACTTCCGCGTCCGCGCGATCATGGAAGAATCGTAGATGACAGCCCTCCACTACCGAACCGCCTCGGGGATGTCCCGCGCGCTCCTCTCGAAAGAGATTTCAGCCATCGAACTCGCCGACGCTCACCAACAGCGGATCGAGCAGATCGACCCTCAGATCGGCTCGTACCTCGCGGTCACGACCGAGCGCGCGAGCAGGGAGGCTGCGGCAGCCGACGAGCGTATCGCCTCCGGGAACCCAGGAACGCTTACCGGCGTACCCATGCAGCTCAAGGACAACCTCTCGACGCGCGGCGTGCCTACCACCTGCGCCTCCTCCATGCTCGACGGCTACGTCCCGCCCTACGACGCAACGGTCGCATCCCGGCTTGCGGATGCGGGCGCCGTGCTCCTCGGCAAGGGCAACATGGACGAGTTCGCCATGGGCTCATCCACCGAAACGTCCGCCTTCAAGCTCGTCCGCAATCCCTGGGACCTCTCCATGGTGCCCGGTGGATCGAGCGGCGGGCCTGCCGCAGCCGTCGCCGCGGGCCTCGCGCCGTACGCGCTGGGATCCGACACGGGCGGCTCGATACGCCAACCCGCCGCGCTCTGCGGCATTGTCGGCTTGAAGCCTACCTACGGCCTCGTATCGCGATACGGCCTCATCGCCTTCGCCTCCTCCCTCGATCAGATCGGCCCGCTGACGCGATCCGTCGAGGACGCCGCCATCGTGCTGAACGCCATCGCGGGCCATGACCCGCTCGACTCCACCAGCATTCCAGGCGAAGCCCCCGACTACACCGACGGCCTCTCCGGCGGGGTGAAGGGTCTGCGCATCGGCGTGGTTCCTGAATACTTGGGCGACGGGATAGACCCGGCGGTCGCCGATTCCGTGAAAGCTGCGATTGCGGTGCTGGAATCGCTCGGCGCAACGGTCGAGGAGGTCTCCCTGCCGCGATCTCGTGACGCGCTCGCCGTGTACTACGTCATCGCCCCTTCCGAGTGCTCCGCGAACCTGGCTCGCTACGACGGCGTGAAGTACGGCTACTCCGACCAGGAGGCGGACAGCATGTGGGCCGCGCTCGACTCCACCCGCCGCAAGGGATTCGGCGCAGAGGTGCGACGGCGCATCCTCATGGGAGCCTACGCGCTCTCCGCTGGTTACTACGACGCCTACTACAAGAAGGCGCAGCAGGTGCGAACGCTCATCAGGCGCGAGTTCGACGACGCCTTCCGCAAGGTGGACATCCTCGCGCTCCCGACCTCTCCGACCACCGCTTTCGAGATCGGGGGTATCGCCGACCCGGTGGTGATGCACGCCAACGACATCTGCACCATACCGGCCAACATCGCGGGCATCCCCGGCATCTCCGTACCGTGCGGGGCCATCGACGGCCTGCCCGTCGGCCTGCAACTGCTGGGCCCCCACCTCAGCGAGCCGACGCTCCTGCGCGCCGCCCACGCCTATGAGCAGGCCTCGGACTGGCACACGCGCCACCCCGATCTGTAGGCACGACGCGTGATGCCTCCGGCTGAAGCTACTTCGTGATGTCCCGCCGCTGAAAGACGACCAGCGCCGCCGCGAACCCCACTGCCGCCACGCCGAACAGCACGCCGAGGTTCCACGCTAGGTTGACCGTCTCCCGCGCTATGCCCAGCGGGTCGTAGTAAGCGAACAGCCCAAACGGCGCGAGCGGCTCTATCGGGCTCCATATCGCTGCCACGAAATCCACGAAATACATCACCGTGACGATGGCCGCGCTCAGGAGAACCGTCTTGCCCCCGTCCGAGCTCAGTGCCGAGAGCAACATCGAGATGCCGCCTGCCGCGAGGAACAAGGCTAGCATGTTGACCTGCGCCACCAGCAGAACGCCGGTATCGACGCTGGCGGTTACGCCCGTGAGTATCGTGCCGGCGTACGACCCCAGCCACGCCATGAAGGTGATGATGACAACTCCCACGCCCATCGTGAGCATCTTGGACGCGAGGTAACGCCAGCGCGGGATGGGCGACGACAGCAGCATCAGCGCCGTGCCGCGCTCGATCTCCCGCGCCACGGCCCCGCTGGACGCCGAGATGACGAACGCCAGCCCCGCGACGATGTAGACGGGATGGCGGTAGTCCGCGGCGATATAGTTCGTGAGCGTCGAGCCGAAGCCCCCCTGCGCCCGGAACATAGCGGCGAAAGCGTCCGGCAGCGATTCGTACAGATCCTCGAACGCCTCCAGTCCGCCCAGCGCATCGAATGTGTAGACGATGATTAGGCTCATCACGAAGAGCCCCAGCGATACGGACGCCAGCCCCACGCGGTGCCCGCGCATGGTTTCCCGGAAGACGCTACCCATCGGCCTCGTCCTCCTTTGCGCTATCCCCGTAGAAGCCCAGGAAGAGATTCTCCAGGCTGAGCCGCTCGTACGTCATATCGACGAGGTCGTACCTGGCCAGTTCGCGGATGACAACGTTCAGGTCGCCGGAGACGGCCATCCGCCAGTGCGCTCCCTCCTGTAATACGACCTCTACGCCCGGAATGGACAGCCCTCCCACGGGCGGTGTACGGAACTCCACATCCATCGTCCGCGCCTTCCCTTCACGCAGCGAGTCCACGGAGCCTGTCTCGACGATCCTGCCGTCTCTGATCAGCGCAACACGTCCGCACACCTCCTGCACGTCGGGCAGCACGTGCGACGACATGAAGACCGTCGTGCCTCTCTGCTGAGACTCACGGATGACCTCGAACAGCACCTGCCGCACCAGCGGGTCGAGCGCCTCGGTCGGTTCGTCCATGATGAGGAGCTCAGGGTCGTGCTGCATCGCCTGAACGAGCGCCAGCTTCTTGGCCATGCCGGACGAGTAGCCCTTCACTTTGCGTTGGAGCGCGGACTGGGGAAGGTTCAGCCGTTCCAGCAGCTCCGCCTGACGGACGGGGCTGCCCGAGATTCCCCGGAGCCTCGCCATGTAATCGAGAAACGCCTGGCCGGTGAAGCCGCTACCGAACGCTATCGTGTCCGGGAGAAAGCCGACGTTGGCCTTGATCGCCACGGTGTCGCGCCACGCATCGAGGCCGAGCACGCTCGCCGAGCCCTCGTCGGCCCGCACGAATCCCGTGAGGATGCGGATGGTCGTCGTCTTGCCCGCGCCGTTGGGGCCCAGGAAGCCGAACACCTCGCCGCGCTCCACGGTGAGGTCCACCCCATTGAGCGCGCGGACGTCGCCGAACCGCTTGCGAACGCCCTCTACCTTCAGCGCTCCACGCGCCGCTTCTGTCATGGGGTAGCATCCTCCAGTACCTGGCCTGCCTCCACCCGCAAACAGCGCGCGCCGGTGAGGTAGGAGTCAGGCAGTGCGTCGGTATCAGCCGAGGTCACGATGGTTTGAGGGTAGCCACACGCTTCCTCCAATACAAGGGCGCGGCGTCGCCGGTCGAGTTCGGAGAGGACATCGTCCAGCAGCAGCAGCGGGGGCTCTCCGCGCCGCTCGGCCAGCAGGCGCGCTTCGCCCAGACGCATCGCCAGCGCTATCAGACGCGCCTGACCACGCGACGCGTGGCGCGCAGCCTCCACGCCGTCGAGCGTCAGGCGGAGGTCGTCCCGATGCGGGCCGACCATCGTCATGCCGAGCGCGCGCTCCCGGCTCCGCGACGCCCGCAGCGCGTTGACTATGCCCGCTGCGCTATCGCCGTCCTCAGTCGGCGGAGCGGTCGCGGCGTACGCAACCGCGAGATTCCCGCCGCCGGAGAGCCGCGCGAACGCCGACCCGATGAGATCGCTGAGGCTCTCCATGGAGCGCCACCTCTCCGCCATCACGACCGCCCCCTCGGACGCGAGCGAGTCGTCCCAGAAGGCGAGTTCCGACTCGTTCGCCCGCCCGTCGCGCATCGCTCGCAGCAAGGCGTTGCGCTGTAAGAGCACACGCTGGAATCGGGAGAGCGTCTGCACGTACCGCCGGGAGACCTGCGCCAGCAGCACGTCCAGGTACCGGCGGCGCACGGACGGTGGCCCGGACACGAGCTCGATGTCCTCCGGCGAGAAGAGCACCGCGCTCATCACCCCCACGAGGTCGGATGCGCGCTTGGGGATGCCGTTGATGCGCACCCGCTTCTGCGTTCCCGCGCCTTCCATGCAGTCGAGGCCGATCCGCAGCTCCGTCTGCCCCTGCTCACCGGCGAGCGTGGCAGCGGCTATGGCATAGCCCTGAACCTGCGCAGCCTCCCAGGAGACGAGGTCCCGCTCCGTCGATGCGCGGTAGGATTTGCCGATGGCAAGCAGATAGAGCGCTTCGAGCAGGTTGCTCTTCCCCTGCGCATTGTCGCCCACGACCACCGTCAGCCCATCCCCCAGGGGAAGCTCCAGCCGACGGTAGGAGCGGAAGTTCGTTAGCGAAAGGTTCGTGACCCGCATGTCGTCCGATCACACATGCAAGCATGATACCGCTAGCTGCAGTTCCCACGAGTATTTGTTGACAGCCGGGAGGCAGATGCACCGTTGACGCCGCCGGTAAGGAGCAGCTGGTGGCCCTGTTCGATGCGACGAGCAATTCCGCCGAAGCATCGTTCCCGTTCGACCTGCTCGCCGATCTCGTCCCTGCGTTGCAGAGCTGCGGCGTAGACCTCGTCGAGCAGACCGGCGGATAGCAGGCGCGGCGCCGGAAGCACTCGGCGTTCGCCATTGCTCGCTATCAGGAACTAACGCTCGTATACAGAAATGCGCCAGCCGCTGTACGCTGAAAGGGAGTGCGTACGCGCTACGCACACGCTGTACGCTATTTCGACAAGGAGTATCTGTTGTGACGAGTTTCTTCAGGGTTCGCTACGGAATTATCGGTGTCGCGCTTCTTGCCCTGATCGTGGCGCTCGCCGCATGCGAACCTGACCCGACGCCGACCCCAACCCCTCGGCCCACGCCCACGGCAACACCCACCCCAGCGCCAACAGCGACGCCGACACCCACTCCAACGCCGGTGCCCACAGCAACCCCAACGCCCACGCAGGTCCCGACACAGGCGCCCACACAGGCCCCGACACAGGCGCCCACGCAGGCTCCAGCAACAACACCAACGACCGCTCCCACGACTGAGCCTCCCGTGGACACGGGTGACCTCACCATCGACGACGATACGACGGGGCGCGACCTGATTGCCGTGCTCACCGAAGGCGAAGTCTCGTGTATCCGCAACGCACTAACCGAAGACGCCTACACCGCGCTCCTCGACAAACCGGCTCTCGAATTCGATGACCCGGCATTCGTCTTCCCGGGTGAATGTCTCAGTGCTGAATCGAACACCACCATCGTCGTCGGCGTCATGACCGCTGACGCAGGGGGGCTGAGCGCCGATAGCACGAGCTGCTTACGCGATGCCGTCGCTGCTGAGGATCCCGCTTCCTTCTGGAGCAACGACCCCGTCGATGGTCTCGGCGCCGCCTTCATCATCGACTCTATTCTCTGCGTGACCGACGAGGAGTCCGCCAGGCAGGACGCAAACGCCAGCAGAGATCCGTTCCTGGTGCCGTCCCAGCTCCAGTGCATCGTTGACGCCGCTGGCAGAGAGAAGTTGATCGCGCTGTTCGATGCACTGAACGACCCCACCGCAGACGGGCCACCGTTTGACCTTCTCACCGAACTCCTCCCTGCAATGCAGACCTGCGGCGTAGACATCTTCGCCTCGGCTGGATATTAGACGCGGCAACGGAAAGCGTCCGACGTTCGCGGGCGTTCGAACAAGATAACGGCGCGGGTACGTGCGTCCATGCGGTGCAGCCCGCGCCGTTTGACGCACCGCCCGGTCGCCCCTAGCATTAACACCCTTGAATACCCTTGCACCGGTGTGCAGGGGAATGTGCAGCGCAGTCCTTGGAAACCACCGAAGAGATACATCCCATCATCTGGCAGGACGAGCACCTCGTTCTGCTGGATCAGACGAAACTCCCAGCGAGCGCTGAGTGGGTGCACGTCCACACCGTGGACGAGGCCGTCGTCGCGATACGCACGATGCAGGTGCGGGGCGCGCCGGCCATCGGCGTTGCCGCCGCTTACGTGATGGCCATCGCCGCACGGAACATCGGAACCTCCGCCATGCCCGGGTTCCTCTCCGAGCTACGGAATCACGCCGCGGCGCTGGCGGCTGCCAGGCCCACCGCCGTGAACCTCGGCTGGGCGGTGCAGCGATGCCTCGACGCCGCGAACGCATGCGCCACGCCGGACGAGGCGCGACCCCGCATCCTCGACATGGCGCACGCCATGCAGGCGCAGGACATCGCGTCCAACCGGGCCATCGGACGTTACGGCGCGGAGCTGCTTCCTGATTCGGGGGGCGTCCTGACGCACTGCAACACCGGTGCGCTCGCAACTGCCGGTTACGGCACTGCGCTGGGAGTGATCCGCGCCGCGTGGGAGCAGGGCAAGCGGCTGGTGGTCTACTGCACGGAGACGCGGCCCTGGCTGCAGGGCGCGCGCCTCACGACGTGGGAGTTGGCACGCCTCGGCATCCCCGCGACGCTCATCGTGGACTCCGCTGCGGCCGGACTCATGGCCTCCGGGGAAGTCTCGGCGGTGGTCGTCGGCGCGGATCGCATCGCGGCCAACGGCGACACGGCCAACAAGGTCGGCACGTACATGCTGGCGGTGCTGGCCAAAGCGCACGCCATCCCGTTCTACGTCGCCGCGCCCTTCTCGACGATCGACCTGCACACCGCGAGCGGCCAGGATATCGTGGTGGAGGTGCGCCCCACGGACGAGGTAACCTCGATCGCCGGGCAGCGCATCGCCGCCGAGGGCACCGGCGTATGGAATCCGTCGTTCGACGTAACGCCCGCCGCGCTTATCACCGCGCTCATCACGGACAGCGGCGTGGTGCGGTCGCCCTCCAGGGCAGGGCTGGGAGACCTCGACGCTGGCAGGAGCGCAGGAGCGGCATGACCACCAACGACAGCCCCGCCCTCACGGGCATCATCGGCGGCAGCGGCCTCTACGGCCTGGATCTCGACAACGTCCGTGAGGTAACGGTCAGCACGCCGTTCGGAGACTCCAGCGGGCCCGTGACCATCGGCGAGCTGCTCGGCGTTCCGGTGGCCTTCCTTGCCCGCCACGGCAAGGGGCACCACATCTCCCCCACCGAGGTTCCCTCCAAAGCCAACATCTACGCCTTCAAGCAGTTGGGGGTGGAGCGCATCATCTCCGTGAGTGCGGTGGGCAGCCTCAAGCAGGCGATCGCCCCTCTCGACATGGTCGTGCCCGATCAACTGATAGACCGGACGCGGTTGCGGGAGAACACCTTCTTCGGCAACGGTTTGGTCGCGCATATACCGATGGCCGAGCCGTTCTGCCCTGAGTTGAGTGTTATCCTGAATACCGCAGCAACGAATGCGGGCGCTACCGTCCACCGGGGCGGCGCGCTGGTGGTGATAGAAGGCCCCGCGTTCTCGACGAGGGCGGAGTCTTTCCTCTACCGCTCGTGGGACGCGAGCATCATCGGCATGACGACCCTGCCGGAGGCGAAACTGGCCCGTGAAGCAGAGATCTGCTACGCGGTGCTGGCCAGCGCCACCGACTACGATGTATGGCACGATGATTACGAAAGCGTGACGGTTGAAGTCGTAATAGGGAATCTACTGAAGAATGTCGAGACGTCGCGCAGGACACTGGAGCGGCTGGCGCCCCTGCTGGCGGGGCCTCGTCAGTGCGGCTGCGGCGACGCCCTGCGGAACGCGATAATCACGGACAGGGCATCCATCCCGCAGGAGACGATAGACCGCCTTGGCGTTATCGTCTCCAAATACATCAGCTAGCGAGGAGCAGCAACCATGGCAAGAGGCAGGCAGGAACAAGGCGAGCCGTATCGGCGGATCTCTGTTGAGGAAGCCCGCGAGATGCAGCAGGAGGGCGCGCTGGTCGTCGACGTGCGCCGGCCCGATGAGTGGACGGCGGGGCACGTTGCCGACGCCCTCCACATCCCCGTAGACGATTTCCTGGGCGAGGCGGAAACGAAACTCCCCAAGGACAACGATCTGCTATTCATCTGTGCGGCAGGCGTTCGCAGCGGGCTGGCCGCCGAGATGGCGGCTGCGCTCGGGTTCGACGCTGAGCGTATCTACAACATCGAACAGGGCACGCCCTCCTGGATAGGGGCGGGCTTGCCAACCGACTACGGCAACTAGAACGGAGCGATCTGTGCAACCAGAAGGAAAACTAGGGGATGTCAAAGACGCCGGACTCGTGGATGAAGGCGTCAAGTTGATCACATGGGCGGCCCGCGAGATGCCGGTCACCCGCATGATTCAGGAGCGCTTTGCGCAGGAGAAGCCGCTCGAAGGACTCGTGCTTGCGGCCTGCCTCCATGTAACGTCGGAGACGGCGAATCTCGCGCTTGCGCTGCAGGCCGGGGGCGCGGACGTTCGTCTCTGCGCAAGCAACCCTCTCTCCACGCAGGACCCTGTGGCTGCGGCCCTGGCCATCGCCTACGACATTCCAACGTATGCGATCAAGGGCGAGGATAACGACACGTACTACCAGCACATCTCGTCCGTACTGGACGCAGCGCCTCACATGACGATGGACGACGGTGCAGACCTCGTCGCGACGCTCCACACGAAGCGGCAGGAGCTGTTGCCGAACATGATCGGCGGGACGGAGGAAACGACCACCGGGGTCATCCGCCTGCGGAGCATGGCCAAGGCGGGCAAGCTGCAGTACCCGATTATCGCAGTCAACGAGGCCGACACGAAGCACATGTTCGACAATCGCTACGGCACGGGCCAGAGCACGCTCGACGGGATCACGCGAGCCACTAACGTGCTGTACGCGGGCAAGAACGTGGTCGTTGCAGGCTATGGCTGGTGCGGACGCGGCATCGCGCTGCGCGCTAGGGGCATGGGCGCGCAGGTCATCGTGACGGAGGTCGACCCCGTACGAGCGCTCGAAGCGATGATGGACGGGCACCGCCTGATGAAGATGGACGATGCGGCGCGCGTCGGCGACGTGTTCGTCACCGTTACGGGCGGCAAGCACGCGCTGGACGCTCAACACTTCCAGGTGATGAAGAACGAGGCGGTCGTTGCCAACAGCGGGCACTTCAACGTGGAGATCAACATCGACGCGCTGGAAGATGCAGCGGTCGAGAAGCGGAACGTCAGGCCGATGGTGGAGCAGTACGTCATGGGGGATGGCCGGAAGATCAACCTCCTCGCCGAAGGCAGGCTCGTGAACCTCGCCGCCGCTGAAGGGCACCCGTCCGCCGTGATGGACATGAGCTTCGCCAACCAGGCGCTCGGCGCGGAGTACATAGCCAAGAATGCGGCCAACCTTTCGGCGGACGTCTACGACGTACCCAAGGAGCTGGATCAGCGGGTGGCCCTGCTGAAGCTGGGAGCGATGGGCCTGGCAATGGATACGCTGTCTGACGAGCAGGCGGCATACCTCGTTAGCTGGGAGAGCGGCACGTAGCCCGCCTTTACACGAACATTCGGAGGATCTGCCAGATGACAGAGAACGGAACGACGTTCGCGAATGCGGGCTCTTACCTGCTGACCTCGGAGTCGGTGACCGAAGGACACCCCGATAAGCTGTGCGACCAGGTGTCGGACGCAATCCTAGACGCCATCTATGCGCAGGATCCGATGGCGCGCGTGGCCTGCGAGACCGCTACCAGCACCAACCTCGTGGTGGTGCTCGGGGAGATCACGACGACGGCCAACGTGGACTACGAGGCCATCGTCCGCGATACGGTCAAGCGCATCGGCTACGACGACCCCGACATCGGCATCGACTACAAGACGTGCGAGGTGCTCATCCGCCTCCATGAGCAGTCCCCGGACATCTCCCAGGGGGTGTCCACTGCGCTGGAGCAGCGCGGGGAAGGCAATACCCGCGATGAGGTCGAGGACCTCGGCGCGGGCGATCAGGGGATGATGGTGGGGTTCGCGTGCAACGAAACGGAGGAGCTGATGCCGCTGACCATCGCGCTGGCGCACAAGCTCACCCGGCGCCTCTCTATCGCGCGAAGAGAGGGCATCGTTCCGTACCTCAAACCTGACGGCAAATCGCAGGTAACGGTGGAGTACGCGAAAGGGAAGCCCAAGCGCATCGACACCATCGTGGTCAGCACGCAGCACGCCGACGACGTTTCCAACGAGCAGATCGCGAAGGACGTGCAGGAGCACATCATCAACGCGGTGGTGCCTGCCGACCTCATGGACGAGAACACGCGCATCTTGGTCAACCCTTCGGGGCGGTTCGTCGTTGGCGGGCCACACGGCGACGCGGGACTCACGGGCCGAAAGGTCATCGTGGACACGTACGGAGGGGTGGCGCGGCACGGCGGCGGCGCGTTCTCCGGCAAAGATCCGACCAAGGTTGACCGCTCCGCTGCGTACGCGGCGCGCTGGGTTGCGAAGAATATCGTCGCTGCAGGGCTGGCCGACCGATGCGAGGTTCAGCTCTCCTACGCCATCGGCGTCAAGCATCCCACCAGCCTCGCGGTCGAGACGTTCGGCACCGGCAAGAGGAACGATGACGTGATCATCGGATTGGTGAACGATCATTTCGACCTTCGGCCCGGCGCAATCATCCGCGACTTGAACCTCCGCAATCCGATCTACGCTCAGACCGCCGCCTATGGACACTTTGGCCGGATGGACGCCGACCTTCCGTGGGAGCGTACGAATCACGCCTCGGCGCTCCGCGCTGACGCCGGTCTCGACTAGCGATGGCCAGCCAACCGCTCATCCGATTCGGTACCGACGGCTGGCGGGCGCTCATCGCCCGCGATTACACGTTCGACAACGTTCGGGTTTGCGCTGCAGCTGTTGCGGCTTACCTGAAGGAACAGGGGCTTGCCGAGCGCGGAATAGTCGTCGGATACGACCCACGCTTCGGCTCTCCGGAGTTTGCGGCTGAGGCTGCGCGCGTCGTCGCGGCGAACGGTGTTCACGCCTACCTCGCCGACCGCGTCGTGCCTACGCCTGTCGTGAGTTACAACATCCTGGAGCGCAACGCGGGCGGGGGAATCATCATCACCGCCAGCCACAACTCCGGGCTGTGGAACGGCTTCAAATACAAGCCCCATTACGCCGGCAGCGCATCGCCGGAGGTCGTGGCCAACCTCGAAAGCCACATAGACGCTCTTCTCGACGCGGGCGGCGTCGGAGTGCCATCGCCGAACGCCGCAGACGGCGTCGAGATGGTGGAGATGGGGCCGCCTTACCTCGCGAACCTCGCGAACGCCGTGGACCTCGACACGATCAAGGCCGCAGGGCTGCGCGTGGGGGTGGACGCGATGCACGGCGCGGGCGCGGGCTACTTCTCGGCCATCCTCGACGGCGGGGTTACCACCGTAGAGGAGTTGCGCGCCGAGCGTAATCCCGCCTTCCCGGGTATGCGCCAGCCTGAGCCTATCGAGCCGAACCTTGGGCCGAGCATCGAGGCTGCGCGGGCCGGACGCTTCGACGTCGTGCTCGCCAACGACGGCGACGCCGACCGCCTGGGTGTGCTGGACGAGAACGGCCGGTTCATCGACACGCTCTCTACGTTCTCGCTGCTCTGCTTCCATCAACTGGAGAGCAAGGGACTGCGCGGGCCGCTGGTTCGGTCGCTCACGCAGAGCGTGATGGTGGATAAGCTTGCCGAGCGCTATGGCGTCCCCGTGCACGTGGTGCCCGTGGGTTTCAAGTACGTGGGGCCGGTGATGCTGTCGGCAGATGCAGTAGCGGCTGGTGAGGAGAGCGGCGGGTACGCCTTCCGAGGCAACATCCCCGAACGCGACGGCATCCTCAGCGGTCTGCTGTTCGTCGACCTGATGGTCAAGACGGGCATGCGGGCCTCGGAGCTGGTGCGGCTGCTGCATGAGAAGGTTGGAGAGCACGCCTACGACCGGCTGGACGTCGATCTGTCGGAGGGGCAGGCCAAGCCGGACACGGAGGCACTGGCGGCGCATCCCCCAGCCTCCATCGGGGGGTTGCGGGTGCTGAGCACGGACACGCAGGACGGCGTGCGCTACGTGCTGGATGACGGCTTCTGGGGGCTCATACGTCCTTCGGGCACGGAGCCGCTGCTGCGCATCTACGCTGAAGGCGACAACCCAGGCCGCGTCCGCGAGATGCTCAGCGATCTACGCTCCCTCTCCGGGGTTTAAGGAAGGGCGAAGAAAGGCGCAGGCGGGCATCAACCCGCGCTCGCGTCCACGTACCAGCGCGTAGTCGTTAAGCGAGAGTCGGAGGACAAAAGAAGCCCCCAGCGCCGTTGCGGTGCTGGGGGCTTTGAGTATCCGGGGGCGCGAGTTCGCGATAAGGCTAGCGCTTGGTGTACTGCGGAGCGCGGCGGGCGCGCTTGAGGCCGTACTTCTTGCTTTCCTTGATACGTGAGTCGCGGGTGAGGAATCCGTGCTTCCGCAGTTCCTTCTTGAGGTCGGGGTCTGCAACGAGGAGCGCGCGGGAGATGCCGTGGCGCAGCGCGTCCGCCCATGCGGAGATGCCGCCCCCTTCGATCTTCGCAACGACGTTGAAGCGGTTGGCGGTGGAGGGGATCCTGTCGAATGGTTGCACGACGCGCTTCTGCCAGTCGATCCAGGGGAGCGCCTCGTCCAGCGGTTTGCCGTTGATCACGATAGCGCCGGTTCCACCGGGGTAGAGACGCACCCGGGCGATAGCGCACTTGCGCTTGCCGGTGCCGTAGTAGTAGCTCTCCTGTGTCGTCATCTACTTGCGCTCCCCTTCACTCTCTTCGGCGGGCTCGTTGGCCTCGTCCTCCGGTGCGTCGTCGTCCTCTGAGGCGGACTCTTCCGTCGCATCGCTCGTCTCGTTCAGCGGTTCCTCGACCGCCGTCTCCGGTTGTTCGGGGATGGCGGCTGTTTCTTCCTGGACAATCGCGGTCTCTGCAACGGCAACGACGGGCTCGGCCTCGGCGGCAGCGTCCGTCTGAACATCCGGTGCGCTGCTGGTGGCGAGCGCAGCAGGAGCCTGCTTCGGTTTCGCCATACCCATGCGAACCTGCGCCTCGTGGGGATGCTCCCCGGAGGCGTAGACCTTCATGCGGCGGAGCATCCTGCGGCCCAGCCTGTTGCGCGGGAGCATGCCCTTCACCGCGAGCTCGATGACGCGCTCAGGGAATCGGCCGAGCATCTCTTCCAGGGTGCGTGTCCGCATGCCGCCCATGTAGCCGGAGTGGCGGTAGTACACCTTCTGGGAGAGCTTGTTGCCGGAGACGCCGATCTTCGCGGCGTTCACCACGATCACGAAATCTTCCGAAAGCTGATGGCGGCTGAAGTCCGCGCGGTGCTTGCCCTGAAGCAGGCCCGCGATCCTCGTAGCGAGGCGGCCCAGCCGTTCGCCTTCCGCGTCGATGACGTGCCATCGCTCGATGCGGTCTGTCGGTTTTGTGTGTTTAGTACTGCGTTGTAGCTGCATCGTTCTCAGGAGGGAAACCCCACGTATCTCACTTCCCGGAGCGTAAGCCCGCAGGCGGGGAGAACCTTCTCCGCGGCGCCCTGCGCTCCGCTCTCAAGCATCTGTTTGAACCCTTGTACTGTCGCTCTATCCAGACCTACCTCTACCAGCGCTGCGGCGGTCCTTCTCACCTGTTGAGGAAGGAAGGCATTCGCCTCCAATTCTATCAGTAACTCGTCGCTGTCTCGCCAAACGTCGGCCCTGGCCATCCGCCGGACGAACGTTTGGCCTTCCGGTTGAGACCCGCTGAAGGCTCTGAAGTCATGCTCGCCTACCAGCGTCCCTGCTGCCGACTGCATCGCTGCGGCGTTCAGCGTGCGGCTCACCCGGTGCGTGTACCGACGCCGGATCGGCGATGGCTGAGCACTCTCGATGAGGCGGTACCGATACACTCTCGCGATTGCGTCACGGCGCGGGTCGAAAGACGGGCCCACGTCGTAGGCAAATCGGACGGCGATCTGCTCGTTCAGGAAATGGTTCAGCCCTGCGGTTATCCGCTCCACAGGAAGCGCGGCCTCCGTATGGAAGGCGGCCACCTGGCCGAGCGCATGAACACCGGCGTCGGTGCGGCCTGCGCCCCTGACGGTGGGTCTTGCCATTGTGAGCGACTCTATTGCGTTTTCCAGATCCTCCTGTATCGAGGGGGCGTTCGGCTGGCGTTGGAAGCCTGCGTAACCCGTCCCCTCGTATTCGATGACGAGCGCTATGTGCCTCGCCACGGCTCTTTGCTTACACCAGTTCCAGCATGGCCATCGGCGCGGAGTCGCCCTTGCGCGGCATCAGTTTCACCATGCGGGTGTAGCCGCCGGGGCGGTTCGCGTACCGGGGGCCTATCTCGCTGAACAGCTTATCGACCGCGTCCTTGTCGGGCAGCGTAGCGAGCGCCAGACGGCGGTTCTGCAACGTTTCCTCTCGGCCTTTGCTGATCATCTTCTCGGCGATTGGGCGCGCCTCGCGAGCTTTCGCCTCGGTCGTCGTTATGCGTTCGTGTCGCAGCAGCTGTCCCACCAGGTTATGCATGAGCGCCTCGCGGTGCTCGGTGCGGCGGCCAAGCTTGCGGCCCGCTACTCGGTGTCGCATCGCTTACTCCCCGTCCTTTTCATCCGTCGCCCCCACCGCAGCCATTTCGTTCTCTGGCGAGGCATCCTCTACGCCCGTCGTGTCGTCAGACGACCCGCTGGGCGGCTCAGAGCTGCCCATATCCGGGTGGACGATGCCTGCCTCGCGCAATCGCTCGTCGAGTTCGTCCAGGGACTTCTCTCCGAAGTTGCGGATGCGCAGGAGTTCGACGCGGCTCTTCTCGAGAACCTCGCCCACCTTGTGGATGGAGGCGCGCTTCAGTGAATTCAGCGTCCGTATGGTGAGGTTCAGGCCCTCAACCTTCATGTTGTACTGGGACGCGGGAACGGCGGCGGCCCATAGCAGGCGTTCATTCTCTTCCTGATCCGTGTCGGAGGCTGTCGAGAAGCGGAAGAAGTGCTCCACGAGTTCCTGGCCCGCCTGACGCACGGCCTCCGCTGGAGAGACTGCGCCGTTGGTCCAGACCTCAACGGTTAGGCGTTCGTAGTCCGTGTGCTGGCCGACGCGCGTGCGGTCGACCGTGTAGTTGACCTTGCGAACGGGCGTGTAGATAGCGTCGACCGGAAGCACCCCGATGGGGAGTCCGTCCGCCGACGCAGCAGCCTCGTAGCCCTTACCCTGCTCCACGTTCATCTCAATCACAAGCTTGGAGTCATTGCCGTCGAGGGTTGCGATGTGCAGTTCCGGGTTCACGATCTCGAAATCCTGGGACATCGTGATGTCGCCCGCCGTTACTTCCCCCGGACCTTCCACCTGCAGGCGAAGTTTCCCGGGCCTGTCCGCGTTCGAGCGCAGATTGACGGCCTTGATGCTCATGAGGATGTCGACAACATCCTCTTTCACGTTCCGCACCGTGGAATACTCATGCTCCACGCCCTCGATGCGCACCCAATTGACAGCGGCGCCGCTGATAGAGCTGAGGAGCACACGGCGCAGGGGATTGCCCAGCGTCATGCCGAACCCGCGCGGAAGCGGCTCCACGACGAACACGCCGTAGGTGTCCGTTGCCGTCGTAACCCGTATCGCGGGCTGAGGTACCGGAGCTTCCAGTTTAATATCAGGGGGATCGTCGTATCCGTAATCCAACATTGTTCAACACATCCTTCGTGCAACAGGCCCGCCATCGGCTGGCGGATAGTCCTACCATGGCGATGCCCTTGAGCTAGCGGGAGTAGAACTCCACGATCATGCGCGTCTCGACCTTGCTGTCTATGTCTGCGGTCTCGGGGTGTCGCGTCACCATCGCCGTCATTTCGCTCTTGTCGAGCTCGATCCACTCCGGAAGGGGACGTTGCCCCACGGTGCGGATGACATCCTGAGCGAACGGCTTATCCTTGCTTGGGGCTTTCCACGCGACCATCTCACCGGGTTTTACGCGGTAGGAAGGGATGTTGACCTTGCGCCCGTTCACGGTGAAATGCCCGTGGAGCACCCGCTGCCGCGCCTGCGCCCGCGAGTCCGCGAACCCGATGCGGTAGACCACGTTGTCGAGCCTGCGCTCCAAGAGCTTCAGCAGGTTGTCGCCGGTCGCGCCGCTCATGCGGAACGCATCGCCGAAGTACCGGCGGAACTGACGTTCCAGCACCCCGTAGGTCTGTCGCGCCTTCTGCTTCTCACGAAGCTGGAGCGCCCAGTCGGATGCCCTGCGGCGTCGCGGCTGACGGTCTCCGGGTGTCTTACGGCGCTTCTCGACTCCGCACTTCGGAGTGAAGCACCGCTCGCCTTTCAGGAAAAGCTTCTCGCCTGCGCGCCGGCACTGCCGGCACACCGGGCCTGTGTATCGTGCCATATTCTTGCCCCTAAACCCGGCGCCGTTTCGGTGGGCGGCAGCCGTTATGCGGTATCGGTGTAACGTCGCGGATGCTCGTTACGGTCAGGCCGGTGGTCTGGAGTGCGCGGATAGCGGACTCTCGCCCTGCTCCCGGACCCCTGACGTAGACCTCGACCTGTCGCAGTCCGAACTCCATCGCCTTCTTGGCGGCGGTCTCCGACACCCGCTGAGCGGCGAATGCCGTACTCTTGCGAGCGCCCTTGAACCCGACGCCCCCGGCGGAGCCCCAGGCAACGACGTTGCCCTCCGGATCCGTCAGCGAGACGATCGTGTTATTGAACGTCGCGGTGATGAACGCCTTGCCGCGCGGAACGAACTTGCGCTCGCGCCTTCGTGTTCTCGTTCTGTTGGCCCTGGCCAAGATTCCCCCTCTAGTCCGTGCCTTACTTCTTCATGACGCGGCGCTTGCCGGCAACCGTCCGGCGGCCGCTGCGCTTCGTTCGCGAGTTGGTCTTCGTTCGCTGACCGTGTACCGGCAGCCCGCGACGGTGGCGGATTCCCCGGTACGTGCCGATGTCTATCAGTCGGCGGATGTTGTCGTTCACCTCACGCCGGAGGTCTCCTTCCACCGTGTAATCGTGGTCGATGATCTCCCTGATGCGCGACAACGTCTCATCGGGAACGTCGCGCACCTTCGGATTGCCCACCGCTCCGACCTGAGTCGTGATGCGCTGGGCAGTCGTCGGACCGATGCCGTGGATGCGCCGAAGGGCGATCTCCAGGCGTTTGTTGTCAGGTATGTCTACGCCGGCTACGCGTGCCATATCGTTACCCCTGTCTCTGGTTGTGACGTGGATTCGAACAGATGATGCGCACGGTGCGCTCCCGCCGGATAAGGCGGCACTTGTCGCACCGGGGCTTGACTGATGCCGAAACTTTCATCTGATTAGTGCTCCTTATCCTTACTTGAACCGGTACGTGATCCGGCCGCGGGTCAGGTCGTAGGGCGATAGTTCCACCAACACACGGTCTCCGGGGAGAACGCGGATGAAGTGCATCCGCATTTTACCGGATACGTGGGCAAGCACTGCATGCCCATTCGCCAACTCGGCCCTGAACGTCGCGTTGGGCAGTGCCTCCACGACCGTGGCCTCGACCTCTATTGATTCTTTCTTCGCCATATGAGCGCTGGGCGCCCTCCTAATCGACCTTCGTCGTAATGATTGGGGCTCCCTCGGTAACGATGACGGTGTGCTCGTAGTGAACGGACACGCCGCCGTCTGCCGTTACCACGGTCCATCCATCCTCGAGCACGCTCGTACCGTCGCCCCCGAAATTGATCATCGGTTCGATCGCGATCGCCATGCCCGGTTTCAGGAGCGGGCCGCGTCCGCTGGGGCCGAAGTTCGGCACGGAGGGGTCCTCGTGGAGCTTGCGGCCTATGCCATGCCCCACGTACTCCCGCACGATGCCGTACTGACCTCTGCGCAGCACTTCCTGCTCCACTGCGTAGGAGACGTCGCCGATGCGGTTGCCCGCGCGCACCTGTTCGATGCCAGCGAAGAGCGCGGCTCTGCCCGTCTCCATCTGTTCTCTGATTCCCTCGGCTACTTGCCCTACCGACACCGTCACCGCCGAATCGCCGTACAGGCCGTCCACGATGGCGCCAAGGTCGAGGCCGATCACGTCGCCGTCAGCGATTTTACGTTCGCCGGGGATTCCGTGGACGATCTCCTCGTTGATGGAGACGCAGAGCGTGCCGGGGAAGCCCCGGTAGCCCTTGAACGCAGGAATCGCGCCCCGTGCCCTGATCTCTCTCTCAGCGAGAGTATCCAGTTCCATCGTCGTCATGCCTGGCGCAACCGCCTGCCGAAGAACCGCCAGCACTTCGCCTGTGACGCGGCCCGCGTCCAGCATACGGTCGAGCTCCTGAGAACTCTTGACCGTTATGCCGCTGCCGGTCAAACGCGGACTCATATCGCGCTTGAGCTGCCGCAGCATCATTGGTTTCACTCGGGTGTTCATCTGGAAACGTCTATCTTACCGCTTCCGACTCGTCGCGGGAAGTCGTCCCTACCGCGTCGACGGCAGCCTCTATGTCTTCGGTTACCTGCCCAACCTCACGTTGCCCGTTGATGCGCGTGAGTTTCCCCTGCGCATCGTAGTACTCGATAAGCGGTGCGGTCTGGCGTTCGTACGTCGTCAGGCGTACCCGCACGACTTCCGGCTTGTCGTCGTCCCGCTGGTACAGTTCGCCCTGGCAGGCGTCGCACCGACCGGCATCCTTCGGCGGATTCGACATCTCGTGGTAGGGCGCCTGGCACGACCTGCATATCCAGCGGCCTGCGAGACGGCGAACCAACTCCTCTATGTCCACCTCGATGAGCGGCGCGCTGGCGATCCCCTGCCCCTTCTCGCTGAGCGCCGCATCTAGGGCGGATGCCTGCTCCAGCGTCCGGGGGAAGCCGTCGAGCACGTAGCCGTTCGCCGCATCCGGTTCGCTCATGCGTTCCAGCACCATGCGAATGGTAACGTCGTCGGGAACCAGTTCGCCCTTGTCCATGTACGTCTTCGCAAGCATCCCCAGCTCCGTGCCTTCGCCCAGGTGCTTGCGGAACAGATCGCCCGATGCGATATGCGCGACGCCCCAATGCTGAGCGAGAAGAGCAGCCTGTGTGCCCTTGCCCGCGCCGGGTGCGCCGAGGAGAACCACTCGCGCCGTCATCGGATGAATCCTTCGTAGTTCCGCATCAGCAGCTGCGCCTCCAACTGACGCATGAAGTCGAGCGCAACCGACACGACGATGAGCAGGCTGGTGCTGCTCAGCGTCAACGCTTCCACTCCGGTAACCGCGCGGAAGAAGAATGGAAGGATCGCGACGGTTCCGAGGAAGAGCGCGCCACCCCACGTTATGCGAACGATGACGCGGTTGAGGTACTGCTGCGTGGGAACGCCCGGCCTGATGCCCGGCACGAACCCTCCGTTCTTCTGCAGGTTCTCTGCCAGCTGCTGCTGTTGGAACACGATGAGCGTGTAGAAGAACGTGAAGATGACCACCAGGATGAAGATGACCACCCAGTACCAGATCGACGCGGGTGAGAGCGTCGTAACGACGAATCCCGCGAACCGTGATACGAAGTTCGTGCTCGATGGGTTGTAGATGAAATTCGCCACCGTGCCGGGCAGCACCATGATGCTGAACGCGAAGATCAGCGGGATCATTCCTGCTGAGTTCACGCGTAACGGCAGATGTGTAGCCCCGGTTTGGCGATACATACGCCCACCCCGGAAGACGCTCCGTCCATACTGAACGGGGATGCGCCTCTGCGCCTCGTTGAATACCACGATCAGGAAGATGAGCACCAGGCCCACCACCGCCAGCAGAAGCAGACCGCTGATGTTGTCTCGCGCAAGGAAACTCTGGCCCAACAGCGTGGGCAATCCGGAAACGATGCCAGCGAAGATGATCAGCGAGATGCCGTTCCCCACGCCGCGCTCGGTGATGAGTTCGCCCATCCAGACCAGGAGCATCGTGCCGCCAACGAAGCTGACCACGATCGTCAGCGTCTCGAATGAGCCGTCGCCAAAGAACGAGATGGGGTGGTTGAATACGCCCGCCCGTGCGAACAGCAGCAACTGGCCGTAGCCGGAGAAGAACGCGATCGGCACGGTTATCCAGTGCGTGATCTGGTTGATGCGCTGACGTCCGCTATCGCCCTCTTTGGACAGCGCCTGCAACTGTGGCAGAACGGGGGTGAGAATCTGGATGACGATGGAGGAGGTGATATAGGGAAACACCCCCAGCGCCGCGATGCTCATGTTCCGCAGCCCGCCGCCGCTGAACAGGTCGAAGAAGGGAACTAGTGGGTTGCCCTGGAACAGGTTACCGAGTGCGGAGCGGTCCACGCCCGGCACCGGAATGTGCGCCAGCAACCGGAAGATAACCAGCAGCGCTATGACGAAGAGAATCCGGTTCCGCAGATCGGGCGTACGGAACGCATCGATCATCGCCTGGATGAGTGCAGGCCTGCTCGGTTGCTGGCGAGCGGCGGCTTGTCCGGCACGCACCGGCTACGCCTCCTGTACCGATCCGCCAGCCGCTTCGATCTTCGTCTTGGCGGATGATGAAACCTTTACGCCTGACAGCGTCAGTGGACGCGCGAGGTCGCCGTCGCCCAGCACTTTCACGGGCTTACCGCCGCGGCGCACCATGCCGTGAGCAAGCAGCACCGCAGGGGTCACGTCTGCCACGTCCTCTGGGAGCGATGTGAGCCGCTCCAGGTTCACCACCTGATACTCGACCCGGAACGGATTCTTGAAGCCGCGCAGATGCGGTAGTCCCTTGATCAGAGGGTTCTGCCCGCCCTCGAAACCGGGATGGACGCCGCCGCCCGAACGCGCCTTCTGGCCCTTGAGTCCACGACCGGAATACGTGCCGCGTGAGCCATCGCCTCGTCCTACACGCTTGCGATTGGGGCGTGCGTACGCTGATCGTACGGTATGCACCTGCATCGCTACTTCTCCTCCCCTGCCTCAACGGACACGAGATGGCGCACTTTGTGCACCATCCCTCGAATCGTGGGACTGTCCTCGTGCTCTACCTGATGCTGAAGGCGCTTCAGACCGAGCGCTTTAATCGTCCGGCGCTGGCTCTGGTCGTAGCCGATCTGGCTGCGAACCCATTTAATCCGTAATTTCGCCATCGTTTACGCTCCCGCGCTCCGCGTACGCGGCTCTGAATCTCTGCGGGGCCTGTCATCGTCTCTCCGGCCTCTGTCCTCGCGGTCCCGGCGGGGGCTCATCTCACGGCGCAGCGGTGTGTGACGATCAGCCGCGGGCGGAAGCGTTGCACGCCGTGCCGGCCCGGGGGAGTCCTCCGTCTGCAACTGCTGAAGTCCCTGCATGGTCGCCTTCACCACGTTGATGGGGTTGCGGCTGCCCAGCGCCTTGGCCACGACGTCTTTGACGCCGAGCGCCTCCATCACCGCGCGAACGGCCCCACCGGCCTTGATGCCTGATCCGGGCTGCGCCGGGCGCAACAGCACCCTCGACGCGCCGAACTTCGTCCTGACCGCGTAGGGAATCGTCGAGCCGTTCAACGCAATGGGTGTCATCTCTTTCCTGGCGATGGCCGCTCCCTTGCGGATGGCGTCCGGTACGGCCTTGCCTTTGCCGAGGCCGGCCCCAACGCTGCCCTGCCCGTCGCCGACAACCACCATGGCGTTGAACGTCAGGTTCCTACCGCCCTTCACCACTTTGGCGACGCGGCGGATGTTAACGACCTTCTCTTGAAACTCGCCCTGCTCTTCGGATGAACGTTCGGAGGTCACCATAGGTTAGAACTCAAGCCCCTCTTCCCGGGCGCCGTCGGCAAGTGCCTTCACGCGTCCGTGGTACTGATAGCCTCCACGGTCGAACACCACGGAAGTTACTCCCTTGGCCTTCGCCCGCTCCGCCACCAGGCGTCCCACTTCTCTTGCTGCGTCCGTTTTCACGAACGCGCCTTTCGCCAACTCTCGGGAGCTCGCATACGCGATGGTATGGCCCTGAGCGTCGTCTATAACCTGCGCGTAGGTGAACTGCGCGCTCCGGAACACGTTGAGACGGGGACGCTCGCCCGTGCCTGAGAGATGCTTGCGCACTCTTTGGTGACGCAGGATGCGCGCCGCGCGGCTCGTCTTGACCTTCGCCATATCCCTAAGCCCTCTTCCCTGCGGACTTCCCTGCTTTCAAGCGCACATGCTCGCCCATATAGCGAACACCCTTGCCCTTGTAGGCATCCGGCGGACGCAGGCGGCGTATCTGCGCGGCCTGCTCGCCCACCACTTGCTTGTCCATCCCGCGTATGTGCAACCGGTTGTTGCCTTCCACCTGAAACTCGATGCCGTCCATTGGCTCGATGACCACCGGATGGCTGAAACCCAACTGTAGATTGACCCCGGTTCCCAATGCCTGAACGCGGTACCCCACCAACTCCAGCGTCCGCGTGAAGCCGTCGTTCACGCCGGTCACCATATTCGCGACCAGTGCCCGGGTGAGGCCGTGCAGGGCGCGGTGTTCGCGCTGATCGGAGGCGCGCTCCACCATGACCGAGCCTTCCTCCTCGCGAAGCGTGATTGCCGGGTGAACCGCCTGGCGCAACTCGCCCTTCGGACCCGTGACGACAACCTCCCGTTCGGCAACCGTAATGGAGACACCGTTGGGGATGGGGATGGGTTTTCTACCGATTCGTGACACTTGCCGCTCCTACCAAACGTAAGCCATCAGCTCACCGCCGATGCCACGGCGATACGCTTCACGGCCAGTCATGATTCCTTGGGACGTCGAGATGATCGAGATGCCTATGCCTCCGAAGACGCGGGGCACATCGCCCTTCTGCACGTGGATGCGAAGCCCGGGCTTGCTCACGCGCTTCAACCCAACGATCGCCGGATCCGAGCTGGGCTTGTAGCGCAGCTGGAGCCGCAGCGAGTCCTGGGGCTTCTTCTTCGTGACGCTGTAGTCCTGGATATAGCCTTCCTGCTTCAAGATCTCGGCGATAGACGCCTTGATCTTGGACGAAGGCAGGTCGACGTCAGCATGGCGAACCATCTGTCCGTTCCTGATACGCGTCAGCATATCGGCAATGGGGTCGGTCATCGTCATAGTGCGCCCTACCAGCTAGCCTTTCTTACGCCCGGAAGCTGACCCGAGAGGGCCATCTGCCGGAAACATATCCTGCACAAGCCCGTAAACCGCATGTAGGCCCGAGGCCTCCCGCAGCGATTGCAGCGGTTCATCCTCCGTACCTTGAAGGTCGGTTCCCGCTTCCATTTCGCGATTTTGCTCTTCTTCGCCACGTTTTCCTCTGTACCTAGTTCGTCTGAGGCCGAGCGAACGGCATGCCCATCAGCTCCAGCAACCTGAAACCTTCGGCGTCCGTCCGTGCGCTCGTGGTAATCGTTACCTGGAAACCGCGCACACGGTCCACGCTGCCGTAATCGATCTCCGGAAACACGATCTGCTCACGGAATCCCAGCGCGTAGTTGCCGCGCCCGTCGAAGGAGTCCCTCGGCACGCCGCGGAAGTCCCTGATGCGGGGCAACGCCGTCGATATCATCCGATCCAGGAATTCGTACATACGCCGTCCGTGCAGCGTCACCATCACGCCGATGGTCTGCCCTTCACGAACCTTGAACCCGGCCACGGATCTGCGTGCTTTGGTCATCACCGGCTTCTGACCTGTGATGGCGGCCACGTGCTGCGGCGTCGTCTCCAGGGCGCGGGCATTCGTCAGTCCTTCGCCCAGCCCAACGTTCACCACCACCTTCGTAACCTTGGGGGCCTGCATCACGCTCGCGTACCCGAACTCGCGGATCAGCTGATCGCGTATCTCGCTCTTGTAGCGCACCAGCAGGCGAGCCGGTTCACTCTTCGGAACCGGCGCTGCGCGCTTGGCTGCTGCCTGGCGGCGCGGGCGTGCAGGAGCGGCGGCCTTCTCGGCGACTGCCGTTCCGGCGGCTCCGGCCTCCTCCGTGGCTACTGCGGCAGCGGCAGCCTTGGCGGGAGCCCGGCGGCGAGTCGGCGCCGCTTCGCCGGCCACAGGGGCCTTGCGGGCGCGCGGTGCTCGCTTGGGTTTCTCGTCCGCAGCAGGCTGCGGTACGGAGTCCTTGTTGTCAGCGTCAGTCGTCAACTGAACATCCCTTCGCATTTCTTACACATGCGCGCCTTGGAGCCGTCGTCGAGCGACTTGATGGCCACCCGCGTCGGCTTGTTGCACGCCGGACACACCGGCATCAGCTTCGCTGCGTGGATGGGCATCTCCTTGTCGATGATGCCTGCCTGTCGTGCGCCTTCCGCGCCTGCGCGCAGATGGCGCTTCACCATATTCACGCCCTCGACCAGCACCTTGCCCTTGTCGGGCATGACGCGCTGCACCTTGCCGCGCTTCCCCTTGTCACGACCGGCGATCACCATAACCTCGTCGTCGCGTTGCACACGAGCGATCATGCTAGAGCACCTCCGGCGCAAGCGAGACGATCCGCATGAAGTTCCGCTCACGCAACTCCCGAGCCACCGGCCCGAAGATGCGCGTCCCGCGAGGCGTCTCCGCCGTCCCGAGAATCACCGCTGCGTTATCGTCGAAGCGAATCGTCGAACCATCCGGTCTTTTCGTAACCGCGCTCGTCCGAACAACCACCGCCCGAACGATCTCGCCCTTCTTCACGGCGCTGTTCGGTTGAGCCACTTTCACAGAGGCGACGATTATATCGCCCACCCTTGCATACCGGCGACGCGTGCCGCCAGGTATGTTGAAGCACATGATCTCTTTTGCGCCGGAGTTGTCAGCGACGATGAGGCGTGTCTGCGGCTGGATCACCGTTGCGCCTCCTCATCCTTTGCCTCGTCCGACGCTTCAGCCGTCGCGGACTCTTCCTCCGCCGCCTCGACCTCGTCCGACGCTTCAGCCGTTGCGGGCTCTTCGTCCGCTATTTCGACCTCGTCCGACGCTTCAGCCGTCGCGGATTCTTCCTCCGCTACCTCAACCTCGTCCGACGCTTCAGCCGTCGCGGATTCTTCCTCCTCCGCCTCGACCTCGTCCGTTGCCTCAGCCGTGGTGGATTCTTCCGCCGCCGCCTCTACCTCGTCCGACGCTTCAGCCGTCGCGGATTCTTCCTCCGCCGCCTCGGCCTCGTCCGACGCTTCAGCCGTGGTGGATTCTTCCGCCGCCGCCTCTACCTCGTCCGACGCTTCAGCCGTCGCAGGCTCTTCGTCCGCCGCCTCTACCTCGTCCGACGCTTCAGCCGTCGCGGGCTCTTCGTCCGTTACCTCTACCTCGTCCGACGCTTCAGCCGTCGCGGGCTCTTCGTCCGCTGCCTCTACCTCGTCCAGAACTGTCGCTGCTTCCGATACTGCCTCCATCTCGGCGTCCAATGCCTCTGCTGCAACTGGCAGCGCGGTGGTAGCAGATGCGGAGACATCCACCAGTACGTCATCGCGGTGCAGCAACTCTGCCACGCGCCAACGCTTCGTCTTGGACAGCGGACGCGTCTCTATGAGCCGGACGATGTCGCCGACCTTGTAAGCATTCTCTTCGTCGTGGGCGTGGAGTCGCTTCACGCGGCGCATGGACTTGCCATACAGCGGATGGCTGACACGGCGTTCGACGGTGACTACCACCGTCTTGTCCATCACGTCGCTCACGACGCGGCCCACTCGGTTCTTACGGTTTGCTGCTCGTTCCGTCACGACGCCACTCCTGCCAATTCCCGCTCACGAGCAACGGTCAGTATGTGAGCCAACCGGCGCTTGGCGTTGTGAAACTCCGTAGGGCCGGAGAGTTGCCGCGTCGCGATCTTGAAGCGGAGGTTCATGAGTTCCAGCCGCGTGTTGTACTCCTCTTCTTTGAGGCGTTCATTGGACAATGCTCGTATGGTTTCTACCTTCGGTCTCATGCTTTCCTTCCGCTACCCAACGAGCAGCGGCTCCTCTCTGCTGACCATTCTCGTTTGAACCGGCAGCTTCTGGGCCGCACGGGCGAGCGCCTGCTTCGCAAGGTCGCCGGGCACGCCGCCCACTTCGTACATCACGCGCCCGGGTTTCACGAGCGCGACCCACGCATCCACAGGACCCTTGCCGCCGCCCTGACGTGTCTCGGCAGGCTTGCGCGTGATCGGTTTGTCCGGGAACACGCGTATCCATACCTGACCGCCGCGACGGAGGTGCCGGGTGATCGCGCGACGACCTGCCTCGATCTGTCGGGCGGTGACCCACCCGGCGTCGAGCGTTTTCAGGCCGTAGTCGCCGAACTTCACCGCGCTTCCGCGGAGTGCCAGGCCCCGCATCCGGCCGCGGTGCTGTTTCCTGAACTTAGTTCTCTTTGGCTGAAGCATCTGCTTCTTCCCCAGCATCGTCAGCGGTTGCAACGGCAACCGAAGACGTAGTTTCCGTAACCGGCTCTGCGGGCGCCGGAGTCTCATCCGGCATCGCAGACATCGGAGTCATCACACCTGCGTCCTGAGCAGCGAGGGCTTCCTGCGCGGCGGCTATCGCCTCGGGGGATGCCTCGGGTTCCGGCTCGCGGGAACGGTCGTTGTCCGGCAGTATGTCGCCTCGGTACACCCAAACCTTCACGCCGATGCGCCCCATCGTCGTACTGGCTTCCGCCAGCCCGTAATCGATATCGGCGCGCAGCGTGTGCAGCGGAACGCGGCCATCCATGACCTTTTCGTTCCTGGCGATCTCTGCTCCGCCCAGGCGGCCGGAAACCATAACCTTGATTCCCTTTGCGCCGGCCTGCATGGACCGCATCACCGCCTGACGGATCGCACGGCGGAACATCACGCGGCGCTCCAGCTGATCGGCGACGTTGCGCGCGACGAGGAACGCATCCAGCTCCGGCTGGCGGATCTCCAGCACGTTGAGCCGAACCCGCTTGCCGCCCACTGCGCCCTCGACTGCCTTCCGCAGTTCGTCCACGCGCTGACCGCCTCGCCCGATAACGATGCCCGGGCGGGCCGTATGCACGTTGATGGTCAGGTCCTGAGTGCTTCGCTCGATCTCGACGCGGGATATGCCCGCCTCCGCATACTGTTTGCGGATGACCTCGCGAATCTGCCAGTCCTCCATCACCTGCGCGGAGTAGTCTTTCGCGTTTCCGGCGAACCAACGCGACTGCCATCCCTTGATGACGCCAAGTCGAAAGCCGACAGGATGTGTCTTGTGTCCCACGCTTCTAACCCCTCTGCTCGTCCACAACAATAGTGATGTGACTTGCCTGCCGTCGAACTTTGCCTACCCGGCCCCGCGAACGTGCGCGGAACCTTCGCATTTTCACTGCCTGATTCGCGAATGCGGAGACCACCACCAGCCTGGTTGGGTCTAACCCGGCGTTGTTCTCGGCATTCGCTGCCGCTGACTTCAACAGAGACGCGACTTCCTCAGCGGTTGGCCCTGGCGTGAATCGCAATTCGTCCAGCGCCGTCTGCACAGGCCGCCCCGGCAACGTGCGCAACAGCAACCTTACCCGCTTCGGGGAGATCCCGATCTGTTTGCCTATCGCGCGAACTGCCATGAACTACCGCCTCACCGAGGACTGCCGTTCGGACTTCGAGACGTGCCCACGGAAGGTTCGCGTCGGGGCGAACTCGCCCAGCTTGTGCCCAACCATGTTCTCTGTAACGAACACCGGAATATGGCGGCGGCCATCGTGTACCGCGATGGTCATGCCGAGCATGTCCGGCATGATTGTCGAGGCTCGAGACCACGTCCGAATGACGACCTTGGAGCCTGAACTTTGCGCCCGAGTGACCTTCTTGGCCAGCTTGGGGTGCACGTACGGCCCTTTCTTGACCGAACGAGACATTTAGCGCTTCCTCCTGTCGCGGACGATGAACACATCGGTATGCGAACGTCGCCGCGTCTTCGGGCCAAGGGCAGGCTTGCCCCACGGTGTCTTCGGATGGGTCATACCTATGCCGGCGCGGCCTTCGCCGCCGCCGTGCGGGTGGTCGTTCGGGTTCATCGCGGTGCCCCGCGTGTGGGGACGTCGGCCCAGGTGGCGGCTTCTGCCGGCCTTGCCGAGCGATGCGTTCTTATGCTCCGGGTTCCCCACTTGCCCGATAGTTGCGGTTCCGGCGCTCGGCACTCGCCGAATCTGGCCGGACGGCAACCTCAGCAGGGCGTGCTCCTCGTCGCGGGCCAACAGCTGCGCGCCGGTTCCTGCGCCGCGGCACATCTGCCCACCCTTTCCGGGTTGGAGTTCGATGTTGTGAATCATCATGCCGGTCGGAATCTTGATCATCGGCAGCGCGTTCCCGGGACGTATCTCCGCGTCCGGGCCCGACATCAACCGGTCGTTCACCTTCACCCCGCCGGGGGCGAGGATATAGCGCCGTGCGCCGTCAGCGTAGAGCAGAAGCGCGATGCGTGCAGACCGGTTCGGGTCGTACTCGATGGACTCGACACGGCAGGGGATGCCCGCCTTGTCGCGCTTGAAATCGACGTCTCGCCAGGCTCGCTTCGCTCCGCCGCCTCGATGGCGAACGGTCATCTTGCCGCGAACGTTCCTGCCTCCGCTCTTGTGGAGGCCCTTCGTCAGTGGCTTGTGCGACGTCCGGCGCGTAACTTCGGCGAAGTCGGGGCGCACCGCAGCTCGAACGCCTGGGCTGGTAGGCCGTAGTCGTTTCAGTGGCATGCTACGCTCCCTCGAACAGTTGGATGGTATCGCCCGGAGCAATCGTCACGATGGCCTTCTTCTTACCGGAAGTACGGAGCCACCGGCCGCTTCTGAGCCTGCGGTTCTCACCAGGCGTGTGCACCATATGCACGTTGGTAACCTTCACCTCGAACGCTCGCTGGACAGCCTCGCGGACCTGCGCCTTGTTCGCGCGGGGCAGCACCTCGAAGACGTACTTGTTCTGCTCCTGCAGAACCGTCGACTTCTCCGTGATCACCGGACGTTTGAGCACTTGGAAGACGTGCATCAGGCCACAACCTCCTTGCGCACCCGCCGCGTGTCGGACCAGAGCGCATCGGCGCGTTTCGCCGCATCAGGACTGATCACCACAGCGTCGAACCTCAGGAGGTCCAGGACGTTGATGATGTCCGCAGCCACCGCCTTCACGCGCGGGAGGTTCCGGATGGCCAGGCCCGCCTGTGAATCGGCATGCTTCACGATCAACGCCGAGCCCTTGATGCCGAGCGCGGCCAGTGTGCCGGCCATCGACTTCGTCTTCTGTTCGAGAGCGTCCAAACCGTCCACGACGAACAGCCGCTCGCTCGCAACCTTCCCGGACAGCGCCACGCGGATAGCCTGCCGGCGCATCTGCTTCGGCATACGCTTGCGGTGTGAACGCGGTGACGGGCCGAACGCAACGCCGCCCCCGCGATGATGCGGAGACTTCCAGGAGCCTTGCCGGGCGCGGCCCGTGCCCTTCTGAGCGAAAGGCTTGCGGCCTGTGCCGTGAACCTGTCCGCGAGTCAGGGTGTTGCTCGTGCCTTGGCGCTGATTCGCGCTGTGGTAGACCAAAGCCTGGTGCAGTAGCTCCGCGTTCTCCGGTGCGCCGAAGACGATGTCGCTGACTTCCAGCGTGCCTGTGGCATTTCCGTTGGTGTCGTACTGAGGAAGCTGCATTAGGAGCGCTCTTCCTCGCCGGTGTCGGCGGCAGGCACTTCGGGTGCGGCGCGCTCAGGGATCGGAACGCCATGAGCGTACTTGACCATCACGGTCGTGTTGCGCGTGCCGGGAACGGCGCCTCGCACCAATAGCAGGTTGCGTTCGACGTCGACCATCTCCACGCGCAGCTTGCGGACGGTCTTGCGCTTGTCGCCCATGTGGCCCGGCATCTTCTTGCCCTTGACCACGCGTCCTGGGTAGGTGCCCGCACCGATGGAGCCGACGGCTCGCGCGCGGTCGCTCTGTCCGTGCGTCTTCTGGCCTCCGCTGAACCCATGGCGTCGCATGGCGCCTTGGAAACCGCGTCCTTTCGTCGTCGAGACCACGTCCACGAAATCGCCCGGCTGGAACTGGCTGACCAGCAACTCCTGCCCAACGCTGTACTCAGAGACGTCGCTTACCTTGAACTCGCGCAATCGCCGAACGTTCGCGCCGGACGCAGCGAGATGCCCCAGAGCAGGCTTGGTGAGCTGCTTCGCCCTGCCATACCCGATCTGGATGGCTTCGTAACCGTCGCGCAACGTAGTGCGCACCTGCGTAACCACGCAGGGCCCTACTTCCAGGACGGTAACAGGAATAACCCTTGCTTCTGCTGCAAAGAGGTGGGTCATCCCTATCTTCTTGCCTATCAGTCCTTGAATCATCGTCTCAGCTACAACTTGATTGATATGTCTACGCCCGCAGGCATCTGCAGCCTGGTGAGCGCGTCGATCGTTCGGGAGTTCGGTTCGAGGATGTCCACGAGCCGCTTGTGGGTCCGCAACTCGAAGTGCTCCCGCGAGTCCTTGTCGACGTGCGGAGAGCGGATCACGCAGAAGCGCTTGATGCGCGTCGGCAGCGGCACAGGGCCGGCAACGGCTGCGCCGGTGCGCTCCGCCGCCTCTACGATCTGCGCGGACGACTGATCCACCAGCTTGTGGTCAAACGCCCGCAGGATGATGCGAACCTTCTGCGACGTTGGCGCAGTAGCGGTTCGGGCTCTTGTTGTCTGTTCGACCATCGCTATATCTCCCTACGCGCTCCGGGCCACAGCTTGCACGGTGGACTCCGGCGCCTTCTCGTAGCGCCCGAACTCCATCGAGTAGTTCGCTCGGCCCTGAGACAGCGAGCGAAGGTCTGTCGCGTATCCGAACATCTCCACGAGTGGAGCGTCCGCCTCGACAACCTGCGTATCGCCATGGCCTTCCATTGATTTGATCCTGCCTCGGCGGCTGTTCAGGTCCGCGAGCACCTCGCCCAGGTACTCCCCGGGAGTGATGACCTGTATCTCCATCATCGGCTCCAGAAGGATGGGCCCTGCCTTGCGCAGCGCATCCTTCACGGCCATCGACGCAGCTATCCTGAACGCCATCTCTGAAGAGTCCACCGAGTGGAAAGACCCATCGACCAGCGACACCTTCACGTCCATCACCGGGTAGCCTGCGATAACTCCCGTGTGCAGCGCTTCCTCAGCGCCCTTGTTCACCGCGGGGATGAACTCGCGAGGTATCGTGCCCCCGACGATCTTGTTCTCGAAACGATAGCCCACGCCGGCTTCACCGGGTTCGAGTATCAGCACGCAATCGCCGAACTGGCCGTGCCCGCCGGTCTGACGCACGAACCGCCCCCGAGCCCTCGCCTCGCGGCTGATGGCCTCACGATAAGCGACCTCTGGCCGTCCCACTGATGCGCTCACGTTGAACTCGCGCTTCAGGCGGTCAACGAGAATCTCCAGGTGCAACTCGCCCATGCCGGACATGATCGTCTGGCCCGTCTCTTTGTCGTAGCGAACCCGGAATGTCGGATCCTCTTCCGCCAGCTTGATGAGCGAGTCCGTCAGCTTGTCGTGCTCCGCACGAGTGGACGGCTCGATGGCAACCGAGATGACCGGCTCCGCGAATCGGATCGTCTCCAGGACAACAGGGTGGCGCTCCTCGCAGATCGTCTCGCCGGTGAACGTGTTCTTGAGTCCGACCGCAGCGCCGATCTCTCCGGCCGTGATGCTTTCGGATTCTTCGCGGTGGTTGGCGTGCATGAACATGATGCGGCCCATCCGCTCGCGTACGCCCTTGGTGGAGTTGTAAACCGCAGACCCCGTCTTCATCGTGCCGGAATACACCCGGAAATACACGAGCCGCCCGGAGTAAGGGTCGGTAACTACTTTGAACGCCAAGGCGGCGAAAGGCTCTGCCGGATCCGGCTTGCGCTCGACTTCTTCCTCGCTCGAAGGCAACTTGCCGATGACAGGCGGAACGTCCAGCGGAGAAGGCAGGTAGTCCAGCACCGCGTCCAGCACCAGCTGAACGCCCAGGCTCTGGAGCGCCGACCCGCAGACCACCGGCACCGCCTGATTAGCGATCGTGGCCCGCCGCAGCGCGGCCTTGATCTCTTCCGGCGTGGGCGTCTCGCCTGAGAGGAACTGTTCCATCATGTGGTCGTCGTTCTCGGCGACGCGCTCGATCATCTCTTCGCGGATCTGCGTAGCCTGCTCTCGCAGCTCGGAGGGAATCTCCGCCTCACGCAACTCGCCCGGAGCCCCGGATCGCTGGAAGAGCCACGCCTTCTCGTCGATCAGGTCGATCACGCCCTGGAACTGGTCCTCGGCGCCTATCGGGTACTGCACCGGAATCGGCGTAGCCTTCAGCCGGTGACGTATCGAGTCCATCGTCTTCTGGAAGTCCGCGCCCATGCGGTCCATCTTGTTCACGAAGCAGATGCGCGGCACCCCGTAGCGGTCGGCCTGACGCCACACCGTCTCGGACTGCGGCTGCACGCCCGCGACCGCATCGAACACAACGACGCCTCCGTCGAGAACGCGGAGGCTTCGCTCTACCTCGGCCGTGAAGTCCACGTGCCCAGGCGTATCGATGATGTTGATCTGATGGCCCTTCCACTCTGCGCGAGTGGCCGCCGAAGTGATGGTGATCCCTCGCTCCCGCTCCTGGGCCATCCAGTCCATGACGGCGGTGCCGTCGTGAACCTCTCCCAGCTTGTACGTCCTGCCCGTGAAGAACAGCACCCGCTCCGTCACTGTCGTCTTGCCAGCGTCGATGTGGGCGATGAATCCGATATTGCGAACTTTGTTGAGGTCTGTAACTACAGTCATTCCGTTCTTCTTACCACCGGTAATGGACGAAGGCTCTGTTGGCCTCCGCCATGCGGTGCACTTCCTCGCGGCGGCGGGCGGCGGTTCCCTGCCCGCGTGACGCGTCAATGATTTCTGCTGCCAGCCGCGAGCGCATGGGCTGGCCGGTGCGCGCACGCGCGGACCTGATGAGCCAGCGCATCGCAAGCGCGTTCCGGCGTCGCTCAGGCACCTCGATGGGCACCTGATAGGTCGCGCCGCCCACCCGGCGAGGCTTCACCTCGACGGTTGGCGTTACGTTCCGCAGCGCGGTCTGGAATACCTCCATCGCGTCGCGGTTCGTCTCACGTCCCACCTGATCGAGCGCCTGATAGACGGCCCGCTGAGCTACCGTCTTCTTGCCGTTCAGCATCACCCGGTTGATGAAGCTGGCGAGGATCACGCTCTGGTAGAGCGGATCCGCTAGCGGCACTCGCCTTTCTGCGCGTCGTCGACGTGACATCTGCCTATCAATCCTCCTGCGCCATAGCGCACCATTGTCCCGCCACTACGGCTCGCGCCGAACGCAGCAGGGAACATGACACCCCGGCTTACGCCGAGGCGAAGCTACGAGCGGGACACATCTGTTAGAGGCGTTTGGCCCCGTACTTGCTCCGTCCTTGCTTCCGGCCGTTCACACCTGTCGCATCGAGCGCCCCACGGATGATGTGGTAGCGCACGCCCGGCAGGTCCTTCACACGGCCACCGCGAATCAGAACGACGGAGTGCTCCTGAAGCGTGTGGCCCTCGCCGGGGATGTAGGCCGTGACCTCCATCCCGTTCGTCATGCGAACGCGGGCCACTTTCCGCAATGCAGAGTTCGGCTTCTTGGGGGTTACCGTCCGCACCTGGATGCACACACCCAGCTTCTGCGGACTTCCGTCCCCACGGTACACACGATTCCTCAGGCTGTTTCGCACGAAGCGCAGGGCAGGCGCCTTGGTCTTTTTCACCACGCGCTTGCGCCCCTGACGTACTAGTTGGTTAACGGTCGGCATCGTACGTACGCGTCCTTTGGGTATCGTTCAGAATCTACGAGCAAGCGCTCATTTGAGCGCGAGCATTGAAATGCTAATCGTTACGAGGGCCCGTTGTCAACCTCGCCCACCCCCGTCGTCAGGCATTTCGCTCAACGGACGTATACTCACTGCGCAGCCTAACGGTGCGCCGCAGCCTAGCCGGCGCGCGGCAGCCGAAACCGACCAAGGAGTCTCACGATGGCCAACCGGCAGGAACCCCTGAAGGTCTACACCAAACAGGGTGACGAGGGCGAAACCGGCCTGCTCTACGGAGGGCGCATCTCCAAGAGCGACCTTCGCACGGAGGCCTACGGCACGAGCGACGAGGCGGTCTCCGCGCTCGGCCTTGCGCGTGCACTCTCCGCCGAGCCCGAGGTGCGGCGCGTCGTCAAGCGCGTCCAGCGCGAGCTCTTCACCGTCGGCGCGGAACTCGCGACCGACCGCGCTGAGTACGCCAAGCTGCAGACGCACTTCAGCGTCGTAACCCCCGCGATGACCGCCGAACTCGAAGCCGACATAGACGCTCTCGCCGCGCAGATCGAGCTGCCGCGCAGCTTCATCATCCCCGGCGCGTCGCAGGCATCCGGCGCGCTGGACCTCGCACGCTCCATCCTGCGCAGAGCAGAGCGCAGGGCAGTCGAGATGAACACGCAAGGCATGATCGTCAACGACGAACTGCTACGTTACCTCAATCGCGCGTCCGACCTCGTGTTCATGCTCGCCCGCTACGAAGACAGGGCCCTTCCTTTCGAGCGGCTTACCGCAGAAGATGACGAGAGCGACCCCAGCGACCCCAGCTAAGCCAGTTTAAGGAGGCATGATGACAACAGGAGAGCCGATCAACCTGTACGAGTTGGAGTCCCTCGCCGAGCAGACGCTCGCGCAGAGCGAATGGGACTACGTCGCAGGGGGCGCTACCGACGAGATAACCCTCGCGCGCACACGCTCCGTATTCGACCACATCGCGCTCCGCCCTCGGATGCTTGCGGGCATACCGGACGCCGATCTGACCACCACCGTGCTCGGTGAACGCCTCTCCGTGCCCTTCATGCTCTCCCCGTGCGGAGGCCACAAGCGCGCCCACGTTGACGGAGAGGTCGCGACCGCCAAAGCCGCCGCCGGATTCGGAACGCTCCTGGCGGTCAGCGCGAACGCCTCCTACAGCCCTGAAGAGATCGCTCATGCCGCCGACGGGCCTCGCTGGTACCAGACGTACTTCTACCGCGACCGCGAGCAGACCGCCGACCGCGTGCAGATGGCCGAGGCCAACGGATACAACGCCATCTGCTTAACGCTGGACGCCGTCTGGCCGCCCAAGCGGGAGCGCAACATACGCAACTCCTATCAGCGCCAGCCGCGCGCCGACGAGGCCAAGGTCGGCGGGCCGGAGAAGGATCTCGCGAAGTTCAACGCCGGCATGAGCAGCCGCAGCCGCGTCGACCCGGGCGCAACATGGGCCGATGTCGCCTGGCTGCGTTCGATAACCAAGCTGCCCCTCGTTTTCAAGGGCATCATCACCGGGGAGGATGCGGCGCTCTGCGCGGAGCACGGCGTTGACGCCCTCATCGTCTCCAACCACGGAGGGCGCAACCTCGACACCACCATCCCCACCATCGAGGCCCTCGCCGAAGTCGCTCAGGCCGCGGGCAACGACGTTGAGGTCTACCTCGATGGCGGCATACGCCGGGGCACCGATGTCATCAAAGCCATAGCCCTCGGAGCGAAGGCGGTCATGCTCGGCAGGCCGCTCTTCTGGGGGCTGAGCTACGCCGGAGAGCAGGGCGTAACCCACATGCTGGACGTCCTCCGCGACGAAGTCGAAACCACCATGATGATGTGCGGCAAAGGCTCCATCGAGGACATAGGGCCGGATCTGATAACCAGGCTCCCCCAGCTCCCTTCCGCTTCATGAGAACAGCGTCTGCCCAACTCAGGCTTAAAGTGACCTTTGCATAACTCCGGCGGCATGATCCCCTCTCCAGATGGAGAGGGGATTTTCAGGTCCCTTCTCCCTTGAGGGGAGAAGGCTAGGATGAGGGTAAATCCCCAAGCCAAGCATCGGGTTAAGGTCCCGGAGGGTGAATCCCCATCGGGTGAGGGCGCTGCGAGCGAGGGGGGGTATGCAAAGGTCTCCTTTAAAGTGCGAACCTCCATAACGTTAAAGTACCAGCGCTCCCCTGCTGTTAGAATCGTACGGATATGGGCTCTATCGCCATCATCGACTACGGTGCGGGGAACCTCCGCAGCGTCCAGAAAGCGTTCGAGTGTCTCGGACACGACGCCCGATTCGTATCGGATGCGTCGGCGCTCGATGGTGCGTCTGCCGTCGTGTTCCCCGGACAGGGCGCGTCTCCTCAGGCTATCGCCGCTCTCAATCGCCACCGCATGGCCAACCCAGTCCGTGAGTGGATAGCTGCGGGCAAACCATTCTTCGGCGTATGCCTCGGCCTCCAGCTCCTGCTCGACCGATCGGAGGAGGGCGACACCCCCGGCCTCGGCGTCGTCCCCGGCGAGGTCAAACGCTTCAGCCCCGGCCTCAAAGTGCCGCACATGGGCTGGAACTCCGTCGCTCTCACCCGTCCCCATCCCCTCTTCGAGGGCGTGCCGGAGGAGAGCTACTTCTACTTCGTTCACTCTTACTACGCCGCGCCTCGGGACGAATCATGGGTCGCCGGAGCGACTCAGTACGGCGTCGCGTTCGCCAGCGTCCTCGCCAGGGACAACGTCGTCGCCACCCAGTTTCACCCGGAGAAGAGCGGCATGGTCGGCCTCAGGCTGTATGACAATTTCGTGAAGCGCTTCGTGCAGAGGGACGGCTAACGCCCATGGAGATTATCCCCGCCATAGACCTCCGCAACGGAGCGGTGGTTCGACTCTTGCAAGGCGACTACGACCGCCAAACCACCTTCGACGATGACCCTGTGCGCGTCGCCATGCAGTTCGCAGCCGACGCCGCGCCGAGGATCCACCTCGTCGATCTCGATGGGGCGCGGGAGGGACGCCGCACGCAGGCTGCCGAGGTGCGGGCCATCGCAGCAGCCGTGGGGGTTCCCGTCCAGCTCGGCGGAGGTCTCCGCTCGGCTGACGACATCAGCAGCGCCTTGGCGGACGGCGTAGACCGCATCGTCTTCGGCACCGCCGCCGTCGAGGAGCCTGCCCTCATCGAGCAAGCCCTGGCGAGTCACGGAGCCGAGCGCATCATCGTCGGCATAGACGCCCGCGAGGGGATGGTCTCCGTCTCAGGGTGGACGGCGGGCAGCGAAGTCGCCGCCACGGATCTGCTCAGCCGCATGGCCGACGCAGGCGTGCGCCGTTTCGTCTACACCGACATCACCCGCGACGGCACCCTCACCTCCCCCAACTTCCCCGCCGTCGAGGAGATGGCCGCGCGAGCGGCTGCCGCCAACAGCGGAGTCAGCATCATCGCCTCTGGAGGCATCGCCGAGATCGGCCACCTCCGCACGCTTGCCAGCCTCGGCGTCGAGGGGGCCATCGTCGGCTCCGCCATCTATCGCGGCACGCTGGACCTCGCCGCCGCCATCGCCGAACTGGGCTCCGCCCCCTAACCGCACTACCAGGTCCGTGGTCGGAAAATTACTGTATCAACCCAGGCAACCAAAGGATGATCTCGGGGAAGATGACGACGATCACCATCGCAAAGATGTTGATGAACACGTATGGAACCGCCGCCCAGTACATGTCAATCATGGTCGGCTCGTCCCTGGTCGTTCCGGCGACGACACTTTTCAGCACGAAAAGCGTAAGGCCGAATGGTGGAGTGAGCCCTCCGTTGTTGAGGCCCATCATGAACAACACCCAGAACCAGATCGGGTCGAACCCGAGCGCCGCAGCGATGGGCCCGAAGATAGGGATGGCGATCACCATGATCGACACCGAGTCGATAAAGAAACCGAGAACGAAGACCATCAGGTGAATCGCAAGCAGGATGAGCAATGGCGATACCGTCAGCTCAGACACTAGGCGCAGAAGGCCGGTCGTCGCGCCGCTGAGCGCAAGCACCTGGCTGAGCGCGACCGCGGAGGCGATAATCAGGAAGATCATCGCCGAGATCTTAGTCGCGCCCATGATGGACTCGCGGATAACCTCGAAGGTAAGCCGTCGATAGAGGGCGACTATCACTACCGCGGCGATGGCCCCGGTAGCGGCGGCCTCGCTGGGCGTTGTGACTCCTAACAGGATGAACCCCATGACCATGAAGACGATCAAGAGCATGGGCGAGAGCTTGGCCGCACCGGTCAGTTTCTCGCTCCAGGGGGCAGTCATCCCTGCATAGGTTGGGGCCATCGCCGGGTTGATTCTGACCCTTATCAGGATGTAGACGGCATAGAGGGCCGCCATAAGCAGACCCGGCATGAGCCCCCCAATCAACAGTCGACTGATCGACACTTGAGCGAAGCTCCCTGCTAGCACCATGAGCGCGCTGGGCGGGATGACTGAGGCTAGCGTGCCGATCGACGCGATAGTCCCCAGGCTTAACCGCTTGTCGTACCCACGGTTAGCCATCTCCGGGTAGAGCGTAGTGCCAAGCAGCGCGGTATCAGCGAGACCTGCGCCGCTCAGAGTAGCCAGTCCGGTTCCAGCGGCTATCGAGACGAACAGAAGACGGGCACGGAGCTGCCCAATCCACTTGTCGATGACGTCGATGATCATCGCGATGACCTTCGACTGAAACAAGACCTCGCCAAGCAAGAAGAACATGGGGATGGCGACCAGCGTGAAGGACGAGACTGAGGAGAAGATGCTGCCGGGAATGACGACCAAGCCCTTCGTTCCTGCGGCAACTAAAAGCAGACCGAGGATGTTGGCGCCTGCGAAGGCAAAAGCCACCGGAAGGCCCATAACCATGAAGGTCACAAGCAGCGCTAAGATGACGACGAGGAATCCCCACCACTCCATTCAGTCCCCTTTCAGAGTGCGAAGAGCATCGGTCGATTGGGGAGTCAGGTTCATCCCGGGCCCGGCGCGCGCGCCAGATGGGCGACAAGGAGCCCGACGCTGCTGGTGAACATCCGCAGGAATTGGACGGTCATGAGGAGCATCCCGAAGGGCATCACCCACCATATCCAGAACTCAGCGAACTTGATTGTGCGGAACAGCACGGTGCCGTCTTGGTAGAGCTCCCAGGTGGCAACGCCGGTACGCTGGAGGATGACGGCACAGATGATCGCGCCCATCAGCATAACCACCGGACGAAGGAACAAATTCTTCGTGTGGCTCAACCGCTCGGTAACGACGGTCATGCTCACGTGCCCGCCTTCACGCAGCAGCCAGGGCGCAGCCAGGAAGGTGATGAACAGCAGCGCGTACTCACTGAAGTCCGTCACCCAGGAAGTTGGGTCGTTGAGCACGCGCCGCATGAACACTTCGAAGCCGATACCGGCCGCCATGAAGCCAAGCAGAACGCCGCTGAGGTACGCACAGCCCTTGAGCAGGCGGTCAAACCATATGGCTGACACCTCGCCAACTCTCTTGAGCGCTAACACGCTATCGCACCTCGCGGCGATCCATGGTTCATGCCTCTACGCCTTTCCGGTCAGGCAAGTCAGCGCTTCTTCGAAACGCGAAGCGTACGCGGGGTCCCCGGTTCGGATGTTTTGCTCCAGGTTGGCCTCGTAGAACGTGCTGTTCCACAGCTCCGCGTCTGCTCCCGTGAAGACGATTTCCTCGAGGCCGGCAGCGAGTAGCACCTCCCGCTCATTGTCGGAACTCACAAGCCCCGCCGCGCGGCCAGACACCTGCACTTCACTGATGGCTTGGTTGATGATGTCTTGGACGTCGCTCGGCAGCGCGTTCCAGCTCTCTTCGTTCGCGAACAACGCCGACGTCACCTCTGTGAGATCGGGCTTGATGATGTATTTCAGAACCTCACCCAGACCCAGGGCATTGGCGCCGACTCCGCCGAACATGATGCCGTCGATGACCCCTTTCTCCAGACCGGAATAGATCTCCGGAACGGCGATGGTCACCGTCTCGCCGCCCAACGCCTCGACGAACGCTTCGTACGTTCCACCTGAGGCGCGCAGCTTCAGCCCACTGAAATCAGGACCCGTCATCGGCTTGCTCGTGAATATCTTGTTGCCGAACCCCATCGGGAACGATCCCAGCATCTTGACCCCTATCTTGTCGGAATAGAGCTCTTGCATCGTTTCTGTGAGCCCACACTCACGCCTCTCCTCTGAGGAACCTCTGGCAAGCGACGACGCGATGACCAGGCTTGACATTCCGGCGTGGTAACCGTTAGTCGAGAAGTTCAGGTCGAAGAGGCCGTCCTTCAAAGGCTGTATCTGTTGGAAGGATGGCACCGCTTCCGGACCGACCTTGTTGATCACGATCCGTCCCGCTCCGATGCGCTCGATCGCCTCCACGACCGGGTCACCGGACACGACAGTCGCCTCCACCCTCCTGTCCCAGGCCATGATGACGTTCAGCTCCACGGGCTCTGGAGGAGGTGTCGGTGTCGCGGTGGCCTGGGGTACTGGTGTGGGCGTGTCCTCGTCCCCTCCGCATGCGGCGAGCACCACCGCCAGCATCACAATCATCGTCGTAACTAAGAGAACTTTCCTCAGCATGGCAATCTCCTGTTTCTTGCGGCAGAACACAACGGTCGGGTATGACCGTGCCGGGTAGGTCACACCCGCTTGGCGCCGAACCATTCGATGTAGTCACGTACACAGGCCGGCATATCAAACTCAGGCTCGTATCCAAGAACCGCTCGGGAGCGGTCCAGGTTCAGCGCCACCGCATTGAACATCGCTGCGCCACTCGGGTCCGGTGGCGCGATGCTCGTCTTCGTTTCTGGCAAGGCCGCGGTTATTGCGTCGGCCAGCTCCTCGGAATTCGTCAAGCGGCCCGTACCTATATTGAACACGCGGTCGGTGAGGTTGTCGGCCCTGAGGGCGAGAACCGTGCCTCGGGCCGCATCCTTCGAATAGACCCACTCTAGCGAGCGCGAGGGCACTTCGATCTCGCCCTTCAGCAGGGCGCCTTCCACCAGATCGCGAAACATGTTGCTAGGGCCGCCGCCCCCGCGACCACTCCACGGACCCGCAATGGCCGCGTAGCGCACGGCTCGGACATCCACGCCGCACCAGGCGGTGTAGTTGGCCGCTAGGCTTTCAACAGCTTGCTTGGTCGCTGCATAGAACGTAGAAGGCCGGGGAAACGCTTCCTCGAAGGCCGGGTCGCCGGAGTCGCCTCCGCCTGTAAGGCTCTGGGCCAGAACTCCTGAGCTCACCACAACCACTCTTTCAACGCCCATCGTCCGAGCGGCTTCGAGAACGTTGACGGTGCCCATGACGTTGATTTGGATTGCTCCGTAGGGGTTCTGCTGAGCCCCGATGGTGAGCATCGGGTACGCCGCAGTGTGAACGACGCAGTCTGCTTTGCTCTCCCGCAACGCACTGACGATGCTGAAGGGGTTTAAGACGTCGCCTTGAACCAGCCTGAGCCGGTCGACATCCACGTTCTCGGCGAGCGACTCTCGCTGGGGCGCGTAGTCGAGCACCGTGACCTCTTCGCCTTCACCAATCAGGATATTCGCGACCTGAGAGCCGACGAGGCCCCCTCCAACCAATAGAACTGGCATTCAAGGTTCTCCTATTCAACGATGGGACTAGAGTCTGTAGAACCGCTTGGCGTTGCCTCCAAGAACCGCAACTTTTTGCTCGTCCGAAAGCGTATCGTTTTCGATCGTCTCCTCAATCTCATCAATGGCGGATTTGAAGTCGACTTCGTGCGGGTAGTCAGACGAGTAGGCGAAGGGCTCGATCCCCACCCGGCCTGCCAGGTACGGGAGAGTAGGATCGACACCCTCGCAGCCAATGAGGAGATTACCGCTAGCGAGGTACTCCTCCGCCGGGCGAGGGGGAGCTCCGGCAAACTCGGCCGCCCGCTGTATCCGGTCCAAAGCCAGGGCTACCCATGCGCAGCCGCCCTCGAGAAATGCGACTCGCATATCGGGGAACTGCTCGAACACCCGGTCGTAGATGAAGGATACGAACGCATACAGCAGCGGCACCGGATGGTGGACGATGCCGGAAGGCGTGAGATCGTTGAACGAGTCAATGCCGATTCCCGCGTTCGAGCCACCGTGGACGGCGAGAATGCAGCCTAGGTCGGAGGCCTCTTTGTAGACCGGCCAGTAATACTCGTGCCCTAGGTGGAGATCGAGACCTGTTGAGGGGAGCATCGCACCCAACAACCCCAGCTCTGTGACGGCTCGCCGAAGCTCGAGCGCCGCGCGCTCGGGGTCCTGCATCGGGATGAGGGCGATGGGATGGATGCGGCTGTCGTGCGCCTGGTAGCAGCCCGCTACGTAGTCGTTATACCCACGGCACAGGCCAACAGCGTAGTCTCTGTTTCTCAGTCTGCCGACCTGCAGGCCCTCCGTTGTATATACCACGGTCTGTTCAATGCTCGAGTTATCGAGCAGCGCTGTCCAATCCTGGGCAGAGCCCATACGACTCTCGCTGGCGTTGATTCGCTCGCGACGAGCGGTTGCGTTGTCGCTGGAGTCAACCTTAGCGAAGTGCAGGCCATCGAGCGTCCCGAAAAGGCTTGTCTTACTCAGTTGAATCGTCGTCCCTATGCCCCCGATTCCCAATGCCGTATTTCGGATAGGTGGATCGAGGAACTCCGCCATCTCCTCGATAGACTCGATGATGTGCCCATCCGCATCCACGATGGTTGGCGTTTCTACACTCGTCATCTGAAAGTCCTCTCATCTGAAAGTCCCCGGTTCCCACGACCGAGAGCTACAGGCGCTAAGCCTATCCAGTCGACTCGTGCCGGCCATTCCAGATTCGCCGTGAACGTGTGCCAAATCTAATATCCTGACGTGTCTGCGTCAAGTCGGAGCCCTGGTAGGGTTGTGAAAAACATCCGATGGGGGAGTATACGAGTGAAGATGCGCATGGAAAGGCGTTGGGGTTACGTTTTTCGCAGCACGAACAGGCGGCATATACGAACGGCACGATTATGTCACTAGCGCTCTCCTCCACGGATGGCAGGGCGCTGGCTTCGTCGGGGTACGGAAGCGGCTGGCCCATGTCCCGTACCCTCCGCTGGCTGTCCGTGTGCCAGCAGACAACCCCGCTGACGCACGCAGAGAGGTTGGCCGACTGCTCCCTCTCCCGCTACACTAGGCGGCGTCATGTTCTCCTCCGTCCTCATCGCCAACCGAGGCGAGATTGCCTGCCGGGTCATCCGCACTTGCCGGAAGCTCGGCATCGAGGCCATCGCGGTCTATTCCGACGCCGACGAGAAATCGCTGCATGTGCAGATGGCTGACCGCGCGGTGCACATCGGGGATGCCCCCGCCGCCGATTCCTACCTGAACATCAGCTCGATCATCAAGGCCGCCCGGAAGGTCAAGGCCGAAGCCATCCACCCCGGCTACGGCTTCTTGTCGGAGAATTCCTCATTCGTCGACGCGGTCGAGAAGGCGGGGATGGTCTTCATCGGGCCGTCGGCGGACCTCATCGCCAAGATGGGCGACAAGGTGATGGCCCGCAGCATAGCGAAAGAGGCCGGCGTGCCGGTCATTCCCGGCACCCAGGAGACCGTCGAGGACGCCGATGCAGAGATCGTCGCCAGGGAGATCGGCTTCCCGCTCATGATCAAGGCGGCGGATGGCGGCGGAGGCATGGGCATACGCATCGTCCGCGAGCCGTCTCAGCTCGCCGAGGCTATCGAGCGGGCGCGGGCGCAGGCGCAGGGCGCGTTCGGCAGCAGCCGCATCTACATCGAGCGCCGCGTCGAGAACGCCTCGCACGTCGAGGTTCAGATATTCGGCGACACGCACGGGAACGCGATCCACCTCTTCGAGCGGGATTGCTCCGTGCAGCGTCGAAACCAGAAGGTGATCGAGGAGACGCCCTGCGCGAAACTCACCCCTGAGGTCAAAGCCGCGCTCCTGGAATCCGCCGTGCGGCTCGTCAGCAAGATCGGCTACACCAACGCGGGCACCATTGAGTACCTGCTCGACGGAGACGGTAGCAACTTCTATTTCCTTGAGATGAACACGCGGCTCCAGGTCGAGCATCCGATAACCGAGATGACCACCGGCCTCGACCTCGTCGAACTACAGTTCCGCGTTGCGGCGGGCGAGCCGCTCGGGATCGAGCAGGAGGACATCACGCAGAGCGGCGCGGCCATCGAGGCGCGCATCTACCCGGAAGACCCGGTGATGATGCTGCCAACCGTCGGCACGGTCTCTCGCCTCTCCGAACCCTCCGGCGATGGTGTGCGCGTGGACAGCGCCCTCTATGACGGCTATGAGGTCTCGCCCTACTACGAGCCCATGATGGCCAAGCTCATCGTCCACGGACAGGATCGCGAGACGGCCATCGCAAAGATGCTCGACGCGCTGAACGATTACGCTATAGAAGGGCTCGTCGTGAACATCCCGGTTGTGCAACGCGTGCTCGAACATCGGAGCTTCAGAGGTGGGACGTTCGACAACGGGTTCCTCGAGCGGCTGCTTGAGGAGCCCCCGTCTCAGAATAAAGAGATGGTGGCCGCGATAGCATTGGCTATGGTGCTAGATCAGCAGGCCGCCGAGAACCACCTTGTCAGCAGATGGAGATTACATGGCCGGCGCATGGCGATGGTCAACCGGCTCGGCGGCGGAGTTGTCTAAGTGAAACGGTTACGCGTGAAAGTCAATGACGAGTGGTTCGCCGTCGAAGTCGGCGACACGTACCAGAGCCCCGTCGAGGTCATCGTCGACGGCGAGTCCTTCCTCGTGGAGGTCGGCGACCCTGCGGACGGCGTCGTGATCAAGACGCAGCGCCCCGCTCCCAAGGCGACGCTGCCCGGCTTGCGCGGTCTCACCCAGGGCGACGAGCGCGTCATCCGGTGCCCTCTCCCCGGCAAGGTCGTCGCCGTCACTGCCGTCAAGGGCCAGGAGCTGGAGGCCGGAGACGAGATATGCCTGCTCGAATCCATGAAGATGGAGCAGAGCGTCCGCATGGCCAACAGCGGCATCGTGAAGAACATCAAGATCAAGAAGGACCAGGTTCTCAACGCGGGACAGCCGCTCATCGAGGTGCAGTAGCCCTTGACCGAAATGGACGCCGCAGAGGAGTTCGACCTGTGCTCACTGGACGAGCTCAAGGTTAGGATGGCGCTCTCTTTCGAATTCCGGCACCCCCGGCTCGGCAGGCATGAGATCGCCGTCTTCTGGGACGGCGAGAAGGCGGGCGCGATGGATAACTACTGCCCGCACCAGGGAGCGATGCTCAGCTACGGCCTCATCGAGCGCGGAGAGGTCATCTGTCCCCTGCACGCTGCTGTATTCGACATCGTCACCGGAGAATGTCTCGATAGGTACACCGACGATGCCCAGGCGTACCCCGTAGAGATTCGCGAGGGGCGCGTCTGGGTGCGCGCCCCCGGCGAGCGCCTCCTCCCCCGCGAACCCTGATCCGTCCCCTGCGAGCGACATCCTCCTCCGCGAAGCCTGATCCGCCCCGTTCCCCTTCTTAAAATCCCGTATCCCGGTGCCCTGTACCCCGGAGCGCAGTGGTAGCATAGGCAGAGGGCACGGAGCCCCACGATTCCCCGTTGGCAAAGGACAGATGGCCCTCGAAAACATCGTCGTTCGCGGCGCTCGTGAGCACAACCTCAAGAACGTCGACGTTACCATTCCGCGTGACCGGCTGGTCGTCATCACCGGGCCGTCAGGCTCCGGTAAATCGACGCTCGCGTTCGATACGATCTACGCCGAGGGTCAACGGCGGTACGTCGAATCGCTCTCGGCCTACGCGCGCCAGTTCCTTGGCCGCATGGACAAGCCTGACGTCGAGTACATCGAGGGGCTCTCCCCCGCCATCTCCATCGACCAGAAGGGCGTCTCCAACAACCCTCGATCGACCGTCGGCACCGTAACCGAGATCTACGACTATCTGCGCCTGCTGTTCGCCCGCGTCGGGCACCCCCACTGCTACAACTGCGGCAGACCCGTGCAACGCCAGACGGTGCAGCAGATCGCGGCGGCGGTGCTCGCGCAGGAGGGCACGCGACTCATGCTCCTCGCCCCGCGCGTAGTCCACAAGAAGGGCGAGCACAAGGACATCCTCGACGATGCCCGGAGCGCGGGTTTCGTCCGCGTCCGCGTCAACGGAGAGGTGCGCGGCCTCGACGAGACCATCACGCTCAACAGGCAGCGCTGGCACACCATCGAGATCGTGATCGACCGCCTCGTCCTCGACAACGAAACGGAGCGCAGCCGCGTCGTCGATTCCGTCGAGGTCGCGCTGAGGTACGGCGAAGGCCGCATGATCACGCTGGACGCCGACTCCAACGAGGAGCACGTCTACTCGGAGCAGTTCGCCTGCTCCTACTGCGGCATCAGCTTCTCGGAGATCGAGCCCCGAACGTTCTCGTTCAACAGCCCGCACGGAGCATGCTCCCGATGCTCCGGCCTCGGCATCAGGCTCGTGGTCGACCCCGAGCTCGTCGTCTCCGACCCCAGCCTCAGCCTCGACGAAGGTGCGCTGAGGCCGTGGGCGCGCGCCGGAACCAGCACGAACTGGTACTACAGCATCCTGCGAGGCGTAGCGGAGCACGAGGGCGTATCGGCTGACACCCCCTGGCGCCGCCTGCCCGAACGTGTGCGTCAGACGGTCCTCTACGGCTACCCCGACAGACGAAAGGTGCGCGTACGCCATCGAACGCACCACGGACGCATCTTCGAGTGGGACGCCGCTTTCGAGGGCGTCATCCCCAACCTGGAGCGACGCTACCGCGATACGCAGTCCGACTACGTCCGCACCGAGATCGAACGCTACATGACCGCCCTGCCCTGCGAGGCGTGCGGCGGCGGCAGGCTGCGCCCGGAGTCGCTCGCCGTCACCATCGCCGACCGCTCCATCATCCAGGTCACGAACCTCTCCGTCACCGAAGCCGCGCAGTGGGTGAAGGCGGTGCAGGGCCTCGCGCCCCCGCTGGACATTGCCCCACGATGGGAGGAACACCCCGACGCCGCTGTCCTCACGGAGCGCGAGCTGATCATCGCCAGCCAGATACTCAAGGAGATCGACTCCCGCCTCTCCTTCCTGCTGAACGTTGGCCTCGACTACCTCTCGCTCTCACGCCCAGCGGGAACGCTCAGTGGCGGCGAGGGCCAGCGAATACGCCTCGCGACCCAGATCGGCTCCGGCCTCATGGGCGTCCTGTACGTCTGCGACGAGCCGTCCGTCGGTCTGCACCCCGTCGACAACGAACGTCTCATCCAGACGCTCAAGAACCTGCGCGATCTCGGCAACACCGTCCTCATCGTCGAGCACGACGAGGCGATGATGCGCTCCGCCGACCACCTCGTCGACCTCGGCCCCGGCGCGGGAGAGCACGGCGGATGGATCATCGCGGAAGGCACGATCCACGACATTGAGACGAGCGAGGAATCCCTCACCGGCGCGTACCTCTCAGGCCGGCGCTCGATCGCCACCCCGCTGGCGAGGCGCAAAGGCAACGGCAAACGCCTCACGGTGAAGAACGCGCGGGAGAACAACCTGCGCGGTGTGGATGTCGCCTTCCCGCTCGGCATGCTGGTCTGCGTAACCGGCGTCTCCGGCTCCGGCAAGTCCACCCTCGTCTACGAGGTGCTCTACAAGTGGCTCGCGCAACACCTCTACCGCGCGAAGGATCGACCCGGCGCAAGCGACGGCGTCACCGGCCTCGACAACGTGGATAAGGTCGTCAACATCGACCAATCCCCCATCGGACGAACGCCCCGCAGCAACCCCGCGACGTACACCGGCGCGTTCACGCCCATCCGCGATCTGTTCGCATCGCTGCCTGAGTCCCGGGCGCGCGGCTACATGCCGGGGCGCTTCTCCTTCAACGTCAAAGGCGGACGCTGCGAGGCCTGCCAGGGCGACGGCTACGTGCAAATTCAGATGCAGTTCCTCCCTGACGTTACGGTGTCGTGCGAGATATGCAACGGACGCCGCTACAACGAGGACGCGCTGGAGATCGCCTTCCGAGGTAAGAGCATCGCCGACGTGTTGGAGATGACCGTCACCGAGGCGCATGAGCTGTTCATGAACATACCCCGCATAAGGTCGAAACTGGAGACGCTGGAGGCCGTCGGCCTCGGCTACATCAGGCTCGGCCAGCCCGCCACGACCATCAGCGGAGGCGAGGCGCAGCGCGTGAAGCTCGCCACGGAACTCTCCAAGCGCGCCACCGGTAAAACGCTCTACATCCTCGACGAACCGACGACCGGCCTGTCGTTCGAGGATGCGTCGCACCTGCTGCGCGTACTGCACCGGCTCGTGGACGGCGGCAACACCGTGCTGCTGATCGAGCACCACCTGGACCTGATCAAGAACGCCGATTGGGTGATAGACATGGGCCCGGGCCCCGGCGTCTACGGCGGTGACATCGTCATCGCAGGCACGCCGGAGCAGGTCGCCGGGCACGCAGAGTCGCACACCGCCGCGTTCCTCCGCGACACCCTGGCCAAACACGGCGTAGAACCAGCTGCCCCCAAACCCCCACGCAAGCCCCGCCAGAAAGCCGCCGCCAAAGCCTAACCCCCCTGAGGACGGAATCGGCGCCGGGAAGCCCACCGAGGTTCCCGCGTAGGCGGGAACCTCGCATCCCTGCCCCCTGTCCCCGTCATTCCAGCGAAGGCTGGAATCCAGGCGAGGATGAGGGTTGGGGGCGAAGCCCGTCGTCGTTCCCGCGTAGGCGGGAGCCTCGCATCCCTGCCCCCTGTCCCCGTCATTCCAGCGAAGGCTGGAATCCAAGTGAGGATGAGGGTTGGGGGCGAAGCCCGTCGTCGTTCCCGCGTAGGCGGGAACCTCGCATCCCTGCCCCCTGTCCCCGTCATTCCAGCGAAGGCTGGAATCCAGGTGAGGATGAGGGTTGGGGGCGAAGCCACCGTCGTTCCCGCGTAGGCGGGAACCTCGCATCCCTGCCGCCAAAGCCTGAGTAGGGTAGGCCGCCGGCGAGTTACTGCGTGTTAGCGGAGCACTTTTCCGTCGGCCCCCTTCCGAACCGGACGTGCGGCTTTCACCGCATCCGGCTCTCCAGTGTCGTTACAGTCGGTAGCGTCTGGGGGTGTGTTGTGCCTGTGGCACCGTCCGCTTGCGTGAGGGGCCGTCAGGCTGCGAGCAGCCTGCTAACGAGGGGAGTAAGCGTTGGCGATGTGGGTGTACCCGGTGTCGGTCGCGTTGACATTGGAGTCGATCGCGACGTTCGTGGGGTATCCGAACTCACTGTTGTAGCTCACGGTAACCTGCTCTACCTCGTTGGTGATGGCGTGCTGAATCGCGTCGAACAAGCTGTCGATGGTGGGGTAGCTGGGTCCGCCGTCCCACCGCACAGGTGGCTCACCGGACTCTCCGTAAAAACCAGATTCTGCGTAGACGACTGACTCGATATCCCCGTTCGTGACAGTGACCTTGACGGTCTGTCGCGAGCAGTGGAAGCAGATTGCCTTGTACTCATACGTGTAGTCGTTTGAGCGAGTTTGCTTCCCACAAAGTACTATTGCTGTCCAGTTCGACCTGTGCCCGAGCAAGTGGTTCTGCATTATTGCAGGCCAGAACGGAGGCAAGGAGGAGTCCGACAAGGGTCGGAATCACGAGCGCGAGTTTGGTGTGCACGCTTTGGAGCCTCCGTTGCTCGTTCGGTATAGAGGTCTATCGCGGCCCATTTTACCACCGGCCAATCATTGAGCGGAAGGTGTTGGGGCATCACAGCCCTGATACTACTTACTGTTGCTTGCGCGGTTTCCAACTGCCGTCGTGGGCGTTCAGGTGACACGTCCGGCAAACCACGAGGGTTTTGCGTTTTCGCGCCGCCATGACCTGTACCCACTTGGGCTTTCCCCGTTGGCCTTTCACGTTCAGGTCACGAAGTGCGCGGACGTAGTGGACTTGGACATCCACCTGTGACCCGCACAACTCGCACTCGTCCGCTAGGAGCCGTTTGATAAGCTCGTTGCGTTCGACCCTGTACCGCTGGGGCTTCTGGTCTGTGAGAACTGCCTGCCGGTTCCGCTTCAGGGGTATGCCGCCGAATCGTGCCACCAGTGGGCGTTTCCCATTGCCCCGCTGGACTTCGACCTCAAGGCAAGCCCGTTCCCCATGCGCGGTCTGCACGGCGCTCGTGTAGTGCCGGAAGATTTTCGCGGATGTGGCCTTGTGCTTGCTGGCTAAGGTTTTGGCCAGCGATTTCCCCATGACCCATTGCAGCTTCCCAAAGTGGGAGACGTTCAGTGCCCATGAGGTAGTACTGGACGACGCCCCGGAACTCCGCTTGATACCGACTGACGATAGTGTAGTCATCGTCGGCCAGCAGTTCGTTGCGGTGCGCCGGTTTGCCGTTGACCATGTAGGCTTGGCAGTGTTGTTCGATGACTTTGACGGGAACCCGTAATCCGAGGCGGCCATTGACTTTTCGCCGTCCATTACGGTCGAGCTGGTCGTTGGCCTGCTGATTTACGAGTTCGTAGCCGAGGAACCTCGCCGCCTGGCTGGTGGCGTGGGTAATCAGAGTTTTCTCCTTGGATAGCTCCAGCTTGAGCGTGTCGCGCAGGAACGTCTCCAAGGACTCCTTTATCTGCCCGGCTTCGGCCTTTGGCCCGATGAAGCCCAGCACGAAGTCGTCGGCGTAGCGCACGTATCGAAGCCGCCTGTAGTCTGGGTCGAAGGGGTCACTTGACGGCAGTTGTTGCATCTGCTTACGCAGTGCGGATGCCATCGCATGGTTCCCTACTTTCCGGTAGTAGGCCGACAAGTTCTTTACGTTTGCCCACTCTCGATTGTATTTTCGTGCCTTGCCACGGGTATGTACTGGAATCAGCACCGTTTCGACGTACTCGTCCAACCGGTCTAGGTAGATGTTGGCGAGGATGGGGGCTGACCACACCACCTTGCGGTGTACCGCTCAGGGTGCGGCCATATTTCCAATCCTCAACGTAGCCTGCTTTCAGTAGGTACTTGAGCAGGCGTAGGAAGCGGTTGTCGTGGAGTTTCTCGCCGAGCACCGACAGCAGGACATCGTGGTCGATGTTGTCGAAGCACCCTTTGATGTCTCCCTCGACGAACCAGCGGACACCGGTCCAGTGATTGACCACCTCGCTCAGTGCGGTGTGGCATCCCCGGTCGGGCCGGAAGCCGTGAGAGTGGTCGGAGAACTGCGGCTCGTAGTAGGCTTCCTGAATCATCCGAATGGCCTCTTGCAGCAGCTTGTCCGTCCACGTCGGTATGCCCAAGGGACGAGTTCCCCCATTAGGAGACCTTTGCGTAACTCCCCGGAGGGCCGTCTTACGAAATCAGGGGCTGGGAACGGGGATGAGCGGGCTTGTAGCAGGTTCGTTCAACCTCTTCTGCGCCCCCGTTTTTACCCCGCTGCTGGGACACAACGGGGCAACTAACTGCTGACAGGCACACTCCGCCCCTGGTCGCAGGTCAGCAAACTCGCCGCACGCCGCAGGTTGTAGGCCATGCACTTGAAGAACAGTTCTGTCGTGTTCCGTTCCAAACCCATGTACCGCACACTTGTATAGCCGTATGACCGCTTCAGTGTCCCGAACACCTTCTCGACTGGTGAGCGCAACCGCGATATCAGCTTGTTTCGGCGCCGCTCCCAATACGGCAGCTCCGGGTGATGCTTGTCTCCTCGACGCATGATTCGATCCTTGATCCGCATGGACTTGAGCCGTGCGCTCCGCTCTTTCGACATATACGCCTTGTCTGCATACACCGACAGCTCATCCCCACTCACCAACTCGTCCGCCACCTCCGTATCGTTCACGTTCGCAGGGGTAAACACTGCCTCCCGTATCAGCCCCGAACCCGCATCCAGCCCGGTATGCGCCTTGTAACCGAAGTGCGATTTGCCCCCTTTGCGCGTCCAGGCCGCGTCGGGGTCGGTCTCACTCCTTGCTCCTGGCTGCTCCCGCGACGATGGCCGCCGCGCTTGCGCCTCCACTATCGTCGCGTCCAACAGCGTGCCTTGTTTGACGAACAACCCCCGCTTATCGAACTGACGAGCCAACTCCTTGAACAGGCGGGGGCCAAGACTCCGATCGGTGACTTCCTTCCGGAAGCGGCTGATCGTCGAGTGGTCGGGGACATCGTCCTCGATGCCCAGCCCCACGAACCGCTTGAACGAGATGCGGTCCCACAGTGCTTCCTCTATCGCTTCGTCGGAAGCGTCGTACCACTGCTGAAGCACCATGATCTTGACCATCACCACCGGTGGGTAGCTCGGACGGCCTGACGGGGCCGCGTAGATGCCGTTGACCAGCTTGGCAAGTTTCTTCCAGTCAACCACTGCGTCGACGCGCTCCAGCTTCTCGTTTCGGCCAACCCGCTCCGGCAAAAGCACGTCAACGAACGACTGTTCACCCAAGGGACTATGCATGGCCACCCTCCCTACTCTTTGCCTCTGCAAATTATCAAACCGGCAAGAGGGTTATGCAAAGGTCTCCATTAGGCTTGGGAAGGTTGACCCGTCGCACCGGCGTCCATCGGAACCGCTCGTAACGGAGTTCGTCGATGATGCGGTCGATTTTCGCCAGTGACATGCCGTCCACGGTCTCGGCGGTGGTTCCCTTGGTCATCGCTCCCTGGTTTGAGTAGAGACGACCGTAGGCCCGCAGGTAAAGGTTCCGGTTGTAAAGCAGCCGATAGATGTTCTCCAGCGGCAATCCTCGTTCTCCGCGTTCGCGTATGACGTTCAGTACAGTTTCGGCTGGTCTCATCCTGAGTACCTCCCTGTCGTATTCCGTCGTTGACACCTGCCCTCCTTCGCCATGTGCCGGGCTCTCCCCGGCTCGGACTACTACGAGGGCTCCGTTGCCATAGGGGTCTCCCCCCGTAGGCAATCCCGCGTTCCATTGACTTCGGGATGACGTTTGATTACTGTCACAGCATGGACGTTGTTGAAGCAACACCAACATCAGCGGTTTGGGTCAGCCTGCTTGGCGATCTGGTCGTCGGCGTGGCGCTCGGCGGCCTCATTGGCCTAGTACGATGGCTTCGCCTCCCAGAGTCCACACGAAGGCATCCGGTTGAGTCGTTGCTGCGTTGGATTGGGATTGTCATTGGCCTCTTGTTGGCCAGAAACGTCTTTGGCATCTTCTGGAACTGGTTCTGGTTCTTTGACACGCTGTTTGATTGACCGTAACCGTCTCCCGTATGTCATCGACACAGGACGTTCTAGCGCGACTGTAGGTGCCCCGTTCGTCTCCTTGAATTGACCCCATCGGTCAATGCCCATCCATCGGAGGTGCATCGGTCACCAAGCCAGGCCGATGCAATGGATGGCGCCGGGTTACAAGCGTTCTACCGGCGGGTGCCAAGTTCACCGTCTGAGACTGGGGTTCAGGCAATCCAGCTTTCACCATATCGCGCGGGTCTTGCGGAACCGGCCCTACAACGCTTTCAGACCGTAGCCGCTTTACCGACATGCTGTTGTCCCCCTAGGCTTTCGCTTCGGGGTAGGTCGGTTGGCCCAGAAACTTCCTCCGAGTTTCTCCCGATTGAGTCGGGTATCCTATGCCGCGTTACGCGGCGCACCCCCGCGTTTGCAGCATAGGCATTCATACGTTATAACGTGTGTATCACATGATTAAATCGTGTGGAACACACGTTATATTGCAACAATCGATATGCTCTACCTCCGATTCACCCCCTCGCCCGCCGAACGCCAGGTGCTGGAGGAATTGGAGCGCGCCCGCAACGAGATCGATTCCTTCCTCGACACCCCCGAGGAGTACCTTGGCGCACTTCGGCGTCATGCCATAGCGGAGAGTGTCCATTTCTCCACGCGCATCGAGGGCAACACCCTCACGTTCGAGCAGGTGGAGAACGTGCTGCGCGGCGCGCAAGTGACAGCCCCGCCCGACCAGATCCAGGAAGTGCGGAACTACGACGAGGCGATGGCCTACACGCGGTCCATCGCCACCGGCCCACGCCCGCGCATCACCGAGGAAACCATCAAGACCATCCACTTCCTCGTGACGAAATCCCTCCCCGGCGACTACAACCCCGGCCACTACCGCAGAGTCCGGAATGCGGTTATCGACCGGGTAACCGGACGCCGCCTCTTCCAGCCTCCGCCCGTTGAGAGTGTCGAACCGCTGATGGAGGAGTACGTCCGCTGGCTCGATACCTCCCAGCGAGGTCTGCATCCGTACCACAGGGCCGCGCTCGCCCACCTCAACTTCATCGCCATTCACCCGTTCATAGACGGCAATGGCCGAACGGCGCGGATCATCGAGACGCTCGTCCTCTACCTGGCAGGCTACAGATCGCAGGAACTGGTCTCACTGGAGGCGTACTTCGGGCGAGACACGCAAGGCTACTACCACGCAATAGCCGATTCGCTGGGCGCTGCCTACCAGCCGGAGGAGCGCGACGTTACGCGGTGGGTAGCCTATTACCTCGGTGCACACGCGCAGCAGGCCCGAGCCGCAGTCGCTACGAGCAGGACGACGGATGCCCAGGTTGAAGCGCTATGGGATGCGTTTGCAGACCAGGTGAGTAACTCCAGAGCAATGGCTTTCGCGCTCTGGTTCGCCTGTAGGGTGGGAGCAATCACCAACAGTGCCTACCGAGAGGTCGTGAAGGTCGGCAACCAAACGGCGGCCAAACACCTCGCGCAGATGGTGGATGCAGGCCTGCTCACCCGCCGAGGCAGAGGTCGCGGTACCGAGTACGCACCCGCCGACGAGGTATGGGATGTCTACGATTCAGCCGTCGTGGAGGAGTGAAGGTGGGTAGAACAGGCGCGCAGGCGGGTTACTCCCACGGCTCGTCGCGCCAACCCACCGGTCGACCTTCCCGAAGCCGAGCCTCAAACAACGTGGACCGTTCCATAATCCTCAGTTCGATGTGGATAGGCTCCCGCCGGTCGAACACGGCAGCCCTTGCGAGGAAACCACGCTCGCCAGCGTCGGGAAGCCGCTCCTCGACCACCTCGACGGCAGCAACGCCATCGAGGCTCTCCCAATTAGAAACCGCCTCTTGCACCAGTTGAAACGCATCATTAGCCATACCGTGATCGTTGATCAGGTGGTGGCGGCTGTCAATGGAGCCTTTAGCGTCCGTCGTACAGGCGGCCTGCATCAGTCAGGCGGTAGAGGCCGCGGCGACCCATAACTCCTCCGAACCGCTGGAATAGGTCATCGCCCCCTTTGCCAACGGTGTTGTCGTTTATACGGCCTCGAACGCTGTTCTCGAAGGTATTCCAATCGAATTCCGCTTCGGATTCTCCCGCAAGACGCTTGGCCTCGGTATAGATGTCGCTCAGGCTCACCCATTCGTCTCCGCGCTCCAAGCGCTTGATAGCCTCAATGATGAGGCGCTTCTGCGTGGGCCTTGGGCCTGGCAAACGGAACTCGTGCCGCTTGAACTCTTTGTACTCATCCGCCAGGCCAGGCGGCGGTTCAGCCGTAAGGGGAGCTTTGGTCGCCTTCTTGCGGAACTTCCCGTAGCGGTCGATGTACTCCCCAGTCGGCTGGAAAAGGTCATCCGTATCGAGGATTCGCTTGAAAACGGCATTCGCGTCAGCGATTGGAAGGTCGTTGGCGGTCCCTCTAATCAAGGCGCTTGTTTCTACGTTCTTCCAGAGGCCGCCTCTCGATAAATTGGACGAACCAACCAACACCTGCGTGTCGCCCTGCTGATTCGCGCAGATGTAGAGCTTGGGATGGAACGTCTGCCGTATCGACAATGCCCAGTCCGAATAGACGTAGTGGGCAACTGACGGGTGTGATTCAGCGAGTCTGAGGAACATTCCCATCGCCTTTGGGTCGGTCGTATGGAAATCGAGGCCGTAGACGACTGTGAGCGTCCCGCCTCTGGAAAGAACGTCCTCCAGTGGCTTAATGAGCCGTGCCACGCCTGATTTCATCGCAAACGCTGTGGCTATGCGAACGTCGGTAGCCCATCGCAGGCTCTCAATGAGTTCATCGCCGGCCGAGCGTTTGGTGTTGTCGATTACTCTGACATCTGTCATTCGTGCTACTCCATCCAGAAGCTGCTGTCAGGCTCGCCCCGCGCGCGCTGCAATCTCGTCCCACTGCCCGTCCAGGTCCCAGTCGAGGTAGATAGCGTAGTGCCCAAAGTCCGTGTTGTCCCCGTCGAGCTTGTCCTTCCCCAGGTAGCAATCCAACTCCTTACGGGCATCGCCGCCCAGCGGCGGGGCAAGCCAGCGGATGAAGTCCACCATCACGTGGGGCGGTTCGAGCCTGCCTAGCGGCCCACTACGAACGCTGCCCAGCCGCCCCAGGAGTTCCCGCGCGTAGGCATACGCATCCTCGACGAAATCGATACCCCCGTTGTGAGCGTACAGCGCGACGCTCTCCTCTCCCTCATAGACGAACGATACCGACACACGCATCCCCATAGAGCGTCCTCCTGCCCTGACTGCTACGTCCGGTACGCTAGCAGGATCGCCCGCCCGATCGTCAAGGGTGCCCTGGGCTCTTATGCGAGCGTAGGGATAGATGGCCGATGGGCTGTCGTCACCTGTAGCCGGTAACGGGCAACCGGCCCTCATCCCGATTTGTCAATGCCCTGATGACGCAAATAAATCATTAGCCAGTTACACTATTGACAATTCGCCACCCAGTCCCTATCATTGTCCGTACACACCAACCCCGGCGGGCCATCCAGCACCGCCCACACGAAGGAGATGCAACTAAATGCAACCAAATGCAACTGAATTAAAAGTTTCGGACGATGATTCCGACTCCCAACTCACCCCCAGGCAGGCGCTCGCCCTCCCATACATAGTCGCCGCGCCATCCGCTGCGGAGGGAGCGAGAGCCGCGCACATCAACAAGGTTACCCTCCACCGCTGGATGAACGACCCCACTTTCCGCGCCGAGTTCGAGCTCCAGCGCAAAGCGGTGGCCGACCTCGCCTACAGCGAGTTCCGGGGCCTTGCCCTCAAGAGCGTCCTCATATTCGCCGAACTCCTCGACGACCCCAACCCTCACGTCAGGCTTCAGGCTGCCCGCGCCACGGTCCACACCGCCCTCAAGGTCGAGGAATCTCAGGATCTCCGCAAACGCCTCGAGGTTCTCAGCGAATCCATCGGACTCCTCAAGGACCAGGTATGACCTCCCTCCGAAGCCTTGAACGGCAGCTCGTGTGCCAGCGCGCCCAGATCAGAACGGCATCCATCGCCGACGACTACCTCGATAGCTGGGAGATCGCCCTCAGCAACGGCGAGCCCACCCCTGATCCTTTCGATTTCCTCCGGGCCGTCGCCCGCGCCGGAGTGCCTATCCTCCGCGCCAACCCCGTCGTCTCCTACCTCGAAAGGTGCGCCGGAGACCAAACCCTCCCGGAGATCAACCGCATCGTCGAGGCCGTCGTCCACGGATTCGCCCTCACCCGCCTCGCCCACGCCAACAAGCCATGCCGCTGTCCGGCCCGCGCCATCACCCTGAAGAACCCGCTCGCGTACCACTAGCAACCAAGCCCCCCGTCGTTCCCGCGCAGGCTCAGGTCCCTTCTCCCTTGAGGGGAGAAGGCTAGGATGAGGGTGATCAGGGGGAGGGAGAGGTCGCCGCGCAGCGGCGGGTGAGGGCGGCAGTTGACAGGCCATCAGAGCGAAACTACTGTGAACGTTCCCCACCTCCCTTCACCGATACGCCAACGAGTCCCGGCTATCCAACGCACCGAGGAGCAGGAGAACGTCATGGAGAGACCATTCCCCATCATCGACGGAGACGGGCACATCACGGAGACGGAAGCGCAGGTGCGGGCCTACCTCCCGGAACCTTACCGGAGCAGGGGCGGTTCCCTCCGCGCCGGTCATGGCTACTGGAACATCAACCTGAACGGCACCCTCGGCAAGGAAGCCCGCGACCACAAGACATGGCTGGACGCCATGGACGAAGGTGGCATGGAGACGGCGGTGCTCTTCCCCACGTCCCTGGGCTTCACCTCCAGCCTCGTCTGGGAGCCGGACCTGCACGTCGCCATCTGCAAGGCCTACAACGACTTCGTCTACGACGAGTTCGCCACGAACAGCCCCCGCCTCAAGGTCATCGCGTCGCTGCCTGTCCAGGACGTGGACGAGGCCATCGAGGAGCTGGGCCGCGTCAAGAGCATGGGCTTCGTAGGAGCGATGCTCCCGTCCATCGGCAAGCACGGGCTCTTCGGCCATCGCAAGTTCCTGCCCCTCTTCGAAGAGGCCCAGAAGCTCGACATCATGCTGGCGGTTCACTCCGCAACGCAGGGCATCCACCACCTGGCCGCGGACGATTTCGAGCGCTTCATCGACGTCAACACCTACTGCTTTCCGGTGGGTCTCTTCCGCCAGTTCGTGAGCATGATGTTCGCAGGCATCCCTGAGCTCTTCCCCGACCTCCGCGTCGGCTGGATGGAAGCGGGATGCAGCTGGGTGCCCTACTGGTTGGATCGCATGGACGAGAAGTGGGAGATCCGTGGAGCTTGGGAGACCCCGAACCTGAAGCACACGCCCACCGAGGCATGGATGAACGGCAACTGGTGGGTGCACACAGAGGCGGAGGAGAAGGGCCTGCCCTACTACATAGAGGCCATGGGGCCGGACAAGGTCTTCTTCGCGTCCGACTTCCCCCACTGGGACGGCGACTACCCCGCTAACCTCGACTACCTGCTGAACCGCAGCGACCTGACGGAGGAGCAGAAGCGCAAGGTCATGGGCGAGAACGCCCGTGCCCTCTACAAGCTATAGCCGCCGTCACGAGGAAACCGAATGAACAGCAACGTGTTGGGATTCAGAAAGGAGCATCATCATGCTTGAACCCATCAACTGGCGTGCGCGTATCGGCCTCATCACCACCAGCGGGCAGCTCATCACCGAGTCTCGGTTTCCGTACCTCGCCCCCAAGGGCGTTACCTTTCACGTAACGCGCATGATGAACGAGAGCGGAGGCATGGCCGGCCTCATCAAGATGGAGAAGCAGTCATGGCGCGGCGTGGAGGAGCTGTCCACCGCCCGCGTTACCTCTCTGGGCTACTGCTGCACCGTCAGCGGAGCGCTGCGAGGCTTGGAGGGCGACATGGATTTCTGTCGCCAGGTGGAGCAGCAGTACGGCATCCCCACCACCTCCACCATGCTGGCCGCCGTCGAGGCCCTCAAAACGCTGGACCTGAAGCGCATCGTGGTCACCAGCCCCTACCAGGACGACCACCACGACTCGGAGCGGAAGTACCTCGCCGAGGCGGGCATCGACGCCTTCAAGATGAAGGGCATGGGCAAGTCCTCCAGCAAGGCGTTTAGCACCACTCAGCCTCAGGAGATCTACGACTTCAGCCTGGCCCATTGGGACCCTTCCGCCGATGGTCTGTTCGTGAGCTGCATGAACCTCGACGCCATCGCCGTGGCCCAGGACCTGGAGGAAGCCATCGGTAAGCCCGTGATCACCTCGCACACGGTAACCCTCTGGCGGACGCTCTCCCTCTCCGGCATCGACGACCCCATCGAGGGCTTGGGGCAACTGCTGACCATGCCCCGGGTTGGCGCAGTGGCAGCGGCGGTTTAGGGCCGCCGCCGAGGCCCGCCGGCATATATGCCGCGAACGAGTATCAATTCTTGACACTCAGTTCGAAAAAACCTAACGTGCTCTCACACGGTTGAGGATATCGTAACAATGGCGCAGTCTGGCGACGAAGCACCCGCTTAGGGGCGTTGGGCGATATCAGAGACCCCCCAGAGATCTCGATTGCCAGCAGATGCGGAGGCACGAAATGGCGAAAAACGGTTTCAAGGTAATCGACAGCGACATGCACATCATTGAACCGGTGGATCTCTGGCAACGATACATCGACCCCGGTTTCAGAGGCGTTGCGCCGATCGGAACGGCGAATAGTGCGTCCGACCTTAACCTCATTCACCCGGACGGACGCCTCTGGGGAAGAGACCCTCTTCGGGCGATGGCCACTGGCCGGGCCCCCGGACAGAACTCCAAACAGGTGGAGGAACGCTACCGGCCCCACGCAGACCGTGGCTACAGCAACGAGGTTCAGCTCGAAGCGATGGACGTCGAAGGGATCGACGTCGCGGTTATCTATCCCAGTCGCGGCCTGCACGCCTTGGGTGAGCCGGACATGGACCCCACCCTCGCAGCAGCCGTCGCCCGCGCCTACAACGACTGGCTCTTCGACTTCTGTCAGGCGAACCCCCAGCGGCTACTGGGGGCAGGCATGATCTCTGTTTTCAACATAGACGACGCCGTTGCCGAATCGCGGCGCGCCGTCAAGGAGTTGGGATTCCGCTCCGTTTTCCTGAGGCCCAACATGGTTCACAACCGTCCCTGGCATGACCCCTACTACGAACCTCTCTGGGACGAGCTGGAGGATCTTGGTGTGCCTCTCGGCTTCCACGAGGCCATCTTCACAGGCCTGCCGCAGGTGGGTTGGCAGTTTGGCCAGAACTTCATGCTGCGCCACACCTTCTGTCACCCCGTGGAACAGATGCTGTGCGTGGCCAGCTTTGCCGGTGCGGGCATCTTCGAGCACCACCCCAACCTCAAGGTCGCGTTCCTGGAAGGCAATTGCAGTTGGCTGCCCTTCTTCCTCTGGCGGCTGGATGAGCACTGGGAGCAGCAGGGGGATGTCTGGGCGCCGGAGCTCAAGATGGCTCCGAGCGAGTACTTCATGCGCCAGGGCTATGCATCGGTCGAAGCTGATGAGGAGCCCGTGAAGTACGCCATCGACTGGATGCCGAACAAGAATCTGGTCTTCTCGACTGACTACCCTCATGGAGACTCCAAGTACCCCCACGCGGTTGACCGCTTCCTCCGGTTGGGCGACAGCGACAAAGAACAGAAGCTGGGCGTCAGTGATGAAGACAAGCGGAAGATCCTTTGGGACAACTGCGCTGACCTGTATGGCATCAAGGAGCCGGTAGCCAGCTAGCGCCCTGAAGCCAACACCCCCGGTATAGGAGTGAGACATGCCCTACGACAGACAGGGACGAACCAAGGACTTTCCGGTGTTTGACTGCGACAGTCACATCTTTGAGCCCCCTGATGTGTGGGACAAATACATCCCAGCCCACCAGCGGGAGTTCGCCAAGTCCCACCTCTACGTGGACAACGACCGGGGCATCCGTGTGCTGAACGGCAAGGCGTCGTTCATGAACCCGCGCACCTTCTCCTACGCAGCCGAGGTCTGGAACCCCACGATAAACAAGAGCGACATCGGTTCGGTGAGCCCCGAAGACCCGGATTGGGACGAGCGGGTGGGAAGGAACGCCATCACGCGGGACCCCTACGCTCGGCTGCGAGAGATGGACGCCTGCGGCATTGACCAGGTGATGGTCTTCCCCTCAGCGCCCATGATCCAGATGCCATTGGTGAAGAACGCGGAGGCTGCTCGCATCTGCGCCCGCGCCTACAACGACTGGGCCGACGACTACTGCTCAGCCAATAGGCAGCGGTTATACCCCTGCGGCATCATCGCCCCCCAGGATGTGGATTTCGCCATCGAGGAGTTGCGCCGCATCGCCAAGATGGGGTTCAAGGCTGCCGCTGTGCGGCCCATCCTGTCCAACGGCAAATACCCTACCTTTCCGGAGTATGACCGGCTCTGGCGGGAATTCGAATCGCTGGGTCTGGCGCTGTGCATGCATACCTTCATCGCACCCGGAACCATGAGTCTGGAGTTAGCTGAGCGGATGGCGGCAGTACACGAGAGCGCCGGAACGATGGATCCCCAGACCTTCGAGCCCGAGGTCAGCGCGTATTCACCGGGGCAGTTCGTGCCCAACATCATGGAGGCCATGGGGTCGGTGGTGCCTTCGCTGGAGCCGCTCAGTTTCGTGGCCGAAGCCATCAACTGGCTGACCATCGTGCTTATGTCAGGTTGGCTGGAGAAGTTCCCCGGGCTCCGGGTGGCGGTGCTGGAGTCCAACGCGTCCTGGCTGCCGCTGGTGCTGGAGAAGGCCGAGGGTTACCTGGAGCTCCACCGGCATGTCCTGGAGCGGGCGAACCTGAAGATCGGTGACCCGGAAGAGGTCTTCAACCGACAGTGCTTCATCGGCTTCGAGGCCGACGAGGATCCGGTGCTCCGCCTGTGGGATATATACGAGGACGTGGGGTTGTGGGCCTCTGACATGCCGCACCACGACGCTGCCGACGCCTGGGAAGCCATCGATCGCATGAACCGGTGGGACGTGCCGCAGAGCGCTCAATTGAAGTTCCTGGGAGGGAACGCATGTCGGTTGTACGGCATCGAACAGCAACTGTTCGTCACCGAGGCGCCCGCGGAGTACACGCCCCAGAAGCTGCCGCGCTTCGTCACGTAGCGGGCAGCCAATGCCCTTCGATCTTTACTTGAGGTAGCTCAAGTAAAAGCGCCTCAAGGAGGATGCTATGTCTGTGCTTATTACGGGAGGAACCGGATTCTTGGGGGCCGCTATTGCCCGCCAGTTGATTCAAACCCGGGGGGAATCCGGCGTTGTTCTGTTCGATTCCTTTCTGGACTACGGGCTGATTCAGGACATCCGAGACCAGGTAATCCCTATTCAGGGGGATGTGCTTGAGCCCACTGAGCTCATCTCCGCGATGGCGAATCATGGCGTGGACCGCGTTGTGCATCTGGCCTACCTGCAAGGCCCGGCCGTGGATGCCAATCCGCCCCGATCCATCAAACTCAATTGCGTGGGAACCACAAACGTATTCGAGGCGGCGCGTATGCAAGGCGCCAAACGGGTCGTCTACGCCAGCTCCATGGGGGTCTACTCGATCCGCAGAACCCTGGACGACCAGGAGGTCGATGAGGACTCCCCGGCCGATGGCCAATCCCTCTACGGAGCCTGCAAACTTCTGAACGAGGTAGTAGCCCACTTCTATCAGGAACGTCACGGGCTGGATCCCATCGGGATGCGTCCCACAGCCGTGTTTGGCATAGGACGGTCTCTCAGCCGCCTTCGCTCTCACGGACACAGCAAGATGTTGGTGGCAGACTTGACCGCCGGCGGGCTTGTGGCTGTCCCCGGGGCTCTGCTGCAGGGCGAATCGGTACAGATGCCGCCGGACGACCAGGTAGTGGATTGGATCTACGCCCCTGACCTGGCTGAAGCCTTCTGCTGCGCGTTGGACGCCCAGGACCCGGCCCATCGCATCTTCAACGTTTCCGCAGAGCGGCGGCCCATCCGAGACTTCACCCAGTACCTGCGGAACCGGTTCCCCGATGCCCAGATCAACAGCAGCAGCGAACCGGCTGTGGCCATGCGGCTGACCAGCACACAGCGATTGCGGACGGATCTGGGCTTCCAACCCAAGTACAACCTGGAAATGATGCTGGATGACTACATTGAGGCCGTCGAGTCCAGAAGGGCCATGGCATAACCAGCGCCGATCAGGCTTCGCCGGGGCACAGGCTGCGGGTCTGATCTCGGCAGCAAGCCTTACCCAAACGATAGGCCAGTACCAACGAGCGAGAATCAGGAACACAAGCGGGATACGAGCAAGGAGGACACCATGGTTAGAGGAATCACGAGACTCCAACTGTACGTTGCAGCACTCGCCTTGATATTGATCGCAGCCTTCGCTTGCTCGAGTGACCCGCCCACCTCCACGCCGACGTCGGCGCCTACCGCGATGCCAGCCACCGCTGCGCCCACTGCAATGCCGGGTAGCACCGCAATGCCGGCAACCGCAATGCCGGCAACCGCAATGCCTACCGCGATGCCAGGAGAGATGCCTAAATCTGGCGGTATCCTCCGGCTGGCCCACCGGGAGGACCCGGTTCTGGAGTGGGATCCCTCACGTACCCGGAGCATCAGCCTCTTCCAGGTCGCGTCCTCCGTCTTTGGCGGCGGCAACTTGGTGCGGCCCTGCAGAGAGAACTCCTTCGAGGTATGTCCTTACGCCGCTGAGAGTTGGGAGTCCAACGGCGATAATACCGTCTGGACCTTCACCGTTCGGGATGACATCCTCTGGCACGATGGTGAGCCCTTCACGCTGGACGACGTTGAGTTCTGGCTGGAGCTAAGCGTCTTTGGCCTCAAGGAAGGCGACAACGAACGCCTCCCCAACCGCTTCCTGTCAGCCGACCTCAGCGGGTTGGAGACCATCGAGAAGCTGGACGGAAACCGCATACGCCTGAACTTCAGCGAGGAGAAGCCCCACCTGGTGGCACAGTTGGCGCGGCCCCACTTTGCCATAGCCTACCCCAAACACCTGATGCAGCCTGAGATCGACAGTGGCAACATCACCGTATCGCCGCTGGACGTCGGAGTGGTTGGCATCGGCCCGTTCATGCTCGATAATGTCCAGAAGGGCTCGGTCGTTCAGGTTCGGCGCTTCGATAGTTACTTCGAGACCGACGACCATGGCCAGCGACTCCCATACCTGGACGGAATCGACTTCTTCATCACCATGAACCCGGATGCCATGGACGCAGCCTTCCTGTCAGGCCGTGTAGACGGCGGCGCCCGCGGACCCGGGTTCAACCTGAGCAAGGAACGCGCCGAGGTCTACGAGGGTGACCTGGGGAACGATGTCCAGTTCGTGCGAGTAGGCTTCTATGGATGGGGGTTCGACTTCAACACCGTCCACGAGTCACCGGTACAGGACGTGCGCGTCCGTCGGGCCATGGCCCTGTGGATCAACAAGCAGGACGCTATCGACGCCGTGCTGGGGGGCTTTGGCGAAAAGTTCACGCTGCTGGATTCGGGCAATCCTTACACCAACCCGGACTTCGAAACCTGGCTCATCTATGACGACTCTCGACGGGAAGAAGCCCGCGCCGAGGCCAAGCGGCTCCTCGCGGAGGCAGGGTACGCCGACGGGCTCACCCTGAAGGAGAACTGCTGGACCGTAGCCCAGCAGAGTTGCGAGTACATCCAGGCCCAGTTGGCCGAATTGGGTATAACCATGGACTTCAAGATAGTGGACACCCCGGGCTACTCGGCCACTTCAGTCACCCTGGACAACGACACGAACAGTGCCTCCGGGTGGCCGTCGGGCAATGCCATTCCGGAGATGATCCGGCAGGATCTAGCGCCTTACAGCACGAACCCCGGCGCCTCCTTCCAGCATGAAGACCCTCGGATTGAGGAGTATTTCCGCCAGCTCGAGGCGGCGGGCACGCTGGATGAACGGATCCGGATCTTCCGGGAAATGGAGGAGTACATCATCCGTGAGCAGGTATACCGAGTTTCCCTCTATGGGGAGACCGCGGTAACCCCGTACCGATCCTACGTCAAGGGCTACCAGCCACCGGCGGGGAACGTGAACGTGAACTACGACCACGCCACCACGTGGCTGGACAAGTAGAGCGTCTGATTCAGGATCCGACGCACCCATCCCGCAGCCCGCTTTCCCGCATGTCGGGAAGGACGGGCTGCGGGGGCTACCCCGGCCTGAGCGCGTGAGGCCATCGCATGTGGAGATATATCGTTCGCCGGGTGCTGCTCTACATCCCGACCTTGGTGCTTGCATCGATGGTCATCTTTATCATCATGCGCGCCCTTCCGGGAGACATCGCTCAGGTGATACTGAGTGACCGTGGCAGCATTAGCAGCATGGAACAAGTGGAGGCGCTTCGTGTCCAGTTGGGGCTCAACGATCACCTGGCCGTCCAGTACGGACGCTGGATGTGGAGCATGGTCAACGGGCAGTTCGGCGGGGAGTCACTGCTGGACGGGGAATCGCTTCGATCCATCTACCTCCGCCGTCTTCCGGTGACCCTCCAGCTGACGATATACACCGTCATCATCTCCTGGATAGTCTCCATTCCTGCCGGCATCATCGCCGCCATCTACCAGAACCGCTGGCCGGACTACCTCGTCCGGATCATAACGGTGATGGGATTCGGTTTGCCTCATTTCTGGCTGGCTGTCATCACCCTGCTCATCCTGCTCCTGATAGCCAACTGGACGCCTCCCTTGGTCTACGTCAACGTATGGGAAGACCCCTCCATCCACTTTCAGAAGATGATCTGGCCCACGCTGATTCTGGCATGGGGCTTTAGCTCCTCCCTTGCCCGGGTGACCCGCTCGAGCATGCTGGAGGTTCTGCGCCAGGACTACGTACGCACTGCCCGGAGCAAAGGTCTCAGCGAGTGGGTGGTCATCAACCGGCACGCGCTGCGCAACGCCATTATCCCGGTGATAACCCTCGCAGGGGTGCAGCTGGCAGTGCTCATGGGCGGCACGGTCGTTCTGGAGCCAATCTTCTCGCTGCCCGGCATAGGGCTGGGGGTTGTGTCCGCCGCCCAGTCCCGAGACTTTCCGGTGATCCAGAGCCTGACCATGCTCCTGGTGTTCGTCATGCTGACAGTGAATCTGGTGGTGGACATGTTCTACGCAGTAATCGACGCAAGGATCAGGTACTCGTAGCGGGCTGGGGGCAAAGCGATGCGTGAATCCGGATATCCGGCGGACATAGCTGCGGTCGAGTCACTGGTACGACAACGGCCTCGGCGTACCGTGTTAGGCCGCATAGGTTGGTTCGCTCGGGCGTACCCTATGGGCTTCTTTGGCGCCGTGCTGCTTATCTTCTTCGGCTTGGTAGCCATTTTTGCCCCCCTCATTGCCCCTTACAGCCCTGTGGCTCAGGACGTTCCCAACCGCCTCCTCTCTCCTAATAGCCAGTTCCTGCTGGGAACGGACAACTTCGGCAGAGACGTGTTGAGTCGAATCATCTACGGGACTCGCGTCTCCCTGTATGCGGCGTTCTTTTCGGTGACTCTCGCGACAGTGGTCGGCACCTTGCTGGGTGTCGGATCCGGCTATCTGGGCGGGCGGGTCGATCTGGTGATGCAGCGGCTGGTAGACAGCCTTATGGGGTTCCCGCCCATCGTCCTGGCGATGATCATGGTCGTGGGCCTGGGGCCTTCCTTGAACAACGTAACCGTGGCCCTGGCCATCATCTTCACTCCCAGCATGATCCGAATGTCCCGGTCCTCCGCCTTGTCCGTCAGAGAAGAGTTGTATGTCACGGCGGCCAAGACCACGGGGGGCAGCACTCTCCGGATCGTCCTGCGCCACGTCTTACCCAACAGTCTGGCGCCCGTATTCATTCTCGCGACTGGATTCCTGGGGCGGGCTATCGTTATCGAAGCCGCCCTCAGCTTCCTCGGACTGGGTGTGCCGCCGCCGAATCCATCTTGGGGAAGCATGTTGGATGCCGGATCGAGCGGTCACTTACGGACAGCCCCCTGGCTCACTGTCTTCCCGGGAGTAGCCCTGGCCTTCGTGGTATTCAGTTTCTCATTCCTTGGGGATGCCGCCCGGGATGCCTTGGATCCTCGACTCAAGGGACGCTGAGTGGAAAGCGTCAACGTATCCGTGAGCGTTCCCGGCGCCCACGTCTCTATCGCTAACGGGCCTGGGCCGGGTAGAGGGAGAATGTATGGCAATGCTACTGGAAGTTGAGAACCTGAGAACCCACTTCTTCACCAGCGACGGTGTGGTAAAGGCCGTCGATGGGGTCAGCTTCAATATCGATAACGGGGAATCGTTGGCCTTGGTAGGAGAGAGCGGCTGTGGCAAGAGCATCACAGCGCTGTCTATCATCCAGCTCATTCCCAACCCTCCCGGGCGCATCATCGGCGGGGAGGTTTGGTTCCAAGGGCATGACCTGCTGAAGTTCAGCAACAGCGCGATGCGCAAGGTGCGGGGCAACCAGATCGGCATGGTCTTCCAAGAGCCGATGACCTCGCTGAACCCGGTGCTGACCATTGGCCGACAGCTTACAGAGACTCTGGAACTCCACATGCAGATGAACAGCGAAACTGCCCTTCGGCGAGCCGCCGAGTTGCTGGCGGTCGTGGGTATACCGGACGGCGCCAGCCGCTTGAACGACTACCCCCATCAGTTCAGCGGCGGCATGCGGCAGCGCGTGATGATCGCCATGGCGTTGAGCTGTAATCCTTCTCTCCTCATTGCTGACGAGCCAACGACGGCCCTGGACGTTACTATTCAGGCCCAGATACTTGAAGTCATCGCCCGGGTTCGGCGGGAACTGGGCATTGGCGTCATCATCATTACCCACAATCTGGGGGTGGTCGCCCGTTACGTGAACCGATTGAACGTGATGTACGCGGGCAAGGTAGTGGAACAGGGTACCGCCAGGGATGTCTACAAAGACCCCCGCCATCCGTACACACTCGGTCTGCTGGCATCGGTTCCACGCCTGGATGAGCCCCGTGGCGCCCGGCTCGTGCCCATCGAGGGAATGCCCCCCGACCTGAGCGACCTGCCCGCAGGATGTGCCTTCCGCGTCCGATGCCCCTTCGCCCTGGATCGCTGCGCGGAGGAGATTCCTCCGCTGTCCGAAGTCGGCGCCACGACAGGCCAGGAGCATAAGTCCGCCTGCTGGGTGGCGGACGATCTGCCCGAGCTCGCGCGGGCAAGAATGGCGAAAGTAGGAGGTTCGACCAATGTCCACCTCTAGCCAGGGGCCAGCTGACAAGGACGTCCAGGAAGAGGCGGCGCTGGTCGAGGTCGATAACTTGCAGATCCACTTCCCTGTAACCAGGGGCATCGTCTTTCAGCGCAACATAGGGGCCATCCGTGCAGTGGATGGCGTCTACCTGGACATTCGTAGAGGGGAGACGGTGGGGCTCGTGGGAGAGAGCGGCTCAGGTAAGAGCACACTGGGTCGCGCCATCCTGCAACTCTACCAACCTACATCCGGCAGTATTCGGTATGACGGTGTGGACTTCGACACCATGAATCGCAAGAGTCTGCATGCGATGCGCCGTAAGACCCAGGCCATCTTCCAGGACCCATACGCCTCCCTGGATCCACGCATGACGGCGGGCGGCATCGTGGGGGAGCCCATTACGGTGCACAAGCTGACGCACGGGCGCAAGGAGTACAAGGAGCGGGTGGAGTACCTGCTGCAAACGGTGGGTTTGAATCCCTATATGACAGACCGCTATCCCCATGAGTTCAGCGGAGGGCAACGGCAGCGCATCGGCATCGCCCGAGCGCTGGCGGCAGAGCCTGAGTTTATCGTCGCCGACGAACCCGTCTCCGCCCTGGACGTATCCATTCAGGCCCAGATCATCAACCTGCTTCAGGATCTTCAGGCGGAGTTCGATCTAACCTATCTGTTCATCGCCCACGACCTGTCGGTGGTCCGCCACATCTCGGATCGCGTCGCTGTCATGTATCTGGGAAAGATCATGGAGGTCACCGCCAACAACGAGCTGTTTGAGAACGCTCTGCACCCTTACACGAAGGCCCTGCTTTCCGCTGTACCCGTGCCCGACCCGGAGATAGAGGCCCAGCGGGAGCACATCGTGCTTCAGGGGGACATTCCCAGTCCCCAGAACCCGCCCTCCGGGTGCGTGTTCCACACCCGCTGTCCTTCGGTCATCGAAGCGTGCAAACACGAGGTGCCGGAGCTGCGGGAAGTGCAGAAAGGGCACAAGGTAGCCTGCATTCGCGTAGAAAAAGGTGCCCTGCAGAGCCCTCCCCTGAACGTGGAACTCCGAAGAGCGTAAGGGCCAACGGAGAGCTTACCGCCTGTGGGAGCCACGGCATGCCGAGCCGAACAGCGGACGGCGTCCCTACTCTCCTTTGCTCTCCCCGGAGAAGTCGACGCCCGCCGTCTCTTCCTGAAGCTTCAACAGCGACGCAGTGCTCTGCTGGCTCCAGCCGCGCACCATCCCTTCGATCATGTACTGCTCAACCAAGGCGGCTATGGGCATCGGTACGTCGAATTCGCGGGCGACATCCATTGCCAAACCAACGTCCTTTCGGGATAGCGCTAGGGTGAAGGTAGCCGGAGCATCAGGGAGCGGCTCGGACATGGCCTTGGCAAAGGATTCCTTGAGCTGGTGCATCTGAACGTCCAACCCCCAGTGCATACATTCCCAGAGGGTCAACGGGTCGACGCCAGCCTTGGCCCCCAGCACCAACCCCTCGCCGATGGCCAGGCCGATGCCTCGACGAACCAGGTTATGGGCCAGCTTGATGTACGTCCCCGTTCCCAACTCTCCGGTATACACGACCGTATCCGAGAAGGCGTCCAGCACCGGCTTCACGCGGTCATACATGGCCCGGTCTCCGCTGGCCAGTACCTCTACGCTTCGTTGTCGAATGCCCCCTTTGCCTACGATCAGAGGGGCGTCCAGCACTTCCGTGCCTTTCGCACGAAACGCCGCCCCAATCTTGCGGATTGTGTTCGGGTGGCTGCTCGACAGATCAACGTAGACCTTGCCGCTTCCGATGCCTGCTATGAGCCCGCCTGCGCCCAGCGCCACCAACTCCACCTCTTTCGGGCTTGGAAGCGACGTCACGATAACGTCCGACGCCTCGGCTACCTCCGCCGGTGTGGAGCCAAAGCGCGCGCCCAATTCCAGGAGGGGGCGCGTTGCTTCTTCCTGGATATCGTTGACTATCAGTGAGTAGCCAGCCGTACCTATGTTTGCGGCGATGGCCCCACCCATATTCCCCAGCCCGATAAAGCCTACAGTCTCCATAGCGCCTCCTGCTGACAGTCCTCGGATGTGCACGAGTCCATCGCCTACTTGTTTTGAGTCAACTCCTGAGCGAAGTCCTTTAGTCCTTCCGTCAAATCGTAGGCGCTCCGGTAGCCCGTTTCTTCCTGCAAGCGAAGGATGCTCAAAGGCTGGGCCCGATTGGGTGTGTAGCTCATGCTCCCACCCTCCACCGGCCGTACCTCCACGCTAGGGAGTGCGGCCTGCAGAGCCTCTACCACATGCTGCGCCTTGGACAGAGCGCCGCTACCCAGATTGAAGACCTGGCTCTTGAACGGCTTCTCGCACAGCAGAGCTACGCCTTGGGCCACGTCTTTGGCGTAGACGTAGTCATTGGAGCCAAAGAGTTGAGAATCCACTTCGATGGATTCACCCCGGAGGCCGGTCTCCAGCATTCGGTGCAAGACCTCGCTGATCAGGTCTCCCCCTACGTAGTGGCCGAACCCATACACCTGCGCGAACCGCGCAATCGCGACCTCCAGGCCATACTTGCCGGCGTAGGACTGAAGAATACCCTCGCAGGCTATCTTGCTGGCCCTGTAGAACGCATTGGTGATGACCGGGTAGTCCTCGGTAACCGGCGATGATGGCCCCAGTCCCCACTGGTACACCCCAAAAGTGCTGGCAAAGACCAACCGTCCGGCGCCGGTCAATCGGGCGGCTTCGGCCACAGCGATGGTGCCGCCTATGTTGATGCCCAGACCGATGTATGGCCGTTGGGCCAATCGATCGCCGATCATATAGGCCGTGTGCACAACGGCGTCCGTCCGCTCCCGGTGCATGGCCTCGACCAGCGTCGGAAGATCTCGTACGTCTCCGTGGATCACCGGCACGTCGCCTGCCACTCGTCGGATGTAATCCTCTCTGGGAGACACATCGTAGAGCGCGACTCGGTGCCCGCGCTCAGTCAATGTCCGCGCAACGTGGCATCCCACCAGCCCCGCACCGGTAATCAGGATATTCAAACCTGTGTCCTTATGGTTGTTGCGACGCTGCGTCCACTTCCGTATCAGGCTGGATGAGGCGAGCGGTCGATGATGACCCACCGCTCTGCTATCTGGCCGTTGATGATGCGAAGCACCTCTACGCCTCGGGGCATGCGCATCATCACCTTGTCGTCCTCAGCAATGAGGTCCTCGATCTCTATATGGAAGTCCGGGCGCTTGCGGAGGTTAATCACGAGGTTGCGGATGCCTTCCCGACCTATCGCAGGGCCGAAAGCGCTGGAATTGAAAACGTCCTTGAAATCCGGAGCGATGAGCTCATCGATGAGGTCCAGTCTGCCCTGGTTCTCTACTTCTTCGTAGAAGCGTCGCACGATCTCTTTGTTCGTGGCCGACATCGGAGTCCCTCCTGTTACGTCCGCATCTCCAGAGGACCGTGGGGGCTGGCGTCGGCAGCGACGCGCACAACAGTGAGCACGTACGCAGAGCCGTCCTTGGCGGCATCCTAGGAGCCGCTCCCAGCGGTGTCAAGCAGAGGTACTCGTACTACGAATGCGACCGCTACGCTATCCCGCTGCGCGCGTAACGCCCTCTCCGGAGACGACCGGAACGCCATCGCGATAGAGGATCTCGTTGCCGGGCACGGCAGGAATGCGCTGACCCGGCGTGAGGATGCCCACGAGGTTCAGCGGATCCGTCGCCGCGAGCCTCACAATCTCGGCGGAAGGCTCCCGACGGTGCACCGCTCGCAGCGCGTCGACCGCCTCTGGAAGCGCGAACTGTTCCCCGACGAGCCCAGCGATGAATCGCCCTCCGCGCACTTCGCCCCGCGCCTCCGCGCGACGATACACGCGCACGAGTTGCCACCACGACGGGGCCATCGGTTCACGCGCCAGCAGCTCGCGCATGACGACGCCGTAGCGCCGCAGGAGCTGAGCCGCACGCGCCTCGGTCACGTCTTCGCCATGCTCTGTAGCCGCTGTCCGCAGAAGCGACCAACGGCTGCTCGTTCGGCCAAGCGACACCTGCCCGCGCCCGCGTCGCGCGAAACGCGACCGGCGTTGTACACGCTTCGCAACGCCGGAAACGAGGCCGCGTAAGGCGCCGAACCCATCCGCCGTGACGCGCCCCGCCGCTACCAGCAGCCAGAGCGCCTCATCGACCTCGGACGGAAGCCGCTTCGACCCTTGGACGATATCCGGCAGGAAGGACGCGCCGTTCGCTTCGAGGTAGTCGTACACATCGGCTGAGGCGCCGGTGAGAGTTGTCTCTTCGTCGACAGCGTCGAGCAGCCATGGCACGTCCTCACGAACGGCCATCGTCACGGGGCCATTGCGAGAGAGCGCCAGCGACGGCGACGTGGCGCGCCGTGCGAACCGGCCCCACGCCAACTCGCCGCCCAGCGTGAGCGCATCGAGCGTCGAGGTGTGGAAATCGGCGAGACGATTTGATAGCAGCGAGCTCTCCCACGCAGAGGCAGCAGCCTCGAACCCCTGCAACTGCTCCACGACTTCAACGAGTCCTGCATCACCGGAGAGTCGCGTGCCCGGCGTGGCGTGTTGCCATTCCAGCAGGAATCGGATGAAGCTCGCTGCCGGAACCGGCTCGATCTCCCTGCGGAGCCGTCCGATGGTGCTGCGGTGGATACGCGCCAGTATCCGGCGGTCGCAAAACTCATCGCCGGTCGCGCCCGAACGGTAACGCCCTCGCAGGAGCATACCCTCCGTCTCCAGGCGCACAACGGCCTGATGAATCAACGATTCACTGAGCGCGAGCAGCGCGGCCATGCCCGCGACGGTGAACGGGCCGGACGATTCGGCGCGTCCCCGGACGATCTCGGTGACGGCGAGCGCGTCAGCCTCTCCCTCGTCATCGCCTGCCTGCTGCGATGAACTCGGTGCTCCGTATGCCGCGTTGACGATGCTGGCGCGTTCGGCGGCGTACCAGAACGAGCGACCACCGATGTTCAAGGTGAACGTACGTCCGGCGGCGGCGAGGTGTTCATACCAGGCGCGCCATGCGTCCGCCTCTTTCGGACACGCATCGAGGTCCCAATCAGCGAGCGTGACGAGCGACAGCAGCGCGTCGTGTAACTCATCGGCGTCGCGGATGGCGGGCCACGCGTATGTCTCCTCCTCGGCAATGGCATCGGGGCTCAGCGCGCCAAGGTCTCGGGAGTCCTCCGGCAGGACGCGGCGGAGGGATACGGCGCGAGCGCGGCGCTCTTCGAGCGGGGCATCGTCGAGGAAGGCGTAGGGCATCGCGTTCAGGATCTGATGGGAGAAAGCAGAGGGTTGAATCGTATCTTTCCCGAACACCTCCACCTCGCCGCTCTCGATCTTCCAGAGCAGCGCGGTCATTCCCACCGCGTCCAGTGCTTCCGTGAGGCAGTCTCGAATCGTCTCGAACACGAGCGGGTGATCAGGCGGCTCGACGTTCCCGTCGGGCGGCCTGTTGTCCTGGCAGGCCGCAGCAGCGGGGAACACCGCCGCGAGCAGGTCATCGGAGCGCATGCGCTGGATAGGTGTCGGCACGCGCTTGCCGCCGACCTGACGCAGAAGCGCAAGCGAGCGGGAGGCCGTCCAGCGCCAGCGCAGTGGGAAGATCGGCGACTGCAATACGGCTTGCAGCAGCACGTCCTCTGCCGTTGGTGATTTCAGGTAGCTGAACACCTCACCGACGGGGAAGGAGTGCTGTGGGCCGAGCGATATGTTGATGCCCTCGTCCGTCGCGGCGGCTTGCAACTCGAAGTTGAACCCAGCGCAGAACCGCTTGCGCAGCGCCAGCCCCCAGGCGCGGTTGATACGGCTGCCCCACGGAGAGTGGAGCACCAGCTGCATCCCTCCGCCCTCGTCGAAGAAGCGCTCCGCCACGATCTTCTCCGCCGTGGGGACGATGCCCAGCACGCGCTTGCCCTCCTCGATGTAGGCAACCGTCTGCTCAGCGGCCTCAGGTGAGACGCCAACGCTTCGCACCAGTGCGGTAGCGGTCTCACGGACGTGCAGGCGTTCATCAATCTCTTTACGCAGGGCCGAAACCTCACGCGACAGTTCGACTGTGCGCCCCGGTGCCTCGCCCAGCCAGAAGGGGATCGTTGGCGGTTGGCCCTGTGCCTCCTCGACACGAACCGTCCCCTGCTCTATCCGGCGTATCTTCCATGGCGTATTGCCGAGCAAGAAGATGTCGCCGGCCATGCTCTCGATGGCGAAATCCTCATTCACCGTGCCCACCATCACGCCGTCCGGTTCAGCGATGACGCGATAGTCGGCGGTGTCCGGTATGGTGCCTCCGTTCATGAGCGTCGTGATGCGCGCTCCCCTTCGAGCCTTCACTCTGCGGTGTACGCCATCCCTGTGCAGGTAGGCCGTGGTACGGCCCCAACGTCCCGCGATGCCCTCCGACAACATCGCCACGACGGCGTCGTACTGGTCACGAGGGAGGTCGCGGTAGGGGTAGGCGCTGGTGACCACGTCGTAGAGGTCGTCCTCTTCCCACTCCTCCATGACGCACGTCGCCACGATCTGCTGGGCCAGCACGTCGAGCGGCCACGGCGGGATGCTCAGAGCGTCGAGCTTCCCCGCCTGGATGCAGCGCAGCAGCGCCACTGTCTCGATCAGTTCGTCGCGCGTCAGCGGGAAGAAACGTCCCTTGGGCATGCCGCCGAGGTAGTGGCCGGAGCGTCCCACGCGTTGCAGCGCGACGCCGATGTTGCGCGGGGATGCGATCTGACATACGAGGTCAACATCGCCAATGTCTATCCCCAATTCCAGAGAAGCCGTCGCCACGCAGACCTTCACGCTCCCTTCCTTCAAGCGCTGCTCTGCGTCGTACCGTGTCTCCTTGGAGAGGCTGCCGTGGTGCGCCACGACATTCTCCTCACCGAGACGATCCGAAAGGAGATGGGAGACACGTTCGACCAGCCGCCGCGTGTTGACGAAGACGATCGTCGTGTGGTGCTCGCCCGCGAGTTCGGTTATCTGATCCAGTGTCTGCGCCCACTGCTCGTGCGTTGCGATGGGGCCCAGTTCGAAATCCCTGGGCAGTTCTATGGCGATATCCATCGCTCGGCGGTGCCCCGTGTCCACGATCATGCAATCGGGAGCGCCGGTGGAGGGTTCGTCTCCGCCGGTGAGGAAGCGCGCCATCTTCTCGATGGGTTTCTGCGTCGCTGACAGGCCGATGCGCGTAACGGGATGCTCCGCCAACCGGCAGAGACGTTCGACGGAGAGCGCCAGGTGAGAGCCGCGCTTGTTTGGCGCAACGGCGTGCAGTTCGTCGAGAATCAGCGTGCGCGCGCTCTTGAGCGCCTGGCGTCCGCGCTCGGACGTGAGCAGGATGAACAACGACTCGGGGGTCGTGATTAGCACGTGCGGGGGTCTGCGTGCGTGGATCGTGCGTTCCTTCTGGGGCGTATCGCCGGTGCGCACAGCGATGCGGATATCCGGCAACGGTGTGCCCCATTCGGCGGCGAGCTGGGTTATCTCCTCCAGTGGACCGGTGAGGTTGCGCTGGATGTCATTCGCCAACGCCTTCAACGGCGAGACGTAAACGACCTGCGTAGCATCCGGCAGGCCATCGTCGCTCAGGGCTTGTTTCACGAGCATGTCCAGGCTCGTGAGGAACGCAGCCAGCGTCTTGCCGGAACCGGTAGGCGCAGCGATGAGCGTATGACGCCCGGATGCAATGGCCGGCCAGCCCTGGGCCTGCGCGTCCGTGGGCGCGCCAAAGCGCCGCTCGAACCACGCCTCGATAATCGGATGAAACGTTCCTATTGCCATCGTGCCAGGTTCCCCATGATTCGGTTCCAGCATCAGCCCACCGCAGAGGAGATGAGCCGTGCTCAATGTACGAGTTAGCGCATCGACAGCGCAACGGGCATCTGTCGCAGGCCCCGGCCCCCTGTCTGGATGTAGGGGCCGTTCGCGAACGGCCCTAACGTCATGCCATCCCCAACGTACGCTCAACCCCCAGCGCCAAACCAACGACAACTGCCCATTACACCATAGCCCCGCTGATTGCTATATTGTTCGTATACGTCATCCCCGCGTAGGCTCCGTCGTTCCCGTGCAGACGGGAACCTCGCACCCCCTGCCCCTGTCTGGATGTAGGGGCCGTTCGCGAACGGCCCTAACGTCATGCCATCCCCAACGTACGCTCAACCCCCAGAGCCAAATCAACGACAACTGCCCATTACGCCATAGCCCCGCTGGTTGCTACATTGTTCACATACGTCGTTGTGGCGAATCCCACCGTCGTTCCCGCGAAGTCGGGAACCTCGCATCCCCCGCCCCCATCGCCGGCGTCGACGATAGGAAATGCAACTAAATGCAACTGAATGCAACCGAATTAAAAGTTTTCACCACTCCCGGCCACTCCTGACGAGAGGTCGATGCGAAGCATCGGGTGAGGGCACTGCGGGCGAGGGCGGGGGTTATGCAAAAGCTCTCCGCAGGCGGGACCTCACATCCCTTGCTCGCGCAAACGATTGGAAATGGAACGAAATGGAACTAAACGGAACCGAATTAAAAGTTTGCCGCTCCTACGCACTCCTGACAGTCGTACCAAACGCGAAGGCTCTCAGCTTGGGGTGTAGGGAAGGTTCCCTCTGTCGTTCCAGCGAAGGCGGAAGCAGGACGTGGTTCACAGCATGGGCAGCCACCCTCGTCGTTGCCTCGACGACGGGAACCCCTCGCATCCCCGGCCCCATCGCCACCGTCTACGAGAGGAATGATAGGAAATGAGCGGAAATGAGCAGAAATTAAAAGTTTTGCCACTCCTGGCCACTCCTGACGAGGCCACCGCAATCGGAAGTAAGGCCACGCCGGCCCACCGCGTACGAGTGAACGTAGGGCCAAACGAGGCCACACTGGCCTCATTTTCAGCCTCGAAGTTAGGAGTAAATCGGGCCAACCAAGGCCAAATGGGTCCAAAATTTGAACCCCCGCCGCTCCCGTGCAGACGGGAACCTCGCATCCCTGCCCCTTGCCCGGGTATCCCCCCATCTGGGCGGAACCTCACGTCCCACCGTCGCACAACCGCAGGATATCGCCCCTGGCACGGAGCAGGTTGGTAAACTACGCGCATGGCAATACCGACTACCCTCGAGAACATCCAACGCTACCTGGACAACACGCTGCCGCCCGAAACCGCTGAGCGCCGCCTGCTCTCTGGCTCCATGGGCGAGTCGCCGTCCAAGTACTCCCGGAGTCCCGCGATGTGGAACGCGGCATTCCGTGACCTCGATTTCGACGCCGTGCATGTGCCGTTCGACGTGCGCCCGGAGAACCTCGCGGGGTTCGTCGAGGCGGCGCGCCGGCATCCGGGCTTCATGGGCTCGAACGTCACCGTGCCGCACAAGCTCGCGATAGTGCCGCTGCTCGACGACATAGACCCCATCGCGAGAGAGATAGGCGCGGTCAACACGTTCATGCTCACGGCGGACGGCAAGCTCGTGGGCTACAACACGGACGCTGACGGGCTCATCGCCAGCATGCTGCGCACCCTGCCTGGGCAGGATCAGCCATTCCTGCCAACGCTGGCGGGGCAGCATGCGCTGCTGCTCGGAGCCGGGGGGGCAGGTCGGGCGGCGGCGTTCGCGCTCGGACGCGAACTCGCGGGCGGCACGCTGCTCATCACGAACCGCTCGCAGGAACGGGCCGCGGAACTCGCACAGCAGGCAGGGAACGCAACGGGCGTGCAGGCATCGGCGGTCAGTCGGGAGGAGGCTCTCGAAGCCTCGGCCACAGTAGATGTCATCGTCAACGCATCGACGGTTGGGCAGTCGGGCGTGCGCCGCTTGGGGGACTCGCGAGCAACGTCGCTCGAAGCGTTCTCGTCGCTTGCCCCGGCCAATCCTGCCGTCGTCAGTGATAGCAACGGCGATGCAGCCTTCTGGCGCGAGTGGTTCGCACGATCCACGGAGGCCATCGCCGAGAACAACGCGCGCTCCGCGATGGCGATAGCAGCATGCAAGCCGGGCGCAGCGTTCGTTGACGCCGTCTACTCGCCGGAGGAGACGGTGCTGCTGCGGCAGGCGCGTCTCTCAGGCCGCAAGACGCTGAACGGCAAGGGGATGCTCGTTATGCAGGCAGCGTTCTCGTTCGTGAACCGCATGCCGCGCCGCCATCTGCAGGCCGCCGGCCACGACCCGGACGCGCTCTACGACCAGGTCGTCAGGATGATGGCGGCGGCGTTCTAGAACCCGCGCCACCGGCCGGAACGACGGGCGACGTTGGGGATTCGGCTGTACAATCGCGGCAACAGGCCTCAGGAGGCAACACGATGGTTGAAACTGCACCGCAACAGACGAAGGTTCGCAAGATTGACGGCGACAGTCACTTCTTCCCTCCACCGGACTTCACCGGCGCAGCAGACGCTCTGGGCCTCTCCGATGAGGCGCTGGAGATGCTGCTGCGCGATGCCTTATTCTTCTCCGACCGCGAGGCGCGCCGGGGCGGCTTCCGCACATCCACCGCAGGACAGCGAACGGGCGCCGTCAACCCAACGGCTGCCTCGACAGGCCAACCAAGCGGGCCCATCGGCCACGGCGTCGCTGACCAACGAGTACGTCTGCTTCCGGAGACCGGTTTCGAGATGCAAGTCCTCATCCCTGACGGCATCTACGCCAACCCGTTCGGGTCGCCCAACGAGCGTGAGTGGGATCCGGGGCTGCGACTCGCGCTGAGCATGGCGTACAACAACGCCACGGCCAACGCACAGCAGCAGTACCCTGATCAACTCATCGGTACAGGCGTCGTGCCGTTCGGCACCGAGACGGTCGAGGCGTGCACCATCGAGGCGCGGCGCGCGGTGAAGGAACTTGGACTGCAAGCGCTGACCATCAACAGCAACTGGCGGGGCCGGAACTGGGACAGCATCGAGTTGTACCCGTTCTGGCAAACCATCGCCGAGCTGGATGTGCCGCTGTACGTACACGGCAACCCGTTCCAGTGCCAGGTGAACGACCACATACCGACGAACTACACGCTCGGGTGGGAGCGGCTGCGGCGTATGCACATCAGCAACTACCTCGGCTTCGCGTTCGAGTACATGGTCGCGATGGCCAGCTTGACGCTCGGAGGCTTGTTGAAGGAATTCCCGGGACTGCGGCTCGCCTTCTTCGAAGCCGGGGGCTCATGGTTGCCGTGGGTGATGTACACGCTCGACCGTGTCTATCAGATCGAACCGCAGTGCGCCCGCTGCGACGAGCCGCCCAGCGAGTTGCTCGCACGCAGCTGCCTCGTGGCCGTCGAGCCGGACGAACAGCCGATCGTCGGGGCGGTGCATACCATCGGCAGCCGGAATTTCATCGTTGGCAGCGACTATCCCCACCCGCCATCCACGTTCCCCAACACCGCCGCAGGCATCGAGGGCATGGACGGCCTGAGCGACGAGGCCAAGCGCGACATCCTGGGCGGGAACATGGAGCGCTTCTTCCGCCTGGCGTAGCCTGACGTAGAACGCAGGGAGGGCTCTTCCAGGCAAGAACGCTGAGAGGCCCTCCCTTCAGGAAGGGTTAGAAGAGAACTGTCTCCCCTTGCGCGGGTTCTTCCTCAACGCGCTCGGGGCAGTCAGCAGCGGTAATCTCACAGAAGGCGCACTCCGGCTGGCTTGGAGTCTTCCGCAGCGGCTCTGCGTCAGCAAGCGCCTTGATGAGGCCAACGACACGATCAACGAACGTCTCATCGATCGCGGAAGAAGGTATCAGCGTATCGTGATCCTCGTGGACAACCCTGCCGTCGATCGGCAATCCGGCGTACTCCGGCCGGGCCAGCGGGAACGCCCACATATAGATCATGACCTGGATGGCGTGGTACTCGTGCGGCTGGCCGGACTTGATGTCGTGGATCGTGACATGCCCGTCTTTGAGGGATACGAGATCAGGCATGCCCGCAAGGGTGGCGAACAATCCCTTCAATCGGAATTGGTTCTGCCGCTCAACCTTTACCGACGCTCTGTCAGCCTCCAGGCGCTTCTGCTCCGCACTGAGGAGAGCGCTATGATTGAGGGCCCACTGCGTCTGGTCAAACGTCGATGGAACTTTCTTCCAGCTCGACCCCTCATGTTGAACCTTGAACCACGCCGCCCACTCGCACTTGCTGTTGCCTGAGAGCAGGCGCGGCATCCAGGTTACCCATATGTAGGGATGGTCTCGAAGCTGAGGTCCATCGAGGTACATCTGGAGACCTATCTGAAAGCGTAGCGCTCTTTGCCGGTGAGCGTACGCACACCCTCCCACTCCTCAAATGCCGCGCCCTCGCCGGAGAGGATGCCTTCGACTGCTGCGGAGCCGACGTGCACGTCCTTGAACGGCCCGCCGGTACCCTCGTAGCCGGGGTACTGGAAGTACTCGCACGGCAACACGATGATTTCGTTCTCGGCCTCATCGCGATGGATGTTCATCGGCTCGCCGCCGTCCTCCACGACGCGCGCCTGCTCATCCAGAATACGACGGTACATGATGACGCCGACGTCGGTGACGCCGAGGCGCTCCGTCGTTCTGTCCGAGATAGGACCCTGGATAACCCAGGCGAGTTGATCCTGAGCCAGGACGTAGTCGTAGCGCAGGCTGCCGTCCGCAGCGTAGAGCGGCCGCTCGACGAAGGGGGCTTCTACCTGCGGCGCTTCACCCTCGAGAGGCGGGCGGAACGTCATCGAGATGTGGAGCGTATGCGTGTCGTCCACCGGCGTGCGGAACTGCATGCCGTGGGCGACGCGCAGGATGTTCGGGAAGAGCACAGGGTGGCCTATGCGCCAGAATTCGCTCTCCTCGGTCTCATCGCCTACAAGGCGGCGCTTGATGACGCCGTAGTCGGTAACGTCAAACCCAATCTTCTTATGCACCGCGCCCTTCGCGCCGGTCGTTGCGTTCCAGGCGTCGCGCTCTTCCTGAGGCTTGCCCCGGTTCATCCTCCATCCTCCGAAGTAGCGGTGGAGCCACTGGAAGTGGAGCGGGTCGAGAGAGTTCTCCTGGCATTGCAGCCAGTTGCACGGGAGTAAGTGCGATTGCCACTCCCGGGCGCCTTCCCATTGGAGAACGTCCCAGCGGGGGAGGAGCGGAGCCGGAGCAGGGCCCATGTAGGCCCATACCACGCCGGCGTATTCCTCCACGGGATAGGCCTTGATACGCACCTTGTCCTTGAACTTGGAGCCCTCCGGCTCCGAGGGCTGGTCCATGCACTGGCCAGCCTCGTTGAATATCCAACCGTGATACGCACAGCGGAGGCCATTCGCTTCCGGTATGCCGTAGGAGAGGTTCGCCTTGCGATGGGCGCACGAAGGCTCGATGAGGCCAAGCGTTCCGCTGGCGTCGCGGTAGAGGACGAGGTCCTCCCCTAGAAGACGAACCTCTCTCGTCGGATTATCGTCGGTGAGCTGGACGCTTCCGGCGATGGGGTGCCAATAGCGGCGCATCAACTCGCCCATGGGCGTACCGGGGCCGACTCGCGTGATCCGATCGTTCATTTCCTGAGTGAGCATAGCGACCTCCCGAACCGGAAAGGATACCGACTCTACCGCTGCTGTCCTGACTCCCGCACGTGCATCACGTACCCTATAGAGGTTAGGCTGGCCGTGATAACGAACCAAATGGAGTATGCGACGACGTAGCTGCCGTCAAGGTTTCGCCCAAGCCACAGCGGGCCCAGCCCAGTAGCAAGGCCAACGATGACGACCCAGATAGCGATTGCGGTTAAAATGGAGCGGCTGCTCATCCTAGCGTCTACCTCTTAATCCATAGCAGGCATTGCATACTGTAAGGAGCGCGCGTCCTTCGCGCAAGCGTTAAGCGGAACAGAAGCGGTACCTGCCTGGGAGTAGCGCCGAGGCAATCGGAAAGAAGGAGGGAAGCGATGGCGGATGAAGTGAAGAGATTCAGCTACGAAGGCCCAACGGCGCCGGGCTCACGAGACCGAGGGCCGGAGAACGGTCGTTCCTACGATCTGCTCTATAACGAGACGGTCATCAGCACCGTTCAGGTCATGGAGAAGGGGCAGGGCAATAAGCTGCATTACCACAACGACCAAGACGGCTATTGGCTGGTGCTGGGCGGCAAGGCCCGCTTCCACGGCGAGGACGAAACGGTCATAGGAGACCTTGGGGCGTTCGAGGGGATCTTCATCCCGCACCACACTCGCTACTGGTTCGAGAGCGTCGATGACGAACCTCTGCAGATTCTGCGTGTGAGCAAACTACGCCCCGTCGAGCGCGCAGAGTAAGCATGAGAGCAACAGGCTGCTAGTTATCTGTCGGTCGGCTCTCGGAGTTGACGTTCCTCCTTTTTGACAGCCCTGCTGACTGCAGCGCACGATTGAAATGCCATGACTCTCGAACGCTATGAGGAAAAGCGCGACTTCGGCAGCACGCGTGAGCCAACGCCAGACGAGGCAGGACAACGCCCCGGCGCACCCGTGTTCGTCGTGCAGAAGCATGCGGCATCACGCTTGCACTACGACTTCCGCCTGGAGTTCGGCGGCGCGCTCAAGTCCTGGGCTGTGCCCAAGGGGCCGTCGCTCGACATCAAAGAGAAGCGGCTCGCCGTGTTGGTCGAGGATCACCCGCTGGACTACGCCTCCTATGAGGGGGTCATCGGGCATGGCAACTACGGCGCAGGCCAGGTCATCGTCTGGGATGCAGGCATCTACACTCCGGACGAGGGTGGGCTGAGCTGGCACGACCGAGGCGAGGCAGAGCGCCGGATGCTGCAAGGGCTCGACGCGGGCAAGCTCTCGTTCACGCTGCGTGGACGCAAGCTTCGGGGCTCCTGGACGCTGGTGCGCACCAGCCGAGGTCCGCAGGAATGGCTGCTCATCAAGCACCGGGACGCCGAAGCCGATGATCAGCGCGACATCCTCGACGACGACAAGTCGATCGTATCCGGCCTCAGCATCGCGCAGCTGCAGTCCGGCAGACTGCCAGACCCGTCTCTTGCGGCAGGCGCTCCCTCCGTCGGCAAACCGGCGCGTATGCCCGCCTCGCTCAAGCCGATGCTGGCGCACTCCGTGGACACCCCCTTCTCGTCGCCCGACTGGCTGTTCGAACCGAAGCTCGACGGGTTCCGTGCACTGGCCTTCCTGAAGGATGGCAAGGCGCGCCTGCTGAGCAGATCCGGCAGGGATATGACGAAGAACTTCCCTGCTATCGCGGAAGAGCTGGCAGTTCTGCCGCACGGAGAGGTCATCGTCGACGGCGAAATCGTGGCGCTCGGGGCCGATGGTATGCCCGACTTCCGGCTGCTGCAGAACAACGCGGGCACTCCCCGGCTGCGAGGCGACCGGGATCCGTCGGGGCGAGCGGCGCTGCGCCAGATCCAGGATGAGCGTGCCCTCATCGCCTTCTATCCGTTCGACATCCTCTATCTCAATGGGCGTGACCTGCGCCAGGTTCCGCTGTTTCAGCGCAAGCATGTGCTGAAGATGGCGATCATCCCGAGCGAACACGTCAAGACCGTCGAGTACGTCGAATCCAGCGGGGAGGACTTCTACCGCGCCATCGAGCACATCGGGCTGGAAGGCATCATCGCGAAACGGAGAGACTCGCGCTACGAGACGAGCGAACGCTCCCGGAACTGGCTGAAGGTCAAGCGCGTCCTCTCTCAGGAGTTCGTTATCGCGGGCTACACCAAGGGCGAGGGAGAGCGCTCCGACAGCTTCGGCGCGATCGTACTTGGCTACTACCTCAACGGCGTGCTCACGTACGCCGGTCGCGCGGGCAGCGGCTTCACTCAGCAGACGCTCCGCAGCACGTTGGCGTCGCTCGAACCTCTCGTGACGCGCGAATGCCCGTTCCCCAGCGTACCGGCCGACCTTGCTTCCGTAGAAACCTCCTGGGTGAAGCCGCAGCTCGCAGCGCAGGTGAAGTTCTCGGAGTGGACGGATGACGCGGTGCTCCGTGCGCCGGTGTTCCTGGGACTCCGGCAGGACGTGCAACCCCACACGATCGTGCGCGAAACACCGGCGCCCACAGCGTCGATGGTGCAGAGCACCACGGCTGCCGTAGACGTTCACGCCGCATCCATCGAGGCGTTGGAGCAGCTCGCGAGAATCAAGAAGAACGGCCACATCGGGGTCGGCGGGGAGAAGATCGCCGTTACAAACCTCGACAAGGTCTTCTGGCCGCCGGACGGCGAACGCGCAGCCATCACGAAAGGCGAGATGATCGCCTATTACGTCCGTGTCGCGCCGTACCTGATCCCACATCTGCGCGACCGCCCGCTGACGCTTACCCGCTATCCCAATGGCATCGAGGGCCAATCCTTCTATCAGAAGCGATGGGAGCAGCGCCTGCCGTCCTTCGCTGAAACGGTGCGGCTCTTCTCGTCGGCAGCCGAGGGCGACGTGGATTATCTCGTCGTCAACAACCTGCCTACGCTCATCTGGCTGGCCCAGCTTGCAGACCTCGAACTGCACCCGTGGCTGTCGCGGACAACCCTCGGGGGGGATGCCGCACATCTGGCTGAGAGCTTCACCGGCTCCAAGGAAGAGCTGCGCGAGAGCGTGCTGAACTATCCGGATTTCGTCGTATTCGACCTCGATCCCTACATCTATTCGGGCAGGGAGCACGCGGGCGAGGAGCCGGAACTGAACAGGCGCGCGTTCGCCAAGGCCGCAGAGGTCGCACTCGCGCTGAAAGAGCTGCTGGACCAGCTGTCGCTGTCGTCGTTCCTGAAGACATCCGGCAAGACCGGCCTGCACATCTACGTCCCGATCATCCGTGAGTATGACTACGGCGTAACGCGCAAGACGTGCGAACTGATCGGCAAGTTCCTGCTGCGACAGCGTCCACGAGATGTCACGATGGAGTGGAGCGTCAGCAAGCGCGCCGGCAAGATATTCCTGGATCACAACATGAACGTCATCGGAAAGAACATGGCATCGGTCTACTCCCTGCGACCGCTCCCCGGCGCGCCGGTGTCCGTTCCTCTGCGATGGGATGAACTTGGCTCGATCTACGCAAGCGACTTCAACATCGACACCGTCCACGAGCGGCTGGCGGCAGTGGGCGATCTGTGGGCGGACATCCTGCACGCCAAGCACGACCTGCGGTGCCTGCTGGAGGCAACAGACTAGCGCGACCCCGCCTGTGAAACTTTTAATTTCCGCTCAATTTCCGCTCATTTCCTATCATTCCTCACGTAGACGGGGGCGATGGGGGCGGGATGCGCTTGGGGCTTCACCCTCATCCTAGCCTGGATTCCAGCCTTCGCTGGAATGACGGGACAGGGGGCAGGGATGCGAGGTTCCCGCCTTCGCGGGAACGACGGGGGCGTTCTGCTCGTTTTTGGTCATTTCTGCCACTTATCTCACCTCTGCCGCGCGCGGTTGTTCAGGAGTGATCAGGAGTGGGCCCCCCCCCATACCTTGGCCCGATTTGGCCCGATTTACCTCTGGCCGCGGGAACCGGAGCCATCCCAGGCGTGGAACGGAGCTCAGGAGTGCGTAGGGGCGGCAAACTTTTAATTCGGTTCCGTTTAGTCTCATTTAGTCTCATTCCTCTCGTAGACGGGGCTGGGGCTGAGACAGAAACCAGGGTCGGTGGCGCCACCGCCGAGACTGAGTCGCTGGGACAGGGACAGGCTCCGGTGGTGTACCTTGGCTACGCCCGGGATCGGACCGGGTAGGAGTAGGCCTCGCCACGCTTGTAGGAACCTTGGGGGACGGGGGCCTGTGGCGTGTGTAAGTGGGTTACACGCGCCGGGGGACGGAACCGGGTCTTTGCTGCAGCATTGGAATCATCGTACTCGCTCTGAGACATATTTGCAACTGTAAATTGTCGCGTTGATGTCGTTTGCTGCGCGGAGCGTCCGGGGACGTGGGGTGGTTGGGGACGGGACAGGGATGCGAGGTTCCCGTCTTCACGGGAACGACGGAGGGAACCGCTGCTACACGCAGACGGGGGAGCCATCCCCGGCATGGAACGGCCCTCAGGAGTGCGTAGGGGCGGCAAACTTTTAATTCGGTTCCGTTTAGTTCCATTTCGTTCCATTTCCAATCGTTTGCGCGAGCAAGGGATGTGAGGTCCCGCCTTCGGAGAGCTTTACATAACCCCCCGCCCTCACCTGCAGCGCCTTCACCCGATGCTTCGCAGCGACCTCTCGTCAGGAGTGGCCGGGAGTGGCGAAACTTTTAATTCGGTTGCATTCAGTTGCATTTGGTTGCATTTCCTATCGTCGATGCCGGCGATGGGGACGGGGGATGCGAGGTTCCCGACTTCGCGGGGACGACGGTGAGATTCGCCACAACGACGTATGTGAACAATGTAGCAACCGGCGAGGCTCTGGCGTAATGGGCAGTTGTCGTTGATTTGGCTCTGGGGGTTGAGCGTACGTTGGGGATGGCATGACGTTAGGGCCGTTCGCGAACGGCCCCTACATCCAGACAGGGGCAGGGGCGTCTGCACGGGAACGACGGAGCCTACGGGGGCATAACGTATGTGAACAATGTAGCAACCGGCGGGGCTCTGGCGTAATGGGCAGTTGTCGTTGATTTGGCGCTGGGGGTTGAGCGTACGTTGGGGATAGCATGACGTTAGGGCCGTTCGCGAACGGCCCCTACATCCAGACAGGGGCAGGGGGTGCGAGGTTCCCGTCTGCACGGGAACGACGGTGATGATTCGCGGGAACGACGCATGCAAACAATGTACGGGTTGGCGCGGCGGCGGCGCAATGGGCAATTGTCGCAGGACACAGAGATATGGGGTCAGCAGAGGAACCAATGTAGACTTGGCGAGGATTCCCGGCATAGGCACAGGATCGCGGAGGGCGCGCGCATGGCTGTCAAAGACAAGGTCGTGGTCATAACCGGCGGGGCGATGGGCATTGGCCGATACAATGCTCGCGTGTTCGCGGAAGCCGGCGCCAAGCTGGCGATAGCCGACGTCGCCTCGATAGAAACGGTCGCCGCGGAGGTGGCGGAACGCGGCGCCGCAGTGCTCCCCGTCCAGGTGGACATCCGCGACGAGGAAGCAGTTCGCCGGATGATGGAGCGCGTGAACGAGCACTTTGGGCGCATCGACGTGCTCATCAACGATGCGGGAATCGTGACGCACTTTCAGTCGGGCTCGCCCCGCTGGCCGCGTATCGCCGACATGGAGTCGAGCTTCTTCGATAACGTCATGCGCACGAACCTGATCGGGACGTTCCACTGCACGAAGCACGCGATCCCCTACATGCGCGAACAAGGCGGCCACATCATCAACTTCGGCCAGGGAAACGTGCGCAACGAGCGCGAGCCTGATTCCCTCGGCGCATGCGTCTACCACGTTTCGAAGGTGTCGATCCGCGCGTTCACGGCAGAGGTTGCCTACGAGGAGCGAGAGAACAACATCTGCATCGTGAGCATGGGGCCGGGCGGAGGAGGCAATCGTCCCGATGGGCGGCGGGGCATAGCCACGGATGAGACACCCGAGGAGAACCGGCCAAAGATGAACTGGGTCGGCGATATCGTCCGCGACCGGTACGTCCTGGCCTGCGACGCGCCCATGGAACTCTCAGGCAAGCAGATCACCGTCGAGGCCGGCAAGCTCGTAGCGATGTCCGACTAGCTTCGCGCAGAAGCAACTCCGCGCGCTTCCATCCAGCAGTCCGCACGCCGCCTCGAAGGGCATCCCCTCCGCAGCGGAGATGCCCTGTTGCCTAGCCTCTGGAGCGGTCAGTCCCGGTCTACTGCGGGAGGACGGCCATGATCTGGCACTGCATGAGCATGCCGCCGCCGAGGTCTGCGGCTTCTGCGTGCCGCGCAGGGCGATCCTCCGGGTCAGGGAACATGGCCAGCCACTCCGGGTCCACGAACTCGCGGAGCGCGCGATCCTGCAGGCGCAGCTGCATGTAGATGATGTCGGCAGGGGAGCCGCCCGCTGCCTCCATGACACGCTCAATGTTGCGGAACATGGCCTTAGCCTGCCCTGCGGCATCCTCAGGCATCGCGTCCATCTCGGCGTCGCGTCCGCTGATGCCTGACGAGTACACGATGTTGTCTATCCTGACGGCAAGCGAGATCGGAGCGCGGTGGCCCATTCCGGAAAGATCAATGACCTGGCGACGTCCCATGTCTGCCTCCTGAGCAAGAGCGCCGTGCCGACGAATAGGGCCGGTTCAGGGGTCTCGCTGGTGATGGCGGGAGTGTACCGCGTTGCGGGGCTGTGTGCAGGGCCACATCCCTGTCATCCCGTCTCCCATCACGACAAGCGGCCCACTGGCGGAGCGGGAAGCCTCCTACTCAGCGGCAACGACGAATGACACCTCCGGCCTCGATAGGACTGAGACAGCATCAAGCCCACGCAAGGCGTGGGCTTGGCTCTCCGGGTCCTTGTATGAGACGGCGGCTGGTTAGGCGGCGGTCAGACGCTGCTCGATGAGCGCTGTGGCAATCTTCATATCCAGCGGTCGACCGCACTGGAGGCAACGGCACTCGATGCCATCGACCTCTTTCCGGCACTGAACGTCGCCGTCGCAGTTGGTGCAAACCTTGAGAAGTATCATCTCGTTCTTCCTTGTTCGGATTTCCTAGTCCGGTTCGTATTCCCGATCCGGCCGAGGATGGGGGCCTATGCGGCCGCCATCTCCAGCTCTTCAATCTCCGCGACGGGGGCCATGCTCACGAGAGCAGGGGCCTCGTACCGTATGTTCAAGGCCACGCGGATTGCATCGGCCATCTTCACGGGCTCACCCTCGTAGGAGCTGGCGATGTTCACGTATCCCATCCCCTCGACAATCGCAGCGTACGTTCCTTTGATTACTTGCATCATCTCTGAGTTCTCCTCTTCAATCCGTTGTTCTCCGGCAATCCTCGGTGGCGCCACCATTCAGCCGACGTTGTCAGTATACGTCGTTTGGACGGCGGAATCAAGCCATTGTATTACGAAAGTGGGTCAGGTTGATTAAGGGATTGCTGCGGCCAGCCTGTCCAGCTTGAGCAGCGCCTGCCCCAACACCTGGACGCCGGCAACGATATCCTCGATCTCCGCCCACTCTTCCGGGCAGTGACTGCGTCCTCCCCGACAGGGGATGAACACCATCCCCACCGGCGCGACAGGCGCAAGGCGGGCTGCATCGTGGGAGGCGCGACTCGGCAGGCGCATGGACGGTATTCGCAGATCGGTTGCGGCATTCGCCACTATTTCCTGCATGTTCACGGGAATCAGTACAGGCGATTCGAGGTGCTGCCACTCCAGCGCCGCCACAAGCGAGCGCCGCGCCGATATCTCCCGCAATGCGCCCTCTATCTCTTCCCGCGCCCAGGTCAACGCCTCGTTCTGCGTGCTGCGCACCTCAATCGTCATCTCCACATGCCCGGGGATGACATTCACCATGTTGGGGCTGACCCGGATGAATCCGACAGTGCCCACGCTCTCTTGGACGATATCCGGCGAACTCACGATCCTTTCCACCGCGAGCGTCAGCTCGGCTGCGCCTGCAAGCGCATCGCGCCGATCTGCCATCGCCGTCGCGCCTGCATGATCCGCCACGCCGGTCAGCGATACGACGGCGCGGCATGGGGCAGCAACGACCGTCACCACGCCGATGCCCAACCCGGCCCGCTCCAGAACCGGCCCCTGCTCGATATGCAATTCCAGATAGCCGAAGACTGCGCCGGGCTCCCTGCGGGCACCATCGAGGCGGGCAGGGTCGCCGCCGAGCCGGGCGATCGCATCCGGCAGCGCTTCGCCGAACGACGTCGAGGCCTCGGCGACCATGGCGGCGGTAACGTCCCCCGCCATGGTCCGGCTCCCCAGCGGGCTGAGGCTAACGACCGAGGGCTCCTCGCAGACGAAATCAACGACTTCGAGCGGCCTCGTGAGCGTTATGCCGTCCTCGCGCAGGCAGCGCACTACCTCCAGCGCACCGAGTACGCCCACGATTCCGTCGAACCGCCCCCCTGCCTCCACGGTGTCTATGTGCGACCCCAGCATGAGAACCGGGCCGGCAGCGCTCCCGATCCTCCCAACGAGGTTACCCGCCGCGTCGACATGCGTATCGAGGCCCGCGTCGCGGAAGCGTGACGCCAGCCACCCGCGAGCCTCGTCGTACTGCGGCGAGAACGCCCGCCGCGTATACGGCGTCTGTGGGTCGGTGAACTCAGCAAGCCGCTGGAGGTCGGCCTCCAGGCGCTCGCGTTTCACGTTCAGCGATGGGATTTGGTTGGTCAAAGCAGCGACTCCTCCATCCGATTCCTCCATCAGCGCAAGGCGGGCATGGTAGCATGCCAAGCGTCCGAGCCCACGTATCTGTGGGTTCAGTCCGCCTCCACGAACTGCCACCTTCCCCCGGAGAACGCCACATGACCTGGGTCACAGCAGTGCTCATCAGCACGTCGCTGTTCGCATTGGTCACCGTACTCGACAAGCGCCTGACCACGAACCTCTTCCCCAGCGCGAGCTCCTTCAACGTGGCGTTCGGGGTCATGCAGGCGATCATCGCAGTCGTGTACTTCTCAGCCGTGATCCCCACCGTCGGCTTCGACGGCGGCTCCGGGATTCCGTGGGCAATCAGCAGCGGGCTGCTGTGGGCACTGGGGCTGTTCCTCTTCTTCCACGGACTGCGGCTGGAGGAGTTCTCCCGCGCCGTTCCCTTGCAGCAGGTGGGCCCGGTGTTCGCATCCGTGGCGGCGGTCCTCTTCCTCGACGAGGTGCTCTCCGTGATGCAGTGGGGGGCCGTCCTGACAGTGGTGCTAGGGGCGATGCTCGTATCGGCGCGGCCTGAGCAGGGGATCCTTCGGCTGGCCCGAGGGCGGGCGTTCTTCATCCTGCTGGGCGGGAGCTTCTCGCTCGGCATGGCGTTCGTCACGAGCGAACAGGCGACGCGGGAGATGAACATCTGGGCGATCCAGGCGATACGCGCCGCCACGATGAGCATGGGTATCTTCCTGCTGGCCGCGCGCCCACAGACAGTGCGTCAGTTCCTGCACGCCACCTGGAACGTGCGGACGCTGACGACGCTAGTGCTGGCGGAGGGAATCATGGCCCCGCTCGCCGCGCTGATGTTCATCGTCGCGATCAGCCTTGGGCCGGTGTCGTCCGTCAGCGCCGTTTCCGCGTCTCGGCCCATCTTCGCTCTGGCGTTGGGCGCAGCGTTGAGTACGCGGTACTGGAACGTTCTGAACGAACCTATCGACCGTCGGACGTTGGGGTTCAAGGCGGTAGCGGTGGCGATGATCGTCAGCGGCGTTGGCGTACTGAGCCTTGGCTAACGGCACAACCGACGAAGCAAGGGACAGGGATGCGAGGTTCCTGCCTGCGCCGGGAACGACGGGGGCCCGCGCTAACGCTGCATTTCGAGGGCAACCCCGAGGGTCAGTGCCTACACACGCTCAAGCGTCTGCCAAGCGCTAAGAACGGCTTCCGACAGGCGCTCTGCCGCGTCTCCCGGCTCGTCTGAATCGAGCACGGCGCTGATGACCGCCACTCCCGACGCGCCCGCTTCCAGCACTCGCGCAGCGTTCGCAGGCGTGATTCCGCCGATGCCAAGCATCGGCACGTCGCAGACGAGCGATACCTCAGCGATAAGGCCCGTGCCTTCCGGCACCAGGTCGGGATGGCTGGGCGATTCGTAGACCGCGCCCACGATGAGCAAGTCCGCGCCCTGCGTTGCCGCCTCTCGTGCGCCCGCCACATCATGGACGGAGCGCCCGATGAGCAAACGACCGTTCGACGCAGAGCGCACCGAGGCCACGGTTCGCGACTTCTCCCCCAGGTGCACGCCGTCCGCGCCGGACGCCTCCGCCACGCTCATGCTGTCGTTGACGAACAGCAGCGCCCTGCCTGCAATCGCCTCCCGCAGCCGCCTGGCGAGTTCCAGCTGCTCCGCGTCAGGCAGATCCTTCTCGCGCATCTGCACGAGGTTCACCCCTCCGTCCACGGCGTCCGCGACCGCTGCTACCAGCGCATCGATTCCTCCCGCAAGGTTTCTATCGGTCACCAGCGCGATGGTTGGCGACGGGATGGTGGCGGTGTCGTTCACTGTGGTCTCTTTCCTTAAATCGGTGACTATCTGAGTCCCCATGATACTCCCCACCGATGCGCCCACGGGCACGCTCGCCGCCATGACGCGCCTAACGGAACAGATCCTTCTCCCGCACTCTCACCACCGATGCCATACCTGACTCGCCGCTCAGGTATGGGTAGCCCCGAACGATGGCCGCAGGCACCCGCGTCAGTTTATTCATCACCAGCTCGGAGGCTGCGGCGATTTCGTCAGCGACTGCTATGACCGTCGAGCGCAACTCGCGTCCGTCGCTGTCCGATTCTCCGCGATAGTCCCACAGAGGCTCGATGCCGGCGACGCCGATAGCAACGTTGAGCGCACCCTCCCGCCAGGGACGTCCGAACGTATCGGAGACGATGACAGCCAAATCGGTCCCGATGGTCTCGCGCAGCGTCCGGCGGATGGATCCGGCGGATGCGTCGGCGTCCACCGGCAACAGCACGACGTAGTCATGGCCGCCATCGCCGACGTTGGAAGCGTCCACGCCGGAGTTCGCGCAGATGAAACCGTGGCTCGTTTCGGTGATCAGCACGCCGTTCTCCATGCGAACGACACGCGCAGCCTCCCGCAGGATGACCTCCACTGCACGCGCATCCTTCTCCCAGGCCTGGGCGAATTCCAGCGCACGCGGCGAGGGTTCGACGGTACGGAGGTCCACGACTCTGCCTTCCGCCTTCGAGACGACCTTCTGCGTGACAACGAGCACGTCGCGATCCGCCAGCGGCGTACCCTGTGCCTCAGCAGCGGCAGCGATGAGACGACCGAGGTTATCCCCGGCGGAGACCTCCGGCAGGCCTTCGATGCCCAGAAGGGTCACTTCGGAACGCATCGCCCTGGTCAACCTTTCAGGCCGTTCTGGCCTGGCGCTTGCCCGGCCTGGATCGTTCCAGCCGAACCGGCGCCGCTCTGCTGATGTCGGCAGTCGTCCCATAGAGGCTCTGCAGCAGATCCAGGAACGCTATGACGAGCGGGCCGTAGGAGGACTCCTTGCGCACCATCACCGCCGTCGGCAGCGTGATGCGATGCTCCTCCTCCAACTTCACGTGCGCCAACGTGCCCATGTCCAACTCGCGCTGAATCGAACTGTACGGCAGAAAGCTCACACCGAGGCCGTGCTCAATCATCCTTTTCGTGGACTCGATGCTGTCGAGGTCCATCGAGATGTTCGGCACGATGCCAGCCTCCCTGCACACACGGTCTATGAGCACGAAGTAGGTACTCTCCTTGTCGTAGACGATGAGCGGCTGGGAACCAACCTCATAGATGCTGGCCACTCCCTCTTTGGCGAAGCGGTGTTCAGGGCCCGTTACGAGAACGATCTCTTCGTCGTAGAGGTGCGTGGTCACTATCTCCGGGTGGTAGAGAGCGCGCGCCACGCCGACCTGAATCTCCTCAGAGAGCACCAGAGCGAGCACCTCAGAGGAGCGGCCCGTCCTGATGGCAACGTCGACGCCGGGGTGACGCCGGTGGAACGTCTCCACGATGCTGGGCAGAACTGCCGACGATATGCCACGCGCTGCGCCGATGTGCAGACGGCCAGCGGCGGCGGTGCGGCTCGATTCGATGGCGTCCTTCCCGCGCTGCAAGACGTCCATACCGCGCTGAACGTAGGGGAGGAAGGCGCGGCCTGAGTCGGTGAGGCGAACGCCGCGTCCAACGCGGTGGAAGAGCAACTCTCCGAGCTCCGCCTCGAGCGTCATGATCCGCATGCTCAGGGAGGGCTGCGATACGCCCAGGGCCTCAGCGGCGCGGCTGAAGGAGTGCAGGCGCGACGCCGTGAGGAATGCTTCCAGCTGGCCTATCTCCATATCCGCTGCATCCCTCCGTGCTCGTGCGCCAAGGGGAGGATAGCAGACGACGCCGACCACGACGCCCCATCCCTCCGCAGCCTTATGTCGTCCGTTTAGGGACGGTCGTGATCGGGGTGCAGGCGTTGCTCGCTCTCTGCGTCCGCTTCCACGTCGCTCCAGTCGTACCGCATGGAGTATGTGCGAACGCTCGCCCACGTTTCGAGTTGGTCGGCGTAGTGCGGGCTGCCCGGATGGCCGGACGACCCGAGCGGAACGACCCAGCGCGAGTTGCTCCAATCCGTGGGATCGTAGACGTACCTCGCAACGGAAACCGACCTCGCGGTGAATGGATCCCCGGCGACGTATGCCCCTTGCAGAGGCGTCTCTCCGTCTCCGTTCACCGGCGACTGCGGAGGATTCAGCAGCCCCGTGAGCTCCGGGAACGCGACGGAAAGGGGGTGTTCGTGTTTCGTCCGGTGCAGCACGCCCCACACCCACGCGGAGGGGTCGTCTCCTAACAGCGCGCGCAGCCGCACGATGGCGTGATGCCACGCCTCTTGCGCAACCTCTCGCCAAGTAGCGCCTCCCAGCAGCGAAGCGTCGTTGGCCGCTATTGCCTGGCCCATGGTATGCCTGAGCGTACGCACCATCGCGCCCGCGCCGCGTCCTGTACCGTCGAGGGCCTCTTCCGTGAGCGACTCGCCGATGAGCCGAACGCTGACGATACGCAGCAGTTCCGTCATCGCCATGCTGTAGACCGTGGGAGCGGTTGCGTCGCGATCCATCTGCATATCCCAAACGGTCAGCAGGCGCAACGCCTCCGCCTCGACCTCGTCTCTCGCGTCACAGTTGAGGAACAGCGGCACCGCTTGCCGCGCCAGCAGCGAGCCCCGGGTAGCGTGCAGCTCCTCCATATCGTTGGCATCAGCGCTGGTCAATGGGGCGAGGCGTTCGTTCAAGGCTCGCGCACGGAGGTCCGGGATGTAATCGACGGTGATGTAGTGCGGATAGGACGCACCTATGACGCGGTTGTTCGCCGTTACGATGTAGCCCGCTTCCGGGTTGCGCATCCTCGACACGTCTTCGAAAGGCACCATCCCGCGCCACTCATGCTCGCCCGTCCAGCCTGGAACGGGAGCCCATGCGTTCGCACTCGCCCTTACCGGCAACCTGCCGCGCATGAGGTAGCTGATGTTCCCTCGAACGTCGGCGCAGAGCAGGTTGTTGCAGGGGTCAACCCAATCGCGTTGGGCGGCCTCGAACTCGTCGGCGTCCGCCGCCGTGAGCATGGCGAGGATGCAATCGGCCCAGCGCCCCGGCTCGGCGGTCGCGGTATACCGTAGGGACACCGCGTAGCCGGACCTCGGCTCTCCGAAAACCACCGGGCCGTGATGCGTCCGCACCACCTCTATCTCGGTGTCAGTTGCTCCTCTCGCGCGTAGCGTCTCGCGGCGCACGTCGGCGGGATACCACTCGCCCTCGTACTCGTACCTGGCCGGTGCGTCCGGGCCGAACCGCTCGATGAACAAATCCTGATAGTCGGCGGCGGTGTGCGTAACGCACCACGCCACCCTGCCGTTATGCCCGAAATGGTGAAATCCCGGCAGCCCCGCGAACGACAGCCCGACGGCGTCGAAATCGGGGCACGCTATCCGATTCTGGTAGTAGACGTTGGGGGTATCAGGCGCGCGGTGGGAGTCTCCGGCGAGCAGCGGGCCGCCCGTGCTCGTACGGGAGGCTGAAAGCGCCCAGCTGTTGCTGCCCGCATCGGGAGGGTCGCTGTCCAGCACTACGCCGATGGGGGCGGCAGCGGAGGCGTGCATGAGCGCAGCGGTGTCGCCGGAGACGCCCTCGAACTCCGCTCCTGTCGGAATGATCAGCAGGCCGCCTGGCTCATGCACGGGGAAGAGGCTCGCCGTACGCTCCGGGCCGAGGCTATGGAGCAGACGCGCCCGCCACCACTTGAACTCGAACGTACCCATGAAGAGATGGCGGACCTTGAAGATGGCGAGGCCGTCCCACGGCTGCCATCGCTCCGGCGCGTCGTCGAGCAACCGGTACTCCGCAGGCAGACGGTTCGAGGTCTCGATGAACGCGTTAACTCCCGCTGCGTAGGCGTCGAGCATCGCCCGGGTTCCCTGGCCCACCGCCTGGTAGTCGGCCAGGGCAGAGGCTTCGAGGGCCATGCGACGGAGGAAGGCGTCCTGCTCCACAGCCTCGGGACCGAGCCATTCCGCCGAACGGCCATAGGCGCGGCGTCTGTCCCAATCCATCTGCCACAGCCTGTCCTGCGCGCAGAAGAAGCCTTGCGCAAAGAACGCATCGTGGCGCGTGCGTGCTCTCGCGTGCGGTATGCCGAGCGAATCGCGATAGACGGTCACCTCGGCTTCGAGGCCGCGCAAGCGTTGCGTCGTGCGCACGTCCGGCAGCGCGTCGGTGAAGTCCTGAGGAGTGAGAAGCGCCATGATGTGCGGCACCATATCACTCCTTTCGTTACCACTCCCATCGTGCGCCCACGTATCATGGCCCTGCCGCAGCAGGCGCGAGAGGTAGGCACCATGACGAACATTACCAAGATAGGACTCATCACGTTCGGGGAGAGCGCGGCTGTCGCGCTCGCGAGGGCGGCCGGTCTGATGGGAGCCGAGGGGCTGGACGTGGAGGTAACCCGAACGTCGAGCTCAACCGAGCAGATGCGCGGACTGATCAACGGTCGCTGGCAGATCGCCTCCACCGCATTCGACAACGTACTGGCGTGGTCGGAGCGGGAGGGGCCGGAGGTCGTGGCTATCGCCAGGGCCGGCAGCGAGGTGAACCTGCCGGTGTACGTCAGACCGGAGATCGCAACCTGGGACGACCTGCGCGGCAAGGCGCTCGCGGTGGATGCCGTGGATACGGCCTTCGGTCTCGTGCTGCGGCGCATCCTGCAGGAGCACAATCTGGAGCTCGACCGCGACTACACGTTCGTGCCAGCAGGCGCAACGGGCTACCGGTTGGAGTCGATGGAGAAGGGCGAGACGTTCGCGGGGGTGCTCAATCCTCCCTGGAGCAAGCGCGCGGAGGAAGTCGGCATGAGGCTCATGGCACGCCACGACGAGGTGGTGCCCGGCTATCCCGGCGGGGTCTACGCCGTAAGCCGTCCGTGGGCAGAGGCCAACCGCGACATCGTCGTTGCGTTCCTGCGTGCGCTGCTCGGGGCGACGCGATGGGCGAAAGACGAGACGCGACAGAAGGCGACGGCGGAATTGGCAGCGTCAGCGATGTCCGTCAGCGCGGAGCAGGCGCAGCGGGCTCTCGACGACCTGCCCGACCAACTGGAACCGGATCCGCAGGCGTTCGCCATACCGCTGGAGATTCGGCTGCGCTTCGGGCTGAACCCGCCGCACGGCCCGAACATCGCGGACTATCTGGACACGTCGTACCTGGAAGCCGTGTCTTCCTAGCGGTCGGCGGGAGCGTTGTTCTTCGTGGGCAGCGGCGATGCGACATGGCCCGTTTCGGCACGGCTACACGCGGGTCGGCGCCAAACGACCGCGCAAGCCCGTTGACCGCGCTCCAGGGGCATCCCTACACTTGCAGCCACTGACGCAGTACCTCCGCGTGCTCGCAGGGGTTTGCCCTCGGAGTTGCCATGGCTCGTTCGATATGGAAAGGCGCAATCAGCTTCGGGATGGTCGCCATCCCGATGAAACTGTACATCGCTACGGAGAGCCGTGACATCGGTTTCGTGCAGTTGCACGCATCCTGCCATTCCCGGCTGCGGCAGAAGCGTTGGTGTCCCCACCACGAGGAAGAGGTTCCCTACGCGGATATCGTTCGCGGTTTCGAGTTCACGAAGGACGAGTACCTTGTGATGGAGGATGAGGATTTCGAGGCGCTGCCCCTCAAGACGACGCACACGATAGACATCCTGCGGTTCGTCGATCTGCAGAGCATCGATCCTGTGCACTACGAGAAGAGCTACTACATCGAGCCGGAGAGCGTGGGCGTCAAGCCGTTCTATCTGCTCAAGAAAGCGCTGGAATCCACCAACCGCGTTGCTATCGCGAAGATAGCGTTGCGTCAGAAGGAGCACCTCTGCCTCGTGCGCCCCTACGGGGACGGGTTGATGATGGAGACGATGTTCTATCCAGACGAGATCCGCAGCACTGTGGACCTCGACCTTCCGGGCGAGGCAGCGGTCAGCGAGGCCGAGCTGCAGATGGCCGTCATGCTGATCGATCAGCTTACCGGCGAGTTCCAGCCACAGGAGTATCACGACGAGTACCGAGGTGCGCTACAAGAGGTGATAGAGGCGAAGCTGGGATCCGGCGCACCCATCTCCGCCGCCCCCGAAGCGCCGCAAGGAAAGGTGCGCGACCTGATGGAAGCGCTCCGCGCCTCCATCGAAGCCTCCCGAGCGCAGGACGCGCCCCGCGAGGACGCGTCCGAGGAGAAAGCTTCCACCCGCAAGCGCGCAAGGAAGGCATCCTAGGAGGCGATGGCTATCCAGCGAACAGCAACGGGTCAATCGGCGGCGGCGCTCCGCAGAGGCGTCGAGCCGATGCTGCCCACGCCCTCCCATGAACCATCCGACTCACCTGACCGCCTCTACGAGATCAAGTGGGAAGGGATAAGAGTCGTTTCGCTCGTCGAGGGCGGCGTGGTGGCGATGCGCACGCGGGGAGGCAAGAGCGTCACGCACGCGTTCCCCGACGTGGCCAAGGCGTTGCGCAACGCAATCGGAGGGGCGGATGCTGTGGTCGACGGCGAACTCGTCGCGATCGGAGACGACGGCATCCCGCAGCGCCACGCGGCGGTGGATCGCCTGCTCAGAGGCGCGCCCGTTGGAGCGCCCGCTACCGTCAACTATGAGATATTCGACATCCTCCTGCTGAACGGTAAGCCGCTGCTGGATGTGCCGCTCTATGAGCGCAAGGCGATCCTCCACGAGACGGTTCGCCCGAACGAGACGGTCCACATCTGCCACTTCGAGGAGGGAGAGGGAATCGCGATGTACGACGCCGCGCAGGAACTAGGCCTGGACGGCATCGTGGCGAAGGATCGGTTCAGCCTCTACGAACCCGGGAAGCGGTCACGGCACTGGCTGTCCACGAAACATGCGCGAACGATGAACCTCGTCATCGGAGGCTATACGTTCGGCGGGAGCGGGCAGCCTTTCGAGAGCCTGCTGCTGGGCGCGTTCGATGGCCAGCGCCTCCGGTTTGCAGGTCTGGTGGGCGGATGGTCCGCTAAGGGCGATCCCGATCTGCTCTACCGGATGATCTCCAACCGGCACGTTGCCGAGTGCCCGTTCACCGAGAAGCTGCAGTTCGACCGCTTCTTCTACTGGTGCGAGCCCACGCTGGCCGTCGAAGTTGAGTACGGCGAACGCTCCCCTGACGGGACGCCTCGGTTCATGGTGGTGAACTCGCTGCGGCCAGACATCGACGCCCGCAACTGCGACGTGCTGTCTCTCGCTTCCTAGACCTTGGGGAGGCCGGAGAGCCAATCGAGCAGCGTTGCGGCTGCCTCGTCCCATACGTGCTCCCGCGTTTTCCCGCTCGACTTGAGTGGCGAGAATCCGTGGTCAGCAGCATCCAGCATGTGCACATGCGCTCCGGGAACGAGCGCCGCCGCCGCCGCCAATTCGTCCGGCGTGGCGAACAGATCCCTCGTGCCTGAACAGAACAACGTTGGGCAAGCGATACGCGGCAGGTGTTCGGTTCGCGCCTTATCGGGGCGCTTGGGCGGGTGCAACGGGTAGGCGAACAGCGCAAGGGCATCGGCGGCTGCGTCCTCCGACGCGAGCATCGAGGCGATGCGTCCGCCGAGCGACCTGCCGCCTATCGCCACGCGGACGCCACTCTCCATCGACGATTCGAGCACGTTCCGCCAGGTGGAGAGGAGGCGCTGCGGAGAGTCCGGGCGGCGCAGGCCCGCCTCCTGATAAGGGAACTGAAACCGGACGAGCGAGACGCCATTGGCGAGCAACGCCTGCGCGAGCCGCGCTCCGAACCCGTCGCGCAGGTTCGACCCTGCCCCCGGCGCGTAGATCATCGTCCACGACACGCCGGTCGCCATGTTCCGCAGAACGCTAACGCCTCCAACGCTTTCGGTTGTCTCGGCCATACGCCTCTTCTACAGGCTATCGCTCGTGGAGGCAACCGCTAATAACCGTCGTTGGCATTGGGGTTGCCCTCGCCACCTGCGCCTCTGCCCGCGCCGCCAGCGCCCCTTCCGCCGAACGGCCCGCCGCCGAACCCCGACCCTGCGATCACCGTCACCGCCTCGAGGCTGCCGTCCGCGGCGCGCTGCACCAGCACGGTGACGATTGCGTCCGTTGCCAGTTCCGCCTGCGCCTCGGATGCAGTGGTGTTTATCAGCACGAGCACCTCGTCCGCGACTTCTACCGCAACAGGGCCCTCCGCGCTCTCGACCGTGAGCACGCCGTCCGTGAACGATGCGACCGTGCCCGTCACGACCGTGCCCAGCCCGCCGAATCCGCCACCGACCCCTGCGCCGCCAAGCACGCCGCCGAATCCTCCAAGGTCACCGAGCACCACCGCCTGAGCGGACAGGCCGCCCGCATCGTCAGGCTGCGCAACGACCGTTACCTGTACCCCCTCGGTCATGTAGCCCGCCGCTTCCGATACGGCTTTCGTGATGTTCACCGGCGTATCGTCCGCGACGCTCACGGCAGCGGGGCCGTCCGGCGTGTCGAGGTTCAACGTTCCGTTATCGAACGAGACGACCGTGCCGGATAGCGGCTCGCCGCCCCGGCCTATGCCCCCAAAGCCTCCGCCGGGATTGCCCCCTCGGCCGATGCCGAAAGCGAGGTCCGGCGGCAATTCGCCTGATGCGATCATCTCCTCGATGCGCGCTGCGAGTTCCGGGTTCTCCGCCATCGCCTGCCGTACCTCCGCTGGGAGGTCATCCACGGTTATCTGCTGGCCTGTATCCGGCGAAGGTGCGCCGGATACAGGGGCACTCTCGCCCGCAGCTTCCGCCGAGTTGGACGTATCGGAGCCGGGCGCGACGGAGACGGCAGCGGTTGGCGTCCCGGCAGGGTCCGATGGGAGGAGTTTGGAAATGCCCAGCGCCGCTCCTGCCCCGGCAGCGGCCACGATCAGCAGGACTACGATGAACCCCTTTGCTCCCACCTCTTACCTCCTGCCGCCCGCGCGGGGCGGATCGTCATACGCTATTCGTGCCGGAGCGCGTCGATCGGGTGCAACCGCGCTGCTCGGGCTGCCGGGTAGATGCCGAAGAACAAGCCGATGCCCGCCGAGACCACGAGCGCGAGCGCTGCGATGTCTCCGCTGAAGACCGTCGAAACCTCGATGCCTATCAGCGTTACGCCGTTCAGCATCCTCGACACTACGACTCCCGCCCCGACGCCGAGCAGCCCGCCTCCGAGGCTGAGCAGCACCGCTTCCGTAACGAACTGCGCGAGGATGTGGCCGCGCTTTGCCCCCAGCGCCTTGCGAACGCCGATCTCCCGCGTTCGCTCCGTAACGGAAACGAGCATGATGTTCATGATGCCGATGCCGCCCACGACGAGCGAGATGCCGGCCACCGCGCCCAGGAACACCGTCAGTGTGGATGTCGCCTCGCTGAGGGCGTCGATCACGGACTGCTGCGTCGAGACGATGAAATCGTCCTGATCCGTAATCTTGTGGCGCAGGCGCATGAGAATCGTTATCTCCCGGACAGCCTCGTCTATGCGCTCGCCGTCCACCTTGACGTTGATGGTCGAGACGAGAATGTCTCCCGCAGCGGTGCGCGTGCCGGACAGACGGAAGAACGCCGTCGTGATTGGAACGAGGACGCGGTAATCCTCGTTGCCGAGTGCATTCGCGCCCTTGCTCCGGAGGACGCCGATGACCGTGAAGCGAAGCCCGTTTATCAGGATAGCGGCTCCGACCGGGCTGCGAGCGCCGAACAGTTCCACTGCCGTCTCCGAGCCGAGCACTGCAACGCTGTTCCTGTTCAGCACGTGCGCGGGCGATATGAACTCTCCGGTCTCGATCTCGAAATTCCGCACCGATACGAAGTCCGACGTAACGCCGGACAACTCAGAGAACATCTCGGTCTGTTCGAACGCGACTGCAGCGCCCGTCTGCAATTCGGGGGCGACGGCCTCGACCGACGGCGCGAACACCGGGTCAACCAGCGCGAGGGAATCGTCGAGCGTTAGTTCGCCACCCAAGGATCTGACGTACGCCAGATCAGAGCCGAGCGATTCGATGCGGCTCGTAACAGATGCCTGCGCGCCCCGGCCTATGGACACCAGCGAGATGACCGCCGCGACGCCGATGATGATGCCGAGGAGCGTGAGCACCGTGCGCAGGCGGTTGCCGCCGATGGACGCCCAGGCCGTTGCGAACAGCGCGAACGGACTCATGGGCCCGAATCCTCCATGGCAGGCTGCGCTTGAATCGGGTTCGGGACACGCTCGTCGCTCACCAGTGCGCCGTCCCGCACCGAGATGATGCGCCTCGTGTGCCGGGCGATGTCCTGCTCGTGCGTCACGAGGACGACGGTCAGCCCCTCCTCCCGGTTCAGCCGTTGCAGGATGGCCATGATCTCGACGCTGGAACGGCTGTCGAGCGCACCGGTCGGCTCATCCGCAAGCACGATGATGGGGTTCTTGACGAGCGCCCGGGCGATAGCCACGCGCTGCTGCTCGCCGCCGGACAGTTCGAGCGGGCGGTGGCTGTAGCGATGGGCCAGCCCCACGGAATCGAGCGCCTTCAACGACCTCGCGCGGGCGTTGCGCCCACCGCCGTAGAGCAGCGCCAGCTGGACATTCTTCACTGCGGTGAGCCTTGGCAGCAGGTTGTACGTCTGGAATACGAAACCAATCCTGCTGTTGCGAGTCTCCGCGAGTTTCGCATCTCCCCAGCCGCTCACCTCGTCGCCCTCCAGCCGATAGCTGCCTGAGGTGGGCACGTCGAGGCAACCGATGATGTTCATAAGCGTCGATTTCCCCGAACCGGACGGGCCCATGATGGACAGCATCTCGCCGCGCTCCACGCTCAGGGTCACGCCGTTCAACACCGGCACGCTCATAGCGCCGAGGCGGTACGTTTTCCGCAGATCCTGCAATTCGATGATGCCCATCGCTAACCGCCGCCGCCACGAGGACCGGGGCCGCGTCCGGCAAACCCGCCGCCGAATACCGCGCCGAAGCCGCCGAACTGCGTGTTGGCCGAGGCAGGCTCCGGAATGACGACCTGCTCACCTTCCTCCAAGCCATCAAGGATGATTACCCAGAAGTCGTCGCTCGGCCCCAGGGTTACCCGTCGCTCCTCGATGATGCCTGCGCTGAACACGCGCACCGTGGGGACAACGATGCTCCCGGCAATCGCGGAGGTCGGCGCGAGCAGCACGTCCGCGTACTCCTCCAGGACGACCTGCGACGTTGCGCTCAACCCCTCCCGCAGGGTGAGGCCGGACGGCACATCGAGCCTGACGGTTAGGGGGAAGGTCACGATGCCGGACTGCCCCTCGATCGCTTCTCCGATGCTATCTATCCGGCCATCGAGCGTCTGGCCGCCCAGCGCGCTCAGCGAAACCTGCACCGCCACCCCCACGTCGACCGCGAGCACGTCTATCTCGTCAACCGAGCCGTCAATCTCGACCACGGACGGATCGAGAATGCCGATGGATGCGCTCTGCTGACCGCCGCCCTCCTGGCCGACGGCGTCTCCGGGGCTTATCTCGACCGTTTCGATGATGCCGTCTATGGGCGCGAGGAGCATCTCGCCGGTCAGGTTGGCCTCAGCGGCAGCCAACGCATGTTCCGCCACCGTGATCTCCGCCGTGAGCAGGGTAACCTTCAAGCTGTCTATCTCCACGATGACATCGATGACCGCCTGCTCCGCGTCTTCCAGGGCGTCCTCTGCCTTGGCGAGGTTCTCCTCGGCAGTCAGCAACTCACGCGCCGTCCGGACGAGAAGCGGCTCCATCGCCTCCCGCGCGTCTACGAGAACGTCCCATGCGAGATCCATCTCCAGGCTCGCGCACTCGCCCTGGTACGGCGCCTCGTCCTCGCAGTCGCCCATCACCGGTCCGGGGAAGAGCCTCGTCCAGAAGTAGAGAGTGAACTCGTTCCAGGGAGTCTCAGGGTCATCTCGTGGAACGTACAGCCGCGATTCCTGGCGGATGCTCCCCCTGTCGTCGAAGAGAACGTCGAGGTCTATCCCCCATCGCCGGAGCATGGCATCCGGGTTTCTGGCGACGTCCACGTTCTCGACGGGGATGCCGAGCCACTTTTCGAATTCGCCGGCGTAAGCGGCCTCAGCATCGGCGATGACCTGGGATGCCTCCTGCTCCTCTTCGCGGATGTCCTTCTTCTTGAGCGCCAACTCCGACTGGGAACTGGCCAGCGCGGCACGGCGCTGAACGACCGCATCCTGCGCGCGCTCCAGCAACAGTGCGTCGGTGCCTTCCAGCGCGTCGTCGAGGGCATCATGGGCATTGCGCAACTTGAACTGAGCGTCGGCAATCTCCCTCTCAAACGAGGCCATCGTCGCGGCATCCAGCCGGGCGAACACGTCGCCTGCGCTCACGATGTCGCCCTCCGCCACGTAGACCTCTCCGACCGTGCCCGCCACGTCGAAAGCGGCGGTCTCGCGCACCGGGAACACGACCGAGCCGCTGGTGGATATCGAGTCCACCAGGGTACCGATTCTGGCAGCAACCAATTGCTCCCCCTCAGCAAGGGGGCCGCTCGTGACGACCTCTTCCTCGGGAAGAGTGAGCGCCGCCGTCGCCGAGCCGCCCGCTACGGCGAGGAGGACGATGACCTGCCACACAAAGAAGGGCCCTACTTTGTGACCAAAGAAACGAGCAACCACGCTATTACCTCAGTCCGCCCCATGGCGGCGTAATCTCTCCTGCCGACTCCACGATGCCCGCCGGGGACGCAGCTTCCGGTTGGGTGGGCATTGGAAGGCATACTCTACGCATACGTACTACGAAGCGTGAAGCATCGCGGTTGCATCAGCGCGGATTACGCCAGTGCGGAAGCAGCATGGCCGCGCGTCCTTAGTACTCGGCGTTGGGGAGCAGGTGAGGCGTGCCCTCGTCCGGCAGCATCTCCGCAGCGTTCAATACACACGCCAGCATCGAATAGTAGCCGGCGGTCGCCGTCAGGTCGGTGACGCTTCGCGTTCCCAGCCGCTCCAGCGCCCTGGCGAAAACGTCGTCCGGAACGCGCCCTGCCTGCAGCAGTGCATTGACGTACTCGAACACCATCGCCTCGTCCTCGGTCAGTCCGGCGGGCGCGGTGCGGTCTCGCACCGCAGCGATGACCTCGGGTCTCGCGCCATCGCCCTTTGCGATGGGCTCATGCGCCGTCCATTCGAACTGGCAGTCCCAGTTGCGCGCTACCGTGAGGATCGCCAGCTCGCGCATGGCAGGATCGAGCGTATTCTCGAACCGGATGTAGCTGCCTACGCGCGCGATACGTTCCGCGAGCTCGGGGCTGTTCAGCAGAACGACGAACGGGCCAACGACGTGCCCCCGGCTGCCAGCGATGTAGTCGAAATGCGGTTGATCCTCAGCCGCCAAGCTCTCTCGTGTAACTCTCGGCAATCGCGCCATTCCGTTCTCTCCTTGCGTTTGGTAGTCGCGGACAGCGGTTTACGGCAGGTAGCCCATCTCCTGAGCTTTCTCCTCGTCCAGCAGTGCCTCGATGACCTGTCTGCCTGATCGCTCGTCGAACATCGGCTGCCGGAACAGCACGCCGTCGTCGCACAACTCGCCGATCGCGTCGCGCTTCTCTCTGGCGATACCCGGTATGCCCTGACGTACGTCCTGACACCACGAGTCTATGATCTTCAGGCTCCAGTACTGCAGCGGGGCAGGCCCGCGCTGCACCATCTCCACGATGGCCCTCTTCAAGTCTTCCATGTCGACGCTCTCGATGGCAGGCGCGTCGTAATAGTCCGCCTCGTTGCCAGCGGCGACGACAAGATCGTTGCTCACAGTATTGGGTACACCGGAGATGATGACGCGGTGGCCGAACCTGTTCTTGACCTGTGTCACCAGCTTCACGTAGTCGGAGTCGCCGGTGACCATGATGAATACCTTGGATTTGTGGCTGACGTCCGCATCGAACGCTTCCACGAGCATATCCATGGCCAGCACCATGTCCGCCGCGTTCTTCACGCGCTCCACCTGCACCCCGCCTGAGTGGACGTGCGTCCGCTTGACCGGGATGTTGATCGCCTCGATCCCCGCCACCGTCAGCTGCCGACTAATCTCCGGGGGGTGCTCACTGAAGTCGGCGTAGGCCCGCATCATGGTGAGCCTGCCGTAGGCGCGCGCCTTCTCCACGATCTTGTTGAAATCCGGCTCTATCCCGTACTGGTTGAGCAGGCCATACCTCAGATTCTCCAGGTCGATAAAAACTGCTACCTCGTCCGACACATTCATACTCCTGTTCGCCTCTCAGGCTGATTCACGATTCCAGACTCGTCGACGCATCCCGCGTTGGGAACGCCATCCTACTCAGTCGCGCTGCCTCTCACACTGCCCAATGAATGTATATAGTGTGGCTGCGCGGCGCCATTTTGGCCATTCTTGAACGCCCGGCGCGCGAACGCAAGCATAGGACGAGACGCCATGGACTTCGAGTACGTCTACACAGAGGAGCAGCAGCGCTTCCGCAAGGACGTGCGGGATTGGCTCGACGCCAACGTCGCTCCTGATCGCACCGCGCCTCGCGACCCGGAGTCCATCGACGACGAGACCTACGCCTACTTCCGCGAAGTGCACCGGGGTCTCGGCAGGATGGGTTGGCTCTACCCCACCTACCCCAAGCAGTACGGCGGCGGCGGTCTCACCGGCGACCACGAGACCGTAATCTCGGAAGAACTGGCGCAGCGCCGCATACCCGGCCACTTCAGCAACGGGCTGGTGCTTCCGTCCATCCTCGTTTGGGGCACGGAAGAGCAGAAACTGCGCTTCCTCCCCGGGTTGCTCAGCGGCAAGACCGTTGCGTACCAAACCTTCAGCGAGTCCCATGCAGGCTCCGACCTCGCCGCGATCACGAGCACCGCCACGCGGGACGGGGACGACTGGGTGCTCAACGGGCATAAGCTCTTCATCACTGGCCTGCGCATGCCGGACCTGCTCTTCGGCCCGTTCGTAACCGTGCCGAACGGCGAGCGCCGTCGAAACCTTGGCTACTTCCTCATAACCATCCCCGCTCCTGGGGTCACCATCGAGCAGATGGTGCTCCTCAACGGCCCTGGGCAGAAGTTCATCTACTTCGACGGCGCGCGCGTGCCGAACGCCAACCTCATCGGCGGGGAGACGCAAGGCTGGGAAGTCTCCGCCACGACGCTCGAGCAGGAGCACGGCGGACGCGGCACCGCCTTCACGCCGGACATCGACACCCAGGAGCTGCTCACCTATATCCGCTCGGCTCGCCGCAACGGCAAGCCGTTGGCAGATGACCCGTTGGTGCGCGCCGCCGCGATGGACAACTACATAGAGAGCAACATCCACCGGCTGTTGGAGACGCGCAACTTCTGGATGTACGTCACGAAGCAGGAGATGACCTATCACGGCCCGCAGAGCGCGCTCTGGCGCAAGGAGTTCAAGGTTCGCAATGCCAACCGCGAACGCGAGATCATGGGGCCGCAGTCGCTGCTGAACGACGCCGACTCCGAGGCTCCCTTCGAGGGCGCACCGGAGATGCGGCAGCGGCGCAACCTCGCCTGGACGCACCCAGGTGGCACGCCGGAGATCATGCGGCTCATCATCGCCCGGAGGCTCGGCATGAGCCGTACGCAGGAGCGCGCCGCGCCCACTCCCGCCACCGCGACGGAGCACACGGGCTAGCCATGGACCTCTCCTACACCGAAACCCAGCGCATGCTGCTGGACGTGACCCGCGAGTTCGCCGCCAACGAGACGCCGAAAGCCCGCGTCCGCGAGATCGACGACAGCCCCAGCCGCTTCTCGCCAGAGCTCTGGCAGCAGATGGCGAGCCTGGGTCTGCCCGGCATGGCCATCCTCGAAACGCACGGCGGGACTGCGGCCTCGCTGATGGACTACGGCGTCGTTTTCGAGGCGTTGGGGGAGAGCGCCGTCCCCAGTCCACTCCTTGCGAGCGCGTTTGCCAGCTTCCTGCTGCGTCGACTCGGCGATGGCGACGACCTTCTGCGCAGCGCCGCATCCGGCGAACGTCTGATCGTCGTCGCGCTCACGGAGGCGGAGGATTACGGATGGGAAGCGTCCAACGTGCAGCTCGCGGCTGAGATGGCGGGCAGCGGTTTCATCTTGCGCGGCGCGAAATCGTTCGTGCCCTACGCAGCAGCAGCCAATGAACTGCTGACCATCGCCAGAACCGATGAGGGGCCGTCCGTCTTCCGCGTGCCGACTGACGCGCCGGGCCTCGGAATGAGGCGGCAATCGGGATGGCTGGGCGAACCTGTGTACGAGGTGCGGTTCGATGGCGTGCGCCTGGAGCATGCTGCGCTATTGGGCTCCAACGGCGGAGCATGGCCCGCGATCGAGGAAGCGATGGACAGGAGTACGGCGCTGCTGTGCACCTACATGCTCGGCGGAGCACAGCAGGTCACGAACATGGCTATCGCCTACTCCAAGACGCGCCATGCCTTCGGTTTGCCTATCGGCGCCTTTCAGCGCGTGCAGGACCTCGTCATCGCCGCGCTAAACGACGCCGACGCCATCCGCTGGAGCACTTATGAGGCGCTCTGGAAGCTCGACGAGTCGAAACCGGACGCGCAGGTTGCCGTCTCCATGGCGAAAGCGATAGCCAATGAAGGCTTCGCCCGCGCCTGCGAGAACTCGCACTACGTCCACGCGGGGGTGGGCATGGATCTGGACTTCGGCCTGACGCACCACACCAAACGTTCTCGCTTCTATTCCCTCTACCTTGGCAGCGCCGATTGGCATAAACTCCGCATGGCGAGGTTGCTGGGGCTGTGATCGAACGCAGGGCCGGTGATACCTCGCTCCCTTTTCGTGTACAGTCCTGGCGTCGGGGGATTCGGATTTCAGAGTCCGCAGGGCATTCCGGGGTTGCATGGGCGTGAAAAGGATAGCGTTACTGTGGTATCGTTGCTCTTAGTCTGTGTAAACTCACATGGAGCAGAGGAGACTGGCGCCACCGAGCAGCAGCCGCGACCTCGGTCGTGGAGCCAGCACCAAAGGATCGGAATCGGGTACTCAGCGAGTACAGAACGGATAGCGTTGAAATTAACGGGCGAATAGGCGAAACTGCGCCGCCATTGATAAGCAAGTCCTGAGGATATATCCTCACCGGTGGAGTGGACGACCGCCATCGACAAGCCAGTCCAGAGGAGATAGCGATGCGAAAGTTGGTTATCGGGTTGATCGGAGTTGCACTGCTGGCAACCGCAGCGTTGGCTGCGCACTCAGCGGCGTTGGGTGAAGGGACACACACCTTCAGTTGCGCCGACGACGCGTCGTTCTCTGCGGTGGTAGGAGAGAACAGCGTGACGGTGACGTGCGCAGCCCCGGTGCCAGTTGAAATGTGCTGGGAGGACTTCGAGGCTGAATTGCGAGCTGGCGGCAGTTCACGTTCAGACGAGTTCGCCAATACCTCGAACTGGTCGGAAAGCCGAATCGCCTACACCGTTGAACGTGCCAAAGCTGGCTTTACGCTCCAGCCGGTATGTGGGGCGACGCCCAGTTGGGCTATCAAATACGAGGTCGGCCCGCCACGCGTTGAATGCGCGGTAGACCGCACGCATCCTGTGGTGAGCACATGGCGGCGCGGTTGGTCCCTGGACGTTTGCAACTCCGCATTCTAGTCAACCACCTAACGGGGACGGGCCCTCAACGAAGCTCGTCCCCGAGGATTGACTGATGCCGAGCAGCAAGACTGCGTAATCGTCTGCTATAGAGCCGCCATCCTGTCATTCTGGATGGCGGCTCTCTGTGCAGACCGGAGCATTCGTCTACTCCGAGCGTGCCATGCTCTTCGGCCAGCGTGTGCCTGGCCTCCGCCATCGCAGCGCTGAGCGGCACGACACACCGCTCCGACGCCCCCACTTTCCTTCGCTTCCATTCGCAACGCGCCGGTTGGCGTCCGGTTCGCATGGAAGCGCATGCCTAGGTTCACGGGCAATGAAGGCCCTCAACCGCTGTGGTATCGTTTCCGCACCCCACGCAAGCCTGCGCGGAGGAGAGGATAGGCAGCACCCCATAGCGCGCAGCCGCGACTATCGAAAGGAAGGCTCCCCATGCAGATGACCGGAGGGCAAGCTCTCATCCGCTCTCTCTACCGTGAGGGCGTCCAAGTCATCTTCGGCCTGCCCGGCGTGCAGATGTACCACGCCATCGATCCGGTCTACGACCAGCCCGGCATGCGCTTCATCACCGTTCGGCATGAGCAGGCAACCGCCTACATGGCAGACGGCTTCACTCGCGCGGGCGGCGGCACCGGCACCGCTATGGTCGTGCCCGGCCCCGGTCTCCTCAATGCCTCGGCTGCTATCGGCACCGCCTACGCCGCTTCATCCCCCATCCTCGTCGTCTCCGGGCAGATACAGAAAGACCTCATCGGCGTCGACCGTGGCATGCTCCACGAAGTCAATGACCAGCTGGACGCCATCAGGCCCGTGACCAAGGCCGCGTACCGCATCCTCGATGCCGCTGATGTCCCAAGCGTCGTCCATGAGGCCTTCAAACAACTCCGTACGGGCCGCCCCCGCCCCGTGGAGATCGAGATTCCGCCGGAGACGCTGGAAGAGGTTGCCGATATCGACCTCCTGGAGCCCGGGACGTACCGCAGAGAGGCTGCAGCCGATGCTGAGGTTCAGCGCGCGGCGGAAGCACTGGCGAAAGCGAAGAATCCCCTCATCTGGGCAGGCGGAGGCGTCCTCTCCTCCTGTGCGTCCGAGGCGCTCCTTCGCGTGGCCGAGCACCTCCAGGCACCCGTGATGACGACGCACGAGGGGAAGGGGGCGATACCCGACTCCCACTACCTCTCGATGGGTTCTCTGAAGTCCCGCGCCGACGATTTTCGCGCGCACCTCGTGCATCACGACGTCTTCCTGGCAGTGGGAACGCGGTTCGCAACCGCCATGCTCACGCACGACGCCCAAGTGGTGCAGATCGACGTCGACCCTGATGAACTGGGGCGGAACCACGCCAACACCCTCCCCGTGCTGGGCGACGCTCGCCTGACGCTCGAGAAGCTCGCCGAGGCGCTTCCGTCCGTCATGCCTCCCGCGCCGAGCAAGCAGGAGATGCTCGGCAAACTGCGCGCGGCTCGTTTCGGCCCCGCGATGCGCATCGAGCCTCTTGATTCGTACATGAAGGCCGTTCGCGCCGCTATGCCGGAGGACGGCATCCTCATCGCGGGAATGACGCAACTCGGCTACTACAGCAGGCTCTTCTACCCTGTCGAGATGCCGGGGACGTACCTCAATTCCTCCTATTTCGGCAACCTCGGCTACGCGTGGCCCACGGCCCTCGGCGCAAAGGTCGCTCAGCCCGACAGGGCCGTCGTCTGCCTCTCGGGCGACGGCGGTTTCCTGTTCAACTCCCAGGAACTGGCAACCGCCGTTCAGTACGGCATCAACGCCGTGGCTGTCGTGTTCAATGACCATGCTTTCGGCAACGTGATGCGCGACCAGCAGAGGCGTTTCGACGGGCGAGTCGTCGGTTCGCGGCTGCACAACCCCGATTTCGTGAAGCTTGCAGAGGCCTACGGCGCGTGCGGCGTTCGGGCGGAAGGCGCGCCTGCCCTCGAATCTGCGCTCCGCGAGGCCATCGCCGCCGATCAACCCACGCTCATCGAGGTGCCCATCGGCCCCGTCGAGTCGCCGCTGTAGCCTTCATGCCGGCCGTCGATTTCACGCTCCAGCTACCCCGCCTCGACCTCCCTGCTCGACGCGCCGGAGACGGCCCGCGCCTTCTCTACCTGCACGACGAACTGACGACCGCCTGGACGCCGTTGCTCGATCTTCTAAGCCAACGCTTCACGGTCATCGCGCCTGAACTGCCGGGCTTCGGCAACGCGGAACGCCCAGACTGGATGGAGACAATCGACGATATGGCGTTCCTCGTTGCGGACATCGCCGATACCCTCGCCGGCGATAGACCTGTCGCCGTGGTCGGCGCAGGGCTGGGCGGATGGCTGGCGATTGAGTCCGCCATCCGAGGCGCGAGCTTCTCCGCGCTCGCCGTCGTGGGCGCGCCGGGCGTCGATCTCCGTGACGATCCGCCCGCGGACTACTTCGTGCTGATGCCCGACGAGCGCGTAGTGCTCTTCTTCGACGACCCTGCGTGCGCGCCGGACGTGGACGAGGATACGGCCATCCGGAATGAGATGATGACGGCCCGCCTCGTCTGGCAGCCGCGCTACGTCTCGCCCAGCCTCGCCAACCGGCTCCATCGCGTGACGGCGGCGACGCTCGTGGTCTGGGGAGCGAACGACCGCTTCCTGTCACAGGCGCACGGCGAGGCCATCGCCGACGGCGTCCGCGACGGGCGGTTCGTTGTCGTGGACGGTGCGGGGCACTTCCCCGGGTTGGAGCAACCGGAGGCCACTGCCAACCTCATCACCGCGTTCCTGGGGGCATAGGCCTATGCAGTTCGTCTATTTCCACCTGATGCCCTGGCCTCACCTCGACGAGTCTTTCGAGAGCGAGCGTTCCGCCTGGGTTACTTACTCCAACGCGAACTTCGACCCCGAACGCGGCGCAAACCTCTATCAGCAGTACCTCGATCAGCTCGTCTACGCCGAAGAGCTCGGGTTCGACGTTATCGCCGTCAACGAGCATCACCAGACCGCCTACGGCCTCATGCCATCGCCGGACGTCATCGCTTCCTATCTCATCGCTCGTACGCAACGGGCGCGGATCGCGCTGCTTGGCAACGCGACGCCGCTGCGCGACCACCCCCTGCGGGTCGCCGAAGAGGTCGCGATGATGGATGTCATCAGCGGCGGGAGGATAATCTGCGGCTTCGTCCGGGGCATCGGGCCTGAGTACCACAACTTCTCGATGAACCCCGCGACCAGCCTCGAGCGCTTCCGCGAGGCCCACGACCTCATCATCGAATCGTGGACGAGGCCCGGCCCTTTCCGTTGGGAAGGCAAGCACTACCGCTTCGAGTACGTGAACCCCTGGCCGCTGCCACTGCAACAGCCCCATCCGCCGGTGTGGATACCATCGCAGGGAAGCGGGGAGACCATCGGTTGGGCGGCTGAGCGCGGCTACACGTTCATCGTAACGTTCACGCCGTTCCGCAACGTCTCGCGCTTCATGGGGCAGTACCGCGAGGAAGCGCGGGGGTTCGGCTACGAGGCTGCGCCTGAGCGAATGGGATGGGCGCTGCCTATCTATGTCGGCGAGACCGACGAGGCCGCGATGAACGAGGCGAGGCCGCACGCGGAGTACCTCTTCAACCAGCTCGTGCGCAGGCCGCTGCCCGTCTTCTTTCCGCCAGGCTACCTGACGGAAGGGTCGGCGAAAGCCGTCCTCCGGGCGTTCTCCTCCATCGGGACGGAGCGCACGACGATCGAGCAGCTGGACGGCAACTCGCAGATCATCATCGGCTCGGCGGAGACGGTAACGCGCCGCCTGCGGGAGTGCATCGACGAGTCCGGCATCGGCACACTCGTCGTTCTGCCGCAGTTCGGCTCCATGCCGCACGAGCAGGCCATCGGCAACGCCGAGCGCTTCGCGCAGCGCGTGATGCCTGCGCTCCGCGGCCACATCAGCGCCGTCTACCACTGATAGCGCGCCGCAACCGATGGGGGCCCGGCTAACCGGAGAGGAAGTCCAGCACGTTGGCGGCTGTCGATCCCTTCCCTCTGTATATCTCTGTGTAGCCGCACCGTTCGCATGACACTGCGAAGAACTTCTTGTTCTGCACGTCGAAGAACCGGGACCACTTCCCCGTCATTCGAATCTCATCTTGCTCGAACGTTCCGTTGTCGCACTTGGCGCACCGGTAACCTTTGCCTGTGGTCATAGACGCACCTCTGCTTTCTTCTATCCTCCAGCCTCAACCGCGTCTGCTCCGCGCTACCCAACCACGCCCTGCTCCGAGCCGCGTACGCTTTCCGTTCAGCAGCGTTCCGAGCGGCGTGTAGCGCACGAACCCCTGGTAACAGAGCAGCAGGAACCCCGTGATCACCACGCAGATCAGCACGAACTTGACCACGGCGGGCAATCCCCAATCCCGCACTACGAACTGTGCAAGGATGATTAGCGGGAGATGCGTAACGTAGAGCCAGTAGGAGGCGTCCGAGACGTAGCGCACGGCGTAACTCCCCTGCCTCAGCAGCACCCTGAACAGCCCGATGAGACCGAATGCCATGAGCCACGGGTAGGCGGCCTGCAAGAGCACCGCCAGGGACCGGTTCACCCCAGGGCCTGCGGCATCATCCCGGAATCCGAAGAAGTCCCCGTAGGTAAACTCCATACTCAGCGGAAAGACGGCGAGCAACCCTACTGGCAGCGTCAGCCACCACCATCTGCCGATGCGTTCTCCACCGTCGTTATGACCAAAGTACACGACGCCAAAACCGAAGAACAGCACGTAGTAGAGCAGCACGTGCGGCAGGGGAATCAGTCCTGTCGAGGTGTCGGGCCCGAACGTGGGAAACGCTCCTTCCAGCCCCATGAACCATTGCAGGCACAACGTCAGCGGCACGAGCCACAGGAAATGGGCAGGCGAGAGCGCCAGCCAAGCGGGCAACAGAGGCCCACGCCAGCCAAGTCTGTCCGCGATGGCCGCGAAGATCGCGAAGAGAGCCACCAGCCACAGCAGGAACCAAAGGAACCAGAGGTGATGAAACAGGGGGGTGTGGATGGGATTGAACGGTTCCCCGCCCTCCTCCCTGATGGTCAGGCGGTCCGAGTACACGAACTCCCAGTACCACGGCGCGACGCTCTCCGTGTCGCCGTCCTCCTCCTCCTTCTCCTGCTCCTCCGCCGCCAGCTCTGCGTTGTGCTTCCCGCCGCGAGCCACGAGCAGTGCGGACGCTTTCCGCCTCCCCTCCTCGATCTTCTCCTCATCGAACGCCAACCCCAGGATGCCCGCGATGTAGGCTGTGACGTCCGGGTCAGCCGCTGCTGAGTCGAGCGGCGTCTCGCCGTTGTGGTTCTGCGCGCTGACCTTCGCCCCGTTGTCGAGCAGCAGCGCGGCGGTCGAGGCGCGGCCCATGAACGCCGCGCCGTGCAGCGGTGTGCTGCCGTCCCGGTTCGGGGCGTCCACGTCCGCCCCGCGCCGAAGCAGCTCCCGCGTGGTGGCGTCGTGCCCCTGCATCGCTGCCCACGTCAGCGGCGTCACCCCGAACGTTGGATCCTGAGCATCGAGGTCCGCACCGAGCGCCAGCTGCTCGTCGAGCATTGCCGTGTTGTTCGTCGCAGCCGCCAGCCATACGTTCCGCTCCGGATCTACCTCCGCTGCCACCACGGCGGCCTCCTCCACCCGCGACTCCACGACGAACTCCGTAACGTAGTTCATCGCGGGGATGATCGTGACCCAGGCGAGGACGAGCGGCAGGAACACGCGCATGGTTCGCTGCCTGACAAGCGCGCCAAGGCCGCGCCGACGCCAGAGCATCGCGGTGAAGAATCCACTCATCAGGAAGAAGACCGGCATCCGAAAGCCGTGTATCGCCAGGAAGAGCAGTGAGAACAGGTCGCTCTGATCGCTGTCTTCGACGAGCCACAATCCCGGCGCGAACGACAGCGCGGCATGGAGCACGATGCCCAGCAACATCGCCAACGCCCGCAGCGCATCGAGGTCGTGGCGGCGCGCTATTCCTCCGGGCGCTGCGTCCGTATGGCCGGGTGTCGTCGTCATGCCTGGGTTACTGCGGCGGCGCGGGGTTCGGCAGATCCATGCCCAGCGTGCCGGGGAAGACCTGCGCCAACTCCTCGATGGTCCAGCGCTCAGGACCGGGCTTGGCGATGGCGCGCCCGATGCTCGGATGCGACATCAGTCCGACGAGGCCGCCGCTGACGTAGAGCACCTGCCCGTTCACGCTCGACGCTTCCTCCGTGCAGAGCCAGACGACCACCGGAGCGATGGCTTCCGGCGGGCGGGGACGCGGGGCGACGGTGGACATGGCAGCGCTCGCGATACCCGACCGCGCCCGCAGCTCGCGGGCTGTGTCCGGAACCGACTGCGTCATCCGCGTATCAGCCGACGGCGCTATGGCGTTGCACGTTACGCCGTAGGGGGCGAGGTCACGGGCAGCGGAGCGTATCAGCCCCGCTATGCCGTCCTTCGCCGCTCCGTAGTTGGCCTGGCCGGAGTTGCCCCACAGACCTGAGGTGGAGGAGAACCCGATGATGCGTCCCCAACCCTGCTCCTTCATCAGCGGGCTCACGTGACGCAGCAGGTTGTAGTGACCCTTCAGGTGCACGGTGAGAACGGCGTTCCACTCCTCCTTCGACATGTTGAACAGCATGCGATCCCGCAGGATGCCCGCCGGGTTCACGAGGATGTCTATGCGTCCGAAAGCATCGAGCGCCGACTGCACGACACGGCCCGCGGCCTGGAAGTCGGCGATGGATTCGTAGCTGGCGATGGCCGCGCCGCCGCCTTCGCCGATCTCACCTACGACCTCGTCGGCGGGGCCGGACGATGGGTCGCCACCCGCGAGCGATACGCCAAGGTCGTTCACGACGACGCTTGCGCCGTACGCGGCCAGCAGGTTCGCGACGCCTCGGCCGACGCCGCGTCCTCCGCCGGTTACGAGCGCCACGCGGCCATGCAAGAGTCTCGCATCAACGGACAGGAGGGCGTCAGCAGCATCGGGAGCGTTCATGCCGACCCCTCCTCTCCAAGCTCTGCATCGAGGAGTCTCGATGGGATGAGCTCGCGCACCTCCTCGAACGGGAAGATGCCCTCCTCGCGGATGATGCTGCGCTCGAGCCTCGGCTGCGAGAGCACCGCCACGGAACTGCCTTCGACGTAGAAGAACTGGCCGTTGACGTTCCAGGCGAAGTCGCTGGCAAGGTAGCCGATGAACGGCGCGGCGTCATCCGGGGCGGCGTTCGGCGCGGGGACGACGCAGTTGCACGTTACGCCGTAGCGTCCCACGTCACGAGCGGCAACCTTGGTGAAGCCGCCGATACCCGACGAGACCGCGCCGATGTCCGACTGGCCTGCGCTGCCGCCGCCGATCAGCCCCGCCGATGCGCCGAGCGTGATGATGCGTCCGGCACGCCGCTGCCGCATGTAGGCGCAGGCGTGGCGCACGACGTTGAACACGCCGGTGAGCCGTTCGTCTATCGTGGCGTCCCACTCGCGCTCAGGGATGTCGAAGATCATCCGCTGCGCGTCCGGGTCCTCAGGCGGTTCGCCGGGGAACGCCGTTACCACGATGTCGAGCCCGCCGAAAGCGGCCACCGCCTGCTCGACGAGACGCTCGCCAGCATCGAACTGCGTGATCGGCTCGTGGGAGGCGACCGCTCTCCCGCCTGCCGCCTCGATGGCCGAAGCGGTGTCGTCCGCCGCGTCACCGGCGCCGTTCACGACGACCGATGCGCCCTGCGACGCGAGGAATCGCGCGATGGCGCTCCCCATCCCGCTGCCGCCTCCGATGACGATCGCGGCCTTGCCTGTCAACGAGTCTCCCATGGGCGGGCAGTCTAGCACCTACGCGCCCGTTGGTGGGAGTGGACGGGGGGAGCGCCTCCCGCGGGAACGACGGGAGGGGGGGTGAACCCTGGCCTCATTTGGCCCTGTTTACTCCTGCCCGCGAGGTCTTCAATGGTGACCTGCTCATAGCGTTTTCCCATGGCAACACCCTAATGAGGTGTTGCACTTCGTTTGTGAACTTAGGGAATCTCGCAGCCCTGAGGAATGCTTTACGAAAGACCGGCTCATTTCCGGTTCATCCGGCGTCTTTCGCTCGTAATCGGGGCTTCCGATATAAGCATCCCGGAGATACAAAGGGGCTTATCTGGGGTATAGTATCCCTCGTAACCTGGACTTCACTGGGAGGTCGCCGATGGTCATCAAGGATGAAGCGCGGAACGAGGAAGCGGTGTGGGAGCCGATCCCGTACCTGGGACGCAGCGTCCGGGTCGTGGGCGACTGGCGTTCGGTGGATGCCTCGCAGACCCCCCACGAGAAGAACAAGCGGGGTGAGCTCGGCAAGCCGCTGAAAAACTGGTACTTCAATCGGACGTCTCGTGACCCGCTCGGACGGATCGCGACAGCCAACGCGTCGGCGGACCGGCGCAACGCGATCGAATCGCATATCGGCGGGGCCCCTCGCGGGCGGATAAACCCGGTGTGCACCGAGGTTACCGACCCCAGGGTTATGACCGAACACATCAAGCGCGTCGCCAAGCATCTGGGAGCGTCGGACGTCGGCATCATGCGCGTCCACCCGTCGTTCCTGTACAGCGAGGGACGCTACCCTGACGACGGCTCGGGCGTTGGCGGCCCTGGCGGAATGATGGTGAGCGCCGAAGAGACCGCGCGGCGCTTTCCGTACGCCATCGCCTGCGTCTACGCCTGGGACTACGAGATGGGCCGTGCGCACCGGCACCGGATCGGCGATACGGCGTATCACTTTGGCGCGGAGGCGCTCCGCTCGACCTATGCGAACCTCGCGGGCTACATCCGGGAGCTGGGCTACGGCGTGGCGCAGCGTGTGGCGACGCCCATGCCCGTGGCGCTCGGGGCAGGGCTCGGGGAGATAGGCAGGCACGGGATGCTCATCACCGAAAAGTTCGGTGCGCGTGTGCATCTCGGCGACCCCATCCTGACCGACCTGCCGCTGGTGGCCGACGAACCCATCGACATCGGCGTCGAGGACTTCTGCAAGGTGTGCCAGAAGTGTGCGAACACCTGTCCGACCAACAGCATCTCCACCGAGGGCAAGAAGGTCGTCAACGGGGTCGAGAAGTACAAGATCAACTGGGAGACCTGCTACAGACTGCGGCCCCACGTCATGGAATATTGGGACATCTGCATGACGTGCGTAACGGTCTGCCCCTACACCAAGCCGGACGTCTGGTGGCGCACGGTGGCCGTGAGGTCGATCAAGTGGACGCCCATACCGCTGCGGGGGCTCGTGACTCGTCCGCTGAAGTGGATAGACGACCGGTTCTGGGGCAAGCTTGGCCGCAAGCGGGTGCAGTGGATGAGCCACGACTCGGGGCGCCTGAAACTGCCGGACGGGACGGTCATGCCGGAGGAACCGGAGCGCGGCTACTACTACCCGCTCAAGGAGAACACGCGGCGCTTCGACATCCTGAAAGAGAAGCTGAAGGGCAAGGCGTAAGGGATGGGACTGCTCCGCTGGCCGCTGCGCCGCTCGCGCGACCCCTACTGGGACGCTTTTGTCAACAGGCCGCTCGCCGACCCGGCGAACGTCATCACCGATGCCATACGCCACGCGCCGGAGGGACGAATCTTCCCCGTCCGCAGCGAGTTGCCCGAGCCGGACCGGTTGATACAAGACCTCGACCAGCTGATCAGGTTCCTGGGCGGGAGCGCCATGGGCGTGACCGGAACGGAGACCGCGTTCCTCCGCCCGGGCGATGGCTCGACTCCTGATGAATCGCCGGACCCCGCCGAGGTGGCTGCGGACCACCCGTTCACCATCGTGTGCGCCGTACACGCCGAGCACCACCCCGACAAGGCGAAGGGCATGGCCGGTCAGCACGTCCTGCACGAGTCGGCGTCGGTCAACTTCAGCCTCGCCGCGTACATCCGGGAACTGGGATATCGCGCAACGGTCCGTCCGGTGGACTCGGCGGCTGCAGCCAGGGCTGCGGGCCTCGAGCCGCAGCGAAGCGAGTACGTCGGCGACGCCGTGGTGACGGATCTTCCGTTGCCCTTCGGCCGTCCTCACTCGTAACCGGAGGACTCGCGAATGACCACAGACTCCCCCTTCTCCAGCTACGTCATCACCGATCCGTGCATAGGTGTGAAGGATGGGACGTGCGTCGAGGTCTGCCCCGTCGACTGCATCGCGACCTCCGACGAAGAGCACCAGTTCTACATCGATCCGGCCCTCTGCATCGCCTGCGAGCAATGCGTGCTCGTTTGTCCCGTGGACGCCATCTATCTCGAACACGAGGTGCCGGAGGAGTGGAAGGCGTCGATCGAGCGGAACCGGGTCTTCTTCCTCGAGGCGAAGGAGGATACGCCTGCCGTCTCCATCGAATGGGCTGAACAGCTCATCCGGTCGGCCCTGGTCCGCGCGCGTGAACTGGGCATCGACGTGAGCGTTGTGGTCGTGGACCAGCGAGGCGAGGCGGTGGCGACGGCCGAGGCGAGCTCAGACGAGCCCCGCAAGGGGCCGACCGCCGCCAACCGGGCGTACAGCGCCGTGGGTTTCGCCCTGTCGACGTCGCAACTCACCGAGCGCTCCTTCGAATGGGCCCCCGAGTCGCTCGACCGCACACGACTCGTTGCGGGGGCCGGCGGGATACCCATCGGCAGGCCGTACGTCGTTGGCGCGATCGGTGTCGCAGGCGGCACGCCTGACCAGGACGAGCAGTGCTGCCGCGCGGCAGTGACAGCACGCCAGGAGTCGGGGTAGGGCAGCACGGCGCTACCGCGAAGGGGTCGGGTGTCATATCCGGCCTGTTCTTTCATCCGCGCTGTTGACGCATCATCGCCTGGGCCATCTCGATCATTTCGAGTTTGTGCTGGATCTCCTTCTGGTCGCGGAAGGTGAGCGAGGTGGAGAGGGCGGTCTTGATGGCACGGTGCCTGACGTTGGGGTCCGGGTCGTCCAGTAGTTGTTGCAGCCGGATGACGCTTTTGAGCGTGAGGCCCTCGAGTTCGCTATAGGCGAGTTCCGAAATGTTACGCCTGATGCGCTCCAGTTCCTCGCGGAAGACGGGGTCGCGCATCCATCGTATTAGGGTCACACTAAGCGTAGGCGAACGACCGCACTGGACGCACCGACGCTCGTCCGGATCCCCCGGGAAGCTGATGCGGCGTATCACCTGCCCGCCACAGCGAGCGCAGCGGGCTAACTGGGTAGGCCGGGCGCGCTTCTTCGGCGCGAGGTCGAGCCGTAGGCCAACCTTGGCTTCGTCAGGCCGCTCCCTGGCCGCCACAGCGCAAGGTTCCCGCCTACGCGGGATGACAGGGGGGTGTCACACCTACCCCTCCCCCCGATCACCCTCATCCCAACCTTCTCCCCTCGAGGGAGAAGGGATCTGAGTACGCCGTCGTATAGCGCGCGGTTCTCCCGTCTTAAAACATCCTGCCTTGGGGTTCTAGGCCGAGGAAGAATTGGCCTGCGGTTTCGTAGTTCTCCATGCGGCCCTGGATCTGTTGGGTTATGGCGTGGGCGTCCTGGAACTTGCGCTGTATGGGGCTCGATTCGAAGATGGCGGTGGAGCCGAAGACTCCGTAGGCGATGTCCACCACTCCGGCGGCTTGTCTGATGGCGTGGGTGCTTGCGAGCCGCAACTCGATGCGGTCTTCCAGCGGCAGCGCGTGGATCTCCACTGCGCTCCGCCAGAGCTTGGCTGCCTTCTCCTTCAGGTAGGCGGCGGCTCCGCCCCAGAGCGCTTCAGCCTGACCTATCTCTCGCTGGGTGAGCGGCTGGTCTCGCAACAACGATTGCTCCTGGGGCGTCTTCTTGCTGGCGACCTCGATGGCAGCGTCGAGGGCGGCGCGGGCCACTCCGAGCGCCACCGACCCGAAACCGGAGCCGAAGAAGAGGCTTCGGGGAATCAGGTAGAGCGGGCCGCTCTCGCGGGGCGTCTTGGCTTCGACGAAACTTCGGCTAGCCGGGACGAAGTGATCCTCGACCTCGAAACTGAAGCTGCCGGTGCCACGGAGGCCGTTCACCTGCCAGATGTCGATGAAGGCGACTTCCTCCTTGGGGATGGCAAAGGCTCGCGTCTGATTGTCGATACGGCCTACGGCGATGACCCAGGTGGCGTGCCGTGAGCCGCTGCTGAAGTTCCAGCGTCCGGTCAGCAAATAGCCGCCGTCCACGGGCGTTACCTTGGCGTGTTGCGGCGGGCCGTTGCTCAGGATCGAGCGGCTGTCGCTCCATATCTCTTCCGCGAGGGATGCGGGCATCAGCGAGGCCATCGTGCCCAGGATGTTGTTCTGGTTGAAGCACCACGCGGCGCTGCCATCCGCCCGGGCGACGGCCTGCGCCATGGACAGGTAGTCGAGGTAGTCGATCTCGCCTCCGCCTACGGAGCGCGGGACGAGCAGACGGAAGAGGCCCTGCTCCACCATCGCGTCGATCAGTTCCTGCGGTATCTCGCGGTCGCGGTCGATGATGGCGGACGCGTCGGCGATACGGGCGACGATGTCCTCGAAGTCGGCGCGGCCTTCGCCGCTCAGGATGTCTTCCGTACCGGTTGGCCTTGTGACTGTCATCGCTTTACCTCAGGAGCGCCGTGGGACTACGCGGGGGCACGTCACGCGCATGGTAGCGCAGACAGGGGGCAGGGGGCGAGATGCCCGCCTGCGGAGAGCTTTGCATAACCCGATGCACCCTCATCCTAACCTTCTCCCTTCAAGGGAGAAGGGACCTGAAAATGCCCTTTCCCTCTGGGAGAGGGTTACGCTGGAGCCCCGTGTGCGCTCCGCTGTCGCGCACGGTGGATTCCAGCCTTCGCTGGAATTGTAGATGTTAGGTAATTCGTTGACAGAATTGGCTGACGGAGTCAGTCCCGTCTGGAGACGAAGATGCGTGACAACAGCAACGACCGCACGGTGGAGCGGAACTACGTCCAGAAGTACCGGTTCCTGATCCGGGAGTACGAACTGGTCAAGGCCAAGCGCCATCACCAGTTCCGCTTCCTCCAGGACTTCTACACCTACCACGGGACGGATCGGCAGACCTTTGCCAAGTACTACAACCGCTACCGACAGTCCGGGGACGCTGAGGCGTTCCTGCCTCGCAAGCGAGGCCCCAAGTGGAAGAGCCGCCGCACGATTCCCTACATCGAGGAGAAGGTGTTGGAGCAGCGGCGCAAGGGCATCAACCGCTACGAGATATATGCCATACTCAAGCCAGTGCTGAAATCTCGTACGCCTGCACCGTCCACCATCTACGCTATCAGCAGGCGTCACGGCGTGAACCGCATGACCAAAGCGATGCAACAGTCCAAGCGCCGGATCATCAAGACTCGCGCCGGGGAGTTGGGCCACTTGGACTGCCACTACCTGAGCAAGGACCTCATCGTCGGCGCCAAGCATCGCTCCTACCTGGTCTCGGTGGTGGATGCCTGCACCCGCCTCGCCTGGACAGAGGTTGTAGACGATCTCAAGAGCCTGAGCGTGATGTTCTCCGCACTCAAGAGCATCAACATGCTGAACGCGGAGTACGGGATCCGCTTCGAGGAAATCCTTACCGACAATGGCTCTGAGGTGGCCTCGCCTCGGAACAAGGCACTTCACCCGATGGAGCGGATGCTGCAGGAGCTGGGGATCAAGCACCGCTACACCCGGCCGTATCGTCCCCAGACCAACGGGAAGGTTGAACGGTTCTGGCGGACGCTGAATGAGGACCTGCTCGAAGAGACGACGTTCGAGTCGCTGGAAGAGCTCAAGGAGGAACTCATGCAGTACCTCCTCTACTACAACACAGAACGGCCCCACCAAGGCCTCGGAGGCAAGACACCCCTCCAAGCCTTGGAACTTCTGTCAACGAATTAGTTGACATCTACAGGAATGACGGGGACAGGGGACAGTGCCCGTCGTTCCAGCGCAGGCTGGAATGACGGGCGCCTAACCCATCTCGATGATGGCGCGGCCTACGATCTCGCCGGTGGCGAGCGCGGCGTAGGCCTCGTTCACCTGGTCGAGCGTATAGCGCCGCGTGATGGGCGCGCTGGTGTCCACTGCGCCGCGCCGCACGAGTTCCACGACCTCCGGCATGTCGCTGCGCGCCTTTGCGCCGTAGGAGCCGACGACCGTGACGCCGCGACGCACGAACCGCGTGATCTCCAGCGGAACCTCGACGCCCGCCGCCGCGATGCCGATGAGGACGACCTTCCCGCCGTCACGCACGGACTCGAACGCCTGACGCACCGTGATCGGCGAACCGAGCGCGCCTCTATCGCGACATCAACGCCTCGCCCGCCGGTCAACTCGCGCACGCGCGCCGGGGCGTCCTCGGCGGCGCTGTTCACTACGTCCGTCGCGCCCATGCCGAGGGCCATCTCCAGCTTGTCGCCGCGTATGTCGACCGCGATGATCTGCGATGCGCCGAATGCTCGGGCCATCTGCAGCACCTGCGTGCCCACTCCGCCTACAGCGAACACCGCCACGCGCTGCCCCGGCCTGATGTCGGCCTGATTCCGCACCGCGCCGTACGCCGTGAAGATGGAGCAGCCCACGATGGCCGCGTCCGTCAGCGGCACGCTCTCCGGCAGGCGGAAGACGGACGTATCCGGCGTCACCGCGTACTCGGCGAGTCCGCCCATGCTGTACATCGCGATGGGCGTGCCGTCGGGCCTGCCGAGTCGCGTCGTGCCGTCGTACAGCTGGCCTTTCAGCCGGTTGTACGCGAAGAACGTCTCGCACAGGTCCTCCCTACCGCGTACGCAGTAGGCGCAAGCACCGCAAGGCATGATGAACGAACAGACGACGCGGTCGCCCACGTCTACGTTCGTCACGCCAGGGCCTATGGCGTCGACGACGCCGGAGACCTCGTGGCCGAGTACGCTCGGCGTGGGGAACGCTACTTCGCCCTTCAGCACATGCAGGTCCGTATGGCAGACGCCGCACGCGGCCACCTTCACCCGGACCTCGCGGTCGCGGGGCTGCGGCATGACGAGCTCCTCGACTGTCATGGGCTGATTCGGTTGCGTGAAGACTGCTGCGCGCATGACTAGAACCACCTGCTGATGACGATCTTGCGGTCGGTGAAGAAGTCTACGACCTCGCGGCTCTGGGGGTGATGCGACCCGAAGAACGAGTCCTTCATGCCTCCGAACGGGAAGAACGCCATCGGCGCGGCGACGCCCACATTCACGCCGATGTTCCCCGCTGTTACGCGATGCTTGAACTCCCGCGCCACGCCTCCGTTGGACGTGAAGATGCTCGCGGCGTTCCCGAACGGCAGGTCTTCGATGCGGCCTATCGCCTCGTCGAGGGAGTCCGCGCGCATGATGGCCGCTACCGGCCCGAATATCTCCTCGCGGGCTATCGTCATATCGGGCGTTACGTTGTCGAACACGCAGGGGCCTGCGAAGTAGCCCGCCAGCTCCTCGTCCTGGCGCACGGAGCGGCGGTCGACGATGAGGCTCGCGCCTTCCTCGACGCCCTTCTCGACGTAGCCGAGCACGCGATCCAGCGCGCGCTGCGAGATGACCGGCCCCATGCCGACGCTCTCGTCCAGGCCGTTGCCGAGCTTCAGGTTGCGTGCGCCCGCGGACAGACGGTCGCGCACGCCCTCGTAGGCGTCGCCCACGGGGATGACGACCGACCCCGCGAGGCAGCGCTGGCCCGCCGCTCCGAAGATCGAGCCCATCATGTTGTCGATGGCGGAGTCGAGGTAGGCGTCCGGCATAGCCACGAGGAAGTTCTTCGCGCCGCCTCCGCACTGCACTCGCTTGCCCGCCGCCGACGCCTTCGCATAGACGTACCTGGCGATGGGCGACGATCCAACGAACGAGATGCCGCGAACGTCCGGATGCTCCAGCATCGTATCGACGGCGTCCTTCGCTCCGTGCACCACGTTCAGCACGCCGGGGGGTATCCCCGCCTCGATCATCAACTCCGCCATCCGCGTCTGCGACACGGGCACCTGCTCCGACGGCTTCACTACTACGGTGTTGCCGGTAGCGATGGCGTAGGGGATGAACCAGTTGGGCACCATGAGCGGGAAGTTGAACGGGCAGATGACGCCGAACACGCCGATGGGCTGACGGACGGCCTCGGCGTCGATGCCGCTGGCGATGTTCTCCAACCCGAATCCCTGCATCAGCGTGGGGATGCCAGCCGCGACCTCGACGTTCTCGATGGCGCGCCTCGTCTCGCCCCGCGCATCCTCGATGGTCTTTCCGTGCTCCTGCACGATGATGCGCGCCAGCTCCTCGAAGCGATCCTCCATCAGCCCTTTGAGCGTGAAGAGGTGTCGCGCGCGCAGCACCGGAGGCGTCTCGCGCCACGTCAGGAACGCCTGCTTCGCCGCAGCGACGGCGTCGCGCACGTCGGCGGGGGAGGAGATCGGCACCTGCGCGATGCTCTCGGTCGTCGCGGGATTCTCGACATCGAGCCATTCGCGGGCGCCGGCCTCGACCCACTCGCCGTTGATCAGATTTCTCAGCCTGCCGTAGTTCGCCTTGACCTCAGACAGCACTTAGCGCCTCCTCTGCGTGCCCTGTGCGAGCGGTGGCCGCATTGTATCCGACGCGCGCTCCCGCTCGGCCCTGTGGTTGGGGGGCGGGGGATTAGAGACGTGCGATGCGGGCGACCTATACCATGGCGACCATGCAGCGGACGCAGATGAACACCCGACGGCTGTGCGCTGCCATCCTCCTTTGCCTCGCTGCTGTCCTCACGCTCGCTGCATGCACGGGGGAGCGGCCAAGCCCGCTGGGGCCGGATTCTTCCCAATCCTAATGGCCTGCGGCCCAAGGGGTCGCGCCGTTACTCTGATGAGACGAGCGATTGGAGTTGGTCTTTGGTCAACACGAACGGAGACCCAGAACTGCCCTGGAGTTGGTGATCACTCTTGAACCGCTCGGTGGACTTGAAGATCAGCTCACCACTCGAATCTATCACTGCGATGCCGGGCTCTCCGACGACCGACCAGACGGTATCGCCGTATTGAGCCGGATATCGATCCGGCCTTGGCGTACCCTTCAGGAAGAGCACGTATTCCTGATCGGGGGAAACGGGTATTACCTCATAGTGCTCGGTTCTCCATTGGCCATCGTCAAGCTTCCAAGAAAAACTTGCCGAAGATACAACAAAGATTATGTCCCCGCTCACTGCATCGCCCTTCAGTGTTTCGACGACCTTAAAGCGTCGGTATATCGCTTCCACCGACGAGTACGGCTGCCCATCTCTCGGATCTATCTCCGGAACCTCATGCAACTCTTCGTCCTGGTACTGCGCCGTGACGATCCGATCAGATGCTTTCACCAACTGGTCTGCGCTCACGTAATCCAGCCAGTCAGCGTCTTCCTGTGAGGATCCAGTCAGAACCATCGGCAAGATCAGTGCGCCAACGACAACCCCTGCGCTTATAGCGGATCCAAAGAGAATGAGCGTCCGATATCTATGCATGCGTTACTACTGCCGTTATGTAAGCTGATATGGAAAACGTCAGCAACAGCGCTATCACCAGCGCTATCCGGCGAAGAACTTTCATCATGATTGGGCCTATGGCACGGGCAAGGTCAATGACTGGGGGCGAAACTCGTCCCTAACCTGTTCGCAGATATCTGCTGCCTCATCACTCACTACCTCCGATGAGACAAGGCACATGAGCCGCCATACCCTTTGGGTCTCAGGTTCAGATATGACTATCGCGATGACGCCCTGAGGCGAGCCCTGTGCGGGACCCTGAGCTTGACCTCGCGACATAGCCCACTGCACACCATTTCGGTGCACGACCACAATCTCGGGGAAATCCCCGCCGACGGATGACTTGAGCCAGGAGGTCAGCACTTCCCTGGGTCGTGCCTCGGTGGACATTCCGTCCGAATAAACGACAATGGCTACTCTCTCCGACTCCCCATCGGGCCCTACTTCGCCTGACATGCTGAACTCCGGCAGGTCTGGAGGAGAACCCGGGTCGTTCCTAAGCATCTCACCGACTTGTTCATAGGTGAGCGGCAGTACAACGCCGAAACCGGCGGGAACCTGCCACTCCGAATCAACGGCTATGGCAATGGTCGTGGGAGCGCTGGCGCTCGCCGGAGGCTCAGTTCCAGTGGGTTCCCCACAGGCGACGGCAACCAGTACGACGATGAACATTGCTATCAACGCTTTCGTTCTCATCATGTACAAGCCCCTCTACCTTATACTATGGCCGACACGCAGCCGACGCAGCAGGAGCACGCTATGAACGACGAGCAGGCCAGGGAACGACGCAACGACCTCACCCGCTACGCCTCCCGGTTCTGGGCAGGCGAGGCGGAGATTGCACGAACCTTCTTCTCGCAGCCGAGGGCGCCGGAAGAGCATCTGCGCTGGCTGCGCGTTCAGGCGTACAAGGAGCTGCAGCCGCGCCCTGACGGCATCATCCTACGCAACATCGACCAGCTCTCCGACAACTACCCCGCGCTCGAACAGAGCGTTTCGCGCGCCGATTTCCTGTACAACATCCAGTTCCTGGAAGAAGAGTTCCGCCACTACGTGGTCTTCGCCGATGTCATCGACTACATCACCGGGGCTCATCTGACCACCACCGAGCTCGCGACGTACGACATCAAGGGCGAGCGCGAGCTGCGGGCCGTCCGCAAGCGCTGCTACGACGAGCACGGCGAGTTGGGCCGGTTCGCCTCATCGTTCTGCGAGGGCGGCGGCGCGTCCATCTTCCACGAGGGGATGCAGATCAGCGGCGACACGCTCAGCGATATGATCGCCGCCGCCTGCGCCAACGTGTACGCCGACGAGGTTGATCACGCCGCCCACGGCGCGGACGACCTCAACGCCGTCGCCAGAACCGACGAGGACTGGGCGCTCGCAAGGGAGATGGTCACCGTCATCTCGATGCAGCGCCTGCGGATGCGCAACGAGGAGTTCGGCTTCCCGCTCTCCGACGAGCGTCTGGCCGAGATCGCCGAGGGCAAGATCGACCTGCCGGCTCGCTTCGAGGCGATGCTGGTCTAGCGGTGGCCTCCCGACGCCTCGCGCTGCACGTTCCCGTCGGCGACGGGCTCAGCCGACAGGAGACGATCGACCTCGTGCGCCGCGCCGAGGAGCTCGGCTACGAGTCGGCGTGGGCCGGTGAATCGTGGGGCTTCGACGCGTTCACCACGCTGGCGTGGATCGCTTCTCACACCTCACGCATCGGGCTCGGCACGCACATCGCGACGATGTTCAGCCGTACGCCCGCAATGACCGCCCAAAGCGCAGCATCCCTCGACTCGATAGCGAACGGACGCCTCACGCTCGGCCTCGGCACGAGCGGGCCCATCGTCGTCGAGCGGTGGCACGGCCAGCGGTGGGAGCAGCCGCTGCAACGCACCCGCGAGTTCGTCGACATCATCCGGCTCGCGCTCTCCGGCGAACGCCTCGACTACGACGGACGTATCTTCCGCCTGCGGGGCTTCGCCCTGCGCGACAAGCCGGTGCGCCCCGCCATCCCGATCGTGGTCGCGTCGATAGGGCCGAGGAACATCGAACTGACCGGCGAGATCGCGGAGGGGTGGCTGCCCATCTTCATGCGCCGCGACGCTCTGCCCAGCCTGCGCGAGAGTCTGACGACGGGCGCCGCCCGCTCCGGACGCGACCCCGCCGCGATCGAGATCGCGCCATCGGTGCTCGCGGCAGCGTCGGACTCGCCTGAAGAGGCGCGGGCGCTGGTGCGCGCGCACATCGCGTTCTACGTCGGCGGCATGGGGGCGTTCTACCACCGCATGATGCAGCGTTTCGGCTGGGCAGAGGAGGCGGAGCGCATCCGCCAGGAGTGGGCCAGACCCGGACGCGAGGGGCGGGACGCAGCCGCAGCCGCCGTAACCGACGAGATGATCGACTCCACGAGCGCCGTCGGCACACCCGCGCAGGCGCGAGAGCGTCTTGAGGAAGCCTACGCGGCAGGCATAACGCTGCCCGTGCTCATGTTCCCGCACGGGGCAGACCTTCCCCTCATGCGCGCCACGCTGGAAAGCCTCGCGCCCAACCGCTGAACGAGGCTTGTCGCGCACAAAGCGTGGGACGCGCACGGCCCCGCGTATGCATATAATCAGCGTATCTTTGCGGAACAGACAGTTGAGGAGACTCCATGCGTAACGGGTACAAGATCTTCGACGCGGACACTCACTTTCACGCCTCGGCGGAAAGCCTGGAGCCTTTCCTCGACCCCGCGCTGCGTCAGATGAAGGCGGATCTGGGGCTTCGCGAGTTCAAGACGGGCTGGGCCGGCGAGGAGATGCCGGAGCCCTATACGCACCTCTACCAGCTGGGCGAGCAGGGCGGCTGGGGCGTTGCGCCGCCGCGCTACCTGGGCGAGGCCGGGCCGCGACCAAACGCACGGCGCCACTTTCAGAACTTCCAGGGCTTCAAGTTCCCCACGTTCGGCGGGGCAGACTGGGACGTGGAGGCGCGTATCCGCGACATGGACGAGGAAGGCGTCGACGTTCACTTCATCGTGCCCGGCGCAGCCTCCGGCCACAGCGACCCCTCCGTCGACATGGCGATGCTCCGCAGCGTCCACCGCCACCTCGACGATATGTGCAGCCGCCACCCCGGACGCCTCACCTCACTCATCCTCGCGAGCGCGCGGGACATCGAGGGCTCCGTTCTGGAGATCAAGCGCTACGCAGACTCGCCCTGGGCGAAAGGCATATGGGTGAGCCTGCCGCTCGACTACCCGGTAGACCACCCCGATCTCAAGCCCATCTGGGCCGCCGCGGATGACGCGGGGCTCTGCATCGTGCATCACAGCTTCGCAACGGGCTATCCCGGCTACCGCGACCTGTGGAGCAACCCGTTCATCGGCAGGACTGCGTCGCACCCGTGGGCCGCTATGCGCATGATCGCCGGGTTCCTGGGCGCGGGGCTGCTGGACAAGTACCCGAACATCAACCTCTCCATCCTCGAATCCGGCTTCGGCTGGCTCCCCTTCTGGATGCAGCGCATGGAAGACCAGGTGCATTACATGGGGTACGTCGCCGACGACCTGCAGCACACGATGCAGGAGTACATGACCGGCGGACGCTTCTTCGCGGGCATCGTTATCCACGAGGGAGAGGCGATCACCCGGATGGTTACCGAACTGATGGGCGACCACATGCTGATGTTCGGCTCCGACTACCCCCACGCCGAGTCCCGCTTCCCGCGCTCCGCGGACATCGTCCTCGGCTGGGACAGCATCGACGAGGGGCGCATGCGCAAGCTGATGTGGGAGAACGCCGCGCGCTGTTTCCGCCTGACATAACCCCCGTCGCCTGACATCACCCATACCGGGAGCTTCTGGCGTAGATGCTCCCATGTGCTACGATAGCCCCGCTCCGTGAGTCTCCCCCAGTAGTCCGTGAGGAGGGCCGATGGCCAGCACCGCAACTGCCGCCGATGGCGTCATCGTCACGAAGCCGAAGCGCGTCGCCGGAACGATCATCACCGGCCACGGCTTTCAGCACATGTACGCTGACGGCTTCCTGGTACTGCTGCCGATCATCCAGGATGTCTTCATGCTGGGGCCGGTGGCCCTTGGGGTGCTCTCCACGACGAGGCAGGCGGCAGGGGGCCTCCTCAGCATGGGCGGCGGCTTCATGGTGGATATGTTCGCCGGCAACCGGGGCATCCTGCTCGCCGGCAGCCTGTTCCTGATGGCGTTCGCCTACCTCATCGCGGGGGCCGCTCCCAATTTCGCGATTCTCGTCATAGGCGTTTCGCTTGGCTCTGCGGCGGGCTCCTTCTGGCACCCCGTCGGCCTCGGCATCCTCTCCTACTCCTTCCCGGGCAACCGGGCGCTGATGATGTCGTTGCACCGCTCCGCGGGCAGCGTGGGCGAGGTCATCACGCCCTTCATGGTCGCCGCTGCGCTCATCATCACGTCGTGGCGCGGCGTGCTGGTCGGCGGCTTCTTCGTCATCTCGGTCGTCTCCGTGGCTCTGCTGGTCGTTCTGCTTCGCCTCGGCCTGCCGGAGCGTCAGCAGACCGTGAAGCGCGGCGCGGGGGAGCAGATGAGGAGCATCGGCGGGCTGTTCAGCAACCGCGCTCTTCCCGTACTGCTCGCGGTTTCCGGCCTGCGGGGCATGGCTGACCGCGCCGTCGTCTTCTTCCTGCCCGTGCTCATCACGCAGTTCCTGCGGGAGGTCGAGACAGACCCCAGCGATGCGCGCATCGCAGCTGTGGTCGCGCCGCACCTCGCGCTGATGGTCGGCACGTCCATTATCGTTGCGCCGCTCATCGGGGCGTTCTCGGATCGCGTCGGGCGCAAGCCGGTGCTCGTCGTGGTGCTCGCCTTCTCCGCGATCATCACTGGGCTGCTCTCGTTCATCTCGTCGCTGGGCGTGCTGTTCTTCGTCCTCATCGGGTTGCTTGGCATCGTGCGTTTCGCGGGCGCGAACCTCGCGCAGGCGGCGTCGTTGGACATAGCGGAAGGACGCCGCATCGAGGGCAGCATGATCGGGTTGCTGTGGGGCAACAACGCCCTTTTCGGCGCGTTCTCCCCGCTGCTGCTCGGCATCATCATCGCCGTCTTCTCGCCTGCGGGCACGGACGACTACCGCCTCATCTTCCCCTACGCCACGGTCATCGCAATCCTGGCCACGCTCGCGGCGCTCTTCCTCCCGCCCATCGGCAAACCACAGCCCCGGGTGTAGCGCGCCCGCGCTCCGGGCTTTCGCACTCGCACACAGCACGCCTGCGCGTTGACCCCGCCCCTCGCCTATCCGTATCATCAAATGGTGACAGGTCGAGCGTCTGGCTCCCCGTCGCGCCGCAGGTGGCAACGTAGCTCAGCGGCAGAGCGGGCGCTTCATAAGCGCTAGGTCACAGGTTCGAATCCTGTCGTTGCCACCAAACGCCGCTTCCCGTACCCCGATCCGTTGTAGGGCTACGCCGTGAAGCGTTCCATGTACTCAACGTTTACCCGCAACACGCCGCCCTCCACGGTGATCAGTTCGAGTTCCCGCAGAGCGTTCAGGTCGCGGCTTAGCGTCTTCGCTCCCAAGCCTCGATAGAGATGCGCCAGCGGGTGCCGTCCCGTCTGCAAGTCGCGCAGCGGCACTTCTTCCTTGCCCATCTCGGTGATCAACTCCAACTGACGTTCGCCCGTCTTCGTTCCCAATCGCCCGCGCAGTCCAAGTTGCTCACGCGCGAAGTCCCTGAACGCGAGCACACGAACATAGGCGATTATGACCTCATGCACACCCTGAAGTTCCTCCTTGAGGCCCGTCGCCGCAAAATCAACAAAGGGCGTAGCGTCCGGGTCAGACACGAACCGCACATGGTTGAGCATCTCCATATACTCCGCCCTGTGCTGGTAGTAGTAGTTCGCCAGCGAGTAGAAGCCGCTGACGTTCACGCCTGCTCTGTAGAGCAGGAAGCTCTCGACGCCGCGCGACGTGCGGCCGTTGCCGTCTCCGAATGGGTGGATGCTGACGAGCAGGAAATGTGCAACCACCGCCTGAACGATGGGATCCAACGCTCTCCCCTCGCCATCGTTCAGCCAGGCGATGAAGTCTGCCATCAGCCGCGAGACGGTAGCATGATCGGGAGCCAGGTAGTCTCCTGCGTTTACCCTGAATGAGCGGTATCTGCCAGGCTCGTTATGCGGGTATGCGATTCCTTCCGTCAGGATGCGATGGAACTCCCGTATCAGGTTCTCGGTCAGCGGTTGGTTCGGCTCCTCCTGCAGCAACCGCTCGACGTAGACCATGAGCGCGTGCGCGTTACGAACCTCACGCTCCTCGCGCTGCCGCCCGCCGGAGAGAACCGGCGTGTCGCCGTCGGCTTCGATGACGTTGCGTACCTCGTCCTCCGAGAGTTCGGCGCCCTCGATGCCCGTCGTCCCGCGCACGGCCCGCATGATGTTCAACTCATGGAGACTATTCCGAACTCCGGGCGGGATAGGAATGTCACGGATGACGTTGGCGAATGCCCGTATCTCCGCGAGTGTCCGCAGAAGGTTGGTGCGGGACAAGTCCACCCGGATACCGAAATGCACGTCCCAGGAAGGCATCGGACTACCTTTCTTGTGGACAATGTCCAAGACAATATCCACAGCATTGAATGTAGTTTATCCGATAGTAGACTGGTTTACGCTGTTTATCAACCAGACAAAATGCTGGACATTGTCCACGGTTTTGTCCATGCGCGCGCTGAGGCGGGCTGCCCTGACCGGGAGCCGCGACGAGGCTAGGCCTAGGTATCGGGGGTGGGGGGCGTCCCTACGCTGCTTGCGCCTTCGTCGATCTCCTGGGTGGAGGGCGCGCCCGGCGGTCGCCTGCCCTGCAGGCTCTCACGTGCGACGCCAAAGATGAGCAACGCCGAAAGCACGTGCAGCGGCGCGAAGAGCCAGAAGGATGAGCTCGGGGAGTAGGCGCTCGCCATCAGCCCCGCTATGGGCGGCGACGTGAGCGCTCCCAATTCGCCCACCCCTCGCCGCAGCGCCTGCAGCTGCCCACGCGCGTGCGACGGGACAATGTCATACGTGTAGATCGTCATCGCGCCCAGCGCAAGGCCGTTCGCCATGCCCACGATGACTGCAACGACGGCGAGCATCGCAAAGTTACCCGCCAGCGGGAATGCGATGAACGCGATCGCGGAGAGCACCGCCGCCGGGCCCGCCGCCCACTTCCTGCCCAGCTTGTCCGATATGATCCCCGTCGGCGCGATCATCACGAACGTCGCGATTCCCGCGATGGTGAAGATGAGCCCGGTGAGCGACGCCGAGTAGCCCAACTCGCCCTGCGCGTACAGCGGCAGCATCGTGTTCGTCACCTGCGTCCGCGTGAACTGCGTAAACGTGGAGAAGAACAGGATGAAGTAGGTGAACCGGTAGTACGGATGGACCTCCTTGAACGCCCGTAGGTCGAACAGCGGCGCGGACGCTCCGCGCTGCCTCGGGCGGCTCACGTCCTTGTGCAGCAGCGAGATGGCCAGCACGACAGCCGCCGTGCCCGCGTAGACGAGGAACAGCCCGCGCACCCCTGTCAGGTCGGTCAGGAAGCCGCCCACCGCGGGCCCGAACGCCATGCCCGTGCTGCCGATGCCCATCAACGCGCTCATCTGGCGACCGCGCTGGTTCCGACGAACCATGTCGAACGCGGCGATCTCACGTCCGAACATCCACATGCTCATCCCCACGCCCCAGAAGAACTGTGTAACGATGATGACGGCGAACGACGGCGCGAACGCCGCACCGAGCGCGCTCACGGTCGCGAGCGACGCTCCGCCCACCATCAGCGGTTTCGTCCCCAGGCGGTCCACCAACGCGCCTGACGGAAGCATCGCTGCCGTCCGCCCCACGAGCTGGCTCGTAATCGCCTGCACCGCCAGCGCCGCCGACACCCCGAACTCCTGCCCGATGTTCGGCAGCGCGGGGATGATCATGCCCTGGCCGAGGCTCATGAGCATGGATGGCAGGTAGATGAACAGCGACGCTTTGGCGAGCGGCGCGGAACCAAATCGCACGTGGGTTCTCCCAGACAGGACTATGAGGGGACTGCCGGCCACACCGGGCCCTCACATGGTACAACCTATCTCAGTTCTCAGTGGCGCACCCTACGAGGCGATCACCGGGGCGTCAGCCGAGCGCTTGCTCGGCAGGCCCTCCCGCGCGACGAACACGAGCGCCAGCCCCGCGCCCAGCAGCAGCGGCACGAACACCAGGAACGCCACCGCCGGATTCCACGCGCTCGCCACCGCTCCGGCGATGAGCGGGCCGGCAACGGCGCCCATCTCGCCGAACGTGCGGCGCAGCGCCTGCAGCTGACCCCGCAGGTACGGCGGAACGATGTCGAACGTATACGTCGTCATCGAGCCCATCGCCGTGCCGCTCGCCAGCCCCATGAACACCAGCACGACACTGAGCGTGTACAGGTTGGTCGCAAACGGGAGGAACAGGAACGACAGGCCCGCGATCAGCGCGGAGGGCGCGGCAACCCACTTGCGCCCCATCTTGTCCGATACGAACCCCGCGGGAAGGATGATGGCGAACGTCGCCACACCGAGAACGGAGAAGAGCAGGCCGGTAATCGCGGGGGAGTATCCCAGCTGGTCCTGCGTGAACAGCGGCAGCATCGTGTTCGTTACCTGCGTCCTCGTCAGTACGCCGAACGTCGAAACGAACAGGATGAAGTACGTGAGCCGGTAGTAGGGGTGGATCTCCTTGAACGCGGTGAAGTTGAACATCGGACGCGGGTTCTTCGGACGCTCCACCTTCGCCTGCCGGTGCATGAGCGACAGCAGGAAGACAGCCGCGCTCGCCACACCGTAGACGAGGAAGAGCCCGCGTATGCCCACGGGCTCGGTGAGGAAGCCGCCGATGGCCGGGCCGAACGCCATGCCTGCCCCGCTGATGCCCATCAACGTGCTCAACGCGCGGCCTCGCTGCTCCGCGCCCACCATCTCAGCCGCGGCGATCTCACGTCCGAACATCCACATGTTCTGCCCGATGCCCCAGACGAACTGCGTCAGCATGAGCACCGCGAAGTTGGGGGAGTACGCCGCTGCGAACAGGCACACCGTTGCGATGAACGCTCCCGCCTGCATGGGCACCTTGGCGCCGAAGCGATCGACGATCGCTCCGGTGGGCATGAACGAGAGGAACCTCCCCGCCTGCTGCACGGTGATGATCTGAATCGCCAGCGCCCCGGATATGGCGTAGGTATCTGCGAGAACGGGCAGCGCAGGGATGATCATGCCCTGCCCCATCATCATCAGCAGGGACGGTATGTAGATGTGGAGCGCGCCGCTCCAGAACTTGTTGGTCATAGCGAATGAAGACCCTGCCCCGAGGAATGTCAGGCTACCACAGGGCCGCAGGCGTGGGGTTGGCGATGGAGGCACAGGGATGCGAGGCTCCCGCTGCACGGGAGCGACGGAGGGCAAGGGAAACGGGTAGAATCAGCAGCGGCGCACGCGCAACGGGGCGAATAGCTCAGGGGTCAGAGCACCTGCTTTACACGCAGGGGGTCGCAGGTTCGATTCCTGCTTCGCCCACCAATACGTGCGGAAGGGCGGCCGGCTCTGCGCCGCCTGATTCCATGCGCTTGCATCCTGCGGACAGGGTGATACTTCGAACAGAACGATATGTTATTTGCGTCCGATATCAGCAAAGCCTACTCAGACAAGACCCTGTTCAGTGGGCTCACCGTAAACGTAGGCGCCGGGGATCGTATTGCGCTGATTGGCCCAAACGGCTCCGGGAAAACCACGCTCATGGACATCCTGGCAGGCGATACCGTCCCGAACACAGGGGGTATATCCAAGCTGCGCAACGTTACTGTGGGCTATCTCAAGCAGGAGCTTCCGTCGTTTACCGGCAAGCCTCTGCTCCATGAGGTGTTGGACGCAGGCGCCGAGGTAAATGCTTTCGTGGACGAGATCGCCGCCACACGGGAGGCCCTGTCGTCAGAGACCAACCCCGTGCGCCAAGGCTGTCTGCTGGACCGCCTCAGCAAACTCGACACGGCGTTGGAGGCGGCTGGCGGAGACGACCGCGAGCATGAGGCCAAGGCGATCCTCTCAGGCCTTGGCTTTAAGCAGGGCGACTTTCTCCGGCCCACCAGTGAATTCAGCGGTGGTTGGGTCATGCGGGCAAGCCTTGCCAGGACGCTGTTCAGGAAGCCCAACCTCCTGCTCCTCGACGAACCAACCAACCACCTGGATCTCGATGCAAACCGGTGGTTCGAGAAGCACTTGGCCTCTTTTCAGGGCGGCGTAATCGTCACATCTCACGACCGCACTTTTCTGAACCAAGTCGCTACCAGGGTTCTTGCCCTTGAGCCGGACGAGGTGGTGCATCTCAGGGGCAACTATGACGATTACCTGGTTGCCCGCGAGCGCTCCCTTCAGATCAAGCAGGCGGCCGCCGCCGGGCAGGAGCGGGAGATACAGAAGCAGATGCGCTTTGTGGACCGTTTTCGCTCCAAAGCAACGAAGGCCACCCAGGTGCAAAGCCGTTTGAAGCAGATCGAAAAAATGCAGACCATCAAGTTGCCGAGGGCGACCAAGAAGATCCGCTACTCGTTCCCGGCGCCCCCGCGCAGCGGCTCCGAGGTCATATCGCTGACCAACGTAAGCAAGTCCTACGGCGATAACATGGTCTACCGAGGCATCGACCTGACGCTTTCACGCGGCGACCGTGTTGCGTTAGTCGGACCGAACGGCACCGGGAAGACCACGTTGTTGAAGATACTCGCGGGCGTCATTCCATTTGATGAGGGAGAAAGAAAGACCGGCCACAACGTGGTCACGACCTACTACGCACAGCACGTGCTCGAACTCCTCAACCCAAACAATACGCTCCTCGAGGAGTTGCAGCAGGCGGCGCCAATGGAGTCGGAGAAGAACCTGCGCACCACCCTCGGCGGCTTCCTGTTCAGCGGCGACGATGTCCGCAAGCCTATCTCCGTGCTGTCCGGCGGTGAAAAGGCCCGGGTAGCCCTGGCCAAGCTGCTCCTCCAGCCAACCAACCTGCTCCTCATGGATGAACCGACCAACCACCTCGACATCGCCTCCAGGGAGGTTCTCGCGGACGCCCTTGGTGATTATCAGGGCACTATCTGCTTCATAACCCACGACCGGACTCTCATACACCAGATTGCGAACAAGATTATCGAGATAGACGGTGGCCGGCCCACGGTTTTCCCCGGAGACTACGATAATTATCTCTACCGAAAGCAGACTGAGACCGATACGAGGAGCTCTGATTCAGCCGCCAACGGAGCGGCCGCCCATGCCCCAGGACAAGACCCGGGCATGAGCCGTTCCCGTAAGCCGATCAGCGCCGAGGAGTTGCAACGTCGGTCGCTTAGCAAAGAGGCCCGCACACTCGCGATGCGGATAGAGAACGTAACCGCTTCTCTGGCTGACCACGAGGCCCGCATAGCGGAGTTGGAGGCTATGTTCTCCAGCCCCGACTTGTTTGACGAGCCGGCTCAGATTGCCGCCTCAGGAGAGCAATACCGTGTACTCAAAGAGGAGGCGCAGTCCCTTTTGGGGGAGTGGGAGAGGTTGTCGTTGGAGGCGGAGAACATCAACGGCAAGCTGACGGCACTGACGGCTGGCTAGACCCGTGCCAAGGGTGTCGAGGTTCGGCGAAAATGCTCGTCGCTAGGCGACATCCCCTCCCGTCAATCCTCACGGCGCGACCTATGGGGCCGCACGGCCAGGCTGCGGCTGGGCTTGCAGTACCTCCACGTCGTACCCCAGCGTAGCGAGCGACCGCCCATCCGTGTCGGTGAGTTCAGCCTCGAAACGGGGAGCCGGACGCACATGGCCGCCGAGCACCGGCAGCGTGCCCGAGAAGACGACGGTCCCCGCGCCGGGGTTCGAGCCGATGAGGCTGAGCAGTTGTTCAGGCCGGATGAGCTGCGCGAGCGTTCCATCCTGGTAGTCCGTGAGTTGACCACCCTCATCGATCCGGCTCCGCAGGCGCAGTTCATCCCAGCGGGGCAGCAGTTCGTCGAGGCGCCACACTTCCCTGCTCACCACTCGCGGGTAGACCTGCTTGGACTTCTCGATAGAGAGGCTCTCAAGTCCGCGATCCGTGTGGTCGCTTCCGATGCACACGAAGATGTCGTCCCTGCCGATGAGCAGCACGTACTCGGCCTCGCCGGACGACATATCGTCGTACGCCCAGACAGTCCCGCCCATCTGGAGCATCTCCGGGTTCGCAACGAATATCCACGGCACGTATTTCGGGGGTGGCACACCCAGGAGCGCAAGCTCAGCGACGTGTGCTTCCACCTCCGCCGGGTCGCGGCCGGTGAAGCCTCCAGCAAGCAGCCTGCGAGCAGTGAAGCGCTTCACCGCTCCAGCGTGGCTGAAGGTGAGCGTCCGGTGGGGCGTTCTCATCCGAGTCGGTGCGTTTCCTCCCGTCTTACTGCTCATAGCGTTTCACCTCGAATGTCCGGCATCCGTCCGGCGAGACCCAGGGGCCGTGGGGCATGCCTGGGGGTCGGCAGGCGTACATGCCGGCCGTGAACGTCTTGCCCAGCGGGATATCGTGGATGCTCCCTTCGATGATCCAGACCTCCTCCCAGAAATCGTGGATCTGGGGGCCCATCGGCGAGGTGTCCGTCCCCGGCTCGAACCGCAGCAGGCGCGTGTAATCGCCTGTCTCCTCGTCACGAGAGAGTATCTGCTGACTGAGGCCCTGCACCGGCGCGATCGGTTCGCTCGGTATATCGCAGGGGTCGAAGAACTCCAACTCAGGTTTCGTCATGCGCACTCCTCTCTTCGGGCACCCACAGCTGGGCAAACTGGCTCGCAACGACTTCCGCATAGGAGGCGGGCTCGGACAGCAGTCCGACGTCCTGCGCGAACCGGCTCATCGCAGCCACCGTCTCTTCAGATATCGATGGGTTGTAGTACGGCAGGTCGCGCTCGATCAACTCCGTGATCAGTGCTGCCTCCTGAGCGGGGAACCGCTTCTCGCCGACCTCCCTTGCCCGCGAGGGGTCGGCCTTCAGCAGGCGCTGCGCCGCCACGATAGCCCGCACCGCTGCGGCGACCTCGTCCGGCTGATCGGCGATCTTGCGGTCCGTGCTCACGAACGCCGGGAATGTGTAGCCCCGAGCCGCCGGTGGACCGTCGCCCCGTCGCACGTCCAGCACGATGGTGCCAGCACCGGAACGCACAGCCACCTCCGTGCCCATGCCGTTCGCCCAGAAGCCGTCGATGACGCCATCGGCCAGCGCCTTCGCCGCCTGTACCCCGAACGACACTCCCGACGTGAGCGCCCCCGGCACCGGGCCTATCTGGACGCCCTCGCGCTCAGGATCGATGCCTGCCTCCCGGAGCATCTGTTCGAGGCCGTCGCGCGGCCCCGGCGCCGCGCCGATGCGCAGGCCCTTCACAGCTTCGATCTCGCCGCGCTGTGCGCCGATGTCCCTCCTGAGCACCAGGAACCAGTACATGTGCTGTGCGAGCGCGGCGATCAGCTTTGCGCCGTGCCACTGGGGGAACGCCGTCAGCACCGCGTGCGCCGAGCCTGCCACGTAATCGAGTTCGCCATCGCGAAGCATATCCATCGCTCGCGGGACGGGGAATACGAGCTCGATGCTGGCGTCGAGGCCTTCAGCTCGGAACGCTCCCAGGTCGACGGCCGCGATGGCCGGGAAGTACGAGTTCGAGACAAGATCCGGCACGCCGATGCGCATCAGACTGCTCTACAGCGCGACCGACGCCTGTCGTTGTGGTTTCCGTCGTGTCCGATATGGCTGTCCAAGGGTGCATCCTCGATTGCGCTGCCTCTGACAGCGGCATGATAACAAGCCGTTCCCAAGGTGTAGAGTGAGTCCGGGAAGGGCCCGAACGCAGTGAAGGAGTTGTCCACCATAATCGCCGCTCCCAGCAATCTGACAGGCTGGCGCAAGGCGGCGCAGCGATCCACCTCGGCTGGCTTGCTGTGCCTAACCGCCGCCATCCTGCTGTAGGCATGCGATGAGGAAGCGCTGCCTACGGCCACGCCGCTGCCTCCCAATCCGCCGATTGACGCTCCCACGCCATTGCCAACGGCCATGCCGACGCCGACCAGCACTCCCACCCCTGCTCCAACACCAACGCCCACGACGCCCCTTACTCCCACTCCAACGCCAACGGCCACACCGGCGCCGACACCAACACCAACACCAACCAAGACTCCTACACCGACGCCAATGGCCACACCTGCGCCGACGCCAACGCCTGCATCCAGATGCTTCAACGGGGCCGTGCAGCCCGGCTCTGAGTCCAGACTAGGTCTTGCGTCGGACTGCGAGACGCTCCTGGCCGTAGTGGACATTCTGTCGGGCGGCGCAGACCTCAATTGGAGCGAGTCCATTCCAATCGCGGAGTGGGATGGCGTCGAAACGGGACGTAGTCCAAATCGCGTTACGAGGTTGAATCTGCGCGAGAGGGGGTTAAGAGGCGCAATACCTCCCCAGCTGAGCAGGCTAGATAGACTGGAGACGTTAGATCTAGGCCTCAACAGTTTGACGGGCAGCATCCCTCCAGAACTGGGGGCTTTACGCAGCCTGATGGAGCTGTATCTCCAGCACAACCGGCTTACGGGCGCTATTCCCGCTGTATTCGGGCGGTTGACGAGCTTGCAGGTGTTGGATCTCGGCGTCAACAGGTTAACCGGCGCAATCCCCGCCGAACTTGGAGGCCTGTCAAACCTGCCGTCGTTTTTCGTCGGGGTCAATTTCTTGACAGGCGACGTCCCCGGCGCTCTGGCCGGCCTTCCAAATCTAGCTAATATGGACATCGCTTATAACCACCTCACTGGCTGCGTTCCCGATGACCTCAGCGATGTCCGTATCAACCTTGGTACGATGCGTTTCTGCCGCGACTTTCCTGAGGTATGGTCTCATAGGCCCGTGTTCGATGGCGGGGTCGACCTGGGCATCACCTACATAGAACGGCAGCTTCGGTTTCCCAGGTACAAGCTCGCCTACTTCACGAACGGCGATTGCCCCTACCCATTCGACGAATTCCGGGGAGCGGTCGTTTGCCCAGAACAGGCAGGCATCAAACGATGGCCCGATCCTGGAGAAATCGTTCAATTGACCGCCCACGTGTGGAACTTTGGGGACTCGCCATCTGGTTCTTTCGACTATGCATGGATCGTTGACAACAATACTATTGAAGAGGATCAGCACGATGGACTGGAGTCCGGAGGAAGTACCGAATTCATGCTTTCGGTAGCATGGCCAAACAGCGAAAGCAACCCTACTGTCACTTTCGTCCTGGATCCTGAAAACCGGGTCGAGGAGCTCATCGAGGCCAATAACGTGGTCGTGGATTGGATGAAAGGCTACACGCTGGCCTTCTCATTCACCCCCTCCGTGTACGAAAATCTCAGACTGCCCAACCGGGCTGGGCAGTCGATCTACTCCCCCGAACATTGGGTACACCGGCATGTATCCCGTTTGAATGAGCTGCTCATGGAAGCTGGCCTCGAAGACCGTGTACGAGCTGAGTTGCTTCTGATCAGTGATGAGCCACATATCGGGAACATGCACCCGCTCAGGTCATACATGGATGGCTGGTGGCCACTGTGGGGCGACAAACCTATCTACACTGAAGGCAGCGAGGAACAGCCTGTTATCGACTTCGCACTGCTCCATGAACTGATGCACCAATTGGGTGTAATAGACCTCTATTCAATGGATCTGGGTCCAGAATTCATTATGGTGCCAGATGCTAACAGACCCGGTCAGATGGCTGGATGCGGCACGGACTATTGGGAACACGAATGGGAGTGCTTTCGATCCCCTGAAGGCATCAAAGACCTCATGGCAGACCTGGGACAACCCTTGATTGGACTGCATACCGCCGGCGGCTTGAGAAGTAATACAGGACACCGTAGAGGGTTTTTCGGAGAATACCTCTATGACACTCCGCAATCTACATCAGTCAAGGTCGTTGATCACGACGGCAGGCCGTTGCCTGATGTGACGCTGCGTTTCTACGGTCGTTTGCCAAGCCTCATAGTCGATGCGGAACCGGAATTTATGTTCACCACCGACGACCTTGGGATAGTCGTTCTGCCCAATCGTGGCATCACGGGAGTCGTTACGGAAACGGGACATCAATTGCGTCCGAATCCTTTCGGCGTGATTGATGTCTCAGGCTCAACCGGCATATTCATCGTTGCGATGGACGGACCCTGCACGAACTACGAGTGGTTAACCATCGTTGACTTGGACCTCGTGTACTGGGAGGGGCACACAGACGAGGCAGTCATCACCAAGACCCTTCGCTGCCCCCACACAGTGGGCGCAGTGAGCGAGAACGGCGTATAGTGCCGGTAAGACGAATACAGGCACGGTCAGCATTTCTGGCCCGAGGAGGAACGAGATGGCGAAGCACGGTTTTCCTGTCGTTGACTGCGACGGCCACATCATCGAGGCCAGCCCGGAGATGCTCGACTTCATGCCGGAACCTTTCAAGTCGTCCATCCGAGGGGGCCGCAACGTCGACCGCCTGTTCCCCGGTCTGGACGGTATGCACATGCCGCAGGCCCGCCAGTCGGGAGCGGCGGGGCGCGAGCGCGTGAACGCGAGCGAGCACCGCATGGGCTCCGGAGAAGACTGGGTGGCGTTCCTGGAACGCGCGGATATCGAGAAGGCGGTGATGTTCACCACCGGCGGGCTCGCGGTGGGCATTATCCAGAACCCGGACTACGCCATCGCGGTGTGCCAGGGGTTCAACGATTACGTTCACGCGAAGTACCGACGCATGAGCGACCGGCTGCATCCGATGGCGCTGATCCCGATGCAGAACGTGCCCGAAGCAGTGAAGGAACTCCGCCGCGCGGTGGAAGACCTTGGCCTGCCGGGGGCGATGTTGCCTACGCGAGGGCTGCCGGTGAACCTCGGCCACGAGATGTACTGGCCCGTCTACGAGGAGGCCCAGCGCCTCGACTGCGTGCTCGCGCTGCACGGCGGCTCGAACCTCAACCTGGGCATGGAAGGCTTCACCGACAACGGCGCCTCGCACATTCTTCATCACCCGTTGCCGCTGATCATCAATTTCGTATCGTTCTCTCGCCAGGGCGCCCTCGACCGGTTCCCGAACCTCAAGCTGGGATTCATGGAAGGCGGCGCCGGCTGGCTGGCGTTCGTGCTGGACCGTATGGCACGCGAGGACGAGTACCGGCCGCGCGACTCGAGCTTCAACGTCGAGGAGTGGGTCAGGAGCGGGCGCGTGCTGATCGGCTGCGAGGGCAGCGAGGGAACGCTCGGTCACTTGGTCGAGCGTGTCGGGGCGACGCCGTTCGCGTACGCTTCCGACTATCCCCACGAGGTGGATGCGCTCAAGGCCGAGGAGGAGATCGAGGAGCTTGCGCACTACCCCGGTCTAACTGACGATGACAAGGCTGCGGTGCTGGGCGGAAACGCGATGCGCTTCTTCAACGTGTAGGAGACGGGGCTGGCCCAGAGAGGGCTATGGCAGCGGGAATCGTCGTCGTTCCCTCGCCCCGGCGCTGACCGTGCGCAGATTCCGGCGGACGTACATACCGTGCATGCTGCGCGTGCTCGAATAGCGGCCTACGGCGCGCGCACTGACGAATTCAAGGTCTCAATCCCTTCTGTCGCTTTCGACAGGCGTATTGACAATATTTCTGTGTTTACGTTATCGTCGTGTTTACGCTATCGTCGTTTGAGGCAAATCTAAGAGGGAAGGCCGTGGAAGCCAAGAAGAAACGACTCACCCTGGACCTCGACCCTCCGGTGCAGCGTCGCCTCAAGGCAGTGGCCGCACTCAAGGGCATCAGCATGCGCCAGTACTGCCAAACCGCCATCGACCGGGAGCTTGCGAGAGACGAGGCCAACGGCGTGACTGCCCTGTCTGCCGAACGCTCTGACGCCGAGCGGTTCGCAGAACTCCGAAAAAAGCACTTCGGAGGCAAGGTCCTGCCTGGAAGCTCCGTAGATCTGATAAGAGAGGCCAGGGAGATCAGGGACGCCCAACTCAAGGACATCATTTGAGCGGCTTCGTCGTCGTTGATGCGAGCCTGGCGCTCAAGTGGCTAGTGGAAGAGGAGCACTCCGACCAGGCCCACGCAATCCTCCAGTCCTGGGAGAGCCAGGATATGACGCGGGCGGCCCCGCATCTCATGCCATTCGAGGCGGCCAATGCGCTCCACCGGCGGGTGGTGCGGGGAGAGTTGACCGTCGAGGCCGCCGCTGACCTCATGGAGAGCCTGCTGTCGTCACGAATCGAGTTACACGAAGCGCCGGGTCTTCACCGCAGGGCGCTGGAACTGGCAAACCGCCTCGACCAGGGAGCGGCCTACGACGCTCACTACCTGGCATTGGCGGAGTTCCTCGATTGCGAACTGTGGACCGCTGACAAGAGGTTCTTCCTCGTGGCGAGTCACGTCTCCGACAACGTGCATTTGATTGGAGGATTCGCCGCGCCGGAATAGCCCCGGGGTATCGCTGGGCAACCGGAGCCTACCCCGTGCCTGACAGGCCTGTGAGGAGCGCGCCCCGGTCGATCTCGCCCAGCAGGCTCCCGTTATCGGCGACCACCGCTATCGGGTGCTCGGTCTGGGCCGCCATCGGGATGACCTCTTCGATGTAGGCATTAGGGTTTGCGGTCACCGCAGGAACGATCTGGGCTCCTTCCAGCGACTCCTTCCCCTGGGAGAGCAGCGCCCTCGCCTCGTCCACTGTCAGTATCCCCCTGAGGGTGAAATCGCGCTCTATCAGGAACACCGCGTCGAGGCCGTGGTTGTGCATGGTGTGCAGCGCGACGCGGGGGCCCTGCTGTTCGTACATCACCACGTCAGGCTCGCGCATGATGGCCTTCGCCTGAATGACCTTCGCCCTCGATACGTCCCGCACGAAATCGGTTACGTAGTCGTCGGTCGGCAGCGTGACGACCGACTCGGGCGAACCCTCCTGGATGATCTCGCCGTCGCGCATGATCGCGATGCGGTCGCCCAGCTTCAGAGCCTCGTTCAGGTCGTGCGTGATGAACACGATGGTCTTCTGCAGTTCCGTCTGCAGCGAGAGGAGTTCGTCCTGCATCTCCCTTCGTATGAGGGGGTCGAGGCCGCTGAAAGGCTCGTCCATGAGCAGCACGTCGGAGTTGGTCGCCAGCGCCCTGGCGAGGCCGACGCGCTGCTGCATTCCGCCGCTCATCTCCCTGGGGTAGTTGTCCTCCCAGTCCTTGAGTCCCACAGTCGCGATGGCCTCCACCGCAGCCTCGTACCTGGCTCGCTTGTCCAGGCCTCTCACTTCCAGGCCGTACACCACGTTGTCCATGACGTTGCGGTGCGGAAGAAGGGCGTAGTGCTGGAAGACCATGGCGACCTTGCTGCGCCGGAACTCCTCCAGCCGCTTCGTAGAGTATGCGTGAATCTCCTCGCCGTCGAAGTAGATCTGCCCAGCGGTGGCTTCCGTGAGCCTGATGAGGCAGCGCACGAGGGTCGACTTGCCGCTGCCGGACAGGCCCATGACGACGAAGACCTCTCCCGCGTCCACGGCGAACGAGACGTCCCGCAGCGCGACCACAACGCCCAGCTCCTCGCGTATCTCATCGCGGCTCTTCGACGCATACTCTGGCTGCAGGGCGGCCTCCGGGTTATCGCCGAATACTTTCCAGACGTTCTTGACCTCTATCTGGCGTCCGTGCTGGCTCATGTGCACACATCTCCCCGCCAGGGTCGCGCAATCGTACCACGGGATAGCGGCAAGGATGGCGCCCTCACCCTCTACACACTCGCCCGAACCCTCACCCTGACCCTCTCCCAGAGGGCGAGCCTACCTCGATGAACCTTTCGATGTGGTGTCCACGGCCCCCAACGAAACGATGGAGGAGACCGCAGAGATGCGGTTCTCAGGGCACGACAAGTACCTGCTGCGGACCATCCGAAACAGGCCGGACAACTCCGTACTGTTCAAGCAGGAGCGGATATACAAGGACGGTACGCTGTACATGCGGAACACCGAGGATGACCCGAACGTCTTCGGCGACTGGGAGATCGCAGGTACGGGCTTCTCGGGGCGCGCGACGCTCCCGTGTCTTAACCTGCCTCCCCCTCCGTCTGACAGCAGCACCGGCGCGCGGAGCACGAACAGCGGTCCGCATCACACGGAGCACACGTTACTGTCCGATGAAGAGGGCAGCGTGACGAAGGAGTTCTGGGTTGATGCCCAGGGCCGTCCGACTCGCCTCCGCCAGACCTATTACGAGAAAGACGAGCCTCTCGATGCTGGCAGCGGCAGTGGTAGAGAGGGGTCCGGTGCACGGTCCGCCACCTCCACCCCGTCGAGGCCGAGCGAGAACTTCACGTTCTCGGGCTTCGGTGAGCCCAACATCATCACGGCGCCAACACTCACGCCAACACCTACACCGACGCCAACACCCACGCCACATCCGGCTTGTCCGGACGACAACCCCGAGTGTCCGGTGTTCCACACGTGACCACCGTTCACGCTGACATACGAGACCGACGGCGACTCCATCTGGGAGGACGGCGTCAACAAGGCGGGCAGGGAGGTCAAGAGGCTGGTCTGGAACAGCAACCGCGACTGGCGCATCGACACCCTGAGCGCCGATGACATCGTGCTGTCCTTCATGACCATGAACACTACGGGCTCGTACGAGATATTCAAGGACGGCACCTACACGGCCTACGACGCGAGCGACGGCAGCCTAACGACCGAGGACGTTGAGGATACGCTCATCGTGGCGGGCGGTATCTTCCTTGACATCCTCTACACGGGGCACAATCTCCCAGGTCGTACGGACGGGAACCTCGTTATCCTCGATACCTTCCAGTGCGACGGCGACGGCTGCGACACCGGGGCCGGTAGGACTACTACCAAGGCCTCGGGCGACCCGCTCTTCACGTACGGTAGGCAGTTCGAGGAGTTCGGGAACGTCGTGTTCTCCGAGGATGAGTACCGCATACCCTTGTTGTTCCCTGACGCGAACATCGAAGTGACAGAACTCCGCACGAACTACATCGCGACGCCGACGCCCGGCCCGACGCCGACGCCTATCCCTACGCCAACACCCACGCCAACGCCTCACTAGGGAAAGCACCGGGTGATACAGGGTGGAAGGGCAACGCGTAACGTCGCATCGGGCGGGCGCGCTACGAAAATCCGTGCGCATACCGCACGACCTGAAGGAGACAAGCAAATCTCAGCGCGATCTGGTGCTAGTATTGACACCGATCAGCAGGAGATGGGGGAATGGCGTCAACGATGATGGAGAGTTCCCAGGACGCGCACCAACTCGCGGAGAAGCTCTCGACGAGCATCCGCAGCGTGATGGTCGGCGCGGATGACGCTGTCAGCGTAACGGTGATGGCGCTCCTGGCGCAGGGGCACATCCTCGTCGAGGGCGCGCCGGGCGTGGGAAAGACGGTGCTGGGGAAGAGCCTGGCGCGGTCCATATCGGGGTCGTTCCGCCGTATCCAATGCACGGCAGACCTGCTGCCAGCCGACATCACGGGGACGAACGTGTTCGACCCGCGAGATCGGGAGTTCCACTTCCGCCCAGGGCCGATCTTCTCGCATGTCGTGTTGGTGGACGAGATCAACCGCGCGCCGCCGCGCACGCAGTCCGCGTTCCTCGAAAGCCTCGATGAGCATCAGGTTACGGTCGACGGCGTCAGTCACCCTGTGCCGAACCCGTTCCTCGTCATTGCGACCCTCAATCCGGCGCAGCACATCGGGACGTTCCCCCTGCCCGAGACGGAGCTCGACCGCTTCGCGGTGACGGCTCGCCTGGAGTACGCCAGCGAGGAGGACGAGGCTGAGATCGCGTCTCGCCAACTGGTCGAGCACCCCGTGGACAGGATCAACGCCCAGGCGAGCATCGACGACGTGCTTCTTGCGCAGCGCGCCGTGAAAGACGTATACGCCGACCCGAAGCTTATCCGCTATGTGGCGAGCGTGGTCGGCACGGCGCGGCGGCATCCCGCCGTCCTGCTTGGCCCATCTACCCGCGCGACCATGGCGATACTCAACCTCGCGCGGGCGCATGCGCTCCTCGAGGCGAGGGACTTCGCCTCGCTCGACGACGTCAAGGCGGTCGTTCATCCGGTGCTGGCGCACCGCATCTCGCCGGGCGGAGCCGACCAGAGCAAATCAACGTTCGACATCATCGAGGAGATACTCCGCCAAGCCCCATGGACTGACTAAGACGATACTACCCCGGTCGGCCAACGCTCCGTCAGCCGACCGTCGCTTCCGAGGACGACATCAGCCATGTCTCACTGTCGAGTGTTCGCGATAGTCGGCGCCATCGGCATAGCGGCGCTGGTGTTCGGCTTCCGCCCGTTCTATCTCCTCTTCTACGCGGCTGTCGCAGCCATTGCCATTGCCCCGCTGTGGGCGCGAATTCAGACGGCAGGCATCAGGTCGGACATCAGGCACTACTCGCAGTTCCCTCAGGCGGGCGACCCGTTCCCCATAGAGATCAGCCTCATCGAGCGCTCAGGGAGGCCCCACTGGGGATTGCGGGTATCGATCGATGACTCGGCCAGCGACTCGCGCCGAGGCCGGGTGCATTCGACGACCGTGGACCTCGCGTCCCACTCGGCGAGTTGGTGGTCGGTCGTCCTGGCGAGACGCCCCCGGGGGATGAACCAGGTTGGGCCGCTGCTGATCGACGGATCGGACCCCCTCGGTTTTTCTCGTCATCACCGGCGCATCGGACTTCCCACGCGGATGCTCATCTATCCGAGGATCGTGCCGGTCAACGACACGGTTGCCGACGGCGCGCGGCTGGGCAGCGACAAGGGTGATCTTTCGCCGCAGCCGCAGGGCATCTCATCGGTGGCGCTGCTTCGCGAGTACACATCGGGAGACCCGTTCTCGCGCATCCACTGGCCGACGACAGCGCGGATGGGGACGCTGATGACCGCGGATCGGGAAGACGACGGGACGGAGAACGCGGTGTGGGTGGCGCTCGACCTCGATGGCGGTGTGCAGGCCGGTTCGGGATACGAGAGCACCGAGGAGTACGGCATCACGCTCGCGGCGTCGCTCGCGGTTGCTTTCCTCGACGCGGACGTGCCGGTGGGGCTGTTCGCGAGAGGCGCGAGCCGTATCGAATTCCTCCCTGAACGCGGCGCACAGCAGCGGGAGCGCATCCTGGAAACGCTCGCCCTCGCTCGTGCGACGGGACGAATGCCCGTTGGCCGCTTGCTCACCGATCTGCGGGAGCGGGCCGCCATAGGAACCCATCTGTTCGTCGTGACTCCGTCTGTAGTGCAGAGCGCAGTGGCGGCGCTCGATAGCTTTACCGGCACGGGCGCGGATGTGACGCTGCTGGCGCTGGACGGCCCCAGCTTCTCGGAGAGGGGACGCCTCGGCGCGCCCAATCGTCCGTGGGAGCAGTCAGCCGGTGTGCTCGTACGCCGTGGCGATGACCTCTCAGACGTGTTGGGGGCAGCTATGCGCTCCCTCTACACCACCTCGACGGTTGCCGGATGAACTACGCGACGCAGACCGGGCCCCGTCCGCCGTTCGCTTACGGATTTGGGAGCCTGATGGCCCTCGCGCTCCCGCTCCTGATCGTTGGCTGGACCGCGGACACGGCCAACTGGGTTCCCGGCATGTTGCCGCTGTGGCCACAGGCCCTCGCGGGGCTCGTTGTCGGATATCTCGCCGTTCCCCGGGTGCGCAACCCGCTGCTTCGCAACATCGCAGGCGTCGCGACGGCGTCGGTGGCCGCGTTCCTGGTAGGACAAGCATATGGCGATTCGTCGCTCACGGGGATGGCCATCCTGCTCGCCTGGCTCACGTGGGCGGTCGGCTACTACACGGCGTTGACGGCCTACGGAACGCGCCGCCCGTACCTGTCGTTCGTGCCCGGTCTGCTGGCGTTGCTGGTCATGCTTGCCAACCTGCCGCCTTCGTTGCAACTACGGCTGCTCCTCTTCGTGGCCGCAACGGGGCCCAGCGTTGCGTTGTTCCAGCACCCAGAGCGCCAGACCCAGAACTCCGTAGTAGGTCTGCCGGTCGCGGGACTTCTCATGGCGGCGGGCGTTGGGCTGTTTGCGTGGGCTACCCCCTCGCTGCCGGAGCCGCTCTTCGCTGAGCCGGTGCATGCTGCGGCGGATCGCTGGACCGAGTTCTGGAATCGCTCGACGAGCTTCTTCACGGATGTGCCGAGCCGGCGTGAGATCCCCCGCTTGCGGCTGTATCACACGCTGCCGATGACGAGCCCCCTCGGCCTCGACGACGCACCCATCATGACCGTCGAGGCGAAAGAGGCGGGGCGCTGGAGGCTCGGAACCTACGAAACGTACTCGCGGGAAGGGTGGCAGGCTTCGCCAAACGTCACGCGAGGGGACAGCGCGGCCCCAGCGAGCAATACGCCCTCTCTGCGCGCGCGCCGTAAGACGAACATATCGGTGAGAACCGCCGCCGTGATGGACGAGATAGCCACGGCGGGAATCCCCCTGGACGCGACGATAGAGAACGTGAGCGTGAGTTCCGGCGAGCCGGAGTTCCTGCTCAGCCGGGACGCCCCGCAGTCCACCTATTTACCGGCGGACCTGGAGGCGATCCAGACAATCATCACAACGAGTCCCGCGTCCGATGCCGCCAGCGTGGTCGCGGCGTCCTACGGCGCAGAGATAGCGAGCTACGACGAGAGCGGCGTCGTGCTCCGGCGCGTTGAAGATGTCGCTCCGGTGCTGTCGATCGAGTTCGAGCAAGGACTCATCCCACCGAGGTCATACGAGAGCGTAGGGTCGATTTCGACCGCCACGCTTGCCCAGCTGCGTACGGCGTCGACCGATTACCCCCGGTCGGTGGCGGATCGCTACCTGCAACTCCCCGTCGATTTCCCGGACTCCGTGCGCGACCTCGCAGCCGACATCGTCTCCCCCACGGATCATCCCTACGATCAGGCCGTGGCCGTGCAGACGTACCTGCGCAGCCTGCCATACTCGCCCGCCGTCACCGCACCGCCGTCCGGTCGCGACCCTGTCGAATGGTTCCTGTTCGAGAACCAGACGGGATTCTGCACCTACTACGCCTCCGCCATGATCACCATGCTGCGCTCGCTCGGCATTCCGGCGCGGCTCGCGGTGGGATTCGCCCCGGGCGCGTTCGATGACGATCGAGAGGAGTGGGCGGTGAACGCCCGGAACTACCACTCGTGGCCGGAGGTCTACTTCCCAGAGTTCGGATGGGTGGAGTTCGAGCCGACGCCGCCTGCGGTGCAGCCCAGTCTGGCGCAGGCCAGCTCCCCGACAACCGAGCGCGTCCGACCGCAGCGGGACGTGGCATCGTCCGACCTCCCCTGCTTCGAGGACATCGGCTGCGACGATCCAGCCTTCGATGACGAGGATCTGTCCGAGACCGTGGGCACGTTCACGCCGCAGAGGCAGCGCCTGGGGTCGGCGCAGTTGATCTGGTGGAGCGTCCTCGCGTTGGCGCTCCTTGCCGCACTCGCCACAGCAGCCTACCTGAGGCGTATCGGCGTTGCGGGGTGTACGCGTCTCCAGTTGCGAGTGCTCGTGAGACTGGCGGGCAGTCGCAGACTGCCGAACGAGACCCCCACCGAACAGTCTCATAGACTCGCGGCCCGATTGCCGGGTCACGCGGCCCATCTGCGCGCCATCGCTGCCGCTTTCGACGCGGCAGCCTTCAGCGAGAGCAAGCGGTTGACGCCGGAGCTGCGCGCCCGATTGTGGGTCGCCGCCCGGTACTGGCCCGCGACAGCCGCGCTCCTCACGTTCCTGAGGCTGCGGGGAGCCGTCTCCCGGGTAGCGGGGCGATCGTGAACAGGGCGGTTTCGTAGTCGCCTCTCACATTCAACGCAGTTTCGTGAACGTTGGTGGATATAACCGACGATTTGCCTCTTCACCAAGCCATGCCGTTCTCCTAGACTACGCGCTAAGGCTCACCCATCCTCCAACTCCCGGAGCATCCCCATGCGCTATGGCCTCCAAACTTTCCGTGGGGACGTCTTTGGCGGCATCACCGCGGCAGTGGTGGGGTTGCCCGTGGCTCTGGCCTTCGGTGTAGCGTCCGGTCTGGAAGCGCTTGCCGGCATATACGGAGCAGCATCGCCCCGGAGGCGAGGACCGGCACGTGGCCCACCGAGCCCGCCGCAACCTCCAACACGCGCTCGATGGTCGACATCGTCTCCCAGCGGTCGGCGTAACGGGTGTCCGTGCAGCTTCCATGCGTTGACCGTTTGCGCGCTGCGGGATAATGTTCTCGTATCAACGCGAGCGATCGAGCGGACGGGACTGCTGAGAGGAGTGGGGCTATGGCTGAGAAGGCAGTAGTAGCGGCGAAGGTCGCATCCAACAAGACAGAGCACCTGGAAATTGACCTGCCGGACATTCCGGTAGACGGCGCTCTCCTCAAGGTCGAAGCTGCGGGCGTATGCGGCAGCGATGTCGGCGGATACGAGCGCGAGATGGGCAAAGGCCCCATCGTCATGGGCCACGAGAACGTCGGCTACCTCACGAAAGTGGGCCATGTATTCGCCGAGCGCTGGGGCGTGAAGGAGGGCGATATGGTCGCTCTCGAAGAGTACCTCCCCTGCGGACGCTGTGAGTTCTGCCGCGTCGGCGAGTACCGCCACTGCTTCGCAACGGACGCGTCGGCGAACCCCGCCGCCATCCGCTATGGCTCCACCTCCATCGACGTTGCGCCATCGCTGTGGGGAGGCTACGCGCAGTACCTGTACGTCCCGCCGAACGCTCCGCTGCACAAGGTTCCCGCGAACCTCACCGCCGAGGAGGCCGCGATGGCCCTGCCCATGGGCAACGGCATCCAGTGGGCGCTCATCGAGGGGCAGGTCGGATACGGCAAGAGCGTGCTCATCCAGGGCCCCGGACAGCAGGGCCTCGCGTGCGTCGTCGCGTCCAAGCAGGCAGGCGCGGACTGCATCATCGTCACCGGTCGCGGCGCGAAAGACGCCAAGCGGCTGGAGGTCGCCAAGGCGCTCGGCGCTGACTTCACCATAGACATCGCCGAGGAAGACCCGCTGCCCCGCATCAAGGAGATCACCGGCGGCGGCCCCGAGGCCGGCGTCGATGTCGTCGTGGACTGCACGTCGCACTCCGGCACCGCGCCCACGCTGCTCGCGATCGAGGCCACCAAGCGCAAGGGCGGGCGGCTGGTCGCTCAGGCGGAGTCTCCCCTCTTCCCCGACTTCCCCATCGGTCGGCTGACCCGCAAGTACATGACGCTGGCCAGCGCGCGCGGCCACAGTTTCGAGGCGGTCGAACTCGCGCTGCGGCAGATCGCATCGCACCGTTTCCCGCTCGAGATCATGCGCACGCACACCTACGGGCTGGTCGACGTGCATACCGCCATCCGTGCGGTGGCGGGCGACGGCGTCGACGGCGCGATCCACGTGTCCGTCCTGCCGTGGCAATAGCCAGGAAAAACGAATAACAATCGAGAGGTACTGAAGATGCTCTCTATCACGGAAAACGGAAAACTGACGCAGACCGGGCCCGGAACGCCCATGGGCGACTACATCAGGAGGTTCTGGCTGCCGTTCCGCCTCTCCACCGACGTGCCCGAGGCTGACGGCGAGCAGGTGCGCGTGCGCCTCATGGGCGAGGACCTCATCGCGTTCCGCAACACGGACGGAGAGGTCGGCCTCGTGCAGCGCAACTGCCCCCACCGTTGGGCTGACCTCTTCTTCAGCCGCAACGAGGAGCGCGGCCTGCGCTGCACCTACCACGGCTGGAAGTTCGACATCCACGGCAGCTGCGTGGACATGCCGACGGAGACCGAGGAGAGCACCTACCAGGACAAGATCAAGATCACGGCCTACCCTGTCAAGGAGTACGGTGGCCTCCTCTGGGCCTACATGGGGCCGAAGGAGCTCGAACCGGAACTCCCTGATTTCGAGTACCTGCGCATGCCGGAGACGCACCGCTTCGCCTCCTGGAACTGGCAGCAGACCAACTACGCGCAGGCCATCGAGGGCGGCATCGACTCCGCGCACTCGAACTACCTGCACTCGACGCTCGACGCCTACCACATGACGGACGCATGGCGCTCGCAGTGGGAGCGGTCGCAGAACCTGCGCGACAAGTACCACGCGCGCGATCAGCATCCGAAGTTCTTCGCCGACGACACGGACTACGGCGTCATCACCGGCGCGCGCCGCGACACAGGGGAGGGCCAGAACTACTGGCGCTACAACCTGTTCCTGCTCCCCTTCTACACGATGGCGCCGTCCGCACCGTCACAGAAGTTCTTCCACGCGTTCGTCCCTATAGACGACAACAACAACATGCGCTGGACGTTCGTCTGGAACCTGAGGGACCCGATTCCGTCCTCCGCCATCGAGGAGTGGCGCAACGGCTCCGGGCTACACTCAGCCACGCTGCCGGGGTACTTCCGCATCGGCTCAACGGACGACGCCGTGCCGCTCTTCGCTGATCACTTCCCGCTGCGCAACAAGGAGAACGACTACCTCGTCAGCCGCACCTACCAGAAATCGCTCACCTTCACCGGCATCAGCGGCACCGGCGAGCAGGATCTGTCCGTGCAGGAGGGGATGGGGCCCATCACCCCGCGCAACAAGGAGCACCTCGGCACCACGGACATCGGCATCATCAAGTCGCGGCGGCGTCTACTGAAGGAGGCCACCGCCCTGCAGGACGGCGAGGAGCCCTATTCCGCCGCCAACGGCAGCGTCTACTACGTTCGCTCCGGCGACGTACTCCTCAGCCCTGAGGAGAACTGGACGAAGGACGCCAAGATCACGGCGCTGCAAACGGCTACCTGGTAGCGCAACGCCTCCCTGCGGAGGCCATACACGGACGAAGCGAGCGGCGCTGGCAATTGGCCAGCGCCGCTCTTTTCTCACGCTCTTTCTTGCTGCGTAAAGCAGGTAGAATGGAAGGAGCAGACAAGACCAATCTCCCACTTGGTGACCAACCGCCCATGACCAATCGACGTCAGCAACGCCCCGCTCCGCCGCCGCCGCCGGATCCGGCGATGGTGGAGAGCGCCGTCGCCGAGGTGCGGCGACGCCTGAGTCAGGCCGGGCGCAAGGACGCCGCTGAGCGGACGCGGCGCGCCGCCGGCAGAGACATCCCCTGCTACGGCGTCAGCGCAACCGATCAGCACGAGATCGGGCTGAACCTCGTGCGTAAGCTCCGCTCCGTGGGGCTGCCGGCCACGCTGGCCATCGCAGATCAGCTCTTCAGAACCGGCAACGTGGAGGAGGGCCTCGTCGGAGCGCAGATCGTTGGCGCGCTCGCCCGGCTCATCACCGGCGGCGACTTCGAGCGCATCGAACCCTGGGGAGATACGCTAACGTCTCCGCAAACCGCCGACGCGCTCGGTGCAAGCTGCCTGAGCCCGGCGCTCGCCGCGAAGCCGTCTCTGGTCAGAACGATGCGCGAGTGGGCGCGCTCCTCCAATCCTGCCAAACGCCGCGCCGCCATAGCGGCCTTCGGCCCGCTCGTTCGTGAGGGGCGTTTCCTGACGGACGCTATGGAAGTCGCGGAGATCGTTATGCAGGACGACAACGAAGACGTCCAGCAGAGCATCGGCGCGATGCTGGTCGAGGCGACGCGCCTGCAGGCTCCCCGCGTCGTCGAATTCCTCGAGGCGTGGAAGGACAGAAGCCCCAGGCTCATCCTCGAGGTAGGCTCGACGAAACTCCAGCCTCCGCAGCGCCAGAGCATCCTCGGCTGATGGCCACGGGCGCCTCAGCCAACCCCCCGCGCAGGTTGACGCTCGGACGCAGGTTGTACCGTGGCTTTGCGTTCGCGGTGATCGTCGGGCTGGCCAGCGCAGCGCTCAGCGCCGTCCCCGCGCTGTTCATACAGTCGATCTTCGTAGCGGAGGCCCAACGCTGCATCGAGGCGATAGAGATGGCGGCAGGCGGAGGCGACGTGGAGCTCCGCTGCATCGACGAGTTCACCGACCCGCCCGTATGGATGCCGCTGGCCGTCGTTGCCGGGGGTGCGGCGATAGGCGTGGCAGGCGGCATGGGGTACGGCCTGATGCCCCCGCGACCGCGACAGCCGAGAGGCATGGGCGAGTCCACGTGGCTTCCGTTCTGATGCCCCACGGCTGAAGGCTGTGGATGCGCCGAATTCGTCCACAACCGTATCGGGAACGCATCGCCCTGCTGAAATCGCCATGCTATGCTCCTTAACCCGTGCATCGTATGAATAACGCTCTCCCCAACAACCTAAAAGCCCTGTTCGTTGTCGTGTGTTTGCTTGCACTGGCGGCGTCAGGATGCGGCCTCCTCGCGACGGAGGAGACCATCACCTACACCCGAGGCTCGGTCGGAGCGCGGGACATCGCCGTCGTCGAATCGAGCGGCAACGGAACGGTCATCGTTACGTCTGACGCCGATGGCCAGCGTTCCGACAACTACGGCCCGGTCTGGTCGCCTTCGCGCCAGCGCATCGCTTTCTTCACGAATCGAGACGGCAACGCAGAGGTCTACGTCGCCGTTGCCGATGGCTCGGACTTCCTCAGGGTAACCAACACCCTGCACGAAGAGACGCAGGTATCGTGGGCGGCGGACGGCAACCGGCTCGCCTACACCACCGTATCGTTCGATGGCGAATCTTCCGTCCATTGGGTTTCTCTTTCCGACCTGCAACCGCACCGGCTGCTCGCGGGCAGCTTCGGCGAGACCGACCCCACCTGGTCGCCTACCGGACCATGGATCGCATTCACCAGGCTGAACGAGGAAGGCGAGTCGATAGGGCTCTTCCTCCGCGACCCGTCCACGGTGAACAACATCCCACTGACCACAGCGGTTGACCACGGGCCCGTCTGGTCGCCCGATGGCACGAAGATCGCATACATCTCGACGGTTGACGGCAATGAAGAGATCCACGTAGTCAAGATTCGCAGCGATGGCAACCCTGAGCAATCGATGCGTGTCACGGATTCGCCCAGCAGGGACTACGCTCCTGACTGGTCGCCTGACAGCAAGAGTCTCGTCTTCCTCTCCGACCGCAACGACAACGTGGATATCTTCACCTCTCTGGACGACGGCTCAGGGCTCCGCTCGCTCACCCGCAACTCGGTAGACGAGGTCGCCGTGAAGTGGGGCCGCGATGGCCGCATCCTCTTCGAGTCCGGCTCGTCCGGGCGGTCTGAGCTGTTCCTCATGGATGCCAACGGTGCGCAGACCCAGCTCACCCAGGGAATCGTCCCCTCGACCTTCCCTGACTGGTAGGCTGCACGCGCAGCGTCACCCGCCCGCCTCGGCGCTCTCGGAACCCTCCGCGCGACATCTGCCCCTTGTGCGTTAGCCGGCCTCATGCCATACACTGACATGCTTCGCGGCGGCTCGCCGTGACGCAATCTCCCTGGTGGCGGAAGAAGGTTCATGGGCATCAACGCGACTACCCACAACGACGACGGCGAAGAGTTCATCCCCACGACGCCCGAGGAGTGGGGTGATTGGGTTTCGGCTTCCCGTACCCGTGCCTATATCCTTGGCGATACCCTCACCGACTGGCTGGGGCATCACGGTGAAGCCAGGGGGTTCGTCCGCGACGACCAACTCGACGGCTACGATGAACGGCTCATCTTCGCGCCGTTCATCATGGGGCAAGGGAACGCTTTCGAGGCCGCCGTCGCACGCCATCTGGACGCGAACAGCGACATGCTGAAGATCGCCCAGGAGTATGAGGATGTTCGCTCGCTCGAAGCCGCAGAGCGAACGTTCCGCGCGCTCGCTGCCGGACAACCGATAGTGCACCAGGGCGTGCTGCGCGACCCCGGCTCCCGCACATACGGAGCGCCGGACTTCCTCGTGCGGTCGGACGTCCTCGATGAGATGTTCCCTGGGTGCCTGGCTCCCGGCGAGGCGTCGGTCGCTGCCCCTGATCTCGACGGAGAGTGGCATTACATCGTGGTGGACGCCAAGTTCACGACGCTCCATCTGCTTGCGAGCGGAGAGGTTGGCAACGGCGGCTCCGCGCCGGCTTACAAGGCCCAGCTCGCTATCTACAACCGCGCGTTGGGCAGGCTACAGGGATACGCTCCTCCGCGCGCCTTCCTCCTGGGACGCGGATGGGAGCAAACGCGTAAGGGTGAGTCCACCCACGTGAGGAGCGCGATGAACCGCCTCGGCCCTGTGTCCGTGGATGTCGCGCTCCTGGCGCAAGCCGACGCAGCAGCGGACTGGCAGCGGAGGGTGCGGCGTGAAGGCACAGCATGGGACGTGCTTCCCACCCCCAGCATCCCTGAGCTATGGCCCCCAAAGGGCGGCGATTGGCCGTGGGGCGATGCGGTCAAGCGCATCTCGAAGGAACTCGACGACCTCACGCAACTCTGGCAGGTCAGCGGGAAGAAGCGCGACGACGCCGTACGGCAGGGCATCACGTCGTGGCGCGACCCGCGAGTCACGGCCGCAAGTCTGGGCGTGAACGGGTCAGGCACTGCTCCTGTTCTCCAGGCCATCCTCGACGTGAACCAATCGACCGACGGCTCCATCGTGCGACCGGACCACATCCGAACCGCTGAAGATGAATGGCGCCCGCAACCTCCGTTGGAGTTCTTCGTCGACTTCGAGACGGTCTCCAACCTCAAGGACGACTTCGCGTTTTTCCCTGAGGAGAACGGCCAGCCGCTCATCTCCATGGTCGGTTGCGGCCACGTCGAGAACGGCGAATGGGTGTTCCGATGCTTCATAACCGACAGGCTCGACGAACCGAGCGAGGCGCGCATGATAGACGAGTGGCTCGCGCACATGGGGGAGACGGGCGCGCGGCTCAGCAACGGACACGCCCCCAACGTCATCCATTGGTCGTACGCCGAGCCAATCAACTACGAAGAGGCCTACGATTCTGCGCGCAATCGCCACCCTGAGAAGGGTTGGCCCTCGATCAACTGGTTCGACCTCTGGAACAAGGTCGTCCGCCGGGAGCCTGTCGTTGTCCGCGGCGCAATGAATTTCGGCCTCAAGACGTTCGCGCGAGCGATGCACGGCCACGGCCTCATCAGCACCACGTGGGGCGACTCCGGGGTCGATGGCATGGGCGCGATGGTCGGCGCGTGGCGTTGCGACGAGGAAGCGAGAGAGCGCGCCATACGCCTCACCGAGACCGATCTCATGCACGAGATCGCCGAGTACAACGAGGTCGACTGCAAGACGATGATGGAGATTCTCCACTACCTGCGGGAGCATCACTAGATGTAGCCTTTAGGTAAGGGGCGATATGAATCCTCCGGCTCCAGCCTGTTGGGACGAAACGCAACCTGGCCGGGTAGCAACGTCAGTACTCTGACAGTGCGCACAGGCGTTGAGCGGGAGGTAGAACTTGGCGGCACTAGTAGGGTGGTTAGCCATGATGGTTCCCCCGACAGCCATCTTCCTCTTTGTAGCAATATGGATGTTCCGCAAGAGATACGGGGGCGTACGTCACGTGATCTCCATCCTGGCGATTGCGATTGGGCTGCTATTGGCAGCTATTACCATTGTGGTGTTGCCCGGATTAACTACCTCTGTTTCGGTTTCGAGCGGACCGGGTTACTGACCACTCCTACCCAGGATGCAAGGAAAGCAGCTAGCCAGGAGGCGTCCAGCCTGCCTCCAACGCGACCTTCTCCAGCTCGCCCTCCTCACTGATAACGGCGACTCTGTCGAGGAACTCAGCGAGGTTTGCCGAATCCGCGCGGATGGAGCGAATCTGGCCCTCGAGCGGGCTGATCGAAGCAGGGCCGTCGGCATAGGTGCCGTGGAACGCGAACCATGCGGTGTTCAGCTTGCGGATGTTGTATCCATTCTCCACGAACATCAGCCGCCGCTCCTCCAGGTATGCCTCTGCCTCCGATACTGCGCCCGCTGTCAGCAACTCCTCCAATCGCGTTCTCGTGCCCCGCATCTCGCGTTGGAAGTCGAACACGTCCGGGTCAGGCTCCGCGCGCTCGCTGATCTGCGGAGGCTGCCACGGCTCGCGGACGAACACCTCGCCCGTAAGGCGTTCGAGTGCATGGTCGCTGATCTCCTCGGAGGCGATGTTCGCCACGGTCTCGTTCACGCTGGTCAATTCTCCCCCGGCGAACCAAGCGCGACCGAGCGGACGGAAGAAGAGCCAATGGTGCAGCCACTCGTGGCTCGCGATACGCAGCAGGTCATGGAGCGACGCATCCGGCGTAACCTGGGCCGGATAAGTAGCAACGCCCCCGATGCGCACCACCAGCGCGGAGATGTTGGGGTCGAGGGACTCCACCTCCTCTTCCAACGCTATCTGCTGGAGAAGGTCTACGTCCGGCTCCAGCAGGAAATCGCCCCGACGTACGATCTCATCCCTCGGCGACTGCACCAGCAGCAGACCGTTGGACTCGAACGTGAAATCGACAGGAGGCCAGCGCACCGGCCCGAGCCGATCGATGATGCCCAGATCATCCACCGTCTGCGAGATCACCGCCTCCAACGTCTCTTCGACATCCGGCGCGATTTCGGCCCGGCGGGATTCCAGAGCCTCCGCCTCCGCCTGCAGCGCGGTAATCTCCGGCGCGCTGGCCGATACGGCAAGCGCTCGTTCCAGCATCTCGCGCCGATCACGCAGATCATCCCTGAGAGCAACGAACTCTGTGGCGAGTTCCAGCCGCTCCTCAGCGTCCGGGCTATCGCGAAAGACTCCCAACGCCAGGCGCAACCACTTATCAGGAAAGTGCGTTATCTCCCAACGCACCAGATCCCGCTCGTACGCGGCAGTCGTGAGGTGCGCCTCGCCTATCGAACCGTCCCGCCCCAGGCCGGCGATGGCCAGCAGCAGAGCCACGGCGGTGAGGGCGCCCAGCATCGCGTTATGCTTCAGCACATGCAGCATCTATTGCCCTGAGCGGCTGTGTGTGCTATATCGCGTATGGCGGCATTGCGCAGGCATACCCTCTTCACTATCATCGCCTCGTTACCCGCTTCCCAGCGCGCAGAGGTGATTCGGCATGGAACAGTTCGCCACCAAGGATATCCGCAACGTTGTGCTTCTGGCTCATTCCGGCGCAGGCAAGACTTCACTCGCTGAGGCGATGCTCTTTGCCACCAACGCCATCACCCGGCCGGGGCGCGTCGAGGACGGCAACACGACTTCCGACTTCGAGCCGGAGGAACACCGCAGGCAAACCAGCCTGCAACTGTCCATCGTGCCGAGCGTCTGGAAGGGCACGAAGATCAATGTTATCGACACCCCGGGCTACGCCGACTTCGTCGGCGAGGCGATATCGGCCTTGCGCGCCGCCGATGCAGGGATACTCGTGCTCTCTGCTCCCGGAGGCGTCGAGGTGGGCGCGGAGATAGCCTGGGATCGACTGCGCGTTCTTGGCAAACCCATCATCATCTTCATCAACAAGCTGGATCGCGAGCACGCCGACTACGACGCGACCATGGCGCAGGCCCGTAGGCAGTTCGGCGGCCGGTGCGCCGCGGTCAACCTGCCCATCGGCGCCGAGGCATCATTCAGCGGTATCGTCAGCCTGTTGGGCGGGACGGTTCCGCCGGAGCTGGAGGATGCCGCCGCCGCCGCGAAAGATCAGCTCGCGGAGGCCGTCGCCGAAACCGACGACGACCTTACGATGAAGTTCCTCGACGAGGGTGAACTGAACGACGCCGATATCGCGGAGGGTCTGCACAACGGCGTCCGTTCCGGACAGATTGTGCCCGTCATGGCCGGGTCCGCAGTGACCGGCGCAGGCATCGAGGATCTGCTGGACGCTATCGTCAAGTACATCCCCTCGCCGGACGAGGCAGCGGACGCTGAGGCCCCCGTCGACTCCAACGGCCCGCTGAGCGCCCTCATCTTCAAGACGACGGCTGACCCGTTCGTCGGGAAGCTCTCCTTCTTCCGGGTGATGAGAGGATCGATCGCCACGAACTCCGAGGTTACCGACAGCCGCACGGGCGAAACGGAGCGCATCGCGCACGTCTTCGTCCCTATCGGCAAGAAGCAGGAAGAAGTGCCCCGGCTGGAAGCCGGAGACATCGGCAGCGTGTCCAAACTGACGCATGCCATCACCGGCGACACGCTCACGGCGAAGGGCGAAGGCACAGCGCTCCCTCGGATCGAGTTCCCTGAGCCTGTGTTTCGGATCGCGGTGCACCCCAAGAGCAAGGCCGACCTGGAGAAGCTGTCGTCATCGCTGACGCGGCTCACCGAAGAGGACCCATCGCTCGTGCTGAACCGTGACCACTCTACCGGCGAGCTCATCGTCGCTGGCATGGGAGATTCGCACGTAGACGTGATGGCCGAGCGCGCCAAGCGTAAGTTCGGCGTCGAGCTGGAGCTGTCCGCGCCGCGCATCGGCTACCAGGAGACCATCTCCAAAGTGACGAACGTGGAATACAAGCACAAGAAGCAGTCCGGCGGACACGGGCAGTACGGCCACGTGTTCCTGCGACTGGAACCGCGCAGCCGTGGCGAAGGTTTCGAATTCGCATCGGAGGTCGTCGGCGGCACCGTTCCGCGGGAGTACATCCCCGCAGTCGAGAAGGGCGTACACAAGACGATGGCGGAGGGCGCGCTGGCCGGCTTCCCCATCGTGGACGTTCGCGTCGTCCTCACGGACGGCAGTTCCCACGCAGTGGACTCGTCCGGCCAGAGTTTCGAGATAGCGGGCAGCATGGCGATGAAGAAGGGAGTCGTAGAAGCAACGCCAACGCTGCTGGAGCCCGTGATGCACGTGACGATCGACGTCCCCGAGCATTTCGCCGGGGCAGTCGTAAGCGATCTGAACACGCGGCGGGCGCACATATCGGGGATGGTTCCCGAGGAGGGGATTGCCCGCATCGAAGCCGCCGTGCCGCAGTCAGAGGCTCAGCAATACTCGACGCACCTGCGCGCGCTGACCCAGGGACGCGGGACGATCTCGATGAGGTTCGACCACTACGGCGAGGTTCCCACCCACCTCACCCCGAAGATCGTAGAAGAATCTCACGCGGTCACGAAGGCTTGATCGCCTGACATCTGCATAACTTTCGCGCCTCTCTGGCGCATGAACCCGTCCCGCCGATTCTCGGATTTCTTTGGCGGGAACAGAGTTACAACTGTTTTCATGGAGGATTTGCCATGCGAGGAGTCATTCTTGCCGCCGGTGATGGCGGACGGTTCCGCCCTTACACATATCGCACGCCGAAAGTGCTCATCCAGCTCAGAGAACGTCCCCTTATCTCGTACCCGATGGCCGCGATGGCCAAGGCAGGCATCAGCGAGGTCGGCGTTGTGGTCGGCTATCAGGCTGGGCGCATCGTCGAGGAGCTCACCGAGTGGGCGCCGGATGGCATGCGCCTGGAGTTCATCTACAACCACGAGTTCGACGGAGGCAATGCGGTCTCGGTGCGAGCGGCCCGGAAGTTCACCGGTGACAGCCCTTTCATGCTCGCCATGGGCGACCATGTCATCGAGCCGGGCGTCGCCGCGTGCCTCATGCGCGCTCCCGCGCACCCCGTGGTTCTGGGCATCGACTCGGCAGCATCGATGGAGAGCCAGCTGAGCGACGCCACGAAGGTGTTGGTGAACGACGATGGCCATCTGCTCTCGATAGGCAAGGATCTGCTCAGGTGGAACGCCGTGGACATCGGGGTTTTCGTCTTCCAGCCGTCCGTCTTCGACGTGCTGGATGACCTCTACACGATGAGGGGTGTGGACTTCGAGTTGAATCACGCCATGCAGCATCTCGCGGATCAACCCGCAGGCGTTGCCACCTGCGACGTGGAGGGGCTGTTCTGGAGCGACATCGACACCGTGGAGGACTACAAGAGCACGGATGACCACCTCAAACTCGCCACAAACCACCCCCTATGACGGCCTGGTCTCCCGCTACTTCAACCGGCGCATCTCACGCCCGCTGGCGCGGCTCCTCTCACATACGCCTGTCACCCCGAACGTCGTAACGCTCGTGAGCCTGGGCGTCGCGATAGGCTCGCTAGCGACGTTCGCGCTCGGCAATCCTATCGCCGGAGGGTTGCTCGCCCAGGCCGGTTCGATCATCGACGGCGTGGACGGCGACCTCGCGAGGCTGACGGGGCGCCATTCGCGCTTCGGCTCGTTCTTCGACGCCGTCGTCGACCGCTACGCGGACTCGCTCGTCCTGTTGGGGTTTACCATCTGGGCAGCGAACGCCACGGACAGCTCGCTACCCTGGATCGCCGGATTCGCGGCGCTCGCGGGCTCCTTCGCCGTTACCTACACCCGTGCCCGCGTGGACGAGGCGCACCGAAGGATGTTCGACAGCGGCATCACGTCGCTCGCCTCGCGGGATGTCCGGCTTGTGATCGTCATGCTCGGCGCGCTGACCGGATTCGGCATCGAGACGTTGATCACGCTCGCTGTGCTCACGAACGCCGTCGTACTCGTGCGCGTCATCTCCGCGTGGCGCACGCTCTAAGACCGTACGCCGCGCGGTAACGAACTGCCTTCCGGCGTCAGCGCCCGCCTATACAATGCGGACAGAGGAGCGTGAAGGCTATGGCGGGGCACTTCTACTACGGCGATAACCTGCCCGTGATGCGGGAGCACATCGCGGACGACTCCGTGGACCTCATCTATCTCGACCCGCCGTTCAAATCGGACGCCACGTACAACCTCCTGTTCAGCGGCCCCGACGGAGCAACGCCTGCCGAAACGCCGGTGCGCGCCTTCGAGGATACGTGGCAGTGGGGCGCCGAGGCTCGCCGTGAGTTCGACGACGTCTGCCGCGAGCACCCACAGGTCGGCGTCAAGTTGCAGGCGATGCGCACTATCCTGGGGGAGTGCGGGATGCTCGCGTACCTGTCTCGCATGACCATCCGCCTGCTGGAGATGCGCCGCGTTCTCAAACCGAACGGCAGCATCTATCTCCACTGCGACCCCACAGCCAGCCACTACCTCAAGATCATGATGGACGGCGTCTTCCACCCGGTGGGCGGAGAGATGCGCAGCGAGATCATCTGGCGTATCGGCTGGGTGTCAGGATTCAAGACGCAGAGGCGTGGATGGATTCGCAACCATGACACCATCCTCTATTACGCGCTGGGCAACCGGTTCACCTTCAACAAGGAGTATCTCCCGTATCCGGAAGGGTACACGCGGAGAGACGGCAGCCTGCCGCGAGGCGCAGGTATCCCCATCGAGGACACCTGGAACTGCAACCCGGGAGACATCCTCGATTCCATCATGATCAAGAGCTTCTCACGAGAGAAGATGGGCTACCCCACGCAGAAGCCTCTGGACCTGCTGCGCCGCATCATCAGAGCATCCAGCAACCCCGGCGATACAGTGCTCGACCCCTTCTCCGGATGCGGAACCACGTGCCATGCCGCCGAGGAGTTGGGCCGCAACTGGATAGGCATAGACGTAACAGCCCTCGCGCTGCCGGTTCTGCGGGAACGGTTGAGAGCGTCCGCGTTGGGAGCGCAGTTCGCGGTAACCGGCATGCCCGTTTCAGCAGAGGATTGGCGGCTGCTTGCGGTCAGCAATCCTATGGAGTTCGAGCGTGCCGCTCTGGGCCTCATAGAAGGCTGCCGCCCGTACCGGGAGCAGCGCGGGAGCGGCGACACCGGCATAGACGGCCTGATCCCCATAGCGGTGGGGAGGAACCGATGGCGCATGGTCGTCGTCTCGGTCAAGGGCGGAACGCGTCTGAACCGCGCGATGGTGCGTGATCTGCGTGGCACGGTCGAGCGGGAGCAAAAGAACAAGGTCATCGCAGGGGTGCTCGTCACCCCACACCCCATCACCGACGGCATGCGGAGAGAACTGGCAAACGCCGGAGACGTGGAGATCCATGGCCGTCGTTACCCAAAACTGCAGGCCGTCACCATCGAAGATATCCTCGAGCGTAAGACGCAACGCCTGCCGGAGTTGGCGTTGCCGCTGCGGGAATCCCCGGCGCTGGCCTGACGTCCGTCCCGGGGTTAGCCGGTGCGCGACCAGAGCGTGTGATATGGGCCCTGCCCCTTGATCATCGCCATCATCGCGCGGCGCTCCCACTGACGCAGGTCGTTGAGCGCAGTGTCGCAGTCGCCCTGGGCGCCCTCGAAGCCCGACTCTTGCATGCGCCGTTGCAGCATCTCCCACACGCCGGAGCCTTCGAAACTCTGGATAGAGCCGCTCCAGGGCAACACCGCCAGCTCCCGCGCGTGCGGCATGTTCGGGCGAGCGCGATTCACATGGCGCAGGCGACGATCCGCCGACCCCAACGGGGCCGAAACGGAGATACGCGGGGGGTCGTCCTGCGCGCTGCGGCTGTCGTACACCAGGCACTGATTGATAAGCGGAAGGATGATGCAAACGACCTCCGAGGCCTCAGCATGCTGCAACGCCTCTGTCATCTCGCGGTCGTAGTCGAATTCTGCCATCTGCCCCCTCCTTCTGCCTTACTAGTCTAGCAACTCATGCAACTGTTCGGTGAAAGCAGGCAACACTTTCTGCCAATCTCCTGTAACGCCGAAGCGGGCCTCCTTGAAGATGTTCGCTCCTGCGTCCTTATTGATCGCCACGAGCGTTTTCGCGGTGCTGCAGCCAGCCATATGCTGGCTCGCGCCCGATATGCCGATAGCGATGTACAGATCCGGCGTAACCGTCTTGCCGGTCAGCCCCACCTGGTAGCTGGAGGGCGCCCATCCGGCATCACACGCCGCGCGCGACGCGCCTACCGCTCCGCCGAGCAGGCTCGCAAGACTCTCCAGCGCCGCGAACGGCTCCGGCCCTCCGAGGCCTCGTCCGCCCGATACGACGATGCGCGCATCCTCCAGGCGGATGCCTTCAGCCTGCGCCTCCACCCGCTCCAACACCTTCGTCCGCACGTTGGTTTCCACCGTAAGCGGCACGACCTCCCCGGTGCGGGAAGCGTCCGGTGCGAGAGCATCGATGCTCTTGGGCCGTAGGGAAACAACCGCAGGGTTGCTCAGACACGCCACGGTCGCCTCGGCATTGCCGCCGTAGGTGGGCCGCGTCGCGAGCAAGCGCCCCGCATCGTCGAGCACAACGGCGGTGCAGTCCGACGCCAGTGCCGTGCCGAGCCTGAACGCAAGCCGGGGCATAACGTCACGCCCCACGAGCGTCTTCGCGCCGATAACGTACTTGGGGGAGCACTGAGTCGAGGCTGCCTGCGCAGCATCGACCAATGCGTCCAGTTCGCCATCTGCAGCCGCTCCGTCCGTCACGGTGTAGACGACGTCCGCGCCTCCCGCTATCGCCGACTGCGCAGCGCCCGCAGCATCCGAGCCCGTGAGCAGGACGCACACCTTGTCAGCGCCGAGACTGCGCGCCGCCGTGACCCCTTCGAGCGTCGAAGAGGATGCCGTGCCGTCCGCCACCTCGCCTATGATGAGCGCTTCCGCCATCTCTACAGCACCCGCTCCTCGCGAAGGCGGAGCGCCAGCTTGCGGCCAGCGTCTGCGTCGTCTTCGCCTGTGATCATCTCTGTCTCAACGGAGCGCTCGGGCTTCGAGAGCGCGATAAGCTCGAACGCCGGTGCGATTGCGCCTCGGTCTATGCCAAGGTCAGCCGCGGTCCAGACGGTCGGCTGCACGCGCCGTGCAGCCATGATGCCCCGCATGTTCGGGTAACGCGCCGTCCCCAACTCGTTGGAGACCGTCACGACGGCGGGCAGTTGCGTTTCGACCACCTCATGCCCATCCGGCAGCACGCGCTCCACACGCACCGTACTGCCGTTCACGTCGACCTTGCGACCGATGGTCGCGACCGGCCAATCGAGCGATTCAGCGATGCCGAACGGAACCTGCGCGTTGTCCCAATCGCTCGCCTGCCGACCTGATATGACCAGATCGACGTCGCCCAGCTTGCGGATGGCGGCAGTCAGCGCCGCGACCGCCACCGTGGGGTCAACCGAGTTGTCGAACGCCGCGTCCTGCAACAGCACCAGGGCGTCGGCGCCCATCGCGAGGGGCTTCTTGATAACGTCCAGCGCAAAGTCCGTGCCGCAGGACAGAACGGTTACCTGTGCGTCGCCGTGGGTCTCTTTGATGCGCAGTGCGGCCTCGACCGCCTGCTCGTCATAGCCGTTGATGACAGGCGCCATGTTGCCGGTCGCCGAAACGCTGTTGGATTCGATGCGAAACGCCGAGAGCGGCGTCTCCGGGTCGAGCACTTGCTTGGCGGTTACCACGATGTGGAGCATCATCCGCGCTCGGCCTCGCTACGGTTTCGAGTCCGCTGGCGGACTCGGATTGAGAAAGAAAGCACAAACGAATGCTAGCACCAGGCCGGTTCGCCTGCAATCCAAACCGAGCCGTAACCGCGCGGCAGATCTGCCCTATCCGCTCCTCCTCCACGGTTCAGCCTGCCTCCGCCTGCTACAATCACCTCCCACTCGGAACCACGGGAGCCCACGTGCTGCCTATCAGCCTCTCCCTTACCAATTTCCTCTCCTACCGCGACGCCGCGCCCACGCTCATGCTGGACAACGTCCACATCGCCTGCATCTGCGGCCCCAACGGCAACGGCAAGTCCGCTCTGCTCGATGCCATTACGTGGGCGCTCTGGGGCAAAGCGCGCGGCCAGCGGCAGGAACAGCTGCTGCACCACGGCCAGACGGAGATGAGCGTCGAACTCGTCTTCGACGTGAGCAGCGAGCGCTACCGCGTATCGCGGCGTTACTCCCAGGCTCGGCGCACTCCGCAAAGCTCCCTCGAACTCGCCGTCCAGGTCGCCGATAACGAATTCAGGCCCATCACCGGCGACGCCATCCGCGCCACGGAAGCCGCCATCGAACGCCTGATCAACATGGACTACGAGACATTCGTCAACAGCGCGTTCCTCGTGCAGGGCCGCGCCGATCAGTTCACGATGGCGACTCCGTCCCAGCGGAAGGAAGTGCTCTCCAAAGTCCTGGGTCTGGGCGTCTACGACCGTCTGGAAGAGCGAGCGAAAGCGCGCCGCAACGATGCCAACGCTCGGCTCTCCGCCAGCGCCGTCGTACTCGACCGGCTGCGCGAGCGCGCCGCGCTGGCCGGCGAAACGCGCGCTGCGCTGCAGCAGGCCGAGAGCGACCTCGCTACGGCGAGCGCGGCAGTGGCAAGCCTTACGCATCGCCTCGACCTCCTCACCAAGCACGTCGCGAATCTCGAACGGCGGCAGGCCGAGGGCGCCGGCCTCCAACAGCAGATGGAGCGCGCACAGTCACGCAAGGCGGAGGCGGAGGCAGAGGCCGCGCAGATAGAACGGCGCATCGCTCAGTGGCGCGCCGCCATAGCCCGCGCCGCCGATATCGAGGAGGGGTTCGCGCTGCTGCAACAGGCGCGCGAGCGGTGCAGCGCCCTCAACACCGCGGCGCAGCGAACCATCGCCCTCCAACAGGAACTCGCGCCGCTGGAAAAGGCCATCACGCAGGCCCGCGCGAGCCTCGAAGCCGACATCGCGGCGCAGCAGCAGCACATCGCCCGCGAACTCCAGCCGCGCGCCCTGGCTTTGCCGACCATCGAACAGCAGCTCGACGAGCTGGTGTCGCGTGCCGCTGCCGTGGAGGCTCGCAGCGCCGAGGCTGCGCAGGCAGCCGCCGACCACCAGCAGCTCACTATCGAGGCGCAGGCTCTCCGTCAGGAGAACGAGCGGTTGGTCAATCTGGGCAAGGAGACGAAAGCGAAACTGGAACTGCTCGACCACGAGCACTCGGGTAGCATCGCCTGCCCGCTCTGCGCCAGCGAACTCGGGCCGGACGGCATCAACCTCATCCGAACCAACTACGCAGAGGAGATACAGGCGCAACGCGCTCGGTACACCGAACAGCAGAAGAGCGCGGAGCAACTGGAAAGCCGTGCGGAGGACGCTGGGAAGCGCGCGCAGCAGGCTCAAGGCGAGGTTGACGCGGAGCGTAAGCGCATCGATCAGGAGCGCGGTAAGCTGACGGCTCAGCGGGAGGAGGCTGAACGCGCCGCAGCTCAGTTGGAACAGGCGTCCGCCCTGCTCAGCGAGACGCAACATGCGCTTGCCAACGAACAGTACGCCACCGACGAGCAGGCCGCCGCCCGCCACATCCGCATGCAGATAGGTGACCTCGCGTTCAGCGCAGCAGCGCTCGCCGAAGCCGAGGCCGAGGAGGATGGCCTCGCCGCATGGGAGCAGGAGCATCAGGCGCTCACCGAGGCGCGGGCGAGGCTCGATGACGATGAATCAGCCCACGAACGCGCGCGCGTCCGTGCAGCGGAAGCTACCCGGGACTTGGAGCATGCCGCGCAAGCCAGGGCAGCCATCGAGGAGGATCTCGCGGAACTCCCCTCCTACGTTGCGCAACTCGCCGAGGTGAAACTCGAACAGCAAACCGCGAGCGCCAACCGCGACACGCTCCAATCGCGCAAGGGCTCGCTCATGCAACAGGCGGAGGAGATAGCGCTAGCGGCAGCCGAGATGAAAGAGACCGAGAAGCAACGCAGCCTCCTGACCGAAGAGTTCAGCGCCTACGCGGAAGTCGCGCTGGCGTTCGGCAAGGGCGGCGTGCAGGCACTCCTCATAGAGGCTGCGATACCTCGGCTGGAGGACGAAGCGAACGATCTGCTGATGCGCATGACGGACGGCAGGATGTCGCTGCGTATGCAGACCCAGCGCGAGCGTAAAGGCGGCAATCGCGACGAAGCCATCGAAACGTTGGAGATCGTCATCGCCGACGAACTCGGCACGCGCGCCTACGAGATGTTCAGCGGGGGCGAGCGTTTCCGCATCGACTTTGCCGTGCGCATCGCGCTCAGCAAACTGCTCGCGTGGCGCGCCGGTGCGCCGCTGCCAACGCTGTTCATCGATGAAGGGTTCGGAACACAGGACGCCGAGGGCCGCGACCGCATCTTGGAGGTCATCAAGGCCATCGAGGATCGCTTCGACCGCATTCTCGTGATAACCCACATGGACGAGATCAAGGACGCGTTCCCCGTCCGTATCGAAGTATCGCGGGAGCGCACAGGTTCAACCTTCGTAATCAGTTGACGCGCCGTACCCTGCCGTTATCAGTTGACGCGCTGTACCCTGCGCGGAGCAACCGCATCCCACGCAACACACCAGGAGGAGACCACGATGGCAACATTGCACCAGTCGGAAGAGAGCAAGGCCAGAGGCAGGGCGGTTCGTAAGGCCATCAGCGGATCGGAAGGCTCACGGAGCACCGGAAACGCCGCCGGACTGGACATGGTGCCCGGGCTCGAGGATTTCGTCATCGGGTTCAATTTCGGCGAGATCTGGTCACGGGACAAGATCGACCTCAAGACGCGCTGCATGATCGTGCTCGGCATGCTCACCGCGATGGGGCGCACGCCGCAGGTTACCGCGTACACGCGCTATGCCTTACACCTCGGCATCACGCCGGAGGAGATCTCGGAAGTCTTCCTGCAGGTCATCCCTTACGCGGGACTGCCCGCTGCGTTCAACGGCATGCAGGCGGCCAGCGACGTCTACGCCGAGCAGGGCATCAGCGTTAACCCGGAGGCATAACCCCATGGCGCCCGAACCCACGTGGAACGGCGGTCGTTACGCTCTGCCCGCAAGCGTGCCCCGATGACGCAGCGTGACGATCGCGCCCTCCGCCGCCAGATTGAGCGCTACGTCGTGCGCTTCAACGACGCGTTCTGGCAGTTCTGGGACGAACACGTCGCGCTGTCGCTTCCGCCTCAGCCGCTCATCGTGGACATCGGCCCCGGCCCCGGCCTCTTCCTGCGCGACCTCTCCGCGCGTCTGCCGAACGCAACGCTCCGCGGCTTGGACGCGAACGAGGCGATGATCGAGAACGCCCGGTCTCTCGACTACGCCGGGCCCATCCCCACGCTGCGTCTGTTCAACGTTGAGACGTCGCCCTTGCCGTTCGACGACGGCTCGATTGACCTGCTCACGATGTCCGCTGTGCTGCACACGTTCGAGGATCCGTTCACGTTCCTGCGTGAGCAAGCCGCGCGCGTACTGAAGCCGGATGGACGCTTCATGCTGTTCGATTGGTTCCGCCAGCCGATGCAGGACTACATCGCGCAGCGGTTGACCGAGCCCGGCGAACCGGAGGAGACGCGCTACCAACGCGCGCTGGAGCAGTTCCGCATCCACAACAAGTACACGCTGGACGACTGGCGATGGATCATCAGCGAGGCCGGCCTGACCATCGAGGCCGAGACGTCCGCCCCGCACCCGTTCGCCCGCGTCTGGCTCCTGCGCGCCGGCTAGGCCCCCCGCCCCGCCTACCCGAGCCCCTTGCGGACGGACACCAGCACGACCAGCGCCTCGACCCCGAGCGCGGCCGCGTACCACACGTCCCTCGACCCCACCGAGAGCACGAACCCCGCTATTCCCGGAGCGTGCGCGAGCACCAGCAGCGTCTGCGCGACCCGAATGTCCAGCTGCTGCCGCGCGACCGCCGTCCGATAGACGACGAACGCCCAGATGGGCGTCGCAGCCCCCACGGCAATCGCCACCGCCGTGGCGAACCCCGTCTCGAAGAATGGCTCGCGGTCAGTGATGGCCAGATACGCCACCGCAGTAACGATGTAGACGAACGGCGCTGGAAACATCCCCCGCACGAGGACGCGGAACTTCTGTAGTTTGAGCGGATCCATGCCGCGAGCGGCTCCTTCCTGCTGCGACCGTCAGGCTTACGCGGCAGCGCGCCCCTCGCTTAGTCTCCGACGACGACGCTCACCAGGTAGCGCCCCGGAACGAAAACGACCTTCCGCACCTGCTTGCCGTCCGTGTACGCTCGAACCTTCGCAGACGCGAGCGCCGTCTCCTTGGCAGCGTCCTCGCTGATCGCCGCCGGGACGCTGATGCGATCGCGCAGCTTGCCGTTGACCTGCACCACCAACGTCGCCTCCTCGACAGCAGCCAGGCTCTCGTCCCACTCCGGCAGCGGTTGCTGATGGATGCTGTAGGCGTGGCCGGTGCGCTCCCACAGCTCCTCCGCGAGGTGAGGGGCCATCGGCGCAAGAAGCAGCAACAGGCTCGTCACCGCCTCGCGCCATGGGCCCTGTGAGACAGTCTTAGCCTCGTAAGACGGCGCTATTTCGTTCGTCATCTCCATCATCGCGGCCAGCGCCGTATTGTACTTGAAACGCTCCACTCCCTCGATGACGGCGCGGATCGTCTGGTGAGTCTTACGCACTACGGAACGATCCGACGCCCCCTCGGACACAGGTAGATCCTCGGCAGGCTTGAGGCAGAAATCCCACAGGCGGTTGACCCACCGCGCGACGCCGTTGATGCCGGAGTCGCTCCAATCGCCGCCGCCCTCCCACGGACCCATGAACATCAGATAGAGACGTACGACGTCTGCCCCCAACTCATGAACGTAGTCGTCCGGCGCGATGACGTTCCCCCGGCTCTTGCTCATCTTCGTGTGGTCGGAGAGCACCGTGCCCTGGTTGAACAGCCGCAGGAACGGCTCGCCGAACGTGATGAGGCCCAGGTCGCGAACCACCTTCGTGAAGAAGCGGGCGTAGAGCAGATGCATAACCGCGTGCTCCGCGCCGCCGGTGTACTGGTCGACCGGGTTCCATCGGCTGACGCGCGCCGGATCGAAAGGCCCCTCGCTGTAATCAGGGCTTACGTAGCGTAAGAAGTACCACGACGAATCGACGAACGTATCCATCGTATCCGTCTCACGCTTGGCCGCGCCGCCGCACTGTGGACACGTCGTATGCAGGAAACCGTCATGATAGCGCAGCGGCGACTCGCCCGTCGGCTTGAACTCTGCGTCGTCAGGAAGCACCACCGGGAGTTGATCGTCCCGCACCGGCTGCGCTCCGCACGCATCGCAATAGACGATAGGTATCGGCGTGCCCCAGTAGCGCTGACGGCTGATGAGCCAGTCGCGCATACGATAGCCCACCGTGCGGCTGCCGTAGCCCTGCTGCTCGATGTAGTCGGCGATGGCCTCGTAACCCTCCGCGTTCGCCATACCGTCGAACTGCGCGGAGTTCACCTGAACGCCATTCTTCTCGACCCACGCCTCGCTCAACGGAGCGCCGTCCCAGCCCGGCGGCGCGACGACGACGCGGATCTCCAGCCCGTACTTCTGCGCGAACTCGAAGTCGCGGGAGTCGTGCGCCGGAACGCCCATCACCGCGCCCGTGCCGTAGGTGAGCAACACGTAATCGCCGACCCAGATAGGCACGCGGTCGCCGTTGAGCGGGTTGACGGCGTACGCGCCGGTGAAGACGCCCGTCTTCTCACGCTCGGTCGAGAGGCGGTCGATCTCGGACGTTTCCTGCGCCTGCTCGACGTACGCCTGCACCGCATCGCGATGCTCCTCCGTCGTCATCTGAGCAACGAGCGGATGCTCCGGCGCAAGGACGACGAACGTGACGCCGTAGATGGTGTCGATGCGCGTCGTGAACGTCCCCACCTCGCGGGTGGCCAAGCCGTACTCCGAGATGTCGAACACGATATCGACGCCGACGCTGCGCCCTATCCAGTTCGTCTGCATCGTCTTGATGCGCTCCGGCCAGTCCACGACCCCGGAGAAATCGAGCAACTCGTCCGCGTAGTCCGTGATCTTGAAGAACCACTGATCCATCTCGCGCCGGATGACGACGTCGCCCGTGCGCTCGCACTTGCCGTCCACGACCTGCTCGTTCGCGAGCACCGTCTGGCAGGTGGGGCACCAGTTCACCGGCGCGGACGCCCGATAGGCCAGCCCCTTCTCGTACATCCGCAGGAAGAACCACTGATTCCATGCGTAGTACTCCGGCTGGCACGTAACCACCTCGCGGTCCCAGTCGTAAACCGGGCCCATCGACTGCAGCTGCCCGCGCATGCGCTGGATGTTGTCCATCGTCCAGCGCGCCGGATGGATGCCGCGATTGATCGCCGCATTCTCCGCGGGCAGACCGAACGCATCGAATCCCATCGGATGCAGCACGTTGTAGCCGCGCATGCGCATGAACCGAGCGTGCGCGTCGGACGGCGCCATCGCGTACCAGTGCCCGATGTGCAGATCGCCCGAGGGATACGGGTACATCGTCAGCGCGTACCACCGGGGACGCGGGTCGTCGTCGCGCACCTGATACAGCGCATCGTCGGCCCATCGCCGCTGCCACTTGGCATCGATCTCGCGAGGGTCGTATCGCAGAGGCGTCATCCGTTGACGGGTCGTCATCGATTGCTCCGAATCCGATTGGGGGTGAAGTCCTAGTTTAACCGATGCGGAGCGCCTCCGTCGCTCCCGCGCATGCCCCGTCATTCCAGCGAAGGCTGGAATCCAGCGTGCGCGACAGCGGAGCGCACACGGGGCGGAGGGGCGCAAGCCCCGTCGCTCCCGCGCATGCCCCGTCATTCCAGCGAAGGCTGGAATCCAGCGTGCGCGACAGCGGAGCGCACACGGGGCGGAGGGGCGTCCCCGTCGTTCCCGCGCATGCCCCGTCATTCCAGCGAAGGCTGGAATCCAGCGTGCGCGACAGCGGAGCGCACACGGGGCGGAGGGGCGTCTCCGTCGTTCCCGCGCAGGCCCCGTCATTCCAGCGAAGGCTGGAATCCAGCGTGCGCGACAGCGGAGCGCACACGGGGCGGAGGGGCGTCCCCGTCGTTCCCGCGCAGGCCCCGTCATTCCAGCGAAGGCTGGAATCCAGCGTGCGCGACAGCGGAGCGCACACGGGGCGGAGGGGCGTCCCCGTCGTTCCCGCGCAGGCCCCGTCATTCCAGCGAAGGCTGGAATCCAGCGTGCGCGACAGCGGAGCGCACACGGGGCGGAGGGGCGTCCCCGTCGTTCCCGCGCAGGCCCCGTCATTCCAGCGAAGGCTGGAATCTAGCGTGCGCGACAGGGGAGTGCACACGGGGCGGAGGGGCGTCTCCGTCGTTCCCGCGCAGGCGGGAACCTCGCATCCCTGCCCCCTGTATGGGTGTAGAGGGCGCTCAGGTCCCTTCTCCCTTGAGGGGAGAAGGTTAGGATGAGGGTGAAGCGGCCCGAAGCGTAACGCGCTAAGCCCCGTCAGGAGACAACAGCGCCCCGACCAGATCCTCGACCACCCGCCCCTCCGCCGAGGCTCCCAGCCACGTTCGCAGCGGCGGCAGACACCCCCTATCATAGAGCGCCGGGAGAACTATGACGGCAACCTCAACGAAACTAACCGCGGCGGTCGAGGCATACTTCGCCGAACTGCGGCGGGTGCGCGCGACCGGCGGCGGAACCGGCGAGCGATCCACGTATCCGGCGCTCCGCGATCTGCTGAACGCGGTAGGCGAAACCCTCAGGCCCAAGGTGTTCTGCGTCGTCGAGATGGCGAATCAGGGCGCGGGTCAGCCGGACATCGGCCTGTACGCGGCGGCACAGAGGCAACGGGGCCGCCCGCGCGAGGGGCAGATTCCCGAGCGCGGCGTGGTCGAGGTGAAACCCGCCGATGACGACGCATGGCTGACGGCTGAGGGCGCTCAGGTTACCCGCTACTGGAACCGCTACCGCCTCGTGCTGGTAACGAACACGCGCGATTTCGTGCTGGTCGGCCAGGACGCGGCGGGCAACGCCGTGAAGCTGGAGACCTTCCGCCTGACGGAGACCGCAGAGGAGTTCGCGCGCCGCCTGGAAGCGCCTCGGGAATTCGCCCGTAAGGTCGGCGCGGGCCTGGGCGAGTACCTGTGCCGTGCGCTGTCGCAGAACGCGGCCATCGCCGACCCGAAAGACCTCGCCTGGTTGCTCGCCTCGTACGCCCGCGACGGCCTTGCGCGGGTCGAAGCGGCGGGCGATGCGCCCTCGCTGACCACCCTGCGCAGGGCGCTGGAGGAGGGACTCGGCGTTCGCTTCGAGGACGAGCGCGGCGCGGCCTTCTTTCGCTCGACGCTGGTGCAGACGCTGTTCTACGGCATCTTCTCCGCCTGGGTGCTGTGGGCAAGGCAGACCCCGCGCCCAACGACGCCGTTCGATTGGCACACGGCGGTCTGGCACCTGCGCGCGCCGGTTCTGCGGGCGTTGTTTCAGCAGATTTCCGACCCCGGCCGGCTGCGACCGCTCGGCCTGGTGGAAGTGCTGAATTGGACGGCGGCAGCGCTCAACCGGGTGGACAGAGACGCTTTCTTCGACCGCTTCAACGAGGGCGAGGCCGTCCCCTACTTCTACGAGCCGTTCCTGGAAGCGTTCGACCCCGACCTGCGCAAGCAGCTGGGCGTCTGGTACACGCCCCCGGAAGTGGTGCGCTACATGGTCGCCCGCGTCGACAAGGCGCTGAAGGACGACCTCGGCATCGCGGACGGACTCGCGGCGGAGAACGTCTACGTGCTCGACCCGTGCTGCGGCACCGGAGCGTATCTCGCGGAAGTGCTGCGGCGCATCGCTGCGAATCTGCGGGAACAGGGGCAGGGCGCGCTCACAGGTGCGCGGGTGAAACAGGCGGCGACGACGCGCGTGTTCGGGTTCGAGATCATGCCCGCGCCTTTCGTCGTCGCCCACCTGCAGGTGGGCCTAACGATGCAGGAACTCGACGCGCCGCTGGCCGACGACGACACGGAGCGGGCGGGCGTCTTCCTCACTAACGCGCTCACCGGCTGGGAGCTAGACACAGCGCAGGAACCGCTCCCCTTTCCCGAATTGGAGGAGGAACGGAACCGCGCTGACGCCGTGAAGCAGCAGACGCCGATTCTGGTGATTATCGGCAACCCGCCCTACAACGGTTTCGCGGGCATGGCGGTGGAGGAGGAGCGCACTCTCTCGGAAGCGTACCGCGCCACGCAACGGGTGCGCCGCCCCGAGGGCCAGGGCCTGAACGACCTTTACGTGCGGTTCTTCCGCATGGCGGAGCGGCGCATCGCCGAGGAGACGGGACGCGGCATCGTCTGCTTCATCTCCAACTACTCGTGGCTGGACGGGCTGTCGTTCACAGGCATGCGGGAGCGTTACCTGGAGGCGTTCGACGTGATCCGCATCGACTGTCTGAACGGCGACATTCGCAAGGGTGGGAAAACACCTGAAGGACAGCCAGATAGGAGTGTTTTCACAGTCCCCAATTCCTCGGTTGGCATCAAAGTCGGCACGGCCATCACGACGCTGGTGCGCAAGGCCAACCACACGCCGACGGAGGCGGTCGGCTTCCGCCACCTCTGGGGTCAGGCCAAGCGCGAGGAGTTGACCGCCACGGCGGAGACGGAACCTGATACGCTCTATGGAAGCATTGAACCAGACCTGTCGCTCGGCTTGCCGTTCGCGCATACCACGGTCAGCGATGCTTGGCATAACTGGCCGTCGCTGACCGACCTATTCCCTGTATCGTTTCCGGGGGTTAAGACCAGCCGGGACTCATTCCTTATAGACATTGACTTTGACCGGCTCAAGCAGCGTATCGCCGATTATTTCAACCCGGGCTTGGGCCATGAAGAGGTCGCACGAAGGCACACTGTCACTATGCAGACCACAGCACGGTTCGACGCCCGCAGGGTGCGAGACTCGCTGCTCAGGCGGGGCGGCCCCAACGAGACCGGCTTCGTTCGCCACGAGTACCGCCCATTCGATACGCGTTGGCTCTACTGGGAGTCGGACTCACCATTGCTCGACCGAGAGCGCGCCGACTATAGGCTGCATGTGTTCAAAGGAAATCTGTGGCTCGGTTCGAACAAACGGGAAATCCAGGACGAGTTCTCACATGGCACTCTGATATACAATCTCGGCAACTGGAAGCTAGGCAATTGGGGGATACATTTCTTTCCCCTATGGCTCCGCGATGACGCATTCGGGGAGGACGTTGGCGGCGTAAGACGCCGGCCTAACCTGTCGCCTGCGGCGGAACGCTACCTCGAACGTCTGGGCGTGGGCGTGGAGGATCTGTTCCATCACGCGCTCGCCGTGCTCCACGACCCCGCATACCGCGAGGCGAACGCGGGCGCGCTGCGCATGGAGTGGCCCCGCATCCCCCTGCCGGGCTGGCCGGACGGGGACGCAGTCGGCGCGGCTGACGAACTCGCCGCATCCGCAGCGCGTGGCCGGGAGCTGGCCGCCCTCCTCGATTCCGATACGCCCGTCCCCGGCGTTACCACCGGGGCTCTGCGCCCGCAGGCAGCGGCCATCGCCGTCCCCGCCACCGGCGGCGGGCGCAACATGACCGACGCCGATTTCGCGCTAACGGCAAGTTGGGGTCACTACGGTGCGGGCGACGCCGTGATGCCGGGCCTCGGTCGGGTAACCGAGCGCGAGTACACGGCGGACGAGCGTACCGCGCTCGGCGGCGCGATAGCCGCGCTCGGCGAGACGACGTTCGACATCCACCTGAACGATCGCGCGTACTGGCGCAACGTCCCGTCCGCCGTCTGGGGCTACAAGCTCGGAGGCTACCAGGTCCTCAAGAAATGGCTCTCCTACCGCGAGCACGACATCCTGCAACGCGCACTCACCCCGCAGGAAGTCCAGCACTTCACAGATACCGCCCGCCGCATCGCAGCCATCCTATCGCTCGTAAGCGGGGAGTAAGCCTGCGAGGCTCCCTGTTTGGTGTAGGGGCGGTTCGCGAACCGCCCGAAGGTCACGCCATCCCAAACGTATCCCCAACCCAACGACAACTGCCCATTGCGCCATCGCCGCGCCAGCCTCTACATTGGTTGCATACGTCATTCACGCGCCGAGCATCCGTCGTTCCTGCGAAGGCGGGCAGGCCCCTTCTCCCTTGAGGGGAGAAGGCTGGGATGAGGGTGCCCCCGTCCCCGCGTAGACGATCGGGAATGGAACGAAATGGAACAAAACGGAACAGAATTAAGAGTTTGCCGCTCCTGGCCACTCGTAATGGGGCCGCCACAATCGAAACAGGACCACGCTGGCCCAGCGCATACGAGTGAGCGGAGTGCCAAACGAGGCCACACCGGCCTCATTTCCAGCCTCGCCGCTAGGAGTAAACGGGGCCAAACAGGGCCAAATGGGGCCAGGGTTCACCCCCCCCGTCATTCCAGCGAAGGCTGGAATCCAGGAGGATTCTCCCTTGAGGGGAGAAGGCTGGGATGAGGGTGAATCCCCCCGCGTCTACGAGAGGAATGAGACGAAATGAGACTGAATGAGACTGTTTTAAAAGTTTGCCGCTCCCGCGCACTCCTGACAAGCCGCCGGAGTGGGGTGGACCGCGTTGGAGCGTCTGTTGCGGTTGTGCCGGCGCTACGCCGCGCGAGCGGTTGCGTAGCCTATCGCTACCGCCGCGAGCCCCAGCGTAACCGTGAGCAGCACGTTTGCAGCGGCCTGGAGGTAGGCGGCGTTGCGCAGCAGCACGAGCGTGTCGTTGCTCACGGCGGAGAACGTCGTGAAGCCGCCGAGGATCCCAACGAACAGGAACAGGCGAACCTCCGCGCTGAACAGCTGCCGCGTCTCCGCCAGGCCCATCAGCGCGCCGATGATCAGCGAACCGGCCACGTTCGCGACGAGTACGCCCCACGGGAACGTCGGCTGACCCAGCAGCCGCGATACGCCCATGAGTACGCCGTACCGCGACGCCGCGCCGATGAATCCCCCCGCCCCGACGAGCAGAACGTCCGTCACGAGCGCGGCTCCCCGGGCGCCGGAGGAGGAGCGTCAGAGAGAGGAGCGCCAGAGTGACCGTCAAGAAGACCGCCGGAAGGAGCGTCAACGATCGAAGAGCCAGCGCCGGCGCCGGAGACGCCCTCCCGAGGAACGCGCTCCGTGTAGCCGTAGTTCCGCAGCCAGAAATCGCCCTTGCGAGGAAAGTCCATGTACAGACCCAGATGCACCCCGCCCAGCACGTGCAGGTGACCATGCAGTTGCGACTGCATAGCGTCGTCCCCGAAGTTCGATACGAGCCGGAAGCCGCCGGGGGCCTCCTCCTTCGCTATCTCGATGGCGAGACGCGCAGCGCGCGGGAACAGCGGCGACTGCCACCACTCCGCTTGGCTCATGTGCACTCGCGGCGCAGCGAGGTACATCACCGGCGCCCAGGTGAGGGCGTTGCGGAACACGATGATCTCATCGTCCTCGTAGCGGATCTGGCGGGGAAGCGTGCCTGCCGCGATGCCGCAGAACGGGCAATCCTCCACAGGCGCAGCGTCAGTATCTGCCATCCGGCCGGCGCTCCTTCTGCTGACGCCCCGTCTGCCGGTAGTCCGGCGCGGTGATGGGTATCACCACCACCAGCCGGGCGTCGCTCAGCCGCGATGCGACCGGGTCGTTCGCCCCTGACGGAATCGCGCGCGCCGTGATGATGGTGGGCATTCGCGTATTGTAGCGATACACGATGATCTGGTAGAGCTTCTCGTTCGCCCAGGGCGTCGAGCTCTCGGAGCCGAGATCGTCCAGGACGAGCAGAGGCGCCTGCTTGACGCGATCGAACAGCTCATCGTACGTCACACGGCTATCGGGGCTGAACGTATAGCGCAGATGGTCCAGGAGGTCCGGAACGAAAGCGAAGAAGACGTCCTCTCCCTTCCCCAGCTGCTCGTTGGCGACCGCCACCGCGAGATGCGTCTTGCCGCAGCCGACATCGCCCACGAGCACCAGCCAGCCGTCCGGGTCCTGCGCGAACGATCTCGACACCATCAGCGCGGCGTTGAGCGTCTCCCTGCCCTGCTGGTCGCGCGCTCGGCCATTCGGCTCGAAGGAGTCGAACGTCATGTGCCGGAGCATCGCAGGCTCGATGCCGCCCATCGCCATCTTCGAGCCTCTCACGCTGCCGCCCATGTCGATAACGCGCGACGACCGCGGGTCGGAGAGGCGGCTCTGCAAGCGTCCGTCGAGTCGCTCCATCTGCAGCGCAGACGTCACCAGCGTCGGCAGGCCGGCAAGGTAGCGATGGTTGATCACCTGGAACAGCTTCTCCTCGGCCCAGGGCGTTCCGCTGTGCGCTCCGAGGTCGTCCAGGATGAGCATCGGCACAGCCTTCACCTGCTCGAAGAGCTCATCGTAGGTCAGCTCGGAGTCCTGGCTGTACGACCCGCGTATCTGATCGAGGAAATCGGGAACGAACGTGAAGAAGACCGGGTGCCCCTGCTCCATGAGGCGGTTCGCAACGGCGGCAGCGAGGTGCGTCTTGCCGACGCCATGGCCTCCCAGTAGCGTCAGCGAGCCGGAGGGCTCTTCCGCGAACCGCAGGGCCGCTGTAAGCGCAGCCTGGTAGCGCGCCGCTGCCTCCGGGCCCGTGCCCGGCCCCGCAGCGTCTATCTCCTCGAACCGCACGTCGCTCAGAACACCCAGGTTGCTGAATCGCTGCAACCGCGACAGCCGCTGCGACGTGCTCGCGTCCTGCTGGCAAGCGCACGGGAACGCACGCCCGAAATCAGCATCGACGACGGGCAACTCACGCCGCACCCATCCGCGTCCCCGGCAGATGGGGCACGCCTCGGCGTCAGGCTCAACGCCAAGCTGGTCTACCCAGTCAGGAGCGGCGCTGTTTGAGATACTCTGCCGCTGTAACCTTCTCAGGATGTCGCCCAGGCTCTCCACGCGGCTTTGCTCCCTTTCCGTTGCGCTTCCAACGTTCCAATACTGTCTCAGCGTACCGCCAGCTCGGCGCGTTGTTCGTCACCGCCTCGCGTATCGCCGCCTCTATCCACTCAGCGGGGAACTCGTCCTCGGCTGAGCGCAACTGGTCGGCAATCATCGGTGTCAGCATACCGATATTCGCCTCATAAAGCTGATACACGTTGGGCCGCTCCGTGTGCACAGCCTCGCTGCGCTGCACTGGCGCTTCCCCGAGCCTCGCAAGAGCGCGCTCGTTCTCTGGGGTTCGCAACAAGCGCCAGCCTGACGCCTCGATGATAGTCCCCCTGCTGACCGCGAGGCCAAAGCCCCGCGACACTTCCTCCTGAGAACCCAGCGCAGCGATAAGCACGCTGTCGGCATCGAGCGTTGCCGCTGCGACGCGCCGTGGCGCACCCTTCTCCTGCGCCACGTACCAGAGGAAGCGCAGCGTACACTTCAACTCGGCGATGTCGTCGATCTCCTCCAGGAGCGAGCTGAGCACGGGCGCAGGAACGGGGAGCATTTTCGTGCCAACGCCGAAACCCGCGAACGGCGGTGCCATCATGCGCCCATCAGTTCAGTGGCGAGGGTCTCGAAGCGCGAGAATTTACCATCGAAATAGAGATGGACGGTGCGCGTCGGCCCGTGCCGGTTCTTCGCGATAATCAATTGCGCCAGATTCTCCGGGTAGGGGTCGGTCGGGTGCTGCTGCTCCCAACGCTCCGGCGTGACGTATTTGTCATCGCGGTGGATGAACGCGACGACGTCCGCATCCTGCTCGATGCTGCCGGACTCGCGAAGGTCGGACAGCTGCGGATGATGGTCGGGGCGCTGCTCGATCGCACGAGAGAGCTGCGAGAGCGCGATGACAGGGACGTTCAGGTCTCGGGCGATGGCTTTCAACTGCCGCGTGATGTCGCTCAACTCCTGCACGCGGTTGTCGTTCCGGTTGTCGCGCCCTGAGATCAACTGCAGATAGTCCACGACGACGAGGTCTATGCCTCTGCCCGTATGGAGCCTTCGCAGCTTGGAGCGCATCTCCAGCACCGTCTGCGCAGGGGAGTCGTCCATGTAGATCGCGAGATCGGAGAGCGCGCCTATGCCCGTCACCACGCGGTTCATCGCTGAGTCGCCCAGCAGCCCAAGGCGCAGCAGGTGGCTGTCAACATTCGCCTCCGCCGACAGCAGCCGCAGGGCGAGTTGCTCGCGGCTCATCTCCAGGCTCAGCACGCCGACCACCGCTCCCTGCCCTGCCGCGTTCCGGGCGATGTTCATCGCCAGCGTGGATTTGCCTATGGAAGGCCGCGCCGCCAGGATGAACAGGTCGCCGCGCTGCAGACGTCCCAGGGCGCTATCGATATCCGTGAAGCCGGTGGGGATGGGGGCCACGCCCCTGTCCATCGGATCCAGCCCTACGGTCTCCTCCAGGTACTGGTCCAGCACTTCCCTGATGGTGACGAAATCACGGGTAACATGGGTGTTGCGTACGCGGAACAGCAGATCCTCGGCCTGCTGAAGCGCCTGTTCGGTGTCCGGCGTGTCCGCGTATCCAATCGTGGCGATGTCTCCAGCCGCCTGAATCAACCGGCGCATCGTTGCCGTTCGGTTGACTATCCGCGCGAAGTGCTCCACGTGAACCGATGTGGGCACTGCGGCCACGAGATGGCTCAGGTAACCCGGCCCGCCGACCTCATTCAGCCTCTCCTTGAGCGAGAGCTCCCGGGCGACGCTAATCTGGTTGATGGCTTCGCCCCGGTGATAGAGCGACTCACACGCTTCGAAGCACCAACGATTGCGTTCGCGGTAGAAATCCTGGGGTTGCACCAGCGAAGCGATACGGTTAATCGCTTCGCCGTCTATCAACAGCGAACCGACAACCGCTTCCTCAGCGTCCGCGTCATGAGGAGGTAACTTCTCCGCGTACATCCGCCCCCTGCTACGACTCCTCTTCCTCTTCCGTTGCCGCTTCTTCCTCTGCCGAGGCCGGCTCTTCCGTTACCTCGTCCTGAGGTTCCTCTGAGCCTTCGTCCTCGTCCGTCTCCTCGGCCTGCTGAGCCGCGTAGCCTTCAGGGACGACCAGCACATTCACCTCAGCCGTAACCTCACGGTAGAGCCTGATCGTAACCGGGTACTCGCCAGGTTCGTGGATAGTGGAGCCGAGCAGCACCTGGCGATGGTCGATGCTGCGGCCTGTCGTCTCCGATAGGCGGTCAGCGATATGCCTGCCCGTTACGGAGCCGAACAGTCTGCCGTTGGGGCCAACGCGAACCTCGACCGGCACTACCGTGCCCTTGAGCAGTCCGGCGACGTCGCCCCATTCCTGGGAGAACTTCAGCCGCTTCTCTTTCGCCGCCTTCTCGATGGAGCGCGTCCGCTGTAGCTGGTCAGCAGTCGCGGGCGCAGCCATCTTGCGCGGCAGCAGGTAGTTCCGCGCAAACCCGTTCTTGACCTCTTTGACCTCACCGGCGTCGGCTGTGCCGGCCACGTCTTCCAGAAAAATGACCTTCATCTTTGACTTCCCCTCGGACGGTATGACGTCTGCGCGTGTTCGCAGCAGATAACGATGCGGCTACGCAGTCTTGTAAGCATCATACCGGATTACCCCATCCTTCCGTGCAGTTGGGCAAGTACCTGATGTCATCAATGCGCCGCTTGGATTGTCCTCACGAGCGGCGGGGAAGGTTCAGGCAGTAGCGAACGAAAAACACGCTCTTGGCACCCTTGCGTTTTTTGGAGTGGGCTCTCTAGGTGGACAGCGCCTGCTCCAGCCCTTCGTAGAACGCGTCGCTCAACTCCGCAAGCGCCTCGTCCACCAGCCCCGGCACGGCGAAACGTTCGCCGCCGGTTACGCCCAGCCTTGCGTATGGAACACCGGTCTCCTGAGCCGCGCGCTCGATCGCGGGAACGTCAGCTGCGTTGCAACTGGCCACCGCACGCGAGGCCTCCTCGCCGAAGAGCGCCGCGTCCCAGCGTGCGCCGGTCCAATCTCCCTCGCCCGCGAACCCCACACCTCCCAGGATCGCACTCTCCGAAAGCGCGACTCCCAGCCCTCCGTCTGAGCAATCGTGCGCGGAATGCAGCAGCCGCGCCTGCGCAAGGCGAACCAGCAGCCGCTGGAGACGCGCCTCGCTTTCCAGATCGATCGCTGGTTTCCCGCCGACGATGCCATGCTCGACCGTCAGGTACTCGCTTCCCGCGAGGCTCTCGCTGCTATCCCCGGCCTTCCCGCCCAAGAGCAGCACCACATCTCCCGCTCCGGTGAACCCCGCGCTCAGCGCATCGCCCACGTCTTCCAGCAAGCCTACCGCGCCAACCACCGGCGTCGGGTAGATTGCTTCGCCTTGCGTCTCGTTGTAGAGCGACACGTTGCCACTGACGACTGGCACGCCAAGCGCCCGACAGGCGTCGGCCATGCCTCTGATGCACTCCTGTAGCTGGTAGTACACCTCCGGTTTCTGCGGATTGCCGAAATTAAGGCAGTTGGTAACCGCCAGCGGCGCAGCGCCCGATACCGCAACATTCCGGCATGCCTCCGCCACGGCCAGCGCTCCGCCCGCGTACGGATCCAGATAGGCCAACCGTCCGTTGCCGTCAACCGCCAGCGCAAGCCCTCGCTGGGACTCACGCAGACGCAGCACCGCCGCGTCTCCGGCGCCGGGGCGCACCACCGTCCGTGTCTGCACTTCATGATCGTAGCGGCGGAACACGGCGCGTTTGCTCGTAATGTTCGGAGAGGCGAGCAGCGTTCGCAGGATGCGTCCTCCCTCTTCAGGCGCAGGCAGGGCGGGCATCGGCATGGCGTGCAGTTCATCCAGATACGCCGGACGGCGCGATGGCGGGCGGTATTGCGGTGCGTCGACCAGCGTGTCGACATCAACCTCCGCGACGAGCACGCCATCGTCGTAGACCCGCGCCATTCCATCCGAGGTGACCTTCCCGATAGTAACTACGTGAAGATCCCACTTCTCGAATATCGCTGCGACATCACGCTCCCGCCCCGGCGTCACGATGAGCAACATCCGTTCCTGTGATTCGGACAGCATGACCTCGTACGCGGACATGTCGCCCTCACGCCTGGGCACGAGCGCAACGTCGATCTCTACGCCGGTTCCCCCTCGGGCAGCGCACTCCATCACCGAGCTCGTCAACCCCGCCGCTCCCATGTCCTGCAGACCGTCCAACCACCCGCTCGCCGCTGCTTCCAGACACGCCTCGATGAGCACCTTCTCCAGGAATGGATCGCCGACCTGCACGGTCGGCCGCATCTCCCGCTCATCCTCGAACGTGCGCGAGGCTAGGCCGGACGCGCCGTGGATGCCGTCGCGCCCCGTTGCGGAGCCGACCACCATCAGCACCGATCCGGGGTTCGTCGCCGCTGCGCGCATCAGTCCGCCCGTCGGAAGAAGGCCGACGCACATGGCATTCACCAGCGGGTTGCCTGCATAGCTGGGTGCGAATACCACCTCGCCCCCAACGTCCGGCACGCCGATGCAGTTGCCGTAGCCGGATATGCCCGCCACCACGCCCTGGAACAGATAGCGGTTGCGTGCGGTGTCGAGCGGCCCGAACCTCAGTGAGTTCAGCAGCGCGACCGGACGCGCACCCATCGCCAGAATGTCCCGCACGATGCCGCCTACACCAGTGGCCGCACCCTCGTACGGCTCCACCACCGACGGGTGATTGTGCGACTCGATCTTGAAAACGACCGACAGTCCATCGCCGATATCGACGACTCCCGCGTTCTCCTCCCCTGCCTGCACGCGAACCGCTGCGCCCGTGGTGGGGAACGTCCTGAGCAGCGGTTTGGAGTGCTTATACCCGCAGTGTTCGCTCCACAGCGCCCCGAACAGACCGAGCTCCACGCCGTTCGGTTCACGCTCCAGCTTCTGGACGATAAGGTCGTACTCGTCGCGGCTTAGTGCGATCTCGTCGAGTATCTCCTGCGAAACGGCCATCGTTCGTCGGTCCGCCACGCCTAGCCCGCGAACGCTGCACGCTCGTGCAACGCCTCATCTATCGAGCGCAGAATCTTCAGGCCGTCCGTCCCCGCTCCCAACGCTGCCTCGACCACACGCTCCGGATGCGGCATCAGCCCCAGCACGTTCCCCGCCTCGTTCGTGACGCCCGCGATATTCGCCCGTGAGCCGTTCGGGTTGGCATCCGGCGTTACCTGGCCGTCTTCCGCACAGTAGCGGAACGATATCTGCCCATTCGCCTCCATCCGCGTGAGTGTCGCGTCGTCGACGAAGTAGTTGCCGTCGCCGTGCGAGACCGGAATCGAGAGCACGTCGCCCTGATGTGCTAGCGAGGTGAAGGGCGCAGCGGCACGCTCGACGAGCAGGTGCTGCGGCTGGCAGCGGAACTCCAAGCTCGCATTACGCATCAACGCTCCGGGGAGCAGGCCTGACTCGCACAGCACCTGGAAACCGTTGCAACTTCCGAGAACCGGCCCGCCCGCGTTCGCGAAATCGACCACGGCCCCCATCACCGGAGAAAACCGCGCTATCGCCCCCGGGCGGAGATAGTCGCCATAGGAGAAGCCGCCGGGGATGATGAGGCAGTCGAAACGCGAAACGTCCGTCTCCTTATGGAAAACGTACTCGGATTCCGCGCCCAGCACGACTACTGCGTCACGCCAATCCGTATCCGACCAGGTTCCGGGGAATACGACGATGCCGTATCGTGCTGCCATTCGCTCCTGTCCCCTTACCCCAGCAGTTCGCCGACCACGCGATTCACGATACTGCCGTCGGCGCGGCCTTTCAGCTGTGGCATCAGCCTGCCCATCACCTTGCCCCGGTCTCCCGGGTCCGTCGCGCCCACAGCCTCGACCACCTGCTGAGCGAGCGAGCGAATAGCATCCTCATCCAACTGCTCCGGCAAGTAGCGAGAGAGCACGCTGAACTCGGACTCTTCCCTGGCCACGAGGTCGTCCCGCCCATGCTGACGGTACGTCTCGATGCTGTCGCGGTACTGTTTGGCCATGCGCATGAGCACCGCCATCGCGGCCTCGTCGTCCAGCGCATCGCCCTTCTCTATCTCCGCGTTCTTGATGGCCGCTCTGACCAGTCGGATCGTGTCCTTCGTGATATCGTCATGCGCCTTCATCGCGCTCTTGAGATCTTCGGCGAGTTGCTCTTGAATCGCCATGCTCAATCCTTCACCGGTGTGAGTGCGTCCGCCTCGCGCAACCGGCGGTGCAGATTCGCCATCTTGATAGCCGACTCCATCGCATCGAATCCACGATTGCCCTGGGCTCCGCCTGAGCGCGCCATCGCCTGATCCACGTTGTTCGTCGTCAACACGCCGAACGAGACAGGCACCCCCGTCTCACGCGCCACCTGCGCGATGCCCCGCGCCGCTTCCGCCGCGACGAAATCGAAATGCGCCGTCTCGCCGCGAATCACGCAGCCAAGCGCTGTCAGAGCGTCCCACTTGCCGCTGCGAGCCATACGCTCCGCCGCCTGCGGAAGTTCGAACGAGCCCGGTACGTGCACGATCGTCAGCAACTCCTCGCGGACCCCGTGCTTTGCCGTGGCCTCGCGCGCTCCCTGCAACAGGCGTGACGTAATCGCCTCGTTGAACTGCGCAACGATGATGCCCACGCGCAGGCCCTGCGCATCGAGGTTGCCGCTTATCTCCGTAGCCATGGCCGTATTGTAACGTGCCGCGCCACCGATGCCGCCGAATTACGGACTTGGGAACGAACGGTCTGCTACTGCGACGGCTGATCCAGCACGTCGAACAGGTGGCCCAGGCGATCCTGCTTCGTTTGCAGGTAGAACTCGTTCTCCGGGTTGCTCTCCACGACGATGGGCACGCGCTCAGAGATAGTCAGCCCGTAACTCTCCAGCCCGACGATCTTCTTCGGGTTGTTCGTCATCAGGCGCATCGTCCGCACACCCAGGTCCACCAGAATCTGGGCGCCCACGCCGTAGTGGCGCAAGTCCGGAGGAAACCCCAGTTGTTGGTTCGCCTCCACCGTGTCCGCGCCGCCATCCTGCAACGCATACGCCCTGATCTTGTTGTGCAGACCTATGCCCCGGCCCTCCTGTCGCATGTACAGGAATACGCCGCGCCCTTCTTCCGCTATCGCTTTGATCGCCATCTCCCGCTGCGTTCCGCAATCGCAGCGCAGGCTGCCGAAAACGTCTCCGGTGAGGCATTCGCTGTGCACCCGCACGAGCACCGGCCCTTCCGTTTCCACATTGCCGAACACCAGCGCCACGTGCTCTGCGAAGTCAACCTGAGAACGGTAGGCAAACGCCTTGGCCACTCCGTACGAAGTCGGCAGCCGCGCCTCGGCCACGCGTTCGACGAGGCGCTCGTGCTCCAACCGGTAGGCGATGATGTCCGCAACGGTCACGATGTCGATGCCCAACTCCCGGGAAACCTCCTCCAGTTGCGGCATCCGCGCCATCGTCCCGTCGCTGTTCATGATCTCGCAGACCACCGCCGCAGGTTGCAGACCGGCCATCTTGGCCAGATCCACGCTCGCCTCGGTCTGACCCGCACGGACGAGTACGCCGCCAGCCTGCGCTCGCAGCGGGAACATGTGCCCCGGCCTAGCCAGGTCGGACGGCTTCGCCACGGGATCGATCAGCGTCTTCACCGTGGCTGCGCGGTCATGCGCCGATATGCCCGTTCCCCCGTTGTCCACATCCACCGATACGGTGAATGCAGTCGTGTGCTTGGAGGTGTTGTTCGCCACCATCATGTCGAGGTCCAAGTAGTGCAAGCGCTCCGCCGTCATCGGCACGCAGATGAGCCCTCGCCCGTGCATGGCCATCAGGTTGATGACCTCCGGCGTGACCCATTCCGCCGCGATGGCGAAATCGCCCTCGTTCTCACGGTCCTCATCGTCAACGATGATGAGGAGCTTCCCCGTGCGTATCTGCTCTATCGCTTGTTCAACACCGATTCGCGGCATACTTCTGTTATCTAGCCTCTCGCCTCGAACGAAGTCAGTCGTTCCACATACTTCGCGAGGATGTCGATTTCGATATTCACGCGGTCGCCATGCGCCCTCGCCTTCAGCGACGTGTGCTCTGCCGTATACGGTATCACGGCCACACTAAACTCCGTCGCGCCGGTTTCCGCAACCGTCAGGCTGATGCCGTCCAAGGCGATGAACCCCTTCTCCACCACGTACCGCATCAGTTCCGGACGCAGTGTAACCCACAGCATACGCTCCTGAGGCGAGCCGTTCATTCTGTCGACCACTCCTGTGCCGTCCACGTGCCCCTGCACGATATGACCGCCCATCCGCGACGATGGGGTGAGCGCCCGCTCCAGATTGACGATATCCCCCGCCTGCAGCGCACCGAGGTTCGTCCGGCTCAGGGTCTCCTCGACAACGTCCACGGTGAACACATCGTCTGTCCTCTCGACGACCGTCAGACAGACGCCGTTCAGGGCTATCGAATCGCTGACAGCGAGGCTCTCCATCACCAGCCCGCCCTCGATGCGCAGCCTGTTCTTCGCCGCCTCGGCCACCGTGCCCACCTCTTCGACTATGCCGGTAAACATCGCCTCACCTGCCCGCAGGATAACCGACAATCATAACGTCGCCGTCGAGCTCGCTGTAAGCAACATCCGATAGCCGCAGAGCGTCCGCCATCCGCAGAGCGCCCTCGCCGCTCACGGGCCCGGGCGCACCGCCGCCTCCGATGATAACCGGGGCAACGAACGCAACCACCTTGTCAACGAGTCTCTGGTCGAACAGCGAGCCGAGTAGCTCCGAGCCGCCTTCCACGAGTACCGAGACCACGCCCTGCGCGCCAAGTTGTCCCAACAGCCCCCCAAGGCCAACCCGTCCGTCTTCCGCCGCCACCACCAGCACTTCCGCGCCTGTGTGCGCCGCCGCATGCGCCGCCTCCGCGCTCCCCACTCCTACGATCGTGCGTCCGGGCTCGCCCAGCATCGCTGCGCCCACAGGCAGACGGCCTCGGCTGTCCACCACCACCCGCAGCGGCTGCTCTGCAGAGCGCAACGGCACGCCGCGCACGGTTAGCTTGGGGTCGTCCGCAAGCGCCGTGCCGATGCCCACCATCACAGCGTCAACCTCGGCGCGCAGCCGGTGCGCCTCTAAGCGAGAGGCCTCGTTGGATATCCAGCGTGCATCGCCCGACCGCGACGCTATCTTGCCATCCAGGCTCATCGCGAACTTGGCCGTTACGAACGGCATCCCGGTCGTTACGTGTTTCGCGAACGCCTCCACCAGACGACGCGCTTCCATGGGGCCGTCCTCGACGGTCACTTCGATGCCTGCCTCGCGCAGCCGCTGGACGCCTCGGCCTGCCGTATGCGGCGCAGGGTCCATAACCGCCACGCGCACCGACGCAACGCCTGCCTCGATGATCGCATCCACGCACGGCGGGGTTCGCCCGTGGTGCGCGCAAGGCTCCAGCGTCACGAACAGTTCCGCTCCCCGCGCAGCATCGCCTGCGATACGCAGCGCTTCGACCTCGGCGTGAGCCTCGCCCGCCGGCTGCGTGCTCCCCTCGCCCACCATGCGGCCATTCTTCACCAGCACCGCCCCTACGGGCGGGTTGGGGTTCGTTCTACCCACCGCCTCCCGGCCGAGTTGGATGGCCCGCTGCATGTACTTCGATGCCGTCACGCACCACCTGCGCGCGCCGGCTTACGCACGCCTCTCGAAATCGAGGTGTGCCCGGCTCGGCGTCGCGTCCTGCTGGCCCTGGTACTTCGAGCCCAGCTCCGCTGATCCGTACAGGAAGTCGGCTGGGGTCGTCAGTTCCAGAAAGGAGATCTGCCCTATTTTCATCCGGTAGTAGAGCGTGATGGGCAGGTTGGACACGTTGCTCAACTCGAGCGTCAGGTGTCCCTTCCAGCCCGGGTCCACGTAGCCTGCCGTCGAGTGAATCAGCAGGCCAAGGCGGCCCAGGGAACTCTTCCCTTCCAGCCGCGCAACCAGATCAGGGGGTACTTCCACGTGCTCCATGGTGCTGCCGAGCACGAACTCGCCCGGGTGCAGCATGAAGGGGTCGTCGTCCCCGACCGTGACGACTTCCGTGAGCCGTTCGCTCATCAAGCGTATGTCTATGTACGGCACTCGGTTGTTCCTGAACACCAGTAGATTACGATCCAGGTGCAGGTCCACGCTGGCGGGCTGGATGCAGCCCTCTCCCAGCGGTTCGATAATAATCCGACCCTCCGCCAGCTGCTCACGTATCGATCTATCGCTCAAGACCATCAGGATTCCCCCAATCAACCTTGGCTATTCTAGCAGCCAACCCCGCCCCACCGCCCTGAGACTCCGCAGGACGTGTCTCCGTTCACTAACGTATGCGACGCCGGTTTTGGCGGTATCTGCGGGTCGCTGGGTCGGCGCCTGCGCGGCAATGACGTGGAGAGGGAGTGAATCTTGGACCATTTGGCCTTGGTTGGCCTCGTTTACTCCTAGCGGCGAGGCTGGAAATGAGGCCACCGCGGCCTCGTTTGGCACTCCGCCCACTCGTACGCGGTGGATCAGCTGGCCTTGGTTGGCCTCGTCAGGAGTGGGCAGGAGTGGCGAAACTTTTAATTCGGTCTCATTTAGTCTCATTTCGTCTCATTTCTATCGGTCTATGCAAAGGTTTCTCTTCGCGGGAACGACGGGTGAATTCGCTAAAACGACGTATGCACCATCGTAGGGATTATGGGGGTTATGGCGCAATAGGCTATTGTCGTGATTCGGACAGGGGCGCTTGGAGCAATGGGCGGCGGGTTGGGGCGCACGCAGGGGTTGCGTCGTGACGTCTCATAGGCAGTGAAGGGGATTTCAACCGGTGGTAGCCTTAAGGCAGGCACAACGGAGCGAGGCCAATGAAGCACCCTTGGGCAAACGCCTTTATCCTGTTGCTGGCCACCACTTCGCTCGTGACCGGCTACTACGCCCTTGTCGCGGGCGAGCCTGCGCAGGCTTGGCACGTCCCCGCGCACCGAGCCGCGGGACTCGCCGTCGTCGCTGTCCTCGTCTGGAAACTGCCAAACATCCTTCGACCGCTCAAACGACGCTACGGCTCGTGGACCGGCCAGGACTACCTCGCGCTCGGCGCACTCTCGCTCTTGTTGAGCGACATCGCCCTCGGCATCGCATGGGTACACGCCGGACAGTTCCACTACCTCGGCGCGTCCGGCATCACCTGGCACTCCACGCTCGTCTTCCTGATCGTCCCGATGATCATCTGGCACGTGGCGCGCTACCGCCGATTGCTCCGGCCTCGCTACTGGGCGGAGCGCCGATCCGTGCTGCGCCTTGGCGGACTCGCCATCGCTGGGGCACTCCTCTGGCAAGTCGGCGTGAGGCTGGACAGCACCACCGGTGTCGCGAAAGCCAAGCGCTTCACCGGTTCCTACGCAGCGGGTGATTTCACCGGCAATGCTTTCCCGAGCACCTCATGGCTGAACGACAGCCTGAGCCCCATCGCACTCGACGACTGGACTCTCCGCATAGACGGCGCAGTCGACACACCGCTCACAATCGCCTACGCCGACATCACCCCCAACGCCGAGGAGACCACGACTCTCGATTGCACGGGCGGCTGGCACTCGACGCAGACGTGGAGCGGCGTGCGCCTCGGCGACCTGCTCGCTGACGCGCACACGAAAACCGCCGCCGCGAGCGTTACCGTAACCTCGGCCACCGGCTACTATCGACGCTTCTCCCTGGCGCACGCGGAACGTCTGCTGCTCGCCACGCACGTCGGCAGCGAACCGCTGTCGCACAATCACGGCGCGCCCCTGCGGCTCGTCGTTCCCGGCAAGCGCGGCTTCGAGTGGGTCAAGTGGGTTACCCGCATAGAGGTCAACACAACAGGGGCATGGCTCCAGCCTCCGCTGCCGCTCCAGTAGCGGGTCACCGGTCAGTCCAGGAGCGCCTCCGCCTCAATCTCGATCAGCATCGCGGGATCGATCAGTCGGCTGACCTCCACCATCGTGGAGACAGGCCTGATCTCGCTGAAGAACTCCCCGTGAGCGCGCGCTACCGGTTCCCAGTTGGTGATGTCCGTCACGTACATCCGCGTGCGAACGACGTCGCTCAACGACGCCCCCGCTTTCTCGAGCGCCCTGGCGATATTCTCCAGCGTCTGGATGGTCTGCGCGTAGGGGTCATTTCTTCCCACGACGGCGCCGTCCTCACCAGTCGCGACCGTCCCTGCGATATGCACAACGTTGCCGATGCGCACCGCTCGGGAGAACCCGACGAGCGCCTCGTAGGGGCTATTCCCGCTTACGTTGATCCGTTCCATCGCGCTGGCCCCTCCCTTCCGCCTCGGTTCGTTGTCGTTCACAGAGGCGTTGTCTACAGCCGGGAGGCGGGAGTGGTTCCGCCGCGCAGGTATCGTGGGCGAGACCTACTGGGTTAGCACCAAAGCTGCAACAACCGATGCAAGCAACGCTGCGGCTCCGCCTGCGGCCGAGGCTATCTTCATCCAACTCCAGGGGCGTTCACCTTGCACCTCTCCCGTGCGAGCGTTGATCAGGAAGCGGAACGGCTTGTTCCTGAATCGGTACGCGCTGATCCACACGGGCAGCAGGATGTGCTTGAAGGTGATGCTGTTGAACTCTGAGTGCATCGACTGAATCATCTGCTCGTCGCCGCCGATATCGTACCGGATGGTGTCGCGTATCGGCCTGTCCATCTGCTTGCGGGCTTCGGTAAAGCCTTCTTCAAGGCCGACCTGGTAACTCTCGGCGCGGAAACCGCTCATGTATTCGTTCTGGAACGGAACGAGGTCGGGAAGCCCCCACGGTTCCAACTTCTCCATGTACTTGGTCGGCAGGGAGTGGCTCGCAAGCACGAGCAGGTCATCGAACGTGTTGTCGACCGCGCCATGCACCGGGGTCCACGCCGTACGCCGCTGCATGACCGTAGTCACACCTTTGCCCGTAGATACTACGACCGGCACGTAGTAGTAGATCCCGCGCTGGCCGCTGTATTCCGTGGTTACCGCAGCGTCATAGGTCCAATGCGGGACGTACATGCCGGAGAGTGTGGTGTCCAAGCGGGCGCGCTGCTTGAAATCGTTGGGAGCGAACCAAAGCTTCGAAACCCATTCGCGGAACAACCCACGAGCGCTCGCGCGCTCCACCTGGAATGGCAACAGTGAGCGCGGCTTAATCCTTTTGTGGGAGCCACCCGCCGCTACGATGGTGGTGTCGCAGAAGGGGCATGCCTCAGAGGACAGATTTGCTCCTCGCTCGAATTCCGCGCCGCAGCTTGGGCAGGCGATCGTGACAACCTCTTCGATTTCCTCGCCGCTCTCCAGAGATGCCAGCCGCTCATGAAAGTCCAGTTCCTCGATCTCCTCGTTGGAATCGGGGAGGGGAGTTTCGGCGCCACAGTTCTGACAGACGAGCATGCCTGCGCCCGGCTGGAACTCAAGCAACGAGCCGCACTGTCCGCACGAAAATTGATTGAGCTGGGGTTCTACCTGCGTTTCGGTCATGGGCTCCTATTCAGGGACTGTGGTTCGGACGTGCCTAAGGAACCTGCGGCGGCAGCGGAGGCGGCGCCGCACCGAACAGCGCGGCGAACGCGGCGACATCCGCTGCCCTCGTCCACTGCGCCATGCCCGCCTGCCACACAAGCGTGTCATTAGTGAGCTGTCCTTGCTGGACCTGCATCGCCAGTATGTCCATGCCAAACGGCCCCGTCTGCTGTCCATTGGCGGCCACGAAGAATTGCACCGGTTGGGGCACGGGCGGCGGGGCGGGCGCTGCTGCCGGCGGCGTGGCAGCCTGGCCCATCTGGCCGCCCATCATCATGCCCATGCCTACGCCGACCGCGCCGCCCGCGGTGCCGGAGTTGTTGGCAGCGGCCTCCATGGCCGTTGCCGCCTGGAACTGGGAGAACGCGTTCAGGTTGCCGACGGCGCCCATGCTGGTGCGCTTGTCGAGGGCAGCCTCAACCTCTGCCGGCAGCGAGATGTTCTCGACGAGAAGCTTCGTGAGCTCGAGGCCGTAGGCGTTGAACTCCGGCCTCACCTTCGAGGTCATGAAGGCGCCAAGCTCATCATAGTTCGAGACCAGATCCAAGGCGGGTATGTTGCTTTCGCCCAAGAGGTCGGCGAATCGCGAAACGATAACGTTGCGCAGTTGATCGGTGATCTCGTCGGTCCTGTAGTGGCCGGAGGTTCCCACGAGCTCTCGGAGCAAGACGGCGGTGTCGTGAACGCGGATGGCGTAGGTGCCGAACGCACGCAGGCGCACGAGTCCGAAATCCTGGTCGCGGAGCATCACGGGATTCTTGGTGCCCCACTTGAGATCCGTGAACCGCCTGGTGCTTACGAAGTAGACCTCCGCCTTGAACGGGCTGGAGAAGCCGTACTTCCAACCTTGGAGGGTCGAAAGGATAGGCAGGTTGCCGGTTTCCAGGAAGTACCTGCCGGGCTCGAAAACGTCGGCCAGTTTGCCCTGGTTCACGAAAGCTGCCGCCTGTCCCTCCCGGACGACCAACTGCGCGCCGTACTTGATCTCGTTAGCGTGCCGTTGGAAACGGTAGACGAGCGTATCCTGGGAATCGTCAGTCCACTCGACGATGTCAACGAATTCGCCGCGAATCTTGCTCCAGATGGCCATGGTCTCTCTCCTTGCGTCACACGCCGACCTCAACTCACTGTACGGGGTTGTTCAATCCGGTGCAACGCACGGCATCTCTCAACAGCGTCCGGCCACGGGATGAGGGGGCCGCCGCCAGCCAGCGGAGGCGGGCGTAACCCACGGAGAAACTTCCGGAGCGAGGCCTGCTGGTGCGATAGGATGTGTGTCGATGCTTGGAGCTTCGAGGGGGCTGACGCTATGAGTCCACCTGTTTACTGCCCACGGTGCGGATCAGTGCTGGCCGCGAAGGTCGACGGAGGCCGCGAGCGGCCCGCGTGTCTGGCGGACGATTGCGGGTTCCTGCACTTCGGGGACTCGTCGATCGGCTGCGGAGGCATCGTCATTCGAGACGGCAAGGCTCTCCTGATCCAGCGCGGGCTCAATCCCGGTCGAGGGACGTGGCAGATACCCGGCGGGTACGTCGAGGACGACGAGTCCATCCCCGCCGCAATCGAGCGTGAGGTGCTCGAAGAGGCGGGGGTCGTTGCGAGGGTGCGGGAGGTCGTCGGCTTTCGGCATTCGGCGAGCACGCCCGGCCGGCCGAACGCCAACCTCTACGTCGTCTTCCGGCTCGACCTCGTCTCTGGCGAGCCGCGCGCAGACGGTGTGGAGACGCTGGGCGCAGATTTCTTCTCCCTCGCAGAGCTCGATGAGAAGGAGGGGATGCAGGCACTCTCGGTGTGGGCGATCAAGCTTGCGCTTTCCGGGGATCATGGCAGCGGGTTCGTCTCTCACCATGAGTCGTTCGACCTGCGGCCAGGCTGGTCGGTATTCGGACTTCCGCCGAGAGGTGTCTCGTTGTAGTTACCCCTGCTGCCCTCGGTTAGTAGAATACGGAGCGCGAGTTGCCCCCTGAGGGCGCGACTGCCTCTCCCGTGATGCAACCGGCCTGCTGCGAGCACAAGAACGCCACCACCGACGCAATCTCCTCCGACGTCACCAACCGCTTGATCGCATTGCTCCTCGCGATGCGCTCCTCTGCCTCCGCCGGCGTGATGCCCTCGCGCTGAGCGGTCGCCTCCAGTCGTTCGACCAACGCGCTCGTCCTGCTCACCGCCGGATGCACCGCGTTCACCGTAATGCCCTTCGGCCCCAGCTCCTCGGACATAACTTTGGTGAAGTTCATCACTGCTGCGTTCCGCATGCCGCCGCTTATGCCTGCTGCATTCCGCGCGGCCATCCCGTCCATGTTGACGATGCGCCCCCATCCTGCGCGCTCCATGTACGGCGCAGCTTCCCGGGCACACCGCAGATAGCCCATAATCTTCACGTCGAAATCGCCCTGGAGCATCTCCTCGTTCAGCTGCGCCAGCGAATCCGGCCCGCCCGTGCCACCAACGCGCGCCGCGTTGTTCACCAGGATGTCGAGACCGCCCAAAGCCGACGCCGCGTCCGCCACGAGCCTCGTCACGTCCTCGGCAACCCCAGTATCCGCGCGAAAGCCGATGACGGTGGCGCCGGTAGCGCTTGCAATCTCCGAGGCCGCCGCCTTCGCCGCAGCCTCGTCACGAGCGCACAGCGCAACGCTGACGCCCTCTGCCGCAAGCTCTCGCGCCACGGCGTACCCGATGCCTCGCGTCCCTCCGGTAACCAGTGCCTTCTTACCCGCTATGCCCAAGTCCATCAGTTCCCTCCGCCTGATCGCGCTATGTACTTGTCTAACTTGTTCCGCGTAGCCGTCCTACCGCATGACAGTTCTATCGTACGAAAACAGAACCGGCCATCATGCAGGCCGGTTCTGTTATTGCTCACCAATCGCGCTTCCGCGCCCTTATGCGGCGAACGTCGTTCCGAACACCACCGCTACAATCGACATGAGCTTGATGAGGATGTTGAGCGACGGCCCTGACGTGTCCTTGAACGGGTCGCCGACCGTGTCACCTACGACAGCTGCGGCGTGCTCGTTCGAGCCTTTGCCGCCATGAGCGCCTGCCTCGATGTACTTCTTCGCGTTGTCCCACGCACCGCCGGAGTTCGCCATCGTGATGGCGAGCAGCGAGCCCGCTGCAATCGCACCGATGAGCAGACCACCCACCGCCTCCCTGCCAAGGAACGGCGTCACGCCAACCACAATCGGAACGACAACCGCCAGGAGGCCAGGGATGATCATCTCCCGTAGCGCGCCCTTGGTGCTGATGTCCACGCATTTCGCGTACTCAGCCCGCACGCCTTCCTTCCCTTCACGGAGCCCCGGAATCTCACGGAACTGCCGCCGAACCTCTTCCACCATGTCCTGCGCCGCGCGGCCAACCGCTTCCATCGTCAACGCGCTGAACACGAACGGCATCAGTGCGCCGATGAGCAACCCCACCAGCGTCGACACTTCCAACAGGTCTACTGCCTCCAGCCCCACGATCTTGGCGTAGGCCGCCATCAGTGCGAGCGACGTCAGCACCGCCGAACCTATGGCGAAGCCCTTGCCGGTTGCCGCAGTGGTGTTGCCGAGCGAATCGAGCGCATCCGTGCGCTCCCGCACCTCGGGGTCGAGGTGGGCCTGCTCCGCAATCGCACCTGCGTTGTCCGCCACCGGGCCATAGGCATCGGTAGCGAGCGTGATACCAAGCGTGGAGAGCATCCCCACAGCGGCGATCGCGATACCGTAAACCCCCGCCAGCTGATGCGCTCCGAGGACCGCTGCTGCAATGATGAGGAGCGGAATCACCGTGCTCAACATCCCTGTTGCGAATCCGGTGATGATGATCGTCGCCGGGCCTGTTACCGATCGCCCTGCGATGTTCTTGGTGGGTTTGTACTCGTAACTGGTGTAGTACTCCGTACTCACGCCGATGATGACGCCCGCACCAAGGCCTACGGCGACGGCGCCCCACACCTGCAGAACCTTCTCGATGCCGAAACCGCCCTCTGCTTCCAGCAGCCAATAGATGGCCCCGAACGATCCGGCAAGCGCCAGAAGTCCCGCCGCGAAGATGCCGCGCCGAAGCGCCCAGAGCAGACTCCCGATGTTGGTCGTTTCTCCCGTGCGCACGAGGAACGTGCCGATGATCGAGGCTACGATGCCCACTGCGGCTATGAGGAACGGGAGCACCGCGAGGCTGGAGTTCGCCTCGATCGGCACCTCGTTCCCGCCGATGAGGAATGCCGTGCCCGTCGCCGCAAGCGCAAGGCTGGCGATGATCGACCCGACGTACGACTCGAACAGGTCAGCGCCCATGCCCGCGACATCGCCGACGTTGTCACCGACGTTGTCAGCGATGACCGCAGCGTTGCGCGGGTCGTCCTCCGGGATGCCGGCCTCCACCTTGCCTGCAAGGTCTCCGCCCACGTCAGCGGCTTTGGTGTAGATGCCGCCGCCCACACGCGCAAAGAGCGCAATGCTCGATGCGCCGAAGCTGAATCCTGCCACGATGTTGGGGTCCGCAAAGATGAGCCAGAGGATCACCGAGCCCAGTATGCCGATGCCGACGACGGTGATGCCCATGACCCCGCCGCTGGAGAAAGCGATGCGCAGCGCCCGGTTCAAGCTGTCACGCGCGGCGGCAGCCGTCCGCATGTTCGATTTCACCGCGATACGCATGCCGATGAATCCCGTGACCCCCGACGCAATCGCCCCTGCGAGGTAGGAGACCGCCGTCATCTCTTCCTGCTCGTCCCGAACAATGCCCATCACCAGCAGCACGATGAAAACGATGAGCACGAAGCCCGCGAGCACCGTGTACTCACGTTTCAGGAAAGCGTTCGCGCCCTCCTGGATGGCCGCGCCGATCTCCTTCATCAGGTCTGTGCCCTCGTCCGCGCTCAGCACGCGCTGCGCAAGGTAACCCGCAAACGCGAGCGCGATAACGCCCGCAACAATGGCCAGTATCAGGCCGTCCATGTGTCCCTCCTGGCGGGGGTCAGCCGTTCAGTCGGCAGACTCCGCTATGCATTTGATTCATCAGACGAGTTGCCAGCGTGACATTGTCAGTGTTACGCCGGGCAGGGTCAACGCGCCGCCACAGCCCTGAATCCCCAGAGAGGCCTCAGCCGCCATCGGAGCGCTCCGAGAGCAGGCGCTCGAGTCTGCGTTGGCGCATCGTCATCGTGAGGTCTCCCCGCGTGCGCTCCAGCACACCGCGCAGCTGATCGGTCGTCCGGCGCAAGCCGGAGGTCAACGCATCAGGGAAGTCCATCACCACCAGTACGTTGTAGACATCGTCCATATAGCGCATCAGTTCTTCGACCCGCGAGTCATCGTCGCGGCGCAGCGAATCGAGGATGTAGCGCCGGAGTTCGCTCGCCGCCTCGGCCAGCCCGTTCAGGTAGGAAGGCGTCTCGACGCCGATCTCCGCCGGCAGCGACAACTCCGTGCGCGCTATGAACGCCAGCACGGCGCACGCCTCCGCGTACTCCTTCTGCGCATCCTGCGTGTAGCCCGTGAAGTACAGGTCAGGATGCCCCGCCAGCGTCTCCCGCGTCTCCTTCACCAGAGCGCCTGCCGCCGCCGCCAACTCCCGCGCCTGATCGAGTTCGTTCCGATGGATAGCCCGTATCGCGTTCGCGGACGTGCGCACGACTTCTCGCGACGCACGTATGGCCTTCTCCCGCAACTCGTGCTTCAGCCGAAACTCGTCCAACGAGTATGCGGCGACCTCGTCTATCCGTTCTTGCATGTCCATACGCCCGGCCTTGGGTTTCATAGGGTACCAGAGAGAGCGGTAGATTGTGCGGCATTTCACTTATACTCTTACTATGCTATGCTCCCGCCACCTGGCTATCACCCGTTCGCACGGCGTTGCGGCCCGGCCCTGGGAGGCATCCAGCGCGTAGGCCATGGTCAATCCGAATGAGCAACCCCTGCCCATAGAGTCCGGCTCGCCCTATGGGCAAATCATGCCCTCCTCTCACATCCAGGAGTGGGGCATCGAGAAGTGGGACACCGACCGCATCGAGGGCGAGTCCATCGAGCAGCTCAAGTGGAGCGCGCAGGAAGCGTTCCCAGAGCCTTCGATCTACGTCCCTGACAATGTCGCTTCCAACGTCGCCGTTACCTCTGTGGACGCGCTCCTCAACTGGGGGCGGCGCTCTGCCACGTGGCCCGTCGCGTTCGGCCTCGCCTGCTGCGTCTTCGAGATGATCGCCTCCGCTATGTCACGATTCGACATCTCGCGTTTCGGCATGGAGGCGATGCGGGCGACGCCACGGCAAGCCGACCTCCTCATCGTGTCCGGCACGCTCACCTGGAAGATGGCCCCCGCTGTCCGCCGCATCTACGACCAGATGGCAGAGCCCAAGTGGGTCATCGCCATGGGCGTGTGCGCCACCAGCGGCGGCCCCTACTACCAGGGCTACAGCGTTGTCCCCGGCGTCAACCACATCGTTCCGGTCGACGTCTACGTTCCCGGCTGCCCGCCCCGCCCCGACGCTCTCCTCTACGGAATCATGCAGTTGCACGACAAAATGAAGAAGTACAGCGTGGGCAGGGATGCCGCCGGAGTGGATCGCGCATGACCACCGCTACCCTTGGCAACGACCTCACAGAGGCCCTGCGAGCCCAGTTCGACGATGCCATCCGCGAGGTCGGACAGAGCGAGGTATGGATCGCCCCCGATGCCATCGCGGAGGTCTGCCGCTTCCTGCGGGACGACCCCGCCCACGACTACAAGCTCCTCAGCTCCGTTACGGCGGTTGACTACGTGGAGCATTTCGACCTGGTCTATCGCCTGACGTCGCTGAGCAGGAATGCGTCGACCGTTCTCAAAGTGCGCGTCTACGGCAGGGGCACCCCCACCGTTCCCAGCGTCGCCTCCGTCTGGCGGGGCGCAATCCTGCAGGAGCGCGAGGTCTGGGATCTGATGGGCATCGCGTTCGACGGGCACCCCAGCCTCAAACGCATCCTCACCTGGGAAGGGTTCCAGGGCCACCCGCTACGGCGAGACTACCTGGAGCCTCCACTTCCCTATTCGTGGCCGCAGGGAGGCTAGCCGATGACGCTCCGCACAGAGCCGGTCGTCGTCAACGTCGGACCGCACCACCCAAGCACGCACGGCGTGTTCCGCATGAAACTCACGTTCGACGGCGAGAACATCCTCGACGCAGAGCCGGTAATCGGCTATCTGCACCGAGGCACCGAGAAACTCGCCGAGGAACGCCAGTACACCCAGGTCATCACGCTGACCGACCGCCTGGACTACGTCGCATCGATGACCAACAACCAAGCTTATGTTCTCTCCTGTGAGAAGCTCGTGGGCATCGAGCCTCCAGATCGCGGGAAGTACCTCCGGGTCATAGCCGCTGAGCTGCAACGCATCGCCAGCCATCTCATCGGCGTCGGCTTCTTCCTTCAGGAACTCGGCGTCTTCGGCGGCACCGCGCTCATGTACGCCTTCCGCGAGCGCGAGCGCATCCTCGATATGTTCGAGATGCTCTGCGGCGCGCGCATCACGCTCACCTATATGCGCATCGGCGGGGTGTTCCAGGACGCGCCCGATGAGTTCTGGCCCGCGTTGCGCCGGTTCCTCGACGATATGCCAACCTACGCCGACGAACTCCAGGCCCTCGTTTTCAACAGCGAGATCGTGCTGGCACGCTCCAAGGGCGTCGCCGTCGTCTCCCCGGAGGCAGCCCTCGACGCATCCTTCACCGGCCCCATCCTCCGCGCATCCGGCGTCGATTGGGACTGGCGGAAGGCCAACCCCTACGACGCCTACGACCGCGTTGATTTCGATGTCCCCACCTGCGAGGGCGGCGACAACTTCGACCGCTTCTGGGTGCGGATGCTTGAGGTGCGACAGTCCCTCCGCATCGTCGAGCAGTGCTGCGAGCAGATCGAGCCTGGGCCTGTTCGCGCCACCATGTCCATGCTGTTCCGTCCGCCCCCCGGCGAGTCTTACGTCCCCATCGAAGCGCCGAAGGGCGAACTGGGCTTCTACCTGGTGAGCGACGGCTCCATAGCCCCCTACCGCTGCCACGTGCGCTCGCCCTCCTTCATGAGCCTTACGCTCTTCAAGGAGATGCTGGTCGGCTGGAAGCTGGCCGACGCTATCGTTACTCTGGGCAGCCTTGACTTCAACATGGGCGAGGTTGATCGCTGATGGGCGATACGCTTGCAGAGAACGCCATCTACCGGAACGTCTACACGTTCGTGCAGGACCTGCTCGGCGCTGAGTGGTCGTGGGTCGCGTATGCCGTGGCGGGCATCGCCGTCATTCTGCTCATCACCAACGGCATCCTTGCCATCGGCACGCTCTACACCTGGGCAGAGCGGCGCTTGCTCGGACGCTTTCAGGGGCGACTGGGGCCCAATCGCGCAGGGCCTTTCGGCCTGTTCCAGCCTCTCGCCGACGCAATCAAACTGATCACGAAAGAGGACATCATCGCCAACGGGGCTGATCGTGTGGTCTTCACGCTCGCCCCCGTCGTCATGCTCGCGCCTACTCTCCTGGTGCTCGCGGTCATACCCTTCGGCGCGAGCTCGTGGCTGGTGGACCTCAACGTGGCGGTGCTCTACATCGCGGCGGTCAGCGGCATCTCCACCATCGCTGTGATGATGGCCGGGTATGCCTCGCCCAACAGCTTCTCGCTCTTCGGCAGCATGCGCGCAGTCGCCATGCTCGTGAGTTACGAGGTTCCTCTCGTGATGGCACTGCTGGGCGTTACCGTCCTCGCGCAGTCCATGTCCATGGTCGATATCGTGGAGGCGCAGGCGCTGCCGTTCCTGTTCGTCACTCCGCTGGGCGCACTGATCTTCCTGACCGCCATCTCCGCTGAGCTCAACCGCGCTCCGTTCGACGTTACGGAGGCCGAGTCCGAGCTCGTCTCCGGGTACATGACCGAGTACAGCGGCATGAAGTACGGCATCTTCATGCTGGCGGAGTTCACGAACACCGTCGTCGCGGGGGCCATCTTCAGCGTGCTCTTCCTCCAGGGTTGGAAATGGGCGATCCTCCCATCGCATATCTGGTTCCTGCTCAAGGTCGGCGCGTTCACATTCGTTGCTATCTGGGTGCGGGCCACTCTTCCGCGTTTCCGGCTCGATCAGATACTGGCGGTCGCCTGGAAATATCTCTTCCCATTGAGCCTGCTGAACGTGCTGCTGCTCGCCGCTGAAGTCATCATCTGGCCTGAGCGCGGCGCGGTTGAACTCGGCATCATGGGCGTTATCAACTGGGTGGTCACCATCCCTGCCGCCGTCCTCTGGACGAAAGCCGTCTCGCTCCGCACCACGCCTCCCACCCCGCTCATCCCGGAGGTTCGCTGATGTACGGCATAGGCATCCTGCAAGGGATGGGCGTAACGTTGAAAAACCTGATGCGCCGTCCCTTCACCACCCAATACCCTGAGAAGAAGGTTCCGCAGCACCCGCGTTTCCGAGGGCAGGAGTTCACCTGGTTCGAGGAGCGTTGCACCGGATGCGCCAGCTGCGCCAAGTACTGCCCGCTGGGCATCATCCGTATCGTCACTGACCCCAACGGCGGCAACGAACAGGATGGCGGCTCCTATAAGGTTGACGTGTTCGATATAGACCAAGGCCGGTGCATGTACTGCGGGCTCTGCGTTGAAGCATGCCCCTACGACGCCCTCCACATGGGCACCAACTTCGAGGCCTCCACCTACCGGCGCGAAGACCTCGTTATCACGATGGACGTGCTCAAAGAGCGCGAGAAGCACCCCAGCACCTGGTTCCGCCCGCAGTTGGAACGCGCCAAGACCGACCCCTACGGCGGCGAGTCGCAGGATTGGGAGAGCGTCGGACGCGAGCCTTTCCGCTGGCACCCCACGCGCCCCGCGCAGATGCCCGAAGACCTCGATCACCGGGCCAGCGCAGACGGGGATTACAAGAGCGAGCGTTAGCAAGTGGCAGCGGGTAATCTCTTCTCCGAGGTCGTGTTCTGGTCACTGGCTGTAGTCAGCATTGGCTCGGCTGTGCTCGTGGTGCACCTCCGCAACATCTTCCGCTCCGCGCTCATGCTCGTGGTCAGTTTCCTGGGCATCGCCGGACTGTTCGCGATGGTCAATGCCGAATTCCTCGCGGTCGTGCAAGTGCTCGTCTACGGCGGAGGCATCGCCGTGCTCGTGATATTCGCCGTGATGATGACGCAAGACGTTGACCAGGGGAACCGCAGCACGCCCGTGCAGCCGATCGCGCTCACGTTGGGCGCAGTGCTCCTGGGAACGTTGGTCTACAGCATCGTCCAGGCGGAGTGGGCCGTCCTTCCGGACAACCTCCCCGCGCCCTTCTCCACCGTGTTCATAGATACTCCGGCGCAACTGGGCCGACTGCTCGTAAGCGATTTCGCCCTGGCATTCGAGGTGGCCGGCGTGCTGCTGCTCGCAGCGGTTATCGGAGCGCTCTCGCTGGTGAGAGAACGCTGATGCTGGAACGCCTGCTCATCATCTCCGCAGTGCTCTTCTGCATCGGACTCTACGGCGTCCTCTCGCGTCGGCATATCATCGCTATACTCATGTCAACGGAGATCATGTTCAACGCGGTGAACATCGCCCTCGTCGCATTCTCCCGATACACCGCCCCCGCTGCGTTCCGTACCTCAACGAACTACGACATAGTAGGCGGCGCTGAGCGATTCCTGCTCGCGGGCCAAACGCTTGCCGTGTTCGTGATCGTCGTGGCCGCCGCCGAGGTTGCTCTGGGCCTGGCGCTCATCATCGCCCTCGCGCGCCGCCGCAACACCGTGGATATCTCCGATCTGAACACGATGCGCCGATAGCACTGCTCATGTGGGTTGATTACAAGAAAGCACCAAACCTGATGATCGCCGAGATGTGGAAGGAGATTCTCGAAGGCGAGGGGCTGCCTGTGCGGCTCCTGCCGGAAGGAGACATCCTCGATTACGGCGAGACCGCCAACTTCCGCGTGATGGTTCCTCGAGGCAGGGAACACGTGGCGGATGAAATCCTGAGGAAACTCTAAGCGATGCTGTCCGAAGCCGCAGCCTGGCTCATCATCGGCCTGCCACTCCTGGCAGGTCTGTTGTGTATCGCCGTGCTCAGGCCCTGGCGGCGTTCGCTCTGGCAATACGCAGGTTACGTCGGCATCGCCGGCGTTGGCGGAGCGTTCGTCATCAGCCTGCTCTCCATCAACGCAGCGATGGGCCACGACCCCGTGGATTTCGCTCCTCACGCCTGGTTCGCGGTTGGTCAGGAGGGCACCACCGCTGCTTTCGAGATGACCGTAGGCATCCTGCTCGACCCGCTCTCCGCCATCATGGTGGCCGTCGTCTCAGGCGTCAGCCTGCTCGTGCAGATATTCTCCCTCGGCTACATGCGCAAGGGCCCGGAGGATGAGGGCGGGGAGTGGGTCGATTACCCGCGCTACTTCGCGTACATGTCGCTGTTCACTGCGTCCATGCTCGGGCTCGTTCTCGCCTACAACCTCATCCAGATGTTCGTCTTCTGGGAGTTGGTCGGTCTCTTCTCCTACCTGCTCATCGGATTCTGGAGTCACCGGCCCGCGGCTGCGGCTGCGGCCAAGAAAGCCTTCATCGTCACCCGCATCGGCGATTTCGGTTTCATCCTGGGCATCCTCTACCTCTTCTTCCACCGCGCAGAGCTCATCACGCTTGGACTCAACCCGTTCGAGATACCATCCATCCTCGAAGCCGCCCCGCTGCTCTCCGCAGGCGTCGCCACCTGGGTGGCGCTGGGGCTGTTCGCCGGGGCTGTCGGCAAGTCCGCTCAGTTCCCGCTGCACACCTGGCTCCCCGACGCGATGGAGGGCCCCACGCCGGTAAGCTCGCTGATCCACGCCGCGACGATGGTTGCGGCGGGCGTATTCCTCGTCGCGCGGCTGTTCGGCCTCTTCGAGGAGAGCGTCACCGCGATGAACACCGTCGCGCTCATCGGAGGATTCACGGCCATATTCGCCGCCGCCATGGGCCTCGTCTCGAACGACATCAAGCGAGTGCTTGCCTTCTCTACCATCAGCCAGCTCGGCTACATGTTCCTGGCCCTTGGCGTGGGCGCACCCGGGGTCGCGATGTTCCACCTCTTCAATCATGCCTTCTTCAAGTGCCTGCTCTTCCTCGGCGCAGGCTCTGTCCATCACTCCGCGCACACCTTCGACATGCGCTACATGGGCGGCATCAGGAAGTGGATGCCCGTCACCTACCTGACGACCCTCATCGCAGGGCTCAGCCTTGCGGGCATATTCCCCCTCGCGGGCTTCTGGAGCAAAGACGAGATCCTCGGCGTCGCCTGGTCAGGCGCGAACGCATCCAGCGGGGCGGTTGCCCAACTAACGTTCTGGCTCGCGCTCATCGCCGCCTTCATGACGGCCTTCTACGTGTTCCGCCTGATCATCATGACTTTCCACGGCGAGTTCCGAGGCGGTATCGACGCCGTGCCCCATGAGGAGCGCATCCCCGACGAAGCGCACGATCACGTTCAGCGTCACGAATCCCCGCGATCCATGACGGTTCCCATGATCGTGCTGGCGCTGTTCGCCATCGGCTCAGGGTTCGTTGCCAACTCGCTCGTGGATCTGGGCCCCATCCCTGCCCACTGGTTCTCCCATTTCCTCCACGAGGACGCCCCGGCCTTCAGCATCGGCATAGCGGCCACCTCCACCGTCTTCGCGCTCGCCGGCATAGGCCTTGCCGTACTCGTCTATGGCACCAGGTCCGTCTCGTTCGACGGCTTGGGACGCTTCTGGCGGTTCGGCCACAGGACGCTGATGAACCGCTTCTACTTCGATTCCTTCTACGAGGGGTTCATCGTCCGCCGCGTCCTTTACGGTGGCCTCTTCCTTGCCTCTGACTGGGTCGACCGGCGCATCGTCGACGGCGTCGTCGACCTCGTCGGCTGGCTCGGACGCAACAGCGGACGCGCAGTCGCTCAGTTGCAGACCGGCCAGGTGCAGGCCTACGGGGCCGGTGTTTCGATGGGCGTCGTCGTCATCCTCATCTTCTATCTGTCGCAACGCTGAACGATGCTTACCGCTATCACATTCGTACCCATGATCGGCGCAGCCCTTGCGTTAGCTGTGCGCGGTTCCGACCGCACGACCCGCATCATCGCGCTCACCACCGTGCTCGCTGAGCTCGGCCTCACCATCTCCATGTACGTCATCTTTATGCTGTCGGACGGCGGCTACCAGTTCGTTCAGCGCGCCGACTGGGTCTCCGCGTTCAACATCCAGTACCTCATGGGCATAGACGGCCTGAGCGCGCCGCTCGTGCTGCTCAACGGCATCCTCGGCGTTGCGGCAGTGCTCGTCTCGTGGCACGTCAATCTCCGCGTCCGTCAGTACTTCATGTGGCTGCTGCTGCTGCAGGGCGCGGTCATGGGCGTCTTCGTCTCCCTCGACCTCATCCTCTTCTTCGTCTTCTGGGAGCTCGAACTCATCCCCATGTTCTTCCTCATCTCCATCTGGGGAACGGGGCGGCGCGAATACTCTGCGATGAAGTTCCTCCTCTTCACGTTCCTGGGTTCGGCCTTCATGTTCGCAGCCATCCTCGCGCTCTACTTCTCGTTCCCGGGCTCGGAGCGCACCTTCGACATGACGGCGCTCATCCACAAAGACCTCACGGCGCTCATCGTGCCTTCCTCTCTGGTCTTCAGCGGGTTCCTCATCGCCTTCGCCGTCAAGCTGCCCATCGTGCCCTTCCACACATGGCTCCCTGACGCTCACACCGACGCTCCGACCGCCGTCAGCGTGATGCTCGCAGGCGTACTGCTCAAGATGGGCGGTTATGGCCTCCTCCGCATCAACGCCGGCATGTTCCCGGACGACCTCGCCGCAGCCGCACCGTTGCTCGCGGTGTTGGCTGTCGTCAACGTGCTCTACGGAGCCTTCATCGTCATGCGTCAGACCGACCTCAAACGCCTTGTCGCCTACAGCAGCGTGAGCCACATGGGGTTCGTCGTCCTTGGCCTTGCGTCCGTAGGCGCCGGAGCTTCCGAAATCAACGCTGCCGGACTGAACGGCGCGGCGTTGCAGCTCTTCTCCCACGGAGTCATCACCGGCCTCCTCTTCGTCGTCGTTGGGCTGGTCTACGACCGCGCCCACACGCGGCACATCCCGGACATGGGCGGCATGGCGCGGCAGATGCCGCTCATCGCCGTCGGGTTCGTGATCGCCGGACTCGCCGCGCTTGGCCTGCCCACCACCGCCGGCTTCGTCGCCGAGATCATGATCTTCCTGGGCACGTTCCCCGCCTACGGCCTCGCGACCGCGCTCTCGGCCTTCGGCGTGGTTCTCGCCGCCGGATACATCCTCTGGACCGTCCAGCGGACGATGTTCGGCCCGCGCATCGAGCGCTGGGATCAGCTCGGCGACGCCAGGCTGGTGGACATCGGCGCGATGAGTGTCCTCCTCATCCCGATCTTCGTCGTGGGCATCTACCCGGCGATCATCACGGACGTATTCGATGCGGGTCTTGCTCCCATCTTCAGCAGGTTCGGAGGCTAGCGGCGTGGGCATCGCAAGCAGCGATATCTTCCTCATCGCGCCGGAGCTGGCCATCGTGGTGCTGGCCACGGCAGTGGTTCTCGCCGACCTGCTCTTCCGCCGCAAGCGCTGGCCGCTCGTCATAGCGGTAGCAGGGCTGGCGCTCCCTCTCATCGCCAGCCTCATGCTCTGGAACGAGGTTCACGTCAACGGCGCGCAGATGGGCTTCAACGATTCGCTGGTCGTCGATAAGTTCGCGCTCTACTTCAAGTTCCTCGTCATCGGCACCGCGGCGCTCGTTCTCGTGGCCGGGGCGGGATACGCGGAGCGCTTCCACCCGTACCAGGCTGAGTTCACCGGCCTCGTTCTCTTCTCCGCGAGCGGCCTCATGCTGCTCCCCGCCTCCGCAGACCTCATCACGCTCTACCTCTCTCTCGAACTCGCGACCCTGCCGGTCGTCGCGCTCGCTGCATTCACCAAGGCCCAGACCCAATCGGTGGAGGCTGCCGTCAAGTACCTCGTGCTCTCCGCCGTCTCATCGGCCATCCTCATCTACGGCTTCGCCTTCCTCTATGGCGCGTCCGGCACGATGCAAATCATCAGCGATACGCAGCCGACCATCACGCAGTCCCTCACTTCCGGCGACTCTGCCCTTCCGTTCGGCGGGTTCGCCGTCATGGTGGGCGCAGTCCTCGCCACGGCCGGGTTCGGGTTCAAGCTCTCCATGGTTCCCTTCCAGATGTGGACTCCCGACGTTTACGAGGGCGCGCCGACGCCCGTGGGCGCTTTCCTCGCGGTTGCCAGCAAGGCCGCCGCATTCGCCATCGTGCTCAGGTTCTTCTACGCCACACTCGGAGACGTATCGCCTGACTGGTCGATGATGTTCGCCGCGCTTGCCGCGCTCACGATGACCATCGGCAACGTCGTCGCCATCGTGCAGACCAACGTGAAGCGCCTGCTCGGCTACAGCACCATCGCCCACGCGGGCTACATGCTCATCGGCGTTGCCGCTATCGCAGCCAACAGCCAGGAGACCGGAGACGGCACCCTCGGCATCACCAGCGTTCTCTTCTACCTGGCTGGGTACGCCGCGATGACGCTCGCCGCGTTCTTCGCCGTCATCGTCCTCACCCAGCGCACAGGCGACGAGCGCATCGCCGCGCTCGCTGGCGCTGGCAAGCGGTCTCCTCTCGCGGCGGCGGCTCTGGCACTCGCGCTGCTGAGCCTCACCGGCATACCGCCCACCGTTGGCTTCATGGGCAAGCTGTTCCTGTTCAACGCCGCCGTCAACGCCGGTCTCGTCTGGCTGGCTGTCATCGCCGTCGTCAACTCCGTCGTCTCCGCCTACTACTACATCGGCATCATCAGGACGATGTACCTGCGAGACCCGAGCGACGATTCCACCGACGCGGCAGGCCTCCCCAACCGCGCCACGCTGGCGATCACCTCCGCCGCAGTGCTCATCCTGGGCGTCTGGCCCGGCGGCCTGCTGGAGGTTGCCCGCACCGCCGCCACCGCTATCCTTCCGTAGCCCCTTGTATGGTGGTGAGAGGCGGGGTAGGCCGTTTGCCCCTTGGTCGCTGAGACCGTGCGTAAGCATGACCGCCCCGCCTCTATTCCACCCGCCCTACGGTAGCCCGAACAGTTGCCTGAGCTAGTGAGCTCGTATTCACAAGGCAGGGCACGGAAGGGCAGTCAGGAGCATAGCGTATGGACTCATCCCTCTGCATCGGCATAGACGTTTCCCAGGATTGGCTCGATCTCGCGGCTCACCCAACCGGACAACCCCAGCGCTTCAAGACCACTCCCGCCGGCCTGCATTCCCTCGTCGAGCACTGTCGCGATGCTCAGCCCCGCCTGATTGCCTTCGAAGCCTCCGGCGGTTACGAACGCCCTCTCTCCCACGCACTCACCCACGCCCAACTCCCCTTCGCCATCCTCAACCCCCGCAACGTCCGTTACTATGCCCGCTCCACCGGCGTCCTGGCTAAGACCGACCGCATTGATGCGGCCGTCATCGCCCAGTTCGCCCACGACATCCGCATCCAGCCGAAGCCTGCGCCGTCGCGCCCCGAGCAGACCGTGCGCGATCTTGCCACCCGCCGCAATCAACTGGTGGGGGACCACACGCGGGTGCGACACCAAGCCCGGCTGTTCTCCGGCGCAAGCCTGGCCAGCGCGAAGCGCCATCTCGCCTTCCTGAAGCGGGAGATCGCGGCGGTGGAGCAGGAACTGCGGAGGGTCATCGCCCAGGATGTCTCCCTGCGCGAGCGTTGGGAGCGGCTGCGGAGCGTTCCTGGCGTGGGTGAGACCCTAGCGGCAGCGCTACTCGGCAGTATGCCGGAGCTGGGACACTTGAACCGAGCAGCGGTCGGGATGCTGGCAGGCCTCGCCCCGCACGCCCGCGACAGCGGGAAGCGCGAGGGGAAGCGCTTCTGCTGGGGCGGGCGTGCAAACGTGCGGAGGGCGCTGTACATGCCTATGCTCTCGGCAGTCCAGCACAACCCCGTGATACGCACGTTCTACCAGCGGCTGCTGGACCAGGGTAAGCCGAGGAAGGTGGCGCTCGTCGCATGCATGCGCAAGATGCTGACCATACTGAATGCCATCCTGCGTGAGGAGACCACCTGGGACCCACAAATCGCTTGACCTGCTATCACAGTTGCTTACGCCGCGTTACGCCGCGTCGAATGCATCGCGCAGCCGCGCTACTGCCTCACGCGGGTCGTCGGCCTGCGTTACCGCCGCGATGACACATATGCAATCGGCTCCTGCCTGCGCTACCTGCCCCGCGTTCTCCTGTGTGATGCCACCTATCGCCAGCAACGGCGGGCCGCCGGACGGGACGGCCTCCCGCACTGCGCGCAGCGTCTCCAGACCCGCCGGACGTGTGTTCGCCTTCGCATCCGTAGGGAATATGCGCCCGACCGCGACGTAATCCGCTCCCGCCTCGCAGGAAGCCTTCGCCTCTGCGACCAGCGCGTTCGACGTCCCCGCGATCTGCCACGGCCTCAGCACCTCCCGCGCAGCCGCGAGCGACAGGTCGTGCTGGCCCACGTGGACGCCATCCGACGACGACGCAACCGCTACATCCGCGTGATCGTTGACGATGAACACCGCGCCTGCGTTGACACACAGCCCGCGCAACTCAGCGGCGAGCTCCAGCCAGTCGCCCTTGTCACGATCCTTCACGCGCAGCTGAACCGCCGATGCACCCCCGCCGAGCGCCTGCTCCGTGACCCATCGCGCATCACGATCGAGCGTGAGCGACGGGTCAACGATGACGTATACCCCCCGCAGACGCTCAGCCTGACGGCGGCGGTAGCCGGAGCCTGCGGCCACTTCCGCCCGTCCCATCGCCTCTGCGAGATATGTGAGGTGCGGACGGCTCTCCGTGTGTTCGTTCAGTGCGCTGCTCGCCAACGCGAGCGTCCTGAGCGCTCCAAGCAACGCCACGTACCGAACCTCGAGGCCGCCGGGCCATTCGAGGCGAGCTGCATCCTCGGTGCCGCGATCCAGCGCAGCGATGGTCTCCTCCGCCAGCACGTCCAGTCCCAGACGGCGCGCCGCATCGAGCCTCGACTGCGCCCGCTCGTCGCCGGCCTCTCCTGAGATGGCGGCCTCGAAATCGCCGCGAACGTAGCGCAACGCGCTTATCAGCCATTCACGCGTGAAATGCGGAGCCTCATTCGCACCCGTCACCGCTCTCCTCCGCCGGTATGATCGTGTTCGTTTTTGGTCATTTCTGTCACTTATCCCACCTCTGCCCCGCGCGCTTGCTCAGGAGCGTTCAGGAGTGGGGACCCCCATACAGTGGCCCGATTTGGCCTGATTTGGCCCGATTCACTCGTAGCCGCGAGGCTGAAATGAGGCAGGGGTGGCCTCGTTTGGATCTCTGGTGGCTTCGTCAGGAGTGCGTAGGAGTGGCAAAACTTTTAATTTCCTATCATTTCCTGTCATTTCCTATCATTCTTACCGTAGGGGGGGCGATGGGGGCAGGGATACGAGGTTGCCGCCTGCGCGGGAACGACGAGACACCTGCAGACGATGGTAGGGGTTGGCGTTGTGGTGGCGCAATAGGCGTTTGTCGTTGGTTGGGAGGCGCGCCCCCAAACAGGGATGCGAGGTTCCCGCCTGCGCGGGAACGACGGATTTATGGAGCACCTATTTTCGAACGGGTACGCTCTATTGACGCCTGCGGGGGTCTCTGCTACGATTCTCCGTGCTTGGTGGTTGGAGCGGAGCGGAACCACCCGTTCCCATCCCGAACACGGAAGTGAAACGCTCCAGCGCCGACGATACTGGTAGGGCAACTTGCTGGGAAAATAGGTCACTGCCAAGCTATTAAGAAGATACGCCCGGGCCACGCGCCCGGGCTTTTCTTTGCCTTCCGGCGTACGGAGTGCGCGGCGAGCCGCCTTCCTGATAAGGCACATACCACTCATAGAAATCCTTCGGATTCACCTAAAATCAACCCCCGATAACAGCGTTTATCGCGTGAACACGCCGAATACGCCGCCTTTAGGGGTATCCAGCCTCGTCTGCGCGCCGTAAAATCCATTCAGAAATAGGTAGAATTGGAAATATCGTGACCGAGCAGCCGAGCATAGACAGCCCCGGCGAGCCCACGATGGCCGAGTTGCTGGAAGGCGAAATCCTTCCGCAAGAACTCCGCCGAGGGGACATCGTCGAAGGTCAGGTAATGGGCGCCGACCCTGACGGTATCCTCGTATCCGTGGGCTACAAATCAGAGGGCGTCGTTCCCGCCCGCGAGTTCCGTTCGATCGGCTCCGACCCGCGCGCCCACTACACAGTCGGCGACACCATCAACGTGTATGTCATGGACGCCTCCGGGAACGACGGGCAGGTTCTCCTCTCTCTGGATCGCGCTCGCGCCACAACCGCCTGGGCGCACCTAGAGGAGGCGGCGCAGAGCGAGGAATTCGTCTCCGGCAAAATCGTCGGCCATAATCGCGGCGGGGTCGTCGTCGATCTGGGCGGCGTTCAGGGTTTCGTTCCTCTCTCCCAGATCGTGCTCCCTCACGGGGTCGAGCACGAGGCCGCGCTCGCAGCGCGTGTCGGCGAAGAGGTTACGCTCAAGATCATCGAGGTCAGCCACAAACGCAACCGCGTCGTACTCTCAGAGCGCGGCGCTGTCCGCAAACAGCGGGAGGAGCTGAAAGGGCACCTGCTCGACAGCCTGCAGGAAGGCGATGTCCGCCATGGCCACATAACGGGCATCTCCAATTTCGGCGCGTTCGTGGACATCGGCGGGGCGGACGGCCTCATACACATCTCCGAACTCTCCTGGATGCCCGTAACCGACGTGAGCCAGGTCGTGCAGGTGGGGCAGGAGGTTGACGTCCAGATCATGCGCGTCGACCGCGAGAACCGCCGCATCGCTCTGAGCCTGCGCCGTCTCGTTGCCACTCCCTGGGAATCGGCCTCCGATCGGTTCGCCGTAGGCCAACTCGTCACGGGAACGATCACGAACCTCGCCGATTTCGGTGCGTTCGCCCGCGTCGAGGACACGATCGAGGGGCTCATCCACATCTCCGAACTCACGGAGCAGCACATACGGCACCCCAGGGAGGTCGTCGCGATCGGCGATACGATGACTCTCCAGATCCTGAGCCTCGACCCACAGCGGCAGCGCCTGGGTCTGAGCCTGCGCCGCGTAGCGGAGACCGAAACTCCTACCGAGCACCACGACCCTGTTGAGTACCACACATTCATCGACCTTGATGACTTCGAATCGGATCCTCAATGACTGCGAAACTGACCTGTGGTATCGCGCGTTGAGCCGTAGTGTGGTTACATAGACAGTGTAGTTAGCGAGTCAGCGTGGTTAGCGTGGTTAGATAGAAGGGCGAGGACCTGTAATGGCAAGCAGATTCGAGAAATTCTCAGAACGTGCCCGTAGAGTGCTGTCCCTCGCTCAAGAGGAAGCGCAGCGCTTCAACCACAACTACATCGGCACGGAACATATCCTCCTCGGTCTGGTTCGTGAGACCGACGGCGTTGCCGCGCGCGTCCTCAGCAGCCTCAACGTGGAACTGTCCAAGGTTCGCTCTGCCGTCGAGTTCATCATCGGCCGCGGCGAGCGCCCCTCCCCCGGAGACATCGGCCTCACGCCTCGCGCCAAGAAGGTCATCGAGTTGGCCGTGGACGAGGCCCGGCGCCTCAGCCACCACTACATCGGCACGGAACACCTGCTCATCGGCATCATGCGAGAGGGCGAGGGCGTCGCTGCCGGTGTGCTCGAAAGCCTCGGCGTATCGCTCGACAAGGTTCGCACGGAGACGACGCGCATCCTCAATCAGAGCGTTTCTCAGAGCCAGACCCATGCCCGCTCCGGCAGCACCCGCACGCCCACGCTCGACCAACTCGGCATCGACCTCACCGCCGCTTCGCGCGACGGCAAGCTCGACCCCGTCATCGGACGCAGCGATGAACTGGCCCGCGTCGTGCAGATCCTCAGCAGACGCACCAAGAACAACCCTGTCCTCGTCGGCCCTCCGGGCGTCGGCAAGACGGCTATCGTCGAGAGCCTCGCGCACCAGGTCAACGCGGGCGAGGTGCCGGACAACCTCCTCAACCGCCGTGTCGTTACCCTAGACATGGGCGCACTCGTCGCCGGCACCAAGTACCGTGGTGAGTTCGAGGAACGCCTCAAGAAGGTCATCGAGGAGATCAAGACCGCAGGCAACTGCATCCTGTTCATCGACGAGATGCACACGATGGTGGGCGCAGGCGCAGCAGAAGGCGCGGTGGACGCCGCCAATATCCTCAAGCCGTCGCTTGCCAGAGGCGAGCTGCAGTGCATCGGCGCGACCACGCTGGACGACTACCGCAAGTACGTCGAGCGCGACCCCGCGCTCGAACGCAGGTTCCAGCCCGTCAACGTCGAAGAACCTACCACCGAGGAGACCTTCGAGATACTCAGGGGCATCAAGAGCAAGTTCGAAGAGCACCACGGCGTGATCATCGAGGACGAAGCTCTCCATGCTGCCGCCAGCCTGGCCTCGCGCTTCATCTCCGACCGGTTCCTGCCCGACAAGGCCATCGACCTGATGGACGAGGCCGGCTCCCGCGTCCGCATCCGCACGAGCGGCAAGCCGTTCCCCGTGAAGGAATCTCAGAAAGCCCTCGACACCGTGCGGCGTGAGAAAGACGAGGCCATCTCCCACCAGCAGTACGAATACGCTGCGGAACTGCGTGACCGGGAGCTCAAGCTCGCGGAGAAGCTGCAGCAGCAAGAGGACGAATGGCGTATATCCTCCGGCGACGCCCCCGTCGGGGATAAGCCGGTCGTTACCGAGGAGGAGATCGCCGAAGTCGTCAGGATGTGGACAGGCATCCCCGTCAGCCGCATGGCCGTCGAAGAGATTGAGCGCCTGCTCCACATGGAAGAGAACCTGCACCATCGCATCGTTGGGCAGGAAGAGGCCATCATCTCCATCGCCAAAGCCGTCAGACGCGCCCGCGCAGGCCTGAAAGACCCGCGCAGGCCCATCGGCAGCTTCCTCTTCCTCGGCCCCACCGGCGTCGGCAAGACCGAGTTGGTGAAGGCGCTCGCCGAGTTCATGTTCGGCTCTGAGGAGGCGATGATCCGCCTTGACATGTCCGAGTTCATGGAACGACACACCGTTTCCCGCCTCGTCGGCGCACCCCCTGGCTACATAGGCTACGAAGAAGGGGGACAGCTCACCGATGCCGTCCGGCGCAGGGGTTACACCTGCATCCTGTTCGACGAGATCGAGAAGGCCCATCCCGACGTCTTCAACATCCTGCTGCAGATATTCGACGACGGTCATCTCACCGATGCCAAGGGGCGGAAGGTGGACTTCCGCAACACCATCATCGTCATGACGTCGAACGTCGGCTCGGATCTGATCAAGCGGGACTCTTCCCTCGGCTTCACCATGGTCAACAGCACCAAGATGGAAGAGAACGCCTACGAGAAGATGAAGGGCAAGGTCGAGGACGAGGTCAAGCGCCAATTCCGGCCTGAGTTCCTCAACCGGATAGATGGCCAAATCGTCTTCCACTCGCTCACGAAAGAGCACATCGTCAATATCGTCGATCTGATGCTCAACGATGTCCGACGGCCCATGCTAGAGAAAGGCCTGAGCCTCGAAGTTACGCAGACGGCCAAGGAGTGGCTTGCGGAGAAGGGCTTCGACCCCAACTTCGGCGCGCGGCCTTTGCGCAGACTCATCGAGCGCGAACTCGAAGATGAGCTCTCCGAAGCGGTCATCGCGGGGCATTACCACATCGGCCAAACCGTCCTCGTCGACGTCAACCCTGACCCCGACATCGACAAGCTCACGGTCAACGTCCAGATCGAAACGGAGGTGGTCAATGCGCTGCCTCCGGAAGACGACGCCCCTCTCGCTCTGGACGCGCCTGCGGCCGCAGCTCTCGGTGAAACCGAGTCCTGACGCGCCGGTAACCTCAGCCTTGCAAGGAGGCGCTTCCCTATGGGGGGCTCCTCCTTTTTTTGCACAGCGCACGTCAACCATTCGATGACATTTCGGCCTTGCGCCGCCCCCTCCTGTTACGGCACGATGCATCCGTGCCACGCGAAACCCACAAGACCACCTTCCTCTGCCAGGACTGCGGGCACTCCTCGCCGAAATGGAACGGACGCTGCACGGCGTGCGGCGCGTGGGGGACGCTCGTCGAGTTCGCCGAGCCCAAGCGCGGCGCCGGACACGCCGCCCGGCGCTCTCCCCAGACAGCCTCCTCTTTCGGCAGTTTCGGCAGCCCCCCTGCACCGCTCGTCGAACAGCCGCTCTCTGACGGCGCACGCACATCCACCCGCCTCGATGAGATGGACCGCCTTCTCGGAGGCGGCATCGTGGGGGGATCCGCCATCCTCCTTGCAGGCGACCCCGGCATCGGCAAGTCCACGCTTCTCCTCCAGATCGCGGGCCTCATCGCCGCAGGCGGTAACCGCGTCCTCTACATCTCCGGGGAGGAGTCCGGGGCGCAGGTACGCCTGCGGGCCGAGCGTCTCGGCGTCGGCAGTCCCAACGTCCTCTTCTCCGACGAGACAGACGCCGACGCGATCTGCGCTCTTCTTCGAGATACGCAGCCCGCGCTGCTCATCGCGGACTCCATCCAGACGCTGACCTCTAACGAGTCGCCCTCGGCGGCAGGGAGCGTCGCGCAGGTGCGGGAGTGCGCACAGATACTCATCACGCAGGCCAAGAAGTCCGGCGCGCCCGTCTTGATGACCGGCCACGTCACCAAAGACGGGAACATCGCGGGGCCGCGCATCCTCGAGCACATGGTGGACGTCGTTCTTGCCATGGAGGGCGAACCGATCGCCAGCCTGCGCCTGCTGCGCTGCTCCAAGAACCGCTTCGGCTCCACCAACAACATCGCGCTCTTCGAGATGCGCAACGACGGTCTGGCCGAGGTGCTCGACCCCTCCGCGCTGCTCGTGGGCGAACGCGACGCCAGCGCGCCCGGCTCAGCCGTCGCGGTTACTATGCAGGGCAGCCGTCCGCTCCTCTGCGAAGTGCAGGTGCTCACCAATGCGGCAGCGTTCACCCCGCCGCGACGCTCCGCCACCGGCGTTGATTTCAACCGCATGGCCATGATCGGGGCCGTCCTCACGCGCCGCGCGGGCATCAAGCTCGGCAGCCAGGACATCATGGTCAACATCCCCAGCGGGCTGCACGTCGCTGAGCCTGCGCTCGACCTTGCCATCGCCGCTGCCATCGCATCGAGCGCGCTCGATATGCCTATCGAGCCGACGACCGTGCTCATCGGCGAGGTGGGGCTGAACGGCGAGGTTCGCAGCGTCAGTCACCTCGAACGCAGGCTGAACGAGGCAGCCCGCCACGGCTTCACACGCGCCTTTGTTCCTCAAACCGCGCTCCGGGCGCTCACCCAGCCTCCCGCCGACATCCAAACCATCGGCACGGCCAACATCCGCGATGCCATCAAAGCCGCCACGGCCCCGCTCGCCTGAGTCGTCCTGCATCGGGCGCACTGACCGCCGATTCCCACGTCAGGCGCGATGGATACGCAAGCTCATCCGCCGGCAGTCTGCTAGCATTGCTTCCATGACCACCACGCAACCGGCACGACGCCTGCCGAAGTGGCTGACCGTCCGCGCACCCGGCGGCGAGAGCTACCTCGGCGTACGGCGGTTGCTTCACGACGCGGAGCTCCATACCGTCTGTGAAGAGGCGCGATGCCCCAACATCGGCGAGTGCTGGGAGCGAAAGTCGGCCACCTTCATGATCCTCGGCGACATCTGCACCCGCGCATGCCGCTACTGCGCCGTAACCAGCGGCAAACCCGCGCCCATCGACCCCGGGGAACCCGCGCGCCTTGCCCGCACCGTGGAGCGCCTCGGCCTCCGCTATTGTGTCATCACGTCCGTTGACCGCGACGACCTTCCCGACGGGGGCGCGTCCGTCTTCGCCGAGTGCATACGGCTCATACGGCAGCGTATGCCGGAGTGCGAGGTGGAGGTGCTCACGCCCGACTTCGGCGGCAGCCTTCCCGCCCTGCGCTCCGTCCTCGACGCGCGGCCTGCCGTCTTCAACCACAACATCGAGACTATCCGCCGCATCTTCAAGAGCGTCCGCGCCAAGGGCGACTACGACCTCTCTCTGCAGTTCCTCGCCAAGGCTCGTGAATTCGCGCTCGATATCCCCACCAAAAGCGGCATGATGGTCGGCCTTGGCGAAACTCCCGACGAGGCGCTCGCTACGATGCGCGACCTGCGTGAGGCGAGTGTCCGGCTGCTCACCATCGGCCAGTATCTGAGGCCGTCACCGGCGCACACGGCGATGGATCGCTTCTACCATCCCCGCGAGTTCGCCGACCTCGAACGCGAAGGCTATGCGATGGGATTCGATCATGTTGCGTCCGGCCCTCTCGTGCGCTCCTCCTACCACGCCGACGAGCAGCGCGCCGCCGCACGCAACGCCACGGGGTAAGCCGTGCGCATCCTGGACATCCGCGAAACGACCGCGAGCATGCGCTCCGATATCCGGAACGCCGTCATCGACTTCTCCGGCATGACCGCCTCCGTGGTCGCGGTGACGACCGACGTCGTGCGCGATGGCAGGCCTGTCATCGGCTACGGCTTCAACTCCAACGGACGCTACGCTGTGGGCGGACTTCTGCGCGACCGCTTCATCCCGCGCGTACTGGCCGCTGACCCCGAATCTCTCCTCGATGAACAGACCGGCAACCTCGACCCTCACCGCGTGTGGGACGTGATGATGACCGGCGAAAAGCCGGGGGGACACGGCGAGCGCTCCGTCGCCGTGGGCGTGATCGACATGGCGCTCTGGGACGCCGTCGCCAAGGCGGAGAGCAAACCGCTCTACCGCCTGATCGCCGAACGGTACGGGGACGGCTCTCCCGTCTCGGATACGGCGTGGGTCTACGCGGCAGGCGGCTACTATCAGCCAGGCAAGGGGCTCGATGCTCTGCAGGATGAGATGCGCGCCTACCTCGACGTGGGCTACGACACCGTGAAGATGAAGATCGGCGGCGCGTCCCTCTCCGACGACCTCCGCCGCATCGAAGCGGTCCTCGACATCACCCAGGACGGCACGAGGTTGGCCGTCGACGCCAACGGACGCTTCGACCTGAGCGAGGCCATCGCTTACGGCGAGGCTATCGCCCCCTACGGCCTGCGCTGGTACGAAGAAGCCGGCGACCCGCTCGACTACGCGTTGCAGGCCGAACTTGCCAGTCACTACGAGCCTGCGCTCGCGACGGGCGAGAACCTGTTCTCCGTTCACGACGCACGCAACCTCATCAGGTACGGCGGCATGCGCCCCGATCGTGATGTCCTCCAGTTCGACCCGGCGCTCAGCTACGGGCTCGTGGAGTACCTGCGCACCATCGCCATGCTGGAGTCGTCGGGCTGGTCGCGCCGCCGGTGCGTGCCGCACGGAGGACACCTGTTCGCGCTGCACATCGCGGCGGGGCTCAGCATGGGCGGCAACGAATCCTACCCCGGCGTCTTCCAGCCGTTCAGCGGCTTTCCGGACGGCGTGCAACCGGAGAACGGCCGCGTCAGGCTGCCGGACACTCCCGGCATCGGCTACGAGCTGAAGTCCAATCTCTACCCACTGCTCCACGAACTCAGCACCTAGGAGAAGGCACATGCGCATCGCTGTGATAGACGACTACCAGGGCATCGCCGAGGATCTCGCCGATTGGGCGTCCATCCCTGACGCGGAGGTGTCGTTCTTCCACGACGTTATCGCGCCGGAGGATATGCCGACGCAACTCGCGGGATTCGACGTGCTCCAGATGATGCGCGAGCGCAGCCGCGTCCCCGGTGAAGTTCTGCGTCAACTGCCCGATCTGAAGCTGCTCTCCGGCACCGGACGCCGTCAGCCCCACGTGGATATGGACGAGGCAACCCGGCTCGGCATCGCCGTAACCGGCACGGACGGCGCGGGCGATTCGACGCCGGAGCTCGTGTGGGGGCTCATCATCGGCGTTACGCGGCACATCGGCTGGGAGGATCAGCGAATGCGGGAGGGGGCGTGGCAGACGCGGTTGGGCTACGGACTCGGGGGCAGAACGCTCGGCATACTGGGCATGGGGCGCATCGGCACCAAGACGGCGCTCACGGCGCAACAGGCGTTCGGTATGAACGTTATCGCCTGGGGGCCGACGCTCACCGCCGAGCGAGCCGCCCAGAGCGGCGTGACGTACGTCTCCTGGGACGAGCTCTTCTCACAGGCGGACGTGCTCACCATCCACGTGCCGCTCACCGATCTGGGCAGGGGTTGGGTAACGGAGCGGGAGTTCGGGCTGATGAAGCCGACGGCGTACCTCGTGAACACGTCTCGCGGGCCCATCGTGCGGGAGGCTGCGCTGCTCGACGCGCTCCGCACGGGGCAGGTCGCCGGGGCGGCGCTCGATGTCTACGACGTCGAGCCATTGCCGGCGGGGCATCCGCTGCTGGCACAGGACAACGTGCTGCTTTCGCCGCATCTGGGCTATGCGACGCTGGACAGCCTCGCGTCGTTCTACGGGAACTCCGTGGAGAACATACGGGCGTGGGCGAGCGGCGAACCTATCAACGTGCTGAATCCTGACGCGCTGGCGAACGCCCGGGGCTAGCTGCGGCGCTGCGCCACGTAATCGATCAGGGCTTCGAGCGACTCGCGCGAGCGGGCCTTGGGGAGCACCGAGAGGGCAGCGCGCGCCGCTAAACGGTACTCATCGAGCGTTGCGAGCGCGTCGTCTATCGCGGTGGAGTTGCGGACGAGGTCAACCATCGCTGCGAGATCGGCCTCGTCGCGGCTGCCATCACGGAGCCGCTTGACGATAGGCTCATCCGGGTAGCGCTGCGCGAACAGGAGCGCAGGAAGCGTGAGCGTCCCCTGCCGCAGATCGTTGCCCACCGGCTTGCCAAGCTCTTCCTCACTGCTCGTGAAATCGAGCACGTCGTCCACGATCTGAAAGGCCATGCCGACGTTGTAACCGAACGCATGGAGCGCCTGCGTCTCCTCTTCCGGGGCGTCGCTCAGCATCCCGCCGGAAGCGGACGCCGTGCAGATGAGCGAGGCCGTTTTATCGTAGATGCGGCGGTTGTAGTCCTCTATGGTCTGCGTCCAGTCGTGCTTGCTGAAACGCTCCGCCAATTCGCCCTTGGCCAGTTCCATGATGGTCTCGGAGAAGCGGCGAACGACGCGGATATTGCCCGTGTCGCAGACGAAGGTAGCGGAGGCGGCGAACACGTAGTCGCCGAGCAGCACCGCGACGTCGTTGCCCCAGACACTGCTGACCGTTGCCTTGCCCCGGCGCGTCCTGGCCATGTCGACCGTGTCGTCGTGGACGAGGGAGGCGATATGGAGCAGTTCGATGGCGGTGGCCATCGTGATCAGGCGTTCCTCGAAACCGGGGCGCAGGCTGCCCGCGAGCAGTGTTACCGTGGGCCTCACCATCTTGCCGCCGCTCACGACGACATGCGAGACCATCTCCTCCGATATGCCGGAGCTGCTGGCCAGCTTGCCGAGATTGGCCAGCACCCGCGCCAGGTCGTCGGCAACGGGTTCATAGATGAACTGGGCTACCGCGTCCAGGCGTTCTCGGGAATCGGTCATCTCTGCCATGCGTTCTCGTGGCCCGCGCTAGCCGAGCCTGGCGAGCATCTCCTCTGCCACCGAATCATCCAACTTCGTAAAGAGAGGCTGCGGGGGGAGTATCTCGGTGCCGGGCACCGGCGTCTCCAGCGTCCAGCCCACGTCTTCGACCTTCCCGCTCTGCCCAAGCAGTTCATGCAGCCGCTGGGCGCTGAACGGCAGGTATGGATGGAGCGCGACGCGCAGCGCCATGAGCACGGCCATCGCCACGTAGAGCGAACGTCCCGCGCTTGCCTTGTCGTTCTTCATCAGCGTCCACGGAGCCTGGGCGTCGAGGTAGCGGTTGGCCTCGCGGGCGAGGTTCATCGCGCCGTTCAGCCCCTCGCGCAGACGCACCGCCTCGATGCTCTGGGCGACCACCCCCAACGCGACGCCGCACTTGGCCATCATCTCCTCGTCGGCATCGGCCAGTTGGCCAGGGTCGGGCGTTCGACCGTCGAAGTTGCGGTACGCCTGCGTCAGCACGCGATGGGCGAGGTTCCCGAACGTCGCGACGAGTTCGTCGTTGTTCCGGCGCACGTACTCGCTCCAGGTGAAGTCTGCGTCGCTCGTCTCAGGGAGATTGGCAATCAGGTGGTAGCGCAGCGGGTCAGGCGGGAACCGTTCGAGGTAGTCCGGCACCCAGACGGCCCAGTTGCGGCTCGTGGAGAGCTGGCGTCCTTCGAGGTTCAGGAACTCGTTAGCGGGCACATCGTACGGCAGGATGTACGCGCCCTGCCCCATGAGCATCGCGGGCCAGATGATGGTGTGGAAGGGTATGTTGTCCTTGCCGATGAAGTAGTACGAACGGGTGGAGGGATCCTCCCAGAACGGACGCCACGCGTCGGGGTTGCCAGCGCGCGCCGCCCACTCGACGCTGGCCGAGAGGTAGCCGATGACCGCGTCGAACCACACGTAGATGCGGCGGTCATCGTAGCCTTCCATGGGAATGGGGACGCCCCAATCAAGGTTGCGCGTGATGGCGCGGTCCTTCAGTCCCTCGCGCAGGAATCCGAGCGTGAAGTTGCGCACGTTGGAGCGCCAATGGGGCTGGGCCTCGACCCACTTCACCAGCTGATCGCGGAAGGCGCTGAGCTTCAGGAAGAGGTGCTCCGTATCGCGTATCTCCACCGGGTGCCGCTCGTCATCGAGGATGTACACCGGATTGCCCAGGTCCACGGGGTCGAGTATCGAGCCGCAGTTGTCGCACTGATCGCCCCGGGCGTCCTCGAACCCGCACGACGGGCACGTGCCGCGCACGTAGCGGTCAGGCAGGAAGCGTTGGAAGTCCGGAGAGTAGGCCACCTTCATCTCTGCCGAGTAGATGTAGCCCTTCTCCTCCAACGCACGCCAGAGCGAATGTACCACGTCCCTGTGGTTATCGGTCATGGTGGTGGTGAAGAGGTCGAACGTGATGCCCATGCGCTCCCACGATTCGAGGAAGGACGCATGGTAGCGCTCGACCAGCTCACGAGGGGTGATGCCCTCGCTGTCGGCGCGCATGGTGATGGGCGCTCCGTGGGAGTCGCTGCCGGAGACCATGAGCACCTCGTCGCCACGCATACGGTGGTAGCGCGCGAATACGTCAGCCGACAGGTATGCGCCCGCCAGGTGACCGAGGTGGAGTGGGCCGTTGGCATAGGGCCAGGCGACCCCGATTAATATACGATCAGGCATGGAGTTGTTCCCTAAGGATTCTATCAGTCAACGCTCAGGCGTGCCGACCATCCGTGCCGCGTAGGGCGTGGACGGCCACCAAGACTGCGTCAGACGTGACGAACTTCTGAACTGGGCATCTGTCGTTCGGTTGGAGGCCGCAGTTACGGCGAACGGGGGCGGGTTACCCCTCAGGCCATGCGGCGTAGGCCTGACGGCGCGGTATGCCCAGGTCTCGCGCTACTTTTGCGGCTGCGTCTCGATGGCTGAGGCCCGCGTTGTGCGCCTCGGCCATCGCTTCCGCGATGCGCTGCTCGTCGGGCGGGGCCTGACGCTCGGCGTCCGCTGCGCCTTCGATGACGAGGACGAACTCGCCGCGCGGTTCCGCGAAATGCGCGATGGCGTCCGTTATCGTCCCGCGAAAGACCTCCTCATGGAGTTTGGTCAACTCTCTGCAGACGGCGATGCGGCGGTTGCCCAGGATCGCGAGCATGTCGGCCAGCGTCGCACCGAGCCGGTGGGGGGCTTCGAACAGCACGAGCGTCTCCTGAAAGGGCGACGCTTTCGTGAACGCGGCGCGGCGGGCACGAGCGGTGCGCGGCAGGAAGCCGAGGAAGTGGAACGCATCCGCCTGTAGCCCCGCGACGGAGAGCGCCGCCGTTACCGCCGAGGGGCCAGGCACCGCCACGACCTGAAAGCCCGCATCCGCCGCTTCCGCCGCGAGCGATGCTCCGGGGTCGCTTACGCCGGGCGCGCCGGCGTCCGTCACGAGCGCGACGTCGCCGGTGCGGAGCGCTTCGAGCAGCGCAGGCGTCCTCTGTCGAGCGTTGTGCTGGTTGTAGCTGAGCGTTCGGGCTCGGAGGCCCAGGTGGCTGAGCAGCTTGCGCGCTCGACGCGTATCCTCCGCCGCGATCAGGGCAACCTCGCCAAGCACGCGCGCCGCTCGGGGGGAGAGGTCTTCGAGATTGCCTATGGGGGTGGTTACGACGTAGAGCGTTGTGGGCATAGGTGACGTTCGAGTTCTGGTTACGGGGCGTGGTCAGTCAGCGAGCTGCCATGCCTCTATCCTATACGCATACGCTTACGCCGGGCGGCAAGTGCTACTATCAGCGGGCGGCGCGATGCGGCAGGCTATACCGCTCCCGCTACTATGAATCTGGACGTTCCCAGGAGACAGGCATGGATACGTTATACACCGAGGAAGAGCGGCTCCTACGGAGCACGATGCGCGAGTTCGCCGATGCGGAGATTGCGCCGAACGCGGCACGATGGGACGAGAACGAGGAGTTCCCGTGGGCAAGCGTCGAGGCGATGAAGGGCATGGGCCTGATGGGCATGACGGCGAAGACCGCCCACGGTGGCGCGGGAGCGTCCTACGCCGAGCTTGCCATCGCTGCTGAGGAGGTGGCGCGCGTCTGTATGTCATCCAGCACGACATTGCTGGCGCACCTCTCGCTCGGCGTCTCTACGATCGACCGCTTTGCGAACGAGGAGCAGGCTCAGCGATTCGTTCCGCCCGCCTGCGCAGGCGATAAGATCGTCGCGTGGGCGCTGAGCGAGCCAAGTTCCGGGAGCGACGCCGCCGACATGCAGACCACCGCGAGCAGGCACGAGGGTGGGGATTCCTACGCGATCAACGGGTCGAAGATATTCATCACCAACGCGGAGCAGGCCGACCTCATCGTCGTGTTCACCTCGACCGACCGCTCCAAGGGCCATCGCGGGACGACGGCGTTCGTTGTCGAGCGTGATACCCCGGGGATCGAGATGCGCGGCATGCACGGCAAGCTCGGCATACGAGGCTCCGGCACGGCTGAGATCTACTTCAACGACGCGGAGGTGCCCGCGGCCAACCGGCTCGGCGAGGAGGGCGATGGCTTCAAGATCGCGATGACGATCCTCGATTCGAGCCGCGTATCGCTCGCCGCGCAGTCGGTGGGATTGGCGCAGGGCGCGTTCGAGGCGGCGGTGCGCTATACGCAGCAGCGCGAGACGTTCGGGCAACTGCTGAAGGAGCGCCAGGCGATCCAGTTCATGCTTGCAGACATGGGGACGCAGATCGACGCGGCGCGGCTGCTGACGAGAAGGGCCGCGCAGACGAAAGACGCCGGTCTGCCGCACGGTCGCGAATCGGCGATGGCGAAGCTGTACGCATCGGAGGCGGCGCACTTCTGCGTCGACAAGGCCGTGCAGATATTCGGCGGCTATGGCTTCTTCAGAGAGAACCCCGTGGAGCGGATGTACCGCGACCAGCGCATCACGGAGATATACGAGGGGACATCGGAGGTTCAGCGCATCGTCATCGCGCGCGCTCTGCTGAAAGAGTACGCGTTCGAGTAGGTGGGAAGTCATCCGAGTGGAGGAACCAAGATAGGAGAAGCGTTCAAGGCAGATCAACTCGGAAGCTTCCTGCGTCCCGTGAGCGTCAAGCTTGCGCGAGCGGCTCACGCCGAAGGCCGCATTTCAGCGGAGGCGCTGGCAGAGGCGGAGGACGAGGCCATCCTGGATCTCATCGAACATAAGCGCGCCATCGGCATCGACGTGTACTCGGACGGGGAGGTTCGGCGCAGCGGCTTCCAGAACGATCTGATGGAGTCCGTGGACGGGTACGTTCTGACGGACACGCCTGCGCCGCGCGTCTGGTACGGCTCGGGCGATCAGCCGGTGGCGCAGGGCAACTCGGTGGTCGTTGGGGCGAAACTGCAACAGCGGCGGCGGTTGACAGAGGCGCAGGTATCGTTCCTGCGGGCGCATGCGCCCGGGGCGTACAAGATGACGTTGCCGAGCGCCAATCAGTTCCCGGCGCTGGGCTTCCAGCCGGGGGTTACGGATCGGTTCTACGCCTCGCGCTCCGAGCTGCTGCAGGAGATCGCGGGCATCATCAAGAGCGAGGTAACGGCGCTGGCGGACGAGGGGACGCCGTACATCCAGATCGACGCTCCGCGCTACAGCTACTTCGTCGATCCGAAGTGGCAGGCGCACCTGGAGAGCATTGGCGAGGATCCCGATCAGATGCTCGGCGAGTTCGTGGAGGCGGACAGATCCTGCATGGAAGGCGCACGGCGAGAGGGCATCACCACCGCGCTGCATGTCTGCCGGGGCAACAATCAGAGCATGTGGTACGCAGAGGGCGGCTACGAGCCCATCGCGGAGAAGCTCTTCAACGGCGTCAACGTCGACCGGCTGCTGCTGGAGTACGATTCCGAGCGGGCGGGGACGTTCGAGCCGCTGCGATTCGTGCCGGAGACGACGGTGGCGGTTCTGGGGCTGATCAGCACGAAGATTCCGACACTGGAGAGCAAGGACGGCGTGCTGCGCCGTATCTACGAGGCGTCGCGGTACGTGCCGGTAGAGCGCCTGGCGCTGAGTACGCAGTGCGGTTTCGCCTCCATGGCAGCGGGCAACAACCTGACTGAGGACGAGCAGTGGCGCAAGCTGGCGCTGGTGGTCGAGGTCGCGCGGGAGGTTTGGGGGTAGCCGAGGCTACCCCCAGAGCACCTCGCTGGCGATACGCGCTCCTTCTGAGAGGGAGCGGAACTTGGCCCAACAGATCTTGGCGTGGCCGACGCGGGTTCCGATTCCGCAGTCCGTGCCGGCCATGAGGTTCTCCTTGCCGACGATATCGGCGTAGCGCAGCAGGCGCTGGGCTACGAGCTGCGGGTGCTCCACGAAATCGCTGGAGTGGCCAACGACTCCGGGGATGAGGATCGCGCCCTCCGGCAGGGTAACGTTCTTCCAGACAGCCCACTCGTGCTCGTGGCGGGGGTTGGCCGCCTCGATGGAGTAGGCCTGCGCCTTCACGCTGAGGAACAGATCAACGACGTGCTCCAGCCCGATATCGAACTGGTGCGGGCCGTGGTAGCTGCCCCAGCAGACGTGCAGACGTATCTGCTCCCGTGGGATGTCTCGCAGGGCGTGATTCAGCACGTCGATGTGCAACTGTGCGTAGTCGCGGTAGGCGGGAACGTCCTGTTCCGTGTTTATCTGCCACGCGTCGAACATATCGGGGTCGTCGATCTGGAGGATGAAGCCTGCATCGGCGATGGCCTTGTACTCTTCGTGCATAGCGTCGGCGATGGCGTAGAGGAACTCCTCCTCCGTGGGGTAGTACTCGTTCCACAGCCAATGCTCGATGCTGCCGGGCGCGACGGCGGGGAGGAACGGCTCCGCGTCGCCAATGTCGCTCAGCGCGGCCCTGAAGCGTTCCGTGTCCGCTTTCACGAGGTCCGCGCCCACGTAGGTGATCGGGCCGACGCAGAACAGCTGCCGGTCGCGTGGTCGGGACACGGCGAAGCCTCGCGGGGAGTTGAAGTACTCGGGGAAAACGAGCCTGTCTCTCGCCGATATCTGCTTCGGTTCCGGGCCCTCGCCCGGTTCGAACGTCCGCACCTCGATGCCTCCGAGGCGCTGATTGGCGTAGTTGGTGAAGTTGGTCTTGCTCAGCTCGCCGTCGTTGATGCTGTCGATGCCACAGTCGAGCTGCATGCGCACGACCTCCTCGACGGCCTCGGCGAGGCGAACGCGGAGCGGTTGATCATCAGCGAGCGTGCCAGCGGCGTTGACGGCGACCATCTCCCGCACGTCGTCCGGCCTCGGGAGGCTGCCTGCGTGCATCGTGCGTATGCGGTCCGTGCTGCGTTTCATGGTGGGTACTCCGGTTGCGCTACCTCTGAGGTTCGCCTAGTGTACCGCTTATTTCGTGAGTGTCGCCTCGATTATGGACGTCGTCCAACACGATTCGCTCGTTTCCGAGGAAAGCAGGCCGGAGACGATAACCCTGCGCCGCGCATAGGGAATGCCCATGCGCGACGCGGGGCCTGGTGCGGTCGACGGCTCCTTGGCGCAGCGCTATCCGCCTCCCGGCGGTGCCAGATCGAGTCCGCACGTCTGGGCTGCCGCGAGCATACGGAGAAGCACTTCGGGGTCAGGTTCCGCGCCGGAGAAGATGGCCATGAGGTCGTCCAGACTCCCCAGCTCTTGCTGCATGCATTGCATTTGCTCCGGCGACAGGGGTTCGGCCTCCTGTGATGGGGCTTCGGATCCACCATCGAGGCTGTTGAGGGCCATCGCTTCTTCTGGGGTGAAACAGGCTTGCAGCTGGAGCCCGGCAGCCATCAGAGCAGAGACGTCAGTGTCCGGCCCAGGCTCCTGGAAGCTGAGCACGATCGGGTTCGCTATGACGACCTCTTTGGCGCAACTGCGCGACTCAGGCGTGAGTCCGCCGGCCTGGAAGGCAATCATCGCAACCCCGATGGTACCGACATTCTCCGGCGTGAGGCACTCGAACGGAAGCGGCGGTGCTGTGTCGCTGATCTCCACCAAACGAGTATCGCGCAGCATGACGAGCGCCTCATCGCCGAGGGTGTCACGTACGCAGGCGGCCTCGGTTTCGGAGAAGAGCGCGATTATGTCGCCTCCGGTGGTGGTTTCGGTGATGACGAGATCATCACTGGGGCCCATGGCAACCGGCTCCGACGTTGCTGGCGCGGGCGTGGGTGTGGCCGTCGGCACAGGGGTAGACGTGGGCGTGGCGGTCGGCATAGGGGTAGGCGTCGGCGTAGCCCTCGGTGGAGGGGGCGACGTGGGCGTCGGATCCGAGCTGCAGGCGGCAGCGAGCGCCATGACCGCGACGAGGATGAGCGCGATGCCAATCGCGGCGCGCCAACTGGTGCGGAGACTCGAAGGGATGTACGTAAGCATGAGGCCCCTTTCTCTTGCCGAATGCTGCTGTCGGCGGATATCGCCTCCGCACTCATAAATGGTAGGTGTGAGGGAGCGCCTAATCAACCCAAAAGGCTTGCTGCCTTGCCGCGTTTATATCAACGCGATGAGTGCGCCGATTACCGCCGTCAGCAGGACGACCAGCCACGGCGGCGACCTCCAGAACGCCAGCAGCGCGAACGCGCCTGTCGCCAGCGCGAAGTCCTCCGGCGCCTCGATGGCGCTGGTCCACACCGGGTCGTAGAGCGCGGCGAGGAGCAGCCCCACCACTGCCGCGTTCACACCCATCAGCGCCTGTCTGACTCGCGTGAAGCCCCGCAACCGCTCCCAGAACGGCAATACTCCCATCACCAGCAGGAACGACGGCACGAACATCGCCACGAGCGCGAGCAGTCCGCCGAGCCATCGCGGCGTCAGCACGCCCATCACCGTCCCTAGATAGGACGAGAACGTGAACAGCGGGCCCGGCACCGCCTGAGCCGCGCCGTACCCTGCTATGAATTCGTCCTTGGTCACCCAGCCGGGCGGGACAACCTCCGCCTCCAGCAGCGGCAGCACGACGTGGCCTCCGCCGAATACCAGCGACCCCGACCGGTAGAAGCTATCCGCCACCGCGACGAGCGTATCGCCGGTGAGTCGGCTCGCCACCGGCAGGGCGAACAGGAGGACGAGGAACGTGATCAGCGCGACTGCCCCGACGTGCGCTCCGGTTCGCTTACCGGTCACACCGCTCAATGGCAACTCCGGGGGGCGCAGGAACGCCAGACCGAGCGCTGCTCCGCCGGCGATCACGGCCAGCTGCGCGGCGATGCCGTCCGTTGCAAGCGCCACGACTGCTGCCAGTACCGCGATGGTGATGCGCGGTCTGTCCGGCGCGAGCGTCCTGCCCATGCCCCACAGGGCAAGCGCGACCACCGCAACCGCCACGATCTTCAGGCCGTGCAACCAGTCGCCCGTCTGTCCATCGAACCCGTGCACGCCGTATGCGAACAGGATCAACGCCAACGCCGACGGCAGCGTGAAGCCGAACCACGCCGCGAAGCCGCCCACTATGCCGGCGCGCTTGATTCCCACGGCTATGCCCAGCTGACTGCTCGCCGGGCCGGGCAGGAACTGACAGAGCGCAACGAGTTCCCCGAAGCTCTCTTCGTCGAGCCACGCGCGCCGGACGACGTACTCCTCGCGGAAGTAGCCAATATGAGCGATGGGGCCGCCGAACGACGTCAGCCCCAGACGCGTTGCAACGAGCAGGACTTCCCAGATGCTACCCATGGGCCCGGATGGTATCAGGCGCGCGCGTTCCCCATAGGTTCAGCGCGCCCTGTTGAGTAGCGTTTCGTCAGCGGAGCGAGAAGAACGGGATGAGCGGCTCCGGCCAGATCACGGCCATGACACGATCCATGACGATGAGGTTGAAGAGCACGACGAACACGAAAGCGACCCCTACGCCGATCCATTTCGTGCGGCCCTCCAAGAAGAAGAGCGTGGGGCCGAGCGGGAAGAGCATCGTGGCGTATTTGAGGCCTATGAGGAAGATGAGCGCCACGAATACGGCCATGAAGGCGAAGATGATGATTGCGGTGCGCCTGACGCCGGCCATGCCCGCGCTGCGCATCCCTATGTCCATGATCGCGCCGGTTTTGCCGCTCGTCAGGTCGAAGGCGAGCTGAACGCCTGCGAGGATGATGAAGGCGGTGCTGAGTGCGATGGGGAAGACGCGCCCGCGCGTTGGGTATTCGAGCCCCACCAGGAAGAACCACGCCGCGCCTGCGATGAAGATCAGCGTGAAGAGGCTGGAAGGGGTAACGGCGAACCGTCGGGCCCTGGGGACAGCCGCCGACTCAGGCCCGTCGCCGCTCGCGCCCTGCACGACGGGGAAGGATTCGTCGTCGGAGAGGGTGCCTGCTGCGCCAATCTTGCCCATGCGGGAGAACCCGACGGCAATGACTACGGCGATGATGAGCAGCGCGATGGTCAGAGGTCTGCTGAGCAGGTTGATGATCCCGTGTATGGAGACCGCCGATTGAAAGTTTCGCTCGATGATGGGGCCAAGGATGAACCCAAGCAGAAGCGGAGGGCGCGGCCATTTGTACTGCTTCATCAGAAGGCCGAGGATGGCCGAGGCGACGATGATGGGAATCGCGATGATGTTGGTGGTCGAGAGGAACGCTGAGAGGAACGAGATCGGGATGATCATTGCCCCGATCAGGGGGTAAGGGATGAGCGTGAGCTTGGCGAGTTGCCCGGTGAGGAACATGCCGATGACCGTTACCGCAAGGTTCCCCAGGGCAAGGCTGATGACCATCATGATGGTGATGTGGGCGTATTGGTCGAGCATCGGAGGGCCAGGGCTGATGCCGTAGGCGAGCATCGCGACGATGACGAACGCCCACGCACGTCCGCCGGGCACGCCGAACGCAAGGGTGGGGATGGCCTGTCCGCCTTCCTTCGAATTCTGCGCGGATTCGGCGAAGAGGACGCCCTCCAGGGAGCCTGAGCCGAACCCTGACTTGTCTTTGGTGAAGAAGATGCCCATCGCGTAGGAGAGCCAGTCCACAACAGCGCCGCCGATGCCGGGGACAGCGCCGAGGAAGACGCCGAAGAGGCCGTGTCGGATAGCGATGGGCCATCGGGAGAGGCCATAGCGAACGCCGCGGAAGACTTCTCGCTGGTTGACGACAGCGCCCTTGGAGGCGACGGGCTGCCTCGTCATGGTGAGGTCAATCATCTCAGGGAGGGCAAAGAAGCCGATGGTGGTTGCGATGAGGGGAAGGCCCGACCAGAGGTGGAGGGTGCCGAAGGTGTAGCGGGCGGCTCCGGAGATGGGGTCGATGCCGATGGTGCCAAGCAGGAGGCCGAACGCTGCGGCGGCGAGTCCCTTGACCATCGCGCCTGAGCTGAGGGCCGCGACCATCGCGACGCCGAAGAGGGCCATCGCGGCGATCTCCGGGAAGCCGAACGCAAGGATGAACGGTTTGATGACGGGGATGACGATTGCCAACGCAATCGCCCCGACGAGGCCGCCGATGGCCGAGACCGCGTAGACCGCTCCAAGGGTATGCGCGGCGAGGCCCTTGCGGGCGAGCTGGTTGCCTTCCAGGAAGGTTACCTGGGTGGATGCGCCGGGCTGTCCGAGGAGGATGGCGGGGATGGAGTCCAGCGTGTTGTCGACGCCGGTAAGGGTGACGAGCATGACGATGCCGATGGTGGGATCGTCGATGTTGAGGACGATGAACGAGATGGAGAGGGCCATGACCAAGGTGGCCGAGACACCGGGAAGCAGGCCAACGAAGACGGCCATGAAGACCGCGAAACTGAAAGCCGCCCAATAGGTGCCGTTGCCGAGGTAACTCAGGCCTTCCGCTAGCTCGCTCATACAAGCCTCCACAGTGGAGGCTCGGCGGAAGTGTTGTCATCCCGCCGAGCCTATCGTTCAGGGATCGATACGAGCGCTAGTTCACGAACTTGTCGTAGACGGCGTTCTGCACTTCCTGGAGCTGGCCGAAATTCCGCAGGAAGGAGTCTTCCACCTGCGCGAACACCTCCTGCAATTCGGCTCCGCTCTGTTCTATCTCGATAGCCTGCCCGAGCACCCGCTCGAAGTCTGCGCGGAACTCAGGGTCGGCAATGGCGTCGTCGTACGCCTTGCGGAGCGCACTCACGATGTCTATGGGCGTGCCTGGGGGCGCGAGCATGTTCTTACCCACGAACGTCTCCGGGGACATGAGGCCGTCCCAGATGTCCTTCTGCTCGTCGCTCAGCAGTTCACGCGCGTTGGATGCGGTGAATTCGTCAACCTCGGAGTTCGGAAGCACGATGCCGCCTGGGCCGGTGAGCGCTGCGAACGGCTTGATGAAGCCGCTCGAGACCCACCCGGGGCGCCGTTGCGGAAGCTGGTACCAGACGCTGCCGGCGGAGAAGTTGTTCGTCTCTCCGCGTTCGATCATCAGCAATTCCTGCTCGGTGCCCGTGGAGGCGATGAGCTTGAACTCGTAGGGAAGGTTCAGCCAGTCGGCGAGGAGGAAGTTCCCGAGGTCCGAAACGCCGGTCAGCTCCTGCGGGCTGGGCGCGGAGCCTGCCGCAGTAAGGATGGGACCGGAAGCGCCCATGGCGTCGGTGATGTCGTTGTAGGGCAGTTTCTGGCCCTGGATCATCCACACCGCGTTCCGTGCGACCGGCGCGCCGATGACCATGAACTCGGAAGCCGTGAAGTCAGCGTTCGGATCTGTGGAGGACTGGATAGGGGCGGTCGCGTTGTAGATCAGGGTCAGACCGTCCGGCGGCGACTTCCAGACGAAGTTACTCGCAGCAATGGACGGGGTGAGGTTGCTGATGACGATGCGCGGGTTCCCCGGGATGAACTGCGACCATTTGGCCGCGAGGAAGCGCGCCTGGGTATCCGTGCCGCCGCCGGGGTTAAAGCCGACCACGATGCGCATGGTCTTGCCCTTGAAGTACTGCTCCGCGTTGAAGGACGGCGCCGGAGTAGGCGTGGGGCGCGGCGTAGGGGTGGCGGGAACTGCGGTGGCGGGCGCAGGCGTGGGAGTGGGAGCGCCGGGAACCAACGTTGGCGTTGGTGTTGGTGCGTCGGTTGCCTGCGGAGCAGGGGCAGTCGTTGCCGGCGCAGTCGTTGCCGGCGCAGTCGTCGCTGTGGGGGCTTCATCTCCCCCGCCGCAGGCCACTGCAACCAGTGCAACCATCAGGATCATAACGGTAAAGGACACGAACAAGCGGTAAGCCTTCATCAGGTGCCTCCTGCGGATATTCCGAGGGATTCGGGCTAGCCTATATCACATCGCTGCGAATACGACAATGCTTGGAACCGATGCGGCGGGTCTCGTCGAGCGGCGGCGTCCGTTGCGGCGAGCAGCAGGGATGGCCGCTCCGTCGGGCGTGCCGTAAGATTGCGACGGTCTGTCAGGCGCAATCTTCAGGGCAATGGAGACTTCATGACGTTAACCAGCAGCAACACACAGGTGGGCGCGCTGAACCATATCGGCCTCGCCGTCGTCAGCATCGAGGAGTCGCTCCGCCAGTTCTACGATCTGTTCGATTCGCCGGAGGCTCGCATCCTGGTGAACGAGGAGCACGGCGTTCGCGGGGCGTTCATCGAGCAGGGCGAGACGCACATCGAACTGCTGGAGCCGTTGCGCGCCGATTCCGTCATCGGCCGGTACCTCGACAAGTACGGCGAGGGCATCCACCACATGGCATTCACGGTGAACGACGTCAACGCCAAGGTGAGCGAGCTGCAGGCGCTGGGCATCCCGATCATCACGGGGCCGCGCGAGGGGTTCACCGGGCGTATCGCGTTCGCCGACCCCTCGAAACTGCACGGAGTGCTGGTCGAGCTCGTCACGCCCTTCGAGCGATAGCGCTGCGATGTCCACGTCCCCGGACGCTCCCCGCATCCTGATCGCCAAGCCCGGCCTCGACGGCCACGATCGGGGCGCTCGCATGGTCATTCGCTTGCTCCGCGAGGCCGGCTTCGAGGTTCAGTACACGGGCATCCGCAAGACGCCCGACGAGATAGCGGTGGAAGCTCGCGAGTTCGAGGCCGATGCGGTGGGCGTAAGCATCCTGTCGGGCGCGCACATGGAACTGATCCCGGCGGTGATGGATGCGCTGCAACGCGCAGGGCTGGAGCACGTTCCGCTCGTGGCGGGGGGCATCATCCCGCAGCAGGACCGCACGGCGTTGCTGGAGATGGGCGTCGTCGCCATCTTCGGCCCAGGCACGCGCTCGGACGACCTCCTCCCCGCCCTCCGCCTGGCCGCCGAAGCAGGCCGCCGCGCCCGCGAGCGGGGGTAGCGAGGTTAGGGCTGCGTCAGCCGGAGCCTCGCTTGGCCAATGGCGGTTCCTGAGCCTACCCCCTGGCTACGGCTGCTATCGCTGCGACGGCGCGCTCTACGTCGGTTTCGTCGTTGAAGGATGCGGTGCATAGGCGCACGCCTGCGGGGTACGCCACATGCCGCGCTACTACCTGGTGCTTCTGCCAGAGCGCCTCGACGAACTGCGGCGCATCCCAGCCCTCGACGCTGATCGCTGTGATGGCGCACGCCGTCCGAGGATCCGTCGGGCCGTTGAGGCGCACTCCTTCGGTCTCGGATAACTCCGCCCGGAGCATCGCCGCCAATCCTTTCGTGTGCTCCTCGACCTTCTCCGGGCCCAACTCTCGATTGATGCGAACCGCCTCGGCGTACCCCGCGCGTTCCGCTACGCCCTGCGATGCCAGCGCATACATGCGAAGACCCTGCCGCTGATTGAGGCCGGGCCGAGTGAACAGCGGCGCAAGCAACTCTCTTCGATCAGGCCGCACGTAGAGCGCTCCGCTCCCCGTCGGCCCGAGGAGCCACTTCTGGCCCGACGACGCGTAGAAGTCCACGTCCATCGCTGTGAGGTCCAGCGCGATCTGGCCCGCCGTCTGCGCAGCGTCCAGCAGCACCAGTGCTCCGGCTTCATGAGCCACCGCAACGACCTCCTCGGCTGGTATACGCAGTCCTGTCGTAAACATGATGTGGCTGAGCGCCAGAACCTTGACCGATGGACTCAGGGCAGCCCGCAACGCTTCCATGCACTGGTCAGCGGACGCATCCGGCGGGATCACGAGGCGTCTGACTTCGACTCCGCGCTCCTCGAGCACCCCCGCAGGCCCCTTGATTCCCGGGTGCTCCAGGTCGGTCGTCAGCAGTACGTCGCCCGGCTTCCAGGCCAGGCCATGCAAGACGATGATGACGCCTTCCGTCGTTCCGTGCGTGAGCAGCACGTCAGCGGGGGCCACGTTGAACAGGAGCGCTGCCTCGTTCTCCGCCTCCGCCCTTATCTCTGCGGCGAACGCCTGCCCGTCTGGTCCTGCGGGCCCCGCCTCGCTCTCGCGCGTAGCGGCTTCCCGCATCCGCTCGACCACCCGCGACGGGCTCGGGCCAACCCATCCCGCGTTGAGGTAGGTCATGGCGCTCATGCAGGCTATGGACTCGCGCAACGAGGCGAAGTTCATGTGGGCGACCTCCCGGCTCTAGCAGCCATCCTTGGCAGTATAGGCTCCTTCCGCCACGCATGCCGACTCGATGCGATGCCGACGACGAGCGCCTACTACTGACGGCTGAGCCAGCACGAGCGCGAACATCTCGCTGCCCTGCGACAGATGCCCATTGCTCCGTGGCCGCACCAGCCCTTACAGTGATTGCATGCGTCGTTTTAGCGAATTACGCCGTCGTTCCCACGAAGGCGGGAACCTCGCATCCCTGGCCCGCGTAGACGATAGGGAATGGGTCGAAATGGAAGCAAATGGAAGCGAATTAAAAGTTTCGCCACTCCTGACCACTCCCAGCCCCGCCTACGGATCCGTAACCAGGGCCAACCGAGGCCACAGCGAGGCCACGCTAGCTCAGCACGTACGAGTGAGCGGAGAGCCAAACGAGACCACCCCGGCCTCATTTTCAGCCTCGTGGCTAGGAGTGAATGGAGCCAAATAGAGCCAAATGAGTCCCCCCTTTGAAATTCACCCCCTGAGGCGGCCCCCTGGGAGCCGCGCGCGCCGGGGCTGGGATAGCAACTAGAAGAGCGAAAACCCGTCATTTCCCACGAAGTCGGGAGTCCCGTACCCCGCCCCTCAGCCTACAGTGCTGGCGCACGTGGCTCGCGCAGGTAGTGCCCACAGGCGGCGCGTTCAACGGCGGGTTGGCGTCGCTCCTGGCTAATGGTAAAGCGCTCGTAATATAATCCGCGCGCTCCATAGGCAAGTGTGCCGTCACTGCAAGGTTCAGTGTCGACGGTTCATACAGATGACATACGAGGGAGAATAGAAATGCACGTATCCAGGAAGTTTGCGTTGCTGACGCTGGTTGCAGTGGCCATGGTGGTCACAGCTGCCGCTTGCAGTGAAGAGAGCGCCAATCAACTCTCGGTAGAGGATACGCTTAGCGTCGTTATCGACCGAGGGAACCTCATCTGCGGCGTCAAGGCAGACACGCCAGGATTCGGCGTCTTCAACCCTGACGGCAGCGTTAACGGGAACGACGCGGACTACTGCCGCGCCGTGGCCGCCGCGGTTTTTGGCGACAGCAGCAAGGTCGAGTTCAAGGAGGCTACCTCCGCGAACCGCTTCGAACTCCTCGCTGCCGAGGAGATCGACGTCCTCATCCGCACCACGACGTGGACGGCTAGCCGCGACGCGGACCTGAACGTCGCGTTTGCTCCCACCACCTTCTACGACGGCGCGGGCATCATGGTGAAGGCCGGCACGGTTTCGAGCGTGAATGACCTCGCAGGAGCGACCATCTGCATCCTGGACGGAACCAGCACGCAGGGCGCTGTCTCTGACTACTTCACCGAGCAAGGTCTGCGGTACGAGGAGCTGACGTTCCAGCAGAACCCTGAGCTCCGCGCCGCGTTCCTCAGTGGCCAGTGCGACGCCTGGTCCTCCGACAAGTCGCAGTTGGGTGGACACCAGTTCACGCTCAAGACGGACGACGGCGTCGACGCCGTTGTGCTCCCCGAGACGCTCTCCAAGGAGCCTCTGGGCCCCAGCGTCAGGGACTACGACTCTGAGTGGGAAGACCTCGTGCGTTGGGTAGTCAACGGCATGATCATCGCTGAAGAAGAGGGCGTTACCTCCGGCAACGTTGCTCAGATGGCTGCCAACCCGCCGAACAACACCGTCGCCCGGCTGCTCGGCGTCGGCTTCGACGGCGGCCCTCCAAGCAACCTCGGCATCGGACACGGCAAGATCAAGAGCACGTTCATGCAGGACGTGATCGCCCAGGTCGGCAACTACGGCGAGGCCTACGCGGCCACGCTCGAAAGGGTCGGTCTCACGCGCGCCGGATCACCGAACGCCTCCTACCGGGACGGCGGGTTGATCTACGCGCCCCCGATGCGCTAACCCGCAAGCGAACGAAGGGTGGGCAGGGACGAATATCGTCCCTGCCCACTTTCCTAACAGGGCGTCGTCCCATGTCCCAGAACGAGTGCCGAGCTGGTTCACCCCATGCAACAACGCCTGTACGACATCTGGCACCGAAACAGGTTCCTGAACCTCCTCAGCAAACCTGCGGCTGTCGGCATGAGCGTCTGGTACCGCAACCGGTCCCGCCACCTGCTTATCAACGTAGCGGTCGGCGGATTTGCCGCCGCTTTCGTCTTCTATGTCGCGAGCTCCATCTACGCCTCGAATTTCTTCGACTCCGCTTTCCTGTTCGAGCCATACGGCAGCCCTGACAGAAGCTCCATCTTCCCGGCGCTCAACGTGGAGGCTGGCGACCCACGATGGCGCGGCATCCTCAAAGGCGCGGGCAACACCTTGTCGGTCGTGGTCTTTGCCATCGTCGTCTCCTCCCTGCTGGGGCTCCTCGTCGGCGTCGCCCGCCTCACCCACAACCCGCTCATCAACCGGATGGGTAAACTGTACGTTGAGCTGTTCCGCAACCTCCCGCTCCTGCTCATCATGTACTTCTTCGCGTTCGCCGCGTTCAGGGAGCTACCCCAGATCGAGGACCGCGCAGGATTGAACGGCGTGTTCTTCATCAGCAACCGCGGGCTGGCCATCCCGTGGGTGGAAGCAGGCAACTCGCTGTGGCCGTTCTGGCTCATCGCACTCGCAGCAGGGGCTGTAGCCGGATTGCTCGTGCGAAGGCAGCGCACGCAGCGCGAGAACGAGACAGGCCAGAGCATGCACCACAATGCGTGGGGAGCCGGGGTCTTCCTGCTCATCGGAGTGGGGAGTTACCTTGCGCTGTTCCTGCCCGTCCGCATCACGCTCCCGGAGATAGTGCAGGCCACGTCCGGGTTCTTCTCTTACGGCGGCGGCAATGTGCTCAAGCTCGGCTACGCCAGCGCACTCATCTCGCTCTCGCTCTACTTCAGCGCGTTCATCGCAGAGATCGTGCGCGGCTCCATCCAGGCCATCCCACGCGGACAGAGCGAAGCGTCCGCGGCACTGGGCCTCTCCGCGTACCAGCAGTTCACGCTGATCATCCTGCCGCAGGCCCTGCGGATCATGATTCCATCGCTGAACAATGAGTACCAGAATGCCAACAAGGACTCAACCCTCGCCCATGCGATCGCCTACGGGGAGATCGTCCTCATATCCAACCGTATCGTGAACAACGAGGGCAGCCTGCTGCAGACCTACTTCTTCATCTTCGTGGTGTTCGTACTGACGAACCTCGTCATCTCGCTGATCATGAACACGATTAACAAGAACGTTCAGGTCAAATGAGCGCGCTCACCGCATACCGCACTTCGATGGCGCAACGCCTCGTATGGACGCGGGCCAACCTGTTCAATACGAAGGTCAATTCGATCGTCAGCGGCGTCACCCTGCTCCTGGGGCTGATTATCGGTTTTCTGATCATCAAGTTCATCCTGTTCGACGCCAACTGGGGCCTCATTGCCCTCAACCGCAAGCTGTTCTTCGTCGGCAGCTACCCGACCGGCGATCTGTTCAGGATATGGATAGCCGTCTTCCTCGCCGCTGTGCTCGCCTCCGTTTCCTACGGCATATGGGCCGGCAAGCTAAGGCCATACTTCATCGTCCTAGGCATCGTGGCGTTCGTGATGCTGACGCTCGGCCTGGGGACGGATCTCTACATCACAGAAACGCCGTTCAGCCAGGAGGTTGTGTCGGGCGGGCAGACCTCCGTTATCAGCGGGATAAACCGGGATCTGGTGTTCGAGCAGGGATGGGCGCCGCGCTGGCTCTACTCCCTCTCCCTGGGCCTTGCGCTGCCATTCGGCACCAACTGGCTCATCGTCGCGGGACTCATGGCGACGCTGGCGGCAGGCGCGCTGCTGGGCAAGCACTACCTGGCGCGGTGGAAGAGCAACCAGGTGTTCATGCAGGCCGTGGGCGCCGCATGGGTGCTGCTGGTGCCTGTAATCGTCCTGCTGCAGATCGGGGTACCGTTCGCTCAATGGGAGAGCGCCTTCCTGGACATCCTCATCTTCGCAGTGGGCGGGTTCTTCTCCTTCTTCATCGGTCTGGTGCTCGCATTGGGGCGCATCTCCCCTTACCGCGGTATCCGTATGGCCTCGGTCGGCTACATCGAGATCGTCCGCGCGGCTCCTCTACTGGTCTGGCTCCTGTTCGCCACCTTCCTCAAAGACGAGCTAGGCCCTCTCGGCGAGGCGTTCAGCAGCATATCGCTCGTCTCCCGCGTGATGATCGTGTTCGCCTTCTTCGGCGGGGCCTATATAGCCGAAGTCATCCGGGGCGGGTTGCAGTCGATACCGCGCGGGCAGTACGAGGCATCCGAGGCGCTGGGGCTGACGTCGCTGCAGAAGTACGGCTTCATCATCCTGCCCCAGGCGATCAAGGCCGTGATCCCCGCGATCATCGGGCGCTTCATCGCGTTGTGGAAGGACACCGCGCTCCTCGCTGCGATATCGCTGATCAACACCCTCGAGAAGGCCAAGAAGATACTCGCTGGCCAGACGGATATCGCGGATGGCGCGTTCTTCGAGATCTACATCGTGGTCGGCCTCATCTACTGGAGCGTTTCCTTTATGTTGTCCCGGCTCGGGTCAACTGCCGAGCAGAGATTGAGCGCAGGCGAGAGGCGGTAAATGGATAAGCAAGGGGCTCCCGTCATAGTCCGTATGGAGCAGGTGGTGAAGCAGTTCGGCGATTTCATTGCCCTCAAGAACGTGGATCTCTCCGTGCAGGAGGGTGAGGTCGTCGTCATCATCGGGCCTTCCGGTTCCGGCAAGTCCACTCTGCTGCGCACCATCAACCAGCTCGAGGTGCACAACAGCGGCCGGATCGTGGTCGACGGGATAGAGCTGACAGACGACGCGCGCAGCCTGCACAACATACGCGTGGAGATCGGGATGGTCTTCCAGCAGTTCAACCTGTTCCCACACCTTACCGTCATGCGGAACATCACTCTGGGCCCGCAGAAGGTTCGGCACATGCCGAAGCATGAGGCGGAGGAGCTGGCGCTGCAACTCCTCACCCGCGTCGACATCCCTGAGCAGGCCGACAAGTACCCGGGGCAACTCTCCGGGGGGCAGCAGCAGCGCGTCGCCATCGCCCGCGCCCTGGCGATGAACCCCAAGATCATGATGTTCGACGAGCCAACCTCTGCGCTCGACCCGGAGATGATCAACGAAGTCCTGAAGGTCATGATGGAACTCGCGGCCTCCGGCATGACGATGATCTGCGTCACCCACGAGATGGCCTTCGCCCGGACCGTGGCCGACCGCATCATCTTCATGGACGGGGGCGAGATCGTGGAGATGGGAAGCGCGCAGGAGCTCTTCACGAACCCCAAAGAGGAGCGCACCAAGGCCTTCCTCGATCAGATCCTCTGATCCGCAACAGACTCCCCTACGCGCTCAACTTCCGCGCCCTGCTGGGGCGCGCCAGGCGTCGGTCTCAGGGGACGGCTGACGCTTAGACCAGCACCATCGACCGCACCGTTGGCATGCCGGACTTCGCGAGGCTCCAGTGCTCCCCGCGATCTTCGCTCACGTAGAGGTCGGTGGCCGCAGCCGCGATCAGCGCGCCGCCGGGGGCGGCTACCATCGTCCTGACCATCGCCTCGAAGGAGGCTGGCAAGCCCTCCGCGAGCCGGAGCCAGTGCGCTCCGCCGTCTTCGCTGCGGTAGATCGCGGCGTTTGCGGTGCCATTCGCACGCCATCCGGGCGGCGGCGTTGCGGCGGCAGCCGTGTAGAGCAGCGCCGGATCCTCAGGCGCGGCAACCAACGGCATCGTGTAGGGCCGATCCAAGCCCTCCTTCACCAGCCGCCAACTCTGGCCGCCATCCTCGCTGCGATGGAACCCCGAGCCGGTGGTCGCGTACATGTGATGCGCATCGGGGTCCGCCATCACCTCGTGGACATCGAAGAAGAGTCCTTCGTTCAGGCTCTCCCACGTCGCGCCGTCGTCGACGCTGCGGAACACGCCGCCCTCCTCGACGCCGACGTAGACGCCGCCCGCCTGCGCGGGGTCGGGGAAGATGGAGCGTACGTGCGGGATGTGCGGAGGCGGCGGGAACGTCCACGTCTCACGACCGGGGATCTCGTTGAACGAATCGCAGCCAGCCCAACTCTTCCCTCCGTCGGCGCTCCGGTACACCATCGCGGGCGACGTGCCCAACCATACGAGCCCCGGCACCCGAGCGTCTGCCCCCAGCGTCCAGGGCTGCACCTCGACCGCGCGGGGGTTCATCAACTCCCAATGGTTGTGCCCACTCCGGCGCCAGACCGCTGCATCGTCCGTGACGGCGTACACCGTGTCGCCTGCAGCGGCGAGCATAGCGGACGTGTCCGGGCCGTCCTCCGCGTGGAACTTGCCGCTGTCCAGATGGAACGCGAACACACCCTCGTTTGTTCCGAGCACCAACTCCGTCATGATGACCTCCTCATTGACACCGCCGCCAACCGTGGGACGAACCTGCTCCGTCAGACCAGTTGCGCCTATCTTATTGGAAACGTCCGGTTTTTTCTCGGTTGCGCTTCCGTCCAAACCGGGGGCGGGGGATGCGAGGTTCCCGTCTGCACGGGAACGACGGAAGCCCGTTCAGGGCTGCTTCAGGAGTGAAATTCCAAATAGTGGACTCATTTGGCTCTATTGGCTCCATTTACTCCTAGCTGCGAGGCTGGAAATGAGGCCAGGGTGGCCTCGTTTCGCATCCGTTCACTCGTAGGCACTGTACCAGCGTGGTACCAGCGTGGCCCCGTTTTGGCCTCATCACGAGTGGCAGGAGTGGCGAAACTTTTAATTCGGTTGCATTTGGTTGCATTTCGTTGCATTTCCCGTCGTCTGAACCCTCATCCTCCGCCCTCCCAGAGGTGCGAGGGTTCTGAGCCTTCGCGGGAACGACGGCCATCGAACGCGGTAATGACATATGCAATCAATGTAAGGGCTGGCGCGGCGATGGGGCAATGGGCAGTTGTCGTGATTCGGGCTGGCGCGTTGGGATGGCGGGCCTCATGGGAACGCGGCCACGGTTATCATTTGGAACAGCGGTTCGTTTGGCAGTGACGAACCCTCGACACTACACGTGTTCAGGAGTCCATCTATGGCGGCGCAAGCGTTTCAGAGCGCTCGACCGGAGGCTGATTCCGGCCCCGTCACGGAATCGGCGCGAATAACCAGCCTCGATCTCATCCGTGGCGCGGTGGTGCTGGGCATCCTGCTGATGAACGCCGTTGCCTTCAAGTTCGGACTGGTTCCCTACCTGAACCTCAGCGCGGGAGGCTCGGAAACCTGGCTGGACTGGTCGGTGGGCATCTTCGGTGAGATCTTCGTCGACCAGAAGTTCATGGGGCTCTTCTCCCTCCTCTTCGGGGCCGGCATATTGCTCTTCATCGAACGGGCCGAGGCCAAGAATCGGCGACCTATCCTGCTGAACCTTGGCGCAACGCTCTGCTGCTGGCCATCGGCATCCTGCACGCTCTCCTATGGGAGGGCGACGTGTTGACCGTCTACGCCGTTTCCTCCCTCTTCCTGATCGCCATGAGGAAACTCCCGCCCAAGGGGCTCATCGCCATCGGCGGCGGGGTCTTCCTGCTCTCCGTCCCCAACGCCTTCTTCGTGCAGCACCTCACCAACTCGACCGACGTATCGCTGGCCGGTCTATGGACGTTGTCCGAGGGGGGGGGCAGCGGGGAGATAGGGTCCAACGACGCGCTATTGGGGCTGACGCTGGCCGGTTATTTTCTGCGTGGGCTGGGAATGATCCTGATGGGCGCCGGACTGTACCGCCTGGGTTTCATGAACGGAGGGATGTCCACCCGAACCTACCGGCTGACTGCCGCCATCGGGCTAGGCGTCGGCTTACCCCTTGCCGCCGCCAGCGTCATCGTCACGGCGATGGGGGACTATTCCAGGGAAGTAGCGTTCATCGGCCAGGTTCCCAACACGCTGGGCACGATTCCCGCGTCGCTGGGGTACATGAGCCTCATCGTCCTCTGGAACCGGGGCGGGGACAACAGGTTGAAACGGCGGCTCCGCGCTGTAGGCAGGATGGCGTTGACCAACTACCTGAGCCAGACGGTTCTGGGGGTTCTCGTGCTCACTGTCCTGCTGAACGACGTGGCCGTGAATCGGAGCGGGATTCTGCTCTTCGTTCTGGCCGTCTGGGCAGTGCAGCTCTGGTGGTCGCAAGCCTGGCTCGACCGTTTCCGTTTCGGCCCAGCCGAATGGCTATGGCGTGTTGCGACCTATCGTCAGGGGCAGCCGTTGCGGCGGGCCTGAGGCTGTCCCCAGACGCCCTCCGTGACAGGCAGCGCTACCGGTTGCACACGGAAAATCGCGTCCTGCTATACTCTCTTGGTTGCGTAGTGAGGTGGCGATGGGCCTGGAGCTGCAAGTGAACGTTGCTCAGCTGCTCAAGGACAGCGTCGGGGCGGCCAAGACTTTCGTGATCGATGGTCAGGAGCCGAGCGTGCTCGACACGGACGATGGGGCAGTTGCCCGCGTCCAGGGGACGCTTCGGCTGACCAGGACGGATCACGGGATATGGGCGTCCGGCCCCGTCTCCTTCTCCGTGGATTACGTCTGCAGCCGCTGCCTGACGCCGTTCGTGTCCTGGGTAAAGGCGAAGGTGGATGACGTGTTCCTGCCGAGCGTGGACATCGATACCGGGGCTAAGCTGCGGCATGACGAGAACGAAGAAGCCGCCGATACGGATATCCGCAGCATCGACGGGCAGCACGTGCTCGACCTGACCGATGCGTTACGTCAGTACCGACTGGCCGCCGTACCCCTGGCGCCGGTCTGTAGGGAGGACTGCAAGGGAATCTGCCCCGAGTGCGGGGTCGACCTGAACGAGGTTACGTGCTCATGCGAGCCTTATCTGGATCAGCGTTGGGCCGCCCTGCGGGAGCTATTGGACTAGAGCGATATGGCACCACTACCGAAACGGAAACGATCGAAGTCCCGAGTCGGGACGAACCGCGCGCACCAGCACGTGAGCCTTGGCAGTCTGGTGGAATGCTCGCACTGCCATCGGGCGATGCGGCCTCACCACGCCTGCCCCGCTTGCGGCTACTACCGCGGGCGCGACGTGCTCCAGGTCGAGGGCGAGCTCAATTCGGGCCTGGATCGATGGCAGTTAGGGCGCAGCAACACGTAAGCGTCCGGACTGCATCCGTATGAGCACGGCTTTCATCTTCCCTGGACAGGGAGCGCAAGCGGTTGGCATGGGCGCAAGCGCCTACGCGGGCTCCGGCGCTGCTCGCGCCGTCTTTGATGAGGCCGACGCCGCGCTGGGCATTCCGCTCTCCAGGCTGATACTGGAGGGGCCAGCGGATGGGCTGGTGCGCTCCCAGAACGCTCAACCCGCCATCCTGTGCGTCAGCATCGCGATGCTGCGCGCCGCAGAGGAGCAGCTAGGGGCTGCGATGCCGCAGCCGACCTTCGTGGCCGGGCACAGCGTTGGGGAGTATTCCGCGCTCGTTGCCGCGGGCGCACTCACACTGGCAGATGGGTTACGACTCGTCAGGTCGCGGGGCGAACTGATGCAGGCCGCGTGCGAGGCCGAGCCGAGCGGCATGGCCGCGCTCATAGGGTTGACGCTGGAGCCTGCGCTGCGCGCCTGCGAGGGAACCGGCGCACAGGTGGCGAATGTCAACTCCGCCCAACAGATCGTCATCGGCGGGGCCCACGGCGCACTGGAACAGGCGATCGCGAACGCGACGGAGCTTGGGGTGCGTCGGGCGATACTTCTGGACGTGGCAGGGGCCTTTCACACGGAGGTGATGCGACCGGCGCAGGCCGGTATGACGGCGGCGCTCGCTGCAGCGGCCATCGCGCGACCGTCTGCCACGGTCGTCGCGAATACGACCGCTGAGCCTATCGATTCGCCGGAGGAGTTGCGCGCAGAACTGGACGCTCAGCTCTGCGGGTGCGTCTGCTGGCAGCAGTCGGTGGAGCTGATGGCGGAGCGCGGAGTCGACCTGTTCGTGGAGTTCGGGCCCGGCAACGTCCTCACGGGGCTGGTGAAGCGCATCGCGCCCGACGCTGCCGCCGTCGCGGTCTCGGAGCTAGACGCTATCTCTGCTCTGGCGTAAGCTGTTACCTGCTCGTATCCGACTTCACCCGGGCATGACGTTAACAATTCGAATGAACGACGAGTCGTCCGGCTCCACCAGGCTAGCCTCCACCATGCACAGCGGCGTGGCGCCGCAACACGGCGGGCGCGTGCTGGCGCTTCAGGTGCTCTTCGAGCATGACCTCGCCAAGCACGAATGGTCTGGCTCGCTGGAGCTACTGGCAGAGGCCATCGAGGCCCCACCGGCGGCGAAATCCTTCGCGGCAGGCTACGTGGAGGGCGTGTTCGAGCATCGCTCATGGCTGGACGATGCGATACAGCGGTATGCGCCGATGTGGCCTCTCGAACAGATTCCGGCGGTAGATCGTAACGTGCTCCGCATAGCGCTCTATGAGTTGAGGGACGGTTCACCGACACCGCCCAAGGTGGCGATCAACGAGGCAGTAGAACTGGCCAAGGAATTCGGCGGAGAGCACTCCGCCAGATTCGTGAACGGCGTACTCGGCGCTTCGCTCGACGAGCGCAATAGCAAACATCCAGCTGATAGTTGAGGAAGTATCCATGGCAACCGTCCTTGATCGTGTAAAGAAGATAGTGGTTGATCAGTTGGCCGTTGAAGACGACGTCGTCACGATGGAGGCGTCCTTCCTGGATGACCTAGGGGCTGATTCCCTCGATCTGGTCGAGTTGATCATGGCCTTCGAGGAAGAGTTCAGCGACGAAGCCAACACGCTGAAGATCTCCGACGCAGACGCTGAGAGCATCCGCACGGTACAAGACGCCGTCGACTACATTTCGAGCAAAGTCGCCTCCGAATAACGGAACGGCCATGGTTGACCTCGATTCCCTCCACGAGCGCATACGCGCTTGCCAGCAGTGCGCTCTGCACAGTGGACGCACGCAGGCCGTGCCGGGGGAAGGCGACCCTCACGCCTCGCTCATGTTCATAGGCGAAGGACCCGGCTTCAACGAGGATCGCCTGGGCAGGCCGTTCGTGGGCGCCGCTGGCCACTTCCTCGACGAGCTTCTGCTCTCGATAGGTCTGGAGCGCAAGGATGTCTTCATCACGAACATGGTGAAGTGCCGCCCGCCGAACAACCGCGACCCATTCCCCGGCGAGATCAGCGCCTGCTCCCATTACCTCGACGCTCAGATCGAGAGCATCCAGCCCCGGGTTATCGTTCCTCTGGGGCGGCATGCGCTGGCGCGCTGGTTCCCGAACGAGTCCATCGGCAAACTGCGGGCCAGGGAGCGCGTCTTCGGAAACATCACGCTGTTTCCGCTCTACCATCCGGCTGCCGCGCTGCACAACGGCGCACTGCGCTCGACCATCGAGGCAGATTTCGCAAAGCTGGGGGAGCTGCTCAAGCGGCGTGAGCAGCCTGCGCCCACCTCGGCAGCCGACGAACAGCCGCCCGGCGACGCCAGTCAACAGTTGAGTATGTTCTAGCCTTGATGAGCCCTCTCCCCCTCCGCATCATCCCCCTAGGGGGCCTCGGCGAAGTTGGAAAGAACATGCTCTGCGTCGAGTACGGCGACGACATCGTGGTCATCGACGCAGGGCTGATGTTTCCCAAGGCCGACATGCACGGCGTCGACCTTGTGCTTCCGGATACGTCCTACCTCATCGAGAACGCCGACCGCGTGCGCGCCGTGCTCATCACGCACGGCCACGAAGATCACACCGGAGCGCTCCCCTACCTGCTGCGGAACCTGGATGTTCCCGTCTACGCGCCGCCGCTCGCCCACGATCTCATCGAGGTGAAGCTTCGTGACCGCGCCGGTATGGAACGCTACGACCTACGCGAGGCGGACGCGGGCGACCGGCTGCAGTTCGGGGCGATCGAGGCAGAGTACTTCCGCGTGTGCCACAGCATCCCGGACGCCTGCGGCATCGCGCTGCGCACTCCTGCGGGGTTGGTCGTGCACACGGGCGACTTCAAGATAGACCACACTCCCGTGGACGGACGCCCCACCGATCTACAGCGCCTCGCGGAGCTCAGCAGGGAGGGAATTCTCCTGCTCCTGTCCGACTCGACCTACGCGGAGATGGCCGGCTACACCCCGTCGGAGAACGTCGTTGCCACAGCGTTGGATCACGTCATCGCGGATGCGGAAGGCCGCGTGCTGGTCACCACCTTTGCCTCGCTCATCGCTCGCGTCCAGCAGGTGGTGGACGCGGCGGTCAAGCACGGGCGGAAGGTTGCGCCCGTGGGCCGTTCGATGATTCAGAACGTCAATATGGCGGTTGCGAAAGGGTACGTTACGGCTCCTTCCGGAACGATCATGGACCTACAGCAGTTGAGCATGCTCAATGACGATGAGCAGGTCATCGTGCTCACCGGCTCGCAGGGGGAACCGCTCTCCGTGCTGACGCGCGTCGCCAACCACGCGCACCGCGACATCGAGATCCGCCCAGGCGACACCGTCGTGATCTCAGCGACGGCGATACCGGGCAACGAGACGGTCATCGCCTCGGTTATCGACAACCTAACACGGCAGGGAGCAACCGTGCTGACCCGGCGCACCGTGCCCGGCGTCCACGTCCCCGGCCACGCGAGCCAGGAAGAGCTCAAGCTGATGCTCAGGCTCGTGAAGCCGCGCTATTTCGTGCCGATCCACGGGGAGTACCGGATGCTCATCGCCCACGCGGGGCTGGCGGCGCAGACGGGTGTCGCGCCCGACGATATCTTCGTGCTGGAGGACGGCGATGTGCTGGAGATCGATGCCACGGGCGCGGAGGTCGTCGATCAGGTTCCGGCAGGGCACGTCTACGTTGACGGGCTGCGGTTGTGGGACGTTGGCAACGCCGTCCTTCGAGACAGGCGCACTCTCTCCCGCGACGGGTTCATCGTCGTCGTCGTGCCGATCGACCGCGCTTCGGGGCGCGTCCAGGGCGAGCCTGAGATCGTTTCGAGCGGATTCATCATGCCGGAAGAGTCCGGCGACCTGATGGAGCGAGCGGTTGCGCTGGTTCTGGAGACGCTCCGCGATCCGAAGAACCTGGACGACGACGTCTCCAGCCGGGTGCGCGGGGCTCTGGGGCGCTTCCTGTATGAAGAGACCCGCCGCCGACCCATGATCGTTACGCTTCCCCTGGAGGTATAGTTCCCTGCGAGGCAGTTGCGAGGCTTCCAGCTTTGCTTAACTTGCAGGCGAACCCGGCTCACATCGGCGGATCATTGCGGTATCGTCCAAGGCGATGTCTCTTATCCGCAGATTGCTTTTCAACTGGTTCGGGGTCTTCCTCGGGCTGTTCATCGTAGCCTTTGGCGCATACATCGCCATCGCCGAACCCGCATGGGTCGTCGATCCACTCCGGGGCGCGGCGTCCGATGTGCTAGGCGGCATGGGCGTTGCCATCGTCCTGCCGATCCTCTGGTCAGCCTGGGCAGTCTGGCTCCTGTCACGCGGGTTCCGGCGCTTCCTGGCTCAGTGGCGTTACCTGATCGGTGTTGGGTTCCTGGTCGCCGGCGCGTTCGCGGTTCTCTCTTACTTCCAGACGTCCTTCCCCCTGATAGGGAGGGCTCCGCTCGGAGGCGAGGTTGGCGAGCAGTTGCGCGGAGCCGGGGGTGTCCTTGGCGTCGTGCGCACCAGCATCATCGTGATCGTGGGGGCGTGGTTCCTGGCGCCCGCGCTGTTCGCTACGCTTCTCAGAGGCACCGGACGCTCTTCCCTGCGAGCGCAACGCGCCATCGCTCGCATGATCAGCGAGAGGCGTCGGCCCAGCGTGGAGAGCGAACTGAGCAACATCTTCTCCGAGAGGTCTGCTCCTGAGGTCCCCCCATCCACGCTCACACCGGACCTGCAGGCGGGGGCGATGGCCTTCGCAGCGAACGCCAACGTTACGCCTTCCCTCGGCAGCTCTCTCAACGGTAATTCCCTCAATGGAGCCCTCAGCAGTTCCCCGGCCCGTCAGGTCAGGTCGTCCGGCCTGGCCTATCTGGAGCCAACGGCACCGAGGGCGACTTCTCCGAAGACGCAGCCGGTGGCAACCCATGCCACGGATGAGCACAGGCCGCCTCTCTGGCCGGGGCTGGTGATAGACCCTCCTGAGCCTGAAGAAGCGCCAACCGACGAGCAGGACATTGCTCCCAATGGTGCGTTCTCTGTAACCGGCGACCCTGACATGGAGGCCTCTGTCGCAGAGGCCATGGCTTCGGTGGTGGACGTTCTGCCCGGCACCGGCGTCCCCTTCATCACGACGGCCAGCGCACCCATTAGCGTCGCCCCTGCGGAGAGCGCGTGGCCTGAGGTCTGCACTGATGACGACACCGAGCCCCTGCTGGCAGCGTCCGATGCAACGCCGGTAGCGGCATCACGGCCTTACATGGGCGACCTCGACGAGATGGACGCGCTCGGAGATGACCTTTCGCCGACGCCGGATCCTGTCCAGATCGAGCCGATACATTTCGAATTGCCTGACCTTTCCCTTCTTGCTCCGGTGGTATCGCCAGCGGCTATCACTCAGGAGCACCTCTCGTCTGCCGCTGTTATAGAAGAGACGCTTGCCGACCACGGCGTCGAGGTCAGCGTCTCCGAGATACGCCCCGGCCCAAGCGTAACGATGTTCGGACTCGTGCCGGGGTGGAACCGCAAGGCTATGTCCGCCAGGGCCCGGGCGCTCGCGGAGCAGGAAGCGCGCGAGGTTCAGCTGGAAGTGCGCAACCGCGTCAAAGTAGACAGTATCCTCGCGCGGGAGAAAGACCTGGCGCTGGCGCTGGCTGCTCCCAGCCTGCGTATCCAGGCTCCCGTGCCGGGTGAATCCATCGTTGGCGTGGAAGTCCCCAACAAGTCATCCTCCATGGTGACGATACGCACCGTCATGGAGTCCCCTGAGTACAACAAGATGGTCGCTGACGGCGGGCTGCCGGTGGCGCTCGGCCTTGCCTCCGCCGGAGAGCCGGTGGTCATCGACCTCACCAAGATGCCACACCTGCTCATCGCAGGAGCGACCGGCAGCGGCAAGAGCGTGTGCATCAACACCATCATCTCTTCCATCATCACGCATCAGGATCCGGCAAAGGTTCGGATGGTGCTGGTAGACCCGAAACGCGTCGAACTGACGCCCTACAACGGCATCCCTCACCTCGTCACGCCAGTGGTCGTGGATCCTGACAAGGTGGTGCGCCTGCTTCGGGGAGCGATCGAAGAGATGATGCGCCGCTACAAGCTGCTGGAAGAGGCCGGAGCGCGGAACATCCTCTCCTACCACCAGAGCGCGCGCACGGTCGAGAAGATGCCGTATTTCGTCATCTGCATCGACGAGCTTGCCGACCTGATGATGACCGCGTCGTTCGACGTCGAACAGTCGCTCTGCCGCCTCGCTCAGCTGGGCCGGGCGACCGGCATCCACCTCATCGTTGCCACGCAGCGTCCGTCCGTGAACGTCCTGACGGGGCTCATCAAAGCAAACTTCCCCAGCCGTATCGCCTTTGCGGTTCCCTCGCAGATCGACTCGCGCACCATCATCGACGCGGCAGGGGCCGAACGGCTCCTGGGACGCGGCGACATGCTCTTCCTCTCGTCGGACGCCCCCAAGCCCCGGCGTGTGCAGGGCGTGTTCATCTCGGAAGACGAGACCGCAGCCTTGAGCGAGCATTGGCGTCAGCTGCCCATCAACGTCGATCTGCCTGTCATCCCGCTCGAAGAGTTGGCCCGTGAGGCAGAAGTCGCGGCTGCCGAGAGCACCGGGGAAAGCGCGGACTTCGATGAGACCGACTCGCTGTATGACCGCGCTCTGCAACTCGCGACATCGACCCGCCAGCTCTCGACCTCGCTGCTCCAGCGGAGGCTGCGCATCGGCTACCCGCGCGCCGCACGGCTCATGGATCAGCTCGAGGAAGAGGGAATCGTCGCGGGCACGAGCGAGCCGGGCAAGCCCCGGGAAGTCATCTACCTCCCCTCCGACGAGTAAGTCCCTCCCGCCGTAATTAAAGTTTCTGGCGGTTTTCTTGCATAAGAGAAGCCGCTATTAACATTTTTTGCCCGTGAAGGCCGAGGGTAAACCCACTGTCGCACCGCATCGCATCGCACCGCATCGCACCCCATTGCACCGCATCGCCGAACCTCAGGTTTCCAAAGCATCGTCGTACTATTATCATAAAGGTCGAAAAGGTTGAATAAGCCTCACGCTTATTTAAACTTTATCCATCTGCTGTGCGCACGGGGGTTGTCATGGAACGGGAAACGGCAGGGCACTACGAGACCCGGATAGACGGAGGGGAACGCGTGAGCGCATTCGTGCCCACTCCCCTGCCGCCGGTTCCGCCCATCACGTTCGAGGGTGCGCTGCTGCGGTCTCTCGAGGCGGCTACGCTCGCGCTCGGGCGCCTCGACGGCGCGTCGTCCCAGTTGCCTGACAACGATCTCCTCATCTACACATACGTGCGAAAGGAAGCGGTCCTCTCGTCGCAGATCGAGGGAACGCAATCGTCCATATCCGACCTGATGCTGTTCGAGTTGGACGAAGCACCAGGCGTGCCGTTCGACGACGTGACCGAAGTATCGAACTATGCCGCCGCACTGGAGCATGGCCTGCGACGCCTGCGGAATGATGACTTTCCGCTGTCGAACCGGCTTCTCCGCGAGATCCACGAGATACTGCTTTCGAGCGGACGCGGCAGCGCGATGGCTCCCGGCGAGTTTCGGCGCTCGCAGAACTGGATCGGCGGGAGCCGCCCCGGTGATGCGGCGTTCGTTCCCGCGCCTCCGCATGCGCTGGCCGACTGCATGGGCGCACTGGAACGCTTCCTACACGCCACGGACGACGGTCTGCCCGCGCTGGTGCGGGCTGCCCTCGCGCACGTGCAATTCGAGACCATCCACCCGTTCCTCGACGGCAACGGTCGTGTGGGACGACTGCTCATCACGCTGCTCCTCTGCCAGGCAGGGGTGCTGCGCGACCCGGTTCTGTACCTGAGCCTGTACCTGAAACAGCACCGCGCCGTCTACTACGACTTGCTGGACAACGTCCTCCGCACCGGTGACTGGGAGAAGTGGCTCTCCTTCTTCCTGGAAGGCGTGCGGCAGACGGCGGACGGCGTCGTTGCCACCTCGCGGCGGCTATCGGCCATGTTCGGAGCTGACCGCGAGACGATAGTCCACGGGCGGCGCGCCAACTCCGTGCTGCGCGTCCATGAGGCACTGATGTCCCGGCCTATTCTGTCGGTTACGAACGCTTGCGAACGTACCGGCCTCTCGTTTCCCACCGCGTCATCGGCGATGCAACGACTCGCGTCGCTCGGTATCGCGCGGGAGATAACGGGGAGGCAGCGCAGCCGGCTTTTCGTCTACGACCGCTATGTGGCGATCCTGAACGAGGGAACCGAACGGCCCTGAAGGAACGGCAGGCCAATCTTTGCTAGAATCAAAGCATACGAAGAGGAGAGTGCCATGGCTACCGAAGTAACCGTCGAAGAAGTGACCGAGGCCCTGAAGGAAGTCTACGACCCTGAGATTCCCGTGAACGTCGTTGACCTTGGCCTGATCTATGGGGTCGAGGTGGACGAGCAGAGCAACGTGCACGTGGACATGACGCTCACCGCCGCCGGGTGCGGCATGGGACCCTTCATCGCGCAGCAGGCGGAGTGGGCCATCGCAGACCTCGACGGCGTCAGGGACGTCAACGTCGAGATCACGTTCGACCCTCCCTGGTCGCCGGATCGCATCACGGAGGACGGCCGCAAGCTCCTGGGTATCGACGACTAATCACTCCACCAGATAGCACTGGTGGCACGGGGCCGCGCCCCGAGGAGGCCGCACTTCCATGGCGACGATGAGCGAGGAGCAGCGACAGGCACGGCTTGCCCAGATCAAGCGGCAATGGGAACAGCGCCGCGCTATCAGCCGGTCTCAGGGCAAGATCAAGACCAAGATTGGCGTCTACAGCGCCAAGGGCGGCGTCGGCAAGACCACCGTTGCCGTCAACCTCGCTGCCTACCTCGCTACGAAAGGCTACGCTGTCGGCCTGCTCGACGCAGACATAGACACGCCGAACGCGCCGGAGGTGCTCGGGAGCGACGCGTACCCTGAAACCGTCGACGGGCGCATCTCTCCGGCGGAGGCGTTCGGCGTCAAAGTCGTCTCCATGTCCTACTTCCAGCAGAACCCTGAAGAGGCCATCATCTGGCGCGGCCCGATGATCCACAACGCCATCAATCAGTTCCTCCAGATGACGGATTGGGGCGAGATCGACTTCCTCGTGGTCGATATGCCACCCGGCACGTCCGACGCGCCGCTCACCATCATGCAGGTGCTGACGATGCACGGCTTCGTAGTTGTGACCACGCCGCAGAGCCTCGCTGCGCTGGACGCAAAGCGCTCGATCAACATGATCAAGAAGCTGAACGTCGAAGTGCTTGGGGTCGTCGAGAACTACGTTGGGGATATCTTCGGCGCGGGCGCGGGGCGGGAGCTTGCGGACGGCCTGTCCCTGCCGTTCCTGGGGGAGGTCGCCTTGCGCGCCGACTACCGCGACGATTCACAGCCCACGGTGCTTGTCAGCGACGAGGTACGCGGTGAATACGACGCCATCTGGGCGGCGCTCAAAGAGCGGCTGACTGCCCTCGAATCCATGCCCGAACAGCAGCAAGCCGCCGAACCCGCCGAATAGCCTGCCCGCGGCCTGTTCCGCTTATCTGCTGCGCTGACTCTCGATCACCGAATGCGCCAGCGCTTCCGAGGCCTCCCTTGACGCGCCCACGGCCAGATAGAGCGTCCGCCCGTAACGTATGACCGCGAGGTACAGCCCGTTGTCCAGTTCGCGGTAGTGGGCCTTCTCTCCATCGAGCCTCGTCTCCTGAAGGCCCGCGCCGGCGACGAAACGCCCATACAGCAGATCCATGACAAAGCTGGGGTAACCGGACTCCGCAACGATGATCAGATCGAGGCCCGTTCCCCAGATCGCCTCCGTGCTTCGTTCAGCCGTTAGCGCGTCCACATCCCCGTAGGCGGCAAAGGCCACCGTCTGGACGCGCACGACGCCCAGAGCGGAGCCCAGGCCGCTCACCTCGACGCCGACCAACCGCAGCGTGGCGTCCACCAGACCTCCCATGTTGCGCAGGAAGCCTGCGGCCACCGCAGGGGATGGCACATCCTCCGGCAGCAGCCGGAGCGCATGCCATACTCCCGCATCCCACTCCGGCCAGGGCACTCTGCTGTTCACAGCGAAGGCGCTACGAACCTCGCGTGTCCATTGCGTGTCCGGCTGCCACAGGAACGCGCCGTTGCCAACCGCATCGGTCATTGCACCGCCGTCTCCCTGCGATTCGGTGACCGCAGCAGCAGCGAATGCAGCATCACGGGCGCTCGTGAATTCGCCGCGAAGCACGTACTCGCTCTCGGGATCGAGCGCCACGCCTTCAAGGCTCATGAGGTCGACGAGCGTATCGTCGGGAAGTCCGAGCATCCGCGCCGACACACCCAGGGGTTCTTCACGCGCCAGGTAGATATATCCGTTCGTGCCCACGTTGAGCGCCGCGCGCTCCTCGAAACCGAAGGGGAGATCAGGCGTGCCAGGCTTGGCCGTGTCCCGCAGACTGACGATGACAAACGCGGCCAGTGCAATCACCACCAACGCCAGCAGCAGCAATACCCGGGTGCGTCTGCGCACCCGGTTACGTCCTGCGCCTACGCCCCGTCTGTTTATAGCGAACCGGCGGGCGTCCTGGTGGCCGTGCTGAGGGGATCGCCTCGCCTGCCGCACCGCGATCTACGACCTCCTGAGCGACCATCAACCGTTTGAGGTCAACAATCTCGTCGCGCAGCAACGCGGCCTTCTCGAACTCCAGCTGGCGCGCGGCTTCCTTCATCTCGGATTCGAGCTCCTTCACCACGCGGGCGAGGTCGTCTTTCTTCATGTCCTTGTGGACCTCGTAGGTGGCGCGCGGCTCTGCCACTTGCCGGAACGCTTCCGAGATGTCCTTGATCGCCTTGCGGATGCCCTCCGGTTCGATGCCGTTATTCCGGTTGAACCGCCCCTGCAGCGTGCGGCGGCGTTCCGTTTCGTCGAGCGCGCGCCGCATCGAATCGGTGATTCTGTCGGCGTACATGATCACGTGGCCGTCTATGTGGCGGGCTGCGCGGCCTATCGTCTGGACGAGGGACGGCGCTGAACGCAGGTATCCTTCCTTGTCGGCGTCCAGCACGGCCACGAGGCTCACTTCCGGCAGGTCCAGCCCCTCACGAAGCAGGTTGATGCCGACCACGACATCGTGGACGCCCAGCCGCAGGTCGCGCAGAATCTCCGTCCGTTGCAGCGTGTCGATCTCCGAGTGCAGGTAGTGCACCTTCACGTTCATCTCACGCAGGTAGTCCGTCAACTCTTCCGCCATACGCTTGGTCAGCGTGGTCACGAGCGCACGTTCGCCCTTGGCGGTACGGCGTCCGATCTGCTCCATGAGGTCGTCTATCTGGCCTTTCGTTGGCTTCACTTCTATCGTGGGATCCAGCAAACCCGTGGGCCTTATGACCTGCTCGACGATCTGCGAGCTGTGCGTGAGCTCATAGTCCGCAGGCGTCGCCGATACGTAGATGGCCTGGTTGACGCAACGCTCGAACTCGTCGAAGTTCAGCGGGCGGTTGTCCCGCGCCGAGGGCAGGCGGAACCCGAAGTCGATGAGCGAGTCTTTGCGCGACATCTCGCCGTGGAACATGCCGCGCACCTGCGGAATGGCCAGGTGCGACTCGTCGACGATGAGCAGATAGTCGTCCGGCAGATAGTCCATGAGCGTCCACGGGGTGCTTTCCCTTGGACGCCGCCCCAGCGGCTGCGAGTAGTTCTCGACTCCCGCGCAGTACCCCGTCTCACGCAGCATCTCCAGGTCGTATCGCGTGCGATGCTCCAGCCGCTGCGCCTCCAACTCCTTCCCGTTGCTTCTGAGAACGGCGGTGCGTTCCTCCAGTTCAGCCTCTATCTCCAGGACTGCGTCGGCCAACTTATCGCGCGACGTTACGAAGTGCTTCGCGGGGTAGATGTCTATCTGCGAGCGCTCCGCCAGTATCTCGCCGGTCAGAGGATCGAGCTCGACGATGCGCTCCACGTCATCGCCAAAGAATTCGACACGCACCGCCACATCCTCATAGGCGGGCATTATCTCCAGCGTGTCGCCTCGTACACGGAACCTCGACCGCGCGAGATCGTAGTCGTTCCGGTCGTACTGCATCTCGATGAGGCGGCGCGACAGCTTCTGCCGGTTCGACCGCTCGCCACGCGTGATGCGCTCCACGAAAGAGAAGTACTCCTCCGGCGAACCCAGACCGTAGATGCAGGAAACGGACGCGACGATGAGCACGTCCCGCCGCGTCATCAGCGCGCGCGTGGCCGCGTGACGCAGCTTGTCGATCTCGTCGTTGATGTCGGCTTCCTTCTCGATGTACGTATCGGACGAAGGAACGTACGCCTCCGGCTGGTAGTAGTCGTAGTAGGAGACGAAGTACTCCACCGCGTTCTCCGGGAAGAAGTCCCTGAACTCCTGCGCCAACTGGGCCGCAAGCGTCTTGTTGGGCGCGATGACGATCGTGGGCTTCTGCACCGCCTCGACGGTCTTGGCCATCGTGTACGTTTTGCCTGACCCCGTTACGCCCATCAGCGTCTGGTGCTTCATGCCCGCGCGGATGCCATCGGCCAGACGCTCGATCGCCTGCGGCTGGTCGCCGCGCGGTTCGAAGTCCGCGACGACCTTGAACGGAGTCCCCTGCGCGGTGGGATGAAGAGTCGTCATACCTGCTCCCGGAGATGGACTGTTGCCCTGCTGCTGCCGTCCGCGCTCATTGCGTCACTCCGCGTGGTTCCTCGGGTAGAGGTTACGCAGCGCAGCCTCCAATTCGCTATAGGCAAAAGTGTACCCTGAAGCGAGCGCCGCAGCTGGCAGCATGCGCCGGCTGCTCAGTATCTCCCCGGCGAATCCGCCAAGCACCAGCCGCAAGGCAAAAGCGGGCGCGGGCAGCACGGCAGGGCGGCGCAGCACACGGCCCAAGGTTCTTGCGAACTCGCGCTGACGCACCGGATGCGGAGCGCCAACGTTCAGTGGGCCAGCAACCTCCGTGCGCTCTATCGCGTGCAGGATGAGGCCAACGACATCGTCCAGATGCACCCAGGGCCACCACTGCCTGCCGGAGGCGAGCGGGCCGGAAAGGCCCAGCCTGGCAAGCGGCGCCATCTGCGCCATCGCGCCACCGCTCTTGCCCAGGACGAGGCCGGTGCGCAGCAGCACGACACGAACGCCGGACGCAGCGGCGGAGAGCGCAGCGGCCTCCCATCGGACACAGACGTCCGCGAGGAAATCATCGCCGGGGAACGATTGCTCCGTCAGGTCTTCTTCGCCTCGATCGCCGTAGTAGCCGAGCGCACTGCCGCTCACGAGCACCGGCGCCCGCTGGCCCGCCATGCCCGCGACGAGGTTGCGGGTCGCCGTTTCGCGCGTTTCGAGGATCATCTGCTTCTGCTTGCTCGACCAGCGTCCTGTCGTTCGCGCGCCCACGAGGTTCACTACGGCATCGGCGCCCGCGAACGCTTCCGCCGGCGCAGGTTCCCTCACGGGATTCCACCGGTACGCTGCGGTCAGCCCGGGCAACGCAGCACGGGCGGTCTCCGCATCGCGGGAGAGCGCAACGACCTCATCGCCCCGCGAGAGCAGCGCCTCGGTCAGCGCGCTCCCAACGAACCCTGTCGCTCCGGTGATAACTACGCGCATGGTTCTACGTTCCCTGTCCTACGGCCATACTTCATTATAGGCGCGCTACAGCGCGTGAACTGCGGCCACCAGACAGAAAAGAGGAAGGCGCTCCGTGCGGAGCGCCTTCCCTATCAAACTCTATGGCCAGGGCGGGTTAGGAGCCGATTGCGGCGAGAATCTTCGCAGCTGCGTCGGCGGTAACCCAGTCCTGCCACGTGTTGTCCTCAGCGAGCCACCAGGCCGCGACATCGGAGTATTCATCCCCGGTCTCGTCCAGATGGGCAAGCATCGCGTCCAAATGGCTGATGCTCAGTGTCCAGTTCTCCAGGAACGCGATAGCATCCGGCGCCTCTTCGAGGAGCTCGGAGCGCACGACTACCAGCACTTCGGCATCCGGGTAGCCGCATGCGCGCTCGGCGTCCTGCGGTTCGATATCCGACATGTACTCCCAGCAGTCCTCCGTGTACGGGGGCTCCTCCAGCCGGTAGAACCCGCCGTAGGTCGTGGTGAGCTTGGCCGGAAGCGTCTCCGGGCCCCAGTAGTAGAAGAGGATGTCCTCTTCCTTCGCAAAGGCTCCGATAATCTCCGCGTTCAGGCCCTCGTAGGAGCCGGGGTTGATCAGTTCGATCACGTCGGAGAGGCCGTAGCCGTACACCTGGCGCTCGTTCGCCTTCTCGCACTCCCAACCGGGGATGCATGTCACCAGTCCGGCCTTGCCCTTGCTGTCAGCGCGGACGAACAACGACCAGTACTCTTCATTCTTCAGATCTTCGACACTCGTCAGGCCAGGGTTCGCTGTCTGCGTGTACTGCGGAATCAGGAACCCACTCTGCCAGGCGGAGCCGTCGATGCTTTTGCCGATACGAGAGATGGTGCCTTCAGCATCAGCCTTGTCGTAGGCCGCTTGCTGATTCGGAAGCCAAATCTCCAGGTTGACGTTCAGGTCACCCGCGACCAATGCCTGCATCAGAGGAATAGTGCTTCCTGAAACGGCATCGGTCTCATAGCCATACCCTTCCTCGAGGATGAGGCGGGCAGCCGCGTTCTGCAGCAACGCTGTGCTCCAGTTGAGGTCGGCGAAGATGAGTTTGGGCTTGTCTTCCATCATCGCTGTCGGTGTCGCTGTTGCGGGCGCCTTCGTCGCGGGGGCTGCCGTCGCGGGGGCTGTGGTCGCGGGCGCTGCCGTCGCAGGCGCTGTGGTCGCGACGGGGACTGACGTGGCCGTGGGCGCCGCTGTGGGGTCGTCTCCGCCACATGCCGCCAAGAGCACGGCGAACACGGCAGCCAAGCCAGCCAGAAGCCATATCCGTTTGATCTGTGTCCTATACATACGAGTCTCCTCCCTCTCTTTTGCTATTGCTTGCCTTCGATTGTATCCCTATTGCCGCCTGCCTGCCGGATTCGGGCGGCTTCCCTGTACCGTTTAGTGTCTTCCGCCTACCAATGCTTCCTGCCGCTCCCTCGCCGCTGCCTGTGTCAGCCGGTCGATGATGATGGCGAGAACAACGATGCCCAGCCCCCCAAGAAGGGCTTTGCCCGGCTCGAGACGCCCCAGCGCGCGGTTCACGTCTTCGCCGAGTCCGCCCGCGCCGACGAGCGACGCAATCACCACCATAGCGAGCGCCATCATGGTCGTTTGGTTGATGCCCGCCATGATGGTGGGCACCGCCATGGGTATCTGCACTTTCCACAGCAGCTGACGCGGCGTCGTCCCGAACGAACGGGCCGCTTCCACTACATCCGCCGCTACGGTGCGTATGCCCAGGTTCGTCAAGCGTATGGCAGGCGGCACTGCGTAGATAACCGTTGCGAACACCGCCGGCACGTTTCCGATGCCGAAGAACATAACCGCGGGCACGAGGTACACGAAACTCGGCATCGTTTGCATCCCGTCCAAGATGGGACGAAGCAGCGCATCCAGCCGGTCACTCCGCGCCGCGACGATCCCAAGCGGGATGGCGATACCGATCGAAATCGTCACTGCCACCACGATGAGCGCCATCGTTTCCATGGCGCTTGGCCACAGGCCCACCAGCCCGATCGCACTGAGTGCGAAAATCGAGAAAATCGCCGTGTTGCGGCCTGCCAGTTTCCAGGCAAGCAACACCACCCCCAACAGCAGTGTCGGCCACGGCAGCCACAGGAAGATCGATTCTATCCACAGGAGGAACTTGAGAACGGCGTTCGACAAGGCGTCGAACAGGAAATCGCCATTGCGCGTGACCCAGAAGATCACTTCGTCGATTTTATCCGCAATCGCCCTGCCGACATCTGTGGGGAAGCCCATCTCCGTACCCCAGATGCTCACGATGATGAACGACACCGCGAGGAACAGAGCGCCCCCTCCCAGATAGACGTAACGGTCGCGCACGCCTGACAGGCTTTTACGGATGTCCCAGTTGTTGTTCGTTATTGCAGCCATGGGAAGTTCCCTCTCTACGCGTCCGCGCCGACCGCTATGGAGGCTTCAGCCTCTGCGACGGCGGCAGCTTCTTCGCTCTCCTGGTGCATCAATCCGATGACCGAGGCGGGAAGAACCTGCCCCACCAAGCGTCCATCTTCATCTATCAACGGGAGCGCCCCGGTGCAGTGCCGCACGACCGGCAGCGCTGCCGATACCGACAGGTCCGCCGCTATCGCCTGCACGTCGTCAACGAGCGCGTTGTGCAGGTTTTCGTCCCCTCGGCGGCTCGCTTCCGCAAGGCTCGCAAAACTTACCGCGCCTGCGTATGTGCCGCGCCTGTCCGTAACGAACCCGGCAACCTGCCCCTGGATGCTCAACGCATCCATCGCGTCCTTCGGGAGCATGGTGGACCAGAGGCGAACCATCGTCCGTTGCATCAGCGATCGAATGGTGACAACGGTTGACTTGCGCACGTCTCTGACAAACTCGGCCACATAGTCGTCGGCAGGGTTCTTCAGTATCTCCTCGCCCGTACCCAACTGAATGACCTCGCCATCGCGCATGATTGCGATGTGGTCGCCCAATTTGAGCGCTTCGTTCAGGTCGTGCGTGATGAAGATGATCGTCTTGTGCAACTGCTGCTGTAGCCGGACGAGCTCGTTCTGCATGTCGCGGCGGATGAGAGGGTCGAGTCCGCTGAAAGGCTCGTCCATGAGCAGGATGTCCGGGTCAGCGGCCAGCGCACGCGCCAATCCCACGCGCTGCTGCATGCCGCCGCTCAGCGCCATCGGGCGATAGTGCTCCCAGCCCTTCAGGCCGACGACTTCCAACGTCTGCTGCGCACGCGCAAGGCGCTCGTCCTTGTCGATGCCCTGCACCTCCAGCCCCCATGCGGCGTTCTCCTGAACCGTGCGATGAGGCAGCAAGCCGAAGTGCTGGAAGACCATGGCCGTCTTGGTCCGGCGGTAGTTGATGAGTTGCTTCTCGTCGTACTTGAGGATATCCTCGTCGTCAACGATGACCTCACCGAACGTTGGCTCGATCAAGCGGGTCAGGATACGGACGAGCGTCGATTTGCCGCTGCCCGAGAGCCCCATCACGACGAACGTCTCGCCGACCTCGACGTCGAAGTTGACGTCCTTCAGGCCGACCACCATATCTTCGTTCTCTCGCAGATCGGCCTTGCTCCTGTCGAGGAGGTCAGGGGTAATCTCAGACGGCAGGTTGCTGCCGAACAGCTTCCAGAGACCTCGGACGCTCAATCGAGACTGCCCATGGTGTTCATCGATCATTGCTTCGCCTCCATTGGCCTGCGTTTTCTTGCAGGCATCGGTGGATATGCGTCACACACAGAGGAAGGCAGCACGTGGGGGGATGCGCGGTAGACGCAGAACCGGGTAGTAAGGGCTACATGTTGTTATGGACTCGCTTACGCCTAGGCGAGCACCCTTCTTCCATAGTACATGGTTACCCTAGCCATGTATGCGGAGGGTGTCAACACGCCGATTCCGCCACCGCTGCGCCTGATTCCGACGAATCGGCTCGGCTTCAAACGACGCGTAACATCGGAACAGTGTGGGCTCCTGTGAACGCTCCGATCAGAGGCGCGAAACGCGGCGTTGCAAGGCCCTCCGCCCGTGTGGAGGGCGGCGAGGGAACCCTCCGGCTCTAACTGCTGCTCGGCTAGGCCATCATGTGCCTGACAGCCTGCCCCAACCCGTAAATCGCGCCCTTGCGAGAACCTGACCGTCCCTTGGCAGGTTTTCGTCCCTATACGGAGCATATGCGGCCTATTCCAACCAAACGAGGCCTTCCGTCATGAGTTTGCCGAATCTTCAGATTCCTCTCGATCTGCATCGGGCGACGGCGACTGCTCCGGCTCCGGCTCGTTGCGCGGCAGAAGCCGCGCAATCACCTCGAACGCCATGGACCCCAAAACTCCCATCGCGGTATGCGTCCAGCCATCCGCCCGGCGTACGCATACGCCTTTGGGCGTTATCTCCAGCCGCGCCAGAACACTGAAATTGAACTCGCGTTCGCTCCAACCCGGCTGGGCGCCGGTGCGCACCACGACTCCAAAGGGAACGACCGTCTTTTCGCCGTCTGTATAAGGCTCCCCGTACGCCATGCCCTCCTCGCCTTTGGCCATCACCTGGCTGAGCGCCAGTTTCCGCGCCTGCGTGACGAGCATGTGCGGGATCCTCGTGCTGACTACCTTCATACAACACCTCAAAAGGACTCTCTATTCCGTCGATGCCTATTATAGACATGCCGGAGACGATGCCCCTGCATGCACGTGCGGGACGCTATATGCTAGCGTCCTATGGCAACCCTTCCCGCAAGCCGGCATACCGTCGAAGCCAGCAACCTCTGGAAGCGATTCGGCGACCGCATAGCCGTGCGCGACGTTAGCCTGACGGTTAGCCTGGGGGAGATCGTGGGGTTCGTCGGGCCGAACGGGGCAGGCAAGACCACCACCATCCGCATGCTGCTGGACGTGATGCAGCCGGACGAGGGGACGGTGTCCATCTTCGGCGCGCCGCTCACCGCTGCGACCCAGGAGCGCATCGGCTATCTGCCGGAGGAGCGCGGCCTTTACCGAGACCTGAAGGTCATCCCCAACCTTCTGTATCTGGCCGAACTGAAAGGCATGGCGCGTGAGGACGCCCTGCGCCGCGCAGATGAAAGCCTCGCCCGTCTTGGGCTGGAGCCGCACCGCGACAAGAAGGTACGCGAACTCAGCCGGGGACTTGGGCAACTCGTGCAGTTCGCGGCCACCATTCTCCATCAACCCGCGTTCCTGGTGCTCGATGAGCCTTTCTCAGGCCTCGATCCCGTGAACGTCCGGCTGATGAAGGACGTCGTCTCCGAACTCCGCAACGGGGGCGTCGCCATCATGTTCTCCACCCACCAGATGACGGACGTGGAGGAACTGTGCGACCGCGTCGTGATGATCGACGACGGCTCGGTGGTGCTGGACGGCAACCTGGCCGAGGTGAAGCGGCGATACGCGGGCAGCGAAATCTTCATCGCCAGCGACAGGGACCCGACAGGAATCGAGGGTGTGGTCACGGCCCGGCGGGACGGCCCGGGTTACGCTCTGCGCCTGGCGGACGGGCACGCCCCGGAAGCCGTGCTGCGCTCGCTCCTCGACAGCGGAGCGAAGATCGACCGCTTCGAGCTGGCGACTCCCAGCCTCGAGGCGATCTTCCTACGCATCGTCGCGCGTGACGCCAAGGATCGCGATGACTAGCAAGGTGTGGCTCATCGCCCGCCACGAGCTGGCAACGACCGTGGCCCGCCCGGGATGGCGCATCTTCGCGGCGGCTGTGCCCGTCATCGCCGTGCTTGCGCTCGTCGGCATCTCCATCTTCCAGGCGGTCAACTCCGATGACGCTCCCGAGGCGCCCGGAACCACCTCCGTCGAATCCGAGGTCTCTGCCGGTTACGTTGACGAGTCGCGCGGCGAGGACGGCCAACCGCTCTTCACCGCGTTCCATACGCAGGGAGGCGTTACGTTCGTGCCCTATGCGGACAGGGAGAGCGCCACCGCCGACCTGCTGGCGGAGCGCATCGCTCTCTTCTATGTGTTCCCCGCCGACTACCTGCAAACGGGACGCGTCGTCCACGTCGAGAGGGACAATTCCGAATTCAACAGGAGCGAGAGCCGTGGTGCGCTCCGCGTGTTCATACTGAGCAACCTGACCAGCAAGGTGAGCGATGATCTGCTGGCGCGCGTCGTCGTGCCGTACCAACTCGTAACGCAGGAGATCGGCGAATCCGGCGTACCGATAGAGGAGGATGACGACGACGGCGATTTCTTCTACCTGGTGATGGGGATGATCCTCGTCGTCGCCATATTCACCTCCTCCGGATATCTGTTGCAGGGTCTCAGTGAAGAGAAGGAGAACCGCATCATGGAGGTGCTGCTCTCCTCCGTGCGGCCCGAGCAGTTGATGTTCGGCAAGCTGCTGGGGCTTGGCGCGGCGGGCCTGCTGCAGATGGCCGTCTGGACGGCGACCGGCGTCGCTGCCTTCTTCGCGTTCGCAGCCATCACGGACGTGGACCTGCCGCAGCTTTCGCCGTCGCCCGCCACGATCGGGATAGGGCTTGTCTACTTCCTGCTCGGTTTCACGTTCTTCGGCACGCTGCAGGCCGCAGTGGGCGCGGTAACGACGAGCCAGAAGGAGTCCAACAACATAGCGGGCTTCTTCATCGTTCCGGCGGTCTCCCCCGTCTGGTTCGTGGGTCTGCTCCTCACGAACTCTGAGGGCGTGCCTGCCCGGTTCTTGAGTTTCTTCCCTTTCACCGCGCCCATCAGCAGCCTCATCCGGCTCAGCGTTGGCGGCATGGGCACGGTCGACCTCATCATCAGCGTGGGGCTGCTGTCGGCCAGCGTTGCTCTTGTCATCTGGCTCACCGGGCGTCTGTTCCGGGCGTACCTGCTCATGTTCGGGCAGCGTCCGCGCGTCGGGGATATCTTCCGCACGCTCTGCGGCAGGTAGATTCTCCCGGAGGGGCTGCCGCCGGTTGGAGAGGCCCAGTGTGGGGCTAGAGGGAGGCGCGGGCGCGGGCGCGTTGGACCCGGTAGCGTTCGTCCGGGCTGAGGATGCGCTTGCGCATGCGGATGCTCTTGGGAGTGACCTCGACGAGCTCGTCCTCGGTGATGAAGCTCAGGGCCTCTTCCAGGCTGAACTTCACGGCGGGCGCAAGACGCTCGACGATCTCCTGGGTCGCGGAGCGCATGTTGGTCATCTTGCGCTCCTTGCAAACGTTCAGGTCCATGTCCCGCTCGCGGTTATGGCGTCCGACAATCATGCCCTGGTAGACGGACGTTTGAGGCTCCACGAACGTCTCTCCGCGCTCCTGGGCGTTCTGGAGGCCGTAGGTGACGGCGATGCCGCCCTCGGCGGACACGACAGCGCCTGAGCGGGCGTTCTTCACTACGCCGGCCATGGGCTCCATACCGATGAACTCGGTGCTCATCTGGCCGTTGCCGCGCGTGGCCCGCAGGAAGAAGCTCTGGAAGCCGATCAGGCCGCGGGTCGGAAGGCGGAACTGGAGACGCACGTTGCCGGAGCCGTCGCTCTGCATATCCACCATCTGCGCGAGGCGCGACGATAGATCCTCGGTGACGGGGCCGATGTAGTCGTCGCGCGTTTCGAGGAAGAGCAGCTCGTAGGGCTCGTAGGTCTTTCCGTCGATGATCCTGGTGACGGCCTCGGGGCGCGACACCTGAAACTCGATGCCCTCCCGGCGCATCTTCTCTATCAGGACGGAGAGGTGGAGTTCGCCGCGCCCGCTGACGAGAAACTCATCCGCGCTGTCGGTGCGCTCCACACGGAGGGCCACGTTCGTCTGCAGCTCGCGCTGGAGTCGGTCCCACAGCATGCGGGACGTGGCGTACTGGCCCTCGCGGCCTGAGAACGGCGACGTGTTGACGCTGAACGTCATCCGCACCGTGGGCTCTTCGACCTTCATACGCTCCAGGGACTCCGGGGCAGTGGGGGACGCGACGGTGTCGCCGATACGGACGTCGCGCAAGCCGGACAGCGCGACGATCTCGCCGGCGGATGCCGATTCGATCTCGTGGCGCGCGAGGTCGCGGAACGTGAACAGACGCTCCACCCGGTAGGCAGGGACGTTGTCATTGTGGCCAATCAGGACGACCTGTTCGCCCTTCGTGATGCGTCCCCGCGACACTCGGCCGACCGCGACCTGGCCGAGGTAGTTATCGTAATCCAGCGCAGCCACGAGCAACTGCAGAGGAGCGTCGGGGTCGGCGATCGGCGGCGGCACACGGTCGACGATAGCGTCGAACAGGGGCGCCATGTCCTTTGGCGTGTCCCCTTCCTCGGTCAGCGCATATTGGTTGCGGGCGGACGTGTAGAGCACCGGGAAGTCGAGCTGGTCAGGGTCAGTCGCCAGTTCGAGAAAGAGGTCCTGCACTGCTGACAGCGCGGCGGCGGAGTCTGCGGTGGGGCGGTCGATCTTGTTGATCACGAGGATGGGCCGCAGCCCCTGCTGGAGCGCGATGCGGAGGACGTAGCGCGTCTGGGGCATGGGGCCCTCGACAGCGTCGACGACCAGCAGGCAGCCGTCCGCCATATTCACGACGCGCTCCACCTCGCCGCTGAAATCGGCGTGGCCCGGCGTGTCGATGATGTTGACCATCACGTCGCCGTACTTGATGCCGGTGTTCTTGGCAAGGATGGTGATGCCGCGCTCCCGCTCTTGCGGGTCCGAGTCCATGATCAGGTCGGTTACCTGCTGATCGGGGCGGAAGACGTGGCTGTAGCGCAGCATCGCGTCGACGAGGCTGGTCTTGCCGTGGTCAACGTGCGCGACGATGGCGATATTGCGAAGGTGGGTCTGGGGCGCTTCAGTCATGTGCCGTCCAATGCATTACAAGCGGCGGCGCCCGCCAAGGCGGACGCCACTCTTCCTAATCTGATTCAAGTCTGAGTGCAGCAAGCTTCGGTGTGGGTTTCCCCACTACGTTACAGGATACCCCACACGGCGGCGGCCCACACAGGCATCTGCGCTGCGCCTTCCGGCCACCAGCCTCATCATGCTCAGCACCGCGGCCTGCCTATCTGGCGGCTGACGCTTCCTCGAACGTGAACCTGTCAGCGCCGCCGCCCACGCGCTCCGCGAGGAAGCGCTTGCCTTCCTCGGGCGTCATCACGTCGACGTATATCTCCAGGCGGTTGCCGTCCGGGTCGTTGAAGTAGACGCTCTTGGTCATGCCGTGATCCGTGAGGCTGACGACCTCCACGTTGTTGTCGACGAGCCTGCGGTGGAGGATCTCCAGCTCAGGCATCCCGCCGTCAACGACCAGCGCCACATGACCGAGGCCCACGTTTCCGCGCGAAGCCTCGCCCCGCACGCTGAACAGTCCGATATCGTGATGCTGCGTGCCGAACGACATGAACGCCGCTCCCTCCGACCGGCGGACGGTCTCCATGCCGAGCGCGTCGCGGTAGAACGCCTCCGCCTGCGCGACGTCGGTAACTCGGAGCACCACATGACCAACTCTTCCAATCCTTGCCATCTCTGCTCCTCCTTGCTTAACGCTCATCTATGCGCTGTCAGTGTAGACCTTCCGTCCAGTGCTCTTCTACTGCAGGCGTTCAGAGCACATGGGTGCCCTCGTAGGAGTACGCAAGAGTGGCGAAACTTTTAATTCTGTTCCGTTTTGTTCCATTTCGTTCCATTCCCTATCGTCGACGTGGGACAAGGGGCATTGGGATGTGAGGTTCCCGCGAAGGCGGGAACGACGGGTATGTGGCGCGTAAACGACGGGAGAGGGTTGATTCTTGGACCCATTTGGCCTTGTTTGGCCTCGTTTACTCCTACGGTCGAGGCTGGAAATAAGGCCACCCTGGCCTCGTTTGGCACTCCGTTCACTCCTACGCACAGGGCCAGCATGAGGCCACGCTGGCCTCGTTTGGCTTCGTCAGGAGTGCACAGGAGTGGCAAAACTTTTAATTCAGTTGCATTCAGTTGCATTTGGTTGCATTCCCTATCGTCCACGCGGACGCAGCCCAAGGGAGCAGGGATGCGAGGTTCCCGCCTTCGCGGGAACGACGGCTGCATTCGTGGAAACGACGCATGTAGACAATGTACGGGCTGGCGTGGCGGCGGCGCAATGGGGAGTTGTCGTCCGATTTAGGGAGTGCGCCATGCACCTCCCACAAGGAACGCACAGGTTGTTAGGGCATGAGGTGAAGGAGGCAGCAGGATCGGTAACCGGATCACCGCTAAGTGAACCCCCACTCACCCACAATATCGATGCCCTGTTCCTGCCATCTCGACCGAAGCCATTCCATCCTCGCCTATCACGCTGGGTGATAGAGGTCCGCTTCCGGCTGGCTTGCGTCTCGTGTGAACTCCATCACGTCGTAATCACCTTCCCGTACCACGCCGTTCGGCGTGGGCGCCAATGTCGGCGGCTCGCGAAGTCCAAGCTGCTCAGATGCAGTGAGGGGGTTCCGATAGAACATGAGGAATGCGCGTCCACCCGGGGCGAGCAGATAGTGTGTCTTTGCGACCACATCTGCGTTGGTGATATACGACCCCGAACCCGCCAGTGCGACGATGGTGTCGAACCTCAGTGGCGTCTCGTAGTCCTCGAAGGTCGTGCGGAGCAGGGTCGCAGTCGCCTTGTAGTCAGGGTGTTTCAGCGCGAACTTGGCGAGCAGCGCAGCGCTCGGATCTATTCCGACGTATCGCTCGCAGTCAATCCAACGGTACTGGTAGTCCACCAATAGCCCCGTGCCGCAGCCGATATCGAGCACGCGGCCCGACGGCCTAGCGAGTTCGTACAGCGCCTTGCGGTCGGACTCCACCTTCCGCCAGTGGTCACCTGAGGCGTCGTAGCGGTGGGCGATGGCGTCAAGTGGGGAGTTGTAAGAGCCATGCGTATAGTACTGGCGGTTGATGAGGATGGTCTCTTCGTCGCTGCTGCCCATCGTCCAGTACGAGAAGCCGTTGGCATCCAGATAGTGCTGCTGCCGGTTCACGAACGGCCGTACGACCTCGTGCTTCCGCATCTCCCACACGGTCCACGTGAACTGCGACACGTCCGGCCAATCTTCCTGCAGCGTGTAGTAGTGCGGGATACCGGGCATCGTGGATGCGTATCGGTAAGGAGCGCTCTCCAGATTCTCGACGAGGCCGTCAGGCAAGATGCGGAAGGGGGCGTCAGACATAACTGATACGGTCCGCGATTTCCTGTAGGCGACGGACTACCGCATCGAGTACCTCGCCATACTCGACGCCGGTAGGCAGATAGATGGGGATGCTGTCGCTCCTTTCTACCATTAGCCCAGTCTTGCGGCGTACCTTCATGCCCATTTCGCCGGATTCGGAGAACATGAGCCAAAGTGGGGTTTCGCGATGAGTAGCCCAGAGGTTGTAGTTGACGCCGAGCCATGCGATCGCCCGCTGATTCGTTCCTATTCTCATAAACCCGCCGTAGCCATAGGATTGTGGCGTCACTCGCAGGCCGGTAGTGTCTATGAATCCGGCTTCCCGACCACGCTGAGTCGCATCATTGACGAGTCGCTGCAGGTTGATCATGCGTCGCGGGAACTCCAGCCCGAACTCTTCCGAGTGCAGGGGCAGGAATGCCGCCGTATCCTCGCGCTCGCAGAGCGCGTTCAGTTGCAGGATATCCCGCTCAGCGGACGAATCCCCATCGACACTGGCGCGGGATGTCATGCCACCCAGTAGCGCCCACCAACTGGTGAGCATCAATCGGCGATCGCTTCCGTCAACGACGGCGCTGCGGATTCCGTTTGCCTTCGCGTCGGTCGTCTCTGTTTCGGCTGCCAGATTGAATTCCCCGTCCGCTCTGCGGAGTACCTCTGCCCACAAGGTCTCCAAGCGTTCTCGCGGCGCGACGAACAGGAGAACAGCGGGTTTCCCGTCCCTAGGCAGGCGTTCGAGGTAGGTATTGGGTTGATTGTCAGTCAGGCCGGCCCAGAACTTCACCTCGATGAGTACGCGCTCCTCGCCGTGTTCGTCAAAGGCGACAAGGTCAAGACGCTCGTCCTTCTCCCCCCTGACCTCGGTCTCCACTCGCGCAATAGGGCCAACCTCCGCACCTCCGGTTTCTAACGCCTCGCGCAGGGCCTGCCTAGCGGCCGCGGACCGGGAGAGGATGTAGCCGAGCGCCTCGGTAGCGAGGGTCTCTGTTTGGTTAGTCAACTTCCATGCTAAGTGCGCGAGGAGTGAGTTACTGTCCTAGGTCATGAAACACTCTCCATCTTCACAAGATAATTTGGTTGTCGGTATTTTAGATATCAACTAATCCGTTGACAAAAGTTCCAAGGTTTAGAGGAGTGTCTTGCCTCCGAGGCCTTGGTGGGGGCCGCCTCATGTGTTGTGAGCACATACGTTTACTTGACCCTGACGCCCGTATCGCTTTACCTTTCCCGCGTGACCATCCTTTCCTGCGTTACGGTCAGTCCCTTGTCCCGGAGCAGCCCCGTTTGATTCCACTCGTTGAGTAAGGAGGAGCGCCATGACCACGGGGAATATGAAACTCGAAGTGTCGGTTGGTTACGCCTCGATGACCTATGAGATCGTGCGGCCATTGCTGGAGGGCCGCGTACGCATCGAAGGCGTCGATCTGGACCCGGTCGAGGAGCTGGGGCCGACGCCAACCAGTGACTCGCGGATGAAGACCGGCGACTTCGGTCTGTGCGATCTGAACATGGGATACTGGCTGGCGGCCATCGACCAGGGGTGGGACATCACCGGCCTGCCGATCTTCGTGAAGCGCAAGAGCGCCCACTGGTTCATGGTCGTCCGCAACGACCGGGGCATCGGCGGGCCGAAGGATCTCGAGGGCAAGCTCATCGGAACGCGCTCCTTCCGCTCCGCCATCGTTACGTGGTGCCGGGGGCTGCTGAAGCACCGCCACGGCGTGGATACCTCCACGTTCCGCTGGCTCGTCACCGACGCCGAGGACTACTTCCCCATCTACGACACATCGGCCAATGTCGCGGTTGTTCAGGACGGCAGGGTCAGCGTCAAGGATCACCTGCAACGCCTGCTCGATGGCGAGATCGACGCCTTCCTCGGCGACATCTCCGACCCCGAACTGTTCGGATGGGTTGCCAGCGACTCCCGCATCCGCAGGCTGTTCCCCGATTACATGGACGAGGACCTGCGCTTGTGGCGCGACGAGAGCATCTTCACGCCTGTCCACATGATGGTGCTGAGCGGCAAACTCGACCGCGAGCACCCCGACCTCGCGATGCGCATCTACGACGCATTCGAGCAATCCAAAGCGCAGGCGTACTTCGACCTGCTGCGCGACCGGGGCAGCTTCTCCGTCATCTACCTCCGCGAGTACGTCGAGGAGCAGTTCAAGAAGTTTGGAGACCCCTTCGTCTACGGCATCGAGGCCAACCGCCGGATGCTGGACTGGTATATCGACATCAGCCACGAGCAGGGCGTCATGGCGAAGCGGTACGCGCTGGACGAGGTGTTCTCCAAAGGCGTGTTGGGGACGTAAGCGGAGATGGTGTTGACGCCGACGCTCTGACTCTACAATAGAGCCGTGAGCACGATGAAGAGCGGCGGGGATGCGATACGACCGCGGGACGGCGTGAAAGCGCCGCTTCTCGCGGCGTTGGCGACCCTTGCGCTAACGTTGCTGGTGGTTCTGCCCGCCCTCGCCCAATCCAACGAGGGCATCGTCCGGTATGGCGGCCCGCCTCACCCGCTCATCGTGGCGGTGTTCGCCGACGTATCGGACGCGCAGGACGGCGTCCCGGCGATCGAGGTCGCCACCAGCGGCCAACTGACGACGAACGACGCTGCCTACATCCTGAGCGGGGCGGATGCGCGCAATTCGTTCTTCAGCGGCAGCCTCTACATCTCCAACCAGGCTGACGCCTACGACACGATACTCATCACGTCCACGCTGAGCGGCATCGCCGACGGCGCTTGTGCGCGAGCCACCGTTCGCAACGAGTACACCAAGGTGGCCGTAGAGCTGTGGCTCGCGGCAACGCGCGAGGCCCTCGTCGATGGAGCGCGAACCTACCAGGGCGTCGTGAGCGCTGTGCCGCGACACGACGACGCATCCCAAGAGCCAGCATGCACCACGGCAGAGGCCACCAGCCCCGACGGAACCGTTGGGGAGAGCCTGGAGGCAGGAACCGCCGAGACCGCCCTGATACCAGCGAGGGACGGCGACCGTCTGAGCATCACGGTGGCAGGAAGCACTTACACCGCCGGCGTAACCGTCGACGGGGAGGGGCCGGTGTTCTGGGTGCTCAGCCCCAGGCCGGACAGCATCCTCTCGTCGCGCACCATTCCTTTCTCCTTCGAAGTGACCGACGACGGCTCCGGCCTCCGGCACGACGGCGAATCCATCGTCTCCGCGAACGGCAGGCGCATAACGGAGAACGTGGACGGCGACCACTTCACGACGACGGAACCTCGCTCCACGCCGAACGGCGGCGCATCGGACATCCACGTCTACCTGAGCAGCGACCCCGACTCGATACGAATCGCGGAGAACGACGTAACGCCGTTCGGCACCCACGGGTGGGAGCTCGTCACGGAAGGCGCTGCCTACCGATTCTCCGCCGGCGTGCTCGCGCGCGCCGATGGGGCCTTTCACATCGAATTCGAAGCCACTGACCGCGCAGGCAACACGACGATAGCCAGCCATGCGTCAGCCGCGGTTTCGGTTACGCCGGAACCGACGCCAACGCCGGAACCGACGCCAACGCCAGAACCAACACCTACGCCGGAGCCGACAGCCGCGCCCACACCGGAGCCAACTCCCACGGCGGAACCTGTGCCTGACATCGAACGTTTGGTGCAGATATGGACGGCAATATGGAATCGCCTTCGAGAACAGGTGCTGGGGATGTTCTTCCAGATGCTTTCCCTTTAGCTGCAACATGTGATATAGTAGTGACACATGTTCCGAAGTCTCGTTTCACGGCTTCTCAATAAGCCATCGCAGGCGGCAAACGACCCGCCCCCCACTCCTCCCGCAGAGAGCGCAAGCCGACGCAGGCCACGTCAACGTCGGCCTTCTTCCAAAGCGAACGACGCGCAGGCGCAGGAGATTACGGCCAGCGTTAAAGCCCCCGGCACAAACGGCAGCCGTTCGGCCCGCCCTGAGGCCACGGAGACTACGGTATCCGGCGAGCCTTCCGGTCGTGGGCCTCGGCGCAGGCGCGGAGGCAATGGCCACCGCGAAACCGAGCAGACTCCCTCAGAGACACGCCCTCTCTCCCAGGCACGCCCTATGGGGGATGCGGTACGCAGGCCCTCTTTCCGCGATGCCACTACAGAGTCGCCGAAAGTTGCCGCACCAGTTGCGCGTCCCCCAAGGGAACGCTCGCGCCCGGCGGCACGACCCACCGGAGCGGACGTGCTCGGCCCCTCTCCCCGCGATATCGCGTTCGGGTCGCTGAAGGTTTCGGCGCCCATCGCGCGGGCGTTGGATGACATGGGCTATGCATCGCCGACGCCGATTCAGGAGCAGGTCATCGAGCCGCTGCTGAACGGGTCGGACATCGTGGGACAGGCGCAGACCGGCACCGGCAAGACCGCCGGATTCGGCATCCCCATCGCTGAGATCGTGGATCCGCGCAACGGCCACGTGCAGGCCATCGTCCTGACGCCGACGCGCGAGTTGGCGCGGCAGGTTACGGACGAGGTGAGTTCCCTCTGTAGAACGCGCGGCACGATGGTCGTGAGCGTCTACGGCGGCGCACGGATGGGCCCGCAGATCAGCGCACTGGAGAATGGCGCGCAGGTCGTCGTCGGCACACCGGGACGCGTGATAGACCTCATCGATCGCGGCGTGCTGCGGCTGGACAGGGTGCGGATGGTCGTTCTCGACGAGGCGGATCAGATGCTGGACATCGGCTTCCTCCCGGCGATCAGGCGCATACTGCGCTCGACCCCGACCTCACGGCAGACCGCGCTCTTCACGGCCACCGTCCCAACGATGATTAAGCGTTTGGTCTACTCCTTCCTGCGGACGCCTGAGTGGTTCCGCATCGGCGAGGAGTCGGAGCCGGTGGAGCAGGTGACGCAGCGCTATTGCGAGGTCGCCAACCGCGACAAGCTCTCCGCGCTCCTCGAATTGCTGGACGCTGACGAGCAGACGCTCGTGTTCAGGCGCACGCAGAACGACGTCGATTGGCTCGTACAGACGCTCGTGCGACGCGGCGTGAAGGCTGCCGCGATCCACGGACGGCTTCCGCAAGGCGAGCGCAACGCAGTGATGCAGGGGTTCCGAGACGGCACGCACAAGCTGCTGATCTCCACGAGCCTCACCTCTCGCGGCATCGACGTCCCAGCCATCGCCAACGTCATCAACTATGACATCCCGGAGACCGTCGAGGAGTACGTACACCGCATCGGACGCACCGCGCGCATGGGCCGCGAGGGCTCCGCGTTCACGTTCGTGAGCGAGTGGGACGTGGAGTTCTTCGACGCCATCAAGGCGCACGTGGGCGATCCGCTCCAACGCATGGACCTGTCGCTGTACACTGTGGGCAGCCGCAACGGCAACTAGCCGCGGCTCTACTCCGCTGCCATGCGTACGTCAAAGTTCCTCTCACGCACTCTCAGACAAGACCCCAGCGAGACCGAGACCGCCAGCCACCGGCTGATGCTGCGCGCCGGCATGATGCTGCAGGCCGCCGCCGGGGTGTACTCCTACCTGCCGTTGGCGCTGCGCTCCATCCAGAAGATCGAGCAGATCATCCGTGAGGAGATGAACGCTGCCGGTGGGCAGGAAGTGCTCATGCCTACGCTGCAGCCCATCGAGACGTGGCAGCAGACGGGCCGCGATACCGCGTTCGGCGACAACCTCTTCCGGCTGACCGACCGGCGGGAGCGCGGCATGGTGCTCGCGCCTACCCACGAGGAGGTGGTCACCGCCATCGCGGGGGCGCACATCGAGTCCTACCGCGATCTGCCTCTTACGCTCTATCAGATACAGACCAAGTTCAGAGACGAACCACGACCGCGGGCAGGCCTGCTGCGCGGACGCGAGTTCACCATGAAGGACGCGTACTCCTTCGACCCCGACGCGGAGTCGCTGGACGTTACGTATCAGCGTATGCGCGTGGCCTATCGCAATATCTTCCGCCGCTGCGGTCTGCCGACCATCGAGGTGGAAGCGGACAGCGGCGCCATCGGCGGCAAGGACTCACACGAGTTCATCATGCCCGCTGAGAGCGGCGAGGACGTGATCCTCGTCTGCGAGGAGTCCGGCTACGCTGCGAACGTCGAACGCGCTACCTCCATCATCGACCTTGCGCCGGAGAGCGAGCCGCTTCCGCTGGAGCTCGTCGATACTCCCGGCATCACGACCATCGCGGATCTGGCCGCTTACCTCGCCACTCCCACGTCGCAGACGCTCAAAGCCGTCTTCTACCAGGCGGACGCGCAGACCGTGCTGATCACGATCCGAGGCGATATCGAGGTCAACGAGGTCAAGCTCAAGAACCACCTCGGCTGCATCGAGTTGCGCCTCGCCAACGCCGACGAAGTGGCCGCTGCGGGTCTCACGCCCGGCTCCACCTCCCCGATCGGCCTCAGCGGCATCCGGCGCATCGCCGACCCCTCCATCCAGCAGGGCAACAACTTCACCGCCGGGGCCAATCAGCCAGACAAGCACTACCGCCACGTGAACTATCCCCGCGATTTCGAGATCGATGAGATTACGGACATCGCCACCGCCCGCGAGGGCGACACGAGTCCGGACGGCAAGGGCAAGCTGGCGGCGGTGCGCGGCATCGAGGTTGGCCACGTCTTCAAGCTTGGCACGTTCTTCACGCAGGCCATCGGGGTCGAGTATCTGGACGAGAACGGCAGGCTCAACCCCGTGATCATGGGGTGCTACGGCATCGGCGTAACGCGCGTGCTCGCTGCGGCCATCGAACAGAACCACGACGACAAGGGCGTCATCTTCCCCGCGCCCATCGCGCCGTTCCAGGTGCATCTGCTCGCGCTCAACGCCGACGACTCCGATGTTCGCTCAGCGGCTGACTCGCTCCACGATGAGCTCGAAGCCGCCGGTTACGAGGTGCTCTACGACGACCGCGTCGAGTCGGCAGGGGTGAAGTTCAACGATGCGGACCTGCTCGGCCTGCCGGTGCGCGTCGTCGTCAGCCCGCGCAACCTCAGGCAAGGCGTCGTCGAACTCAAGCGCCGCCGGGAGACGCAGGCGACGCAGGTTCCCGCGGACGGCGTCGCATCGGCGGTGCGCGAGTTGCTCGCGATGGACGAGCTGTAGCGAGCGCAACGTGACAAGGGCTCCGCTCTCCCGATTCAACCTGACCCCGGCATCCCTTAGGCTCGCCTGTATCGCGTATAATCATAATTGTTTATGTGGGCAGGAGGGACAGCGTGAGCACTAACGGTACAGAAGTCGGTACTTTCCAGGTCAAGGCTGGCCTTGCGCAGATGCTCAAGGGCGGCGTCATCATGGACGTCGTTACGGCAGAGCAGGCGAAACTCGCCGAGGACGCTGGCGCTTGTTCGGTCATGGCGCTCGAACGCGTCCCCGCCGACATCCGCGCCGACGGCGGCGTCGCCCGCATGTCCGACCCCGGCATGGTGGAGTCCATCATGAAAGCCGTCACCATTCCCGTGATGGCCAAGGTGCGCATCGGCCACTTCGTCGAAGCCCAGATTCTCCAGGCCATCGGCATCGACTACATCGACGAGTCCGAGGTGCTCACCCCCGCCGACGATGAGCATCACGTCTGGAAGCACGACTTCAAAGTTCCCTTCGTCTGCGGCTGCCGCGACCTCGGCGAGGCGCTCCGCCGCATCAGCGAGGGCGCAGCGATGATCCGCACCAAGGGCGAGGCTGGCACCGGCGACATCGTCGAGGCGGTTCGGCACATGCGCACGGTGATGAAGCAGATACGCCGCGTAACGATCATGAGCAACGACGAACTCACCGCCTACGGTAAAGAGATCGGCGCGTCGCTCGAACTGCTGCTCGAGGTCAAGCGCACGGAGCGCATGCCAGTCGTGAACTTCGCAGCGGGCGGCGTGGCGACTCCCGCGGACGCCGCGCTCATGATGCACCTCGGCGCTGACGGCGTATTCGTGGGCTCCGGCATCTTCAAATCCGGCGACCCCGCCGCGCGAGCCAAGGCCGTGGTGAAGGCCGTTACGCACTACAACGACCCTGACGCCGTCGCTGAAGCCTCCAAAGGCCTGGGCGAGGCCATGGTCGGCATCAGCGCGCGCTCCCTCCCTCCTGAGCAGGAGCTGGCAACACGAGGCTGGTAAGCCCAGCCAACACCATGAGGTGACGCAACGGCAACCATCGGCGTTCTAGCACTCCAGGGCGACTTCGAGGAGCACTGCGCTTCGCTCCGCCGACTAGGCGTGCCCGCCGCTCAGGTTCGCACTGCCGCCGAACTCGACGCCGTTGACGGCCTCATCATGCCGGGCGGCGAGAGCACCTCCATGGCCAACCTCATGGACACGTACGGCCTGCGCGACCCGCTGAAGTATTTCGCGCGCAGCGGGCGTCCGGTCTGGGGAACGTGCGCAGGGCTCATCCTGATGGCCTCACGCCTCACGGACGACCGCCCAATTCCGCTCGGCCTCATGGACATCACCGTGCGCCGCAACGGCTTCGGCAGGCAGATCGCTTCCTTCGAGACCTCGCTCCCCATAGCGGGCATCGAGGGCGGGCCGGTGCCCGCCGTCTTCATCCGCGCGCCCCTCATCTGCGAGGCGGGGCCGGACGTTGAAGTGCTTGCCGCTCTCAACGACGAGGGATGCGTCGCGGCGAGGCAGGGGAACCTGCTGGCGTCCGCGTTCCACCCTGAGCTGACCGACGACCTGCGGATGCACCAGTACTTCCTCGATATGCTGCCCGGGGAGGACGCCGGATGATCCGTGCGCTACGTCTGGTGGACATCCCGCGCCAACTCCTCTCCGGGCGCCTCGCCAGCAGAGACCTCGTCTACACTCGCGAAACGCTCGGTTCTCCCAACCCCAGGCTCACGAACCTCAACGCCGCACGTTACGGCATGCCGCGCGCACGGGGGTACAAGGCCATAGGCGCGTTCGAGGATCAACGCCTGGAAGCCCTCGCCGTCCTGCGGTCGCGCAGCGGCCCCTCCGCGTGGGAGATTGCGCGTCTGTTCGCCTCCGCCAACGGATACGCCCAACTCGACAGCCTGCTGAGCGCAGCAGGCGCTGCCGCCGCCAGCTCCGGGGCCGAGCGTCTGCTGCTCCGTTCTCCGATGGAAGGTCCGGCGATGGCCCCCGCCCTGCGCGCAGGCTTCCAGCGCGCTTTCGCTGAGGAGCTGTTCGTGGGGTCGTTGGTACGCACTCATGAAACGGCCATGAGCCTGCGTCCCTTCAACGCGCGTGACACGCAGGAACTGTTCCGCCTCCATCTGATCACCGCCCCCCCCACCGCCCGGCTCGCCATCGGCATGACCATCGGCCAATGGAGCGCCTCGCGAGAGGAGAGCGCGGGCGCGACGCAGGAGTTCGTCTGCGATTCGGATCGGGGAATCGGTGCGTGGGTGCGAATCGACTCCAAAGGGCGAGAGGTAACGCTGGAGGCTCTGCTGCACCCTGACCTTGCCCCGCTCTCGCCCACGCTCATCGAGAGCGCTGCGCGCGTCGTGGGCAGCACGACTCAGGCCCGGTGGATCGTCCCCACGCACCAGCCTCAGATGGCAAGGGCGCTCACGCAGCGCAATTGGAGCGCATACGGCTCCTACGAGATAGCATCGAAACCGATCGCGATACGCGTGCACCAGCCCGCGATGACACCTGCCCAAGCATAACGGAGGTTCATGACAGCCCAACCCACACTTGCTCAGGTATCCGATTCGAACGAGGAGTTGCTTGCGCTCTACGACGTGCTCCCTCCTGGCATACGCCAGGCCGTGGAGGCCGAGGCAGAGCAGCAAGACCTGCTGGAGGTAGTTCTCGACCTCGGCAGACCGCCGGAGGCCCGTTTCATCGCCAGAGACGTCTACCTCAGCAATGTCGATGTCTCACGCAGCGATATCGACCACGTCATCAGTCGCGTAGGCGCTTTCGGGGACGACAACCGCGCGGGCATCGAACGCACGCTCCACCGCATCTCCGCTATCAAGAACCGTCGAGAGGGATTCATCGGCCTCACCTGCCGGGTGGGGCGCGCCGTGCAGGGAAGCGCCCGCGTCGTGGAGGATTTCGCGCTGTCCGGCAAGAGCATCCTCCTCGTCGGCAGGCCAGGCGTCGGCAAAACGACCATCCTGCGGGAGCTTGCCCGCGTGCTCGCGGATGCCCACAAGCGCGTCATCATCGTCGACACCTCCAACGAGATCGCCGGCGACGGCGACATCCCCCACCCCGCCATCGGCAAAGCCCGGCGCATGCAGGTCGCAACTCCGGTGCGCCAGCACGCCGTCATGATCGAGGCGGTCGAGAACCACATGCCGCAGGCCATCGTGGTCGACGAGATGGGCACCGAACTCGAGGCGATAGCGGCAAGGACCATCGCCGAGCGCGGCGTTCAGCTCATCGCGACGGCCCACGGCAACACGCTGGAGAATCTGCTGGTCAACCCAACGCTCTCCGACCTCGTCGGCGGCATTCAGACCGTTACGCTCGGCGACGAGGAGGCTCGGCGAAGGCGCACGCAGAAGACCATCCTCGAACGCAAGGCTCCACCCACGTTCGACGTGCTCGTGGAGATCCAGGGATGGAACAGCGTTACCGTTCACGCTGACGTGGCGAGGACGGTGGACGCCGTGCTGCGCGGCAGATCCGTCACCCCCGAGTTACGTGAACTCGACGAGAACGGCGTTGTCCGGAAGAGCTTCCAGCGCAACGACGCGACGCCGGAGTTCGAGGTCGCGCCGTTCGTCTTCGGGCACTCGAACGAGCGGCAGCAGGGACGACGCTGGCGTGAGCCCTCTCATGAGCCTGCCGTCGAGCGTGATGCACCTCCTCCCGCACCGGCGAAACCGGCCACGCTGGTTCATCCGTTCGGCGTGAGCCGGGAGCGCCTTCAGCAATCAGCCGTGGCCGCCGGCCTGTCCGTGAAGATCGCCGACAGCGTCAGCGAGGCAGACGTCGTTCTGACGACGAAGGCGCACTTCCGGCGCAGGGCAGGCGTCCTGGTTGCAGCAGAGGAGCAGCACGTCCCCGTGTACGTGCTGCGACGCAACACTCCCGGCCAGATCGTGGGCTTCCTCGAACAGATGGCCAACGACTCAGCGCCGAATCCTGGCGATACGGTCAACCACGGAACGATCGAGGCGCAGGAAGGCGTCGAGCGCATCCTCGCGGGCGAAACCTCGGCGATCGAACTCCGTCCGCAATCCGCTTTCGTTCGGCGCATCCAGCACCACATCGCAGAGCAGGCCCAACTCCGCTCTCACAGCGTTGGCCGTGAGCCGAGCAGGCGCGTAACCATCCGGCGCACGCAGTAGCCATAGGGCGGCCTCGTGATAGTATCGGTGGCTGCTTGGAGGCACGGATGAGTGGCTTGTTCATAACGTTGGAGGGCGGCGAAGGGGCTGGCAAAACGACGCAGTCCGACGCGCTCGCACGGCATCTGGAATCCGCGGGCTGTACCGCCGTTCAGGTACACGATCCAGGCGGAACCGCGCTGAGCGATTACATACGCCAATGGGTGAAGGCCTCGAAACCCCGGATGTCGCTCGAGGCCGAACTGCTGCTCTTCACCGCTGCGCGCGCGCAGCTGGTGCGGGACGTCATCCAGCCCTGGCTGGAGAAGGGGGCTGTCGTCATCTCTGACCGCTACGCCGACTCCACGACGGCCTACCAGGGATACGGCAGGGGTCTGCCTCTGGAGCAGGTCAGCGCAGCGAACGCCATCGCAACAGGCGGTCTCTGGCCGAGCCTGACCTTCCTGCTGGACCTGCCGCCCAAGGAGGGCCTGCGCCGCGAACAGCCCCAGGCCTCGTTCGATGACGAACGGCTCAACCCCGCGGGACGTGCGACGGAATCCGACAAGCGCCGCTTCGAAGAGCTGGGGCTGTCGTTCCACACGAAGGTTCGCAACGGGTACCACAAGCTCGCCAAGGCGGAGCCGGAGCGCTGGGTGGTGCTCGATGCGCAGCAGCCCGTCGCCGCGCTCGCAACGCAGATCTGGGAGCGCGTCCAGCCGTTGCTGCCGGGCACGTAACCGCTCAGCATGGCTGAGCGGACGGCAGCGTCCTCCGGCGGGATTGGGAGTCTCCAGCGCTTGACAGAAGCGGGAGCGGGGGGCTAGTCTTACTTGGTTAGCCTCATCTGAGGCGGCAGGTTAGGGTAAGCACCTTAACAAGTGAATAGTGGAAGGAAAGCGCCGCGTACCCTAACGGGGTACGCACCCTTGTCAAGTAAGTGGGTCAGTAGACCCGCAAAAATTGATTGAGAGTTTGATCCTGGCTCAGGACGAACGCTGGCGGCGCGCCTAATGCATGCAAGTCGAACGTGCGACCCCTCTTCGGAGGGGGAGTAAGTGGCAGACGGCTGAGTAACGCGTAAGTAACCTACCCACTGGCGGGGGACAACCCGGAGAAATCCGAGCTAATACCGCATGTGGTTGCCTGCCGATAGCGGGTAACCAAAGGCTTCGGCCACCAGTGGCTGGACTTGCGTCCTATCAGGTAGTTGGTGAGGTAACGGCCCACCAAGCCATCGACGGGTAGCCGGTGTGAGAGCACGACCGGCCAGAGGGGGACTGAGACACGGCCCCCACTCCTACGGGAGGCAGCAGCAGGGAATCTTGCGCAATGGGCGAAAGCCTGACGCAGCGACGCCGCGTGGGGGAAGAAGGCCTGAGGGTCGTAAACCCCTTTTCTCGGGGAAGAATAATGACGGTACCCGAGGAATAAGCCTCGGCTAACTACGTGCCAGCAGCCGCGGTAATACGTAGGAGGCTAGCGTTGTCCGGATTCATTGGGCGTAAAGGGAGCGCAGGTGGCTGAGTTCGTCCGTGGTGCAAGCTCCAGGCTTAACTTGGAGAGGTCTACGGATACTGCTCGGCTTGAGGGCGGTAGAGGAGCACGGAATTCCTGGTGTAGTGGTGAAATGCGTAGATATCAGGAGGAACACCCGTGGCGAAAGCGGTGCTCTGGGCCGTCCCTGACACTCAGGCTCGAAAGCGTGGGGAGCAAACCGGATTAGATACCCGGGTAGTCCACGCCCTAAACGATGAGTGCTGGGTATGGGGGGTATCGACCCCTCCCGTGCCGAAGCTCACGCGTTAAGCACTCCGCCTGGGAACTACGGCCGCAAGGCTAAAACTCAAAGGAATTGACGGGGGCCCGCACAAGCAGCGGAGCGTGTGGTTTAATTCGATGCAAAGCGAAGAACCTTACCAGGACTTGACATGTCGGTGGTACCCTGCCCGAAAGGATGGGGGACCCTTCGGGGAGCCGTCACAGATGCTGCATGGCTGTCGTCAGCTCGTGCCGTGAGGTGTTGGGTTAAGTCCCGCAACGAGCGCAACCCTCGTCGCTAGTTACACTCTCTAGCGAGACTGCCTTGTAATTCAAGGAGGAAGGTGGGGATGACGTCAAGTCATCATGGCTCTTACGTCCTGGGCGACACACACGCTACAATGGGTAGGACAACGGGCAGCCACGCCGCGAGGCGGAGCTAATCCCTTAAACCTACCCCCAGTTGGGATTGCAGGCTGAAACTCGCCTGCATGAACGTGGAGTTGCTAGTAACCGCAGATCAGCCATCCTGCGGTGAATACGTTCCCGGGCCTTGTACACACCGCCCGTCAAGTCATGGAAGTCGGTAACGCTTAAAGTCGCACAGCCAACCGCAAGGAGGCCTGCGCCTAGGGCGGGACTGGTAACTGGGACTAAGTCGTAACAAGGTAGCTGTACCGGAAGGTGCGGCTGGATCACCTCCTTTCTAGGGAGCTCCCTTCGGGGAATCCTAGGTCGGTCTGCTCTGGGAGACCGTCCCGCGCCGGACGATTGGTGAGCCTTGCTCCCTCGTCCGTGCAACGGCAGTCTCATCCCCTCTTCGGAGGGCCGGGCAAGACACCAAGTCTTTCCTTCCACTATTCACCGGTTAAGGCCGCACCATCGAGAGACCAGCCCGCCCGCTGGTCTCTTGTTATTCCACCGCCTATACTGGCGCCTGCACTTCGTGGGCCACTAGCTCAGTCGGTTAGAGCGCAGTCCTGATAAGACTGAGGTCCCTGGTTCGATTCCAGGGTGGCCCACCACCGTGCATGGTAGACAGAAACCGTCTTCAAGATGTGGTTGGGCAGCCTGCGAACCCACCAAGCCCCTTGACTCGGCGATTGTGATGCCTTAGCCCGAACCACGCGAGGATCGTGGCAATCGCCCACCGGCACTAGAGCATTCACTCCCTCCTCGGGCGGTAGTCTCTCCAATCGCGGCAGGCGTCGTCGGTCGCTTGGGCAGCGCCTTCTCCTGTCCGGCATCGAAGTCGAGACCGGAGCCCACCGTCAGGCTGACGACGGCATAGATGGCGGCAACCATCGTCGTCCAAGCGAGACTGAGCCACGGGACATGAAGACGACGGCGAGCAAGGCCAGGGCGGGATAGTAGGTCACGTAGATGCCCACGTCGTCAGGATAAAAGTTCCGCAGCAGCAGGTTGTGGGGCTCCACCCGGTCGTGGTCGACCAGGACGATGGTGGGCTCCCGCCCCTACCGTGCCTATGCCGGACGACAGTTTCTTAACAAGAGGCCCGATGGCACGAGATACAAGGATCTTTGGGCGATCAGGGTGGCGCCGTCCTCGCAACAGCCGCTGGCCCGGCCCCGCCCCCCCAGCTCGGCTTTCGCCGATGAGGAGCGGGGTCATTCGACACTCCCCCGAACTCTTGCTATCCGGCCGACAGGGGTCGGGCCTGGCGGCCGGGGCCGCCGGCGCCCTCGCGCACGTCCTTGGCCGACGCCTCGTCGACCCCCCTGGGCCAACGGCGCTTGAGCGGGTCGCTAACCGTGAAGGTGAATCTGCCCACGCCCTCGACGCCCATCTCGATGGTGTCGCCGTTCTGCACCGCGCCGAGGCCCTGGTGGTTGGTGCCCATGAAGAGCACATCGCCGGGGCTGATCTCCTCGATAGCCGCCACGTACTCGATCGAGTCGGCGATGGAGTGGGCGAGGTCGTCGGTGTTGTAGTTAACGCGCAGCTCGCCGTCGACGCTCAAGGTGACCCGCAACTTCTCCGGGTCCGCGATTTCGTCCTTGGTCACTATACAGGGACCAAGGGGACAGAAGGTGGGGTGCGACTTGTGCTCCGCGATAGGCAGCGTGTTGGGCACTCGGCCGCCGCCAGGCGCCGGCATTCGCGCCGAAACGTCCACACCCGCCGTGTAGCCGAAGACGTAGTCCATGGCCTCCGACGCTGGGATGTCCTTGCCGCCCTTGCTGAAGATCAACACGAGCTCCGCCTCATGGTGAAAGATGTTGGCGTCTATGTCAGGGAGGACGACAGCGCCGCCCGGGCCCAGAATGCTGTGGGTGCTCTTGATGAAGCCCCACATTGGTGAAGGCTCCCGCGCACCGAACTCGCGGTAGTTGCCGCCCATACAGAGGATCTTGCCGGGGCGCGGCAGCGGCGCCCGCAGCTGCGCGCCGGCGACCGGCGTGCCCCCAGCGGCGCGGGTCTCAAGTTGGGACTTCAGGTCGTCGTAGTTGGTGATCAGATGGACAATTGCAACCTGGCCGCCGCCGGGGCAGAGGTCACCTATGTCTATAACGCCCGCATCGGTCAGAATGCCCGGCTGGTTGTCGTTGTACATCACGAACTTCATTGATTCCTCCTTGTTTCCTTGTGATTTGTCGATTGGCCATTGACATGATTGTACCGTGAGAGCGGGCCGACCCGTCATCTGCTGGAGACGGTGACCGAGGTTGTGGTGGTCAAGTTCTGCATGAACTGCATCAATCAATTCATTGGCTTGTGCAACGGTACAATCAAATTGCTCTGCGAATCTGTTTCTGTAAGTGGGCAGTCTCAATTGCTCAGCTATAGGAGAGAGTACATGCGGCACAGCCGAAGGGCGGCAGCGATAGTCGTTGAAGGTGATTCGGTGCTCCTGGTCCAGCATCAGCACGACGAACTCCATGGAGGACTATCGTGGTGGGGTCCGCCAGGCGGTGGCAGTCCCTGACACAGGGCGTAGAACAGGTAGCGTCAGGCGTGCAGATGCACTGGACTGCGCCGTCCTCCGGCGAGTACTACGTCAGCGTGGAGAACTTCGCCAGAGAGACCGGAACGTACACGCTGACCGTCGAGCTACAGTAGTTGTAACCGGTCCACTGGACTTCAGGTGACAGCGGATACCTGTTTATCTTGACTCTGCTCGTGTTGCCTTCCCCGGCGTGAAGGCTCCATCCCTAAGCGTTAAGGAGTAGGATGAGGCTGTTTTCGCAGAGGAGTTGGCATAGAGGAGGCAGCCATGGCAACGCAGGTGCGCACCAAACGGGTCGACGCCGACACGCACTTCAACCTGACCGTCGACCACAGAGACCTTCGGGATATGATTCCACGCTCCGGCAGCGCCGCGCTCCAGGAGATGATGTACCGCGACACGCTCCAGATCGTCGACCTGGATGTCGTTAAGGCCGCAATAGCCGGCAGCGAACCTTCCCTCGACGAACACGCGGGGGATCCGACGTGGGATGCTGAGGCGCGTCTCGGCGAGATGGACAGGCTGGGTTTCGATATGCAGGTGCTCAACACCCAGCGGGCGATGCCCAATCTGCTGATGCCCCCAGACAGCCCGCTGTGGCTTCGCTCGGCGCTCGCAAGACTCTACAACAACGCAGCGGCAGAGCTGCAGAACCGGTACCCTGACCGCTTCATCTGCCAGATAACGGTGCCTTGGGACGATATCGACGAGTCAATCAGGGAGCTCGAACGTGCGGCAGGATTGGGGCTCCGGGCGGTAAGCATCTGCGGGAGTTACCTGGAAGGGAACCTGGATGCCTACGAGCTCTATCCGTTCTGGGAGGCCGTCAGTGGGCTCGACATGGCATGCATGGTTCACAACTTCACGCAGGGGCATCGGGGGAACTTCTACGATCATCGTACCTCGTACCCGATGGTTGGCACGGAGCGCTACCACCGCATGCACATCGGGACGTACGTTGGGTTCGGCCTCGACTACACCATCGCATGCGCGGCGCTAACGCTGGGTGGTGTGCTGGATCGGTTCCCCAAACTCCGCTTCCTCTTCTTCGAGGCTGGCGCATCGTGGATGGCCTACGCGATGCACGGAACGGACAGGTCGTTCTACATCGAGCGTGCTTGTGCACGAACGAACACCCGGCCAAGCGAACTGATCAAGCAGCACTGCCTGACCGCGATTGAGAGCATCGAACCGCTGGAGCAGTTGGTGGAAGCCTACGGCGCCGACAACTTCGTGATCGGCACGGATTTTCCGCACCCTGAATTCCAGCGCCTGCCGAACGCCACGACCGACATCAGTGGGAGCCGCTTGTCCGACGAAGACAAGGGCAAGATCCTCGGCGGCAACCTGATGCGGGCGCTGAGGCTGTAGCAGTAGTTCCAGGAGGGTGCTACCCGCGAGAACGGCACATCCGTTGATCGACTCCAAGACTGTAGTGCTAGGGGCGAAGCATCCCCTCGCCGCCCGGATAGTGGTAGCAGGGCCTCGGCAGAAGCATCCCCTCGCCGCCCGGATAGTGGTAGCAGGGCCTCGGCAGAAGCATCCACTTGCGAGGAGGCAGCGATGATAGAGACGGTATACGAGTGGGCATCCGGTATATCCCTTGGGGTAGTAGGCATTGGAGCTGTCAAGGTACTCTTTTGGGTTTTTAAACAGCGGGATAAAAACCCGCCTGTCTGTGGGGTGGCCGCCAGTTGTCTCCGGTGGGGGGAATGCGCTGCGGAGCAGCGTTGCGTACTGTACCAAGAGGGGACGCCCCTCTGGGAGCCCCCTGCGATTCCGCCTGTCCCTTCGCCAGCGCCCCTCCGGCGAAGGGTACAGCGAAACGAACCTTGGTGGTAAAGGAGATGGCTACGCCCACGCCCTGCAAGGACTGCCCCAAATCGAAAAAGCGCCGACAACCGGAGGCCCAGATGCGGATTTCCTGCCCTGACTCCTGCCCGCTATGGCGCATCAGGAAACGATGACGCTCTCACTCACGCCTAAAACCCGCCCTTCCGTTACCTCGCTTCTGGGGAAGCGAAGGTTCTTTACACCGGAGGATGCGGGACTCGCGCCTGAAGAGCAGGGAGACCTGTCCATTGTGGACGGGCTGGAAAACAACGGGCTTGACCCTGACAGCCCCTTCGCGAAAGACCTCATCAAGCCCCGCATCCAGGGGCAGGTTATCGTGATCTATGCCGACCGAGGCCGTGGGAAGACGAGCGTGCAGGGGATCGTTGGCGCGGACATGGCTCACCGATTCACGGTTCACAACACCGGCCAGCATGTCGTTACGAACACGCCGATACGCGGACTCTCGCATAAGGTCGCCGTCGTCCCGCAGTGCAACTCCCCGGAACATGCGGCGCAGAAGAGTCCGACGCATGACGTGAGTTGCATTTCCTACGAGTCTGTGATGTCGGACGATGAGATGCTGGTCAAGTACATACAGACCAGGGTCTGTGTGCCGTGGAGATGGCTCATCGTCATCGACGAGTTGACCAAGATCAGTTCCAACTTCTCGGCAATGGGGCGCGGCACCCGCGACATCGTGCAGTTCATCATGCAGATGAGGCATCAGCAGAGCGACATCTTCGCGGCGACACAGAAACCGCACCGCGTCCCGGGCGCCGTGATCGAGCAGGTGGACAAGTTCGCGCTGGTCGTCCCCAAAGGCAAGTACGTGAAGGGAGACCTTGCCGACCACACCTATCTGTATCTCTTCGAGCATCTGCCTGGGATGGGCAGGCTTCCCTTGACAGTCGAGGCCATTGTTGACAACTATGACTACACGCGCATAGTTGTCAACACATGGATACAGAAGCGATTCTCGCTCACGGACACATGGCATAACGTGAACCACGATTACTAGGAGGCTGCGCGATGGCAGGCACCCCCAAGAAAAGAGAAAGACGGGAAGCAGAGGCCAACGGCGCTTCTCCGCGAACGTCGAGGGCGCAGCGCGTCAACCATCCGCTTGACCCACCCGAACCGGAGTACACGCCGGACCCAGCGGACGACCCGAACCATCCGCTTGCGGAGCAGCCCGACGTGTTCCGGACGTTGGGGCTCGAGGGAGTCCCCGGATTCGAGCCTGCTGACGGCGACGAAGAGGGCCGGCGTCGCGGCGTCATAGATATCCAGAAGGTGCTGGAAGGGCCGGCAGAAGACGGCGGCGACTGGGAACCCTGGATATTCAGCAATCATTCAAGGCGGCAGGGCGCGTTGTGGGCGACGATCCTCTCTCGTCGCCGCGCATACGTGGTGGGGCAGGTGGACGTGGAGGCGGACATATCAACGATAATGGCGTCAAGCGGCACCGCCAACGGGCGGCTCGTAAACACGTTCAAGGAAGTCCTGACCGGCGCGAATACGAACATATCCACTGCGCAAGGGCCCGGTGCCCCCATCCCCACCCCTGCGAAACCGTGGTTCAAGAAACTCCTGTGAGGAAGCCATGATCATCGCACTCAGCCGCAACGGCCACTACAGAAGCTTCGAGCAGAAGGAAACGGGCGGTATCTGGTGGCATCTCGTCGAGGAGACCAAGCGGGAGGCGTTCGTGCCCGCTCAAACAACGATGGTGCTCAATCCCCAGTGGTCTCCCGTGGAGAAGGTCAATGCCCAGAACATCGAGGAAACACTGACAGAGAAGCTCAGCGACCGCCTCGCCGTGGGCATATATCTACCCGACAGCGGGTTCCCTATAGGGAGCAACGAGAAGAACGCGAACATCGAACACCTCTACAATACCCACTATCTACGAGGACAGAACGAAGCGATTGCGGCTGCGGCCAAGGCCGACGACGCCCCGTTCGTGCTAAAGGCGTGCGCGTCGCTGTCAAGACAGGAGGGGGCCCGCGCGCGTTGACCTCGACCCGTGACATCGATCCCGATGCTCTGTGGGCTGCGATCGAAGCAGCAGGCCCCAGGCCGTGGGCGCATCGAGGGTCGGAGTCGGTCGACTCTGATGATTCCTTACGGGAAGAGCACGCCCGGAGGCGGACCTTTATCGCTTGGTACGGGTATGCCGCACCGACGCGCGAGGCCGTCCATGCGGTAGCGGGGTTCCTCGAAGGATGTTCGGTGCTGGAGGTCTGCGCAGGCCTGGGGTTGTGGGCGAGGCTCCTCCGCAACGAGGGCGTGAGCGTGCTCGCAACCGATGCCGGCGAACCGCGTGGCTCGTCCTACGTCTGCGTCGAACGGCGGGACGCCCTGACAGCCATCACCGCGCACGGCGCATGCGACGCGCTGCTTCTCTGCTGGCCTCCCAATGGACAGCCGGTGGCTGCGAAGGCGCTGGAGCGGTTCGTAGGAACCCGGTTCGTCTACATCGGAGACAGCCGTTTCACCGGAGACACTACCTTCCACGGGCTGCTCGACCGCGACTGGGGTCTGGAACGGCGACTGCCGTTGCCGTCCTGGCCGGGTCTCGAAGACTGCGTCCGCCTGTACACCCGGAAGCCGCCTGCATGATCGTGGAGGGATGCGCAGGAGCGTTTATCGCGCCTGCACCTTTTCTGCGAGAGCCGCGATGCGTTCTTCGAGCGGTGTGTTGAACAGGCGCATGCCTTCTTCGTGATCCACGAAGACCACCTGGCCCGGAACGGGGATTATCTGCTCTGCTTCGGAGCCGCGGACGATGCCGACCGGGTCGATGCCGTCCTGCACGCGCGCTATCTGCTCCTCCCACAGCTTGTGCATGAGGAGCACTCCTCGGTCGGAGCTGCCGAATGTCATCTTCTCGAAGTCGGGCATGCCGCCGCGCTCTTCTCTCCCCTGGGTGCTCATGATTGCTTCGTCTTCCCAGATGGGTCCCTGGCGGAGCGGGTGGCCGGTGTTCCACCAGTAGCCTACGTCCTCAAACCAACCCTCGTAGAAGGGACCTCCCGCGTCGGCCGGGGTGTCGGCATGGAGCCTGCGGAGAGCAGCCTCCGATATCTGACCGTCGTCGCCGAACGGCTCGAAGCTCACGCCAAACCATCGCGTGGAGTGGTCGTCCATAGGCACTGCCCAGTTGATGGTGTTGGTCCGGGCCCGCTGACAGGGGAAGAGGGCGTGCGTCTCGTGGTACTCATAGGTACCCGGATTCCTCGTGTTCTGGAGCGTCACGTAACAAGCGCCCCACGGAGTGGTCTCGAACCGGATGGGGGTGGCGGGGTCACCGTCACGGCCATGATGGATGGCGTGCACCGGCTCGCCGCCTTTGAACCAGCCGTGGGCGACCTCGCGGTGCCAGACGTCCAACACGTTGTCCAACGTCTGCAGCAGCGCATTCGACTTCTGGATGCGGTTGCCCTTTCCGGCCACGCGCAGCCCGTCCTGCCGGAACAGCGCCGGGTACCGGGGGAACGGCGGCTGCAGTTCAGGCGGGCCCATGTAGGCGAAGATCAGTCCTCCGACTTCAACACATGGGTACGACGGCTGCTTGACGGAGCTGCGGAATTGTCGCCCCGGAGGCTCGGCGGGCATATCGAGACAGTTGCCTTCACGGTCGTACAGCCACCCGTGGTAGAGACACCTCAGCCCCTTGTCCTCGACGCGGCCATACACGAGCGAGGTCCCGCGATGCGAGCAGTGCTCCTCCAGCAGTCCCGGCTTGCCCGTTGCATCGCGGAACAGCACGAGGTTCTCACCCAGTACCTTCACCCGCACCGGATTCTTCGCGCTGGGCCGCACTGGCCCCCTGCCTCCGTCGAGGTTCGCCGATGTCTCCACTGGCAGCCAGTATCTCCGGAACACCTCACCCGAAGGCGTACCCGGCCCAAGTTTGAAGATCTCGTCCATCTCCGTGTTGTTCAAAGGCACCGAGAACCTCCCAGCCCGCTGGCAGCAGGCTTAGCGTTTCTTCTGTAAGAATGTATGCCCCGTCGTCCGCTAGATCGGGACCACCGTCAGGTCAGCGTCGTATTCGGGGTGTACCGGTATCTGGTGGCTGAGTTCGACGACCTTGCCCGTCTGGGAAGATTCCACCATCGCGAAGATCGCCTCTGCCGTTGCCATGCCCCAGCGGCCCGAGTGGTAGACGGGTTTCCCGTTGATGATCGCGTCGTACAGTTCGTGCACCTCTCCCCGACTGTGGATGTTCGACTCGCCTGTAACCTCGTGCACCCCGCTGTCATCGTAGATGAGGACGCCTTGCGAGCCGATGCGCATGTCGCCGCGCTCGCACGTCACGAATATCGTGCCCGGGTCGCCGGTGTCGTTGAGCCCTGAACGGTCGCCCGGCTCGCGCGCGACCTGGTTTCCGAAATTGCCCCGGCCGCCGTCGGAGCGGAGCGCATCTGCAAACTGCCGGGCCTCGATGGCGCCGCCGATGCGCAAGTCCTGCTTGTCCTGCTCCTCGTCGCGCGTTCCGCTCTGCATCTCCTTTCGGATGCGGACCAGGTTCTCTATGGAACTGCGCCCTGCGGCTGGCCCGTTGACCTCGCTCAAGGTGAAGTAGCCGTAACCGTTGTGCGTCGCGGTGGCCACAGTGCCGTCCTCGAACTCGAAGTAGGCGGTGTAGTAACCCGGCATGGGCCGCTCCGGCATCCACTGACCGACCTTGCCCCACACTCGCTTGACCATCCCGCCGCCCAGCAGGCGTACCGTATCGATCTGGTGCGGCCCCTGGCGGTACGGCACACCTCCGCCCTGGCTGAAGTCGAGTTCGTCCGGCGTCCTTGGCCGCAGCATCCAGTCCGTGTACGCCATGAGGTGGATCGCCCGGACCGCGCCGATCTCCCCCGATTCAATCACCTTCCGCATCGTGCGGTAGGGCAGGCCGAAGCTCGCGGTGTGGGCGCAAACCAGGTGCACACCAGCCTTGTCGCACTCCTCGACCATCTGTTCCGTCTCTTTGAGGGAGATGGCCATGGGCTTCTCGACCATGACGTGCTTCCCGTGCCGCGCTGCTGTGATCGTATGCTCGGCGTGGAAGCGGTTCGGCGAGGCGATGTACACGGCGCCCACGTCGGGGTCCCGGCACATGTCCTCTGCATTCTCGTAGACCTTGACGTCCGGGAACCGCTCCTTGAAACGTTCCCGCGTAACAGGGACCACGTCGCACCCGGCAGCCAGGCGAACGATATCCGGCTGCTGCACCACCGACCGCAGGATCTCGAGTCCTCCCACGCCGATGCCGATGACACCGATGTTGATGCGCTTCGTGGAGCTGGCAGTTTCTTCTGCTGTCGTGACCATGGCGGTAACCTCCTCGGGTGTGGCCTTCCTGACTTGAGCCGGATTGTGCTCTTTCTGCGCTCAACCGTCGAGTGCACGCGTTCTGACGCGTGTTCAGCAGGGGCAGATGTGCCCTTGCTATTCGTCGGAGTGCCGGGCAGCTAGAGAGGCAGCTTTGCGAGTACAATCCCGCCTATGCAGCAGAGCGATCAGGGGAATGAAGGCCCCCCGGGTCAGGCGCCCGCGAGGCGGGGGCTCCATCCGCAGCTCCGGCTGATACTCGGTCTGCACGTCCCGGCTATCGCGCTGGGGCTGGGCAACGGCATCGCGTTGCCCGTCCTGCCGGAACTGACCAAGATATACGGCGTTAGCATCGTCGAGGCGTCGTGGGTGTTCGTCTCCTATCTCCTCGGAACTCTCGTCGCCTCGCTCCCGACAGGTATGCTCATCGACCGAATCGGTCGCCGCTGGATTCTGCTCACGGGCCCCTTGGTCGTTGCGATCTCTTCCCTGCTCATCGCCAAAGCCGCATTCTCCGGCTCGTTCCCCGAGCTGCTTGCGTACCGGTTCATCGCCGGCGTCGGAACACAGATGTGGATGCAGAGCCGCATCACGGTCATCGCCGATACCGGGTCTTCCCAACAGCGTGGTAAGCAGGTCACGCAGATGTTCGGCGTCCAGCAGATCGGCGCGCTCAGCGGCCCGCTGGTGGGAGGGTTCGCGGCGGTCACCTGGGGATTGTGGTCACCGTTCCTTATCCACGCCGCCGTCACCCTCCTCTCGATCGTGCCGACCTACTTCGTCGTCAAGGAGACAGCCACTGCAGCGAGGCGGGCAGCCGAGGCCGCTATGCAGGGACCCCGCTGGGCGCTCATGCTCAGGAAACCGATTCCCACCGTCTTCTCTATCCAGTTCCTCACGAACGTCACCAGGGGCGCGGTCTTCGAGGGAGGCGTGATCCTGCTGTACCCCTCCTACGCCTACGGCCTCGACCCTGCCGAATTGGGGGTGCTGCGCAGCGTGATGGCGGTGGGAACCATCCCCATCATGTTCTCCACCGGGTACGTCATGGACAGGTTCGGCAGGAAGTACACAATCGTCCCCGGCCTCGTGCTGACGAGCCTCGCGATGGCCTCCGTATCGGTCACTGCCTTCGCGAACCTCTCGTTGTCGTGGTTCATCGCGAGCTTCGTGTTCGTACACCTCGCCATCAGCATCATCTCCGGGAACATGCAGACGCTCGGCACCGACGTCGCGCCGCCGCAGGCGCGTGGGCTCTTCTTCGGCATGTCGCGGCTGGTCGCGCAGAGCGGCTCGACGACCAGCCCTACCAGTTTCGGTTTGCTGTCGGGCGCGTTCGGCTTCGGCGCGGCGTTCGTGCTGCTCTCGTCGACGGCGTTTGCCGCCGCCTTGGTCGTGGCCTTCTTCCTGGAGGAGACACTCCAGAAAACGGAGAAGCCGGTGGTCTCCCAGGGGGCAGGGCAGCCAGGCGCCGGGTGACGGCTCGTCTTACCGTCTGCGCCGCCAGTGGTTCGGGTCGCTTCCCTGCGACCGGTACCAGTACGAGACGCGATCCCAGTAGAGCTCTGGGTCGATGCTGAACACGTCTCCGCTGTCCAACCGAGCGATCACCAGTCTTCCCCACCGTTGCGGCTATGGACGCCAGTCCGCGTCTTCGGGTTCAGGCCGGCGCTTTCAGGAAGGCCGCAACGATCTCGTCGTGCTGTTCGGGTTGTTCCCACTGTGGCCAGTGGGCCGCGTTCGCAATCAGGTGGTACTGCGCTCCGGGAATCACGCTTGCCAGGTATTCGCCGACCTCCGGCCCTGCGCCCCGGTTCCGGTCGGTCCAGAGCACCAGCACCGGAGGCCGGAGGGTGGCCGCGACTTCCTCCTCGTAGCGCATCAGCCGGGGCCTCGGCGCGGATATCCCATAGACCCTCTCCATCGACTCGCGTATCTCCGGCACGGCGTACATGCGGTACTGCACGTCGACCAGTTCCTCCGTGAGATGATCGGGGCTGGCGACCAGGTATTCCATGCGCCTCCGCACCGTCTCCCGGCTGAAGTTCGTTACGGAATCCCGGCACAGCGGTACGAGGAGGTTGCCCTCCGGCATATCGGGGAATTCGCGCTTGAGGTTGACGTAGTAGGAACCGGAGTTCAAAACTAGTTTGCCGCATCGCTCAGGGTGGTGCAGGCCGATGTGGAACGCTATGCCCGCGCCCATGGACTCGCCCTCTATGTGCGCCCACGCAAGATCAAGCGCGTCCATGAAGTCCAGCACGGCCTCGGCCTGCCGCTCGACCCGGCGCTCGGCGTCGTACGGTTCGAGCGAGGAGTAGCCGTGGTAGAGCGCGTCGATGGCGTAGACGTGGAAGTCGTTCGCCAAGCGCATGATGTTGCGGGCGAACAACTCCGCGCTGCTGCCGACACCGTGTATCAGGATGAGCGGGTCGCCCGAACCGGCCTCGATCACCCGCGTCCTGTAGCGAGCGCCGGACACGACGCGCACCGTGGCCCCCATCAGGCCGACCCAGAGAGACGGTCGCTCCGGCCCTCGATACGCGGTCACGGCTCCGCTCGCTAGAAGCCGTAGAAGCGTGCGGCGTTATGCGACAGCACCTTCTCCAACACCTGAGGCGATATGTCCTCCCTGCCACGCATCAGGCGAACCAGTTCCGGCTCAACGGACTGATCGCCGTGTCCGTAGTCCGAGCCGGTAATCATGTTGTCCTCGCCCAGGTACTGCAGGATGTAGGGAATGTCCTCGTCCGCCTCGCACGCGACGAAGAGCCGGTTCTCACGGAAATACGACGGCCCGAACTCCGCGCTGGGAACCTTGAGCCGCCGATGCAGGAAGTGCACGAGGTACGGTATCCACGAGGAGTTCGCCTCGATGAACCCCCACCGCAGATCGGGGAAACGCTCCGGTATCTTGCTGTACGCCAGGTCGTAGAAAGCCATGACGGGCAGAAGCCGCACGTCCGGGAACACGGAACTCAGGCGGCTGTCGAAGAACTCCGTCAGGATTGGCGAGCCGGGGCCGGTGTGGATACAGATGGGCAGGTCCAGCCGTTGGGCCTCCTCGTACACAGGGAAGAAGTACGGCTCCGCCAGCGAACGGTCTTTCTCGACGCCCTTGAACAGCACGCCGCACGCGCCGTTCTCCTTGCCGAAGTGCAACTCCTCTATCGTTTTATCGAGGTCGCGCAACGGCGGAACTACGACCCACCGCATACGCCCGCCGGAGCGGGAGCACGCGTCGGCCATGAAGCGGTTGTAGGCGCGCGCCAGCGCCACTTCTAACTCCACGTCGTGTGTCAGGAACCCGATGAACAGCGTGGGGTAGATGACCTGCATGTCCACACCCATGTTCGTCGCGTCGTCCAGCCGGGCGTCTATATCGGTCATGGCGCGCTTGTGCCAGGCAGTTGAGTTGCGTATCTCGTCCTCGATGGGCGGCGTCGCCAGCGCTTGGCCACCTTTGCCCGGCGGATGCGGCACAAACTTACTGTCGATGATCCAGAAATTACGGACGTCTCCGTTGTTCGGGTCAGCGCTGGCGACCAACTGGGGTTTCCGGTGTGCCAGCTCTTCGTCGAAGAAGTCCCAGACGCGCTCCGATTCAATCACGTGCGTGTCAGCGTCGATCACTGTTGCCATTCGACACCTCCTCCTGTATTCCGTGTCCGGAAAGCGCCCGTCTGCAAGGCCGGGTACCCGCTATGCGGTCTCTTCGTAGAGCGACACCGGCACTTGCACGGGGAGCTCGCCCGTCGTGATGGCGGCGTGAACCGGCTGGACGTACTGGTAGTCGATGTCCAGACGGTAGCGGAACGCCCTGGCGGCTGTAAGCTGCCGCTCCGTGGTGCAGGCCCACTCGGCGAGCGTTGACTCTTCCCACCCGAGATCCTCTTCGGCGTCCTCTGTGAAGTGGCCGAAGAACTCCAGGTGTTCTGCTGCAATCCCGTAGTGCGTCTGTAGGGCTTCGGCGGCTTTGCTCATGATGTCTCTTGCGAGGAGGTCGGCCGCGAATAGGCCGGCGATGCCGTCGAGCCAGCTCCACTCCCACCATCGCGTACAAAGCGAGAGCGTGGACACCGCGAAGTACGAGCGGCTGAAGTTCCGCCACGACATCACCTCGTCCCGTTCGAGGCCGAACCCCTCACAGAACCGCAGCCACATCTCTTCGTAGGCAGGGGTGGTCCACCCAACGAGGTCGTTCACGATGTCTCTGCCTTCGATCTTGATGAGCTTCGCGAGCTCGTGCGTACGCGATGGTTCATCGTTGTTCTTAACGTACAGGGCAGCGGTGCTGAACTGGAGTCCGTGGTCCAGGTAGTAGTAGTGGTTCTTCGCCCACAGCCGCAGGTCGTCCTTCGTCAGCGCGCCGCTGTAGAGGAGCTCGTAGAACGGCGGAGGGTCGGGGTAGCGCTCCGCCCTTTGCCGGTGGAGCAGCTGGATGAACTCAGGCCCCGGCAGCGGTGGCTCCTTCAGATCCTGAGCGTTATAGGGAGGATGGTTCAGCATCGCTATACCCTCACGTTATGGCTACCGCCAACGCAAACCGACATGACGCGCGAGCGCATGCTGATGACGCTAAGCGGCGCAGCGAGAATCCCGCCGGGCAGGACGAATGTCCTGCTAACGTCGTTGCAGCCTGAAGATGAACACCTGCCGCAACCGTTCCTGCAGCTCGGGCGTGTTCACGAAAGCCTTCGTGACGTCCTCACCGAAGACGACGTGGTCGGCGTCGGCCCCAATCGGCGAATGCTCCCTCTGGTTGAGCATGGCGCGCTCGATGTCCTTGATGCCGAGCTTCTGGTAGAGCTGCTTCGTTTCCTCCAGCTCCTGGATCATCCGCTCGCGGACCTCGGGCAGCCGCTTCTCGCCCTCTCCCACCAAGGCGCTGCCCAAGAGGACCGGCCATGGCTCGGTGCGGTGCATCCAGTAGTACCAGCCGTTGGATACGAGCTCCTCAGGGGCCCAATCGGTCTTCTCGAGAGCGTCGATCTCTTCCTTGGGGAGCCCAAACTCCTCGGAGTGCCAGCGGCTCAGGGTGGGGTGGCTTGGCACGGGCCCGCCAACACTGTCCTGGCCGCCCTCGTCGATAAGCTTTCGGAGCTGGAAGCGGCGTACGTCTTTGTTGGTGGTGTTTATGTAGCGCTCACCTTCGAACCGGTGATTCCCGTCGCCGCCTTGGTGTGCTCGGCGCTTGCGCTCGACAATCGCCTCAACGGTGGCCACCTTGGGGCGCTCCGGGTGGGCCTGCTTCCACTCAGCCCGAATTTCTTCGAGACTGTCCATCAGTTCGTCGGGGGCGAGCTTGTCGCGGCCCCATTGCTTTGTGGTCATCTCGGTACTCCTTTCCTGCGCGACGTTAGCGGCAGATTACTCCACGTTTATCGTTTGCTCAACATGCTCGACAGCCTCCTCTATACGCACCCGTCTGCGGGAGGGAAGGATCGAGATCAGCTGGCGGGGCTGTGCTTCGGGCGAGCGCTGGCCCCAAAGTCCCGGTGATGTTCGAGCCAGAGCTCGATTTCCGCGCGATCGCCGGGCGGGTCCGGCGGGGCTGGGGGCTCGCCGTTGTTGTACACCCTGGCCGCCGTTCGCCAGACGACTTTCTCCTGGACGTCGCTGGGGAGATGTCCGAGCTCGTCCGGTATCAGGATATGAGAGTCTGGCCAGGTGCAGGCAGGGTGGGGGTAGTCGTTGGACCACATGAAGTTGTCCTGTCCGAAATCGTGCAGGAGATAGGCTCCGACGGCGTCGATGATAAAGGCGCAGTACACCTGCCGCTTGAAATACTCGCTTGGGGGCATCGGCAGGATGGTGCGGCGACTCATCGTGTAGTGATCCGCTTCCTGGAGCCAGAACGGCGCCCAGCCGGCGCCAGCTTCTGCGACGGCGACGTTCAGGAGTGGGTAACGCTCGAGCACCCCGGAGCCGATGATGTGGAGGAGGGAGTTCATCGCGTCGAACTTATGGCCGTTGATCGAGTGGATGGGGATGGCTGCCGGGTCGCGTTCCCGAGATTCGGCCCTGCCGTTGATGTGCATGTTGACCGTTGCTCCGAGCTCCTGGGCGGCGGCCCAAAAGGGTTCGTAGCGTTCGGAGCTGTAGGGCAGACCCGCAGGCGGCGCAATCCAGATGTCGACTCCCCGCAGCCCCGCCTTTATGAACCGTCGCATCTCTCCGATTGCATGTTCCACGTTCCACAGGGAAACCATGCCGAGCCCCCAGTACCGATGAGGGGCGACACTACAGAAATCGATCATCCAATCGTTGTAGACGCGGAGGTGCGCCTCCTGGAGCTCATGATCATCGAGGAGCCAGGCGCCGACAGCCAGCGTCGGGTAGAGCACCTCCGCGCTGATCCCGTCCATGGCGAGGTCTTTCAGCCGTTCGTGAGGATCCCAGCACCCGGCTCGCAAGTGATGGTTCGTTTCGAAGGGCTTGTCATCGAACTGCAGCGCCCGGGCTCGGAATTTCGCCGGCAGCTCTCTCTCCCACAGGTCTGGCGGTTCACCCATGTGCGCGTCAGCCGAGATGCGAAACTCTTGGGGTGAGGAGCCCCCAGCGGCGGTACTCATATTGGTCACTCCCACGCAGGTTCGGTTCCACCGCAATCATATGCCTGGGCCGTGGAGGCAGCAACCGTGGTCACTACCATCGTCGCCACGTGCGACATGTCCGCAGCAGCACCCGTCCACAGCCCTTCGATTGTATCCACCCAAACCCTAGCTCACGATGTGTCTCTTGCGGTTATTGAGGTAGTCAACCAGCACGTATTGGCCCAGGTTCGAGGGTGAGGTGTAGAAGGCCCGTCCGTTGTTGATGCGGGTTACGCGGTCGATGAAGTCGATGAGGTAGTTGCTCGTTTCCAGCATAAAGGTGTTGATGGTAATGCCTTCGGTGGTGCAGCGGCGTACCTCGCGCAGGGTCTCCTGGATAGTGCGGTAGGTCGGGGGGTAGTTGAAGTAGGCCTGCGTTCCTTCGAGGTGAGCCGTGGGCTCGCCGTCCGTGATCATAAGGATCTGCTTGGAGCAGTCCTTGTAGGGGGCGAGCAGACGGCGCGACATGGCAAAGGCGTGCTGCATGTTCGTTCCGGAGACCCACGTGTTCCAGGAGAGCGTCGGGAGGTCGTCGGCCTTGACGGGGACAGCATAGTCGGAGAACCCGACCATCCAGAAGCGGTCGCGGGGGAACTTGCCGCGGATAAGCGCTTCCAGGGCGAGCGCCACGCGCTTGGCGGCGGTCCAGGAGCCGAACAGGCCCATCGACCGACTCTGGTCGATGAGCAGGACAGTGGCGGCTTGAACCATGTGCTCGGTGCGCTTGACCTCGAAGTCCTGGATACCGACTTTGACGGGCGTACCCGCGCCTTGGCGTTCAATGGCGTTCATGATGGTGCGTTGCAGGTGTATCTCCAGCGGGTCGCCGAACTCGTAGGGTTTGGTCTCGTCCGTGTGCTCGCCGCCGGAACCCCGGATCGTCAGCTCGTGGCTGCCGGCGCGGCCTCTGCGGAGGTCGCTGAAGAGGTCGCGCAGCGCCTTCTGGCCTATCTTCCGCACGCCTGCGGGTGTGAGCTCCAGGCGGTCGCCGTTGCGCCGCAGGTAGCCAGCTTCTTCCAGCCGCTTCGCCATCTCGGCAAGCCGGTCCAGATCCCGGCGGGACTCCTCGCCAAGCAGCTGTTCGAGCATGTCGGCGTCGAGGTCACCGAGGTCGCCCCGGCGCATCGCCTGCTGGATCTGCGCTTCGAGGTCGTCCATCGACTGCATCTCACCCATGACGTTCATCGCCTGTTCGAGGGTCAGATTCTCCTCGCCCATGAACGGGTGCTGCTTCGAAAAGTCGTCGGACGGGAGCAGCTGACCGAGGTTCGCGGCCAGTTCGCCCAGCTCGTCGGCGGTGTCGCTGTCGATGGCAGAATTCATCGCCTCGAACAGTTCGCGCCGCTGCTCGGGGGACATGCTGTCAAGGAGGGACTGCATCTGCCCCATCTGACGGGCGAGCATCTCCATGAGCTCGTCGAAACTGCGCGGCGGGTCGTCGCCGAACATGGGCCCCCACTTGTCCATGAAGCCTTCGAAATCGGGCTCCAGACCGGCGAGCTTCTCCCGCATCATCCGGTTGAGGTCGCGCAACATCTCGCGAACCTGGGCCATCTGCTCCGGGTCCATGTTCTCTATCTGCTCCCGCATCTCCGAGGCGACGGAACCGAGCATCTCCTTGCGAAGCTCGTCCATCAGCTCCTGGAACTTCCGCTGGGCCTCGGGGTCGATGAAGTCGAAATCCTGGAGTTCGCGCAGGGCGCCCGCTGTGCTCTCAGGCAACTGGTCGAGGCGTTCGCGGTTCCGGTCGGCCCGCTGGCGGAAGAGGTCGCGCAGCTTGCCGGCCTGCCCGGCCTCCTCGCTGCTCATGCGGGAGAGCTCATCCTCAATCTCACTGAGACGGCGGTCCGTGCCCGTCCGCTCGGTCTGGAGGACATCATCGAGCCGCTCCTTGAGGTCGCGCATGACCGAGTCCATGTCGTACCGGTCGAGAGTCTCACGGCGGCGTGAGCCCAAGCGTTCGAGGATATCTTCGAGTCCGGGAAGACGGTCGTCGCCGTGGGTGCCGCGCTGAAGAAGGTCGCGGAGAGCGCGCCGAATGTCGCCGTGTTGGATGACATCCTCGGCCATGGCGTCGAGGAGCGCTCCTGCATCGGCTTCGAACGGTTCCTGAGAACCGTCCCACCGGGAGTAGCGGTAGAGCCTTGCCACGGCGGGATTGTACATCCGCCGGACGAGGGACGCAGCTAAGGTGCCACCTGAGTGTTGCTCAGACTGAGGTGGCGCGCAGCCGCGTTTGAGTTTCCTCTATTGGGTATCGCACAGGGGAGAGGCTTGACGATATGGAGCCACTGGGGCAAGCGTGACGGCGCAGGTGATGGTGTTGTCCTCCGCCGTGGGGATCGTACTCCTGGCACTCTTGGTGGTATGACGAGGGGTTATCCCTGCCCGACGGACAACTCCAGGTGGTTGCCGTTGGGGTCGTCGATGTACAGCGAGTAGCCCGCTCCGTCGCGGTGCTCCCTGACGTGATCCACGACGAACCCGCGTCCTTCGAGCTCACGCCTCAGCTCGGCGGGGTCGTCCGGGCCGTCGATTGCGAAGGTGTGATGCGGAACGCCGGGGCTGTCGCCGTCCGACGCGTCGAACAGGCCGACGGCGAAGTCGCCTACGCGGAGCCTCACGACATCGACTCCCCGCACTTGATGCCTCGTCGTAATCTCGGCCCCGAACAACTCCTGGTAGAACTGCACCGAGTTTTCCAGGCTGGCTGCGTTCAAGTTCCACGAGCGTATTGTCTTCGCCTTCATACGGGCTCTCCTTTCCATTGGCAGCCGTGACCAACCCCGGCTCGAGGCTTATGCGTATGTGGCGAACACCCGCTCGACGTCGGTGTGAGCTCTACTGGGTCCCGCTTCCTGAGGGACATACTTGCTGGGCACGCCGTTCACGAACCCACGGCTCGGTTCCACAGGCAGTCTGATCGGCTCTCCAACCCCGCCACGGAACACATTCATCGGGTCGCCGCCATCCTCTACGACGTCCATCTGTTCGTTAAGCATCTTGCGGAACATGATGATTCCCTTGTCGGATTCGCCGAGCTTTTCAAGCTCGCGCCGAGCCACACGCCCCTGTGTCACCCATGCCATGTAGTCCTGGTTGAAAGTGACGTTGGTGATGAACCTGCCGTCGTCGCCTACCAATGGGTTGTAGTAGTACGGTACCGGGTCCTGCCGGGGCACAACCGCCCCTGCGGCGGCCCGGAAGATGTAAATCGATATGTGCAGCGTGTTCTCGTCATCAACGGGGACACGGAACTGCATCGTGATACGCTCCGGCGCGCCGACCTGCAGGATGTTGGGGAACAGGATCGGGTGCCCCACCTTCCAGAGATCGTGTTCCTCGTCGAGCCCGCGCAGGATGCGCCGCTTGACGACGCCATGGTCGAACATGTCGAAACGTATCCGCTCATGGGGAGCGGACTCCGCGCGCACTCCTTCGGTGATCCCTGCTGCACGCTGCTGCCAACGTGTCCAGTACGAGTGGAGCCACTCCGTATGCACCGGGTCGAGCGAGTTCTCCTGGCACTGGAGCCAGTTGCATGGCAACTGGGTGATGGCGATGTCGTACGCCACGCTCTCCGCCGTCAGCGGCTCCCAAAGCGGCAATAGCGGCGCTGGCGACGGGCCGAGGTAGGCGAACACCAACCCCGCAAGTTCCTGCACCGGGTAACCGGCAATCTTTATCTTCTCCTTGAATCGTCCGTCCGGGTGTACCGTCTCCTCGAACGGTTGCTCGATGCACTGGCCCGTCTCGTCCATCATCCAGCCGTGATACATACAGCGCAGGCCGTGCTCCTCCGGAATACCGTAGGACAGGTCGACGCGCCGGTGAGGGCAGAACCGCTCGATGAGCCCCAGCGTGCCGGACTTGTCCCGATACAGCACGAGGTCTTCGCCCAGCAATCGGACAGGCTTGGTTGGGCGCTCGTTCAGCTCTCCGGCTGCGGCGATAGGATGCCAGTAGCGGCGCATCAGTTTGCCCATCGGGGTTGCAGCCCCAACCTGCGTCAACCTCTCGTTCTGTGCAGTACTTAGCATCGCCGAACCTCCTGAACGCGGGCTTATGCGTTGTAACGGTCGGACTGTTCAAGGGCTATGGAGGCATGAGGAATAAGGGAATCAGCGGGTGCGGGTGTGAGACTGCGCCCCAGAGCCCGAACGGAGACGGCTCCCGTCGTAGCGTGAGTATAGTACTACGATATCCCCGTGTATTGCCCGCCACAGCTGACCCATCTCGTTGTCCCTTGAACGCTGTCGCCTCCATGCGGAGCTCTGCCGGTTGCTGTGCCGTGCTCAGGGTCCGCAACGGTGCTGTCTTCCATTCCGTGCGGCGTGGAGGGAACGATTCGGACGGAGCGTGCATAGTATCTAGTAGAGAGCGCTCGCATCTCCGATAGGGGAACCGAGTCCGTGGGAGCAGGCATGACCGAAGACGAGGCCGTCCAGCGTTGCCAGCACGGTGACCACGATGCCTTCCGCTATCTGGTGGAGCGGCATCAGAACGTCGTGTTCGGCACGGCCTACAACATGACCGGCAACCGCGCGCTGGCCGAGGAGCTGGCGCAGGATGCGTTCTTGTCGGCGTGGAAGGGGATACGTGGGTTCAGGCGCGGGAGTCCGTTCAAGCCGTGGCTGATGCGCATCCTGGTCAACACGGTGATGGCGCATCGCCGCAAGCGGTCGGTCGAGACCACTCCCATCGAGGAATCCGCGTGGGCCGACGACGCGGAACACCCCGCGGCCTTGGCCGAGTCTCGGTTGGAGCGGCAAACGGTACAGCGGGCAATCAGAGGGTTGAGTCCTGAGCACCGGCAGGTAGTGGTGTTGCGTTATTTCGCGGATATGACAGTGCCGGAGGTGGCTCGGGCATCCGGCGTGAACGAGGGCACCGTGAAGTCGCGGCTGCACCGGGCGCATCAGGCGTTGCGGCAGCGGTTGGGCGATGCGCAGTGGCAGAGGTAAGTGATGAACGCTAACGATCCGAACGATAGAGAGATGGAGCGGCTGCTGGAGGAGCATTTCGCCTTCGGCGCCGACAACGTTCCTCCCACGCCGAACCTCTGGGCCTTGCTGGAGGGCCGGTTGGGAGAGCAGACGCCACGACCTCTGTGGGCAGGGTTCCGCGATCGGGTGTTTCCGGTAGAGGGTTTCCGTGGGACGTCGGCGCTTGCGGCGACGGCAGCAGCAGTGGCCGTCGTGGGAGTAGTGGTCATCGTGGCGATAGCGGGCTCGATATGGTTCGTGGTCGGCAGCAACGGCAGCATCCCTGCAGCTCCGGAAATTCAGCCGATGTCAACTTCACTACCACACCTGGGATCACCAGAGCCATCAGCATCACCAGAGCCGTCAGGACCCCCGGGGCCGTCAGGGGCAGATGGGGGCGCCACGGGCAAAGCCGGGGTGCCAGGGACTGCTGGTTCGCCGACCCCCATGCCGTACGCGACGCCGACTCCAGTGGCGATGATGGAGGAGGCTCCTACACCGTTCCCGCCGGCGGCTACGGCTGCGCCGCGGCTACCTATCTCTGGCAATGACACCCCTCTGTCGGAGCGGAAGTACTCATCGGGCCAGCCAGGAGCGACCACGTTCGAGGACTACGCGCGCCAGCCTCTGACAGATGCACGAGAGGACGGCGTTTCCACGTTCAGCCTGGACACTGACCGTACGTCCTTCCAATTGGCGCTGAATTGGGCCAGGTCCGGCTACCAGGTGGATCCCGCGTCGGTGCGAGCCGAGGAATGGGTGAACGCCTTCGACTACGACTACGCCGCCCCTTCCGCCAGCGACCGCTTCGCCATCACATCCGCTCTGTTCGCGCACCCGCTGGACAGCGGCAGGTATATGGCGCGGGTGGCGTTCAAAGCGCCGGAAGTGATAACGGACGCCCCGCTCAACGTGACGCTGGTGCTCGACGCCTCCGGTTCGATGTCCAACGGCAACCGGGTGGCCATCGCCCGCGAGGCGGCAGACGCCATCCGGCGGAGCCTGGACCGAGACGACCGGATATCGGTGGTGCATTTCACGACTGACGTGCTCCACGACCTTACGGTTCAGTACGCCGCGCCGGACGACCGCGCAGTGACCGACTCCATCGCCCGGCTCGCTCCCCACGACAGCACCAACGTGCAAGCAGGGTTGAACCTGGGCGTGCGGCTGGCGGATAAGATGCGGCGGGAACGCCCGGAGGCGCTCAACTACATCATCCTGATGTCCGACGGCGTGGCAAATGTGGACGCCACCGATCCGTTCGCCATCCTGGAAGCCACGTCCGCGCAGAGCGGCGCGAACCCGCTGCGAATCATCACCGTGGGCGTGGGCATCGAGAACTACAACGACCACCTGCTGGAGCAACTCGCCCAGCACGGCAACGGGTGGTACCGCTACCTGTTCGACGTGGAGCAGGCCCGTTCGACGTTCCGCCGCGAGAACTGGCTCGCGCTCGCCTCACCTGTCGCCGATCAGACGCGCGCCCAGGTGGTCTGGAACCCGGAGGCAGTGCGGGCGTGGCGCATCGTCGGCTACGAGAACCGCGTTACGTCCGCTGCGTCGTTCACTCAGGACAGGCAGGAATTCGCCGAAGTGTACTCAGGAGCAGCAACGACCGTCTTCTACGAGTTGGAACTGCACGACGATTTCCGGCAGAAGGGCGGGCTGGGGCAGGTGGAACTGCGGTGGGTTGAACCGGAGAGCAGGCGCGCGTGGAGCCAGAGCAGCGACCTCGTAAGCAGCGGGGCGGTCGTCCGTCCGCACGAGGATCCGCTGCTGGATCCGCTGCTGCGGTTCGGCGCGGTCGTAGCGCTGACGGCGGACAAGTACAGCGCGCTGGGCGATTCTCCCGAGTCCTACCGCGGCTATGCCCAGGACCTGTGGAGTCTGCGGGACCGTACGGTGGATCTACAGGACGACCTGGGCCACCTGGCCGCGTTCAAGGACTTCGCATATGTGTTGGAAAAACTGCTCATGAGCGTTCCGTACGTTTCGGCGGAAGACTCAGGGTACAGCCGGTAGGGGTTACGAAAGCCGCTCCTCTGCGATGACAGCAAGGCGACCGATCGAACGGCGCGAAGACGGCCAGCCGGTCAGTTGCCCAGCGCGGCGTTCGGCAGGAAGAGGACGATATTGGGGAATGCGATGAGGATGCCCAGCGATATGAGATCGAGGAAGACGAATGGAATCGCCGCCTTATAAATCTCGGTGATGCTGGCGCTCGGCACCACCCCCTTGAGCGCGAACAGGACGAGGCCGAAGGGCGGCGTCTCGGCCCCGATGGATATCGCCACGAGGAACAGCATCCAGAACCAGATCGGGTCGAAGCCCAGCGCGCCAACGACCGGCGAGAACACCGGTATCGCGACCATCATCATGGATATTTGGTCGAGGAACAGGCCTAGCAGCAGTATCGCGGCGAGCATGGCCAGCAGCAGCATCGTCGGCGACACCGGCAGATCCACCAGCATGTTCAGGAAGCCCTGCGTAGCGCCGCTCAGCGCGAGCGTCTGGCTCAGGGCGATCGAGCCGCTGATGATCATGAGGATCATGCCGGCGATGCGCATCGAGTCGCGGAGCGCGTCCTTGATGACGCCCATCGAAAGCCGTCGATAGGCGAGCGCCACCAGCACCGCGCCGATGGCTCCGGTGGCGGCGGCCTCGCTTGGAGTCGTGATTCCCAGCAGGATGAACCCCATCACCATGAAGAAGACGATGGAGAAGGGGGCGAGCTTCGCGGTCGCGTAGAGTTTGATCTTCAGCGACGCGGGAGGCGCGTCGTAGATCGGCGCAAGGCTCGGGTTCAGGCGCACGCGCACGAACACGAAGATGACGTACGTCGTCGCCATCATCAAGCCGGGGAAGAAGCCTGCGAGGAGCAATTTACCGACAGGCACATGCGCCAGCGTTGCGGTGAGCACCGCGAGTCCGCTGGGCGGGATGATGGCGGCGAGCAGGCCCGAATTGAAGATCGTCCCCAGGCCGAGGCGCGGCGAGTAGCCTCGCTTCTCCATCTCCGGGTAGAGCGTCGAGCCCAGCAGTGCGGTATCGGCGATGCCCGCGCCGCTGAGCGTGGCCAGGATCGTGCCGGAGCCCATCGTCACGTAGAGGAGACGCGCTCTCACCTTGCCAACCCATTTGTCGACCGCGTCGATGATCAGCCCGAATGCGCCGGAGCGGTAGAGCACGGCCCCCATGAGGAAGAACATGGGCGCCGCGATGAAGCGGAAGTTGGCGACCGAGTCCACGATGCTGCCGGTGAGCAGTACCAGTCCCTGCGCGCCCCCGGTCACCCAGATCAGCCCGACGATGTTCAGCCCTGCGAACGCAAACGCGACCGGTATCCCCGACAGCAGCAGCAGGATAAGCAGCGTGAAGCCGACGAGGAGAACCGCCCACCACAGTTCCATGGCTAGCCTTCCCGCCCGCGAAGCAGGGCACGCGCAGAGCGACGGATGCGGACGGACGCCGCAAACTCAAGCGAGGTCATATCTCAGTGAACTCCGACGGAGATGGCAGGTCCACCTGATCCTCGCCGCGAGCCAGACGACGATACCCGTTATACGTGTCGCGCAGGAACTGGATCACGAGGAGCGCAAAGCCGTACGGCAGCACCCACCAGATCCACACCTGAGAGACGTTGAAGCCGTCTCCCCTGATGATGGTTTCTGCCTGGATGCCGTCCCAGACCCTGCCCCCCGTCTTCCAGACGAGCACACTGCAGACGATGGCCGCCAGGATGGACGTCGCCACTTTCATGCTGAGGGCTATTCGCGGGCTCATTCGTTCCTGAATCAGCGTCAGCCGCGTATGGCCGTCCTGTTTGAGCAGCCATGCTCCCGCAAGAAAGGGGATCGCCAGAACGAAGTACTCGTTGACCTGAATCACCCAGGGCAGCGAGTTCGAGAACACCCGCCGCATGAGCACTTCGAGGCCGATGGTCAGCGCCATGGCGGCGACGAGCGCGGAGGCGACGACCGCCCCCGCGGCGACCAGGAAGTCGAAGGCCTTAGCCACTGCACGAGACGCTTGTCTCAACGGCTACGTCCTTCCTCCTCCCCGACACGGGGGTGTTGTCATCGCGGAGATGCACGAGCGGCTCACGTGTACGTCCATGCTCTCCGGCGTCCTTATCCGGTCGCGTTCTTCACGCAGGCAGCCGTTGTCCGGAAGCGCTGGACATACGCGGCGGGCTCGTTCGCCTCCATGAATTCCCATGCGGCCTCGGCGTTAATGTCGTCCACGCGCTGGGCTGCCTCGGGGGTTAGCGTAATCAGTTCCACACCGGAGTCAATCATGATTTGGATCGCTTCCTGGTCGAGACGGAAGAACTCCCGCGCCGCTCTGTGATTGGCAAGCACCATGCCATCGAGTACGGCCTGCTGGAGGTCTGGGGTCAGGCTGTTCCATGTGTCCATGTTCATCAGGAACATCAGCTGCCCGGATCCGACCGACTGCTCGACGACGTACTTGAACTTCTCGTGCCAGCCGAACTGAACCGCGAGCTGAGCGCCGCCGCCGATCGTCCCGCCCTCGACAAGGCCGCGGTCGAGCGCTTCGTAGAGCTCGCCGATCGGCATGGCGATGGCAGTGCCACCCAGCCTCTCAACGAACGCCGTCGCGGTCGGGCCAGCAGCCCGGAGCTTGATCCCCTCAAGCGAGCCGGTCTCCGGGTCGATCGGTTTGGTCAGGTAAGTCCTGCTGCCGACCCGTGTGCTCACTCCGCCCAGGTACTTCACTCCAACTTCGTTCGCATAGAACTCATCCAGCAAATCGTACATACCACAGGCCACCCGGCTGTCCAGTGAGCCCTTGATGGCGTTCCACCCGCAGGCGATCGATGTGAAGTCCGGGTGATAGGCGCAGGTCGTCGAGTTCATTTCGAACAGACCGTCCCTCATCGGCACAAGCTGCTGGAACGTGGGGACTGACTCGGGGCCGCCTGCCCGGGCTATGCGGACTCGTCCGTTGGTGGCGTCCTCGATGGCCTGGATAACGTTTCTGTCCCCGAATTCCTCGAGGGAGATGCCATCGGCCCATGAGCTAATCATGCGCAGCTCGAGCGCCGACGGCGTCGGGGTGGGGGTTGGCTGGCTCGGCAGGGGCGTCGGCGTTGGATCGCTGCCACATGCCGCCAAGAGAGCCAGGAACAATGCGAACCCGGCCAGGAACTGAAACCGTCGCAACATCATCTGTGTCCTCCCCTATTCGATAACCTAGAGCCTCGGAGGGCCCCTGTACTAGGCAATCGCCTCTTCAAGCTCGTAGAAGCGAATCGTGTTGTTTCTGAAGATATTGCGCTTCTCGTCGTCGGAGAGATCGATCTTATTCATGCGTACGTCCATGCTACCCGGTCGCGTTCTTCACACAGTCAGCAGTCTCGAGCATCCGCTGGACGTACGCCGCAGGCTCGTTCGCTTCGAGAACCTCGAACTGGGCTTGGGCGTAGATGTCGTCCACCCGCTGCGCCGCCTCGGGGGTTAGCGTGACGAGCTCCATGCCGGAGTTGATCATGGTCTGGATCGCTTCCTGATCCAGCCGGTAGAACTCTTCGGCTGACCTGAAGGTGGCGAGAGCGATACCCTCGATCACGGCCTGCTGAAGGTCGGCTGACAGGCCGTTCCAGGTGTCCATGTTCATCAGGTACATGCCGGACGTGTAGGCAACGGATTGCTTCACCACGTACTTCAGGTTCTCGTGCCAGCCGAACTGTACGGCGAGCTGAGCGCCGCCGCCGACCGTGGCGCCGTCGACCAACCCGCGGTCAAGCCCTTCGTAGAGCTCCCCGATCGGCATGGAGACGGTCGTGCCGCCGAGACGCTCAACGAAGGCCGAGGCCGTCGGGCCTGCTGCTCGCAGCTTCAGCCCTTCGAGTGAGCCGGTGGCGGGGTCGATCGGCTGGTTCGAGTAAGTTCGACTGCCGACCCGGTAGGTGAGCTGGCCAAGGAACTTCACTCCAACCTCGTTCGCGTAGAAGTCGTCCATCACCTGGAACATACCGCAGGCCACCCGGCTGTCGAGCGAACCCTTCACGGCGTTCCAGCCGCCACCGATCGACGTGAAGTCGGGGTGGTAGGCGATGGTCGTCGAATTCATGTCGAACAGGCCGTCCCTGGTCGGAACCAGCTGCTGGAACGTCGGGACGGACTCGGGGCCGCCCGCGCGAACCACGCGGAGTCGACCGTTCGAGGCGTCCCCGATCGCCTTCATGACCGCAACGTCGCCGACGTCGGCAAGGGCGATGCCATCGGCCCATGCGCTGATCATGCGCAACTCGGTCGCCGATGGCGTCGGGGTGGGGGTTGGCTGGCTCGGCAGGGGCGTCGGCGTTGGATCGCTGCTACATGCCGCCAAGAGAGCCAGGAACAATGCGAACCCGGCCAGGAACTGAAATCGTCGCAACATCATCTGCGTCCTCCCCTATTCGATAACGTAGAGCCTCGGAGGGCCCCTGTACTAGGCAGTCGCCTCTTCGAGCTCGTAGAAGCGGATCGTATTGTTTCTGAAGATATTGCGCTTCTCGTCGTCGGAGAGATCGGTCCTGTTCCTTAGAATTCCGATGTCCTCGACGATCTCAGCCGGGGTCTCGTGCCAGTAGTCGCTGGCGTACAGGACGACCTCGTCGCCGAGGCGGTCCATGGCGTAACGGAGGCTCTGCTCGCCGCTCTGGCAGCTGAGGAAGATGCGCCCGCTCGTGAACAGGTCTATCGGGTCGGTAACGCCTTCGCGCGTGCGTCCCGTGAACCGGTCCATAAGGTACGGCACCCAGCCCGTGTCTGCTTCCAGATAGGCGACGCGCAGCTTGGGATACTCGTCGAACAGGCCGGACATCATCATGCTGCTCGCCTGGATCATCTGGGCGAGAGGGTGTTCCAGCAGCACCGCCTCGGTGCGTGCGAGAAAGTTCGTGCCGAGGCCGATGGACGGCGCCCCGTGAACCGCCAGCGGAAGGTTCAGGCGTTGAGCCTCCTCATAGATCGGCCAGAACAGCTTGTCGCCCAACGGCTTGCGCACGCCCATGTCCGCGCTGTTGGCCGGGAGCATGGCGCTGACCATGCCGAGTTCGGTTACGCAACGCCGCAACTCCTTGACTGACTCGTCCACGTCCTGCAGAGGCAGCAGCGCTACTCCCTTGAACCGAGGGCTCCTGCGGGAGTAGCGGTCGTGGAACCAGTCGTTGTAGGCACGGCAGAGCGCCACTGCCCAGTCGGCGTCCTGGATCATGCCGACCGACAGACCGGCGGTCGGATAGAGGACGGTCGTCTCGATACTTGTCTCGTCCATGAAACTGAGCCATTCCTCGGCGCCGACGTAGCCCGGGTGACCGCCGGCGACAGCCCGGAAGAAGTCGCGCTGGTAGCCGTCCAGCGTGGGGAAGAACGGGAAGTTGGGCCCGTCCTTGAGCCCACTCCGTATGGGCTCGTCAAGATACTCCCTAATCTCGTCGTCATGTTCCTGGATGTGCCCGTCGCCGTCGATGATCAGGTACTCGTTGTCCGCCATCTGCTCAACTCCTCGTTTTTCAATGCCCTGCTTTTGCCAGATCGTTCGCATCGTCACCGGGCCGTGGGAAGCACGACTGGCTTCACCTCTTTGAAGTCCGCCATCGCCTGGAGCGCGTCGGTCACCGTGTCCAGCGTGTACGTGCCGCTGATCAGGCGCTCGAACGGGAACCGGTCGCCGCGCGTGGCCAGGAATTGGAGCGCCTTGTAGAAGTGCCGCCCCACTGCTCCGATCACGCCGTGCACCTGGAGCGCCTTGACCGTGATGAGGCCGCTGGGCAGCGTCATGTCGACGCCGGTGACCCCGATGGCGACGAACCGCCCGCCCCTGCGTACCATCGTCAGGCCCTCCGGGTTCGCGGCTGATGTCGCGCACTGCACCACGATGTCCGGGCCGATCCCTCCCGTTCGCTCACGAACCCACTCGATCCGCTGAGCCGCGTCGGGTGCCGAGTCGATGTTCAGCGTCTCGTCGGCGCCCCAGTCCTTCGCGACAGCGAGCCGTTCAGTCGGCGCGCCGATGACGAGAACCCGGGCGGCCCCGCGGTCGCGCGCCAGGGCGGTGGCGTACAGGCCCAGCGGCCCGCATCCCTGGATGACGACTGTCTCGTGGGGTTCGATTGCGCCGAGCCGCTCGAAGCCGTGCACCACGGTTCGCAGCGCACAGGCGGCGGAGGCAGCGAGAGGCGACGAGACTTCCTCGGGAACCTTCACGATATCGCTCGTCGGAGGGTAGTAGTGGAACTCTGCGCAGCCGCCCTGAAGGTACGGCGCAACGTCGGCCCGCTGCCGCCCGAAGGCGTAGCTGTTCATGCAGAGGTTGGGCTGCGCGGCCACGGTGCAGAAGTAGCAGTATCCGCAATTCGGGTAGCTCGCGATGATGCGGTCGCCCCTGACCACAGGCTGGCCCAGCACATCGCGGCGGTCTCCTCGAACTTCCTCAACGATGGCTGCGGTCTCATGTCCTGGCACATACGGCGTGCTGCCTGCGGGGATGAGGTCCCCCTGCCAGTAGTGGACATCCGTGCCGCAGAGCGTGGCGGCGTCGACGCGAGCGAGGATTCCCTGATCCTCCAGGTCGGGGAGGGTAACCCTCCGCAACTCGACCGGGGCCAGAACGCCCGTTACCACCGCAGCCAGACAGTCGCTCATCTCAGGCCCTCCTCGTTCACGGAACCGACACTACGCGGAGACACGGAACGTACGTCAAGCCGGGAGCGCCCCCCAACGCTGCTCGTCCGGCGACCGGCCCGGACGACGCCCAGCGGCTGGAGGGAGCGATTCCCAGCGGCGTGAACGGAGTATCGGTACCTTTAGTCGCAGTGTCAAACCACAGACATAAGGAATATACGCAACGCCGTACGAACGTTACGATTGTCCGCAATGACACCCGCCTTTGAGGAACGCGGCTGTAGCGCTCGGCGGGCTCATTCGTTAGGCTTGGGGACGCGAACGACAACGCCAACAGGAGGCCACGATGACGAACCGGGTCGTAGGAAAGCCGACGAGACGTGTCGAAGGTCCGGACAAGGTAACCGGACGCCAGCATTACTCAGCCGATATGGCGATGGACGGGCTGCTCTGGGGCAAGATCCTGCGAAGCCCGCACCCCCACGCGCGGATCGTTCGGATCGATGCGTCCCGGGCCAGAGAGGTGCCCGGAGTGCACACCGTCATCACAGGCGTGGAGTACCCCCGCCTGATTGGCAGAGCGATGAAGGACCTCCCCGTCCTGGCTTACGAGAAGGTGCGCTTCATCGGCGAGCGTGTCGCCGCCGTGGCTGCCGACACGGCAGCAGCAGCCAGCGAGGCGCTCGCTCTCATCGAAGTCGAATACGAGGAGCTGGAGCCCGTCTTCGACATGCGGGCGGCGCTCGCTCCTGGCGCACCCACCGTCCACGACGACCCCACGGCCTATACAGGCGCGTTCGTCCACCCGCAGCGCCCCGACCTGCCAAACCTCTGCTCTTTCGACCGCTGGTCGCGCGGCGATCTGGCGGCGGGTTTCGCAACTGCCGACCACATCTCGGAGCACACCTTCCGCACGCAGAAGCAGCACCACGTCTACATGGAGCCGCATGCCTGTGTCGTCTCGGTGCAGGAGGATGGCGTCGCCGACGTGTGGGCCTCGAACAAGAGTCCGTATGCGCTCAGGGGCCAACTTGCCCTCTCGCTCGGTGTGGAGCCTGCTTCGATCCGCGTCCACCCCATGGCGGTGGGCGGCGATTTCGGCGGCAAGGGCTCGCCCATGGACACGCCGGTCGCCTATCTGCTCTCGCAGGTCTCAGGGCGGCCCGTCAAGATCGTCATGGGCTACGACGAGGAGCTCCTCGCCGCAAACACCCGGCACCCCAGCGAGATCACGGTGCGCATGGGCATCACCAACGATGGCATGCTGACAGCGCTGGAGGTCAGTGCCTGCTTCAACAGTGGCGCCTACGGTGCGTTCAAGGCGGTTCCCAACGTCAACCTCCACGCCATGGAGCAGACCGCGAGCTGCTACCACGTCCCGGCCTTCGACGTGAAGAGCTACGTGGCCTATTCGAATACGGTGCCCTCCGGCCACATGCGCTCGCCTGGCGGCCCCCAGATTACCTTCGCAGTGGAGGCGCAACTGAACATCGTGGCCTCCGAGCTCGGGCTCGACCCCGCTGAGTTGCGCATGAAGAACCTGGTGCGGCCCGGAGACATCGCCCCGAACGGCGAGCAGTGGGTCAACATCAAAGCGGTCGAGACGCTGCAGGCCGCGCTGGACGCCATCGGCTGGAACGACCCCAAGCCGCCCAACGTGGGGCGCGGGCTGGCCATGTACGAGCGCGGCCCGATTGGCGGCGACTCCAGTTGCAAGCTCATCCTGCATACGGACGGCTCGCTGAGCCTGATCCTGCCGATCCCCGACCCCGGACAGGGCGGCCCCACCGTGATGCAGCAGGTCGTGGCGGAGCATCTTGGCGTCGAACCCGGACGCATCGCCGTGCGGTCGGTGTCGACGGACCAGCTTCCCTTCGACATGGGCGTTGGAGGAAGCCGCACGACCTTTGCGCTCGGCGTGACGGTCGCCGAGGCCGCCGAGACGCTGATGGCGCGCCTGAAGGAGGCCGCGGGTCCGGTGTCCTTTGACGAGGCTGCCGCCGCCCTCGTGGCGGCAGGAGGCGGCGACGTCACCATCGACGTCTATCGCAAGATCCCGTTCATCCCCAGCCCCGCGACGACCGAGTTCACCGCTCAGGCGGTGGAGGTGGAGGTCGACACGGACACCGGCCAGGTGAAAGTGCGCCGCGTCGTAACCTCCCACGACGTTGGGACGATCATCAACCCGGCGAGCCATCAGGGGCAGATCGCGGGCGGAGCCGTTCAGGGCTTCGGCATGGCCATGATGGAGGAGTTCGTGATGGCAGAGGGCAAGCCGCTCGCCCTGAACCTCGCCGACTACAAGATACCGACCATCATGGACATTCCCGTGCTGGAGACGGTGCTGGTGAGCCGTGACGACGGGCCGGGGCCCTTCAACAGCGGGGCCATCGCCGAATCAGCGAACGTGCCCACGGCAGCGGCGGTCGCCAACGCGGTAAGCGACGCGATTGGCAAGCCTGTCCTCAAGCTGCCGGTCAGCGCCGAGGACGTTCTCGGACTGCTGCGCGGCAACTGAACGGCGGTTGGGAAGCGCTAGGGATGCTCTGAACAAGCCTTTTGTGCGCATGAGGAGTGAACATACCATAGGGGGAGCATTGCGCGGGGGGTGAGACGTGGCAGACCAGCCGACATTTGCCGACCTCGACTACAACAGCAAGAAGCGCAAGACACGCCGTGAAGTGTTCCTGGAGCGCATGAACCGGCTGATCCCGTGGGAGCAGCTTGAGGAACTGATACGTCCGTACTATCCGACAGCGGGGCGCGGGCGGCGTCCGTATCCGTTGTCAGCGATGCTGCGCATTCACTGCGTGCAGCTGTTCTACAACCTGAGTGACCTTGGGATGGAAGACCTGCTCTACGAGGTCGAATCGGTGAGGCGGTTCGTGGGATTGCGGCTGTCCGAAGCACTGCCGGACGAGACGACGATCCTGCACTTCCGCCACCTGCTGGAGGAGTATGGGCTTGGTATGAAGCTGTTCAAGGAGATCAACCGTCACCTGGAAGCGCAAGGGCTCCAGCTTCGCGAGGGGACAATCATGGACGCAACGCTGATTGCGGCGCCGACGTCAACGAAGAATAAGGCGAAGGAGCGCGACCCCGAGATGCACCAGACGAAGAAGGGGAACGAGTGGTATTTCGGGATGAAGGCGCACATCGGGGTGGATGCGAAGACGGGAATGGTTCACCGGGTGATGACGACAGCGGCGAACGTGAACGACCTCACCGAAGCGCACCGGCTACTCCACGGAGAGGAGCAGTGCGTGTGGGCAGATGCAGGGTATCAGGGGGTGGAGAAGCGAGCAGAGAACGCAGGGATGAGGATCGAGTGGCGGGTGGCGATGAGGCCCAGCCTGCGCAGGGGGTTGGACCCGGAGAGCATGGAGGCGTTGAGGGAGAAGAGGAAGGCGTCGGTGAGGGCGAAGGTGGAACACCCGTTCCTGTATGTGAAGCGGCACTTCGGCTATGCGAAAGTTCGCTACCGGGGTTTGTACAAGAACACCCAGCGGCTGGCTGTGCTGTTTGGCCTGGCCAACTTGCTCAAGGCGGAGGGCTACCTGGCGGCGGCATGAGGAAAGCAGTGCGCCCACAATCACCGATTGAGGGCAATCGCCCTTCCAAAGAGCAGATTCCCGGGGCATGTCGCCCTGATTGCGACGCCACAGCCGTCTACTGAAGCCCGCGACAGAGCCTGTCTATCCACTCAACTCACTGTGAATGCGTTGTTCAGAGCATCCCTAGTTGTCGCGCTACCAGCACAGGTCCGACTAACCGGAAGACCGCACCCGCACCGGCCCAGGCTTTCGCAAGCGGCCACGTCCACTCATGTGATCACTCCCTCGGCCCCATTCGCAGCAATATCCCCATGATGGTTCCCGCCACCGCTCCGGCTGCCGCTCCAGCCGCAGGGAACGTGAGGAAGAAGAAACCGGCCCCGCAAGCCGCAGTTGCAGCCTGACACGCGAAGCCCAGCTGCAGCATCACCATCCCAGCGGCCAAGCCCGCAAAGGCCCCGACCGCGGCGCCGATGACCAGACCCAAGGTTGTGGCTGCTATCCAACGGGGCGTTCCTGGCACGAAGGCCCGCAAGGCGAGATATTGCATGAGGAGCGCGGGGACGCCGAAACAGAAACCCACTGCTATCTGCCAGCGCGGCGAGAAGAGCAGGTTGTGGTAGCCACTCTCACCGGTGATCGCGCCGCTCACCAACTCGGCCAACCCTGCGCCGATCTCCAGCCCCATAGCCGTACTGGATACCCAGAGGAGCCACAAGGTCCGCCGCGTATGGGAGTGTCGTTCCATGGAGTCAAGCCTCTGTTGCGTGCCAGCCATAGCCTTGAACAGACGCGGCGTTGCATGCGCCTTCTCAGGCATCAACCCTCATGCACGATTTATCAAGTAGCCATACACAGCGATGCAGACGCCCCCAAAGCCCAGCGTCCAAGCGTAGAAGAACACCGGGGAGATATTCGTGCGGCGGCCTCCCACGAGGTAGATGACCGACACACCTGCGTACCAGATCACGAAGGCACCCACGAACAGGAGCACCCCCTGCCAGGGGGTTTCACCAGGCATGTTCCACCTCGCAGCTTTAGGGTGAGGTTACAGAGCGAACATGGCGCGAGCAACTCAGCCAACCTCGAGACAGCGCTTCGCCCAAGTCGGCCAGCTCATCGAGAATGGCGAGAGCGTGGCGCCGTCCGGTGCTGTCGCTCAAGTGAATCTGGCTAAGGGGGCAAGCCCGCGCACGATCTGGACTATCCGTCTTTCCGCCCGCCTGCGGGTGCGGTGACGCTCCACAGGGTGAACCTCGCCGTAAGGATGGTTATGATTGGCTTGAAGCTCAACACACTGCCGAGAAACGCCTGCGCCTTGCCGATGCGCCCGCCCCTTTATCCAGGCATCAGTGGTTCGGGCCAATAGGGAGCATAGCAGGGTGGTCTCGCTCCTTCCTGAGACTTCCGGCGACAAGCCTGTAGAGACAGCGTTAGGGTTCAAGTGGGCCGTGTAGAGCACAGGGGCTCCCTGCGCCTATCCAGTGCCGGTGGCCCCAAGTAGCGCGAGGTGCAAGGAGACCGGTGAGGTAAGGAAGGAAGGGGATATATGGCGAGTGTCTTGGCAACGCTGGCCGCCCTTGCGGTCATTGGTCTGTTGTTCGCGCTGGATCCTGGCGGGGCCATCGCCGAGAGTGGCATCCCCGATTTCCGGGATATGGATTGGAAGCAGCTGACGGCCTGGGGCTTCCGGACGATGGGCGCCGGCGTCGGGCTGCTGCTCTCGCTGGTGCTGTGGCTCAAGTACCGGTCCTGGCACGAGATCAAGTATCCGGGCTCATTGGAGCCGGGAACCCGGCAGCCGAGCGAACTGTCGGCGGCGGCAGTATCGGTGCTGGAAGACCGGGAGGTCAGCGGCCGAACGCTGCTGGCGGCGATAGTCGAGATGTGCCAGCGCGGCACGTTGCAAATCCAGTGCGTTGGAACAAGGAGCGGCTTCCTATACCGGCTGTCGCAGCAGGGCCCCGCGCAGTCTGAGTGGGAACAGTTGATATGCGGCAGCTTGCCATCGCGCCCCACAACGGTTCAAGCGCTGCATGACCTGATGGACGGGCATAAGGATGCTATCGGGGACCAGTTGGGGGAGTACCTGCAGCGCCAAGGCCTTTTTCATGACAACCCGATACGGATAAGGAGGGAGCGTTTAGCAGATGGATTCGGATGGGCGACATTGGCCGGGGCCTTGATGGGCGTTGGCAGCGGGCTTTGGCTGGCTTTATGGCTGCCCCAATGGTGGGCGAATTCCCTCGTCGGCGCGGTCGTCGGCTGCATATATTGGTTCATTGCGGTCCCGATGCACACGGGTATGCTGGCGCCAACGGAGGCGGGGGCGTATGAGATAAGTCAGTTAATTGCTTTGAAAGGATCTCTGCCCGGACCTGACCCGGCGGACGGACGGGGCGAACCCGATCCCATGTTGGCCTATGCAATCGCACTGGATGCGGCTCAGCCCTGGCTGGACGTTTCAGTCCCAGCTCCACCATGGTTTGGCTCCGGTGAGGTAGCCTCCTTGCGAGCCCCAGACCTGGACGTGGCCTATCACGGCTTTATGTCGGCGCCGGAGTGGGGCCTTGACGGACGGTCCGAAGGCGGGGCGGAAGCGGCTGCGGGGCCAGACGACAGGGCAGAGCGGGAACTACTCGAGGAACTGTCGCAATTGGAGCCGTTGTACGCCGAGCAGGCTGAAGGCGTCACGCCTGAGACGGAGGCGCGACGCGAAACAGCGGCAGATCCCCTGAGTTCGCCGCAGGACGATTGGAATTACCGGTCTCCGTGGCAGGTGGAGGAGCCGAAGGGCGGACGGAGATGCTGCCGTTGCTTCAAGTGGGTCTTCGGCTTGCTGGGGATAGGGGCGCTGGTCGTGGTCGGCCTCAACGTGGTCTCACCGGCTGTCGAACCGTGTCCGGCGGACTCTCCGAGAATCCCGCCACCCGGGCAGCTACTTGTGTTGCTTGACCTGTTCCGGGATGAGTGCGTGAGCGTTGCCGGAGAGGTGGTGTCGCACGACGCCGGCGAGCTGGTGGTGGAAGTGGACCGGGGGGAGTACGTGCAGAGGGTGAGGGTCCGTGGACCGGCGGAGGTCTTCGAGCAGGCCTCAGTGGGCAGACGGGTCATAGTGACGGGGCGGATCGGGGAGCATGAGGACGGGGGGTACGTGATCCGTTACGGAGTGGACCGCGGGTGGTGGGGTAATCTCCGTGAGAACATTCCAGGGGACTTCCTCGCGCCCTAGATGTAGTTCCCAGGGACGTCGTTGCAGGCGTGAGACGGGAGTAGCCCCGCCGATGCCGCCGTGTGGACGCCGGTGATTGAAGTATGCGAGGAACCCAGGTAAGCGCTTCACGGGACCTCGGTGTTCAGTATTGGAAGTGCACGCTCTCGATGTCTTCGATCCGCCCGTCTTCCGTGAACCGCCAGATGCCGATGTGCCCCCGCTTCAGGTCGCCGTTGCCGTCCCAGTCCATGGTTACCGCAGCACCCTCGTAGTCCACCGCGCCACCCTCGCTCAGGATGCGCAGCGCCGCCGCGACTCCTTCCGCTCCGGCGGTGACCACTTCACCCGGCCCGCTGCCCACCGTGCGCAAGCGATCGCGGATGGCCGCGCCCTCCACGCTTCCAGCAGCCTGGGCGGCGAGCGCGAGCACAACCGTGGCGTCGTAGGTCTCCCGCACGTAGGCATACTCCGGGGGGTTGCCGTATTCCGCAGCGAACGCAGCATCCCAGGAGTCCGCGATCGCGGTCTCCGGCTCAGCCGCGCCTGCTGTTCCGTACGTGCCTGCGAGGAGGTCCACCCCAACGGCGCGGGGCAGTGCGGGGCTCTTCAAGGCGTCTCCCAATACGAACGAGCCGTACAACTCGCTCTGGATGGCCTCGCGGATGATCACTTCCGCCTCTGCCTCGAAGGTGATGACGACGAGGGCCTGAGCGCCCTGGCTCGCCGTTTCCCGCAACTCGGAGAGGTACGTCGTCTGTTCAGCGTCGAGCATCACGGCCTGCAGCGTTCCTGTCCACGCCCCCGCGAACGTTTCGTAGAGGCCACGGCCCCAAGCGTCGCCGCGGTAGATCAGGCCGACGTTGGTGAAGCCACGCTCGCGCGTTACCCGCGCCAGCACCGGCCCCTGCGCACCGTCGGACAGCGCAGTGCGAAAGAAGAAGTCGCTGTCAGCGGCGCTCGTGAGCATCGGGGAGGTCGCCGAAGGGCTGATGGTCGGTACGCCTGCCGGGCCGGTTACCTGCTCCACCACGGCCAGCGTGTTCGCACTGGTGTTGGGGCCAACCAGGGCGTGAACGCCATCGTCCTCGATCATGCGCCGCGCCTCTTCCGCCGCTACTGCGGGGTCCTGGGTGGAATCGCGGCTCACCGTCTCAACGGGACGCCCGAACACGCCGCCCGCGGCATTGATGTGCTTTACCGCCAGATCGAACGCACGCTCCCTGTCGCGAGCCTTCGCTTCCGATTCCGCGCTGAAGTTCAGCAGCAGGCCGATCTTCAGTGCTGGCGCATCGTCCGCATCCTGCGAATCGCCGTTGCATGCCGAAGCCAGCCCCAGCAGGAGCGCGCAGGCCAGAGCCGCACGGGCCGCAGTTGATGCGAATGTCACCATGCCACCTCATGGCGCCGCTCTCGGCGGCAGCGCAAGGAGTATAGGGCTTCTCTCGCTCTGCCCACGCCTCCCTCTCGTTTGTAAACTACGGCCTTGGGAACTACATTGGGGGAGTCCCAGCTCGCCAACGGGAAAGAACGCCATTGAAAGAGAGATTCCGAGACAAGACAAGAGATGATCTGGCCTATGCCTTGAACCTGTTGGGCGTAAGGGCGGAATTGGCCGAACGCGAGAGAGATGAGGAACGCATACAGAGTTCCTGGCGGCGTTCGTTGGGAGTCATCGACATACTCGGAGAGCCAGTCGAGTGGATAAACGTAACCAAGAGAGACGGGTCGAAGCACAGCCCGCCCCAATGGTGGCACGTCCTGTTCATACCGGATGAGCGGATAGCCTCGATTCGCGCCCCGGTTGAGATAGGCACCGTCAGGAGAAAATCGTTCCCTTTGTTCGGGAAGATAACCGACGTGACGTGGACAGGCGACGATGGCGGCACCGGACTGGGGACGACGCTCTCCGGTGACCCAGCGGTCAAAAAGCTGTCCGTAAGGATCGGCAATCTGGAAGTCCGCAGCTATTCCGAAGAGTTGCAGGGATGGACATTGCAGTGGACAGGCGCTTCAGGCCAACGCGCCAGAACTGGGAAGCTATCACAACAGTCGCTGAGCACCTTCTGGCGGCGCCTCGCGGGTTCTGAGAACCCAGGACGCGGGCCGCTGACGACGCGGGGCGGCTGGCCTCAGTATCGAGGCGTACCAGGGACGGCACAGGCGCAGAGAACAAGCGGCAGGCTCGCGCACTGGGCCGGAATGCTTTACCCTACTGCCTCCCTTGGCGCGGGGAATGGCGGGGAGCCTCATTCGATAAGGGGCCTTAACTAACATCTGAGGAGAGGTGTGTCGATGACAGTACTCATCACTGGAGGCATGGGATTCATCGGTCTGCATACGGCGAAGGCGTTCGTCGATGCTGGGGAAGAAGTAGTCATCACGTACTACCAGACGTGGCGTGAGCCGAGCTTCATCAAGGATGAGTACGGCAAGAGCGTCATCGTCGAGAAGGCGGACGTCTCTGAGCCGTCGGTCATCGAGGAGATTGCGAAGAAGCATAGCGTTGAGCACATCGTGCATCTCGCCGTTCCGGGCGTCGCCGCCCTCAACCCCTACGACGACTACCGCGTGAACATGAACGGACTCATCGGCGTACTGGAAGCTGCGCGCAACGCGGAGGTGAAACGCCTCTCGCTCGCGAGTTCCATCGCGACCTACCATAGCCTGCCTCAAGGCCCGTACCACGAGAGCGACCGGCTGCCGATGGGGTCCGGGAACCCCACGGAAGCGTTCAAGAAGGCGTGGGAGATACTGGCCTTCCACTACTCCAATCGCACGAGCCTGGAAGTCGTAGCGATGCGTATCGGTGGCATCTGGGGGCCGTTGTACCACTCGATGATGAACCTGCCGAGCAGGCTGGCGCACGCGGCGGTGAAGGGCACGGAGCCCGACTACTCTCGCGGCGTGCCGTTCGCGGAGGACACGGGCGACGTCTGCTACGTGAAGGACTGCGCGCAGGGCATCGCGCTCGTGCAGATGAAAGAGAACCTGGAGCACCGCACCTACAACATCAGCTCCGGAGTGGCCGTCTCCAACCAGCGGCTCGTCGATGCGGTGAAGGCCGTGAAGCCCGAGGCGAACCTGCCTTTGCAGGAGGGCCGGAGCCCTGCGTACAAGCAGGACAACTACCTGGACATGTCTCGTGCGCATGAGGAGTTAGGGTTCGGGAACGCCTACTCGCCGGAGGAGGCGATGGCCGATTACATCGCGTGGCTCGAAGAAGGCAACGAGCGCTAGGCGGATGAGCACGAACGCCCTTAGCATCGGCGTCGTCGGGTGCGGCGCGATAGGCCGTGCGATCCTGCGCGCCGCGGACGACGGTACGTTGGGCATGGGAGTCGCAGGCGTCACGAGCCGCAGTGAATCGAGCGCGCGCGACTTCCTGGGCACGCTCGATTCACCCGTGCCGTACCTGAGCCTGGGCGAGCTGATCGAACAGGCGGATCTGATCGTCGAGGCGGCGGGCGGAGATGTCGCTCCCGGCCTCGTGAAGGCGGCGTTCGACGCGGGCAAGGGCGCGATGGTCATCAGCGTTGGGGCGCTCATCGCGCACCCGGAGTTGCTGGACCTCGCGCGGGAGCGTGGTTGCCGTTTGCTGATGCCGTCCGGCGCGATCATCGGCCTCGACGGCATCAAGGCTGCGGCGGTGGGTCGCATAGACCACGTCGTGATGGAGTCGCGGAAGGGCCCGGCCGCGCTGGAGGGCGCCCCGCACGTGGTGAACAACGGCATAGACCTGGAGTCGCTGGAAGAGGAGACGATGATCTTCTCAGGCTCTGCGCGTGAGGCGTGTATCGGCTTCCCGGCGAACCTCAACGTCGCAGCGGCCGTCAGTTTCGCAGGCGTCGGGCCTGACCGTACCACGGTGCGGATGGTCGCGGTGCCGGGCCTCGCGCGGAACTGTCACGACATTGAGGTGGAGGGCGAGTTCGGCCTGATGCGCCTGCATCTGGAGAACATACCAGGGGAGAACCCCAAGACCGGACGTCTGACAGCGATGTCGATCATCCGCGCGCTTCAGCAGGAAGCCGACCCGGTGCGCCTCGGCACGTAGTGGTAGTTCCTGGGGCGTTGTTAGACGGCCGCCCCGCTCCTCTCCAACCAATCAGTTTCCGCTTTCCTAATGCCTTCTATCAAAGTGTGTGTGCCACCAAGGGGCCCGTACACCGAAGACTCATCCCTTGGACCATGCACCCAAAACGAATGAGTTTCGTCTTCTGAGCCATCTGGCCCGTAGGTAGCTTTGTCCATGACCATATAAAGGGGAGAAGGACCAGCACCCGAAGCGTACTCTGATGACAAATAGGCCACAGCGGAGTACTTGCTGGGAAGATGAAGCCCCCAAAGAAGGTGCCCGCTATCCTGTTTTGCCATTGTTGCCTCCCTAGCAGGATGATGATAAAGGTGCCGCAGGCGGTCATCGCGCCGTCTCACGCACCCTCCGCTATGCCTGCCAGCCCGAGCTACCAGTCTTGTGATTGTAACGGACGTGCGGGCTTCTTCCACCGGAGGGTTAGCAAGCGCTTCCCCCCGGCGCAATCCTGTTGAAGCATCATCAGTAGTAGACTATAATGGACTAGTATCGTTGGACAGCATGGCCAGGCAGGAAAAGCCCAATGACCACCAACCATTTCAAAGCGCGGCGACCGTGGACAGTCGCCAACGCCAAAGCGCGCCTCTCTGAGGTTCTGCGCCTTGCCGAGGAGGAAGGGCCTCAGCGTATCGGCACGCGGAAGGGCTACGTCGTCGTGCCGGCAGCTCTTTGGGAGGCATACGCAACGCCAGCCAAACCCCTCGGCCAGTGGCTGGTCGACAACATGCCCCGTGGCGCGAATCTCGAAATCCCCGACCGTCACGAACCGGAGCGTGAGATAGCGTTCAGCGACGCAGAGGGCGCGTGACCGGCTTCCTTCTGGATACCAATGTCGTATCGGAACTGACGAAAGACGCGCCGGACGCAGGGGTTGTCGCTTTCCTGAGCAGTCAGACCGACCTGTGGCTGTGCGCCGTGGTGCTACACGAGCTGGAGTTCGGCGTGCGTCGACTCCCGGAGGGGAACCGCCGCGAGGGTTTACGGCGCACGCTTGCGGCGTTTGTCACGGCATACGAAGGCCGCATCCTGCCACTGGGACACGTCGAGGCTGAGTGCGCAGCTGAGTTGCGGGAGCAGGCAGGCCGCGTACCCCTGGGGGACGCGCTCATCGCCGGAACGGCAATGGCCCACGGCCTCACGGTCGCAACGAGGAACGTCAAGGACTTCTCGAGGATGGACATCCCCATCACCAACCCCTGGGAGACGCCCACACGCGCCTCCCGCTTTCCGGGGTGACGCCGCGCGGGCTCCGCCGAATGCGCCGCGTCGTTGGTATACTTGGTGATGTGCCCATGTCTCCCCACTTTCGTTCCCTTCCCAACGTACCGAGGTGACGCTTTGGCTCGTATAGACGGCAGACTGAATGACCAGATTCGCCCGACGAAGATAACGACCGGCTTTCAGGAGTTCGCGGAAGGCTCGGTGCTGATCGAGACCGGGCAGACGAAAGTCATCTGCGCGGCCACGATCGAGGAGCGCGTTCCTCTGTTCCTGCGAGGGCAGGGCAAGGGGTGGATCACGGCGGAGTACGGCATGCTGCCGCGCTCGACACTGACGCGGACGGGGCGCGAGCGCTCGTCCAGCAGCGGGCGGACGCACGAGATTCAGCGACTCGTAGGGCGGTCGCTCCGCTCGGTCGCGCGGCTCGATAAGCTGGGAGAGCGGACCATCACCGTGGACTGCGACGTGCTACAGGCAGACGGCGGGACGCGGACGGCGGCCATCACCGGGGCGTATGTCGCGCTCTACCAGGCGCTCATCGGCCTCGTGCGTCACGGTGTTCTGCACCATGTGCCGCTGACGGGGCCGGTCGCGGCCACGAGCGTTGGCCTGGTGGATGGCCAGTCGATGCTCGACCTCTGCTATGCGGAGGACTTCAAGGCGGCGGTGGACCTGAACGTTGTGATGACGGACGCAGGCGAGTTCGTGGAGGTGCAGGGCACGGGAGAGGAGCACCCCTTCTCACGCGAGTCGCTGGACGAGATGCTCGCCCTTGCGGAGGGCGGGATACGCGAGCTGATCGGCGTGCAAACCGACGCTGTTCGCGAGGTTACGAACCGTTAGGGGCAGTTCGTCGAACCACCCCCTGTCAGAGAATAGATAGCAACGAATAGGAACCCATGCGTAGATTCACCCTGTTGATGATCCTGCTGCTGACGATTCCGGCGGTTGCCCTGGCAGGCTGCACGAGCACCGCAGCCCCGACGCCAACGCCGACGAGCGAGGCTACCCCGACGCCCACAGCCACGGTGGCGGCGGTGGTCGCTACACCCATACCCTCGCTGCCCGCGCCAGTGGCCGGTCTGCCGGATGTCGCTTCGGTTGTCGAGCAGGTTCTGCCGGCGGTGGTGCAGATCGTGGCGACGGTCGAGGAGACCAACCTCTTCGGTCAGGTCGTCCAGAACACGGTGCAAGGCTCCGGTATCATGTTCGACGAGAGCGGCTACGTGCTCACGAACAACCATGTCGTGGAGGACACGATCGAGATAGAGGTGGCGCTGTTCAACCACCAGATCGTGCCGGCAGAGATCGTCGGCACGGACCCGTCGACGGATATCGCCGTCCTCAAGATCGACCCTGAGCTGGTGGAAGATTTCATCACCGTGGCGCTTGGGGACACCGATGCGATGCGCCCGGGCGAGTGGGTGATCGCGATCGGCAGTCCGCTGGGCTACGAGAGCTCGGTTACGGTTGGCGTGGTCAGCGGCACCGGTCGTTCGCTCGACCTGGGGGACGACATCATCCTGAACGATCTGGTGCAGACGGACGCCGTCATCAACCCGGGCAACAGCGGCGGCCCGCTTCTGAACATGCGAGGGGAAGTGATCGGCATCAACACCGCCATCATCCGAGGGGAGACGTCGGGCGGTCAGCAGGCGGACGGCATCGGCTTCGCCATCAGCATGGGAACCGCGATACCGGTTGCCGGGCAGCTCATCGAGAAAGGGCGTGTAGTACGCCCAAGGATGGGAGTCATCGTCCAGGACGTCACCCCCGCGAGCGTCACGGAGCGCGACCTGGGTGTCGTGGAGGGAATCCTCATCGTCTCCCTCGCTGAGGACGGCCCCGCCGAGAGGGCAGGGATCGAAATCGATGATGTCATCGTTCTGATAGACGGCGCTCCGGTTACGACGACCAGCGCGTTAGTGCGCAAGCTCCTCACCGAGTACCACGTCGGCGACGTCGTGCACGTAACCATCGTGAGAGGCGCAGTACACCTCGAATTCGAGGTCACGCTGGAAGAGATTCCGTAAGCCGTGGATGGCAGGGGCGGTTTCGATGAACCGCCCTGAAAGAGCCGGCGCTGTCAGGCCAGGTTGTGCCCGACGATACGGTCAGGGCGCAGGATGATGACGAACCTTCCTTGCTCCAGCATAACCCTGTCGTACTCGTCCCAATCGGGATGTTCCGCGCCGCGCGCCGCACGGTAGACGTCCCTGAGCCTCAGGCGCAGGTCGTCCGCGCTGGTGTTGTTGGACGTGGTGAGTTCGGCGGTGCCGTCGAGGACGGCGAACAGGCGCCTGTCAGGGCTGGCGATCATCATGGCGCAGCGAGGGTCGCGGGCGAGGTTGTGGGCTTTCGCGTTCCGCATGCGCGTCGTGAAGGCGATGCCGCCGTCGAGCTTGCCGACGGTAACGAGGCTCTGTTGGGGCATGCCGTCGCGCCGGAACGTGGTGAAAACGACGACGTTGCTCTGGCTCAGCAGTCCGTCCAGCTGGTCTATATCGGGCATAGCGCATCCTTTCTTACGTCCTTACGATGGGGGGCTGAATGAATAGGCCCGCCGGGGCCTGAAGGGTGTGTGTGCGAGCGCACCACGTTACCGGCGGGAGCGTTCGGTGTCAAAGGCGAGCCTGTCCGGTTTCGCGGGCGGGGGCGGTTTCGCACGGCGCGCCGCTGCACTACTATGGTCTGACTGGCGCGGCCCACCGGCGGGCCGCCGGGAGATTTCTTGGACCCCCTTCCCTCCGATAGCCGCACGAAGCGGCCTGGGCGCATCTTTTTCGGCTGGTACATCGTCGCTGGCAGCATCCTCACGAACACCGTTCTTTCCGCTGCGTACTTTCAGGGGCTCAGCGCCTTCATCCTGCCGATGGAGGCGCACTTTGGGTGGTCGCGCACCGTGATAGGCGGGGCGATGTCGCTGCGGCAGCTGGAGTCGGGCATCATCAGCCCGTTCGTTGGCGTCATGCTGGACAAGATCAAACCCCGGACGCTGATCTTCTGGAGCGCGATCGTCACGGGCCTGGGGCTCATCGGCCTGGGGAATATCAACGGCATCGTTACCTTCTACCTTGCCGTCTTCACTATCTCTATCGGAGCATCGGGTCTGAGCCATGCCGTAACGTGGCCAGTGCTCATCGCGCGATGGTTCCGGCGCAAGCGCGGCATCGCCACGGGCCTTGCGGTGATGGGGCCTATCTTCGGCTCACCGTTCGTGATCCTGAACACGTCGCTGGAAGAGACGTACGGCTGGCGGGCGATCGTGGTCGGATACGGCATCATCGTGCTCGTGCTGCTCACACTCATCAGCACCATCGCCCGCGAGCGTCCGGAGCAGTACGGCATGCGCCCGGACGGGGACATGCCGGAGGAGCAGGACAGAGCGGATGCTCAGGGCAGGCTGGTGCCTCGACCGGAAGGCGGGATGCACGTGCGGCAGGCGATGCGCACCAAGGAGTTCTGGCTGTTCATGGGGTACCTTGGGGGCATGTTCATGGTGAACTCGGCCTTTCAGGTGCACCAGATCCCCTACTTCGTGCAGGACGTTGGACTTTCTCCCCAGAGCGCGGCGGTTACGTTCACGCTTGTTTTCCTGCTGAGCGGCATCGGACGCCTCGGCGCGGGCTACATGCTGGACAAGGTGGACTACCGCACGGTGCTGACCGTTGTAGGGCTCATGCTCGCGCTGTCCATGCTGTACCTGCAGTTCTTCACCATCACCTCCGTGGCGATGGCGATGCCGTTCGTGGTGCTGTTCGGCGTCGGATTCGGGAGCGTCATCCCCATGCGCGGCACGCTGGGCAGCATGATGTTCGGCACGCGCGCCATAGGCTCCCTCGTTGGCCTGCTACAGGGAGGGTCGACCGCGGCGGGGGTGCTTGGGCCGATCTTCATGGCGGGGATATTCGACCTGAACGGTAACTACAGCGCGGCGGTCTGGGTGCTGGCGGTTGTGGGAGCGCTGATGGTTCCGATGGCTCTGGCGATGGGGCCGCCCCGGCGCCTCGCTGCCCGCATCCGGCTCGCGGAGCGCGCCAATACGCTTCCGCGCTGACGATGCCGCGCCGGTTCCGCGCGCAGCGCCGAACGGCGGCTGTGATAAGCAGCGCGGGTGTGGTAGCGTCTGCGGCGCTCCGTATGAATTGGCGTAACGCTTACCGCATCACTCTGAGCCTGCTCGTGCTCGTATCGCTCGCGGGCGCGGCGTGGCTCGTCATCGACCCGGGCGCGACGGCCCCAGGGGTCGAGATTACCCCTGCGTCGCAGCGCCCCGCGCCGCCAACCGCGGAAGTCCCTGTCCCAACGCCCGCAGCGCAGTCCCCCACGGCGGCGGCCTCGGAACCTTCAACTCCGGCGACCGCCTCCGTGACCGAACCAGCGCAGGCGGAGCGCCCCTCGACCATAGACATCAACAGCGCCTCTGCCGATGAACTGACTGCGCTTCCCGGCATCGGCGAGGTGCTCGCCGCCCGCATCGTCGCCTACCGCACTGCGAATGGCCCATTCGTGCGCGGCGATCAGCTCATGGCGGTGGACGGCATAGGCACCGTCACCTACGAGCGGCTTCGCCCCCACATCCGAGTGGGAGAGGGAGGCGGGCAATAGCGCTGCCGCTGGCCTGGGTGGCGCTGGGGTACGCCCTCGGCCTCTTCGCCGGGAGGAGCGTGCACCTTCCGCTGGCGGCGGCTGCGCTCCTGGCCATCGCGCTGGCGGCGGCCTACCTGCGGCTCCGATTCGCTGGCCTCCGCGTGGGGATGGCCGCGCTGCTGCTGGCTGGCGGACTCGCAGGACTCGCGCGCTCGGACGCGGGACTGCTGTACACGGACGATGGCCTCGAGGCGGTTCACGGCTACGACGTTACGCTCAGGGCCAACGTCGTGGGGCTGGCTGAGCCTTCCGGCGGCTCGCTGCGTCTACAGGCCGTCGTGACGGACGTCCGGCTCTCCGGTGGATGGACGCCCGCCGGGGGCAGGGTGATCGTGAGGGCGGATCCTGCGGTGCCCATCGTTCCGGGGCGCGACTATCCGTTCGTTCGCCACGGCGACACGCTCACGCTTCACGGAACTGCCAGCGCGCCGTCGGATATCGGGGTGTTCGATTACCGGGAGCATCTCGCGGCGCAGGGCGTCGGCACGATCATCGAGCGTGCCGAGATCACGGAGGTAACGCCGGGCCCCGGCGGGTTCCTTGCGTCCGTGCACGCGCTGCGTCTGCGGCTGGACGACTCGCTCCGGCAGCGCCTGCCGGAACCTGCGGCGTCGCTTGCGCCCGCCGTGCTTCTCGGCCTCCGCGCAGGCATGCCAGCCGAACTGTCGGACGACTTCCGTGGGGCCGGTCTCGCGCACCTGCTGGCGGTCTCCGGCTTGCACGTCGGGCTGGTGCTGGCGATTGCGCTTCTGGCGTCGCGGGCGTTGCTGGGCCGCCGCCGTGGACTCTATCTGATCGCGCCGCTGGTGCTGCTGTGGGGCTACATCCTGCTGGCGGGGGCTCCGCCGTCGGCGGTGCGCGCGGGGCTGATGGGGTCGGCGTTCCTGCTGGCGCTCGGCGTCGGGCGTCTGCCGGTTGCCGTCAACGCGCTGGGTTTCGCCGCGCTCGCGCTGCTGCTGCTCGACCCTGGCGCACTGTGGAATCGCTCTTTCCAGCTCAGCTTCAGCGCGATGGCGGGAGTACTGCTGCTCGGCCTGCCCGCCGTCGGCTGGTTGCGTGAGCGTTCGCCTGACCTGCGTGAGCGGTTGCCCGCCGCCCTCGCGCGGCTCATCGAGGCGGTCGTGGCCAGCCTCGTGGTCTCCGTTGGCGCATTCGCGGGGGCGCTCCCGCTCACGGCGTTCAACTTCGGGGAGGTTCCGTTGCTTGGCACCCCCGCGACGCTCCTGGCGATGGCCGTCATGCCCGCGTTCCTCGTGCTCTCCGCGCTGACCGGGCTTGCCGGACTCGTATTTCCGCTGGGGGCGTTCGCGCTTGCGGTTCCTGCGTGGCTCCTGGGGAAGACGATGGCTGTGCTGGCGGGATTCTTCGCGGGCGTGCCGGGCGGAGTCGTCACGCTGGATAATGTGAGCGTTGGCTGGGTGTGGGGAGGGTATGCGTTACTGGCGTGCGCCATCGCCGCCGTGAGCCGCCGGCGGTGGACGCCTGCGGTGCTTCCCGTTGTCCGCGCGCTGTGGGAAGGCCCGTCGCGCCGGACGGAGAAGGCCATCCTGTTGGGCGTCGTGGCGGTCTTTGCCGTTCTCCCGTGGGCCGCCGCCGACCCTGCTGCTGCGGACGGCGGGCTGTTGCGCATCCACGTTCTGGACGTGGGGCAGGGGGACGCGATGCTGCTCACCACGCCGGCGGGAGCGTCGGTGTTGATAGACGGCGGGCGCGACGCGGGCGAGACGATAAGCCAGGTGGACGAGGCGCTGCTGCTGGACGGGCTGAGTTTGGATATGGCCGTGCTGACGCATCCGCACGCCGACCACTCGACCGGCCTGATGGAGCTGGCGCGCCGGGGCCGCTTCGATGCCGTGCTCGCCCCGCCGGTGCTCCCCGGCGAGAGCGCCGCCTGGCGCGACGAACTGGACGCGCTGGGCGTGGAGGTGACGGAGGCTGTTCGCGGCATGTCCGTCGCGCTTCCCGGCGGCGTTGCGCTGGAGGTGCTGAACCCGCCGCGTCCGCTGCTGGAGGGCACGGCGTCGGACGTGGACAACAACGCGGTGGCTCTGCGCGTCGTGTACGGGGACGCCGTTGCCCTGCTGATGGCGGACGTCTTCGTCGAGGGCGAATGGAGCATGATCGACGCGGGAGTGGATCTCTCGGCGGACGTGATCAAGGTGGGGCACCACGGCAGCAGAACTTCGACCTCGCAGGAGCTGCTCATGGCGGTCAGGCCGTCCGCTGCGGTGGTCTCCGTAGCGGCGGACAGCCCTTTCGGCCACCCCTCGGAGGAGGTGATGGAGCGTGTTTCCGGTTCGACGGGCTTGACCTATCTCTACTCGACAGCGGAGCATGGAAGCGTCCGCTTTTCGAGCGACGGGATACGCTGGTGGGCGTCGGTCGAACGCGGGACCGATTGACACGCCGGAAGACGCGTACCGATAATCTCCCCGCTGTAGAGCGTCGCGGAAGCCGCCGCGCACAAAGAAGGAGAACCTTGCCGACCCCCACTGCATTCATGAATGGCGAATATGTTCCCCTTGGGGATGCCAAGGTTGGCATCATGACGCATGCCCTCCACTACGGCACCGCTGTATTCGAGGGGATCCGCGGGAACTGGAATCCCGAGCACGAGACGATGTACATCTTCAAGCTGCGCGAGCACTACGAGCGGCTGCTGCGCGGGTGCAAGATGCTGTGCATCGACGTGCCGTACACGGCGCAGGAGCTATCCGACATCACCGTGGAGGTCGTCGAGCGTTCCGGCTACACGCAGGACGTGTACATACGGCCTGTCGCGTACAAATCGCAGGAGATGGTCGCGAACCTCAACCTGAAGGCGCTCAGCGATGGCTTCTTCTGCCTCGCGGTGCCTTTCGGCAACTACATAGACACCGACGGCGCGATCAGCTGCTGCGTCGCCTCCTACCGCCGCATAGACGACACGATGGTGCCGCCGCGCTTCAAGCTGAGCGGCCTCTACCTCAACTCCATCCTCGCCAAGACCGACGCCATCGCCGCCGGTTTCGAGGAAGCCATCATGCTCAACATGGACGGCCACGTCTGCGAGGGCACGGGTGAGAATATTTTCTTCGTCCACGGCGATACCGTCGCTACGCCCACCATCGAGAGCAACGTGCTGCCCGGCATCACGCGCGACACGATCATCGGCCTGTTGAAGGGCGAACTGGGGATGAAGGTGGAGGAGCGGCTCGTGGACCGCAGCGAGCTCTACACGGCGGATGAGGTCTTCCTCACCGGCACCGCGGCCCACGTGCAGGGAGTGGGCAAGGTGGACCATCGCCCCGTGGGCTCTGGAGGGGTCGGCCCCGTCACCCGTAAGCTGCAGGATCTGTACTTCCCCATCGTGCGCGGTCAGAACCCGGCGTACTACCATACGTGCACCGCTGCCATCCCGAAGGTATCCGCCTCCTGATCGTATCGTCGTGTGATGTCCGCATTCGAGATTGAGTACGTGCTGTGGGTGTTCTTCAGCACATTGGGGGTCGTCCAGTACGCCGCCGTTCGCAGCGAATTGTGGGGCATCGTCGTCTTCCGGCGGTGGCCGGTTGCGACCCGACGCTTCTCCGCGCTGCTGATCGTTGCCTCGTTCGTCTGGTTCTTCGTCAACGCTGAGCGCAACGTGCCGGATACGGGCGCGGGTCTGGACGGCGTCGTGCAGGCGCGGTGGTTCGCGCTGGGGGCGCTGGCCGCCGTGCTGCTGCTGCTGACCGTCTCCTCCGCCGTCAACCATCGCTGGGGCGCGGCGCATGGCTGGGATCCGGAGGCGGATCGCTGGCCTCCGTCCGGCCTCACCTGGCTGGAGCACACCACCTTTGCGCGGGCGCTGGCCGCGCGTTTCCACGCGCTGCGGCGGGGCGTCCGCTGATGGATGGCGCCATCGTCCGCTTCCTCAACTCCGGGGTCGGCAAGTTCCCGCCCTTCGATTGGCTCATGGAGGCCATCGTCAGCGACTATCTCGTGCCGGTTGCGGGCAGCCTCGTGCTCCTTGGCCTCTGGATATCCGGCACGCACGCGACGCGCCCCGTCAACCAGGTGGTAACGGGGATAGGCGCGGGCAGCATCGGCCTCGCCAACCTGCTCACGAGCATCATCAACGTTCAGGTGAACAGGGCGAGGCCGTTTCTGGAGAACGACCTGACGCTCTTCTTCTATGAGCCGACCGACCCGTCGTTCCCGTCGAATACGGCGGCGGTGGGGTTCGCGCTGGCGACAGCCGTCTTCGTGCGGCATCGGGCGCTTGGCGGGGGGCTCTACGCGCTCGCTTTCCTCTGGGCGTTCTCCCGTGTCTACGCAGGCGTGCACTACCCGACCGACGTGCTGGGCGGCGCGGCGATCGGCGTGGCCTCGGCGTTGGCGGTCACTGCGCTTTTCTGGTGGCTGGCGTTCGTGCCGCGCTACATCCTCAGGGCGCTGCGGACGGTCTACGCGGCTTAGACCCCGGCGATGCCCCGGCGGTAGAGCCGCATCAGCCCCAGCTGCTCGCACGCGGAGAGGCGCATGCCCTGCGCTCCGGCGAGCCGCCGGGCCTCCCGCGTAACCGAGTTGTCCGGGAGGGCGGGGAAGCGCCGGTACGCCTCGGCGGCGGCATTGCTCATGCCGGCCTGCGTCGCGATCACGGGCAGCACCGCGTTCACGGCGGCCTCCCTCGCACGCCCCGCGCCGATGAGCGTTCCGCCGTCGCCGGTAACGGTCAGCAGTTGCTCCAGGGCGGAGGGGCGCGCCGCGCATGCGCTCGAACAGGCGGAGAGCAGGTCGTTGTCAGCGGTGCGGGCGACGAGGGACGCCGCTCCGAGGATGCGCCGCCGGGGGTGGTTCGCCGGACGAACGCCCGACGTTCGCCATGGGGGCTCCTGCGTGCCGCCGAGGTCTGCGATGTTGAGCAGGTGGCGCGCCAACCGCGATTCGCGCTCGTCCTGCGCGTCCGGTGGGTGCGCGAGGGCTAACCGGCGCAGTTCGTGGTACGGCGCGGCGCGCGCAAGGCGCAGGAAGGGAGCGCGGTTCTCCGCGTAGCCGAGCGCGTCGAAGACGGCCTCGTGCAGCGCCTGCTCCGCGCCTGCCTCCGTGGCCCGCAGCGCAGCGGACGCCGCGCGCTCCTCGAAACGCGCCATCCCCGATCGTACGAGCGCGTGGCGCAGCTCCGTCGAGCCTGCTCTGGCGAGCTGCTCCAGAAGGATGGGCTGCGCGGGCGCGGCGGTCTGCGGTCGCGGGCCGGGCGCACGCAGCTCGGCGACGGGCAGGTCGGGGCCCGTTCGCTCCTCGACGCGCGCCACGACGTGCAGCACGACGCCATCGTAGGCGGGGTCTGCGCCGTGCCCGTGGGCGTGCCAGTCCGAGGGGACGCGGTGGAGCTCCACGTCGCCGGTGCTGCGCCGGCTGTCCATCTCCAGGACAGCGTCCTGAAAGTCGGGGCCGTGGCCCGGCGCGGGGCGTCCCGCGTAGACGACCGTCACCTTTCTGCCGTCCACGGTGCGGAGAGACCGGCCCTCCCTCGCGCGCCACAGCTTGGCGAGCAGATGCTCTGGCAGCAGCGGAGGCTTGCCGCCCCTCCGGCGGGGTTTGCCGAGGCTAACCGCCGTCATGGCCGTCTTTCCGGGCGCGCCGTCTCCTGGGCGCGGTCGAATACCGCACCGGCTTGCGCCGGGGGCCGCCGGCCGGCTCGTTCGCGGGAAAAGGTTCGTTCGTGGAGGCCGGTTCGTCGTTCCGTTGGCCCGGCTCACGATCCCGAGCAGTCGTGTACCGCGCCGGATCCTCCGCGATGATGGAGAGCATGCGGCGCGACGTCCCCTGGGGCTCGTGCAGGCCGGTCTCCCAGTCGCTGACGGTCTGCTGGCGCACGCCGAGCAGCTGCGCCATCTGCTGCTGCGATACGCCGAGGCGGTAGCGCAGGCCGGAGACCTTCTCCGTGGGCCATCCTTCCTCGTAGGCTGCGGGGCTCATGGGCACGTCCTCTCGCGCAGCACTTTACACGATTTCGTGTAGAGATAGCACTATGCTACCCGGGGAAGAGACGAGAGGAAGCACGAGAGCGCTAGTTTGAAAACGCCAGCCCCAACGCTAGCTCGAGAGATAGTCGCCGTGCGTGCCGCCGGTCTTCTCGACCAGCCGGACGCTCTCGACGGCCATACCCCGATCGACGGCCTTGCACATATCATAAATGGTGAGCGCCGCCGCCGCCGCTGCCGTGAGCGCCTCCATCTCGACGCCGGTCTTGGCGGTCGTTCGCGCTCCCGCCGTGATGTTCACCCGCCCGCGCTCCGGTTCGGCGTCGAAATCCACGGATACGTGGCTCAGCGGTATCTGATGGGCCAGCGGGATCAACTCCCACGTGTGCTTCGCGGCGTTGATGCCCGCGAGCCGCGCCACGGTGAAGACGTCGCCCTTCTTCACGTTGCCCTCGAGGATGAGCGCGAGCGTCTCCGGCTGCATCGTCACGACGCCCATGGCGGTGGCCGACCTGACCGAGTCCGGCTTGCCGCCGACGTCGACCATGCGGGCGCTGCCCTGCGGGTCGAGGTGGGTAAGTCCCTCCTGCGCCGGAGCGGAGGGAGCCGGGGCGGAAGGCGCTGACGCGGAAAGAGGGGGCTGTGTCCGGCTGGGCGTTCCGTCCGCGACGCTCTTCATCGCCTGCACGGCGAGGCGGTCGGCGGCCTCGTTCTGCGGATGCCCCGCGTGGCCGCGTACCCACTCGAAGCGCACGCTGCGGGCGGAGGCGAGCCGCTCCAGCGATTCCCACAGGTCCTTGTTCACGTTCCGCTTCCAGTTCTTCGTCATCGTCTTCACGAGGTACTCGCTGTCCGAGTGAATCGTGACGTCGGCGCCCGGCGGCGTGGCCTCCAGCCCCTTGATGGCGGCGGTGATCTCCATGCGGTTGTTCGTGGTGGCGGCCTGGCCTCCGGAGAGGCGTTGAGTGTCATCGCCCTGCATGACGATGGCCCCCCAGCCTCCGGGGCCGGGGTTCCCGGAGCACGAGCCGTCCGTATAGATATCGAATGCGCTTGCCATGCTGTGTTAGCCGCCTATCTGAAACATCTCGATCTTGCGGGCGCTGTCGCCGGTCGTGGAAGCGGGAGGCATTGAGGCGCGCAGTTCGGAGTAGCGGTCCGTTCGCGCGCGCCAGATGTTGGCGATGCGCTCGCGCAGCTCGGCGTCGGTCTCGCCGGAGCGGAGCGGAGTCTTCAGGTCGGTGCCGGTGGAAGCGAACAGGCACGTGACGACCTCTCCCTGCGGAGAGAGGCGGACGCGGCTGCAGCTGCCGCAGAACGGCTGCGTGACCGAGGAGATGAAGCCGATCTCGCCGTCGCCGTCGAGGAAGCGCCAGCGTTCGGCGACCTCTCCCTGGTAGTTGGGCTCGACGGGTTCGATGGGGAATTCGGCCCCGATCATCGCAACGAGGTCTGCGGACGGCACGACTTGGCTGCGCTGCCAGCCGTTGAGGTTGCCCACGTCCATGAATTCGATGAAGCGCACGATGTGCCCCGTGCCCTTGAAATGCCTCACGAGGTCGAGCACGGTGTGGTCGTTCACGCCCCGCTCGACGACGGCGTTCAGCTTCACCGGGCCGAGGCCTGCCTGCTCGGCTGCCGCGATGCCTCCGAGCACGGCCTCAGGCGTATAGCCTCGCCCGTTCATGATGCCGAAGATCTCGGGGTCGAGCGTATCGAGGCTGACGGTGATGCGCCGGAGCCCGGCGTCGCGCAGCGCATCGGCCTGCTCGCCGAGCAGGTAGCCGTTGGTGGTGAGCGTCAGGTCCTCGATGCCGGGGATGCGCGCGAGCATCGCCACCAGCGTATGGATGTCCCGCCGCACCAACGGCTCGCCCCCGGTGAGCCGCACCTTGGTCACGCCGAGTTCGACGAACAGCTGCGTGAGCCGCACGGTCTCCTCGTAGGAGAGGATGGCCTTCTGCGGAAGGAAGTGGTAACGCTCGCCGTACACCTCAGCGGGCATGCAGTAGGTGCACCGGAAGTTGCACCGGTCGGTGACCGATATGCGGAGGTCGTGGATGGGCCTGCCGAGCGCGTCGGCGATCGGGGCGGTCACGACGCCGCTCCGGCTCGCGCGGCCTCGCGCATCAGCTCCGCCATGCGCCGCGCGGCCTGACCCCGGTGGCTGATCGCGTCCTTCTCCGCCGCGCTCAGCTGGGCAACGGTTCTGCCGAAGCGGGGGATGTACACCACCGGGTCGTACCCGAATCCGTTGCTGCCCGCGGGCTCGAACGCGACGCTTCCCGCGCACGTCCCCTCCGCGAACTCCTCGCTGCCGTCCGGCCTCGCCAGGACGAGCGTCACGCGGTACCGGCAGCCGCGCAGGCTCTGCGGCACGTCCGCGAGCTCCGAGAGCAGCAGTTGCACCCGTCCGTCGTCGTCCAACTCGTCCCCGCCGTAGCGCGCGGAGCGGACGCCGGGGCGTCCATCCAGCGCGTCGACCTCGATCCCGGAGTCGTCGGCGAGCGACGGCAGCCCGCTGGCGGCGCAGAACGCGCGCGCCTTCAGGCGAGCGTTCTCCTCGAACGTGCTGCCGCTCTCCTCGACGTCGAGGTCGAGCGCCGCCTCAGCGGGAGTGACGAGCGCAAAGCCCGTCCCGCCGAGCAGGCGGTGGAACTCCACGACCTTATGGGCGTTGTTGGTGGCTATGAGGAGCGTCTGGTGCGCCATGTGTTGATTCTAGCACTGCGCCCTCTCCCTGCCACGTTCCGGGAGGTCGGCGGACGCAGCCGTTCAATCTGATACGGATTGTATAACACTATTGACATCTTGATTTTGTATTGATATGATTCGTATCAAGTAAAGCGAGTCGCAAGAAGCGAACCGCTATTTTGAGGAGGTACGACATGGCACTACAACGATGGTACCCGTTCCCTGGACTGCACACCTACGCCCCGCACAGCGCGCACTACGCGTTCGCCAAGGGTTGGCCGATTCCGCTGGACATCGAGCGGGACGGTGACGATGTCGTCGTCAGGGGCGCGTTGCCTGGGGTTGACCCCTCCGGCATCGGCGTCACGATCGAGGACGGCGTCCTGACCATCGAGGGCGAGACCGCTCCGGCGGAGACGGAGCACCGGGATGACCGCTTCCTCCTGCGAGAGCGCAGGACGGGTTCGTTCCGCCGCTCGCTCCGGCTGCCGGAGAGCGTCGACCCGGAGAAGGCCGCGTCGTCCTACGAGAACGGCGTCGTCACCATCAGGTTGCCGAAGGCCGAGGACAAGAAGGCGCGACGGTTGACCATCGCGGTGGCGGACGGCAGCGAGGCGCTCGCAAGCGCGTAAGCGTTCCGTCGCATAGGCTGAGACATGGGGCCCCCGCTTCGGCGGGGGCTTTCATGTTGTCACGAGACGTGCCGCGTGCCTGTATAATGAACCCCGCACGCTGAAAACCGCTGCTCAATTCCTATGGCTGACACACTCATTCAGGACCTCGATGCGCTGCGCGAATCCGCGCTGAGCGTGCTCGCTGCCGCTGATTCTCCCGAAGCCCTCGACGCCTGGCGCGTGGAGCACCTCGGACGCTCCGGCAAGCTCACGCAGTTCCTGCGCGGCCTCGCCCAACTCGACCCCGACGAGCGTCGAACGGCGGGCGCAGCAGGCAACGCCGTCAAGGCGCTGCTGGAGGAGCGGTTCGCCGAGCGCCGGGCCGCGCTCGATGCGGCGCGTATGGATTCGCTCGCGGGCGATGCCATAGACATCACCCTCCCCGGCAGGCCGTCCTCCATCGGACACTACCACCCCTCGACCATCGTCATCCGTGAGATTACGGACATCTTCCGCAACATGGGCTTCCAGGTGGCGGAGGGCCCCGAGGTCGAATGGGACAGGTATAACTTTGAGATGCTGAACATCCCCAGGGACCACCCGGCGCGGGATATGTTCGATACGTTCTGGCTCGACGCGAACCGTGACGAGGACGGCGGCTTCACGACGCTCCTTCGGACGCACACCTCGCCCATGCAGGCGCGCATCATGGAGGCGCACGAGCCGCCTATCCGCGTGCTCGTCCCCGGCAAGTGCTACCGCTACGAGGCGACCGACACCACGCACGAGTCGCAGTTCCACCAGATCGAGGGGCTGGCGGTGGACAAGGGCATCACCTTCGCCAACCTCAAGCACACGCTCTTCCAGTTCGCGCGGGAGATGTTCGGCGAGGAGACGCGCGTCCGCTTCCGGTGCGACTACTTCCCGTTCGTCGAGCCGGGCGTGGATATGTCCATCGAGTACAGGGGCGACTGGCTGGAGATCCTCGGCGCGGGGATGGTGCACCCCAACGTCCTGCGCGCCGTGGGCTACGACCCGGACGTCTATTCAGGATTCGCGTTCGGCATGGGCCCGGAACGTATCGCCATGCTGAAGTACGGAATCAACGATGTCCGGCACTTCCTCGGCAACGACATCCGCTTCCTGCGTCAGTTCCGCTAACCGCGCAATCAGCCCTGCGAGCGCGGGAGCGGCAAGGGGCGTATCCTTAACCCCTATGGCTGCCATAGTGCCTGAAACCGAGCGCGAGCGCTGCTACTACCGCTGGTACGACCTGAGCGTCCTCTACAGCGAGGCTGTCCGCATGGGCGTCGCCGCGGCGGAGATCGAAGCAACCAAGTCGATGGTCGAGGACGCATGGGATGCCTATGTGGAGACGATCTCCGACCTGAACGGACCGAGGAAGGAGTGACCCGGGATGGCGACTGATTTCCTTTCGATGGACTGCGTCTCGAACGATGAGCTGGAGTGGCTGCTGGAAGCAGGACGCTCCTACGCGGATCGGGCCTACGTGGATCGGGACAGGAGTTCGCTGCCGTTGCAGGGCCGCACGGTGGCCATGATCTTCGAGAAGCCGTCGCTCCGCACCAAGGTCTCGTTCGACATCGCGGCCTATGAGTTGGGCGGCCATGCCGTCTACCTCGGCGCGGACGAGGTCGGCCTCGACAAGCGTGAGCCGGTGGAGGACGTGGGGCGGGTGCTGGAGCGCTGGGCCTCGGTCATCGTTGCGCGGGTCATGGCGCACAGCACGCTGGAGCGGCTTGCGGCCTCGGCCTCGGTGCCGGTCATCAATGCGCTCTCCGACGTGGAGCATCCATGCCAGGCGGTCGCCGATCTGCTCACCGTTCGACAGCACAAGGGACGCGTCGCCGGGCTGAAGGTCGCCTACGTGGGGGATGCGAACAACTGCGCGCTGAGCCTGGGGCTTGGGGCGCTGGCGCTCGGGGCGGACTTCGCTATCGCCTCGCCTGACGGGTACGCCTTCTCCGACGCGGACGCGGCGAGGATGCGCGCGCGCGGCAATGGCGAGCTGACCCTCACCGGCGACCCGGACGAGGCTGCGTCCCAGGCCGACGTGGTCTATACCGACGTCTGGACGAGCATGGGCCAGGAGGAGGAATCCGCCGAGCGCCGCCGCGCCTTCCGGGGCTTTCAGGTGAACGAGCGTCTCATGTCGCTGGCCAACCCCGGCGCGCTGATCATGCACCCGATGCCGGTTCACTACGGCGAGGAGATGGAGCAGGGGATGCTGAATCACCCGCAGTCCGTCGCTTACGACGAGGCCGAGAACCGCCTGCATGCGCAGAAGGCCGTGCTGCGGCTGCTGGTCGCCGGAGAGTGAGCCCCATGATGGAAGAGGAAGTGACGGAACAGGGATCGCCGGAGTTTCCGGCTGCCAAGCCCCTCGTTGCGATCATCGGACGCCCGAACGTCGGCAAATCGAGCCTGTTCAACGCCATCCTCGGCAGGCGTACCGCCATCGTGGCGGAGGAGGCCGGCACGACGCGCGACCGCATGATTGCGGATGTGGAGTTCGAGGGCCATCGTTTCCTGCTGGCGGACACCGGCGGCCTGGTGCCGGAGCCTGAGACGGAGATAGAGGCCCACATCTCGGCGCAGGTGGACGCCGCCATCGACGGAGCGGATGCCGTCCTGTTCGTCACGGACGCGCGCACGGGCCCGGCCTACGGCGACGAGCACGTCGCTCAGCGTCTGCGCCGCGCTCGCAAGCCGGTCGTTCTGGCGGTGAACAAGGCGGACAACACCGATCAGGAGGCGCTGGCCAACGATGCCTACGCGTTAGGGCTTGGCACGCCCATCCCGGTGAGCGCGCTTCATCGCAGGGGCATCGGCGAGTTGCTGGACGCGCTGATGGTGCTGACGCCGCTGGACAGCCCGGCGACGCCCGAGTTCGACCTTCCCCGGTTCGCGATCATCGGCCGCCCGAACGTTGGCAAGTCCGCGCTGACGAACGCCATCCTCGCCGAGGAGCGATCCATCGTGAGCGCGACGCCCGGCACGACGCGCGACGCCCTGGACTCGGTGTTCGAGTTCGAGGGCGAGCAGGCGGTGCTCATAGATACGGCGGGCATACGCAGGCGCGGCGCGGTGCAGTCGGGCATCGAGAAGTTCAGCGTGCTGCGCGCCGGAATCGCCATCCACCGCTGCGACGTGGCGCTGCTGGTGCTGGACGCAACGCGGCTGGTGACCGATCAGGACCTGCACATCGCAGGGCAGGTGACGGACTCCTTCAAGTCGTTGCTGGTCGTCGTCAACAAGTGGGACCTCGTGGAGAAGGACGACCTGCGCCGGGCGGAGCGCCGTTTCACCTATATCGTCCGCGAGCGGATGAAGTTCATGCCCAACGTCCCCATCGCGTTCACCTCCGCGACCGCCGGAGAAGGAGTGAACGCGACGCTGCGCGCGGCGTTCGCCCTGTACGCCAAACGCACTGAGTGGGTGGACGGCCCAACGCTGAACCACGCTGCGATGGACGCCATCGCGCGGCATCTGCCGCCCACGGCCATAGGCAAGGGCTCGCTGAAGCTCTATCGCGTCAAGCAGGACGGCATCAGGCCGCCCACGTTCATCTTCTACGTCAACAACACCAGCCGCATCCACTTCTCCTACGAACGCTACCTCGCGAATACCATCAGGGAGCTCTTCGAGTACGACGGCGTCCCGCTCAAGATCGAGTTTCGCGGCAAAGGCGGCGTCCACGTCATAGGGGACAACCGCTCCAAGGCAGCGGCGAGGGCGCGCCAATCGTCCGGCGGAGGACGCCGGGCTGGCACGGGCAGGGGCCGCTAGCACATGGACTGGCTGCTCGTTCCCGCGGCCTACCTCGTCGGCAGCCTGCAGCCGGGGCTGATTCTCGTGCGCCTCACCCATAAGCAAGACGTGCGCGATTTCGGAAGCGGCAAGACGGGTGTCACGAACGTGCTGCGGGTGGCGGGCAAGCGTACGGCGGCGCTGGTGATGCTGCTCGATTTCGCGAAAGGGCTTGGGCCGGTGCTGCTGGCGCGGACGGTTTCAGGCGACCATTGGGTGGAAGCGGGAGTTGCCGCTGCAGCGCTGGTGGGCCACATCGTTCCGATCTTCTCCGGATTCAGAGGCGGCAGAGGCGTTGCGACGGGCCTGGGGACTGCCATGGGGCTGCTGCCCTGGTCAGGACTCGTCGGGCTGGGCGTTTTCGCGCCGGTGCTGCTGCTCACGCGCTACGTATCGCTCGGATCGTTGCTGGGCATCGCGGGCGCGGCAGTGCTCTTCGTCGTTGCCGCCGTCGTCTGGAGCCTTCCGCTGCCCTATCTCGTGTACGCGCTGGTGTGCGGGCCGCTCATCTTCTGGACGCACAGAGACAACATCCAGCGCCTGCTGGCCGGAAAAGAACGCCGCGTCGGAGACAGCTCGGCTGCGCAAGGGTGACGAGGGTCTTGCTCACCTCGCCCTCGAGGGAGAGGTCGATGCGAAGCAATCGGGTGAGGGTACTGCGGGCGGGGGGTGGGGTGGTAACCCCCAAACCAACTACAACTGCTCCTTACGCCATAGTCCCCCTGATTGCTACATTGGTCGCATACGTAGTTCCCAGCGAAGGCGGGGAACCCCTCGCATCCCCGGCCTATCACCGAGACGTAGGATGCAATCACAGGAAGTTTAGGATGGTTTATCGGATTTCGATAAACTCGCTAACTTCCCTAACTTCCCTATAAACCACCCTCGGAGCGAGAGACCGGAAGGGCGAGACTCCCGCCCATGCGAGCGCGCCGGGTGGACGAGGTGCGGCCCAACGACAACTGCCCCTTACGCATAGCCTCGCCGGTTGCTACATTGTTCGCATACGTCGTTGCCGCGAAGCCGGGAACCTCGCATCCCGGCCCCGCGTAGACGAGAGGAATGAGACGAAATGAGACGAAATGAGACTGAATTAAAAGTTTCGCCGCTCCTGGTCACTCCTAACTCCGCCCCCGGATCCGTAACCAAGGCCAACCAAGGCCACAGCGAGGCCACGCTGGTACAGCGCCTACGAGTGAGCGGGATGCCAAACGAGACCATCCCGGCCTCATTTTTAGCCTCCCAGCTAGGAGTGAATGGAACCCAATAGAGCCAAATGAGTCCCCAATTTGAAAATTTACTCCTGAGGCGGCCCTTAACAACTGCGCGTGCAGAGGTGAGCGATTGATGGAAATGACCGGCAGCGGGCAAAACGAAGAAACCGTGGATCAGTTCCCCCGATTTGGTGTAGGGGCAGTTCCCTCAGCTGCCGCTGCGCCACATCCGTACGCCCAGCACGCCGGTCACGATGACGAACAGAGGGTCGATGAAGTCCCAGATCGTGACGTCATCTCCCTCGGAGGCGAAGGCCGTGACGACCCATTCTCGGAAGAAGGCGATGAAGAGGAAGACAGCGGCGTAGAAGAGGAGGCTCGTGTCCAGGTAGTCTCGCAGGCCGCTTCCCGAGCCTGAGACGGCGTCAGCCCTGCGCTTATCTCCGTAGGCGGCAACCACCGCGATCACGACGGCAAGGGCCATAGGCCAGTTGAGGTAGCCCCAGAACACGAAGTCGGTATCGAACAGAGACGTGGTGAACATGTAGTGGATGGCGGTTACCAGCGCCGCCAGCATCATGTAGACCGATAGCAATCGCTTGAGCGTGGACATCTGCGTAGGCCTCCTGAACAGGTTACGGATGGAGCGGCGGGCCAGCTAAGGCTCGGCGCTCCACAGGCGCAGAGCGGTCGCGACGGCAACGGCGGCGAACAGCGGATCCGTGAGCTTCCACACGAGGAGGTCCTGTTCGGTGTTGGTGAGGTCTCCCATCCAGTTCCGGAAGAACCACAGGGTAAGCGCTACCGCCGCATAGAAGACGATGTTGACCCGGAGGTAGCTGCGAGCATCGAGATCCCCGCCGGCGCCGTCGAATCGACGCTTGCGCATGAAACTGTCCACGAGGACGATGACGACGCCGGGCGCCATGACCGCGCTGAGGATGTCCCACACGGGGAACGGCTCGCCGCCGCCCTCGTAGTAGAGAGAGGCAGTGACGGAGACGACCGCCGCCGCCAGCGCCGCCAGCAGCAGATAGATGCTCAGCACACGGTTGAGGGCTGCCATGGAACTCCTCCCGATGTCTTTGCGCGGCAGTATATATCGCCGGTTCACGGGATACGTATGGGCCCGGGGCCCCGGTGCTCGCGGCTTTCGACCGGGGAAGCCTGCGCCGTTGCGCCTTTACGGGCGGGGGGTGCGCTCTGTATACTGCGGTCTGTGAGCGCGGCTTCGCCGCCCTGACAATCCTCGTAAGCTGGCAGGACGAACGCAATAGCTAAAGAATACCGCGTCAACGAACGTATCCGAGTTCCCCAAGTCAGGGTCGTCGATGAGAAGGGGGAGCAGTTCGGCGTGATGACCACGCCTGACGCTCTCGCTTTGGCACGAGAGCATGACTTGGACTTGGTTGAGGTTGCGCCCAATTCGGAGCCGCCGGTCTGTCGGCTTCTGGACTACGGGAAGTTTCGCTACCTGCAGTCCACCAAGGAACGGGAGATGCGCAAGACCCACAAGAACGTGGGGTTGCGAGAAGTGCGGTTCCGCCCCCGGATAGGCAAGCACGACATCGAGGCGAAGGAACGCTTGGTGACGAAGCTGCTGGACGAGGGCAACAAGGTGAAGGTTTCAGTGATGCACCGTGGCCGCGAGCTCGACCATCCGGAGTTGGCGGTTGGCTTGTTGAAGCAGGTGCATGAGGCGGTCAAGGAAGACGCCAAACTGGAGCAGGCGCCGAAGTTGGAAGGTCGGTTCATGAGTATTGTGTTAGCTCCGGGCAAGGTCGCACCAGGCCGACCGGAGTCGTCGAAGGAGTCAGACGATGCCGAAGATGAAAACGCATAAGGGCGCAGCGGCGCGTTTCCGCGTGAGCGGGACAGGCAAGCTTCTGCGTATGAAGAGGCACTCCAGCCACCTCCGGCGGAAGAAGCCCCGTTCGGTGAGCCGTACCTACAGCGATACGGTCATGGCGGATGCAACCACTCGCGGGCGCATCATGAAACTCGTGCCCAAGCTGAACAAGTAGGGGAGTCGAGTCATGGCACGCGTAAAGCGCGGAGTAACCGCGCACCGAAGGCACAAGAGCGTCCTCAAGCTGACGAAGGGTCACCGCGGGACGAACCACGCGCTCTACCGCAGAGCGCACGAATCCATGCTGCATGCGCTCTCCTACGCCTACGCCCATCGCCGCGAGCGCAAGGGCGATATGCGCAGGCTGTGGATCGTCCGGCTCGGCGCGGCAGCGCGGGAGCACGGGCTCTCCTACTCGCAGTTCGTGCACGGCCTGAAGCTGGCCAACATCGCGCTCGACAGGAAAGTCCTGTCGGATCTTGCCGTTGCCGACCCTGCCGCGTTCGCGCAGGTCGCCGGTCAGGCCAAGGCGCAACTCGCCGCAGCGTAGAAGTCTCGCTGAGCGGCCCGCCCGCACTCCCCCTATCGTCTGCCGCACCTCTCTATCGCAGAGAGATGACTAGGCGCGCGTGATGCCGTAGGGGGTGGCGTGGTCCAGGATGCGGCGCATCGTGCTGACATTGATGTACCGCGACCAGTCGGAGCTGAGCCACAAGTCCGACACGACCTGGTGGATATCGTTGAGGGTCAGCGTGCCGCTCTTGGTGATAAGCAGGACGCGCACCACCGTTTCGACCACGGGATGGTTCGGCGAAAGGTAACCGTCCTGGTCGGCGCAGTCATCCACGAACAGCTTCCGTATCTGCTTGTAGGTCATCTTCTGCGGGTCGCCGCTCAGCTTGGCCTTTGCCGCTTCGCAGAGCCGGGACATAAGCACGACGTTCACGGAAAGGCCACTCTGCTCCAACAATTCGGGAGACATCGTGTATTGGGGATTCTCATCCGCGGCGGCTTCGATGGTTACGTCCTGGTCGGTGGTCATGTGGTGCCTCAGCTATTTCGTGATATCGAGTTGATCGGTCAGGATGGCGGAGTGGTTCAGCCAGTCCAACAGTTGGACGACGACCTGCTCTCCTGCCGAACGTTGGAGTAGATCCTCGGGACAGATGGCCAGCCCGTGCGCAAGCCCCATCGACGTGAGCAGGTTGGAGCCCTGCCCGCCGGTGAGCCGGGCGTGCAAGCCATCCGGGCGGCGTTCGAGCGTCACCCGGGCGTAGACGCGGCGCTCATCGTTATTCACGATGTCGTCGTCAAGGGTAGCGCTCACCGTCGGCAGCGCCTCCGGGGTTTGGCCCATCATCTTGGCCAGCGCAGGCCGCCCGATCTCCACGAGCGCCACCAGTGCGCTGACGGGGTTGCCCGGCAGCCCCAGGTGCGGGACGTTGCGTCCGTCCGGAGCGTGAAGCAGTCCGAACGCGATGGGCCGCGCGGGGCGCATCCTAACAGCCCAGAAGTCGACGTCGCCGAGCTCGCCCAGCGTTTCCTTGACCATGTCGAAAGCGCCTGCACTGACACCCGCCGACGTGATGAGCATGTCAGCGTCCAGCCCGGCAGTGATCTTCGCCCGCAGGTCGTCGAGGTTGTCGCGGGCGATGCCCAGCAGCACGGGCTCTGCTCCCCATCGCCTGAGCGCGGCGGCAGTCCCGTAGGTGTTGCTGTCGAACAGTCGTCCGTGTTGGAGCGTCTCGCCGGGGGGTTGAACCTCGTCTCCCGTTGCGAGCACGGCCACTCGCGGCCTGCGTATGACCGGGACATCCGCGAATCCGAACGACGCCAGCAGGCCGATGGCGGGCGGATCAAGGACGCGCCCCTTCTCCAGCACCAGGGCTCCGGCGGAAACGTCTTCCCCTGCCGGACGCACGTGGTCTCCCAGCCCCGGCGCGCTCTTGATTGCGATGTAATCGAGGGCGAGGCCGGTCGTTCGGCGTTCGACCTCGTCCGTCAGCTCGTAGGGGACGATCGAATCGGCCCCGGGGGGCACCGGCGCGCCCGTCATGATGCGGATGGTGCCGCCCTCAGGCACAGCGTCCGTTGCGAGTTGCCCAGCCTGCACTTGCCCGTTGACCGTAAGCGTAACGGGCGACGATTCCGTCGCGCTTGCCACGTCGGCGGCGCGCACGGCGTAGCCGTCCATCGCCGAGTTAGCGAGCGAGGGGATGTCGAACGGAGCGCGCACGTCCTCAGCGAGCGTCAGGCCGTCGGCATCGAGGAGAGGGATGCGCTCCACGGGCAGCTCGTGCACCAGACGCAGGACGCGCTCGAGGGCCTGCTCGACGCTGAGCATGTCAGCGGTGCGCGGGTGCGCGTGCTGACGCTCCACATGCTCGTGCTGATGCCCGGCGTGCTCGTGGTGATGCGTATGCTCGTGCTGTGTCATGGGTGAACCGTCAGGCTCTCAGCGTAGCGCCCGTCTCGTGTTCGAGGCGGTTCGTGATGTCGGCGATGGCTACGTTCAGCTGGTCGGACGTAAGCGTCTCGCGGCTGGATTGCAGTTCCAACCGGAAGGCGAGGGACTTCTTGCCGGCGGGGAGCGTCCCGCCCTCGAACACGTCGAAGAGCGTGGCGCGGACGACCAGCGGGTTAGCCTCGATGATGTCCTGTGCCTGCTGCGAGGGTGTAACAGAGTTCAGAACGAGTGCAAGGTCACGGACGGCGCTGGGGTAACGCGAGAACGGCTCGAACGATGAACGCAGCTGCGGCAGGTGCGATACGAGCCGCTGGAGGTCCAGCTCGAAAAGAGCGGGGGATTCGGTATCGAGGTCGAAAGCGGCCCTGAAACGCGGGTGAATCTCGCCGACCACGCCAACCTGTTCGCCGTCTGCCATGATGGCGGCGGCCCGGCCGTCGTGCAGCATCGCGTCGCTTGCGCGCTCGAACGTAGCGTTCAGCCCCAGCCGCGTGAGCAGCCCCTCGACGATGCCTTTCGCGTCGAAGAAATCGAACGGAGGCGCGTCCTTCTGCCAGACAGCTCCGGAACGCGGCCCGGCAACGATGCCGATGGCGGTCTCCCGTTCGTCCGGCAGATCGCCCTTGCGCGGGATGAAGACGCGTCCGACCTCGAACAGAAGGGCGGAGCCGGGCGGTTGTCGCAGCGCGGAGGCCGCAGCGCGAAGGATGTTCGGGCGCAGCGAGGTGCGGAGGTACTCCTGCTCCCGGCTCATCGGGTTGGCGGCGTGCAGCGGCTCCCCGCTCATGCCGTCGAGCAGGCCGCCCGGCAGCGAGGCGTGCTCCTTGCTCACCAGCGTGTAGGAGATCGTCTCCTGCAACCCTGAGGTAACGAGCAGGTCGCGGACCTCCTCCCGGAGCTCGCGCACGGGCTGAGGGATCGCCTCGGGCATCAGCCCGGCGAGCGGCGCGCCCGGAACGGCGTCGTAGCCGATGATGCGCGCTACCTCCTCGACGACGTCCTCCTCGATATGGATGTCAGTGCGCCAGTAGGGGGGCACGACGGTCATGGAGTCGTCAGCGTTAAGTTCGACGGAGAAACCGAGCGATGCGAGCACGCCCGTTACCTGCGCCGTCGGGAAGTCCGCGCCGAGAACGCGCCGCAGGCTCTCGTGGGAGAAGGCTATGCGCGGCGGGTCGCTCTTTCCGGGGAATACGTCGTAGACGCCTTTCGCCGCCGTGCCTCCGGCGGTTTCGAGGATGAGGCGCGTCGCGCGTCGGACGGCCCGCTCGGCCAATTCGGGGTTTAGCCCCTTCTCGAACCTGAGCGATGCGTCCGTTCGCAGCTTGAGCGCGTTCGCGGTTCGGCGCGTGTTGATGGCGTTGAACGTGGCGCTTTCCAGCAGGACGTTGGTGGTAGAGTCGGTCATCTCCGAGTTCGCGCCGCCCATCACGCCCGCGAGTCCGATGGCGCGCTCCGGGTCGGCGATCATCAGCATCGGAGGGCGGAGCGTGTGCTCCTGTCCATCGAGGCTCGTGAACGGCTCGCCCTGCTCAGCGGAGCGGACGATCACCTTGCTGCCGCGAACCTCGTCGAGGTCGAACGCGTGCAGGGGCTGACCGTACTCCAGCATGACGTAGTTCGTAACGTCGACAACGTTGTTGATGGAGCGGTGCCCCGCCTCCTGCAGGCGCTGCCGGAGCCACTCCGGCGAGGGCCCGATCGTGACGCCGCGCGTAAGGGTGCAGGTGTAGCGGTAGCACAGGTCAGGGTCTGCTATCTCGATAACGACCGCCCCGCTGACCTCTTCGCCGCTTTCGGTGTAGTCGGTGGGGGGCTCCGTCACCTGTTCGTCGGTGATGGCGGCCACCTCGTGCGCGATGCCGAGCACGGAGAGGCAGTCTCCGCGATTCGCGGTGATCTCTATCTCCAGCGCGTTGCCGGACGGCAGTACGCCGGACAGCGGAGCACCGACGGGGCTGCTGTCCGGCAGCACCAGGATGCCCTCGTGCTCGTCGCTCAGCCCAAGTTCGCGCTCGGAGCAGACCATGCCCGCGGACTTGACGCCCCGGATGACCGCTGCCGTGAGCTCCATCGGTTCGCCGGTCTTGCCGCTCTTCAGCCTTGCGCCGACCTGCGCGAACGCGATCTTCTGTCCGGCGGCGACGTTCGGCGCGCCGCAGACGACGGTGTGCGTCGTGGCGCCGAGGTCGACATCGACGAGGCGCAGGCGGTCGGCGTTGGGGTGCGGGCGAACTTCGGCCACGTGGCCAACGACGACGCTCTCCCACCCTGCGCCGACACCGGCGTCATAGGTGGTTTCGAGCCCGGCCATAGTGAGCCGGTGGGCTAGTTCCGGCGGATTCATCCGCAGCGGAACGTACTCCGACAGCCAGGAAAGAGGGACTCTCATACGAGGTGGCAGGCTCCGAACAGCGTGATGGGTGGACTCCTAGTATACGGCAGAAACGCTCGTCCGTGCGTATGCCCGCACGTATGTAGAATAGTGGTAGTGTCGTGGAGAGAGCATAAGGAGTGGCCTGTTGCCCGGGAAGGTTGAAGAAATGATGCGGAAGTCCCTGTTGGTTCTGTTCGGTGTCCTGCTACTCATCGGGGTGCTGGCGGCAGCGTGCGGCGGTTCCGACGACACCCCGGAGGCTCCGGCGCCTGCCGAAACGGCGATGCCGTCCGACAGCGCGACGCCGGATGCCGCCACGCCCGAGGCCACCGCGCCGCCGGACGCTGCGACGCCTACGCCGATGTCGCTGACCGGCAGCATGGGCGGTGAGGTCGGCGATACAGCGCCGGAGTTCTCGGGCATCACACAATGGCTGAGCAGCAACCCGCTTACGATGGAGGGCCTGCGCGGCCAGGTGGTGCTCATAGATTTCTGGACGTACACCTGCATCAACTGCATCCGCACGCTGCCCTACCTGATCGAATGGAACGAGAAGTACGCGGATAAGGGCCTGACGATTGTCGGCGTGCACGCTCCTGAGTTCGAGTTCGAGAAGGTAACGGAGAACGTCATAGAAGCGTCCGCCGAGCTGGGAGTCGTGTGGCCGGTCGCACAGGACAACGACTTCAGGACGTGGCGCTCCTACAACAATCGCTTCTGGCCTGCGAAGTACCTCATCGACGCGAACGGCCTCGTGCGGTACAGGCATTTCGGCGAAGGCGCCTACGACGAAACGGAGGAGCAGATACGCAACCTCCTCACGGAAGCGGGCGTGGACGTGGCAGGCATCGCCGCCAACCCTGACACAGGGCCGGCGTTCGACCCAAGAGCACAGGGTACGTCGAGGGCTGACCAGCAGACCCGCGAGATATACGGCGGGTGGGGCCGGAATGCGTCCGGGTTCTACATCGCGGACGTGCGATACCACGAGGGCGGCGCAGGCGCGACACAGGTGTACCGGGATCCCGGCGCCCACTTGAACCAGTTCATCTACCTCAACGGCCAGTGGACATCTGACCTCGAAGCGATAGAGCACGCGCGGGAGACCGAGGACTACGAGGATTATATAGCGCTCAAGTTCTTCGCTCGAAGCGTGAACGCGGTGGTGGACATCGAGGAGAACGTGGAGCCGTTCGACGTGCAGGTCACGCTCGCCGATGCCCCACTCAAGGAGAACGAGGCCGGCGCCGACGTGGTCGTCGAGGCCGACAGAAGCTACTTCACGGTCGATGAGCCGCGTCTCTACGAGGTGGTCTCGCTGCCGGAGTTCGGCGAGGGCGAGCTAAAGTTCGCGTCGAACTCGGCCGACTTTGCGCTCTTTGCCCTTACCTTCGGGTCGTACGACGGGGTCTCCTAGGCTGGCATGAGAACCTGGAGCATCTATCTGGGCATCCTGGTTATCGCCGTGGCAGTTCTCCTGGGGTTTTCCGGAGCGTGCTCCACGCCGGAACCCACCGCGACCCCCACCCCAGCGCCCACGCCGACGGCAACGCAGAACCCTGAGCTGATCGCCATCCTCGGCACGACGGTGCTGCGGACGGGCACGCAGCGCATCGCGTTTCTGTTGGCGTCGGGCACGGCCCTCGTTACCGCGCCCTCCGCGCACATCCGAACGTCGTTCCTCGATGGCGACGCGCCGTCCGAAATGGCGGATGCGGTGTTCTACCAATGGCCATACGGGACGCGAGGCTCCTACGTTACGGAGTTGACCTTCCCCAAGCCGGGCCGCTGGAGCCTCGCGATAGACGTCGACAGCGAATCGGTTTCCGGTACCGCTGAGATCGATCTGGACGTTGCCGAGACGTCCTTCGTTCGGGACATCGGGCAGGTCGCCGTGTTCAGCGATAGCAAGACGTTGGAATCGGTGCAGGGCGACCTCTCCCAGCTCACCTCGCAGTCAGAGCCGGATCCGGGCCTCTATGAGGTGAGCATCGCGGAGTCGCTGTTCAGCGGCAGACCGACGGTCGTGGTGTTCGCGTCGCCCGCGTTCTGCACGACGCCGACGTGTGGCCCGCAGGTGGAGACGATCTCCGAGTTGCGCGCCGCGTACCCGGACGCCGCGGACTACATCCACGTAGAGGTCTACGACAACCCCCACGAGATACAGGGCGACCTGAATCGCGGAGTGTACTCGCCTATTCTCGGCGAGTGGGGCATCGACAAGATGCCGCACTACCGCAACGAGTCGTGGACGTTCGTGATAGGCGCGGACGGACGCATCATGTCCCGCTACGAGGGCTACGTCGCGCTGGCGGAGCTGGAGGAGGCGCTACAGGCGTCGCTCACGAGCTAAACCTCAAGGAGGTCTGCGGCGAGCGATTCGCGGACCCTGTCCGGGATGGGCGCGATGGCGCGGTAGTTGGGGTGGGCGATCTCGAACGCGGCTGAGGCTTCCCCGAACGCGAGGCTCTGTGCCTGGTCGGCGGTCAGTCTGAACGTTACGTAGCGGACGGCGCTCACGCGGTTCTCCTTGTTGTGCCCGCCTTCGAACTCCGCCTCGATGCGCTCCTCGCTGTCCGTGCCCCCGCCGATGACGAGGAAAGTCGTGCCGCCGTGGTCGATGCCGACGAAGAGGTCGAGTATCTCGCGCAGGCGGGCCTGATCCGTGATCTCGATGAGCAGCGTCGCGGAGAGCGTGTTCTGTTCCGGGATCAGCTGGTTATAGGTATCGATCTCTTCCTGGATGCGCTCCTCGACGACGATCCGCTCGGCGCGCATCATCTCCTGGATCTGGAAGCGCATCGTCTCGCGGTTCTCGAACACGAGCGTCACCAGCTCGCCGACCTGGATGCGGCGGCGCTTCTTCAGTTCGATGACGCGCGGGCGGAACACGGAGCGCTCCAACGCGTAGGCGGCGATGTCGGTGATATCGGCACGGGTGAGGGGGCGCATGACTTAGACCTCCGACAGGCCGTATGCGGCAGCGAGCGCCTGCATCGTGTGGATGGGCCGCGTGCCGGCGTCCCAGTAGCGCGGGTCGGTCGTATCGTATACGGGAGTCGCTATCCGATTCGAACTCCCGGGCAGGCTTGGTGCAGACGCACGTCCTCCGCACCGAGAAGCGCTGCGGAGGACACGGCGTCAGTTCCGGTCAGGTCTCGGGCGTGGGTTACAGGCTGAGGTCCTCGGCGCTCTGGGTGAATCGTCCGGCGTGGGAACGCGCTGCGCGGGCGAGGGTCTCGAACCACTCAGCGAGTTCGTCGAAGCCTTCGTCGCGTGCCGTTCGAGCGAAGCCGGGGTACATCTCGGAGTACTCGTAGGTTTCACCGGCGACAGCGGAGTTCAGGTTGGCCTCGGTGCTGCCGAGGGGCTCGCCGGTGGCGGGGTCGCCGGTCTCCTTCAGGAAATCGAGGTGCCCGAACGCGTGGCCGGTCTCGGCCTCGGAGATGTCGCGGAAGAGGCTGCTAATCTCCGCGTAGCCCTCGATGTCGGCTCGCCGCGCGAAATACAGGTAGCGCCTGTTCGCCTGGGACTCGCGGGCGAAAGCCGACTTCAGGTTCTCCTCACTCTTTGTGCCTTGCAGTTCTGCCATGGATTTCCTCCGCGCCGGAGTGCGAGCGGCCATAGACCAACGCTTTGAGCACGGCTATGCGGCTCGCCCCTATGCGGTGCCCGGCAACCCGCAGCCGTGCGGTGACCTGGACAAGGCGGTCTGTATGTTCGGTGGTGGCTCGCTATCGAGAATTATTCTCCGCAACTATACCCACCCGAGCCACGGAAGCACAACAACGGGAGGTCTGCCACCCTCTGAGGGTGGTCCTGCCCGCGCCGGGGACATCGCATGACCGCAGGAATCGAAGCAAGGGGACGGAAGGCGCATTCAGCGGACGATAGCCACTTGACAGACCATCGCTTGACAATGGCGGGGCGCGTCGCTATAGTTAACTATTCAGGAGTCGTATGCCGCCCATCGTTCCACGGCGTCAGAGTTTCCAGGATCCCTAACCCTCCTATACATGCCGAGGTCTAGCGTTGTTTAGGCGCTGGGCCTTTTTCCGTTCCTCCGCGAAATCGCGCATCACGCTGCAAGCAGGAGCATGGAATCAAGATGACCTCTCTCATAGTCCGCCCGTCCCGTTCTCTGGTCTACCCGGTCAAGTCCTTCGCGCGCACGCAGCGCATCATCGAGCCTTCGAGCCTGGTGCAGATACAGACCGAGTCCTTCGATGCATTGAAGACCGAGGGCATCCGCGAAGTCCTGGATGAGATCAACCCTATCCAGGACGTCAGCGGCACCCGCTTCGAGTTGCGCTTCGGGGCTCACACCTTCCGTGCTCCCAAGTACACGGAGGAGCAGTGCAGGGAGAAAGAAGCCACCTTTGAGGCCCCGCTCTATGTAACGGTTGAGCTGGAGGTCAAGGAGACCGGCGAGATTAAGGAGCAGACGCTCTTCTTCGGCGACATCCCGATGATGACACCCACCGGCACCTTCGTCATCAACGGCGCGGAGCGCGTCGTGGTAAGCCAGCTGGTGCGCTCCCCCGGCGCGTACTTCACCAAGGTGTTGGACCCTGGCACGGGGCGCAACGTTTCGCTCTCCAAGCTCATACCCTATCGCGGCGCATGGCTCGAGTTCGAGACCAGCCCGCGGGACATCATGTCCGTCAAGATTGACCGCAAGCGCAAGCTGCCCGTGACCACCTTCCTGCGGGCGCTGGGCTACACGGAGGACGAGGAGCTGCTGGACCTCTTTGCCGACGTGGACACCAACCAGGATCACCCGTACATCCGCACGACCCTCGAACGCGACACTGCCGTTCATAACGAGGCTCAGGCGCTGGTGGAAGTGTACCGCCGACTCCGCCCCGGGGAGCCCCCCAGCGTGGAGAGCGCTCGCTCGCTTCTGCATAACCTGTTCTTCAACCCTCGCCGCTACGACCTGGGCCGTGTGGGCCGCTACAAGATGAACCGACGCACCGGCAAGGACGTGCCGCAGGAGAACCGCACGCTAACCAAAGAGGACATCATCGAATTGATACGGATGATGATCCGCATCAACAACGGCGCATCCAACGCCGATGACATCGACCACCTGGGTAACCGGCGAGTGCGGGCGGTCGGCGAGCTCATCATGAATCAGCTCCGCATTGGACTGTTGCGCATGGAGCGCGTCGTGAAGGAGCGTATGTCCATCCTCGACCAGGAGGAGGCGACACCCAGCGCGCTCATCAACATCAGGCCTGTCGTCGCTGCTGTTCGTGAGTTCTTCGGCGGCTCGCAGCTGTCGCAGTTCATGGACCAGACCAACCCGCTGGCGGAACTGACGCACAAGCGCCGTCTCTCCGCACTGGGCCCCGGCGGTCTCTCCAGAGAGCGCGCAGGCTTCGACGTGCGGGACGTCCACTACTCCCACTACGGCCGCATCTGCCCGATCGAGACCCCGGAAGGCCCGAACATCGGACTGCTCGGCTCGTTGGCCACGTACGCCCGCATCAACGACTACGGCTTTATCGAGACTCCCTACCGGAAGGTGCTCAAGGAGATCTCGAGCAAGGCTCCCGCTCTGGCAGGCCGGATTGTTACCGAGACGGTGCAGGACGCCGACGGCAAAGCCATCGTGCGAGCGGGGCACGCGGTGTCAGGCGCAGGATCGAAGAGGCTCGCCGCTCTCGACGAGCGGATGCTGCAGGTACGCCCCTACGTCTCGCCGAACCCGGATGACATCGTCTACCTCCCCGCCGACGACGAGGACAAGTACGTCGTCGCCCAGGCGAACTCCAAGGTGGACGAGCACTACCAGTTCGTCGAGGAGCGCATCGAATGCCGGGCGTCGCAGAGCTACTCGATGGAACCCCCGGAGCGTGTGGACTACGCGGACGTGGCGCCGATGCAGATCGTCAGCGTGTCGACGGCGCTCATCCCGTTCCTCGAGCACGACGACGCCAACAGAGCGCTGATGGGCTCGAACATGCAACGGCAGGCGGTGCCCCTCCTCAGGCCGGACGCTCCGCTGGTCTGCACCGGCATGGAGGAACGGGTTGCCCGCGACTCCGGCCAGATGAGGCTCGCGAAAGTCGCGGGGGTCATTACCTCCGTCACCAGCGACATGGTGATCGTCACGGACGATGAGGGGAAGGAGCACCCGCACCCGTTGCGGAAGTTCATCCGCTCCAACCAAGGCACCTGTCTCACGCAGCGGCCCATCGTCTCCATCGGCATGTCAGTCGGTGTCAACGACCCGTTGGCCGACAGCTCCTCGACGCAGGAGGGCGATCTCGCCCTCGGTCAGAACGTGCTGTGCGCGTTCATGGCGATGGAGGGCTACAACTTCGAGGACGCCATCATCATCTCTGAGAACATCGTGCGCGACTCGAAGTTCACGTCCATCCACATCGAGAAGTACGAGGTGGAGTCGCGCGACACCAAGCTGGGCCCGGGCGAGATCACGCGGGACATCCCCAACGTCGGAGAGGATGCGCTCCGCAACCTCGACGAGGACGGCATCATCCGCGTAGGGGCTGAGGTTGGCCCCGGGGATATCCTCGTCGGCAAGATCACGCCCAAGGGCGAGACCGAATTGACCGCCGAGGAGAAGCTCCTGCGGGCGATATTCGGCGAGAAGGCCCGTGACGTGAAAGACACCTCCCTCCGTGTGCCGCACGGCGAACGAGGGAAGATCATCGACGTGAGGGTCATGACCCGTGAGAACGGCGACGACCTCTCTCCCGGCGTCAACAAGCTGGTGCGCGTATGGATCGCCCAGACCCGCACCCTCTCTGAAGGCGACAAGATGGCAGGGCGCCACGGAAACAAGGGCGTCGTGTCCCGCATCATGCCGGTGGAGGACATGCCGTACCTCTCCGATGGGACTCCCGTGGACATCATCCTCAACCCCATCGGCGTGCCGTCCCGGATGAACCTGGGTCAGGTGCTGGAGACGCATCTGGGGCTCGCGGCGCACAAGCTGCGGTTCCGTGCCGCAACTCCCGTGTTCGACGGCGCAACGGACGCCGACATACGCGACGCGTTGGCCAGGGCATGGCTCCTGGAGCGCGCCGGGGCCGCTGGGAGCGACCTGGAAACCAGCGACGATCACGACCCTGACTGGGCTCGCGCCCGCGCATGGGTAGCCGAGCGCGGCTACGACGCCGACCGCGTCTTCGACGACCATGCCGTGGCCTACTCGGGAGAGGTGTGCCTGAAAGTGTGGCTGCAAGACATCGCAGAGGTGTACGAGGAAGCCACCGGAGAGAAGCTCGCCACCGAGGATCAGTCGTTCGATGAGCTGTACGAGGAAGCGCTTCGCGTTGGCAAGGTGCTGAACATGGCCGCGCCCGTGCTGGGCAAGTCCATCCTCTACGACGGGCGCACCGGCGAGAAATTCGATAACCCGGTTACTGTCGGCTACATCTACATGCTCAAACTCATCCACCTTGTCGAGGACAAGATTCACGCTCGCTCGACCGGCCCGTACTCGCTCATCACCCAGCAGCCGCTCGGTGGGAAGGCGCAGTTCGGCGGTCAGCGTTTCGGTGAGATGGAGGTTTGGGCGCTGGAAGCCTACAGCGCCGCGTACAACCTCCAGGAGATGCTCACCATCAAGTCCGACGACGTCGTCGGTCGCGTGAAGACGTACGAGGCGATCGTCAAAGGAGAGGACGTTGCCGACCCCGGCATCCCTGAGTCGTTCCACGTTCTCGTGAAAGAGTTGCAGAGCCTCGGACTCTCGATCGAACTGAGGTACGAGGACGACAGGAACCTCCCTGTCCCCAACTTCACCTACGTGGCGGAGGAAGAGGAAGAGGAGGAGATGGAGCCGACACCGGCCGTAGCCGAACCCGTAGCGCCGGCATGGGAGGCCGATTTCGTATCGCTGGAGGAAGACGTGGAGGCAGCGCCTGAGGTTCGCATGGACCTCGACGCCTACGCCCGCAAAGCTTCCGAGGAGAAGGACGAAGGCAACGCCAACTAGTTCGGACGCATGCCGTGCGGCCAGCGCGGCACGAACGGCCCGGGATTAATCGAGCGCACGGGGGAGAGCCCCGCGATGGAGACGAGGAAAGATGCCGAACGGGAACGATTTCAACGCACTCAGAATCTCACTCGCCTCGCCGGAACAGGTCAAGCAATGGTCTTACGGCGAGGTCATCAAGCCTGAAACCATCAACTACCGCACGTTGCGCCCGGAGAAGGACGGACTCTTCTGCGAGCGGATCTTCGGCCCCACCAAGGATTGGGAATGCTACTGCGGCAAGTACAAGAAGATCCGATACAAGGGCGTGATATGCGACCGCTGCGGCGTCGAGGTCGCTCGTGCAAAGGTGCGCCGGGAGCGTATGGGCCACATCGCCCTCGCTGCTCCGGTGGCGCACATCTGGTTCGCGAAGGGCATCCCCAGCAGGCTCGGCCTGCTGCTGGACGTATCCCCGCGCAACCTGGAGCGCGTGCTCTACTTCGCGCAGTACATCGTCACCAGTGTTGACCCGCTCCTCCAGACACGCCAGCGGGAAGAACTGGAGCAGCAGCTCGAAGAGAAGGTCGAAGCGCTCGACGCCCAGGTCGTCACCCAGACGCTGACGCTCGAAGCGGAGCAGGAGACCGCCTCAGAGGACGCCAAGGCGGACATCCAGATCAAGATCGACGCCCTGCGCCTCGCCACAGAGGACACCAAGGAGGAACTGAAGAAGCAACTCCAGCATGACCTCGACGAGCTCGACGGCATCAAACGACTGATGCTGATGACGGAAGCCCGCTTTCGCGACCTCGACGACAAGTTCGGCGGCGTCTTCCGCGCCGGGATGGGAGCCGAGGCGATACTGGAGATCCTCCGCTCCATGGACCTCACGGAGGAGAGCGCCAGCCTTGAGAAGGAAGTGCGCTCTACGTCCGGCCAGCGCCGCAAGAAGGCGGTGAAGCGGATACAGGTCATAGACGCCTTCCGCCACAGCGGCAACAAAGCGGAATGGATGGTGCTCACCGCGCTGCCCGTGCTCCCGCCCGACCTGCGTCCGATGGTGCAGCTGGACGGAGGCCGCTTTGCCACGAGCGACCTGAACGACCTCTACCGCCGCGTCATCAACCGCAACAACCGCCTGAAGCGGCTCCTCGAACTCGGCGCGCCCGACATCATCGTGCGCAACGAGAAGCGGATGCTTCAGGAGGCGGTCGACGACCTCATAGACAACGGCCGTCGTGGCCGCGCTATCGTCGGCAGCCATAACCACGAGCTCAAGAGTCTGTCAGACCTCCTGCGCGGCAAGCAGGGCCGCTTCCGGCAGAACCTGCTGGGCAAGCGCGTCGACTACGGCGGGCGTTCCGTCATCGTGGTCGGCCCCAGCCTCAAACTGCACGAGTGCGGACTGCCGAAGAAGATGGCGCTCGAACTGTTCAAGCCGTTCGTCATGAACAGGCTCGTGATGCAGGGCCTCGCCCCTAATATCAAGAGCGCAAAGCGGATGGTCGAGCGCACCCGTTCGGAGGTCTGGGACATCCTGGAGGATGTCATTCAGGGCCACCCGGTTATGCTCAACCGCGCGCCTACGCTCCACCGTCTGGGCATCCAGGCGTTCATGCCGACGCTCGTCGAGGGAAGCGCGATTCAGTTGCACCCCCTGGTCTGCGCAGCGTTCAACGCCGACTTCGACGGCGACCAGATGGCCGTCCACGTGCCGCTCTCTCGCGGAGCGATCCACGAGGCGCGCAACGTGATGCTCAGCACCCATAACATGCTCTCCCCCAGCTCCGGCGAACCCCTCGTCGCGCCGACGTACGAGATCGTGCTCGGCTGCTACTACCTGACCCAGGTGAGGCCGGACGCGAAGGGCGAAGGCAAACGCTTCAGCAGTTTCGATGACGCCATGGTAGCGTTCGACGCGGGCCTCCTCGAACTGCACGCCGAGGTCCAGGTGCGCAACGAAGAGGCCGGGGAGGGCTGGATACCGACAACCCCCGGACGCATCATCTTCAACGAGGTGCTGCCCGTTGGGGTTCGCAACTATGGCATGGTGATGGACAAGAAGGCCCTGAAGGATCTCGTTACCGAGGTGTACCGCCGGACGGGCAACGAGACCACCGCTGAGGTGCTCGACAGCCTGAAGAGCATGGGCTTCCACTACGCGACGATCTCCGGCACTACCATCGGCATCACGGACATCAAGGTGCCGCCTGAGAAGGCGGTAATCGTCGCCGCTGCCGACAAAGAGGTGGAGGAGCTCGAAGAGCAGTACGAGATGGGCCTTATCACCGAGCGTGAGAAGCGCGCGCGTGCCGTCGCGGCATGGCAGCGCGTCTCCATCAAGATGGACGAGGTCATCCAGCGGCACCTGCCGGAGTTCGGCGGCATCTATGCCATGGCCCACTCCGGCGCTCGTGGAAACGAGGCGCAGATTAAGCAGATGGCCGCGATGCGCGGTCTGATGAGCAACCCGCGTGGAGACATCATCGAGCTGCCGATTCGTTCCAGCTTCCGCGAAGGGCTCAGTGTTCTGGAATACTTCATCTCCACGCACGGTGCGCGCAAGGGTCTGGCTGACACCGCCCTGCGTACCGCGGACTCCGGCTACCTCACCCGCCGCCTCATAGACGTGGCGCAGGAGGTCATCGTGCTGCAAGAGGACTGCGGCACGGATCGCGGCATCCGCATCCACGCGGAAGCCTCGGAAGAGGACGTGATGATCGGACGCCTGTCCGAGCGCATCGTCGGGCGCATGACATCCGCGCCTATCGCCGACCCCAACACCGGCGAGGTGTTGCTCGACGCGGGCGTGATGGTCGAGGAGTCGCAGGCTGAGGCAGTCGAGGCTGCGGGCGTCACCACGCTGTGGCTGCGCAGCCCGTTGACGTGCGAGGCCCCGCGCGGCATCTGCCAGGCCTGCTACGGGCGCAGCCTCGCCACCGGCAAGACTGCCTTCATCGGTGATGCTGTTGGCATCATCGCCGCGCAGTCCATCGGCGAGCCGGGCACCCAGCTCACCATGAGAACGTTCCACACGGGCGGTATCGCTGGGAAGGACATCACTTCAGGTCTGCCCAGAGTCGAGGAGCTCTTCGAAGCGCGGTCCCCCAAGGGTAAGGCGCGCATCGCGGAGATAGACGGCTACGTGCTCGTGTTCGAAGGAGCACAGCTCGCCGGCGAACCCCGGGAGGGCGAGTCTCCGCAGGTGCTTCAGCCCCCTGCGGCGATGGTGCCCGTCGTTCGTGTCGTGAGCCGTATGCCGTTCACGGATGCCTACTCGGTTCCGGAGACGCACAAGCTCACGGTCAAAGCCGGTCAGCAGATCAAGGCTGGCGAGACCGTTGCGGAGCCCATCGCTGAGAAACCGAAGCGCAGCAGGAAGAAGGCGGACGAAGCCGCCGCGGAACCCACGGAACAGGTGCCGGCGCCCTTGAGCCTCCTGGCCCGCGTTTCAGGTCAGGTGCGGCTCGTCGAAGGCGGCATCGAGATCGATGCGTTCGAGGTCGAGGTGCGGGACCACCTGGTGGACGTCACCGACCAGCGCCTGGTGCGTACCGGTGACGTCGTGACCGCCGGACAGAAGCTGACGAGCGGCGTGAAAGACCCGCATGACATCCTCCGTATCGAAGGGATGGAGGCGACGCAGCGCTACCTCGTGGAGCAGGTGCAGACCGTCTACCGCAACCAGGGGGTTTCGATCAACGATAAGCACATCGAGACGATCATCAGGCAGATGCTCAGGTGGTACAGGGTCGAGAGCATTGGCAACACGGAGCTGCTTCCCAATCAGCTGACGGATAGAGGGAGATTCAACGCTATCAACCAACGGGTGATGGCGGCGGGCGGCGATCCGGCACTGGGCAGACCGGATATCCGGGGTGTTACGCGGGCATCGCTCAGCACGGACAGCTTCCTGGCAAAGGCATCGTTCCAGGAGACCGCCCGCGTACTCACGGAAGCAGCCATCTCAGGCGAGACGGACTACCTCCTCGGCCTCAAGGAGAACGTCATCATCGGGCGTCTCATCCCCGCGAGGCTCGATATGTCCGAGCAGGGCCGCGCTCTGTTGGATCTGCCAGAGCTGCTGGAGCCGGGTTTTGGCGAGCCGGGCTTCGGGGAGAAGGACAATTCTGACGACGAGATACGCAGCCTCATAGGGGATGCGCCCGGCCTGATCGGCTTGGGAGACGACAGCGGCGCCTCGCCTTGGGCAGCCTCCATAGACCCGCCCCTCCCTGTCGACGACGAGGGGGACGACGACGATGACGAACTCGTGCTCCCCGGCGATGACGATGATGATGACGACGGCATCGCGGAAGAGCCGGTGCTCGCTACGAAGGGCGAGGACACGGAATCGTAGATACCGTCTGCGGTAGAGACAGAACAAAAGAGAGGCGGGGCCCGATTGCCCCGCCTCTTTGCTGTCTGTAGTGCGCGGACGCTTTAGCGGATGACCTTGGTGCGGTTGGAAACGTAGTCGGAGACGACGTAGGAGCCGAGGTTGTCCGGGCTGGCCACGAACGCGCGCCCCTTGTTCATCTTCGTCATCAGCTGCACGAAGCGCAGGAGCGACGGGCTCTGATCCAGCATGAACGTGTTGATGGTGATGTTGTCGCGCGTGCAGCGCATCACCTCCCGCATCGTCGCCTCCAGCAGTCCGCTGCCGCCTCTGCCGTGCCTCCCGCCCCTGCCGAAGCTCGCCTGCAGGTCGTCCTCCTGCCAGTTGTACGTCGTGGGCTCGCCGTCCGTGATTAGGATGATCTGCTTGTTGTTCCCGCCCTGGCGGGCCAGCATCTGCCGCGACTGACGCAGCACCTCCTGGAAGTTCGTCCCGCCGCCGAACTCGACCCAGTACGTCTCGAGCAGCATGTCGGATTTGATCGGCAGCACGAAGTAGGAGAAAGCGACGACGCTCACCTGATCCTTGGGGAACTTCGTCTTGATGAGCGTGTCCAATGCCAGCCCCACCCGCTGGCCGGCCTGGAACGCGCCGTCCCAGAACATCGAGTAGCTCATGTCGATAGCGATGATCGTCGACGCCCGTATCTGCGAGATGGTGCGGTCGACCTCGAAATCGTCGGGACGTATGCGCACCGGCGTGCCGGGGCCCTCCCGGAGCACGGCATTGCTCACCGTTTTCAGTGTGTTCAGGTGGAGCGGGTCGCCGAACTCCCACAGTTTCGTCTCATCCGTAATCTCGACGCCGATACCGCTCTTCTCACGATTGTGATCCCCGATGCCGCCGCCTCGGATGCGCTGGAAGATGTCTGTCAGCGCCTTATCGCCGATCTTGCGCATCGCCTGGGGAGTCAGCTCCCAGCCCTGGCCTCTGCGGCGGATGAGTCCGGCGTCCTCCAACTCTTTCGTCAGGCGCTGCAACTCCTGCGCGTACTGCCGCGCTTCTTCGCCCAGCACGCGGCCGAGTTCGTCCGCGTCGATCTGAGACGGATCGTTCGTTCGCAGCGCCTGGCGCAGCTGGCTCTCCATCTCCTCCATGCCGTTCAGGTCGCCCATCAACTCCAGCGCCTGCTGAAGCGTTACCGGCTCGTCGCCGAACATCCTGAAACCGTTGTCCTGGAAACCGTCCGGGTTCAGCCGTTCGAGGTTCGTGCCCAACTCGAAGAGATCCCATGACAGGCGGTTGTCCTGCAACAGCCCCTCCACCATCTCTTCCAGCTGGCGGCGCATCTCCGGCGGCATCGAATTCAGAAGCGACTGCATCTGCGCCATCTGCTTGGACATGTAGTCCATCAGCTGATCGAACGTCTCGATGCCCGGCGGGAACATCTGCCCCCACTTGTTCATGAAATCGCTTATGTCAGGGTCGTCGCCCTGCAGGCGCTGCTTCACCAGTTCGTTGAGGTCGCGCACCATCTCCGCTATCTGCGAGAGGTCCTCCTGAGACATCCCCTGCAGGCTCTGTTGCAGCCCTTGGAAGTACTGCTGCAGCACCTGCTGTTGCAACTCCTCCATCAGCGCATCGAAGTCCTGGCGCGCGTCAGGATTCATGAAGTCGTAGTCGCGCAACTGCTTGATGCGACCGCCTGCGCCGGACGGCAGGCCATCCAACTGATTCAGATGGCGAGCGGCCATCTGACGCAGCATGTCCCCGAACTCGCTGGCATCTCCGTCGCCGGCGTTTCCGCTGCCGTCTGCGCTCCCGTCGCCGTCCGCTGCCGCGTCACCGTCCTTGTCGCCCTGATTAGAGGAAGGCTGCAAGCCCTGCAGACGCTCATCGATGCCCTGCCGCTCCTTCTCGATGATGTCGGATATGCGCTGCTCGATGTCCTCGAACATGGAGGAGAGGTTGTACCGTTCGAGGTTGCGCTCCTTCGCGTCGCGGAGGCGTTGCAGAAGATCCTGCATACCCATCCCGCGCTGGCCCTGCGGCCTCTCGATGCCGTGCTGCATCATGCGCCGGAGCGCGCCGCGCAGATCGTCGCCTTGCAGAATCTGCTCGGAGAGTTTGTCGAACAGATCCTCTGTCGAAGGAAACGCGACGTCCTGCGAGCCGTCCCATCGGGAATAGCGGTAGATAGCCATGGGGGGGAGTCTAGGGGTGTCTGCGCGCACGGTCAACGCATCGCCCCACCCTCTTCCCCCCGCCACTCCCACGCAAGCTCCGTGGTTCCCGCGCAGGCGGAGGTCCCCGTCGTTCCCTGCGAAGGCGGGGAACCTCGCATCCCTTCTCCCTTCTCCCGTATCCCAACGCCTAACCAACGACAATTATCCATTGCGCCGTAGATAGGTACTCTTGTATTTAGTACAAATAAAAATCTTGTAATTTGGTAGGGAAAGTTCCTTGTAACGCAATAATGCAATAGGTAATGTGCAACGATGCAATGTGCAACTGCGCTTGCAAACTGCGGCAAGAGACGCTTTACACTATGACCCAGCGAACCCGATTCACTACCCCCCCTAGTAACCCGGTTACCGGGCCTGAACGCCCTCTCTCCGCCGCTTCTCGTAATACCGGACCCCTCTCACCGAAACGAAGAAGACTGACCGCATGAAGCGAACGCGTACCCGTGGAACCTTCGCGGCGCTGGCCGCGCTCACCTTACTCATCCTGGCGATCTTCCCTGCGAACGCCGTGCCACGTCAGCAGGCCGTAGTTGATATCTGTAGCCGCACGCGGGCGGTGCAGGACGCGATCATCAATGCGATAGGGGGCACGTGCTCAGCCGTCACCAACACGCAGCTCGCCGGCATCGCGAAGCTTCAAATCGAAGGCTACAGCAACTCCAGCATTGTCCCCGGCGACCTTGCGGGGCTCACTGGACTGCGTGAACTGTGGGTCACCGACTCGCCCGATCTGACCACAGTGCCCGCGAATGCCTTCAGCGAACTGACCGGCACAACACTCCGCTTCCTGGGGTTGAACTACAACGCCATCAAGACTGTGAACATCGATGCCTTCGACGGACTCGATCAACTGCAATTTCTTTCCGTGAGCTACAACACAATTGATACATTGCAGCCCGGCGTCTTCGACGGACTCAGCAACCTGGAACATCTCCATTTACGTTTCAACAACCTCTCGTCGCTGCCCGAGGACATATTCAGCGAGATCTCCAGCCTCGAGGTGCTTAACCTCGAAGGCAATTCGCTTACCAGCATCCATGCGGATGTTTTCAGCGGCCTCACTGCCCTGACTGCTCTCTCTCAAAGACAACCAACTCTCTACCCTGCCCGCCTACATCTTCGACCCGCTGGACAGTTTGGAATTACTGCTGCTGGACGGGAACGCCATCACGTCCTTGCCCACCGGCATCTTCGATGGTCTCATCAACCTGGGGCGGCTGTACCTCAACGATAACGACCTTACGTCCCTCGATGCTGGCTTGTTCACCCCGCTCGACGACACCCTTAACAGGCTCTACCTGCATAACAACAGCCTCTCATCGCTGCCCGAGGACATATTCGATGGCCTTGACGGCATCGAATACCTGTTCCTGCACGGCAACGACCTGACAACGCTGGAAACCGACCTGTTCGACCCGCTCGACCGCAGCCTTTTGCAGCTCTACCTGCATGACAATAGGCTCGAATCCCTGCCCGAGGGTATCTTCTCCGGCCTCTCCGGCCTCCAACGCCTGCGCTTGAACAACAACGACCTCACGACGCTGCCCCCCAGGGCCTTCGCCGGTCTCAGAGCCCTGACACACCTGTACCTGAACGGCAACGACCTCACGGATCTGGAAACCGAACTGTTCGCCCCGCTGGACGATAGCCTGCAGCGGCTCTTCCTCACGGACAACAGCCTCATCACGCTGCCCCCGAGGGTCTTCGCCGGCCTGACCGATCTGGAGGGTCTCGACCTCTCCTGCAATAATCTCACCGCGCTGGACCTCACCCAGTTCGACCCGTTCGCCCCGTACCTCACCTACCTCGACATCACCGGCAACAACTTCACCACGCCCCCGACTCAAATGGAGCTCGAAGCCAAGTTGACCGCCCCTAATAAGGTCCTGTACTTCTCCGGAACCAACACCGACTGCTTCCTGCCCGATGACACCAGCCTCAACGCCCTGAGCCTCAGCAACGGCATTTTGACGCCCGCGTTCGAAGCGCCTGGCCGCGACGCTTACGCTGCCAGAGTCGCCCTTGACGTCTCTTCCATGACTGTCACCGTGACTCTCAAAGACCCCCACGCCGTCATCGAGGCGCGTAGTAGCGGCAACTACCTCTATGACCTCGACCCGAACACCGAGGGCATTCAGGTCGACCTGCTCCATCCTCGAGCCACCGTCGGCTGGAGAGTGAGAGCGAAGGACGGCGTTACCACTATGGAGTACCAGATCAGCGTGTACCGCGACCATCCGTCGCTGCCGCCTACACCGGCAGCGACGCCCACTCCGCCGCCACGCATATCCACACCTACGCCCACTCCTACCCCTACGCCCACGCCTACGCCCACGCCGGAGGTCGACGGCTGCATCACCCAGTGGGGAGCGGCATCTGGAACCGTCAACCTGAACGGAACGTGGACCGGCGCTTGCGCGTCCGAGAACCGCACAGGCCGTTACGCCCGCTCCTACACCTTCACCCTCAACCGGCAGACCAACGTGCAGATAGACCTCGTCTCCGCCACAGACCCTTACCTCTTCCTCCTCCGGGGCGCAGGCACAAGCGGCACGGTGCTGGCCAGGAACGACGACGGCAACGGTCGTAACTCCCGGATAACCCGTTCGCTTCCGGCTGGAACCTACACCGTGGAGGCGACCACCTATTCCTCCGGCGCTACGGGCAGTTTCACGCTCACGCTGCAAGCGGGCAGCGGCACGACGCCGACCCCCCCCCCCACGCCTACGCCAACACCGACTCCAACGCCCACGCCGACACCACGCATATCCACACCGACTCCTACGCCTACGCCCACGCCGGGGGTCGACGGCTGCGTCACGCAGTGGGGAGCGGCATCTGGAACCGTCAACCTGAACGGAACGTGGACCGGCGCTTGCGCGTCCGAGAACCGCACAGGCCGTTACGCCCGCTTCTACACCTTCACCCTCAACCGGCAGACCAACGTGCGGATAGACCTCGTCTTCGCCACTGACCCCTACCTCTTCCTCCTCCAGGGCACAGGCAGCGGCGGCGCGGTGCTGAACCGGGACGATGACGGCGGCGACAGCCTGAACTCTCGGATAACGCGTCCCCTCCCGGCTGGAACCTACACCATTGAGGCGACGACCTACTCCTCCGGCGCTACGGGCAGTTTCACGCTCACGCTGCAAGCGGGCAGCGGCACGACGCCTACCCCCACCCCCACGCCGACTCCCACGCCTACGCCAACACCGACTCCAACGCCCACGCCGACACCACGCATATCCACGCCCACTCCTACGCCTACGCCCACGCCGGGGGTCGACGGCTGCATCACGCAGTTGGGAGCGGCATCTGGAACCGTCAACCTGAACGGAACGTGGACCGGCGCTTGCGCGTCCGAGAACCGCACAGGCCGTTACGCCCGCTTCTACACCTTCACCCTCAACCGGCAGACCAACGTGCAGATAGACCTCGTCTCCGCCACAGACCCTTACCTCTTCTTCCACCGGGGCGCAGGCACAAGCGGCACGGTGCTGGCCAGTAACGACGACGGCAACGGTCGTAACTCCCGGATAACCCGTTCGCTTCCGGCTGGAACCTACACCATTGAGGCGACGACCTATTCCTCCGGCGCTACGGGCAGTTTCACGCTCACGCTGCAAGCGGGCAGCGGCACGACGCCAACCAATACCCCGACACCCACGCCGACTCCAACGCCCGATCCTGGTTCCGTTCCCACAGCTCCGTCCGGGCTGTCGGGCCAGCTGATTGCCACGGGCACGGTGTCCCTAGACTGGAACGACACCGCTAACGCCGAGTCGTACGAGGTGTGGTTCTCGATGGACAACGGGTGGGCGGAGTTGTCGGCTGAGGGACCAGTGAACGGCATCAACATCTCGTTCGCCGGTTCCAGCGCGACGATGAGCGGTCTGCCCGATGGCTACGTCCGGTACATCTTCCTGCTGCGCGCTCGCAACGCCGCAGGCACGTCTCCATGGTCGGCTACGTTAATCAAGCCTCGGGTAGGGTAAGTTGGCCGTGGCCGGTTTGGCCAACCACAACAACGACTGTGTGGACAGTCACCCTCACCGTTGGGACCGACAATTCGGAGGTACCGGCCTGATGCTTGGATCTGGTTCCGCCACCCGAGACCTACAGGCTCGAAACGTACAGGCCAGCCGCAAGCGTGAGGCCCGTCCATCCGTGCAGCTTGGCGCTGCGCACGAGCAGACGATTCATCGCCGCGCGATCGTCCGCCGCGAACAGATTGCGGACCGCCCCCACTCCCCACGGGAGCGGCGCCAGCCCCACGAGCGCCCACAAGCTGACAACGCCACTGAGCGCGATGCCGAGTATCGAGACGTACGCCCCCGCAATGAACGCCGCGTACAGCCAGCGCGACGCCGTTACGCCGATGGCGGCAGCGATGCTGCGCTTGCCCACCGCTCGGTCCTCCGGCACGTCGCGAAGATTGTTCACGTGGAGGATGGCCGTGACGATGAACGCGACGGGCAGCGACACGTAGAACGACGCCCACGTGAGGCTCTCCTGCTGCACGTAGTACGAAGCCATCACCATCAGAGGCCCCATGAAGAAGAACACCACCGGCTCGCCGAGGCCGAGCGTCCCCAGGGGCTTGGGGCCTCCGGCGTACAGGTAGGCCGCCGCCATGCTCGCCAGCCCCACCGCAAGGATCGGCCAGCCCACATGCGCAACGATGGCGAGCCCCGCAACGATGCCGTAGCCGAACGCGGCGGCCATCCCCAGAGCCACGGCGCGCTCGGAGAGCAACCCGCGCTGGATCACCTTATGCGGCGCGAGGAACTTCCCCGTCCCGCCGTGCTTCCGATGATCCGAGTACTCGTCCGTGAGGTTCGTGCCGATCTGGATCGCAACGGAGCCCGTAAGCGCTAGCGCGAACAGCAGCCAATCGAGCGCTCCCGCCGTAGCCGCCAGCGCGGAGCCCACCAGCACCGGCGCCATCGAAGCAGACAACGAGAACGGCCGGGCAGCCCAGAACCACGAAACGATCTTCGGTTGAGCAGCAGCGTTCACAGCCATAGGCGAGCCTGTCCCGTGCAGTGGCTATTCCCTCGTCGTCGTTGAACTCGTTACAGGTCGAATGCGGACCATCACCACGACTGCCCCCGGTACGGCGAGAAGTCCGGGGGACGCTTCTCGTTGAAGGCGCGCGCGCCCTCCTGCGCCTCCTCCGTGTTGTAGTACATCTGCACCGCGCCGTGCGCCATCTGCTGCAGACCGTACGCCCAGTCCGTGTCCTGATTGAACGACGCTTTCAGGAAGCGTAGTGCCGTCGGGCTCATCTCCAGCATCCGATCTGCCCACGCTCGCGCCTCCGGCATCAGCTGCTCCGGAGACACCACCTTGTTCACGAGGCCCATGTCCAGCGCTTCCTGCGCCGAGTACTGACGGCATAGGTACCAGATCTCCCGCGCCTTCTTCTCGCCGACGACTCGCGCGAGGAACACCGTGCCGAACCCGGCGTCGAAGCTGCCCACGCGCGGCCCCGTCTGTCCGAAGATTGCGTTCTCGGAGGCGAGCGAGAGGTCGCAGATGACGTGCAGCACGTGCCCTCCGCCGATCGCAAACCCGTTGACGGCGGCGATAACCGGCTTGGGAATCATGCGCATTACGGCGTGCAGCTCCGTGATGCGGAGCTTGGTGTGGCCAGTGTCGTCCTGGTAGCCGTCCTTGCCGCGTATCTTCTGATCGCCCCCGCTCGAAAACGCCTTGTCGCCCGCGCCCGTGAGGATCACCACGCCCACCGCATCGTCCTCCCACGCATCCTGGAACGCGCTGATCATCTCGTCGACCGTCAACGGTCTGAACGCGTTGCGCACCTCAGGACGGTTGATGGTGATCGTGGCGATGCCGCCGCTCTTCTCGTAGAGGATGTCCGTGTATTCCATAGCGCCAAGTGTACCCCACCCGGCTACCACATCCGCGAGGTCGAGTCGCGTCCGGTTTGCGCCGCATCGAGAACGTGAGCCGCGCCCGCCGGAGGCGTATCATGGCAGACGTTCGTGTTCGGAAAGCCCCTCGGCAACCCAAGGAGATGTACCCCATGGCTGATATCTATGACGTGATTATCATCGGCGGCGGCGCTGCCGGAGAGAATGTGGCCGGACGCACCGCGCCCGCGGGACTCAGCACCGCGATAGTGGAGGCGGAGCTGGTCGGCGGCGAGTGCTCGTACTGGGCGTGCATGCCCAGCAAGGCGATGCTGAGGCCCGCCGAGGCGCTGGCCGCCGCCCGGAGGGTTCCCGCCGCCAGGGACGCCGTAACCGGCTCCGTGGACGTCGCGCGGACGCTGCATGCCCGCGATGCGTTCTCCAGCCATTGGGACGATAGTGGTCAGGCCGCGTGGGTCGACTCCGTAGGCGCGACGCTCGTGCGAGGTCGGGGCAGGATCGACGGCCCCAGGCGCGTCATCGTCGAGCAGGAAGACGGCGCAACGGTCGAGATGGAGGCGCGGAAGGCCGTCGTGCTCGCGACGGGCTCCCTGGCGCTCATCCCGCCCATCGAGGGTCTCGCCGGGGCCGCTCCATGGACCAGCCGGGAGGTAACCTCGACGCAGAGCGTGCCGGAGAGCATCATCATCATCGGTGCAGGCGTCGTGGGCCTCGAGATGGCGCAGGCGTTGAAATCGCTGGGTACGGCGGAGATCATCGTGCTGGAGCGCTTGACGCCGGAAGAGTCGGTCGTCATCGAGCCGTTCGCCATGCAGGCCGTCATAGACTCGCTCGAAGCGCAGGGCGTCGTCTTTCGGCTGGGATGCGTCGTGGCGTCGGCGAGGCGCACGGACGACGGCGTAACCGTCACGATGGACAACGGAGAGGAGATCTCGGCGGCTGAGATACTGGTTGCCGCGGGACGCACCGGCATCGTGGAAGGCGTAGGGCTGGACACGGTAGGCGTCAACGCTCGGCGGTTCGTCACGGTGAACGATCATCTGCAGGTGGAGGGCGTGGACGGCGGATGGCTGTACGCCGTCGGCGACGTGAACGGACGCGCGCTGCTTACGCATCAGGGCAAGTATCAGGCGCGGCAGGCGGGAGACCACATCATGGGGAAGGACGTCTCCGCGTGGGCGGACAACGGACGCGTGCCGTCGGTCGTCTTCACCGACCCCCAGATCGGCAGTGTCGGCCTGACGGAGCGCATGGCCCGTGAGAGCGGCATCAACGTTCGCGTTGTCGAGATGGGCTGGCCCGTCGCGGCGGCCCCTCTCCAGGGAGAGGGCTTCTCCGGAGGCGTGAAGTTCGTCGTCGACGAAGACCGCCGCGTCGTGGTCGGCGCGACGTTCGTGGGCCCGGGCGTAGGCGAGCTGACGCACGCCGCGACCATCGCCATCGTCGGAGAGGTAACGCTCGACCGCCTATGGCACGCAACGCCGGCGTTCCCAACGCTCAGCGAAGTATGGCTGCGCTTCCTGGAGACTTACGGCCTGTAAGCGGTAGGCACAGCAGAGCGCAGGCTTACAAACCGTAAGCCTTGCGCTCCCACGCCTGCACCGACGCCATAGACGCGTCTCCACCGTCGCCTACGCCCCGTAAGGCTGAGGCCGCCCTCGCAGGACGGCGAGACCAACCCTCAACGCGGCCTGGTGTAGGGGCGGTTCGCGAACCGCCCTAACGTCATGCCATCTCAACGTCCGCTCAACCACTCCAACGTGGCTTGGATGTATCCCCCACTTCACCATGCGCCAACCCTCAACGTGGCCCGGTGTAGGGGCGGTTCGCGAACCGCCCTAACGTCATGCCATCTCAACGTCCGCTCAACCACTCCAACGTGGCTTGGATGTATCCCGCACCGCTCTACCGCTGACCATTCCCACCGTCGCTAACCCCTACGCCCGAACCGAACCGCCCGACGCCTTGGGGTTTTCCGTGTCCAGATGCCATTGCATAGGGTTGTTCATGACGTATTCCCTGACGCGATTCAATTCGCCATCGTTGCGAATAATGTGCTCGTAGTAGCTGCGCTGCCAGATCGACTGTCCGGAGATGCTGCGCATGCTATTGATCTGTTTGGTGGAGATGGTCTTGAATGCGCCAATCACACGCCCCAGAGATTTGCGCTCGGTGACACTTGGAGTCTCGCTGGATATGACAATAACGCCGTGCAGATGATTGGGCATCACCACGTATTCATCCAATTCAATGTAAGAGTACTGCATGGCCAGCCCTTCCCACGCCTCTTTGACGAAGCGCCCCATATCGCTGAGCTCTACCCTATCGTTCACCACCTCGCCGAGCAGGCATTCGCGCCCCTGAATGCAGAGCGTAACAAAGTACGCCCCAGCGCGAGAATAATCGTAACTCGGTAGGCGAATAGAACGGCGCGCATGCCGCTGCGACCTATGTTGCATGCGATGCCTCCCTCATCAAAAAGAACGGTGCAGATCACCTAGGCACGTACCCAGACGCAAAGTGCATTCTACGCTCCGCCTCCGACCACCCTAAGACCTTAGTGTTGCCACCCTCAGTGTCGCCGCCCTCTGGGCTTCCCTTGCCTGGGTGTAGGGGCGGTTCGCGAACCGCCCGAGCGTCACGCCACCCCAAACGTACGCTCAAACCTTCAGCGCTCCGCTGGGAGGTATTCCCCCAATTGACGACAGCTGCCCCTTGCACCAGCACTCCAATGCTGGATAGCATCGGATCTTACCGGGGAACGACGGAGGCAACTTAAGAAGCTATTTGGTACCAGAATGCAGAAGGATGGAATAGGGGAATGCGTGGAACGAACCGGGTTCAATGTTAACGCGGGGGTGGAGTACACGGGATATCGATGTCATTCACAGCGAAAAGGAGGCCAATGATGAGGAGAGTGCTTTGGGGAAGTGTTTTGGGCGTCGCGCTAGTCGTCAGTGTGCTCTTCGGCTTATTCCAGTGCGGACAGGGTAACGTGTTTGACCTCGCAGCAGGTCAATGCTTCAACGACCCTGCGGGGTTGGAGGCGAGTGACGTCGACGTGGTGCCGTGTGAGGACCCGCATCATAACGAGGTGTACGCGGTCGTCTCATTGGACGAGTGGGCCGGTTTCCCATTCCCCGGCACCTCTCGTATGGACGAAATCGCTGAGGCGGAGTGCCTGGAGCGCTTCGATGCATTCGTCGGCCTGCCTTATCCAGACTCGATTCTCGATATCTACTTCTTGCGCCCCTCGCGCGAATCGTGGGAAGAGCTGGACGACCGCGAGATCGTCTGTGCTTTGTACCACCTGGAAGAAACGTTCATGGAGGGTTCCATGGAGGGCAGCGGGATTTGACATGGCAATCCAGGGGGGGTGACAACCTCTGCACTAGTGGGTAGTAGCATGGCGCACACGAACGGCATGGAGTCCTTCTGGTCGATGCTGAAGCGGGGGCTATGAGGGCACGTATCACCGGATGAGTGAGAAGCACTTGCACCGCTACGTCGTGGAGTTCGCGGAGCGGCACAACGACCGCCCCACCGACACCATCGAGCAACTGGAGCACCTGTTCAGCGGCATGGTTGACAAGCGGCTACGCTACCGCGACCTGACCGCGTGAGGGAGGGCAGCAATGGCCAATTGAAAGTCTGACCACTCTTGGTTACTCCTGAACAGCCGTCCGCGTCAGAAGTGGCCCATGTCTGGGCGTAGGGGCGGTTCGCGAACCGCCCTAACGTTGCGTCATCCCAAACGTACGCTCAAACCTCCAGCGCTCCGCTGGGATGTATTCCCGCCAAACCAACGACAACTGCCCCTTGTATGGTGGTGAGAGGCGGGGTAGGCCGTTTGCCCCTTGGTCGCTGAGACCGTGCGTAAGCATGACCGCCCCGCCTCTATTCCACCCGCCCTACCGGTAGCCCGAACAGTTGCCTGAGCTAGTGAGCTCGTATTCACAAGGCAGGGCACGGAAGGGCAGTCAGGAGCATAGCGTATGGACTCATCCCTCTGCATCGGCATAGACGTTTCCCAGGATTGGCTCGATCTCGCGGCTCACCCAACCGGACAACCCCAGCGCTTCAAGACCACTCCCGCCGGCCTGCATTCCCTCGTCGAGCACTGTCGCGATGCTCAGCCCCGCCTGATTGCCTTCGAAGCCTCCGGCGGTTACGAACGCCCTCTCTCCCACGCACTCACCCACGCCCAACTCCCCTTCGCCATCCTCAACCCCCGCAACGTCCGTTACTATGCCCGCTCCACCGGCGTCCTGGCTAAGACCGACCGCATTGATGCGGCCGTCATCGCCCAGTTCGCCCACGACATCCGCATCCAGCCGAAGCCTGCGCCGTCGCGCCCCGAGCAGACCGTGCGCGATCTTGCCACCCGCCGCAATCAACTGGTGGGGGACCACACGCGGGTGCGACACCAAGCCCGGCTGTTCTCCGGCGCAAGCCTGGCCAGCGCGAAGCGCCATCTCGCCTTCCTGAAGCGGGAGATCGCGGCGGTGGAGCAGGAACTGCGGAGGGTCATCGCCCAGGATGTCTCCCTGCGCGAGCGTTGGGAGCGGCTGCGGAGCGTTCCTGGCGTGGGTGAGACCCTAGCGGCAGCGCTACTCGGCAGTATGCCGGAGCTGGGACACTTGAACCGAGCAGCGGTCGGGATGCTGGCAGGCCTCGCCCCGCACGCCCGCGACAGCGGGAAGCGCGAGGGGAAGCGCTTCTGCTGGGGCGGGCGTGCAAACGTGCGGAGGGCGCTGTACATGCCTATGCTCTCGGCAGTCCAGCACAACCCCGTGATACGCACGTTCTACCAGCGGCTGCTGGACCAGGGTAAGCCGAGGAAGGTGGCGCTCGTCGCATGCATGCGCAAGATGCTGACCATACTGAATGCCATCCTGCGTGAGGAGACCACCTGGGACCCACAAATCGCTTGACCTGCTATCACAGTTGCTTACGCCATAGCCCAGCTGATTGCTATCGTGGTTCCCAGAGGCCCGTCACCCCTGCCGAGGCGGAACCTCGTACCCGGCCCCATTCCCACCGTCGACGGTGGGAATGGAAGGAAATGGAAGCGAATTAAAAGTTTCACCACTCCTGGCCACTCCTGACCAAACCCCGAGCGCATCCCTGCCCCGTCCCCGGCCCCAACCCCCGCCCCCGGACGCTCCGCACGGTAAACGACAATAATGCGACAACTGACTGTTGTAAATATGCCGCAGAACGAGTACGATGATTCCAATGCTGCAGCAAGACCCCGGTTCCGTCCCGTGACGCGTGTAACCCACTTACACACGCCACAGGCCCCCGTCCCTAAGGTTCCTACAAGCGTGGCGAGGCCTACTCCTACCCGGTCCGATCCCGGGCGTAGCCAAGGTACACCACCGGAGCCTGTCCCCGTCTCAGCGACTCAGTCTCGACCCGGCGGTGGCGCCACCGACTCCCGTCGTTCCCGTGAAGACGGGAACCTCGCATCCCTGCCCCCTGTCCCGTCATTCCAGCGAAGGCTGGAATCCAGGCAAGGATGAGGGTTCGGACGACAGGAAATGGAACGAAATGGAACAAAACGGAACAGAATTAAAAGTTTGCCGCTCCTGGCCACTCCTGACGAGGCCAACCAAGGCCACAACAAGGCCACGCCGGCCCACCGCGTAGGAGTGAGCGGAGTGCCAAACGAGGCCAGGGTGGCCTCATTTCCAGCCTCCCAGCTAGGAGTAAACGAGGCCAAACAGGGCCAAATAGGGCCAGGGTTCACCCCCCCGTCGTTCCCTGCAAGGCGGGGGAATCCCCTCTCCCTCTGGAAGAGGGTCAGGGTGAGGGTTGCACATCCGGTTCCCGCGGCCAGAGGTAAATCGGGCCAAATCGGGCCATATCGGGCCAAGGTATGGGGGGTCCCCACTCCTGCGCACTCCTGAACAACCGCGCGCGGCAGAGGTGAGATAAGTGACAGAAATGACCAAAAACGAGCAAAAATGGCAGGGGAGCCCCTTTCAGGCCCCTTCTCCCCTCAAGGGAGAAGGCTGGGATGAGGGTTACGGGGCGGAGAGTGGATCGCTCTCGTCGCGCTTCAGCGCTTCAGCGAAGCTTCTCTGCGAAGAACGCCAGCGTCTTCTCCCACGAGTCGGCGGCGGCCTCTGCGTGATGGCTCGGACGCTCGTCGCAGACGAACCCGTGCCCCGCGCCCTCGTAGTAGTGGAACGTGTGCTCCTTCCCGAGGCTCGTCAATCGCTCCTCCAGCGAGCGCGCCTGCTCCGGCGAGGGGTTCTGGTCCTCCTCCCCGAAGAAGCCCGCGACCGGGACCGCCAGCCCCTCGGCCTCCCGCAGCGCGTTGAACGACGCGGGGTCGTCAGGAAGCATGAAGCCGCCGTAGTAGATGGCCGCCGCCGAGAGCCCGCTCGCGCGGATCGCCGACTGCATGGACACGCGCCCGCCGAGGCAGAAGCCCACGATGCCGATTCCCCCGCTCACGCTCGGGTCGTTGCGCAGGCTGTCGATCGTTGCCTGCACGTCCGCGTCCATGGATGCGTCGCCGAAACCGACGCGTAGCTCCTCCCGCATCTCCTGCAGCTTGTCGTACGGCGCGAACCGCAGACGCCCCGAACGATGGAAGAGGTCGGGAGCGGCGGCGACGTACCCCTCTGCGGCGAACCGCTGAGCGAGGCCCGTGATGTTCGAGTTCACCCCGAACGCTTCCATGATCACGATGATTGCGGGGTGCGGCCCGCCTTCCGTGGGACGGTACGTGGGAACGGCCATCACGCCGTCCGGGGTCTGGACATCGACGATCTGCTCAGTAGTCTCCATGTCGTTGCGCTCCTTAGGTCTGGTATGCGAGAGGTTGTTATGCGGGAGGTGACGCCGGTCAAGCTGTGCCCGGCGCCGGTCAGGACGTACTCGGCGAACCCCGGTCAGGATGTGTTCGGTGAACCCCGGTCAGGAGTGTTCGGCGAACCAAGATGCTCGGCGAAGAACGCGAGCGTGCGCTCCCACGCCGCCGCTGAACGTTCCGGGTGGTGCTTGCGGCCGGCCGGTTGCGCAAAGCCGTGGTCTGCGTCCTCGACCCACACGGCCTCGGCGCTCGTGCCAGCGTCCGCGAACGCCTGGCGCACAGCCTCGAAGTTCTCCCTCGGGTTGAACGCGTCGAGCTCGGGGAAGAACATCAGCAGCGGTCGCGTAACCTTCGCCGCATCGTGGATCGGCCAGGGTGAGTCGGGGAAGGCCGGGTCGGGCTGGAGAAGCCGCGTGGGGTAGAACGCAGCGGTCGCGTCGAACACGTCGCCCAGCGTCGCGCCAAGGAAAGAGATACGCCCGCCGAGGCAGAACCCCGTGAGCCCGACGCGCCCGTCGACGTCCGCCTGCTCGCGGAGGAAAGCCGCAAGGCGCGCCAGGTCGGAGCGGTGCCCGTCGTTCGTCATGCCCCGCCGGATACGGGGCGTGGCGTCGTCGCCCCCGCCCAGCAGATCGAGCGTGAGCAGGCGTCCGGCGCGGTGGAAGGTGTCAGGCATCGCCACGACATAGCCCTGCTCCGCGAGCCACCGCCCCTGAGCGCGGGCCTCCTCGCTCAGGCCGAGCGCGTCGTGCATCATCACGATGGCGGGGCGCGGCCCTCCGTCGTCAGGACGATAGAGGAAGACGGCCATCTCCCCCTCGTCGGCGCTGAGGTCCAACTCTTCTTCGCGGACGTTCATCCGGTCTTCTCCTGACATGAGGTCATCGCGCCGCTGCCGCGCTTCAGGTACCATAGACGGATGCGCCGCCGCTCGCCACCGGCTGAGAGGCGCGCAATCATCTCACGATAACGATGTCCACTATAACGCTCTGGATTGTGATTGGCCTGATGGCACTCGCGGAAGCGGCCATCATCGTCGCTGCGCTGCGCATGAAGGTGAAAGCCGACCCATCGCGCGGCATCCTCGGCGCACGCCCCATGGAAGTGCTGTGGACGCTGCTGCCCGCCGGGTTGCTCGCCGCTCTCGCCGTGGCGTCGTTCGGAGCGAACTGAGGACAGCGAACGATGAGCGCTCGAGGCATACGCCCAGACAGAGCCGTCCGCAACGCCGGGCGGCTTGCGCTGCTTGCGGCGGTGCTCACGGTGGGCCTGATCGCCTACGGCTCATGGGTGCGCGTCTCCGGATCCGGCCTCGGCTGCCCGGACTGGCCGCTCTGCGAGGGTGGCATCGTGCCGGAGCTGGAAGGCGACACCGCCATCGAGTTCGGCCATCGTGCGTACGCCGGCATCACGATGCTGCTCACCGCGGTTGCTGCGTGGGTAGCCCATCGCGGCAGGGCTAGCGACCCGCTAACCGCGAAACTGCTGCTCGGCGCGCTGGTTGCCATCCTGGCGCAGGCGGTGCTCGGAGGCGCCACCGTCCTCACGGAGCTGCACGGGATGGTGCGCCTTGCCCATCTCACGTTCTCGCTGTTGACGCTGGCGCTGTTGACCGGCGGCGCGGTGCGCGGCCTCGACGTGCGCCCGATGGTGGCCCCGGTCCTCAAGCGATGGCGGGCGCTCGCGGTTGCGACGGCGTTCGTCATCCTCGTGGGCGGTACGATCGTCGGCACAGGCCAGAGCGGCGGCTGTCCCGGCCTGCCGCTCTGCGACGACCGCAGCAGCACGAGTGCGTTCTGGGTGCACGGAGTCCATCGCATAGCCGCAACGCTGTTGGTGCTGGCCCTGGTGTGGACCGCGTGGCAGTCTCGCAAGCTGGGCGGGCTGGCGTTCGCGCTGAGCGTTGCGGCTGCGTTGGCGGCTGTGGCGCAGTTCACCGTAGGCGTCAGCGCGGTCTGGCTGACGCTGCCGCAGGCGTTGCGCATCCTGCACCTGGCGCTTGCCGCCGTCGTGTGGTGGGCGGTGAGCGCCCAACTGAGCCTCGCGCTCAAGGGTTCGCGCCGCTGATGCTCGCCCGAACGCGACAGGTCATTGCGCTCTCCAAGCCGCGCGTCATCTCCCTGCTCGTCGTGACCGGCGCGGCGGGCGTCTGGAAGGCGAGCGCGGGCGGTCTCGACGTGACGGCGCTGCTCGTCGTCATCGTGGCGGGGACGCTGGCGGCTGCGGGCGCGAACGCCATCAACCAAGGCCTCGACGCCGACATCGACACGGTGATGCGGCGCACGCGGGTGCGTCCGGTGCCGTCCCAACGTATGAGCGCGGCAGCCGCTGTGTGGATAGGCGTCGCGCTCACTGCCGTCGCGGTAGCGGCCATGTCCATGTGGACGAACCTGCTGGCGGGCATGCTGACGCTGGCGGCAGCGGTCACCTACGTGCTGGTCTACACCGTGCTGCTCAAGCGGCGCTCGTGGAACAACATCGTCATCGGCGGGGCGGCCGGCGCGTTCCCTCCGCTCATCGGCGCGGCTGCCGTCTCCGGCGAGATCGACGCGGTGGGCGTCTATATGTTCGCGTTCGTCTTCTTCTGGACGCCTCCTCACTTCTGGACGCTGTCGCTGCTGCTGAAGGACGACTACGCAGCGGCGAACGTCCCCATGCTGGCGGCGGTCGCGGGCCAACGCGACACCGTGATCCAGGTCATGCTGTACGTCGTGCTGCTCATCGCGATGGCGTGGCTCCCGGTGGCGGCGGGCTACGGCGGGCTCACGTTCGGCATCGTCACGACGCTGCTGGGCGCGAACTGGCTGCGCATCACGCGCCCTCTGCTGAGCGAGGCGAGCCCCAAGGCGGCGCTTGCCGCCTACAAGTACTCGCTGCTGTTCCTCGCCCTGGCGTTCCTGACGCTGGCGGCCGAGCCGATGCTGCCCTGGTATACGGCGTCGCGCTAACGGCCCGGGAACCTCGGCGGGCGCTTCTCCACGAACGACCGCACGCCCTCCAGGAAGTCCTCGCTGGCCTCTGCCGAGCTCATCGAGTCGAGGCGGTCAGCGGGGACCTGCGCCGCCGCGCCGAACTCGATCAGGTCGCGGAGCACGCGCTTGTGGAAGCGATGGGAGACCGGCGAAAGCTCGGCGATCTCCGCTGCGAGCGCTGCGGCCTCGTCCGGGAGCGCTTCGCCTTCGACCAACAGGCTCACGACTCCCGATGAAAGCGCGCGCTCGGCGGGGATGGTGCGCCCCGTGAGCATGAGGTAGGCCGTATCGCCGGGGCCCGCGAGGCGCGCGAGCCGGTCGATGTGATCGTGCGAGACCGCGATGCCGCGCTTGGCGGCGGGCAGGCCGAACCGCGCGTCCGTCGATGCGATGCGGATGTCGGCGTAGAGCGCCAGTTCGAGGCCCCCGCCGAGACAGTAGCCCCGTATCGCCGCGATGGTGGGCTTCGAGAGGCTGTCGAGCGTCCGGCAGGCGTCGTGCACCGCGTCCCGGTAGGCGCGAGCGCGCTCCGGGGTGCTGCGGGTCGCCTCGAAGTCCTTGATATCCGCGCCGGCGGAGAACGCCTTGTCTCCCGCGCCCGTCAGCACGACGGCCCGGATCTCGTCATCAGCGTCGATGTCAGCGAGGAGCTGCGGGATGCTCTCCCACATCGTGTAAGAGATGGCGTTGCGCTGCTCCGGGCGGTTGATCACGAGCGTCGCAACGGCACCCTCGCGGCGGACTATCAGATCGTCGCTCATCGTTTCGCCTCACGCACGATGCGCATCACCTCGCTCAAGGACAGGCCCTCCTCGATCATCGTATCGTCGCCCATCGACCCGCCGGGGTAGGTCATCATGCAGGCGGAGCACTGGGCGCTGCCGTCGTCCTGTTCCTCCACGGGGGCTCCACATTCGTCGCACTGTCGCAGGTTCGTCATGGGCGGACTATAGCACGGGCGCGCCGCCATTTCGTCGCATTCCTCTCGTAGATATGCAGGGGCAAGGGATGCGAGGTTCCCGCCTGCGCGGGAACGACGAGGGGGGTGTGAACCCTGGCCCTATTTGGCCCTGGTTGGCCCTGTTTACTCCTAGCTGAGAGGCTGGAAATGGGGCCACCGTGGCCCTGGTTGGCACTCCGCTCACTCGTACGCGGTGGGCCAGCCGGCCCTGGTTGGTCTCGTCAGGAGTGGCCAGGAGTGGCAAAACTTTTAAAACCGTCTCATTTGGTCTCATTCCGTCTCATTCCTCTCGTAGACTGGGGGCTCCACCCTCACCCTTGCCTGGGTTCCAGCCTTCGCTGGAATGATGGGGGCTCAGGAGTGGCCATGAGTGGCGAAACTTTTAATTCGGTTGCATTTGGTTGCATTCCGTTGCATTTCCAATCCTCACCCTCGCCTGGATTCCAGCCTTCGCTGGAATGACGGGGCTCAGGGGGCAGGGATGCGAGGTTCGCTGGGTTCACAAACGAAGTGCAACATCAGATTAAGGTGTTGCCATGGGATACACACAGGTCACCATTGAGGAACGGTGTGAGATTGCCCGCCTACGTGCCGCGAGCGCCTCGATCCGGCAGATTGCTGCAGGCCTGGATCGCGCGCCAGCGACGGTTGCTCGGGAGCTGAAGCGCAACGCTTCACGCACCATGGGCTACCGGCCGTCGTACGCGCAGGAGCAGTCCCGCGCGCGTCGCTGGCCCGGTTCCCGGTTGGAGCGAGATGCGGCTCTGCGTGCCTGCGTCCTCGAACGCCTCGGTTGGGGGTGGTCGCCGGAGCAGGTATGCGGGCATTTGGCGCGGGGGGCGGGCAGAAGGGTCATCTCCTACGAGAGCATCTACCGGTTCATCTACGCGCAGAACGCACGGCACAAAGACCACGACTGGAGGCAGTATCTGCCGGAGGCGAAGTGGAAGCGCGGCAGGCGTGTGCGCCAAAGGAGCAGTTCGGTCTCCTTCATCACTGAGCGCCGCCCGCTCGCCGCTCGCCCGTCCGCCGTTGCAGACCGGCAGACCTTCGGCCACTGGGAGGCTGACCTGATGCAGTTTGGGAGGTCGGGGGCGGTGGTGCTGGTGCTGCACGAACGGCACTCGCGCCTGATGATGGCCGTCCGGCTGCCTTCGAAGGAAGCAGGACCGGTCGTGAAGGCCATGGCGCGCCTCCTGGGGCCGCTGCCGCCGGAGTTCCGGCAGACGGTGACGCTCGACAACGGGACGGAGTTCGTGCGGCATCATGAACTGCACGCCTTGGGGATCGAAACATTCTTCTGCGACACGTACTCGCCGTGGCAGAAGGGGGGCGTGGAGAATGGGATCGGTCGGCTGCGTCGCGTGCTGCCCCGGAAGACGAACCTGGGAGAGATGTCTGACGAGCGGTTTACGGGGCTGCTGCTGGGGTATAACAATACGCCGCGCAAGTGCCTCGGCTACCAGAGCCCATCCGAAATATTCTGGAGTCAAGTGTTGCACTTCAAATGTGAATCCACCGTTCCCGCCTGCGCGGGAACGACGTATGCGAACAATGTAGCAATCATGGGGGCTATGGCGTAAGCAACTGTGATAGCAGGTCAAGCGATTTGTGGGTCCCAGGTGGTCTCCTCACGCAGGATGGCATTCAGTATGGTCAGCATCTTGCGCATGCATGCGACGAGCGCCACCTTCCTCGGCTTACCCTGGTCCAGCAGCCGCTGGTAGAACGTGCGTATCACGGGGTTGTGCTGGACTGCCGAGAGCATAGGCATGTACAGCGCCCTCCGCACGTTTGCACGCCCGCCCCAGCAGAAGCGCTTCCCCTCGCGCTTCCCGCTGTCGCGGGCGTGCGGGGCGAGGCCTGCCAGCATCCCGACCGCTGCTCGGTTCAAGTGTCCCAGCTCCGGCATACTGCCGAGTAGCGCTGCCGCTAGGGTCTCACCCACGCCAGGAACGCTCCGCAGCCGCTCCCAACGCTCGCGCAGGGAGACATCCTGGGCGATGACCCTCCGCAGTTCCTGCTCCACCGCCGCGATCTCCCGCTTCAGGAAGGCGAGATGGCGCTTCGCGCTGGCCAGGCTTGCGCCGGAGAACAGCCGGGCTTGGTGTCGCACCCGCGTGTGGTCCCCCACCAGTTGATTGCGGCGGGTGGCAAGATCGCGCACGGTCTGCTCGGGGCGCGACGGCGCAGGCTTCGGCTGGATGCGGATGTCGTGGGCGAACTGGGCGATGACGGCCGCATCAATGCGGTCGGTCTTAGCCAGGACGCCGGTGGAGCGGGCATAGTAACGGACGTTGCGGGGGTTGAGGATGGCGAAGGGGAGTTGGGCGTGGGTGAGTGCGTGGGAGAGAGGGCGTTCGTAACCGCCGGAGGCTTCGAAGGCAATCAGGCGGGGCTGAGCATCGCGACAGTGCTCGACGAGGGAATGCAGGCCGGCGGGAGTGGTCTTGAAGCGCTGGGGTTGTCCGGTTGGGTGAGCCGCGAGATCGAGCCAATCCTGGGAAACGTCTATGCCGATGCAGAGGGATGAGTCCATACGCTATGCTCCTGACTGCCCTTCCGTGCCCTGCCTTGTGAATACGAGCTCACTAGCTCAGGCAACTGTTCGGGCTACCGGTAGGGCGGGTGGAATAGAGGCGGGGCGGTCATGCTTACGCACGGTCTCAGCGACCAAGGGGCAAACGGCCTACCCCGCCTCTCACCACCATACAAGGGGCAATTGTCATTGGTTTGGGGACGGGACTACCTCACGAACTCTTGTATGTTGGTGGTGGGGTTCCCAATAGGGACTTCACAGAGGTGGAGTGGGGTGCGGCAGACCGATTAACTCTTGGTCATCAAAGACCGTTGTTCAGCGAGGGTCGCCCCCCCCCAAACAGCGCCCGAACAGTTGCCTGGGCCAATCGAGCCCGCATCGCGCAAGGAAGGGCCAGTACTGCATAGGGGGTAATCATGGGGCAAGAAGGAATCTACATAGGCATTGACGTCGCAAAGGCCAAGGTTGACGTCGCGGTTCGTCCCACGGGCGAGAGATGGGAGGTTCCCCGCGACGAAGCAGGAATCCCGCAGCTGGTTTCCGCGCTGAAGGCTCTCGGACCAGCCGTGGTGCTGCTGGAGGCTACGGGTGGCCTGGAACTACCTCTGGTGGCTGCTCTGGCCGCAGATGCATTGCCTGTGGTCGTCGTCAACCCGCGCCAGGTGCGGGACTTCGCCCGGGCTAGCGGGAAGTTGGCCAAGACCGACGCGCTCGATGCCGCCGTGCTGGCCCACTTTGCCGAGGCGATGCAGCCTCCTGTGCGTCCTCTGCGTGACGCAGAGACCCAGGTGCTCAACTCGCTGGTTGCCCGCAGGCGCCAGTTGATAGACATCCTGGTGGCGGAGAAGAACCGGCTTGGCGCCGCAACCAGCGCCGTCCGGCCCCGCATCGAGGCCCACATTGCCTGGCTTGAGCAGGAGTTGAACGACGTCGACGAAGAGCTGCGGCAGACGCTCCGAAGCAGTCCGGTGTGGCGGGAGAAGGATGACATCCTGCGCACCCTTCCCGGCGTGGGTGAGCACCTCTCCATCACGCTCCTAGCCCACCTGCCGGAGCTGGGCACGCTTGACCGTCGGCAGATCGCCGCGCTGGTGGGCGTGGCTCCCTTCAACCGCGATAGCGGCGCCATGCGGGGCAAACGGCATGTCTGGGGTGGGCGCTCCCGGGTCCGAGCCGTCCTGTACATGGGGGCGTTGGCAGCCAGTCGCTTCAATCCCGTCATCAGGGACTTCTACCAGCGGCTGCTGGCCGCCGGTAAGCCGAAGAAGGTGGCCCTCGTCGCTTGTATGCGCAAACTGCTCGTCATACTCAACGCCATGCTCAAGCATCGCTCGCCCTGGGCCGACCTGAGTATCAATTCCGGTCATGCCTCTTGACTTTCAACACAGTTGCTGAACAGTTACTCTGCCAGCGCGCCTCTCCTGCCTTGGCTCGCTGCGAGCCTGTCGCTCGCCTCGCCCTCCGTGGTCATTTGGGGCCACTCTCCCATCTCTGCCGCGCGCATTCGTTCAGGAGTGATCAGGAGTGGAGCACCCCCATACCCTGGTCCGCTTTAGTCCGATTTGGCCTGATTCGCTCGTAACGCGGGGGGAGGAACGGGATACATTCAGTGTGTCCGTTGCGTCCATCGTTTTCGACCTCCTATGCGTAGCGGGGCATGGCCTGGAGTTCAAGGGCTTGTCCGCCTGAAGGGCATGGTAGAGGGTGTCGTGTCGAACGCACAACGGCTATTTGTCAGAAATTTGTGGACAGGATGGGGATGCGGGAGGGCGGCGCGGCAGGCAGCGCTCTCCGCAAGGCGTTCGCCTCATCAACTCCGAATAGTTGCGCGGACGTGCAACCGCTGGACTGTCCGGCACGCCTAGCCCTATACTCGGAAGGCTGTGGGCGGTTAGCTCAGTTGGTTAGAGCGTCGCGTTGACATCGCGGAGGCCAGAGGTTCGAGTCCCCTACCGCCCACCAAGCTATACAAGCTCAAGAACCTTCGTGCGGAGGTTCAATCCGGTGCTATTGATCGTAAGTCTCGCCTGGCTCACCAACCCTGACGTATCGGCCTACGTCCCTGTCTAGAGTAGGGTCTGTCTTGTAAGCCAGACCCTCTCTCTGCCGTACTCTTGACGTTATGTTGCTCACCATATCTACAACGCATCAGCCTGCAACTGACCTTGGGTTTTTGGTGCACAAGAACCCTGGTCGATTACAGTCGTTCAAGCTCCCGTTCGGCCGGGCTGATGTGTTCTACCCAGAAGCAGAGAGCGACCGCTGCACAGTAGCGCTTCTCCTGGACATTGATCCGGTGGGCCTTGTACGCCCAAAGCACGGTGCGCCTAAGGCCAGCGGCTGGCTTGAGCAATATGTGAATGATCGCCCCTATGTCGCGTCATCACACTTAAGCATAGCTATCGCCTCTGTATTCGGTAGTGCGCTCGCTGGCAATAGCAAGGAGCGCCCCGAGTTAGGAGAGCTAGCGATTCCCCTCGAGGCTCGAATTGCAGTGGTCCCCTCGCGAGAAGGAGAGGAACTCATCCGAAAATTGTTCGAGCCCCTCGGTTACACCGTTGAGATTCGGGGGTACCCACTTGATGGACACTTTCCGGAGTGGGGCGCCAGCCCTTATTTCAGCGTGGGGCTCGCGTCCGTATGTCGGCTCCGGGACCTACTTGCACATCTGTATGTCCTTCTGCCGGTGCTGGACGACGACAAGCACTACTGGGTCGGCGACGATGAGGTAGCCAAGCTGTTGCGCTTCGGCGAGGGGTGGTTGAGCAGCCATCCGCAGCGGGACCTCATCTCACGGCGCTACCTGAAGCGTCAGCGTGACCTTGTGCGCCAGGCCCTAGCTCAACTGCTTGACGCTGGGCAAGCTGACCCATTGGCCGCCGGAGCGCGACGAGAACAAGAGGAAGAGCAACTTGAAGCCCCTCTTCGATTGGGGGAGCAGCGTATTCGAGCAGTCATCTCCACGCTCCGCTCTCTTGGGGCAACTAAGGTGCTCGACCTTGGTTGCGGTGAAGGAAAATTGATAAGCGAGCTGCTTGGGGAGCCGTCGATTCGTTCGATAACCGGCCTAGACGTCTCCCACCGGGCGTTGTCAGTGGCACGCGAGCGACTGCACCTCGATACCTTGCCCAATCAGCAGCGGGAACGCATCACGCTGCTGCATGGATCGCTGGCCTATAGGGATAAGCGGCTGTCTGGCTATGACGCAGCAATAGCCATGGAGGTGATCGAACACATTGACCCCCTGCGGCTTAACGCGTTTGAGGAGGTCGTGTTCGGCGCCGCCAAGCCCAATGCGGTCCTTATCACGACACCCAATGCAGAGTACAACTTGCTCTTTGACGGCCTACCCACTGGAGCGTCTCGGCATAAGGACCACCGATTCGAGTGGACGCGGGGGCAATTTCAGGACTGGTCGCGCCAGGTTGCGGACCGCCGCAAGTACAATGTGCGTTTCCAAGACACCGGCCCAGAGCACGTCACCCACGGCGCTCCGACTCAAATGGGAGTCTTTACGCAATGAAGATCACCATTCCCGAACTGTGTCTCGTGGCCCTCATCGGCCCGACCGGGTCGGGGAAGTCCTATTTTGCATCCAGTCACTTCAATTCTACAGAAGTGGTGTCCTCTGACGCCTGCCGAGCGATGGTGGCAGATGACGCCAATGACCAGGCCGCAACACCCGACGCCTTTGCGGTGCTCAATTTCATTGCGGCTACACGCCTGCGGGCTGGACGCCTCACTGTAATTGACGCTACTAGCGTACAGCCGGAAGCACGTAAGTCTCTGGTTGGACTCGCTAGGGAGCATGACTGCCTGCCGGTGGCTATCGTACTGAACATGCCGGAGGCGCTGTGCCTGGCCCGCAACAAAGAACGTCCCGACCGGCCGTTTGGTCCGCAAGTTGTGCGCCGGCAGGCGGAACAGCTCAGGCGGTCGCTACGCGGGCTGAAACGCGAGGGCTTCCGGTACGTGTTTGTACTCGACTCTCCTGAAGAGGTGGATGCGGTCACTATAGAGCGCGTATCGCTGTGGCCCAACCTCCAGCACGAACACGGCCCGTTTGACATCATCGGTGACGTCCACGGATGCTTCGATGAACTCGTCAATCTCCTCCAACACCTCGGGTACCAGTTCGTGGCCCGCACTGACGCTCCTGAGGAATCCGGGTTCTCTGTTACCCATCCGCAGGGGCGCAAGGCCGTATTCGTCGGCGACCTTGTGGACCGTGGTCCGGGCGTTGCCAGGGTACTCAAGCTGGTGATGGACATGGTGGCAGATGGCGTGGCGCTGTGCGTCGCCGGCAACCACGAGTCCAAGCTCATCCGTAAGCTCAAGGGTAGAAACGTTCAGATATCTCATGGACTGGCAGCATCACTCGCGCAGCTAGAGATGGAGTCGCCAGCGTTTCAGCAGCAGGTGGCTGCGTTCCTGGACGGACTAATAAGCCACTATGTACTTGATGGAGGAGAATTGGTGGTGGCCCACGCGGGGATGAAGGAGGAATACCAGGGCCGTGCGTCCGCACGTGTTCGGGACTTCTGCCTTTTCGGCGAGACCACCGGAGAAACGGACGAGTGGGGGCTGCCAGTGCGTGCCAACTGGTCGGCCAGTTATCGGGGGCAGGCCATGGTGGTCTATGGCCACACTCCGGTCGCAACGCCCGCCTGGCTCAACCGTACCATCAACATCGATACGGGCTGTGTATTTGGTGGCAAGCTGACCTCTCTGCGGTATCCGGAAAACGAGCTTGTGTCAGTTCCAGCAGCGCGGGTCTACTATGAGCCGACGAAACCTTTGGCAGAGGCTTCCGAGCCTCAGGAATCCGCTGTTGCAGTTGGCGAACGCGCGGCGGATCTTCTCGACGTCGACGACGTGCTGGGGAAGCGTATCGTAGCGACCAGGCTGCGCGGCAATATTACAATGCGGGAAGAGAACGCAGCGGCAGCCCTCGAGGTGATGAGCCGTTTTGCTCTGGACCCCCGCTGGTTAGTGTACCTTCCGCCCACAATATCCCCGTGTGATACCTCCACGCTCCCTGGCGTGCTTGAACATCCAACCGAGGTCTTTGCCTACTTCCGCAAGAACAGCGTGGCCAACGTCGTCTGCGAAGAGAAGCACATGGGCTCACGAGCTATCGTTGTGGCAGGCCAGAATGCTGCGGCTATCGAGCGGCGGTTCGGCATCGCCGGCGAGGGTATCGGTACATGCTACACTCGTACGGGACGAAGGTTCTTTGAAGACCGCGCACTCGAGGCGCAGTTTCTGGAACGTGTTTGCGCCGCGGTCACGGAGGCCGGTCTTTGGGCCGAGCTGGGAACAGACTGGGTGGTGTTGGATTGTGAGCTCATGCCGTGGTCCGTCAAGGCGCAAGAGCTAATCCGAGAGCAGTATGCTGCGGTTGGTGTGGCAGCGCATACCAGCCTCACAATCGCGAGTGAACTTCTTCAGCAGGCCGCAGCCCGTGGTATTGACACCACCGAAAGACTGTTGAGAGTCGAGGATCGGCTACGCCTTGCCGGACTCTACAGCGATGCCTATGCTCGTTATTGCTGGCCAGTAACGTCTCTGGCCGATATCCGGCTGGCCCCATTCCACCTGCTGGCGAGCGAGGGCCAGATGCACGCCGATAAGGACCATCTCTGGCATATGAATATGGCCGAACGTTTGCATCAGGCCAATCCTGAGTTATTCCATATTACCAAGTATATGGCAGTAGACTTGAACGCCTCAGACGAGATTGAGGCTACACGTTGGTGGGAAGAACTGACAGGCAACGGTGGGGAAGGCATGGTCGTGAAGCCGATGGCCTTTGTTACGACTGGCAACCGGGGGTTGGTGCAGCCGGCCGTGAAGTGCCGAGGCGCCGAGTACCTACGCATAATCTACGGCCCGGAGTACACCCTGCCGGAAAACATGGAACGATTGCGGAATCGAGGCATCTCCTCCAAGAGGTCGCTCGCCCTCCGGGAGTTTGCCCTGGGCCTGGAGGGTCTCCAACGTTTTGTCGAGCAGGAGCCTTTGTACCGAGTACACGAGTGCGCCTTCGCGGTACTTGCCCTGGAAAGCGAGCCGGTGGACCCGAGACTATAGGAGCCCGCATTGCGGCTTCGCATCGACTTGCAGGGCAATCCTCTCACAGAGGACGACGAACTCAAGAAACTCAAGCCGGTCGTCGATACCGCAACGAAGGTCTGGGGCGTACGTCTGGCATCGCTTTCATGCCGGAGCCATGTCGGCTTGGCGTCGGAACGGTACACCAACGGCGACGAGGAAGGTAACCGCGGATGAGGAAGGTTCGTGGAGAGCATCGAGCACTTCGCGGTCATAGAAGGTAAGCCCGCTCGCGCCTAGTCCAAGTCCATACGCTGCGAGGTAGACACGGCCGGCTCGGATGCTCGCATCGAGATGTGCCGTCCGATATCCACGGGAGCCGGCCGCGTCCAAGACTCCCGGCAGGTCTGCCACGAAGTACAGGTTGGCAGCGGCATCTCCGCCTAGTGGCTGATCGAGGGCTAAATGTTCTGCCAACGACCGGCTCGTGCGCGCCTCAACGAGCTCCAGCTCCAGCCCTCGTTCCTGAGGAGATAGGCGGTATACGCCCGGCGCGAGCCCTTCGACGTCGTTCGCTACCACGAAGATGTCGTTCAAGTGGTCGGCGTGTCCATCGAGGATCGTCGGGGATGCGGCAGCCCTTAGTATCGAGGCAAGGTCAGCCAGAGCAATCGGGTGCCGTGCGAAGCGTCGGGAAGACCCGCGCTTGAGGATGACCTCTTCGATGGTTGCCGCCATCGGTGCGGGCGACGGCAGCGGAACGGCAGCGGCGCTCGTCCGTACTGTCTGGTCTACGGAGGACGGCGTTTCGAGTGCCCTCATTGAGGTCGCTGCATGCGCCTCCCCGATCCACGGAAAGTCTACAGGTTTTCTCGAAAGCGGCAGGGTGGGCAGGGTCAGCTCGGCAGGAAACGGAGTTGCCATCGTGGGCTGGCCCGCGCCAAGCGTAAGGAGTGCAACCGTCGCTTCGGTAGTGCCGTCCACGCCGATGAGGTGGTTCAGGGTGGCGTCTATGAACCGTGTATGCACCGAAGCTGAGAGGCCAATCGCATTCGAAGCGGCGAGGGCGTTAGCCAGGATGGTTCCCGAGTCCCAGAACGCATGGCGGAACGCGCGGCTCGCATACTTCCAGGAGTTGCGCCAGAAGGTCGATGTGAACACGATGACGCCTGCTGGAGGGGGGCTTCCGTCCAGCCCTGCAGCCTGCAGTGCGATCGCCCGTTGGTCTCCATCGCGCAAGCGCCTCAGTGCGTTGTCGTGCACGCCGTAGTGGTAGACGCCAGCGGGCAGGCCCTCGATCGCTCCGACAATCGCGTAGAGGTCGATGTGATAGAGCGCGCCGGTGCATGCAGCGGCCCGGAAGTACATGTACCCGCCACCGACGCGCAACTGCTTCGTGATACCCGCGGAGAGCTGCAAAACACTTGCCAGTTTGCTGAACGTGAGAGGCTCGCTTGCTGAAGCGGAGCTTTCGTCGAATAAGGCGCCGTCGACCGACGCTCCCGTCCTCGTCAGCTCCCCTGGAAGCGGTTCCTCCGGGAGATCAGCTTCATACAACTTCCACGGGCGTGGCCGGTTGGTGAAGTCGAGGACGTGCGCTCCGCTTCGCACAGAGGCTACCGAATGATCGGTGGCCTCGTGATACGCCAAGATGGTTCGTACGTCAGATCGGGGCTGTGTCATCGAGCAGCGTCAGCGGACTACCGCGGCTTCATAGTTAACCTCGCCTGATTGGCCACTGGGGAACAGCTCGTGGAGCATCATCCAGCGGTGGGTCCTTTCATAGACCTCTTGTGTGTAGGGCTCGAACACGAGGCGCTCGCCGATGCCGCACTTCCTGATGTCGACCATCGAGTGATACCTCTCCGGCAGTTCGTTCAGCAGGTAGTGCTTAAACTTCTCCGGCTCGGCATCGATGTCGCGCTGCGCCCGCTGCAATGCACGAAAGTACTTCGCGGCGTCCTCGTCGGTTGCGGTGTCCTGGATGAGGAAGCCGATCATGAAGGACGTGTCGACGATCTTCCTAAACCTTTGCTGCTCTAGCACATAGGAGGCCGCGCCGAACACGTTGCCTGCTTCGACTCGGCGGTCGAGCAGTAGCTGCAGCCGATCAAGGGCGCCACCCACGAACTTCAGTTTGAGATTCTCGGCGCCCAACATGGGCTCGAGTGCCTGTAGCGACGAGAAGTGACTCCCCGAGTGGTAGCCGACAGCAATCTCCACGCCGTTGAGGTGCTCCGGCTCGCTGATGGGGGACTCGGGCGGCACCCATATCCCAGAGGGTGTTACCGAATAGGCATGGCCCCACATGCGACCGTGGTGGGTGCTCGCCGCCATGTTGACAGCCCAATGGCAGGCAGAACTCACATCACAGGCCCGGCCAGCCTCCATTGATTCGAACGCTCCGTTTCTAATCTCGAACGGTGCGGTCTCGGTCAAGTTGATGCTAGGGTTCCGCTGCATCTCACCCGACCGGTGGAACTCGTAGTCGAGTCCCTCATCACTGAAGTAGCCCTTCTCCTCGGCTACCCATTCCTGCAACCGAGAATGCGGCTGGATGATGAACGTCCCCATGACTCCTCCCCACCACCGGATCGAGTAGTGTGAATCATATGTCCGCGCCGAGCAGGACCGCAACGACTGGCGACGGTGGCGCCTTCTAGTCCGGGTTTCGGCGTGGAAGCAGGCTCGCCGTCCAAAGCTTGGCCGTGATGCGCAGCTTCTCCCCGGAGGAGAGCCGCACGCGCTCGCGGTAGACGTCGAAGCCTCGCTGTTCCATGCGGTCGAGCAGCCGGCTGTAGAGGCCATGGAGGATCGCCGAGCACGCGCGCGACCGTCCCACACTCCCTAAGAGGCTGACGCTGCTCGGAAACGCCTGCGTATGCTCGGCAGTGCAGCGGCGCATAGACTACTTCCATGATATCTAGCGCGCTCAGGTTCACTCGTGCGCCATGGGTCCTCCTCGCGGCTCGGCTGCTCGACCGCGCAGCCGAGGCCGGCGCGCGTCCGGTGAGTGGCGCATCGGCGGCGGCGTTCCGCATCGCCTTCGGTCTGCTCGGCGTCGCGGCGGTCGTGCGCTTCGCGGCAAAGGGTTGGATAGCCGACTTCTACATCGTGCCGGAGCACCACTTCACCTACTCCGGCTTCTGGTGGGTGCAGCCGTGGCCCGCCTGGGGAATGTACGCCCACTTCGCGCTTCTCGGGCTCGCGAGTCTCGGTGTGGCGCTCGGCTACCGCTACCGGCTCTCCATCGCGGCGTTCTTCGTCCTGTTCACTTACGTCGAACTGCTGGACAAGACAACGTATCTGAACCACTACTACCTGATAAGCCTGCTCAGCTTCCTCATGATCTTCATGCCGCTGCACCGCACGGCATCGCTCGACGCACAGCGGAGCCCGCATCCGCTGAACGGCGCTGTACCCGTGTGGGTCGTGTGGACGCTCAGGGCGCAACTGAGCGCGGTGTACCTCTTCTCCGGCATCGCCAAGCTGAACCCGGACTGGCTGTTCCACGCACAGCCCCTGCGGATATGGCTGTACAACAGCAGCGACGTACTGCTCATAGGGGCGCTCCTCAAGGAGCCTTGGACCGCCTATGCCATGAGTTGGGCAGGCGCGGCGTTCGACCTCACGATAGTCGGCTGGCTGATTTGGAGACGCAGCAGGCCGTGGGCCTACGCCGTAGTGGTGGTCTTCCACGTGCTGACGTGGCTGCTGTTCCCCATCGGCATGTTCCCCTGGATCATGATGACCGCGGCGCTCGTATTCTTCCCGCCGGACTGGCCGTTACGCCTGCGCTCCATGCTGCATCGCCGTCCGCCGCCGATGCCTGTCTTACCCGCGCAGCACGAGCACAGCGCCTCGTGGGGCGCCCGGCTCGCCGTGGCCGCGCTCGTGCTGTTCGCGCTCGTGCAGGTACTCGTGCCGCTCCGGCACTGGGCGTATCCGGGCAACGTCCGCTGGAACGAGGACGGCTACCGCTTCTCCTGGCGGGTGCTGCTCACGGAGAAAACCGGCAATGTCCGGTTCCGCGTCCGCGACCCGTCAAGCGAACAGGAGCGGCTCGTCTTCCCTGAGGAGTACCTGACGCCGCTGCAGGCCGAGCGGATGGCGACCCACCCGGACATGATCCTGGCGACGGCGCACCTCATCGGGCGCGACTTCGCGGACGGGGGCGTACCGGACGCCGAGGTGCGGGCCGATGTATCCATCGCGTTCAACGGACGGCAGGCTGCGCGCTTTATCGATCCGACCGTGGACCTGGCGCAGGTGGAGCCGGGCATCCGGCCGAAGTGGTGGGTGCTGCCGGGGCCGCCGGAGCGCTAGCGGAGGCCGTCGCCGTCCGCGTCACTGAAGCCGACAGACACGCCCAGGAGGCTGACGACCTCCGTGGAGAGCGTGTCTTGCAAGGCCATCAGCTCTTCGTAGACCGCTAGCGCCTGCTCGGAGCCTTCAGCCGTGGCCTCGCGCAGCGAGCCGTCCACCGCGTCTATCGCGGCAAGCGACGCCTCGAAGTGAGCGCGCACTCGCTCGTCCGCGTCCTTGGAGAGCGGCACGATCAGCGCTGAGATGCCGAGTCCGCCTTCCGCGCCTTCGTACACGTCGCGCATGCCCAGCACCTGGTTGCGGAGCTCTGGGAGTGCATTCTGACCCGCGCCGCCGGGTATCGCGGTCGGGTCCGCATCGCCCCGCAGACCGAGCGCTTCAGCGAGCCGCATGTCCACGATTGTGCGGATGAGGAACACCTGCGTTCGGACGACCTCCGCCACGGCCTCGCTCGTGTCCAGCGGTTCGGCGGAGCGTCCGATGAAGTAATCCTTGTAGGGTGAACCGCCTCCGACTGCCCAATCGTCGAGGATGCCCGCAGCCTCGTCTGCAACCACCTGGGTCGCGGCGATGAGGTAGGAGCAGCGTCCCGGGCCTGCGGCGTGTAAGGACTGCGCATCGCCCGCGAACAGTACATACTCGATGCCACCGAGCCCCCGCTGCGTGGACGAGATATTGTTCCGCACCACGTCCGTCGTGACGGAGGGATTGGCAGCAAGGAACGCGTCTATCCGTTCGGGCTGGACTACCGCCCACGCGATGACGCTCGTCGAACGCCTGTCCAGCACCGGGCCGAGCCCTGACGCCTCCGAACGAGCCCACGCCACGCGTGCGCCGCGCCACGCCTCTCGTGCATCATTCATCACAGCGTCCGACGGGGCTGCGCAGAGTGCGTCCACCGCATCGCTCAGCGCAGCCGTCTCTGAGGCCAGCGCCTCGTAACTCGGCACAATGACGTCGTCCGTGATGCTGGCGATGACCTCAGTCTCGGCCGGTCCGCCGGAGCCGCAGGCGGCAGTCGCGGCCATCAAAGCCCCGAACAGCAACAGGGCACGCGATGCGCCGATCATTACAAGGACTCCAGGAAGCGCAGCAGCGCGGCCCGCTCGTCCGCGGAGAGCAGCGTGAACGCGTCACGGGAAGCCTGTGCCTCGCCGCCGTGCCAGAGGATGGCCTCCTCCAGACCGCGTGCTCGCCCGTCGTGCAGGAACATCGTGTGGTCGCTCACCACCGGCACCAGCCCGATGCCCCAGAGCGGCGGCGTGCGCCACTCGCTGCCAACGGCTTGGCCTTCCTGATGCTCGTCGGCCAGCCCCTCTCCCATGTCGTGCAGGAGCAGGTCGGTGTAGGGATAGATGGTCTGCCCCCGCAGCGGGCGTACCGGACGCGACGCGTGCGTTACGTGCTGTGGCGTGTGGCAGGCGATGCAGTTGGCCTGCGCGAAGAGTTGCGCGCCTTCCCGCACCTGCGGGTCGTCCATGTCGCGCATGGCGGGCACGGCGAGCGTCTGCACGTAGAACGCGACGGTGGCAAGGCGTTCGTCCTCGACCTCAGGTTCCCCTCCATTGGGAGCGTCCCGGCAGGCCTGTTGCGCGTCCGAACAGTTCTGGTTCGGGAAGAGCACCGAGGTGACGCCGATATCGCCGAGGAATGCCCCCGCGGACTGCTGTTCAACGGTGGGCTGACCCGCCTTCCACCCGAACCGGCCTAATGCGGCGTTCCCGCTGCGCAGGTCAGTGACCATGTTCGGGCGGCCCGATATGCCGTCGTTGTCCACGTCGTCGGGATCTGCTGCGGCCAGGATGCGCTCCTCCGGGATCGCTTCCAGCAGCCCCATGCCGATGGTGGCGGGCGCGATGCGCGGCGACATCGTAACGTCCGGGTGCAGCGGGCCGAAGGCCAGCTCTGCTATCGAGTACGTGGGCTTGCGGAGCGAATACGGCGTCCCGTCCGGGTACGTACCCGCTACTTCCTCGTAACGGATGCTGATGCGGCCTTCAGGGGGAACGCGGAGGATGCCGCGATCCTGCAATTGCCCGCCGTACACCGGGTCGTCCTCGGGGCCGTCTGGGCCGGGCACGCTAAGCCGCAGCAGCAGACCGCGCTCCGGATCGTCGTCGTTCTCAGGCGGTTTCGCGCGTCCGTCGTGGGTGTGACATGACGCGCAGGCGAGGGCGTTGAACGTCGGACCCAGGCCGTCGCGCGCCGTCGTGGAGGCCGGCGCGGTAACCCAGTTCTGATTGAAGAAGCTGTCTCCCACCTCGAACCTGCGGCGCTCCTCGTTCGTAAGATTGCGCGCCGACAACTCGAATGCGTTGGTGCCGCTGCTGAACGCGGTCGTCTCTCCGCCAAGCGCCTCTGCGAACAGCAGCGACTCGTCTATCCGATTGCCCTGCGAGCAGGCAGCGACCGAGGTGGCCAGCAGCGCTGCTGCGATGAACATCGCCGCCGCCGCCAGCCACCTCGGTACGCACTTCATCCGTGTTACGTGACCGTCCCTCACTGCATCAGGTTAACTGACGCTGATGGTAATGCCGATAGCTTCCGCCGCCGAAACGATCGTGTCGGTCTGGTTTTCCAGCGCAACGATGGTGTTCAGGACTGCCATACGCCCGGCGGAGGCGTCCGACACACCCTCACGCAGATGCTGGTCGAACGGCGCGGGGATCGCATTGGCGAGGCTGACGCTCCGCCGTATCTCGTCCTCCAACTGCTGGGCGAGTTCCTCGTCCTCTGCAGCGATCAGATCCATCACGCCGGGGCCGGAAACGCTGCCGTAGTCACCGGTGTACACCAGCCAGACGCCGGTGGCGTTGGCGATGATGTCAGCAGTGGTGTTGTCCGCGAAGCAGGAGTGCTCGTCCTCCTGCGAACGCGCCTCGTAGGCGACCGCCATTCGCTCGCCTGCGAGCTCGCCCCTGCTCATCTCACCGATGCCGGTGATTATTCGTCTGAGCGCTTCGTCCGGGTCAACGGATAGGAACTCCGCGCGGTAGTTCCCGCTTTCACCGGGCGCCCAGGCGTCAACCATGTCGCGCAGGTGACGCACAAGCACGTCCGACGCGGTGGCGAGGTAGGCAGCGCGCCGCTCTGCGTTGGCCTTCGTGGTGTAGTCCTCCAACGGGCGCAGGCCGGGGCCGTCGTCGTTCATGTCCTGTCCCCAGAGCAGGAACTCGATGGCATGCCAGCCCGTGGAGATGTTTGCCTCGCCGCCTTCCTCGTTGAGGGAGACGATCAGGTCTGCGTCGATAACCGGGAAGTCGCCGGGGTTGTTGATGATGCCCGCGTCTGCATCGCCCTCGACGTAGTCGACGTACGCCTCGTCGAGAGGCCACGCGTTGACCAGCCCTTCAGGGCCGTCTTCCTCATTGTCTATCGGGCCGTCGTAGAACCGGTATATCTCGGTGGGGCCGTAGTCGTCGCGGGCGAGCAGCCACGCGCGCTTCGCAGCATCGAGCCGCACCGCCGACGGGGCCGCGAGGAAGCGGTCGATGGCCGCATCCAGCGTCTCGGCGCTCGCGAGGCTCTTCGAGTACATCGCGTGCGCGCCGTCGGCGTAGTTTCGTACGACGTCCTGCTTCAGGTCGTCGTCTGCTCCTCCACCGCTGCAGGCCGCCACCAGGCCGCCAATAACCGTGAGGAGTACGCAGAGAATCGCTAACTTACGCATCAGTCGTCCTCCATGAGTTGAATCGAAACCGGACAACGTGGTTGACCGGCTCGTGCTGGTTGGTGATGAGTGACACAAGGGCATTTACGTCCCTTGCCCTCACTCTCGGATGTTCTGCGCGAGGTAGTGCTCGGTGCCGACTTGGCGGATGGTCTCCTGCTGTGTCTCCAGCCAGTCGACGTGTTCCTCCTCTTCGCGCACCATGTCCTCCAGTATCTCGCGCGTGCCGAAGTCGCCTACTTGCTCGCAGTGCGCGATGGCCTCTGCCAGCGTCTCCAACGCCGACATCTCGGACTCCAGGTCCAGTTGCAGGTTTTCCTCAACGCTCTCGCCGATCTTGATCGGACCCAGACGCTGGAGGTTCGGCAGTCCTTCGAGGTAGAGGATGTGCCGCACGAGCTTCTGCGCGTCGCGCATCTCATCCATGCTGGCCTCGCGCATCTTCTCGGCGGTGCGCAGGAATCCCCAGTTCCGCACCATCTCGGACTGGATGAAGTACTGATTGATCGCGGTCAGATCTATCGTGAGCAGCTCGTTGAGACGGTCTACTATTCCCTCCCTGGCTTTCATGTGTCCTCCTTGTGAGCAGCGTATGCCCTGTGCGTGAACCATCGGGCGAGGTGCTCCTGTGCATACTGAGTATATACATAAGTATTGACAACTATGCAAGATAGGGTGTACTAACTACCACAAGCAATGCTGACGTAGGAAAACGCCATGTACGTATGTGTGTGCAACAGGATCTCCGTCCGTGAGTTGGCTGCGTCCTGGGCGGAGACGAACCCTGACCTGGACCGTTTGGCCGAGAGGCTGGGGCTCTACAACGAGGAGTGCTGCGGGCGCTGCGCGGACGAGTTGGACGAACTCGTCGACGTAGCCGAATGTTCAGCCTTGTCTGCCGGAGCCGCGCGATGAAACTCGGATGGAAGCGTCCCGCCAAGCCAGCCCCGACCGGTGGTGCGCCGGGCGCTGAACCCTGCAATCACCGGTTTGCCCGGCACATCCGCCGCAGGAGCTACTGGGTGCGTTCCACCTTGATGACGGACACCAGCGTCGTCTGCTCCAACTGCGGTCAGCCCATCAACGGCCAACGCTCCGCCCGTTAAGCCGGTGCCTCCGAGCGGTTCCTTCTATAAGGACTTCCCAGCGAAAAGTTCGCAGTACCGTACGCTCCGGCCCGCCACTTCCATCGACCCAGAACTCCTGCCCCCTGCGCTGTGCCCTGACTTCGCCTTCTAGTCCGGGTTGCGGCGTGGAAGCATGCTCGCCGTCCAAAGCTTGGCCGTGATGCGCAGCTTCTCCCCGGAGGAGAGCCGCACGCGCTCGCGGTAGACATCGAAGCCTCGCTGTTCCATGCGGTCGAGCAGCCGGCTGTAGAGGCCATGGAGGATCGCCGAGCACGCGCGCGACCGTCCCATACTCCCTAAGAGGCTGACGCTGCTCGGAAAACGGCTGGGTGTGCTCAGCAGTGCAGCGACGCTTAGACTACTCCCATGATGTCTAGCGCGCTCAGGCTCAGTCGTACACCATGGGTCCGGCGCCACAGCAAACGGGCAGGTGTAACGCGCTAGTTGACGCGGAGCACCCAGACTTGGTGTTCCACGTCCGGTTCACCTGTGGGCATCACGTGCTGCGGGTCAGTGGCTTCCACTATCGTCAACGCGTCCGTCGCTTCCAGTTCCGCGTGCTTTTCTCTGAAACCATTCTCCGCATACACGTCCGGGCGAAGGGAATAGACGATGTAGCCGCCGGACTTCGTCACACGCACCAACTCGTCCAGCGCGCTGGCGGGCGCGTGGCCCACCGTGAACACTCCAACGCTCACCACGGCGTCAAAGCTGTCCGTTGCGTAGTCCAGGGTTTCGCCCAACACCATCTGGTCGTAGCTCTCGTAAGCCTGGGTCTTCCTGGCCACGTCCAGCATGCCTTCCGAGAGGTCCATGGCCACCAGCGAATGGTAGCCCCTCTCCTTGAGGACGCGGCCCACTAGTCCCGTGCCGGCGCCGGCGTCCAGGATGCGCGCGCGCGGCGGCACGTACCTCTGGAGAACCCCTGCCGCCAGCTGGGGGGCGGTCCACCCAAAGTCGCGCTCCAGGTCTGAGTCATAGTCCTCCGCCCATATGTCATAGCGGGACCGCAACTCGGTGACATCCGCGGATGAGTATATCCACTGCACTCTATTGTCATCTGTCATGGCGTCTGCCTTGAGATTGGTTGAATGTTCAGGAGGGATTCCATCGGTTAACCTGCCGCCTCCGCCACGTAGAGACCCCAGCCGAGCTCCTCCCGGTCTACGGCCTCCACCATCTTGCCGTAGGCGAACGACAAGGCGGTCAGTTTCTCCTCGAGCTCGCCACGGGCATGTTCCCTGGCCTTGGCTTCCAGCATCTGATAACTGCGCTTCAGGTACGCGGAGAGGTTCTCGGCTTCCAGGATGGTGAAGCCGGTTTCCCGCAGGTAATCCTGATAGCCGGTGAAGCTGAAAGGCGTGTCAAAGAGAAGCCGGTCATAGACGTACTGGCGGGACTCGGCGCTCACCTCCGGCTTGGGCTTCAGCAGGTCGTCCAAGACCAGCAGGCCGCCGTCCTGCAGTACACGGCGAACCCCCTGGATGGCCGCCTGCTTGTCAGGGATATGGTAGATGGTAGCTTGGCTCCATACATGAGTGAACTCGCCGTCCGCAAAGGGCAACTCGGTGGCGGAGCCATGCTGGAAGCGCAGCAACTGTTGCAACTCCTTCGGTTCCTCGGTTGCCATCTCCTGTGCGTTGGCGATGCGGACGCCGCTCAGGTCGATGCCTGTGACCCGGCACCCGTACGTTCTGGCCAGCCACAGAGACGTGTTGCCGTTCCCGCACCCCAGGTCCAATACGTGGGCGCCTGCGGTGATGCGGGCCTTCGCCGCCATCACCGCGTCGAGACGAGCGCAAGCCTTCAAGAAGTCCCCATCCGTAGTCTCGTCGAAGTAGCCCCAGTGCAGGCTGCCCTCCGCATCCCAGAAGGAGCGGTAGATGGCGTCTTCGATATCGTAGAACTGCTCGGTCTCGGCTTCGCTAAACTGGCTGTTCATACTTACGCGTCCTGATATTCGTCCTGAGGTAGTCCACGAATCGGTTGTCCTCGTCCACGAGGATCTGCTTGGGCTCCAGGGGCTCGTCGGTGAGCTCATAGGCCAGAATCACGACACAGTCGCCCGGCTCGCACAGGCGCGCGCCCGGGCCCTGCACGGCGATGGATCCAGAGCCGTATGCTGCTGGCAGGACGTAGGTCTCCCAGCGGTTGCCGTTGTTGACGTTGCAGATGACGACCTGTTCGTACTCCCACAGGTCGCACTTCTCCATGAGCGCCCGATCGATTTCCACGCTGCCGACATAGTCCAGCCCTGTGCCGGTGACATACCCTCGGTGAATCTTGGATTTCAATACTGTGCGCACGGCATCCTCCTAGTAATTCGGTTAGATCGAAGCCTAGGGAAGACGGCAGAGTGACCAATCAGGGAGAGACGGTCCACAGCCCCAGGCCAGCAATCGTAAGTCTCGGAGCGGTCTATCAAGCTCTGCCGAGGTGCAAGAACGTAGCCGCAGCTGCTAGTTGGGCTGAACGGCGTACGGCACTACAGAACCGACGCTCCAATGGTTTAGCGGTAGCGGCATAGTAGGTGGGTCGGTGGGGGGTGTCAAGGAAAGGTGCTCGTTCCTTACATACGAGACGGCGGAATCTGCCCCCTGCTCGGGGAGGACAGTGCAGACGAGAGCACCCCTCTAGGGCTGTCGACCACCCCACTCCTTCCCGCGGGGGAGGAGGTTGAGCGCGACCGCAGCAACGGCCACTCCTGCCCCCTGCGCTGCGCCCTGATTGCGCCTTCTAGTCCGGGTTGCGGCGTGGAAGCAGGCTCGCCGTCCAAAGCTTGGCCGTGATGCGCAGCTTCTCCCCGGAGGAGAGCCGCACGCGCTCGCGGTAGACGTCGAATCCCCGCTGTTCCATGCGGTCGAGCAACCGGCTGTAGAGGCCATGGAGAATCGCCGAGCACGCGCGCGACCGGGGCGAGAGGTAGGCCAGCAGCGTCTCACCCGACCGGAAGTACTCGCGGGCGCGCTCGGCTTCGAAACGCATCATCGCGGCGAAGGCGTCGTTCACGAGACCCCGCATCAAGTCGTCCTCGGTATAGCCGAACCTCTTCAAGTCCTCCTGCGGAAGATAGACCCGGCCCGCATCAGCGTCCTCCCGAACGTCCCGCATGATGTTGGTGAGCTGCATGGCAAGACCCAGGTCCACGGCTGCCGCCGGGGCTCGCGGGTCGGTATAACCGAATATTTCGATGGAGATGAGCCCCACCACCGACGCAACGTGGTAGCAATACTCGCGCAGCTCGTCGAAGGTCTCGTAGCGGCGCGGCGCAAGGTCCATCTCGACGCCGTCGATGAGCTCCTCGAAGAGCGCCGGGTCGATGCCGTACTCATCCGCCGCATGGGTCAGCGCAACCAGAACGGGCCCCTGGGGCTGTCCTGCGAACGCTTGCCGTAGGTCCGCGCGCAGCTCGCGGAGCAGCTCCGTCTTGTCGGCGTTCGACGCATCGCCGTCTGCGATGTCGTCGGCGAGCCGAGCGAAGGCGTAGGCCGCGTAGATGGCGCGCCGCCGCCGGGCAGGTAGCGTGACGAAGGCGAAGTAGAAGTTGCGCGCCTCCCGCTTCGTGACCGCCTGGCAGTAGTCGTAGGCAGCGGCGATAGCAGGGGCAGTGGTCATGCGGCCCTCCGCAGCGCCAGCCGCAAGGCCGTGGACGCCATGAGCCATAGCTTGCGGCCGGAGGTGACGACAGGACGGTTCGTCAACACGTCGTACTGCTGGCGGCGTATGGCTTCGAGGATGCTCATGCCGCCCTTGGTGAACAGGGCGATATCGAGCTTGAACCGGCCATCGAGGCGCTCGATGAGCGCGTAGCCCTGCTCGAATAGCTGCTGGGCGCGGTCCACCTCGAACGCCATCAGCTTCCGCAGATTGTCGTTAACCACGCCCGCTGCCAGGCTCTCTTCGGTGTAGCCGAAGCGCTCCATATCCTCCAGCGGCAGATAGATGCGGCCCATGTCGTGATCCCGCTTCACGTCCTGCCAGAAGTTGGCCAGTTGGAGTGCGGTACAGGTCGCATCGGATAGTTGATGGCTCTCCTCGGATCGATCTCCGAGCACGTAGAGCACCATGTGCCCCACGGGGTTCGCCGAGTGGTCGCAGTAGTGCAGAAGGTCGTCATACGTGGGAAAGCGAACCTTCCCCTGATCCATGCGATTCGCCTGAATGAGCTTGCGGAACGGCGTATCGGGGATATCGAAGCGGCGAATGGTGTCCTGGAGCGCGACCACGATGAGGTGCGATGGCTGACCGCCGTAGGCTTGCGCGAGCGCCTCCTCCCACTCGCTGAGCTGGGCGAGCCTGTCGCCCGAGGCCTCGTCGCCGAGGTCGTCGGTCTGGCGGCAGAAGGCGTAGACGGCGTAGAAGTAGGGTCTCACGCTGCGAGGCAGCAGCAGCGAGCCGACGGTGAAGTTCTCGTAGTGGGCCTTGGCTAGACGCTCGCAGTGGGCGTATGCCTCGTCCAGACCGGGCGGCTTGCCGATGGCGCGATGCGTTGCCACGCTTGCTCCGGCAAGGGGAGTAGGGCTTACGGTCACATGAACACCGCTTGAGCGTGTCCAGGGCGACCGTTCAGACCGTGAGGCACGGCACTTACGCCACCCCTCGCCAATCTAGGTACGTCAGGCGGGAGTATACCTCACTTATCACGCGTGACGAAATAATCCGCCATCGCCTGGATGCTCTCCTTCGCCTCGGACGGGAGCTGAAGCCCTTCGAGCGCATCCATCGCGCCGGAGGCTTGGCTGACCGCGGTCTGCTGCACAACCGCCTCGCTGTCGAGTTCAGCGAGCAAATCGAGAACGCGCTCGATGTCGTCGCCCGCCACCTCCTCCGCGGCGTAAGCGGTTCGGAGCCATTCGCGCTGCGCATCGTTCGCGCGTTGGAACAGGTGGACGATGGGCATGCTCTTCTTCTTGCGCTTGATATCGGAGCCGACCGGCTTACCCGTCGCCGCCGGGTCGCCCCAGATGCCGAGCAGGTCGTCGCGCACCTGGAATGCAAGCCCGAGCTTACGTCCGCACGCGCCGAACGCCTCCGCCGTCCTGGCGTCGCCGGTGGCCACCAGCGAGCCGAGGTACATGGCGCAGTCGATGAGCGCGCCCGTCTTGCGCGAGATCATGTCAAGGTAGGCGTCAGTCGTGACGTCGTCGGAGTCCTCGAAGGACATGTCCAGGTACTGGCCTTCGATCATCTCGACGTAGCGCGATGTCAGCGCGAGGGACGCCGCCATGACGGTGGACGCCGCAAGGCCGGTCTCCGACAGCGCCAGGAGCGTCTGATCGGCCACGACGCGCATCGCGTTGCCGGCGGCAATAGCCTCGTGGACGCCGAACACCGTCCACGCCGTCGACCGGCCTCGCCTTGTCGTATCCCTATCCTGGATATCGTCGTGGAGCAGTGAGAAGTTGTGGATAAGCTCCAGCGCCGCAGCGGCGGGGAGAGCGTCATGCCAGTCGCCGCCGTTGATCTCGCAGGACGCAAGCACGAGCACGGGGCGCAGCCCTTTGCCCGCGTCCTCGGCGGCGGGGTTGCCGTCGCGATCCTGCCACCCAAGGTGGTAGCGCAGCATGCTGAAGAGGCCGGTCTCGGAGTCGGGCACCGAGCGTCGAACCTGCTGCCTGATGTCAGCGGTGTACCGCTCGACGAGAGCTGCAACCCGACGTTCGGAGGAGACGGTCAACCTGTCACCTGAGAGTGCCGCGTCGCCTATCCGGCTGCGGCTTCCCGATTCCTCTGCGGCGACGCTCCTGGGAAGAAGGCAGTCAGGATCTGCTGGACGATACCCTCTGCGTCCAGCTCCAACCGGTGCCTCTGAGCAGCCGCAGTGCTGTGCTCGATGAAAGAGTCAGGGAAGCCGATGCGGTGAACCGACACATCCTCCATCCCAGCCTCGGCAAGCGCCTCGAGCACGGCGGAGCCGAACCCTCCAGCCAGCACGTTCTCTTCCACGGTAACGATGCGCCGCGTGCTGCGGGCCGCGTCCAGCAGCAGTTCAGTGTCGAGAGGCTTCACGAAGAGCGGGTTCACGACGCCGCATACGATGCCGTACTCGGCGAGCTTGTCCGCCGCTTCCACAGCCGCGCTGCCCGGCTTGCCCAGAGCGAAGATAACGACATCGCGCCCCTCCCTGACCACCGCGCCGCGTCCGAGCGGCAGCTGCCGCAGGTTCTTGTCGAGCGGCGCGCCGGTGGCCGCGCCCCTCGGTATGCGGATGGCGAAGGGGCCCGGGTGCTTGTACGCGGTGTAGATGAGATGCTGCAGGTCGTTCTCGTCCATCGGAACCGCAACGATTGCGTTGGGGATGCACCGCAGGTACGAGATATCGAACGCGCCGTGGTGCGTCTTGCCGTCCTCGCCAACGATACCGGCCCGATCGGCGATCAGCGTCACGGGCAGGTTCTGTAGGCAAACGTCATGCACGATCTGATCGAACGCCCGCTGGAGGAAGGTGGAGTAGATCGAGACGAAGGGATGGAGGCCGGAGGAGGCCATGCCCGCCGCCATGCTGACGGCATGCTGCTCCGCGATGCCCACGTCGAAGACTCTGCTGGGGAACTCGTGCCGCACTTCCTCCAGCCCCGTGCCTTCGAGCATCGCCGCGGAGATACCGACGACGGATTCGTCGTCGCGCATGAGGCGCTGAATGGTCTGCGCGAACACCTTCGAGTAGGTGGGCGCTCCCGTCGAGGCCCCCAGAGGCGAACTTGGCTGGTGAAATCTGATGGGGTCGTCCTCGGCTGGCTCGTAGCCGTGCCCCTTGTGCGTCACAACGTGGATCAGAGGGACGGAGCCGGTGGGTATTCTGGCTTGCCGGAGCGTCTCTTCGAGCTGCTTGATATCGTGGCCGTCCACGGGACCGAGGTATTGGAATCCCAACTCGGTCCAGAACGTGGTGGGCACGATGATGCTGTCCAGCCCGCCACTGAACCTCTTGACGAGCCGGTAAACCATGTCGCCCGTAGGCACCCTCTTCGATAGCGCCTTCATGCGCCCGATCATCGCCTGGTACTCGGGGTGAGTGAGCACGCGTTTGCGCCAGTTGGTGAGGAAGCCGATGTTCTCGGAGATGGACATGCCGTTGTCGTTCAGAACGACAACGAACTTCTCCGGGTTGAGATGCACGATATTGTTCAGCGCCTCGAAGCTCGAGCCTGACGTCATCGCCCCGTCGCCCACCACCGCGATGGTCCAGGAGTCCGCCTTCCGGTTCGCCGCGCCTTGCGCTATGCCCAGAGCTATCGAAAGGCCCGTGCCGGCGTGCCCTGCCGCGAGAGTGTCATGTGGGCTTTCGCTCGGTTCCCCGAACCCGGACAGCCCGCCCTCCAGGCGGATGGCCTGGAACTCGTCGCGCCGCCCCGTCACCAGCTTGTGCGTGTAGCACTGGTTGGTCGTGTCCCAGACGATGCGGTCGATGGGGCTGTCGAAAACGCGGTGGAGCGCCAGCGTAATCTCAACGACCCCCAGGTTCGACGCTAGGTGGCCGCCGCGCTCGGTTATCACAGAGATGATGGTGTCTCGAACCTCTTGCGCAACCTGAACCAGCTCCGCTCGAGTCAGAGCCTTCAGGTCGCTCGGTGCATCGATCTGGTCCAACAGACGGCTTACCATGTGAGGATCTCCTTATGGAGTGTCGGCTGCGACCCTGGCTTCACCATTTCGAGGACTCTTCCGAGTAAACGTGGTCGGGCAATGAGTAGCGGATTCCCTCCTCGTCGTACAGTGCAGAATCGAGCAAGGACGTGAATCTGCTGAAGTTGGTATCTTCGCGGCGGGTCCGAAGCAGCTTGCTCAGGATCTCGCCATAACGATTTTGCAGCTTGAACCACGGGACAGCGCCAAAGGAGGACAAAGGCGGATATTCCAGTGCATTCGCAGTCTTATTTCCGATGAGTCCGCGGGAGACGCGGGCGCTGATCCGAGCCAGACGTTCCGTCATAGGGCAGTCCTCCCGTCTCCTTATAACTGAGGCCGTTCCCAAGTACCGGAGGTATCGCTCCAACTACGCAGTCCCGCAATAATAGCACGCCGCCTGTCTCGCAGTGTCCAGCCAACAGAGCGACAAACGCCCATTGCGCCGACGCCGCGCCAGCCCATACAGTGGTTGGGCGCGTCGTTACGACGAAATCGCCCCGTCGTTCCCGCGAAGGCGGGAACCTCGCCCTCGGCCCCATCGCCCGCATAGACGAGAGGCTGTGGGCATTAGCTCAGTCAGTTAGAGCGTCGCGTCCACATCGCGGAAGCCAGAGGTTCGAGTCCCTACCGCCCATCACCGCTATCGGCCCAGGACTCCTGACCCCTGCGCTGCGGTTCAATTCCGCCTTCGAGTGCAACAACGGGACTCCGGCAGCGACGTACCAGCCTGAGCCGAAGCGAAGGTCAGCGGCTCTTCTCCCTCCGAACATCACGGGGCACGGAGGCCGAGCCTCAGCAGACATGCGGACGTGAACCGCTGGACTGCCCTGCGAGGCCAACCCTATACTCGAAAGACTGTGTGCGATTGGCCCAGCTGGCTAGAGCGTCGCGTTCACATCGCGGAGGCCAGAGGTTCGAGTCCCTATCGCCCATCACCGCTATCGGCTCAGGGCACCTGACCCCTGCGCTACGGTTCAATCGTGCCTTCGAGTGCAACGAGGGGATCCCGACAGCGACGTACCGTCCTGAGCCGAAGCGAAGGTCAGCGGCTCTTCTCCCTCCGAACATCACGGGGCACGGAGGCCAAGCCTCAACAGACATGTGGACGTGAACCGCTGGACTGCCTCGCGGGGCCAACCCTATACTCGAAAGACTGTGCGCGGTTGGTTCAGTTGGTTAGAGCGTCGCGTTCATATCGCGGAGGTCGGCGGTTCGAGTCCCTACCGCCCGCCACTTCCAGCCTAAGACAGTCGTGGAATTCAACCCAAGTGGAGGCAAATATATGTCCATCGATGATAAATTGAATAGTATCTCCACTCTAATCGAGGTAACCACGAGCACTGGTACTTTTCGGGGAACGGGGTTCTTCTACAATCAGTATGCGCCCACGGACAAACAGGGGCTTCAATACCGTCACATTGACGCAATGTGGGTTGTGACCAATCGTCACGTATTGCTGCCCGGGCAGCAGGGTGTCGCATTTGCACCTTCAGCAGTGACGCTAAATATTCGCAAACTTACTGAATCAGGTTTTATGGTTTGGGAACCGATCAAGTTATCGGCCGAAGAAGTCGAGACCCTTGCACGGTTTCATCCAAATAGGGCTGTAGATGTCGCCGCCATCAATATCCTGGATCACTTTATTGAACGGTTCAATTCCAGTGATAAATACGTCGCGCCACATGCGCTTTCAGTTAAGGATCTCCCAGGAGACAATAGCGCAGATATAGAAGTGGCAAGTGACGTAATTATAGTAGGGTATCCAAGAGGCTTTTATGACAAGGTCAATCTCTTCCCCATTGTGAAGTCGGGAATCGTCGCTTCTCGTTGGGGTGTTGGTTTCGAAGGTAACCCATACTTCCTAATTGATTCCAAGCTGTTTCCAGGCTCTTCTGGGAGTGTGGTACTTTCAAAGCCTAACGATCTAATGATTAAGAACGGGCAAGTATGTATGCCGCAGAAAAGCATTTTTCGCTTTTGGGAATCTTTTCGGGTGAGCCCCAGTTTGAGGAACCTCCAGTGGAGATCGGTGATCTCGTTGTCACACATAAGATCGGCTTTAATCTTGGAGTTGTTTGGTATGGCGAGTTGATTGAGGAGGTCATTTGCCAAGGCGTCCCTCCGAGCCAGGCATTGGCACCTTAAGAACGGTACGCGGTGGAGCGAGCGATACCCAACCTCCACCCGATGCGCTGCTGGCACGGATCCCAGCCTCCCGCCCTCGCGGACGCGACGGGTTCGCCGAGCGCAATCCTGCGACAAACGCCCATTGCGCCGTCGCCGCGCCAGCCCTTACAGTGGTCGTATGCGTCGTTACGACGAAGGCATATCGTCGTTCCCGCGAAGGCGGGGACCTCGCATCCCTGCCCCACGCAGACGAGAGGAATGAGACTGAATGAAACTAAATGAGACTGTTTTAAAAGTTCGTCACTCCTGGCCACTCGTGATGAAGCCAACCAAGGCCACAGCGAGGCCACGCTGGCTCAGCGCGTACGAGTGAACGGAGACCCAAACGAGACCACCCCGGCCTCATTTTCAGCCTCCCGACTAGGAGTGAATGGGGACAGATAGAGCCAAATGAGTCCTTGATTTGAAATTTACCCCTGAGGCGGCCCCCTACAGGTCCTTTCTCCCTCGGAGGACGGCTAAGATGAGAGTGAAGCCCCCAGCGCGTCTACGAGAGGAATGATCGGAAATGAGAGGAAATGAGAGGAAATTAAAAGTTTGCCACTCCTGAAAGCCCCGGAAGCGCTATCTCCGAAGGAACACCACCATGAAGATCACCCACGTCGAACCGATCCTAGTCGCCCTCCCCTATGAGGACGGCGGCCCTGAACGAGAGACGACGCCCGGCCACAGCAGCGAGACCGTCCTTTCGCTGTTCGTCAAGGTCGAGACGGACGAGGGCGTCACCGGTTGGGGAGAGGCCTTCAGCTTCGCCACCGTGCCGGTCACCATCCCCGCCATCGCCGATGCGGTCGGACCGCTCGCCATCGGGCAGGACCCAACCGACATCGAAGCGGTCGCCGAGGACCTGCGTCGGCGCTATCAGAACATGATGCGCGGAGGGCCGGCGCGCTTCGCGCTCTCCGCCATCGAGATCGCCATGTGGGACATCAAGGGCAAGGTCGAGGGCAAACCCATCTGGCAACTCCTGGGAGGCGCGCCTAGGGAAAGCATCGAGGCCTACGCGAGTATGTTCCGCTACCACGAACCGGCGGTCGTCAAACAGATCGCCGCATCCGCCTGGCAGCGCGGCTACAGGAAGATCAAGCTCCACGAGCGAACCGTCGAAGCAGTCGCCGCCGCCCGAGATGCCCTCGGATCCGGCGTGCCGCTCATGGTCGACGTCAACTGCGCCTGGTACCCCGACGAAGCCATCTCAATGGCGCAGCAGATGCAGCCCTACGACATCGCCTGGCTCGAAGAGCCGGTCTCGCCCCCCGACGACTACGACGGCTTGGCGCGAGTCCGTCGCGAGGGCGGAGTCCCGATCGCCAACGGTGAGAACATCGGCAATCCCTACGATGTCAGATGGATGGCTGCCCGGGGCGCAGTCGATATCGTGCAGCCCTCCGTGGTCAAGCACGGCGGCATCAGCGACATCATGCGCATGGTCGAGATCGCCGAAAGCGCAGGCATGCGCGCCGTCCCCCATTGCCCCTTTGTCGGCCCCGGCCTGCTGGCGACCATCCACATCATCGCCGCGATGAAGACCGAGACGCCCTGCGAACACCGCTACTGCGACCTCAAAGCAAGCCCGCTCGGCGATGCCGTCGCCGCCGTGAACGGTCGTCTCAGCGTGCCGCAGGGCCCCGGCCTCGGCGTCGACCCGGATCTCGCCATCCTGGAACGCTACCGGGTTCGATAGAACGCTCGGTGCTCAGCAGGCGTCAGCCGTTCTCGCGACTGGGCCCGACCCTTTCGTCCTTGACGTTCGGGTCGTTGCCGGCAACATGGAGGATTTGCAGAGGTTCCGTCCCTGAGCTCTCGAACCAATACTTGAAGCCGTGGGGCATCACGATTCCCTCTTGCACCCCCAGCTCGGCCAGCACGACGTCACCCTCGCCGTAGAACTTCACGGAGCCTTGCAGAACCATGAAGAACCCATCGCTCACCGTGTGGCTGTGCAGCCTGTTCTCCCCGCCCTCTTTCACGAGCTGCATGTCCGCCGACACCCTGTCCGTCTTGCAGAGAACCGTCAAGTTCTTCGATCGATCGTTATCCGGACGCTGGTAACTGAACTGCTGGAGTTCCATGCCGCATCAGCCTCCCTTTACCGCCTGCGGGTGCATCGCTCACCCTACGTATCGTGTCGAGACAACAGCCGGAGGGTTGAACCCTTCTCGCGGAGTATAGAGAAACGGTGGGTAGCATGCGAACCACGCGGTTAGCAGGAGCGCCCGGCAGCAGGCAACAGCAATCACAGGTCGCGCTGCCTGCGGTAGACTACGCGGCGTCCCCACGTCTGCCCATCATCCGGGAACTTGCGAAAGGATACAGCTGATGGACATGCTCAGGCGGGTCGTCGGTGTGGTTCTTACGGTGCTGGCGGTCGTGCTGTCACACTGACCTGTGCGCGGATAGCCTGCCGCCTGCATCAGCCGCCCTGCGTTGCGCCGACCTTGGTTCCGAAGCAGCGCTCGGCGTTCTCCCAGAACAGCTTGCGCTTGGCATCGGCGTCAATGCTGTCCCAGCCAAGGACGATGTCGACGGAGTCAGGGAACCGCGACTCGGCGTGCGGGTAGTCCGACGAGAACATCAGCATCTCGTCGCCGCAGAGGCTGTTGACCATCCGCACCATGTCCTCGCCCTCGTGCAGCACGACTGCGGCGAAGAACCGGCCTCCCGTCGTGTACTCCCACATGGACTGCTTGAGGTCGTCGGCGACGTAGCCCATGTAGGTAACTTGATCCTCCATGCGCTTGGCCCAGAACGGTATCCAGCCGAAGCCCGACTCCAGGATCGCGAGTTTCAGGTCCGGGTGGCGATCCATGATCCCCGATCCGAAGAACGCCCCCACCGTGCGCATCGCTCCCCATGGATGCGACGCCGTCCGGCCCAGGAACGGATTGTCCCAGAGGTCGCGCTCGCCGGGGTAGCCCGACGCACTGCTGTGGTGAACGACGGTCAGGCCCTGCCGGCTGGCCTCGGCCCAGATCGGCTCCAGATCCGGGTGGTCAATCGGGTAGTCGAGCGGCAGATGCACAGTCATCGCAGTCGCCCAGGGCGCGCCTTCCCAACGCCGCATCTCCGTAACCGACCCCTCGACGTCCCTCGACGTGGTTTGCAGCATCGACGTGAACCGCCCGGGATACCTGCCGCAGACCTCATCCAGGTAGGCGTGGAGCGCACGGATGAACGCCATGTCTACGTCCGGGTCTTCGTGCGACCCGAAGGCGTTGCAGACGAGGAACTGCGTATCGACGCCCTCCCGGTCCATCTCCTCGATGCGTTTGTCGATCAGGTCATCCTCGACGCCAACGGTGGGGTAGATCCGGCCCATGAACTGCTGGAAATGGCGCTCCTCGCCCTCTCGCGGCCCGGCCTCGCCGAGGCGGCGCGCCTGCCGCTGGCCCCATCCCTCCGCGCTGCCGCCGAACCGGTACCAGTTCTTGAAAGGCTCGGAGAGCTTCTGCCCTGCCCTGCCGGTCTTCACCGGACGTTTGAACGGCTCGAACTCCGCCAGCCGCGCTCGATATGCGGGCTCGAGGTACTCCACGATCGTCTCCACCGATGGCTGAAAATGGGTGTCCGCATCCCATACGCGGTAGCCTGCTCTCACGATTCCCCTCCCAGGACGACTGCCTCGCCATGACTCGATGTCAGCCGATGATACCTCACGACGCGGGGCTTGGAGCGTATGGAACGGGTTCACACGGTTTTCAGGAGTGGCACGTCGCCCTGACGCTAGCGGACGGCGGCAATCGTTTCGGGGATGGGTATCTCGATGCCGTACTCGCTTTCCGTTGCGCGGACATCGTAGGAGGAGCAGGCGTCCCGGTTGCCGACGTCGAACTGCCAGCGCATCTCGTACTGCGAGACCTCGTAGGTTCGTGTGCTGAGCGTGATGCTGATGCGCAGGGTCACGCTGCGCGCCCAGGAGGGCTGTAGGGCTTCCACGCCCGTGAGCGTTACCTTCAGCGTGGCCTCGCCGGGGGAAGGCCGCGTTAGCTCGACGGAGCCGGGGTCCGCGTAGCTGATGATGTTGACGAGCATATCGGCGGGGTTGGTGAAACCGTTCCGCCAGTTCGTAACGTCGGCGATAGCGCTGATGCTCGTCCCTCGCCATTCACTCGCGCGCTGCCGCCAGTAGCGCCATCCCACACTTTCGGAGTAGCGGAAGATGAAACCCCGGGAGTTGCTGTCGAGACGAACAACGGCAGGGAAGCCGTAGCCGAGGTCCCCGATGGCATACCGGCCGTTGAAGGTGGCGTCGCGGCAGCCGCTTTGTCCTCCCCATCCGCCTCTGACGCGGAAGCGGGCGGAATCCGCCTCGAGCAGCGCAGCGTAGGCGCGTTCGGCGAGCCGGACGCCGTTCTCCTCAGCGACGGTGGGCGACGAGCCGCGCAGATTGTCGGCGAACACGATCAGCTCCTCGACCTCCTCCATCGTCATGCCGGGGCGGACGAGCGGGTGCGCGTGAAGGCGGAACAGCGCCTCGTCCAGCTCGCTCATCTCTGGCAGGCGCAGTGCGCTGTGAATGGACATCACACTGATGGGGGCAGGCCGGTGGTGTACTGCAGCGAGGGCATGGAGCGCCTCGTGGAGGGTTACGTGCCGAACCTCTGCGCGGAGTTCATCGGAGCCTCCCGTGCGGGTATCCAGCCACACGCTGATGGAGGCGTCGGTGACGGCGCCGTCCACGTAGAAGTCCGGCCCTCCGCACCCTGCCGCGTCCTGGCAGTATTCCTTGAACCCGATATCCGCACTCCGGGTGGCCGGCACGCCAACGTACGCCTTGAGTTGCGCCTGGTCTCGTGTGTCCACCCACTCGAAATCGAGGTTCAGCAAGGGGGAGAGGCTATCGAGCATCTCCTCCAGCACGCGGATGTACAGCGAATCGCCGGAGGGGTCTGCCCAGACCGTCACCGGCCCTTCCTGATCCCACTTGCGGATAGTTGGCGACGTCCACCCCCCACAGCCGCCGAGGAAGTCGTTGTCCAGAGTAGCTTCCCAATCGGGCCTGTCGCTGAAGCACTCCCAGACATCCCGATCGACGCCCAGGATGCGCTCCGGCACAGCAATGGGGGCCGATTCCGCTGCGCCATCGGCGAGGCTGGCGCGCAGGTCCGCGCCCATCGGCGCACGCACGCGCAGCACGTGCTCCGAAGGTCCGAATCCGTCCAGCAACCCCACGCTCTTCACCGCGCCGCCGCACCCACTCACCGGTTCGCCACTGTCTCCATGACAGCTCACGGCGATGTCATAGCTCTCCGTTGCAGGGCGGTAGCCGTCGTTGTTCAACGATAGCGCGAGTTCGACCTCCACCGTGCCGTCCGACCAGTAGCCGAGCACCTCCGCCGTCGCATCGAGCGCGAGTTCGACCGGCAGCTTGTCCAGTACGCGGATGACGTTCTGCGCGGTGTTGCGTTCGCCCCAACGGTAGCCGTCGTCCGGCGCTCCGGCGTAGGCGGTAACGAGCGTCTCGCCTTGCGGTAGGACGAGCATCAGGGTGGCATTCGCGCTGCTGCCTACTGGGATAGACCCTAGCGTTGCGGAGGAGGCGCAGACAGGAGGGGCGTCGTTGCAGAGCACGCCGACGGTCAGGGGGCCGCTTGGCCCGGCGCCCTCGTTCGCGACTCTCAGGGGTATCTCCACGATGCCGTCGCCGTCGCGATCGTAGCGGACTGTGCGCGCTGCACCGATGGCGAGGACGAGACCCACATATTCCACGAATACCGGCGCTGTGATGGCGTTGTCGTCGGTCAAGGCTTCAAGGCTTGTGGTCGCGGCGGAGAGCGTGATGTCGTACGCGCCGGTAGGGATGGGCAGGAGGAGCGTCGTGGTCTCGCTCGCGCCGGGTTCGATGCGCTCGATGATGACGGCTCGTTCGGCGCTGCCGGAGACGCCATCGTCATCGGGCAGCGCCGTCCATGCGGCGGAGAGCGCAACATCCTCTGCCGCGATGCTGCCCGCGTTGGTGACGCGCGCCTCGAACGCCATCGCACCGTCACCCGCAACGGCGTACTCCGTCAGCTCAAGCGCGAGGTCGGCTGCGTGAACGCTCACGAACTCCGAACGCTCCGCGCCGCCGACGCTGAACGTGATGCGGTGCTCCCCAGGAGCGAGCGCCCGCACGATGGTGAGCGTTGCCGTTTCGCCTCCGGCCAGGCCGCTGATCATCCCGTCGTCCTGGAACGCTCCTCCGTCGACCGCGACACGGACGGCGACATCCTGTCCCGTCGCCTCGCCCTCGTTCGTCACTGTAAGCGAGAGTTCGACCTGCACGGAGCCATCGCCCGCTCCGGTGAACTCAACGCCGTCGTAGGTGGCGCGATACGAGGCAGGCAGCGGCGTAGGCTTGGGCGTGGGCGATGGGGTCGGGGTTGGGGTTGGGGCCGACGTAGGCATCGAGGTAGCCGTCGGGGTAACCGGTGGGGTCGGCGTCGGGGCCGCGTTGCACGCCAGCAGCGTCGCGACGGAGAGGATGCACGTCAGCGTAACGGCTGGGCGCCAGGCGGAGCGCACGAACACTCTACGCAAGGCTGGGAAACGTGCGGAAAAGCCGCTCTCGGTAATCCGCTCTCACGATTCCCCTCCAAGGTGACTGCCGCGCCACGACTCGGCGCCGGAGCGATGATACCCCACGACGCGGGGCGGGTGCCGAGCGGGCTGCCGCTACGCTCAACCGAGGGAGCCATACCGTAGTTTTCAGCGTTCTGTCCGTTTATCGGTCATTTCCCTCGATCGCTCAAACTTCTGGCGCGCGCGGTTGTTATAGGGCCGCCTCAGGAGTGAAATTTCAAATAGGGGACTCATTTGGCTCTATTTGGCTCCATTCACTCCTAGCCGGGAGGCTGAAAATGAGGCCGGGGTGGTCTCGTTCTGCTTTCCGGTCACTCGTACGCGCTGAGCCAGCGTGGCCTCGCTGTGGCCTCGTTTGGCCTCGGTTACGGATCCGTAGGCGGGGCTGGGAGTGGCCAAGAGTGGCGAAACTTTTAAAACGGTCTCATTTAGTCTCATTCAGTCTCATTCCTCTCGTCTACGCGGGCCAAGGATGCGAGGTTCCTGTCTTCGCGGGAACGACGAGGGGCCTTCGCCGTAACGACGCACACAACCACTGTAAGGGCTGGCGCGGCGACGGCGCAATGGGCAATTGTCGTGGGGTACGCGTAGGGGTTGGTCTCGCCTCTGCTCTCGTCGCCCCAAGGGGCAGTTATGCGAATTAGGGGTTTATCGGGTTTCGCTAAACCATCCTAAACTTCCTATAAACCCGTCACTCGCCTCGGTTGCCAGTTGTCAAAAGGAGGTCGTTCGATCCCTCGCCGCCATTAGGTGAGGCGCTAGTCGTGGCGGCCCAGTAGGCGGGATAGCTCCGCCATGGCGGGGCTGCCGGCGGATGCGGCGGACGGCATACTCTCGTATCGTTCCAGCAATGCCGACTCTGAAAACTGCTGTGGCCAGTCCAGGTTAACGGCGGTCCATTCCTCAGTGCGCTTTACGGCAGACAGGTTGAGCAACTCGACCATATCCCGCACCATCGCACGGTCGGGGTGCTTGAGATCTCTGTAATGTACGTAGTTTCGTGTGTAGAGGTCGCGAAGGCTGAGTTCCCCTGCATCCAACAGGAGGTCGAGAATCCGCAGTTGCCGTTCGGCGAGCGCCCTGCGCCTGCTGTTGCGTAGCTTCCCGAACAGCGACCGTGCGAACTCGCGGTAGAGCACCCGCTTCTGATGATTGACGATCTGCGCGACGAGCGCGTTGCAGCTCTCTGCGACGGCTGGCAATGCGAACAGCAGGAACGGGGTGAGGTCGTGCTCATTCCGGCGAGACTCGTACAGCGCCGCCCGGTACTCTTCTGCGTGCTCGTAGTAGTAGTTGGAGAGGCTGACCATGACCATCTCGTTGACGTGGGCCTCTCGCAGCATGAGGGCTTCCAGCGCGCGGGCGGTGCGCCCGTTGCCGTCGCCGAAAGGATGCATCGCACCGATATGGTAGTGGGCGGCCATCGCCTGGATGATGCGGTCATGCTGCGGGAACTCCGTGGTGATTGCATCCGCCAGCCTGTTGAAAGCGGCTCGGCAACCATCGCCTCCTGCGATGCCCCGACAGCGCGGCATCCCAAAGATGACGTTGTCTCCGGCGGATCGTGTTGCGCCGGGTTCGCAACGGTCGTCGTCACAGCCGGTGACGATGCGCCGGTGAATGTCCAGAATCAACTCGGCAGTAACCGGCTGGTCGGTTTGCAGTGAACGCAACCAGCGGTACGTGGCGTTGGCTGATCGCAACTGCCGTTGGGAGTGCGTCAGATCGGTACGCGCAGAAGCGTCGGGAGCAAAGGCTTCGTCCCGTTCACGCTGGGTAAACTCAGCCCCCTCTATGCGTGCAGTGCCGACTGCCTCCAGCCGCAGTTGCTCCTCGTGGGCCTGTTCGATCCACTGGGGCAGGTAGGGCATCCGGTTCAGGACACCGGCTGCGGTTCTGGCTTCGATCAGCGGACCCGCAACGGCCGCAATGTCGTAGCGCACCCACTGCCGCGGGACGACGTAGTGGCTCACAGGCTGCGTAGTCATGTACGGGTCGCTTCGCCGCATTTCAAAGTTCATTTCGTGTTTCTACTCCTAAATTATACCGGTTTCCCAATTCCATTTCAAGTTCGTTTCAGATTGGTTTCCATGCTGCTCGTCAGCGCCCCGTAGCCTCCACGCCTGCACCATCCCACTCGATGAGTGACGGGCGCCCCTACACCCACCATCCGTGTCTCGAATGCGACAACAGCCTATTGCGCCGTTGACACTTCAACCTTTACCATCATTTGCATACGTCAGCCTGCCGCGCGGGCGGAACCTCGCATCACGAGGAAACGGAACGAAATGGAACTGAATGGAACCAATTTAACAGTTTGCCACTCCTACGCACTCCTGAGAGTCTCACCACGCGTGGAATCGCATAGCAATGAGCAAGAACGAGCACGAGCTTCAGCAGGCGCGGGAATGGCCCCTTGTCTCTATCGTGTCCCTTCCAGAACGGATCCGGGTGCGGCACGAAACATCGGGCGCGTCGACCTCAGCGAGGATACCCTGCGCGAGATGCGAGACGCAGGGCGACCGTGATCGTCGTCAGCCCGCGCGACGGGAGCGACCCCTAGCGCAGCGCTTCCGCCAGGTACTCGGCGACGTGGCGAGGGGTCTTGGACGTGAAGTGGCCTATCTGCTGGCGACAGGAGATGCCCGAGACGGCGACCGGCCAGCCGCGCTTCTCCTCCGCTTCGATCGCGGGGAAGAGCTTGAGCGCGCCCATCGCGTGAGAGATGTCGTAGTGCTCCTTCTCGAACCCGAACGTGCCCGCCATGCCGCAGCACGCCGAGTCGATCAGCTCCGGCTCGTAGCCCGCGACGCGCAACGCCTCCAGCGTCGGCCCTGCGCCCACAATCGCCTTCTGGTGGCAGTGCCCGTGCACCTGCACCGAGGCCTTCCCGCCCTCCGCGAACGCCGCCTGCACCGCCTCCGGCTCGTCCTTGGCCAGCTGCGTGATCAGCTCGTCGAGCATCAGCGCCTGGCTCGCCACAGACTTTGACGCATCGTCGCGCAGCAACTCCGGGTACTCGTCGCGCAGGGTCAGGAGGCATGACGGCTCCGTGCCGACGATGAGCGTGCCGCGCTCCGCATACGGCGCGAGTACGTCCACGTTCGCCCGGGCCCAGCCCTTCGCCTTCGCGAGCTGGCCCTTGGAGATAAGCGGCCTACCACAGCATCCGCGCTGCGATTCGACGGTCACGTTGTAGCCCAGCGCTTCCAGGACGCGGACGGCAGCGTGGCCGACCTCCGGGTGCATGTACTCGGTGAACGTATCGTTGAAATAGAGGACGTCGCCGCGCGTCCCTTTCACCGACGGAGCGCGCCGCGAGAACAGCGAGGAGAACCTGCGACGCGCGAACCGTGGCAGCGGCCGCTTACGCGATATGCCGAGCACGCGCTCAGTGATGAGCTTGGTGGCCGGCAGGCTGCCCATGAAGTTCGTCACCGGCGCGACCGCCTGCCCTATGCGGCTGAGGCGGGCGACCTCGCCGAACAGCCTGGCACGCAGCGGCACGCCGTGCTTCTCGTAGTACTTGCTGAGCACCTCGGACTTCAGCTTTGCCATGTCCACATTGGAGGGGCACTCCGCCTTGCAGGCCTTACACTCCACGCAGAGGTCCATCGTCTCGTAGAGCCGCTTGCCGGTGAGTTCCTCGGCGGGCAGCTTGCCGCTGATCACCATGCGCAGCATCGTGGCGCGGGCGCGGGTCGAGTGCTCCTCCTCCCGCGTCGCCATGAACGAGGGGCACATCCCCCCGTCGAGCTTGCGGCATGCGCCCTGGCTGTTGCACATCTCCACGTGGCCCGCGAATCCGCCGTCCTCGCTGAAGTCGAGGTACGTCGAAACGTCGAGCACCTCGACGCCGGGGCCGATGCGCAGATTCTCGCGGATGCCGGGCGTCTCGATGATCTTGCCCGGGTTCATGATCGAGTCAGGGTCGAACGTCTGCTTGAGCTGCTTGAACGCCTGGTACAGCTCGGAGCCGAACATCTTCTCCGTGAACACGCCGCGGACGATGCCGTCGCCGTGCTCGCCGGTGAGGCTGCCGCCGAACTCCAGCACGAGGTCGGAGATCTCCTCGGCGATAGCCGCCATCTTCTCGACGCCCTCATGCTGCTTCATGTTGACGACGGGGCGGATATGCAGGCAGCCGGTGGAAGCATGGCCGTAGTAGGCCGCCACGGTGTCATACCGCGCGACGACCTCCTCGAACCGGCGCACGTACTCCGGCAGTTGCTCAGGGGAGACTGCCGTGTCCTCGACGTACGGGAGCGGCTTGGCGTCGCCCTTGAGGGCCATCGCCAGCCCAAGCCCGGCCTCGCGGAGCGCGTACCACCGCCGCTGCTGGTCGGGGTCGTTCGTGATCATCGTGGCGTAGCCGAGGCGGCGGCGCTCCATGTCCGCCTTGAGCGCTTCGAGTTTCGCCTGGACTTCACGGGGGGAATCACCGTAGAACTCGACGAACAGCAGCTCGCGGGGGTCTCCGATGAACTGGTCGAGCATGTGGCGGTAGCCGGGGTTCACCTTGCAGTTGTCGATGATCATGTGGCCGACGAGCTCGACGGCGGAAGGGCTGTGCTCGAGTATCGGCACCGACGCCTCCATACATTCGATGAGGTCGGTGAAGTGCAGCACGCCGAGTCCCTTATGCTGCGGCAACGGCACGAGGTTCACCCGCGCCTCCGTAACGGCGACCAGCGTCCCTTCCGAGCCGACGACCGCGCGGGTGAGGTTCATGGGGCCGCTGCCGGTGAAGTCGTCGAGGTTGTAGCCCATAACGCGGCGCAGGATGCGCGGGAAGCGTTGGGCAATCTCGTCGGCGTGCTCCCACGCCAGGCGGCGCGTCTCGCGGTAGATCGCGCCCTCCAGGTCGTTCTGCGCAAGCTTGTCCTCCAGCCCCTCGCCTACCGTGGGAGCGAAGTGGACGCGGCTGCCGTCCGACAGGATGGCGTCGACCTCCAGGATGTGGTCGAGCGTCTTGCCGTAGATCACGGAGTGCGGCCCGCAGGAGTTGTTGCCGATGCCTCCGCCGACAGTGGCGCGGGCGCTGGTGACGGGATCCGGGGCGTACATCAGCCCGTGCTGGCGCACAGCGGCGGAGAGGTGGTTGTTGACGATGCCGGGCTGCACCCGCGCCCACCGTTCCTCCGGCGAGACCTCCAGGACGTTGCGCATGTACTTCGAGAAGTCCATGACGATGGCGTGGTTGGTGGTTTGCCCCGCGAGCGCGGTGCCGCCGCCGCGAGGCATGACAGGCACGCCGTGCTCGCGCGCGACACGGATGGTGGCCTCCACGTCATCGGCGCTCCGAGGCACCACGGCGCCCACGGGCATCATCTGGTACATGGAGGCGTCCGTGGAGTACATGAGGCGGTTGTAGCGGTCCATCCGAATCTCGCCCGCGATCTGCCCGCGCAGCTTGTCGGCTATCGCGCTGACCTCGGACGCGGAGATGTTGGCGGCTTTACGCGCAGTCTCGTACAGCAGTGGCATGCGACCATCCCTCTGGGGAAGTTATCCGGCCCGGAGCGTACCGGGCGCCCCTTCATATTACGACACCACCGCCATGTGGGGCTTGAATGTATCTGCACAGACTGGCAGGCTATAGCCATGGCACAAGCGGCGCTGGTTCCCCAATGGCCCCTTGACTCTGAAAACCCCCTCTTCGGAGGGCTACATACGATCTACCACGCCGATGCGTTCGAGTGGCTGGAAGCGGCGCCACCCCATTCCATCCACGCAGTGGTAACGGATCCACCCTACGGGCTGGTCGAGTATACGAACGCGCAGCTGGCCAAGCTCAGAGCTGGCTCCGGCGGCGTGTGGCGCATGCCTCCGGTACTTGACGGCTACAGGCGCAAACCAGTGCCGCGCTTCACGGTGTTGACCGAGGCCGATAAACAGAACCTACGAGGATTCTTCACGAGGCTAGCCTCTTCCCTGCTTCGCGTGCTGACACCCGGAGCACACGTTTTCATCGCTACCAACCCACTGCTCTCTTACCTCGTTTACGAGCCGTTCATCAACGCCGGTTTCGAGAAGCGCGGGGAGATTATCCGGACGGTAACCACACTGCGCGGAGGCGACAGGCCAAAGAACGCGCACGACGAGTTCACGGACATCACCGTGATGCCACGATCCTCCTGGGAGCCTTGGGGCCTCTTTCGCAAACCCATAGAGGCTCGCGTACAAGACAACCTGAGGAAATGGAAAACGGGAGCGCTCCGCCGCCCATCCCCCAGTGAACCGTTCCGAGACCTCATCCAATCTTCTCCCACGCCGGCGCGGGAACGGGCGATAGCGCCCCATCCCTCATTGAAACCCCAGCATTTCATCCGGCAGATCACGCATGCATCCCTTCCCCTTGGCGAAGGGGTCATCCTCGACCCTTTCATGGGCGCCGGTTCGACAATCGCAGCCGCCGACGCCTTGGGACTGCACAGCATTGGATTGGAAATAAACGAGGATTTCTTCAACTTGGCCAGCAGGGCGATTCCTGCCCTAGGTGCTCTGGCCTAAGCTAACATGGTCAAGCGCACAGACTTCGACACGGGTGTGCCGTTGCCTCCGGGCCTTACCGTGCAAGCACTCAGCCGGGCCGTCGAATACGTTGAGCGAGAGCTCGCTGAGCTTATAGAAATCTATTTCGAGCAGGCGAACGTGTTCAGCGCTCTCGTTGGAATGTACGGCGCGAAAGCGCTCGATTCGTTCAGCGTTTATGAGAAGAGCAAGCACACGGACATAGCTCAACAACGCTTTCCTGACCTCAAGAGGAGGGGCAGCCCTGACCCTCCGCCTCCAGAACAATCCCTCGAATCAAAGGCCAGCAAGCGTCCTTGGGAACTCCAAGCACATTACGACCATCCCGGCTGGTATATCGTTTGGCGCTACCTGGTCGACCCCACGATGTCGTTCGAACCGAACTGCCCACTCATTGTCTGGCGAGTCGACGTCGCATTCCTGAACAAGAACGACTGGAAGTACGAGCGCAGCACGGCCGGCAATCAAGGCGGTGGGCGAACGCACACCTTTGGCCTGATCAAGGCCGCCAAGCGACTGGCCAACACCCACGTCTATAAACGCAGCGACGTCCGTCTGGTCGGCGGCAAGCCTGGCCCCGCTAACGGGCATTAGCCGCTCAACTCTACTCATGCAGGCTAACGACGCTGCGCTTTGCTGCGCCATGGACCGGGAGGTCCGTCGAGGGGCGCGCAGACCTTGCACGGACGGAAGCCCGCCGCACGAGCCTCGGACTCCGATTCGAACGCTACGCGATGCTCCGGCTTCGTGCGGCGTCCTGGTGGGCAGTTGGGGCGGCAGAAGATACGGGTGGTTACGCAGCCGTTGAACATACCGTGATGATACTCGCGCCGTGAGTCCCATGAACAGATGGGCTGGCTCAGGCGTTCAGCAGGTGCTCAGGTGGTAGGCTTACGCACGAGATGAACCGCATCGTGCTTGCCGACAATATGGCGGTGCTCCCGACTATCGAGCCGGGCACGGCCAACCTCATCTACATCGACCCGCCGTTCAACACCGGCAAGGCGCAGCAGCGCGACCGTCTGCGAACCGTGCGCGACGACGAAGGCGGCGACCGCACCGGCTTCCAGGGCAAGCGCTACCGCACGCTAAAGCTCGGCTCGCAGTCGTTCGCGGATGCGTTCGACGATTTCATGGCGTTCATCGAGCCCCGGCTGATGGAGGCGCACCGCATCCTCGCGCCGGACGGCTCGCTCTTCCTCCATATCGACTACCGCGAGGCGCACTACTGCAAGGTGATGCTCGACGCGCTCTTTGGCCGGGAATGTTTCATGAACGAGATCATCTGGGCGTACGACTACGGCGGACGACCGAAGAATCGCTGGCCCGCCAAGCATGACTCGCTGCTCTGGTACGTGTGCGACCCTGAACGCTACACGTTCAACTACGAGGCGGTCGACCGCATATCGTACATGGCGCCGGGGCTGGTGGGCGCCGAGAAGGCAGCGCGAGGCAAGACGCCCACCGACGTCTGGTGGCAGACCATCGTGCCTACGAACGGGCGCGAGCGCACCGGCTACCCGACACAGAAGCCGCTCGCGATTCTCGACCGCATCGTCAAGGTGCACTCGAACCCCGGCGACCTCGTGATGGACTTCTTCGCGGGGTCGGGCACGACGGGGGAGGCGGCGGCGCGCAACGACAGGCGCTACTACCTCATCGACAGCAGCATCGAGGCCGCGCAGGTCATGGCGCAGCGCCTCGCCTTCAGCGCTCCTGAGTGCGTGGGGTTCACGCCCGCTCAGTGTCGGTAGGCGCTCGGCCAGCGAGGGGCGCGGTTACGAGCCTGGTGTAGCGTGCGCCGGTCGGTAGCAACTCGCTGCGGTACAGTCCAACGTCCTCGACCGCTAACGGCACGGGGGTCACGTCCATGTCGGCGACGGCGCGACGCAGCGCGTCTGATCCGGTGCGCGCGTCCGACGATGCCCCCGGACGTATCCTGCACACCGTCAGATGCGGGCTGAACGACAGCTCCTGCTTGCCGCAGCCCATTGCCACGAGCGCAGCCGACACATCGCGCTGTAGCAGCCTCAGCGCATCGAGGTCTCCTCCTACGCCAACCCAGAGCACACGCGGCGCGCCCCGCGACGGGAAGACGCCTGCGCCCGCCAACGATAGCTCGAACGGGGCGTGCCTCGACGACGCCTGCGTGAGCGCCGCGTCAATCATCGCAACGTCATCGGCAGGGCGGTTGCCGATGAACTGCAGCGTGAGGTGCGCACCGGCCACGTCCATCCAGCGGGTGCCGTCCGGCGCGAACGTCCCCATCGACCCTCCCACGCGGCGCAGCTCTTCGCGGGCGGACTCGGGCAGGCCTATGGCCGCGAACAGGCGCAGGTCTCCATCAGCCATGACTCTCCTCCTTCACGCGCGCAACGAGAGCCGCGAGAAGGCGATACCACGACGTTATGTCGTCGAGCGAGTAGGAGGCGTTCGCTGGGCTGGGGTTCGGCGCGACGAATACGCGGCTCTCCCCGATGCGCTCCGTCTGCTCACCGAGGGTTACCTCTTTCCGCTTATCGCCCTCCGCGTACTGAAGGAACCACTTGTAGCCGGTGATGCCGTTGAAGCAGACGACGAGCGGGGCTGCCGATGCGAGGTTCTCTTTCGTGACCGGCGCCCATCGGCGGAAGTCAGCGGCGCGCAGGCTGGACGCGCTGTTGCTCGCGCGCTTCACCACGTCCGTGAAACCGACGCCCCGCTCGACGAGCCATGCCTCGTCTCCGGGAATCAGGTCGCGTTCGGCGGTCACGAGGCCGGAGCGGCTGAGCGCGCGCCAGAACCGGTTCTGCGGAGTCGCGAAGTACCTGCCAACGGATGCCGAGTACGCGCCAGGGTTGATGCCCACGAACACGACATCGAGGCCCGGCCGCAGGTAGTCCGGCAGCGTGGGAGCGTCAGCCATCGGCCAGACCCAGTAGGCGCGCAGCGTTCCCGCCAAGCACCGCCTGCGCATCACGGGCGTCGAGCGTATCCCGCGCCTGCGCGATGACACGTCCGGCCCGCAGCAGCGGGTAATCCGAGCCAAACAGGATGCGCTCCGCGCCCGCCGCCCTCGACGCGACGCTGAACACATCCGCGTCGTAGAGAAACGGCGACGCCGCGCTGTCGAAGTACGCATTCGCAAGCGCCTCCCGCACCTCCGGCATGAGAGCGTAGAAAGGCAGACCGCCTCCCCAGTGCGCGAATACCCACGTAACGTCCGGGAAGCGCAACGCAGCCGCGAGCAGCTGATCCGGAGTCGTCCCGCCCTTACCGGCGTAGGCGTGGCCGACGGGCTCAGAGCCATGGACGACGATAGGCAGGCCCCTCGCTACCGCGAACTGCGCGATGGGCTCGACGGATGCGCCGGATGCTAGGTCCACGCCCTGCGAGGTCGGGTGCAACTCGCCGATGCCTCTCGCGCCTGCATCCGCGCAACGCTCGATCTCGCGCAGGGCATCGTCGCCCCAGGCCGGATGGACGGCGCAGAACGCGATGATGCGACGAGGGAATCGAGACGCCGCATCCAGGAGGCAATCGTTCGCCTCGCGGGCTACAGCGAGGTCGCACCAGCCATAGCCGAGGGCGACCGAGACGTCCACGCCGTCCTCATCCATCGCCGCGACGAGTTCCTCCGCTGTGGTCATCCTCCCGCCCTCGCTGAAGAGCGCGGCGAACGTCGCATCGCGCCCGGCGATCTCATCGCGGCGTTCGCGGAACGAGGCCGGCAGCAGGTGCGTATGCCAATCGACAATCACGAGATGTCCATGCTGCAAGGTACGAGCATGCGTTCAGAGACGACATTCCGGCAGTGGGCAGGGTCCGTAGACGTGGCCAGGCGTGTGAGGGAGTGAAACCTCTGTCTCATTTTGATTCATTCTGATTCATTTTTTCTTATCCGCAAGGCGAGGAGCGGGACGGTTCGCAAGCGGCCCTCCGCCCAGGCAGAGGGCCTCCCAACCAAAGGGATGCGTCGTTCCCGCGCAGGCGGGAACGACGGAGGGCGTTCTGCTCAGCCTCTCGTTCATTTCTGTTGCTATCCCGCTTTTGGTACGGCTGTCAGGAATGCGTAGGAGTCGCAAACTTTTTATTTGGTTCCATTTGCTTCCATTTCGTCCCATTTCTACCGTATGCACGGGGCCTGCACGGGGAATAACTAACGTATGCAAACAATGTAGGGGTTGGCGCGACGATGGGGCAATGGGCATCTGTCGCAGATACGTTGAGGCCGTGATTACAGACAGCCCTTCGTGGGTTTCTCCGCTATGCTCAAGGAGACCTTTGCATCCAGCGCAGGCTATCCTCTGTCTCTCATCCTGTTCGTAGGCGGTACTATGCTGCGACCCACCGACGCCCTGCCGACGTACCTCCGCGATTACCGCGAGATGCGCCATAGCCACGACCGCGACCTCCTTGGCGTGTTCAGAGCAGTCCGCGACCTCATCGGCGTCCAGCGCGTCGTCTATCCCGGCAGCTACGTACACCTCACTCCGTCGCTAGTGTTCCCGCGCGTGTGCTACGTGGACTCGGTCAAGGGATTCGGCGCCGCTATGGAGTCCGGCGACCTACCCGCGTGGCTCGACGCACACAAGGAGTACGCGGAGCAGGTCAAGGTTACCGCAGTCGAGGCCGCCTACGATCGGCTCCCGTCCACGCTGCTCGCGGGATTCGGCCTGATGATCTCGCTCAACGCGGGCGCCATCTCTCAAGAGTGCAAGCCGCTGCTGGCTGCTGGCTCTCACCTCCTCGCAAACGACGGCCACTACGACGCAGCCCGCGCCCACGTGGACGCCGACTACACCCTCGTAGCAGCACTCAGCGCCGACGGCGCCGTCGAAACGGGCGAGGAAGCGTTGCGCGGGTACTTCGTCAGCAAACAGGGGCAGCCGCTGACACGCGAGATGCTGGCTGAGAATGCGCAGCGCTCCCCAAGCAAGGCTCGGTACAAGACGGCCCGCACGGCGGATGCTTTCCTGTTCCGGTTCAAGTAGGTGCTCTCATCCCTGCCGCGGCGGGGCGCTATCGGGGCACGGCGGCGGCTTCGGGGTGCTGGGCAGCGGCCCTATCCTCCACCACCAAGGAACGCCCAACGACTTCGAGGGCCTTTTCGACTGACGCAATGTGGGATCGATGCCCCGGATCGAGAAGCCGGCGGACTGCGTTCTCCTGTAGGCCCAGCCGGGCGGCAAGGGCGACATTGGTGATGTCCTGTTCCCGCATCGCCGCATAGAGGGCAATCTTCGCTGCGACGATGGGCACCACGGAGATCAGCACCTGGCCCTCCGCCAGAAGGCTGGGAGCGGGGATGTCTTCACGGGCCTTGACGCACATGCCCAAGGCGACTCCCAAGCAGTCCTTGGCCATCTCCAGTGTCTCTTCCCATGACCATCCGCCTGTGTTGGCCCCGTACACGTCCGGAAAGGTCGCGTTGTAGGCTTCCCTTCCAGTCGTTCGTTCTTCCTCCACATCACGGACGATACTGCACGGGTAGGCGTAGCGCATGACCTGTAGCTCCCTTCTGTCGACGTGCAAGTCCTTCAGCATCGAAGCCAGTGTGCCCGTAGGAATCTCGCCATGAGGGACGGTAGTCCTGTAGAGCCCAAGCCGTACCTCTCCGTGGCTGCCCTTCCCGCGGCTGGGGGTGTAGTCGAAGTCCATCCTATGCGTGCGTGCGTACCGCCGGGCACGCCTGAGAAACTCCCTGTCGTTCACGAATCCATTCCAGCACATATTTGTGCGATTATCAAGGGCACTCCCCTGGGGGCACTCCGGAGCAGGCAGGCTTTCCTTTTCCAAGGAGCCATCTCGATTCAGCACGGAGCGCCGCCGCTACCGCCGCGTTCCCTCGGCACGTGGACTGCCAAGCCTATGCTGGTACAATCAGAAGTACGAACGCGCCAGGGTACCGTTGTTAGCGACAGGCGCGCACCGAGGGCGCAGTATGGCACTTCAAACCGCAGCTCCCGGCGCCGAGAGGCAAGACTCCCCGCTGCGCTATCAGCGGATCGTCGTCAAGGCGGGGACGAACGTCCTCACGCGCCTCAGCTCCAATCTCGACCGATCCGTGATGGCCTCGATTACGAATCAGCTGGCGGACGTTGTCGCGCTGGGCGCGCAGGCCGTCCTCGTTACCTCGGGGGCTATCGCGGCCGGGCGTGAGGCCGCGCCGCAGATCGCCTCCGGCAAGGGCATCGCCGCAAGCCAGATGCTCGCGGCGATAGGCCAGAGCCGCCTGATGAATGCCTACCAGGAGCTCCTCGGCGAGCGCGGGCTGATAGCCGCGCAGGCGCTCCTCACCGCGCGTGATATGGACGAACGCGCCCGCTATCTGAACATCCGCAACACGCTTCGCGGCCTGCTCGACCGGGGCATCGTACCCATCGTCAACGAGAACGACGTCGTGGACACGGCGGAGATCGACGGCGCGCATTTCGGCGACAACGATACGCTGTCAGCGATCGTGGCGAACGTCGTCGACGCCGACCTGCTGCTCATCCTGACGGACACGGGCGGGCTGTTCACCGCCGATCCTAAAAGCGACCCCTCCGCCGCGCTGATCCCCGAGGTAACGCACATCGACGAGTCCGTGATGGCCCTCGCGGGAGAGCATCATGGCACCGGGCGCGGCGGTATGGCCTCCAAGCTGGAGGCCGCACGATACGCGGCGGCGCTCGGCATCACCGTTGTGTTCGGCCCGGGCAACGCGCCAGATGCGGTGATGCGTGCGGCTCGCGGAGAGCCGATCGGCACGACGTTCCCGCCGTCAGCGCCGCGCGTCGAGAGCAGGAAGCGCTGGCTGTTGAGCGGCATGACGAAAAACGGCGGCGCGCTGGTGATAGACGACGGAGCGCAGCGCGCACTCGTCGACGGCGAGCGGAGCCTGCTGCCCGCCGGGGTGCGCACAGTGCGGGGCCGGTTCGTGCGCGGCGATGTCGTGGAGGTTGTGGCTGAGAGCGGCAAGCGGCTGGCCTATGGGCTGGCGAACTACGATTCGTCGGAGTTGCGCAAGATCGCGGGCGTCCGTTCCGACCGCATCGGCGATCTGCTTGGGCATCATCACGGCGACGAGGCCATCCACCGGAACAATCTGGTGATGGTTTGAACCTAGGGGCGGTTGAGAGAGAGGAAGCAATGGCGACTATGACAGGGGAACTCATCACCAAGGCACGGGCGGCGCAGGCGGCTTCACGCGATATCCGCACGGCCTCGACGGACAGGAAGAACGCCGCGCTGGAGGCCATCGCAACCGCGCTCGAATCGAACATAGGGCCCATCATCGAGGCGAACACACTCGACATGGACGCCGGGCGTCAGGCAGGGGTCGGCGAAGCGATGCTGGGGCGGCTGCTCCTGAACGAATCGAGCCTGCAGGGCATGGCCAGCGACGTGCGCTCTATCGCGCAGTTGCCCGATCCTATCGGGGAGCGGTTCGACTCGCGGACGCTGCCGAACGGCATCCGCATCGAGCGCCGCCGGGTGCCGCTGGGGGTGATCGGCTGCGTCTACGAGAGCCGCCCCAACGTGACGATCGATATCGCGTCGCTCTGCATCAAGTCCGGCAACGCGGTGGTGCTGCGTGGCGGGAAAGAGGCTATCCATTCCAATACGGCGCTGGCCTCGTTGGTGAGGGACGCGCTTGGCGAGGCGGGGATCACGCCGGAGGCCGTTCAGTTCGTCAGCGACACCGACCGCGCCATCGTCGATCAGATGATCAAGCTGAACGACTACCTCGACCTGTTCATCCCGCGCGGCAGCGAGACGCTCATCAAGTACGTTCGCGACAACGCTACCGTCCCGGCCATCACCGGAGGCGTCGGCGTGGTGCATGTCTACGTGGATGCCTCCGCCGACGTGGAGAAGGCGAACGGCATCATCTTCAACGCCAAGACGCAGCGTCCTGACGTCTGCAACGCGTTGGACACGCTGCTGGTCCACTCGGCGGTGGCTCCGGCGCTCCTTCCTCCGGCGGCGGCGAGGCTCACGTCGGCGGGCGTCGAGTTGCGCTGCGACCAGCGCGCGCTGTCGCTGATCGGGCCAGTGCTGGAGAGCCAGGTGCGCGCCGCCGACCCCACGGACTTCGGCCAGGAGTTCCTGTCGCTCACGATGTCAGTGAAAGTGGTGGACACGCTGGACAGCGCGGTGGAGCACATCGAGGAGTTCGGGTCAGGCCATACCGAGGCGATCGTGACGGAGGACTACTCCGCGGCGATGCGGTTCACCGACGAGGTGGACGCGGCGGTGGTGCTGGTGAACGCCAGCACGCGCTTCAACGACGGCGGGCAGCTGGGCCTCGGCTCCGAGGTGGCGATCAGCACGAACAAGCTCCACGCCCGGGGGCCGATGGGCCTTCGCGAGCTGACCAGCTACAAGTGGGTGGGGCTTGGGGACGGACAGGTTCGCGCCTAGCGAGCCAGTGGACAGGCGGCGGTAAGCAAAGGAGATCTGAAAGATGCTGCGTTTCGAGCGGGAGTGCCGCACGCCCTACTCCGAGGTGTATACGATCTATGACGACGACCAGCCGCAGGGACGGTTCGACGTTCACTTCTGCGGCACCATCATCCACGCCACTCTGTGCGTGTCGGAGCGGTTCACGACGGACGAGATTCACGACCTAATCGAGGATCTGGACGATGACGTGCTGGACGCCATCGGGCTGGTGCGGGACGACTTCGTCGTGCACGTCCACCAGGGGCGAGAGGTAGGCGTCTTCTCCAACAGCACCTATGCCGAGGAAGACGAACAGCCCACCTCCGAGAACTGACGGCGGATGCGAAGGGGCGTCCGCGTGCTGCGGACGCCCCCTCATCTCTCTGCGCCCTACGCGGCGCTCTTCACGTTGAACTGCAGCGCGGTGTGCGTGGCGGAGCGCGGGCTGCCGGTGCGCTCCGCGAAAGCGATGCGCATGCTGACGACCATGACGTTCTTGCGCCGCTGGATGTCCCGCTCCGTCTCGATCAGCAGCTCACGCTTGACGCCCTTGCGCCACTGCGTCCTGTTCACGAGCAGCAACCGCCCTCTGTCCGCGACGTTGCCTGCCGCGGTGACCTTGCCGTCGCTATCCGCCGGGCTCAGCTGCTCTGACACGATGAGCGGCACGCCCTCTATCGCGCCCAACTGGCCGGTGAGCAACGTCGCGTGCGGACCCAGCTTGTCGACCGTCTGGAAGCTCTCTACGGCCTGCACCGCGACGTAGGTGCCGATGTCCGTTACGAACGCCAACTCGGAGGGGCGGAGTCCGTACTTGCCCATCTTGCGTCGCAGCGCGTTGAACATGGACGCGGCGGGCGCGGCGTTGTAGTCGCTCCCCATCGCGGTGTTGTTCGCCAGGGGCTGGTGGATCAGGCCATCGAACCCTATCAGGTAGTGCGCTTTGCCCGCGGTGGACGGGGCCAACGCCGCACCGTCGTGGTTGATGTTGTTGGTCGTTGTCGTGTCGGCGTTGAGCAGAACGTCGTCGAGCACCTGCGCGGCGTTCCGCACGAGGGTCGAGCGCACCTCCGCCATCATAGCGATGACGGCGTCCTCTTCCAGCTCGTAGGCCCATGGCACCATGCCGACCAGTTCATACGCCTTGAGCGTCTGCTTGGCCGTCGTCAGGTCGGTGGACGCGGCAACCGTATTGGTGGCGCCCGGGTACCAGTTGACGTCGCCCAGCTCGAGCGGCACGTCGAACGGGTTGGACGGCATGGTGACGGTCTCGAACAGAGAGGCCACGGCAGCCTCGGTATTCACGTCGGCCCACAGCTGGCGCGCCTCCTCCTGCGGCACGAGTTCGTCTCCCGCCCCGGCAGTCGTCGAATCCATCGCCTTGGCGACGCTCTCGCCCCAGGCACGGAGCATACGCGGGTCGTAGTCCTGCGGACGCGCCTGCTGCGCCGCGAACAGGCTCCTGGCGATGGCGAGGTCCACCAGGTCGAATCCGTCCAGCTTGCCGCCGTGCACCCGGACGCGGTCGTTGGTGGTTCGGCTCAGAACGGCGTCGCGCCGCGAGGAGCGATCACGCTCCAGCGCACGGCGCACCTCTCCCGCGAGCCGCTCCTGCTCCTCACGCATGAGGGCCAACTCCTTCGTGATGGGGTTGAGGCGTTCGCGGACGAACTCTTGGGTCTGCACGATCTCACGCTGTATCTCTTCCACTTCTGACATCTCTCTCTTCCTCCTTTGGAATGTTCCCTTTGACGCTTAGCCCTGCATCACCGGCGCGGCCTCTATAGCCTGTGCGAGCTCCTCGCCGAACCGGCGCGCGCCCGCCGCGAGCGCGTCACGCTCCGCTGCGGTCAGGCCATCCGGCGCAGCCTTGCGCACGGCTTTCACCAGCCGCGCGCCGCTCTGCAGCACGTCCACGGCTTCCGGCGCCAGCCGGTACAGGTCGCTCACGACGCCGGCGGCACGCAATCCCACTCTCACTGCTTCCACGACCCGCATCGCTCTCTCCTCCTTCTTTCTCTTTCCTGTGTTCTGCTGACGAAAACCGGCGCTCCGGCGCTCCCGTCCTGTGCAGGAGCGGCGAGGCTGCCAGGAGTGGCCAGGCGTGGCGAACTTTTAATTTCCGCTCATTTCCGCTCATTCGCCCGAACCTTCACCCTCTCCCTCGCCTGGATTCCAGCCTCCGCTGGAATGACGGGGCAGGGGCTATTACTCCGCTACGATCTGGCGGAGCCTCCGCAGCTCGGCGATGACCTTCTGCGCCGACGACGGGTCGATGCAGGCCGCCGGGAGGTCGAACGTCAGCACGGACCGCAGCCTCGGCACGTCCAGCCCTCCATCGAGCGCCCTTGCGAGCGCGTGCGGGTTCGCCGGCACCGGCACGGCGCTCACCTCCAGCAGCTCCTGCCGGGTGTACTCCACGCCCTCTATGGCTCCGCCCTTGCCTTTGCGGAACGTGAAGGCGTGAGCCCTGAAGCCGACGCTCACCGCGCGCAGAAAGCGCTGCCGGTACAGCGTCTCCACCTCTCTCGCGAAACCGGTCGGCGCGAACTCCAGGGTGGCGAGCAGGCGCTTGCCCTCGACCCCAACCCAGGAGCTGCGTCCGATGGGGGTGCGGGTGTAGTCGTGCGCCCACAGGAAGACCGGGTTGTGCTTGTATGCATTGAGATCCCAGCCGCTGACCCGCACGATGTCGCCGAGCCTGTCCTCCGATTCGTCCGAGGCCACGACGGTGAGCGGGCGGGCGTCGTTCGGGAGCGCCGCGCGGCCTATGGCGAACTTCTGCACGAGCGGCGCATCCGCCAGCCCCCGGCGGTACGCATCCAACGATTCGAGGAGCCGTTCGCGCTCCCAACGCTCACGCTCGTTCACGCCCTCAACTGCTTCGGTAGTGGTCATCTGCACGTCCTCTCTTGATGGGGAGACGCCCCGCCGAGTCCGCTGAGCGGAACCCGGTTCGGTTTGGCGGAAGCAAAGAAAGAGCCCCGGCCCTTCTCTCAGGACCGGGGCTCTTCCCCGGGTGTCTTACCCATTGCGCTTGCTGCGCTATTGATGTTGACGCCAGCATAAGCGCATGCGCGTCATCCACGCAACCGTCATGTGTCGCTATTTTGCCTTCTTCGGTTCGCGCCTATGAATCGCCTGCCGCGCCGGCCCGACCACGCGAGGCGCGCAGCCTCGCGGCCAGCCATACGTACCAGCTGACGCCCCACGCCGCCGCCAGCGCGACGCTCTCCCACGCCAGCCCCACGTAACTCGCCGCGAGGATCGGCCCCAGCGGAGCCAGCCCAATCGCGACGAACAGAGTTATCAGTTCGATGGTTGCCTTGCTCATACCCTGCTCTCCTTCTTCATGTTCAAACCCACAGATCCATCGAGCGCGGCTCCAGGAAGGCGAGCGACAGCGCGTCCGCCTTGTCCGGCGAGGGCAGCCCCCGCTTCCGAAACTCCTGTTTGCTCTTCAGGTGTATCCGTTCGGGTTCCGCTATCACGTACCGGATCGCGAGCAGCTGGCTGATGAGCTCGTCGTCCTTGGGGATCGCGATGCTGCCTTCCCTGAACCTGCGCTTCAGCTCCCAGAAGAGCTCCGCACGCTTGTTGCCGTACTGCTCCGGGCGGGACGCTTTCACGCCGGCCTGCACGCCGATGACCGGCATGCCGTCCTTCTTCAGCTGATCCACGACGCCCCCGCCGACGCCGGTCTCGTCGACGAACACCGCCGGTATCCCCAGCCTCCTCACCTGCTCCTCGATCTCCTCCGCCACCTCGACCGTATCGGCCTTACGCATCTCTATCATGCGTTCCACGCGGTCTCCGCGACGGAGGCACAGCACCGTCTTATCGTCTCCGTACCGCGCGACATCGACGCCCATGCGCCATGGGTCCTGCCGGCGAGGCTCCTCCCGTTCCCAGCGCTCCACTGCCCGGTCGACGTCCGACCGCGAGATGAGTGAGTCCTCCAGCGCGTCGGGGAACTGCCCCAGCACCGATGCCACGTAGAGCGCATCCTTATCGCCCCAGTCCCGCAGCCGCTCCTCCACGTCCTCGGGCGTCACCATCCCCGGCGTTGCGTCGGCCCGGTTCTCGATGAGGTTGGGCGTATCGAACGCAGAGATCGCGATGCGCGTGTAGAGGTAACTCTTCGAGTGATGCGATTCGAAGAACTCTCCCTCCAGGGTCAGCGGGTTGCCGGTCAACAGCATCCGCGCCGGATTCAGACGCTTGAGCGCGTCCATGTGCAGCTGTCCGACCGCATGCGCCTCCGTAACCACCACCAGCAGTTGCGGCGAGTGGAAGCCCTGCAGGTTGTACGGATGATTCGTCGAGAACCCCAGCGCGAACCGCTCGTCGTTCACGACGTACTTCGAGGCGTACATCTCTCCATGCAACGCCTGGCCAGCCATGGCGTAGGCCACCCGCATCTCCCGCCAGATGACATCCTCCACCTGACGCTGCGTGGGCCCGGTTACGATCGCTTTCGACCGCTCCCGCGTCTCGATCCACCACAGCACCGCGCGGGCCGCGGCCCAGTCCTTCCCCGAGGCGTTGCATCCCACGACCGTCACCCTCCGATCGGCGGCAAGCGCGGACAGCGCTTCCGCCTGCTTGGAATACGGCACGCCGCCTTCCGGTAGAACGTGGGTCACGAACCCCACCGGATCGGCAGCGTACTCGCTGAGCGTCTCCATGCCTCCTCCTCCCAACATCCACCCCCCCTTCTCCTCCGATGCCTACGCCACGCCAGCCTGGCGAACCTGTTGCCGATGGCGCTCCGTGGGGCTGGCGTCGGCGCGTCCCTCCTCGCACCACGTGTGCTTGCAGAATGGGCACATGAGCACCGCATGGCCCTCCTCAGGAAGCTTGCTGAGCTCCCGCGCGCCCCGCGCTGAGCATCGCGGGCAGCGCACCTGTTCGTGAACGATAGCTGGCATACACCCTCCTCCTTTTCTGTCAGAGACACGACTGGTTCAAATCGTGTCATATCATTGACATAGTGCGGGAGACGCCGCGCAACGCACAAGCGGGTGATGTCGCAATTCGGTGGGGGCGGGGCCGGGAGGGGGGCGTGGGGGCTAACCGCTCCGCCTATACGAGCAGACGCAAAAAGAGGACGGCAACCCTGCCGTCCTCTTCTCTTTCTCTCTTCGTCCGGGGAGCCAGGCGATGCCGCTAACCGGCGGCGGCCAACTCCTTCTCCATCGCCGCTGAGTACATGCCCTGCCGCGCCGCGCTGGTGAGCTTGCAGCGGTGCAGGAACGCCTTCTGCGCAGCCGGAACGTTCGCCACCTCGCCGAGCCATACGCCCAGCGGCAACCCCTGAAGCCCGCGACCGAACGAGTAACTGAGCTCCCACGGCGCGTTGAGCTCTGCGCCGCGCCTGGCGATCTCGTGCATGTTCAGCGTCGCCTCGTCGTCCGGCTGCCCGCCGGAGAGGAAGACGATGCCCGGCACAGCGGCGGGTACGGCGTGGAGGAACGTGTCCACCGTGCGCACAGCGACTTCCGACGCAGGCGCGCGGTCGGCGGCAGTCGAGCCGGATGTCACCATGTTGGGCTTGAGCAGGATGCCCTCGGGCGCAACACCGTACAGCGCGAGCGTAGCGAAAACCTCCTGCAGCGTCCGCTCTGTGACTTCGTAGTCAACCTCGATGCTGTGGCTTCCGTCTATCAGCACCTCAGGCTCGACGATGGGAACGAGTCCCGCCTCCTGGCTGAGGGAGGCGTAGCGCGCGAGGCCGTGGGCGTTCGCGGCGATGCATTTCGCGCTGGGGATACCGTCGCCGATGGTGATGACCGCCCGCCATTTCGCAAAGCGCGCGCCGAGCTGGTAGTACTCCTCCAGCCGGCTCCGCAGGCCATCCAACCCCTCCGTGACCAACTCGCCGGGGGAACCCGCAAGCGGCATCGCGCCGGTGTCCACCTTGATGCCCGGGATGATTCCGCGATCCTGCAGCACGTTCACGAGCGGCGTGCCGTCAGCGGCCTGCTGCTTCAGAGTTTCGTCGTAGAGGATGACGCCGCTGACGTAGTTCTCCGCACCCTCGGCGCGGAAGAGCATCTCGCGATAGTCGCGCCTGCTCTGCTCGGTGCTCTCGACGCCTATCTGGTCGAATCTGCGCTTGATGGTTCCAGAACTCTCGTCCGCTGCCAGGATGCCTTTCGCGGGCGCTACGAGCGCTCGCGCGGTCTGCGCCAGTGCGTTGATGTTCATCGTTCTGCCTCCGTTCCCAACCTGTTCTGCGTGGCTTACCGGCCCTATGATAACCTTAGCAACCGACCTCAGGCCACACTAAGCACAGCGCAGCGGCACTGCTGCGCTGTGCCCACGAAAGGCGCAACCGCCCATGGACAACCTCGCCGTAGCCGTTCCCGTATTTCTCGCCAGCGCGATCGTCGTTGTGCTTGCGGGCATAGCGCTGGCAAGGCTTGGCGACGCGGTCGCCGACATCACCGGCTGGGGCGCGCTCTGGGTCGGCACGATACTCGTGAGCATCGCGACGTCGCTGCCGGAGCTGGTCACGAACATCACGGCGGTTCGCATCTCCGCGCCGGGTCTTGCATTGGGGAACGTGTTCGGCGCTGACATGATCAACATCTTCACCATCTCCATGGTGGCCATCGTGTTCGGCATCGGCAACGTGTTCGGCAGGCAACCGAGGGACACCCAGACGCTCGTGATTGTGGCCGTCGTCATGGGCATCATCGCGTTCGGCTTCGGCGTGCTTGGCGATTGGGCGCTGGGGCCCACGAGCGTGAGCGCGCTCGTGATAGCGGTGGCCTACATCGTAGGGATGAAGATGGTCTACGGCGCAGGCAAGGAGGCGCGGGAGGTGGAAGCGAGCGCAGACTCTACCGGCGAGGGCGGGGCAGGCCACAGCGCCACCAAGGTTTGGTTGGGGTTCCTGGGCGCGGGGCTGGTGGTGCTCGTCGCAGCGTACTGGCTGGCGCTGAGCGCCGACGGCATCGCTGAGGCGTCGGGCCTTGGCCGAAGTTTCGTCGGCGTGCTACTCGTCTCCATCGTAACGACGCTGCCGGAAGCGTCCGTAACGGTAACCGCTGCGATGCGCAAGTCGTACGGGATCGTCATCGGCAACATCTACGGCAGTTGCGCGTTCAACCTCTTCGTGATTCCCATCGCGGGGCTGTTCTTCGCGGGCGGACCGCTGCTCCAGGAGATGGAGGATTCCCACGTCGTGGCAGCGGGCGCCGCGATAGGGCTCATGGCGGCAGGGTTCCTGATCATCCGCAGCTTCAAGACGCCGGGGCTTGCCGCGCTGCGGCACCTGACGTTCGCGCTGCCGCCGGCCTACGTAGTGGCGCTCTTCTTCGTCTTCCGCCTCTCGCAGGCGTAGCGTAGCCTCATCTTGCCATCTCCTGTCGAGGGAGAAGGGGGCGCACCGCAACCCTGCCCGAGTCGGTGGTAAGTTCAGAGAATCACCGCGAGCCTTTTCGACAGCGGCGGAGCGCAGTGGAGGGAGCAGATGCCCGAACCTACGGATGCACAGTGGCGAGACCTGTACTCAGCGTTCGAGGATTTCTGCCGGATGGAGCCATGGCGCTGGCTGAGCGACGCTGACGTCGTAGCCATCAAGCATCCATCCGGAGAAGAGATCGGCTACTGCGCGGTTCTGGGCAATGCAGGGTTCGAGTACGGCTTGGGCGTGTACGTCGGCGACGAGGGGCTGGCGAGCTACCTTGCCCTCGCCACCGATGAGGTCGAGCCCGAGTCGGATGCGGCTCTAGAAACGACTCACGCGCTATCGGCCATTCTTGCCGACAGGGAAGACTTGTACGCAATGGACCGCGCCACCATTCGGAGGTTAGGCATCAGGTACCGAGGGCGAGGCGGATGGCCTCTGTTTCTCAGCACTCATCCGGGCCACGTGCCGTGGCGCCTGGACGCAGATGAATCGATCTTCCTGACAACGGCGTTGCGAAACATGGCGGATGTCGCATTGAGAGTCGCTAGCGGTGAACTGTCGCTCTACACGGGGCGCGAACCCGGCTCGATGCTGACCCGTGTCTTTCGGGACGGCGCATGGCAGGACGAGTGGGGAATGTTCAGGCTGCCGCAACCGCCCGCGCCCATCCCCGACTACCCCGATTCGGAGAAGCTCCGGCGATTGGCTCAATCGAAACACAGGGAGCCGATGGCCTGGGAGGTCGGCATCTTCCTTCTCCACACGCCCATCCAGGAGAAGAAGGACGAGCGGCCGTTCTTCCCAACCATGTCCCTTGTCGTCGATAGCGCCTCGTCCCACATACTGAGCATGAAGATCCTGGGAGCAGCGCCCTCGCCGCTCGAACTTCAGGAGGCGTTGGTCGAACAGCTGGACACTCTGGACATGCTGCCGGCCGAGTTGGTTGTCGATTCGAGGCGCACCGCCTCTCTGGTGGAGTCGGTCGCCAAGGGCCTTGGGATCGAGGTCTCGTTGGGGGAGACACCGGCGCTGGACGATGCGAAAGAAGCAATGACGGCGTTCGCCGACTTCGAGTGAACCTTCGCAGGGCACGACGGGGGCGCTCCCCCCGTCCCCAGCACCCTCATCCTAACCTTCTCCCCTCAAGGGAGAAGGGATCTGAGAGCGCTTAGCGAGACTGTTGCGGCTTGCGGGCGGCGCGCCATGGCTTGCGCGTGAAGCGGTGGCCGAGTCCGCGCTCAATCTCACGCCATTTCCGCTCTTCCTCCGGCGTGATGAACGTTACCGCCTCTCCGGAGCGGCCCATGCGGCCCGTTCGTCCTATGCGATGGGTGAAGAGTTGCTCTGAGTCCGGCAGGTCGTAGTTGATGACCTGGCCGATGCCTTCAACGTCCAGGCCCCGGGCCGCCACGTTCGTCGCCACGAGGATCGGCGCAGCGCCGGAGCGGAAGTCAATCATCACGCGCTCGCGTGCGCCCTGGCTAAGATTCCCCTGGAGCGCTCCGACCGGATAGCCCAATGTGTCGAGTTGCGTTGCCAGCTTCTTAACGCCGTGCTTGGTCTTGCCGAAGACAAGGATCGGAGCGTCCCCGCGCTGGTCCAACAGCGTTTGGAGGGCCTTCAGCTTGTCGCCCTTCTCTATGGAGTAGACCAGGTGCTCCACCGTGGGAGGCGCTTGCAGACCTGCGTCTACCTCCACCGTTACGGGATTGCGCAGGTACTGCTCAGCGGTCTTCGCCACCCACTCCGGCATGGTTGCGGAGAAGAGCGCGGTCTGCCGCCCTGAAGGCGTCCGGCCAAGGATGGCCTCGACGTCGTGGGCAAAGCCTCTGTCCAGCATCTCGTCCGCCTCATCGAGGACGAGGAACCGCACCGACCGCAGGTCGAGCGTGCCCCGGCGCAGGTGGTCCAGCGTGCGGCCCGGCGTGCCGATGATGATCTGCGCGCCGTTCTTCAGCGCCGCGCTCTCGGGCGACAACGATCGTCCGCCGTACAGTAACGTCACGCGCAAGCGCCGCGACGAGGCCAATGCCTCCGTGACACCTCCCACCTGGATGGCCAACTCCCGTGTGGGCACCAGCACGAGCGCCTGAATCTTCCGGAGCGACGGGTCGCACTGCTCCACCAGGGGCGCGGCAAACGCCAGCGTCTTACCGGATCCGGTGCGCGCCTGTCCTATCACGTCGCGTCCCGCCAGCAGGTGGGGGATGGCCTTCTCCTGAATGGGAGTGGGCTCCGATATGTTCATCCGGGCGATGGCCGCTCGTGTGCTGGCCTTCAGGGTCATTCCGGGAAACACGGACGCGTTGGCGGAGGAGTCATCAGCAGCGGTCTCTTCCGCAGCGAATGGCTCCCTTACAGGCGCAGCGGCTGCGAAGGGAAGGCCGTTGCGGCGCACCCCGAAGCACGGGGAGCAGTACACCGGCCGGCCCTGGGTTGGCCGAAAGCGGACCGTCGTGGACGCTCCGCAGTCAGCACATGTGGTCGAGAAACGTTGTGTGTAGCGAGGCTGGATGCGGCTGGATGAACGTGGGCGAGTAGATAGGGATTCGATGGGCATAGGGGAACGGATTACCTCGGTCTATTGGGTGATGCAGTGATTCAAGGCGCAGGCGGAAGACGAGAAAGGTGGGGCACATGACGATTCGCCGCTATGCGGGCCTATGAGACGCCGATCAAACTGCACCTCAGTATTGTAGCAGATATGCCTACGGAGTGTCGCGCCCTTCACGTGCGAGTTGCACCTTCTCCTCGTGCTGTACAGCGTAGTAGAGCGTGAGCAGGAGCGTCGCGGCAACGACGAACGACCCCGGTATCCACATGATAACGCCGCCTATCTGCTGATCTTCGAGTGCCGTGATGCCGTAGGCAGGAACAGTCAGCTCGTAGTGCGGGTACCAGGCGTTCGGAGCGAACGTGAGGAACGCGCCGAGGATGAAGTTCGGCACGATGGTGATGAACACGAACGGCACGCGGGCCAGGTACGAGAGGCTGGCGCGCAGAGGCGCGGGGTCTATCACGTTCCACCACCACAGATATGCGCCGAGGGCAAAGGTCAGATGCTCGGCGATGTGTATAGCCTCGTTGGCCAGCGCAGCCTCGAACGCAACCGGGAAGTGCCAGCCCATGAGAATACCCACGAACAACGGCCACGCGACGAGCGGGTGAAAGAGGCCTCTGAGCAGCGCGCGCACCGGCGGCGACTTGAAGATCGGTATGACGACGCGCCGCCGGATCGGTCTCGGGATGCCGCGCATGATCGGGATGACGGGCGCGCCCAGCTGTATCGCCGGGACGACCACGAACAGCAGCAGCATGTGCTGACCCATGTGCGCTAGGAAGAGATCATCGGCCAGCGCGTCGAGCGGGCTGGCGAGCGCGATGAAGACGGCGCCGAGCCCGAAGTAGAACGAAAACGTACGCCAACCGCGGTGGATGCGCCGGCGTTGGAGGCTGCGCAGGCCGCTCGCGTAGAGGAAGGCAGCCAGCGGGATGCCGATGAGTACGGTGGGGTCCGCGCTCCATGCCAGCCAGAGCGAACCGGTCACGATATCCCCAAAGCGAAGAGACGCGCGGGAAAGGCGATAGGCATCAAGCGGAAGCGGAGCGCTAGCGCGTCAGGTTGAAGAAGAGGGCCATCAGCACAGCGGCGAGGCTGATCATGATGAAGAAGGGCGCGAAGAACAGCAGCGAGAAGCGTGCGTCGTCGAACTTCAAGTGCATGAAGTAGCCGACCACGAGCATGAACTTCGACCCGGAGAGCGTCAGGATGACCCACGTCATCAGCGCAGGGTCCAGCGTGAGGTAGAAGACGCCAAACTCGATCCCCGTCAGGACGGCAAGAATCGTGCCGATGATGATGTATTGCCGCGCTCCCGGGTGGTGGTGTTCTTCTATGTGGGCGTGATCAGTGGTCATGGCCTCGCTCCGTTAGATGAGAGACGCCGCGCGCGCAGCGTGCTCCGCTCCTTCGAGGATGCGATCGTTCGCGCCGTATGCGCCGATGAGGTAAACGACACCGAAGATGACGATCCAAACGATGTCCACGAAGTGCCAGTACAGCCCCGCGATCTCCACCTGCAGCGCGTTGCCCTGGTGAATCTTGCCTTTGTAGGACGCGAAGAGGATCGACCACATCCACAGGATGCCGACGGTAACGTGCGCCCCGTGGAAGCCCGTCATCACCAGGAACGTGCTGCCGAAGAGGTTCGTGCGGGGAGTCAGTCCTATGTGGGCGAACTCCGCGAACTCGAACATCTGGAAGCCGATGAAGATGGAGCCGAACACGGCCACGACGGTGAGCCATAGCCGGAAACTGCCCATGTTGCCGCGCTGGATGGCCGCCAACGCCAGCACCATCGCCAGACTGCTCATCAGCAACACGAACGTGCTGATCGTCGTGATGGGGATGCTGAGTATCTCCTCCTGCGGGCCGGAGATCGACCTGTTGCGGTAGATGAGGTGCGTGCCGATCAGCGTACCGAAGAACATGATGTCGGAGCCGAGGAAGGCCCACATCAGCAACTTGCGGTTGTCGAGCCCTGTCGACGTTCGATGGTCGTCTATGCCGGTAACGTACTGCATCCGATTCCTTGCGTTCCTCTGTGATCCTTCGCGAGGCCTTAGGCGTGAACCGCGTGAGCGTGTTCTTCGACCTCAGCCGCCAGAGGTTCGAATACCCAACCATAGATGCCGCGTATGCCGATGAAACCGAACACTGAGATAACGGCCAGCCCCAGGAAGCTGTTCGCCTGCCAGATGAGCAACCCGCCGGCGGACATCGTCATGCCGAGCGCAACGACGATCGGCCAATAGGACGGGCTGGGCATGTGCGGCTCTCCGTGCTCAGGCAGCGGGGGCGGCTCGACGGCGTTCGCTTCCTCGTCCCACAGTGGGTGCTGACTGCGCACCGTGGGGACGACGGCGAAGTTGTAGTGCGGCGGCGGCGAGGGTATCGACCATTCGAGGGTCGAGGCCTCCCAGGGGTTCATTCCCGCGATCTCGCCCTTCCTGAGGGAACGAGCGATGTTGATGATGAGCAGTACGATAGAGATGGCGATGACGAACGCGCCGATGCTGACGAACAGGTTGATGCCCGCCCAGTTCTGATCCGTCGAGTAGGTGTATATCCGGCGCGGCATACCGAGCACTCCGAGGATGTGCATGGGCATGAACGCCATGTTGAAACCGATGAACATCACCCAGAAATGCATCTTGCCGATCTTCTCGCTCAGCATCCGCCCGGTCATCTTGGGGAACCAGTAGTAGATGCCCGCGGTGAGTCCGAAGATGCTGCCTCCGAAGAGCACGTAATGGAAGTGCGCGACGATGAAATAGGTGTCCTGCTGCTGTGTGTCCACCGGCACGGCGGCGTGCATGACGCCGCTGAGCCCGCCCAGCATGAACATGCTGATGAAGCCGAGCGCGAACAGCATCGGCGTAGCGAAGCGTATGGTTCCGCCCCACATGGTGGCCAACCAATTGAATATCTTCACGCCCGTGGGCACGCCGATGGCCATCGTCGCGCCTGCAAAGGCGGCGGTCGCCCAGGCGCCGAGGCCCGTCGTGAACATGTGATGCGCCCAGACGCCGAAACCGAGGAACGCGATGACCGCGCCCGCGAACACGACCGTCGTGTAGCCGAACAGCGGCTTACGCGAGAAGGTCGGCAGCACGTCCGACACGATGCCCATCGCGGGCAGGATGAGGATGTACACCTCTGGGTGACCGAATATCCAGAACAGGTGCTGCCAGAGCAGCGGGTCTGCCCCTGCGCCGATGGTGTTGAAGAAGTTGGTATCGAAGAAGCGGTCGAACAGCAGGAACGTCAACGCAATCGTGAGAGGCGGGAACGCGAAGATGATGAGGAAGGAGACGATGAGCGTCATCCACGCGAACAGCGGCATGCGCATCAACGTCATACCCGGCGCGCGAAGATTCAGGATCGTGATGACGAAGTTGAACCCCGCGGCGGTCGTGCCGACGCCCATGATCAGCAGGCCCAGCACCCAGTAGTCGGTGCTGCTGGAGAGCGTGTACTCGGAGGTCGTCAGCGGCGCGTACCCGAACCATCCCACGTCGGGGAAGGCTGCCTTGAAGAAGCTGAAGTTCATCAGAAGCGCGCCGAAGAGGAACACCCAGTAGCTCAGTGCGTTCAGCCGGGGGAACGCAACGTCCCGCGCGCCAAGCATGAGAGGTATCAGGAAGTTGAAGAACGCCGCTCCTGCCGGCATCACCACCATGAACACCATCGTGGTGCCGTGCATCGTGAAGAGCGCGTTGAAGGTTCCCGCGTCGACGAACGTGCCGTTCGGCTGGGCGAGTTGCACGCGCATGAGCAGCGCCTCAATCCCGGCGATGAGGAAGAAGACGAACGCGGTTACTCCGTAGAGAATGCCGATGCGCTTGTGGTCGACGGTGGTTATCCACCCCCAAACGCCCGAAGTCGATACGGGGCGGCGCAGGATTCCTATGCTTGCTGCCATCGTCCTCTCACCTTCGTTGCCTGGCCACGGCGCTTCTGCGCCCCGGCATCCTCCTTCGTCGTAGCGTTCACTATTGTAACTTCTGACTCTTCAGATAGGTAACGATCTGGTCAACCTGGCCCTCGCTGAGAATGTCGACGCTCGGGTCGCCTATGTGGAAGGTCGGCATCATATTCGCTATCTCAGGGACGGGCTTGATCGAACGCAGGTTGGAGACCCACGCCTTCACGTTCTCGTCCGTGCTTTCGAGGATACCTGCTCCAACGGTGCCCCTGTCGCCGAACAGCGTCAGGTTCGGGCCGGTATCGCCGTCGGATACGCCCTGGATAGTGTGGCAGGTGGCGCACTGCGCAATGAATATGCGGGAGCCCGCTTGCTCCGGGCTGCCATCAACCGGAGCCGTTGGCTCGGCGTTCATGGCGGCAACCCACCTGTCGAAGTCGGCGTGGGATTCGACGTGTACGCGGAAGCGCATGAGCGCGTGGGCGGAGCCGCAGAACTCGGCGCACTGCCCATAGAACGAGCCTATCTCCGTAGGCGTGAACTTCTCGAGTATGTTGACCCTTCCGGGCACCATGTCCGTCTTGCCGACGAGTTGCGGCACCCAGAACGAATGGATGACGTCCTTCGCCTCGAGCGTGATCGCCACCTGGCGCCCTATGGGAACGCGGAGCTCGTTCGCGGTGACCAGGTCACCGCCGTCCGGGCCGAGGCCGGGGTAGCGGAACTCGAACCACCACTGGTGGCCGATGGCCTCTACGTTCAGCACGTCCGGATCCGGGTCTTCGGTCGTGCCCGCGATCCAGATGATGGTAGGAATGGCGATGGCGATAAGGATAAAGATGGGCAGAATGGTCCAAGCCACTTCCAGCTTGGCGTTCCCGTGGATCTGCTGGGGGACACGCCCCGGGCGGTCGCGGTACTTCAGCAGGATGTAGGCCATCGCAAGGAACACGAGAAAGCCCACGATGCTGGCCGCGACAATGACGAAGATGTAGATGGTATGGATGCGCTGGGCAGCGTCCGAGCGGGGCTCGAAGGTGGTTTGCGGGGTGTCGCAGGAAGCGAGTACGACAAGCAGCGACGCTATCGTGAGCGCAGCAAGGCCGATGCCGAGAATCCTGGCAAGCCGACTATGTGAAGAGGGCGTTCGTGTGGACACTGTGAGTAAACCCGCGCCGTTCCCGCGCCGTTCAGACGCTTGTTACAAATATCACAGAGTGAGCGTGAGGGTCAAGCAGCCACGCCTGCTCCCCGACGCAACGAGGCGGCGAGGCGCTTCCACACGCGCATGCCGCCTCGTTGTTCCCTGTGTCAGGCGAGACCTCGCGCCCGTCGCCCCGCGACGGGCATCCCTCAACCGACGACAACGGCCCCTTGTCCCAGCGCCGCGCCGCCCCCTACATTGTCTACATGCGCCGTCCGGCACAGGCTCGCCAGCGACCTACCCCGTCCCCGGATGGCCGATCCGCAACCAGCGCCACACGAGGCCGGAAATGAGGCACCTCTCAGTCCGCGTACGAGTGAACGGAGCGCAGAACGAGGCCACCCTGGCCTCATTTCCGGTTCGCGGCCAGGAGTAAACAAGGCCAAATAGGGCCAGGGTTTGGGGGGCACCACTTCTGATCACTCCTGACCAACCGTGCGCCGAAGGTGGGATAAGCGACAGGAACGGGGGGATGACCCCCGCCGGAGTCCCATCACCGTCGGGAGGCGAGGCATGAGGCCTGCAGCCGGTGCGATCGGACGGGCCGCGCGAGTTCAAGGCAACGCGGCGGCATTGGCGTTGACAAGCCCCGGCAGGGTGCCTATACTCACTTGGCTAGGTTGGAGACGAAGGCACGATTGGTGCCATCGAACCGACCGGTTGTATGATTGCTACCGACAAGGCGGTGGCTGGCATGAGCAAGCCGCCGCTGTTTGCACGTTAACAAGGGAATATCGAGCGAGTACGAGCCAAGGTGATCCACCGTTCGCGGTGGATCCCAGTAAGCGTTAGGTCAAGTTATTAAGGGCCTACGGGGGATGCCTTGGCGTCAAGGGCCGATGAAGGGCGTAGCACGGCTGCGATAAGCCTCGGATAGCCGCCAAGCAGGCTTAACCGGGGATTCCCGAATCGGGGAACCGGTCTCGGTGAAACCGGGACATCCTCAGCTGAACACATAGGCTGAGGGGGGTAACCAGGGGAACTGAAACATCTCATTACCCTGAGGAAAAGAAAGCAACCGCGATTCCCTGAGTAGTGGTGAGCGAAACGGGAACAGCCTAAACCATCGAGGTTTAGTGGCCTGGGGGCCTATATCTCGGTGGTGTTGTACGGCATGTCAGCACAAGCCTCAGCGCGTGCACGGAGTTACAAATCCGTCTGCTAGCCGAAGGAACCTGGAAAGGACCGCCATAGAGGGTGATAGCCCTGTAGGCGAAAGCAGTCGGACTCCGGATATGTTCGTGAGTACCGCGGGACACGAGAAATCCCGTGGGAAACTGGGGGGACCACCCTCCAAGGCTAAATACCCTTGACGACCGATAGCGCACAAGTACCGTGAGGGAAAGGTGAAAAGAACCCCTAGCGGGGAGTGAAATAGACCTGAAACCGTAGGCCTACAAGCGGTCGGAGTCTGTCTTCGGACAGATGACGGCGTGCCTATTGAAGAATGAGCCGGCGAGTTACTCCTGTGTGGCGAGGTTAAGGGATTTATACGTCCCGGAGCCGTAGCGAAAGCGAGTCTGAATAGGGCGTTTTAGTCGCACGGGGTAGACCCGAAACCGGGTGAGCTACCCATGGCCAGGGTGAAGCCTCGATAGTCTCGAGGTGGAGGCCCGAACCCGTATACGTTGCAAAGTGTTGGGATGAGCTGTGGGTAGAGGTGAAATGCCAATCGAACCCGGAGATAGCTGGTTCTCCCCGAAATGCATTGAGGTGCAGCCTCTAGGGGATGAGGGACGGAGGTAGGGCTCTGAATGGGCTAGGGGGTGTGAGCCTACCAAACCCAATCAAACTTCGAATGCCGTTCCATCTATGCCTAGGGAGTGAGACCGTGGGGGATAAGCTCCATGGTCGAAAGGGAAACAGCCCAGACCACCGATTAAGGTCCCCAAATACAGGCTCAGTGTCAAAGGAAGTATGATCGCTTAGACAACCAGGAGGTTGGCTTAGAAGCAGCCACCCTTTAAAGAGTGCGTAATAGCTCACTGGTCAAGGGATCGTGCGCCGACAATTTATCGGGGCTTAAGCCTGTTACCGAAATCGTGGCTTCCGCCGCAAGGCGGAGGGGTAGGGGAGCGTTCTCTGTGCATTGAAGCTCGTCTGTAAGGACGTGTGGAGCGCAGAGAAGTGCGAATGCCGGCATGAGTAACGTGAAGATGCGTGAGAACCGCATCCGCCGTAAGTCCAAGGTTTCCTACGCAACGTCGTTCGTCGTAGGGTTAGTCGGGCCTAAGTCGAGGCCGCAAGGCGTAGACGATGGACAGCTGGTTAATATTCCAGCGCCACCTATGGATCGTTTTAAGGCTAAGGAGGGACACGGGAAGCTAGGTAGAGCGTGCCTATTGGACATGGTGCGTCTGAACCTGTAGGCGATCCCGGGGTAGGAAAATCCGCCTCGGGGCTCGAGCTAAGGGGTAAAGCGACTTTAGGGCCTAGCCCTAGGGAAGTCTGTTGATGCTACACCGGCAAGAAAAGCTTCGTAGCTAGAGTCATAGGTGTCCGTACCGCAAACCGACACTGGTGGACTGGTATAAGAGTACTAAGGCGGACGAGAGAACCATCCTTAAGGAACTCGGCAATCTGACTCCGTAACTTCGGGAGAAGGAGTGCCCTGGGGGGTGATGTCCCTAGCGGACTGAGCACCCTTGGGGCCGCAGCGAAGAGGCCCTGGTGACTGTTTAACAAAAACACAGGTCCCTGCTTAAGTCGCAAGACGATGTATAGGGGCTGACGCCTGCCCAGTGCCGGAAGGTCAAGAGGCGCGGTGAGAGCTGCAAATCGAAGCCCCGGTGAACGGCGGCCGTAACTATAACGGTCCTAAGGTACCGAAATCCCTTGTCAGGTAAGTTCTGACCCGCAGGAAAGGCGTAACAACTGGGGCGCTGTCTCAAGGATGGTCTCGGTGAAATTGAAGTACGAGTGAAGATGCTCGTTACCCGCAGCAGGACAAAAAGACCCCGTGGAGCTTTACTGCAACCTGATATTGATCTGAGGATATGGATGTGTAGGATAGGTGGGAGGCTTTGAAGCCAGGACGCCAGTCCAGGTGGAGCCGTCGTTGAAATACCACTCTTCCCTGTTTTTGGATCTAACCCCTGAACAAGCAGGGGGACCGTGTCTGGCAGGCAGTTTGACTGGGGCGGTCGCCTCCCAAAAAGTAACGGAGGCGTGCAAAGGTCCCCTCAGGGTGGATGGAAATCACCCGCAGAGCGCATTGGTAGAAGGGGGCTTGACTGCGAGGCCTACAAGCCAAGCAGGGACGAAAGTCGGCCAAAGTGATCCTACGGTCCCGTGTGGAAGGGCCGTGGCTTATCGGACAAAAGCTACCCCGGGGATAACAGGCTTATCTTGCCCAAGAGTTCATATCGACGGCAAGGTTTGGCACCTCGATGTCGGCTCGTCGCATCCTGGGGCTGAAGAAGGTCCCAAGGGTCCGGCTGTTCGCCGGTTAAAGCGGCACGTGAGCTGGGTTCAGACCGTCGTGAGACAGGTCGGTCTCTATCCGCTGTGGGCGAAGGAAGTTTGAGGGGAGCCTTCCCTAGTACGAGAGGACCGGGAAGGACGTACCTCTGGTGTTCCGGTTGTCCCGCCAGGGGCACCGCCGGGTAGCTATGTACGGAACGGATAAGCGCTGAAAGCATCTAAGTGCGAAGCCGGCCCCAAGATGAGACTTCCCACCCGAAAGGGTTAAGGCCGCAGAAATACTATCTGCTTGATAGGCCGCAAGTGTAAGTCCAGTAATGGATTCAGCTGAGCGGTACTAATCGGCCGAGGACTTGACCATACTCTTAGGTTTCCTCTGCTCGCTCGATTTCCCTTGTTAGCGTGCAAACGCTTTCCCTCCTTTCCTATGTCATCCGTTGCGGGGTGGAGCAGTGGCAGCTCGTCGGGCTCATAACCCGAAGGTCCCAGGTTCGAGTCCTGGCCCCGCTACCAACTATCGTCCTCTCTGTGCGCCCCTCCTGCGGGGCGCTTCTTGCGTAAATCCGGCATGGCGTACACAGCGCCTCCCGGCAAAGCGTTGTGCTACTCTGTCGTCTATCCTTTGGCATAAGGAGCCGCAGCCATGGAATACGCAGGCCGGAGACGCCGCTTCTTTGGATTCGTGATTGACCTGATCGTCGTGCTCATCCTGGTGGGAATCCTCAACGCCGTTGGACTAATCGACACTTTCGCCTCCGAAGAAGGCGAGGTTGTGTCAACCGTGGACGGCCTCGTGCAGGCTGGCGTCGGTTTCGGTTACTACTTCGTGCTCACCGCCCTCATGGGAGCAACGCTTGGCAAGATGGCGCTCGGCATGAAAGTAGTAGGCGCCGATGGCAACAAGGCCCGGCCCGGTGCCGTGCTAGTCAGAGAGCTCATCGCGAGAGCGTTAGGAGCAATCCTCAGCGCCGTCATCGGCGCGGCCATCGGCGGTATTGTCGGCGTGGCTGTCGCCATCATCATCATCATCATGATCCTGTTCGATGACAAGCGACAGGGCCTGCACGACAAGATCGGCGGCACGTTCGTGGTGAGAGCGTAGTAGAAGCAACAGCGTCCCCTCGCGGGACGGAGCGCGTGGATATCGAGGCGGTGGCGCGTTCGCGCATCGAGAGTGCCACCGCTTCGTGGCGTCCATGGTGTCTGCTGAACCCTTCTGCGGGGTAGAATCTGCGCACCTGTAACACCGCCCGGGAGGTTCTCATGCCTGATTTCTTCGATGTCGTTCGCAGTCAGCGCGGCACCGCCCTCTACAAGCCCGACCCCATACCCGCTGAGGATCTGACCCGCATAATGGAGGCTGCCACCCGCGCGCCCAGCGGCAGCAACCGCCAGCCTTGGCGGTTCGTCGTCGTCCAGGACCGCGAGACGAAGCGCACCCTCGGCGAGCTCTACCGCGAAGGCCAGCGACGCTCCCGGGGCTCAGCCCCCGACGCTCCCCCAGCCAACGAACCTCGGCGCTTCAACGATTCGATGGAGGATGTCCCCGTCGTCGTCATGGCCTGCGTCGAGAAGTGGACCGTCGTAGGGAACGACATCTACCGCGGAGCGTCGATCTACCCCGCTGTCCAGAACCTCATGCTCGCCGCAGCCGCCCTTGGCATCGGCACCCGCCTCACCACCATCTGGCAGCACTGCTACGACGAGACCGCCGCCCTCCTGGGCGTGCCTCACGATTGGCAGATGATGGCGCTGATCCCCATGGGCTATCCGCAAGCGCCGGATCACCTCGGGGGCAGCCGGCGCAAACCGCTCAGCGAGGTCGTCTACCGCGACTGCTGGGGCAACGCGGAGCCGGACGCCTAGCGCAGTAATTCCTCAACCGCAAGTCTGTCCTCATCAGGAGTGCCGCCATGACATACGCCGGCTTCGGAATCAGATTCGCCGCACTTATCATCGACGCCGTCGTCCTAGGGATCGTCGTCGCCATCCTCTCGCTCGTGAACATCACGAGCATCACCGACCCGAGTGCGTCAGGCACCATCATCCAAACGCTTATCAGTTTCGCCTACTACATCATATTCACAGCAACAACCGGACAGACCCTCGGCAAGATGGCCCTGGGAATCATGGTCGTTGACGCGAACGGCGGCAAGCTAGCCATCGGAAAGGTGATCCTGCGCGAGACCATCGGGAAGTTCGTGTCTTTTGTGACACTGTTCATCGGTTTCATCATCGTCAGGTTCGATGCGAAGAACCAAGGCTTCCACGACAAGATCGCCTCGAGCTACGTCATCAAGTGTAGATAGCCGCGAGCAGGCACACGCAAGGGGCGGTTCACCTCGGCGGCAGCCGCCTCAAACCACTCAACGAGGTCGCCTACCGCGACCGCTGGGGCAACGCGGGGGAGTGAGAGGAGACATACTTCGGAGTAGCGATTGCTCACCGGTCTTACCCCTGCCCTCGGAAAGTTTATCGGAGCGCGGCGGCAGAACCGTGAGGATTGCATGGAGATGCTGTAATGACTGATGCACACCAACAACGCATCCTTGAGGGGATTGCCACACGGTACGACCAGCGAGTGATAGCCAATGTCCGGCGCAGCGACTACGTGGAGAGCATGGTCGCCGTGGCATTGGGGAGCGGATGGCAATGGGAGGGGGATTGGGAGTTGTGGGATCTGGCATGTCGTTCTGACGGCGTCCGCGTGGAAGTGAAGCAATCAGCGGCAATGCAGACGTGGTCCTTACCGGATGAAACCCCTAAACCTTCGTTCGATATCGCTCCTCGCCAAGGTGATGAGAAACCCAAACGGCACGCCGACATCTATGTTTTTGCTTGGCACCCTCTCCGTGAGGAAAGCGCAGATCATCGGTGCGTGGAGCAGTGGGAGTTCTACGTCGTGGCTGAAAAGGATCTTCCGGCGAACCAGAAAACCATACGCCTTGGTCCGCTTACGCGACTCAAAGGCGCCCGTAAGGCCACATTCACCAACCTCTCTCGCGTGATATCCACGACGACCAAGGGCTTGCTCAGCCGCAAGGGAGGGGCGGAGTCCCCAACCTGAGGGTTCAGTAAGCGAGTGAGGCTTCAACAAGCATCAACAGGCATTGGTTCTACGAACGCGGGAGAGTGAGGCCGGGTGGGGAGGCTACTCCGCCATCGCGTCTGCTACGACTTGCACCTCTTCCAGGAGGGCGCTGAGCATGTCCGCCTCCTCTACTACGCGAGCCTTCTGCCCTTTGCGGAAGATGACGGCGCGACCATTGCCCGCCGCTATGCCCACGTCCGCGTCCTTCGCCTCGCCGGGGCCGTTCACTTCGCAGCCCATCACCGCCACCTTCACCGGCGAGTCCATGCCTTTCAGCATCTCGTCCACCGTATTCGCCAGCTTGCGTATGTCCACGTCCGCCCGGCCGCACGATGGGCAGGCGACCATCTGTATGCCCTTCTTGCGCAAATCCAACGCCTTCAGTATCTCGTAGCCAACCTCCACCTCTTCGCGCGACTCATCGCTGAGCGAGACGCGGATCGTGTCGCCGATGCCGTCGTACAGCAGCGCGCCGAGTCCGATGGCGCTGCGTATCGAGCCTGAGCGCGCCGTCCCCGCCTCCGTGATGCCCAGGTGGAACGGATAGGGCACCATCCGCGCCAGTTTGCGATACGCCTCCACCGTGGTGTCTATGTCGTATGCCTTCAGCGATATCTTGATGAGGTCAAAATCCAGCTCTTCGAGCAGCTGTATCTCCCACAGCCCTGTCGCGACCATGTGATCGACGACCGAGACCTCCTCGCCCTCGCCGGAGGCGGTCGCGCCCTTGACGAGGCGGTTCACGCCGTCTGCATGGCGGTGCTGCCCGCGCGTTACGCCGATAGCCCCCACGGGAGGCAGGCTGCCGAAATTCACGCCGATGCGGATGGGCACCTGGCGCGCCTTCGCCTCTCGCACGACCACTCGCACCTTCTCAGGATCGCGGATGTTGCCAGGGTTCAGGCGCAGGCAATCGACGCCCTGATTCAATGCCTCCAGCGCGAGTTGGTAGTGGAAGTGGATGTCCGCGACGACGGGGATCGAAACCTGGCTCTTGATGGGGCCGAGCGCCTGCGCAGCCTCCATGTCCGGCACGGCGCAGCGGATGATCTCGCAACCCGCCTCTTCCAGCTCGTGGATCTGGCGAACGGTCGCCTCCACGTCGCGTGTATCCGTCTTCGTCATGGACTGAACGCTGATGGGAGCGTCGCCGCCCACCTTTACATCACCCACCCATACCGGCTTCGTCACTCGGCGTTGCATGTCCCGCTCCTTCGATTCGCAGCCAGGCCGTTCTCCTTGCGGGCGAGCCTCCTTAGAAGAAGTCCGCGCCCGAGACCAGCCGCCGGATGTCGTTCACTGAGATAATGATAACCGTCCCGATGAGTAAGGCGAATCCCGCCAGATGGACGATACGCTCTTTCTGAGGCGCAAGCCGCCGGCCGCCGCGCGCCAACTCCAGCAATACGAACGTGATGCGCCCTCCGTCCAGCGCGGGTATAGGCAGCAGGTTCACGATGGCGAGGTTGATGGAGAGCAACGCCGTCCACGTGATGAGCGGACTCAGACCCGCCCGCGCAACGTCTCCCGTGATCTGCGCGATGCCCACCGGCCCCGCGAGCTGGATGCCGGACGAACCCGCTATCCATCTCGATACCTCGTTGCGGAAGACGAGGAGTATCTCGCCTATCTGCCTGAAGCTCGAGCCGAACGCTGAGATCGGCCCCTGCGAGCGCGACTCCTCCGGGCGCACGTCGACGGCGAGTCCATCGAGCGCCCCCGATCCTGTATCGATGTCCAACGTCATTATGCTGCCTCTGCGCAGCACTTCCACGCGCACCGGTTCCCCCGGTTCCTCCATCACTGCGAGATCGCTTTCATGCAGAACCCGCTGTCCGCAACCGTCGTCCCAGCAGCTCGCCGGGCCTGCGCGCAGGAACAGATCACCCGACGCGAGCCCTGCACGAGCAGCCGCCGAGCCGCTCGCCGCCGACCCCACGCTCACCCGTGCATCGCTCAGCAGGAAGCCTATGGCCCCCTGCCCTTCGGGCGGAGCCACTCGCGCCTCAGCGATATGCAGTTCCCTCAGGCGCCCGCCTCTCTCGACGGTCAGCGCTACGTCCGCGCCCAGCCTGAGCTGGATGGCCCTCAGCAGGTCGGTCGAGTTATCGATACGCCTCCCGTTCGCGATGCGCACGAAGTCGCCCGGCATGACGCCCGCAGCCTGCGCAGGAGAGTCCGGCTCGACCTGCCGCACGACGACATCCGTTATCAACACCGGCTGCGGGAGCATGAACGCCAACGTGAGCAGGAGAACCGGCAGGACGGCGTTCATCCCAGACCCTGCAACCAGGATGGCGAGCCGCTGCCATGCGCTCTTGCCTGCGAAACTGCCCGGGTGAGATGGATCCTCTTCGCCGAGCATGCGCACGAAGCCGCCGAGCGGCAGCAGGTTGAGCGTATAGTCTGTGTCGCCGCGCCTGAATCCGAACACCCTCGGCGGAAAGCCGATGCCGAACTCCAGCACCCTTACCCCCATCAGTTTCGCCACGGTGAAGTGGCCGAGCTCGTGCACGATAACGAGTACGCCAAGGACGGCGAGGAAGATGAGGATGGTCATGTTCGACCTGCTACGTGGAACCTACCGCCGCCGCCGTCTGACGGCGCGCCCATGCGTCGGCCTCGAACACAGCCTCGGGCGTCGCCACGTCGAACGGCTCATGCTTGTCGAGTACGTCCTGCACGATGCGGTGGATGTCTCCGAAGGCGATGCGTCCATCGAGGAAGAGGTGCACGGCCTCCTCGTCTACCGCACTGAGCACTGCCGGGTAGCTCCGTTCCTTGCTCCCCGCCTCGATCGCTGTCGCGAAGCACGGGTAACGCGCTTCGTCCAGCGCCTCGAACGTGAGCGACGGGGTCGTGATCGGGTCGTACCGGGGCAGTGTGCCGTTGGGCAGCCGCGTCGGGTACGCAAGAGCGACCTGGATGGGCATGCGCATATCCGGCAGGCCCATCTGTGCCTTGACCGAGCCGTCGGCGAACTCGACCATCGAGTGGATGATGCTCTGCGGGTGAACGACCACCTCTATCTGCTCGAACGGGATGTCAAAGAGCCAGCGGCTCTCGATGACCTCGAACCCCTTGTTCATCAGCGTGGAGGAGTCGATCGTGATCTTCCTGCCCATCACCCACGTGGGGTGGGCCAGCGCCTCCTTCGGCGTGACGGATGGAATCTCCGCGAGGGGGCGCGTGCGGAACGGCCCGCCTGACGCCGTGATGATGAGCCTGCGCACCGGTTCGTCCTCGCCGCGCAGGCATTGCCATATCGCGGACGGCTCGCTGTCCACCGGCAGCACCGGAGCGCCGTACTCGACGGCGGTGCGCATCACCAGCTCGCCGGCCATCACGACGACTTCCTTGTTCGAGAGCGCCACGGCCTTGCGCTCGCGCAGTGCGTTGAGCGTCGGCAGCAGGCCCGTGCGTCCCGTGGTGGCGACCATCACGATATCGACGTCCGGCTCCGTGACCATCGCTTCCATGGGAGTGAGCGCTGCGTTGCCCAGCACAGGCGTCAGCTTGTCCGGCGGCGCGTCCGCCCAGACCATGCGCGGCGCGAACTCCGCGATCTGCGCCGCCAGCAGGTCCAGGTTGCGCCCCGCCGAAAGCCCAACGACGCGGAACTCGTCCGGCAGCGCGCGCACGACGTCCAGCGTCTGCGTACCGATGGAGCCGGTGGATCCAAGAACTACGAGGCCTTTCATGCGGTTATTGTACTCGCAGCAACAGTTCGCAGTCAGAACCAGCGGGACGCACGTAACTGTTCAGCAACTGTGTTGAAAGTCAAGAGGCATGACCGGAATTGATACTCAGGTCGGCCCAGGGCGAGCGATGCTTGAGCATGGCGTTGAGTATGACGAGCAGTTTGCGCATACAAGCGACGAGGGCCACCTTCTTCGGCTTACCGGCGGCCAGCAGCCGCTGGTAGAAGTCCCTGATGACGGGATTGAAGCGACTGGCTGCCAACGCCCCCATGTACAGGACGGCTCGGACCCGGGAGCGCCCACCCCAGACATGCCGTTTGCCCCGCATGGCGCCGCTATCGCGGTTGAAGGGAGCCACGCCCACCAGCGCGGCGATCTGCCGACGGTCAAGCGTGCCCAGCTCCGGCAGGTGGGCTAGGAGCGTGATGGAGAGGTGCTCACCCACGCCGGGAAGGGTGCGCAGGATGTCATCCTTCTCCCGCCACACCGGACTGCTTCGGAGCGTCTGCCGCAGCTCTTCGTCGACGTCGTTCAACTCCTGCTCAAGCCAGGCAATGTGGGCCTCGATGCGGGGCCGGACGGCGCTGGTTGCGGCGCCAAGCCGGTTCTTCTCCGCCACCAGGATGTCTATCAACTGGCGCCTGCGGGCAACCAGCGAGTTGAGCACCTGGGTCTCTGCGTCACGCAGAGGACGCACAGGAGGCTGCATCGCCTCGGCAAAGTGGGCCAGCACGGCGGCATCGAGCGCGTCGGTCTTGGCCAACTTCCCGCTAGCCCGGGCGAAGTCCCGCACCTGGCGCGGGTTGACGACGACCACAGGCAATGCATCTGCGGCCAGAGCAGCCACCAGAGGTAGTTCCAGGCCACCCGTAGCCTCCAGCAGCACCACGGCTGGTCCGAGAGCCTTCAGCGCGGAAACCAGCTGCGGGATTCCTGCTTCGTCGCGGGGAACCTCCCATCTCTCGCCCGTGGGACGAACCGCGACGTCAACCTTGGCCTTTGCGACGTCAATGCCTATGTAGATTCCTTCTTGCCCCATGATTACCCCCTATGCAGTACTGGCCCTTCCTTGCGCGATGCGGGCTCGATTGGCCCAGGCAACTGTTCGGGCTCTGTTTGGGGGTGGTGCGGCGACCCTCGCTGAACAACGGTCTTTGATGACCAAGAGTTAATCGGTCTGCCGCACCCCACTCCACCTCTGTGAAGTCCCTATTGGGAACCCCACCACCAACATACAAGAGTTGATGAGGTCACCCTTGTCCGCCGCTGCGCGGGAACGAAGGGGGGTCAACCCCTGGCCCCATTTGGCCCTGTTCGGCCCTGTTTACTCCTAGCGGCGAGGCTGGAAATGAGGCCAGAGTGGCCTCGTTTGGCACACCGCTTACTCGTAGGCACTGTACCAGGGTGGTCCCGTTTGTGGCCACGTTGGCCTCATCATGAGTGGCCAAGAGTGGCGAAACTTTTAAATCAGTTGCATTTCGTTGCATTTCGTTGCATTCCTTGTCGTTGTTGGTTTGGGGTTCACCCCGCTGGGGGTGAACCTCACCTCATCCTCGCTTTCTCCCCTCAAGGAGACCTTGCGTAACTGTGCCTGACGGACGTAGTTCTTCCCACCCACCCGCCCAGTATGCTTGTGGGGGACACCCCCACGCCCCCGGCAGTGGGGCATCGCCCCCTCTGCACTCCCCCATTCGAGGGGCTACGCGAGCCGCCCCTATGAGTTAAGCAACGGTCCCTCAAGGGAGAAGGGATTTGCCCGCATTCGCGGGAACGACGGGTGTTTTCGCTTAAACGACGCATACAATCAATGTAAGGGTTGGGGCGGCGACGGCGCAATGGGCAGTTGTCGTTGGTTTGGCGTTTGGGTATGGGGGCAGGGGCAGGGATGCGAGGTTCCCGCCTGCGCGGGAACGACGGACGCCTCTCGAAGTCTGAACAGTTACCGTCAGTTGATGCCGCTTGCGCGTTGCAAGGCGCGAACGTACTCGATTATCTCGCTCACCTGCTCCTCGGAGACGGACGGCACCGGCGGCATGTCGCCGAAGAACCAGTGGTGGGCAGGGACGCCCTCCCGCACGGCGCGTTGGAAGGCGGCGTCTCCGTGGTGGCCAGGCCGGTAGATGGGACTTATGAGCGTCGGCCCTTTGTCGGAGCCTGCTGCGTTTGCGCCGTGGCAGCCCGCGCAGTTCACAGCGAACAGCTGCTCGCCTCCCTCCGCCTGGGATGGGAGGTTCGACTGGATCAGCCACCAGAGGCCCGCCGAAGCGAGAAACACCGCGACCAACATGCCCGCTATCAGGTAACGCCCGCTCATACACCGCCTCCTCTCGTTCTGCTTACCATCGAAGGCTCACCACGCAAGGCTCGCGTAGTAGACGAGGGGGAACACCGGCACGAGGCTATCGAGGCGATCGAGGAGCCCGCCGTGGCCGGGGATGAGGCGTCCGGAGTCTTTGACGTTTGCCAGGCGTTTCATCTTCGATTCCAGCAGATCGCCGGCCTGCGAAACGACGCCGATGCCCACACCAAGCCCCACCGCGAGCCAAACGCGGCTCTCTATGCCGTCCAGCAGGTACACGAGGCCGATCGTCGCGCCAACCGCCCCTGCCAAGCCGCCTATCGAGCCCTCCCACGTCTTGCCCGGTGATATGGACGGCACGAGCTTGTGCCGTCCGATGGCCTTGCCGACGACGTAGGCGCTCGTGTCCGTGGCGAACGTGGCAAGGAACGCCAGCAGCACCCATTGCAGGCCTGCGTCGCCCAGCCTCGTGAGCACGAGTGCGGCAAGCGACAGGGCAACGTAGCAGACGCCCAGCGTCGCGAGCGACCATCCACGCCATGCGCCGCCCGGGCCGCGCGCAACGATCGCCGTGAGCCCCAGGACGAGGGCGCCTGCAGCGAGCGCGGCCAGCATCAGGAGCCCGTCCACAATGGCGAGCGCGACCACGATGCCACCCCAGAGCGCGGCTCCCCTCACGAACGAGGGTTGCCAGCCCGCCTGACGTTGGAGCGTGAGCAGTTCGTTGGAGGCGATCAGCGCGGCTATCGCGGCAGCGCCCGCTATCCACGGCCCGCCCGCCCAGAGGATCAGCGCGAGCAGCGGCAGGCCGACTATCGCGCTCAGCAGCCGCAGTTGCAGGTTCGGCCTGCCCGCGGTGGCCATCAGCCCTCTTGCGGGAGCGCCCCGAACCGCCGATAGCGCCGCTTGTACTCGTCCAGCGCGCGCGTCGCCTCGGCTGCGTCGAAGTCCGGCCAGAACACGGACGTCTGGTAGTACTCGCTGTAGGCGGCCTGCCAGATGAGGAAGTTGCTCAGGCGCTGCTCGCCCGCCGTGCGGATGATGAGGTCGGGGTCGGGCATGTCGGGGAGGTAGAGGTTCGCGCGAACCATGTCCTCGGTTACGTCCTCCGGCGCAGTGCCCGCGGCGACGATGCGCCTGACGGCCTCGACGACCTCCGCCCGCCCACCGTAGTCGAACGCAACGCAGAGATCGAGGCCGGTGTTGCTCTCGGTGAGCGTTACGGCGTCGTTTATCGCGCAGGACAGGCTCGGCGGCAGGTGTCTCAGCGCGCCAAGGTGCCGTATGCGGACGTTGCGGCTGTGCAGCGCGTCAACCTCGGAGTTGATGGTCGCCTGCAGCAGGCTGAGGAGCCCTTCCACCTCGTCCCCAGGTCTGCTCCAGTTCTCGGTGGAGAACGCGAAGAGCGTCACGACCTTCACGCCCGCCTCTCCCAGCGTATGGAGGATGGGTTGGATGTTCTTCGTGCCCGCCCTATGCCCGGCAAGGCGCGGCAGCCCTCGCACGTTCGCCCAGCGTCCGTTGCCGTCCATGATGATAGCGACATGGCGCGGGATGCCTGGGGTTACTCCTCCCACGGCGCTCTCGCCGGATACGTTGAGCGTCATAGGGGGTCTAGACCTCCATCAGCTCGGCTTCTTTTTTGGCGCTCACTTCGTCGGCCCTGGCGATCTGCGTATCCGTGAGTTTCTGCAGGTGGTCCTGCTCACGATGCAGGTCGTCCTGGGAGATCTCCTTGTTCTTCTCCAGCCCGCGCAGGTGATCCAGCGCGTCGCGGCGGATGTTGCGGATGGCAACGTGGGTCTCCTCGCGGAAGCGGTGGAGACGCTTCACCATCTCCTTGCGGCGTTCCTGCGTCATCAGCGGAATCGGCAGGCGTATCACCGTGCCGTCGCTGTTGGGCGTAAGGCCGAGGTCGGAGCGCAGCAGCTCCTTCTCGATGACGCCGAGGTTGCCCTTGTCGAAGGGCTGCACGACGAGGAGGCGCGAATCAGGGGCGTTCACCGTCGCCAGCTGATTGAGCGGCATCGCAGCGCCGTACACCCCGACCCTCACGGAGTCGAGCATCGCGGGGTTCGCGCGTCCGGTGCGGATACCGTCCGCCTCGTGGCGCAGCACCCCGACGGACTTCTCCATGCGCTCGGAGGCGTCCTCCAAGATAAGTTCGACTTCTTCATTGGTGTCTACCATGGTTGCGGGCCTTCCTTCTGGATTCGTAGCCTCGGCTGTAGCGCCCAGGCTATCTCTAACTACGGTTTCACCAGAGTGCCGATCTGCTCACCGGCCAGGATGCGCTGGATGGAGCCCTGATTGAACACGTCGAACACCCGGATGGGCAACTTGTTTTCCATGCACAACGAGAGCGCTGTGGAGTCCATCACCGTCAACTGCCTGTTCAGTATCTCGATGTAGGTCACTTCCTCGAACTTCCGAGCGTTCGAATCCTGGCGAGGGTCTGCATCGTAGACGCCGTCCACGTTGTTCTTGGCCATGAGGAGCAGGTCGGCGTTCATCTCGACGGCGCGCAGGGCAGCGGTCGTGTCCGTGGTCATGTAGGGACTGCCCGTCCCCGCCGCGAATATCACGACCCTTCCCTTCTCCAGGTGGCGGAGCGCACGGCGGTAGATGTACGGCTCGGCGACGGCCCGCACCTCGAGCGCGGACTGCGTGCGCGTCGTGACGCCTGCGCGTTCGAGCGCGTCCTGCAACGCGAGCGCGTTGATGAGCGTCGCCAGCATACCGGCGTAGTCAGCGGTGGCGCGATCCATCCCCTGGCGTTCGGCTGACGTGCCCCGCCAGATGTTGCCTCCGCCGACCACCAACGACAGTTCGATGCCGGTTGCGACTGCGGCTTTCACCTCGGTCGCGATGTAATCGAGCACCGACCAGTCGAGGCCGTCCGGGGACTCGCCACGCAGGGACTCGCCGCTCAGCTTGAGCACCGCACGCCGATATTTGGCGTCGCCGCCGACCACACGCAACCGCCGAGCGCTTACTGGCCCAGGCCGAAGCGCGCGAAGCGTCCGACGCGGATGTTCTCGCCCACCTTGGCGCGCACGTCCATGATGAGGTCGCCGATGGTCTTGCCGGAGTCCTTGATGAAGGACTGCTTCAAGAGGCATACCTGATCCAGGCTGCCCTCCTCGTCCTCCGGCACGTCCGACTCGTCGAGGTAGAGCGGAGCCATCGCGGCGACCTGCATGGCGATGCTGTGGGCGAGCTCCTTGAACTCCGGGGTTCTGCCCACGAAGTCGGTCTCGCAGTTCAGCTCGACCATCGCGCCGATGCGGCTGCCCGCGTGGATGTACGAATCGATGATGCCCTCAGCCGTTACCCTGTCGGACTTCGATTCGGCCCTCGCGATGCCCTTCTCACGAAGGGCTGCCTCGGCCTTGTCTATGTTGCCCTCGGCCGCTTCGAGCGCCCGCTTCGAGTCCATGATGCCTGCGCCTGTGCGGTCACGGAGCAGACGGATTGATTCAGTGGAAACCTGCACTTAAGTGCCTCCGTTACGTTTCTGGGAACTGCTCTCTCTACAGCTCGTCGGGGTCTTCCTGATCCTCTGCGGTCAGGGGCGCCACCACGGCTTCGTCCGTCATCGACATCGCGTCGATGACGGCTGTCTCATCGAGGGACGGAACCTCTTCCGGCTCATCGCTGACCTCACTGTAGCCGCCGCGCATCGCGAGCCAGTGGTTGTGCCCTTCCGCCGCGGATCGGCCTATGTGGCCGGAGACGAGCCGGATGGAACGAATGGCATCGTCGTTGCCGGGTATGGGCCAGTCGATGAGCGACGGATCGCAGTCGGTGTCGACGAGCGCGATGATGGGGATGCCCGCGCGCTTGGCCTCGGCGATGGCGATGTTCTCGCGCCCAACGTCCACGACGAACAGCGCGCCGGGGATCTCGGTCATCTCCTTGATGCCGCCGATATAGCGGTTGAGCTTTTCGATGGTCGCGTCGAGCTTGAGGGCCTCTTTCTTGGGAAGGCGCGCGAAGCCTCCCTGGGCCTTGCGCTCCTCCAGACGAACCAGATAGTCGATGCGTGTCTGGATGGTCTGGAAGTTGGTGAGCGTACCGCCCAGCCAGCGCTGGTTGACGTAGTACTGCCCGGCGCGGATGGACTCCTCACGGATGGCGTCCTGGGCCTGCTTCTTGGTGCCGACCATGAGGATACGCTTGCCGCTCTCGGCCACTTCGGTCGCGAAGGCGCACGCCTGCTCCAACAGGCCCATGGTCTGCTGGAGGTCTACGATGTGGATGCCGTTGCGAACTGCGAAGATGAACCGGCGCATCCGAGGGTTCCACCGATGCGTCTGATGACCGAAATGGACTCCGGCCTCCAATAGGGACTTCATGCTCACGGAGCCGTCGCCCTGGTAAGGGCTCTCCTGAGTTCTGGGGGGCATTGTTGCTTGAACCATGGGACCTGCCTTTCTGTCGATCTAAGAGATTTCCGCAGGGCTCGACATTCCCCACGGCTTCATACAGACAGGTTCGATTGTAGCACAGCGCCGCGCCGCCCTGACGGCGTGAGGCACTCCGGGGGCGGGGCAGGGATGCGAGGTTCCCCGCCTTCGCCGGGAACGACGGGATCGCTGTTCAGGAGGGCCTTTGGAGCGTTTTTTCAAATATGCGGCTCATTTGGCTCTATCCGTCTCCATTTACTCCTAGCGGGGAGGGTGAAAATGAGGCCGGGGTGGTCTCGTTTGGCACTCCGCTCACTCGTACGCGCTGGGCCACCGTGAGGCCACGCTGGCCTCGTTTGGCCTCGTCAGGAGTGGCCAGGAGTGGCGAAACTTTTAATTCGGTCTCATTTCCTTCCATTTCCTTCCCTTACACCCTCATCCTCACCTTCTCCCCTCAAGGGAGAAGGGATCCGCAGGGGGCAGGGATCCGTCGTTCCCGCCTTCGCGGGATGACGTATGCGAACAATGTAACAAGCAGCGGGGCTATGGCGTAATGGGCAGTTGTCGTTGGTTTGGTGTTGGGGTGCGGGAGTAGGATACGAGGTTCCGTAGGGGAACCCTCACCCTCACCCTCGCCTGGATTCCAGCCTTCGCTGGAATGACGGGTACAGGGACAGGGGGCCGGGATGCGAGGTTCCCGCCTGCGCGGGAACGACGGGCACCTTGCGGGAACGGCGGACACTCGCGGGAACGACGGGAGAGCAATAGGGGGTTGTTGTGCGTTAGTATCTGACGGCTGAGGCGCCTATGCCTCTGGAGGCTCCGGCGATGACTGCTTCCTCCTCTTCTTACGACAACCTCACCGGCGACGACCTTACCGGCGACGACGTTCTCGATGCTATACGGGGGTTGATTCGCGACGTTCCTGACTTCCCGAAGCCGGGTATCGTGTTCCGCGACATCACGCCTGTGCTGGGCGATGCGGCGGCGTTCCGGGGGATGATCGCGGCGATGGCCGAGCCGTTCCGCGATGCGGGGATCGACCGCGTGGTGGGGATCGAGGCGCGGGGTTTTCTGCTCGGCGCGCCGCTGGCCGTCGAGCTCGGGGTTGGATTCGCGCCCGTGCGGAAGGCGGGCAAGCTGCCGAGCGACACGTTCGCCGCCGACTTCGAGCTGGAGTATGCGGAGGCCACGATCGAGATGCACCGGGACGCGCTGGGGCGCGGCGACCGCGTGCTGGTGGTGGACGACGTTCTTGCGACCGGCGGTACGCTGGAGGCAGCGGTCGAGCTCGTGGGGCGGTCTGGGGCGGTCGTCGCGGGCATTGCCGTCCTCATCGAACTCACGGCGCTCGAAGGGCGAGCGCGGCTGGCCGGATACGACGTTACGTCGCTCATCCGGTATTAGCCCGCTAGGGCGTCGTAATCATGACGTCTACGGTGTCGGTGTCCGTGCCGCCCGGCCCTGTGGCGGTCAGCGTGTAGGTGGTGTCGACGGTTGGGTTCACTGTGAAGGAGCCATCGGCACTCGTTGCGGTGGCGTACACCATTGCGTCGTCCGTGTTGGGGTCGTCATCGGTGATGGTGATGGACGTAGCGTTGGTGGTCGTCCACTCGAGAGTTACCTCGCCACCCGACGGCACGCTGGTAGGGTCGGCGGTGAAGGTGTCGACGGTGGGCGTAATCGTGACGTCTTCGGTGTCGGTGGCCGTGCCGCCCGGCCCTGTGGCGGTCAGCGTGTAGGTGGTGGCGACGGTCGGGTACACCCCGACGGTACCGCTGGCCTGACCCGAGTAGACGGTGCTGTTGACGTTATTCGTGATGACGATGGACGTGGCGCCGGTCGTCGTCCACGTGAGATTCACGAGATCACCCAACGCCACGGGGTTAGGGTCAGCGGTGAAGGTATCGACGGTGGGCGGAGGGATAATCGTGACCGTGACAGTGGCCTCGTTCGTTACGTCACTGCCTGTGGCTTTCAGCGTGTAGGTGGTGTCAGCAGTTGGCATCACCGTGAAGGAGCCGCCGTTAACCTGACTCTGCGAGCCGGCCGTGTGGACGTTCGTGCTTCCGGCCGTGATGACGACGGACGTGGCGTTGGTGGTCCTCCACCTGAGGATTACGGAACCACCCGACTTCACGCTGTCGGGGGTGGCGGTGAAGTCGATGCCGGGCCCGGCGATGATCGTGACGGTCTGGGTCGGGGCGATGGTCTCTCCGCCCGGCCCTGTGGCGGTCAGCGTGTAGGTGATCTCGTCGTTGGCGTCGCCGGTTGGGCGCAGCGCGGTGGCGCCCATGGTTTCCGCAAGGGACGTGCCGGTCGAGTAGACGTTGCGGCTCCCGTCGCTGATAACGATGGACGTGGCGCCGGTCGCTGTCCACGTGAGATCCACGCGGCCACCCGACCCTACGCTGATAGGGAGGGCGGTGAAGCCGGTGACGGTGGGCAGCGCGGGTTTAACCGTGAGAGTCGTGGTCGCGGTTACTGTCGCTCCAGCTGAGTTCTTGGCGGTGAGCTTGTAGGTGATCGTCCTGTCGCCCGTAGTCGCGGTGGGCGTAACCATCATACCGCTAGAGGGACTCGCGTACACGATTTCATCGTCCGTGTTCAGGTCGTTGTCGGTGATCTCGACGGTCGTGACGGACGTCGCCCACGTGAGCTCGGTGGAGCCGCCGCTTACGATCGTGTCATCCTCATCCGCAGTCTCGAACGTGCTGATGCTTGGCCTGGGGACGACCGCAGCGTCAACAGTCATGGGGACCGCTCCGCCCGGCCCTACGGCGGTCAGGGTGTAGGTGGTCGTAGTGGATGGCCTCACCCTTACGGAGCCGCTCGTGCCGGATGCCGAGACTCCGTTGTCGATGGTTACCCGTGTGGCGTGGCTCGTCGTCCACGAGAGGGTATACGCCTCCCCTCCGGGGTTGTCGGGAACCGGAACGGCATCGAAGGTATGAATGACGGGTTCCGGGTGGACGATAACCCTGACCGTTCTGGTGGCCGGGTTTGTTCCGCTCGCGCCCGTGGCAGTCAGCTTGTAGGTCGTGGTTTCGGAGGGCGTCACCTCGACGCGGCCTGCCGCGACATTCGACGAAGCCGGCGCCCCGTTGTCGATGGTGACGGTGGCGGCGGCGGACGTCGTCCATTCGAGAACCGTGCTTTCACCGGCAGTGATGGTGCGCGGGTTGGCGGTGAAGGTCGGGATTTTCGGCGCTACCGTGCCGCCTCCGACAGGGACGGTAACCTGGCTGGCCAGCGTTCCGCCTCCCCACGTAGCGGTCAGTGTGTAGGTGGTGGTTTGGGTCGGCATTACGTCGAAGGCACCGCTGTCAACCAGATTCTGCGTATCGGTCGAGTAGACTTCGCTGCTCCCGTCGGTGATGGCGATTGAATCGGCGCCGCTGGTCGTCCACTCGAGCCGTGAAGTCATATCGTCGAACTTGAATGTGATGGTGGGCCTTGGAATGACGTTGATGGTAACGGTGTTGGTGGCTTGAACCACTCCGCCGACCCACACCGCTTTCAGCGTGTAGATGGTCGTCTTTGCGGGCCTCACTTTAACGGTGCCGCTCGTGGCGGACACAGAGACTCCGTTGTCGATGATGACGGACGCGGCGTTGCTCGTCGTCCATCTGAGGGTTGCCTCTTCGCCCTCGAAGATGGAGCCCTCGGTGGCAGCGTCGCTGGTCTCCGTGAAGTCGAAGCTGTGGATGATGGCCTTGGGGGTGACGTTGACCGTGGCGGTTCTGACGACCGGGGGCGTTCCGCTCTTGCCCGTGGCGGTCAGCGTGTAGGTGGTGGTCGTGGTAGGGGTTTCGACGTCATTGCCTGCGGGTTTATCCAACGCGCCCGTGAGTCCGGAGATGGCGAGGGTTTCTGCGCCTGTCGTCATCCATTCGAGCACCGCGTCGTTGCCCTCGGCGATGGAGGTCGGGTTGGCGGTGAAGCTGTTGACGACGCCCGCCCCGGTAACGGCAACGGTAACCGTTACTCTCCGGGTGACCGTTCTGCCGGAGCGGGTGGCGGTGAGGGTGTAGGTGGTGGTTCGGGAGGGACGGACGTCCTTCCTGCCGTCGACGCTCACTCTGCCCGATATGCCGGAGATGGTGACGGATGTAGCGTTGGTGGTTCTCCAGCGGAGGATCGTCGCAGCGCCTGGCGCAATGCTGGCCGGGCTGGCGGTGAAGCTGTTGATGACGGGCGACGTGGATGGCGCGGCAGTTGGGTACGGATCCGTCGAGGGTCTGGGCCTGGTCGATGGCGTCAAAGTGAGCGCAGGCCTACGCCCGGTCGTCCCCGAGGGTCTGGGGCCGGCGGTGGCCGTAGGCGTGGGCGTGAGCCCCGGCTCCGGTGTAGCAACGGGCCTGACCGTGGTTGATTTCTCAGCCGGGGCTACGATGGTGAGGATGTTCGACCACGGGGTCCACTCGTCGTCAGTTTTCCTTCCTCGTATCCGGAATTCGTACGTCTCGAGCGGCGTAAAGCTCATGCCGATGAAGCTCTGGATGAAGCGGATCGTTCCTTCCAGGAGTCTGCTTTCCGTCCAGTTCGTTCCGTCCTTGAGTCTCCAGGAGAGCTGGTAGTTGGCAATACCCGCGCCGTACTGCGTCGGCGGGCGCGCTTCGTAGTAGAGGCCGTAGTTGCTGGGAGAGGGATAGAAGATCTGTACGTACGCCAGCGTCGGCGCGGTGGGGTCGGGCGTCGGGACGGGGGTGGGCGCAGGCGTAGGCACGGAGGTGGGCTCAGGCGTAGGCGCGACAGTCGGGGTAACCGTGGGCGCGACGGTCGGGGTAGGCGTAGGCGCGACAGTCGGCTCAGGCGTGGGCGTGGCAGTCGGCTCAGGCGTGGGCGTGGCAGTCGCTCTTGGCGTCGGCGTGAAGGTCGGCGTAGGCGTGGGCGTCGGCGCGAGCGTAGGCGTCGAGGTGGGGAGCGCTCTGGGAGTCAGCGTCGGGGTAGCTGTCGGCACAGCGGTCGAGCCACCGTTACCCACCTGTATCACCAGCACGATGACAGCGGCAAGGAGCAGAAGAACGCCGGCAAGGATAACCCAGATGTATCTGCGAATATCGTTCAAGTCCATGAGGCTCACTGCCTGGAGAGACGACGGAGGAGCCTATGGCGCGTAACCGCGTCAGCGCGCGAGTAGCCCCCGCCGAAGAGGATGTTGCCATCCGATGCCACGTCCGCAGGGATACCGGCGGGCTGCGCCCGCAGGCGTGGGTTTCGAGAGAGCATGCTCATCGCGAGCCCAGAGGAGGAAGGAGCGGCGTAGGTTCTCGTGGTATCTCCTTCTGTCAGAAAAGCGAAACGCAGTGTAAATTGCCAGTATAACCCCCTGCCAGCGGTTGGCAACTTACGCAAGTGACTCGTAAACGCTGAGCATCCGGCCGGCTGATTCCTCCCACGAGAAGGCCCGCGCTCGCCGCCGCGCAGCGCTGCCCATGCGGCGCAAACGCGCTGGGTCGGCGAAGAGACCGTCGAGGGTCTGAGCGATGACACGCGGGTCGCCGGGCTCGAAGAGCACGCCGGTCTTGCCGTCCTGCACGATAGTGCGCAGTCCGCCAACGTTGGATGCCGCGACCGGCGTACAGGACGCCATCGCCTCCAGCGCAACGAGGCCGAACGTCTCATGCCTCGATGGCACGACGCAGATGTCGGCTGCGCCGTAGCACACGGGAAGAATGTCGTGGGGAACCGGGCCGCGCCAGTCGAGACGATGGGCGACGCCGTGCGCCCGGGCGACGTCCGCCAGCCATTCGAAGCTGCTCTCCTCCCCACCGACGATTACCAGCCGGAGGGGGTCGGGGGTTCGCATGTGCGCCAACGCCCGTACGAGCATGTCAGGCCCCTTGAACGGCTCGACACGCCCGACGTAGAGCATGACGCGCTCGTCCAGCCCGATGTCCATGATATTGCGATCGACCCTTCTCCATCGCACCGACCGCGGGGTGAAGGTGCCGAGGTCCACACCCATGCGGACAGTGCGCGCACGGCGAGGATCGAGCCCCAGCAGCTCGGCGAGGTTCTGCGTTTCCTCCTTCGTGAACGTCACCACTGCATCGGACTCGCGCGCGGCGAGGAGCTCCGCCTGTTTGCGCTCCGGCGTTTCGGGCGCACCTCCGGCGCGCTCCTTCACCTCGGCGATCGTGTGATACATGAAGACGTGGGGCACGCCGAGTTGCCGCGCAAGGCGTAGTCCCGCCTCCGCAGATCGCCAGTAGTGGCTGTGCACGAGGTCGTAGGGGGCGCCGTCGCTATCGTCGCCGGACGGACGATGCCGAAGCAGCGAGCGGCTGAAGTCCTCGGCGTCGAGGTGGATCAGCCGTGGAGGTTTGAGGGTAGCGGCCCGCCAGACAAGCTCAGCCTCATCGAAGAAGCGGGGGTCATCGAAGAAGAACTCGGGGTCGCATGGGCCGTGTTCCGGGGCGTAGATGTCTACCTCTACGCCGAGTTCCGAGAGCGCGATGGAGAGGTCCTGGAGAACGATGCTCATGCCACCCGCCGAGCGCGATCCAAGCGGGGCTATGGGACAGCCATGTGCGGATACGAAGGCTACCCGCAGCGGGGGCACGCGCTACCGTGTCACGACGATACGGTGGATGGCCAGCTCCGCCGCGCCAAGGTGGTATTTGTACGGCTCGTCGCCGCGCAGCAGGTCGAAGTAGGTCAGGCCGCGCTCGATGGCGTCTCTGATGCAGAGCGCCTTGAGCATCAGCCCCACGGAGAGGTGGCTGTACTCGTGGCGGTAGCCGCTGTTGTAGAGGAAGCGCCTGCCTGCGTAATCGAACGAGACGACGGCGGCGACAGCCTCTCCGTCGAGCATCAGCAGGAACAGCCGAAGCCAACCGGCGTCGTGCATGCGGTGCATGGCGCGCTCGAAGAAGGCGGCGCGCTCAGAGCTGAGGAAGTCGCGCTTCTCCTCGCGGCTCTCGGCCATCACCTCGTGGAAAGTGCGCAGGTCGTCGTCGAGCGTTGCGGCGTCGGCCAGGCGCATCTCGACGACGCCCGCCGATTCGAGCCGGCGCAGCTTCCGCCGAAGCTCGTGCCGGTCCTTCTTGCGCAAGCCCGCCAGGTAGTCGTCCCACGAGCCGGGCAGCGTGACACCGGGCACCACGTCCTCCTGCTCGACGGTTACGGCGTAGCCGCGCGCGACAGCGGCCCGCGGCAGCAAATCGAACGTCGGCGACCATCCTGGCACGGAGACGAGGTCGAGCGTGCGCCACGGCTCGCTCTCGATGCAATCGAAGAGGACCGGGTAGAAGGCGGGGTCGGTGGGGATGAAATCGTGATAGTCGAACAGATCCGTCTCGCCCAGGAAGCTCAGGCGGTCGCCTTGCAGTTGCATGGGCGCTATCCCCAGCGGCGAGTCCGGTGCGCCGATGGTGAGCAGCCGCAGATCGGCGTCGCTGCCGAACTCGTTCCACCACGCCTCTTGCCACTCGTGGGTCAGGAAGATGTTGCCCGACGTGTGGCGGCTCAGGAGATCATTCCACAGCGAATTGAGCGCCGAGAACGATGCGGAGGTTACGCCGAGGCAGGTCAACGCAGACCGTCCTGCAGCAGGCTCAGAACCTCAGCGCGAGTGGCCCCGCTCTGTTCGAAAACGCCCCGAAGGGCGGAGGTCATGATGGACGTACCGGGTTTGCGGACGCCGCGCATGGCCATGCACAGATGCTCCGCGTGGATGACCACGGCAACGCCCTCCGGCCTGACCGCCTCCATGATGGCGTCGGCTATCTGCGAGGTGAGGCGCTCCTGCACCTGCAGACGTTTCGAGAAGGCGTCCACCGTCCGCGCCAGCTTGCTGATGCCGACAATCCTCCCGTCAGGTATGTAGGCGATATGCGCGGTGCCGAAGAACGGCAGAAGGTGATGCTCGCAGAGCGAATAGAAGGGCATATCGCGCATCAGCACCATCTCTTTATGCGATTCGTCGAACTGCATGGAGAGCGCCTCTGCGGCGTCGAGGTCGAACCCGGCCGCAACCTCCTCGTACATGCGCGCGACTCGTTTCGGCGTATCGGCCAGCCCCTCGCGGTTCGGATCCTCTCCTATGGCGATGAGCAACTCCGTGATGGCTCGCTCCGCCCTCTCAACGTCAACGCTCAAATGCCGTGCTCCTCGTTCTGCATAGGTTCCAGGATACTCATCGCGCTTCAGTCTTCTCCGAGCAGGCGCGCGACGGCCTCGAGGATCGGGGCCGCGGTCTCCGGCGCACGGCTCGTGAGCATCTCCGCGATCTGCGGGTCTTTCAGGCCGTTGCCGGTGATGATGCACACCACCGTGCTGGACGAGAAGTCCGTTCCCGCCCTCGCCTGCTTGATGAGACCCGCGACCGACGCGGCAGAGGCGGGTTCGCAGAAGATGCCCTCGCGGCGCGCCATCAGGCCGTACGCCTCGATGATCTCCTCGTCCGTCACTATGTCGATCGCGCCGCCGGACTCGTCGCGGGCAGCGAGCGCTCCGGCCCAGTTGGCCGGATTGCCGATGCGTATCGCGGAGGCGATCGTTTCAGGCTTGGCGACAGGCGCTCCGTTGACGATGGGGGCAGCGCCCGCCGCTTCCATGCCCATCATCCGGGGCCGTCGCGTGGCGTGGCCGCCAGCCGCATACTCGACGAACCCTCGCCAGTAGGCGGTGATATTACCCGCATTCCCCACGGGGATGAACAGATAGTCCGGCGCGTCGCCCAGATCGTCTACGACCTCGAAGGCCGCCGTCTTCTGTCCCTCCAGCCTGTACGGGTTAACCGAGTTGACGAGCGCGAACCGCTCCGCGTAGGCCGCGAGCTCCCGGGCGATGCGCAGTGAATCGTCGAAGTTGCCCTCCACCGTTACGATCCTCGCTCCGTAGGCGACCGCCTGGCTCATCTTCCCCGGCGCGATGTTCCCCTTCGGCACGAGCACGACCGTCTCCAGACCGAACGCCGCCCCGTAGGCCGCCGCCGACGCGCTCGTGTTGCCCGTGGAGGCGCACAGCAGCTTCGACATCCCAGCCTCGATGGCCTTGGCCACCGCCACCACCATCCCGCGATCCTTGAACGAACCCGTGGGGTTGCACCCTTCGAGCTTGAAGTGGAGCGCGCCCACGCCCAACTCAGCCGCGAGCTGACGCGACCGCACCAGCGGCGTGCTGCCCTCTCCTATCGTCAAGGACGGAGTCTGCGCGGTCAGCGGCAGGTATTGCGCGTAACGCTGTAAGACACCGTCGGTCATCGCTCCCCTCCACGGCGCGGCGTTCACGCTGAACCGTCTTCGATGCGCACCAGATTCGATACTTCCCGCACGACGTCCAGATCGCCCAGCCGCTGCACCGCCTGTTGCACCGCGTGCTCCCGCGCCTTATGCGTCGTGATGACTATCTCGGCGGGAGTATCCGAATCCTCCGGGATCTCCTTCTGGATGATGGAGGCAAGGCTCACGCCCAGTTCCCCCAACACGCCCGTTATCCGGGCCATCACGCCCGGCTGGTCGTAGGCCCTTAGACGTAGATAATACTTGGTTTCGAGCTCCACCACCGGAATGATGGCGCGCCGCTCCTGCATCTCCGGGTAGGCAGCTGGAGCGCTGCCCCGCACCACCGAACGCGCGATGGCGAGAACGTCGCCGGTAACGGCGGAGGTCGTTGGCTGCGCCCCAGCGCCGGGGCCCTGGAACATCGCCCAGCCCACCAGATCGCCCTCCAGTTCCACTGCGTTATAGACGTCGTCCACCTTGGCCAGCGGGTGATGCTCCGAGATGAACGCCGGATGAACGCGGGCCTGCACCGCGCCATCGACCAAGCGGCTGGTTGCCAGCAGCTTGATGACGTAGCCCAACTCCCTGGCGTAGGTGAAATCGACCGGGTCAAGCCTGCGGATGCCCTCACGGAAGACATCCGCCTCGTGCACGGTGCAGCGGAACGCCAGCGAACTGAGGATCGCAATCTTGTAGGCGGCGTCCGTGCCGTCGACGTCGTCGGATGGGTCCGCTTCGGCGTACCCCAGGCTCAGCGCAGCCGCGAGCGCCTCTTCGTACGACACGCCCTCCTGGGCCATGCGCGTGAGCATGTAGTTCGTCGTACCGTTGATGATTGCGTTGACCGCGCTCACCCGGTTCGCGGCGAGATCGTGGGTGAGCGGCCCCACGATGGGGATGCCCCCACCGACGCTCGCCTCGAACGAGACGGTCGCGCCGTTCTCATCGGCGAGCGCGATGACCTCCGGGCCGTGCTTGGCCATCACTTCCTTGTTTGCAGTAACGACGTGCTTCCCTGCGCGCAGGGCGGTTTGGATGTATTCGAGAGCAGGGTGTTCGCCGCCCATCGCCTCGATGACGATGGCGACTTCGGGGGAGCTTATGAGGTCGTCGGCGCGATCGGTTAGCGGAACCTCCGGGGGCAGGCCGGGCCTCGCTTTTCCGAGGTCGCGCACCAGAACGCCGACAAGCCGCAGGGGACAGCCCACGTAGCGCGTAAAGGCGTCTTCCTTGCAGGAGAGCGCTTGCGCCACGCCTGTGCCGACGGTTCCGCACCCAAGGAGCGCGACGCCGACGGCTTCGCCCGCTGCCATGCTAGGCCACTCCTACCTGCCGCAGCACCCACTGCACGTCGTCTCCGGTCAGGTAGTACATAAGACCTACGCTTCGCTCATCCATCCACAACTGGACGGCGTCCTGCGCAAGCAACTGGCGCATGCCTTCATCCACGGGCTGCTCCGCCGGCTCTTCCGTGATGCGGAACACCAGGCTACCGATGGTCGTCGCGTGCGGCCCTTGCACCACGCCGACCTCCACGTCCTCGGCAAAGAGCAGCGCGTCTATGTCATCGGGGAGCGCACCCTGGGGCACCCATCCGACGATGCCGGTAGCCTCCGCTAGCTCCCTCTCTGTGTTCAGTTCGAGCGCAACGTCAACGAACTCCTCGCCCGCCGTGATGCGGTCGACCGCACCCTGAGCCTGTAGCGAGTCCGGCGCGACGATCCACTCCACGAATATCTGCTCGGTGCTGGTCGGCGAGAGGTCAAAGAAATGATCGAGGAGCGTCTCTCTCCAGAGCTCGCCCGTCAGCCATGCCTCGTAGTCGTCGATGGATACGCCCGCCAGATCGAGGAATTCGTCCAGCAGTTCCTGCCCTTCCACGCTCAGGGTGGCGGGGGGGGCGGCCTCGGGGTCGAGGTTCAACTCGAACCGGCTAACGAGCGCAGCGTCGATCATCTCCCGCGTAACGTTGAGTCCCAGCAACGTGCCGTGCAACGCCATCACGTCGTTGCGTACGAGGTTGTTCAGCGACTGCACCGGGGCGACCGTGCCGCTGGCCACGCCGTCCAACAGCGCGTAGGGAACGACCTCGCGGAGCTGGTACTCGCGCCCGTCAAGCTCCGCCACGACCTTGCGCGGCGGCTGGAATACGTTGAAGTACACGCCGAGAGCGATGGCCACGACGACCACCAAGGCCACGACAGCGGCTCCCACGTAGAGGAGACGTTGCACATGGCGTTCGGAAACACTCCGGCTTACCGTTCCCTGCACAGTCGGACGTGCCGAATACTGGCGCTCCGCGCGGCGGCGCTGTCGCATTTAGGCGTTCGGCTGCTCGTCGGAGTCTGGCGCTGCCGTTTCGACCTGCTCATCGGCAGCGGGCGCGGCAGCCTCGGCGGGAGCGGACTCCTCTGCCGGTGCATCGCTCGCCTCAGCAACAGCGACAGCAGCCTCAGGCGCAGCGGACGCCGCAGCCTCGACGGGGGCGGCATCCTCCGCCGGTGCGTCGCTGGCTTCAGCAACGGCGACGGCAGCGTCAGGTTCAGCGGGCGCAGCAGCATCGGCGGGCGCCGTCCCCGGCGGAATCCGACCGCCCGGACCGTAACGCACGGGGCCGCTATCGCCGTAGCGGGTAGGCCCACCCTCGCGCGGGGTGAACCGGCGTCCGCGGTCGCCGCCGCGGTCGAACCGGGAGATGTCTATGCGGCTGTGAGCGCCGGTGTGCGGCAGCAGCGCCAGGAAGCGCGCCCGCTTGATCGCGATCGCCAACTTTCGCTGGTGCCGCGCGTGCGTGCCGGTGCGACGGCTGGAATCGATCTTGCCCCAGTCGGAGATGAACCGGCGCAGGACGGGAACATCCTTGTAGTTTGGCGTCTTCTTCTCAGCGCTGAAATAACAGACCTTGCGCCTGGTGAAGTGCCGCCGCCCTCCGGGGCGCCGCTTCCGTTGTGGTGTGCTCTGCATCCGGTATCTCTCCTCGGTTCTTTCAATGGCAGCCCGCGCTCAACCGCGGGCGGATTCGTATCTCGTATCGGTACCTCGTGCTAGAAAGGCAAGTCGTCAGGACTCGGAGCCCCACCGGGGCTGTAATCGGAACCCCCGGAGTTCGCGCCGGCGTCGTCGCCTTCCGAACCGGAACCTGCCCGGTCGAGGAACAGCACGCGATCCGCGATGATCTCATTGCGGAAGCGCATCTGTCCGTCGTTGCCCTGATAGGTATGGCTGTGGAGGCGTCCGTCCACGTAGGCGCGCCTGCCCTTGGACAGGTACTGGTTCACCTGCTCCGCCAAGTTTCGCCAGGCGACCACCGTGAACCATTCGGTCTCCTGCATCCGCTCGCCGTCCTGCGAGTTGTAGGTGCGGCTGGCCGCGAGACGGAACGAAGTAACCGGAGTGCCGGAAGATGTGTAGCGCATCTCCGGATCCGTCCCGACGTTCCCGATGACCATGATCTTATTGAGTCCAACCACCTGGGGGTGTCTCCTCTAGTCGTCCTGCCGAATCAGCAGGTGACGGATGACGTCGTCGTTGAGCTTGAGCGCGTTGTCGAGCACCGTCGTTCCGGTGCCTTCCATCTCGATGTTCGCCAGATGGTAGTTGGCCTCGGTGAACAGGCCGATCTTGTAGGCGAGCTTGCGCTTGCCCCAGCTATCCTCGCTCGTAACGCTGCCGCCGTGGTCGGACGTGATCTGCCGCACACGGTCGACCACTGCCCCCAATCGCTCTTCGTCGGCATCCGGATGTACCAGCAAAACCAACTCGTACTGACGCACTGCCTCTCCTAATGAACTCCGGCTCGAACTCGAAAATCTGGAACCGCGCGCAGCGCTGCACCGCACACGGAGGCGAGTATAACAGCGACGCGCGCATCGCTCAAATCCCCCGCCAAGCGCCTCTCGGGCCGCCGTGCTGGCTGCGTCGTTAGTGGTCGAGGCCGGGCACGGGGAAGCGCGACGTGAGCGCGCCGACCTCGTCGGCTATCGCGGCCAGCGCGGGAGCGTCGTCCTTGCTGTTCAGCACCCGCACTATCAGCTGCGCAACCTTCTGGCACTCCTCGACGCCGAACCCGCGCGTCGTAACGGCGGGGGTGCCGAGCCTCAGCCCGCTCGTGACGCGGGGCGGCTGCGGGTCGTTCGGGATCGCGTTCTTGTTGACCGTGATGCCGACTCCGCCGAGCGCGTCCTCCGCATCCTTGCCCGTCCAGCCCGCGGGTTGCAGGTCCACGAGCATCAGGTGGTTGTCCGTACCGCCGGATACGATGCGCAGGCCCTCGCCCTCCAGGGCGGCGGCCATCGCGCGGGCATTCGCCACCACCTGGTGTCCGTACGCCTCGAAGTCCGGCTGCAGCGCCTCGCCGAAACAGACCGCCTTGGCCGCGATGGCGTGCATCAGCGGGCCGCCCTGCGCGTACGGGAACACCGCGCGGTCTATGTCCCGCCGGTGCTCCTCCGTCGAAAGGATGAACGCGCCTCGCGGGCCGCGCAGCGACTTGTGCGTCGTGCTCGTGACGACGCCCGCGTGGGGCACCGGCGACGGGTGCGCTCCCGCAGCGACCAGCCCCGATATGTGGGCCATGTCCACCATCAGCACCGCGCCGACTTCCTCCGCGATGGCGGCGAAACGCGCGAAGTCTATCGTGCGCGAGTACGCGGTATAGCCCGCGACGATCACCTTGGGCCTGCACTCTCTGGCCGATGCGGCGATGACGTCGTAGTCCAGCTGCTCCGTCTCCGGGTCGAGATCGTAGGCAACAAAGTTGTACAGCTTGGCGGAGAAGTTGACAGGGCTGCCGTGGGTCAGATGCCCGCCGTGATCCAGCCGAAGGCCCATGATCGTATCGCCCGGCTGGCAGAGCGCGGCGTAGGCTTCCAGGTTGGCGGTCGCACCCGCGTGCGGCTGGACGTTCGAATGCTCAGCGCCGAAAAGCTCCTTGGAGCGGTCGATGGCCAGCTGCTCAGCTATGTCGACGAACTCGCAGGAGCCGTAGTAGCGCCTGCCGGGGTATCCCTCTGCGTACTTGTTCGTCAGCGCGGAGCCCTGCGCCTCCAGCACCGCGCTGCTCGCGTAGTTCTCCGACGCAATGAGGACGACGTTGCGACGCTGGCGCTCCACCTCCTGGCGGATAGCCTCAGCAATCGCAGGGTCGCGTTCCATGAGTACGCTCAACGGATGTCACCTCTCTCAGGGAATGTTCAGGGGGCCGGGCGGGCGTTATCGAGGGGCATGAATCAGCGCAAGCAGGCACTGTCACGCACAGGTTAAGAATAGGCCGTGCGCGGGAGCGCGCGCAATGCCACGCACGGCGAACTCGCCCCGAGTCTGTCGAGCCTTGGTGACGGTGCCCGAACGTCGCTCGCTGGGGATTACCGGCGGGCTGTGGAGTCGTGGCCCATGTAGATGCCGCGCTCCCACGTTCGCTTGAGCGGGTCGGAGACGGCTATCTCCATGTTGCCGATGCCGTCTATCTCTATCACGCAGCGTTCGCCGTCCTGCAGCGGGCCCAGACCCTCATGGTTCGTGCCGCAGCTCAGCACGTCGCCGGAGTTCAGCGTCATGATGCTCGTCGCGAACTCGACCAGCTCCGGCACGCGGTGCTCCATGTCGTCGGTGTTGTAGTCGTGGCGTATCTGCCCATCGTTCCAGAAGCGGACGTGGAGGCTGTTCGGATGCTGCAGCTCGTCCGCGGTCACGATGACCGGGCCCAGCGGTCCGAACGTATCGAACGACTTGCCCATCCAACTGCCCGACCGCCACGTGCTGCGGCCCTGACCCCGCGCCGATACGTCGATCATGCAGGTGTAACCGAACACCGCGCTCTGGTAGTTCATCTGGCTCATGCCTTTCGCCGGGCCTTTGATGACGATCGCCAACTCCGCCTCGTGCTGAAACACCCACGGGTCCGTCGTCTCCGGCAGCACTACCGTGTCCCCCGGGCCGATCACGGCATCCGGCGATTTCAGGAACATATTGAGCGGACGCGGGTCGCGCTCCGCATGCTCCCAGTAGTTGCCGATGCAGCAGAGAATCTTGCTGGGCCGTGGAAGAGGCGCGCGCAGCCGAAACTCCCCGTCGGCATGGGTCGGCCCCGACGCGACGAGGCGGTCGAACTCAGGACGCAGGCCATCGAACCCGTCGACGACCGCCACCATGCGAGCCTGCAACGGAAGCGCGGCAGCCTCCCCCAACGCCGGAGTCAGGTCCACCACGCCGCCCTCCGTCAGCGCTCCGACGCTGCGCTCTCCCGGGCTGGCGTTCGTCTCGAACATGCAGAGTTTCATACCAACGTTCTCCCTTCCGTCGTCCGCGTTCCCTTCCCGGACAGCGCGCAGTGTACGCTCGCGGCGCTACGCCTCGCGACAGAACGCCAGTCCGTAGACCTGCGATGCGCCCGCGTTCCGCAGAGCGCGAGCCGCCGCCTCGAGCGTCGCGCCTGTCGTCGTTACGTCGTCCACGATGACTATCGCCTCATCCACCGGCGGATCGTCGGCATGGAACGCATTCGCCATATTCAGCATCCGCTCCGCGCGGCTCCGGGTCGACACCTGCGGAGGCGTATCGCGCTTGCGGGTGAGCACGTCGACGCGCAGCGGCACGCCGAGGTTCCGGCTCACCTCCCGCGCCAGCAGTTCCGTCTGGTTGTACCCGCGCTGACGCAGGCGCTTGCGGTGCAACGGCGCAGGCATGAGCACGAAAGGCGACTGCACGGCGGCGGCCAATGCCTCGGCCATCGGCTCCGCCATGCTCGGCGCGATGGCGCGCAACCCGCTGTACTTCAAGCGTCGAACGGCGTTGCGCGGCGCTCCCGCGTAGGCGAACGGGACGACGAGGCCCGCCAGCAGCGCAGACGGACGCAGCGGCAGCGTCGTGGCGGGTTCAGCGGTCGCCAGACACTCGGCACAGAGATACGATCCCGACGTGCCGCAGCCGACGCAGCGGGACGGCAGCAGCAGATCGAGCGCCGCGTTGAGAAAGGAAGGAACGATACGCATGACTCAGCACCGGGGGATGCTACCCTTAACCGCATGATACGAGCCGTCTTCTTCGACTTCTACGGTACGCTCGCGAACTGGGCCCCCTCGGCGGAGGGCATACAGCAGGCCGCTGCCGCCGCCGACGGCATCGCGCTGGACCAACCGGCGATCACGCTGGCCTACATCACGGCCAACTCCTACTTCGACACGGAGAATGCGCTGCAGCCCATCCGCCAGCGCTCCAAGGAGGCAGTGGCCGCGTTCTTCGCGGAGTACGAGCGTCGCCTGCTGACCGCCGCCGGAGCGGAGGACGTGAGCCTGGAAGCAGCGGACCGCATCTGGCAGCGCGTGAGCGCCACGCCGAAGACGATGGCGCTCTACCCGGACGCCAAGGACGCGCTCGCCGAACTAAGCGCCGAGGGCCTGCAGCTTGGCATCATCTCCAACATCGGGCCGGAGCTCGACGGCTGGCTCGACCGTCTCGGCATCGCTGACCTGCTGCCCGTGCGCGCAACGATCGCCAACACCGGAGCCAACAAACCCTGGCCCCGCATCTTCGAGAAGGCGCTGGAGTGGGCCGGCGTCAGCGCAGGCGAGGCCGTGCACGTAGGCGACAGCGTCGAATCAGATGTCCGTGGAGCGCTGGGCACAGGCATCGCGCCGGTGCTGGTTCATCGAGACGGCGCTCTGCCGGATATAGCGGGGGTGCGCGCCGTGCGCTCGCTGTCCGAGGCCGTCGCCGCCGTTCGCGCCATAGCCGCCGACGCCACGCAGACGTAGCGCAAACGAGCCCCCACGTGTGACGTTGCGTACTTGGCTAGTGGGGCGCGGCCTGCGATAATCCCCCTGCGGCGTCCGTAGACGCTGGCTCCCATCCTCACCCGACGGCACTCTCACCCGACGGATAGAAAGGAAAACGCGTCAGCGGCCTGTGCCGCTGAGGCATTCATCATGGCATATCAGGTCTATTTCGCTGAACTCTCCGAGGAGAACAAGGCACTCACGATGACCCTCCTCCGCTTCAAGGAAGAGGCAGGCACCATCGAGCCCGACGAGGCAACGCTGCTGGCGGAGCTGCGCGGCAGCCCCACTCCCTGGCCGCAGACGATGGCCGCCGATGAGCCGCAGCCTCGATCCTATGGCCGTAACAACGGCGGGAGCGCTGCGGGCGGCGGGAGCGCTGCGGGCGGCGGAAGCGCACGGCGCAACTCCCGGCGCGGGTCGAGCAACGGTCGTCAGTTTCGTGGCTCCGACCGCGGGGGCGCTGCCGCCGCCGACTAAGCGGCATCGGCGGGGCCACTCCCGTCTCACGCCTGCAAACAACGTCCTTGGGAGCTACACCTAGTCCTCAACGATGCTCAGCGCGCCGCCGCGCACCGTCACCTGGTGGCCGGAGAACTCCATCGACGCCTGCGCCGCGAGCACGTAGCGGTCGCCGACCGACTCCACCTGCGCCGGACGCGAGCTCTCACGCGCCCACTGCGGACTGTCCTCCGTCACGATGCCGCCCCCACCGCCGGGGACGCCCGGCCCCGCCTCGCGCGGGCGCTCGTCCGCCCCGCCGCTGCCGGGCCCCATGCTCAGCACGCAGATGTTGAACTCCCGCTCCTCCTCTGCGACGAACTTGGCGAACGCCCGGATCGACAGTTTCGACACGCCGTAGACGCACGTGCCGATGTTCGGCTGCGCCCCGGCCCGCACCTTCAGTGTCCCCTGCCCGAAGTGGATGATGTGCCCCGCGTTGAGCGACTCCATGTATGGGAGCACGTGCTTCGTGCAAAGGAACGTGCCGCCGAGGTTCGTGCGCATCACCCTGTCGAAGAACGCCACGTCCATGTCGCGGATGCGGGGCCAGCGAGGCGCGCCCTCGTGGAAGTGCGTCACGATGGCCGCGTCGTTGATGAGCACGTCGATGCGCCCGTACTGCTGGTACACCTGGTCCATCAGCGAGCGCACCTCGTCCTCGACGCACACGTCGGTCTGCACGGCGATCGCCTCCGCGCCCAGCGCCCGCACCTCCCCCATCACCGCCTCCATCGGCGCGACGTCGGCGATAGCGAGCCGCGCCCCCTCTTTCGCGAACGTCTTCGCCACCCACCGGCCGATCCCCTTCGCACCGCCCGTGACGACGACTACCTTCCCTTCTACGGACATACCACACCTCCTTCCGTCCTGCCCTCGAACCGCCTACAACTCCTGGTAAATCGCAATACGGTTGCCGCACGTATCGTCGAGCATGGCCTCGATGGCCGTCCCTTCCTCTACCGGTTCCATCGTGAATACGACGCCCAGCCCCTTCAAGCGTTCGTACTCGACCTGGATGTCGTCGCCGGCGAACGCCACGGCGGGGATGCCCTGCTCGAAGAGGGCCTGCTGATAAGCCTTTGCGGCAGGGTTGTCGTTTGGCTCCAGGAGCAGTTCAACATCGTCCGGCCCTTCAGGAGAGACGACTGTCAGCCACTTGAACTGCCCCATCGGGAAGTCTTGCTTCTTCACGAAACCCAGTATGCCGGTATAGAACGCAGCAGCCTTCTCCTGGTCGTCCACGTGGACGCTGGTCAGGTTGATCCTCATCGTCGGGTTCGCCTCCTTCTTCACTCCCGTCGGACCGGCTTCAGGCCCCTGGACGCGCCCCGCCGCTTAGGGCAAGGAGACGCAACGCTCGGTTTGCCCCGGCAAGATCAAAGGCAGACGGATCCCACTTCTCTGCCCACCACGGCAACTCGTCTTCCTCCTCTGCATCGGGGTCGTGCTGAGCCTCGCATATCTCACGGTAGCTCCAAGCTCCTCCGCAATCTTCAGGCGGACAGGCTCCACGTCCGTCGATGCAAGCAGGGACAACGGCTCCAGGCCCTTCCTCGACACGGCTCGCCACCAGTTCGACGCGGTGCTGCCAGGAGTCGCCAAAGTCGTACTCGTAGTCGAGCGTGTCACTGGGCTCACGAAGCACGTCCGCGAGGCGTACGCTTGAGTCATCGACCTCGCCCGGTTCGTCCAAGCTGGTATCGCTGTAGACCGTTCCATTGCGATCTGTAAATGCATGCAGATGGTAGTTTTCCCAGCCCATAGCGGCCTGGATGATGAGGTGAAGGTCAGCGAGTGATGCCCTGTACGGCGCCAAAACACGCCGATCGACGTCCACACCGACATCCAAGAGGGTAATCACGACCTCATAGGTCTGTGCTGAGATTGATTCGGGGACACTCGAATCTGCCATGCTCCGCTCCTTGCCTTCAAGGGGTAATCGTAGACCTCTGGGGGGTGGCCGCCGCTCCGCCGCTACCACTAGGTAGACAGGAGCCGGCGGTATCTCCCTGTCTGCAGGAAGTCGATGTACTCCCTGAGGCCTGCTTCCATGTCGTACTCGGGAGCGAAGCCGAAGTCTCGATTCGCGGGGGAATCCGGGTCGACGGGCCCGCCTCGGACTTCAGGCTCCGGCGCCTCGATCGACGAGCCGGGTATGAGCCGCATGATGACCTGCGTGATCTCATACATCGTCAGCTCCTCTTTGGACTGGAGCCGGTAGATGTTGGCAGGCAGGTTGTCTGCGAGCGTCGCCATCATCTCTCCGCGCCCCGCGTCAGAGGCGTACATGACAGGAACGGTGCGGATGGGCGGCGTGGGGTTGAGTGCACGGGGCGTGGAGACGGCAGCCGCGTCCCACGCGTCGAGAACCACCGGCTCGCCGCGCAGCGACTTCTCGACGATAGGCTTGACCGCCCTGCCGAAACCTCCTGCGAAGTCGTAGCCGGGCCCGAAGAGCTGGCCTGGGTAGATCACGACGATGTCCATGCCATAGAGCCCGCGGTAGTCGTTGCAGATGAGTTCCGTGACGACTTTATAGCTCGTGTACGGGTCCGGCATGATCTTCACGTTGCCGGAAGATGCCGCCTCAGCGAACTGACGCGCGGTCGGGACGGTCTTACCGGTGCTCACGTGCACCACGCGCTCAACCTTCAGCGCCCGCGCCGCTTCCAGCACGTTCAGCGTGCCGATCACCATCGTCTGCGCCGCCGCCAGCGGGCGGGCGTACGCCGGGCCTGTCAGGAAGCTCGCCGTGTGCAGGATACGGCGCACGCCGTGATCCGCCACAGCCCCAAAAACCTCCGATGCGTTGGAGATGTCGCCTTTCACGAACCGGACTTGGTCTTTCACGTCGTCGAGGAGTTCGGTCTTGATCGCGATGTCGAAGGCGACGACCTCCTCGCCCTGTTCGAGCGCATAGCGCACCGCGAACGACCCGCCGAGACCACATCCTCCCGTAACCAGTACTGTCATAGCTGCCTCCTTCGAATGCCCCGCGTCCGTTCCCTGCGCTCGTGGGCTGCGAACCGGGTATAGCATCCATGCACGGTCGCGTCAAAGCAGACCATGAAGATAAGCCCCTCCGCCGGGGCGTGGGAGCTACCGCTAACTGCCGTGCCCTGAACTGTCCGGGGCATTGATCTCGTCTGCAAGCAAGTCGACCCGCGCATCCGGTGTCGTGGGCAGCGCTTCCAAGGCCGGGTTGTTCAGAATTGCTTTGATGCAATCCTCGGTTCCTCCAACGTAAGAATCGAATAGGTCGATGTCCGTTGCTACACACCACGCCCGATCTTTGGGCCACCAGACGTTCGGCGAATCCCCCCAGAATCCATCAACCCGGTTCAGAAACGACATGACCGCATCGAGAGGGCCGCGAAAGAGCAGGTAGTCTCGTCCCGGAGACCTCAGTCGGGATGAAGCCTTGTAGAGGCGGGTGTCGATATTGCCATAGCCTTCCCAGAGGCAGAAGAAACACTCGTCGGGGGTCGAGGTGAACTCTCTGAGCACGCTGACCAGCGTCCGGCACTCCGGTTCGGGGATCGACCCATGCTCCGGCAACGAACCCCATGGAGGGTCTTTGTAGATATCTCCTGGGGCCTCACTGAGATCAGCGATACGTTCAAACTGCATCAGGGGGTGAACGGTTCGCCCTGTCCATGAGGCCACCGTAGACCATCGGACCGGCAACCCGGTGTCGAGATACGCCGGGTGAAACACGCGAGCGTAGGCCGGGAATCGATCAGGGACGAGCGCACGCACTCTTCCAAATTCAGACAGGCCTTCCTCTACCCACCGGGCCTCCGACACATCTTCCAGAAACTCCAGGCCTTCCGGCGCCAACTGCGTCTGCCGGACGGGGATACCTCCTCCCATGGAGAGCCTCGCCATACTGGACATGCCGCCTGAACTCGTACGCATTGTCCAGCGCGCCTTCAACTGCTGAATCCAAGACAGGCCGGGGAGTTTCATTTCTCAATCTTCGCTCCTTGAGTCTGCTGCCTGCCTTCGCTCGCACCCGCCTACGCACCCGCTTCCTGGATGGCGTCGTTCAGGTAGCGCAGGCTGCGGGTCAGGAACTCGACCATGTTCGCCTTGCGGTCGGACAGGCCCGTCTCGATGACCTCGGTGCGAGCGACAGGCCCCGCGACGCCGAGCGTCGTGCGCCCGGCAGGCGCCCCCCAGCGTCCGCTCGTCGGGCCCGCGACGCCCGACTCGGCTATGCACCACGTTGCGCCCAGACGCTCACGCAGCGACTCCGCGAGCGTGGCGAGCATCTCCGGCGTCGTGCCCCGATAGTTGGCGTACGCCTCAGCCGGCACTCCGGCGAGCGCCGTGCGGGAGCCAAGCGTGTAGAGCACTGCCCCCCCAGCGTAGAAGCGGGAAGAGCCTGCTACCGACAGCAGCGCCGCCGAGACCAACCCGCCGGTCGTCGATTCCGCCACCGCAACGGTATCGCCGCGCTCGATGAGCCGCGTCGCTATCTCATTGGCCAATCTCTCTTGCTCGTCGTTCAAGAACATCGCCATCCTCCGTGTGCCCCAGTCTACAGCCCGCGAGCGCCCTTCCGCCGTTCTCCCATGCGCCCCGCCTTTCGGGTATGCTCCGTCCATGGTGCAGCACAGCCTCCGGTACGACCCCGCCGCCAGGTATGACGTCCTGTCGCAGGATGTCGAGTACCTGCGCGCTGGCGGTGAGTCGCTGATGATGACGGTGTACCGCCCAGCGGGCGATGGGCCGTTCCCCATGCTCCTCCGCGCGCACGGCGGAGCGTGGAATACCGGCGACCGCTCCGCCGCCGCCCTGATCGACACGCGGCTCGCCGAATGCGGCATGGTCGTCGCGGCCCACGACTTCGGACTCGCGCCTGACCACCCGTATCCGGTGCAGGTCGCTCAGACCAACTTCGCGGTGCGATGGCTGAAAGCCCACGCAGGCGACCTGCACGGCGACCCCTCGTGCGTCGGCGGGGCGGGCGATTCGAGCGGCGCCCACACCATTCTCCTCGCCGCCATGCGCCCCCGCGACCCGCGCTACGCCACCATCTCCGCGGACGGGGTCGGCGACGACGCGAGCCTCTCCTACGTCGTCGCGATGTGGGCCATCGTCGACCCGTTCGCACGCTACGAGTGGGCCAGGAGCGCGGGAGTCGAACGGCTCGTACGCTCGACCGAGACCTACTTCCAGCCGTGGAATGCCGTCCACGAGGCGAACCCCCAGGAGATACTCGACCGGGGCGAGGACGTAGCCCTGCCGCCGCTGATCGTGGTGCAGGGAACCGCCGACGGCAACATTCCGCACGAGATTCCCCAGCGGTTCGCCGAGTCCTACGCCAAGGCGGGAGGCTACGCCGAATACGAGGCGTTCCCCGGCATGCCCCACCAATTCGCGAAAGAGCCCGGCCCCGAGCCTGACCGCGCCATCGCCCTGATCAAGGCGTTCATCGCGCGGCAGGTCGACTCCTGCTCACGCGGCGCGTGACCTCCAGACCCGTTCGCTGATCAAGCCACCGTGACGGGATGGGGGACGGCCGCCCAGAAGTCGTAGCCGCGTTCGTTCCATTTCATGGCATCGGGCGTCGGCTGGGTGTGCCCGGCGCTGTCCGTAGCCCGCATGGTGATGGTGTGCTGTCCCGGTCTGGCGTCCCACATGAACTCCCACCGGCAGCCGGCCATGGGGATATTGGGCTCCTGGATAGTGGCGTAGGCCCAGGTCTTTCCGCCGTCCAGGCTGTATTCGACCCGGTTGATGCACCCGTAGCCGGACCAGGAGAACCCTCGGACGGCTTGAGGGCCTGCCGGAACGACTGCGGGCCACGCCAGGGCGATGCCGGAGCGAACCGGCGTCGTCGTGAGAACGGGGCCGAGAGCGGGCGGGACGGGAGCGAAGTCCGGCCCCTCCAACACGTACTCCTCGGTGTTCCGCATGACATGAACAGGCTCTTCCGACACGAAGATCTTCCCAACCCATTTGATGCTGTTGATGCCGACCCATCCGGGGACGACGACTCGGGCCGGGAAGCCGTGATCGGGAGGCAGAAGGTCGCCGTTCATTGCGTAGGCGACGATAGTGTCGGGTTGCATGGCCTTGGACACGGGCATAGGCCGCTCCACGGCGGCGGCATCCAGCCCCGTCGGCATCACGTCAACGGCTGAGGGTTTGATGTGAGCGCGCTCCAGTATCTCGTGGAGGGCTACGCCGGTCCACTCGGCAACCGCATAGGACCCGTAGCGCCAGGGCCGTCCCTTGGCGACCTTCCCCTGGTACTCCTGAAAGAAGATGCGCCCATTGCCTGCGCACTCAATGAAGCGCGTCACCGTCACCGACGGCAGACGGAGAAGCTCGTCGTAGCTCAGGCTCAAAGGCTTCTCTACGCCCGGCCCTTCCACGCTGAGCTGCCACGTCCTGGCGTCGATGATAGGCGTCGGCCCGTGGTTGCGGATGTAGAAGAGGGACGCAGGAGTCAGATAGCCGCGTCCGTACAGATTCTCCCACCGAGTCTCCGCACAGACGTCATGATTTATGAAGAGCTCTGGCGGAGTCGGCTTGACGTGGATCCCTTCGGCTGCGGAGATTTGCTGAGTCATACGCTCCTCCTCCATCCATCCAGGGCACGATGCATAAAAAAAGCCCCCGCAGCCGAAAGGTGGTCTGCAAGGGCAGTAGTGTCCGAACCGGAGCGGGGCGTACAACACGCCCCCGCCTCGCGGGCGCAACAGCTACAACAACATGTACACGCGTAAGTCACTTGAACTCCTCTGGCGGTTCAAGACTGCAAGCGACGGGTACCTTACGATGCGGCGCGGGGAGAGTCAAATGCCCGGTGAGCAGGTCGCCTTCTATATCTCCTCTCCGTACTCTCGCGCCATCGCCCGGATGCTCTCTTCCTGCAGGAGCACGGAGCGGCCATGCTCCCAGAACGGCTCGCCGTCCAAGGCTATCGTCTGGTCAGAGACGTAGGCCGAGAGCGGCGATGGCGTCCTGCCAACGTGGAAGTGCATCACGTCCTGGTTGCTCTGCTGGCCGGGGCGTTTCACCGCTTTGGGGTGGAACCCCCCGTGGAACGAATCCACGGCGTAGGCAGACTCGCGCCCGTAGCGCGCCTCGCTGACGTCCAGCAAACCCTGGAATTGCGCGCTCGTCCAGACAGTGTTGCCTGTCGGGTCGTCCTTCTGATTCGGACGCGTGGGCTCTTCCCGCCACTCGATGCCTTGCAACGCGTTGTCCCGCACCTGCAGCAGCATCGGATTGTGGAACTGCTCCCGGTCTGCCATGCCGGGGTGATCGAACGCGATCGTGCCGTTCGCGTCCGCGCTGCCGATGGGCGCGTACACCTCGCCCGGAAAGACGCGCTCCGTGCGGCTCATCTCCGCGTCCTGCACGAAGAACGCATCCGCGACCTCGCTCGCCGACGCAACGCGCCCCGATACGTTCGTCCCGCGCGGACTGGTTACCTGGTAGGCCGACGCTTGCGCCGTGCGAGTCTCGATGCGGTGCGCAAGCGCCATCACGAGACGCCAGTCGAACCGCGCGTGGTCTGTTCCCATGCCTTCCGGCGCGCGGACGCGGTTGTTGATGCGCACCAGCCCCGCCGCGCCGTTGGCCCGCAGGTGCTCCAGCAGCACGGCGCGGTTCAGGTTGCAGTTCAGCAGCAGCTTATCCGCGCCCAGCACCGCACCCGCAACGGGATGAGGCAGCTCCTCCGCGCGGGCGAGCGAATCCACCCATAGCGAATACGGCGTCCCTCCGGCCTCGGCGATGGCCTGTTCGAGCAGCGCGGCGAGTTCAGCGTCCATACCGCCGCGCTCGTTCAGCAGCAGCACGGACTCGCCGCGTTCGACCGCAGCGCAATGTCTCACCAGATTGTTCACACCCGCTTGAACGTCTGTGTGGTCAGCCATCACGCTCCCTCCATGTTGTCCTTCATGCCTACTTCGCGCCGGGGCGCATCATCTCCACGACCTCATCGGCGGTTCTGATGCGAGCGAAGATGGGGAATATGTGCTCCATGTACTGCTTCAGGTTGTCATCGGGGCCGGAGCACGCATCGCGCACGATCACGAGGTTGAAGTCGAGGTCACGCGCGGCGTAGGCGGTGCTCGCGATGCCGATGTGTATCGCGCCGCCGAACAGGACGAGCGTGTTGATGCCACGCGTGCGGAGGCTCAGCTCCAGATGGGTCTGGTGGAATGAGCTCCACCGATGCTTCGCGATGACGTAGTCGCCCTCTCCCGGCGCGAGCTCGTCGATGACCGCGGAGGTCCAACTGCCGTGGTGGACGGTGCGGTACGCAGCTGTGAAGCCCTGCTCAGGATCCTCCCACGGTTCGAGCGCGTAGCTCGTATCCGAGTAGAGGCGCGCCGAGTCCAGCCCGTCGGGCCGGTGGTCCGCCTTCGCGTAGAACGACGGGATGCCCAGCTCCATAGCCACCTCCCGCACCTTCACGCAGTTGGCGACGATCGGCTCCATCTTGCGCTGGTTCTCCTCGCTGGAGCCTCTGAAGTAGACGTTGAGCATATCGAAGAACAGAAGCGCCGTCTTATTCGGGTCGAGCGTGTTGTAGGACATCCCTCATCCTCCTCGGTGAGCGTCGGGCCGGCAGCCATCAGGCGCGCGTAGCCTATGGTCGCCCCGTTGCCGCGTCAAGGCGGGCGGGAGGGTGGCATGTAGGGAGGCGAACTAGTGCCGGCATGAAAGCCCCGTCAGGCGAGTGGGGTGATCGGGGCATAGGTAGGGACGGGGCTTCTCGCAATTGCCCGCCCTGTCCTACCATACGTCCTATCATAATGGTAGAGTTGCAGACCATGGAGGATGATAGCGGGACACGTACAACTCAAGAATGGTACTGCCTGCCGTCAGTCAGCCACCTACGCGATCGCGTACGGGGACTTGGTACATGAAATTCAAATTGAGCATAACCCTCGAATCCGAGCATGAATCTGTAGTGACGAAACTACGCGTCAGGGGTATCTGATGGCTAGTGCTGAGCAACTCAAGGCTCTGCTAAAATCGCATTCGGAAGGTGACGAGGATCGCTTTTATTCGATCTCCATGCTAATTGCTGCGCATGAAGCAAGACTAGGCCACGGTAAGCTTGCTCAAGAATTGCGGGCGTTAATCGACCAATCCAAGGGTCGCCGCGATACGAGGTCTGCGAAAACTACCAGGCATTCTCAGGACGAATTAGGCAATCTCTTAGAAATCTCTTACCCCAAGAATCGCCTAGGTGAGTTGATCGTAAGGAGTGATCTTGCAGAACAAATTAGTCGCATCATCCGCGAGCAGCGACACGCAGCGCAGATTCTAGAACTTGGCCTCGCACCAAGGTGCAAGTTACTGCTAGTAGGCCCTCCGGGTACAGGCAAGACGCTAACTGCTTCTGTCTTGGCAGGGGAACTAGGATTGCCTCTCCTGCAGGTACGATTGGATGGACTTATCACTAAATTCATGGGGGAAACTGCAGCAAAACTCAGACAGATTTTTGACTCCACTGGCCGAACAACGGGTGTCTATTTTTTTGACGAGTTCGACGCTATTGGATCACAGCGTGGACTTGCCAATGACGTAGGCGAAATTCGGCGAGTGTTGAGTAGCTTCCTTCAGATGATAGAGCAGGATCGATCACACAGCCTCGTCGTGGCGGCAACGAACCATCCCCTCATTCTCGACGCAGCGCTCTTCCGTCGGTTCGACGATGTTCTTCACTATGATCTACCCAACAAGGCGGACGTTGCGAAATTATTGAAGATGCGCTTGGCACCGGTTGTTGAAAAAGGAATCCAGTGGAATAGCCTTGCCAATTCAGCAATCGGGTTAAGCCATGCAGAGGTGGTTCGTGCCGCTAACGAGGTTCTAAAAGGTGCGTGGATTAATGAACACACACAAGTCCATGAGTCCGATATACAGGCAATGCTTGCAGAGCGTATACGCATCGCTGAGAGACTCGGACAGACGAAGTCATAGGGGTGGGAGAACAGTCTCAACATGGTCAACGGAAACGAAGAGAGACATCGACACTTCATCCTGGAAGGCTTTACTGAGGCGGAGCCATATCGGTCTCCGCAGCAGGGCGGTGGGCGTTCGAACGTCCCTCTACGAGACAGGGCCCAGCATGGCACGGCATTGCGGCAGCAAATTGAAGAGGTCCGCCTGAGCACAGATACCGCACGGGAAGCCCAGCTGGCTGCGGGGATGGAGGACGGACTGGGGCTTCAAGTGGAATTTGAGAGTTTCCCAGGTATTGACTTGGCTTTTGAGAGCCTTGCCAGAGAACGTTCGGGGATCGAGCTGCTGAATGTCCGTGAGGATGGCAATCTCATTCGCGCCACTGTCTTCATACCTGACGGAAAGCTCAAACAGTTCGAGAACCTCATCCGCGACTACTTGGAGGAGAAGCGGAATAGTAGCGGCGGTCTGCGTGATAACGGACGGCTCATCAATGCCATCCGGGAAATTCGTGTGGCGACCCTTCAGGCACTCTGGACAGATAATGAGGGATTCCCCACCAACGAGGACGGTCAGTTCTGGTGGGAGGCTTGGATACGCGTTCGGCAGGGACGGCAGGTAGTAATCAACGAGTTTCGTGAGCGAGCGGCTACTCAGGGTATGCAAGTGGCACAGGGAGAAGCGGTTTTCCCGGAGCGGACTGTACTGCTTGTATATGCGTCAGTAGAACAGATGCAGGAATCTATGTTGGTTCTCAACAGCATAGCCGAGTTGAGGCGCGCCAAGGAAACGGCGGACTTCTTTGACTCCCTGCCCGTCGATGAACAGCAGGAGTGGCTCAATGACCTGCTGGCTCGGACGACTATTGTGCCCGCCACCCCTGACGCACCTTATGTCTGCTTGCTCGACACAGGAGTCAACCGCGGCCACCCTCTGCTCGGCCCTGCCCTCACAGTGGGTGATATGCACACGGCTGAACTCGCTTGGGGAGCTGATGATGCCAACGGTCATGGAACGGAGATGGCGGGATTGGCTCTCTTAGGGAACCTGACAGAAATCCTTGCTGGCAGAGGCCCGGTGAACGTCGAACATCGGCTTGAATCCGTGAAACTGCTTCCGCAGGCTGGTACAACAGGAACGGATCCTCGTCACCATGGACATCTGACACAAGAGGCTGTGGCGCGCCCTGAAGTTACCGCCCCATTCCGACGAAGAGTTTTCGGTATGGCCGTCACAGCTAGCGACGGCCGCGACAGGGGACTCCCGTCAGCGTGGTCTGCCGCTCTCGATTCGCTTTCAGCTGATGTCCCAGGAGAAGCAACCAATCCGCGCTTGTTAGTTGTGTCTGCCGGAAATGCTGATGCCGGTGGATTGCTGGACTACCCGCAAAGTAATGACTCCGACGGAATACACGACCCTGCCCAAGCTTGGAACGTGCTGACTGTCGGAGCGTTCACAAACCTAGTGCGGATCACCGAACCAGATGCCACAGCGTATGCAGCGATTGCTGCGAATGGCGGACTAAGCCCATTCAGCACGACATCAATGACATGGTCATCGACTTCGCCCCTAAAGCCGGACCTCGTACTCGAGGGAGGCAATGCCGCGCAGGATACACTAAGCGCCATTCCTATACCCAGCCTGAGCTTGTTGACGACTTACAATCGCCCGGTTAACCGACTGTTCACAACAACTAATGCAACCAGCGCTGCAACAGCTCTTGCATCGCGAATGGCAGCCCAGATAATGGCCGCGTATCCTGAATTATGGCCGGAGACGATCCGTGCACTGATGGTCCATTCTGCAGAATGGACTGCTGCCATGAAACGCTCGTACTTGCCAACGAATCCTAACAAGAATAACTACCGGGATCTACTTCGCCGATGTGGCTTTGGTGCGCCGGATCTTCCCCGCGCACTATGGACTCTTACAAACTCGCTCACCATGGTTCTTCAGGAAAGATTGTATCCGTTTGCGAAGGAGACAGGCAAATCGCCTGCGAATCGCGACATGCATATCCACAGTCTGCCTTGGCCACAGGATGTGCTGGCAAACCTTGGGGAAACGCAGGTGGAAATGCGCGTAACTCTCTCTTATTTTATTGAACCTAATCCGTCACGGCGAGGCCGCTCTCGTTATCGCTATGAATCTCACGGGCTCCGTTTCGACGTCAAGCGATCTGTCGAAACGGAGGCCGAATTTCGCCGCCGGATCAACGCTGCGGCCCGAGGTGAGGAAGAGGGAAGCCCGAACAACGATAGCAATGACGACCTGTGGTTGATCGGCAAGCAGGGCCGCCACCGGGGATCACTGCACGGGGATATCTGGCGAGGAAGCGCCGCGGACCTCGCGAGCCGGGGGTGTATCGGAGTCTATCCTGCAATGGGTTGGTGGAGGACGCGGCCTGCGCTCAATCGATACGATCGGGCCGCACGTTACGCCCTAGTCGTCAGTATCAAAAGCCCTGGAACCGATGTCGACCTCTATACTGAAGTGGCGAACGAAGTGACGAACCGCACTGTAGTTGCCATAGCGGCTGAGACGTGAGATAGAAGCTAGGAAACCTCTGAACAACTCGCCTGAAGCCCGTCGTTCCCGCGAAGGCGGGAACCTCGCCCCTCTGTAGGAACGGGTTTCATGCCCATCCTCCGCATCCAAGGGGGCTTATTCAGACTATCCCTAGGTTGCCAACGCCTGCGTGAACGATTGACGAGGGCTTCCCCATTAGCCAATCTCAAATGCTAATCTTCACTACCGTCCACACGGCGAAACTGGCAGGGTTATCCCCGCCTCCCGCCTCCCAACGCCAGCGCGTCCCCCCCTAAGCCGGGGCTGCCGCCAGGTTCGCGGCCATCTCCAGGAAGCTGGCCAGCCCTTCGAGCACTTCCAGCAGCGCCTGGCCCCAGGGCATGCCGTTCTGCGCGAGCGGGATGTGCATCTGCTCGTTGCCGACGATCGTGCCGTGCCCGAGCGCGCGTTCCAGGGCGAGCTTCGCCCCTCCGGCGGAGCCTGACATCTTGATCGTTACGCGGTCAGTGCGCCTCGTAACCGACTCCACCCCCGCGGCCTTGGCCAGGATGCGCACGCGCACGCCGTAGATCAGGTTGTGCAGCTCATCCGGCAGGGTGCGACCGAAACGGTCGGTGAACTCGCGAGGCAGGTCATTCACGTCGGCGAGCGTTTTCGCTTTCGCCAGCCGCTGATACATCGCCATGCGTATCGGCATATCCGGCACCAGGCTCTCGGGAATCGTGGACGGCAGGCCCAGGTCGATCACCGGATCGGGACGCTCAGGCTCCGGCGCGGGGCCCGCGCCCCGCTCAGTGCGCAGGTCCGCAACCGCCTCCGCCAGCAGCCGCGTGTACAGATCGAACCCCACCGCGTGGATATGCCCGCTCTGCTCGCCCCCGAGCAGGTTGCCCGCCCCGCGTATCTCCAGGTCCTTCATCGCGATGCGGAACCCTGCGCCCAGCTCCGTCGCCGCCAGGATGGTCTCCAGCCTGCGCTTGGCGATGTCCGAAAGCCTGCGACCGCGCTCCACCATCAGGTAGGCGTACGCGCGCTGCGAGCGTCGTCCGATGCGCCCGCGCAACTGGTAGAGCTGCGCCAGCCCGAAGCGGTCCGCGCGGTCAACGATGAGCGTATTCACGTTCGGGATGTCCAACCCCGACTCGATGATCGTCGTGCAGACCAGCACGTCCGCCTCGCCCTCCGCGAACCGGTCCATCACGTCGGAGAGTTCGTACTCCGGCATCTGCCCGTGCGCAATCAACACCCGGGCCTCGGGGATGAGCTGACGCACGTGGTCGGCGGCCAGGCGGATGCTCTGCACGCGGTTATGCAGCAGGAACACCTGCCCCCCGCGGTCGAGTTCGCGCTGGATCGCCTCTTTCAGCAGATCGTCCGAGCGCTCCGCAAGGTACGTCTTGATCGGCAGACGCTCCTCCGGCGGCGTATCGATGGTCGAGATGTCCCTGATGCCGGACATCGCCATGTGCAGCGTCCGGGGGATGGGCGTCGCGGTCAGCGTGAGGACGTCCACCTCCTGCCGCAGCTCCTTCATCCGCTCCTTCTGCGCGACCCCGAAGCGATGCTCCTCGTCGATAATCACGAGGCCCAGGTCGTTGAACGTTACGTCCTTCTGAACGAGCCGATGCGTGCCGATGACGACGTCTATCGCGCCGCTCGCCAGCTGACGCACCACCTCGTCCTGCTCCTTGTCCGTGCGGAACCGGCTCAGCATGTCCACCGTCATGGGGAACTTCTCCATGCGCTCGAAGAAGCTCTGGTAGTGCTGTTGCGCCAGCACCGTCGTGGGCACCAGCACCGCCACCTGCTTGCCGCTCATCACCGCCTTGAACGTTGCCCGCAGCGCAACCTCCGTCTTGCCGTATCCCACGTCGCCGCACACCAGCCGGTCCATCGGACGCGCCATCTCCATATCCGTTTTGACGTCGTCTATCGCGGCCTGCTGATCCGGCGTCTCCACGTAGGGAAAAGCGTCCTCCATCTCGTCCTGCCACGGCGAGTCAGGGTCGTGCGGAAAGCCCTCTGCGGACTCCCGCTGCGCGTACAGCGCCAGCAGATCGACCGCCAGCTTCCGCGTCGACTCGCGAGCCCGCGTCACCGTGCGCGTCCACTCCTGCGTACCCAACCGCGTCGGCGACGGCGGAGTCTCGCTCCCTCCGACATACGGAGACAGCCGCGCGAGATGCTCCATCGGAACGTAGAGGCGGTCGTCGCCTGCGTACTCCAGTACCAGGTACTCGCGAGCGCCGCCCTCCTCCGTGCCGTCGCCGTCGCTCTTGGTCGTCGTTCCCGCGAACCGGCCGATGCCGTGATCGACGTGCACGACGTACTCGCCGGGCGTCAGCTCCTCCACAGTGGTCGCGCGGAATCGCTGGCTGTGGCGGCGCGGGCGCGTAACCCGCTGCTTGCGAGTCCCGAACACCTCGGCGTCGGACAGCAGCGTCACGGACGGGAAGCCGCTGTCCTCTCCCGCCAGCGACCATCCGCCGGCGATGGTGGTATGCACGATCGCAACGCCGTCGCCCGGCCTCCCGTCGAGCGAGCGCATCTCCGCCGCGCCGACCTCCGCGTCAGCGAGCAGCTCCCGCAGGCGTTGCGAGTGCTGGGTTGCGATGACCACCGCCCCAAGACGACCGCCCCGCGCCGCATCCGCCAGACCCTCGATGGCTCCGTGGTAGCTCGGCGCGGCGTCGAACGGCAGCGCGACCGCCTGCCCGCCCGTCTCGGCGCGATGGTAGCGGCTCAGTTCCAGCCGGCGCGGCACGTCGGCGATGGCCTTCGCGATGGCGTCCCAGCCAGCCAGCGCCGACGGAAAGCCCATCGGCAGATCGCCGCGCTCCTCTTTCGCAAGGCGGAGCTGCTCGGTGCGCCCCTCCACGTGCCTCGCGGCCTCCTCAACCTCGAACGGCTCGTTGACCACCACGACCGCGTCCCCAGGCAGATGGTCCAGCAGCGTATGCCGCAGCAGGAAGCCCGCGTACAGCGTGGCGTTGTCGAACGAGATGCCGGATACCAGATCAGCCAGCTCGTCCTGCACGCGGTCACGCTCGGACGTGTCCGTATTGCTGAAGTCGAGGCCCCGCACCAGTTCGTCGACGTGCGCCTTGTCCGCCAGCGCGGGGAGCACTTCAGCCGCGGGCAGCACCGTAACAGCGTCCAGATGCTCCCCGGAGCGTTGGGTGTTGGGGTCGAACAGGCGGATCGTATCGACCTCGTCCCCCCACAGGTCGAGGCGCACCGGGTGGTCGTGCCCCGGCCCGTAGACGTCCACGATGCCCCCACGCCGCGCCGCCGTACCCGGATGATCCACCAGCGGCCCCACGCGGTAGCCGATCTGCGTCCAATGCTGAAGCGACGCCTCCACCGCCATCGACTCGCCCAGGGCGATTGTACGGGTGCTCTCCCGCAGCCCGTCGGGGGAGATCGTCTTCTGCAGCAAGCCGGTAACGGACGCAACGATTAGCGGAGGCGCGCCGGACGACCCGCGCAGCGCGCCCAGGGCTCGCATCCGCTCCTGAACCGTGCCCGCCTCGACGGAGAGACGCTCGTACGGCAGCACTTCCGCCTCTGCGAAATGCAGCAGCGGCGTCTCGTCGTCGCAGTACGCCTCCAGCTGCTCGACCAATCGTCGCGCGTCGTCCGGGTGCGGACAGACGACCAGCAGCGGACGTTGGAGGTCTCGCCACAGGCTGGCGATCACCATCGGCTTGGCTGCTTCCGGCGCCGTGGCGGCTGGGTTTTCGCCCGGCGCGATGCTCTCCGATACGCGGCGGTAGGCCGGGGCCTCCGCCAGCACGTCCATCAATCCTCTGAGGCTCAACCCGATGCTCCTCCGTTCTCACGCGTCACACGCGAACAGGCGCCCCACGCACCGCGAGGGACGCTCAGGCCGGTAACTACCGACCATCGCAGTCTATCAGCCTACGCCCATATAGGCCCACGCACCGGCGCAAGCCGCATGTCCGCCCCGTGCTACACTCGACCGCGCACCGCGCCCGCAATCGAGACCTTTGCATAACTCCAACGAAGGGTGTAATTCGGAGGGGTGGCAGGGGTCAGACCCCCTCTCCAACCCGCGTAACCCCCGGAGGAAACAGATGACTGAGCAGCCCGTGTTCGTAGCCCTCTGTAGCGTTGACGACGTCAAGGCGTAGTACGCCCACATGAATACCCTCTGCCCTCAGTGTGGGCGGCGGACCCCCTATCGCGGCTCCTTCTGCATCGAGTGCGGCGCGCGGCTCAGGGAGCCCGCCGAAAGCTCCGCCGTGCCCGCGGAAACCGAGTCCCCGCAGCGCAAAGCGGCGCTTACCTCCGTCAAGCCGTCCGCATTCCTCGTCGCCGGTGTGCTGCTCGTCGTTCTGGCCCAGTACGTATTCATAACGACTGATACCACCGACCGTTCCCCTCCTCTGACGGGGGCCGGCGCCCTAATAGCCGGAATCCTGGTGTTCGCGCTGGGGAGTTATCTCTATCACGCGCGGCAGCCGGAACGCGTAGCCTCGCTCTCCCATACGCCTGCCGACATCCCCCTCGCAGTGCCGTCGCGTCCGCTGCTGGTGTGGGGGGTCGGCGCGCTTCTGGCGTCCCTGCTCATCTTCCGACTGCTCACCGGCTCCCGGTCGCCGTGGGATCTGCTGCCCTGGGTACTGGCGCTCGGAGCATTCGCACTGCCGTTCCTTCCGAACCTGCGTCTGCCCGAGTGGCGCGGCGCGATGCAGGCGTTCCAACGCATCCGCTACGACGCGCTCATCGTTGCAGGGTTCGTCGCCTTCTTCATCGCGATCAACGCGCGTGACCTGAACGCCTGGTACTACTCCATCATCGGCGACGAGTACGTGTTCTGGGAGAACGCACGGATCATCCTCGACAACGGGCTCCTTCGCCCGTTCGACCAGGCAGGCGTCCACCGGGAACATCCGGTGCTGAACGTCGCGTTCAAGTCCTTCGTCATGCTCTTCGCCGGGCAGAACCACTTCGGCATCACGTTCTCCTCCGTGCTTGCGGGCGCAGCCTCCATCCCCGGCGTCTATCTGCTGGCGCACGCTGTGGGCAGAGGCAGAACCACCGCCATCATCGCGACGGCGCTCTTCTCGTTCAGCCACTACATATTCGCGTTCGTCCACATCCAGTACATATCCGTGGACGGCATGATCCCCGCCGTGTACGCGTTCGGTTTCCTCGTGCTGGGCATCCGGCAACGCAGCCCGCTCCTCCTGTATCTCGCGGGAGTCGCGGCGGGGCTTGGCTTCTACACGTTCCTCCCTGCCCGAGCGATCATGCCCATCATCCTGCTGTTCCTGCTCCTCTCTCCGCGCCCCCACAAGGCAGTGCTTCATGCCTGGCCTCTAATCCTCGGTTTCCTCGCAGCCGCGCTGCCTGCCTTCATCGTGAACGGAGAGCAGACCTACGTCGTGATGTTCGACCAGCTCGCGCCGGGGTACGACCCGAACGTCGTGGGGCCGGTCGGCGAACGTATCCGCTCCAACGTCGCGAGCCTCTTTGCGTTCAACTACAACATTCACGTATCGCACTACGTGTCAGGCTCCCTGCTGGACGCGGTGAGCGCCGTGCTGGCCGTCCTCGGTGTGGGGTATGCGCTGGGGAGTTTCCGGAACGCGTCCTCGCGGCTGTTGCTTATCTGGTTCGCAGTCGCGCTCGTCGGCGCGGCGCTTTTCGCGCCGCACTGGCATACGCCGCACACACGCATGCACTTCGTCCTGCCGCCGCTCGTCCTCATGGCCGGAATCATGGCGAGCAGCTACCTATGGCCGCTCGCCGCGTCGACAGGGAGCCGCGTCCGGCTGGGCATACCGAGAACGGGCGCGGTGGCAGCGCTCACAGCGACGCTGTTGCTCGTCGTCCTCGCGCTGAACGTCCGGCAGTTCTGGGTCGTTACGCCCTCGGTCATGGAGATCAGCTACGAAGCAACCGCCATCGGCGCATTGCGCTCCGAAGCCTGCCGGAACGACCTCGCGGAGACGCTGTTCGTGGGCGACGGCATCAAGGGCGGGCTCAGAACCACGCTGGAGTCGTACCACCCCAACGGGCCGACGCCCCGGATATTCGACCACTCTGAGTGGGAACTCGGCGTCACGCTCGCAGGCGAACCAACGCCCCGCTGCATCGTCCTCGTCAATCCGTACCACCCCGATGCCGACTCCATCGCCGGAGACCTCGAACAACGCTACCCCGACGGCGATCTCATGAAATTCTCCGACCGCTCCGGGCGCAGGACGGTGCTCATCTTCACCTTCCCTGAAAAGGGCTGATGTCCCGTTCAGGTCGTATGTATGATTATGTGGAGGTAGTGGACTACCCCTGAGCACGAGACAAGGAAGGCAAGCGACCCATGACTCAGAAAGCGACGCCCACTCCGGACAAGCTACCTCCCGTCCATCCGGGAGAGATTCTCAACCAGGACTTCCTCCTCCCGATGAAAGTCTCCCAGTACCGGCTTGCCAAGGCTATCGGCGTGGACGCACGCCGGATTCATTCCATCGTTCACGGGGAGCGCTCGATCACTGCGGAGACGGCCCTGTTGCTTTCCCGCTTCTTCGGCAATTCGGCGAGCTTCTGGATGGGGCTGCAAAGCCAGTACGACCTCGAAACCACCGAGGATCCCTTCTCCGAGAGGCTGAACACGGTGACCCGTCCGCTCGCCAGCCCACCGTCAATCCCCGCGTAGGCGAGAACCTCGCAACCCAACCCCTCGGCTCCCAAGGCACGCCCCAACCAACGACAAACGCCCATTGCGCCGTCGCCGCGCCAGCCCGTACATTGGTTGTACGCGTCGTTCCCGCGAATCCTGCCGTCGTTCCCGCGAAGGCAGAAACCTCACCCCGGCCCTGCAGCCCCCACCGTCTACGAGAGGAATGATTGGAAATGAGTGGAAATGAGCGGGAATTAAAAGTTCGCCACTCCTGGCCGCTCGTGATGAGGCCAAACGAGGCCACAGCGAGGCCACGCTGGCCCAGCGCGTACGAGTGAACGAAGTGCCAAACGAGACCGCCCCGGCCTCGTTTCAGCCACACGGTTACGAGTAAATGGAGCCAAATGAGTCCACAAATTGAAATTCACCTCTGAGGCGGCCTCGACAACTGCGTACGCCGGAGGTAAGGGATTGACGGAATGACCGGCAATGGGCGGTAGGACGGTTCGCGAACCCCCGCCGCTTGGTAGCAGTGCTACACTCGCAGTGCACACCCCCGACGCTCCAATGGAGGAACACCGATGACCGATCAACCCGAGTTCGTAGCCCTCTGCAACGTTGACGACGTCAAGCCCGGCGAGGCTCGCCACTACCGTGCTATGCAGGGCAAATGGCGTCTGAAGCCCGTCGCCGTCTGGAACGAGAACGGCGCATTCCACATCACCAACTACGTCTGCCCTCATAGCGGCGGCCCCCTCAGCGAGGGAAAGATCGAGGACGGCATCCTCGAATGCCCATGGCACCAATGGAGGTTCGACGTCGCAACCGGCAAGTCCGCGCGCGGCGACGGCCACACCATCGCCATCTACGAGTGCAAGGTCGAAGACGGCGAGGTTCTCATCGGCGACGTCAAGGCGTAGCGCCCCCGCGATGGGTAACGTCACCATCTCACGCCGGTTCGATTTCTCCTCCTCCCACCGCTACTACCGAAGCGATTGGAGCGAGGAGGAGAACCGGCGCGTCTTCGGCCTCTGCGCGCTGCCCAACGGCCACGGCCACAACTACACTCTCGAGGTCGCCGTCAGCGGCGAACCGGATCCGGTAACCGGCATGGTCATCAACCTCGTGGACCTCAAAGCCGCCGTCGAGCGCGTTCTCGACGGGTTCGATCACAAGCACCTGAACCTCGATACCCCGTACTTCACCGACCGCCAGCCGACGACAGAGAACTTCGCAGCCGTCCTGTGGGAACTGATACACGGCACGCTCGGCAACGCGGAGTTGACCCGGCTGCGTCTCTACGAGGCCGACGACCTCTACGTCGACTATTTCGGAGCGACCGCGTGAGCACGCCCGTCGTCCAGCTCTCCCGGCGCTACGTCTTCTCGGCGTCCCATCGCCTCTACGCCGACGACCTCTCCTTCGAGCAGAACGAGGCGATCTTCGGGAAGTGCGCCAACCCAAACGGCCACGGCCACAACTACGGCCTCACCGTTACCGTCGGCGGGCCGGTGAGCGCGGAAACCGGTTTCGTCATGCCGCTCGATGAGATGGACGAGGCCGTGAAGCGCAGCGTCATCGACCTCTACGACCACCGCTACCTGAACCTCGATGTCGAGGACTACTTCCACGTCGTTCCCACCGGCGAGAACATCGCGCTGAAGGTGTGGGAGCGGCTGCGCGAACCCCTCGGCGAACGGCTCGTGCGCGTTATCATCGACGAGACACGCAACAACCGATTCGAATACCCACCGGCAGGCCGCGAACGATGACGACTCCCTCCTCCGCCCCGAATCCCTCCGGCGCAGGCATCCTCGTCGGCAGGACAGCCGTCGTAACCGGCGCATCCAGCGGCATCGGCCGCGCTACCGCCCTGATGCTCATTGAGGCCGGCGTACGCGTCGCACTCATCGGACGCAGCGAGCAGCGCCTGCGCGCCGCCGCCAGCGGCTGGCCCGCCGACGCATGGCTCCCCATCGAGTGCGACGTCCGATCCGACGACTCTGTCAGGGCGATGGCCGCGCAGGCAGAGCAGGAGATGGGCCGCGTGGACATCCTCATCAACTCCGCGGGCGTCTTCAAGGTCGCCTCGCTCCCCGATCTGGATAACGAGACGTGGCGCGAGCTGTGGGAAACGAACGTGAACGGCACCATCTTCTCCACGCGAGCGCTGCTCCCCGGCATGCTCGAACGAGGCCTCGGCTACGTGGTCATCGTCTCGTCCGTCGCGGCGCACCGGGGCTACGCGGGCATGACGGGCTACGGCGCGACCAAGCACGCCGTCACCGGCTTCGCCAGAGCCCTCACCACGGAGGTTCGACGGCAGGGCGTCCGCGTCGTCAACGTCTATTCCGGCCCCGTGGACACCCCGATATGGGACGACCTCACGACGCCTCTGCCGCGCGAGGAGATGCTCACCGCGCAGGACGTCGCAAGCTCGATCATCAACGCCATGACCGTCTCGGACAGGCAGGTCATAGAAGACGTGCTCCTGCTTCCGCAGAACGGACTGTACTTCTAGCCGCGCCGGTGATGAAACCGCCACCGGGGCTTGTAACCCGCTATCCTTGGTCGTGATGCATATCCCACTCATCGGAAACATAGCGCGGCTTCTCCAGCGCATCGTCGGCAGAGGACTCGGCCGGCCCCCGGATCGTCCGGAGCACATGCAGCTCGGAGGAGTCGCCGTGCGCGAGGTCGTCTTTGGCGCCAACGATGGCCTCGTCTCCAACGTCGCACTCATCGCGGGCCTCGCAGGGGGCACGTCCGACTCCCGGATCATCGTGCTCGGCGGCATCGCCGGCATGGTAGCCGGAACGGTGTCCATGGCCCTTGGCGCCTACGTCTCCACCAAGAGCGAGCGCGAGTTCCGCGAATCGGAAGAGGCTCGCGAGTACTGGGAGATCGAGAACGTCCCTGACCTGGAGGTCGCTGAGACACGCCGTATCTTCCGGCGCAAGGGCATCACGGGGCCCCTCCTCGACGAGGTCGTCGGCGTCATCTCACGCGACAAGGAGCAGTGGGTGCAGCTGATGATGACCGATGAGTTGGGCTTCCCCAACCAGGCGCCCAGACCATCGCACTCCGGTATCACTATGGGGATCTCTTTCGCCATCGGCGCATTCTTCCCCATCGCGCCGTACTTCTTGCTGGAAGGCTCGAGTGCTCTCGCGGGCTCCTTCGCGTTCAGCGGGTTTGCCCTCTTCGCCGTCGGTGGGTGGCGCGCCTCGTTCAGCAGCGGCAACGTGATACGCAAAGGCGCGGAGATGGTAGCGCTCGCGGGAGCCGCCGTTGCGGTCGCCTACTTCATTGGCAAAGCTGTCGGGGTTGCCATCTAACCCGCGCCGTTCACCGCCGACACCACCTCCTCCACCGCCACCAACCCCTCGTAGCGCGCAGCGACTCGCCCGTCCTCCCCGACAACGAACGTCCACGGCTCCGTAGGCAGCCCCCACTCCGCCATCGCCTCCGACGGCGCCAAACGCCCCTCGTTCCGCGCAGCGTCCAGGTCCCAGGGCTCGATGTGGATAAACTCCACAGCTCCGCCCAACTCGCCGTGCGCACGCTCCAACGTATCCGTAACCGGCCCGCAGATCGAGCTCACGCAGAACCTCGGCGACGCGAAGAAGACGACGAACCGCTCCCCCGATTCGAGCGCTTGCGCGACGGACACGTTGTGCAGCGCATCGCTCTCCACCTGCCTCGTCGAGACCTCCGCGAACGAGTCCACGTCGTGGATCGTCAGGTTTGCCGTAGGCGGCACACGCTCCCCAACGCGCGGCACGGTTCCCTCCGCTTTCACCCGGAACGCTGCTCCTTCCGTGAGCGTCTCGTCCCCCACCACGAACTCCGCTCCCCATACGCCCGCAGTGGGGAACGCAACCTCGTCGACCACGTACACGCCTCGATAGTCCAGATGCTGATGCACCTCGCCGTCCGGGTGCAGGTGCGGCGTGATGCCCTCGACCGTCCGCCAGATCGCGGACGCCTCCGTCACGAAGATCGAATCCTCGCCCTTGAGCTCGAAGAAGCGCACCGTAACGTCAGCGCCCTCCAGGAAGTCGCCATCGCGTGAGACCAGGGCAAACGGGAAGCGGTTAGTCCCCGGAACGAACTCTCCCGCAGCGAGCAGCCCGCTGTAGACCGGCGCGGGCGTAGGCTCCGGCCCGCCGCCGCACGCGGCAAGCGCAGCAGCGAACGCCGCCAGCGCCAGCGCCGACACCAACGCTCGCCACCTGCCCATGCCTACACGCCATAAGAGACCGCTTCCGCTATACATACGCCATCCTGATTGTAATCGGTGCGTCCGCGTTGGTTCCGTTGCCCTGTTGTCTTACGTCACGACGCAGGCCCAAACGAGCATCGGTTCGTCCTTGACAGTCGGGAGCCTGCACTCTTACGGTGAGTAAGGCTGCCCGCGATTCCGCGTCAGCAGCGACTCCCGGGCTGAGCAGCCCGCCACGGTGAAGATTGACCATAACGCGTAAGAATACGATACCGTCCCTCGGCCCGCTCGAATCGCGGCTGATGGACGTCATCTGGTCGTCCACCGCTAATCTCTCCGTCCAGGACGTGATTGACGCGCTGGGGCCTGGCCACAACTACAAGACCATCATGACCGTCCTCAACCGCCTCGTCGAGAAGGAGATGCTCGATCGCCAACTCGACGGACGCGCGTACCGCTACAGCGCCCGGCTGGAGCGAGGCGAGTTCCTGCAATCAGCCGCCGGAGGGCTGGTGCGCGGATACCTCGACATGTTCGGCGCGGACGCTGCGGCGCACCTCGCCAAGGCCGCAAGCGCGGCGATGCCTCAACCTCCGGTGCAGCAACACCCCGTCCCGCCGCCGACCTACCACATCTACCAGCCGCCTCCTCCACGGCAATTCTCCGTAGTCACCATTGCGCTGGCCGCGATCGCGATCCCTGCCATCGTCTTCCTCCTCGGCAGACGCCGCTCCCGATGATGTCTTACGAGCCATTGGAGTGGGAGCAGTTCGAGTCCGCAGCGTCAGAGTTGGGCATCACGCTAACCTCCTCACAGACGGATAGCCTGCGCCGCATGCTGGAGATCCTCCGCGCTTCCAACGAGTCTGCGTCGCTCATGTCCAGGACGGGGCTGGCGAACGTGCTGCGTATGCACGTCTTCGATTCCCTGACCCTGCTGCCGCTCATCCGAGGCAGAGGGCTTGCCGATGGCAGGCTCGCTGACGTAGGCACGGGCGGAGGCTTCCCTGGGCTCGTGCTCAAGATCGCGGAGCCCTCGCTGGGGGTTCTGTTGATGGACGCCACTCGCAAGAAAACCGACTATCTGGAACGTACGGCGAACGAGTTGGAGCTCGACGTAGAGGTGCGGCAGGCACGCGCCGAGGACGCCGGCCACGACCTCGCCCTGCGGGAGTCGTTCGACATCGTTACCTGCCGGGCGATCGGGCCGTGGCCCGTCGTGCTCGAGCTGGCGCTGCCGCTCTGCAAGACCGGAGGCGTGGTGCTGGCCCAACGGGGCGCGGAGAGTCCCCGGGAAGCGGCGGCGTACGCAGCGGCCACGGCCACCCTCGGCGGATGCGTCGCGAGCGTCGAACAGGTTGGCACGAGCGTCGGCCTCGACGCTCGGCACGTGATCACCGTTGAGAAGGTCGCGCCTACGCCTGCCCGTTATCCGAGGAAAGCGGGGATACCGGAGAAGCGTCCGCTGAGTTAATGCTCTAACATGGGTGGCCGTGTCAACCGTTCTATCTGAAGTCGAAGCGGGCGTATCGCTGAAACGTCGGCTGCTCTCGCCGCAGACCAGCATATCGTTGCTGGTGCTGGTGGCGTTGGCCGTTCTGCTGGCGACGCAGGTCGATATCGGATGGAGCGAAACCTGGGAGGTCGTTTCGACGCTGCACCCGGGTTGGTATGCTGCCGCCATATTCACGCACTACCTTACGTTCCTCTTCCGGGGCGCGCGCTGGCAGATACTCCTCGGCAACGCTCAGCGGAACGGCGGAGGCCCCCCGCCTACGCTCTTCTATGCCGCGCGCGTGATCCTGATGAGTTGGTTCGCCAACTCCGTCACGTGGTTCCGCATGGGCGACGCCTACCGCGCCTACGTCTACGCCAAGGACACGAACACCAGTTTCCCCAGAAGCATGGGCACTGTGCTTGCCGACAGGGTCATCGACCTCTCCGTCGTGGCTTTCCTGATTACGGCTGGCGTCGGCGTCCTCCTCGTCGGAGGACAGATCAAGCCTCCGCTGTTCCTCGCGGCGCTGGCAGGTGGCCTGCTCGTCGCTGTTGCCGCCGGGCTGACCGGCATGGTGCTAGCGAGGCGTTGGCTCATTCCCAAGCTTCCTCTCCGTGTGCAGCTCATCTACCAACGTTTCCACTCCGGCACGATGGACAGCTTCGGCCGCATGCACCTCGTCGGCGCACTGGGTATCGCGGCGTGGCTCTGTGAGGCGGGGCGGCTCTTCTTCGTCGTCATGTCGCTGGGCACACCGGTCGCCCTTGGACTGGTGCTCTTTGTCCCGATGGCCAACGGCCTGCTCACCGCCGTCCCGCTGACTCCTGGCGGACTGGGGGTCGTCGAATCCGGCGTAACCGGACTGCTCCGGCTGGAGTTGGCTTTCGAGACGGCGATTGCCGTTACACTGGTAGACCGCACCATCAGCTTCCTCAGCACGGTTGTGTTCGGAGGCGCTGTGTTTACCGCGAGGCAAATCGAGGAGGCACGCCGAGGCTCAGCGGAACGGCTGGCGAGACAGCGCGCCGAGGCTCAGCCCGCAGAGTAAGCAGGCAGCATACGAGGCTCAACGCCTTGCACGAGGAGGAATGATGATAGACGGCGCTTTCAGAGCAAAGCTCAAGGCAGGCGACCCGTTGGTGGGCGTATTCGTCAGCATCGAATCGCCGACGACGGTCGAGTTGCTCGCGGTGGCAGGCGTGGACTACGTGATGATAGACGGCGAGCACAACCCCATCTCCGCTGGCGATGCCGTGGACATGGTGCGCGCCGCTGAGGCCAAGGGCGTCCCCGCGATGGCGAGAGTGGGAGAGAACACCCAGCAGGTGATGGCCAAGTACCTCGACGGCGGCGTACTCGGCGTCATGATTCCGATGGTCAACTCCGGCAGCGACGCACGCTACGTCGTCGACTCCGTGAAGTACCCGCCGGTGGGCAAGCGCGGACTCGCAGGCGTCAGGGCGAACGACTTCAGCACCACCCCCGGCTATACGGATGCCGCGAACGAGGCCACCGTCGTGATGGTGCAGATCGAGACGCAAGCCGGCATCGACAACGCAGACGACATCATCGGAACCGAGGGGGTCGACGCGGTCTTCCTTGGCCCGTCCGACCTGTCGGTCGCGCTGGGGGTGCCTGGCGAGGCGAAGCACCCGCTCGTTCTGAAGACGATCGAGGATCTGACTGAGAAGATCGTCAAAGCCGGCAAGACCGCTGGCACCATCGCGCGCGCTCCTGAAGACTACGCCTACTGGCGAGACCGAGGCGTGCAGCTGTTCCTCACCGGCGCGAACGCACTGCTGCTGGGCGCGACACGCGCCTACGTGGAGGGTGCGCGGGCTGCGGAAGAAGGCCGCTGATGGCCGCCCGCGAAGCAGTGGGAGTCATCGGCACAGGCATCATGGGCGCTCCGATGGCCCGGAACCTTGCGAAAGCAGGGTTCGACGTCATCGCCTACAATCGCACGCCTGCCAGGGCGCAGGCGTTGCAGGCGGACGGCGTCACTGTCGCCGATTCCGTGGCGCAGGTCGGGCGGCAGGCCACCGTCGTCATCACGATGGTTCCTGATACCCCGGACGTTCTCGCAGTCGTCGAGGGCGAGGGCGGGCTCGCCAACGCCATGGCGGAGGGCTCGGTGCTGATAGACATGAGCACCATCTCCCCCGCCGAAACGCGAGCGCTGGCCGAACGTCTGGCGGCGCGCGGCATCGCGATGCTCGACGCCCCCGTCAGCGGCGGCTCGTGGGGAGCGCAGCAGGCGACGCTGACCATCATGGCAGGGGGTGCGCCGGAGACGTTCGAGCGTTGCCTGCCCATCTTCGAGGCGATGGGCAAGAGCATCACGCTCATGGGCCCGTCCGGCATGGGGCAGACGACGAAACTGGTGAACCAGGTGCTCGTCGCGGGAACGTGCGCAGCAGTTGCGGAGGCGCTCGTCTTCGCAGGGGCACAGGGCGCTGACCTGTTGAAGACCATCGAGGCTGTCTCCGGCGGTGCGGCAGGCTCCTGGCAGCTGGCGAATCTCGGCCCGCGCATGGCCCAGCGGGACTTCGCGCCCGGCTTCATGGTGAAGCTCCAGCAGAAAGACCTGCGTCTCATCCTGGAAGCGGCGCGGGAGACGAACGTACCGCTCGCGCTGACCGGCGTGGCGCGCCAGTATCTCGCCGACGTCGAGGCGATGGGCTGCGCGGAGGAGGGCACGCAAGCGATCATCAAGGCCGTCGAGCGCCTTGCCGGAGCCGAGGCGGAGATATAAGTCGTGATGCGCAGAACGTGATGCGCGGAAAAGGCGCCGGGGTAGTCGTCCACTACGCAGTCGTCCTGATCGTGTTCGCTATCACCGGCTCGCTCACGGTGTTGCTCGCGCGCTTCCTGCTGAACAACATCCTTGGACTCGAAGGCTCGCTCTGGAGCGGGCCTTGGTCTTACCGGGTGGTGTACGTCCTGCTCATCACGCCGGTCTACTCGGTGCTCCTCATCAGCGTCGGCACGCTCTTCGGGAAGCACACCTACTTCAGACACCGCGTGGTGAGGATATGGAGCCGCCTCCTCCCGCTCCACTACCTACACGCCAGGAAGTGATGTCCGTCGTTCCTGTAGATGTCAACTAATTCGTTGACAAAAGTTCCAAGGCTTGGAGGGGCGTCTTGCCTCCGAGGCCTTGGTGGGGCCGTTCTGTGTTGTAGTAGAGGAGGTACTGCATGAGTTCCTCCTTGAGCTCTTCCAGCGACTCGAACGTCGTCTCTTCGAGCAGGTCCTCATTCAACGTCCGCCAGAACCGTTCAACCTTCCCGTTGGTCTGGGGACGATACGGCCGGGTGTAGCGGTGCTTGATCCCCAGCTCCTGCAGCATCCGCTCCATCGGGTGAAGTGCCTTGTTCCGAGGCGAGGCCACCTCAGAGCCATTGTCGGTAAGGATTTCCTCGAAGCGGATCCCGTACTCCGCGTTCAGCATGTTGATGCTCTTGAGTGCGGCGAACATCACGCTCAGGCTCTTGAGATCGTCTACAACCTCTGTCCAGGCGAGGCGGGTGCAGGCATCCACCACCGAGACCAGGTAGGAGCGATGCTTGGCGCCGACGATGAGGTCCTTGCTCAGGTAGTGGCAGTCCAAGTGGCCCAACTCCCCGGCGCGAGTCTTGATGATCCGGCGCTTGGACTGTTGCATCGCTTTGGTCATGCGGTTCACGCCGTGACGCCTGCTGATGGCGTAGATGGTGGACGGTGCAGGCGTACGAGATTTCAGCACTGGCTTGAGTATGGCATATATCTCGTAGCGGTTGATGCCCTTGCGCCGCTGCTCCAACACCTTCTCTTCGATGTAGGGAATCGTGCGGCGGCTCTTCCACTTGGGGCCTCGCTTGCGAGGCAGGAACGCCTCAGCGTCCCCGGACTGTCGGTAGCGGTTGTAGTACTTGGCAAAGGTCTGCCGGTCCGTCCCGTGGTAGGTGTAGAAGTCCTGGAGGAAGCGGAACTGGTGATGGCGCTTGGCCTTGACCAGTTCGTACTCCCGGATCAGGAACCGGTACTTCTGGACGTAGTTCCGCTCCACCGTGCGGTCGTTGCTGTTGTCACGCATCTTCGTCTCCAGACGGGACTGACTCCGTCAGCCAATTCTGTCAACGAATTACCTAACATCTACAGTTCCCGCGCAGGCGGGAACCTCGCATCCCTGCTCTCCCCTGAACAATTACCCCTTACCCGGCCTCAAAGTCCTAACTCCGGTTGGAACGCATAGTCTTACACCACTTGACGGGACACGGCACGTTGGTACTGCATCAGTTTGGCCACGCGTTACCCGCTCCTTGTTATCGTAGGGTTCTGGTCGCTGTCTATAACCTGCCCATGAGGCGACACATCCGCGTTGACAATGCTCCCTGCCTCCCCATAGCCTTCAGCCACACCCACACGGGGACGCCCGTGCAGCCCACTGGAGGCCCTCCGCTAACCGATGCATATCTCCTCTTTTCGTTTCATAGACCTCTTCGCTGGTATCGGCGGGCTCCGCCGCGGGTTTGACTTGGCTGGCGGCACATGCGTGTTCACGAGTGAACTGGACAAGTATGCCCAGCAGACATACCGCGCAAATTTTGACGATGGCTTTGGATGCCCGATGGTCGGCGATATCAGAGAAGTGCAGGAGGAGGCAATCCCCGCGCATGACGTGCTCCTCGCCGGTTTCCCGTGCCAACCGTTCTCCATTGCTGGGGTGAGCAAGAAAAACGCACTCGGACAACCGCACGGGTTCCGTTGCGACACCCAAGGCACGCTGTTCTTTGAAGTAGCAAGGATTCTAGCCTTTCACCGTCCCGAGGCCTTTGTCCTTGAGAACGTGAAGAACATCGCCAATCACGACAAGGGCCGCACGTTCCGCATAATCCTAAACACCCTAGAGGAAGAACTCGGTTACCACGTCTCCTGCCGGGTCATAGACGCCAAGGCATTCGTTCCACAGCACCGGGAACGGATATTTATCGTCGGTTTCCGCGACAGGGCTGACGTCAGCCTCTACGACCTTGAGCTGCCCGACCCCCAAGACGGCCCCAAGCTCTCTAGCATCCTCCACCCGGAAGATGGCAGCGAGCCCCCGTGCCTACCCTATACATCGGCAGACGGGCGCGTCCATCACCGGTATGTGTTAACTGATCACCTGTGGCAGTACCTGCAAGACTACGCCCAAAAGCACCGGAGCCGAGGGAACGGCTTCGGTTTTGGTCTGGCCGGCAAGGACGACATTGCACGTACACTCTCGGCACGGTACTACAAGGACGGCTCCGAGATACTGATCAAGCGCGGCCCCTACTTGAACCCACGGCGGCTCACGCCCAGAGAGTGCGCTCGCCTGATGGGCTTTGACCAACCAGGAGTCCCAGAGTTCAGGATACCGGTCTCCGACCTGCAGGCATACCGGCAATTTGGCAATGCCGTCGTTGTGCCCGTGGGCAACGTCGTAGCCCGGTTTGTCTCGGAACACCTTACGGGTGCCACTACAGGAGAAGGTCCCGCCCGATGGCAGACGTCGTCGGCCCCGATACCCGTAGCCGGATGATGTCGGGCATTCGCGCCCGCGACACCAAGCCGGAAATGCTCATCAGGCGCGGGCTCCACTCGCGGGGCTACCGATACCGCCTCCATTCCGGCAAGATGCCGGGCAAGCCGGACTTGGTGTTCCCTTCCCGCCGCGCGGTAATCTTCGTTCAAGGCTGCTTCTGGCACGGGCATTGCTGTGCCCTTTTCAAGTGGCCGTCCACACGCGCCGAGTGGTGGCGAGCCAAGATACAGGCCACACGCGAGAGGGATGCCGCGGTTCAGGAGCGTCTCGCCGAACTGGGGTGGCGGCAGTTCCGGGTGTGGGAGTGCGCGCTGAAGGGTAAGGGCCGCCTAGGCGCGAGTGAGGTGCTCGACAAGACATCGGCATGGCTTGACGGCGCATCAGGCGATGCTGACATAAGGGGACTGTGATGGCTGTATGGGAACTGGACGACTGGGTACAGGAGCATCTGGATTGTCGATGGTTCCTCAAGAGACTGTCAGGAAATGACACTCAGGCAACAGGAGGGCATCAAGCTGGTCCTTACCTCCCCAAGCAACTACTCTTTGCGTTGTTCCCTTCTCTGTATCTCCCGTCCACTAAGAACCCTCGCGTTGAGTTCCGATGCGCCGTCGACAGTCACCCCGCAGTGCTGCACCTATCGGCAATCTGGTACAACAACCGCCTGAGGGGAGGAACCCGCAACGAAACCCGCGTTACCGGATGGGGCGGCAGCCAGTCGGTATTGCTTGACGTGGAATCTACCGGAGCCCTCACGGCTTTCGCCTTCAGGGGAAATGGAAAGGAGGGGACTACCGAGTGCCACGTCTGGGTCTGCTCCGACGCTGTTGAGGAAGACCGCCTCGAGGAATTCACAGGCCCTGTCGCACCGGGCGAGGGAAGGACATGGCCGGATCTGTTCAGCCAAACGAATCCCGATGCGGATTGCTGGTTGCCTGCGGACAGGATTCCGGAAGGTTGGCTCTTGGAGTTTCCGAAGGGAGAGGAGATACTCCGAAGGGTTGTGGAACTCCGGCCCGACTCGACCTTAGACGTCGATCGAAGGCTGCTTCGTCGCCTAGACTGTGAGTTCAGGCTATTCGAAAGCGTCGAGGAAGCTATCGAGTTGCCTCGGATAGCGCGGGGTTACCAGTCCATGCAGGAGTTTCTGACGCATGCCCAATCTACGATCCAGCGCCGCCGCTCGCGAGCAGGAAACTCCTTACAGATGCATCTCCGTCATCTTTTCGGAGAAGAGCAGCTCACTGAAGGACAAGACTTTACCTACAACGAGATATCGGAGGAGAACAAGCGGCCCGATTTCCTGTTTCCGAGCGTGTCGGCCTATCAGGACGCCAGCTATCCCAGTTCGAGACTGCGGATGCTGGCTGTGAAGCGAACACTGAAAGACCGCTGGCGGCAAGTGCTGAACGAAGCGGACCGGATCGGAACCAAGCACCTGTTCACGGTGCAAGAGGGGGTATCGGAGAACCAGTTCAGGGAAATGCAGGCTGCCAATGTGAAACTGGTGGTGCCAAAGTCCCGTCACACAAAGTTCCCTCAGTCGGTCAGACCGCATCTCCAAACACTTGAGAGCTTCTTGGGAGATGTCCGCTTGCTCACCTAGCTGTCGCTCAGACGAGGTGCGCATAGTGTTAATGATTAAATGGTTACGAGTTCCAACTCCCCTCCAATCGCCCGGAACCCCTCCTGTGGAAACAGAGGCGAGGTACTTGCTACAGATCCTCGATTTGCCTATGCGAACCCAACAGGAGGGCACGATGCCCTCCCTCTGTCCAATGAGCTCGCACGCCCTTAAAGGGCGCTTAGCCTCATTGAGAGATCTGTGGTATCACGAACTCTAGCGGAAGGCGAGGGCAGGCGAAAGCCCGCACGTAACCCGCGCCAACGCCAACCTAACGACAACTGCCCATTGCGCCGTCGCCGCGCCAGTCCGTACATTGGTTGCATACGTCGTTACGACGAAGGCAACTCGTCGTTCCCACGAAGGCGGGAACCTCGCATCCCCAGCTTGGAGCGCAAGCCCCTACGAGTGAATCGGGCCAAATCGGGCCATATCGGGCCAAGGTATGGGGGGTCCCCACTCCTGCGCACTCCTGAACAACCGCGCGCGACAGAGGTGAGATAAGTGACAGAAATGACCGAAAACCGAGCAGAACGCCCCGTCGTTCCCGCGAAGGCAGGAACCTCGCATCCTCGGCCCGCGCAGACGACAAGGAATGGAACGAAATGGAACGAAACGGAACTGAATTAAAAGTTTCGCCACTCCTGGGCACTCCTGACGAGGCCAACCAAGGCCATAGCCAGGGCCGGCTGGCCCACCGCGTACGAGTGAGCGGAGGGCCAGAACGAGGCCACACCGGCCTCATTTCCATCGCTCGGTTAGGAGTAAACGAGGCCAAACAGGGCCAAATGGGTCTAGGGTTCACCCCTCCCCCCCATCGTTCCCGCGCTGGCGGGAACCTCGCATCCCCTGCCCTTGCAGATCCCTCTCCCTCGATGGAAGAAGGTGCGGATGAGGGTGGAGCCCCCGCAAGTTGACACGCGCCGGACCCGCCCGGACAATCGCTGCGTGTCCCCATGGCAACGGGAAAGCCTCAGAAGGAGTGAATCGGTATGCAAGACGTAGTCATCGTTAGCGGCGCACGCACCCCGGTCGGACGATTCGGCGGCGCGTTCAAGGACCTCCCCGCCTCCGACTTGGGCGCCATCGCCATCAAGGCCGCTATCGAGCGGGCAGGCATACGCCCCCAGGACGTGGACGAGGTCATCATGGGCAACGTCCTGCAGGCCGACGAGACGGGTTACACAGCGCGCCGGGCGATGCTCAAGGCGGGGCTGCCTGACCACATCCCTGCTATGACCGTCAACCGCGCCTGCTCGTCAGGGCTGGAGGCAATCAACCTCGCCGTGCAGGCCATCGTCTGCGGCGAATCGGAGGTCGTTGTCGCCGGTGGGGCGGACAGCATGAGCCGCGTGCCCTACCTCATGCGCGGCGTCCGTTTCGATGGCCCACGCATGGGCGACTACACCGTTACCGACGGCCTCACCCTTGGCCTCAGCTGCCCCATCTACGACTACCACATGGGCGTTACCGCCGAGAACGTCGCCGAGCGTTTCGAGGTCAGCCGGGAGGCCCAGGACGAGTTGGCCGTCAGCAGTCACCAGCGCGCCGTCACCGCGCAGGCGCACGGCTATTTCGATGAGCAGATCGCCCCGGTGAGCGTCTCCCAGCGCCGCAGCGACCCCATTGAGGTTACGCAGGACGAGCAGCCCCGCGCCGATGCGACGATGGAAGCACTGAGCAGGCTCAGGACGGTCTTCAAGGAGGACGGCACCGTAACCGCGGGCAATTCCGCTGGCATCAACGACGGCGCAGCGGCGGTTGTCGTCATGTCCCGCGAGCGTGCCGAGGCGGAGAGCCTCACTCCCCGCCTGCGATGGGTAGGCAGGGGCGTCTCCGGCGTCGATCCGTCCATAATGGGCATCGGGCCGGTGCCCTCCACGCGCAAGGTGCTGGAAAAGACCGGCATGGCCCTCAGCGACCTCGACATCATCGAGTTGAACGAGGCGTTCGCGGCGCAGGCGCTCTACGTGATACGCGAACTGGGCATGGATCAGAGTAAGACCAACGTCAACGGCAGCGGCATCTCGCTCGGCCACCCTGTCGGCGCGACGGGCGCAATCATGACCGTCAAGCTCATGGAGGAACTCTCCCGCACGGATGGCCAGTTCGGGCTCGTAACAATGTGCGTCGGGGGCGGCCAGGGCGTCTCGACGATCTTCGAGCGTCTCAACTAGGGCGAAAGCGTCTGGCCCATCAGCGGCAACACCTCACCGGCGAGCCGCCGCGCCTGCCGCTCCAGGTCGTAGACGGGGTTGAGCGCGATCAGGTCGACTCCGGTCGCTGCGACTTCGGCGAGACCCTCCGCGCACTGCTCCGGCGTACCGTAGACGCCGACTCGCTCCGCCCGTTGGCCGCTGCCTGAGTGCATCTCAAACCACGGCTGCAACCGGCGAAGCGCGGTCTCGCGGTCGTCCTCCACGCCCACGAACACGCGCTTGGCCGTCTCGAACGTCGCGGGGTCGCGCCCTTGCTGATCCAGGCATCGGCGAAGCTCCTCCAGCTCCTCCCTGACCCTCGCGGTCGATGAGGCGCCGGCGCCCATCCACCCAGCGCCCAGCCGTACCGCGCGATTCAATGCGGCAGGCGCGTGCCCGCCGAACCAGAGCGGTATGGGCCGCTGAACGGGCGTGGGGCTGATGAACATATCGTCGAGCTGCCAGAAGCGCCCGTCGAACGAGACGCGCTCGCCCATCCACAGACGCTGCATCAGCAGCAACCCTTCCTCGAAGCGAGCCGCCTTGCCCGACGCCGGCACCCCGAAAGCGTCGGAGAACTGCGCGCCCGTCGCGTTCCCCATCCCCACGCCGACGATGAGTCGTCCGTTCGAGAGGCGGTCGAGCGTCGCGAGGCTCTTCGCCAGGTTGATGGGGTTGCGGAGCACGCTGATGAGCACCGAACTGCCGAGCCTCGCCCGGCTCGTGAGTGCGGCAGCGTAGGAGAGCAGCGGGATCGGCGCGAGGTCGTTCTGCGCGTTGATGGCCTGCTCGACGACCCAGCAGCTATCGTAGCCCAGCTCCTCGACCGCCGCGAAGAACGGCGGCAGAACGGAGACGTCGATCTCGCCGGGGAACCGCTGGGGTATCGCGATGCCGAATCGGAGGTTGGGAGCGTTCGTCAGTGCGGCCTCCTATCCCAGGAACCGCCGCAGCTGTCCAGCCTCGGTGATGTAGCGCGGGATGTGCGTGGCCATGTCCAGGCGAACCCCCGCCCAGATGGCGAGCGTCAGCCCCTCGTGGACGCGGTCTATATCGTCGGCAAAGCGCACGAGTAGTTGGCGGTAGTCGTCGCCCAGGAGCTGCGTTACACGGGTTTCGTTGGAGAATCGCAGTGCGGCCGAGAGGTCGGATTCAAGGCTGGGGTAGACCTCGCGGAGATAGGCGAAGTCGTCCGGGGTCAGCGCGGCGAGCCCGAGCAGCTCAGGCGGTACGCCGATGGAGTAGAGGGCCGTGGTGAAACCGATGGCGCGCGGCAGCGTAACGTCCTCCGAGCCTGCGAGCGACCGTCCGTAGCCGAACAGGCCGACGTGCAGCTTGCGCTCTCGCCTGCGGGGCACATGGGCCGAGACGTTGGCGATAACCGGCGCAAGCGTCCTTACGAGGCGTTGGTACTCCGCCGCGGACCTGTCCAGGATAGAGATGACGCGCTCCCTGTCGATGGGCCGCGCGGGCTGGCGCTCGTGCGCAAGGGCCTGCGCGATGCCTGCGCGCACCTGATCCTGCGGGTAGTCGAACTTGAACGCGGACTGCGCGGTGATCGTCTGCACGCTGGGGTATTCATTGAACGCGCGATCTATGTTCACGGGCGAGAGGTGCCCGCGGAACGGCACGGAGCCCGCGCCGATGATGGGGTAGAGAGGGATGCCGAGCTCCTCTTCCAGCAAAGCCAGCCGGTGGAGGCCCGTCTTCAGCAGCAGCTCCGCGCCGACGATGCCGTAGTTGAGCGCGGGGTCGCTGCGCGCAAGGAAGACGCGTTGGTAGTCAGCCTCCCACCCTCGAAGGTAGGCGCGGACGATGTCGTCGACATAGAGCATCTGGTCCCAATCTTCGAAGAGCGGGATAACGCGGATGGTCTTAGGGTAGAACTCGCCGATCCATTCGCCGACGGTGGCGCCGTCAGGGAGGTGGCGGCTCTCCTGCCCCGCGACGAACTGCTGATAGTAATCAGCGATGCGCGCAATCTCGTCCGCGGTGGTCGTGAACGGCAGAATCACCTCCTGGATGGGAGGTTCGAGGTCGCCCTGGTAGAACTCGCTGGCGACATCATAGGAGGTGGGGATGCCCTGCAACGCCTCGACGAGGAGCTTGCGCATCTCCAACTCGATCGCGGGGTTCGGCACTCTCAGCGTGATGACCGCATCGCGCCCCAGCTTCTTCTCGTCGGTGAAGAACTCCGGGTGGGTGTTCAGCAGCTTCTGCACCACGTGGGTATCGGCATCCTTGCCCTCCGAATCCCACATCTGCTCGTCGCAGCCGAGCGCAAAGTGCTCCGCTGCCTCGGTGATCTCGCCATCGCCCTTCAGCACTCCGTCAACCGCATAGGAGGAGACTCCGCATTGTCGGGATGTTGGGTGCTCATAACCTTGGGGATAAGGGGCACGTCTGCAACCTCAGGCGAGTGATTGGCCTCATCATACGCGAGCGCCGCACGGAAAGAGCAGCATGGCGTTACGTTGTCGTTACAGGGTGCGCTGGATGAAGCCCGCCTTACGCCGCCACTTCAGGTTCACTTTCACCCAGAGTTCCAGGTAGGCGGGACGCCCGGTCAACGCCTCGATGGCCGGCCTCGCCTGCATACCGACCTCCTTCAGCGCCACGCCTCCCTTGCCGATGAGCAACTGCTTCTGCGACGCCTTGTCCACGTAAACCACCACGCAGATGTAATCGGGCTGATCCCCCTCGCGCTCCTCGAACTCCTCGACTTCAACCGCAGCGTCATACGGCACCTCGTGGGCGTAGAGCTCGAACACCTTCTCGCGGACCAGTTCACCCGCCAGAAAGCGCACGGAGCGATCCGTCAGCATGTCTTCCGGAAACAGTGCTTCCTGCTCCGGCATCGCGTCCCGTATCGCATCGGCCAGACGGTCGAGGCCGTCGCGCTCGAGCGCGCTGACCGGCACGATGTCCGAGAACGTATGCGCCTCGGCGTAGCGGGCTATGACCGGCAGCAGCTTGTTCTTCGCGATAGTGTCGGTCTTGTTCAACGCCAGCACCGCGCGCGTACCGGCAGCGGCTACCTGCTGGATGAGCGCCATCTCGACATCGCCTGGGAAGCGCGGCTCCGCGACGAGCACCACGCCATCGGCATCGGCGAGCGCGGACGCCAACTGGCGCGACATGGCAGCGTCCATCTGATCACGGCCGTTGCGCAGGAATCCGGGCGTATCCATCAGGCCGGCCTGAAAGCCATCGCCTGCGAGCACGCCCAGGAGTTTGTGGCGCGTCGTGTGCGGTTTCGCGCTCACGATGGCCAGCTTCTGGCCAAGCAGCGCGTTGAGCAACGTCGATTTGCCAACGTTCGCCCGCCCCACGATCGCGGCCAGCCCGCTGCGGAAGGTTCGATTCGTATCCGTCACGACTCAAGCATACCGCGCCGCTCATGCGCCTGCTGATAGCGTGCGGTCATTTGCGCCGATTCCGCCGCGGCAACCCGCTCCGTGATATAGTTTTCATAGTGATTGACGCCCGTGCCGACGGCGCGGTCAGGCACGATGAGCGGTAACGATCAACGACCGAGGATGACGCGCTGAGACCCCTCTCTGTCCAACAAGCCCTGGCTTTTCTGCTTCTGCTGGTAACTCTCGTGGTTACCCTTGCGGCATGCGGTTCGACACAGCCGACGCCGACCCTGACGCCGCGCCCCACGCCGACTCCGGTGACAACCCCCACTCCCACGCCAACGCTTACCCCAACCCCAGCCCCAACCGCTACTCCCACGCTGACTCCGACGCCAACCCTCACTCCCACACCAACTCCTACTCCAACACCCACGCCGACTCCCACACCAACGCCCACTCCCACACCAACGCCCACTCCCGCACCAACGCCGGAACCGACGTCTCCACCAACGCAAGTGCCAACACTCGTACCTACGATTGTCACAACTCCCGGCCCGGTGATCGATGCAACAGCCAGTCCCACCGGCACAACGCCCGATACAGAGGTGGACTTCGACTGTTTGCCTCCGCCGCTGCAATCTGGGGTAGCGCCGCCAGTGTTACCGGCCCACTGCCCCACGCCCACGAGCGCATCGCCCGGGACGACATCTGCTCCGGTAATCAGCCCGGCTCCCCCGCCCTTCACGCCCGCGGCGACGCCTGCCCCGCTAGTTGGCCCAACGCCCTTGCCTTTCCCTCCGCCACTACCTCCGTCCCCTCCCTCGGACGGAGCACTCGGGACGCCATAGAACTCCGGTGGTCGACCTTCCGCCACCTGTACCGGAACCTCCCTTCCGTCCCACAGTCCTGATGAGCCGAAGAGGAACGTAACGCGCTATCCGCGCAGGCGTGGGATGAACTCCTCCATGTGCGACTCTGCGCCTGACCTCGCGAGCGTCTCCGCGAAGATGTCGTGGATCAGCAGATCCTCGTCCTCGTATTCGATCTGCGCGCCGCCCATCTTCACATCCACGTCTGTATCACCCTCCATCGCTACGCCAAGCGAGAAGTAGTACTTCTGGCTGTTCCAGCGGAACGCGAGATAGCGCGCGGGCGTCGCGCCGCCGTTGAAGTGCTGATGGAACCAGCCGTTGGGCGGCACGACCATCGAGCCGGGCTTCCAGTCCACGCGCTCCAGGTCATCCTGCGGATTGCCGTGCGACGGCCAGAGGAGCGAGTAGCCCATGCCCTTGATGATGATCACGTGCGCCCCGGGGCCGTGCCGGTGCGCCTTCTTGTACGTGCCAACCGGAAACTCGGAGATATGCGCCGTCTGCGTCTGATCGGCCAGCTCGAACTTGATGTGCGCTCCGCCTGCGCCGCGCTCCTTCCAGGTGAACGTCGTGAACGTCTCGATGTCAGGAACGAAGTTCGTCTCCCAGGCGTTGGTGCGGCCCGTCGTGGCCGTCCACATCTTCCCCTCGCCCTGGAAGTGCTTGGCGCCTCCCATCCGATCCTCGAAGACGTACGTGTTGTTGAAGATGAATCCCTCGTTGTGAAACAGGTTCATCGTTAGGGGAGCCGTCGTAACCGCGACGAATCGCGCGGGCTCCGTTCCGCTTCCGTTCATGTGCTGATGCCAGACGTTGATGGGAACCGAGAAGACGCTGCCGCGCTTCCATTCGAAGCTCACGCGGCTGTTCGGGTCGTCGCCTACCAGCGTCGCGCCGCGTCCTTCCAGCACGTAGATGTTCTTCTCGAAGATGTGCTTCTCCGGTGCCATCTTCTTGCCCGGCTCTATCTCCGCGACGTAGGCGTCGTTGGTGTCACCCGTGCCGTCGAGGTTGATGTACGTGCCAAGGCAGTCGAGCCGCGCCCACGGCTTCACCTCGACTGCGCGAAGGTCATCCACGGCAAAGCCCGTAACGACGGGTATGCCCTCTTTCGCCTGAAACGCGCGGTACGCATCGATCTTCACGATGCGCTCCTGATCGGGACGTACCTCGGGCTTTGACGTTGTCATTGCGATTCCTCCTCACGCATTACGCTTGTTACGCAGGCCGGATTGTAGCAGCGTCCGAACGCTTGGGCAGTCGCAGTGGAAAGCCACGCTCGTCAGCCCTGAACCTGCTCGAAGCTCACAGCCCCTGCTTTCTCCGACCCAACGAAGAGGAATGCTGACGAATCCCCCATCATCAGAAAAACAGCGTCGTTAGCGGGCTCCGAGTACGTCAGGCGATACGTCGCAGCCGCCATGACCGTGTCTGCCTTTTCCAGCGCAGCCCCTCTCACGAATACGGAAACCCTCTCCCCGGACTGTTCCGCCGCCGCCGCCACGTGCTCGAACTCCGCAGGTTTGAACGGCACGCTCACCAACGCACGCTGCGTCGCCCGTGGGCGCACGTACGGCACCGGCATGTCGAGATCCCATTCTTCCGCATCGTTACGCTCGTCTTCTCTACGCTCGGTCATCTTGTCCCTCTTTTTCTCTATCTCCTCGGCCTACTACCCAAGCAGTCGTTTCTCCGTCATCGAACACGATGTCCTGTATCCTAGGCCCTCGCAAAGGTGTCTCCTCGTAACGTTTGTATTACAATAGTAACACTGTAGTATTACAGATAACATTATATGCATAGCCCTGCAAGGAGCGCCCATGAGCAACGCGTACCCCGAAGATTCCATGGCCATCGAATGGCTCATCCTCGCCGATGCCGCCGAGGTCGTCGGCGGGAAGCTCTACCTCATGGGCGGCGGGTTCGACCGGATCAACGTGGGCTCTCCATTGCCCAACCGGCGTCACATGGCGCTGGCTGTCTCCGTCAGCGTACCGTGGGCGTCCACCAACGAACGCCACCACATGACCATCGATTTCATAGATGACGACGGCCAGCAGCAGGCAAAGGTCGAGGGCGAGTTCGAGGTTGGGCGTCCGCCGGGTGCGAAGGCGGGACAGCCTCAGCGCATCCAGATGGTGCTACAGGCTGAGGTGGAGCTGAAGAAGTTCGGGGTGAACACCATCGTCGGCTCCGTCAACGGCATTGAGTCCCGCCGCGTGAGCTACAGCGTGGTTCCGACGCCCCAACTACAGCAGGCCATGGAGCAGAAGAAGCGGCAAGGGGAAGGCTGATCGAAGTCGGTCACGCAGGGAGAGGTGGAGCGGGCGATGGGATTCGAACCCACGGCCATCTGCTTGGGAAGCAGATGCTCTACCCCTGAGCTACGCCCGCGCCATTCTCTGATTCTAGGCCAGCGCTCCGTCCGAGTCCACCGGACGCGGCTACCGGCTCAGCCGGTGCCACGCCACCAGCGCAGCCACCGCGACCCCTCCCAGGTTGAACAGCCCGCCGATGGTGAGCGTCCCCAGGATTGACCCCCAGAGTCCCACTGTCGAGATGAGCACGCTCGCGAGCGCCATGTACTGGTACACGCGCCCCCTGCGGCGATTGACGGCCATCCCTATCACCTCTGCCGTAACGTACCCCAGCCCCAGCATGATGAAGAAGAACAGGAACCCCGCGACGGGTAGCAGGAACGCCAGCGCGATAACGCCAACGAAACCCACGCCTATCGCAGCGCCGATGCCGCGCAGCACGTAGTTCGTCGAGACCTGATGCGTCGGAAGCGGCGCCTCTCTGCTGCACTCCCTGCAACGTATACCTACCGGATGCTGCCGCAGACATTCCGTGCAGATAGGCCTGCCGCAACTGCCGCAGTGCAGCCTCGTCTCCCGCTCAGAGTGCCAGTGGCAGACCTCCTGCTGCGTCATTCCTCGCTTACCTCCGGTGCATTCCGATGTACCCACGCAGCGTGATCAGCGATGTCCCGGTCGTAGATGAGCCTATTGAAGAGCAGGCGCAGAAGGCCTATCTCCGAGCCCCGCAACGAGTTCGACGCGAGACGCTTGACCACCGTGATGAGCAGCAACGCGACCATCAGCAGGACAACCTCGACGGGTTTGCCGAAGTAGATCGCTGCGAGCGGCAGCGCGACGAATCCCGCCAGCACCCACACCGCCGAGGATTTCGTGAACCGCCAGCCCGTCGCCGCGAGAACGATGAAGAACGCGAGTTCCAGCCGTCCAAGCGCCAGCAGCACCCCAACCGCCGGGGCAACGCCTCGCCCGCCCTTGAAGCCCAGGAACAGCGGCCAGTTATGCCCAACGACGACCAGCAGGCCCGCCACGACCTGCACGCCGATCCCAAGGTCGAGCGCACGCGCAAGGTAGATCGGCGCCAGCCCCTTCACCAAGAGGTCGAATACGCCAACCGGCACGATCCAGAAGCGCCCCACGTTGTAGTAGACGTTCGACGCCCCCACCGTACCGCTCCCCACCTTGCGCAGGTCCACGCCCTTGACCACTCTGCCCACGATGTAGGCGCTGGTCACCGAGCCCAGCAGGTACCCGAACACGAGAACCAGCGCTATCTTGAGGGAGTCGTCCACCCGAAGAACCTACCCGCGCGACGCGACAGCGCGGCGTTCCAGTTCTTCCAGAACCGCCAGGGGCGGGCCGTCCGTCCCTGGGAGCGCCTCGTCGTCCCGGTCGGTCGCATGATAATCGCTGCCGCCGCACGGCAACAGGCCGTAACGCTCAGCAAGGGCGAGCAGCCCGCGTTGCTGCTCAGCGCTGAACTGCGCATAGTGCGCCTCGAACCCAGCGATGCCCATGTCAGCGAGCGTTGGCAGTAGACGCTCGTACCCATCGTAGTACAGTGGATGCGCCAGCACGGCGACGCCACCGGCCGCGTTGATCATCTCCGCTGCGCCTTCCATCGTCAGGCGGCTGCGCCCAACGAACGCCGTGCCGCCGTCGTTCAGCAGGCCATCGAACGCCTGCCGGTAATCCGTGAGGTACCCTCTCTCAATCATCGCCTGCGCGATATGCGGACGCCCCACGCCGGCCTCCTCCGCAATCTGTTTCACGCGCTCCCACTCCAGCGGGTAGCCGAGCGCCGCAAGCTTGGCCAGCATGCGTTGCCCCCGGTCGTCCCGCTCGTCGCGGAGCTCGAGCTGCTGCTGGCGAAACAGAACGTTTGTATGATCGACGAAGTAGCCGAGGACGTGAACGTCGGCATCGCTCCGGCTGGGATGGCTGGCGCTTATCTCCACGCCGGGGATGATGCGCAACCCTGAGTGACGTTCGGCTTCCGCAGTCGCCTCGTCCAACCCCTCCGTGGAATCGTGATCGGTCAACGCCGCAACGTCGAGGCCCCGCCTTGCGAGCAGGCGCACGAGGTTCGTCGGCGTCAGGTGGCCGTCCGAGAACGTCGAGTGCATATGCAGGTCGATCTTCATGAACGCTCGACGACCCTGTCCACGCGCTGAACGCTCGTGGCGAGGCCGGTCAGGTCGTCGAGCTCGATGAAAAGCGCGTTGAACTGAGCGGGGCCCCGTCCGTCGGCGACGTTCAGTCGGCGCGGCATCGCCGTCAGGAATCTACCCAGGACGTCTTCAACTTTGCTGCCGATGATGGAGTTCACCGGGCCCGTCATTCCCAGGTCCGTAACGAATGCCGTGCCCTGCGGCAGGATGCGCGCGTCGGCGGTTGGCACGTGCGTGTGCGTACCGACTACCACGCTCACCCGGCCATCCAGATACCAGCCCAATGCCGCCTGCTCGGACGTGGCCTCCGTATGGAAATCAACCAGGATCGCTTTCGGCGGGTCCTCGTCGAGCTCGTCCAAGATCGCATCCGCGACAGCGAACGGCGAGTCGAGGCCCTCCGGCATGAAGACGCGCCCCTGTAGATTCACGACGGCGGTGTTGCCGACCCGCAGGTAGCCCCGGCCCGGGGCTGTCGCCGGGTAGTTCGCTGGACGGAGGACGGGCATCTCGCCGTCCAGCAGCGAGATGAAGTCGCGCTGATCGAAGGAGTGGTTGCCGCCGCTGATCACATCCGCCCCGGCAGCGAGAATCTCGTCTGCCGTATCATCCGTGATACCGAACCCGGCGGCGGCGTTCTCTCCGTTCACGACGACGAAGTCCAGCCCGAGCTCCCTGCGGAGCCCGGGCAGAACCTCTTTCAAGGCATGACGGCCAGGACGCCCCACGACATCGCCGACCATGAGTACACGCAACGTTCGCTCCTAGTGGGCCACTTCGGTGGCCCGGGTCTCGCGCACCACCGTGACGATGATCTCGCCAGGGTACACGAGGTTCTCTTCTATTTTTTTCACGACTTTACGCGCAAGGCCAGCCGCTTCCATGTCGTCCAGCGCTTCAGGCTCGACCATGATGCGAACCTCGCGCCCTGCCTGGATAGCGTACGACTTCTGCACTCCGTCGAAGCTGTTGGCCACGTCCTCCAACGCCTCGAGGCGCTTGAGGTAGAGCTCAACCGTATCGCGCCGCGAGCCTGGGCGCGCCGCGCTGATGGCGTCAGCCGCCGCCACGACGAACGCCTCGGGAGAGCCCCGATCGTCGTCATGGTGCTCGTTGATGGCCGCCGTAACCGCCGCCGAGAGCGAGTACCGCCGCGCCACCTCTTCACCCAATTCGATGTGCGTACCCTCGAATTCGTGCGTGAGCGCCTTGCCGATGTCATGCAGCAGCCCGCCGGCCTTGGAGACCTGCACTTCCGCTTTGATCTCCCCGGCGATCATGCCCGCGATACGAGAGACCTCCACCGAGTGCTGCAGGACGTTCTCCCCGTAGCTGTAACGGTACTGCAACCTGCCCAGCAGTTTGATCAGGTCGGGGTTCAGCCCTCGCACTCCCGCGTCGAGCACTGCCTGCTCGCCCGCCCGCGCGATGGAATCATCGACCTCTTTTCGCGCCTTGCCCGTGGCCTCCTCGATGCGCGCCGGGTGGATGCGGCCGTCGGCGATGAGGTTGGAGAGCGCGACCTTCGCCACCTCGCGCCTGATGGGGTCGAAACAGGAGATGGTCACGGCTTCCGGCGTATCGTCTATGATCAGATCCACGCCTGTCGCGGCTTCGATCGCCCTTATGTTCCGGCCTTCGCGGCCTATCAAGCGACCCTTCATCTCATCGTTCGGCAGCGCGACCTGCGACGTCGTGGATTCGTTCACCACGTCGGCGGCAAGCCGCTGGATGGAAAGCGCGATGGCTTTCTTCGCCTTGTCGTCCACCTCGGAGTGCATCTTCTGCTCGAGCGCGTAGTAGCGCTTGGCCAGTTCATGCTCCATCTCGGCCTCGGCGGTCTGCATGATCTGGGAGCGAGCCTCCTGCACGCTCAGGTTCGCCACCTGCTCCAGCTTGGCGGCCTGCTCATCCTTGAGCGCCTCGGCTTCCCTGTGTTCACGTTCGATGTCCTGCTCACGATCGGTGAGCCGGGTCTCCCTGAGTTCCACGGACTGCTGGCGATTCTCCAAGCTCTCTTCGCGATTCACGAGCCGGTTCTCAGCCCGTTGTATCTCTCGTCGCCGGTCGCGCAGCTCGGACTCCGCCTCTACCTTGGCCTTCAGTGCTTCCTCTTTTGCCTCCAGCAGGATGCGTTTCTTCTCTTCTTCCGCTTCGCTTCGGATGTGCTCCGCATTATCTCGTGCTTCGTTCACTCTGCGACTCTCGCCGCGGCTCTGAACCATGCGCAGCACAAGCACCAGAACCACCAATGCGAGAACGACCACGACACCGACACCAATGATCACCAATTCCATGACGTCTCCTTTCCGGCCTGGCCTGCGCGCGCGTCCCCGCTATCCGAGGACCGGGCAAGCTGGCCATGGCGATGCGGACAGCGATCAATCCGCCATCCACCCGCGCATTCGTAAACGCGCAGGCAGAATCGCCCTCCCCCAAAGGAGGAGCGTCGGATATATGCGTTGGTGAACCGCATTCGCATCCCACCGCCAGTTTTACCGGCGGTGGCGGCCAGGGAGACGAGGCCCTTCCGTGCGGCTACTTGGTAGCCGCCGCCACCGATTCTTTCGGCAACTGGGTGCTGGGAACCTCGGCCGTGCTGTGGCCGTTCGATGCCCCATCGATGCCGCGAACCTTGGCTTCTATCTGATCGGCGATGTCCGGGTGCTGGTCGAGGAACGTCTTCGCGTTCTCTCGGCCCTGGCCCAGGCGCGTCTCCTCGAACGAGTAGTTCGCGCCGGACTTCCGGATGATCTCCATCTCCACGCCAAGATCGAGCAAGCCTCCCGACTTGCTGATGCCGACCTTGAACATGATGTCGAACTCCGCCTGTCTGAAAGGCGGCGCAACCTTGTTCTTCACGACTTTCGCCCTGACTCTGTTGCCCACGGCGTCCGTGCCCTGCTTGATCGTTTCGATCCTTCGCAGGTCGATACGCACGGAACTGTAGAATTTGAGCGCGCGTCCCCCGGGTGTTACCTCCGGGCTACCGAAGAACACCCCCACCTTCTCCCGCAGCTGGTTCACGAATACAACCGCTGTATTCGAGAGACTGGTGGCCGCAGTGAGCTTGCGCAACGCCTGGGACATCAGCCGGGCCTGCAGGCCCACGTGGGCATCGCCCATGTCGCCTTCCAGCTCCGCCTTCGGCACCAACGCCGCGACGCTGTCTATCACGACAACGTCCACAGCCCCGCTGCGCACCAGGTATTCCACAATCTCCAACGCTTGCTCGCCGGAGTCAGGTTGCGAAATCAGGAGCGTATCCACCTGCACGCCGCACTTCGCCGCGTATGAGGGATCCATCGCGTGCTCGGCGTCTATGTAGGCGGCGGTTCCGCCAAGTCGCTGAGCTTCAGCCACGATGTGGTTGCACAACGTGGATTTCCCCGCCGATTCCGCTCCGAATACCTCGATGACCCTCCCCCGTGGGATTCCTCCGATCCCCAGGGCCAGGTCCAACGCGATGGAGCCTGTCGGGATTGCCTCCACCTGCATGCGCTGGGCTGCTTCCCCCAACCGCATGATTGCCCCCCGGCCGAATTGCCGTTCAATCTGGCCTAGAGCCAGCTCTAGCGCTTGTTCCTTATCAGACACGTTTGGCCTCGTCTCTTGGCCGCCACTGCCAGTGGGTTTATCGTAACACACGCACGTATGCGCGCTGTCCGTGACGTTTAGACGAGCAAGTCTTTATTTTTGGCACACCACCGCGCAAGCGCCTCGTGTCATCAATATCATCCGGCGCTCCGCCTGCCCGGCTATCGGGCTATCGCCAGACTATCGACGGTAGCGATTCACGATTGGCAAACGGCGGTCGCGGCCAAAATTGCGCCGCGTTACCTTCACTCCGGGCGGCGCCTGCCTGCGCTTGTACTCGCTGCGATCCACCAGACGCACCGTCAACTCCACCGCATCGCGCGGCAGCCCTGACGCCAGCATCTCCTCCACGCTGCAATCCTCCTCCACGTACGCCTCCAGGATGCGGTCGAGCAGGTCGTACGGAGGCAGCGAATCCTCGTCTTTCTGGTCGGGGCGAAGTTCAGCGGTCGGCGGACGAACGATGATCGACTCCGGAATCACCTCGCGACCCGCCATCACGTTGCGGTGACGTGAGAGCTGCTGCACGAGCGTTTTCGGGACATCCTTGATCACCGCGAACCCGCCCGCCATGTCCCCGTACAGCGTCGCGTAGCCCGTCGCCATCTCGCTCTTGTTCCCCGTGGTAAGCACGATCCAGCCGAACTTGTTGGACGCCGCCATCAGCAGGTTCCCTCTGATCCGCGCCTGCAGGTTCTCCTCCGTCGCATCCGGCTCCGCGCCGTCGAACTCCTCAGCGAGGGTATCGAGGTATGTGTCGAACGCAGGCTTGATTGCCAGCACCGCCATCCGCACGCCCAGGTTCTCAATCAACGCCTTCGAGTCGTCGTACGACTGGCCGGAGGTGTACTGAGACGGCATGAAGAACGCGGTAACGCTATCGGCCCCCAGCGCATCCGCCGCGATCGCCGTCGTCAGCGCGGAGTCGATGCCGCCTGACAAGCCGATGACCGCGCCGGAGAATCCACTCTTCTTCACGTAGTCCCGCGTCCCCATCACCAGCGCCTCGTAGACCTCCGTCAGCGGGTGCATCTCCTCGGCTATGGACGGAGGAAGCGACTCGCGGTCCCCTTCGCGTGCGCCGAAGAGGTGATACCGGCGGGGTTCGCCGATGCGCGTGGTATCGCTCGCGCGCAATGAAGCGGCCAGTGGGCGGGCCTCATCGCCGTCGACGTCAGCCAGTAGGAGCGACTCGCGGAACTGCGGCGCGCGCGCCAGCAGTTCCCCCTCAGGACCGAACACGACGCTCTGGCCATCGAAAACGAGCTCGTCCTGCCCGCCGGTCATGTTCACGTAGGCAACAAATAGCCCGTGATCCGCCGCCCGCCGGGACAGCAGCGAGCGCCGTTGCTCGCCGCGGCCTCGGTGGTACGGCGAGGCGTTGATGTTGACGATGACCTCCGCCCCTGCGAGGCGCTGCACCAACGCAGGGCCCACCTCGTACCAGATGTCCTCGCACACCCCCACGCCCACCTGCACCCCGTTGACCTCGAAGACGGGGCACTCTTCGCCGCGCGCGAAGTAGCGCTGTTCGTCGAAGATCCCATAGTTCGGCAGCAGAATCTTGCGGTAGATAGTCGAGAGATGGCCGCCGTAGGCAACAGCAGCGCCGTTGTAGACGCGCCCCTGCACGTCGTCAGGGTAGAGCGCGGCGCCGGGGTGGAACGGCTCACCGTCCACCAGTTCAGGCACGCCCGTAACGATGACGATGTTCTCGCTTGCTGCGACCAGCCTGTCGAGTTGGGCCCGCGCGTCCAGCAGGAACTGCCGCTTGAAGAGCAGATCCTCCGGTGGGTAGCCCGTGAGTGCGAGCTCCGGGAACGCTACGAGGTCGGCGCGCTGCTCCTCGGCCTCGCGCACGAGCGCGAGCATCCGGTCAACATTCCCCTGGAGGTCGCCGACGGTGGAATTGATCTGCCCGAGGGCTATGCGTATGGGCCTCACGAATCGTGCCTCTGCATAATCCGGGCATTATCCGGGTACGTGGGGGCTTCTGTCTTGCCTGTCCTACCACCCGTGACCGGGCGCAAGCGGTGCGCTATGCGCCCGCGCGACGGCGGCGGCGAGCGGAGCGGCGCGCCGCGAGACGAGCCTTCTCGCCCTTCGAGCGGAAGAACCGGCGGTCTTTGTGCTCCTTCAGGATGCCGTTACGCGTAACCGCAGCCCTGAATCGTGAGACTATCCCCTCCGGCGGCTCACCGTCTCTCATCTCAACGTACGCCATTAAATCACTCCCCACGCTCATCGATGCATCTAGGCGCACGAGGAGCGATTCCTCATACGCATCGCGCGAACGCCTGCAAAGGTCGTTGCTGCAACCAAGCGACGATAGCACACGCACACGCTTCCCGACAAGCATCCACACTCGTCACCGCCTATGCGATTTCCACCGCGCAACGGCCTGCCAAACGGGGATGTTTCAGAGGTGCGCTTTGGTACAATCAGGCGTATGCAGAAGATAGGCATCCTTGCAAGTGGCGGCGACGCTCCGGGTATGAACGGGGCGATCCGCGCTGCAACGCGGGCGGCGCTGTTCAGGTCCATCAAGGTTTGGGGGTTCTGGGACGGCTATAACGGACTGCTGGGGCAGCAGGCCGAGGAGATGACGACCAGATCCGTGTCGGGCGCATTGCGGCAAGGCGGCAGCATCCTGGGCGCGGGCAGGTGCGAGGCATTCCTTGATCCTGAGGTGCGCAGGAAGGCGGTTGCCGACCTGAAAGCAACGGGCTTCGACGGGCTGATTATCGTCGGGGGAGAGGGGTCGCTTACGGGGGCGTGGGAGATGCACAAGTTGGGCATGCCGACCATCTGCATTCCAGCGACGATCGATAACGACATGCCAGGCACCGAGATTACGATTGGGGCGGACACCGCGATCAATACAGCGATGGAAGCGATCGACCGCATCCGCGATACGGCATCCGCCCACCGGCGGGCAATGATCGTAGAGGTGATGGGCAGGAACTGCGGGTACATCGCGGTGATGGCCGGCTTGGCGACAGGCGCGGAGATGGTGCTAACGCCGGAGCATCCCGTGGAGTTGGAGGACATCTTCGGAGAGATGCGGCGCGTTTCCGGGCAGAAGCGGCACTTCATCATCGTTGTCGCAGAAGGCGCGAGATGGGGAGCGGCGGAGTTGACGAAGCTCATCAACGAGTCGGCTGAGCCGTACGATGCGCGGTATACGGTGCTGGGGTACATCCAACGCGGGGGCGTGCCATCGCGGTTCGACCGCATCCTGGCCACGCGCATGGGAGTGGTGGCCGCGGATGCGCTGATAGACGGCAGGTCCGGAGCGCTGGTGTGCTGGCGCAACAATCGCTGCGAAGTGCTGCAAACGGACGAGCTCCCCCCATCCCGCGACCCATGGGACACGATGCTGGACCGCGTGCACAAAATCTCCGCCACGTAGAGGACACAGGCGTCGCTGCAAACGGCCTGTTGACAGTCAGCGGGGCTTGGCATACTATCAAGCGTAGAAGGGGTGACGCGACAACCCCACTTATGCTTCAGTAGGCCGCCCAGTTGGGCGGCCTTTTACTTTTCATGCCTACATACTATTCACCATCTCGCTGGCCTCTGCCCAAGTCGCCGGCTTTCTCACAGAGGTTCCGCTAACAGGATCGAACGCAACCAACCTCATCGATGAAAAGTTGCTCTCTCTCAAAGAGTGCGCTAGTTCCTTTGACTGCGTCGCTACCAAAACCTGTAGCGGGGGTCTACTACCATCAGGAGGCTCTGCAAAATCACGTAGCAGTTGCAGGCGGTTCCTGATCAGGCTGGGGTGTATCCCATTCTCTGGTTCCTCTAGGCATACGCGGAGACTGGCGCCAGCGGTGTGCAAACGCCATAGGAGAAAGGTGGATAGAAGCACTCCATCCGCTTCCTGCGGGGCGGGTAGCGGGTCCTCACTTCGGTCAGTCATATAGGTTATGCGCACCCCTTGGTAGTCCGATTTAAAGCCGATCGTACGAATGTGAGGGAACAGGCGGTTCAGGCCGTCCTCAATCTTAGTAAAGGTGGCACGGTCTTCGCCTTGTAGCTCCTGGAGCACCCGGGCAAGCCCGAACCCATTGGCCGCCACGACACTGGCCCTCCTTTCCTTTACTCCCTGCGGTTGGACGAATCGAGCAATGTCATTCGCGCTAGGACGATAGCGCCAAGTGAATCCTACCTTTTCGGCTACGGAGAGAATTGGTGCAATCGATGGCCAAGCGGCTGAGTCGTTCTGGTACCGCTGCACCTGGTACCTCAGGGTAGACGCAGCGTTGGCAAGGATTGGTCCCCTGTACTCAGTTGTGAATTCAAAAGGAGTAGTCTCGTCTCGTTCGATCCAACCGTCCCCTGCTCGATACTTTTCGTAAGAGACCCCCCCCCCCCCACCCTGCTTCATGCTCGGAGAGTGTCAAGGAATAATCGGGGGCATCGCTATCGTTATCGTCGAGCCATACGTGGAACTCGATGGGGAGTCCTGAATTGCCCATCCATACCAAGTCGTCCAGAGTTACTCCTTCGTCGAGAGTAAAGATTCCCCTTTCACCCCGCACTGGGCTAGCTGACAGCAACTTGGAGAGAGCCACCAGTGCTTTGAATGTCGCTGACTTCCCAGAGGCATTGGGGCCTATGAACACAGTGAATGGGGCTAGGTCAATGGTGGCGTCCTTCAGGGACATGAAATTCCGAACTACGACTCTCTTGAGCATGTGCGTCACCTAGGTTGGGCTAGTCTCAAGTGTACTCCATGCCTTCCGCCACGTAGGAGACGTTGCCCCGGCGGGATGCGTTGCGTATACTCTAGCGGTTGTCTGCTGTGTGCAGACCATCGCCAGCATTTGAGGGGATGTCACTATGGAAGCGCGCGACGTTGTAACGCTCATACCGAACGAGAAGACCGCTGCGTTCCAACCCGGCGACACCGTGAAGGTGAACGTCTGGATCCGGGAAGGCGAGCGCCAGCGGCAGCAGAGCTTCCAGGGCGACGTGATTCGCATACGTGGTGGCGGGCCAGCCAGCTCGTTCACGGTACGGAGGGTCGCATCGGGCATCGGCGTGGAGCGTTCCTTCTTCTTCCACTCCCCGAACGTGGAGAGCGTCGAGGTTGTTCGGCGCGGCAAGGTTCGCCGGGCCAAGCTTTACTACCTGCGCGGACGCTCAGGCAAGGCGGCGCGCATCAAGCAGCGTCTGCCTCAAGGCGGCAAGCGCTAAGACGCGATCCGTTACCCTCGCCCCTGTTCCTCATCCCAGGCTTTCGTGCTGATCCTTCTGTGACGCGCGGCGACAAACGGGCGTCGTGTGGTTGCGTGGCGCGTTGCTATACTCGCGGCGGAGGTGCCTTTTCAGGCCATGTCCGCCAGCGCTGATGCTGCATCACCGGTTGAGCGCGATGGCGTTCGCCCCCCTCTCCGCTACGCCGATGTCGTCGTCGAGACGCCCACAGGCAAGCACGGAGACACGTTCACCTACTCCGTCCCGGATCACGTGGACCTCGCGCCCGGCCATCTGGTGCGCGTGCCTTTCGCCACTCGACGACTGCGCGGCGTGGTGGTGGGCCTCCGTGATACCGCGAACGTGGACTACACCAAGCCCATCAGCTCGCTCGTCGAGGATGAGCCGCTGCTCACGCCCGCACGCATCGAGCTTGCCCGCTGGGTCGCCGACTACTATATGGCCTCCCCATTCGACGCGCTCGCGCCGATGCTGCCGCCGGGGTTGCGGAGCCGCTCCCGCACGTACGTGCAACTGAAGGATGCGCCGGAGCAACAGAACGAGGAACGCCTGTCGCGGGGCGCGCGCCGCCTGCTCACGTACCTCCGTGCACATCCGGGGCCGCATCAGGTGAGCAAGCTGAGCGGCACGCAGGGCACGTGGACGCCGAATGCGGTGCGAGCGCTCGTGGAGGCAGGGGCGGTTCACGAAACCCGGCGCGATCACGCGCCGCAACGGCCAGCTGTCCGGCGGGTGCAGGCGCTGATACCCGCGCAACGCCCCGACGCCCTGCGAGCGTACGCTGCGAACCATTCGCGCGCGACGAGACAAGGAGGCTTGCTGAACGAGTTGGCGCATACTCCCAAAGGCATCGGCGCTACGGACGCCCGCAAGCGCTATGGGCACGCCGTCGTTGCAGCGGTGGTCGCGACGGGGCTGGCGTCCCTTCAGGAGGTCTCCCCGCAGAGCGTTCACCCTCCGCAGTCTCCGCTGCTGCCGACGGACGACCAACAGCGCGCGCTTGGCGCGATCAGGGAGTCGCTCGACGATGCTGCGTCCGCGCCCCGGGTGTGGCTGATGCACGGCGTAACCGGCAGCGGGAAGACGGAGGTGTACCTCCAATCGATCGCGCACTGCCTGACGCAGGGACGCCGTGCGATGGTGCTGGTGCCGGAATTGGCGCTCACCCCGCAGGCGTTGGAGCGTTTCGATTCGAGATTCCCAGGCAGGGTCTGCGTGCTGCACAGCGGGCTGACTCCGGCTCGGCAGCGCGATGAATGGTGGCGCATCTTCCACGGCGAGCGGGACATCGTTATCGGCTCGCGGAGCGCCGTGTTTGCCCCTGTCGAGAACCTCGGCCTCATCATCGTGGACGAGGAGCATGAGTGGACGTATAAGCAGGTGGACGCTTCCCCTTGGTACCACGCGCGAGACGTGGCGGAGCGGCTGGCGTCGCTCGTGGGCGCGGTGGTCGTTCTGGGCAGCGCGACGCCGGATGTCGCCACGTCGTATCGCGCGGAGCGAGGCGAGATCGGCAAGATCACTCTGCCGAACCGTGTGGAGCGCTCCGGCGCGGTCGGTGAAATGGCGAACGTCGTCATCGTCGATATGCGGACGGAGTTGCGAGAGGGCAATCGCAGTATCTTCAGCCGGTTGCTGACGGAGCGGCTTCGCGAGACCGTGGCCGCTGACCGGCAGGCGGTCCTCTTCCTGAACCGGCGCGGCGCGGCGAGCGTGGTGGAGTGCCGAAACTGCGGCCTCGTGATGCGCTGCCCCCGCTGCTCCCTGCCGCTCACGTATCACCAGAGGGGCAATACCGGCGGCGAGCTGCTCTGCCACCACTGCGGACGACACCGGGGCGTGCCCGCCCGCTGCCCACGATGCAAGAGCGACCGCATCCGCTACCTCGGCATCGGCACGCAGCGCGTCGCCGAGGAGGTGGCCGCCGTCGTGCCGGGCGCTCGCGTGCTTCGCTGGGATAGCGACACGACGCCAACCGCCGGAGCGCACGAGCGCCTGTTGGAAGAGTTCACGAGCGGCGGAGCGAGCGTCCTGATAGGCACGCAGATGGTGGCCAAGGGCCTGGACATCCCCTCCGTGGACCTGGTGGGCATCGTGCTGGCGGACATAGGGCTGCACATGCCCGACTTCCGCGCTGCTGAGCGTACGTTCCAGCTGCTCACGCAGGTCGCGGGTCGCGCCGGCCGAGGCAGTGCGCCGGGACACGTGGTGGTGCAGACGTACCTGCCGGAGCACTACGCGGTGCAGGCCGCCGCCGACCAGAACTACGAGCGTTTCTACGCTGAGGAGATGGAGTACCGCCGCGCACAGAGCAACCCGCCCGTGAGCAAGCTGGCGCGTCTGCTGTACCGCAACTCAGATCCCAAGGCCGGAGCCGTGGAGGCGGCGCGCTTTGCAGGCGTACTCCGCCGCGTCGTCAGCGAATGGAATATGACAGACGTGGATATCATCGGCCCTGCGCCGTCCTACCCGCACCGGGTGCGGAATGCGTGGCGCTGGCAGATCATCGTGCGCGCCCCGGAGCCGCGTGCCCTGCTCGACAAAGTGGCCATCCCTCCCGCATGGCACGTCGATATCGACCCCGTCAGCATGGTGTAGCAAAGCTGCCGCTCTGCCGGAGGAAAGGCGTCGCCCTCCCCTATAATCTAAGGGTTGGGCTGGGCCGGTAGTCGCATGCGCCGCGCTTCAGCCCATACGAACCGGCAACCGCCGGAACGACTCCAGCGCCTCCAGGAGACCGCGTGAACCCCTCCCGCACGTACCCGATAGCTGGCTTGCTGCTCTTGATAACACTCGGCGTCTTCCTTGCGGCATGCTCTGCTGGCACGCCGACGCCGACGGCAACCGCAACCGCTGCGCCCATCCCCACGTCGACGCCCACGGCAACCGCCGAACCCACGCCGACTCCCACTCCGGTGCCCACCGCAACCGCTACGCCCATGCCAACGCCCGCACCCACCGCAACCGCCACGCCCATGCCAACGCCCGCACCCACCGCAACCGCCACGCCCATGCCAACGCTCACATCGACGCCCACCGCGACCGCTACACCCATCCCGCCAGCCCCTGATCCCGAGTACGGCCCAGACGAAGTCATCGAGAGCCTGCCCACGGGAGTTTGGTTTCCTGAGGTTACCTCGGGAGGGTTCTTCATGCTGGACGGCGAAGCGGTCACAATCAAACTGGTCGACGACGGTGACGGGTACATAGAGTACGGTGGGTTCAGATACACGTGCATCAGCAGCGCGGCATGCGGCATTGTCGATAGGCAAGTCACGCAGGGAGCGATACGAATGACGGCTGTTGCAGGCACGCCCACGCCTCCCCCCACGCCTGTCCCCACTCTATCGTCTACGCCCGAAGTGGAACCGCTGCTCCGCGCATTCTCGGTGGACATCTACGAATGCGAGGGGACTCCGGCAGGCCCCTCAACCTCCGAGGGGCACATGATCCACGTGACGATCAGCGGAGTGATCCGGTCAACACGAGGAGTGAACGTACACTCCATGGAGGTCGAAGGAACCGCTAACGGCGTCTTCGTTGGTTTTGACGTTCAAGCGGGGGATTTCTACGCAAGAGAATCCAAGGATTTCCACACCGAAGGAACGATCCTCTCGGAATACGCGACGCTCGCCTGCGGAGCTCTACTGAAATGGAGCTGACCGCGCTGCCAGGTGACATCTTCAGTACCTCCAGGGCCGCGGTTGCCTGAACGCCTCGCCGCTGGCGCTCCTCTCGGACAACGAAGGGTAGGTTGCAAGGAGGCAGCGCCCGTTATAATCGGGGCATGACCGTTCTTCCGATGCAGTACATCCCGAACCCGATCCTGCGCGAGCGTGCGCGCAAGGTGCGGAAGTTCGACGACCCCGACCTGCGCGTCCTCGCCGACGACATGACCGACTCCATGCGCCACTACAACGGCGTCGGCATCGCGGCGAATCAGGTGGGCTCGCTCAAGCGCATATGCATCATTCAGCTGCCGGAGGACGAGGAGCCGATGGTGCTGTTGAACCTGGAGATTACCCGCATGGAGGGCGAGCGCGAAGTAACGGAGGGGTGCCTGAGCCTTCCGGGTTGGCAGGGCAGGATACTGCGCGCCGAGAAGGTGTGGGCGCGCGCCGTGGACCTCGACGGCAAGCCCATCCGGTACAAGGGCGTCGAGGACCTGCTTGCGCAAGCGCTCGAACACGAGTGCGACCACCTCGACGGCAAGCTCTACATCGACTACATCCGCGCGCAGGGCGATCTGTACGAGGTAACGGAAGGCGAGGAAGAAGAGGGCGAGGGTGAGGTTGCCCAGCCCGGAGAGCAACCGGTCTCCTTGTAGCATCCCCAGGAAGCACGCCCGTCAGAACCCAACGCATTTCCTGATTATACGAACTGCTCAACCCCCCGTGTGGCGTATGCTCTGACGGGCCGCATAGCCCGAAAACCACGCTGCAAGGGATACGAGATGCAACTGCAGAACAAGATCGCGATCGTCACCGGCGCCGGGCGCAACATCGGCGAGGGCATAGCTAAACGGTTCGCCGACGAGGGCGCGAAGGTCGCCATCGTCGACATCCTCGAAGAGCGGACGCAGGCGGTCGCGGCAGCAATCAACTCCCTTCACCCGGGCGCGGCGTTGTCCGTCAGATGCGACGTCACCGACAGCAACGACGTTCAGGCGATGGTAGCGAAGGTGATCGGCGAGTGGGGGCACGTGGACGTGCTCGTGAACAACGTAGGGGTTGTCGACCGAACGAACATCCTCGAGCTGCCTGAGAGCGAGTGGCATCGCGTCATCGGCATCTCGCTGACGAGCCTCTTCCTAGTAACGAAGTACGTGGCCGCGCAGATGGTGGCGCACGGGCAGGGCGGGCGCATCATCAACATCAACTCGACTTCCGGCCACCAGGGACGCCTCAACGCCACTGCGTACCCCGCTGCGAAGGCGGGCGGTCTGCACCTCAGCAGGTCGCTGGCGATGCAGCTCGCGCCCCACAACATCCGGGTCAACGTCGTGACGCCCAACCGCGTGCTGACGGAGGCCGAGCCCGGCGCTCCCGCACGGTCAACGAGCGTCGACAACCTCATCGGACGGCAGATCACGCCTGCGGACGTTGCGGCGGCATGCGTCTTCTTCGCCGGCCCTGACTCGGACGCCATCACCGGCGCGGATCTGTTCGTGGACGGCGGTGTGCTGGCGGGCTAGTGAGGAGCTGCGGATAGGCCACAGCCCTGCCCATAGGCTTCAGCATGGAACGTCCGCGTGGAACTCCTTCCGCAAGCCGCGCCCTTCTGCTAAACTACACACTTGCGCCGTGCGCTGATGGTGTGCGGCATCCCTTCAGAGAGCCGGACGCTCCGAGCCAGCGGTTCGCGGGCGCCCAAGCCTAACGTCAAGAGTACCCATGCTGCGTCAACTGCGTTGGAAATCCCTACTGGCGATTCTCGTTATCGTCGGAGTCTCTGCGGCTGCGCTGGTCGTACCGGACTACGACCTCCCCGTGCTGGGCAAGCGTGGATCCGAGAACGTCCTGGGCCTGCGGCTGGGCCTCGACCTGGCAGGCGGGACGCAACTGATCTACCAGGCAGGCGACGATGAATTCCAGCCCTCTGATGAGCAGATGAAAGGGTTGGTCGGTACGATCACGCGCCGGGTTGACCGCCTCGGAGTGGCCGAGCCGAGCATCCAGCGTCTGCGCGACGACCGCCTGCTGATCCAGTTGCCCGGCGTCGAAGACGTGGAACAGGCCAAGCGAACCATCGGCCAGACGGCGCAGTTGGAGATCATCGAGCGCATCTGCCTCGATTCCAGCTGCGTCAACTACGAAGACCAACCGACAGGGCTGACGGGTGCGGATATGGCGCGCGCGTTCGCGGGCCAGGATATCGCAACCAACGAGCCTATCCTGAGCTTCCGGCTGGACGGCGGCGCGGCGCAGCAGTTCGCTGTTATCACGCAGCGCATCAACGCCAGCGGCAATCAACTCGCGTTCGTCCTCGACGGCGAGACGTTGGTGTCGGCCACCGTGCGCACCCCGATTCTCGCGGGGCTGGGCCAGATAGACGGAAACTTCACCCTGGAGGAAGTCCGGCAGCTGGCCATTCAGGTTGAATCCGGACGTCTGCCCATCGACATCACGGAGATATCGTCCAGCGTCGTGGCGGGATCGCTTGGCGCGAAATCGCTCGATAACGCGCTGATTGCGGGCGGCGTCGGCCTGCTGCTCGTGCTGTTCTTCATGGTGGCCTACTACCGCACGTCAGGGTTGGTTGCGGGAGTGGCGCTCTCCTTCTACATCATCATCGTACTCGCCATCTTCAAGCTCGCGCCGGTAACGCTGACGCTGGCCGGGTTGGCGGGGTTCATCCTCTCTCTGGGTATGGCCGTCGACGCGAACATCCTCATCTTCGAACGCGTGAAGGAAGAGTTGCGCCTCGGACGAACGGTGCAGTTCGCGATGCAGACCGGCTTCAACCGGGCATGGCCGTCGATCAGAGACGGCAACGTTTCGACGGTGCTCATCGCGCTCGTGCTCTTCTTCTTCGGCAGCAGCTCGGCCAACTCCTCGGTTACGGGATTCGCGGTATCGCTCCTCATCGGCGTGCTCACCAGCATGTTCACGGCCATCTTCATCAGCCGGAACCTGCTGGCGATCATCGCGGCGACATGGCTGCGGCGGTTTGCCCGCCTGTTCAGCCCGGATATCGGCCGCGGCGGCCAGGCAACGCAGGCGGAAGGGAACAGCTAGATGGACATCGCCCGCTACCGCAAACTGTTCTTCGGCATCTCTGCTGTGCTCGTCCTGCTGTCGGCGAGTTCGCTCATCGCGTTCCGGCTGAACCCCGGCATCGACTTCACAGGCGGTGCGGCGATAACGGTCACCTACGAGGCCGACGTTGCAGCGTCGCAGGTCAACAGAGCGCTGACAGGCGTCGGTCAAGACGACGCTATCGTCCAGGCTGGCGGAGGCCGTACGTTCTTCATCAGGCTCGGCATCCTGGAACTGGACGAGCGTGACGCACAAGGCAACGTCACCGTGCCGGGCGACGAGACGAAGGTGCGTGAGGCGCTCGCAGCGCTGGGCCCGGCGGAGGTCGGATCGTTCGATTCCGTGTCCGGCGTCATTGGCTCGGAGAACGTGCGGAACGCCATGATCGCCGTGGTCGTCGCCTCGCTCGTGATTCTCCTCTACGTAACGTGGGCATTCCGGCGTGTGCCGTCGCCGTTCCGCTACGGGGTCGCGGCGGTCGTTGCGCTGGTGCATGACGTGTTCATCGTGCTCGGCGTCTTCTCCATGCTGGGCGAGACGATCAACCTGGAGGTGAACGCGATGTTCATCACCGGCGTGCTCACCACCATCGGCTACAGCGTGAACGACACCATCGTCGTGTTCGACCGTCTACGTGAGAACGTGGCCCGCTACCCCGGCATCACCGTCCGTGAGTTGGCGAACGTCAGCATCCGCGAGACGGTTGGCCGCTCGCTCAACACCTCCATCACGTTGCTGGTGGTCGTGGTGGCGCTGTTGCTGTTCGCGGGCTCGGCCATCAGCCCGCTCCTCTACGTGCTGCTCGCGGGAGTCGTCGTCGGAACCTACAGCTCCATCTTCATCGCGAGCCTGCTGCTCGTCTCTTGGGAAGAGGGCGAACTCGGCGGACTCTGGCGCAAGATCACTTTCAGGCGAGCCGCAGCCTAGCTGTAGTTTCCACGGACGTCGTTACAGCCGCGAGGCAACATCGTCGCAGCGGCATACGATATGCGCGGTTAGGTAGCTGATAGCGGCACCCCTTCGGCGACGGCAGCCCGGCTGAGTGCCCCGTCCAAGGTTGCGAGCTCTGCCCCCTCCCTCTTGGCTAGCTCAAGGTAGAGCGCGTCGTACAAGGACAGTCCGTATGCCCTTGCCAAGTCGAAGGCGGACTGAAGGTCGGGTTCCTCATCAGTTTCAATAGGTAGGCCCTTCAAGGCATCCAGTCTCTCCTTGACCTCCCCCAACGAAAGGCGCCCGCGCCGCTCAGCCGTAAGCAAGGAGTTGCGCGTCTCCAGGTGCCAAAGCTGCGGCACGAGGGCGCCGTCCTCTTCGAGTCGCTCCAGTACTCTATCTGCGCGTGGCTCATCCTCATCGTCAAAGAGCCACGCTACGACCACCGAAGCATCGACAACCAGTCCGCTCATAGACGGTGACCTTCATGGCGCGAGGCGAGTATCTCATCCGTAGAGAGGACAACGCGCCTCCACACAGCGCGCCGCTGCCGGAAGCGCTCTACCGCCTTCTCGCGGTTGGCACGGTCCTGCGCAGGAGCGGGAACCAGATGCGCAACCGGCTTGCCGTGCCGGGTTATGGCAACGGTCTCTCCGTGCTCGACCGCCCGAAGGAGTTCGGCCAAACGCGTCTTGGCTTGGGTAGCTTGAATCATGCGCATGTTAGGATCCAACCAGTTGTTTTGACCATACTATTCTACAAATCATAACTTGTCTACTGAGCAGAGGGAACTTCTTACGGAGACTCGAACCATGTACGAGGCGTTGAGCGCTGTTGCCCGCCTAGGGACGCACCACCAGACGGCCTACGGTCTCGCGGTGTTTCACCTTCCCGTACGCATCCATCAACGCATCTGCTGAGAGTGGCAGTTCCGCATGAACGACGGGCGTGATCTTCCCCTCGCGAACGAGGCCGATGGCGCGCTCGACGTGCTCCCTCTCCACACCCAGGCTGCCCCGGATGGTCAGCTCCCGGAAGATGACCTCTGCCGGTGCGAACTGCGCCGGATTCGCCGAGACTTGCCCTGCCAGCGTGAGGCGTCCCCCGTGCCGCAGACACGCGATGAGCTGCGCCAGCGACGAACCGATGGCATCGAGCGCCGCATCCGCGCCAAGGTCGTCCGTCATCGCAGCGACGACCTCCTCCCACGGCTCGTCTCCCATGAGCGTTGCCGTCAGCCACGGCCACTGCTCGAGGAGCGCCTTCTTCTCCTCCGAGCTCGTGATGCCGATGACGCTTGCGCCAAGGGCGTATCCAGCCTGCGCAGCATGCGCCCCGACGCCCCCGCTGACGCCCGTAACGATGAGCGTGTCTCCGGGGGCCAGACGGCACGCCTCGACCGCCTTGAGCGCGACGCCGATAGGAGAAGCGGTCAGCGCATCCGCAGCAGCGGCAACACCGGCGGGCAGCGTTACGAGCGCCTCCGCTGGCACGGCCAGCATCTCCGCGAATCCGCCGTCGCGCCGGTGGCCGGTATCGCCCGGAAGGACGACGACGCGCGTGTCGAGAAGCGCCGTCGATACGCCCTCTCCGACGGCGCAGACCGTGCCCGCGACCTCGTGGCCGAGCACGCGCGGGAGCGTAACGCCGCGCCGCAGCGTACCCTCCATTATGAGCGCGTCGTGGTGCGAGAAACCGCACGCTTCCACACAAAGGACAGCTTCTCCCGGCCCGGGCTCCGGATCCGGGAGCGAGGCGTCGCGCAGGCGGGGCGCCGTGCCCGCCGATTCGAGGATGACGGCTTTCATGCCACGATTCTATGCCTAATCCCAAATCCACCTAACGACGCGGTTACAGCAGGGGAAGGGGGATGAAGGGAATGGGACGCGATTGTCCAAGCTCGGTTCGGGTATGTGGGACCGGGAGCGGGCTCCGGCGGCCGTGCAGGGATGCTGACCGAGGCATCATACGAGCCGCCGGCAGTTTGTATGATGGCGAGAACCCTGCGTTTATGGAGGCTGGCCGGTGTAGGGGGCTACATGACCAGCGACGCCGTTCGTGCGGTGCTTGGCGGCCTGTCCTTCTGCTAAAGCCACGCGCCCTCAGCCGGGGACGAACAACATATCGCCCGGAAGGACGACGGCACGCGCGCCGAGGAGCGCTGTCGATACGTCCTCGCCGACGGCGCAGACCGTGCCCGCAACCTCGTGGCCGAGCACGCGCGCCAAGGAGCGCGTCGTGGTGCGAGAAGCCGCACGCCGTCACGCGCAGCAGCGCCTCGCCGGGGGCGGGCTGCGGGTCGGGCAGGCTTGCGTCACGCAGGCGCGGCTCTGGCCCGGCGGTATCGAGGACAACGGCGTGCATGGGACGATTCTAATACGCCTCTGTGGAAGAGCGGTGCAGGCGGCAGCGGGAACCCCGGACGTTGGCTGCTTCGCAGCGGGTGTACGATATGCGCGTAGAGGAGGCGCATCATGCACGTGGACGACTTTATCGAGGAGCTCTGGACGTACGCGAATAGCTTCCCCATGCGGGAGCACCCGTGGTTCCGCGGCATCGCGGAGCATAAGTGGACGCGCGAGCAGATCATCGCGGGCGAGGTGCAACACTACCTGCGCGTGCGGGAGAACCCGGTCTACTTCGGCTACATCGCGGCGCACGCGGCAGAAGAGCGCCTCCCCGGCCTCACCGAGGCCGTGCTGGAGAACTACATGGAGGAGCTCTCCGGCGAGCGCACTCACGTTGACATCATGTTCCAGTTCCTGGAGGAGGGCGGCGTGTCGCGCGAGGACGCCGATAACGCGACGCCGACGCCCGGAACGCTCGCGGCGATCGAGATGATCCTCGGCCACTGCCAGCGGCGCTCGGCGCTGGAAGGTGTCGCCATGCTCGCGCTCGTGGAGAGCCAGCATGGCGGGCCGGACGGCGCAGCGGCATCCGCCTACCCGGCGCTTGTCGGCCACTACGGCTTCTCGGAGCGCGCGGCGGAGACGTACCGCATCCACGCCGAGCAGGACGTGGGGCATGGTCAGAGCCAGATCGACGTAATCAAGCGCTACGCGACCACCGACGAGGTGCAGGCAAAAGTGCGGCGCGCGGTCCGGCTCGGGCTGACGGCGTGGAACCTGGAGTACGACGGCCACGTGCAGGCGATGACTGGCCTCCGCGAGCACTGGGACGGCGGCCGCCCGCTCATGCACGAGAACCCGCCGCTGCGCGTTCCCCAGTTACGCTAGCGTGGATGCTCCTAGAACGGGAACTCCACGGGCAGCGCTGCCCGAAGCTCGGCGTACTCAGGGTCGCCGGCATACTCGTTTGCGATGCTTTCGAGGCGCTCGACGAGTTCCTCGACCGGCATCCGGAACACGCTCGAGACCATGCCCGTGGTCTCCTCGAAGTTTCCACTTCAGTTCCGGTATCAACCGCGCATCCGCTCCATAAGGTAGCGGTCTTCCTCGCGCATGCGCCCATTGTAGCCGCATCTGCTTGTAGCGGCATCTGCGCGGCGCGGAAGACTACTCCTGCTGCGAGAATCCCACAGGGTGGGCCGTCGTCAGTTCAGTCGCCGCGAGCGGGCTGCCGTCGGCATCCGCCGTAACCGCGAGCCGCGTAAGCACGCGCCAGACCTCGTTTCGCCTCCGCACCTGCAGGATCACGAACGCGTTCTCCACAAGTTCGCCGGGCGGCTCATCGAAAACGACGGTGAACGCGAGCCGGACACTCGCGCCGGATGCCAGCGGCAGCTGTGCAGTGAGAGGAACCACTTCCGCCCGGAAGCGTCCGTGCGGCAACCATGCTTCGAGCAACTCGATCGGCTCATCCCCGGCATTCCGCACCTCGAACGCAACGCGCCATGCGCCCGCCTCGCCGGAGGCGCGACCTGCTTGCAGAACGATGATGGCCGGGCTGGTCATGGCGTCAGGATATCTCCCGCAGTAGCGCGCGGTGCAGCGCTTCGGGATAATGGACGCGCCGCGTTGACGGCCTTGGGAGGATGCAAAGTGCGCATCGGTGCTCACGTTTCCGGTTCGGGAGGACTCGACAAGTCCATAGACAGGGCGCTGGACATCGGCGCGGAGTGCATCCAACTGTTCCCTTCTGCGCCGCAGGGCTGGGGGTTCAAGGTTCCGGATGAGCTGATCGTTGCCGAGTTCAAGCGCAAGGCGTTCGAGAACGGCGTCGGGCCGAACGTCTTCCACGGGATCTATCTCGTGAGCCTGGGTGCGGACGACCCCGCCCTCGTGCAGCGCGGCAAGGCGTCGCTGATCAAGTACATGAACGTCGCGGGCGATATGGGCGTGAACGGTGTGATCTTCCACCTGAACAGCCACAAGGGGCGCGGCTTCGACGGCGTATTCTCTCAGGTGATCGAGGGCATCCGAGAGGTGCTGAGCGAGTCGCCAAGCGATGTGCAGCTCATCCTGGAGAACAGCGCGGGCATGGGCAACCACATCGGCTCGAAATTCGCGGAACTGGGCACGTTCGTCAAAGAGCTGGCCGACCCGCGAGTGCAGATATGCCTGGACACGCAGCACAGTTTCGCGGCAGGCTACGACCTGCGAACGCCGGCAGGCGTCGATGCGGTCATGGACGAGTTCGACCGGGACATCGGCGTCGAGCATCTCGTCGCGGTGCACTGCAACGACTCGAAGCCCGAATTGGGCGGCGCGCTGGATCGTCACGAGAACATCGGCGAGGGCCGCATGGGGCTGGGCGCGTTCGAATCCATCCTCGGTCACCCTGCTTTTGCGAACGTCCCGTTCTACCTGGAGGTTCCGGGGTACGAGGGCAAGGGCCCGGACGAGCAGAACGTAACGACGATGAAGAATGTCCGCGAGAAAGTCGCGCCGGAGGGAGCAGGCCAGCCTCACGATGCGTAAGCAGGACTTCGAGGAGGTCGTGAGGAAGGCGGTCGTGGCTATCCCCGACGAGTTCCTCGCGATTATGCAGAACGTCGACATCCAGGTGCGGCGGCAGCCGACGAAGCGCCAGCTGAAGAACGTGGCGCGTGGCGAGACGCTCCTGGGGCTGTACGAAGGTGTCCCGCTGACGGAACGCCACGACTACAACATGGCTCTGCCGGACGTCATCACGATCTTCCAGGCGCCCATCGAGGCGCTCTGCGCCACTGAGCAGGAGCTCATTGCGGAGGTGCGGGACACCATCGTCCACGAGGTGGCGCACTACTTCGGCATCACGGACGTGGAACTGGAAGCCTGGGGAGTGGCGTAGCCGCGCTTCTCCCTCCGTGTGTCCTTGCCGGAGGAAGGCCCCTCCCTTAGGCTGAGCGCCATGCGCCGCCCATCCTCACGCTCAGCCCCCTTCTACGGGTGGATCATCGTCGGGGTGCTCAGCCTGTTCGGTGCAGTGGGCGTCGGGCTCGGAGTGAACTTCGCCCTCTTCATAGAGCCCATCTCACGAGACCTCGGTTGGAGCGCTTCCACGTTCGGATGGGCGCTCTCGCTGCGGCTGCTGATGCTGCTGGCTGCGGGGCCGGTCATCGGACGCATCATCGACGTACGAGGGCCGCGCATCCCGGTCATAGGCGGCGTGCTCGTAGCGGGAGCGCTCACTCTGTGGCTGTCGCGGCTCGCTGAGCCGTGGGAGCTGATTCTCGTCTTCATCCTGATGGGACTCGTGGGCATGGGGCGCGCGAACGACCTGCAGGCCAGCGCATCGATCGCGAAATGGTTCGTGAGGCGCAGGGGCGCGGCGATGGGCATCGCGCTGGCGGGCACCCCGTTGGGCGTCGTGGTGTACTACCCGCTCACGCAAACGCTCATCGAACGCATCGGCTGGCGGGACGCCTTCACCGTCCTGGCGCTCTCCGGCATGGCCATCGTCGTACCGCTCGGGTTGTTGCTGCGAAGGCAGCCGGAGGACATGGGCCTGCTGCCGGACGGCGAGCCTTCCGGCGCTGAGTCAGCAGCGCGCGCCTCCATTCGGGAGAGGCCGTCGTTCACGCGCCGCGAGGCCATGCGAACGAGGACGTTCTGGCTGATGCTCGCGGGGTTCACGGCGATGGCCTACGGCATGTCCACCCTCAGCATCTTCCGCGTTCCGCACTTCATCGAGCGCGGGCTCAGCCCAACCATCATCGCCTTATCGATAGCGAGCGACGCGATCGTCGCGGTCATCGTGAGCGTCGTACTGGGCAGGTCGCTCGACCGCCTGCCCCACCGCGGAGTGCTGATGGCGGGGCTTGCGGTGGGGATGCTCTGCGCCGTTGCGCTCATCAGGGTGGATGGGCTCTTCTGGCTGTTCACCGCGAACTTCTGCTACGCCATAGGTTTCCAGTCGGGGTACGTAGCGCAGAGTCTGATATGGGCAGGGCGGTTCGGCAGAGTACACCAGGGAGACCTGCAGGGGTTCACGATCCCGATCACCGTGGGCGTTGGAGCGCTCGCCTTCCCCGTCACCGGCTACCTGCGCGACCTCACCGGCGCCTACACGCCCGCCTGGGCAGTGGCGATAGGCTCGTTAGCCCTCGCAGGCGCACTGCTGCTGGCCGCCCACCCACACCCACAACTCCCCCGAACGAGCCCACTGCCCTAGTTGGCGGTGGGGGTGCTCGGGGGGCCGTAGTTAGCTACCGTCGCCCTCAAGGTTTCGGCGTGCAGGAAGATGTCGTCGATGGTCCCTATGACAGGCGGCGCCGCCGCCTCAAGACGTTCCGCCGGCGCTAGCTCGAAAGGAGTTCGGTGCAGCCAAGGTCGGAGATGGCAGCGTCGAAACGCTCCAACGAGTTGCGCAGGTAGACGGTCGCCCGCTCGTCATCGAAATCGCAGAATCCTCCGGTGATGATCCAGAAAACGAAGAGCTCCAGCATGGAGAGCCGGTAATCGGATGAGCACTCCTCGAATGAGTAGCCGCTCACGCCGTTACTCACGAGGGTGGCGTGGTACGTGCGCAGAAGGCCCGTCTCCGCGTCCCGTCGTTGCTGCGGAGCGAACCCGTCGATGATGAACGTGGCAACGTCGTAGGCTCCCCTGCCGCGTGCGCAGAACTCCCAGTCGAAGAAGACCAACGACGTCCCTCCGGCAGTCGCCTGGAAGAAGCAATTGTCGAGGCGGTAGTCTCCATGGATGATCGTCCGGGGAGGGCGCGTAAGCATCGCCTTCACCCGTGAAACCTCGATACTCAGGCGATCTCCCAGCAGTCGCAGGCCCTCGGGCATCCCGTTCCCTGCCTTCGCTGTGAAGGATCTCCACGAATCCGCGTACAGCTCCTCGTAGACACCGGTTTCCCGGTCCTTCAACGGCATCCACTCCAACCCGTCCAGCCGGGGGCTATCCCACCAGGAGGCCTGAAACTCAGCCAGTTGGGTAATGGCGAGCTCGGCCTCGGCCAGGGAACATCCCGCCACGCTATCACCCTGGCGGCCGCTCACGTCCTCCAACAGCAGAACCGTATCCCCGGTTGCTGCGTCCACCCCGCCGTAGTAACAGCGAGGGGTTTGCAGATGGCCGCCAGTCGCTACGTCCTGATAGAACCTGGGCTCCCGCTGGGACGACCCCAGCCTGTTGGAAAGCATCCGCAATGCAGGGTCGGCAGAGGGGAGCTTCAGCACGACCGAACGCGGCAGGTCCACGGGGTCGTCGTCGTAGCGGAGCCCCAGGCGAACCACCTGGTTCATGAACCCGTTTCCTCCGGCAATGGTCTCCGCCGAGTACCCGGTCACGGAAGCCTTGCTCGAAACCTCCTTGCTATGAAGCGCCTCGGTCAACCACGAGGCAGTGACCTCCCGGAGGTCGCTGGGGATTCTCGAGCTGGTCATCGCTGTCCTTATCGGTGCCTGATCGGGTTATCGGCGCAGGGACCCGGTTCCTGGGACGGCATGGCCTCCCCGTCCATCAGGCCTTGCGCGCGAACAGGACGCAGTGGTCCATCGGCTTGGGATCCGTGAAGTACATAACGCCCCCCAGCTTCTCTCCCTCGGGTGGAATCACGCTCAAGCCGTGGTCTGCCAGAACAGCCGTCACCTCATCGACGCTGTAGAGCTGAAAGGTTCTGTCCGCGCCATAATCCTTATCGTAGACGGTTGCGATGCCTCTTCCCACCTTGAACATGAGCTGGAGAACACCCCCGGCCTTGAGAAGCCTGGCGAACCCCGGAAGCGTAACGCCCAGAACTATCTCAGGAGCGATGTGCTGGATGACCGCGTTGCACAGGACGAAGTCGAAGGAGGCGTCCGCATAGCTGAGGGGCTCGCGGAGGTCGGTGACGGACACCCGCTCAGCGATGTCCGGGTGACGTCTGCGCGCCTCCTGGATGTTCTCCTCCATCGAATCGACCCCATAGATGTCGTACCCCTTCTGCCAGTAGAAGAAGACGTCGCGAGCGCCCGCCCCGCAGCCGGCATCCAGCCCCCGCGCCCCGGCAGGAACCATCTCCTGCAGACGATCCATCAGGTCAGTATCGCTTCTGAGCCTCGGATGTGAGCCGTTGCTGTACACGGACTGAATGAAGCCGTGGCTTACCTCGGCGTAACGCCGTGCGTGACGCCGGTAGAAGGTCTCTGAGAAATCAAGCCTCTGATTCATTGCTGCACCACCCCCCACAGGCTGAAGGCTCCTGCGCCAAAGGTCAATGACTCCCCAGCCCAGAGATGGCCCCGTCGTTGTCGGCGCAGTACGGTTTCCCTGGAGAGTGAAGGGTGCCTCAATCTGCCTACTCCCCGACCTCCCATACTCGGTGATGAATGCGGTATTTTGTTGCCCTGAATCCTTCAACCAACCCAGCATGCTGTACCTACACATGTCTTTTCCGCTTAGCCAGGTCTGATTGCAAAATACCATGCATTAGGTGAGGCTGACTAAGATTATAGATGCATTGTTTTGATGGTCTCGTTTTTGTCATTATTCAACATCGTATAGGAGAGAGGAGATGCTGCCATACTTCCGAAGCCAATTGATAGAAGTTCGGTCATAATTTTCACGCCATAATCGTCGCTTATCTGTGAAGCGTAAGCCAACTCTTTTAGAGGCTCTATCTGTCTGTTAACTGCCGCGCAATCTTCAGTCAAATATGAGAGGATCATCGAATGCAGGTCACCCTGACCAGGGCAGACGGTCACGCAAAGGCCACTCACACCAATCATGAGGGAAGCCGCAAACTTCAGTTCGGACCGGAAGTTGTATATTTGCGTTGCAGCTAAATCGGGCTCATCAAACCACAGTGTGTCATTGTTACACCAGATGTTGCCAAGTTTCCTTGCATGGTTTCGTAATTCATGATCTATATTCTTTTTTGACTCACAGCGTTTCGCGTATTCTAGGGTAGCAAATTTGTTGTGGCGCTCCCTAACAGTTAGCCTTATTTTATCATGCAGGAATACTCCGTATTTGCGCCATAGGTCGTAGACATAAAGGAAGGGGCGATAAGTATTTAAGAAAGAGGTCTTTCCGCCCTCAAAGTTGTGCGGCTCAATATCAATTGGTGCGAAGATTTTATCGTGCGTTGCACAGGCAAAGTGGCCAACTGAAGCATCATTAATCCCGCACCTACGTGGCTCAAACGTTGTTGTAGAATTTATGTCGATAGGGTTTGCCTGGCTAGTCTTGTTCCAGGTATGCCTCCATAAATCTAAACCTGCGCTGATGTCCAATACTTTCCCATCTACCTCATCGCATAATTGTGTCAGCACAGAAGCTCTCGGGATTGAGTGACATCTAACAGCGGGCTGTCCACAGAGCGTACCGCTTTCATCTATTGCAAACAAACAGGTGTTGTCGTGATTAACCGCTTCTTGCTGGAAGTGCCGTACCTTCTTGTTAAATCTATCCTTCTGACTATCTGGGACGAAGAAATGTGTGCTCATCCAGACCTCGGTTCCTGACATTTCGGTGTCGACAGTCATGATACTGGCTGACAGTGTCCGAGTCGATGGGGTAACTGGTGTTCCTTACCTGCGCACCAATGGCTTGACCCTGTCCACTGTAACGCCTTCAACACTGGCCCACCAAGCGTTACTGAACTCATAACTTGGCAGCTGAGGTCGCCCTCAGGGATGTCCGCGCCTCCGCTGGCGTTGTCCTCAGGCCTCGGTTCCTCAGCGTCATTGGCCTGGACGCAAGCGTACCGGCCGTCCTCCGAAGGTGCACCCGGTCAGCACATGTCGCTGGAAGGTGGAGCGTATTCATGGCTGGCTGGACAACTGGCGTCGGCTGGTGGTGCGGTACGATCGGCATACCGACATCTACATCGCATTCCTGACTATCGCCTGCTTCATGACCACACTGTCAAAGATTTTGGGATAGGTTCATGACTCTCGTTTTCTAAGACCTAACGCTTTTAGCAGACGCGCGCTTTTCAGCGTCGCCTGGCTAAACTTGTTAAGCCCTTTATAGTAGATGGCAATTCCCTAAACGTAGCGGCCTTGGCAGTTGCTTTGGACAAATCGTGAGCTGCAGTGAACTCGTTTGCAACCACGATGCAGTCAATACCCGCTGCTATTGCCGACTTCAACCCTCTCGCCGAGTCTTCAATAACTACCGTTTCAGCGGCAGTAGCACCAAAGCGTTGGAGTCCTCTCAGATAGGGTTCGGGATGTGGTTTGGCTCGCTCGTAATCCTCCGCAGTTAAATAGAATTCCATATAGTTTAGAATGAATCGTTTTTCGTGTATTAAGGTGAAGTCTGTTCGTTTGGATGTAGTAACTATACCCATCCTATACGTATCTGCGAGTTCGGCTAGTGTTTGCAGGACACCCTCGATCTCGATGTCTTCGGTCATCAGGTATTCCTGGTAGTATCGGTTTCTTAGTTCTCGGCCACGTTTAATTTCAGATTCGGATATTCCTGCAACTCGTGCCGCCTCCCACGCGGAAACTCCATTGGCCATATTCACCAAATATGCGTCTCATGGGAGATCAATTCCGATAGATGCCAGCGCTCGTTTGTTTGCTAGGTAATACCAATGTTCTGTTTCGACTAAAACCCCATCATGGTCAAAGAGAATGTATTTTTTCACTTTTGTGCTCGATTCAATTTCGGCTTAACGATCAAGCTAACTTGACGAGCCCCGGCGACGAACCGTCGGAGAAGAGTTACCGGTGTTTGCGATGCGAAGCGAAAACTTTTGGGACCGGTTCTTGTATTGAGCCGTCGACAGAGCCATCACCACACCACGCAAAATATGCCGTTCGTCGCTAGTCATGACAGCCCCCGCGATTCAGCCTACAAGTATCATATCACACTGTGGCGCGCGCCACAGTGTCCCATTGCGCCGGGAGTACTGCGCTCCACATTTTGGCACAACCTGAGTGTCAGTGGGAGCCGCGTGCCCGTTGCCGCTCTGTTTCTCACAAGCCCTTCGAGGCCCACCAAACTGGACTTCTTATATCTGGACCTTCCACCGGAAAGTTCGCAATTCGCTCTTACACGGCCCACCTACCGGGGCTCGAACCCGTAGGGGTGCATGTCTGTTGCTCCATTCCTGCTACGGCACTCGGTCGACTGCCCAAGGGTATTGAAACTTCTGTTGCTATTGGGTCTCACCCTCGAGCAGCAACCTGTACCGCAACTGTGCCTTGCGTGAGGACGGCGTTGCCACCTGCTGGGGTAGAGGAGGCGTCGCGGTGGCAGGAAGCTAAATCGCCCACCACCCCAATCCAACGACAACTGCCCATTGCGCCATCGCCGCGCCAACCCCTACATTGTCTACATGCGCAGTTCCCGCGAATGCCCTCGTCGTTCCCGCGAAGGCGGGAACCTCGCATCCCTGCCCCGCGTAGACGATAAGGAAAGCAACGAAATGCAACCAAATGCAACTGAATTAAAAGTTTCACCACCCCTGGCCACTCCTGACGAGGCCAACCCAGGCCACAACCAGGGCCAGCTGGCCCAGTGCCTACGAGTGAGCGGAGGGCCAACCGAGGCCACCGTGGCCTCATTTCCAGCCTCGCCGCTAGGAGTAAACGAGGCCAAACAGGGCCCAATGGGGCCAGGGTTCACCCCCCTTGGAAGAAGGCGAGGACGAGGAATGATAGGAAATGAGCGGAAATGAGCGGGTTTTAAAAGTTTCTCCACTCCTACGCACTCCTGACAGCCCCCGTCCTTCCCGTGAAGACGGGAACCTCGCAGCCCTGTCCCGTCCCCGGCCCCAACGTCCCCGCCCCCGAACGCTCCACGCACTACCTACGGATTCCGCCGAAATGAACCAAAACGAATCAGAATGGGTCAGATTTTCATCTCCTTCACTCCCGACCCGCCCCACCTACGAGCCAACGAGCGCCGCGACTTGGCGAGTGCGCCCATTCTGCGGTACTATCCTCCGTGGCGCTCTGTGCCACCCCGGCAGGTGCGCAATAACAACGAGTCGAGGCTCCCATGACGACTACGCCAGTTAAGCAGACCGTCACGGTGACCGTGAACGGTCAGTCCTACACCAGAGACGTTCCCACCTACCGAACCCTCGTCGATTTCATCCGCTACGACCTCGGCCTCACCGGCACCAAGGAGGCGTGTAGCGTCGGCGTATGCGGAGCCTGCACCGTTGAGATTAACGGCAGCATCGCCGCATCCTGCATCATCCTCGCGGTCAAGGCCGATGGCGCAACCATCACCACCATCGAGGGCGTCGCGGATGGAGACACCCTTCACCCCGTGCAGGAAGCCTTCATCAACTACGGCGGCTTCCAGTGCGGCGCTTGCACTCCGGGCCAGATCATGGCCGCCAAGTCCCTCCTCGAAACGATCCCCCACCCCACCGAGGGCGAGATCAAAGAGTGGATGATGGGCAACCTCTGCCGCTGCACCGGCTACTACCAGATCATCGAGTCCATCCAGGCCGCCGCGGAGGCGAAGTAACCATGAACGACTTCACCTTCCACGCTCCCGATACGCTCGACGAGGCGCTTGCGCTGCTCTCGCAACACAACGGCGACGCCAAGGTCATGGCCGGAGGCACCGCCCTCACGACCCTCCTGAAGCAATCGCTCATCGCTCCCGATCACATCGTCAGCCTCCACCGCATCCAGGGCCTCGATAGCATCGAAGCGTCCAACGGCACGCTCAACATCGGTGGACTCGTCACCCAGCGCAGCATGGAAACCTCCGCCGTCGTGAAAGAGAACGCGCCCCTGCTCGCAGAGGCGTACCGGCGCGTCGCAACCATCCGCATCCGGAACGTCGCAACCGTCGGCGGCGGCATCGCCCAGGCCGACCCCGCGATGGATCCGCCGCCGTCGCTCCTCATCCTCGGCGCGAGCGTCGTGGCCACGTCCTCACGCGGCCAGCGAACCATCCCCATCAGCGAGGTCTACGCCGACTACTACGAGACCACGCTGGAGCCCGACGAGATCGTCACGCAGGTGCAGGTTCCTGTTCAGCCCTCTGGAGCTGCGTGGACGTACATCAAGTACCTCCCCCGCACGGAGGACGACTACGCCACCGTATCCGTCGCCGCGATCGGCAGGCTGGAAGACGGCAAGGTCGCCGACGTTCGCGTCGCGCTCGGGGCAGTCGCCCCCACCGCAGTCCGCGCATCGAACGTCGAGGAAGCGCTGATGGGGCAAACGCCCACCGCGGAGATGCTGCGGGAGGTCTCGCAGGCCGTAACCGGCATCGTAGACCCCACGGACGACCCGCGCGGCTCCGCCTGGTACAAGCGGGACATGTCCGCCATCTTCACCCGCAGAGCGCTGGAGAAGGTCCTCGGCATAGAAGCCTAGGCCCCGCTCACCACCAGTGCACCTCGTCGAGCGTCTCGCCTCGCTCCTCCGTGGAATCCCACGGCCGCGAGGGCAGGTACTTCCACGCGCCGTCAGAGAACATCACCACGATGTTCCCCTCGTCCATATCCTCGGCGACGCGCAGGGCCGTATGCAGCGTAGCGCCTGACGACACCCCCCCGAAGACACCGTCGGCGCGGATCACCTGCTTCGCCGCCGCTATCGCGCTCGCGCTGTCCACGATGAACCGCCTGTCCAGCAGCGTAAGGTCCAGCAACGGCGGCATGTACCCCTCGGACAGGCTCCGCAGCCCCTGCAGCCGATCGCCCAGCCGAGGCTCCACGCCGATAACCTGCACCGCAGGCCAACGCTCTCGCAGACGCCTCGCCACCCCCATCACCGTGCCCCCCGTGCCGATGCCCGCGATGAACACGTCCACCCGCTCGACCGCCGAGGCTATCTCCAGGCCCGTGGTGGCGTAGTGGCACTCAACGTTCGCCTGCTCAGTGAATTGGCCGAGAGCGTAATGGTCTGGCTGCGACGCCAACTCCTGCGCCCGCCGGATAGCCCCGCGCATCCCGCCCTTCGGCTCGCACCATTCGATGTCAGCGCCGTACAGACCCAGGATGTCGGCCACGCTCGGAACGATGCCCCTCGGCAGGATGACGCGGACGCGGTACCCCCGGCGAGGCGCAAGAGCCGCCAGCGCGATAGCCGTGTTGCCCGTGCTCGCCTCCACCAACGTGCCGCTGCCGTGCAGCATCCCGCGCGCCTCCGCCGCGTCGAGCATCGACATCACTATCCGATCCTTCACGCTGCCGCTGGGGTTCTGCCCCTCCAGCTTGGCGAAGATGCGTATCCCCGGCTTGGGGGCCATCCCCCGAAGCTCGACAAGCGGCGTTCGTCCCACCAGCGAGGGCAAGGATTCATGCGCGGATTCGGTCATAGCTGAGATTGTAACGGCCCCGGCACGCCCTCCGGCCCACATCAGCGGCACGAATAGAGGGCATTGCGGGTGCCGGTTCACGTTGACTCTCCACGAGTGGCTCCATACAATCCGCGCCGCGTTCGTTGAGTATGAGGGAGCGGGAGCCTCTCCGCCTGTCAGTGCGGCGCCTTGCCGGAACGACGGAAGGCTCCCCCGCATCCTCACTGCGCCAAGCCTAACCTGCCCCGGCCCCACAGGACGATTTCCATGAGGACCAACGGGCGTCATATCCGCCCCGGAGACCGCGTCGTCAGAAGACCGCGGCAGCGTGAGACCGCGCCTGTCCGCCTACATCTCCGCAACGAACGCCGCCGGATAACGCTGCCCGCCTCATCGTCGGCCCTGCTCTCGCTCACCCTGGGTTTCGCCGTCCTCATCGGCGCGGGCGCCGTGCTGTTAATGCTCCCGTTCGCAAGCACCGGCTCCGGGGGAGCGCCCTTCGTTACTGCGCTCTTCACGGCCACCTCCGCCGTCTGCGTCACCGGGTTGGTGGTCGTATCCAGCGCAGAATACTGGAGCGGGTTCGGCCAGGGTGTGCTGGCAGTGCTCATGTTCTCCGGAGGGCTCGGCATCATGAGCGCCGGCCTCGTCATCCTCACCGCGGTGGGGCGCCGCATTTCGCTCAGCCAGCGCCTGCTCGTCCGCGAAACGCTCGGCAGCACATCGCTCGGCAGCGCCGTACGCCTGGGACGGTACATCATCATCTTTGCCGTGGCCGCGCAGGCCGTTGCGTTCGCTCTGCTCTTCCTGCGGCTCATCTTCCACTACCCCGCCATAGACGCCTTCTGGCAGAGCCTGTTCCACGCGGTCTCCGCGTTCAACAACGCGGGCTTCAGCATCTTCCCCGAATCCGACAGCCTCTCGGCGTTCAGCTCCGACCCAGCCGTGCTGTGGATCGTCGGCATCAGCATCATCATGGGGGCGCTCAGCTTCTCCGTCATCAACGAACTCGCGCGCCGCCACGGGCTGAAACGCTGGACGCTGGACACGCGCCTCGTGGTAACCGGAACGCTGGGCCTCTGGCTGGCTGGCGCGCTGGTCATGATCGCGTTCGAATTCGGCAACGATGCAACGCTCGGTAGCATGTCCGTGCTGGACAAGATCAGCAACGGTGGGTTTCAGGCGATAACGTCGCGAACCGCAGGGTTCAGTTCCATAGACTTCAGCGAGACCCACCCCGGTACCGATTTCCTTTTCATGTGCCTGATGTTCATCGGCGGGGCGTCCGGTTCCGTCGCGGGCGGCATCAAGATCAACACGGCGATGGTGCTCATCGTCACGATGCTCGCGGCGGTACAGGGACGCCAACGGACGGAGGTGCTGCGCCGAGAGATCGCCTACTCCCAGGTCACTCGGGCGTTGGCCATCCTCGTGCTCGCCGCTACAGGCGTGATTCTGTTCGTCATGCTCCTGACCTTCACGGAGAGCGCGAGCCTCGAATCCGGCTCTTTCAGCTTCGCCAGCCTCATGTTCGAGGCCGTTTCCGCGTTCGGGACTGTTGGCTTATCTCACGGCATCACGCCTGACCTGTCCACGCCTGGCAAGCTCGTGGTGGCGCTTGCCATGTACGTCGGACGGCTGGGGCCGCTAACCATCGCCCTCGGACTGGCGTTAAGTGAACGGCGCGCTGTGTACCGATACGCCGAGGAACGCGTTAGAATCGGTTGACAGAGGAGTGCTATGGCTCACCAGGTAGCGGTTATCGGCATGGGCAGGTTCGGGATAAGCCTCGCCCACGAGCTGTACCGCATCGGTCACGACGTGTTGGCGGTCGACCGCGACGAGGCCCTCACCCAGCAGATGATGGGCCAGGTAACCTACTCCGTCGCAGGCGATTCAACCTCCATGGCTTTCCTCGAAGAGATCGGCATTCGGAACTTCGACACTGCCACGGTCGCCATCGGCACGGACATCCAGTCCAGCATCCTGACCACGGTGTTGCTCAAGCACAACTTCCAGATTCCGCAGGTGGTGGCGCGCGCCGCCACGGAGATTCACGGCAAGACGCTGGAAGCGGTGGGCGCGGATCGCGTGGTCTATCCTGAACAGGAGACCGGCCTGCGCGCGGCGCATAGCCTCTTTCAGCGCGAGGTGCTGGAGTACATGGAACTCACCCGCGAGTTCGGGTTCATGAAGATAAACGCCTCAACTGACATGGTCGGTCAGACGCTGGAGCAGGCCGGCTTGAGCACCTCTCGTGACAAGTACGGCGCCGCCGTCATTGCCATCCGCCGAGGGCGCGAACCGATACTCTCGCCATCAAAGGACGAACGTCTGCGGGAAGGCGATCAACTGATCGTCGCCGGCCCCGAGGAGACACTCGAACGCCTGGGCGTCCGGTAGTTCATGTCAACCGTAAGAGATGCCCTTGCCCTGGTAACCGGCTCCCCGCTCGATGCAGATGTCGTCTCGCTGGCGTGCGACCTTACTCGCGCATCCAAAGGGTGTGTCTGGGTGCTCTACGTCATCGAAATCGACCTCAGCCTGCCCGTGGACGCGGAAGTCTCCTCGGAAACGACACGCGGCGAGCAAACGCTCCAACGCATGGAACAGCTCGGCAAGTCTCTCAAATGCAAGGTGGAGGGAGATATCCTCCAGGCCCGGGACATGGGCGCCGCGATCGTCCGCGAGGCAGCAGATCGCGAGGTCGATGTCATCGTTACCGGTATGCCCTACGTCGAGCGTTACGGTAATCCCTCCCTCGGCGAGATTGCCCCTTACGTGCTGCGGCACAGCCACTGCCGCGTCGTCGTCTACCGAGGCGAGCAATCCGAGGCTCAGCCCGCGGGAACCCGCTGATGCAGAAAGTGATGATCGTAGGCTGCGGGAGGCTGGGCGCAACGGTCGCGAATGCGCTGGTTGACCGGGGAGACGAAGTCACCATCATCGACATGAACCCTGAGAACTTCCGCCGTCTCCGCGCACGCCCCGGGCTCGCGATGTACGTCGGCGACGGCACGTCGCACGAGGTTCTCCGCCGCAGAGGCATCGAATCTATGAGCGCCTTCATCGCGGCCACCGGCCAGGACACCACCAACGCCCTCGCCGCGCAGTCGGCCCAAACGACGTTCTCCATCGGCCATGTGGTGTGCCGCATCAACGACCCGATCCGCAGCGCGATGTATCAGGATCTGGGCCTGACGACCGTGAACTCGAGCCTCCTGCTGGTCGATCTCGTACTGAGCGCGATGGAGTAGCAGACGGGATGTACGTCATCGTCGTAGGCGCTGGGAAGATCGGGTACTATCTGACCCGCGAGCTGCTCTCCGCCAGCCATGAAGTGACGTTGATCGAGCGCGACTCCCGCGTCAGCGAGACAGCCGCCGAAGAGTTCGGTTCGATTCTGATCACGAGTGATGGCACGGAGCCAACAGTGCTCAAAGAGGCCGGAGCGACCCGATGCGACATCCTCATCGCTACCACCGGCCAGGACGCAACCAACCTCACCGCCTGCCAGGTGGCCAAATATGCGTTCAACGTACCCAAGACGATGGCCGTCGTCACGGACCCTGACCACGTGCCGCTCTTCCGAGCCCTCGGCGTCGACGTAACCATCAGCACGACCGAACTGATACTGTCGCACGTAGAGGAGGAAATGACGGGCGGGCCGCTCGTGCACGTGCTGCCCCTTAGAAGCGCCACGAACGGCATCGTCAGCATCCGCGTGCCGGAAGGCTCCCCCGTGGTGGGCCTGCCTCTCTCACGCGTCAGGCTTCCTCAAGGCACCATGGTGGCCGCCGTGATCAGCCGAACCGGTGAACTGCGCTCTTCCGCCTCACAGCTCGAGCTCGCTCCCGACGATGAGATCGTTGCCATTGCGCCTCCTGAGAAGGAGCAGCTTCTGTGGCAAACCCTCACTGGAGACTCGTCACGATGAAGATCGCTTTCCTGGGGCCACCGGGAACCTTCTCGGAGCAGGCCGCACTGAATTACGCCCCCCACGCAGAACTCACCGCGTTCCCCTCGATCACAGCCGCGGCGATGTCCGTACTGTCAGGCGAAGCGGAGGAAGCAGTCTGTCCCATCGAGAACAGCTTCCAGGGCGCGGTAACCGACACGCTGGACGCGTTGCTCCATGAGGACGGTCTGCACATCCGCCAGGAGTTGGCGCTGGACATCGTGCACGACCTCATGGTGAAGCCTGGAACGGTGCTCGCCGGCATCAAGCGCGTGTACTCTCACCCGCAGGCTCTCGGGCAGTGCCGAGGCTACCTGGCGAAGTATCTGCCGAACGTCGAGCTTGCTGCCGCTCTCAGCACCGCAGGCGCAGTCGAGCAGGCTATCGCGTCGGACGTCCCAGCAGCCGCCATCGCGCCAAGCCGCGCGGCAGACCTCTACGGCGCGCAGGTTCTCGCGTCCGGGATCCAGGACGACAACAACAACATCACGCGGTTCGTCGTGCTCGCAAAGAACGACCACCCGCGCACCGGCAACGACCTCACCTCCGTGGCCATCGCGTTCTCACAGGACAGGCCTGGCCAGCTGTTCGGCGTGCTCAAAGAGTTCGCGGAACGCAACCTCAATCTGACCAAGATCGAGTCGCGGCCAACCCGCCTTGGACTCGGCAGGTACTACTTCCTCATGGATATCGAGGGCCACAGGGAAGACCCTGCGCTCACGGAAGTGTTGGACAGGATCAGGCGCAGCGCCTCCCTGCTCAAGGTTTTCGGCTCCTATCCCCGAATGACGATTGCGCCGTACCTGTCCGCTGTCGTGCGGGAGAACGCAGCGCTCAGAGGGTACAACTCACGGGAGCACGCCCTGTACCTGGGCGTTCAGGTAGACGTGGTGCTGCAGACGGCGGCAGGGGAGGCGGGCGTCGCGATAAGGCCCACCTCCTCCACCGAAGGATCCCGCGAAACTGCCGAGTCTTTCCGCGAGGCAGGTCTGGCCAGGGCCGTTCTGGTGTTCGCGGATAACGCAGTCGTGGAGCGCGCGAGGCAGGAAGCTGCCGACTGGCCGGAGGAACTCGCCGCTTTCACAGCCTTCACCACCGCTGATCGTATCGGCGAACTGCTGTAGGCGGACGGTCAGCCTGCGCCGGAGCCTACCGGCGTTCGGAGCGCGAACGGAAGCCGCTGAGGAACCCTGCCGCCAGGCCGATGGCATTCCCCACGTTGCCGGACCCGCCGCCATCGCCGAAAGGCTTGGTTAGGTAATCGGTTGCTGTCTCCGTGGCTTTGCCTATGTTGTCTATGGTTCTCGTCGCCGAATTGAGGAGGCGTCGCAGGGCTTTGAACAGCAGGAAGGCGAACAGCAGCAACGTAAGCACCACGAAGATGCCCACGGCAAGGTAGACGCCGATAAGGATGTCCCTTACGAGTTGTACTGTCTCTTGGTCTATCACCGCACGTCCCTCTCCCCGGGAAGTTAGCCAACCCAAGCCCGGAAAGTCTGCATAGTCTACCAGATGCGCCGACGCAGCCTCTCCGGGCCCCGGCAGACGGCGATAGACCGTCGTCTCGCCATTGCTGAAGAATACCTCCAACGACTCGCCCACCATGCGGTCGAACTTCTCTAACCCCTCGCCGCTGAAGTACACGCGCTCTGAGGAGCCCACGTAGATGTACTCGACGTCGTACTCGTCCGCCAGTTCCAGGAACCGCTCCTCGTCGGTCGTCAGATACATCGTTGCGACATCGTCTATGCGCGCGAAGACTGCGCCCGGTTCCGCGCCGCCTGCTCCGCGCTGCTGGGTCTGATGCCACTGCCACCCAACGACAACCGGCAAGCCCGTATATTCGGCTACTCTGGGGTACCACCGGTACGCGTGCGGAGTGGCCGCTTCCAGGAACACGGGAGAGCCTTCGACGTTGGCCCGTATGTAGTCGAGCGCCTCCGCATCGCTGGAAAGTGGATAGACCGCGTCGTCCGCTGGAGAGTCTGTGGCGCCTTGATCGCTGTAGATGGCAACGTCCTGATAGGCGCGACCGTCCAGCGTAACCCCCGCGGACGTATCGAACCGGTCAGCGATCCGGGCGCGCGTGCCGAGCACCGGGTAGATGGCGCTGGCCAGTACCAGCAGCGCCAGCAGCGCCAGCCAGGGCGCGCGCGCCAAGCCGATTCTGCCGAGGCCCCGGACGCGCATAGCGCCCGTCGACGCCAGATGCCACAGGCCCACGCCTCCCACGATGCCGAGCAGTACCCATGCGTTCAGATAGAGCTTGAACACCGTATTCATGCGGTCTATGTCGTTCTCGACCGTGATGAAGTCGACGCCGATTCCTATCCCGAGCGCGAGCACCAACGCGGCGATGAGCAACAGGTGAATCGGTGCTTCCGGCTCTGTTCTCCGAACGACCCACGAGAGCGCAACCGAGAGCGCCCCTATCAGAAGCAGCGCGAGCACGGCAACCGTCGTCCATGGACGCAGCGCGTCGAGTCCGAGCACGTTGATGAAAGCAAGCAGGAAGAGGAGCGCAATCAGCAGAAGCACCTTCGGTCGCAATACGGATGTGCCACCCAGCACGCGCCTCCATATCTCCACCGCCAGCCAGGAGACTACCGCTGTGATCAGCAACGCATGGATGCCAAGGTAGTGCCAGAACACCGTCTGCCACTGGCTAATCTTCACGCCTGTAGCCGGAGCATCGTAATGCTGGTGGTAAGGTAGCCACGCTCCATACAGCACAGCCCAGAAGAAGGCGACCAGCAGCAGCCATTTCGCCAGGGCCATCGGAGTAAGCTCCCGCCCAGCCCTCGCCAGCACTACGATCGCCAGCGCCACCACGGCAAGCAACGCATAGGTCGGCACGTCCCACGTGTTGATGGCCGCCAGCGAACCAACCACCATGCCAAGGATCGCCACCTCCGGCAGGAAACGCCGGAGCGACGATACGGAACGAGCGCCTATGACGAGGTTCGCAGCCAGCCCCACGGCAAGCACCTGGAACGGAAGCGCAATCAGGTGCGCATGAAGGTCCGCAAACAGGAACGTCCAGAATGGAAACTCGGTGATGTTTATCTGGCCGGGCATCAGACGGCTGCTGCGCCAGAAATCGAACTGACCGAACGATTCGCCGTTGAAGCTCCTGGCTGCGCCCTGGAGCAGCTGCACCGCGCCATCCACGTTCGCCAGGACAACCACCAGCAACGCGGCTGCGATGCCTCCCGCCACCGGACTCCATCTCATGCTGAGGCTCAGCCGGTCATGCTGACGCAACGCGGCGGACAGGTTGTAACCAACGCTGAACGCCCCGGTGAGTGTGAGGGCGAAGAGCAGCGGAACGGCAAGGTTGTACGCAACCTCCGGCACGATGCCCGTGAGCCTGATGAGCGACGCCACGATCACAAAGCCGTAGTAGTAGTAGTTGATGAACCCGCCCGCGTACCAGGGGTCGTACGGCGGGAACGTTGCCGATTTAACCACTGCCGTCAGGTAGGAGAGGTCCATCGGCTTCTCGCCCCCGCGCCAGGCGTGCCAGAGATCAGGGTTCGCCGCGCGTATGAGCACGAACGCCAGATACGCCGCGATGAACAACGCCTCAACGCTGACGATGTACCGCCAGTGCTGCTTCGCCATGCCGATGAGCGAGCGGTTGCGGCAGAGCAACACGCCGGAGACAGCAGCAAGGATGAGGACAGAGATAGCCACGCTCTGCCGGGAGAACGTCCAGAAGCCGGAGCTCGCGCCCATCCAGACGAGCCAGGAGACGAGTAACAGCCCAAGCGGTCTCGCGAGCACCACGCCTCTATCCGGCAGCCAGCGCATCAGGCGCGCCGACAGCGGAAGCGCAGCCAGGAAGATCACCTCCACGACCACGAGCCAGACCAACCAGGGGAACCACGCGTTCGGCCCGCCCTCGTCGAAGATGTCCGTCCATGTGCCGCTCGCCTGCTGTTGGGCGGCAGCCTCCTCGCTCAACATCGCGCGCGCTGCGGGGGTGTGATCGCCGGCCAGCAAGATGCTGAAGAGGACGTCCTCACTCAGGCGGCCCGTGTTCCGCCACACGAGAACGAGCGGATGGTCGTAGTTGACGATGTTCTCGTCGGCGTATCCCAGATTCAGCGCAAGCGGGGCTTCTTTCAGCCCTGGCACGCTGGCCGGAGGGGGAATCGTCGACCGCGTGAATGGGTCGTGGACGAACGACACTCCCGCGAACGTGGGATAGCGGGCGAACCCCTGAACGAGTTCGTAGCCAAGCTCTCCAGCGAACAGCGCCTGGTAATAGATGCTGCTGTAAGGGAACCGCTCGGGAAGCCGGGCGACGCTGCCCCACGGCCTGTTGCTGTACGCCATTATGTAATCCGCGTCGACAAGCATCTTCACAAGATCCACTACCTTGATGATCGTGTCTCCCTCGTAGATCGGTATCTGGTCGACGTTGAACAGGAAGAGGTTCCCAAACCCCTCATCCCAATGGTTGTCCGTGAGGATCACGTCTCCAATAGCAGCGTTCTCGTTCATCCACTTCGAGGCCTGCACCCCCGGATGATCCGTCCTGTAGATACTGGTGAACGCGAGCGCATAGAAGGCCGTCGCTACGACAACAACGGCGATGAGCGCCCCCGCAAGGTTTCGGAGAGCGGGCCCCTTCGTTCTCCCAAATCGGTACGCCTCTACCAGCCAACGGCTTCCCAGCAACACCATCACCGGCAGCACCGGCATGATGTAGCGCAGATACTTGACCTCGAAAAACGGCACGACGGCGACGATGAGCGCCAACACCCACGCGAGCAGGAGCCACTCCTCCATGCGAGGGCGGCGCAGCGCGTACACGATCGTCGCAGCGAGACCTCCCCACGCCACGATGCCGAGCGGCGCCCCCAACCCCCACAGGGTCGTCTGCTGCAACTCGTACAGCCCCGTCTTCGTTGTCCCAACGTACTGGAGGGTGTAGGGCACGAGGCCAGCCACCCGCGCGATGTTCGTTTCCCTGCCCAGGTCTGTCACGTACGTGCGGAAATCGAGGAGCGCGTACGGCTGAATCACAGCGAACGCGAGCAGCGCCAACCCAGCCGCCAACGCCGCGGACGGAGCAAGTGCTCTTATGCTCTCCCGCACGTCAGCTCCCCGGTTCATATGACGCCAGAGGATCACCAGGTAGGTCAGACCTACAGGCGCGAGAATCGGCAGGCTGCTGCCTCGGAAAGCGAATGTTATGCCGATCACGAGGCCCAGCATGGCGTGGTCGCGCAGTCGGCCGTGTTCGAGGACGTTCAGCATCCACCAGAACGCGACGAGTGCAAGGAAGATGACGAACGACTCCGGGCGGTAGAAGTGCGTTACCTGGATGTTGATGACCGACACCGCAGTGAGCACAGAGGCAAGCAATCCGACGGCTGGGCCGAACAGACGCCGCCCAAGGAAGAACATGAATACGACGGAGGCCGTATCCGCCAGCGCCGCAAGCGTCCTGCCCACCGAGGCCAGATCCTCGAGACGCACCTGATCCATGAACGGCTCGAGCAGAAAGCGAACGCCTACGAGCAGGTAGATGATGATGGTGCCCAACGGGAACCAGTGCGGATTGAGGGAGCTTGCGTCCTTGTCCAGCAGCGTCCCGATGCCAGGTATGCCCGGCGTATCCAATGGGAAGTCTCTGTTCTGACAAGAGAGCCAGTTGGGGCTCTCGGTCAGCGTCTGGTACATGCAATCTGCCCGCAGGTAGATCGATCGTTCGTCCGGGTGGTAGAAATTACCCCCGTCCCAGTCCAGACCCTGCAGCCGCAGGCCTAGGGCAACCGCCGCGACGAGCAGCAGCAGCGCGAGCCACCACCTGCCGCGCCACAAGCCGCCGCGTACGCTGTTATCGGTCACAGTCACTGCGATCTGGCGCATCGGAAGAGACCGACACGAAGGGATGTGCAACCCGTCTGTCCACGCAGCGCCTCTTCTGGCGTGGCACGTCGGCCTCCACCGGCCAAGTCTTACGCTGCAAGGAAGTGTCCGTCGACGAGGCGACCACCAGCGCGTCCATACGCGACGCCCGCGCCGTCACGACGCACCAAGCGCGTCTGGCGGCTGTGGCTTCCATAGCCGCCTTGACGCTATCGCGATGCTGACGTGCAGGGATGGGGGCATACGTTGCCTATAAGGGCATTCTCCTTACACGCCGTAAGGAAACCTAGACGCCTTTCCCAGCGATCATCGCGGTCAGGTCCGAGGTTCGGCAGGAGTAGCCCCACTCGTTGTCATACCAGCCGAGCACCTTGACCATGTTGCCGCCCATCACCATCGTGGATTCGGCATCGAAGATGCAGCTCGCGGAGTTCATCTTGATGTCGCTGCTCACGATCGGGTCTTCGGTGTACTCCAGAATGCCATCGAGCGGGCCTTCCGCTGCCTTCTGGAAGGCCTCGTTGACCTCTTCCTTGGTAACATCGCGCCCCAGGTCGGCCACGAAGTCGGTGATGGAGCCTGTGGGCACCGGCACCCGCAGCGCCATGCCATGGAGCTTACCGTTGAGCGACGGAATCACCACGCCAACGACCTTCGCGGCGCCGGTGCTGGTGGGGATGATGTTCTGCGCAGCAGCGCGAGCGCGGCGCATGTCAGGGTGCACCTGGTCGAGTATCTGCTGGTCATTCGTGTAGGCATGCACGGTCGTCATAAGGCCGTGCTGGATGCCGAACTCGTCGTTGAGCACCTTGATAAGTTGCGCAACGCAGTTGGTGGTGCACGACGCGTTGGAGAGCACGTGATGCGCGCTGGGGTCGTACTCGTCGTCATTCACGCCCAGCACGAGTGTCTTGTCCTCTCCGCTGGCAGGAGCCGAGATGATGACCTTCTTCGCGCCGGCCTCGATGTGGCTTGCCGCCTTCTCGCGTTGCGTGAAGATGCCGGTCGATTCGATGACGATGTCCACACCCAGATCGCCCCAGGGAAGGTCCGCGGGATTGCGCTCCGAGAGCGATTGGATATGCCTGCCGTCAACCTCGATGCCGCCCGCCACTGCCTTCACCGTGCCCGGGTAGCGCCCGTAGTTGGTATCGTACTTGAACAGATGCGCATTGGCCTCCGGTGCGGCGAGGTCATTCACCGCGACCACTTCGAGTTCATCCGGGTGCCGCTCCAATGTGGCCCGGAGTACCTGCCTGCCAATGCGCCCAAAGCCGTTGATGCCGATTCTCGTACTCATCAGTCCGCCTCTCTTTTTTACGTATGCCTCTTGCGGAGGCTATTCAATGGTATAGACGACTCCTGTCTGGAACAAGGCGCGGGGTTCAAGCCGTCCGTGTCACCGCAGAGTTGTCCGGTTGCCAGTCGTCGTTGCCTATGCCGTCGTCTATCCACTCCCGCAGCTCGATGCCGATGCCGTTCGGGTCGAGTATCTCGGCGCGCCAGCCGTAGAACGATGAGCCCGGTTTCGGCTCCTGAACGAACTGCACGCCCTGCTCCTTAAGTGCGGCGGCGGTGGCCGCCATATCATCAACGGTCAGAGCAAACGCCTTCACGCCCATGCGTCCGGCGTCGACCGACTCGCCCGTGCGCTCCGGCGGAGCGGCTAGGAGTTCGACCATCATGCCTCCGAGCGTTACGCACGCCTGCTCGTGCGAGGCGCCATCAGGACGCCGCGCGACGGTCGTCCGCAGATGGCGAAAGCCAAGCACCTCGGTGTAGAACGCGACCGACTCGCGCAGATCCTTCGCCCAAACCTCAACGTGGTCTATGCCTCTTATGCCCATCGCCTCACCTCTTCAGATGTTCGAATGGCTTTGAGCCAGCGTAGACCGCCGACTCGCCCATCTCTTCCTCTATGCGCAGCAGCCGGTTGTACTTTGCGACACGCTCGCTGCGTGCGGGCGCGCCGGTCTTGATCTGACCTGCGCCTGTCGCAACGGCGAGGTCTGCGATGGAGGTGTCCTCGGTCTCGCCGGAGCGATGGCTTATAACGGTGTTCCAGCCTGCGGCGTGCGACATATCTATCGCAGCGCGAGTTTCGGTGAGCGAGCCTATCTGGTTGAGTTTCACCAGCACCGCGTTGCTCGCGCCGTCCGCTATGCCGCGCGCGATGCGCTCCGGGTTCGTCGTAAACAGATCGTCACCCACGAGTTGGACGCGGCTGCCAAGGCGCGCGGTCAGCAACGCCCAGCCCTCCCAATCGTCCTCCGTCAGGCCGTCCTCGATGCTCACGATGGGGTATCGCGCAATCCAATCCTCGTAGTAGCCCACGAGTTCGTTGCTGGTAAGCGTAGCCCCCTCACGCGTGAGTACGTACTTCCCGTTGTCGTGAAACTCGGTCGCCGCCACATCGAGCGCGAGCGCGCAGTCCTCGCCCGGACGGTAGCCGGCCTTCTCGATAGCCTCCACCAGCAATTGAAGCGCCGCCTCGTTCGTGGGGAGCGACGGCGCAACGCCGCCCTCGTCGCCAACGTTCGTCGACATGCCGCGCGCCGCCACGATGCCTTTCAACGCCTGGTAGACCTCGGCTCCACACCGAAGCCCTTCGGAGAAGGAGTCGAAGCCTATCGGCATCACCATGAACTCCTGAACGTCCGTGGAGTCCATCGCGTGGCGTCCACCGTTGAGCAGGTTCAGCATCGGCGTAGGCAGAATCACGCTGGAGCCAAGGTAGCGGTACAGCGGCAGGTGCGCCGACTGCGCCGCCGCATGCGCCACAGCCAGGGAGACAGCGAGCACGGCGTTCGCGCCGAGGCTCGACTTGTCCGGCGTCCCATCGAGGTCGATCATCGCCTGATCGAGGGTCTGCTGATCCGCCGCGTCGAGGCCCCGTATCCGTGATGCGATCTTCTCGTTCACGTTGGCCACCGCCGTGAGCGTCCCCTTGCCGCCGAACCGGCGCGGGTCGCCATCGCGCAGTTCCAGCGCCTCGTGGCTGCCCGTGCTCGCGCCGGAGGGCACTCCCGCCCACCCGGAGGAGCCGTCATCGAGCGTCACCCTCGCCGCCACTGTTGGCAGCCCCCGCGAGTCGAGTATCTCGCTCGCGTGTACCTTTTCGATGCGAGCCATGCTTGCTTCCTCCTGCTATGCCGTAGCGCGACCGCAGCGGGGTGATGTGCAGCGCGAAATGAGGCGGACTAGCGCGACGCAGCCTGCTCCCGCGCGTCCCGGTCGCGCGCCGCCGCTATCGCCTTCTCAACCGCGTCGGCAGCCGATTCGGCGCGTACGACCCCGATGGGCACGCCCTCGTCGTCGGACGCCTGCCACGTCTCGAGGCCAATGACAGGCACGCCGTGGTCGAGCGCATGGGCGATCTCCGAAAGCGTGCCGTATGAGCCGTCTATCGCGATGGCGGCGCGGCCTGTCTTCACGATGATAACGTTACGCGCATAGCCCATGCCGGTAACGATGGCGTAGTCCACGTAGGCGTTCGCTTCCTCCCGGTCGTCGCCCGGTATCACGCCTATCGTCGTCCCGCCTGCGGCCTTTGCGCCCTTGCATACCGCCTCCATCACCCCTGGCCCGGCGCCGCAGATAGGCACCGCGCCGAGTGCCGCAAGCCTGCGCCCTACCTCTTCCGCAAGCGCGAACGCCCGTGCCGAAGGCTCAGCGCCCCCTAACACGGCGATGATGAGCGGACGATCGGTTCCATCGGACGTTGCAGACGAGGCTGTAGTCATATCGAAGTATCCCCGGGAAGTAGTCTACCAGCCTCCGGCGCGAGGGACGGCGTCCTAGAAGCGGATGAACACGCCCAGCGTGCCCGTCGCAGCGTCTATGATGTTCAGTATCGGCGCAGGGTAGACGCCGATGAACACCATGCCCGCGAACAGCGCCCAGACAGGAGCGGACGCAACGAAAGACAAAGGCAGACGCCCTTGGACTGGGGATACCCCCACGTACATCTCGCGCACGATGCGCAGGTAATAGTAGAGCGAGATGAGGCTGTTCACCACGGCAACGACCATCAGCCAGACCAATCCACTGTCAGCAGCAGAGGTAAAGAGCAGGAATTTGGTGACGAACCCCACGAATATCGGCAGCCCCGCGAGCGAGAACATGGCAGACGCCATCACCATCGCCAGGAACGGCGACCGCGACGCGAGGCCCGCGTAATCCGAGATGTTCTCCTTGCCGGTCTTCGTCTCGACGATAATCACCACAGCGAAGGCGGCAAGGTTGGTGAAGGCATATCCAACGACGTGTAAGAGAACGGCGTTGACCCCCATCTCCGTGAACGCGGCGATACCCACGAGGACGAACCCAATCTGCGCGATGCTGCTGTAGGCGAGCAGGCGCTTGATGTTCTCCTGCGCCAGCGCCGTCAGTGTTCCCACGGTCATCGTGAGCGCCGCGAGAACCGCCAGCGGCAATTGCCACTCACCGACGATCTCCGGCCCCGCTTCCGCAAGGAAGCGCAGCGTCAGTGCGATAGCCGCCGCCTTCGACAGCACCGCAACGAGCGCGGTAACCGGCGTGGGCGCGCCTTCGTAGACATCCGGAGCCCAGAGGTGAAACGGGGCCATGGAAAGCTTGAACCCAAGCCCCGCCACGAACATGCCGAATCCCAGGATCACCGTCGGCCCGTAGAGCGCCTCAATCAAGAAGTCCGAGCGCCTGAACACCGTCTGCCCGGTTGCACCGAAGAGCAACGCGATGCCGAACAGCATCACCGCCGACGATATGGCGCCAAGCAGGATGTATTTGACCGTAGCCTCGCCTGACCGGCGGTCGCCCCTGCTCAGACCAACGAGCACGTAGAGGCAGAACGTCAGCAGTTCGACGGCGATGTAGGCGGTCAGCAGTTCCACCGCGCTTGCCATGAGCGCCGCGCCAAGCACCGCGAACACGACCAGCGAATAGAACTCGCCCGGGTGGTGTATGCGCTGGTAGACGTAGCCCGCCGAGATCAACACCACCGAAGCGCCGATGCCCACCGCAAGCGTTTTGAAGAGCAGAGAGTACTTGTCCACGTAGAGCAGGTGGTCGTAGAGGATCTCGGACTCCTCGGGCTGGTTTGCAATCGCGATGACGAACACGGCTGCCAGGCCCAGCGCAGTGAGCGCCGCCAGCGAACCGTTCTTCACGCGGCGCGAGCCCCAGGGGAGCGCAAAATCCGCCGTCAGCACCAGCACGCCAAGCCCAGCGAGCAGCAGCTCCGGAATGAGAAGTGAAAAGTCGACCTGCATCGTTACAGGAGACCTCCGAACACAGCATCCACGCCGGGCCTGATGACATCCAGGAACGGGGCTGGCCAGACGCCTACGAGGATGATTGGAATCACGAGCGCGCCCGCTGCCGCTATCTCACGGCGCGTAAGATCCGGCAACGCGTCCCACTGTTTGTCACGCTCCCCGAAGAACACTCGCGCGACGAGCCGGAGTATGTAGACCGCCGTGATAGCCGCGCCAAGCACGCCAAGCGCTCCAAGCACCGGCTCCGAGCGGAACGCTCCTATGAAGACGAGCAGCTCCGCGATGAACCCGCTCAACCCCGGAAGCCCAAGCGAGGTCAGCCCGGCGATGACGAAGAACGCCGTCGTCCAGCTCATCTTCGACGCGAGGCCGTTCAGCACGAGCGTGTCGCGCGTGTGCGAGCGTTCATAGATGGCCCCGACGATAGCGAAGAAGAGCGCCGTCATGATGCCGTGCGAGAACATCTGAAGCGTCGCACCGGTGAGTCCGGTGCTGTTCAGCGCCGCGATTCCCATGATGACGTAGCCCATATGGCTGACGCTGGAGTAGCCGACCACGTACTTCAGATCCGTCTGCGACATCGCCGCTATCGCCCCGTAGATGACGTTCACGGTGCCCAGGATGAAGAGCACGAGCGCCCACGCCTCCATCCCCTCCGGCAGAAGCGTCATGCCAACGCGGATGATGCCGAACGCGCCCAGTTTCATCAGCACCCCGGCGTGCAGCATGCTTACCGAGGTCGGCGCGGCGACGTGGCCGTCCGGAGACCAGGTATGGAACGGCCACAGTCCGGCCAGCAACCCGAACCCGATCATCACCAGCGGGAACACGACCTTCTGGAAATCGGACGAGAGCGCTCCGTTCTGAACGGCCTCCTGTATAGCCAGAATGTTGAACGTACCCAGGTCAGCCCAGATGTAGATTACAATGATGGCGATCCAGACGAGCACGCTCGCGGCCACGATCATGAGGACGAGCTTGAGCGCGCCGTACTCCTTCGTGCGAGAGAAGTCCTTGAACGTCGAGCTCGACCCCCACACCGCGATCAGCAGGTACATCGGCACGATGGCCAGTTCGTAGAAGAAGAAGAAGAAGAACAGGTCGAGCGAGGTGAATGTCCCGTAGACGCCCGCGATCAACACAAACAGGAGGATGTAGTAGTTCTTCGCGTCCCTGTCGACGTTCGCCGCGATCACCGCGCCGGTAACCGTCACGATGCCGGTGAGCAGCACCATGAGTGCCCCGATGCCGTCCACGCCTAGTCGGAAGTCTATGCCCACCTGCTCGATCCAGGGCATGACGCTGACCAGCTGGAACGTTTCCGCCCCCTGCGAATAGTCGAAAGCGATGAACACGTAGGCCGACGCAACCATCAGCAGCGCGCCGGTCCCAACACCTATCGCCCGCGCGGTTGTCCTCTGCGAGGCTGGCACGACGATGAGAACCGCCGCTGTCAGCATCGGAAGATAGATGAGCCACTCGAGGACGTTGCGGTCGACGACACTCATCTCCGTCACGCCCCCACCCACAGGAGCAGCGCGAGCGCGGCAACCCCCGCGATCATCCCCAGGCCGTAATCCGCGAACAGGCCGGTCACGTGATGGCGCAGACGGCGGCCTGCTTCCATCACCCCCATGCCCGGGCCATTGACCCCAACGTCGTTCACCACCAGGCGGTCGAACAGCGCAAGGATGCGGCTGACCCGCAGCACCACGCTGTCAACGATCCACTGGTACGCGTGATCCATGTAGTAGCGCTCCACCAGCAGACGGTGGAGCATCCCCGCACGCTGCCTCAGCGCGTCCACGCGCTCGGACGTCCCGCGATAGAGCACGTAGGCTATGCCCAGTCCTGCCAGCACCAGCAGGACGCTGACCCCCAGCCAGAGCGGCGAGATCTCGAATCCGTGCGGGTCGTGGGCGAGATCGAACACGAACGAGCCTATGCCGTCGTAGCCGGCGATGGGCAGCGCGATGAAGCCGGTTATGACCGCCAGGACGGCCAGCAGCGCCAGCGGCCGCGACATGATGGGGGGAGATTCCGTAAGGTGTTCGTTCTCAGGCTTGAGCGGCCCGAAGAACACCAGCATGACCGTGCGCCCCATGTAGAGAGCGCTGAGCACGATCGCGATGAGGAAAAGCACCAGGAAGACCGGGTTCAGATCGTTCACGACGGAAAGCAGGATCTCGTCCTTGCTCCAGAAGGCGTTGAGCGGCGGAGCGCCGGCCAGCGCAAGTGCGCCGATGACGAACGCGGCAGAGGTGATGGGCATACGCTTTCTCAGCCCGCCCATCTTCCTGATGTCCGTCTCGTCATGCATCGAATGCATGATGGAACCTGCCCCCAGGAACAGCATCGCTTTGGCGACTCCGTGCATGAGCAGGTGAAAGATAGCGGCGGTATAGCCGCCCGCGCCAAGCGCCAGCATCATGAACCCCAGATGGCTCATCGTGGAATAGGCGAGTATGCGCTTCAGGTCGGTCATCACCAGAGCCATCGTCGCGCCCATCAGCGCGGTGACGATGCCCACGATGGCTATCGCCATCTGTGCGCTGTTCACCGCGTCGAACAGCGGGAAAAGCCGTGCTACCAGGAAGACGCCCGCGGTAACCATCGTCGCGGCGTGGATGAGCGCGCTCACCGGCGTCGGGCCTTCCATCGCGTCCGGTAGCCAGACGTGCAGTGGAAACTGCGCCGACTTCCCCATCGCGCCGAAGAAGATCAGGAACGCGCTGGACGTGAGCACCGCCTGGTTGACCTCCGGGTCCCCAAGGCTGCCCATGATGGTGGTGATGTCGAACGTCCCGAACTCGACGACCAGCAGGATGATGCCGATGAGCAGACCAACGTCCCCCATGCGGGTGGTGATGAAGGCCTTCTTCGCTGCCTCAGCCGCTGAACGGCGCTCGAACCAGAAGCCGATCAGCAGATAGGAGCAGAGCCCCACCAGCTCCCACGCTACGTAGAGCACCAGCAGGTTGTCCCCCAGCACCAGCAGCAGCATGCTGGCGCTGAACAGCGAATGCACCGCGTAATACCACCCTATCCGAGGGTCGTCTGTCGTGGCATGGCCCACGTGCTGCTGCATGTAGCCGAGCGAGTAGACCTGAACGATGACGGATACGAACGTGACGAGCGCCAACATCACTATCGTGAGCGGGTCGACGATGATGCCCCATCCCATCTCGAACGGGCCCGCGGTGAACCACTCACGCGGGTAGTGATACTCTCCTATGCCCTTGCCGAGCATGTCGAACAGCACCGGCCACACGAGGATGAACCCGGCAACGATGGCCAGCACCGACAGGTACTTCCCCTGCCCCGGCAGGCGATGTCTGAACAGAGCCAGGAGCGCGAACGCCCCGAATCCAAAAGCGGGAATGAGCCAGGCTTGCTGCAACGCCTATCCCTTCATCAGGTTCGATTCGTCAAGGTTCACGGATCCCCTGCCTCTGAAGAGTCGCATGACGATTGCGAGCGCAAGTCCCACCTCAGCCGCGGCGATCGTTATCACGAAGATGGCTATCACCTGCCCCGTGGAGGCGGGGATATCGCGGAATGCCGCGAACGCAACCACCATGACGTTCACCGCGTTCAGCATCAGCTCGATGGCCATTAGCGTCAGCACCGCGCTGCGCCTGGCCAGCACGCCGTACAGCCCTATGCAGAAGAGCCCGGCGCTCAACAGTTCGAAGTGATAGAGCGTCACGCGCCCCTCCTGCGCCGTGCCCTGCTCCCGCGTCTTGTCCTCCGGGTATCAGCCTCCCTGCCGCGCGGTTCTTCAACTTCCGGATAGGACTCGTCCTCGCTACGCTCCGCGCGCCCGATCACCACCGCGCCCACGAGCGCAACGAGGAGCACCAACGACGCAACCTCGAAGGGGATAGCCCACAACTCGAACAGGTCTTTCGCCAGCGTCTCCAAGGGGACGCCTTCCCTTACGCCTGAGTTGTACAAGTCAACGTCCAGCGTGAACGCAGTGGCCATCAGGGCGAACAGCCCGATGGCGGCAAGCGCGGCGAAGGGCCACCTCCGCGTCTCCGTCTCACCCTGGTACTCCCCGCTTCTCGTAAGCATGACCGCGAAGAGGATCACGATGGTTATCGCGCCGCCATAGATGAGCACCTGAACCAGCGCAAGGAACTCAGCGTAGAGCAGGACGAAGAGACCGGCCACGCCTGCGAGCGCGGTGAGCAGGAACAGCGCCGCGTGAACGATGTTCCGCGACATGACGACGCCGAAAGCCCCCAGCAGCGTAACCACCGCAACCGCATAGAAAACGACGGACCCCATAACTACTGGGCGCCCTCTGGTTGTGCTGGTTCATCGGCGGCCTGCGCAGCGGCAGCGGGTGCAGTCGCCTTCTTTGCAAGCGCGGCGCCCGCGACGTTCTTCTCCGGGTTGGACGGCGTCCAACCGCTCATCTGCATGTACTGTCGGCCTTGAGACAACAGCGTCGGCAGGTCCGCTCGTGAACCGGCGCGCGCGTAACTGCCCAACTCATGCTCGTAGGACATCTCGATAGCATCGAACGCGCAGACGTCGACGCAGATGCCGCAGAGGATGCAGCGGTTAAGGTTGATCTCGAACTCCTGGATGATCTTCCGTCTGTGGCTCTGCCCCTCGGCAAACTTCGGGTTGTCGTGCATCTGCGCTGACATGCACTGTGTGGGACACTCCCGCACGCACACCATGCAGCCGGTGCAGAAGGGTTCTCCGGCAGAGTCGTCCGTAAGGAGCGCCGGGAATCCCATATAGCGATCCTGAATGGGCAGATGCTGCTCTGGATAATGGGCGGTAACCGGCTTGCGGAACAACCACCACACCGTCGTCAACATGCCTCGTACCGTGGCTATCATGTTCGTGGCCTCCCCGGCCCCACACGAGGCACAGGCCTGGGCGTTACCGCTACCGCGCGGCTCTTGTACCGGTTAGCAGTCATCACGGCATCCTCTCGCTGTTGCAGCTGCTGAAACATCACCGGCACCACCAAGACGCCCAGCGACATGAGCGTCAGCGTCCATGTAGGCCAGCCGTAGAAGAGCTGGACAGCCGTCGCGATGATGCTGGCGAACGCAAGCGGGATGAGCAGCTTCCAGCCGACGCTCATCAATTGATCGATGCGCAGGCGCGGGAACGTCGCACGCACCCAGAAGATCACCATCACGAGAAAGTAGGTCTTCCCCATGAAGAGCGCCACCGCCGCCGCCTGGGGCAACTCGCCGAACGGCCAGCTCCACCCGCCAAGGAAGAGCAGCGCGCCGAGCGCGCCGATAACAAAGGTGTTCACGTACTCAGCCAGGAAGAATATCGCCCAGTGCGCTCCGCTGTACTCCACGAACGGGCCGCCGACCACTTCCGATTCCGCGAAGTAGATATCGAACGGCGTCCTGCCAACCTCAGCAAGGCCCGCGACGAAGAACACGAGGAAGGCCAGCGGCTGGATGGCGATGTACGGGATGCTCTCCTGCGCTTCCACGATATCCACGATGTTCAGCGAGTCAGCGAGCATCGCCACGCCAAGCAAGGCGAGGATGAGCGGTATCTCGTAGCTCACCAGTTGCGCCGCCGAGCGGAACCCGCCCAGGATTGCGTACTTGCTGTTGGAGCTCCATCCCGCCATTATCAGCCCCACGATGCTCAGCACCGATACCGCGATGAAGAAGAACAGCCCCATGTCGAGGCTGCGCACCACCAGGTCGCTCCCCAGCGGGATCGTGAGCCATATGACGAAGCTCGGCACGAACACCAGCAGCGGGGCAATGTAGAAGAGCGCCTTCGAGGACGACCCCGGCGTGAGGTCTTCCTTCATTAGCAGTTTGATGCCGTCCGCGACGACCTGCAGCAGCCCGAAAGGCCCCACGCGAGTCGGCCCCACCCTGCCCTGCATACGCCCCAGCTGCTTACGCTCCAGCCAGACGAGCGAGACGCCAAGCGTGGTCACGAGCGTCAGCAGCAGCAACAGCGAGAGCAGCAGCTTCCCCACCGTCAGCAACGTTAACTGATCCGGCTCTCCCAGAAGAGCCAGCGACAGCCCGAAAAGCGCGATCAGTCCGCCAACAACGCCTGCCGCAACGAGAACGATCAACAGCTGAGCCGGTTTCGACTTCACCTGTCCACCTCGCCCAGCACGATGTCCAACGAGCCCAGGATCGCGACCGCGTCGGCGATGTAGGCGTCTTTCATCATCGGCCGCAGCGCAACGAGGTTGCAGAAGGAGGGAGGTCGAACCTTCACTCTGTAAGGCTTGTCCGAGCCGTCGCTCACGAGGAAGACTGCGATGTCTCCGCGCGGGTTCTCGCCATGCACGTACACCTCGCCCTTGGGCGGCCTGACGATGCGCCGCATCTGGGCCATCGTTGGCCCTTCCGGCATGAGAACCAGGCACTGCTGAATCATGTCTATCGACTCGTAGCACTCCATGACGCGCATGTAGTAGCGATCCCAGCAATCCCCGTTCTCGCCCACAGGTACTCTGTACGCGAGGTAGGGATACACCTCGTACGGGTCGTCCTTGCGGACGTCGTAAGGAACGCCGCTGGCGCGCAGGCTTGGGCCGGTCAGTCCGCAGGAGAGAGCCATCTCTCGGTCTATGACGCCCACACCGCGAGTCCTCGCGAGGAAGACTTCGTTGAACGTCAACAGGCGGTCCACCTCTTCCACACCGCGTCTGACCTCCCGGAGCACTGCCTGTACGCGCGGGACGAAATCAGGAGAGACGTCTTCCTTGACGCCGCCGATACGGATGAAGTTGTGCATCATCCGGGCACCCGTTACTGACTCGAACAGGTTCTGGATGCGCTCGCGTTCCCTGAATCCGTACATGATGGGAGTCATCGCGCCCAAGTCTATCGCGTATGTGCCGATGAAGAGCAGATGACTCGCGAGGCGGTTCAGCTCCGCCAGGATGGTGCGCAGATACTGCGCGCGTTCCGGCACTTCCAGAGCCATGATCCGTTCAACCGCACGGCAGAAGATCAGTTCGTTGTTCAGGTTCGCAACATAGTCGAGCCGGTCGAACAGTGTGATGACCTGGCCGTACGTTTCGTGCTCGGCAAGCTTCTCGGAACCTCGGTGGAGGTAACCGATATGCGGTGTAACGTCAACGACGCGCTCGCCGTCTATCGTCAGCACCATGCGGAAGACGCCGTGAGTCGCAGGGTGCTGCGGACCCATATTGAGCATCATGTCTATGGTTTCGAATGTCTGCTCGGTCGTCACTGGTGGGCTACCACTCCTCGTAGTCGTGCAGCGGAAAGCTCTTGAGCCCGGGGTAGCCCTCGAATCCTTCGTAGAGCAGCAGTGGGGAGAGGTCAGGGTTCCCCGTGAACTCCACTCCGAACAGATCATGGGCTTCCCGTTCGTACCAGCCTGCCGCCTCCCACTGACCCGTGAGCGAGTTCACCCGGGCATCGTCCGCGGGAAGGTCTACCTTCAAGAGCACCTTCCGGTTGTTGGCGATGGAGAAGAGCACGTACTGCAACTCGATGCGCTCCTCGTAGTCGACGGCGAGCAGGCAGTGAAGCATATCCACGTCTAATTCGGATCTCTTTCTGCACAGATCCACGGCTGTCACGATGTTCTCGCGCGCAACGCGAGCCCAGGGCATGTCGTCGCGTCCGCCCATGTCGAGCACCATGCCCTTCAGGGCCAGCCGCAGCGCGCCGGCGGTATGCACGCCGTACCGATCCAGCACTTCCTCCGCGATTTCCACAGGGGGGCCGCGACGTGCTGCCCGCTGGGGAGCGGCTTGCTGCTCCTCGCTAGGCGGTTGTTCCGTCATCCTCAGCCTCCGGCTCCGCAGGCGCGCCTGACGGCTCGACCGTTACGGGAGCGCTCCGCGTTCCTTCCCTGGCGTCGCGCTTGATCTTCTCCTGGAGTTTGATGATGCCGTCCATCAGCGCCTCCGGACGGGGAGGGCAGCCCGGGACGTACACGTCGACAGGCACCAGGTGATCGACGCCCATCACGACGCTGTAGGAGCGGTAGTAGGGGCCGCCGCTCGTCGCGCATGTCCCCATCGCGATGACCCATTTCGGGTCCGGCATCTGCTCGTACAGCAGTTTGATGGGTTCCGCCATCTTCTTGACAACAGTGCCCGCCACGATCATTACGTCCGACTGCCGGGGAGAGGGCCACGTGACGACGCCGAACCTGTCGAGGTCATGGTGGGCCATGTGCGCTGAGATCATCTCGATAGCACAGCACGCCAGTCCGAACGTCAGTGTCCAGAGCGAGTTGCTCCTGCCCATAGCGGCCAGCTCGTCGAGTCTCGCGGTGATCACGCCCGGCGCAGCGCTCTTTATCAGGCTCGCCGCAGGGTGATTCCCTTTGTCCGTGGAGATTGCCCCGCCCTCCGGCGAATCAAAGAAGCGCCCCCCGGCGGAACGGTCCCAGCCAGCGGGACGGAAGAGCGGCAACTCCTGCCCTTGTCTTACCTCCACCGCAGCACCCCCTTGCGCCAGGCGTAAACGACCCCAAGCAGCAGCACGGCGATGAACAGCACCATCGCATAGAACACGTAGCTCGGCGTCCCCTCGTCTCTGAACACCAACGCCCAGGGGAAAAGGAACACCGCCTCGACATCGAAGATGAGGAACAGGATCGCGAAGATGTAGTAGCGGATGTTGAACTGCGTCCAGCTCAGCGGTGTCGGCAGAATGCCCGACTCGTACGCGATGGCCTTCGTCTCCGAAGGACGGCGCGGTGACAGCACGGCGGACGCCGCGAGCATCAGGCCCATGGCCCCGATCCCCACGGCCAATGCAAGCACGACCGCTGTCCAGTTGACCACGTAGCCTTCAGGAGCCATAAGACCCTCGGGTAGAACGTTGCACGGCCCGTCGGGTTCTCACAACATACCTTCCGTTGAGCATGGCCATAGCCAGTCTATCTTCCCCGCCCCTACCGTCGACTGTCAACGCCGCTCGCCCTCGGCATCGAGATCCATGATCGTGCCCATGTCCTTGTCTCCGCGACCGCTGAGGCACACAACGACCGTCTGACCCGCTCCCAGTGCGGGAGCCAGCGAGTTCACCACGTACGACACGGCATGCGACGATTCGAGCGCCGGGATGATGCCCTCTCGCTCGGAGGTGAGATGGAATGCGGCAACCGCCTCCGCGTCCGTAACGCTCACGTACTCCGCCCGCCCGCTATCGCGCAGCCAGGCGTGCTCCGGGCCAACGCCCGGATAGTCGAGTCCCGCGGAGATGCTGTGCGTCTCATGTATCTGCCCATCGTCGTCCTGGATGATGTAGGACATCGATCCGTGCAGGACCCCCACGCGGCCACCGCCAATCGACGCCGCGTGCTTGCCGGACTCGACCCCCTCGCCGCCCGCCTCGACGCCGATGAGCCGCACTCCCTCGTCCGGAATGAATGCATGGAACTGTCCTATGGCGTTGGAGCCGCCGCCCACGCAAGCCACGACCGCGTCCGGCAGGCGTCCGGTCTCCGCCAGAATCTGCTCCCGTGACTCGCGCCCGATGACGGTCTGCATATCGCGCACCATCATCGGGTACGGGTGGGGCCCGACGACGCTGCCTATGATGTAATGCGTGTCAGCGACGTTGGTTACCCAATCCCTGATCGTTTCGCTCACGGCCTCTTTCAACGTGCGGCTGCCTGCGGTTACGGGGCGCACTTCCGCGCCGAGCATCCCCATACGGTAGACGTTGGGAGCCTGGCGGCGCATGTCCTCTTCGCCCATGTAGACGATGCACTCGATGCCAAGCAACGCGCAGACGGTGGCAGTGGCCACCCCGTGCTGGCCCGCGCCTGTCTCAGCGACGATCCGCCGTTTGCCCATGCGCTTGGCGAGCAGCCCCTGGCCCAGCGCGTTGTTTATCTTGTGCGCGCCCGTATGCGCCAGATCTTCACGCTTCAGATAGATCGCAGCCCCGCCTGCGTACTCCGTGAGCCTGCTCGCGTAGTGCAGTGGGGTCGGACGACCTACATAGGTGCTCAGCAACCTTCCCAGCTCTTCCTGGAACTCCGCGTCCTGCCTTGCCGCCTCATACGCCTCGGTGAGTTCCTGCAGGGCGGCCATCAGCGTCTCGGGCACGTACTGCCCACCGAATTCCCCAAAGCGGCCGTGGTTGTCCGGAAGAGTGGTCATTTCAGCGCATCCCAATCATGCGCGCGAGTCTTCCCCGGCGCCTCGGCTCGCTCGCTCTAACCGCATCCACGAATGCAGCCACCTTGGCCGCGTCCTTCACGCCGTCGGTCTCCACCCCGCTCGAAGCATCGACTCCCCAGGGGTGAACCTGCTCGATAGCTTCCTGCACGTTCTCGGGCGACAGCCCGCCCGCGAGGCACAATTCGAACGCCCGCGCCAGGTCCCTCGCCAGCTCCCAGTCGAGGCGCTGGCCGGTGCCTCCGTAGACGCCCGGTGTCTTGGCGTCGATAACGATACGATGGCCCGCCAGCGCGTGCCGCTGCTGCGTCACCATGATGCGCGGCATCTGAGCAGCAACAGGCACCTGCGCATCTATCCCTATCACCTTGTAGATAGGCGTGCTCATCTGGCGGCAGAAGGCCATGCTCTCCTCGCCGCACAGTTGAACGGCATCCAGCCCCAGTGTCCTTACGATTAGGTTGACCTCCTCAACGGGCTGGTCGGCGAAGAGGCCCACGAACTTCGGCATCTTCATCGTGGAGGTTCGCACCTCGCTGAGGATGCCCTCGGCCTGCTCTATGGTAATGCACCTGCCCGCAGACGGAACGAACACCAGGCCCACAGCGTCCGCGCCGGCCTCGACTGCCGCTCGTACCGGCTCCGCTGCCTGGAAGCCGCATATCTTCACATGAGTCACGCCTACACCCCCAATAGTTCCCGCACCTTGGCGCCGGTATCTCCTGCGGTCATCAACGCCTCTCCCACCAGTATCCCATGCACGCCGGCTCGCTTCAGCGCGGCAACGTCCTCGGTGGAGTTGATTCCGCTCTCTGCGACGATTATGCGCCCTTGCGGAATCAATGGCCTCAATCGCGACGACAACGTTATGTCCACGTCGAACGTCCGCAGGTCCCGATGGTTGATGCCGATGATCTCCGCGCCTGCGCTCAAGGCCGTTTCCAGCTCCTGCTCATCGTGAACCTCCACCAGACACTGCAACCAGATGCGTTGCGCCGCGTCCAGCAGTTCCCGCAGCTGATCCGGAGAGAGCGCAGCGACGATGAGGAGCGCGGCGTCTGCGCCGTTGGCACGCGCCTCCAACAGCTGGTAAGAGTCGAACAGGAAGTCCTTGCGCAGCACGGGAACCCCTTCCGGTCCGACGACTGCCTTCACCGCCGCAAGATGCTCCAGGCTCCCCTGGAAGTGATCCGCCTCCGTCAGCACGGATATCGCTGCAGCGCCGTTCGCTGCGTACGTTGAGGCCCGCGCCGCCGGATCGTAGTCCGCTGCGAGCAACCCCTTGGAGGGCGATGCCTTCTTGACCTCCGCGATGAGCCGAACGCGGTCGCCCCAGAGCGCACCTGAGAGGTTGAGGGGGAACGGTGCTTCTCTCACGCGCGATTCGAGTTCGGCCAGAGGGGTCTCCCGCTTGTGGCGCGCCAGTTCTACGCGCTTCGCTTCCAGTATCTTGTCGAGAATCGTGCCTGTCATACTCTTACATCACGTCAGTGTTTGGCTGAGCGCTGCCAACCGGCCCAATATCGCCAGCGGCGAGCCGCTGGCGATAACATCCCGCGCCATACCGACGCCCGCGCTGATATCCGGCGCTTTGCCGCTCACAACGAGCGCCGCCGCCGAGTTCAGCAGCACGATGTCCTTCTCCGGCGAATCACCCGGGGAGAGCGCACGCTCGAACTTCGTCTGCGCCTCCGCCATTCCATCGATCTGAAGGTCGGCCAGGGTCGCGCGGCCTATGCCTGCATCCTCAGGCGTAAGTGTGAAGTGCCTCACGCCGCCGCTGGTAACCTCCCAGACCTGCGACGGCGCGGTCGTGGTCAACTCGTCAAGTCCGTCATCTCCTCGCACCACCCACGAGCGCTCCGTGCCAAGAGATGCGAGCACGTGCGCCATGCGCTCGCACACGTCGTAGGCCGCGTCCTTCGGTTGCGCCACGCCCAGCAACTGGTAGAGCGCTCCGGCGGGGTTCGTCAACGGGCCGAGGAAGTTGAAGACGGTGCGCACGCCCAACTCCCGCCTCGATGGGCCCGCGAACCGCATCGCGGGGTGGAAGGCCTGAGCGAACATGAACCCTATCCCCACCTCTTCAATGCATCGGTTCACCGCCTCCGGGCTCAGTTCGAGCTTCACGCCGTTCGCATTGAGGATGTCGGCGGCGCCCACGCTCCCGGAGGCAGCGCGATTCCCATGCTTGGCAACCTTCACCCCGGCAGCCGCCACCACCAGCGCGGAGGCCGTCGAGACGTTGAACGTCCGCAAGCCGTCGCCGCCCGTGCCGACCACGTCCACGAGTTGGCCGTCCGTGGGAACGCGCAGCGCCTTCTGGCGCATCACCTTGGCCATGCCGGTGATCTCGTCCACCGTTTCGCCATGCAGGCGCAGCGCCATGAGGAACGCCCCTATCTGCGTGGGGGTGGCCTCGCCGATCATGATGTCCTCTGTCGCCGCCGCCGCTTCCTCTTCGGTCAGCGTCTGCGCGTCGGCCAGTTTACGTATCGCTTCCTGAATCACGATTGCGTCTCCATCGGCTATCGGTCGCTTTCGCCCACGTGCATATCATCCAACAACGCCTTCTCCGCAGCGGCCTCCTGTTCGGCGGAGGGCGGAGAGGGCTCGTTCGAGTCAGGAACGGGGCCGCTTGCGCCCTTCGTCAGAACGTGCGACCTGCCGTCCGCCATCGGGCTGATGTGAACCTCCAACAAGTTGCGGATGCGCAGGGCGGGGTCGCGCAGGCGGTTCAGCCCCATCCCGCCCAGAAGCACCGCTATGAGGAGCGGGAGCGAAACGATGGAGCGCTCCGCGCCGATGTCCTCCGACAGCATAACCAGCAGCACGATCGTGAGAACGACGCCCCCCGCCAGCATGAGCTTGCCCGTTCTGCGCTTGCGTGCGCCCAGAAGGGACTCCCGGCTTGCCAGTATCCGGTACCTCCCGTCCTCGTTCTCCGATTCATGCACGCGGTACCCGCGATGCTTCAAATGCGCCTGCACCGTCTCGAACGCAGCAGGTGTCGGTTCGTCATGAACCCACTCCGACCACAGCGGCTTGCTGCTGAAATCCACGGTGCTCATCCGACGCTCTCCAGAAAGTTCCGCAAGAGTTGCTTGCCGTTCTTCGTCATGATGGATTCGGGGTGGAACTGGATGCCTTCAACCGGCAGTTCCTTATGTCGCACTCCCATTATCACCCCGCTGTCACTCCATGCGGTTATTTCCAGCACGTCAGGCGTGGAATCAGGCTCGATGGCGAGCGAGTGATACCTGATGCCTTCGAGCGGGCTGGGAAGCCCCGCGAACACCCCCTTGCCGTCGTGGCGTATGGAGCTCATCTTGCCATGGACGATCTCCCCCGCGCCGGATACTTTCGCGCCATAGGCCGCGCCGATGCACTGGTGACCCAGGCAGACGCCAAGGAGCGGAATCTGGCCGCCAAAGCGTTGCACGACGCTGGTGGAGATGCCCGCCTCGCTCGGCGTACAAGGCCCCGGGGAGATCACGATGCGCTCCGGCGACATACGTTCGACGTCATCGAGCGTTACGGCGTCGTTCCGCACGACCTCCACCTCCGCGCCCAGCTCGCTGAGGAACTGATACAGGTTGTAGGTGAAGCTATCGTAGTTGTCTATCAGCAAGAGCATCTCATGCACTCCGTCCTTCTGCATATCCGCTACTCGCGCGCTTCTGCAAGGGCGATGGCCCGCAGCAGTGCGTTCATCTTCTGGAGCGACTCCAGGCGCTCCGACTCCGGATTCGAGTCGTAGACCACTCCGCCGCCCGCCTGCAGGTAAGCCGTGCCGTCTTTCACGACCATCGTGCGGATGGCGATCGCCGTATCCATGTTGCCGGAATAGCTGAAGTACCCCACCGCGCCCGCGTAGACTCCGCGCCGCTGGCCCTCCAGCTCCGAGATTATCTGCATCGCGCGTATCTTCGGCGCCCCTGACACGGTGCCCGCCGGAAAACAGGATCTGAGCGCGTCGAACACTGACTTATCCTCACGCAACTGACCAGTCACATGCGAGACGAGGTGCATGACGTGGGAGTAGCGCTCGACTTCGAGCATCTCCGTCACTTTCACCGTGCCCGGCTTGCTCACTCTGCCGATGTCGTTGCGCCCGAGGTCGAGCAGCATCACGTGCTCGGCCAGCTCCTTCTCATCCGTCAGCAGCTCTCGCTCCAGCGCGAGGTCTTCCTCCTCGTTCTTTCCCCTGGGACGCGTGCCCGCGATGGGGTGCGTCTCCACGAGACCGTCCTCGGCGCGCACGAGCATCTCCGGCGACGCGCCCACAACCGCGAACCCGTCGAGGTTCAGGAAGTACATATACGGCGAAGGGTTCACCGCGCGGAGCAAGCGGTAGAGGTCGAACGCACTCGACGTAACAGGCGCTTCGAGTCGCTGCGATGGAACCGCCTGGATGATGTCGCCGGCAACGATGTACTCTTTCGCGCGCTCCACCATCCCGTGATACTCGCCTGGGGTCTTGTTCAACCGCTCGCGGTACACGCCCTCTGCGCCGTCCGCCGGTTGCTTTGGCACGCCGCCCTCCGTCAACTGCGACTGACGCGGGAGCGGTTGCGCGAGGCGCTCGGCGAGTTCATCCACGCGCTGCACCGCCCGCTCGTACGCCTCTTCCACCGAACCCTCGACGTGCGCCGTAGCGACGACCTGTATCCGGTGCTTGACGTGGTCGAACACCAGGAGCGAGTCCGTGAACAGGAAGACTGCCTCCGGGAGCCCCTGGGGGTCGTCCGTCGCGATGGCCGCGCGAGGCTCGAAGTAGTGGACGGTCTCATAGGACAGATAGCCGACCGCCCCGCCTACGAAGGGAGGCAGCCCCTCCACCTGCGCGGGCCTGAAACGAGCAAGCTCAGCCTCGATCGCGAGCAGAGGGTCGTTCGCGCCGTCGGGCTGTCCCGGACCGGTGCGCAACACCCGGTACGGCTCCATCCCCATGAAACTGAAACGGGCCAGATGCTCGCCGCCTTCCACGCTCTCCAGCAGGAACGACGTGCCTGCATCGGCGTGGCCGGCGATCTTCAGGTACGCAGACACCGGCGTCTCCAAATCGGCAACCACCTCCCGGTAGACGGGGATGAGGTTGTACCCCTCGCCGGCCAGACGTACGAACTCTTCCATTGTCGGAACGTATGAGGCCATCTCTGCTCTCTCGTTTCCTCGTCGCGCGAACACGAAAAAGCCCCGCTCCCAAAAGGGGCGGGGCTACCGCGGTGCCACCCTTGAATTTCCCCCGTTGCTCTCGCAGAAGGGGCTCCATCGGCACGACCGCCTGCTGGCGGGCTATGCCGTCCGTCTGTACCGGGACGGTCCCGTCGACGCCTACTGTCCGCCAACGCGGATTTCGGGCCGCAGCTCAGGGGTCCATTCCAGCCGTAGCGCAGGCGCCGGTTCTCACCAAACCCGGCTCTCTGAAGCCCCGCCTCACAGCGTACTACTCCCCGTCACAGCCTTACGCAAACGATTATCCCGTCAGGCAAGGCACGGTGTCAATCGCGTGTGGTAACCGGGGAGGGTCATCGTTCCCACGGTTGGCACGGCGTGTCGCGGCGCACGCGGAGCGGGTGCTTGGGCTGTTCCTTAACGGTCAGCCCCAAGGTGCAGATTGGAGGCCCCGGACGCAGCAGTTCCAGCACTTCCTCGATTCGTTCAGCGACGCAATGTCTGAAATCGACGCTGCCGTTGCAGTTCCCCCATGCGACGATCGTCATGCTGGCGTCTTTGGCCATCTCTTGCAGAGCCTCGTTGTTATATGGCCCGACAAGGTCTTTCTTTGGGTTCAGTTTCTTCGGGTTGGTCTCTCTCCATGCGAACAGGTTTCCGACCATCATTCCGCCGTAGCCCCATTCTTTAGAGAATCCTGTGCAGCGCCTTATCGTCGGGTCGTTGGTCTTGGCGTCGGCAGTCGAGGGGTTCAGCATGACCCACAGAATCAAGGGCTTCTGTTCATCCCATACGCGTCCGAGCTTGTAGCGGTAGATCCCGTCCTCGGAGAAGCAGGCGCGTCCGGTTACGTTCTCGGACATCTGAACTTCCATACACCGGGTGGGACAGATGCCCGCGCCCGGCCCCCTAGCGGGACGGGGCTGCGCGGACGCTCGAGGCCATCAGCGCATCCCGGCGCGTACGCTGGCGCTCCCGGGGCGCCGGCGGCGCGACGTGCGGCAGCGGCGACACCTTCTTGAACAGCGGAAGGTAGGCGGCCCAGTTGCTCAGCACATCCTCAGCGCGAGGGCTGTGCGTCAGTTCATGGTGACGCGTCACCAGCGCATGCAGGATCTCCTCGTCGTGCTGATCGTCCACAGGTTCCGCCCCAACCATCTCCGGATTGATCATCGTGTCCGTATCGTTGTTGATGTCCAGAACGAACGCCATGCCGCCAGACATCCCAGCGCCAAGGTTCCTGCCCGTCGGCCCCAGGATCACGACAACCCCGCCCGTCATGTACTCGCAGGCGTGATTGCCCGCCCCCTCGACGACTGCCCATGCGCCCGAGTTCCGCACGCCGAAGCGCTCCCCCGCGCGCCCGGAGGCAAACATCGAGCCTCCCGTTGCGCCATAGAGCACCGTATTGCCGACGATGACGTTGTCATGCGGGTGGAACTGCGCTTCGGCCGGTGGGCGCACGACCAGTTCGCCTCCGTGCATGCCCTTGCCGACGTAATCGTTCGCCTCGCCGTCCAGCAGAAGGTGCATGCCGTGGATCAGGAACGCGCCGAAGCTCTGCCCAGCCGAGCCGGTAAAGCGTATCTCTATGCTGTGATCGGGCCATGGATGCGCGCGATCTCGCCTGCGATGCGCGCGCCTGCCGTGCGATGGACGTTGCGTATCTGGTACTCCAGCTTCACCGGCCCCTTGAGCGCGATAGCGTCCTGAAGGAGCGGGAGCAGTTCGTCGTCCAGAATGATATCTCCCGGGTTATCGTTCCGATCGCTCTCGTGAACGCGCGGGCTGTCCTTCGCCCCCTCCGGAATAGCAAGCATGGGCGAGAGGTCCAACGTGTTCGCTTTCGCATGGCCGTCGAGCGTCTTCTGTACGAGCAGATCCGACCGCCCCACCATCTCCTCGATGGTGCGAAAGCCCAACTTCGCCATGATCTCGCGCAACTCTTCCGCCACGAAGAAGAGGTAGCGCACCAGCATCTCCGACGTGCCCCAGAACTTCGTGCGAAGTCCCTCGTCCTGCGTCGCCACTCCCACCGGACAGGTGTTGAGGTGACACTGGCGCGCGATCTGACAACCGACCGCGACCATGGCCTGCGTGCCGAAGCCGAACTCCTCTGCGCCAAGCAATGCCGCAACCGCAACGTCGCGCCCACTCCTGAAGCCGCCGTCCGTGCGTAGCGTGACACGGCCACGGAGGTCGTTCAGACGCAGCACTTGGTTCGCTTCGGCCAGGCCCAGTTCCCAAGGCAGGCCTGCGTACTTGATGGACACCAGGGGCGATGCGCCGGTGCCGCCCTCCGCGCCGGAGATGAGCACGTAGTCCGCAAACGCCTTTGCGACCCCTGCCGCAATCGTGCCCACGCCCGATTCTGCGACGAGCTTCACCGCGATGGTGGCGCGCGGGTTGACGACCTTCAGGTCGTAGATCAACTGCTTGAGGTCTTCTATCGAGTAGATGTCGTGGTGCGGCGGCGGCGAGATGAGCGGCACGCCGGGTTGGGTGCGCCGTGTGCGCGCGATGATCTCCGTCACTTTGTGGCCGGGCAACTGCCCGCCCTCGCCGGGCTTGGAGCCCTGCGCCATCTTGATCTCCAGCACGTCGGCCATCGCGAGATACTCCGGCGTAACGCCGAATCTGCCGGATGCGACCTGTTTCATCCTGCTGCCGGTCTGGTCGCCATTGCGACGCTCGCGGAACCGGCGCGGGTCTTCTCCGCCCTCGCCGCTGCCGCTCTTGCTGCCCACGCGGTTGAACGCAACGGCGATAGCCTCGTGCGCCTCGATGCTGAGCGCGCCAAAGGACATGGAACCGCCGTTGAACCGCTTGACGATATCCTTTGCCGGTTCTACCTCGTCGACCGGCACAGGCGGGCCTACGGGCGTGATCTCCAGCAGGTCGCGCAGCGATATCGGGTCTCCTCCTCTGATCTGCTCCACGTACGTGTCGTAGCCGTCACGGCCGCCGTCTTCGCCCAGCGCGGTGTGCAGCGTCCTCACGCTGGCGGGTGAGAACGCGTGAGGCTCGCCGCCTCTGCGGTAGCGGTAGAAACCGAAGTCGTCCAGCTTGGGCGGTTTGCCGTCTTCACGTATGGCGAACGCGGCCTCGTGCAGGCCGAGTACCTCGGCGGCGATACCGTCGAACCGATGCCCCCCACGGACGATGGCGTTCCCATGAAGCACTGCTCGATAACCTCGGCATGCAAGCCTACCGCCTCGAATATCTGCCCCCCGTGGTAGGCGGCAATCGTGGAGATGCCCATCTTCGACATGATCTTGAGCAACTGCTTGTCGATCGTCTTGATGTAGGTGGCGAGCGCCCTCTCCTCGCCGATATCTTCGTCGTGTCCCTCGGTGATCAAGCCCTTGATGGTCTCGAATGCCATGTAGGGGTTGATAGCGCTGGCTCCGTAGCCGATGAGCAGCGCGAACTGGTGCATCTCCCGCGCGTCCGCAACCTCTGCAACGATGGACGTCCGCAAGCGTTTGCGTGAGCGGATGAGCGCATGGTGAACAGCGCCGACCGCCAGCAGCATAGGGATCGCTGCGTGCTCTGCGTCCACGCCTCGATCGCTCAGGATCAGCGTGGTGCTTCCGGCGTCCGCCGCGCTCGCCGCTGCCGCACAGACTTCGTCCAGCACACGCTTAAGCCCTTCCGTTCCCTCTGCCACGGGGAATAGCACGGAGAGCGTCTCGGTGCGGAGCGGGCTGTCCGCGCCCTTGATCGCAGCGAGTTGCGCGTCGGTCAGGATCGGCGAGGCGAGGCGCAGTTGGGCGGCGTGCTCTTCCGTCTCCTCCAGCAGCGAGCCGCGCACGCCGAGGTAGGTGTAGAGCGACATGACCAACTGCTCACGGTAGGAGTCGATCGGCGGGTTCGTGACCTGCGCGAACCGCTGCCTGAAGTAGGTGTAGAGCTGCCGAGGCTTGTGCGCCAGGATGGAGAGCGGCGTGTCGTCCCCCAACGAGCCGACCGGCTCGACGCCGTCCAGGTAGAGAGGCCGCAGAACGAGGTGCGCCTCTTCGCTCGTGTACGCGAACGCCCGCTGCACGGGAATCGTCGCTCTGGTCGCGGGCACGGAGTCTGCGTCTGCTTTCAACGAATCGACCGTCACCATCTTGCGCGAGAGCCAGTCGCCATACGGCTGGCGCTGCGCGAGGCGCGCTTTGATCTCGTCGTTCCGCAGCAGCGCCTTCTGCTCCGTGTCCACCGCTATCATCTGGCCCGGGCCAAGGCGGCCCTTCTCGATCACGTGGGCATCGTCCATATAGGTCGCGCCGACCTCTGAGGCCATCACGAAGATGTTGTCATCGTCGATCTTGTACCGCGCGGGGCGCAGTCCGTTGCGGTCCAACACTGCTGCAGCCACGACCCCATCGGTGAACGCGACAGCGGCGGGGCCGTCCCACGGCTCCGTCAAGCAGGCGTGGTACTCGTAGAAAGCACGCAGCACCGGATCCATGTGGGGCATGTTCTCCCACGCTTCAGGGACGAGCATCGCCATGGCGTGAAGCGAATCGCGGCCTGAGAGCACGAGCAGCTCCAGCACGTTATCGAGGCTCGCGGAGTCGCTCAAATCCTCCTGGAGGATGGGCAGAAGGTCAGCCGCGGCATCTGCCCAGACAGCCGCGTTGATCTCCCGTGCACGTATCCAGTTGCGGTTGCCGTCCACGGTGTTGATCTCGCCGTTGTGGCCCAGCATACGGAACGGCTGGGAGCGTTCCCAGCTGGGGAACGTGTTTGTGCTGTAGCGCTGGTGCAACACCGCCAACGCCGTTTCGTACTCCGGGTTATCGAGATCCTTGTAGAACGTCTGCAGCTGAGGGGCCACCAGCATGCCCTTGTAGACGATGAGCCGGTTGGAGAGCGAAGCGATGTAGCACGCTGACTCCTCAGCCGCCAGCCGGCGCTCTGCGATCTTGCGCGCGAGGAAGAGCCGGCTCGTAAACGCCTCGTTGCTGGGCGCGTCCGGCCACGTGACGAGCACGTGCTCGATGCGCGGCAGCGAGGCGAGCGCCTGGTCGCCGATGATCGAGGCGTCGATCGGTGTCTCCCGCCACCCGAGGACGGTCAGCCCGCAGTCGTGTAACGCCCCTTTCAACGTCCGGCGTGCCTGCGCCGCCCCGTCCTGCGGAAGGAACGCGACGCCCACCGCGAGGTCTCCGTCGTTCGCAACGGTCGCGCCGAGCGCCGCGGCCTGCGGCACGAAGATAGAAGAGGGTATCTGCGTCAGTACGCCCGCGCCGTCTCCCGTCTTGGCGTCCGCCGAAACTGCCCCTCGGTGCGTAACGTTCACCACCGCTTCCAACGCCCTGTCGAGCACGCGGCGGCTCTTCTCTCCGCTGATGTCCGCAACGAAGCCGACCCCGCACGAATCGTGTTCGAACCGGGGGTTGTAAAGTGTGCCTTCTGCTTTCGGATAACTCATGCGCTTATCAGGCCGCTTCGTAGCGGGCTTCCTTTAGAGGATGGGGAGATACCGCTTGATCTCATAGTCTGTAACCGCGGTTCGGTACCTGTCCCACTCGATACGCTTGTTTTCGAGCAAGGAGTTGTAGGTGTATTCGCCCAGCGCCGACCGTAGCATTTCGCTGCCTTCCGCAGCCTTCAGCGCCTCGTACAGGCTGCCGGGCAGTTGCCGTATACCGGCGCTGGCGCGCTCGGCATCGGACATCTTTTCTGCGTCTCTGTCGGACGGCTGCATCGGCGGGTACTCGTTCTCGATGCCGCTGAGGCCGGCAGTCAGTATCGCGGCGAACGCGAGGTAGGGGTTGCACGCCGGGTCCGGCTGGCGGAACTCGATACGCACGGACGCTTCTTTCCCCGGGCGGTAGGCGGGCACGCGTATCAGGTCAGCCCTATTGACCGGCGCCCAGGTTGCATAGGCAGGCGCTTCATAGCCAGGTACCAACCGCTTGTAGGAGTTCACCCACTGATTGCACACGCACGCGATCTCAGGCGCATGCCGCAGCAGCCCCGCGATGAACCCATGCGCAACGGCTGACAGCTTGTACTCGTCGTCAGCATCGAAGAAGGCGTTCTCGTCCCCATGGGAGAGAGACATGTTGATGTGCATGCCGCTGCCGTTCATGTGTTCGAACGGCTTGGGCATGAACGTCGCATACACGTTGTGGCCCATCGCCACTTCCTTGACAACCTGCCGGTAGGTCATAACCGTATCCGCCATCGTCAGCGCGTCCGTGTGGCGCAGGTCGATCTCATGCTGACCGTTCGCGACTTCGTGGTGGCTGTACTCGACGGGGATGCCCATCTCTTCCAGCGTGAGCACGGTCTCCCGCCGCAGGTCGGAGGCCGTGTCCATCGGTGTCGTGAGGTCGAAGTACCCCCCCGAGTCGATGGGCTGCGGGTCCTCTGCCGATTTGAGGTAGAAGTGCTCCATCTCCGGGCCTACCTGGAACTCGTAGCCCCGTTGGGCTGCGCGCTCCAGCGCTAATTTCAATACGTGGCGCGGGTCGCCCTCGAACGGCTCCCCCGATGGGAGCCGGAGGTCGCAGAACATCCGCGCGACGGCATTCTTGCGTGGACGCCATGGCAGGATCGAGAAGGTCGTGGGGTCGGGCATCGCGATCATGTCGCTCTCAGCCCGGCGCGCGAATCCCTCGATCGCAGAGCCATCGAAGGCCATGCCGTGCTCCAGCGCGCCTTCCAGCTCTGCCTCGGTTATCGCGAAGCCTTTCAGGTTGCCCAGGATGTCGGCGAACCAGAGACGTATGAACTTAACGTCATTCTCTCTGGCGCTGGAGAGGACGTATTGGCGGGCCTCGTCGTCGTGCGTGGTAGACATAGGCCCCCTTTCCTTAAGCCCGCGTACCTCATACACAGGAAACCGGGGCAATCACCCCGGTAATCAGAGGGAAAGCGTAGGAGATTGCAGCGCGAGCGTCAATAGTCCCTCGTGAATCGTATCACAATACAGGCCCCGTGGGAGTGCAGGCCGGGGGTATCTGCCCTATTCAGCCTTTATCTGCCCCAGAGCGCTCTGCGCGGCGGCAAGACGCGCCACCGGCACACGGAACGGCGAGGCGCTCACGTAATCGAGTCCGAGGTCATGGCAGAAAGCAACGCTTACCGGATCGCCCCCATGCTCCCCGCAGATGCCGATGGGGAAGTGCGGGTCGACCCGCCGAGCCTCCTCCGTCGCCATCTTCATCAGTTTGCCAACGCCGGCAGTATCGATGCTGTTGAATGGGTTCAGCGCAAGAACCTCGGTATCGATGTAGTGATTCAGGAACTTGGCCTCCGCGTCGTCACGGCTGAAGGCGAACGTCATCTGCGTAAGGTCGTTCGAGCCGAACGAGAAGAACTCCGCCTCGGCTGCAATCTCGTCCGCCGTCAGCGCAGCGCGCGGAACCTCGATCATCGTCCCGAAGAGGTACGTCACGTAGGTGCCGATGCTCTCGCGCGTGCGGCTCGCTACGGCGCGCAGCCGTGGCCGGAGCCACTTCAATTCGTTCACGTGGGAGACGATCGGAATCATGATCTCCGGGTTGACGCTATAGCCTTCCTGCGTCAGGCGGCACGCCGCCGTCACGATCGCCCGCACCTGCATCTCGTATATCTCAGGCATCGTCAGCCCGACACGGCAACCTCGGTGCCCCAGCATCGGGTTGGACTCGCGAAGGTGCTCGACGAGCGCGAGCGTTCGCTCCTTCTCTTCGAGTTCGGCCCGGAGCTCGGCCTCGTCTTCCGGCTGTGGCACCTCTACGTGCTCGGAGAACCACTCGACGATACGCTTCCCCACCTGGCGCTTCTCGAGCTCGTGCATCGACCGGGAGGCTATCTCCCTGCCGCGATGCACCCAGGCCGTGAGCCGGTCGCCGTGGATGCGCCGGTTGAGCTCCGCCACTTCCGCCGCCAGGTCCGCATGGCCGGGCAGGAACTCGTGGAGCGGCGCGTCCAGCAAACGGATAACGACGGGCAAACCCTCCATCACTTTGAAGATGCCGTAGCAGTCCTCCGTCTGGAACCGCTCCAACTCCGATAGCTCCGCGTGGAACTCCTGCACCGCCTCGGAGGTGTCTCGCTCGTGACGGATAGCCTCCAGCCTCTTCGCCATCGCCTCGCGGTCGGAGGCCGGGGCGTTCACGAGCGCCGCTTCCAACTCGTCGGCACGCCTGATCAGGTTCGACGCCTCCGGGCCGACCGCGAGTAGCCGCTGGATATGCGGAAGACGCTCTCCCGCGAAGAACATGTGCTCGGTGCGGCACAGGCCGATGCCCTCCGCGCCGTTCGCGCGCGCACGTTCGGCATCCTCCGGGGTATCCGCATTCGCCCACACCTGCATCCGGCGCGCCGCGTCGGCCCAGCCAAGGAGCGTATTCAACTCGGCCAGTTCGCTGGGCTGAGGTTCGATTGCCGCCACTTCGCCCAGAAATACCTCGCCGGTGCTGCCGTCTATGCTGATCACGTCTCCCTCGGAGATGGACCGCTCCCTGGCCCTGGCGGTTCGGCTGTCGTTGTCGACGTGCAGCTCCTCGCAGCCGACGACGCACGGCTTGCCGAGCCCGCGCGTTACTACCGCCGCATGGCTCGTCATCCCGCCTCGGCTCGTGAGCACGCCCTTGGACCGTATGATGCCGTGGACGTCGTCCGGACTCGTTTCGTGGCGCACGAGGATTACGTCGTGCCCCGCGTCCGCCATCTGAACCGCGCGATCCGGATCCATCACCGCTTTCCCTGAGACTGCGCCGGGAGATCCGCCCACGCCCTCCGCGAGCAGCCCCCCATCACGAATCGCGGCCTCCTTGGCCTCTGTCACGAAATGCGGCATCAGTACGAAGGAGACCTCTGATGCATCCATCCGGCCAAGCGCCTGCTCTTTCGTCAGCATGCCCTCCTCGGCCAGGTTGACGGCGATCTTGACCGCCGCAGATGCAGTCCGCTTCGCTGACCGCGTCTGGAGGATGTAGAGCTTGCCCCGCTCAACCGTGAACTCGATGTCCTGCACGTCTGTGTAATGCGTCTCGAGACGGCGCGCCGTCTCCTCGATCTCTCGATATATCTGAGGCCACGTCGCTTGCAGCGCGCCGATGCGTTGGGGGGTGCGTATGCCGGCGACGACATCCTCGCCCTGTGCGTTGGGCAGGAACTCGCCGTACAGCAGACGCTCGCCCGTCGCGGGGCTGCGGGAGAAGAGCACGCCGGTGCCGCTATCGTCCCCCAGGTTCCCGAACACCATCGCCATGATGACGCAGGCAGTGCCCATGTCATGGGAGATTCCCTGATAGTTGCGGTAGGTGATGGCTCGGGGGTTGTTCCAGGAGTCGAAGACCGCCTCCACCGCCTGCTTCAACAGCACCCAGGGGTCGTCCGACACCGGTTCGCCGGTGGCCTCCGCGATGATCGCCTTGAAGTGGTCTATCAGCTGCCGCAGCGCGTCGGGCTGCAGTTCGTAATCGAACTCAACGCCTGCCTGCTTTTTCGCCTGCTCCAGCGTCGTCTCGAATCGATCCTTGGGAATGCCGAGCACCACGTCGCCGAAGCCCTGGAGCAACCGGCGGAACGCATCCAGCGCGGTGCGCTCGTTCTGCATCATCTTCGTGAGCCCGTCGACGGTTGCGTCCGTAACGCCCATGTTCAGGATGGTGTCCATCATCCCCGGCATCGAGACGGGTGCGCCTGAGCGCACGGAGACGATGAGTGGCGTCTCCGGGTCGCCGAACCTGCGTCCGGTCTCTTCTTCCAGGAGGTGGACGTGCGCCACGATGTCGTCCCAGAGCCCGTTAGGGAAGCGGCGGCCAAGGCGGAAATATTCGAGCGATGTCTCCGTGGTAATGATGAAACCCGGCGGGACGGGGATCCCGATACGAGCCATCTCACTGGCGTGCGCGCCCTTGCCGCCCAGCAGGCTGACCTTGTCGGCGCCGCCCTCGGCGAGCCGATACACCATCTTCCCAAGCGACGAAATCGTCATCGCTCCCTCCCCGAAAAAAACCAGCAGCGCGGAATCGCTACTGGTGCGCCGACAGATGATGCTAGCATAGGCTCCATTGCCGGTCTAGGTAAGCCTTCGCGCTCTGGCGGAGGGCTACTCCCTGGAGTGCGTGTCCTCGTCCGGCGTGGCCGCGTAGACCCCCCGATAACCCGGCGGAAGGAGCGCCGCGATCTCCTCCATCACCCGCTGCGTCACTTCCCGCATGCTCTCCCTGCCCGCGCCCTTGTCCGGTGCGGCAGGCGTGAACGGCTTCCCGATAACCACCTGCAATCGCTGGAAGTGAAACGCGATGCGGAACATCCCCCTGATGCGCTCCGTTCCCGTGATGGCCACCGGCAGAATGGGGACTCCTGAGCGCAACGCCAGGTACGCCAGGCCGTCGGTTCCTTCGCGTAACCCGCCGGGGCTGCGCGTGCCTTCCGGAAACACGAGCAGCGCGCGGTTGCTCTCCAGCGTCTGGAGCGACCATCGGAGAGCCTCCATATCCCTGCCGTCGCGGTTCACCGGGTACACGTGGAGCGCCCGCAGCAGCCCCGAGAGAACCGGCCCCGCGAACAGCTCCCGTTTCGCCATGAAGAAGACCGGCCTGGGTATCGCATAGACGATCACCGGCGGGTCTGCGTTGCTCTGGTGGTTCGCCGCCACGAGGAGCGGCCCTTGCCTTGGGACGTGCTCTCTCCCAACCACCCTGATGCTGCCGAATGTGGGGATGAAGATGCGCGAAAGCAGGCGGCCCAGCCGGTACAAGCCGTCGACACGCGGGCGGTTCACTCCGGCTGCTCGACCGCTATCAGTGTGAGCACCCGCTCGACGACCTCCTCAAGATCGAGGCTCCCCGTGTCGATGACGTATGCGTCGTCCGCGGAGCGCAGCGGAGAATCCTCCCGCTGGATGTCCGTCCTGTCGCGCAGTTCGAGGTCCGCACGTACGTCCGCCTCAGGGCGGGCGTTGCCCGCCGCCGCGAGCTCGGCGTGTCGGCGTCGCGCCCGTTCTTCCAACGGCGCGTCGAGGTACACCTTCACTGCGTCAGGCAGCACGATGGTGCCGATGTCCCGCCCCACCATCACGACACCTCCCCCTTTCGCAGTGTCCCGTTGCTGCACGACCATAGCCCTGCGGACGCCAGGAACCTTGGCGACCGACGAGACGGTGGCGTCGACATCATGGGCGCGCAATCGCGAGGTGACATCCCACCCGTCGATGAGCACGCGGTCGGACCCGTCGAGCAACTGGATCTGGAGGCGTTCCGCAAGCTCGCTCAGCGAGTCGTCGTCAAGGGGTAGCGCCCTGTCGATTGCGGCGATGGTAACCGCACGATAGAAGACGCCGGTGTCGACGAATCGATAGCCAAGCCGCTCAGCGAGCGCCCTGCCGACCGTCGTCTTGCCCGACGCAACAGGGCCATCCATAGCTATCACAGAGGGGTAGTGCATGGAAAAGATGTTGTACGTCGCGCAAGCAGCCCGTCAAGCCTGCGTATGCCCCCTGTCCGGAATAACGACAACTGCCCATTGCGCCATAGCCCCACCCATCCCGTACCATGATTGCATGCGTCGCTACAGCGAACTCCCACCGTCGTTCCCGCGAAGGCGGGAACCTCACCTCGCCCTTGTAGGGCGAGGTGGATGCGAAGCATCGGGTGAGGGTACTGCGGGCGGGGGCAGGGTGGCTATGCAAAGGTCTCCTCTGGGAGGGACGGGGGGGGGGGACCCTGGCCTTGTTTGGCCTCGTTTACTCCTACCGGCGAGGCTGGTAACGAGGCCACCGTGGTCTCATTGGCCTCGTTGCCCCTCCGTCCAAACAAGGGAGGAGCGGCTTGGGGGATGGCTGCCGGTTCAGGCGTGGCCAGGAGCGGCAAAACTTTTAATTCGGTTCCGTTTGGTTCCATTTCGACCCATTTCCCTATCGTCTACGCGGGACCGGGTGCGAGGTTCCCGCCTGCTCGGGAACGACGGTTGCATTCGTGTAACCGTCGCATACAACCACTGTAAGGGCGGGCGGGGCTATGGCGTAATGGGCAGTTGTCGTCTTTCTTGCGCACCGCCCGATTCAAGCTCTCGGTGTCAGCGTTTTTTCCAGCGCGAGGTTGGGCGCCTGGCGTCTCGAATCGGGTGGGCCGTGGCAGTGCTCATAGGAATCGTCGCTGCGTTGCAACTGCTGACCGGAGACCTGAGCTTGCTCGAAACGTTCATCACCGCAGTTGCCCTTGCGGTCGCGGCTGTACCGGAGGGGCTGCCCGTCGTCCTCACGCTCGCTCTTGCCTTTGGCACACGGCGCATGCTGGACAGGCATGCGCTGGTGCGTTCGCTCCCTATCGTGGAGATCGGCGGAGCGGCGGAGGTAATCTGCACCGATAAGACGGGCACCGTCACAGAGGACGTATGACGGTTCGGCAGGTGTCGACGCCCTCGGAAGAGGTGGATGCTCAGAACATCACGCCGGGTGAGCAGGCAGAGCCTGTCCAGACCGCGCTGCTGACCGCCGGTCTGTGCAATAACGCGCACCGGCACCCGGAGCACGGCTACGTGGGAGACCCGACGGGAGACCGCGCTGCTCGAGTTCGCAGAGCGCGCCGGGGGACCGCTCGAACGTTACCAGCGAAGTTCCCTTCACGTCCGAGCGGCGGATGATGTCAGTGACTGTCAGCCAGCCGGGCCAAGCGGGGAATCTGCTGCTCATGAAGGGCGCGCCGGAGGCGGTGCTTCCGCTCTGCACGAGCGTCAGAACGGCGGAGGGTGCATCGCCGCTGACCGACGAGCACCGTAACGCGCTTCTGGAGAAGACCCACGCGCTGGCGGGCCAGGCACTGCGGGTGCTGGCGTTCGCGTACAAGGAGCAGACAGCCGATGCCCCGGCGAGTGAGGAGGGACTGACATTCGCCGCGCTGGGGGCGATGAGCGACCCGCCCCGGCGAGAAGCCGCGCAGGCTATCGAGGCGGCTCAGCGGGCCGGTATCCGCGTGGTCATGATTACGGGAGACAACAGCCGCACGGCGGCCGCGATCAGCGGAGAGGTAGGGCTGGAAAGGGAGACCGTCGAAGCGAAGGAGCTCGACGAACTCGACGAGGACGGTCTCCGGCGCGCGGTCAACCAGACGAGCATCTTTGCGCGAGCGGAGCCTCGCCACAAAGTCCTGATCCTCAGGGCGCTCAAGCAGGACCACGAGGTCGTGGTGATGACCGGCGACGGGGTGAACGACGCTCCCGCCCTGCGCAACGCGGACGTTGGAATAGCCATGGGCATCAAGGGCACGGACGTCGCGCGTGATACGTCGGACATGGTGCTCCTCGACGACAATTTCGCGACCATCGTTTCGGCTGTCGAAGAGGGACGGAGGATATTCCGCAACATCAAGAAGTTCGTGAACTACATGCTCACAGGCAACCTCGCCGAAGGTACTCGTTATTCTCGTGGCGACGGTATTCGGCTACCTGCCAGTCACAGCCGTGCAGATACTCTGGATCAACCTGGTTACGGACTCCGGGCCAGCAGTCGCGTTGGCATCGGATCCGTCGCCACGAGGGGCGATGCGAGAGCCCCCTCTCCACGGCGCGGTGCTGGGGCGCTCTATGGCGGCCCTGGTCGGCAGCGTCGGCGTCGTCAAGTCCCTCATCCTGCTGGCCACGTTCTTCATCGGGCTTCGGCTGTGGGATCTGGAGACGGCGCGGACGATGACGTTCACTGGCTTCGTGGTGCAGGAGTACCTTCGGTTGCTGGTCATACGAATACAGGAGGGGATGCCGATCTGCACGAACAAGTGGCTGTGGGCGGCGGTGAGCGTGAGCCTGCTGCTGCAAATCGTCATCGTCTACACGCCTATCGGGAGCACGGCATTCGGTACGGTGGCGCTGGGTCTGGAGCAATGGAGCGTCCTCCTCGCGGGACTGGGAGTGGGCTTCGCCGGCGGCGATTGTCATAGGGAAGGGGGTCGTGCGGCGATTCGGCTCGCTGTAGCCTGCTGCTTCACGGGGGACGCCTCGCCCTCAGCGCCTCGTACGTTCGTGAACGAGGACAGCCGCTGGAAAGCAGGCGCGGCCTCTGGTATCCTCAACGATCAGAGGCCCCGTTTGAAGCGGGGCGCATTTTTGTGAAGGCGCAATCATGGATGAAGTACGTCTCGAAGCGGACCAGCGCGTAGCGCTGGGGAAGAAAGTAGGAGCGCTCAGGCGCGCAGGCATCACGCCTATCCACGTGTATGGCCGGGGCGAGGATTCCCTCTCCCTGCAGGCCGATACGTATGACCTTGTGCGTACGCTGGGCGTCGTTGGGCAGACGAGCCCGCTCACCTTGACGGTGGGGAGAGCAGAGCACTTCGTTATGGTGCAGCACGTGCATCGCCACCCGGTGAGCGAGCGGTTGCTGCACGTCGACCTCCTGCGGGTTTCGCGGTCAGAGCGCGTTCATGCGTCCGTGCCTCTGCACTTCGAGGGCGAGTCCCAAGGCGCGCGTGAAGACGGCGCAAGCCTCTCGGAGATGGTCCACTCGATCGAAGTAGAGGCCCTGCCGACGGATATCCCCCACGAGTTCACCATCAACCTCAGCCTGTTGGCTACCCCCGATTCCGTGATCCGCGCCGGCGACATCGAACTGCCTCCTGGCGTGACGCTGCTATCCGACCCTACGACCTCCATCGTGCATGTGGTTCAGCATGCCGCAGAAGCCGTAGATGCTGATGCAGAGGGCGCCGAAGAGGGCGCCGCCGCCGATTCCCCATAGCCGGCACCGCTCCCTACGACGGGAGCCGGGCGGTGGTGAACCAAGGGCGGCCTCTGACGAACTCGGCGATGTCCGCCTCCGGACGGCCCTCGATCTTCACTCGCAGCAGGCGGAGCGACCCTCTCCCTGCACCTACGACAACCGCACCTGCCAGCTGCCGGACTTCGCCTGGCTCCAAGCTGGTGGTTTGGGGGCTGACCTCTGCTTGTGTGATCACGAGGCGCAGGCCTCCCACTGACGTTGCGGTTCCCGGCCACGGGTCGTATGCGCGAATCTTGCGCTCGATGACCTCTGCCGACTCCGACCAATCGATCCGGCCATCGGCCTTCGACATGCGTGGGACTCGCGTAACGCCTTCTTCGGGCTGCGGGGTCGCCGTAAGCGAGCCTTCTATGTAGCGGGGTAGGGCCTCCTGGAGCATGTCCGCGCCAAGCGCGAAGAGTTGCTCCGTGAGCGCAGGAGTTCTCTCCCGGCCTTCGAGCGCGATGCTGCGTTGGGCTAGCACCGGACCCGTATCAAGGCCTTCGTCCATCACCATGAGGGACGTTCCGGTTACCTCATCTCCGGCCAGGATGGCCGCCGCCACCGGCGCAGCCCCTCGATGCCTTGGCAACAGCGACGGGTGGATGTTCAGCGCACCGTGCGGCGGTTCGAAGAGGAACGGGGCAGGAAGCAGCAGGCCGTACGCCGCGAGCACCACGAGCCCGGGCCTGAGTTCGCGGAATCGATTCTGCTCCTCTTCCAGCGTCAGGCGTGAGGGAGTCAACACCGGAATGCCGAGCTCCTCCGCTCTGCGCTTCACCGGCGAGGGCGCCAGGCGGCGGCCTCGACCACTCGGTTTGCCGGGCGCGGAGTAGACAGCGACGACCTCGCCGCCTTGCGCAGCACTGACCTCGACCGTCACGTCCAGCAACGGCGTCACCGCCTGGGGCGTGCCCATGAATACGATCCGCAGAGGCTCCATCCGCTCAATGGTAGCAGGTGCGAACCGGGCTGCGATGAGCCGAAAAAGCGGCTAGCAGGCCACCATGGGGTTGCTGACTTAGCCCTTCTTTTGCAAGGGGCGTTAGCACGAGAATCTGGTGGATTCACGACCCCTCGCAAGGCGGACAGGACGTGGTACGTTGCCTTTTCACGAGGGCACTTTCCGCCATAGAGGTTTGGGCGCGGCCAGGCGGACGCATTGCTCTCGTGCGCAATCTCGCGAGTAGGATCTGCCTCGTTGCCTTCAGATAGCTCCGCACAACGCGTCTGGGATGCCGCCCTTGGCCGATTGCAGTTGCGTACGCCGAAAGCGACGTTCGACACGTGGCTCGCCGGTACCTCCGGCACGGCCATCGCTGACGGGCAGCTCACCGTCTCGGCCCCCAGCACCTTCGCGGCGGAGTGGCTTACCAAGCGGATGCAGGCACTCGCCGGAGAGGCAGTCAGCGCGGTCGCAGGGCAATCGCTTTCGGTTTCGTTCGTGGTCGGGGGCGCCCAACCGGAGGTCAGTACGAGCCCCGCAGCTGGCACCAGGGCTGGAAAGGCCGAGGGGCCCCCGCAAGCCTCGCGTCTGCATCCGGAATTCATCTTCGATGCCTTCGTCGCCGGGCCATCCAACCAACTCGCCTTCGCTGCGGCGCAGTCAATAACCGCGAACCCCAACTCCCCCTACAACCCTCTTTTCATCTACGGGTGCCTCGGGCTTGGCAAGACCCACCTGCTGCAGGCGATTGGTCACGGCGCAGAAGCGGCAGGCCGATCCGTCCTCTATGCCTCATGCGAACAGCTCACGAACGACTACCTCACCGCGATGCGCGAGAAGCGAACATCCACCTTCAGGGATCTCTACTGGACCGTCGACCTGTTGCTCATCGACGACATCCAAGTCCTCATCGGCAAGAGCCCAACTATCCAAGAGGGGTTCGTCCACACGTTCAACGCCCTGCTCATGGCCGACCGGCAGCTTGCAATTACCTGCGACCGCCCCGCGAGCGCACTACCCCTAGACGAACGCCTCACATCGCGACTGGCCATTGGCCTCCAGGCAGACATCCGCGCACCTGACCGTGAGACCCGGCTGCAGATGCTGACCTCCTTCGCAGCACTGGCGCAGGTTTCCGTTCACCCGGACATCCTCGCTTTCATGGCCTCTCCTCCTTACGACAGCGTCCGAACCCTCAAGGGCTGCTTCACTCAACTCACCGCGCTCGCCGAGTTCACGGGGCGCGCGTTCTCGTTCGACCTGGCACGTCAGGCCCTAGGCCCTCACTTTTCTCCACCACGCGCCAACCTTTCCACAGAAGCCACACTTTCTACCGTTGCCAAGTACTATGGCCTACCGACCTCAGCGCTCACCGGGCCCCGGCGGGACAAAGAGGCGTCCTCCGCACGGCAGATGAGCATGCACCTACTCCATACGCTCTTTGGCATCAGTCCAGAAGCGATTGGGTCCCTTCTCGGAGGGCGTGACCGCACGACCATCCTCTATGGGCTCCGGCGCGCGGCTGAGCGAATCGCCAACAGTGAACAGGCCTCCAGCGATAGGCACGCCCTCCAAGAGTTGCTTACAACCGAGGAGTCTCAACCCGGGCTTTCAACCTCCGCCTGACAGGCCGTAGACGAGTCAGATACCCTTTCTACGATGGCTCTCCACAGTCCGTCTCCACAACGGCTACGGCGTTAAGGCTCCATTAACTTAACTATCTAAAGAGATGGGATGCTAGATAAGAAAGCATTAGCAATCGCTGGTGGGAACGGGGGTAATGGAGCTATCTCCTTCCTGCGGGAGAAGTTCAAGCCTCGTGGAGGGCCTGACGGCGGCGATGGCGGCGACGGAGGGAGTGTTACCTTTCGAGCGGTGGGGCATCTTCGTGCACTGGATCACCTCGAAGGTGTAAGGCGTATTGTGGGGAACGGTGGCAGAGCGGGCCGCGGGAAACAGATGACGGGTGCACGAGGCCGACCTGTGTACGTTGATGTCCCTGTGGGATCGGTGGTGTGGGACGTATCAGGCTCGGAGCGGGTGTTGCTAACGGAGTTGGTAGTCGATGGTGCAGTGGCAGAGGTTGCCTATGGAGGGAGGGGAGGCCTTGGGAACGTTCACTTCGCGACGGCTTCGAATCAGGAGCCGGTGCTGGCCTATGGAGGCGACCCAGGGGAAGAACGCATCGTTGAAGTTGAGGTGAAGCTCATTGCAGACGTTGCGCTCGTGGGGGCTCCCAACGCGGGGAAATCGACGTTGCTCAGCGTGATTTCACGTGCGAGGCCGAAGATTGGGGACTATCCATTCACGACGTTGGAGCCGATGCTCGGCGTTGTCAGTGTGCAGGAGCGCCGAATCGTGGCGCTCGATGTCCCGGGGCTGATAGAAGGAGCGCACACGGGGCGGGGCCTTGGTTTGGAGTTCCTGCGGCACTGTGAGCGTGCAACGGCACTCGTGCACCTCGTCGATGGGATGTCTGACGATTTGGTTGCGGACTACGCCGCCACGAGGTCGGAGATAACGCAGTATGGGACGGGTCTGGAGTCGAAGGCGGGAATCGTCGTTGTTACCAAGATGGATATCCCTGAGGCGAGGGCCCGGTATGAGGAGCAGTCCAAGGCACTGACCAAGGCCGCTGAGAGGCCGGTGATGGCAATCGCCGCGGTTACGGGAGAGGGCGTCGTTGCGCTGACGAACCGGATGGCCGGGTTAGTGCCTGCTCCAGATGACGCGGAGGCGACTTCCGCTCCTGTGGTGGAACCGCTGCCCAGGCCTGACAGGCAGCCACAGGTGCGCACCGATGGAGGAGCATTCGAGGTCTCGTGCCCTCCGGCTGAGCGAATCGTCGACGTGGTTGATCTGGGCAATTGGCGGGCGAAGATGCAGTTCCATCGCGAACTTGCCAGGCTTGGCGTCATCGAGGCGCTGACCCTTGCTGGAGTCGCGTCCGGTGATACGGTCCGCATCGGAAACGCGGAACTGGTGTGGGAGTAGAGAGCGGTGCGTAGAGGGCTTCTCGGCGGCACGTTTGACCCGGTCCACACAGGCCACCTCATTCTTGCGGAGGAAGTGCTCTGGCGGTTGGGGCTGGATGAGCTGTGGTTCATTCCCACAGGGTTACCGTGGATGAAGCGTGACGAGCCGATAACGCCCGGTGTTCACCGGCGGGCGATGGTCGAACTGGCGATTGCGGGCAACCCGGCGTTCCATCTGTTGCCTATCGAACTCGACAGGCCGGGGGAGACGTACACCGTCGATACGCTGGCCGAACTGCGCGCGGGAGCGATGGCCGGCGACGAACTGCTGTTCGTGATGGGAATCGATACGCTCCACTCGATGCATCGCTGGAAGGATCCCAAGCGTATCCTCGAACTGGCCAGGCTCGTTGTGGCGCTTCGTCCGGGCCAGGGACCTATCGACCTTCGCAGGCTCACGGAGATCGACGAGGCGGCACCAGAGCGCGTGATGACGGTGCATATGCCCCTGATCGAGATAAGCGGCACGGAGTTGCGGCGGCGCGTCAGCCATGGCGAGCCGGTGCGCTATCTGGTGCCGGACGCGGTTGCCGAGTACATCGAGCGGAATCGTCTGTACCGCACTGGCCTATCAGGGCCTGCGGCTCAGGGAGGGTGAGGATGGCGGACGTGCCTGTGGATAGTGCGCTTGCCGATGAAATTCTTGCGCTAGCGAAGGACCTCAACGCGCTGGTCTTCGGGGAGTTCATGCTGGCATCAGGGCTGAAGAGCGGCTACTACTTCGATGGCCGGCTGATGACGCTGTCGCCCCGGGGCGCGAACCTGGTGGCGCAGGCGTTGCTGCCCGTGATACGAGCGGCGGGCGCCGAGGCGGTGGGCGGGCCTGCCGTGGGCGCGGTGCCTCTCGTTACCGAGCTGGCGATGCTGAGCGGGCAGGACGGCGGCGCGGCTATCCCCGGCTTCTTCGTGCGGAAAGAGGCGAAGGATCATGGGATGGGGCAGGCGCTGGAGGGCCCGCTTCCGGAGGGCGCGCGCGTTGCCATCGTGGACGACACTTGCTCTACCGCAGGGTCTCTCTACATGGCGATAGAGGCTGCGGAGGCCGCGGGGCACGAGGTGGTGCTTGTCGCGTGCATCCTCGACCGGAACCAAGGGGGCAGCGAACGCCTGCGGAGCGAAGGGTACCGCTTCCATACGCTGCTCACCGGCGACGCCGAGGGCCGGGTGACGACTGGCTAGCGCCGAACGCGGCCCGGGCGTGCTGCCCGGAGGCCCGCTTAGATGTCGAGGTTCTTGACCTGCCGGGCGTGCGCCTGAATCCACTCTTTGCGAGGGCGGACTAGATCGCCCATGAGCTCGGTGAAGGCGCGGTCGGCATCTACGGCGTCATCCACGTTGACCTGCAGGAGCGTGCGCGTCGCCGGGTCCATGGTGGTCTCCCAGAGCTGGTCAGGGTTCATCTCGCCGAGTCCCTTGTAGCGTTGGAGGCCGATGCCCTGCCGCTCGGAGTTGCGTTCGAGCACGGCAGCGAGGTCCTGCCAGGCAATGCCGCCTGCGACCTCGTTATCCCGCCGCGTGATGGAGTAGGTGTGCCCGTTCACCCACTGAGCGATGTCAGGGAAGAGTTGCTGGGCGCGGTGCGTGGCGGCTGATTCCAGGACGCGCGGGACGTTGATGGTGCCGTAACCGGGCACCTCGAGGAGATATTCCTTCTTCTTGTTGTCCACGAGAGGCTTGCACTCGAACCCCTGGGCTGTGAGCCAGGCGGCGACGGCGTGGACGGTCTGTTCGCCTTCGAACGCCAAGCGGTACGCACCCTGCTCGGCGCCCTTGAGGAACGGGCCGACCAGTTCAGGCGCAACGCCGAGGTTGGAGAGCGGGCGCGTCCAACTCAGGAACTCCTTCAGCCGCTCGACGAGCCCACGGATCTTCACGCCGGAGAGGGAAACCGCGCCGTCGCTGGATTTGATGGTGAGCCGCCCGAACAGCTGCTTAGCGAGCCAGGAATCCTTCGTACCCTCGGAGTACTGGTACTCGACGGATCGCCCGCGCGAGGTTCGGTAGAGAGGCGGCTGGGCGATGTAGAGATGCCCGGCGTCGATGAGTTCACGCATGTTGCGGAAGAAGAAGGTGAGGAGCAGCGTGCGGATGTGCGCGCCGTCTACGTCGGCGTCGGTCATGATGATGACCTTGTGGTAGCGCAGCTTCGCGAGGTTGAAATCCTCGCCGAGGCCTGCGCCGAGCGCGGTGATGAGGGCGCGAATCTCTTCGTGGGCGAGCATCTTGTCCGGCCGCGCCTTCTCCACGTTCAGGATCTTGCCACGGAGAGGGAGGATGGCCTGGTACTTCCGGTCGCGGCCCATCTTGGCGGAGCCGCCTGCGGAGTCGCCCTCCACGACGAAGAGCTCGGAGAGTTCAGGCGAGCGTTCCGCGCAGTCGGCCAGCTTGCCGGGGAGGGAGCCGCCATCCATCGCGTTTTTGCGTATGACCAGGTCCCGAGCCTTCCTCGCGGCCTCGCGGGCCCGCTGGGAAGTCATGCACTTGTCGATGATCCGGCGGGCTTCCTGGGGGTGTTCCTCCAAGTAGAAGTCGAGTTGCTGAACCATGAACTGTTCGACGGCGGTTTTCGCCTCGGCGTTCCCCAGCTTCCCTTTCGTCTGTCCTTCGAACTGCGGTTCTTCCAGCCGAATGCTGACGATGGCAGTGAGTCCCTCGCGCACGTCATCCCCGCTGAAGTTCGGGACGTCATCCCGGATGAGTTTGCTCTTCCGGGCGTAGTTGTTGATGGCGCGGGTGAGCCCGGCGCGGAAGCCCACGATGTGGGTGCCGCCGTCAGCGGTGTTGATGCAATTGGCGAAGGCGAGGGTGGATTCGTAGAAGCCGCCGTTGTATTGGAGGGCGACCTCGACCTTCATGCCCTCCAGCTCCTGCTCCCGGTAGAAGGGTTCGTCCTGGAGGACTTCCCTGTTCTGGTTCAGTTGCTTCACGAAGCTGGCGATGCCGCCTTCGAAGTAGAAAGTGCGGTCATCCTCCGGCTTGTTTTCGGAGGAAAAGGAGATCCAGACGCCCTTGTTCAGGTAGGCCATCTCACGGAACCGCTGCACCAACGTGTCGCGTTCGTAGTTGGAGGGGCCGAAGATCTCCTCGTCCGCCACGAACCGGACGAGCGTTCCTTGCGTCCAGGGATCATCTTCGGGAATGGCGCCTTGGTCTACGACATCGGCGACGGGGATGCCTCGCTCATACTCCTGAGAGTGGATGCGGTTGTCCCGGCGCACCTCAACGTACATCCTGGAGGAGAGGGCGTTGACGACGGATGCGCCGACGCCGTGGAGTCCGCCGGAGACCTTGTAGGCTCCGCCGCCGAACTTTCCGCCCGCGTGGAGGGTGGTCATGATGGTTTCGAGCGCGGGTCGGCCAGTCGTGGCGTGGGTGTCCGTGGGGATGCCGCGCCCGTTGTCTCGAACGGAGACGGTGTTGTCGGCGTGGATGGTGATGAAGACGTGATCGCAGTAGCCGGCCATGGCTTCGTCGATGCCGTTGTCCACGATCTCGTAGACGAGGTGGTGGAGGCCGCGCTGATCAGTGCTGCCGATGTACATGCTAGGGCGGCGGCGTACTGCCTCGAGCCCTTCAAGGACCTGAATGTCACTTGCGGTGTACTTCGATGGTGTTTGAGTGGTCATAGGCTGGATTAGGTCTCCCTTTAGGTGGAACCGCTGCTGCTAGCCGACGTTGATGGGGTAAAGGTGGGTAGGTGTAGATTGTACTATATTACGAGTGATTACGAGTGGCTTTCCTGGCGATTTCAACGCGATTCCGGGCCCTGTTGGTTCTCGCGCTGGTGAGACTCGGAGGGGCAAACTTTTAATTTCCTCTCATTCCCTCTCATTCCTCTCGTAGATGGTGACGGTGGAGAGTTTGCTGAGGTTGAACGAACCTGCTACAAGCCCGCTCATCCCCGTTCCCAGCCCCTGATTTCGTAAGACGGCCCTCCGGGGAGTTACGCAAAGGTCTCCTGAGGGTGAAGCCCCCAGCGAAGCATCGGGTGAGGGTACTGCGGCCCCATCGCCCCGCATCTACGACAGGAATGATAGGAAATGATAGGAAATGAGCGGATATTAAAAGTTTCGCCACTCCTGACGCACTCCTGACAGCCGCCAGCCGCACGACAAGAGGTAGGGCAACGGGCCGCCCGCCCGCTTCTGGCAGCCTATTGTTGACCGCCGAGGTGGACTTTAGAGATCGCCCCAAGGTATCATTGCCTAGAGTTGGCAACGCTCCAACGGGAGAGAACGGCCATGCGTATCCCGATGAAAGTGGACTACGGTGTCAGGGCATTGGTTGACCTTGCCCAGCACTCCATGATGCTTCGCCCCGTTCGCACGAGCGAGATCGCGGGGCGCCAGGGCATACCGGAGCCGTACCTCGATCAGGTGTTGACGACATTGAACAAGGTCGGCTTCATCAAGAGTCGGCGCGGCCCGCAGGGAGGCCACCTCTTGGCGCGTCCGGCGGAGGACATCACGCTGGACGAAGTGGTAGCGATGCTCGACGGACACAACCCACCGCTTGAGTGTATAGACGATGCGTCGGAGTGCGCTCTCTCAGGCAGTTGCGCCCAGCGTGACATCTGGCGCGATGTCGAGGAAGCGATTCACGCGGTGCTGATAACGACCACGATCGGCGACTTGGCCAGCCGCCACCCGCTGCCGGTCGAGGCGGCCCCGCTCGTGGTACAGGCGCGCTCGCGCTGAGGAGAAGATGAACAGAGACAACGCCTCGACGCAGAACTCCTGTGCGCGGGGAATACGACGGTCATGGAATACTGAAGGAGAGGGAAGATGACAACGGCGCCGCAGCTGACTCCGCAACAGGTCAATCGCTACAGCAGGCATATCATCATGCCGCAGATTGGCAGTCGGGGTCAGCGCAAGCTGATGGATGCAAAGGTTCTTGTCGTCGGTGCAGGAGGCCTCGGCGGGCCTGTTGCGCTTTATCTGGCGCTCGCCGGAGTAGGCACCATCGGAATCGTCGATTTCGACGTCGTGGATCTGAGCAACCTGCAGAGGCAGGTGTTGCATAACACCGAGACGGTCGGTATCCCCAAGGTGGAATCTGCCATCCGCACGCTGGCGCGGTACAACCCCGAAGTGAACGTCGTGCCCCATGAGTTCCCCATCAACTCAGAGAACGCCATGGAGCTCATCGCGCAGTACGACGTCGTCGTCAACGGAGCGGACAACTTCGCGACGCGCTACCTCGTGAACGACGCCGCCTACCTGAGCGGCAAGCCGATAGTGGATGGCAGCATCCTCATCTTCGACGGCCAGCTCAGCGTCTACGAGCCGGGCAAGGGCTGCTACCGCTGCCTCTTCCCGGAGCCTCCTCCCCCGGGAATGGTGCCGAACTGCGCGGAGGCTGGAGTCCTCGGCGCGCTCACCGGCGTCATCGGCAGCCTGCAGGCCACGGAAACCGTCAAGCTGATCCTGGGCATTGGCGAGACGCTCACGGGGCGAATGCTGCTGCTGGACGGGTTGAGCATGGAGTTTCGTGTCGTGCGCACGCGCAGGAACCCTGCCTGCCCGCTGTGCGGCGACAACCCCACCGTCACCGAGTTGATCGATTACGAGGTGTTCTGCGGGCTCGCCCCGGCACCCGAAGCGGAGGGCGTCGCAGCGGCTCACTAGTGCCGCGCCCCTGCCTGCGCAGGGCTGCGGTCACGAAAAACCCCAAACGGCTATGCGCAGCGACAACCTCATCGAAGCGGTCGGCAACACGCCCCTGGTCGAGTTGCCGACCTTCAACCCAGCGCCGTCCGTTCACATCTTCGCGAAACTCGAAGGAAACAACCCCACGGGCTCGGTGAAGGACAGGATCGCGCGGTCCATGATTCAGGCCGCGCTGGCTGATGGCCTGCTGTCGCACGACAAGACACTGCTGGAGCCCACCAGCGGGAACACCGGCATATCCCTCGCGATGGTCACCCGCCGCCTCGGCTACCGTTTCACCGCGGTCATGCCGGACAACGTCAGCGGGGAGAGGAGCGAGTTGCTGCGTGCCTACGGCGCGAAGATCGTCTACTCGCCCGGCGAGCAGGGCTCCAACGGCTCGATAGCGCTCGCCCAGAAGATGGCCGCGGAGGACGACTCCTACGTCATGCTCTACCAGTACGGCAACGCCGCGAACCCCCAGGCCCACTACGACACGACCGCCCCCGAGATCATCAGGGACCTACCCGAGATTACGCACTTCGTCGCCGGTCTCGGCACCGGCGGGACGCTCATGGGCACCGGTCGACGCCTGAAAGAGTACGACCCCGCCATCGAGCTGATCGCCGCTGCCCCGGAGTTGGACGATCGTATCCAGGGGCTCCGAAGTCTCGAAGAAGGCTTCGTCCCGCCCATCCTCGATCTGGCGTTGCTTGATGCTAGGATTATGATTAGCGGAGAAGAGAGCTTCCGCATGACCTCTCGGCTCCTCCACCAGGAGGGGATATTCGCCGGAGTCTCGTCGGGCGCGGTGCTCGCTGCCGCCCTGCGCGTGGCCGGACGCATCGACGCCGGCAACATCGTGTGCCTCTTCGCTGATGGCGGTTGGAAGTATCTGAGCACAGGGCTATGGACGCGTGACTTCACCGACGTACGAAGCGACGTAGAAGGGAAAGTCTGGTGGTAGCAGACCCCGGAGCATTCTCGCAGCAGCCCCCGCCGGGCTTGCAGGCAGGCCTCACCGTAGGGTTGGTGTACGACGGACGCACCCCCAGCGCCGAGCTGTTGGAGTGCCTGCGCAGGGAGGGCGTGCAGTTCGCGCCCGCGGAGAGGATCGAAGACCCGGACGCGCTGGTGCTCGACTTGGTTGACGCCGACCGGCGTCAGGTGGAGTTGCTCATGCGGGAACAGAACAACGCGCCCTGTCCAGCCGTCGCGGCGCTCTCTGAGGAGCATCTGCTCGCATCGGACCTGACCATCGAGGCCAACGACTTCATCGTCGTGCCGTGGCAGACCGGCGAGCTGACGCTTCGCATACAGAGGCTGACGGAGCGGAAGAAACCCGCTGACGACCCAGGCGTCATCCGCGTCGGTGACCTCGTCATAAACCCCAGCCGCTACGACGTCTTTCTTGCGGGCAAGCCGGTGCTGCTCACGTTCAAGGAATACGAACTCCTGAAATTGCTCGCATCCACCCCGGGGCGTGTCTATAGCAGAGAGGTTCTGCTGGAACAGGTGTGGGGTTATCAGTACTTCGGTGGTACGCGAACGGTGGACGTCCACATCAGGCGCTTGCGCAGCAAGATCGAGAACGCAACGCACACCTTCATAGACACCGTCTGGAACGTCGGGTACCGCTTCCGCGGTTAACCGTCCGGCGCTGCGACACGGCGTCATTGCGCGCGCACCTTCCGCTCCCTAGAATAGCGATGTCGCTTTCAGGAGCGCGGAAGCGCACTGCTTCCAGGGGAGATAGCTGATGCCACTCTACGAGTACGCCTGCGATACCTGCGAGACGCAGTTCGAACGCCTCCAGCCGATGGCTGCGGCCCGGTACGCGGACTGCCCCGGATGCGGCAGCGAGGCGCACCGCATACTCTCCCTCTTCGCCGCGCCCGTAGCGGTGAGCGCGGGCGCGGGCCCCTCGCCGGTAGGCCCCATGAGCGGCGGCGGCTGCTGTGGCGGCGCCTGCGGCTGCGGATAGCCCCGCCGGTCGAAACCGCGCGGTGGGTATCTCACTCCGCCGGAGTCGAGTCCAACTCTGCAAGCAGCGCCCGTGCCTCATCGACGCGCTCGCTCAGAACCCATAGCCCGTGCATGATGAACTGGGTACGCCCCATCAGGCCGTAGCCTCCCTGCTCTGGACGCACCACTGACGCAACGCCCTCGCGCTCCAGGAACTCAGCCGAGAGACGCGCCAGCATCTCGTTCGGATACACCTCCAGGCGTACCAGCCGGTCGTCCTGCGGCGTGCCTGTGCCGCTTGCGCCCGCATCGTGCAGATGGTGTTCATGGGAAACCGCAGAGGCCTCGCTGCGACGGACCCTTATGCCGGTGAGCACCGGTACCGCGAACCCGATCGTCCAGAGCACGGCGGCCTCCATCAGCGTGAGCATCCCTATGAAGAGCGTCACATCCTGCCAGAAGCCAAAGGGGAACACACGAACGAGGTAATCCGTGCTCGGGTTGAACAGCCAGTTGCCCTGGGGGAAGCCGATGTAGTGGAAGACGGTGAAAAGCTGGTCGAACGCAACGATGGAAAGGATGCCCAGCGTGAGGATGATCACCCCAGTCAACACCGCGCTGCGCCGCAGCCACATCGCGATAGTGGGGTAGACCTCGCCCCGGAAGCGCCATGCCGCGATGAGCGTGAACACCGCGAGCAGCAGCGCGGCGGCGCTCTGCACCCGGTAGGTGCGCAGGAAGAGTGCTTTTACGTCCGCCATATGCGAGACCTCTTCTTCGTTGAACAGCTCCCGCTCCACCCCGTTGACGGCTGCTGTTACCTGCAGCGGAGCGCTGCTGCTGTCCGCGAAGTACGCCTGAACCTGCCTGCCGACATCCGCCAATCCCTCGGTGGAGATGCCCGTTCGCGCGGTGACCTGGTTGCGCTCGAACAGCGCCTCGAACAGCGGCAGGCTGTTCGCCGTGAAGCGGACGGTCGTCGTGATCAGAAGCAGCGCGATTGCGACCGGTACGAGCCAACCCACGATTCGCCAGCGATTGCTCAGAAGTTGTTGCATGCATCCATACTAAACGAACAACGCCGACGCCAACCGGCGTACCCGTCTATAATCCCCAGTGACCCCACGAGATGGAGCCTGACCGTTGCCGACCAGTTTCGACACCCTATTGGAAACGATGCGCCGCCTGCGGGACCCGGAGGGCGGATGCCCATGGGACGCGCAGCAGACGCATGCCTCGCTGCGCGGGTCGCTCCTGGAGGAGACGTACGAAGCGCTCGACGCAATGGCCTCGGGTGAACGCGCCCACATCATCGAGGAGTTGGGCGACGTGCTGCTCCACGTCATCTTCCACGCCCAGATTGGGTCGGATGAGGGAGAGTTCACGATGGAAGACATCGTGAGGCAACTCAACACGAAGCTGGTGCGGCGCCACCCCCACGTATTCGGCGACGCCTCGGCGCAAACGTCGGAGGAGGCCATCGGTCAGTGGGAGCAGCGCAAGGCGGAGGAGCGCACGGCGAAAGGTGAAGACGCGAGATCCATGCTGGACGGCATCTCCCGCTCGATGCCTGCGCTCGCATATGCCCAGGCCGCCCTGGGCCGCGCGAGGCGGGCAGGGTTCGACTGGGACTCCCCGGACACCGTCTTCGATAAGGTCGCCGAGGAGTTGAGCGAGCTCCGCGCCGAGGACTCCCCGCAGCGCCAGGAGGAAGAGTTCGGCGACCTCATGCTCGCGCTCGTGGGTGCAGCGCACCGGATGGGGATAGATGCGGAGGAGGCGTTGAGGGGCGCGAATGGCCGCTTCTACGCCCGGTTTCACCGGGTGGAGGACGCCGTGCGCGCCGAGAACGCAACGCTCGCTGAGATGCCGATGGAACGCAAACTTGCGCTATGGGAGCGAGCGAAAAGCGACGGTTGAGCGCGACCAAACCGAGATGCCCCGAGCAGCGTTAAGCTTAAGAAGGAAGCGCGCGCGTTTCCCTCTCGGCGCACGATTGATGCCCTCAATGGGCAACGTGGAGTGCCTGAGGGGTTATCATTGTTAAGATGCCTCTTGAGAGAGGCCAGAGAACGACGACGAGGTAGATGAAGAATGCGTATAGGACGGCTCGCACTAATTCTCCTTGGTCTTGCGGTGGTTATCGCAGGCCAGACCACGGCAGCGCTCGCCCAGAGCGCCGACGACATCAGGATGGACTCGGCGGTTCGAACGCTGGAGATGGGGCCGCGGGAGGTCCGGGCTGACCTCACGGTAGACCTCTACAACAACACCTCTTCACGCCGGTTGGTGAAGCTCGCGCTCGAAGGCATCCCGGACGGTTGGGATATCGCCGTGTGGGACAGATTCTTCGACTTCAAGATTGGAGAGATCGTCGTCGAGCCCCCGCCGGAGGACGCGACCGGCCCAGGCCAGAGCTTGCGCCTTCGCGTTGACCTCCCTGACGACCGTCCACTGGCGGGAGACTACTCGTTCGGCCTGCTCATCACCTCGCCTGACGGCTCCATCGAGTACGACAGCGCCCTGTACACCATCACCGTGCCGAAGCCCCCTGCGAGCAACGACACCGGGGTTGCCGTCTCGGTGACCTTCCCCGTTCTGCGCGGCCCCTCCACGAGCGTGTTCGAGTTCGAGATCGTCATAGATAACGACACCGGCGCGGACTCCTCGTTCAGCCTCGAAGGCGAAGTGCTCGACACCCTCGACGGGACAGGCGTGCCTCTCCCCGGATGGGAGATCAACTTCCTCCCATCCTTCGGCGCCGAGCGGCTCATCTCCAGCATCAGCGTGAACGATGCCCTCTCGGAGCGAGTGGACGTGCGCGTTACTCCGCCGCGCAGCGCTGAACCCGGAGACTACTACGTGCCCGTCGTCGTGCAGGATGAGGCCGGATCAACAGTGGCGCCAGCGGTGGCGATTCTGCAGATATCGCTGCGCGGTCGCGGGCAGCTCATCACCAGCACGGACACCGGCCTCCTGAACATCGACGCTACAGCGGGAGAAGCGGCGTCCACCAGACTGCGCCTCACCAACTTCGGCACCGCTGATATGGAGGGCATCACCCTCCTCGCTGACGCGCCGCAGGGCTGGGAAGTAACCTTTGAGTCCTCTGATGTGCCGACGCTGCCCGTCAACAACCAGATCGACATGCCGGTGACCGTCATCCCCGCGGGCGATGCGATTCCCGGCGATTACCTCGTAACGCTCCGCGCCAACCACATCGACGCGAACGACACGCTCGAGCTCCGCGTAACGGTCGCTCAGTCCACCATCTGGGGCTGGTTGGGCATCGTCCTGGTCATCCTCGTCATCGGCGGCCTTGGCGCGCTCTTCTGGAGACTTGGCAGGCGATGAGCGACGCGCTGATTGAAGCACATGGCCTGATAAAGGCGTACGGCGATTTCCGTGCCGTGGACGGCATAGACCTCACCCTCAACGAGGGCGAGGTCTATGGGTTCCTCGGTCCCAACGGCTCAGGCAAGAGCACCACCATCCTGATGATGCTCGGCCTGACGGAGCCGAGCGGCGGAACCATCCGCGTCTGCGGGTACGATCCGACGCGGAACCCCTTGGAGGTGAAACGCCAGGTTGGCTACCTGCCGGAGTCCGTCGGCTTCTACGGCGACATGACCGGTAGCGAGAACCTGCGGTTCACGGCGGAACTCAACTCGCTGCCCCGCCGGCGGGCGGAGGAGCGGATCACCGAACTGCTGGCCACGGTTGAGCTGTCTGATGCAGCGAACCAGCCAGTCTCACAATACTCCCGAGGGATGCGCCAGCGGCTGGGCCTCGCCGACGTGCTCCTCAAAGACCCAAGGGTTGTCATCCTCGACGACCCCACGTTGGGGCTCGACCCGGCTGGCATCAGGTGGCTGTTGGGTCTCATCGAGGAGTTGAGCGAGCAGCGTGGCATAACCCTCTTCCTCTCCTCGCACCAGCTGCATGAGGTGCAGAGGGTCTGCCATCGAGTGGGCATCATGTCCCATGGCCGGCTCGTGTTGGAGGGAACGGTCGAGGCGCTCACGACGCAGACCGCAGGCGGAGGCTTCAGCGTTACGCTCGAAACCGACGGCGCGGGCGAAGGGCTGGACGAAGCGCTCGCCTCCCTGCCCAGCGTGCGCAGCGTTGCGCATGTTGGCGGCGAGGTCGTCATCGAGAGCGACGAAGATGTGCGCGCCGATGCGGCGGCTACGGTTCTCGCCCGAGGCGCGCGGCTGCTGGAGATGCGCACCCAGAACCGAACGCTTGAGGATATCTACCTCCGATACTTCCAGGAGGCGGTGGCATGACAGCGGTCTTTTGGAAAGAACTGGGGGACCACTTTGGACGCCGCCGGTTCATGCTGCTCCTCGGCCTCGTCGGCATAGGCGTCATCTGGGGTTCGTTCGTTGACCTTGATCAACTGGCGCGTCAGGGTAGGCAGTTCTTCTTCCTCGACATCTTCACCTCTGCCTCTGGAGTCCCCATATCGCTGCTCTCGTTCCTCAGCTTCTTCGGCCCCATCATAGGCATCGCCCTGGGGTTCGACGCCATCAACGGCGAGCGTACGCAGGGGACGCTTGCCAGGCTCCTCGCGCAACCGCTGCACCGGGATAGCGTGTACAACGCCAAGTTTCTCGCGGCGCTGCTGACGTTGGCGCTCGTCACCGCCAGCATGATGATTGTGGTCGTCGGCCTCACCATGTTCCGGATGGGTATCGCCCCCGCAAGCGAGGAGATCATCCGGCTCATTGGCCTGGGCCTTGTGTCGATCGGGTATCTCGCGTTCTGGCTCGCCCTCTCGATTACGGCGTCCGTCCTCTTCCGTAACACAGTTACGTCCGCGCTCGCCTCCATAGGAGCGTGGTTCTCCCTGGGCTTCCTCGTCACCCTCGCGGGAGGGGTGCTGGCTGACCGCCTCGTACCGGACGTCTCCACCACGGCAGACGCGGTGCGCCACATCAGCATCGAATCGTGGGCCAACCGCGTCTCTCCGGCGGGGCTCTTCTCCGAAGCGACCTCCATCCTCCTCGACCCCATCGGCGGGCGGGCGCTGAACTTCTTCTCGATCGAACAGAGTCGACTTGAAGGCCTGCTCGCGACACCCGTGTCGGCGGCGCAGAGCCTGCAGCTGATTTGGCCGCACATCGTTGTGCTCGTTTCGATGGTCGCTGTGCTGATCGCAGCCTCCTACGTGAAGTTCATGCGCGAAGAGATACGCGCGTGAGCACGCCGGCCGCCCGCGCTCCGGGGAATTGAGCCCATGCCGCCTGCCGAGAGACACAACCGGCTCGCGGTCGTGCGGGAGCGGCTGCAGGCGTGGGAAGTGCAAAGCCTCTCGCGGTTCGCGTCCCTCAGCGCAGCGTCGGCGGGACGCCTCAGGCCGGAGCCGCCGGACGATCTGCGCACCGAGTTCCAGCGCGACCGCGACCGCGTGATACACACCAACTCCTTCCGGCGCATGAAGCACAAGACGCAGGTCTTCATCGCTCCCATCGGCGATCACTTTGTCACGCGCCTCACCCACACGCTCGAAGTAACCCAGATTGCCCGAACGGTCGCCCGAGCGCTCCGCCTCAACGAGGACTTGGTGGAAGCCGCCGCGCTCGGCCATGATGTCGGGCATACGCCGTTCGGCCACGTCGGAGAGATGGTGCTCGACCGTCTGCTCCCAGGAGGGTTCCGGCATAACGAGCAGAGCCTGAGGGCGGTGGACATCCTCGAGAAGGACGGCACGGGCCTCAACCTCACCCGCGAGACGCGGCAGGCCATCCTCCATCACTCCAAACCGAGGGGAGATTTCCTGAACGCGGCGGAACTCAGCCAACTCTCCCTTGAGGCCCAGGTCGTGCGAGTGGCCGACGCTATCGCCTACCTCGCGCACGACATCGGCGACGCCATCCGCGCGGGCGTCCTCGGCGAATCCGACCTGCCCGCGGACGTGCGGGAGATACTCGGAACGCGCCACTCCCAGCGGATCGACGCCATGGTCAGAGACATCGTGGCGTCGTCATGGGCAGCCGGAGGTTACGAACCTCCCAGCGAAACGACAGCGCAAGAGGAGCGTCCAAGGCTGACGATGAGCCCGCAGGTCGCAGCCATCGTCACCGACTTGCGAGAATTCATGTTCGACAGGGTCTATCTCCTCGCGGACAACCGACCGGAAGGGCAGACGGCCAGGGCGGTCGTCGAGTTCCTTTACGAGTACTTCCTGGAGCACCCCGACGAGATTCCGGAGACGTGCTTCATCGGCAACGATCCTCTCGAGCGCTCCGTGAGCGACTACATCGCCGGCATGACTGACCGGTTCGCCCTCCACACGGCGGAGGGATTGCGCCCCGGCATAGCGTCCAAGGTCTTTCCGGGCCGGGTCTGAGCCTCGAACTGCGCCCGCCATCCGTTGCGCGGAGGCGTAGAATCCGAGCGCAGCCATGAGCACCATCGACGACATCAGAGCACGGCTAGACATCGTGGACGTCGTGGCCGACTACGTCCCGGAGCTGAAGCGCTCAGGGAAGAACTACCACGCCCGCTGCCCGTTTCATCAGGAGCATACACCCTCTTTTGTAGTGTTCCCGGACACGCAGACATGGCGCTGCTTTGGTGCCTGCGCGACCGGCGGGAACGTATTTACGTTCGTCATGCGCTCGGAGAACGTGGACTTCACAGCGGCGATGAAGTCACTGGCGAGTCGCGCGGGCGTCCCCATCGAAGAGCGCCCCGCGTCGCGGCAGGCTGAGAACCCGCTCTTCTCGGTCAACGAAGCTGCGCAGCAACTGTTCAAACAAGCCTTCACCGCTGACAGAGGCTCACAGGCTCGTGCCTACGTGGAGGCGAGGGGCATCGGGGAGGAAGCGGTCGCGCGGTTCGGCTTGGGATACGCCCCGTCCACGGGCGAAGAGCTGCTGCACAGCCTCACCGCGCTCGGGTTCGAAGAGGAACTCCTGCTCCGGTCGGGCCTCGTGCTCCAGACGGAGCGCGGCGCCCCCCGCGATATGTTCCGAGGACGCCTCATGTTCCCGCTCAGGAACGCCGATGGCGGACTGGTCGGGTTCGCCGGGCGCTCGCTTGACGGCTCGAATCCCAAGTACGTCAACACCGCCCAGACCGCCATCTTCGACAAGGGCCGTATGTTCTACGCGCTCGACCGCGCAAAGGACGCCATCGCCACAGAGGGGATGGTCGTGGTGGTGGAGGGCTACATGGACGTGATAGCCGCCCACGAACACGGCTATCGCAACGTCGTCGCCTCTATGGGCACGGCGCTCACCGAGCACCAGGTGGCGCTGCTCAAGGCCAGGGCCCAGAGCATCGTCCTCGCGCTCGACGCCGACGCCGCCGGGCAGGAGGCCATGCTGCAGACGCTCCGTTCCTCGTGGGAGCTCATCGGAACCACCGTCGCCACCGGCAGGCGGCGCATGGATGTGCTCAACCGTCCGGACGACATAGAGATTCTGCGCGTGGCCCTGATCACGGGTGGGAAAGACCCGGACGAGATGATCCGTACGGATCCGGCGCAGTGGCAGCGGCTGATAGCCGATGCCGTCCCCGCCGTCGAGTTCCTGATGCGCGCCGAAAGCGAGAGGCTGGACCTGACGAGTGCGCAGGGCAAGTCCGCCTTCGTGGACCGGCTCTTGCCCGTGGTGTTCGCGGTTCCTGATTGGGTGGCTCAGGAGCGCTACTTTCAGCGCCTCGCGGATATGGTCGGTGTGCCCCTCGCTACCCTCGAGGCCGCGGTGGGCCGGCGCCCCGGCGCCCTGGGCTCCCAAGCGCGCCCGGCGAGACCCGTGCGGCAGACCAGCCAGTTGGAGTCCGCCTTCGTCGTGTCGGAGCGGGACCCTCTCGAAGAGCGTGTGCTCGCGCTCATCGCACAGGATGAGGAGTTGCTCGCGCGTGTCCACGAGGTCGAACCGGACAACATCAGCCGTATCGAGAACAGGGCACTATTGAGCGCTGTCCTCGCATCCGGTACAATAGAGGGTGCGCTTGCGCAGCTCGACGGCCAACTTGCTGACCGACTGGTTCAGCTTTCGCAGGAGGCGCTTCCTCCAGCCGATAGAAAGCAGCGCGCAGCGGAATGGGAGGCCTGCTTACGGAGACTCGAGGAGAGGAAGCTTCGTGAGTTGAAGGCACAAGAGGAAGCCGCGTTCGCTGAGAATGCAGACGGCGATGTCCCTACAGACCCCGAATACGTCCAATCCGTTAATCGTCAGGCGTTGGAGATCAACGAGCGGTTGCGGAATCTCTTCGTTGGCGGCTCGAACTAACCCTCGCCGCTCGCAGGAGTGCCCTTCAGGAACCAAGGAGGACTGACTTGGCTACCAGGCAAACGATGGAACCCACGGAAGCGACCCCTGCGAAGAGAGGCAGAGCGAAGCCGGAAGCGGTAGCAGCCCCGGTCGCGGAGGCCGCGCCCAGGCGCGTCAGGAGCGCCGCGAAGGCTGCCCAGGCAGAACAGATTGCAGCGGTAGCCCCGGTCGAGGAGACCGCAGCGCCTAAGCCGCCGCGTGCCAGGAGCGCTGCGAAGGCCGCCAAGGCGGAACAGGTCGCAGTAGCAGCCCCGGTTGAGGATGCCGCGCCCAAGCCGCGCGTCAGGAGCGCCGCCAAGGCCGCTAAGGCGGAACAGGTCGTGGCAGAAAAGGCTGAGCCCGTCACGGACGAACCCGCCGTCATGCCGGAGCCGGACGTCGTAGACCCCGTCGCGGAGGCGGAAACCAAGGCCGTGATCGTGCCTGATGATGCGCAGAGAGAGCCGAATACGGAGGACATCAAGTCAGCCGAAGAGGAAGCAAAGGAGGCGGAGGTAGACGCCCGTCAAGACGACGTCGATGGCGAAGTCATAGACGACCCCGTCCGCATGTACCTGCGGGAGATTGGCCGCGTAACGCTGCTCACCGCTGCCGACGAGCGCCGCCTTGCCCTGCAACTGGCGTCGTTCAAGCATGTGGAGAAGGGAGAGCAGGCGCTCCGTGCGGAAGGCAGCCGCACCAGAGCAGCCGACGTAGCCCGGCATCTGCTGAGCCGGCTTCACGAGCAGCGCGAACTCCTCGATGACGTGGTCGCGTTCCTCGCCATCGAGGAGAAGATGACCCTCGGCGAACTGCTGGAGAATCCGAAACTTCGCGCCAACGTGGACGGCGAGATCAACATCGAGATGCTCGAAAGCCTCGCCGAGCGCTACGACAAGGAGCCTGCAGGAGTGGGGCAGGACATCGTGCAGTTGGCGCTCAGCAGCCACGTGCTCCCTCGGCAGATTCTCGACCTCGTGGGCGCGGATGTCGCGATCACGGAGCTTGAGGAGGTCATCGAGGATGCGGACATGGGTCAGCGCCTGGATGCCAACGAGTTCGTACTCCGTCAGCACTTCGCGCAGGTGAAGCAGCAAGGCATGCGCGCGCAGCGCCACCTCGCGGAGGCCAACCTCCGGCTGGTGGTGAGCGTCGCGAAGAAGTACATAGGCCGTGGCATGTCCCTCCTCGATCTGATTCAGGAAGGCAACATCGGCCTTATCCGCGCCGTCGAGAAGTTCGACTACCGCAAGGGGTACAAGTTCTCGACCTACGCTACATGGTGGATACGCCAGGCCATAACCCGTGCCATCGCCGATCAGGCCAGAACCATCCGCGTTCCGGTGCATATGGTCGAGACGATCAACAAACTCATGCGTGTGCAGCGCCGTCTCGTGCAGGAATACGGACGGGAGCCGACCACGCAGGAGATAGCCGACGAGATGGAAGTGCCCCCTGAGCGGGTGCGTGAGATCCTCAAAGTCTCCCAGGAGCCGGTATCGCTCGAAACGCCCATCGGAGAAGAGGAAGACTCCCACCTCGGCGACTTCATCGAAGACCGAGGCGCTCCCGCCCCGCCGGACGCAGCGACGTTCCAGCTGCTCCGCGAGCAGGTGGTCAACGTGCTGGACACGTTGAGCGAACGGGAACGGCGCGTCCTCCAACTGCGGTTCGGCATAGAGGATGGACGCAGTCGCACCCTGGAAGAGGTCGGCAGAGACTTCGGCGTAACGCGGGAACGGATTCGTCAGATCGAGGCGAAGGCGCTCCGCAAACTGCGCCACCCGAGCCGCTCACGCAAACTGCGCGACTTCTTGGAGTAGGCGCGAACCACAACCGGGTATAAGAGAGAGGTCTCTTAAGGCAGAGGCCTCTCTCTTTATGATGGAGGGTCGAGCGCAGGCGGCGTAGGGGACTCCCTGTCGACGGCGGTGTACTCCGTGAACAGCAGAAACTCCACCGTCGTGAGCAACGGTGCAGCTAGGCCGTATGCGAGCGAATCGGCGATGAGAACCACCGGAAGGCTATCGGTTCGGGCGCCGATAGAGAGGGCGGCGAGCAACAGGAAGAACGCGAATGCCCCCATGAGGGCTTGGATGGCGAACGTTCGCCACCACCTGTTCTGAACGAGCAGCCAGCTCCGCTTGAGCGCATCCACGAGGTTGCGATTTTCGAGTATCACCACTGGGCTGAATAACGAAACGCGCACCACGATGTAGAAGGCGATGACGAGCCCGACCCCACTCAGGGCGAGGAGGAAGGTGACAAGGCCGATGATGAACCCCACTGTGAAGAACCGTGGGCCATACACCGCCACTGCGCTCAGCGCCCTGGCGCCGCTCACGGGTTCCCCGCTCAATGTATGGATGACGATGTAGACCATGGGTACTTGCGCAGTGATGATCACCGAGCCCGCAACCAGCCCCCACAAGATCGCGGGGATCGTGGACGTAGGGGTAAGCAGAAGGCCGAACAGATTGCCCACGAACGCTCCGAGCGTTGCCGTGCCGATGAACAGCAGCGCGTTGCGGGCGTAATGATTGAGAGCCATGCCCAGAACTTCGGCAATGGGGGTCAGCGGCTGACCGTTGGGCTGCGGGGCAAACATGGCGCGTAGAATCGTAGAGTGCCGCCGCCCCCGCGTCCACCCTCGCCCCGGCGTGAGCCCCACGGCGGAGGCTCGGGTGGCGGCTTGCTATACTTGCCCGAGTACCGCCGATGCCCTAACGAAACCTCGTGGAGTCCCTGAAGTTTGCCTGAGATACCGGACCTCGAAGTCATACGTGAGTTCCTGAACGACCGCATCGTCGGGCAGGAGATCGTGCGCGCCGAAGCTCCCAAGGCGTGGATCGTGCGCTCGCTCGCTGCGGAAGACTTCGTAGAGGACGTGGTCGGACGCCGCTTTGCGCCCATCATAAGGAAGGGGAAAGACCTTCTCTTCCCCCTCGACCCCGACCGTGTGCTCGTTGCCAACCTTATGCTCACCGGGCGGTGGCAGTACACGGAGCCGACGGAGAAACGCTCGAAGCGGCTCTTCTTCCTGCTCGGCATGGAGGAGATGGACCTCCGCTACCTGGACGACAAGGCGATGGGTCGCATCAACTACATCCGCCCCGATCAGATAAGCGCGATAAAGCGTTTCGACGAGCAGGGCCCGGACGCCCTTGACGAGAGCGTCACGTTCGAAGACTTCGCCGAGCGGCTGAAGCCCTACACCGGAGAAGTAAAGGGCGTCATCGCCAGAGGCAAGGTCGTCGCGGGCATCGGGAACGCCTACGTGGACGAGGTACTGTGGGAAGCGGGCGTCTCGCCGTTCCGCAAACGGAGGTCGCTTTCGGAGGAGGAGTTGCGCTCCCTGTTCGATGCGATCCCCAAGGTGTTGAACGAGGCCACTGCCGTCGTCAGAGAACGGATGCCTCCAAAGATTCACGTCAAAGTGCGGGACTTCCTGAAGGTGCATCGCAAAGGCGGGGAGCCATGCCCCCGCTGCGGTGCGACGATCTCCGAGATTGGCCCGAATCAGAAGATCACCAGTTGGTGCCGCGCGTGCCAGCCTGGCGGACTGGTGAAGAACTAGCTATGCCACCAGACGTAACGCGGGTCATCCCCACGCCTGATCCGTTCGATTTCGACCTGACGGTGGGCCATCAGACGAACTATCGCGGCAAGACAGGCTCGGATCTGCTGGCGGAGGGTGCATACTACCGCGCGCTCTGGATAGATGACGCGCCGGTGGCCGTCGTGGCGCGCCCCACGCACGACGGCGCGGCCATGGAGGTCTCCCTGCCCAATGGCGGCGACCCGCGAACGCTCGACGTTGCCGCGGAGCGCATCGCATGGCTGCTCGGGTTCGACGTGAGCTTGGATGGGTTCTACGAGATGCTCGCTACCGACCCGGTGCTATCCGGCGCCATCGGTCACCTCAGAGGGCTCCGCCACACGCGCACCGAGTCCGTCTTCGAGGCGCTCGTGCATGCAATCGTGGGGCAGCAGGTCTCCGGCGTCGTCGCGCGAGTGATACGCGACGGCCTCGTGACCGAATACGGCACGGAGGTCGAGGTTGAAGGGCACGTCGTCCACGCCTTCCCCAGGCCCGCAACGATTCTCGAAGCGGGCGTGGACGCGCTGCGGGCGCTCAAGCTCAGCGGACGCAAGGCGGAGTACGTCACCGGCATCGCTCAGCAGGCGCTGGACGGCGGGATAACGCACGAGATTCTCGAAAGCATGGGCGACGAGGAAGTGGTCGAGATGCTCAGCGCGATTCGGGGCGTTGGCCGCTGGACATGCCAGTGGGTGCTGATGCGCGCCCTGGGCAGAGTGGACGCGCTCCCTGCCGGAGACCTCGCGCTGCAACGCACCATAGGCGAGCTCTACTTCGACGGCAGGCGGCTGACGGAGGCTGAACTGGAGCGCTTCGCGGAGGAGCGTTGGAAGCCTTACCGGGGCCTCGCCACCACCTACCTCTTCGCGCACCTGCGCCAGCAGCGTGTGGAGCGCGAGGCCGAGTCAGCACGCTGAGGGCGGGGCTTTTAGCTGAAACGCTGCCAGTCTTTCTGGAGCACGTTGGAGACATGCACAGGCACTCCGCGATGCTTTGCGAGCGTGATGGCGTGGCGCGTCCCCGGGCTGTTGCCGTCCCAGACGGCGTAGATCTCGTCGGCAGATTCCACCAGCGCAGCGTTCCGGTGAACGAAATACCGATGGGAGTCGGTGTAGTCAACCTCAGGGAACAGGGTTTCTACCGTGAGCTCCCGCGCCTTTGCGAGGCTGGCCGCCTCCTAATCCACTCCCGGCGCGCCGTTCACCACGAGCACCGCATCGTCCGGCAGCGACGCGATGACCTGGGCCACCTGCTCCCGCCAAACGGAGCTGTGAAGTTCCGTGAAGCGAGTGCCCACCATACCTATTCGCTTACCCATGGCGTCCCTCTCTTGATCCTCTCCCTAGGATAACGCTTCATACGTCGGCCTAGAACCCCGGCAGACCCAGCCCGGCCAGCCCGCGCTTATTGCCCGATGCCAACTGTTTCATAAGTTTCTGCATCTGGCGGAACTGATTCAAGAGTTGATTGATGTCCGCGGGTGTCGTTCCGCTGCCCCCGGCGATGCGTTTACGTCTGCTGCCGTTGATCCGCTCCGGGTGCCGCCGCTCCCACATCGTCATGGAGGAGATGATAGCCTCCGTTCGCCGAAGACGCTTCTCGTCCAGCGCCCCGGCTGACAGCTTCGAGCGCATCCCTCGCGCTCCGGGCAGCATCTCGACGATGGACGCGAGCGACCCCATGTTCTGCAGTTGCCGCAGCTGCTTGAGGAAATCGTCCAGGTCGAACTGAGCGCGCCGCATCTTGCGTTCCAGCTCGGCGGCCTCCGCATCCGTGATCTGCTCCTGCGCGCGCTCGACCAGCGTAACGACATCCCCCATGCCCAGGATGCGGGACGCCATGCGGTCAGGGTGAAACGGTTCGAGGGCGTCAGCCTTCTCGCCAACGCCTGCGAACTTGATAGGAACGCCGGTTACGTGCGTTATGGAGAGCGCAGCCCCGCCGCGCGCATCGCCGTCCAGCTTGGACAGGATCAACCCCGTAACCCCGATGCGCTCGTTGAACTGGGAGGCTGCGTTGACGGCGTCCTGGCCGGTCATCGCATCGACGACCATCAGCACCTCAGCGGGGTTGAGAGACGACTTCATCTCCGCCAGTTCGTTCATGAGCGCATCGTCGACGTGAAGCCGTCCGCCCGTGTCGACGATTGCCCACGCTGCGCCGATCTCCTTGGCGCGGCGCAACCCGTTCGCCGCGACCTTGGGGCCGTCGTCAGGCCCTGCCTTCTCGCGGTAGACCGGAATGTCCAACTGCTTGCCAAGCGACTCCAACTGATCCATCGCCGCGGGACGCCGCAGGTCGGCTGCGATCAGCAGCGCCCGCTCCTGGCGCTTCCGCAGCAGCAGCGAGAGTTTCGCGGAGGTCGTCGTCTTGCCGGAGCCTTGCAGCCCCACCATCAGGATTGTGCTCGGCTGCGAGGGTCCGGGTCGGAGGGCGCGATCGCCTTCCCCCAGTAGTTCGACCAGTGCGTCGTGCACCAGCTTCACCACCTGCTGCCCCGGCGAGACACCGCGCAGCACGTTCTCGCCGATTGCCCGCTCGCGCACCGTCGCGACGAAAGCGCGCGCCACCTTGAAGTTGACGTCGGCCTCCAGCAGCGCCAGGCGAACCTCGCGCAGCGCCTCGTCGACGTCGCTATCGGTGAGTCGGCCCTTGTTGCTGAGCCGCTCGAAAACGGTGGTGAGCTTGTCCGTCAGTGTGTCAAACATGGCAGATGCTAGAAATCCTGACGCCCCTCGAGCGCTCTTGCAAGCGTGAGGTCATCCGCGTATTCGAGGTCTCCGCCCACGGGGAGGCCGCGCGCCAGGCGTGTCACGCGGGGCCCCAGAGGTTGTATCAGTTGCCGGAGGTACATCGCGGTCGCTTCGCCTTCAACGGTGGGGTTGGTGGCGATGACGACCTCCGTGATTGACTCGTCGGCCACCCTCCGCAGCAGTTCGCGTATCCGCAGGTCATCCGGACCGATGTTGTTCATCGGGTCGATGAGCCCGTGGAGGACATGATAGAGGCCCCGGAACACGGACGTGCGCTCCAACGCTAGAACATCGAGAGGTTCCTGCACGACGCAGAGGCGGGTCTGGTCGCGCGACGGGTTGGAGCAGATGCCGCAGGTGTGCGCCTCCGTGATGTTCTGGCAGCGTGAGCAGAACCCCACCAGCGATTTCACCGTGCCGATGGCATTAGCCAACTCCTGCGCTTCCCGCTCGGGCATGCGGATCAGGTAATACGCCAACCGCTGCGCCGTTTTCGGCCCTATGCCGGGCAGCTTGTGGAACTGCTCGATGAGGCGTGCGATAGGCGGAGCAAGCGACGAATGCGCCTCTGCATAGGAGCCTTGGCCGTCGAAGGTGCTCATGCGTTACGTGCCTGGAATCTTCAGGCCGCCCGTTATCGCTCCGAGCCGCTCGGCGGCCATGGCCTGAGATTGGTTCAGCGCGTCATTCACGGCGGCCAGCACCATGTCCTGCAGCAGCTCTACGTCGTCCGGGTCCACGGCATCGCGCTCGATGATGATTGACTCGAGGGTCTGCTTCCCCGTGGCCACCACTTTCACCATGCCTCCGCCTGACGATGCCTCCACCGTCTGCGATTCGAGCTCTTCCTGAGCCTTGGCAAGACGCGCCTGGAACTGTTGCGCCTGCTTCATCATATTCCTGTTCATCACTGCTCTCCTCTCATGGCGAGACGTATGGCGGGTCAAAGGCGGAGCCGCTCAGCTCTTCGGCAGGCGGCTCCTCGCGGAGCACGGGTGGGTCGGGCGGAGCGTCCTCCGCCACGGGAGGCGCGGGCGCTGGTGCGCTGGCCTCCGCCACGGGCGGCACGGGCGCTGGTGCGCTGACATCCTCCACGGGCGGCGCAGGCGCTGGTACGCTGGCCTCCGCCACGGGAGGCAGAGGCGCTGGTGCGCTGGCATCCTCCATCGCCGCCACGGGCGTCGGTACGCTGGCATTCTCAACGGGGACACCGGCGCTGTTGGTTACCAGCTGCCCGCCCAGGTTCATCGCAGCGCGCAGCAGATGCCCGGACGATTCCCCGTTGGTGGCGGCTTGCTGGCGGCTGCCGTCGGCGTCGACGCTGATCGTGATGGGCTCCCCCAGTGCCTGTTCGAGCACGCGCTCAACCTCCATCTTCACGCGCGGGTCTCCCAGTTCGTCCTGCAACCGCTCGCTGTTGGACTGATGCGAGAACCGCACGACGAGCGTGTTGTCCACGATCGCCCGGCTCGATGAGCTGCGCAGCAGGGCCGCCACGTCGAATCGTCGTCGGGCCACGCGGCTCAACGATTTCAGGATAACCGGCCACTGCGAGGCCAGACGTTGATCCACCGGAACCGACGGATCGTAGACCGCCGGAGGCGGAGGCGTCGCGGGAGGAGCGTTATCGGCCACGGGACGCGGAGCAGGCCTCGGGACGGGCTGTTGCGGTCGCATCGGGCGCGGAGCGGCGGCCGCAGGGGCCTGTTGAGGCTGAGGTGCGGCGGCCACAACCGGGACGGGTTGCGCGGGCTCGATGCTGAGCTCGATAGCGGCCAGCTCCAGCGGCAGCGGCGACGGCTGGTCGAATCGCAGCGACGCCTGGCTGAACACCCGCAGCGACCGCATGATGTGTTCCAGTGAGACGCTGCCTGCCACGAACGACAGTTGCGACTGCGCGTCTTTCGAGAGGTCGTCCATGGTGCTGGCGACGCCGCTCTTCATCAGGAGCGCCGCGCGCAGGAACTCGAGCGTCATGCGGTGGAGCGGGCGCAGATCGCTCCCCTCGCTTGCCACCGCATTGATGACGGTGAGCGCCTCAGTGGTATTGCCGGTCAGCATGTGCTTGGCGAGCGCAAGCGCGCTCTCTTCTCCGCCGATGCCCAACAACTCCTGCACCTGCTCGACCGTAAGGTGGTTCCCGAACGACGTGATGAGCTGATCGAGGAGGTTGGTCGCGTCGCGGAGACTTCCGCCGGAAGCGCGCGCGATTGTCCGCATCACCTCCATCGAGGCGTCCACGCCTTCCTCGCGAGCGATCTCGCTGAGCCGCTCCGCTACGTCCTGCGGAGAGATGCGCCGGAAGTCGAATCGCTGGCAGCGGGACGTAATCGTCGCCAGCAGCTTGTCCGGCTCCGTCGTGGCAAGGATGAATACGCTATGGGGCGGAGGCTCCTCCAGCGTCTTGAGGAAGGCGTTGACGGCTGCCTCGGTCAGCTGGTGCGCCTCGTCGATGATGTACACCTTGTTCCGGCCCACTGTGGGGGCGAACCGCACCTTCTCGCGGAGGTCGCGCATCTCGTCGATGCCCCGGTTGCTCGCCGCGTCGACCTCGATGATGTCGATGAAGCTGCCGTCATCCACCGCTCGGCAGTTGTTGCAGGCCCCGCAGGGGTCTCCCACGCCGGGAGGGCGCATAGTGCAGTTCAATGCCTTGGCGAGCACGCGTGCCGTGCTGGTCTTACCTGTCCCGCGCGGCCCGCAGAACAGGTAGGCGTGGGACGTGCGCTGATTCGCGACGGCGTTGATCAGCGTTTGCGTGATAGGCCCTTGGCCGACGATGTCCGTAAAGCGAGGAGGTCGCCACTTGCGGTAGAGCACCTCACCGGCCATCGGACGGCCTCCGTGAGCGGGCAGACGGGTTCAGCGAATCCAACACTGCTCGCTCCAATGCCTTCATCGTTACTTCCTCGCCCGGCTCTGCGTGATCGTGGCCCAGGAGATGCAGGACGCCGTGCACGATGAGCAGAGCGGCCTCGTCCTCCACCGCAACATTGTGCTCGCCCGCTTGCCGAATGGCCAAGGGGTAGGAGAGCACCACCTCCCCCAAACTCGCCGGTTCATCCGGCAGCGACGGGAACACAACCTCAGGGTCAGAGGCCCCCTTGCCCTCGTCGTTCCCGCGAAGGCGGGAACCTCGTATCCTGGCCCCTGTCTCAGCTCCCTTCTCCCTTGAGGGGAGAAGGGAGGGATGAGGGTGATTGGGGGAGGGGTAGGCGCGGGCGTTCCCGTCGTTCCCGCGAGGCTCAGTTCCCTTCTCCCTTGAGGGGAGGAGGTTAGGATGAGGGTGATCGAGGGGAGGGGTAGGTGCGGGCGTCCCCGTCGTTCCCGCGAAGGCGGGAACCTCGTAGCCACTCCCGTCCTCACCTGTGTCTCCGAACGAAAGAACGTCCGTTACCTCGTCCAGCCCTCGGAAGCGGCGGTTCAGATCGTGGAGCGTATCGTCGTCGGCGATGACGATGCTGACCGTGCGGTCACCGCCCTCGTTGGCGATGGCGAGCGCAGCCCGCGCAACGCGGCGCACCCACGCCGCCTTGACCGGATCGCGGAAGGCGGAGAAGACGCGGACATCAATCTGGCGGTTGTTCGACATCGTAGGTGGGCACGCTCCGGCATAGTAGCACAGACCCCCGTCGTTCCCGCGCAGGCGTGGAACCTCGCATCCTTGTCCCTGTTCGGATGTAGGGGCGGTTCGCGAACCGCCCGAAGGTCACGCCACGCCCAACGTACGCTCGAATCCCCCAACGGCCCGCCTACGGCCAACCCAACGCCAACCCAACGCCAACTGCCCATTGCCCCATCGCTGCGCCAACCCCTACATTGGTCCCCGTCGTTCCCTCCGAAGGCGGGAAACCGCGCGTCCCTGTTTGGGTGCGCCAACGCCAAACCAACGACAACTGCCTATTGCCCCATCACCGCGCCAGCCCTGACATTGGTTGCATGCGTCGTTATCGCGTCCGATGGCCGTCGTTTCCGCGAAGACGGGAACCTCGTATCCCCGCCCCCATCGCCCGCGACCACGACGAGGAATGAATCAAAATGAACTGGAATGGGTCAGAGGTTTACCCCCCTCTCTCCTGGATCGAGCAGGGAGTGGTTCACAATATGGCCAGCGGCTCGTCGCTCCCGCGAAGGCGGGAACCTCGCATCCCGGCCCCTGTAGATCCCTTCTCTGGGAGAAGGGAAGGATGAGGGTTCGGGGGATAGGAATGAGACTAAATGAGACTGAATTAAAAGTTTCACCACTCCTGCCCACTCCTGACGGAGTTGCACAACGAGAGTGCGTCCCCCGCTCCGTCCCTCGTCCTGGCGATAAGAGAAACGAGGCCGGATATGGCCACACCGGATCAAAACGAGGCCACCCCTGGACTCACGGCTACGAGTGAACGGAAGATCGAATGAGTCCACACCGGCCCAATTTTCAGATCACTGCTGGGAGTGAACGAGGCCAAACGAGGCCAAATGGGCCCGGAAACGCGAAAAACTGAGCAAACGAGGGAAGGGCGCCCCGTCGTTCTGGGCAGGCGGAATCTCGCCTGGATACCTCTCTCCCTGGGAGAGGTCGCCGCGCAGCGGCGGGTGAGGGTGGCGCGGCGGGCAGCGCACTCCGCAAGGGCATTCGCCTCTCAACGCTGAACAGCCATCGTGAAATCCCCAACGTCGCCCCGCGCTGGTATCATGCCCACCGGCGGGGCGCGCCCGGCGCCCCAGCGAATCACGGTTATGACGGAGATGGGATATGCAAGGCCCTCAACTGATTGCGGACGGCCTCGGGCGTGTTAACCAGCTGCTGCACCGAGCGGTGGAAGGTGTGCCGGCGGAAACGCTGAATCGCATGCCCAACCCCGACTCGAACTCGATGGCATGGCTCGCGTGGCACCTCACGCGCATCCAGGACGACCATTTCGCGGGCCTCGAAGGGGGCGCGCAACTCTGGACGAGCGAGGGATGGCATGAGCGTTTCGGCATGCCCCCCGACGACAGGAACCTCGGCGGCGGCCATACGCTGGAGCAGGTAGCTGCCTTCCGTGTGGAGTCAGGAGACGTGCTCATCGCCTACAACGATGCGGTCTATGGGCGTGCCAGGCGCTACCTCGAAACGCTCACCGACCTCGACCTCGACCGCGAGTTGAACGAGCCGCAGTACACCCCGCTCCCCACGGTTGGAGTCCGCCTCGTCAGCATCGTGTCGGACAATACGCAGCACGTGGGGCAGCTCTGCTATCTGCGGGGCTACTTCGAGGGCTTCGGCTGGCGTCGTTGAGCCGCCCACGCCTGAAGAATCGGCACACCGGAGGATCATGAACGCTACTGAGCTATACCTCGACACCCTGAACAGATCGGACTCGGTGCTCAGACGGGCACTGGAGGAGTTGACCGTAGAGGATTTGCGCAGGCAGCCCGCCGGAGAGGGAAGCAATCCCATAGGCTGGCTCGTCTGGCACCTCTCCCGGGCGCGCGACATGCTCGTCGCGGGGCTCAGCGGCCAGCCCACGATCTGGGAATCGGACGGATGGGCCGCGCATTTCGGCATGGAGGGGAACGGTCCCCGGTTCAAGCCGGAGGACGTTCACACCTTCGACCCAAAGGATCTCGCTACGCTGACCGGCTACTTCGAGGCGGTGGCCCAGCAGACGGCGGCGGTCGTCGAGAAGCTAACCCCCGACGATCTGGAGAAGACCATACCGTCCCCGGTGGCGGACAGGCCGCCGCAGACGGTCGGATCGCGGCTCAGCGCCGTTCTGAACGACAACATCCAACACATCGGTCAGGTGGCCTACCTGCGGGGCGTCCTCCGTGGGCAGGGCTGGTTTTAGCTGATGACACAACCCTTCCCTGACCCGGAGCAGATCCCCAGTTTCAGCCTTGACGCTTTCTCGCTCGCGGGGAGAGTCGCTATCGTGGCGGGCGGGAGCGACGGCATAGGCCGCATGATCGCCCACGGGTTCGCCGACGCAGGCGCGAGTGTGACCGTCGCGGCGAGAGGCCCGGAGAAGATCGAGAAGGTCGTTGCGGAGATAGAGGGCAAGGGCCATCAGGCGCTCGGTGTCCCGACGGACGTCACGGACCCGGAGGCGGTCGCGGCGCTGGTAGCGCGTACCATCGAGCGCTTCGGCCAGGTGGACGTCCTCATGAACGTCGTCGGCGGCTCTCAGGGGCTCACGTTCAAGCGAGGCCCGCTCCTGGAGCTGGCGAAGGAAGACTTCAACGAGGCGTTCAACATCAACGTCACCAGCGCCTTCCTGTGCAGCCAGGCCGTTGTCCCGCACATGCTGGAGCGCGGCAAGGGCGTCATCATCAATATGGCGTCCGTGGGCGCTCGCGACTACCGCATGCCGGAGACAGGCATGAGCGTCTATAACATGACCAAGGCATCCGTCATGCACCTCACCAGGAGCATGGCGAAGGAGTGGGCCCCCAACATCCGTGTCAACTGCATCAACGCGGGGCACTTCATCACGCCCCGGCGCGCCCGGACGGAGCAACCTGAGCGACGCGCACGCAGCCTCGCCGAGATTGAGCTCGGCCGGTTCGGTACGCCGCAGGACATCGCGGGCGCAGCGGTGTTCATCGCTTCGGACGCAGGCGCATTCTTCAACGGAGCGTACCTGGATCTGCACGGCGGAACATAGACCACTGGTGCGGGAGAATCTGAGCACGGAAGGGGAGACCATGGACTTGTCACGATTCTCGATGGAAGGCCGCACGGTCATCATCACCGGCGGCAGCGGGGGCATCGGACGCGGGTGTGCCAAGGCGTTCGCCCAGGCCGGCGCGAATGTCGTCATCGCCTCGGTGCCTGAGGAGACCATCCCTCCGGCGGTCGAGGAGGTGGAGGCGCTGGGCGCGCAGGCGCTGGGCGTGAGAGTGAACGTCGCCGACCCGGCTGAGATAGACGTCATGGTCGAACAGACGCTGGACAGGTTCGGGCGCATAGATGCGCTGCTGAACGTGGCCGGTGGCTCCTACAGCCGCAACCCGGACATGCCGCAGTACAGCCGCGCCCCGCTGCTGGAGATGGACGGCGACGATTTCGTTGGCGCGTACATCGGCAACGTCAAGACGGCATTCCTCGTCTCCAAGGCGGTGGTGCCCCACATGAAGAAGATCGGCAAGGGGGCCATCGTCAACATCGGCTCGACCTCCGGGTTGGATCGTCACCCCAACATGGCGGATATTGCCGCCTACGGCACGGCAAAAGCCGCGGTGCACAGCCTCACGTTCCACATGGCCCATCAGTGGAAGCCGGAGGTGCGGGTCAACTGCATCGCGCCCGGAACGATCGACACGCCTCGCCCTTCCGGGATCGTGCGCCCGGAGATGGCGTCGGCAGGACAGCGCATAGCCGTCGGCAGAGCAGGCGTCGCCGATGACGTGGGGAGCGTTGCGCTGTTCTTGTGCTCGGACGCAGCGGGGTTCGTGAATGGCATCGTGCTGCCGGTTCACGGCGGCGAGTAGCGCCCGCTCCCCGAACGCGCGCCGTCCGCCCGCCGAGGGCTAAGCGTGGCCTCCCAGGGGTACAACGAAGGGATCCGCCGCCCTCCGGAGGGCGCTCGGCCCCGCGCCTACAAGGCCGACGCGCTGGTGCTGCGCGCCTACCGTATGCGTGAAGCCGACAGGCTCGTCACGGTGCTGACGCCGTACCTCGGCAAGCTCAAACTGACGGTGCGCGGCGCACGGCGGATGACCAGCAAGCTCGGGGGGCACCTCGACGTGCTGAACCACGTGCGCCTCTCCATCGCGATAGGGCACTCCTTCGACGTCGTAACCGGGGCGGAGTCGGCGGAGACGTTCCCCGGCATCAAGGCCGACCTCGACCTGCTGGCCGAGTCGCTCTACCTGATGGAGCTGACGGACCTCCTGCTGCCGGAGGCGGCGCCCCATCCGGTGGCGTACCGCGTGCTGACCGCTGCGCTGCGTGCGCTGGAGACGGGGAGCCTGCCAGCAAGCGTCGCGCGCCACACCGAGCTGGCGCTGCTCGACGATGCGGGGTACCGCCCCGAGCTGCGCAAGTGCCTCGTCTGCGGGAGGGAGGTGGAGGCGGAGCGCCACCGCTTCGCGCCTGGGCTTGGCGGCGTTGTGTGCGACGTGTGCATCGTGCCGGCGGGCGACGTGCTGCCGCTGTCCGTCGACGCGCTGAAGGTGCTGCGCTACTTCGCGGGACGGCCGGTGGCGGAAGCCGCGAATGTTGCGCTGAGCGAGGCCCTCCACCGCGAGCTGGAGGTTGCGCTGGGCGCATCGGTGCACTACGTCCTCGAGCGGGAGCTGAACACCGCGGGGTTCATTGAGCACCTCCACCGGCTGCGTGCGCGCCGGACGTGAGAGCGCGGCTTATGTGATGACGACCGGCTCTTCGCTTACCTCTCCTTCGGTGATGCGGAAGAGGCGCACGTCCGGGGCGGCCTTATCGATGAGCGAGACCAGCAGGTAGTAGGGGTCCGGCCAGTTGGCGGCCAGGCGTGCGTCGGTGGACGATGGGTAGGCCGGGCTGTGCGTGTGCGAGTGGTAGATGACCTGCATCTCCCAGCCGCTGTCGTCGATCTCGTTCGAGGCGCGGAGGAGTTCGCGTCCGTCCATGCTGTAGCGATAGGGGCTCTGCTCCGTATTCGTGATGCGGTAGTGCTTCAGCACCTGGCCAGCAGCGCCGGCGAGCAGACCGCAGCATTCGTTGGGGTCTTCTTCGAGAGCGTGGGCGACCATCGCGTCTCGGAAGTGGGCGGGTATCTCCATCGCTGACGATCCTCCGTGTTGGGGGGCTAAGGCGGGGTGATTATAGGGCAAGGCCGGGAGTCCACGCCGGACGTTATAATCGCTGGCGGCTGGAAGGAGGGGCTGATGGCGAACGGCATCACGGTGACACTGGATAGCGGGGGTACGCGGGTGGAGATACGCGCGCAGAATCAGGCGGGGCTGCTGTACGCGGCGCCGTCCGAGGCGAGTTGGGTGGCGACGCCGGAGCAGCTGCATGCGCATGCCATCGCGGGCTTCTTCACGGATCTGATGAAGGTGGATTCTCCTGAGGTGAGGGGTCTGATGAACAAGTGGGGGCTGTATTTCAGGCCGCTGGAGCTGGAGCCGCAGGAGTAAGCCGACGACGCTCCGAGGCCCGAGCGTTCTGCTCGACCCAGGGGTGAGGCGGGTGTAAGGCTGAGTCATTTTGATTCGTCCTGATTCATTCTGGCGGAATCCGTAGGGCCGGGGCTCACCCTCATCCTAGCCTTCTCCCCTCAAGGGAGAAGGGACCTGCAGGGCCGGGGATGCGAGGTTCCCGCCTGCGCGGGAACGACGGTGGCCGTTCAGGAGTGCGTAGGAGTGGCGAATCTTTTAATTCGGTTGCATTTGGTTGCATTCGGTTGCTTTCCATTACACCCTCACCCTTACCCTCTCCCAGAGGGCGAGGGGACCATACAGGGGACAGGGATGCACTTAGAGGCTTCACCCTCATCCCAGCCTTCTCCCCTCAAGGGAGAAGGGACCTGACTGTCTGCGCGGGAACGACGAGGGGCTGTCAGGAGTGCGTAGGAGTGGCGAACTTTTAAATCTGTTCCATTTCGTTCCATTTCGTTCCGTTTCCCATCGTAGACTGGGGCTGGGGTTTCACCCTCATCCTAGCCTTCTCCCCTCAAGGGAGAAGGGACCTGACTGTCTGCGCGGGAACGACGGGGGAGGGTTGATTCCTGGACCCATTTGGCCCTGTTTGGCCTCGTTTACTCCTACGGTCGAGGCTAGAAATGGGGCCACCCTGGCCTCGTTTGGCACTCCGCTCACTCCTACGCACTGGGCCAGCATGAGGCCACGCTGGCCTCGGTTGGCCTCGTCAGGAGTGGCCAGGAGTGGCGAAACTATTAAATCGGTTGCATTCAGTTGCATTTGGTTGCATTCCTCTCGTCTATGCGGGGCAGGATGCGAGGTTCCCGTCTTCACGGGAACGACGGAGGAGTGGCCAGGAGCGGCGAAACTTTTAAAACCGTCTCATTTGGTTTCATTCCGTCTCATTCCTCTCGTAGACTGGGGCTGGGGTTTCACCCTCATCCTCGCCTTCTCCCCTCAAGGGAGAAGGGATCTGAGCGCCTTCGCGGGAACCTGAGTCGGTGGCGCCACCGCCGGGTCGGGACTGAGTCGCTGGGACGGGGACAGGCTCCGGTGGTGTACCTTGGCTACGCCCGGGATCGGACCGGGTAGGAGTAGGCCTCGCCACGCTTGCAGGAACCTTGGCGGCGTGTGTAAGTGGGTTACGCACGCCGGGGGACGGAACCGGGTCTTTGCTGCAGCATTGGAATCATCGTACTCGTTCTTTGGCATATCTGCAACTGGCAATTGTCGCGTTGGTGTCGTTTGCTGTGCGGAGCGTCCGGGGGGCGTGGGGGGTTGGGATTGGCAGGGGGCTTCACCCTCATCCTAACCTTCTCCCCTCAAGGGAGAAGGGACCTGCAGGGGGGTGAACCTTGGCCTTATTTGGCCCTGTTTGGCCTCGTTTACTCCTAGCGACGAGGCTGAAATGAGGCCACTGTGGCCTCGGTTGGCCCTCCGCTCACTCGTAGGCACTGGGCCAGCCGGCCCTGGTTGTGGCCTTGGTGGGCCTCGTCAGGAGTGGCCAGGAGTGGCGAAACTTTTAATTCGGTTCCGTTTGGTTCCATTTCGTTCCATTTCCTGTCGTCCGAACCCTCACCCTTACCTGGATTCCAGCCTTCGCTGGAATGACGGGGACAGGGGGCCGGGATGCGAGGTTCGCTGGGTTCACAAACGAAGTGCAACATCAGATTAAGGTGTTGCCATGGGATACACACAGGTCACCATTGAGGAACGGTGTGAGATTGCCCGCCTACGTGCCGCGGGCACCTCGATCCGGCAAGTCGCTGCAGGCCTGGATCGCGCGCCATCGACGGTTGCTCGGGAGCTGAAGCGCAACGCTTCACGCACCATGGGCTACCGGCCGTCGTACGCGCAGGAGCAGTCCTGCGCGCGCCGCTGGTCCGGTTCCCGGTTGGAGCGGGATGCGGCTCTGCGTGCCTGCGTCCTCGAACGCCTCGGTTGGGGGTGGTCGCCGGAGCAGGTATGCGGGCATTTGGCGCGAGAGGCGGGCAGAACGGTCATCTCCTACGAGAGCATCTACCGGTTCATCTACGCGCAGAAAGCGCGGCACAAAGACCACGGCTGGAGGCAGTATCTGCCGGAGGCGAAGTGGAAGCGCGGCAGGCGTGCGCACAAAGGGAGCAGTTCGGTCTCCTTCATCCTCGAGCGTCACTCGCTCGCCGAGCGCCCGCCCGCCGTTGCAGACCGGCAGACCTTCGGCCACTGGGAGGCTGACCTGATGCAGTTTGGGAGGTCGGGGGCGGTGGTGCTGGTGCTGCACGAACGGCACTCGCGCCTGATGATGGCCGTCCGGCTGCCTTCGAAGGAAGCAGTACCGGTCGTGAAGGCCATGGCGAGCCTCCTGGGGCCGCTGCCGCCGGAGTTCCGGCAGACGGTGACGCTCGACAACGGGACGGAGTTCGTGCGGCATCATGAACTGCACGCCTTGGGGATCGAAACATTCTTCTGCGACACGTACTCGCCGTGGCAGAAGGGGGGCGTGGAGAATGGGATCGGTCGGCTGCGTCGCGTGCTGCCCCGGAAGACGAACCTGGGAGAGATGTCTGACGAGCGGTTTACGGGGCTGCTGCTGGGGTATAACAATACGCCGCGCAAGTGCCTCGGCTACCAGAGCCCATCCGAAATATTCTGGAGTCAAGTGTTGCACTTCAAATGTGAATCCACCTTACCGCCTTCACGGGAACGACGGGGGCGCCCCTCCGCCCCTCCGCCCCGTGTGCGCTCCGCTGTCGCGCACGCTGGATTCCAGCCTTCGCTGGAATGACGGGGGGCCTCACCCTCATCATAGCCTTCTCCCCTCAAGGGAGAAGGGACCTGACATCCACACAAGGCGGCAGGGATGCGAGGTTACCGCCTTCACGGGAACGACGGGGGCGCCCCTCCGCACTTCCGCCCCGTGTGCGCTCCGCTGTCGCGTACGCTGGATTCCAGCCTTCGCTGGAATGACGGGGGGCCTCACCCTCATCCTAACCTTCTCCCCTCAAGGAGACCTTTGCATAACCCTCTTGCCGGTTTGATAATTTGCAGAGGCAAAGAGTAGGGAGGGTGGCCATGCATAGTCCCTTGGGTGAACAGTCGTTCGTTGACGTGCTTCTGCCGGAGCGGGTTGGCCGAAACGAGAAACTGGAGCGCGTCGACGCAGTGGTTGACTGGAAGAAACTTGCCAAGCTGGTCAACGGCATCTACGCGGCCCCGTCAGGCCGTCCGAGCTACCCACCGGTGGTGATGGTCAAGATTATGGTGCTTCAGCAGTGGTACGACGCTTCCGACGAAGCGATAGAGGAAGCACTGTGGGACCGCATCTCGTTCAAGCGGTTCGTGGGGCTGGGCATCGAGGACGATGTCCCCGACCACTCGACGATCAGCCGCTTCCGGAAGGAAGTCACCGATCGGAGTCTTGGCCCCCGCCTGTTCAAGGAGTTGGCTCGTCAGTTCGATAAGCGGGGGTTGTTCGTCAAACAAGGCACGCTGTTGGACGCGACGATAGTGGAGGCGCAAGCGCGGCGGCCATCGTCGCGGGAGCAGCCAGGAGCAAGGAGTGAGACCGACCCCGACGCGGCCTGGACGCGCAAAGGGGGCAAATCGCACTTCGGTTACAAGGCGCATATCGGGCTGGATGCGGGTTCGGGGCTGATACGGGAGGCAGTGTTTACCCCTGCGAACGTGAATGATACGGAGGTGGCGGACGAGTTGGTGAGTGGGGATGAGCTGTCGGTGTATGCAGACAAGGCGTATATGTCGAAAGAGCGGAGCGCACGGCTCAAGTCCATGCGGATCAAGGATCGAATCATGCGTCGAGGAGACAAGTATCGCCCGGAGCTGCCGTATTGGGAGCGGCGCCGAAACAAGCTGATATCGCGGTTGCGCTCACCAGTCGAGAAGGTGTTCGGGACACTGAAGCGGTCATACGGCTATACGAGTGTGCGGTACATGGGTTTGGAACGGAACACGACGGAACTGTTCTTCAAGTGCATGGCCTACAACCTGCGGCGTGCGGCGAGTTTGCTGACCTGCGACCAGGGGCGGAGTGTGCCTGTCAGCAGTTAGTTGCCCCGTTGTGTCCCAGCAGCGGGGTAAAAACGGGGGCGCAGAAGAGGTTGAACGAACCTGCTACAAGCCCGCTCATCCCCGTTCCCAGCCCCTGATTTCGTAAGACGGCCCTCCGGGGAGTTACGCAAAGGTCTCCTCAAGGGAGAAGGGACCTGAAGGGGCAGGGATGCGAGGTTCCCGCCTTCGCTGGAACGACGAGGGGGTTACGCGGGGGAGGCGTTTTCGAGGGGGTCTTCGGCGTTGAAGAGGCGCTCGAGATCCGGGCCTTCTACGGTTTCGTGCTGGATGAGGTAGCGGGCGATCTGGGTGAGCTTGGGGTAGTGCTCCAGCAGCAGGCGCTTGGCCGTGTGGTAGGCCTCGACGACGATGCTCTGAACCTCTTCGTCTATCTCCTGGGCTACTTTCTCGGAGTAGTCCCGTTGCTCTGTGATCTCACGACCGAGGAAAATCATCTCTTCGCGCTTGCCGAACGTGCGCGGCAGCAGGCTCCCGCTCATGCCGTATCGCGTGACCATGGCGCGGGCGATCTGCGTTACCTGTTCGAGGTCGTTGCTTGCGCCGGTGGTGACCTCGCCGAAGGTGATCTCCTCCGCGATGCGTCCGCCGAGGGCCATCGAGATGCGATCCATCAGCTGCGGCCGGGAGTAGAACATGCGGTCCTCTTCCGGCAGGGACTTCGTGTAGCCCGCGGCCATGCCACGGGAGATGACGGAGATCTTCTGGACGGGGTCGGCGTGCTCCAGCAGGTGGCCGACGAGGGCGTGTCCGCCTTCGTGGTAGGCGACGATCTCCTTCTCGTGTTCGGAGATGACCCGGCTGCGCCGCTCCGGGCCCATGATGACGCGGTCTACCGATTCCAGCAGGTCGTCCATGGCGACGGCCGTGTGCTGTCTGCGGGCGGCGAGGATGGCCGCTTCGTTGACGAGGTTGGCGAGGTCTGCGCCGCTGAACCCGGGGGTCTGGCGCGCCAGGCGTTCGAGGCTTACCTCGTCGGCGAGGGGCTTGCCCTTGGCGTGGACGTTGAGGATGGCGATGCGTCCGTTGATGTCCGGCAGGTCGAGGACGACGCGCCGGTCGAAGCGTCCGGGTCGGAGGAGGGCGGGGTCGAGGATGTCGGGGCGGTTGGTGGCGGCGATGACGATGACGTTGGTGGAGGTGTCGAAGCCGTCCATCTCGACGAGGATCTGGTTGAGGGTCTGCTCGCGCTCGTCGTGGCCGCCGCCGAGGCCGGCGCCGCGATGGCGTCCGACGGCATCGATCTCGTCTACGAAGACGATGGAGGGAGCGTTGCGCTTCGCCTGGTCGAAAAGGTCACGTACGCGGGACGCGCCGACGCCGACGAACATCTCGACGAACTCCGAGCCTGAGATCGAGAAGAAGGGCACGCCGGCCTCTCCGGCAACGGCCCGGCTGAGGAGCGTCTTGCCGATGCCCGGGGGGCCGACCATGAGCACGCCCTTGGGGATGTGCGCGCCGAGGGCGAGGAAGCGCTCAGGGTATTTCAGGAACTCGACGACCTCCTGCAGCTCGGCCTTGGACTCTTCGACGCCTGCGACGTCCGAGAACATGACGGCGGGGCGGTTGCTCGTGAAGAGGCGGGCGCGGCTCTTGCCGAACCCGAGGGCCTGATTGTTGCTCCCCTGGGCCTGCCGCATCATGAACAGGAGGATGCCGCCGAAGAATATGAGCGGGAGGAATTGCAGGAAGATGCCAAAGAGGTTGCCGAAGCCGCTGGGGTGCAGGACCTCGACGCGGATGTCGAGTTCAACGGGATCGATCCCGGCGGACTGGAGGACCTCGAAGATGCTGGTGCCGGGCTCCTTGGAGGCGACCAACTGCTGGTTGGGGGAGAGGCGCGGCGTCACGATGAGGCGGTCGCCGTCCACTTCAATGGCGCGAATCTCGCCGTTCGCTGCGCGGGTCAGGATGGTGGTGAGGTCAACCTCTTCGCCAGGGTCCTCGGAGGAGAACAGCATGAACAGCACTGCGATGATCCCCACGAAGACGATCAGGTAGATGAAGATATTGCCGGTCCAGCGGGTCCCCATTCGTTCTTACGCTCCCTTACTGTGCAAGCGGCGCTCGTCCGTTGCCCTCGTAGTTTACTCTACAAGGGAAAGCCGGGGCAAAGCGAGAAGGGGGCGGGACGTTTGACCGTCAGCGAGGCTGGGCCGTAGAATCAGAAGAGCCGTGTGTCGGCCCTGATTGCGAGGGTATATTGAACGTCGGAGATGCGCTAACCCATTACCTCTCGGAGCGTGCTACCAAGCTCGACTCATATGCACACCAGGAGCTTCACCGCTTCGGTCGGCGCATCGGGCTTCATCGGACCGTTGAAGGGCTCGCTCCTCCGGACGTGGCATCGTACGCGGAAGAGGTCGTGAGCGCTGGGGGCGACATCCATGGCCGCCTCTCCCCCGTCAAGGACTTCCTCGCCTACCTCAAGAAGCATGGGCATTCGGCTCACAGCCTGTCCGCACACGTGAAGATTCCACGCGCGAGCTCCCGGGCTTCCGCCTCGTACTTCGCCAGGCAGGCGTTCGAAGAGTTCGAGATGACGGAGTCGGGCTACCAAGCGATCCAGGACGAGCTTGCGGAGTTGAAGGGCCAGCGCGGCGAGGTCGTCGAGGCGATTCGCATCGCCGCCGCCGACAAGGACTTCCGCGAGAACGCACCGCTCGACGCTGCACGCGAAGACCAGGGCAAGGCCGAAGCGCGCATCAGGAATCTGGAGGAGACGCTCCGCCACGCGGTAGTGGTCGACCGGTCGGCGCAGGACGGCAAGATGGGCGCGAAGGTCGGCGCCACTGTCGTGTTGCACGACCTGGATAGCAACAAGGACGTAACGTATACCCTCGTGGACTCGACGGAGGCTGACCCCTCCAGTGGCAAGATCTCGGTTTTCTCGCCGGTTGGCGGGGCCATCGTAGGGAAGAGGGAAGGCGGCGAGGTGGATGTCCAGGCTCCCAAGGGAACCCGCCGTTATCGAATCAGCTCGGTCAAGTTCTAGAACGCCGGGACTCACCCGACTCGCGCGGTTTGCGCGCAAGATTCTCTGGAGCGCTGCGTACCGTCGTTTGGCGCGCCCGCTGCTGTTCACGCTCCCCGCAGAGACGGCCATGACGACCGCCGAGCGTACGCTCGCGGTGCGTCCGTTCTGGCGTGCGCTCGCGCCTCGGGAGGCGGAAGTTTCGCTTCCGGCGTCCGTGGCCGGCCTCAGCCTTCGCAATCCGGTGGGACTGGCCGCTGGTCTGGACAAGCGCTGCGCGTACCTCGACAGCCTCGGCAGTATCGGGTTCGGCTACGTGGTGGGGGGCACCGTTACGGCGGAGCCTCGCGCGGGCAACGCCAAACCGAGGGTGCTGCGACTGGCGGAGGACGAGTCGGTCATCAACGCGCTCGGCTTTCCCGGCGACGGACTGGACGCTGCGCTTCGCCGGTTGGAGCGCTTGCGGCATCGTCCGGCGCGCGTACTCGTCAGCATCGCGGCTCTGGACGAGGACGAGACCGTGGACTGCCTCACGCGGCTGGAGCCGGTGGTGGACGGCGTCGAGGTGAACATCAGCTCTCCGAATACGGCGGGCTTGCGCCGATTTCAGGATCCGGACGCGCTGCGTCGACTTCTGGAGTTACTGAACGATGCGAGGCGGAAGCCGCTGTTCGTGAAGATTCCGCCCTACACGGACGACGAGCAGCGGGAGCGCGTCCTGGGGTTGGTGCGCGTCTGCCGGGAGGTTGGCGTGGACGCCGTTACAGCGGGCAACACGATTCCCGTGGAGGATGCGGGGCTCGCGACCGGTCACGGCGGGCTGAGCGGTCGTAGAATAAGGGAGAACACGCTTCGGATGACGCCGGAGATACGCTCGGAGTTGGGCGCGGGCATCGGGTTGAACGCGTGCGGCGGCATAGCGTCGGCGGAGGATGCGAGGTCGGCGCTCAAGGCGGGGGCGGATACGGTGCAGTTGTACACGGCGCTTATCTTCAAGGGGCCTGGGTTGGTAGCTGAGATATGTGAAGGGTTGCGCGCGCATCCACCGGCGCGCCGGTTGTGAAGAGATGATGGATACGTCGGCAACGATGAAGGCTCAGGAGAAGATCGCGGAGGCTGTACCGCTGCGCGAGCTGGCAGACGAGGTGCGAACCTACCCGCTACGTCTGTTGCGGCTGGTGGCGGAGCAGCAGGCGGCGCGCAACGGGCCGGTGCCCGATCACGCGCTGCGTCTGCCGCCCTACCTGGGGGAGACGGCGCTGAGGGGTCTGGTGGAGGGGGGATTCATCGAGCGGGCGCCACAGGCCATGCGCTCGATCTATTCGTACGCGCCGACGCAGGCGGGCCTCGATCTTCTCGCGCTCGTCGATGCGGGCGATGCCGGTGAGGCGAAAACCAAGAGGCCTGCCCGGAAGCGGGCTACGAGCCGTTCCGGGGCCTCCGGTTGAGTTCGACGAAACCCTGGCCAATCACGCGGCCATCCGCGTCCGTTACCTCCATGCCTGACTCCCAGTAGGTTACGCCGAGGGCGTCGCTGGTGAACTCCGATTCCTTCGTGAGCGGCCGCATGCGCAGCGTAAGCCCCTCGCCGGGGACCTCGGCGAGCCACTCGATGGGGTACGCCGTGCCGGTGACGGGGCTGCGCCACTCCTCGCCGGACGAGGAGAAGCGGAAATCTTCAGCGCGGAGGGTTCGCTGCTCCTCCCCCGGTCTCCTGAGCGTGGCATAGCGATGGATGATGGCCCCGTCGAGGGCGTGTAACACGGAGATCATCAGGTCAGTGCCGTCATCCAGCTGCACGCTTGTCCAGTCCCACTCCACAGCGGTCGGCTGGAAGTCGCCCCACTGCTTGTCGAGCCAGCCCAGGCCGGTAACAGCGGAGCGTTCGCCGTCCGGGGAAGTGAGCGTTCCGGTTATCTCCAGCCTTGGGCGGGTGTAGTAGTAGGAGACGCCGGCGCGACCGAAATCAACGAGACCGTCGTTGCCGTGGAGGAGTGGGGGCGCGGCAGACCGCAGCGTGAGGTCGTATTCGTAGCCGCCGACGGCTGCACGCAACGCGTACTGCTCGCCGTCCGTCCCCGCCATGCGCGACTCTCCGAGGGCGATGTCGAAATCCCCGGGCGCTGCCTCGAATGGAGCGGGCTGGAAGAGGACATCCTCGCCGGTGGCGAATCCGTGCTCACCCCCGCCGAGGCCAACCTGCCTCGTGTAGAGAGAGAGGCCGGAGTCGGGTTCCCGAACCTGGAAGATAACGTCGTGCAAGGTGAAGCGTTCGCCTTCCTGCGTCGAGAGGTGGGCGTTGAAGTACCACCATTCGACGAGGAAGGCATGGGGGGACTCGTCGGCGGGGAGGGTGAGCAGGGGGAGGTCGTCAGCGAGGGAGGAAGGCGATGGGGTCGGTGTAGGGGCTAGTGTCGGCGAGGGGGTTGGCGCCAGCGTCGGGGACGGCGTGGGCGTGGGTGTCGGTGCTGGGGAGGCGCATGCCCACAGCGCACCGAGTCCGATAAGGAAGAGCGCGAGCGGGGGGATGACGCGAGACGGGTGCAGCATGGCGTTACGGAGTAAAGGGTAGCAGGGAGGAGGAATGGACGCTCGCGTAGAGTGAGGAGACCGGCCTAGCTGTAGTTCCCATGGACGTTGTTTACAGGCGTGAGGTGAGAGTAGCCTCGCAGGTGCCGCCGTGTGGACGCCGGTGATTGTAATACGCAAGGAACGGAGGCAGCGTGTCCAGCCGCGAGCGGCTGGAGTAGTACGCTCCCCGCCCTCACCCGCCGCCGTGCGCATCGACTTTTTCGGCAGCCTGCTCGCGCTTGTGCGAGTCTGACGAGTATTATTACTGATAGAGTAAATTGTCCCCGAGTAGGACGATGGCTAAAGTCTTCCAGTATGGCTCAAACTGTGACGCACAGCGGCTAAATTCCCCACGACGTCTTGATGGCAAGGCAGTCTCGCTCGGCAGAGCGCGGACCGTCGATAATTCCGAGATTGCCTTCGACGTCTGGAGCACTGGAAACAATTGCGCTGCCGCAGATCTCATCTGGCGCGGCGATACACAGGCGTGGGGCGTCTTATTTGAGATACCAGAGTGCTTCATCGACGGGCCTCTTCGCGCAGATGACCGAAAGACTCTAGCGCAGATAGAGGGTTCGAAATACGAAAAGCAGCGCATCTGGGTAATTGCCGATGGACAAACACACTCGGCCGTTACGTTCCTAGCTAGAGAGTGTGCGCGAGTCAGCGGCAGGCCTACTTCTTCGGTATATGTGTCACGCATCGTCAAAGGCCTGCGGGATCACGGTGTCCCGGAAGAGTATGTAGACCATGTTTTAATCACGGCATTGGAAAACCTTGGGTCCTCAGGACAAGAAGGCACCGCAGAGAGGGTGGGAATCGAAGGGCTGCGAAGGCGAGAAGTTAGCTAGCCAGGAGACGAATGCATCGGATTCTTTCTTGGGAGCAGCAGATTCTTCGGCTACAAGGATGGAGAGTCGTCAGCTTATGACGGCTTCTGACATCTACTGCCTCTAGGTGTAGTTCCCAGAGACGTTGTGTACGGGCGTGAGGCGGGCGCAGCCCCGCCGATGCCATCGTGTGGACGCCGGTGAGCGTAATTCGCGAGGAACCCCAGGCGGCGCGTCAAGCCGCCCGCGCGGTTGGAGTAGTACGGTCACTGGTAGGCCCAGTCGGCCTACGGGTGGTCGGTCTGGCGGGGCTGCGCGGGGGACGGCTGGAGCGGTCGTGGATGCGCGTCGATTCCGCGGAAGGCGGGCCTGACGCGCATCACTTGGCGACGGTCGCGTAGGAGAAACCTCTGTAGGAGCTACACCCAGCGATTAGAATGGGTGCGCATATCTGCTGGAGGCGCTCGATGTTGAGATCAAAGAAGGCGATTGTCATAGCCGCGGCCGTCATCGCGTTGGTTGCGGTGTATCTCCTGGTCTCCTTCAACATCATGTCTACGGTGCTGACGGTGGAGAGGAGCGAGTTCGAGGATCGCCCGGAGAGCCTGGGGCTGACGTACGAGGAGGTGGAGTTCTCTCCGCGCGACTGGCCGGAGCTCACATTGCGCGGGTGGTGGCTTCCGGCGGAGGAGCCGCTGGGCACGGTGATCCAGGTACACGGTCTGGACAGCAACAGGGCATCGCGTCTGGAACTGACGCAGGCCATGGTGGAGAACAGGTACTCCGTGCTGACGTTCGATTTGCGCGGCAATGGTGAGTCGGACGATGCTCAGATGGGCGCGTCGGTGCACGAGCAGGACGACGTGCTGGGGGCGGTTGACTACCTGCTGGAGGAGCGTGGCATTGAGCCAGGGACGATCATGCTGTACGGCGTGTCGTACGGGGCGGCTATCGTGCTGCAGGCGGGCGCTCGTGAGCCCGCGGTCACGGGGGTGTTCGCCGACTCTTCGTTCGCGTCGCTCTCCGACATGGTGGTGCAGGAGGTGGATACGCGCTCCATCGTGCCTGGCTGGGGAGCGGCGGCGTTGCGCCCAGGCATCATCCTGATGGGGCGGTTGTTCCGGGGCATCGACGTAGGCGAGGTGCGCCCGGCGGATGCTGTGGCGGCGTACGACTATCCGCTGGGGTTGGCGCATTGCCGGGCGGACGAACGCATCTCCATCCGGCACCTGGCGCAGATACGGCAGGGCCTTAATGCGGCGCCCCGGCTGACGGCGTATGAGAGTTGCGCGCACGGGGATGCGTGGATGGATTACACCGAGCACTACGAGGCGGTATTACTGGACTACTACGACGAACGGGTCGGCCTCTGAGCGCTCTCCGGTATCTTGCGATCCTGTGCGCGGCGTTGCTCGCCGCAGCATGCGGCGGCGGGCAAGGGAGCGCGCTGGGCGATGACGCACTCGATACGGAGAGCGTCCGCCGTCTGCTGGTTCCCGCCGACGTGGAGCGCGCAGGCGATCCCGGAGACTTCCGCGTCGAGACGGAAGACCTGGGGAGAGAAGTATAGGTAGAGACAAGCGCTTGATGCACCCAACCCCCGCGGGGGTGGTTCGCGAAGCACCGTTAGCCGAGAATCTTGTTGGGCAACCACAGCACTATCTGTGGGAACATGATGAGTATGCCCATGGCCGCTGCGTCCATGATAATGAAGGGAATCTGAGCACGGAAGATGGTTCCGATTGGGATATGAGGCAACACTCCCTTGACGACGAATAGCGTCAGTCCGAACGGAGGCGATTCGTTGCCAATCACGATGTTGATCAGGAAGAGAATGTAGAACCAGATGGGGTCCCAGCCGAACGCCGGAATCAGCGGGGCCACGATAGGGATGGTGATCAGCATGATTGCAACGGGGTCGATGAAGAGCCCTAAGATAATTACAGCGAGCTGAATCAGCAGCAGCAGGGTGGTTGGGTTGACGTCGAGCCCCGTAACGAATTCGAGCAAGCCCTGGGTTGCTCCCGTCATCGCCAAAACCTGGCCAAACCCCTTCGCGCCTGCCACGATGAGGAGAACCATGGTAGCGATCCTCACAACACCCATGACTGAGTTGGCAAGCACCTTGAAGTCCAACCGCCGGTAGAGCGCCGTCACCACGATTGCTGCCAATGCCCCCGTCGCCGCCGCCTCGCTCGGTGTTGCGATACCGAGGAGGATGAACCCCATCACGCTGAAGACCACAACGCCGAGCGGCAGGAGCTTGCCTGCGAGGATAAACCGCTCGGTCCATGAGACCGACTCATACGGATAGCTTGGCGTAAGGGAAGGGTTGAGGTAGGCGCGTACCCCAATGTACACGGCATAGATGCCCGCAATCATCAGTCCCGGAAGGAGGCCAGCAACCAACAAGCGCCCAGCCGACACGCCAGCGAGGCTGGCCAGCAGCACCGCAAGCGCACTCGGCGGGATTATGGCCGCGAGCAGGCCGGATGACGTAATCACACCGATGCTCAGACCTGGGTCGTACCCTCGGCGCTCCATGTCCGGGTAGAGGGTTGATGCGATGAGCGCGGTGTCGGCCATGCCCGCTCCACTCAGTGTGGCGAGTCCTGTTCCTGCACCGAGCGATACGTACAACAGCCGGGCCCGGACCCTACCAATCCACTTGTCCGTCGCCTCCATCACCATGTCGATAACGCGAGAGTGAAACAGCACCTCTCCCATGAGGAAGAACATGGGAATGGCGATGAGCGTGAAGGTCGTGACGGAGTCGAATACACTCCCCATGACCAGCGTTAGACCGACAGAGCCCCCAGTCAGGGCTACAAGACCGACGACGTTGAGCCCGAGGAACGCGAACGCAACCGGTATGCCAGTCGCAAAGGCAAAGATGAGGGAGCTGAAGATAATTCCCAGAATGAGCCACCATTCCATGGCTCAATCCTCCCTTCTATCGCCCACGCCATGAACAGCCTTCACTGAGGCTCACCCTGCATCACGAGAAACCCCCAGCCCTCGTATCGCTAGGTGGGGTGGCTCGCGCAAAGCCAACGACCTGCCGCAGGAACTCAATGGCGAGGAGCAGAAAGCCAAACGGGATAACCCACCATACAGCCGCCTGAGGCACCTCAATCGCACCACGATAGAAGTTGCCAAACTGAATGGACTCGATTGTGGAGTCCCCCGTAACCCATGCCAAGGTCAGGCTGATAGCCGCTCCCAGGATCGCCGAAAAAAGGTTGAGCAACCGCGCGCGCCGGGGACGGAGGCGTTCCACGAGAAGAGTCATCCGCGCATGTCCGTTCTCGTGGAGGATGTGCGCCGCCGCCAAGAATGTCACGAACAGTAGGATGTACTCGCCTCCCTCTACAATCCAGCCGATCGGCTTCTGGAAGAGCCGTCGCATGATGACGTTCATCCCAATAGATAACGCCAGGGTCATGATGAGCACCCCGGCAGCGTAGAAAGAATAGCGCACGAGTCGATCATAAAGGGCGGTCGTACGAGTCAGATATCTGTGGAGCCAGTCTTGCATCATGCGCTGTCTCCAACCCTAGACCGGGTCTAGGCAAAAGCTCTTCAAGACTCGGTTGAACGCGGCAGGTTGCTCTCTGTACGAGTAGTGCCCAGCGCCGTTCAGCACATGCATCTCAGCGCGTGGTGTAGTTGCCGCGATTCGCTCGAATAGCCGTTGTCCCAGTGGCAAGGGCGCCGAGAGGTCGTTCATGCCCCATATTACGAGCGTAGGAACCGGTATACCGCCATCATCGATCTTGCGGATGGTGTCGCCCCGGACGCGATCCACGCTCGGTAGCCACTGCAAGTTGCGAATCTCAGCCATCGTAGACTGGGCTTCCTGGAATTTGGGCAGCCGAGCGACCTCAAGCATCCTATCCACGTAGTCATCGGTGACTTGGTCTCTCGAATAGGCCTGGCCATCCATCTCCAGCCGGACCGATTCTCGATTGGGCGGCCCCATCGGTGTCCCAAGAAAGAGGTTTTCGTACCACCGGAGCGACGGAAACATGGGGTTTTCGGGCGAGAGGGTCGCGCTATCCACGATTATCAGATTTTTCACCAGCTCCGGGTGATCGAGCGTGAGCCGAGTCACGAGTAGTGCCCCGCGGGATTGCCCTGCGATGTTCACCTGCGTAAGCCCCAGCGTCTCGATGAGCCGGTACGTGTGATGCAACTGGTACTCGAACGTATAGTCTTCCACACGCGGGGGGTTGCCAGTGTGACCCTGACCGAGCTTGTCGATGCAAAACACGTGAAACCTCTCGGCAAGGCCGGGAAGATTCAAGCTCCACCTATCCAGACCGTCAAGCGTCCCGATTTCACCGCCACTGAACAGGAGCAGGGGCTCGCCGATTCCATCCTCGTAGTACCGCACGTCCACCCCGTCCACCTGAACGAAGTGGAGCTTGGCCCGATCAAGCGAATCAGCAACGGGCATCATCTGCCTCCGGCAGCAAGTAGGACTAGGGAGCGCTCCTGCTAGCCAGGGGCGCCCCCTGTCCGAAGAATTCTGAGGTTAGGTCCGATCCGCGACACACGCGGCCATCTCCAATAAAGGCGGACTCTTGACAGGGTCAGCTTCGAGGACACGGTCCCGAGACGTCTCGAACCACGTTTGCTTCCACCGGTCAGCCTCGGAGTCCGTCAACTCGATGATCTCCATGCCCTTCCCTTTGAGCTCCTCGACGACCTCTTCCGCTTTCCCGATGCCATACTCGCGGTATTCATCTGAGAACCTACTCCAGATGTCCCGGAAGATTGACTGGACATCGGCCGGAAGCGCATCAAAGGCGGCGCCATTGAAGACTACACCGGGCACGTTCTCTCCGAAGAACGGGCGCACGACATACTTACTGACTTCGAACCAGCTGAATGTCAGCGCGCTCTGCGCTCCGCCACCGAGCACTGCCCCCTCAATCACCCCTCGGTCGAATGCGGCGTACACGTCGGTAATGGGCATGGCGACAGGGACGCCGTCCAATGCCTCCACGAACGGCTGCACACTCGGGTACACTCGCATATTCCGGTTAGTGAGGTTTGCCGCATCGGCGGGGATCGCCTCCTTCAGAACGACGCCATTCCCTACGCCGTTCGGCGCGGGGAAGAAATAGACACCAGCTCCGTCGAGATAGTTCTGGTTGATTGCCGCATTAAGGCCACATGCCTCGCGGTCTGCATAAGGTGCGTAGACGAGATCATTCACTCCTGCAAGGGAGTTGAACTCAGAGTGGTAGAACGGGTGAGTGTACACGAGGTCGTAGATGCCCTCGCGAACAGGCGTGAACTGCTCGAACGCGGGAACGGCGCCGATGTCACCTGCCCAATCAATGACGATTCGCCCATTGGATGCCTCTTGGACGTACGGCTGGAAAACGCCCATGAAATCCGTCGCGCTCGCATCGGTACGCCCCCACGAGGTGAGCATCCGTAGAGTCACAGGCTCAGGCGTGGGCGTGTTTGTCGGCGCTGCCCTGGGTTGCGGGGTGGACGTTGGCTCCTCGTCTCCTCCACAACCAACGATACCCAGCGCCACTAAGGCGCACAGCGGCAGTGTTAACCAGCGCAGCTTACTCATGGGGCCTCCCTGTAGCGGCTATCACCCTGACATTCCACGACGAGCGAACTCTCTCACACCCCCGCCACTTTGTAAAGGCAGGTAGGGGCCTCGCAGGTGGAGGGGGTGGATGCGTGGGTGGGGCTGTCGCTAAGGACGGCGGGCGGAGCGCTGCTGCTTCAGGTGATCGAGTTTGATGATGCGGCGCGCGCGGGCGGCTCGCATGGATCGGACGCGCGGCGGACAGGGGTTCACGCCGATGACCGGCGGCAACGTCATCGGGGACGGCTCGCTGCTGTCGGAGAGCGGCAGGTCTGCGGGGCCGGGCGTGCTGTTCGTCAAAGGCCGACGGTTCGTCTCGCTTCAGGCGGTGAGGGCAACACCGGACGCAGCCCAGGTTGTCGATACGGCGCAACTCGTCGAGGTCGCGAGGGTGGTGGCGGGACGGTTGTGAGGCTGTGGCCTCAGCACAGGGGTAGCGGGTTGGGTTCTGGCGACGACGTTATCTCCCACCAGTTGCGGTCGAGGTCTGCGAGGAGGAACCAGGCCCCGGCGTTGTCTTCTTGCAGCTCGCCTAGCTCCGTTACCGTGGGGCCCAGGCGTCCGAGCGCCTCGTGGGCGGCTGTGACGTCCGCGCGGCTGGCGAGCTTGAGCGTGTAGCGGTTCACCGGGCGGAGGGGCGTCCTCTGCGACGCGGGCAGTACGACGATGTACCAGGGCGTGTCCGGCATGCCGATGTAGGTCGAAACGTTGCCTCCGCCTACGATCTCCAGCCCCAGCACATCCGTGTAGAAGCGATTGCTCGCCTCCTTATCGAGGCACTCCATCGTTCCGTGGGAGAGCGCCTGCGGGACGTAGCCTCGTCCGGGGAAGCGCTCCGGGGACAGCGGCTCGCTCCAATGGCCTGCCGCGATCTGACGTCCGTGCTGCGCCGCCCGTGGGTTGTAGTACTCGATCTCGATGGTGTTGCCGCCCGGCTCTTCGATGTAGACGGAGTAGGCGAAGTGACTCCCCCGTGGCCCGTCGATGAGCGTCAGTCCGTACTCCGCCTGCCGCTCTCGGAGGTAGGCCGCCGCCGCGTCGATCTCCGTATGGTCGGCGACGCGGTAGCCGTAGTGGTTGGCGTGCGGCTTGGTCGGCGCATCCGCGCCTCCCTCGTGCACCACGAGCGTCCACGGCGTGTTCGGATGCCTCACGACCGCCGTCCCGTTCGCTCGCTGAACGACCTCGGACGCAAGGAGGTCGGTGAAGACGGGGAGGGTGTCGTCGAGGGAACGGCACTCGTAGTGGCCGTAGGTGAGGGCCTCGGGGTTGAGGAGGGCCATCGCATACCTCCTGAGGAGCTTGAGTGGATGGTACATCAACGGTCGGGCTGGGGGGCGGGTCAGGAGCGGGCTGCCCGTCGCGCCAACCCTCACCCGCCGCTGCGGGATGTTGGGGGTTCGAGCGTACGTGCTCACAATCGTGCGTTTTTGGTCATTTTCGGTCGTTATCCCACCTCTGGCGCGCGCGGCTTTTCAGGAGTGATCAGGAGTGGAGACCCCCCCCATACCGTGGGCCGATTTGGCCCGATTTGGCCCGATTCACTCCTAGCGGCGAGGCAGGAAACGAGGCCAGCGTGGCCTCGTTGCTCTCCGTTCACTCGTAGGCATGGGGCCACCGTGACCTCGTTGTGGCCTTGGTGGGCCTCGTCGGGAATGGCCAGGAGTGGCGAACTTTTAATTCTGTTCCGTTTCGTTCCATTTCGTTCCATTTCCCATCGTCTACGTGGGGCAGGGATGCGAGGTTCCCGCCTTCGCGGGAACGACGGAGTGCCTTCGCAGGGAACGACGAGATCAATGTAGAGGTTGACGCGGCGATGGCGCAATGGGCAGTTGTCGTCGATTGGGGGCGGGGGTGCGTGGGCATGGCAGGGCGTAGAAGGCTAACCGACGGGGACGCTATCCTTGCCCCTACATACGAACTACTGCCTAGGCGAGCATGAATCATTCCAGACTGCAGGACGTGGCGCCATTTGATTTCATGGGATTACTCATAAGGGATCCTGTCCTAGATTCAAGCTCGTCGGCTTCGGTTGCGCTCATTAAGGTCGCACCTGGTGTCTCACATCCCCAAGCGAAGTCAACCAGGAGCGAAAAACTATACATCTGCATAGAAGGCTCGCTGGTCTTCGTTGTTGATGGCAACCGTGTTGAAGTTGAGCCGATCGACCTTCTGGTAATTCGGAAGGAAGAATGAATGGTTCGAATACAAGAACGTCAACTCAAAATCGGCAACGGTGCTCTTGGTTTACGTTCCTCCATTCGATCTGGGGAGTGAGGTCTTCAATCGCTAGTCGCCTATTCAAGCGGACTCTAGGTGCAGTTCCCATAGAGGTTGTTGGCAGGTGAGGGGCTTCGCTGTTGCTGTTGTGTAAAGCTAACACCAACAGTGACAGGAGGCTCCAGGCCGAAGTGGCCCGCTTGTTCCGCGTCTCCCGCGCGACAGTCGCCAAGTGGGTGCGTCGGTTCCGTGAAGGCGAACCGGACGCGCTCCACGACCGCTCCGGCCGTCCCCTGCGGAGGGAACGACGAGACCAATGTAGAGGTTGGCGCGGCGATGGCGCAAGGGGCAGTTGTCGTTGTTGGGACAGGGGTCGACGGGGAGGGATGAGGGTTAGGAGGCGCCGTCAGGGTGCGGGGCCGTAGTACCGGCGGTTGATAATTTCCTCAGCGATGGCCGCGTTCTCCCGAGTTGCGCCAGTTACGAAGGCTGCGGTGATGTAGCACAACCCTCGTTCCACGCCGGTGCACTTTTGTTTGAGTGTCCGATCCTCATCCCGCGAAAGCAGGTGCATGTTCCGAAAAGCCTGCCGGAACGCCTGGTCGCCCAGGCTGCGGTACAAGTCCAAGAACATCCCTTCTCCCAGAATATAGTTGCACGACGTGTTATAGATGTCTGACTGCGTAACTTGCGCAGTGTACGGACTCGTGGACGCATCGTGTTCCAACCTCACTAATTCGGCGACATTGTCGGCGAGGCTGCACGAACTTCTTGGGTTTGGAAGGGGAGTCCCATATAAGGTGGTTTCCGAGATAGAATCAAAGAACGAAGCTGCTCCTTCTTCTGTCCACGGCTGTGCGCCGAAGGTGTAGGAATGGGCAATTTCATGTGCGATAAAAGCGATGCTTTCTACTTGACCATGAGTTCCAAGGGTGATGTCAGACCCTCCAGCATTGTCAGGCGTGTCGGCGGCAATCACTATGGCATGCTTCGTAGGGAATGGGACGCCGATAAACTCTACCTGCGTGCGCACTGAGTGTTCCAGCAACTCCATCGTGTGGGATTCCGCCGCATCGGCCTCGGTCATACCAGATCGAATAACTGACAGCGCTACGGTTCCAAGCGGAAGCATAACCCCACGGTGTTCCACAAACGTCTGTTCAGGATCCAACATGATATTCAGCAACCCAGGGAAATTGTTTTCTGGTAGGCTAAGGACGTCACTTAGAAATTCGGCATCCAAGGTTTTCAATACTTCCAGGATTGGCGAGCCTGCGAGTTTCCGAATTGCCGTCTCTGTCATCGGTGTATTGAACTTGGATGCTTCCAACGCTATATGCCTAACCGCTGACACTTCATCTGCGGTGAAACCGTCCCATAGCCAGGGCTTGTTTGTCCCAAAGTCATGGATTTTCGTTCCATATCCTGATCTGTGGTCCTTTGCCAGGCAGCCCGGCTGGTTAGGGAGTATCTCTGCCAGGTAGTTCCTTCCGCACGTAGTCTGGTGTTTAGCTAAACACTCGGGCGTCGGGTAGACCTCGTTGCCTTTTCCTATAATATAAGATCCTTCGCTCCGGCATCGCAAAGCAAGCGTGTAACCGTTGAAAGAGAAATGGTCTCCATGGAAGGTGACATGAGGGTACTCTTCTAACAGTTCCGCCACTTGGTGCCATTCATAGTCAAATCTCGTGTAGATCCCCGCAGGCACGGGTGTTAGGGTTGGCGTGGGTGTGGACGTAGCCGTGGGCGTAGGTGCGGGCGTCGGGGTTGGTGTAGGTGTGGGTGTCGGGGTTGATGTAGGCGTGGGTGATGGGGTTGGAGTAGGCGTGGGTGATGGGGTTGGAGTAGGCGTGGGTGATGGGGTTGGAGTAGGCGTGGGTGATGGGGTAGGAGTGGTAGTAGGCGTTGGGATTGGCGTAGCCGTGGGCGTGGGTACGAGCGTCGGCGTGGGGAGCGCCGGAGGCGTTGGGTTGGGCGTGGGGCCGGTGTTGCAAGCCGACAGGAAGACGACCGCCAGTAGCGCGGCGAGCAGCAGAAGGGGCAGCGCCGCCCTCGCTGTCCGGTGCCTGTCTCTTATCGCAGGGCGGGTTGTCATGCTTACGCGCGTTCCTTACTTCGGGTGGGCGCGGGAGTTAGAGCCGTGCTGCTGCACGCGCTGGTTAGTGGAGGAGGAAGCCGCCGTCTACTACGATGGACTGGCCTGAGATCATCGCGGCGTCGTCGCTGGCGAGGAAGACGATGAGGGAGGCCAGGTGCTCCGGGTAGACGCGGGCCTTGATGGCTTGGTTCTGCATCGTTCGCTCGAACATCGCTTCGTCGTTGTACTCGAGGGTGCCGGGGGTGGCGACCTGGCCGGGCATGACGGCGTTGACGGTGATGTTGTCTCCGCCGAGCTCCTTGGCCATGTTCCAGCTGAGGCCGATGACCGCTCCCTTCGCTGAGACGTAAGGCGTCTGGCCGGGGTTGCCCATGAAGAATGTGCGCGATGCGACGTTGATGATGCGTCCGCGCCCGCTCGCTTTCAGGTAGGGGTGGGCGGCCTTGATGGCGAGGAAGTAGCCGATGTAGTTCACCTCAGCGAACCGCTCGAGCTCCTGCTTCGTCCACGATGTCCACTCTTTGCGAGGTGCGATGAGCCCGGCGTTGTTCACGAGGATGTCGGGGCCGCCCAACTGTGCGTGGACACCCTCGACGGCAGCGGCAAGCTGCGCCTCGTCGGTGGTGTCGCACTTGAAGGCTGCGCCGCCGACGGCCTGCGCCACCTCCTGAGCCTCGTCCTCTCGCAGGTCGAGGATGCCGACCTTCACGCCTTCCTCGGCGAGACGCTCGACGGCTGCCTTGCCCAAGCCTCGGGCTCCTCCGGTGACGATGGCCACACGTCCGTTCAGTCCACGCATCTGTTGCTCCTTCCGGGTGTCCTTGTGTCTTACTTATGTCGCAGCGAAAGCGATCCGGTTGATTATGCGGTCGTTGTCCTCGGCCTGAACAGGCCGAACGAGCTGGTGTAGCCGTGCAGGTAGGTTGTGCCCGCCACGGGCCCTATCTCTCCGTTGCAGAAGAACCCGCCGAGGGGAAGTTCCCCGGCGAGGCTTCGGAAGATGCCAGTATCGTGGTCAGGCTCGCCGTAGAGGTAGCGTCCGCGTCCGGTGCAGGAGAAGAGGAGCGCGGCGGCAGCGGTGCGGTCTCCGGCGGCGCTGAGGTAACCGGCGAGCGATTCGCGAAGGTCGTCGGCGGAAGTTTCGGCGTCGCGGACGTGGAACTGCACGAGCTGGCCCTCGTGCACGCGCGCGCCGACGGCTATCGCTCCGCGCTGAGGGTCGACGCCGATGACGTTGCGGATGAGGAAATCTCCGGCAGATGCGGTTTCGACGAGCGGGTCCATGGCGATGCCCATGAAGAGGTTGCGCTGGATGAGTTCCTGGTCTCGCGGGGAGGCCGAGGCGTAGAGGCTCTGGAGGCTGTCCAGCGCCGTTTCGCCTGCGATGGAGACGACGACGTTCCGGTCGGCCTCCGATACGCGCTTCGCTTCGCCGATGGGTCGGCAGCCCTGCGCGACGACCGTATCAATCACGAGGTTGCCCGTCAGGGCGATGCCGATTGCGCCGCTACGGTGGACGGCATCGTCGAGGAAGAGGCCGTGGGGAGCCAGCCGGTTGCCGCCGCTGGCGAGTCCGCCGATCTTGGCCGCGTTGGGGTAGGCGTAGTCGAGCCCGGCGAGCAGCGCTTCGGCGTCCATGGTGAACGGGTCAGCGAGGATGACGAAATGGGGGTCGCTGCCCGTGGGCGTATGCAGCAGGTTGGCCCAGGCGTCGGGCGGGGCGTCCGGGGAAGGGAGATCCTCGGGGCTCAGGTGGAAGGTGATGCGCGTGACGTCCGGGAGGATGCCGACGGTGAGGGAGAGGGCGGGGGCATCCTCCTCCTCGTGGCCGGAGCCGATGATGCCCGCGCCGGAGCAGCCGACGATGGAGGCATGGGGGAAGCGCTCCCTGACGGCGGCGGCGATCGGGGCGTTCTGCCGGTCGTAGTGGGGGGATGCGAAGACGGCGGCGAAGTCGGCGGCGGCGGGGTCGTCGAGTTGGGCGGCGAGCGCCTCCATGCACTCGTCGAGGGCGCTGCTCAGGTTCTGCTGTCTGGAGAGGCTCGATCCCCACTGCATGGCTCTACCTCCTGGACTCCTACGCGGACTTCCGACGCTCGGATGCTGCATAGGAGCGCGTTGGGCGCGAGTATAGAATAGCGAGGCTGCGCGCGGGTACTTTCCAGAGGGTGCGCAGGCGCGGTGGGCGGGCTCATCGTGAGGGAATGCGCGGGCTGCGGTAGTGGACGCGCGAGGCTCTTGGGGCGTACTATGGGAGGTGTCGAGAGTGGGCTTGGCCCACTCTCTCGTTTTCTCGGAGATTTGAGGAGGGACGAGGGACTCGATGAAAAGCGAATTCCTTATCGCGGTCACGCAATTAGCTGCGGAGCGGAACCTGCCGCAAGACATGGTGCTCTCGGCGGTGGAAGCGGCGCTTGCATCAGCCTACCGGAAGGACAATGCCTCCGGGGGGCAGAGCAACGTGCGCGTGCATCTGGACCCCGCCACGGGCGAGGTTGATATCTTCCAGATGAAAACGATCGTGGAAGAGGTTACGAACGATCTTGCCGAGATGACGCTTGCAGAGGCGAAGCTGCTTCGCAAGGGCGTAACGCACAACATCGGGGACGTTCTGGAGTTCCAAATGCCGCCGCAGGTGGCGGGCCGCATCGCCGCGCAGACGGCGAAGCAGGTGGTGATTCAGCGGCTGCGCGAGGCGGAGCGCGAGCTCGTCTTCGCCGAGTTCGCCGAGAAGGGCGGCGAGGTCTACACGGCCACCGTTCAGCGCGGGTACGGCGGCGCGGTAACGATGGACCTGAACGGGCGGGCGATTGCGATGCTGCCCCCTGCCGAGCAGGCTCCGATGGAGCGCTATCGCCCGGGCATGAAGATGAAGGTAATCATCGTCGAGGTCAACCGGACGCAACGCGGGCCGGAGATTGTCGTCTCTCGCACCCACCCCGATCTGTTGCGACGTCTGTTCGAGATGGAAGTGCCGGAGATCTACAACGGCATCGTAGAGATACGTGGGATCGCCCGCGAGCCGGGGTCACGGTCCAAGGTCGCGGTGTCGGCGAAGCAGGACGGGGTCGACCCGGTGGGCGCGTGCGTTGGTCTGCGGGGCATCCGCATTCAGAACATCGTGAACGAGCTGCAGGGCGAGAAGATCGACGTCATCCAGTGGTCTCGCGATATGTCGGTGTATGCGTCGCATGCGCTGAGCCCCGCACAGCCGTTGCGGGTGGATCTGAAGGACGAGGAGCAAGCGGCGACCGTCGTGGTGCCGGACAGGCAGCTCTCGCTGGCGATAGGCCGTGAAGGGCAGAACGCCCGGCTCGCTGCCAAGCTGACAGGCTGGAAGATCGACATCAAGAGCTCGACCGAGATCGAGATCGAGCGCATGAAGGTGCAGATCGAGGGCGAAGTTGCGCAACGCGCTGCCGCTGACGCTCAAGTCGGTGAGTCGGAAGCACCTGCGGTTGCCGCGGAACTGGACGAAATCACCGAGATCGCGGCCACCTTGGCCGAGCAGCCGGTTGACGAGGACGAGGCGGCCATCATGGCCGAGCTAGAGGCGGAAGTCGAAGCTGCCATGGCTACGGCAGATACGACTGCTGCGGACGAGGCAGAGGAAGAGGACGCCCAACCGGCTACCATGCTGAGCCCGGAGGAGCTGCTCGCGCTCGAATCACTCGATTCCGTTTCGCTGGAAGACGACGAAGTCATCATCGAAGAGGCAGATATCGACGACGATATCTGGAGGGTGCCGGAGCCTGTCAGCGGCGGGCCCACGATTCGCTTCGCGGAAGATATCCTCGGTGCGCCGTCGGCCAACCGCGGCGGCGGACGCCGACGCGGCGGCGGTGCGGCCAGACGCCCCGCCCCGAATCGCGGTCGGACTCCCGGTAGACCCGGCGGCCCCGGTGACGGTGGCGGCAGGCCTCCGCAGGGCGGGCCCAGCGGCCCGAGCAGACCTTCCAGAGCTCCGCAACCTGCGCCTGGCGGCGGCGGTGGCAGACCTGGTGGGCCTGGCGGCGGTGGCGGCAGACCTGGTGGGCCTGGCGGTGGCGGCGGCAGACCCGGCGGGCCCGGCGGCGGCGGTGGCAGACCCGGCGGCCCCGGCGGCGGCGGTGGCAGACCCGGCGGCCCCGGCGGCGGCAGGCCCGGCGGCTAGCCCTCCCGGGGGCGGTGATTCGCCTCCCGATGAGAGTGGCACGGAGGAGTGAGATGCGTAACCGCCATGTGCCGCAACGCTCTTGTGTCATCTGCGGCATGAAGGCTGCGAAGCGAGAGCTTTTCAGGATCGTGCGTACGCCTGAGCATGAGTGCGTCGTGGATGAGACGGGGAAGCAGTCAGGGCGAGGGGCGTATGTTTGCAGGCGGGCTGCCTGCTGGGATTCGGCGCTTCGAGGCGGTCGTCTGAAGACTGCCTTGCGCGGCGAGATCAGCCAGGCGGACAGGGAGAGGCTGGCAGCGTTCGCGGAGAGGGTAACGGCGCCGGAAGGGGCCACCCGCACGAGTGGGTAAGGAGGATATATGGTCGAACAACCGCAAGGAACCGCAACAGCGACCCGGAGGGTAACACTCCGAGCGCTACCCATAGGAGACGCGATCGCCGTCGGCACACTGGCTGACCGCATGCGCGTTGAACCTGTGCAGGTGATCAAGCAGCTGATGCGGGCTGGCGTGTTCGCCAATATCAATCAGATCATTGATTTCGATACCGCCGCGGTGGTGGCTCGGGCGTTCGGGTACGCTGCGCGCAAGGTGGAGGATTCGGTCAACGCGGGAGCGGGGTCGGTCGCCGAAGACGGCTCTGCCGATCTGGAAACCCGCCCGGCTGTCGTGACCGTTCTGGGGCACGTTGACCACGGCAAGACGACGCTGCTGGACGCGATCCGCCGGACCAACATGGTGGCGAAAGAGGCCGGGGGCATCACGCAGCACATCGGCGCGTATCAGGTGATGCACAACGGCGCGCGAATCACGTTCATCGACACTCCGGGCCACGAGGCGTTCACGGCGATGCGGGCTCGCGGCGCTCAGGTAACGGACATCGCGATACTGGTCGTTGCTGCCGATGACGGCGTCATGCCGCAAACGGTGGAGGCGATAGACCACATCAAGGCTGCGGAAGTGCCCATCATCGTTGCCATCAACAAGATGGACACACAAGACGCCGATCCTGAGAAGGTACGCCGCCAGCTCTCCGAACACGAGTTCCTCGTGGAGAAGTGGGGCGGAGAGGTGATAGACGTCGAGGTGTCGGCGAAAGCGGGAGAGGGCATCGACTCGCTGCTGGAGAGCATCGAACTAGTCGCCGAGGTTGCGGAGTTGAAGGCCAACCGCGACCGCCCCGGCGTAGGCGTGGTGATCGAGGCGGAGCTGGATCGCAATCGCGGTTCGTTGGCCAGGATCCTGGTGCAGACCGGCACGCTCAAGGTGGGAGACCACATAGTGGTGGGCTCGACGCGCGGCCGCGTCAAGGCGCTGGTGGACCACACCGGCCAGCGAGTCAAGAACGCGGGGCCATCCACGCCGGTCGAGGTGCTCGGCCTGAGCGAACTTCCCAGCGCCGGGGATCGATTGGTCGTCGTTCCGGACGAAAAGACCGCCCGCGAGGCCGTCGCTGAACGGCTGCGCAGGGCGGACCTGAGCCGTGGGCGCGGTGCGACCCTCGAGGAGTTGGGCAGCCGTATCTCCTCAGGACAGGCGAAAGAGCTGCGGATGGTTCTGAAGACGGACGTGCAGGGCAGCGTTGGCGCGGTGAAGCAGTCGCTGGATCGACTGAGCACACCGGAGACGCAGATACGCATCATCCATTCGGGCACAGGCGCAATCACGGAGAGCGACGTGATGCTCGCGGTAGCCTCGGATGCGATCGTGATTGGCTTCAATGCCCGGCCTGACCAGGGCGCGCAGCGTCTGGCCGCTCAAGACAAGGTGCAGATCCGACAGTACAGCATCATCTACCGCTTGATCGAGGATATCGAGAAGGCGCTTCGCGGACTGCTGGAACCTACCATCGAAGACGTGGTGGAAGGGACAGCGGAGGTTCGCGTGGTGTTCTCCCTGGGACGCAACCGCAAGAGCGCGGGGTGTTACATCAAGGACGGGAAGTTCATGCGCGGCGCGCGTGCGCGGGTTCTGCGAGGCGGCAAAGAGATATTCGATGGCGCAATCGGCGGGCTGCGGCGCTTCAAGGACGACGTTCGAGAGGTCGCAACGGGTTACGAGTGCGGCGTGTCGCTGGAGGGATTCAGCGACTTCGTAGAGGGAGACATCATTCAAGCACACCGTCAGCGGACGGTTGCGGCTTAAGTCGGCCTCCTCGGCCCTGGACTGACCTATGAGCCTGAGGAGCGAGCGTGTCGCGGGTCTGTTGCAGCGTGAGATTGGACGGCTGGTGGCCGTTCATCTGAAGGATCCACGGCTGACGCAGCTGGTGACGCTGGCATACGTGACGGTGAGCCCCGACCTCGGGCACGCGACGGCGGCTGTTACCGTCATTGGCACAGAGGGCGAAGCGGCGCAGGCGATGCTTGGGCTGGAGTCAGCGGGGGGCTACATCAGGAGAGAGGTTGGGCAGCGGCTCGGGCTGAAGCGTGCGCCGGAGTTGCATTTCGTTCGCGATACTTCCATCGAGCAAGGGAACCGGGTTCTCGACCTGCTCGACACCATCAAGGAACAGGAATCAACGGGATGATGAGGCCAGAGGCTGACGGGATATTCGTTATCAATAAACCGAAGGACATCACTTCGATGGACGTGGTTCGGGCGGTCAAGCGCGTTACGCGTGTGAAGCGCGTCGGCCATGCGGGTACGCTCGACCCTATCGCGACCGGCGTCCTGCCGGTCTGCCTTGGCCAGGCGACGCGCTTCATGGATTACCTGGTGGGGGGCGGCAAGAGCTACGTGGGCGAGGTAACGTTGGGGTCAGCCACGGATACCTACGACGCCGAGGGGGAGGTTACCGCGACAGGAGACGCCTCCTCCGTCTCCCGGGCTGATGTCGAGGCGCAACTGGCGCTGTTCACCGGCGCGGTGATGCAGCAGCCTCCGATGTATTCCGCCGTCAAGCACGAGGGTCAGCGACTCTACGAACTCGCGCGCGCGGGCGTCGAGGTCGAACGGCCAGCTCGTGAGGTCGTCGTTCATGATCTGCGGTTGCAGGAATGGAAGCCGCCAAAGGTGGTGCTGGAGGTTGATTGCGGCAAGGGCTTCTACATGCGGAGCCTCGCGCACGACATCGGCGTCGGACTCGGCTGCCACGCTCATTTGAGCGCGCTGGTGCGGACGAAGGTCGGCCCGTTCTCCCTGGCGGAGGCGTTGACGATCGAGCAGCTGGAAGCCGAAGAGGATTGGGAGGGGCTGTTGGAGCCGCCGGATGCCGCCCTGCTGGACATGAAGGGCGTGGTGCTGCCGTCCGCGGCTGAGCGGCATCTGCGCAACGGGCAACCGGTTACGCTGCCTGCATCCGACCCCTACACCAAGCACTTGGAGCCGCGCCGCGCCTACTCCGAGGATGGTCACTTCCTGGGGCTGGTGCGATTCAACCGCCCCGATAACGCATGGAAACCTGAGAAGATGATGGCGCGCCCCGTGCTCTCCAGGCATACGCCGGAGTGTTGAGCGGGCGTGCGTCTGCCTCAGCCTGACGGGGTGCTACGTAGCGCTCTTCCCTACGCTCGGACGGCGGGCTGTTCGCAAGGGGCGGAAGGAACCGCATATACTGCGGGAAGAGTAGAGGATACGAGGGAGGTTGCAGCCGGAGTTTTGACGGATTCGCCCACTCTCCCCTTCACTGCGTCTGTTCAGCATGAGAACCGCAGAGCGCTCAAAGTGGCGCTGGTTTCGCCGTACGATTACGGCTCGCCCGGCGGCGTGAATGACCACATCGCGAACCTCGCGCGCGAACTTCGCGCCAAGGGCCATACGGTCAAGATCATCGCGCCGCTGGCCAACTCGACAGAGCGCCGCATGGAACCGGACTTCATCCCGATGGGCAGGCCTGTGCCGGTGCCCAGCGGCGGCGCGGTGGCGCGCATCACGTTCTCCATCTGGCTGGAACCCCGAATCAGGGGGCTGCTGGAGCGCGAGGCGTTCGATGTGGTACATGTTCACGAGCCGATGGCTCCCGCGCTGCCACTGGCGTTCCTGCACGCGTCGACTGCGGTGAACGTGGGGACGTTCCACTCGTTCAAGGGCTCGCGCTTCTACCGCGCCTGGAAGCATCTGAGCATGCATTGGTTCCGCAAGCTGGACGGGCGTATCGCCGTCTCCAAGCCGGCGCTGGACTACGTGAGCAAGTTCTACCCGGGCAAGTACGAGATCATCCCGAACGGGGTGGATGTCGAGCGTTTCGCCAACGCCCGCCCTATCGAACGCTTCAACGATGGGAAGATCAACATCCTCTTCCTGGGCAGGATGGAGCGCAGGAAGGGCCTGAAGTACATGGTGATGGCGTACAGCAGGCTCAAGTGGAGGTACCCGAACATACGCCTGCTGATAGTGGGCGGGGGGAACCCGGGCGAGGACGTGCTGTCGCTGATCGGCGAGCGCGATGTGAAGGATGTGGAGTTCGTGGGACTCGCTCCGTACGAGGATGTGCCGCGTTACTTTCAGACGGCGGATATCTACTGCGCCCCGAACACGGGCAGCGAGAGTTTCGGGATCGTGCTGCTGGAGGCGATGGCGGCAGGGAAGCCCATCGTCGCCTCACGCATCGACGGCTTCAGCAGGGTGCTGTCGAACGGCGTCGAGGGCTTCCTGGTGAAACCAAGACGGGATGCGGAGCTGGCACAGGCGCTCGAACGGCTGATCGCGAGCCGTGCTCTGCGTCAGGAGATGGGAGCACGAGGCCGCGTTTCGGTGGAGCAGTACCGTTGGGAGAACGTTGCGGAGCGCGTTCTGAGCCACTATCGCGCACATCTGTGGAACCGTGCGGAAAAGGAAGCGCGCGGGTGAGAACGCTCGTTCCCCGCTTACGCCTGCGCGGGCTGATGACGCGCGTCTTCGTTCAGCCCATCGCTCGCGGGCTCATCGCGATGAAGGTTACGCCGAACCTCATAACGCTCGTCGGTTTCGGCGTGGCGGCGTACTCGGCCTATCTGCTCTCCGACGGGCATCTGCCGATCGGCGGCATCGTGATGCTCATCGGCGCTGCGATGGATATGTTCGACGGAACCGTCGCCCGCCTGTCGGGCAAGGACTCGGTATTCGGAGCGTTCTTCGATTCCGTCATGGACAGGCTCGGCGAGGCGGCGGTGCTTTTCGGGCTGGCAGTGTTCTACGTGCGGGACGGGCACGACCTGGGCGCTTATCTTGCGTTCGGAGCGCTGACGGCCTCGATGATGATCAGCTACCTCCGCGCACGAGCCGAGGGTCTGTCCATTCCGGGTGACGTTGGGCTGCTGGGACGCCCGGAGCGGGTCGTGGTGCTGGGGGTTGCCCTGCTGGTTGGGTATCCGATCTACGCGCTGGGCATCATCGCAAGCGTCGGATCGTTGACCGTCGTGCAACGCGGCTGGCACGTATGGCGCGCCACTCGCGGCTGACCCCGATCCCACGGACACGGGGTTGATAGGAGACATGATGAGTCAGCAGGCGCTGGGGTTCATCGAGGCAATCGTTATCGACGTGAGCGACCTCGACAGGTCGATGGCGTTCTGGACTGCGGTTACCGGGCAAACGTTCGGCCCGTCGTTCGAGCCGAACTTCCGGAGAGCCAGGTTTGAGCATGGCCCGGCCTTGGTTCTACAGGAAGTTCAGGAAGTGAAGTCAGGCAAGAACCGGATGCATCTTGATATCGAGGTGCCGGATTTCGAAGAGGCTCTGCGGCGCGTGACCTCCGTAGGAGGACGACTCGTTACCCGCGTCGACAACGAGTTCGGCAGCCTCGTTGTCTGTGCGGATCCTGATGGCAACGAGTTCTGCCTGACGCAGCCTTAGCCTGCGCTGATACCCAGATTGTGCTGCTACCCCTGCCCTGCTGGTCGAGACCTATGACCGGGGAGTCGGGGTCGCTGTTGGGCGTGGCGTTGGGGTTGGGCTCGGGGTCGGCGTGGGGGTGCTTGTCTTGAACGGAGGCCACGCTTGATCGAACCGATCGCTGCCCCAGCAGACAGGCTCGCGGTCCAGCACGCGAAGCGCGCAGGCGTGGGAGTCGCCGCTGGCAATGGAGCTGAACTCTTCCGTCCTGATGGGAGAGGACGCGACATCGAGGACGGTGTCCTCTCCCCAACAGACGGGAGTACCGTCGCGGCGGAGCGCGCATGAGTGCTTCCCACCGCTGCTGACGGCGATGAACTGCCCACCGGGAGGCGATGCCTGGTCGTAGTTGTCCCTGCCCCAGCAGGTGATGGTACCGTCGAAGTGAATCCCGCACGTGTGTGAGTCGCCGCTGCTGATGGAGGTGAACCGTTCACCGACAGGCGGCGAGGTCTGGCCGTAGCGGTCGCTGCCCCAGCAGACAGGAGCGCCTGCCAGGTCGAGAGCGCAGGTGAATTCGTTTCCGGCGCTGATCGCGGAGAATTGGACGTTGAATGGCGCGTCGGTTCTGCCGTCACCCTGATTGCCCCAACAGAAGGCCGATCCGTCCGTTCGGATTGCGCACGTATGCCATGTACCGGCGCTGATGGCAATGAGCGGCTGATAGCCCCCCGGGACGCTCGTCTGAAAGTAGTCGTTCTGTCCCCAGCAGACCGCTGTGGCATCTGAAAGAAGGATTCCGCACCCGTGGAAACCGCCGTTGCTGATAGATGAGAAGCGGGCGTTCGCAGGCGGCGCCGTCTGACCCTGCTCGCTGCCGCCCCAGCAGACGGCGGCTCCATCGTCGCGCAGCGCGCACGTGTGCTGGAGTCCGGCATCGATGGACGAGAAGCCGAAAGGACTCGGTGTCGGCGATGGCGTCGGTGTTGGCGTCGGGGTCGGGGTGGGTGTTGGCGTCGGTGTCGGCGTGAGGGTTGGCGTCGGCGTGGGTGTTGGCGTTGGTGTGAGGGTTGGCGTCGGCGAGGGGGTGGACGTTGGCGTGGAAGTAGGCGTAGCCGTGGAGGTGGCCGTGGGGGTGAAGGTTGGCATGAGCGTAGGGGTAGGCGAGGACGTGGGCGTGAGGGTAGGCGTTGGCACGGGCGTTGGGGTGAACGTGGGGGCGAGGGTGGGCGTGGACGTGGATACGGATGCGGGCGTTGGGGTTGGCGTGGAGTCCTCAGGCGTTGGCGTCGCGGCGGAGCCGTTGCATGCGGCCAGCACCGCGGCGGCAAGGAAAAGCACCACGAACGACGCCATGCGCAGCCGTGACCATCGCAAGATGAACCCGGGGTGTGTGGAGAGCCGGTTTATTCGATGCACAGGTACTTCAACATAACGCGAGGCTATGATAGCCCCCATACCGTACCGTAAATATGCGGGGATGTGACGCGCCTTGCGATACAGCGTAGACGAGGATTAGGCGTGTGGGAGGCTACCTGCCCTCGCGTACGCAGCCAACGGGCGCGCTGAAGCTGGGTTAGGATGGGGGACATAGACCACGCCTACCGGAGTTGTTCGCTATGCGCATCGGATTCGTGGGGCTTGGCATGATGGGCAAGCCTATGGCCATCAACCTCATGCAGGCCGGGCAGACGGTGACGGTCGTGAATCGCAGCCAGGGCAAGGTGCAGGAGCTCGCTGCGATGGGCGCTCAGGCGGGGGCAAGCCCCGCCGCCGCGACGCGCGATGCCGACATCGTGGCGCTCTGTCTCGTGGGCGACAATGTCGTGGAGGAGGTGCTGTGCGGAGCAGACGGCGTGCTGTCCGCCGTCAGCCCTGGCGTCATCATCCTCGACCATTCGACCGTACACCCGGAGTTCGCGAGGCGGATGGAGGCGGCGTGCGCCGCTCACGGAGCGGTCTATCTCGATGCGCCCGTCTCCGGTACCGGCCAGATCGCATGGGACGGCAGGCTGACGGTGATGCTCGGCGGCGACGCGGACGCCTGCGAGCGGGCCAAACCCGCGCTCGATGCAGTCTCGGCGAACGCTCGGCTGATGGGCCCGGTGGGCAGCGGCAACATGGCCAAGCTCATCAACAACATGGTGAAGGACATCAACCAGATCGCGGTTATGGGGACGTTCGTGCTTGGTGCGAGGTTGGGGGTGGACTGTGGCGCTCTCTTCCAGGTGACGCGCAGCGGCGAGTCGGCGAGCCGGCAGCTCAGCCGCATCATGCCCAAGATCCTCGACCGTTCGTTCGAGCAGTCGTCGTACGTGTCGACGAACATCAAGGATCAGGGTCTGATGGGTTGGATGGTCGACCAGGCCGGGATGGAGTTGCCGCTGCGCAATGCGGCACGGGACCATTGGCTGCGCGCCTCGGAGCAGGGGCTTGCCAGCGCAGATCCGACTGAGGCGATCAAGGCATTCGAGCGCGAGGCGGGGGTCGAGGTCAGCGGGGAGGCGCTGCCGCCCGATGCACCTGCGCCATCGGACGGGGGCCTCTATGCGCAGCTGGACAGCGCACTTGCGGCCATCTATCAGGTGGGGATATTTGAGGCGCTCGTTCTGGCAGCGAAGATGGGCATGGACTGCGGCGCACTGCTGGAGGTGATGCGGACGGCATCAGCCGCCTCGACGCAGATCGAACGCATCGGCGCTGGCATCCTCGACCGCGAATTCGACGGACTCGGGACGCCGGTGAGCGCCTGCCTGGAGCTACAGCAATCGCTCATCGGGATGGCGGACGATGCCAGATTCCATCTGCCGATGCACCGGGTTGCGGCAGACGTATGGCAGCGCAGCATCGCGGCTGGCCTGACGAACTCCGCTGAGGCGATAACGCTCTACGAGCGCGCCACAGGCATCGAGGCACAGCGCGCCAGCGTGGGCGGGTAGGAGCAGGGCATGGATTTCGTCGAAGTAGACGTGGAGGCGGGTGCGAACTGCGACCTCTCCGTGACGCGTATGTTCGAGCGGCTGGGGGAGCCGCGCGAGGTGCGTTGGGTGGAGTCGGCGTTCCGGCCCGACGGCTGGGAGGGCCCGTGCGACGTCGTGGGCTGGACGGAGGGCAAGCCGTCGCCTGCGCTGGCGGTGGAGGTATCGGACTCCGGCGAGGGCATGGTCGTGCTGGTCTACGGCGGTGACGAGGGCGTGCGTCTGCGTCCGGCAGCTACCGCTGGGCCGTGGTCTCTGGATGATGTGCAGCAGTGGGGCGAGCCGTGCCTGCTGCTGGATCCCTCGGCGGAGGTCAGGTAAGCCGGGAGGACGGGTTCGCCGGGCTCACTCGTTCTCGGTTGCGGGTGGGCGGAGGCGGAGCGCGGTGACGAGTATCCAAGCCATCGTGCTTGCGAAGAAGCCGCGTTGCAGCAGTCCGCGCCGCTTGGTCCATATACGCATCTGATAGGGCGTCGCGAGTCCGATGGTGGCGCCGACGGCGCCGACGGAGAACCAGCGCCACGACCGCCAGTCGGAACGCTTGCTCAGGAAGCACGGCGTGACGACGAGGAGGGAGAGGATGGCGGCGTAGCTGAGGACGCCTCCGTAGTGATGGGCCCTGTCTTCCGTCAGGCCGGGGAGCACGTGCTTGCGCCCTTCCGTTGGGAACATCCCTGCCATCGCGCCACCCATGCCGTAGAGGGCGATGAGCCCCCACAGCGCACGGCCCCGCCGTCCGCCACCTGCCTCACGATGGAGCAGCGGGCCGAGGCCCTGCACAAGGAAGGCGTAGCCGAGGAATCCGGCGTTGATGATCTCCGGACGCGGGGCGGTCGGCGATGCGAGTTGGCTCATCGTCTGCTTGGATGTGCTGTAGCCTCGTGGGCCGAACAGCGTGGCGAGTATTCCCATGGTGGCATAGTACGGCGGGCCGAGCGCCGCCATGAGCGCGAGCCTCCTGGATACCCGACGTGAAAGTTTCATGACCTTACCCCCGAGACAGTGGAAACTATCGCAGATATGAGGACGATGACAAGCACGGCGCGGCGGAAGAGGACGGTGGAGATGCGCCGGGCAAGCCATATGCCGCCGAGCGTGCCGATGACGCCCGCAGGCAGCAGCGCCGCCGCCAGCGTCAGGCGTTCGACGGTGAGGACGCCCGCTACGGCGAAGATGGGAAGCGCGGCAAGCGAGACGGCTTGCAGGTAGAAGACGATGTTGGCGCGGAACATCCGCTGTTCGATGCCCTGGTTGGCGAAGAAGAGGATGACAGGCACGCCGGTGAGGCCGGTTGCGCCGGTGAGGACTCCGCTTGCCGCGCCGACGGGCAGCGAGGCGAGACGCTCGTTCCGGGCGGTGCGTTGCAGGCCGAACAGGAGGACCAAAGCGACGATTCCGACGACGACGCCCAGGAGCACCTTGAGCACCGGCGCACTCAGCGTTACGAGGAAGAATGCGCCCACGGGGGTGAAGGCCACGCCTGTGACGATCATCTGCCAGATGCGGCTGAAGCGGACATCCCGCCAAGTGTCTGCCATGAGCAGGAAGTTCTGCGTGATGCCGATGGTAACGAGTACGGGGATGGCCACCTGCGGATCGAGGTAGATGGTGATGAGGGGGGCCGCGACGATGACGAAACCGAAGCCGGTCGCCCCCTGGACGAGCGCGGCAAAAGAGATGATAGAGGCTGATGCGGCGAAGAGCGGAAGTTCAGGCATAGGCCTATAGGATACTCCAGGCGGTTGCCGTGAGCGTCAGGGGACGGGCTACTCGACGGGGATGAAGGGGGCAGTCGAACCGTCGAACAGGAGGCTGCTGGGGAGTATCCTGCTCAACTCCTCGACGGTCCACTTGCCCTTCCCGCGCCAGTCCTTGTTGACGGCGCGCACCTCCGTGGGGTGGCTGTAGAAGCCGAACTTGCCGGAGCCTGCGCGGAAGACGCAGCCGTTGACGTGGGCCGAGGCCTCGCTGGCGAGCCAGACGACGATGGGGGAGACGTGCTCTCCGCCGGGGCGGTTGGTGGTGAGCTCGTCTCCGGCCTTCTTGGAGGTCAGGCCTCCCGCGGCGAGCATCTCCGGGTGGCGGTAGTCGTTGAAGGCGCGGGTGCGGGCCATGGGCGCGATGGCGTTGACCGTGATGCCGTGGTAGCGCAACTCGAACGCGAGATCCCACGTGAGGCTGACGATGCCTCCCTTCGCGGCTCCGTAGGCGGCGCGTCCCTCCGGGTTTCGCCACTGGCTGGAGGCGGTGTTGATGATGCGTCCGGATCGTTGGGCCATCATCAGCGGAACGGCGTGGCGGCAGGTGTTGAAGGCGCCCTTGAGGTGCGTGCCCACGACCGCCGCGAAGTCCTCCGGGGTTATCTGGTGGAAGAGGCCATCGCGGGAGATGCCTGCGTTGTTGACGAGAATGTCAATCTGGCCGTAGGCGTCTATGGCCGTGCCGATGATCTGAGCGGCCTCGTTGAAATCAGCGACGGAGTTGTAGTTGGCGGTCGCTTCTCCGCCGTTCTCCCTGATGAGCGAGACGACCTCATCGGCGGGGGCTATCGTGCCTCCTGTGCCGTTGCGTTCGACGCCGGGGTCGTTGACGACGACCTTGGCGCCCTCGGCAGCGAGGGCTATGGCGTGCGCACGGCCTATGCCGCGTCCGGAGCCGGTAACGACGGCGACCTTGCCCTCCAGGCGGGTACCTCTGGGCGGGATGTAGTCTTCTGGCATCGTGGGTCTCCTGTGTCCGTTGCGATAAGGGTTGTGCTAGGGGATGAAGGGGGCTTTGGTCTCGCCCGCGAGGACGGTGCCGGGCAGCAATTCGTCCAGTTCGTCGAGCGTCCACGGCGTGCCGTTGCCGGCCTCGCGGTAGAGGGTGCGCGTTTCGGTGGGGTGGCTGTAGCGGGCGACCTTGCCTGAGCCTGCGCGGAAGACGACGCCGTTGATGTTCGCGGCGCGCTCCGAGGCGAGGTAGACGACGATGGGGGAGACGAACTCCGGGCCTGCGCGGTTGCCGCCCTGCTCGGCGGCGTCCTTCTTCCTGTCGAGCCCTGCCTCGGCGAGCATGTCGCGGTAGGTGTTGTCGCCGAAGCTGCGGGTTGCGGCCATGGGCGCGATGGCGTTGACGGTGATGTTGTGGTTGCGCAGCTCGAAGGCGAGGCCCCAGGTAAGCGAGACGATTGCGCCCTTGGCTGCGCCGTAGTTCCCGCGTCCCTCCGGGTTGCGCCACTGGCTGGAAGCGGTGTTGATGATGCGTCCGTAGCGCTGCTCCATCATCACTTTCGCGGCGTGGTGGCAGGTGTTGAACGTGCCGAACAGATGCACGCCCATGAGCCCGTCCCACTCCTGCTCCGTCAGGTCATGGAAGAGGCGGTACTGGAAGGTGCCCGCGTTGTTCACGAGGATGTCCAGCCGCCCGAAGGAGTCGGTGGCGGTTCTGATCAGGTTGCCCGCGGCTTCGTAGTCGGAGATGTCGTCGTAGCTGGCGACGGCCTCGCCGCCGCCTTCGCGGATGTGGGCGACGACCTCGTCAGCGGGCGAGTGCGTGCCGCCGGTGCCGTCGCGTTCGACGCCGATGTCGTTCACGACGACCATGGCGCCTTCCTCAGCGAGCGCGATGGCGTGGTCGCGGCCTATGCCTCGCCCTGAGCCGGTGATGACGGCGACTCTGCCTTTGAGTAGGTCTCCCATAGAATCCTCCAAGGGTGCGTGAGGGGAGTTTACCCGTGCGGCCTGGTGGGGGCTAGTGGCCGAAGATGGGAAACCGCGTTCTGCTCGATTCAGGAGTGGCAAACTTTTAATCTCCGCTCATTTCCGCTCATCTCCACTCATTCCTCTCGTAGACGGCGGCGATGGGGCGGGGGATGCGAGGTTCGTAGGGCTGCGTTCTTTGCTCGAGCGTCGCGCTGCTGGGGATTTACGTTTCACCCTCATGCTAACCTGGATTCCAGCCTTCGCTGGAATGACGGGGACAGGGGGCAGGGATCCGAGGTTCGTGCCTAACACGGGAACCGACGGGGGGTGAACCCTGGCCCCATTTGGCCCTGTTTGGCCTCGTTTACTCCTGCCGGCGAGGCTGAAAACGGGGCCACCGTGGCCTCGGTTGGCCCTCCGTTCACTCGTACGCACTGGGCCAGCGTGACATCGGCTGGCCTTGGTTGGCCTCGTTGCGCATCCAGGGCCGGGGATGCGAGGTTCCCCGCCTTCGCAGGGAACGACGGAAGAGCCGCCGCTACACCCAAGCCGGGAACCTCCGCGTTTGGTACGACCGCGAGGAGTGCGTAGGAGTGGCAAACTTTTAATTCCGTTCCGTTTTGTTCCATTTTGTTCCATTCCAATCGTAGAGATGGGGTGGTGGGGCCAGGGATGCGAGTTCCGTAGGGTTGCGTCCTTTGCTTGAGCGTCGCGCTGCTGGGGATTTACGTTTCACCCTCATCCTAACCTTCTCCCCTCAAGGGAGAAGGGACCCGAGCCTTCGTGGGAACGACGAGGCGCTTTCTCGGAAACGACGCATGCGACCAATGTAAGGGTTGGCGCAGCGTCGGCGCAATGGGCATTTGTCGTTGGTCGTGGGGGTTGCGGAGCGCCGCTAACCAGCAGAATTACAGTATCGCAGCGTACTGCTATACTGTATGGTAATGAAAGCGACGGCATATTACCGGAATATCGTTGAGGAGAAGAGGCCGTACCTCCGTGATGAATACTGCGAGCGCGTCAGGGGCAGTCCCGAGCAAACGCAGGCCGACCCCCGGCCCGGGCCGCACACGCCTGTGGGGTTACATCCCGGAGCTGGAGCATTACCTGAGGGTTGTAGTGGAGGAGGACGGCGAGACGGTGCATAACGCATTCATCGATGGGGAGGCAGAGCGATGGTTAACGCAGTAGTGCAGAAGCCAGAGACCATCTACGACGAGGAGTCAGACATTCTTCGGCTGCAGTTCAAGGAGAGACCTAGCATCCAGTCGGTTGAGGTCGCTGAGGGCATCGTCCTGGACTACGATGAGGAAGGCCGCGTCGTGGCGATTGAGATCGATGGCGCGGGCATGCTCCTGCGCGACTTCAGGAACAGGGCTGACGCCGTGTTCTCGGCGACGCGTTACCTGGATACCTTCCGGAAGCTTCTCAGTTTCGGATCTATGTTCAATGGCCCCCAGTCCGCAGCCACCCACGTACCGACTGGGCTTGAGGCAATGCTGTTGGAGTGCGAACGCAAAGATCCGGAAGAGGGAGTTGCCCAAGCGCTGAAGTTCGGCTTCCCAGAGTTTGCGCAGGAAGACCTCGCCCATACGCTTGCCGGCATTCCTCCTGCCCTCTGCTTCCCACTGCGGAATCTGGTCGTTGACTACCTAAAGAGTAACCCTACCCAAAAAAAAAACCGGAGAAGAAGCGGGTGACGCTGGTACTCGATGACTACATCCACAGCATCTACCAGTGGAGAGCCGAAGAAGAGCGAAGCAGTCTCCAGAAGGTCATGTCCGAGGAACTCAAGCAGCACGTGCTGTAGGCTCATCTCGCCGGTGGTGTGTGCCCCCAACGCTACGTATGCGGAAAGCGTCTCTCGCAGTAGGGACGCTTTCGCTTTACGGTTGGGTTACGGAGAGTTTAATGAGAAGATTTGAGCTATTGCTAAACACGACGACGGTGTAGATGCCTGAATTCGTTGCGCGGTTCCCCAGCGGTGCGGTGAAACTGAATGCGCCGTTTGTCTCGCTCCAGCGGTTTGCGACTACATAGCCGGGGCTGAGGTTAGAGTAGGACGCATCCGGCCCTGCCGGTTCAATGATGTGCGCTATGGAATCACCGCAGCGTTCGATGAAACCGACTCCGTTGATGCACACTCCGCCATTAAGCCTGTCTATCTGGCTGGGGGTCAGCGGGGCGTTTGGCGGGGTGTAATACACATCAATAGTGCGATGGATTCTAACCCCTGCCTCCCGTTTGGCGAGCGAGAGTTTAAGTACCCCCGACGGTGAGAGGGATAGCGGAGCGTCTACCTCCGCAGCCCCGCCGCCGAAATGCTGAGCAAATGTATACCGCCTGCCATCGTAGGCAATGCCAATGCTCAAGGTTTGGTGCATGGGATCGAGGACGGTGCGCCTGTGCGCGGGAGAGCCCATGAGCGTCTGTTGCAGGTGCACGACGGCATCGCGTGGAGGGGCAAGCTGACAATTCGTGAGAGAGCCGCATCCCCAAACGTTCGTATTCTCCTGCACATAACTCGTTCCGCCCGTCTCAGAGTAAACCTGTGTGGGGTCGCGCCCGTCCGCCCACCAATGCCCTTTGTAACCGTGCTCAATCATGTCCTCCGCGTGAAGCTGCGCTGCCTCGTTCATCCCAAGGGTAACGGGCGAGAGGCCGTGAGCGGCCCTGTCCTTGTTCACGAGTTCGACGGCATACCGTTGAAGCTCCTGTATCTCGGAGGGGGTGAGCTGCTGCCCACTCGATTGTGGTTGTGGCGTTGCTGTTGACGTAGGACGCGGCGTTGGCGTGGCGGTGGGACGTGGGCGCGGGGTTGCGGTTGGCGTGGCGGTAGGTCGCGGCGTTGGTGTTGCCGGTGGGCATGGCGGGAGTGGCGCGCTCGGCGAGGCGGACGGCGTGGGCGTGGAGGCGGGCGTCGGTGTGGGGACTGGCGTTGGCGTTGCCAGCAGGCTTCTGCACTCGGCGACGGGCGCGTGGGAGAGGATTGCCTCCCCCAGCAGATCGTCCTGAACCCACAGCCATATCCTCCACGAGATGGCCGATCTGTCGCCGGGAACGGACTCGAGCTGCATGCGGTGAACGTCCACGAGGTACGTGGCTATCTCCAGCTGCATCTTGAACGCCGCTACTCGCGGGCACGCCACGCTCAGCGGCAACCCTTCCAGGTCGTTCAGTCCCTCCTCGAAAACGAGGTTGCTCTTGGCCAGCGCGGCGTTGATCTGTTGCGTGCTCCAGCCGAGCGCCCACTCACGCCAGGCGTCGGAGAGCGGAGCAGGCGGCCACTCGGGCGTTGGCGTCGCAGCGGGGGGCGTTGCGGTCGCGGTTGCCACCGGTGCGGGAGTGGGTGTGGGGTCTGCGCACGGAACCGGCACCGGCGTGGACGCGGGAGTCGGAGTCGACAAGGGGGTTGGCGTCTGCGTTGGTGTGGCGGTCGGCGCGGCGGCGTCCGTTGGGGGTGCGGGGGCATCCGCTTCCCGCAACGTTGTCCAGTAGTACGCTCCGCCTGCGATGAGAGCGGTCAGGATCACCCCTGCGATGAACCAGCAGCATCCTCTGCCGCCTGACGAATTGTTACCGCCTCTGCGGGACGCACTACCGCCGCTACCGGACGAGCCTCCGCTTCTGCCGGACGCACCGCCGCCTCTGCGCCAGCGTTCCCGATAGTAGTCCCGGTCCTGAATCGGCATCCGTCTGCTCCTATCGGGTATCGGGCTGGTTATCCGCGTGGGCGGTGGCGGTCGGCGGAGTCGATGATGAGGGTTACGGGGCCGTCGTTGACGAGCGCTACGTCCATCATCTCGCGGAAGCGTCCGGTCTGAACGTTCGCGCCTGATGCTCGGAAGCGCTCGACGAGGCTGGCGAAGCGGTCGGCTGCGTCGTCAGGGGCGGCGGCCTCGGTGAACGACGGACGGCGTCCTTTGCGGGTGTCGCCGTAGAGGGTGAACTGGCTCACGACGAGGAGGCTGCCGCCAACGTCCAGCACGGAGCGGTCGAACCGGCCATCGGCGTCGGGGAAGATGCGCAGGTTGACGATCTTGTCGACGGTGTAGTCGATGTCAGCGGGGAGGTCGTCGCGTCCGACGGCGGCGAGAACGAGGAGGCCGGGGCCGATGGAGGCGGTAGTTTCTCCGTTGATGGAGACAGAGGCGTTGCTGACGCGCTGAACGACTGCGCGCATGCCAGGCTAGTCGATCTTGCTGGGGGCTTTGCTGGCGGAGTCGGCGCTCTTCGAGCTGACGCTCTTGGACTCGGTCTTGGCGTCAGAGTTGGCGTCGGATGAGGAGGACGACGCGGGCGGCGTGGGCGCGCTGGAGCCTGACGATGCTTCGACGCTCTTGCGGGCGTAGTCGGTGGTGTAGAAGCCCGAACCTTTGTAGATGACGGTGGGAGCGGAGAAGCGCCGCCGCCCGATGCTCTCGCAGCGAGGGCACGGGTGCTGAGGGTCGGCGTCGAAGCTCTGCTTGAGATCGAACTCGTTGCCGCAGGATTCACACTGGTAGGCGTAGATAGGCATAAGAATGCTTTCTTGTTTAGCAGTCATGCACAGGGACTGCCAACGAAAAGCGTAGCGCGTTGGGAGCGGGGTTGTCAATCACGAAAAGGGCGTGGCGGACGGCTGTTCAGGAGAGGGCGGTAGGTGAGCGTGCTAGACTGGTTAGCCGTCGGCCAGCGAATGGGTTCGAGGTTCCCGCCTTCGTGGGGAACGACGGGGGCTGCGCTGGGGCTTCACCCCCATCCTCGCCTTCTCCCTCAAAGGAGAAGGAATCAGAGAGGCCGGAGACGCACGGAACGAGAGACATGGGGATTACGATGAGGAGATATCTCATCGCCCTGAGCGCTGTGTGCATCGCGGCGTTCGGGCTGGGGGCCTGCAGCAGCGGCGACCCTGAGTCGTTGACGTTCGACGTCGCGATCGAGGATCGGTCGGTCGTCGGTGGGCACACGACGTTCGAGGCGAAGCAGGGCGATTCGGTCACGTTCAACCTGACGGCTGACGAGGCGGGGGAGTTCCACCTGCACGGGTACGACCTGCGGGCGGAGTCGGAGGCTGGGGGGGAGGCGACGATTGCGTTCACGGCGGACGCGGCGGGCAGCTTCCCGATCACGATGCACCCCGGCGAAACGGACGCGATGGGGATGGGCGACGCGATGGAGGAGCACGGGCATGCGGAGACAATCGAAGCGCCTGCGGGCATGGGGGTTGCGCTCAACGTTCACCCGGACAGCGTGTCGGGCTTCAACGTTCAGATCGTGCCGACGGGGTTCACGTTCGCTCCAGAGAAGGTGAACACGACCCACGTGCCGGGCGAGGGTCACGCGCATCTGTACGTCGACGGCGTGAAGCTCCGGCGGGTCTATGGGCCGTGGGCGCACGTCGATGGGTTGTCGTCAGGCATGCATGAGATCAGCGTCACGCTGAACGCGAACACGCACGAGGAGTACGCGGTGGACGGACAACCTATCACCGCCCCGCTGTGACCGTCCACGTCGAGGGCAGCGAACCGCCGGCGGACGCGGGTCATCACGACGAGGACGCCGCGCCGACCGAGATTACCGTCGGCACGCTGCTGGTTCAGCCTCGGTAGGCTGCGGCGGGCGGCGCCTGCACAATTCACCCCTCGCTAAGCCGGGGCAACCGGGGCAGGGATGCGAGGCTCCCGCCTGCGTGGGAGCGACGGGTGGTGGGTGGCGGCGCGAGCGTTGACGCTCCGATTCCTGTGCGCCTATCATCGTTGTGGCCGCTTTAGCGCCACAGGAGAGAGTAAGAGATATGGCAAACACCAAAGCATTCGTTCTGATAGAGACGGCGGTGGGCAAGACCAAGGATGTCGTGACCGCACTCAGCACCGTCCCGACCGTTACGTCGGTGGACGTGGTTACGGGGCCTTACGACATCATCTGCATGGTGGAGGCGGAAGACCTCAGCTCCGTGGGCGATACCGTAACGGGCAGCGTTCATACCATCGGCGGCATCGTTCGCACGGTTACGTGCCTGGCGGTTGGCAGCAACTAGCCTCGCGGCACGGACCGTCCACGGTCGCAACGTTATGGGACAGACAGCAGGGGCGCATCATGTGGGTGCCCCTGCTGCATTTCCGGGAACGCTCACTCGTGCGCATGGGCATCGGGGCGGCAGGAGGACAGCGGGATGACTGAGCAGGATTGCATCTTCTGCAGGATCGGGCGGGGCGACGTGCCCGCGGAGAAGGTGTACGACGACGGCGAGGCGTTCGCTATCAGGGACATCAACCCCAAGGCGCAGGTGCACATCCTGGTGATTCCGCATGCACACGTGGGGGCGCTGGCCGGTGAGTCCGCTGCGTCGGCCACTGCTGCCGCGCACTGCCTGGAAGCCGCGCCGGGGATCGCTCGCGAGCATGGGGTGGAGGAGTCGGGCTATCGCCTCGTGGCGAACCAGGGGCCTGACTCTGGGCAGGAGGTTCCGCACTTCCATCTGCACATCCTGGGCGGTCAGCGACTCGGCGCGATGGGTTGAGCGTGGCGTTCGAGCTGCCGGAGCCGCTGGTTGCGCGTATCGAGGCGCTTCCTGACGGCCTTCGCGCTCACGTTGAGCGCGTCAGGGGGCTGGCGCGGGAGTTGGCCGCAGCGCACGGCGTAGATGTGGCAACCGCCGATCTGACCGCCGCGGCCCACGACGTGGCCCGTCACCTGCCGGGGAGGCGTCTGGTGGAGGAGGCGGAGCGCCTCGGCATCGCGGTCAACAGCGTCGAACGGGCAGCGCCTATCCTGCTGCATGGGCCGGTGGGCGCAGGCTGGCTTCGGGAGGACGGTTCGGTAACTGACGCGGAGGTATTGGAAGGCGTGCACTGGCATACGACGGCGCACCCGGACCTCGCGCCATCGGGGCGGGTGGTGTTCATCGCGGACAAGCTCGACCCGGTGAAGGCGAGAGCCTACTCGTTCCAGCCGGAGGTGCGGGAGGCGGCGTTCCGCGACCTGCACGAGGGAGTGCTTGCCTTTCTGGACGGCGCGATCAGGGCGCACGTGGAGCGAAGGGAGCTGATCCATCCGATGAGCGCGGAGACACGCAACCGGCTGCTGATGGCGTCGAGCTGCTAAGCGCGCCGCTCGCTGCCTCCCTACCCGACCGCTATTCATCCGCCTCTGGTTCGCTGGTAGCAGCGTGGCCGCTATTCCCCGCCGTTGATGTCTACGTTCGCGCCGGTTACCCAGCTTGCGCTATCGGACGCGAGGAAGAGGACGAGGCTCGCGATGTCGGCGGGCGTTCCTAACCGGCCCATCGCGATCGTGGCCTTGGATGCTTCGATCTCTGCGGGGCTACGCGACGCCGTGACGCGGGGGGTGTCGATGTCGCCTGCTGCGAGCGTGACGACGCGCACGGCAGGGGCCCACTCCAACGCCATCGCACGGGTGAGGCGGGCGAGCGTAGCCTTGGCTGACGAGTAGACGCCGAGCGGCGCGGCGGGCTTGCGCAGCTCCCCTGCCAAGATGGAACCGGTATTGACGACGACGCCCCGGCCCTGGGCCTGCATGAGCGGCACGAACGCCTTGCAGCAGAGGAAGACGCTCGTGACGTTCACGCGGAAGCACTCGGCGAAATCGGACTCGGTCAGGTCAAGGAGCGGGCCTCTCGCGAACGTGGATCCGAAAGAGCCTCCGGCGTTGTTGACGAGGACGTCCACGCGCCCGAACCGCTGAATCGTCTCATCCGCGAGCCGCTGTACGGAGGCGGCGTCGGTTACGTCGGTTGGCACGGCGAGCACCTGCGCGCCCGTCGCCTTGATCTCCGCCTGCGCCTCGGCGAGCTTGTCGGGACGCCGAACGGCGATGACGACGCTCGCGCCAGCCTCCGCGAATGCGAGCGCGATGCCCTTGCCGATGCCGTCGCTTCCGCCGGTGACGACGGCTACCTGCCCATTGAACTGCATGCCTCTGCCCTCCGAGTCGAGATTCCGTGGCGCGCAGGCCAGGGGAGTGCGCATGCTACCGCGAATCGGACGGCCCATGCCAACCGTGTAGCGTCAGCAGGCTATGCGCTCACGCTGCAGCGCAAGCAGTGGGAGAGATCATTGCCACATACGGAACGAAGGGGCGCGCTTGACGAGTAACGCCAGAGGTTCGTATCGTGCGGGCGTGATGACGTGATGGTGTAAGGAGGCGCGCGATGCTCAGCTTATGCTGGGCCAATGCGGGAACTGATTTTGTCAGCAAGATCTTTAAAGTCAGTGTACGCGTCTCGGGTGGCTGCGGCATGGCTGCCGATGGCACCGTCGGCAGGAGTGAGTTTGAAGATAGGCTTGCGCACTTCTTGGGCGAGAGGTACGAGGCTCCGGTAGTGCTTGATTGTAGCGAGGCAGTTGTCGTCGCCGATTGGAGTAGCGGGGTAATCTCCTGAGTCGTTATCGAGTAGGTTTCTTGAATATTCTCCCGGCATTCGGTTCACCCACTTGTCGTAGGCCTTCACTGGGCGGCTCAAACGGATTCCGTGCTGTTGCACCACGTAGCCAATGGGCTTCATGCGTCCTTCCGGTAAGGGGAAAGCGGGCTGTTTCCAATTCTCCTTTCGCTTTTCCCATTCTTCTCGCCAAGCGCTGAGGGTGGGGCCAAGGTTGCGCAGGCCTTGGAGGGAGAACAAATCCGTACCTAACGGGACGGCAACGTAATCGGTAGCGATAAGGGCGGAACGGTTGATAGCGCCAAGGTTAGGGCCAACGTCCGCGAGAATGACCGATGCTCCTGTATTTTCGGCTGCTTGCTGCATGATGGTTGAGAATGCGGTAAGTAATCTGAATGAACGGAAGGGGTCGGAGCCGAGGGCATCGGGCCAAGCGCCGGATAGCGTGTCCTCGAACCCTGCAAGAGAGAGGTCGCCAGGAATCAGGGTGAGGTTGGGAGTGATTTGCTGCACTTGAGCTTGGAGCAGGTCAGTGACCTGCATAAGAGGACGCACACATCGGAAGATCGTTTTCCCTGCCTCCTGATCGCTGGATTCATCATTCCAAAGTGTTTCCAATAGATCCTCATCGAGGAACGCTGCGGAGAGGTTGGCTTGAGGATCAAGGTCGCAAACGAGCACTTTACGGTCAGTCTCAGAGAGCATCCAAGAGAGGTGATAGACGAGGGACGTCTTGCCGACACCACCCTTATTATTGAAGAAGGTTACCACGGGAACGGCCATAGTTACTCCTCGCTCGGGAGCCTTACGGTGGCTGATAGATAGTTATCCCCAGTCAGGAACTCAGGGTCGGGATGGCCCGCCTGCGTGAGCAGACGCCGGGCGGTGGCTATGCCGACGCCAAAGCGTTGCACAAAACCGAGAGTCTTCATCGCATCGGCAAGGTTCGGATTACGATAGTCCGTGATTCCAGGCTGGCCGAAGGATTCACGGGTAACGATACCGAAGGGGCCGCCGGGGCTGAGTATCTCGATGCGGTCATTGAACCAGTGGACGCGTACCGGAGCGTTGGTTGCCTCGTAGGTACGGTGCATGACGGCGTTACTGGTGAGTTGGCGTATCGCAGCCAAGGGATACGTGAGGTCGCGTCGTTCGATTAGCGCCGAGGTAATGTCGAGCGCAACGCGGTTGTGAGAATCCAGCTTCTCATTGAGGCGGCGGAGTTGGTCGGCCAAGGAACCGGCGATGGTTGAGTGGTCCAAGACATCGCTCGATAAATCGGCTCCGCCGTAACGTACGAACTGGACGTATGCTCCAGGGAAGAAGTCCTGAGGATTCTTTCCGAGCACGAGCATGCCCAGAACCGTTGGGGTTGGGTCGTCGACGGACACGATCATCTTCGTTGCAGCGAGTCGTTCTTCGAGGGAGCGGTCGTTTGCCTCCAGAATCTCAGGCGCAAAAGCTTGAGGGAGGTACTCGATCTGGAACTGGGCTAGATTCAGGTCGTTCGTAGTAGAGGAAGGAATGGGCTGCAGGTCGAACGGACGGTCTCCATGGCGCCGCCTTTCGTTCAGTAGCCGTTCATCTTGTGCCGTTGCTACGCTTCGCCTGGGGCCGACACGTACCTGTATAGCCCCTTTATACCGGACAGGCGGAGAATCGGACGGGAGCACTTTAACGATTGCAACGTCTTGGCCGTTCAGGTTTCGCTTCTCGACAGTCATTGACGTCGGCGGCACAATGTTGCCGTCGTCCTTCATGTCTACCAATTGGCGCAGTAAGGGGTTCGTGATAGGTAGCCCTGTTATAGTGCCATTGTCCCTCACGCCAACGAAGATGACGCTTGGCTTGCTGTGACCGGGCAGGTCATTGGCGAAAGCGCAGATGGCTTCTCGGATTGCGGTAGGGGCACTACCAGCAAGGGATTCCTTGAATTCGACATGGTCGGATTCCCCTTCGCGCAACAGAGCCAGCAAGTCGGCATCTTCGAGGTTCATGGCCAAGTGTCCTGCTGCTTTTTCACGGACTCAATGTATCACGCGGCAGGTGTGTGGGGTTAGTTGAGGACCTGCTCCGGCAGCCAGAGCACGATTTCCGAGAAGGCTATGAGGATAGCCATCGCCCGGATGTCGAGCGGAACGAGTGAGCGCGCTTGACGAGTAACGCCAGAGGTTCGTATCGTGCGGGCGTGATGACGTGATGGTGTAAGGAGGCGCGCGATGCTCAGCTTGGAAGACAACACCCTCATCGGCCAGGTTGGGCCGGGTACGCCTATGGGCGAACTGCTCAGGCGCTTCTGGATCCCGATCCTCGAAGCGTCGAAGGTGGTGGGGGTGGCCAGCGATCCCGTCGAGGTCGAGGTGCTGGGGGAGAAGCTGATCGCGTTCCGCGACGGCGCAGGGCGCTATGCGCTGTTCGAGAACTTCTGCCCTCATCGCGGCACGCCGCTGTACTACGGGCGCAATGAGGGCGACGGCCTCCGCTGCATCTATCACGGCTGGAAGTTCGATGCCTCAGGCCGGTGCATCGAGATGCCGTCCGAACCTGCGAAGTCGAACTTCAAGGATAAGGTGCGCGTGCGAGCCTACGAGGTTCGCGAGATGGCGGGCATCCTGTGGGCGTACATGGGGCCGCCGGAGGTACGCCCGGAGCTGCCGCACATCGAGTGGGCGGGTGTGGCGGCGAGCCAGCGGAACGTGGTTTCGTACAACCACGAGTGCAATTGGATCCAGTCGCTGGAGGGAGATATGGACTCCAGCCACGTGGGCATCCTGCATCGCGGCGCGCTGTCTCGTGGGACGGCGTCGACGGCCCGGGATAACGAGCTGCTGCTGTATGATACCTCCCCGCGCTGGGTGGTGGAGATGACGGACTACGGCATGATGCTCGCGGCGCAGCGCAGCACGAAGGATGCAGCCGCCGATTACTGGCGGGTGAATCAGTGGCTGATGCCCTACATCACGATGATTCCGACGGATCTGCAACTGCGGCGCGCCCACAGTCATATGTGGGTGCCGGTAGACGATGTCCGCACGCAGGTCTGGTGCATCATCTGGTCGCCTACGGAGGATCTGCCTCAGGAGGAACGGGACGCCGTGCTGCACGGCGCGATGCCGCACATCAGCACTCGCGACGAAGTGACCGGCCGGTTGCGCGGCACGAGCGAGAATCATTACTTCCAGGATCGCTACCGCCAGCGCTATACCGACCTGCTGAGCGGCATCGTTGGCGTTCGTGAGCAGGACGCCGCCGTCGTCGAAGGCATGGGGGCGCTCGCCGATCGTACGCGGGAGCATCTGGGAACGAGCGACATCCCGATCATCACGATGCGCAGGCGGCTGCTGCGTGATGCGCGGGCGCTGGCGCAGGGAATCGAGCCGGTTGCGGCGTCGAGCGGCGAGCATTTCGGCGTACGGTCGTGGTCGGCGTTGCTGGACTCGGATAAGGCGTTCAAGGAGAACCCACGCGTGCCGGAGCTATCGGTGGCGATGGCCTGACGCTGGGGCGCGGGGGTCAGTCGAAGACCCGCTCCGGCAGCCAGAGCACTATCCGCGGGAAGGCTATGAGGATGCCGTGGGGCGGGATGATGTGCCGCTGACGCATGCCGGCGTTGTTCAGCAGAACGTCCACCGTGCCGAATCGTTCGATGGCGTCATCGTTGGTGATGTCGAGGTCGAGGACGAGCCCGCCCGCCGATTCGACGGTGGCCCGTAGCTCCTCCGCGCCGTCGTCTGCCCATGAGAGGTCGCCGGTGACGACCTTGCCCCTTGTTCGAGGAATCCGGGCGTGTAGGCGCGGCCCATGCCTCTCGCGCCGCGGGTGATCACGATGACTTTGCCGCTCAACGCCATGGGCGCTTCCTCCTCTACGCGGGTGGGTGTGCAGAGACGGTACGCCTGCAGCTGCAGGCCGACAGCCGATCTGCTGCAAATTGCGCAAACATCTGTTCTAAAACAGTGTTGACAGCATAGAACGCACGTTCTAGTATGCCCGTAACTAGAACATACGTACGAAGGATTGCCTTATGCTTTCACCTACGCCATACCAACGTGAGATTGCCAACGCCGTAGCGCGCGACCTGCTCAGCGAGCGCGGATCCGCCTTCACGGTCGAGATGCCGCTGGGCGCAGGGGTGAGCGAACTCGCCTCCCAGCTCGAGATGTTGGTGATGAGCATCAACGTCAACGCCGGCGGAACCCTGCTGCGCGTGACGCCTGCCGAGCCTGCCTCGGTGAAGGAACGGCTGACGGCGTACCTGCGCGAGGGCGCGCTGAACGGCCTCTGGTCAGCGGAACGCTCGGATGTCGTGCGGCTGGGGTGCGCGCAGGTTCGCTACGTCGCCCCGAAGGACCTCGACGGCCTGTCGGAGAAGTTCGACCTGGTGCAGGTGATCGACGCGCACCTGCTGAGCCAGGAGGAGCTCGACCGCGTGCTGGCATTGGCCGAGACCTCCGGCGCGACGGCGGTGCTGTATGGCCGCCCCTGGAGCGGCGCGACGCCGTTCGAGCAGTTCAAGGTCGTCAACAAGCAGGCGCAGACGCTCGACGGGCACGTTCGGCATTTCCGGGTCACGCTCGAACGGGCGGAGGATGAGCTTCCGGGGTACGCGGAGCGCGTGGCCTCGGTGCGAGCCTCGCTTGGCGAGGGGCACCCCGCGTTCGAGACGGCGTACCGGCTGAGGCCGGTTGCGGAAGGCGCAAGCGCGTTCTCCGAGGAGCGTCTGTGGGCGCTGTTCGCAGGCGGCGCGCCGAGGAAAGTAGCAGGAGGCGGCTTCCTGAGCGCGTCCGTCGTGCTGACGAGGCTCCCGGAACGGGGAGACGGGGCGCTGGAGTCTGCGTCGAGTGCGACGGCGGTGGTCACCATCGGGGAGCAGACGGCGGACGGCCTGCGGGTAATCGACCATCGGTGGATCGAGGCCGACAGCACGCTATCGCTGACGCGGGCCATCGAACGCTTCGTAGGGAAGACGAGGCCGTGCAGCAGTATATTCGTCAGGCCGCTGACGGAGCAGCCGTCCGGCGAGGTGCGGTATCTGCTGGAGCGCAGCCTTGGAGCGCGCCGCGTGCGCTGGACGCCGGGGACCGCGGACCTGCGGGAGCGGGAGGCTTCGGCGCTCATGGAGGGCGTGCTGAACGACCGGGTGCGCCTGTATGCGATGGACGGCTCTCCCGAGTACAAGATGCTGCGGGAGGAGATGTCCAGGGCGTCGCTTCGCCTGGGACAGGGACGGGGCGTTGCTATCGCGGTGGAAGGCTCCGCCGAGGGATTCCTGGAAGGACTTTCGATACTCACCCATGACGGCGCGAAGAGCGCTGGAGAGCGCACCACAGCGCTTCCAGCAGCTATCGCGTCCTGATTCTTGCTTGTTTGCGCTTGCCGATTGACGTTGAGATGAACGGATAGCCCTAAACAGACGAACTGGTCAGAAGGAGGAGACACGATGAACAGCACGAAGTTGAACCGTAAGCGTTACGAACCCGACCTGGACAGGTTGCCGGAGCAGATGTACTACGCCGACAACGGGTGCGAGGTGGCGATGTCCTGCCTGAACTGCCCGTTGCCCCAGTGCAAGTTCGACAACCCCGGGTGGTATCGGTCGTACAGGCGGCAGGTGCGCGACGAGGAGATCCTGTGGTCCTATCACTACGAAGGACTCACGGCGTTCGAGCTTGCCAACCGCTTCGGGCTGAGCCCCCGCACGATACAGAGGGCGCTCAACCGCGCGGTGAAGGAGTCGTTTGCCGTGGCGGCGTGATAGTGGTCGCTCTGCCGGCAGGGGCATCGGGATAGCCGGCGCTCTGCCGGAGGCGGCATCGGGATAGCAGGCGGCATGCAAGCAAAAGAGCCAGGCTCGCGGTAATCAGCGAGCCTGGCGCTCTCTCTGTAGCGAAGGGATGATGCCCCGGAGGTCTAGCCGGTGCGTTCCAGCACGACCACGGGAATCTGGCGCTCGGTCTTGGCCTGGTACTCGTCGTAGGGCGGGTAGACCTTGGCCATCAGGCTCCACAGCGCGGGCTTCTCCTCCGGGGTGGCGGTGCGCGCGGATGCGGTGAACTTGTCGGCGAGCACCTGCACTTCCACCGTCGGATTGGCGCTGAGGTTCAGGTACCAGAAGGGGTGCTTCGGAGCGCCCCCTCGTGAGGCGACGATGAGGTAGCGTCCCTCGTGCTCTCCGTAGATCAGCGGAGTCGTGATGGCGTTGCCGGATCTGCGTCCTGTTGTCGTGAGGAGGAGGGTGGGGTACCCGCGCCACATATGGCCGTCCTCGCCGTTGGATCGAACGTAACTCTCGATGTGCTCCAGCACCCAGGATGGCTTGCCGTTGTCGGACGTCGTCACGGTGTCCCTCGCTGTTGGCTGCGCTCCGTGGAGGAGGCAGGGAAGAAGATGGTCGGGGTGATTGGATTTGAACCAACGGCCCCCTGCACCCCATGCAGGTGCGCTTCCGGACTGCGCCACACCCCGGCCGTTCGGTTAGCGTAGCACAGGGGTTTGGGGCTCGTCCAACAGCGCGCAGCGGCTGCGACGAGGGGCGGATGGTATAATTCGAGCGTGGGCCTGTTACGCAGGCTCGCCGTCTTTTCGCACTGGGAGCATACGCAATCATGGACGAGCTACGACAGCGCCTCACGGCCCTTGCCAACCACATCACGGGCATCATGGTGCGTCTTTGACCTCCCTGCGCAGGCAGCTGAGGCGGAAGAGCTAGAGAACCTCACCGCCGCCCCCGACTTCTGGAACGATCCTGAATACGCGCAAGCAACGATGCGGCGGCTGGCGCGGCTTCGCGCTGCCATAGACGGCTGGCGCAGCTTCGAGGCGCGCATCCGGTCTACGTTGGATCTGCTGGAACTGGCGATCGATTCGAAGGAAGCGTCGATGGCGGAGGAGATCAACGCGGAGGCAGAGGCGCTCTTCGAGGAAGCGGAGGAGCGCGAGTTTCAGCTGGTGCTCTCCGGGGAGTACGACGAGCGCGGGGCGATCCTCGCCATCCACGCGGGGGCGGGCGGCACCGATTCGCAGGACTGGGCGGAGATGCTGCTGCGTATGTACACCCGTTGGGCGGCTCGCAGCGGCTTCAAGGGAGAAATACTGGACATCTCGCCAGGGGAAGAGGCGGGGATCAAGAGCGCCACGATAGAGATTGACGGAGACTACGCCTACGGCTACGCAAAAGCGGAGCGCGGGGTACACCGGCTGGTGCGGCTCTCCCCGTTCGACGGGGCGCACGCGCGCCATACGTCGTTCGCGCTCGTCGAGGTGTTGCCGAAGCCCACGGGAGAGGTGGACGTTCAGATTAGTCCGGACGATCTGGAGATGGACGTTTTCAAAGCGAGCGGCGCAGGCGGGCAGCACGTGCAGAAGAACTCTACGGCGGTCAGGATCAGGCATATCCCATCCGGGCTGGTGGTTGCCTGTCAGAACGAGCGGTCGCAATTGCAGAACCGTGAAGTCGCGATGAAGATTCTGCGCGCGCGGCTGATGGAGATCGAGTTGCGGAAGCGGGCGGAAGAGAAGGCCATGCTGAAAGGCGACCACGTCTCCGCTGAGTGGGGCAACCAGATCAGGAGCTACGTTCTCCATCCCTACAAGATGGTGAAGGACCACCGCACCAACTTCGAATCGACGAACCCCGACCTCGTCCTCGACGGCGACCTCCAGGGGCTGATACGGGCCTATCTCCTGTCGACGCTGGACAAGGGGTAGAGGGCCTTTCGCTGAGCGGGGGCCATCTCCCCTGCCATGGGCGGCGGCTGTACGGCTATACTATATGGCGGCAACGCTCCCGACGGTTCGTTTTCCGGGAGCATGGCTGCCCATCCCCAGGACGCATAGGAAGATATCGATGAAGCGAATAGCCGTGCTCATTCTGGCGCTGACGGCGATGGCCGTTGCATGCACCAGTCCGACCCCGACTCCGACGCTGGCGCCGACGGCCACGCCGGCGCCGACAGCCACTCCCACCCCTACCCCTACCCCTGAGCCCACGCCCACTCCCACTCCCACTCCCGTCGTAGGTATCCCCGGGTACCGCACGTACGCGGACGAGAGCATGGGGTTCGCGATCCAGTACCCGGAGGAGTGGACGCCGACTTCATTGAACGCCGGAGGATCGGTGTTTACGTTGCAGGGAGATGGCGGCAGGCCGCAGTTGACGGTCGTCCCTATCTACGAGTCGGGCAACCCGCCGCTGGACGAACGAATGGACAACACGATCGAGGGAACCGGGTTGCCCGAAGACCAGTATCGGGTTGAGAGGCGCGAGACAGTGACGCTCGGCGACGGGTCTGAGGCTCTCCGCGCGGATGTCATCTACCAGGTAGAGGGCGTGGACACGGTGCTGCGACTGCAGCTCTCCACGCGAGGCTCCCTGACGTTCAACCTGGCGTTCACCGCGACCTTGACGGAGATAGAGCGCGAAGAAGAGACGATCGACACGGCCTTGCGCACTTTCACGAGTTTCCCACCGGCCCCCTATGGCATTCCGCGTGACAATTCACTGACCATGCTTCTCGGCGAGCCCCTAACGCTCGACCCTGCGGTGGCGCGGGAGACGACATCCTCTGTTTTCGTGGGCAGCGTGTTCAGCGGCCTCGTCACCATCGACGAACACGCCATCCCTGAGCCGGAGCTTGCTGAGCGCTGGGAGATCGACACCACCGGCACCGTGTACACCTTCACGCTGCGGGAAGGCATAACGTTCCATGATGGCCGCGCCATCACTGCGGAGGACGTGAAGTACTCGATTGAACGCGCCACGGAGCCTGCCCTGAACAGCAGCACGGCGCCGCTGTATCTGGGCGACATCGTGGGTGTGATGGACAAGCTGGAAGGCAGGGCGGACACGGTTTCCGGCGTGGAGGTAGTGGACGACCGCACGGTGCGGCTCACGATAGACGCGCCCAAGCCGTACTTCCTCTCGAAGTTGACCTACCCGACCGCCGCAGTGGTGGACCGCAACACCGTGGAGCCGGGAGGCCTCGAATGGTGGACGAGGGGGGAGATCAACGGCTCCGGCCCGTTCCGGTTGGAGCGGTGGAGTAAGGGCGAGGTGGTCATCCTGAAGCGGTTCGATGGCTACCACGCGCGGGATGAGCACACGCCGGGTGCGGCGGAGTACGTGATCTCACGGCTCTTCGAGAGCGAAGCGGCGCGGGCGCTCAACCGGGGCGCCGGCGCACGGCAGCTGTATCAGTCGGACGCGCTGGATGCCGTGCGCGCGGGAAGCGCGAGCGTCGACAGTTTGCGGGAAGACAGCGAGTTGGCCGGGGACTTGTACGAGTTCGCTGAGCTCACGACGTTCTTCCTGGGCATCAACACGATGGAGCCGCCGTTCGATGATCTGAAGGTTCGGCAGGCATTCGCGATGGCCGTGGATCGTGAGGCGTTCATCGAAGAGATCGCCGGAGGGAACCTTCTGTTCGCTGAGGGACTGCTCCCTCCTGGGCTGCCGGGCTACTCCGAGTCGTTGAGGGGCATCCCCTACGATCCTGAGGAGGCGAAGCGGCTGTTCGCCGAATCGAAATACGCCGACAACTTCCCTCGGGTCGTCTACACCACTCCGGGCGCCGACACGGTTCCGGATGACGTTCAGATGCTGGTGGATGCGTGGCAAGAGGTGTTGGGAGTGGAGGTTGAGGTCGAGTTGTTACCCTCCGACGCCTACTTCTACCAGCTCGCTGAGTTGGCCGGTAACCTCTACGACTACGGGTGGGTCGCCGACTACCCCGATCCGGAGAACTTCCTCGACCTGCTGCTGCACACGGACGCGAACGACAGCAGCTACAGCAATCTGGAGTTCGACGCCCTCGTGGAGCGCGCAAGGGTGGAGCAGGATCCCGAGGAGAGGATACGCCTGTATATGGAGGCGGAGCAGTTGCTGATGGACGACGTCGGCATCCTGCCGCTCTACCACACGAAGGAGTACGTGCTGGTGAAGCCGCACGTCGAGGGCTTCGTCATGACGCTGTTCGGCCAGCCGGACTTCAGGGGGGTATCGATCCGCCGCGGGAACTAGCCCCAGGGCGCCGTTCCGATAGAGGTCAGTTGACAGGCGAGGGTGGGCCTCGTTGCCGCTGTTGGGTGAACGAAAAACCCAGCAGCGGCAGGAGGCCCCTCACGATGAGCCGTGGTACCGTCACAAAACTTCGTCGACGAGTACGTGGACCACTTCCTGACCGGGGACACCGGCTCCGGGAATCGAGGCTGAGTGGGAGCTGTACCAGGAGCTGCTGCCACAGATCACCCTGGCGGAGTTCGTTGCCGTGGCGGAGACCTGGACCAGGTCTGAGGACACGGCGCTACTGGTCGTGCGGCCCGCGCAGACTGGGGCCTCCTCGGATGGCGAATTGACCGCTGCGACCCTTGCGCAGCTCGAAGCTGCAAGCTCCCTGGAGGTAGACCCCTACGCAGACGTTCTTGGGGATGTCCCGCTGTTGGAGACGATTCCGACTCTGGGTAGCATAACCGATGAAGAGCAAATCGAGTCCGTAGACGCTCAAAAGTGGACCCTGTCCAACGGCATTACGGTAACAGGTCGGAGTGGGAATTTGGTTCTTCCGATTCCAACGCCTAGGCCAGGATGCGTTCTACTCGGCGCGCGTCAATGAGGTTCACGTCCAGAGCCTTGCAGCAGGCGGCGTTGAGGAGTGTAGCGTTGGCCGAGGCCTGCAGCGCACCCCCAGCCGTTCCGCGACCGCGACCGCCGTGCCGCAGCCGCAGAACGGATCGCCGTGAATCGTACGGCTAGGTGCTCGACCGTCAGCCGCAACGAAGTTGAGCGCTTCCTCCGCTGGCTCAAGCGTTTCCGTCACATCGCCACCATAGCCGGTGATTCCGAATTGGGCGTCCCAGAGGGTTTCAGCATCACGCTCCCCTTCACCCACGAGCGAACCATCGACCTACTCATGAACGACCCAGGCACTCCTCCAGACATACCGGAATTCGCCATGTCAGGCGGAGTGGCAGCCGCTGGGGAGATGCAGACAGTGTCAATCCTGGTTTATTCGGACGGAGTCTCCAATGAGAGCCAACCCGCCCAAGTGTTGACGAGTTGGTTCGAGTCGATCGCAGGGGCGGACTTTGCCGAACCCTCGTTGTTGGACCAGGATAACCTCATATTGGCCATGTCGAAGGGCACGGCTCAGGCCCTCGGAGCAGATGCGCCCCAGGGAATCATCGCCGTAGTTATCTATGAACCCCAGACCCGGAGGGCATGGAGGCTTGCGTGCGCAGTCTCATTGAACGAGGTCAGCGAGGAGGTCGAGCGCGCCTGCGAGCAAGTACAGGACGAGTTTCGCCCCGCCGGGCCGCCGGGCGAGGAGCGGAGCTAATCGACTGCCAGATGGAGGAGAGAGCCATTGGGCTTCGGATTCCACCGAAGCGTGATGATGAGTGTGCGTACATGGGTCGACACGCTGCGGAAAGGGCGGCTGGACATGCGGAGTGCGCCTAAGGAATCAGCGGTGGGGTGGGAACGTTTCCGCTCAAAGCAGCGTAATACTCTACGATCACCCTGGTCCGCCAACAATGAGGTTGCTCTCGTGAGACATACTGCCTTCTTCGCTTCCGCGATTCTTCTCCTGCTGCTCATGATGGCCTGCGGAGGCACGGGATCAACAGCCGCCCAGGAATCGTCCTCTGATGACGTCCATACCCAGCAGAGGCCCACGGCCACGCCAGCGCCACAGCTTCCCGGTATGCAGACGCCAGCGCCGCCTTCCCCTAACCACAGACTGAACCTTGGCGACGGTGTGGTGGTCGCATTCGTTGAAGGCTTGTCACCTGACCTGCAAGGCAAAGTCGCCTATGTCACCCACGTCTCGTCCGGCTCCCAGGCGGTGCTGGACAAGGGAGGGCGCATCATCGAACGGCACGACGGTCGGGGCGACGGCCCCAGCCGCCTGGAGGCAGCCCTGTCCGACGCGGCCGCGATGGGCCGCATCACGGAGGGACTGCAGAGCGACGAAGACGCCCGGCCCGCGGAGTCGGTCGCCTTGTGGCCGCACTCCTTCCGTTTCGGCGGCATCACCTATGTGGCCAAGGGCGGCGTGGCAGGACCCGTATACGTCGAGGGGGAGCGCGCGCTGACCCGGGAAGACCTCGGCCTGGAGCTCTACCGGGTCGCCTTTAGGCGCGAAGGATACACTGGCGGCGACTACTACCAAGACGGCGATGCCGTCTACCTGAACCCGGGAACGCCGGTGTACACGGTCAAGGGCTACGCGCCGGAGTTCCGGCTTGGCGTGATGGCGGATGACGGAGCCAGGCTGTTCGAAGTGGACACGAATCCGCTGGCCAGAGTCGGTGAAGACCTGCTGGACGTACGCGGCAGGGTCACTGCAGTCGACATCCTCAGTTCCCAGGAAGGATGGGCCCAGCTGGCATCCGTCTCCGATGCCGGGATGGTTGAAGGCATGGTGGAGCTATTGTTGCAGGCACCCGTCGACCAGACTCACCAGGACCGCACCGGCCCTAGGTACCGACTCGCTCTTCGTTTGGAGGACGGCACGGCTGCCGTTCGCTCGTTCTGGCCGGAATCCGGTGAGGTTTCACGAGGCATCATGACCCCTGCCATCTTCCGCGTGGTCATGCTGGGGATGCTCGCCGGTGCCGGAGCCGCCGGTGTGGGGAGCGTTCCACTTATCAGCGAGTCATTGGCGTCCGAACTGGCGGTGGACATGCTGGCAGCAGGTGTGGAGCCGCAGCAGGTAGTCGTCCGGCAGATGCGGCTCGCTGAGGCGATGGCCCTGGCAGGTGCTAGCCCCGGCCCCGCTATGCCGGCGGATTCCCTCGTCTGGGTCGTGGAACTAAGCGGTGCGTTTCGGGACGGAAGTGAGACCTACCCGTACGCCTCCCTGATTCTCGATGTTCACACCGGGGATGTTCACGGCGTGGGCCACTCGCACACCCCGCACCTGGGCACGGGGGAGTAGGGAGACTCTTCCATACCACCGTAGGTAGTCGCCATCATGACGAAGCGGGTCAGAGTCGGCGGCTCGCCTTGTTACGATCGAGAAGTGGCGGACTCAGGTGAGCCTGCCAGTACCAGCCACATCTCGAAGATGGTTCTGTCTATCGTCAAGTTTGGTGGTTCGGCGAAAACGAGAAGCGGTGTAGCCGGATTCCAAGACGGCAGTGGTGAAGACGACGGACGTGGTGGATCAGTTCTTCGGGGGGAGGTCAACTTGTGGTACATTCTCAGAAGCAGGTCATAGGAGCGTCTAAGGTGAATGTGCTCTGGATAGTTGCTGACACACTTCCGCAGGGACCATGTAGGCGCCTACGGGCAATCCGACGATTCGAACACCTTCTCTCGATGCGCTGGTAGCCAGGTCGATCAGGTTCGATGGCCACTATGCTGCTGGATTCCCGACTATGCCCACCCGAGCAGATCATCACACGGGACGCTGGACGAGGTCCTTTATGGGGTGGGAACCGCTGCCTACAGGCGTGACCACCCTAGCGTAGCTCTTGGTTCAGTTCATGCGTGAAACTACAGTGCCGGACCGTCTACTAAGACCTCGATTGGAACTGCGTGTTTAGTTCCTTTGAAGATCAAGCCCTAGTCGAATACTAGCGCAGCGGCATCGCTGAGGAGAACTACCTAATGGAGGAAGTAGTCCGCGTCCCCACCAGCTTGACTGGCGCAGCCCTTGAACATCGTTGGCGTCTGAGCCTCCAGCCCGTTGAGTGACGTTTCAGCAATGAGCCAAAGACCTGATTTTTCCGAGACCTTCTACAGGCGTCATGCACAGCGTTACGCAGAAGTACAGCCACGGCTTTCTTCAGTCCATATATAGCAACGTCTCCCATTCGGGACTCAGAGGAGATACGGACCTGATGGACCGGCTCCAAGAGCTGGTTCCCGCCAGGTCCCGAGGGCTGGACGCCGGTTGCGGCGCGGGCGCTCGCGATGTCTTTTTCTACCGACGAAAGGGGTATGACATCTACGGGGTCGACGCTATAGAGGAGAACATCAAGGAGGAGCGTGGGCTTCACCCGGAGATTGCTCAGCGGGTGTCCGTCGCCGACCTCCGCGAGCCTCTCAGCTATCCGGACTGCTCATTTGGCTTCCATCCTATGCAACGCGGTCATCCAGCACATCGCTCCACATATAGCCTTAGGAGTTACCCTACCGGAGTTTGCCAGGCTTCTGGAAGCGGGGGGAGTTCTGCAGCTTATGTTCAAGATTGGGAGAGGAGTCGCGACGGTTTACGATAAGGACTACGGCGCGGAGAGGACCTTCCAACTCTACAGCGTGGATGAGGTGATCGGCCTCTTGGCGGATCAAGGCTTGAACGTAATCCCGGCGGAAGGTGAGAAGCTGGGAGGAGTCATGTATTTCACGGACCCCAAGCCCATGGACCATTGCGTCCTATTCGCTCGCAAGGCCGGATGAAGGACGAGGCTCGTTGTCTCCGGGACCGGAGGCTCCGCCCATAGCGCAGAGATGACCAGTTTGACCGTTCCCCAAGGCCTCTAGGAGATTACTCCCTTCTGGTTGACCGAGGCTCTCCACAGCAAAGGGGCCTCGAGCAGCGCTTCCGCGATCCGGCGCTCGGCTGAGGCCATAGCCGAGGGGAAGGGGTTTATGAACCAGGTGGTCCGCCTGCGGCTCCACTACGACGATGACCCCGTGGACCTGCCGCACACCGTGATAGTCAAGCTCCCCTCCACAGACCCTACACTGAGGACGATTGCCGACAAACTGGGACAGGACCAGCGCGAAGTCAGGTTTTACGAGGAAACGCCAACCCACGGTGTCATACAGATCCCTCATAGTTACTACTCCGCCATAGACTCAGCAACGGGGAACACCATTCTGCTGCTGGAGGACGTGAACAGCGCCCGCCAGGGCGATAGTGTGGTCGGATGCTCCCTGGCGGAGGCCCATCGCTGCATAGGCCAATTGGCTTAAGTTCCAGGCCTCTTGGTGGAATAACCCCAGCTCGGACAGGCTGGACTGGGCGCCGTTGAAGGACACCGAAGCCGGGGTCTACCAAGAGCTATACGCTGGCGCGTGGAAGTCCCTCATACAGAAGGCCGGCGCCGGAATGCCACGAGGGCTGCGGCTACTCGGAGACCGCCTAGGCTCTGAGATTCCGAAGATAAAGGCAAAGCTCACGAAATCTTCTAGGACGATTATTCATAGAGACTACCGCCTCGATAATTGCTTTCTTCTGACACATGGGGCGTCGCAATCGCTAGTCGTTTTTGACTGGGAGTTCTGCGCACGCAGCAGGGGGTCTATGATGTCGCCACGTTCATCAGTGAAGCGTTCATTCCGCAGCAGCGAAGGAACGAGGAGCTGAGTCTTCTTCACACGTACCACTCCACGCTGGTAGGCAACGGCGTAAGCGACTACTCGTTTGAAGAGTGCTTGTCCGATTACCGGCTCTCGATGTTGGACATGGTCGTTTTTTGGGTAGTGACAGGTGGCTACTGCGATTACAACGGCGAGCGGACCACCGTGTACTTGCACAACTCATTGGAACGTTTCGACGCCGCCATATCCGACCTTGCCTGCACTGAGCTACTTTCGAACTAGCTTCATCGGATTGGTGTATCACTGGTGGAACAATGACCCAGTAACGCCGGAATTGGGATTGACCCACCTCGAAAGAAAGGCCCTGGCCCTCAGGTCTATCAAGCATTGATGCGGTGCATATTTTCTGCGAGTCCACGACTTCATAAGACCTTACGTAACTGGGACTAATCGGCTATTCCGCGTGGAGTTCTTTGACCAAGCTAATATTCTCTTCCGTTGCATCGACTCCATAGGCTTCGTATCCACCGGAGTGAAGTAGCTGGATGTGCCGGGGGGCCGCCCACAGCTGGCATCCAAGCCTCGGCGACCGGGTGCCGACTCCGCGACTCTGTGCACAGGTCCGTGTCGTTTCCCACTGTCGGGTGGGAACTGTTGGTGCGTACCGAGTGTGGCAATTCCCCATACGGAGTACGTGCTTCCGGTAATACCCTAGAGAATCAAAAATCATATTATTTGCGGCTTTGACTATTACATATTAGAGACGTCATGATTCCCAAGGTTTACATCTCTTCCTACACTCTGTATACTTGATATGGGGTATTGTTGGGGCTCGTCAGCATTCCCGAACTGGGTGGGCCTCAACTAGGCTCCCATATCAGGCGTCAGTTATTTCTTTTGGCGAAAGGTGGTGGCAGCCTTGGTTGAAATCTGCTTACACCAACTCCTCAAAAAGCAGGCTGAGAAGACTCCGGCCGGGCGGGCGGTAGTAAGCCCGGAAGGGGGGAAGACTTACTCTCAGTTAGACTGCGAATCAGATGCGCTAGGGGCTTACCTCCGCAGGCATGGGGTCCTATCAGACGACCGCGTGGGCATCTTTATGGAGACCTGCTCGGACTACGTCCTCTCCTGCATCGGGGCATTGAAGGCAGGAGGTGCATTCATGCCGCTGGCGTTGGAGTCGCCAGATACGCTGCTCCACACCATCTTGAAGGAAGCAAAACCGAAGGTGATTATTACCAAAGAGCGCTACTTCCCTCGGTTGGCTCCGTACATCGGCGCCCACGTGTTGCGGATAGACACCGAGGGCGACTGGCAAGATATTCCCGTCGTACTCCAGCCCCCAGTCATCTCTCCTCACAATCTAGCTTTTGTGCCGTACACCTCTGGCACGACCGGTGACCCCAAGGGAGTGATGCAGACCCACGGGGCCATGTTGGCCTCCTACTTCGGGAGGTATAGGTTCAGCTCTTACCAAACTGAGGACAGGGTTGCATGCAATATCTTCTTTGCCTGGGAGTTCTTGCGTCCGTTGCTGAAAGGCGGCACGATCTACGTTATACCGGATGATATCGTGCACCTGCCCAGGTCCCTTACCAAATACATCGCCGAGAACCGCATCACCGAAGTCCTATTCACTCCGTCCCTTCTCCAAGGGGTATTGAACTCAGCTGAGGTAGAGCTCCTACGGGCTGAGTTGGAGTCCCTGCGAGTTGTTTGGCTCAACGGGGAAGTGGTGACTAGCAGTCTGAAGGAAAAGGCCCTGGCGATACTGCCCCCTTCCACTCGACTTTTCAATACCTACAGCATCAGCGAAACCCATGACGTATGCACGATCGACTTGAGGTCTGCGCCCCCGGACGTAACGAACGCTTGTCCCGTTGGGTTGCCCATGGATGGAGTAACGACTCGAGTCCTGCCTGAAGCCGGAACTGAACTTTCTACGGATGGAACCGGTGAGCTCTATATCGGCGGACTGGGGCTTGCCAGAGGCTACCTGGGAAGGCTTGACTTGGACCAGCAGAAATTCTTTATGCGGGGTGGTGAGAGGTACTACGCCACAGGCGATGTGGCGAAGATCGATTCCCAAGGGATGGTCACCATCGTTGGCCGCAACGATTCGATGGTCAAAATCCGGGGATATAGTGTTTATCTAGGAGCCATCGAAGAGACTCTAAAGAGGCGTTGCGATGTGTTGGACACCGCAGTGTCGCTTGAGTCCGCCGGCGAGAGCAACCCGCGGCTGGTGGCCTACGTCGTCCGTAAGCCCGGCGCAACTTGGCGGGTTGACGCAAATAGTTCTACTAGTAGGGGCCTGCGGAGTCTTATGGAGCGGTACCTGCCTCACTATATGGTGCCTAACCACTACGTGGAACTAGATGAACTGCCAATAGACCGGCGGACAGGCAAGCTAGACCGGAAAGCTTTGGCCAGGCCCCGTAGAACAAAGATTGACTCCCTAGGCACAGTGATGCCCATAAAACAAGCCTCGCAACCGCTAGGGCGGGTATTGATGAGAAAACTATGGGGCGAAGCGCTGGGCATCGAAGCCGGGTCTCTAAAGGATGATTGGGATTTCTTCGAGCTAGGCGGAAACTCACTCTCAAGTCTAGGTTTAATCTTAGATATCGAACAAGCATTTGGAGTCGATCTCGATGGGACTGAAGTATACGACTTCCCTACAATAGATAAACTGGTAACCCATCTGGCCGATGGAGAGTCGCCCATGACGGTTGGATTCTCGCTGGCCGAAGACTCGCTCCTCGACCCGGCGGTGGCCCCTGCCGGAGGTGGTGGATCTGGCCGCCTTACCGAGGCGTCCAAGGTGTTGGTGACAGGCGCGACAGGTTTCCTAGGGGCTCACCTTCTTGATGAGTTATTGCGCTGCACGGATCCCTCCACGAAATTCTATTGCATGGCCAGGGCGACAGGCGGTCGTACAGGTCAAACCAACAACCGGGTTATAGATGCTCTAAGGTTCTACGGGTTAGCTGGGCAAACGCTGCAAGACCGCATCGTTACTGTGACGGGCGACTTAACGCAGACCCGATTCGGTTTGAGCAACCAAGGGTACCGCGAGCTCGCGGAGGAAGTCGACTTGGTCTTCCACTGCGCCGCATCGGTCAACTACGCGTATTCATACCCCATCATCAAACCCCACACAGTGGGGGGCACCCTCGAAGTCATTAAATTTGCCTGTCACGCGAAAACCAAGCCGCTGCAGTATATCTCCTCCAACGGCATTTTCCCTGGTGGTGATGCTGCTCCTTACCTAGAGGACAGGGACATCGATGACTTCGTCGACAAGATGAAGGGAGGCTACAACCAGGCCAAATGGGTGGCTGAACGGCTGGTGTGGTCCGCCGAGTCAAGGGGTCTGCCCGTCTGTATGTTTCGGCCGGGCAATATCGGGCATCACAGCGTTACCGGCGTGGTTAATCCCAACGATTTCATTACATTGATTATAAAAGCCTGTTTGCGTGTGAACTGCGCGCCGGTAGCGGCAGACTGGTCTTTCGAGATGACCCCTGTGGATTTTGTGTGCGCCGCCATCGCCAAGATTGCCGATGCCCCCGGGCATTTTGGCAACGTTTACAACGTCGTCCAACAGGCCCCGATCCCCGCCGACCGCGTTTTCACCAACATGCGAGAGGAGGGCTGGGTGGCAGACTTGGCGCCTTTAACCGAGTGGCGCTCGAGGTTAGAGGCGGCGGCGGACAGTGAAGACGACCTGGAATTGAAACTGTTGGCTCAATCTCTGGACTCTGTTGAGCCTTATCTAACCGACACCAGCGTGTACGACATCGGCAGGTTCACCCAGGTCCTGCGCAAATTGGGTGTAGCGCCGCCAGTAGTGGATGTGGACTACGTGACGAGGTTCCTAGGGAAACAGCGGCAATAAGCAGCCAAACCGGGTTGACTGGCGCCTTCCTCTATTGTCCAGAGTTGGCGGCATGATCCTCCAGTGGGCTAAAGAGGCCGGAGATGGGCGAACAGCGCTGCAACTGGCAGCCCCTATCGGATGACAGCGCCAAGGATGAGGATGACGACCAAGAGTATGAATCCCCCAAATTCTTTCTGATGGGAGTTGGGGGCCACTGTTCAATAGCGGTATCCTGACGTTGCCGGCGCACATGAGAAGGGTGGCGGCCTCACCAACGGCGACAGCGAGGCTCTTCTTCATGTCCAGAACCCCCGTGGAAATCGCACCTAGCCTCAGGAGCTTTGCCCGCCTCCATGTCGAAACTATCCACTCGCATGATCTTGTTGGCGTTGGCGGCGCTCGTCGCAGCCTGCTCCAGCCCAACGCCGACCCCGACAGCCACACCCGTTAGTCCGGCCCCAACCGCTACGCCGATGTCGGCTCCTACTCCCACGGCAGCGCCGGCCCCCACTGTTACGCCGAGGCTAACTGCCACACCCGAGCCGACAGCTATGGTCATTGACGGGCGCGTATCAACTTAGTGATGCTTGGTGGCTGTGGCTGCCGACGTTAGCGTCGCACGTGCTGCCGCTGGCCCTGATCTACCTCGTCCGCGTCAGAAAGAGAGAGTGAAGCATGGCGATCAAGGCATCGACGTTTATCCTGCTGCTCCTGCTTGCTGCATGCGCTCCCGAAGCCACGCCTACGGCTACTCCTGTTCCTACCGCTACCCCTACCCCTACACCTACGCCCACGGCTACGCCTAGCCCTGCTCCGACGCCAACACCCACACCGACACCGAGTCCGAGCCCCACGCTCACACCAACTCCTACCCCTACACCTACGGCAACAGCCACGCCTACAGCGACTCCGACCCCGGTTCCAACTCCCACACCGGAACCGACCCCCACTCCCACTGCCACTGCCACTCCGGGCCCCACTCCCACGCCAACGCTGGTGCCGCCGTACTACGATCCTGGGGGGATCTGGAGCTACACCGATGCCGATGAGGCGTTGGGCTTCCTGAGGCGAGAGAACCCCCAGGGTGCTGCTGCCATAGAGGCACTGCCATGGGTGGCTGATGGGCTCAGCGGCGTACCCGAACACGAGGGGGCGTGGAGGCTGACACTGGCCGCGCGGTTGCCGTCCGATGAGCTCTTAAGAGCGTTGCTGATGAAGTCATGGGTACAGGATGACATGACCATCGACCAAGGGCTGGCTGTTTCCGGGCTGACAATCATAGCGAGAACCAACATGCCCGCCGCTCTGCGGATACTGGATATGCCGTTCCTGGACTCGGTGGAGCTGCTGGACTGGAAGGCCCTGTATTCTCTAGGCAATCTGGCTGAGGACGGTTATCTGGACAGCGTGTTGGCGCATCCATCGTTCAGGGACGGTATCACTGACGACCGGACCGGCACCGTTACTGTGATGTGGTACCCGCTGCGCCGGCCTGGATACGCTGACCTGGTGCCCATCATGGCCGACCCACAGCAGACCGTCGCTCTACAACGGTCGATCACTCTACCGCTTGCCGGTGAGATGGACCTGCACGTTGTCTGGCCAGCCCACGGAGCAACCGAGGCCAAGGCCACCCAGACGATGGACCTGCTCGAAGATACGCTCAGAGTGCACGAAGAGTTCATAGGAGTGGCTTATCCGGAGCCCTATGTCATCGTTCTGGTTGCCGACATCAACCAAAACCGCGGTGGCGGCGGCGGCAATTCGGTTGTCACCATGGACCCACCGTTTCACGACGAGCTGTACCTGATGGCCCATGAGGTCGCCCATACGTACTGGCCGTTCGCTCCGCGTTGGATAGCGGAGGGAGGCGCCAGCTTCATGGACTCGATCTACTTGAGAGACCGCGATGGTCAACCGCTCCCGATACAAACGGGCTGCCGCGGTGCCTCTAGCTTGGCTGAGTTGGTCGCGAAAGATATTAGCCGGGGAGATGTAGGCTACACCTGCAACTATCACTTGAGTGAGGACATGTACCTGGAGCTGTACAGCACGCTCGGGGACGCCACCTTCCGGAAGGCATGGGGGACCTACTACACGTATCTGGCAGACGAGGCGCTCTATGTCAGGTGCCTCAACGAACCCAAGGGGCTGTGCTACACCCACGCCGCATTCGTGGAAGGCCTGCCCGAGCACGCCGCCGTCACCCAGGAGATCATCAACCGACACTACTATGGTCCATAAAAACGATCCGCGCGATGGCGAACCTAGAATTTCTAGTCGACCGGCTGATCCTCGACGATACCCCCAGGATGACCAGGAACAAGACGATCATCCTGTTGGTCTGGGCATGGGGGGTCGTAATCCTGTCCGGCATCGCTCAGTTCTACGGATGCCGAGTGCGAACGAAACGACGGCTATGACTGTGACCGGCGTGAGAGGGCAGAACTGAGGATAGAGCGCACGATCCATACTTGGAGACTTGAGGGCTACGCCAGACTCATGTGGCCGAATCTAGGGCGGGCCTAACCCCAGGGTCAACAGTAACGCCCTGGGTACCGAATAGCTCCCAAGGTCTGAAGGACTCCACGAAATCCTTGGCTTCTTCGATAGATGGGAACCCCTTCCGGGAGCGGCTCGGGTCGTAGCTAAAAGTCTTCGCCAACGCGTCGATGCCCCGTTTGGTGTCTCGGAACCCTCCAAGCTCCTCTTCATGGCCGTCGTTTTCGTCACTGAGAATCAGGTTCTCTCCCCTTTTTACCTTTCGCCAATACACTCTCATGTAAACCCTCCTCGACTTCGGTTTCTAGCTTGACGGTTTTGGGACCTTGATAGTCTCTACTTCTAAAATTTGCTCGCTTGGTCTCGGAGAGGTGTGTTCTCTCTCCAGGTATGGCAACTCCTCGGCGATGGTCAAGTTCCTTAAGTGGCGTGCCCTTTACAAGTTGGGCTGTTGCCCCAGCCGACTGGTGTCGAGGGTGACTAGCCTACGCCTGGCTCGCTTCCCCAGCGCCACCAGGAACATCACGCTGTTACCTTCCGCGTGGGGCGAGAAGAATCCGGATACTTGGTCGTCGTAAAACGTCAGGCCAGAGGCCCCCAGTCTTTGGGCATAGGCTGCCAGGTAGATTTTGCCCGCTGTGATACTGGCATCCAGCTGAGCCAACCGGTAACCCCGGTTACCAAAACGCTCCAGTATCGGATTCAGATTAGTCATGAAGAAAAAGTCGACGCTGGCATCGGCCGGAAGCGGCTGATCGAGCCCCAGATGACCAGCTTGCCGACGGTAGTCTCCTTCTTTCAGCAGCTCCAGAGCCTTCAGGTCTCGGTGGAACACATATGCGCCAGATGGGAGGTCGTCCACAGTAGCTCCCCGTTCTCTCGCCTGAGGGCCTGGACCTCCTGCTGGGTGGCGTCCCTGAGGGTGTCTCGGGCCAGCCTCTCCTTGCCTGCCTCCATGAACTCCTTGGTCCATACGTAGTAGGAGTGCGGCTTGATCCCCTCCCGCCGGCACAGGTCGTTGACGGTGACCTCCCGGCGGAACCCCTCCAGGACAATACGGATCTTCTCCTCGGGTCTGTACCTGCGTCGGGCAGCTGTTCTGACCCTTCGAACAAAGGACTTGGTCTCCTCCGTACGCTCCTCAGCGGCCTGGGTCTTCTGCGATTCTGTCTGGGACATCTCTGCTCCTCTCTGTGAGTACTCTATCCTCACCCGAGGAGCTCCCACCACCTCAACGTCTCGGGTTTTCTACACCTCAATCCTGTCCCATTTTCGCTGACGGCCTACAGTATAGACCCGCATCTACTATCAAGTGCACCGCTGAGTTATCGCTGGCTGTTGTAGGCCGTCAGCGCCGCAGCCGACCTGACGCACCTCTTCGGGCGGCTCGTCGGGGACCTGCTGCTGGGTTAGCGCAGCAGCGAAGGGTCGAGGCCCCGCTCGTCAGCGCTCCTCTGTGAGCACGAAGATACGCCCCGCCGGCCGCTCGGCGTCGGGCCGGTACACGTACCGCCGACCGGGCGCAAGCTGCTCCTCGTAGAGCACCTCCTCCCGGCCCCCCGCACGGACGACCAACGCGTACACGTCCTCCCGAGGCACGTAGCACCGCGCGCAGCCGTTTCCGTCCGTCCGGCTCCTGCCCAAACCCGCCACGGCGACTTCGCCATCCGCGACTGGCTTGCCATGCTCCCCGAGGACTTGAAGCACAGCGGTTCTGCCCGCGAGACGGGCCGCGAGGAACCGCCGGAGACGCCGGGGCCAAGCCAGCCGCTCAGCCGGGAGGTTATCGACGACGTCCTTCTCATAGCCGATACGCTTGGGCGTCGCCCAGTTCGGTCCGTACTTGCAGCGAAGGTACTCTTCAGGTGGACTGGGTACGAGAAACCTCTCGCCAGCGAAGTCGACCTCTTGGAGGCGGGCAAACAACTCCACCGGGATCGGCACGTTCGGGAAGTGGACGACGTGGCCATTGTGGACGCGGTAGCAGAACCAGTCGATCCGTATGTGGCGTTTCATGATGCCGAGCCATGTCTCGCCGCTGTGCGTTGCCTCCTCGACGTGGAATCCGCGAGCCCTGAAGGCCTCGGCCACGGACGCCGCCGACCGCTTGGTTAGGCCGTGCATCCCATAGATGGAGCCGAGGTCGATATCGTCGTCCCAAGGGATGAAGGCGCCATCGCGGACCGCGCCGAGGCAGGTCCCCTGCCTCAGGAAGAACACAACCCCCAGCTCGTCGAAGACCTCCTTTGCCTCACGGAGGAGGGCAGCTGCCATGGTGACGTCCATGGGCGGGATGGTCCTCATCAGTTGGTCCATCTCCATCTTTCCGGCGTCGTCGGACTCACTCATTGCGCTCCTCCCTGCGTGCCCGCGCGCGGCGCCGTCAGCCCGGGGCTCGGGCGCCGGGTGGGCGTCAGCGACATGGTCTGGGCGTGGCGTAGCTCATCGACGGTGTCGATCTCCGTCCACCACCGGGGGCCGGTGCCAAGCACGTGCATGCGCAACGAGCCGTCGGCAATGGCTTGGGCGAAGGCGATCTCGTAGTAATCGCCGGTCTGGCCCTGCGCGATGTACTCTCCGAGGCGAGGCATCACCTCACGGCGCACCGCACCGCCCGACAGCTTATAGATGTTGACCGTCTTGAGCGCGGACCCGTAGTCGAAATCGGGGGGCTGATCTGCCTCGAGCACCATGGCGGTGGCCAGGTCGCCGCCCGCTTGAATGACGGTCCCGTTCATGGTGGAGTTGTACTGGTCAACCACGGCGACGTTGTCGTACGGCGCGTCGAGCAGGTCGAGCAGCAGGCCGGGCTCGAAGACGAGATCGCCCTCAAGCAACAGGATATCGTCGACGATGCTGCGCCGCGCCAGCCAGAGCGAGTAGATGTTGTTCGTCCGGTCGTATATCTCGTTCTCGACGTAGGAGATGGCGACGTTGCCGAACCGGGCGCCGATGGCGTCGCGAACCAGGTTGGCGCAGCAGCCTACGACGATCACGCACTCCCGAACGCCCGCCCCGTCGAGCGCCTCGAGCTGGTAGTGCAGCATGGGCTTACCCTGAACGCTCACCAGGGGTTTGGGGCATTCGTTGGTGAATGGACGGAGTCTCGTGCCCTGTCCCGCTGCGAGGATTACTGCCTGCATGACGTCTACCTACTAGCGCCGTCGGGCGCGGCCGAGCGGAGCGCTCGCGGCTCGCCGGCCGCCATCGTGCGGAGAACGCCGACTAGCCATTCGTTTTCCTCGGTTGTCCGCGAGGCGATGCGGAAGAACCTGTGGTCGAGTCCTTGCTTTCGACTACAGTCGTTGACGAGCACCCGGTGCTCGTCAAACAGGCGAGCGGTGACCTCCGCCCCGCTAAGCTCGGGCGAGGTGCGGCAGAGGACGTAGTTGCCGTGGGTCGGATACGGGTGGAGGAAGGGGATCGTCCGGAGACCCTCGTAGAGGGCCTGTGTCGCACGGGTCACGAGTACACAGGACTCGGCGAACTCGGCCTCGTATCGCTGGATGCGCTCGAGGAACAGCTGCGCAAGCGAGTTCACGCTCCAGATGGGGAGCTCGGCGCGCAGGCGAGCGACGAGGGCGGCGTCGCCGGAGACGGCGTAGCCCAGCCGGAGCCCCGGCACGCCGTAGGCCTTCGACATGCTGTTGACGATGACCAGGTTCGGGAACTCATGTATCAGGCTGACGGCGCTCAGTTGCGGCCAACCAGGCGATGCAAAGTAGAGGAACGATTCGTCGATCACGACTAGGTCGAGGCGGCGGAAGGCCTGGAGCATGTCGACGACGCTGCTCCTGGAGATGAGTGTCCCGGATGGGTTGTTGGGCCGGATGAGGACGACCGCATTCGCGCCGGTCTCCGACACGTGCGCGATGAATCCGTCGACGTCGAGAGCGAAGTTAGCGTCCGCGGGGAAACGACTGACGGGCTTGCCTTGGACAGCGGCACGGTTGGGGTACTCGTCGAAGGTTGGGATGGGCACGGCCAGGCGCTCGACGCGCAGACCGCTGAGGACGCTGATGATCTCCGCCGCGCCGTTTCCGACGACGACCTGCTCTTGGGTGAGGCCGAGGGGCGCGGCAACGAGCGACGAGAGGTGACGATTGGTCGATGGGTACGACTTGACGAGCTCGAGAAGGCTCGAGGCGAGCTCGCCGATGAGGTCGGCGGGAGGGAAGTACCGGTTCGTCATGTAGCAGAAATCCTGGAGATCGAAGTTCCAGAACCCCCCATAGAGCGACGAGACCGCTTGCACCTGTGACGCCATGCGAGACCTCCCGTTTGGGTAGCTGGCGCTCTCGGTTTGCCTCGCGCTATGGCTGTGTCACGCGCGGAAAACACCGGAGCGGTTGGTACAGAGACCACCGGGGGCGGGATGACGGTCAAACTATAGGGGGCTAATTGGGGCGAGCGCCGTAATCCAGCCACATGGTGGCCGGCAAGCCGACGGTGTCAGCCAGGCTGGTAGGTGAGGCCCCCGCGCAGGGGCGGACGGCCAATGTTGGACTGCTCAGTCATCGGGTGAAATTTCATGGCAATGCCCCTACCGTTTACACAAAGCAAGGCCGCATGTCAAATACATGTACTCGTTCAGTACATGAGTGACACGCGGTTTCCTTTCGCTGAGCTCGCCATTGAGCGGTCTGGGGCATTGGACAAACCGGCGACAGGGGGAGCGTCCGCACATACGGTGAAGCAGTTCCGCCGCTAGCTGGGCGAGGACGCCGACAAGCCCACGCACCCCTTCAGGAGCCGCGCGTCGGCTATCGGATGCCGAAGGGGCAGGAACCGTGACCATCAGACTGTCCGTACTTGGTGGCCTTCAGATCGACCGCCCACGAGTACCTGAGTTTTTCGTGTCTATCGTGTACTGCGAATGTTGACGATGCGGGACGACGTCTGGCTGCGAGCATGGGCGGCATTGTTGCCGCCCTCGCCGCCCTCGTTGTCATCTTGCAGTGACAGACTTTGCCGAGCCTGCCAAGAGGAGCCACATCTCGAAGATGGTTCTGTCTATCGTCAAGTTTGGTCCCACATTGGCCTACTGGAGCGGGAGGGACCGCTGGGACGGGCCTGGCGCACTCCCGGTGGCGGGGATGTGGCGCACGCGTTCCCGGAACGCTGAGCCCGCCCGCTTCCGTACAATGAGACGGACACGTCAGCATGGCGGTATGGGAGGCATACAGATGGTTCAGCGAGACCAATTCGTCCGGTGGCGCGACAAGTTGGGACGGGTCTGGGATGTCTATCAGACAGATGATCCCGGTGTGATCGTATGGCACGCTCGAAGCGGATCTGTTCGAGGCAAGAACATCGCTAACGTGCTAACCAGCGACAGCGACCTGAAGCAGTTGTCATTCGCATTCCTGGCGGACATACACGTCGACGCCAGGATGGAGGACCGAGGTCTGGGTTCGATGCTGCTTAGCAGAGCCATCGCAGCGTGCAGAACACGGGGGCATGAGGGTATCGAGAGCGAGCTCAGCGAGGTGGACAGCGGCCATTTCGACAAGCTCAAGCACTTCTACGAGAAGTTCGGCTTCACCGTCACGTTCTATTCGCCCGAGGCCCCCGGGTACAACCACCGGCGGCGTGGCGAGATACGGTTGAAGTTCTAGTCCTCAACCGATTGCCTGCCGGTGGCCGATCCGGAACGTCGAACGTCAACCGCGCCGCGCTCCCACAGCATCTTCCCCTTTCCACTCATCCAGCCCGTTCTGCTCCGCGCACATCGGTGTTTCACGGCGTCCGAGCCGCTCGGCCAACGTCAGGATCGGGAAGAGCTGCGTGGAGCCGGGAGCCGTGCCTCCAGGATGAAGATGTCGTCGAAGGAGGCGGCGCCGAGCGCCTCCAAGAGAAGACGCCTCGTCTCAGGTCCCGGGTGGCGCTTCCCGTACATGAGTTGAGGGAGATAGCCCAACGTGATCCCGGCCAGGCGCGCCAACTCGTTCTGGCTCATGTTCAACCGGTTGAGCCGTGCCCAGACCGCGTGGGGACCGAGCCTTGCCGTGAATAAAGGGCGCCTACCGGACATGTCCGCCATCCTTCCTGAGCGGGCTGCGGGCCGAGGGCACGCCGGGTGCGGCATCGTGGATGAGCGAGGACAGGTAGACGCGCACGGTCAGGCGGGCAAGGATGCGCAACTCGCTCAACCGCAGCTCCTCCTGCTCCTTGGTCAGCCTCCGCTTGCTACCGTGCACGTCTCCCCTCTCCCTGCGTTCTCATGCGTATGACTACGCGCCCGCGTTGCTTCCGCGGCAAACGTCTTCAGTGTGCGCATGTGACGAGATCGGCGTAACGTTTGGCCAGACCAGCAAGTCCCATCGCGGGAGGAGTGGAACGGAAGAAGGTCCAATGTAAGCTCAGACAAGGTCGCCAAGCTCCTCCACGGAGTACGTTTGGATCTGAACCTTGTCCTGCTTCAAGATGCCAACGGATTAAGGTCGGAGAAAACGGTGCGGGGTGTACGATTATCGGTACGCAACAGGTCTCGGTCGACGACCCCCGTCGTTTTCTGTGCACAATGTTACTGTTGATGCAGAGTAGGCACAGCCAACGTGAGTCCTACCCGTCAGAGGCAACCTGAGGGGAGGCCAGTGAAGTCAGGAGGCAACTATGCTCTCGCAGAAGGACAACGAACGCTACACGCGCGTGGGGAAGGGCACGCCGATGGGCGAGCTGATGCGCCGCTACTGGCACCCCCTCGCGGGAACGTCCCAGATGATGGGCGAAGACCCAACGATGGCGGTCCGCCTCCTCGGCGAGGACCTCGTCCTCTACCGGACGCCGGACAACGAGTTCGGGCTCATCGAGCAGCGCTGCGCCCACCGCGGCGTCGATCTGCTCTACGGCATCCCTGAGAAGGAGGGCATCCGGTGCTGCTATCACGGCTGGTTGTACGACTTCAGCGGTCAGTGCCTCGAGCAGCCTTCCGAGCCGACGGGCAGTACGTATAAGGACAAGATCAAACTCACCGCCTACCCGGTACAGGAGTTGCACGGGCTCATCTGGGCATACCTGGGGCCGGAGCCCGCGCCCCTGCTCCCCCGCTGGGATGTCTTCGCGTGGGAGGCCAATGTCACCCGCCGCATCCAAGCGAGCACACTCCCGTGCAACTGGCTGCAGTGCGTCGACAACGCGCTCGACCCGACGCACTTCGAGCACCTGCACGGCTACTACGGCACCTGGATCAACGCTCAGAAGGGCCAGGGCGAGGAGTGGGCGAACCGCCTGCCGCAGCGGGCGAAGCACCACCTGAAGCTCGGGTTCGAGCGGTTCGAGCACGGGGTCATCAAGCGGCGGGTCACAGCGGGGATCGATGAGACGCACCCCGACTGGCAGACCGGCCACCCTATCGTCTTCCCCTACACGCTGAAGATAGGCGGCGGCGAGGGCGCGCACCGCTTCCTGCTTCGCGTCCCCATCGACGACGAGCACACGTGGTACGTTCGGTACACCACGACGGTACATCCGGCAGGGACCGACGTGCCGGTGCAGGAGTTCGGCTCCATCCCGGTTGAGGAGCACCCGCTCTACGACGAGAAGGGACGCCTGGTCAGCACGGACGTGCCGGGACAGGACCAGATGACATGGGTCGCGCAAGGCCGCATCGTGGACCGGACGCGCGAGAATCTCGGCGCGACCGACGCGGGCATCATCCTCTTCCGCAAGGTCATGGAGGAGAACCTCTGCATCGTCGAAGACGGCGGGGACCCGATGAACACGTTCCGCGACCCCGCGCAGAACGAGTGCGTCCTGCTGCCCAACGAAGCAGCCCCGTTCCCCGGCTTCGACGAACCCGGCGGGCCCTGGTACGGAGTGGCTCCGCACACGCCGGACGTCGAGGTGTCGCTCCTCTAGCGAAACCCATTTATCGTGGTGATCGCTGCATGAGGGAGAACCCTGTCTTACTCCCTCATGCTGTGTCTGCCGTTGGGCGCGGTCATAGCCTTCAGGGCGTCCAGCACCTTGGCTCTCCGTAGGGAGACGTATGTTCTATCAGGGAAATTGAAGCGCCATGACCAATAAGCGGGGCCTCAACCACGGACAACCACAGGTACGTTTGGGGTTTGTCGGCATCGGTATGGGCGCGGGTATGATTCTCCCCCAGGTGGACAGCCTGCCTCAGTTCACGATGTCCGCGGGGGCAGACATCAACCCGAGGGTGCGCGAGGCTTTCAAAGCGCGCTACCCTGAGGCCAGTGTGTACGGCAATGCGTTCCCAGCCCACCTAGAAGAGCAGTCGATGGCCAATCAAGTTCAAACCCGTTGGATCGACGCCACCTCCGAGACCGGTAAGATGGCAATCTTTATTGCGGAGCCAACCGGTTCCGGTCCCTATCCCGGCATCGCATATTGCCACGCGCTGCCAGGTATCAACCAGCAGCATCGTTCGATGGCCGAGCGCATCGCCGCAGAAGGCTATGTAGTAGCGATACCCGATTTGTTCAACCGCATCAGCTACCGCACGGAGTTCAGGCTGCCGGACGAACGCGATCAGGCGCAGGCGGCACGGCAGAGCCTTACGTACTTCGGGCTCGCCGTCGATACCCGGCTGGCACTGAATGCGTTGCGCGAACACGAGCGGATCGACCCGACCCGGCTTGGCGTGGTCGGCTATTGCATCGGTGGGACGGTCGCCTACCTCGCCGCCGCAGTCCACGGAGACGTTCGCGCAGCCGCCGTGATGTACGGGGTTGGCTTGGTCAACCCAGAGATCACTCCAGCCGTCCCCGTGCGATGTCTCGACCTGGCAGATTGGATCGACTGCCCCATGCTCTGGCTGTCGGCACGTGGGGACGAGCTGGTGCCGCCCGCTGAGGTCGAGGCCATCGCGGAGCGCATGAGCTCGCTCGGCAAGGACTTCGATTGGCATATCTTCGATGATTCGGACGTGGGGCATGGCTTTTTCGAAGAAGCCATCCCGCGCTTCTATAATGCCGCTGCGGCCGAGTGGGGATGGTCATTGAAGCTCGACTTCCTGAAGCGGCATTTGGTTGAACCAGCCGGATAGCAGGAGACGAGACACGTTGTCCATGCACGATATACGTGGAGTCTGTGCGATGCCCGTGACGCCGAGCCAACCGAACGTCACCGCGTGGGACGAGGACAACACGGTCGAACTGGACGTGTCCGTCAAGATGACTAAGGACCTCGTCGACGCGGGAGTGGGGAGCTTCGCGCTCTGTGGCACCACCGGGGAAGGGTGGGCACTCAGCCTCGACGAGAAGAAATCGTTCGTGGACACGGTATTGCAGGTCGTTGGACATCGTGTCCCGGTGTTCGCAGGCGCCACGCAACTCGGCACAAAGGCGACGATCAACGAAATGCGTGCCTTCAGGGACTTGGGTGCCGAGGGTGCTTTCGTAGGCTTGCCATTGTGGCAGACGCCCACCATGGAGAACTCGGTCCGCTTCCTGGCAGATCTGAGCGAGGCAGTGCCAGACATGCCCATCATGCTGTATGCCAATAGCAGGGTGTTCAAATGGGACTTCCCGACGGATTTCTGGGAGGCCGTGGTCGGGAAGGCGCCAACGGTCATCGTCTGCAAGATTGCCTACGGTACAGAGCACCTCGCCGAGGACGTCCGCCTGGCAGGCCACCAGATCCGGTTCCTGCCCAACGACCGCGCCGCAGTCGACGCGTACCGACAGGTGCCCGACCACGTCACCGCGATCAACACCGGGACCACGCCGGCACGTTACCTTGCACTACGCAATGGGAACATGGGCTTGTACCCACCCGCGGCAGGCGGCAGCGCCGACGCGGAGCGGAGCAGCCGAGATGGTGGCTGGCAGATCGAGTACACAGACGAAGACCGCAAGATGCATGAGCTGTTTGAAGCGGAGCTTGCCAAGAACGGCGCGCCATGCCGCATGAAGGCCTTCGTTCCTTGGTGCAAGGGAGAGGTTGGACCAACTAGCGAACGGGACACGTAGACGCACTTCACTAGCCATCGGAGGCTAACCCGTCACTCGCAGAACGCCACTCAACCGAGGTAACAACGAATGTCCGTCCCCGAATTCTCCCTCGCAGGCAAGCGTGCCGTCGTCATTGCTGGTTCTCGGGGCGTTGGCCTTGGCATAACCCTTGCCCTTGCCGAGGCAGGGGCCGATGTCGCGGTCGCTGGCTTCACCCAAGCTAACGCCGACAAGGCGGCCGATCGGGTACGCGCCCTCGGCAGGCAGGTTGGTCGTACGCAGTTGATGCAACAAAGGACAGCCAGATGAGAACCTTCGCCGAGGCCGCGACCGCTGAGTTCGGCCCGTTGGATGCGATTGTGAATTGCTTGGGAGAACACTATCCAGCCGTCGTCGCGAAACGACCGGGACGCGAAGAGGCGGTAGCCACAGAGGATTTGTGGAGGGAGATCATTGACGTCAATCTCACCGAGGCATTCCTCGGTTGCCACTACTTCGGCCCTCACCTGCTTGAGAGGGGGAAGGGCACCGTCATCAACATCTCCGCCATGCACGCCGAACGTACGCGTCCTAAGTTCGCCATGTATGCTGCGGCAAAGTCGGCGCTCAACCACTTAACAAGAGGCGTGGCGCTGGAGTGGGCGCCATTCGGTGTGACGTGCAACGGTATCGCCCCTGGTATCTTCCCCGACACCGAGCAGATGACACCCGAAGCCATCGAGGCCCGCGAGAAGCAAACTGCCGGACGAGTCCCCCTCAAAAGAACCGGTACATTGCGCGAAGTCGGCCTGCTCGCGGTATTCCTCGCTTCCGACGCCGCGACCTACATCACTGGGCAGACTGTGGTCACCGACGGCGGACTCTCCCTAGCCCCGCAAGAGCCCGACATCTAGCGTACGTCACCCCAGCTCCGAGCACTGCCAAGCAGACAAGGCCCGATGCCAAACAACCCTAAAGTCTCCATACACCTTCCCACGCGTTGGGGGGGGGACAGATACCCCGAATCGATGAGCTGACCGAGTTCTGCCGCCGGGCCGACGAATTGGGGTTCGCGACGCTGTGGGTCTATGACATGATCTTCCACTCAGTGAAGTCCCTAGACCCCCTGACGACGCTGAGCCTCGCGGCCGCCCACACCAAGCGTATCGGGCTGGGCGTCAACGCCCTTCTGCTCAGCATCCGCCACCCTGTCATCGTCGCCAAGTCAATCGGCACCCTCGACGCCCTCGCGGGGGGTCGTACTGTGCTATCCGTTGCGATGGGCGGACGCGACAACGAATACATCGCGCTCAATGCACCCAAGACCCAGCGAACGGGTCGGCTTGAGGAGGGGATGACGGTCCTTCGGAAACTCTGGTCTGAGCCCAACGTCAACTTCAGTGGCAGGTACTACACCCTCGAAGATGCGAACATTGATCCCAAGCCGCCCAGCCATGTGCCGCTGCTCATTGGCGCCAGTTCAGTGCCAGGGATGCAGCGTGCTGGCCGCATCGCCGACGGCTGGACGCGAGGTGGGCGCGGGTCGCCAGAAGATTTCGCCCGAGACTGGCAGATCGTCACAGAAGCGGCTGAGAGCAGCGGCCGAGACCCGTCAACACTGCTGAACTGCAAGACGCTCTATGCCAACGTCGACAAGGACAGAGACGTTGCCCGGCGTGAGCTTGAAGAGCATTTTGACGCCTTCCGCAACCAAGGCCTACCGGAGTTCAAGGACTGCGTTTACGGCACCCCATCCGACATCGTGCACGCTATCAGGGGATTAGGTGACCCGGCTGCCAAGAGGTGGCGCTGGGTTTCCCCTGGCCCGACATCTCCAAACTTGAGCTCGTCGCAGAGCACGTACTGCCGAAGTTCCAGTAGATGCTGAGCGACTTAGACTCTGACGGCATCCTGCTAGCTGTACGCCCGAGCCTTATGGCAGCCAATCCACCGCCCACGTGTAGCGGTACGTTTGTTGCTATTGCGTCCTGCCCATGAGGGCGACGATCCACTACACGATTCCCGCGCCGGAGGACAACGCTATCGGCGGCGCGGCCATTGCAGAGGTCGCGCTCAACCGCCTAGGGATGCTCTGAACAAGCCTTTTGTGCGGATGAGGAGTGAACATACCATAGGGGGAGCATTGCGCGGGGGGTGAGACGTGGCAGACCAGCCGACATTTGCCGACCTCGACTACAACAGCAAGAAGCGCAAGACACGCCGTGAAGTGTTCCTGGAGCGCATGAACCGGCTGATCCCGTGGGAGCAGCTTGAGGAACTGATACGTCCGTACTATCCGACAGCGGGGCGCGGGCGGCGTCCGTATCCGTTGTCAGCGATGCTGCGCATTCACTGCGTGCAGCTGTTCTACAACCTGAGTGACCCTGGGAGATGGAAGACCTGCTCTACGAGGTCGAATCGGTGAGGCGGTTCGTGGGATTGCGGCTGTCCGAAGCACTGCCGGACGAGACGACGATCCTGCACTTCCGCCACCTGCTGGAGGAGTATGGGCTTGGTATGAAGCTGTTCAAGGAGATCAACCGTCACCTGGAAGCGCAAGGGCTCCAGCTTCGCGAGGGGACAATCATGGACGCAACGCTGATTGCGGCGCCGACGTCAACGAAGAATAAGGCGAAGGAGCGCGACCCCGAGATGCACCAGACGAAGAAGGGGAACGAGTGGTATTTCGGGATGAAGGCGCACATCGGGGTGGATGCGAAGACGGGAATGGTTCACCGGGTGATGACGACAGCGGCGAACGTGAACGACCTCACCGAAGCGCACCGGCTACTCCACGGAGAGGAGCAGTGCGTGTGGGCAGATGCAGGGTATCAGGGGGTGGAGAAGCGAGCAGAGAACGCAGGGATGAGGATCGAGTGGCGGGTGGCGATGAGGCCCAGCCTGCGCAGGGGGTTGGACCCGGAGAGCATGGAGGCGTTGAGGGAGAAGAGGAAGGCGTCGGTGAGGGCGAAGGTGGAACACCCGTTCCTGTATGTGAAGCGGCACTTCGGCTATGCGAAAGTTCGCTACCGGGGTTTGTACAAGAACACCCAGCGTCTGGCTGTGCTGTTTGGCCTGGCCAACTTGCTCAAGGCGGAGGGCTACCTGGCGGCGGCATGAGGAAAGCAGTGCGCCCACAATCACCGATTGAGGGCAATCGCCCTTCCAAAGAGCAGATTCCCGGGGCATGTCGCCCTGATTGCGACGCCACAGCCGTCTACTGAAGCCCGCGACAGAGCCTGTCTATCCACTCAACTCACTGTGAATGCGTTGTTCAGAGCATCCCTAGCTATCGCGACTCATGCGCCTGGTAGGCGTGTCGGCGATGAAGCCGGAGAGGTTAAGCGCGTGTGGATCAGGCCGATGTGCGAATAGGCCTAGGGGAAGTTGCCCAGTGGCCGGTTGGCGGTCGTATCGAACATCTCTGAGAAGAGGCCCAGGTGGTTCGCCTTCCTGGTAATCATCTCGTGGAAGTAGTCGAAGCCGCGGTCGGTCTGGCCGGTGTATATGAGGTTCCCGATGAGCCAGAAGCTGAGCATGGTGAATGCGCCCTCCCGCTGGCCCTCGAGCCCGTCATCCGTCTCTCCGGGAAGGTATCGCCAGACCAGCGGGCCAGAGGTCAACTCACGTTCGATGGCGTCGAGGTTCTGCCGAATGCGGGGGTCGTCGCGGGGAATCAAGCCGAGGAAAGGTATGACCAGATTCGACGCGTCCAAAGCATCACTCCCGTACCTTTGCCGGAAGGCCTGCTTGGCGGGACTCCACCCCTGGTTCAGGACCTCGGACTTGATGAGGTCGGCGGTCTGTGACCAACGGTTGAACAGTTGCTGGTTTCCCATGCTGGTAGCGATGTGAGCGGCACGGTCGAGACCGGCCCAGCACATGACCTTGGAATACACGAAGTGCTGCGATTCGCCGCGCACCTCCCAGACGCCGCGATCCTTCCGTTTCCAGTTGGCGATAATCGCTGCGGCCAGGGACTGAACCAGTTCCCAGGCGTCGGGCGGTATCTTCCCATCCATCAGAAGCAGTGAGTGAAAGGCGAGGATCACCTCTCCATAGATGTCGAGCTGAAGATGCCGCGCAGCGTCGTTGCCGATGCGGACGGGACGGGAGCCCTCGTACCCTGCCAGATGGTCAAGGGTGTGTTCCTTGAGCGAAGAGTTGGGGCTGACCCCGTAGAGGATGAGCGGTCGACGACGGTGCAACCCGCACTGTTCCAGCAGCCACCGGACGTAACGATCGGCCCCATAGACGTCGCCCAGACGGTAGAGAATATCCACCGTGAAGGCGGAATCGCGCAGCCAGGAGAAGCGGTAGTCCCAGTTGCGCGAGCCCCCCAGGGTCTCCGGCAGGCTGGTCGTCGCCGCCGCGATGATGGCTCCGGTGTGCCGGTACATCATCAGGTGAAGCACTAGGAAGGAACGAACGACCGCGTCCCGCCAAAGTCCCCTGTAGTTCATTCTGGCTACCAGTCCCTGCCAGTAGCTCCGGGTATAGTCCAGTTTCTCGGCGGTGTGGAGCCGTTCCACGCTGGTTGGTCGGCCATGGCCATAGGCAAGGACGAAGGTCTCCGTCTGGCCCTGGGCGAGGGTGAAGCTGCAGTTGACGCCGCGATCGTCGAGCGGGAGAGGGATGCTGGCCAGGAGCATCAGCGTCTGCCGGCCTCCACCGGCGAGCACGGCGGCGGCGCCTGAACGTCCTCCCACCGAATGGAACAGGGGAAGCGCGCGCGTAGTCGTGCCGTGGCTGGAAGTCGCAGCGCAACTCGACCTCTCCGGAAAGACAGGTAACGATGCGATGGATCTCGTGGAGGGCGTTCGGCGGTGTCTCTGGGTTGTCGTCGTCGTCAGCGGCGGGCATGAAGTCGGTAACGGAGACGACGCCCGTGCCGGTGGTGAAGGTTGTCTCCAGAATGTTGGTGTCGGGGAGGTACTCCTGACGAGTCTCGAGGATGGGGCCAGTGGGAGCAATCCGGAAGTGCCCCCCGACCTCCGGGTCCAGGATGGCAGCGAAGACGCTGGGAGAGTCGAAGCGCGGGAAGCAACACCAGTCCACGGAGCCGTCGGTTCCGACAAGCGCCGCGGAAGACATGTCGCCTATCAGTCCGTAGTCGTACAAATCGTGCTTGGGTTTCAACGGCCCTGATACGTGTCGGTGAGCTTACTACCGTGGCACGACGGCATACAACGAGACAAGAAGCCCGTATCAGCCGACTATGCCATCGACAAACTTGGAGGATGCCTCCGAGCGCAGGCTGGAATCCGATAGTACAATTCTCACCAGAGCTATCCCACAGGAGCCTCACCTTGGCAGACGAGACCGCTTCACAGAATCAACGACCGGCAATAGCGCCGCCTCCCTTGCCGAAGCGGATTGAGAATCACATCCAGCGCAAAACGCTGGCTGGGCTGCTCGAGATGGTGCCCTTGATCATCACCATCCTCGTCCTCCTCTTCATCGTCGAGTACGCCGACAGCTTCGTGCGGATCCTGCCTTTCGTCGAAGGCCAGCCCTAGGATTTCACAGGTGTCGGGCTGATCGTGGTTATCGTCTCCGCCTATCTCCTGGGGCTCTTTGTCTCAACCATACTCGGCAAGAAGCTGATGTGGCTCCAGGATACGATCCTCAACGGGATTCCCGTCATCAAGACCATCTACGGAGTCACGCAGCAGGCAACGAGATCGCTCACCTCGCAGTACGACTTCAGCCGTGTCGTTTTCGTGGAATGGCCGAGGGAGGGGATGATCGCACTGGGGTTCGTGACGGGCCAGGTGCGCGCCGGTGACGGCGAGACAACCATCGTTATTGTGTACATCCCCACCGTTCCGAATCCAACATCCGGAAACTTGGCCTTCGTCGTCGAAGACGATGTCATGGAGACGGACCTGACTGTGGAAGCCGCCATGAAGCTCGTCTTCTCCGGCGGCATAGTCTTGCCGGACTCGATTGCGCTAGCCAGGATTCCCATGCCCGAGAGAGCCGAGCTCGCTTTCGTCGGCCGGTTCGAGAACCTTAGGAAGTAGACCGCGCAGACCCGCGCTGCTCCTGTCAGCGCTCCTCGTAAGCCGTTATCTGCCGCGCGCCCAGCGGTTGAACGGGCCTGTTGTTCGTTCCGCTGCCCGTCAGTGCTGCCATCTGCGTCACCTGCTCCTGCGAAACTTCTCCGACCTGCGACATGACCAACCACTCAACCCCTTCCGTGTAGGGTGGCGTCGTCAGGGAGCCGGTGTAGGCGTAGTAGCCATGACTTTCAGGAAGGTAGTCAGCCGCTGTCAGGGGTGAGGCAAGCTCGACGGTTTCCTCCTGCCGGGGAGCAGCGTCGATCACCGCCTGGATCGCCGGATTCGCTTCGCCCAGTCGATACAGAACGCCCACAACGACGATCTCACCCGAGGTCCGTTTGTGCACCAAGTGCATCTCCAACGCGAAGCTCTCTCCCTCGACAGTGTGCTCGCTGGGATTGTGCACGTGCGCTTCCACGAGCGCGTATTCGCGTTGTCCCAGGCGCGCGCTGCTGCCTCCGCTGTACTTCACCTTGACGAACTCGCCGGTGTTGGTCATATGGTCGCCGTCGCTGCGGTACGCAAACGAGAGCGCCGGGCGAGTCTGGTCGGTGGAGTGTCCGGCGATGTCCACGGGCGATTGCTGCGGCTCCGTTGACGCGCCACGGCACGCCGTGACCGCTGCCAGCGTCAAGAGCAGCAGCCCCAAGGCTGTGCAGCTTTTCAGTATGTTGCTACCCGTCACCATCCACATTCCGCATGCGTCATCCTGGGGCGATCTGCCTGAATCTGAGGTGCCGGTGCTCGTTACGGGAGATTATAGCGGGAAGTACCGGAACCGCCTGCCGAAAAGATACGATTCCCTCATCGGCAGGCGGACGCTGGCAGGACGTATGGACTAGTCCCGCATTCCTGCACGCTCACGCCACTGCCCGATGGCCGGGGGACACAACAGGCGGCGGTGCATCTTCTGCATATGCTCTTGACGGCATATGCATCGTAAGTCATAATGCCTTCATGGCTTGGGAGGTTACTTTTGATCTAGCGTTCGTCTCAGAATTTGATGCGCTGTACGTTGACGTGCAAGATGAGCTCCTTGCACACGCAAAGACCCTGGAGGAATTCGGCCCGACTCTCGGCCGCCCGGGAGTGGATACATTGAACGGTTCACGACACTCCAACATGAAGGAACTTCGCTTCAACGCAGATAACGGCGTGTGGCGAGTTGCCTTTGACCCCAAACGGCGGGCGGTGCTTCTTCTGGCAGGTGATAAGTCAGGAACCAGCGAAAAGAGGTTCTACAGGCAACTGATCAAGAAAGCAGACGACCGGTTCGACAGGCATCTGGACGGATGAGTGAAGGGACGGAGGAAGTCAAATGACAACGCTAGCAGCGCAGATGGACAAGCTGTCCGCGTCTCGCCGAAGGAAGGTAGAGGAGCGGGCGGCAGTGCTGATCGCTGAGGAGATGTCCCTGCGCGACCTGCGCAACGCCTTGCAAAGAACGCAGGCGCACGTGGCCAAGGATCTCGGAATCAATCAGGAGAGCGTCTCTCGTATCGAAAAGCGCACCGACCTGTTGCTATCCACGCTGGATCACTACGTCGAAACGATGGGCGGGAAGCTGCGCCTGGTTGTGGAGTTCCCTGACCGTCCGCCTGTTGTCGTGACGGGCTTTGGCGCACTAGCAGCGAAGCCCGTTCCAGAAGCACGAAACCTCCTCCCCCGCCGCCCGACGAAGCAGTTACCTGAAGGCTATGTGAGCATCACCCCCTCCCCACCCATCCGTGACAATCCGGCGTCGCCGGAGCGCTCGGGACGTTCTATACTGAGTGCCATGACTATGCTGAGCTACGACGTTTTCGAGACTGCCTGGGGATGGATCGCCGTGTGCGGGTCGGCGAAGGGCATACGCTATGCCACGCTGCCGGAGCCCTCGCCCGAGCGCGCACTCCACGATCTGGAAGGCATGCTGCGTGGCGCACTGCCCGAGCACGTGCCCGGCGCGTTCGACGCCTACCGCGATCAGCTCAACGAGTACCTCAGCGGCGAGCGTACCGCTTGGGACGTAACACTCGACCTCGAAGACGTAGCGCCGTTCTTCCGCCGTGCGTGGGACGCCTGCCGTTCGATACCCGCGGGCGAAACCCGAACCTACGAATGGCTCGCAGCGTCTGCCGGCAACATCAAGGCGGTGCGCGCCGCCGGGCAGGCGATGGCGCGGAATCGCATCCCCATCGTCATACCGTGCCACCGCGTCATCGGGAAGGACGGCGGGCTGCACGGCTTCGGCGGGCCCGGCCTGCCGATGAAGTCGCGTCTGCTTAACCTGGAAGCAGGAAACGGGGCGTAGCGCCGTCAGGCCGCCGTAACCCCTGCCGAACCCTCCAGCGTCATCGCCTCCGCGCTGCCCAACAGCTCCGATAGCGCCGTCACCAGCTCATCGCAGAACCCTGTCCTGATCAGCGGCATCTCCAGCCGCCAGACCTTGCCCTCGCTCGATATGAGCAGGTCGACGCAATCGTTGCCGGGATAGTCCAGCAGCGTCTGTAGCACCTTGCGCAGCCGGAACTGATCTTCGTTGGGCTGATCGGTTTCCGTCAGGTTGATCAGAAGCCTGCGCTCGCCCGCATCCGCTGGGACGAATCGTTCCTGCGGTTCCTCTGCCGGAGGAGCAGCCCGAGCGCCGTTGGTTGGAACAGCCGTCTCGCTGCTTGCCGCGGGCTTGTCACGCTGCACGGGCGTTTCGACAGAAACGGCAGGGAGCGGTTGCGGCCCTGTCCACTCCTCGGCGCGCGGGCCTGACGCTTCGTCCGGCTCAGCGCTGGCCGACTCCGGCACGATGTATTCGGAAGCCTCGTCGCAATGCACCGAGGGTTCGTCTCCGCGCCGCCGCACCGGCCCTCGCAACTGAACGAGCATACCCTCGGACCACAGACTGGCCGTCTGCTCGTACACGCGGCTCCATATCGCCACATCCACCGCCGACCCATCGAATATCTCCAGGCTCACGAACCCGATGGCGCGTCCCTGCTTATCTACCGTGGTGCGAACGGACGCCACCTCTCCGGCGAGCAGCACCTTCTCGCCGTCGCTATACAAGTCCAACTCCTCACGAGAGAGAACCGCCCCTTGCGGTGCGCCCTTGGAGTCCAGCGCGCGCTTGCCCAGCGACACGCCTATGAGTTCGCGCTCCCACGCGATGAGTTCGCGATTCGTTGGCTCCACCGCTTCCACCAGCTCCGCCTCGCCGAGCGGGGTTGGAACAGACGCGCCGAACATGTCGAACATCGTGGACTGCCCGCTATCCTTGAGCCGCGCCTCGCGCTGCATCAGGTGAACGATATTGTCGACGCTCGCGACGATCCGCCCGCGCGGGCCGAACGCATCGAGCGCCCCCACCTTCCCCAGGCTCTCGATCACGCGCTTGTTGGCAGCCTCGACCCCGGCGCGGCGGCAGAAGTCTTCCAGCGACGTGAACCGCCCATTCGCTTCGCGCTCCGCCACCAGCTCCTCCACCGCCGACGCGCCCACGTTCTTGATGGACGCCAGCCCGAAACGGATCGCGGACTTGCCGTCAGAGGACGTACCGATACTGAAGGACACGCCGCTCCGGCTCACGTCCGGCGGCAGCACCGGAATGTCCAGCCGCGCGCACTCCGCAATCACCGCACTCGCCTTGGGGCCTTCGTAGGCATTCAATACGCACGTCATGAACTCGACGGGGTAGTTCGCCTTGAAGTACGCCGTCCAGTACGCAACCACTGCGTAGCTGACGCTGTGCGCCTTGTTGAACGCATACCCGGCGAACGGCTCGATGAGGTCGAAGACCGCAGTCGCAATGGGTTCGTCGTAGCCCAACTCGCGCGCACCGGCGATGAACTTCTCGCGCTCCTGCTGCATGAGCGAGGCGATCTTCTTCCCCATCGCCTTGCGGACGATGTCCGCCTCGCCCAGGGAGTAGCCCGCGAAACGCCGAAGGATATGCAGCACCTGGTCCTGATAGACGATGATGCCGTACGTCTCTTCGAGGATCTCCGCGAGCGCAGGGTGCGGGTAGGTCACCGGCGCACGCCCGAATTTCGAATCGATGAACCTGTCGATATGCTCCATGGGGCCCGGGCGGTAGAGCGCAATCATCGCCGCCAGTTCGGCAAGGCTGCTGGGGCGCAGCTCCTTGATGTGCCGGCGCATCCCGGGACTCTCCAGCTGGAAGATCGCGGTCGTCTCCCCGCTCGCCAGCAGGTCGTAGGTTGTCTGGTCGTCGAGCGGGAGGCTCTGCAACGACACCTCGACACCTCGACGCTGGCGGATCATCTTCACCGCGTTGTTCAGGATCGAGTAGTTGATGAGGCCCAGGAAGTCCATCTTCAGCAGGCCCAGCTTGGCAACGGGCTCCATCGCGTACTGCGTCATCGCCACGCTGGACTCGTCGCCCTTCGTCGGACGCTGAAGCGGCACGTGATCGGTGAGTGGGTCGGCGGAGATAACGACGCCTGCGGCGTGTGTGCTCACATGGCGGGTGACGCCCTCCAACCCTCGCGCCGTGTCGATGAGCTTGCGCAGGGTTTCGTCCTGCTCGTAAGCCTCCTTCATCTCCGGCGCCTGCTCGAAAGCGAGGTCGATGGACATCCCCACGCGTGTCGGTACGAGCCGGGCGACGCGGTCAACGTCGGCATAGGCCATGCCGAGCGCGCGCCCCGTATCGCGGATCGCCGCCTTCGCCCCCAGCGTCCCGAAAGTGATGATCTGGGCGACGTGGTCACGCCCGTACTTATCCGTGACGTACCGGATCGCCTCCTCGCGGCGGTCGTCCTGGAAGTCCATATCGATGTCCGGCATCTCTTTGCGCTCGATGTTCAGGAAGCGCTCAAACACCAAGCCGTAGCTCAGCGGGTCGAGGTCGGTCACTCGCAGGCAGTACAGCGCGAGCGATGAGGCCGCGCTGCCACGCACGCCGAAGATGATGCTCTCCCTGTGGGCAAACTCCGCGATGTCCCAGACGACCAGGAAGTAGTTGGGGTACTGCGTCTCGGATATGACATCCAGCTCGTAGCTGAGCCTATCCTTCGCCTCATCCGTCGCGCCCTCCGGGTACCGCTCGCTGAAGCCCTGCCAGCAGAGCCTGCGCAGGTACGCGTCCGAGTCCTCGCCGTCGGGGGTGCCGTACTGCGGCAGGTGCAGCGTCGAGAAATCGAGCACAACGCTCGTGGAGTCCGCGACCTCCTGCGTATTCGCTATCGCCTCGGGCAGGTCGGAGAACAGTTCCACCATCTCCTCTTCACTCTTCAGGTAGTAAGAGTGGTCGGAGAACTGGAATCGATTCGGATCGTTGACGTTCGAGTTGGTGCCGATGCACAGCAGCACGTCGTGCAGACCCGGATCGCTCTCGGACACGTAGTGCATGTCGTTCGTGGCGATGAGCGGGAGGTCCAGGTCCTCGCCCAACCGCAGCAGCCCCTCGTTGAGGCGGTCGAGGAAGTCGAGGTTCGTGTGGCGCTGCATCTCCAGGTAGAAGTTGGGGAACGTCCCCATGTACCACCTGGCCATCTCCTTCGCCTCTTCGTAGTTGCCGTCCATCAGCGCCACGGACAGCTCGGAGCTTGGGCAGCCGGACAGCACGATGAGGCCGTCCGCATGCTCTTCCAGCAGTTCGTGATCGACGCGGGGTTTGTAGTAGAAGCCCTCGATGTGCGCCTTGGACGAGAGCTTCATCAGGTTGCGGTAGCCAACGTTGTCCTTCGCCAGGACGGTCAGGTGGCTGGGGCTCTTCTCGCCGGGCCGCCGGTCGAACCGCTGCCCCTTCGCGACGTACAGCTCGGAGCCGATAACCGGCTTGATCCCGGCCTCCTTGCACGCGGAGTAGAACTCAACGACGCCGTACATGGAGCCGTGGTCGGTGATGCCCAGGGCGGTCATCCCCAAGTCTTTCGCGCGATTCACCATCGCCGGTATGCGGCTCAGGCCGTCGAGCAGGCTATATTCCGAATGAACGTGAAGGTGGGTGAAGGCCAACGATGAATCTCTCGGTGCAGGGAAGTCCGGCCATTATAGGAACAGCCAGCCATGACCCCAAGGTAAGAATCCCGCAAGATTTGCCGTTCCTCCGCCACTTGCATACTGCATACGGTACATCTCCACCCTCGGGGCAACGGCGAATCCGCAGGGTAACTTCCATGAAACCACCTCAGCCCCCTGACGTCGATGACCGGATGACCGTTGTGCCATCGGCGCTCTACCCTCTACTATCTCTTGTGATGCAGATTGAAACGCAGTCCCATGACTACGCACCAAATGAGGCCAATTGAGGCCAAATGAGGCCGCTTTGGAAACCTCCCGCTCCCGGATCACCCCTGACCAGCCGCTCATGCCCGGCCTGACCTTCGGCTATGAAGAAGCGCTGCATCGCCTCCTGAGCCTTGCCGACTACGAGCGCATGGCAGGAACCGCAGCGCCTGCGCTCAAGTACGACCTGGAGCGGATGCGCGCGCTGGTGGAGAGCCTCGGCCTGGACAGCTACCTTCCGCCCATCGTCCACGTCGCAGGCACCAAGGGCAAGGGCAGCGTCGCCGCCATGACCGCCAGCATGCTTCGGGCGCAAGGACTGCGGACGGGACTCTACACGTCGCCGCACCTCCATTCGTTCAGAGAGCGCATCCGCCTCGACGGCGAACCTCTCACCGCTCAGGCATTCGCCGACGCGGTGGCCCGCGTCTGGCCCGCCATCGAGAAGATGGCCGGGAGCGCCATCGGCGCGCCGAGCACCTTCGAGGCCCTCACGGCGATGGCGCTGGACACGTTCCGCGCCGAAGAGGCCGACGCCATCGTGGTGGAGGTCGGTCTCGGCGGCAGGCTGGACGCAACGAACGTCGTCGAGTCCAGCGTCGCCGCACTCACGTCCATCAGCTACGACCACACCGCCATCCTCGGCGACACGCTCGCTGAGATCGCGAGCGAGAAGGCCGGCATCATCAAGCGCTCCCAGCCCGTCGTAACCGCGCCGCAGCGCCCGGAAGCGATGGCCGTCATCGCTGAACGATGCAGTGCGATGGGCGCAACCCTCACCGCCGTTGGACGCGACATCACCTACGCGCAGGCAGACCATGACCTCTCAGGCCAGACGGTGACAATCGAAACTCCGCGTAATCGATACCGGGTGCGTCTGCCGCTGCTGGGCGCGCATCAGGCCGAGAACGCCGCCGTCGCGGTCGCGGCCATAGGCTGCCTGCCGCTATCGATATCGAACGACGCTATCGAAGCGGGCCTTGCGTCGGTGCGCTGGGATGGCCGCTTCCAACTGCTATCGCAATCGCCCTGCCTCGTCGTTGATGGCGCGCACAACCCCTACTCGATGGCAAGGCTCAGCGATACGGTGCGCGAATACCTGCCGGGCGCTCGCGTCCATCTGGTATTCGGAGCGTCCTCCGACAAACAGACCGCGCTGATGGCGAGCGAGGCGGCCCGCTTCGCCGATAACGTGCGAACCGTCGCATCGCGGCATCCCCGGGCGGCGCACCCTGATATCCTCAGAGACATCTTCGAGCGCTATGGGGTGCGAGCGCAGAGCGCAGCCAACATAGGCAGCGCGATGGAGCAGGCGCTCGCCGAGGCTGACGCGGCAGACGTCGTGCTCGTTACCGGCTCGTTGTTCGTCGTGGCCGAGGCTCTCGAATTGCGCCTCGGCATCGAGGGGGAGCACTACCCCGAGTTCGACCCGCAGGCATCTGCTTAGGAAGGGCTGGAAGATGACCGAATTGGCAAGGAACGGGCGCAAGCGCGTCGTCGTAACCGGCATGGGCGCCGTGACTCCGCTCGGTGAGACCGCCGCCGGCTTCTGGGACGGACTCACCGCGGGCCGCTCCGGCATCGGGCCGATGACGCTCGCCGACCCCACCGACTACCCCTGCCGGATATCAGGCGAAGTCTCCGATTTCGACCCCGAGCGCTACATCGAGAAACGTGAGGCTCGGAGGCTGGCGCGGTTCTCGCAGCTGGCCATCGTCGCAGCAGGCGAGGCGATGAGCAGCGCAGGGCTCTCCGCCGCAAACATGAACGTCGAGCGCGTCGGCGTCTATCTCGGCAACGGCAACGGCGCCTTCCCCACCATCGACGAGAGCATGCGCGTCCTCCTCGAACGCGGCGGGATGCGCCTGTCTCCCTACTTCTTCCCGATGATCCTGCCGAACATGGCCGCTGCCAACGTGAGCCGCCACTTCACCGCGCGCGGCCCCAGCAGCACCATCGTCACCGCATGCGCCGCCTCGACCCAGTCCATAGGCGACGCCGCCGAGGTCATCCGCCGAGGCGCAGCCGACGTGATGATCACAGGCGGGACGGAGGCCGGCATCAGCCAGTTGGGACTCGCAGGCTTCTGCGTGATGCGCGCGCTCAGCACGGCACACAACGATGTCCCATCCCTCGCGAGCCGTCCCTTTGACGCTGACCGCGACGGCTTCGTGCCCGCAGAGGGCGCGGGCATCCTCATCGTAGAGTCGCTGGAGCATGCGCTGCGCCGGGGCGCCCCGATCCTCGCAGAGGTTATCGGCTACGGCGCGTCATCCGACGCCAACCATCAGGTGCAGCCGGACGACGACGGTGCGGGCGCGGCGCGAGCCATCCGCTGGGCGCTGGACGACGCGGGGATAGGCCCGCACGAGGTGGACTACATCAACGCCCACGGCACCTCTACGCCGCTCAACGACGCCTCCGAGACGCTCGCCATCAAGCGAACCTTCGGCGACCTCGCCTACAACGTCCCCATCAGCTCAACGAAGTCCATGATTGGCCACGCATTGGGCGGCGCGGGAGGCATGGAGGCAGTCGCCTGCGTGAATACCATCGTCAACGGCATCATTCACCCCACCATCAACTACACGACGCCCGACCCGGCCTGCGACCTCGATTACGTCCCGAACGAGGCGCGCAGAGCGGATGTCCGTACGGTGCTCTCCAACAGCTTCGGCTTCGGCGGGCAGAACGCCTGCCTCGTCTTCCGCCGCTACGAGGAGTAACGCACTGCTACGCCTTGGCAGGCTCCGCGTAGTTGATACGCTCGTTGATTATGCGCCCGGTGCCGTGCTCCACCTTCACCGTCTCCTTCGTCGCGCCGGAGCGCGTGCCAATCATGATGAGCGGAACGTCGCCGGTGTTATGCAAACGATAGAACGAGCCGCCGGTGATCGTCGCCATCATCCCCGGCATCAGCACCGCGCTCCCGCCATCAGGAAAGTCCATCGTCAGCTCGCCCTCGATCACCTGGAACGTCTGATCCTGATTGTGGCAGTGCATCTCGTCCATCTGATCGGGTTGGTAGTAGTGCACCCACGCGTGGAAGCGGCTCGTATCCAGCACCACGGTGCGCTTCTTGGTCTCATGTCCGAACGCTTTGGTGTCGATAACTTCGATAGGCATAGTACCGCGCCTCCCCTAGGTTACTGCGCACTGTACGAACGCATGGCGCAGGATGTCAAACGCCGAGGCGATCCCTCGGCTTCCGAGGGCGGGGACGGCAACTACGATCACTGGCGCACCTCCAGCAGACGAACAAGCTCGCGAACCGCGTCCTCTCCGCCGAACCAATTCAGGTCAGCGACATAGATCTCATCGTCGCCCTCGCCCTGGAAGCCGGGCATCCTGACCGGCGGGTCGCCTACCGATGGGCTATCGTGAAGCGGGTTGAGGAACGGTGCGCTGATGAGCGTGACAGAACCGTCCAGCCAGACCAGCGCTTCAGTCGCTTGGCGCACCTCGCTAAACGACGTCACGGGCTGGCCCTCTTCGTGGTCAGGGTGCGGGGATGGCGCGTAATAACCGTCGCGCACGGCCACTGCAAATTCGCTGACAACCCCGCTGATCTCCAACGGCTCGCGCCGCACCGACGCGCCCTCCCACCAGTTGGCCGGCCCCGGCATGTCGACCTCCCTCTCCCACACCTCCCGAGGCCATGTGGTGACGGAGACCGCTCCGCGTTCTGAATGGGCGTCACGAGTTCTGAAGCCGTAGGAGAACCTGACGAACACGCCGGCCGGCTCGCTCTCATAGCGGACCAAGGCGGAAGCGGCCGCAGCGACGGTCTCCTCCAATGTCGAGGTAGGTAAGCCCGAGCCCAAGTCGATCGCCGTGCCGAACCACAAGGCTTCCAATGGTGTGCCGTCGCTGGCGACGGTCCCGATCACCCCATCGCGCAGCGACTCCACGTCAAACAGTCCCAGTGGGCTTGCTGCTGCATCGATGAACTCGAACGTGTAACGAGAGAAGCGAGTGAATTCCACGTCCTCGCCGAATAGAGGCCCTGAGGTCGCAGACCGAGCGCCCAAGGGAAGAGCGGTGGAAGGGTCGAGGTGTATGGTCACTGACGTGTGAGCGTCGCGCCCGTACAGCGGGTTCTCGTACTCCACCCGCCAAGAACTCGATTCTTGCCCTTCCCACTCCCCCGCTCCCAGCGATTCCCATCGCTGCCCCCAAGCGAGCGCCGAACCCAGCGGGATCGCTGGGATCAAGCTCTCCAGACCGGCAAGCCTGTCTAGGTGTGATTCCGACCAGGCATATCGGTCCGGGTCATGCTCCTCGGTCATGCGGACAGCCTTCCCGCTTGTCATGACCGAGGAGGCTTGCAGCTTGGGGCTGGCCATCCACTTCAAGCGGCCCGGCCCCATGTCATCGGAGGCCCTCGAGGCCGCTTCGGACTGGACCCAGCCCCCGGCGAGGTCCAGCCACGTCACGCTGGGCTCCTGTGAGTACGCTCCATCCGGAGTGCGGCCCCAGGTTCTCACGAGAGTGATCTGACCGTTGCGCTGCATCGCATCGAGCACGGTGTCCTGAACGTTCTCCGCGGTCAGCGGTAGCGGAGTACTGCTGACGTTGCTTGAGCAGCCCGCGAACGGGATTCCCATCATCGCAATAGCCAGCATCGCCCAGTGCCTAGCGCCGTGCATCGCCCTCCCTTGATCCTCGGGCCTCCATTCCGCCAAACGGCTGCCTCGCTGTCGGTCGAATCGGCAGTGGCTCATGCCGGGGCCGAGGACTCGGACCGGCACCTCGCCGTAGTATACGCAACCAGCAGCGCTGCTTAGCGGCTAATCGCCGCCAATGGCAGGGGGCGGCCCAACAGGCGACAGGAGGCTTGCGCGCAGGCCCGCCCTGAGGCGCGCACTGTCCTCTCCTTGCGCAGGGCCAGCGTACAAGACGTGGAGCGAATCGCAGCCTACGCAAAGGAAGTGAGCGCATTCCTCATGGAGAGCGACCTCACCGAGACCATGGCCGACGCGTATTGTTGCAGTAGGTGCGCCTCAATCCCCCGAAACACGATCCGAGAAGCTTGCCGTCATAGGGGGGTCTCGAGCAACAGCCAAAGAATCCCTGAGTAGGACTACTTCTAGTACCTACTATCGTAGATCAATGCCTCGCAGTGTGCTTATACCTCGAATGGGTCCCTGAAAGGCGCTTTCCACTCGTACTTGTAACACATGACTAATTTGACATCAGCTGCCTTATCGTCCTTTGGGTGATGCTCAACCGAGTCTGCCCATTCTCTGAGAGATGCCAAAGTAGAGTCTTTGCGGAAAGACGGCGGCGTATCGAGACCGGTGAGGTTGAAAAACACGATATTGGGATTAGAAGCTTGCTGGCTTTGTCTTTTGAACTTCTTGACCGCATCCTCCAAAGCAGCCTCGAATTTGCGGTACAGTCCGCAACCCGGCGGTGCAACCTGGCCTGAGTCAGTCCTCCCTGCCAGCATGCGCTTCATCCGCTCGTCCTCTTCCTGAGAAGGGTGAATCGCTTTGACTTCCACCCAACGGCCATCGCTCAGGCGTATGTCAGGAGTTCCCTCGGTATCACTGAATGTTAGAGGCTCCAGATCACGCTGAGTCGCCCAAGCAAATGCGCAGGCCTCAGTTAAGCAATCCTTGACCCGCCAGTCGTACTGCTCATCGTGGATCTTATCCAAGGGGTGCTCTCGCTTCAGTCTGGTCTGAAAGGAATTTATCTCTCTGTGTAGCTCAACCACTTCGAGAGCATCCGAGAGTGCAGATAAGCCCTCATCTCGAAGGCTTATCGCCTTGGCGACCCAACATGGGTCCGAGTCAGGTGCTTCGGTGAGTGTAGGGAACGTGTCGCTCAAGAAACGAGACAGCATTTCGACCTCCGCATCCTAAGATAATAGCGCGGGATGGTCACGTTCCGCAAGCCTACGCCAAGGTAGTCCTTCATCAAGGAGATCGACGTCGCTCCCCGGCAAGGCGACCATCCATTACACGATCCCGATGCCAGACGACAGCCGCGTGACGGGCAGCAACGTAGAGGATATCGCTCTCCGCGGCCCGGTTGTTAGTACAGTACGCGCATGGTACCCCTGCAGGGACTCGAACCCTGGCACATGGTTTAGGAAACCACTGCTCTATCCGCCTGAGCTACAGGGGCACGCTGAACTTGCAGCCTACGCATGAAATACTACCATCCCATCGGCAGCCGTCGTGCGCAAGAGCACACGCCCATACGTAACTATTCAAAGTTCGTGAGGTAGTCCCGTCCCCAAACCAACGACAATTGCCCCTTGTATGGTGGTGAGAGGCGGGGTAGGCCGTTTGCCCCTTGGTCGCTGAGACCGTGCGTAAGCATGACCGCCCCGCCTCTATTCCACCCGCCCTACCGGTAGCCCGAACAGTTGCCTGAGCTAGTGAGCTCGTATTCACAAGGCAGGGCACGGAAGGGCAGTCAGGAGCATAGCGTATGGACTCATCCCTCTGCATCGGCATAGACGTTTCCCAGGATTGGTTCGATCTCGCGGCTCACCCAACCGGACAACCCCAGCGCTTCAAGACCACTCCCGCCGGCCTGCATTCCCTCGTCGAGCACTGTCGCGATGCTCAGCCCCGCCTGATTGCCTTCGAAGCCTCCGGCGGTTACGAACGCCCTCTCTCCCACGCACTCACCCACGCCCAACTCCCCTTCGCCATCCTCAACCCCCGCAACGTCCGTTACTATGCCCGCTCCACCGGCGTCCTGGCTAAGACCGACCGCATTGATGCGGCCGTCATCGCCCAGTTCGCCCACGACATCCGCATCCAGCCGAAGCCTGCGCCGTCGCGCCCCGAGCAGACCGTGCGCGATCTTGCCACCCGCCGCAATCAACTGGTGGGGGACCACACGCGGGTGCGACACCAAGCCCGGCTGTTCTCCGGCGCAAGCCTGGCCAGCGCGAAGCGCCATCTCGCCTTCCTGAAGCGGGAGATCGCGGCGGTGGAGCAGGAACTGCGGAGGGTCATCGCCCAGGATGTCTCCCTGCGCGAGCGTTGGGAGCGGCTGCGGAGCGTTCCTGGCGTGGGTGAGACCCTAGCGGCAGCGCTACTCGGCAGTATGCCGGAGCTGGGACACTTGAACCGAGCAGCGGTCGGGATGCTGGCAGGCCTCGCCCCGCACGCCCGCGACAGCGGGAAGCGCGAGGGGAAGCGCTTCTGCTGGGGCGGGCGTGCAAACGTGCGGAGGGCGCTGTACATGCCTATGCTCTCGGCAGTCCAGCACAACCCCGTGATACGCACGTTCTACCAGCGGCTGCTGGACCAGGGTAAGCCGAGGAAGGTGGCGCTCGTCGCATGCATGCGCAAGATGCTGACCATACTGAATGCCATCCTGCGTGAGGAGACCACCTGGGACCCACAAATCGCTTGACCTGCTATCACAGTTGCTTACGCCATAGCCCCGCTGACTGCTACATTGTTCACACCCGTCATTCCAGCGAAGGCTGGAATCCAGCGTGCGCGACAGCGGAGCGCACACGGGGCGGTTGGGGCCACCGTCGTTCCCGCGAAGGCGGTCATATCCCTTCTCCCTTGAGGGGAGAAGGATAGGATGAGGGTGAAACCCTTAGTCAGGCACCGCGTAACGACGGGGAGATGGTTTACAGGGAGAAGGCAAAGGATGAGGGTTCGGGGGATGGGAAATGAGACGAAATGCAACCAAATGCAACTGAATTAAAAGTTTCGCCGCTCCTGGCCACTCCTGCCCACTCCTACGAGGCCAACCAGGGCCACCACCAGGGCCGGCTGGCCCACCGCGTACGAGTGGGCGAAGTGCCAAACGAGGCCACACCGGCCTCATTTTCAGCCTCGCAGCTAGGAGTAAACAGGGCCAAACAGGGCCAATAGGGCCAGTGCTCACCCCCCCTCCGCCGCCCACCGCGCAGGCGGGAACCTCGGGCATTCGCCTCATCGACTCTGAACAGTTGCAGCCGTCGAGACGGCGCGCGAGGGCGACACGGTCCAAGTGGCGGGTTGGCCGGTCGCCAGGCAGCACCCGAGGGGCAAGTCGGGCACGGTGTTTGTGACCGTGGAGGACGAGACGGGGGATGTCCAGTTCATCCTATGGCCGAGGGTCTTCGCCCGGTTCAGGAGGGAACTGGAGAGCCGGTTGATCGTGGCTCATGGCACGGTTTCCCGCTGGGATGGAACGACGAACGTCATCGTCTCCCGGTTGGAGCGCCTGGTGACGCGGGCTCCGCTGCCATCCGCACACGACTGGCGCTAGATGTAGTTCCCATAGAGGTTGTTGACAAGTGAGAGGCCCCGCTGTTGCTGTTGTGTGAACGAAACCCAGCAGTAACAGGAGGCCCCTCATGACCCATCGTAACGCACGCTTGACCCCCGTGACCCGCGCCGAGTTGGTCGAACAGGTGTTGGCTGGCTGGCCCCAGGCTGAAGTGACCCGCTTGTTCCGCGTCTCCCGCGCGACCGTCGCCAAGTGGGTGCGGCGGTTCCGTGAAGGTGGGCCAGACGCGCTCCTCGACCGCTCCAGCCGTCCCCTGCGCAGCCCCCGCCAAACCGGTCAGCTGCAGGAAGCGGCCATCTGCGCTGCACGCCGCATGCTTGCCTGGGGGCCACACCGCATCGGGTGGAGGTTGGGCATCGCCCGCTCCACCGTCTACGCTGTCCTGCGCCGCGCCGGACTCCACCGCCTCGCGTGGCTCCATCGCACCACCCGGGAGATCGTTCGCTACGAGCATGCCCGCCCGGGCGCGCTGGTCCACCTCGACATCAAGAAACTCGGCCGCATTCCGCAGGGTGGCGGCAAGCGCATCCTGCCCGGCTTCGCGGAGACCCACAGTGGTCCTCAGCGCGGCCCCCGCCTCGGTTTCGACTTCCTCCACGTGGCCGTGGATGACCACTCCCGCTATGCCTACGTCGAGGCCCTGCCGGACGAACGCGGCCCGACTGCTGCCGCCTTCCTTGTCCGGGCACTTGCCCACTTCGAGCGCCAGAGCATCGCCGTCGAGCGCATCCTGACCGACAACGGCGCCTGCTACGTGAGCCGCATCTTCACCGACACGGCGGCGGCCAGGAATATACGGTTGAAGCGCACGCGGCCTTTCCGGCCTCAGACCAACGGCAAGGCGGAGGCGTTCAACAAGATCATGCAGGCCGAGTGGGCCTACCAGCGACCGTACTACTCCAATGATGAACGGCTCAACGTGCTGCCTGGGTTCCTCGCGTATTACAATCACCGGCGTCCACACGGCGGCATCGGCGGGGCTACTCCCGCCTCGCGCCTGTCAACAACGTCCCTGGGAACTACAGCTAGATGGCCCTGCCCAGACTCAGCGTTCGCAGACCACGCCGTACTCGTTTTCATCCACGCCGAGGAAGCCAATCAATCGGGGGTTCCACGCAGCGCTGCCTCAACTGCTTACTGGATCGGCCGGCCCAACCACCGTCTGGAAGCAAAGACTGTCACGCCTAGAGCCACCACCAGAATCATGATTACAGCAGCGCTCTCCGGGTGCCTGCCGGCGTTGTAGTCGCCCCATATCAGGTTGGCCAACAATACTGTCCCAGAAGTGGCCAAAAGCAACGGGGCGGTGAAGTCCCTCGCGGCATGGGTGATGACCCACAACCAACCGTTGATGAAAGCAGGCAGAAGGAGCCGCAGCGTGACGTAAAAGAATGTGCCAATCACACCGACTCCGCTGGTGTATGAGACCTCTTCAAGTTCCTTGTGTAGCTGAAGTTGAGCTGCGTACATCAGCCTGGTCGTGTATGCAAGATACCTAGCCATGAACGCGAGCACGAGCAACGCCAGAGTGCCATAAAGAGGCGTCCCTATGAACAGTAGGAGAAATGCAAGAGTAGTTATGACGCCGGGTATCGACAGTGGAAGGAACGTCAACACGTTGGTGGTGTACGGAATAATCCCGCGGACGCGCACCGCAGCCCAACTGACTACCGTTACCAGGATCATGGTGATTGTAGCCGCAGCCGTCACGACGATCACCGTGTTGATCACAGCCTTCCTGAATGTCTCCGAATCCAAGAATCTCGTGTAGTTGTCCAACGTCCATGAGATGTTCGCGAGGTTCCCTGGTACCGGCGGAGCGTAGAAATTGAGGAAACTCGCATAGACCACAGTCAGCATCGGCAAGACTTGCGCGACCAGCATGTACGCGAGGACAAACGCCAGGGCGGCGTAACGCCACCGCCCCAGGCTAATGATTCTCGGTCTGTAGCCCTTCCCGGTGACGACTGTGTAGCGTGAGGCTCTTCGTACAAGCCGGAGGTACACGAGTATCCCCAGGAAGGCGAAGCCGACGCCCACCATGCCCAGAGCGGCTGCTCCCCCGTAGGCAAAGGTGTCCTCCGCCGTTGCGGTGATGACGAGAAAGATGCGTGTGCTCAGCACCTCGACTCGGGCAGGCAGCCCGATGGTCAGTGGAATCTCGAAGGATTCCATGATGCCGATCGCGTAATAGACAGCCACGGCGGCGATACCGGGAGTCATCAATGGAATCGTGATCCGCCGGAGGAGGTCCACCCCACCTGCCCGGGAGGTTGCTCCTGCTTCCTCAAGGGCAGGGTCCATGTTCCGGACTACGCTCGCGAGCAGAAGCCACATCGGGGGCACGATCGCGATGCCGGTAACGAAGATCATCCCCTCCATTGTGAAGATGTTGAAAGGCCCTTCCCTCGCCGAAGAGTTGACTGCATAGCGGATGTATTGGTTCAGGATACCTGCGCGCGGACTGGCGAGCAGTACCCAGCCCAAGGCCGTGGCAAACACGGGCAGCGCCATGGCAACCACGAGGAGCGTGTAGAAGAGATTCCTGCCCGGAAGATTCGTTCGCTCTGTCAGGAACGCCAGGACGAGCGCGATGGGCAGCGCAATCGTCAGCGTCCCCATACCGTAGATCAGGGTGTTAAGTAGCACCGTCCTGGTCGCCCCGGTACTCCCGAGCTTGGCGTAGTTCTCCACGGTGTAGCTGCCTTCGGAGAGCGGCAGGATCCCGTCAGGACGAAAGCTTGCAATGACCAGGATGACCAGTGGCGCCAATACCAGCCCGCCCACGATGAGCAACGCGATGAACGAGATGGTAGAGCGTGCTTCGAAGCGAGGAAGCACGATGAGTTGTCTAAGGTTCGCTACTACGGGGACCTTCACAGCGGCTTGCTCCCATTAAGTGGTACGGGTGGTGATGCCCCTAGATGAGGCATCACCACCCGTGTCTAACCTGGCTGAGCCCTATTGCCCCGCCGCCGTTACCACGTCCCGTAGGTCTCGACCGTACTGCCGATGGAACTCAGTCTGCTCGCGAGTCTTGTAGGTCGCGGCATTCTCGGGGAATCTGATCCCGGCTTCTTGCAGCAGCTTGGTGACTGGATTGGGAAACTCCTCGAAGAGCAAGGTTCCAGTCCCGAAGTACTCATCCTGGATCTGAGTCCCACGCACAACACGCCATCCCAAGAACAGTTGAGCGAGCGCAGGGTCTGTCTTCGTCAATGTGGGGATGCAGCCTGTCATCACATGGATTGGAATCACTCCGTCACCCAACGCCGCCACACCGAGAGGCGCCCCCTCAGCGACACGGTTGAGTGCCCAGTTGACGTAGCCGACAGCTATGTCCGCTTCGCCGGAGATGACCATACCGAGCATCCCTGCCGTGCCTCCCTCAGCGATGCGGGCACCATTGGTTACGATTCCCTTGATGAGATTCGCGAAGCGCTCCTCGTCCCAACCCGGGTACTCGCCACTTACAAGTTGCGAGGCTGAGGGGCCGCCCGCACCCATAACGAGGCGGTCTTTCCATTCGGGTTTGGTCAAGTCCTCCAGGGTGAGCCCCTTCACGTCCTCCTCCGAAACATTGCTCGTGTTGTAGACCCAGGTATAGCCGACGTGCTCCGCTGCCAGACAGTAATCCGACAACGGATATCCGCTCTCAAGGGTGATGTCTGGAACGTTATCACGGAGTTTCTCAATGATGGGGTAGGCTTCTTCAAGCGGTTCCCAATCGATTCTCTGGTACGCACCCTTGTCTCCACTTGGCACAGTGTGGTAGGGAGCATGCTGAGCGTAGTCGCCCACCGCCGTTCCAGCCTCATATCCCGTCAGAATCTGCACGGAGGAATCTGAGCTGTAGTGGCCGGGTGTGCTCGCGATACTTATACGGAACCCGAAGTCTTCCTCCCACGCATCTTCCCACAGACCTAACACCTCTTCGTTAAGGTGCTCGAACCAACCTACAATCTCTTTGTTCGATACGGCTGCAGCTTGTTCAACAAGCGCATCAAACTTAGGAGTACTGCTTGCGGGCGGCACGTCGACGACAACTACTGTAGGCGTCGACGTTGGGATGGGGTCATCTCCACCACAGGCCACTGCACCGAGCGCCAGAACCATGATTACCGCTATCTGTATGGCTAATTTCTTCATCACGTCCTCCTGATGAAACCCTTGTCTTAGATGCCTTGTTCCTGCAACACTACCCGGAAATATTCGTAAGGTCGTCCTAGGCAGAACCGTCTTGGCTGTTTGAGGGTGCTGGCCAACCTAGGACAACCGTGGAAGTATTACGGGTTTTACCTCTTTGAATTCCTCCATCGCTTTTAATGCGTCAGTCACGCGATCTAACGTGTATGTACCTGTCAGTAGACGTTCGAAAGGGAACTGGTCGGAACGAGTCGCGAGAAACTGGAGAGCCTTCCAGAAATGGCGTCCGAGGGCACCGATCACGCCGTGAATCTGCAATGCCTTGTGAGTGATAGCTCCCCCCGGCATGATGATATCTCCTCCGCCAACACCGATAGCGACAAAGCGCCCCCCACGCCGAATCAGATCAATGCTCTCGGGATTTGCCATGCCGGAAGCACACTGCATGACTACGTCCGCTCCTATACCGCCGGTCCGCTCCATGACCCACTCCCTGCGATCAGCTGCGTCGGGGCACTTCTCCAGGTCCAACGTGTCATCAGCGCCCCAAGCACCAGCAACCTCAAGGCGAACGCTAGGAGCTCCTATCACTAGAACCTTCCCGGCGCCGCGGTCGCGGGCGAGCGCCGTAGCATAGAGACCGAGAGGGCCCGCACCCTGGACTAGCACTACCTCGTGCGGTTCCAGGCCTCCGAGGCGTTCATACCCATGGATGACCGTCCGAAGCGCACAAGCAGCAGAAGCAGCCAGCGGTGACGAAACCTCATCGGGTATCTTTACAATATCGCAGTTGGGCGGGTAGTAGTGGTACTCAGCGCATCCACCCAGCAGGTACGGGTACTTGCTAACGTCGTAGTGCCCGTAGCCATATCCGTTCGGGCAGAGCTGAGGTTGGTTGGTCACTGTGCAGAAATAGCAGTGCCCACACTTCGGATAGTTCACGATTATCCGTTCCCCCCGGCGCAATGCATGGCCCAGAACGTCCTTGCGCTCGCCTCGGATGTCCTCGACAATCGCTGCCGTCTCATGACCCGGGATATACGCGTGAGGCTCTGCTGAAGGGCGCAGGTCTCCGACCCAATGGTGGACGTCGGTTCCGCACAGGGTTGCAGCGTCGACCCTCGCGAGAACTGCCCCTTCTTCAAGGTCTGGAATGTTGACCTCTCTCACTTCGGCGGCCTTATGCAAACCGGGGATGACCGCGGCTTTAGCTGTAGCCATCGCTAATCACCTCGTCTCCGACCCAGAGCCGGTGAGACCGTCGCCCGCGGTCAGTACGGAACTGCTGTCGTCGTTGAATCCGTAATCTTCATGGACAAGCAGGCAACGCTCCGGAGCCACATATACATATACACACTCGCCCTCCTCGAAGGGATCAAACGGGCTGCCGTGGACTGAGAATTGCGTGCACGCGAGAGTGACACGGTATTCCATTGAGTCTCCAACGAAGCTCGCTGCGTCTACCGTCGCCGCGAAGACGTTCGTGGGTTCAGACGGCATGTTCCGAGTCAACATGATTGCCTCGGGCCGGGCAATGACAAGAACCGTGGCTCCGTCATCAGCCTGGTTGGTCATCCGAGCCTTAATCGCTCCACACGCGGTTTCGACGTTGACCAACCCGTCGTCTTCAAGCCCCCCTCGAACCACTCCCTCCAGGGCGTTCGTCGTACCCAGAAACCGTGCTACAAAATGGGAAGAGGGTTCCAGGTATAAGGCCCTAGGTTCTCCTTCCTGCATAATCCGGCCTGCATCCATGACGGCTATCCGATCCGACATGGCCAGCGCCTCGACCTGGTCGTGGGTGACATAAAGAGTGGTAGTGTTGAGACGTTCCGCGAGATCCTTGAGCTCCCGACGCATCTCTTCACGCAGCTTGGCATCGAGGTTTGACAGCGGCTCGTCAAGGAGAAGTATCTGCGGCTCATGAACCAAGGCCCTCGCCAAGGCCACACGTTGTTGCTGCCCTCCCGACAATTGCGGAGCGGGGCGGTCTGCAAAATGGCTCAACTGCACCAAATCAAGCGCTTGGAGTGCTCGAACGTGCGCTGCACGTTTGCTCAGCTTGTCGGGTCCATGAAGCAACGGAAACACGACGTTACCGATAACGGACATATGGGGCCATATCGCGTATGACTGGAACACCATGCCGATCGGGCGATGGTGCGTGGGCAACACCATGCCGAGGTCACTGTCGAAGACAGCAGCGCCGCCGATAACGATGCGCCCAGCAGCTGGCCTTTCAAGGCCAGCTATGGAGCGCAGAATGGATGTTTTCCCACACCCGCTTGGGCCCAGGAGCGTATAGAACTCTCCTTCTTCTACAGAGAAAGTCACATCACGAACTGCGTGTACAGCCCCCTGTTCACCTGCATATATGAGATTCAGATGCTCTACTTCCAGCATCCTCTGCTTCGAACTCCTTCCTTTGTTGCGGTTTCCTTAATCGAAATTGTAGAGAGCCTTGATGTTGTCACGAAGGATGTGCTCCTTGGTCTGTTGGGAAACCTCATCCGTGGCAAAGAAGTCCTCAAGTTTTTCGACTACCTCGTGGTCGGGTTCATGCGGAAAGTCTGAAGCGTAGGTCACTCGCTCGTCCCCGTAGAGTGAGACAAACCATTTCAGACCCTGGAGTTCATCCAGTTCCGTGTGGAAGTAGATGGGACTGTTGGCCATCTGTTCCGAAGCAATCGGTGTGCCAGCGCGGTGATCGATACGCTCGATCCAGTACGGAGCCCAGGCACATCCAGTCTCGAGGAACGCCACCTTGAGCTCTGGGAAACGTACCCACACCTGCTCGCACATCATGTTGGCGAACTGAATCATCTGGGTCAACGGCTGCGCCGGATGAGCGTAGCGGAAGCCGGGGCGAGCAACCCCGGCGTGGCTGCTCTGAGGAAAGTCGAGGCCGAGGCCGCGGAAAGATGCGCCATGCACGCCGAGCATGACACCCAGCGACTGAGCTTCCTTGTAAAGCACGTCGAAAGCTGGGTCTCCGTATGGCCGGAGGAGACCAGGCGACGGAAGGAGACCTCCTACCAATCCAAGTTCCTGGACGGCGCGGCGGAGCTCAATAGCTGCCGCCTCCGGGTCCTGGACAGGGAGAAGCGCTACGCCCTTGAGACGAGGGCTTACACGCTGATAACGATCTGCCATGAAATCGTTGTAGGCACGCGACAGATCGATTGCCCACTCCGGACTGCGCACGTAGGCGAAAGCAAGGCCGGCAGTTGGGTACAGGACGGCACTACTCATGTGTGAGGCATCCATGAAGTCAAGCCAGCCCTGCGCATCGTCCCCTGTCTCGTAACCTCCCTGACCTTCTCTACGGAACCCGTCAAGGTCGGGGAAAAGGTAGTAGTTACGCAACTTTTTTACGGGGTGTTTCTGGTGATCGAAATAGGGATACAGATCCTCGTCGTGCTCCATAAAATGACCATCACCGTCTATCACACCCGTAATCACACGCTCACTCGTCTGTACCATAATGCAGCCTCCTGGTCTTGGAACGAGCCCCTCACCGCGACTCTGCAAGAATCGGTGTTCAACTGCCGAGCTGCTCTCGTCAGACCCCATTCTCAACGGAGCTTAGGGCAGGGCCCTGCTTGCCGTCAACGGTTGTTCATGCATAATATGTATGCAGATTTCGTATCCAAGGAGGTAAGTATGTCACTGAAAGGGCTCCGCATCCTCGCTTTGGTGGCACAAGTTCGGAATCTCAACAAGGTCGCGGACCTCCTCCAAACAACCCAGCCTACCGTTAGCCGCCACCTCCGGGCGCTGGAGGAAGAGTTCGGCCTGCCCCTAGTCGAGCATAGAACTCGGCCCATACAGCTCACATCAGCCGGGGCGCAACTGGCCGAGCTTTGTCAGGAGTTCCTCAGCAGTTCCGAACTTCTCGGAAGAGTACCGCAGGCTGCCACACAGGACGCGCCGCTGGTGGTAGCTGCGCCTCTAGCGGTAGCATCCGGGATTCTGCCGGCGGTCCTCTCGGCATATCGCAGAATATTCCCAAAGAGCGGCATTGTGATTGATTCCTCCCAGCTAAAAGATCCAGCTGACCTAATTGCTGAGCGCAAAATAGATATAGGGTTCACGACATCCCCACGCATCCCCTCAAACTGCGAAACCAGGATGGTATTGCAGTACCCCCTATTACTCATGACAGTCAAAGGCCACCCGCTTACTAAGATGATTAGACCTTCATTAGAGCATGTCGTAGGATTCCCCTTGGTGATGGCTCACAGGGGTTCTCACCAACGCACCGTGCTCGATCGTGCATTAGCTGAACGTGGTCTTAGGCCGAACATCGCAGTCGAAGTCGACAACACTCACTTAGTTAGGCGCTACGTCAGCGCAGGATTTGGTGTCAGTATCGGCACGATTTCGAATGAGGAAAATATTGAAATAAGCGGCATAGAAATGATTGAAATGAGCGAGCGGTTTTATGTGGAGGTGAAGATGCTGGTTACTCGGGCCTTGGAGAAACAAGAACAAATCGAAGTGTTTGTCCGTAGTATCGAGATGGTCTGCCGGGCAGCAGAAAATCGTAACCCCTCATTCCACGCCTTCCTGGTCGTGACAGAGGATAATGACGGCACCACCTCTCTCTCAATTTCAGGGAAGTGTTAGAGTATTACCGATCGATGAATCGGTGGGCGTGATACTGCAAACAACATAACCGCCCCGAATGCAATCCCAGCGGCCGACATGAACCCCAGGTAGTAAGAATCAGTGGAATCGAACAAGATAGCCATAATCAACGGAGCGCCCAACCTGGAAACAGCTAATAGTGGCCTCACCGATCCCTGGATGCTTCCTTGGAAATTCCGTCCATAGTAATCGGCCCACGCGATCGGCTGGAGCAGGCCGAATGCACCTCCGAGAAGTCCCCAAAAGAGAACGAACGGTACGAGGTTGTAGGGGTAGGGGACGGCAATCAGGATTAGCGTACCCAAAGCACGAAACGCTGCCATCACCGTCAGGCACCATTGGACAGGGTAACGCTCCACCAATAGACCCCAGAGCAGGCGCGCAAATATGCTGAACAAAAGGCTCACGCTAAGCACGTAACCCGCTCCTTGCAGTGACATTCCACGTGTGACAAAGAACGGTATTAGATGAAACGATATTGCAGCCGTTGAAAAGCCCATCAAATTGAAAGAGAGAATCAGGAGCCAGAGCGCGCGTGTCCGGGCGGCCTCGATAAGTGTCCAACTCACCTCTGGGCGTGCAACTCCCTCGCGTGATGATGATACGCAGTCTGGGGAATTGTCAGGAACTGGGGGAGATCCATCAGGCGTCAGTCCGATGTCTTCGGGCTGACGACGCACCCACAATAGAGTTGGGAGGACATTGGTTACGAGCACGAACACGCCAAGAATGCCCCATGTGCTCCTCCAGCCGAAAGCCAGGATCAGAAACCCAAGAACCGGAGCAAGTATCATCCCACCTAGCATGGTGCCAGATGTAGCAATAGCAATAGCACGCCCTCTCTTTCGTACGAACCATTTTGCTATTACAACTGGAGTCGACAGGCGTCCAACTTCGCCCATGCCCAGCGCGCCAATGATTGCGAAGAGTAGCCAATATTGCCAAATCTCCTGGACGCGGGTCATCAGCAGGAGCGCGACACCAGCGCTCAGTGCCCCTCCGGATAGAACATAGCGTGCCCCATAGCGATCAACAATCATTCCTATGAAGGGACTTACCAGCATCCCTGCAATGCCTGCGGCCACAATCGCACCAGTCAGTTTTGTTAATGACCAATGTAATGACTCGGCCATCGGAAAGAAGAAGACTGTAACGGCACTCCCGCTGATGCCGTACGACGTAAATTCAACGATGAACAGGACGCCGACAATTCGCCAACCGTAGTAGATTCCAGCTCGCTTAGCCGGGTCAGTAAACGGATTCATCTGATTCTCGCGAACGCTGTTCTCAGTTCAAGTCGCAAAGGTTCAAAAACTTCATTCACGATTGACTCGCTTCTGGCCGACCTCAGCCACAACAGGCATTCGTGTCAATCCTTGGCGGGTCTGCCGATGAACTTTGCGCACAGAAACACCTGGACTGACTAGAGTATGCAAGGCCTCTTCCTCCAGCTAGGCCGTCAGATTGCGTAGAGTGCCCGTGGGTTATCGTCGAGCACTTTCTCTATCAGATGCGGCTCTAATCCGGACACCTCTCTGAAAATGCTGATAGCATCGACTTCGCTGGCGATATCCGTGTGGCCGTAGTCTGTCCCTATGACGATTCTATCTTCTCCTGAATATTGCATGATGTAACGTACATCGTTGTTGGTCTGGCAAGTCACCCAAATCCCGAAGGCGCTGAACCCCTCCGCAGGCCATTCCTTGCCAACTACCTGAAAACGCCGCGCCGCTTCGCCAATAACCCACGGTAGCCATTGAGCTCCAGCTTCGATGATTCCCCACCGCAAAGCCGGGAACTGGACCGGCAGTTCACTTAGCAGTATCTGGTGACAGAGCACTACCGTCGGTGCCATGAAGTTGCCAAAGGCGGGAGCCGGGTCATGGCTGCTGTAAAGGCTCATGAATTTTTCATTAGCGTTACCAATATGAACGATGATAGGCATGTCCTGTCGTACCGCTTCCTCGTAGAGCGGATAGAAGTACGGATCCACCAACAGTCGTTCTCCCTCAATTGGCCTTAATATGACTCCCACTGCTCCATGTTCTTTTCCGAAGCGGATCTCCTCGAGTGCATCAGACAAACTGAGTGTTGGGGCCATGCACGTCCACCGGAGGCGGCCCTTGCCTCGATTCCAGACGTCTGCCATCCATCGATTCCAGCCCCTGTACACAGCAACCTCAGCTGCGGCGCTATCCGCAGCCCTTTCAATAAAGATTGTGTTATGCAACACCTCGATATCAATCGCAAGTTTATCCATGTGATTCAACCGCAGGGTCACGTCCTGCATTTCACGCGCTTCAGCAGGGGTTACGACATTACGGCCAATCTTTCGCGATTGAGTAAGCAACTGTTGCTCGGTGAGACTGACTGGTTTCCTGCGCCGGACCTTCCCGTCAATGAACCAAAACTCTTGCTCATCGAACCTAGTGGTCGATACAGTACGTACCTGTGGGCGGTACTTCCGATCACTCGGTTCCATGTATTCCCAAGTTTCTTCCGTTTCAAGTACATGAGCGTCAGCGTCGATGACAGTCATAGTTCCTCCTTGGTTCCTCAAGACAAGATATCCCGAAATCTCCACACCGTGGCTCACTCGCTGAAAGCCACATTCCAGTAGGGCTTCACCGTCTGCGATTCACCTGACATGTCCCACCTCCCTGTGAGAACACTCCCGCGACTGCCCATTCGTTGGCGTGATTCGACAAATAAACGCTAAGGGGTGTGTGGTTCACCGTCAATGGCAAGGCGTGTATCTGGTAGATGCACTTTTCGAATGTAGCCTCTCAGCCATGCCGACGACAAAACGACGTGAGAAGCCTACGCCAGACTATGCCACTGACCCTGCTAGCCAGACGATCCCGGCACTTCTTCGTAGAAGCGTCGCACGATCCCTTTGTTCGTGACCGACATCGGAGTCCTCCCGTTACGTCGTGTCTCCAGAGGGCCGGAGGGCTGGCATCGGCAGCAACGGGCACAGCAGTGAGCTCGTAGGCAGAGCCGTTCTTGGGGGTATGCTAGGTGTAGTTCCCAGGGGAGTCAAGCGATACCGGAGCCATGCCGCGCTAGTCCGCAGTTCAACGTACGCGCGGACCTGTGCCGCTTGGACCAGGTATATGTCGTGACGGACGGAGACGAACGAGGACGAACCTTGGCAAGATACGGAGAGGGGACAAGTGAAAGTGGCGGTGGGAGCAGATGCCGGGCGAGCTGTGGGAGCTGGCAGACATCCTGGAAAGGACGAGGGTCGAGGATTTTGTCGTCGAGAACGGCTCACACCACTCCTTTGGCGAGGTGGCACGTGAGGTGCTATCTCTGACGTGTGGGCTGTCGCTCACCGAACTGGACTCGAACTAACGTGGTTCGGTGTCAACTTTCCGTTTGACTCCTACGGCAGCCGGCGTGGGGGGTGATGCTCTTTCGATGTTGGCGTCGCTCATGGCAGACTCACAGGGCCTGACTGAGTGTAGCCTCCAGGAGGAGCAGGTTCCTCCCAGGTGACTGCGCGGTATGTAGAAAGATGTGGCGCGTCTGTATCAAAGCAATGACGCGCCTGGCAACAATACGCCTGCGCCTACTAGTGCGTGGGACGCTATGACTGAGGGTAAATCGTGTCACGGAGGGGTTGAGAGCGTGGCCAGCCCGACCAATAAAGCAGTTGTATCGTTGAGGCTGAGGGGCATTGCTCCTCTACTCTCGGGCTGTACGGGCGCATGCAGTGGTGACAACTAAAGTAACAACTATTCTGTATTGCCGTTTGATTATGAGTAAAAAGAGGGTGGTACCCCTGCAGGGACTCGAACCCTGGCACATGGTTTAGGAAACCACTGCTCTATCCGCCTGAGCTACAGGGGCACGCTGGACTTGCAGCCTACGCATGAAATACTACCATCCCATCAGCAGCCGTCGTGCGCAAGAGCACACGCCCATACCCGCCGAGCGTAAGGAGTACCCATGAAATCATTCGTCGTTGGTGGTTCATCCAGCATCGGAGCAGCGATCGTGCGAACGCTCCTCGACGCCGGGCACGAGGTCGGCGCGACGTTCCGCACCAGCGTGCCGCCCAACCTCGACAGCGCAGCGTGGGTCAGGGCCGATGTCCGCTCCGCCGCTGACCTCGACGCGCTCGCCGTACCCGCCGAGGGCGCGAACGTCCTGCTCCTCCTGCCGGGCCTCTCGCCCGGCCAGACGCTGGCACGCTACACCGACGACCTGATCGCCGAGGTCGTTGACGTGAACTTTGCGGGCCAGTTCCGCGCCATCCAGCGCATCGCCCCCGTCATGGCCGACGAGTCCCACGTCATCATCATGGGCTCGATTGCGGGCCAGCGCGGGTCGGCTGACCCGCTCTACGGCGCAACGAAGGGAGCGATGCACGCACTGGCGAAGTCGCTGGCGAAATCGCTCGCGCCCAGAACGCGCGTCAACGTCATCGCGCCCGGCATGGTAACCGACACCGCCATGCATAACGGCACGCCGCAGGCCGTCCTCGACAGCCATCTGAGCGTAACGCCGACTGGCCACTTCCTCAGCGCCTCGGAACTTGCGCACGTCGTGCTCGATCTGACGCAACCGCACTGGCGGCAGCTCAACGGCGCGTGCATAGACATCAACGGAGGGCAGTACCTCCGCTAGCAGTGAGGCCCTGCTGAAACCCGATGCTGGCCGCAACGCCAACGCTCAACCTCCGCGCGCAGCCTGCTACCCTTAGATGCCGCCATGTCCTACGAACCATCGCCATACCTGCGCAGCCTCGCGCTCTTCGCTGAGGAGAAGCATCAGCCGTTCCGTATGCCCGCCGTCGGCGAGACGCGCGGCGCGGTGCTGCTCGTGCACGGCTTCCCCGGCACCCCCGCCGACATGCGGCCGCTGGCCGCCTCTCTGACGAATGCGGGCTGGGCAGTCGATGCGCCGCTGCTGCCTGGGTTCGGTCCGGAGATCATCACGCTGCCACGCAAGAAGCACGCCGAATGGAGCGCCACTGTAGCCCATCGCCTGCGCGCGCTCCGCGAGGAGCACCGAACCGTCATCGTCGTCGGTCACTCGCTGGGCAGTGCGGTCTCGGTCGTATCGAGCGGCAGCGGGCTCGCGGACGGCTACGCACTGCTCGCGCCCTACTGGCGCTTCGGCGGTTCGATGAGTCAGCTGTTCTGGCCGGTGCTCCGGCTGTTCTTCGGACGCTGGCGTCCTCTGGCGCGAGCGGACTTCGCCGATGAGCGCTTCAGGAGTGGCCTGCTGCGCGTCATCCCCGACCTCCAGCTCGACGACCCCGCTGTACAGGGCGAGCTGCGCGCCTTCACCGTACCAACCCATCTGCTCGACGAACTCCGCGCACTGAGCATCGCGGCAGGACGCTTGGCGAAACGTCTCGCCGCACCGACGCTGGTGATGCAGGGCATCCGCGATATGCTCGTGCGACCGGAACACACCTCGCAACTCGTGGCGCGACTGCCGCAGGTACAACGCTATGAGACGCTCGATGGTTCGCACAACCTGACGACGCCGGAAGACGGCGCATGGGAGCGCGTCGAACAGGGAGTCTTGCGTTTCGCGGAGAGCCTCAGCGGCGGGTAGCGGTTAGCCCTGCGTAGTTTCTACGTCCCTCGCCGCAGCTGCTTCCGGTTCAGAAGAGAAGAACACCTGCCGCGTTCGTGTTCCGTAGATGTACGCCCCAACGATACTGCCAATATCCGCCACGATAATCGTTCCCCCTACGAGGGCTTCGCCTTGGCTGATTGCGTAGGCCGCAGCGCCCAAAGCACACAAGGCCACCAAGGTGCCTAGCACGATTCCAAGATAGGCACGACGGGAGTTGCCGTTCACTATGGTGCCTTCGATACTCTGGCGGTGTCGTAACTCTCTTTCAGCCATTTAGAAGATGCGTTCGGCTGCGCCGGGAAGCACGCTTTCATACTGAGTGAGCGCTTCGGGCGGGGGCAATGGGCCGCTGAAAGTACTACTCTGAAGAACGCTACTAGCCGACAATTCTATCGTCTGGTCTTCCTGCCTAGCAAGCGGGCTGTCACTCTCTTGTTGATCCATGATGAGGGGGGAGAGGTTCTATGAAGATTTGGCCCCGGACTCCAATCTGGAATCGTCACGCCCCTCTGGGACATAACCCGTTTCCTCAGAGAACAACCCCATGGCTTCCGCCAGGACATCGCCTACAACACGCCAGTCCGACGCCAAGGCTTCTGTGGCACTGAGTGGCCGATAGGTGTGTATTGCACCACTGAAATCCCAGAGGCTGGCTACCCCATCAAGGATTGACCGCCTAGGGAAGCGATAGAATCTATATGGCATCATGCGTCGCATCGTGTCGTCCTCTTGTTCTGCGAGAGTAGCACAAGCGTACGCCGCCCGCACCCTATCCTCCCTCCAGCCAACGTCCGATACGCGCGAGCGCCTCGCGGATGTTCGCCTGCGAGTTCGCGAACGAGATGCGCACGTACCCCTCGCCGTAGCGCCCGAACGCCGTGCCGGATAGCAGCGAAACCCCAGCCTCCTGCAACGCCCCTCGCTCGAAATCGCTGCTGCTCATGCCCGTGCCGGTGATGTTCGGGAAGGCGTAGAACGCGCCGCGCGGCATCGGGCAGGAGATACCCGGTAGCGCGTTCAGTCCCGCTACCAGCAGGTCTCGCCGTATCTTGAACTCCGCCACCATGTCCACGACCGGCGCCTGCGACGCCTGGATCGCCGCCACTGCCGCAATCTGAGCGAACGCCGCAGTGCAGGAGACGCTGTTGGTCATCAGCCTCGTCACCGGCTCCACCAGCTCCTCCGGGAGCACGCCGTACCCCAGGCGCCAGCCCGTCATCGCGTAGCTCTTCGACATCCCATCGAGAATCACCGTCCGTTCCCACATCGAGGGGAAGCTCGTGATTGAGGTGTGCGAGCCCTCATAGTAGAAGTCTTTGTAGATCTCGTCCGACAGCACGACAGCCCCCGCTTCGACTGCGAGCTCGGCGATACGTTCCAGCGTCTCATCCGGCATGACGCTCCCGCACGGGTTGTTCGGCGAATTGACGATGATGAGTTTCGTGCGCGGCGTTACGAGGCTCGCCAGTTCGTCCGGGTCGGGGTTGTAGCCGAGTTCCTCCCGCAGCCGCATCGGCACCGGCGTCGCCCCTGCGAAACGCACCATCGACTCGTAGATAGGAAAACCCGGGTCCGGATAGATGACCTCGTCGCCCTCTTCCGCAAGCGCAAGGATCGTGAAGAACATGATGGGCTTGCCGCCGGGCGTAACCACGATGTGGGATGCCGGAACCTCACAGTCCAGCCTCCTGCTCACGTCTGCCGCGATAGCCTCCCGCACCTCCTTGATGCCGGCGGATGGCACGTAGTGCGTGTAGCCTGCGTCCAGCGCATCTTTCGCCGCCTCGACGATATGCCCCGGAGTGTCGTAGTCCGGCTCGCCGATGCCGAGGAAGACGATGCTGTGGCCCTGAGCCTCGAGCGCTTTCGCCCGCGCAAGCGCCTCGAACGCGGTCTCCGTACCCAGGCGCGACATGCGTGAAGCCAACTGCATCCGTGTCCTCCCCGTTCGGAAATGCCCTGCGAACGCCGGACGTCAGCCCGTCCCTCCCGCGATCGCAGGGAGGAAGTGCACCTCGCTCCGTTCATCGAGCGTCGTCAGCAGGCCCATATTCGTCGGCTCGCCATCCACGATTGCGGCGAGGCCCATCATCAGCCTGTCGCTGTCCTCAGGATGCAGCAGATGCTCCCGCAACCCCGGATAGCGCGCTTCGAGGTTGTTTATCAACTGCCGCAGCGTGGCGCCGGGGACTTCAACGCAGGCCACGCCTCCGATGTACCGCCGCAGCGGCGTCGGCATGAAGACGACCGCCACTGCCCTAGCTCCTCATTGCCCGTTCTTACCGTTGCCGTTCTTTGCGGCGAGCGCTTCGAGTATGCGGCCGGGGTTCATCGGCGTCTGGTACATCCGCGCCCCTATCGCGTCGGCGATGGCGTTCCCCACGGCTGGCGCGGGCGGCACGATGCTCGTCTCCCCGATGCCTCGTACGCCGAACGGATGGTTCACGTTCGGCACCTCCACGATAATCGTGTCGAGCATGGGCAAATCCAGCGACGTCGGCATACGGTAGTCGAGGAAGCTGGAATTGAGCATCACACCGTCGTCGCTCGTGTAGTACTCCTCGTTCAGCGCCCAGCCGATGCCCTGCGCCGCGCCGCCCTGGAACTGACCTTCCACGTAGGACGGATGCACCGCCTTGCCCGCGTCCTGCGCTGCCGTGTAGCGAATCACCTGCACCTTGCCCGTCTCTGGGTCGACTTCGACATCCACCATGTGCGCCGCGAAACTCCCGCCGCCCGAACCGCGAACGTTCACCGTTCCCGTCTTGGCAATCTGCCCGCCGGTGCTGTTGAGCTTCCCCGCTGCGTCCTTGAACGTGAACCGCTGCTCAGGCGCGAGCTTGTTGTGGAAGACGCCGCTCTCAAACTCGACGTTCTCCGCCTCCGTCTCCCACACCATCGCCACGCGCTTCTTCATCTCTTCCACCACCAGCTTTGCCGCCTCGATCGCGGCGTGGCCGCTGGCGTACGTCGTGCGGCTGCCCGCCGTCAGATCGTTGTAGCCGATGCTATCGGTGTCAACCACGCCGGGGTGGACGTCGCCCGCGGGCAGACCGAGCACCTCCGCCGCCTGCATCGCGATCGTCGTCCGCGTCCCGCCGATGTCCGGGTTGCCCTCCACCAGCGATACGACCCCATCGTCGTTGACGTTGATCGTCACCGTCGACCGGTTGCCGATGCCGTTCCAGTAGCCGCTTGCCATGCCGCGCCCGCGCAACTTCCCGTCGGGAGAGAGACGCTCCAGGTCGCTCTTGAAATGCTCTGACCCTTTGATCGCTTCCATGCACGCCATGTTGCCGATGCGCGGGAACACCGGGCCGTCAGGCCTGCGCGTCCCCTCCTCGGCAGCGTTCAGCAGGTGGAACTCCATCGGAGGCATACCGATCATCTCGCATAGTTCAGCGACGAGTGACTCACTGGCGAATACCGCTTGCGGCGTCCCCGGTGCGCGGTACGCCGCCGTCTTGGACATGTTGATCACCACGTCATAGGCGTCTATGCGCACGTTCGGCACCTTGTAGCACGCGAATATGCCAGCCGTCGCCGCGCTGATGGATGACCCCGGGTACGCGCCCGCCATGTAGCGGATGTCCGCTGCCGCCGCGAGTATCTTCCCGTCCTTGTCGACGCCGATTTTCGCCGTCACCTGGCCGCCGGGCCCCGGGCCTGTCGCGTCGAAGACCGACTTGCGGTCCATCGTCATCTTCACCGGCCTGCCCGACTTCCGAGAGAGAACCGCCGCGAGCGGCTCCATGTAAAGCTGTATCTTCCCGCCGAACCCGCCGCCGATCTCCATCGGCACGACCTTGATGCTGGAGGTCGGCATCTTGAGCACCGTTGCAAGATTGCTCCGCACGCCGAATGGCGCCTGCGTGCTCGTCCATACCGTCAGCTTGCCGTCCGGGCTCCAGAACGCGCTGGAGCTGTGAGGCTCAATGTAGCCCTGGTGCGCCCGCGCGATGGTGTACGTCCGCTCCAATACGTGAGCCGCCTCTGCGAACGCCGCGTCGGGGTCGCCGAACTCGGCGCGGGTGTGCTCGGCGATGTTCGTGTGCGGAACCTTCTCGCCAAGGTGATCGCCCACGAGGTCGTCGTGGATGATCACTGCGTCCGGGGCCATGGCGTCATCGAGACTGATCACCGCCTTGAGTGGCTCGTATTCAACCTCGATGAGCTTGAGCGCCTCGAGCGCGGTGTTCTGGTCGACAGCGGCCACCGCCGCCACGGGATGCCCTTTGAAGACGACCTTGTCGTGGGCCATGATGCGCTGGCTCGCCCACTTGGCGTCGGTGACCTCCTCTCCAAGGTCTATCACTTCCGAGGGAGAGACCGGCATATCGGCGCCGCATATGGCTGCGAACACGCCCGGCGCTGCCTCCGCCTTCGAGACGTCAACCTTCTTGATGATGGCATGCGCGTAGGGGCTGCGGAGCACCGCTCCGTGGATGAGCCCGGACATCTTGACGTCCGCGCCGTACTGAGCGCGCCCCAGCACCTTGTCCACGCCGTCGTGACGGATGGGGCGAGTGCCGACCACCTGGAAGTCCTGCTGGGAACGGTCGATTGTCGATGTCATCTGATGCTCCTTTGCGGCCAGGCGGCGCTACGCCATCTCTTTGGCGGCCCGTTCGACCGCGCGCACGATTTTGTCATACCCGGTGCAACGGCAGAGGTTACCCGCAAGCCATAAGCGGATGCGGTGCTCGTCCGCCTCAGGCTCCAGCTCCAGCAGCGCCTTCGCCGCTACCAGGAACCCCGGCGTACATATCCCGCACTGCAACGCCGCCTCTTCCAGGAACGCCTGTTGCAGCGGATGCAGACCCTCAGCCGAGGCCATCCCCTCGATGGTATCCACCTGCTTGCCGTCGACCTCCACCCCCAGCACGAGGCACGAGTCGACGATCCGCCCGTCGAGCGAGACGGTGCACGCGCCGCAATTGCCGTCGTTGCAGCCTTCCTTCGTGCCCGTGAGGCCCATGACCTCACGCAACGTTTCGAGAAGCGACTGGTACGGCGCAACGAGAAACTCCGTCGGCTGGCCGTTCAGCGTACAGGCGACAGCTACCTTTCGAACCGGACTCTCCGACTGCGTCATCTATTCCTCTTCCCTTCAGCTGTTCGCTTGCGCTCGCCCGAGCGCCACGGCCAACGTCCGACGTGTCAGTACCTTTACCAGATCGATGCGCTGCGACGGCGTGCCCCGCATGTCTTCTATCGGCGACGCCTCGGTCGAGGCGATCTCGCCCGCCTCCGCAAACGTCTCCGCCGTGGCGGGCTTGCCCGCCAGGAACGCGGAAGCCTTCTGCGCCAGGATGGGCGTGGGCCCTACGGCTGCCAGCGCTATGCGACCAGAGGCGATGTTCGCCCCTGGATCGTCCAGCGTGATGGCGCTGGCCACCCCCACGACGGCGATGTCCATCTCGTTGCGCGGGATGAAACGCTGATACGCCGCCCCGAAACCCTTCGCGGGGACAGGCATCTCAATCGCCGCCAGCAGTTCGCCGCGCTGTAGTGCACTCGCGCCCGGGCCTGTGCAGAAATCCTCAACGGGTATCCGCCGCTCGCCGCTCGGGCCTCGCACGACAGCGACGCCGGAGTGGACGATGAGCGGGCATATCCCGTCGGCGCTCGGCGAGGCGTTGCACAGGTTGCCGCCAAGGCTGGCGCGGGACTGTATCTGGATGCCGCCTATGAGCGAGGCCGCATCGATGAGCCCCGGGAACGCAGCACTGATGGCCTTGTCCTCGTAGATGCGGTAGCACGGGGTAGCCGCCCCGATGCGCAGGCTCCCGTTCAGCGTCAGAGACGACGCTTCCGGCACGCCCTTCAGATCGACGAGTGCGTCCAGGTCGAAACGCCCGCCTCGCAACTGAACGAGGATGTCCGTGCCCCCGGCGAATACCCTGGCTCGTTCGCCATGCTGCTCAAGCACGGCTACCGCTTCGTCTAATGTCCTGGCTGCAACATACGTGAATGGATGCAACGACACGCTCCGAGTACTTATGGATGACGCAGCATGCACCGCGCCACCCTCATTATTGACGAAACCCCAACGCTCCCGCAATCACAGGCAGCGCCGACGGCGCAGTGTATCGGAGCGCGTCGCCTGCGTGCAATGCGACGTATGCCGCGAGAACGCCTGGCCTAACGACGCCACTCGGCGATGTTCCACAGCTCGGTGTCCCAGGCGTTGATCCAGATGCCTTGCAGCGTGTTCAGGTGCGCCGATACGAAGCCCCGGTTCACGAGCGGAATCTCGTAGTAGTTCTGCACCAGAATGTCGTTCAGCCGTTTCACCAGCACCGCGCGCTCCGGCCCCGCGCCGGTCTGCGCAAGTTCCTCGTACAACCTGTCGTACTCCAGATTGCAGGAGCGGGCGACGTTCCCGTCGGCCCAGTTGTTGTCCCTGGTCGGGATAGGGCCGCAGCGCAGACCGGACAGGTACTGCTGGGGATCGATGTCGGGGCCGGTCGCGTACATCTGCACGTCCGCAAAGAACCTGCGGTATAACGCATCCGCGTCGGCGATAGGGTCGCCGCCGAAGAAGACGCTGGCGTCGTGCTGTATCAGCTCGGTCTCGATGCCTATCTCACGCCACCAGTCGCGGATCAGGGCCTGCATGCCCTCTCGCACGGCGTTCGCCGAGGTCTGAAAGGTGATACGCAGCGGCGTACCATTGTATTCGCGAACGCCGTCGCCGTCGGTATCGAGGACGCCGTTCTCGTCCAACAGCCGGTTCGCCCCCGCGATGTCCTGCGAGAGGCACCCGTCGTTGGCGGTCGAGGCGTAGCTCGAAGGACCAGCGACCAGATTGCACGTCGGCTCGCCGGTGGACCCATAGAACCGCTCCGTTATGAGGCTACGGTCTATGGCCATCGACATGGCCTGGGGAATAGGCGTGAAGGTCAGGAACGGGTGCGGATTCTGCCCGCCCAGGTACTCGGAGCGATTCTCGCCCAGCGCAGGATCCGGGTTCGTCTGATTGACGACGATACGCTCTACGAGGCTGGCGAACGCGGACACGACGGTGCCCCGTCCGGCGGCTTCCATCCCGGCAAGCGTCTCCGGCGTTACCTGCAGGTTCGAGGCATAATCGGCCTCGTCCGTCTCCAGAACGGCGCGAGCCGCTGAGACCGCGTCCCCGCCGCCATTGAGAACCACCCGGTCGAAGTAGGGCGCTGGGCCCCGGTAGAACGGGTTGCGCTCGTAGACGGCCTCCTGGTCGATCTCGAAGCTGACAATGCGATAAGGGCCCGTCCCCAGCGGAGCGGTGTTCTGCGCCACGCAGGACGACGCAGCCGCGCCAACGCAGTCCGCAAACTGCGCCTCGCTGATGATCGGTGTTCCTGCGCTAACGAAGGCGTTATACGGATACGGCGTGGGCGCGTCGAAGGTGATCTTGACAGTGCGAGCGTCGAGCGCTTCCATGGAAGCGATGCCGTCGAACGCGTCGACAGCTGTGCATCCCGTCTCTTCATCCACGCAATAGCGCCACGTGAAGACCATGTCGTCGGCTGTCACATCACTGCCGTCCGACCACCGCAGTCCCTCTTTCAGCGTCCATGTGATCGACATCAGATCCTGGGAGATGCCGCCGTTCTCGATCGTCGGGATTTCGACGGCCAGCGCGGGCAGCAAATCGCCGTCCGGGTTGTACACGGCCAGAGGCTCCAGGGTAACCGCGCCTGCGTCCCTGTCCTTGAAGCCGCCGGACAGGTACGGGCCGGGCAGAGAAGGGGCCTGCCAGTAGAGAAGCGTCAGGACTTCCTCCGCCTTCGGAGCGGGGAAAGCGTGCATGCCGCCGTCCAGAGCGCCCGCGTACACCACGCCGTCCGCGACCGTGAAGGAGGCCGTGAAGGACCGGGTGCCCGCGAAGTAGCCTTTCTGGAACGTCCAGAGCTCCTTCCCGGTTGCGGCGTCCAGCGCGCGCAGGAAGCCGTCGCTGGACTCTGCGTACAGCACGCCGTCGGCTACCACAGGTGAGTCCAACCACCACATGTGCTCCGACTCGCGGCTCCAGAGCACGCTCCCGGCTTGCAGCGCATGGAACGAGCCGGAATCCAACCCCACGTACACCACACCATCAGCGACGACCGGCGTGCCGTCGACCATGCCATCCGCTGCCGGAAACTCGTACGACCAGAGGGGTTCTCCCGTTGCAGCATCGAGGGCGTACATGTTGTTGTCCGGCGTGAAGTAGTAGACCCCGTCCGCGATGAGCGCAGGGAACTCCCTCGCGGGCAGCCGCTCCGTGTCGTAGCTCCAGAGCAGCTCGCCGGTTGACTCGTCCAGCGCGTAGGCTGCATTGACGCCCGTCAGGTACACGACTCCGCCCACGACCGTCGGCGGAGCCTCTCCCCCGATGCGCGCCTCGAAGCTCCAGACCACCTCGCCGGTCGATGCGTCGAGCGCATGGAATTGGAAGAAGTCGCCCGGCGTGTAGACCTTGTCGCCCACAACCGTCGGTGTGAACTCAGGCCCGTACTCGGACCTCGGTTCAGCAGTCAACGACCGGTACGCTGGTTCAGCAACCCACGCCACCTCGCCGGACGCCGCGTCGAGTGCGTGGACCCTGCTCCCTCCCTTCGTCTGCACGCTCAGATAGACCTTCCCGCCGCTCACGGCAGGCGAGTACTGCGCCCGGCCGCCCGTGTCGTACTTCCACAGCAACTCCCCCGTCTCCGCATCGAGGGCGTACACGTGGTTGTCGTTGGAACCTACGTACACCGCCCCGCCGGTCACGGTTGGCGTCGACCTTACGACGTCGCCCGTCTCGTATCTCCACAGCAGCTCTCCCGTGGATGCATCCACCGCATTCACACTGTCGTCGTCCGAGCCGAAGTACACCACGCCGTCGGCCACGGTGGGCGCGTTGACGATCCAACCTCCGGTGTAAACGCTCCAGAGCGCGGGGGCGTCAGGCAGGCCCGGAAGGACGACCGAGGGAAAGTCAGACAGTCCGACAAGACAACTCAGGAGGCCAAGGCCAAACTCATCAGCCGCCGCGGTGCTGTCAGGGTCAGCGTCCGGCAGCGTAGATGCCAGAATATCCGCCACGTCGATACCCGCTAACTTTTCTCGTATGCAGGTCTCTTGATCCTCAGTCAACCCTTCCATGTCCATAGTCGAAGCGGTGAAGAATATGGCGGCAGCTGTCTCCGGAGCGAGACAGCGGAAGATCGACACCATCCACTCTTGCGTGTCGTCCTCGGCCAGGAATCGCATCGCGAGCGCCGACTCCAGCAGTTCATCGCCCAGTTCAGTACGGATGCAGGACTGCTCGTCCGCGGTGAACACGTTGAACAGATCCCCCCAGAGGGTGTCGCTATCGATATCGAATTCTCCGTCTACGGGGCCGCCGCCATGCTCCGCGGTGGGTGCAATCGTCGGCGTGGGTGTGGATGTTGGCGGAATCGGCGTAGGCATAGCGGTGCTGGTGGCCGGTGCGGGTACGGCTGTCGGTAGGGCTGCTGGCGTCGCTGTCGATCCATCGCCGCATGCCGACAGCATCGCGACGGCTAGCAACCCTGCCAGCCCGACCCATACCATCCACGCCATCCGTCGAACACGCTGTTCCAATGCACTCACGCTCCTCACACCTGAAGTAAGCCCGCTGGCTCCCGCCGTCACCCCGCGCAGACCCCGTCGCTCCCTTGAAGGAGAAAGCCTCGCATCCCTGCCCCTGCTTTCAGCGGTTGCCGTGTTGGATATAATGCCAACGTGAGAGCTTCCCGCGCAGGGCGGGAAGCTCTCACGTAGCCATTATACGGGTACCCCGTCAGGAGAACTGCGGAGCGTACGCGTCCAGCCCGCCATGCGTGCTTGACTTGCTAGCAATTTGCACGTGGGCTATACTCCCGCCGTAGTCATTGACTTGTTAGGTTCCGAGATTTCCCGTCCCGAGATTCCCGAGATTGCCCGTCCCGAGATTCCCGCCCCGAGATTCCCGCTTCCATACAAGCCGTGGCTAGAAGTAATTCCGGCCTACGAGCCGCTGTGTGAGTATGGAGGTCCAGGAACCGTGGCAGAAGAAACCAATCGTCTTTTCGTAGGAAACATCCCGTTCAGAATGACGCAGGACGAACTCTATGAGTTGTTCGCGCAGGCGGGAGTTGTAGCGTCCGTGCACATACCCACGGACAGAGAGTCCGGCAGGCCCCGGGGTTTTGGCTTCGTCCAGATGGAAGATGACAACGCCAAGGAACAGGCCGTTCAGATGTTCAACGGCTACTCCGTGAACGGCAGGGCCCTCGTTGTCAACGAAGCCCGTCCCCGCGAGACCAGGTTCTAGCCAAACCTTCGGATCGAGACACCGGCGTCCCGCTGGCAAGTCACCCTTCGTACGCCGTCCCCCAACCGGTGGGCGGCGTGGTCGCGTCCTGCGACATCCCCTCGCTGTACTCTGTGGAGGCCGTTGACCGGCGAGGTGCCTCCCGCGTGAACGACCCCGCCGCGACGCAGAACGCTGGCGGGGCTTGGTCGTTTCCCCCTATCGCTTACGGCGAGCGTACGCGCCGCGATGGCTAACAGCGTGCGCCTTAACCATCCTCCTCATAGCATGGTAAACACGAAACAACCACTTGGCGGAGGGAACCAATGGGCAAGTATCTGCTTCAGGCAACGTACACACAGGCAGGACTCGTGGGGCTGCTGAAGGAGGGAGGCACCAGCCGTCGCGCGGCGCTGGCGAGCACCATCGAGGGCGCGGGCGGCAGTCTGGAATCGCTCTACTACGCATTCGGAGGCCGCGACCTCTACATCACCGCCGACCTCCCCGACGACGCAACGGCAACGGCCGTCTCGCTGAACATCGGCGCCGCCGGTGCCCTCAGCGTAGACGTCACCGTGCTCCTGACACCGGAGACAGTGGACGAGGCGATCAAGAAGGACGTCCCCTACCGCGCCCCCGGAGCCTAGCGGTAGTTCCCAGCGCGGCTGTTGATCGGTGCAATGCCTCGCTGATGACGCCCCCAGCAGCGAGGCAGAACGCCATCCACCATGGCTGCAGAAAGCGCTGGCTGAGGCGGATAGATACCGACCGGCGTGCGCACAATGCGTGGTAGGATGAATCGCGACGGCAGAATCGGTAGATCAGCAAGACGGAGCCGATGAGCAATGAAACGAGTGTTTACGGCGAGCGTATCCAAGGAAGGACAGTGGTACGTAGCACAGGCCCTGGAGGCCGATGTAGCCAGCCAGGGAGAATCGGTCGATGACGCGCTGGCCAACCTGCGCGAAGCGTTGGAGCTTCACTTCGAGCCGCCCGTCCCCACCGCCGAGCCTCAGCTTCGCCGCATCGAGGTAGAGGTTGCCGCCGGTTAGGCCGCTGCCCTACCGAGAAGTCGCCCGCAAGCTTGTGGTCGCAGGGTTCGTAGAAATCACTCAGAGGGGCAGCCACGTCAAGTTCATCAAAGAGAACGACGCAGGGATGCTCACGGTGATTGTGCCGCGTCATAGAGAAGTGGCCGTGGGCACACTGCGCAGCATACTGCGGCAGGCCGGGCTGACTCCCCACGAGTTCGACGGCCTGTGACACGGGTTGCTCACCCGTTCAATCGCGAACTTCAGATCCAGTTCGACGGTCGTACCGATACGTAGCCGGTGGCGCTGGTTACTTCATCCGGCAACTGGCTGTCCCTCAACGCATCGCGGCCTATGGTGAAGGACGCTGTCGCCACACTGCGGAGACCGGCTGAGTGCCGACCAGGCGGGAAAGCAACAACAGCCCGCTTCCCAGGATGACGCTCCCTTATAGCGCGCACCGGGCTGGCCAGATCACCATCCCCAGACACGATTATGGCCGTATCGAACGCATCGTCCTGAGCGTCGCCGAGCAATTCGACCGCAATGTTCACGTCGGTCATCTTCTCCTCGTAGGTTTGCCATGTCGCCCCACAGGTCAAGCAGCGTTGCTCCTTGGATTGGTGGTACCCCTTATGGATGTGCAGGTTCGGGAGAGTCGCCAGTGCATCCAAGTATGTGTTTTGCCGTGTCGGTTTGTCAGGGTCGCCAGGCTCAGGAAACACCCCAGCGGTGAAGTAACGAACCGCCACCAAACGCTGGCCGGGTCTCAAGAGGTTCTCTGCCAAACGTCGAAGGTCGAGCCAGTAGTAGCGCCGCCAGCCCTTGGCCCTGAGACCGTAGTAAAGGTTGAACCCGTCGATGTATACCGTTACCCGCTGCATCAAGCATTTCCCCTGTACATGTAAAAGGGTTGACAATCTACTCGTAAACGCGCTATTTTGTTATCTACCACCCCAGCGATAGCATCGCTGGGCCGACGCCCCCCTGTGGGGCGTCTCTTTTTTGTGTGCCACTTTAGCCTCGTTACGACTCCAGGCTGTAGTTCCCACAGAGGCGCGTCGACAGGTAAGAGGCTCCGCTGTTGGTGCGAACCCATCCCTCAGAACCCCCACCAACCCCTAAACCGGCATAGCCACGTCCATGTACTTGAAGCCTGAGCCGGTGTTCATCAGCACCGTTTCGGTCTCCTCTGTGAGCACGCCCATCTCGCGAAGCTTCCGATAGCCCGCGAGCGTCGCTGCGCCCTCCGGCGCCGGCCAGATGCCCTCAGCCGCGCCCATCTCGCGCATCGCCTTGAGCATCTCCTCGTCCGTCACCGTCAGCGCCGTACCGCCGCTCTCACGCACCGCATCGAGGATCAGATAGTCGCCGACCGCCGACGGCACGCGGATGCCCGCTGCGATGGTCGCCGCGTTCTCCCACGGTTCGGCGTACCGTTCGCCTCGCTCGAACGCGCGGACGATGGGCGCGCAACCCGCCGCCTGCACCACGATCATCTGCGGACGCTCGCTGCCTATCCAGCCGAGGCGTTCCATCTCATCGAACGCCTTCCACATCCCCACGATGCCGGTGCCGCCGCCCGTCGGATAGACGATCGCCCCGGGCAGCCGCCATCCAAGGTCCTCAGCGATCTCGTACCCCATCGTCTTCTTCCCCTCGACGCGGTACGGCTCCCGCAGCGTCGAGACATCGAACAGGTCCAGTTCGGCCGCCTTCTCGCGGGAGAGACGTCCCGCGTCCGAGATGAGCCCTTGCACCAGCGTCAGGTGCGCGCCCGCGATTTGCGTCTCTTTCTTGTTGGCCATCGGCGCGTCCTCGGGCATGAACACGTAGCACTCCATGCCCCCGCGAGCGCAGTACGACGCCAGCGCGCCAGCGGCGTTGCCCGCCGAAGGCACCGTCAGACGCATCAGCCCCAGCTCCTTGGCGCGCGAAACCGCCGCCGACAGCCCCCGAGCCTTGAACGAACCCGTCGGGTTGATACCCTCGTCCTTGATATACAACGTCCGAGCGTCGAGCGTACGCTCCAGGTTGCGGGCGCGAAGCATCGGCGTGCCGCCCTCGCCGAGCGTGACGATGTTCGCTTCGTCCCGCACCGGCATCAGCTCGAAGTAGCGCCACATCCCACGCGGACGGCCCACGAACGAGGCGCGGTCGACCTCGCGGCGCGCCGCATCAAGGTCGTACCGTGGATACAGCACCTTCTGCGCCCCCGGCGACAGCGAATGCGGCTCATCCGCGCTGTACGTCTCGCCTGTATCGGTGCATTGGAGGTGAGAGAGATAACTTCGCATGCTGTTGCCCCCTGCGCGGAGAGATGAAGCGGCACGGAGAGCCGTGATGGAAGCAGTAGTGAAAGCCGTCGTCCGTAGGGTCGCGTTAGCCCCTGATTATCCAACGCCAGATGCGGGAGAGCGAACTCGGCCCCGGCGCGTCCTCTATCGGCTGGCCGCGCCATCGCTTCTCGACGGTGCGCCGAGGCTTCGTGAAGTACGAGATGTACGCGATGACCACCAGCGCAACCGACGCCCACAAGAGCGGCGTAACGAACGGTACCCCGAACACGTTCAGGATGAGCGCCACGGCGAGCACGGCCACGCCCATCCCGAGCAGCCTGCCCGACGTGAACCGCAGCGAGCGGCCGCGCCCGCGAGAGGGCGGCGCCCGGCGTGCGGAGCGCTGCGGGTTCCGTGGCCGCTTCTGGCCATCGTCCGGCGCGTCCTCATTCGCCTTGAGGAGAATCTCCTCGATCTCACGCTGGTAACGCTGCCCCATCGTGTACTGTCCCTCCGCGCCGCCATTCCCGGGCGCGATTCGTAGTGTCGAGCCCTCTGCCAAAATCATACCAGCCGCCCAACTGCAAGGGTAGGCTCACAACGCAACGTTAACGAGCCCGAACGCGCGAGGCCCCAGCCCCGCGTATACTACCCGCGTAATGACGAACCGTGTGGTTTTCGAGATACCTGACCTGCACTGCGACGGCTGCATCGCGGCTGTCGGCGGTGTCCTCGAAGGCTTCCCCGGCGTCCATGCCATCGAGGGCGACCTAGGCAGCATGACGCTTACCATCGACTACGACCTCACGTCGATAACGCCCCAGGCCATGAAGGCGCAACTCGCCTCGATAGGCTACCCCGTCGCTGCCGCCCGCGACCTCTAGCCGCCGTCATCCCCCGGAGCGGAACGCGGCATGTGCGCCTCCTCGCATTCGTTTCCGTCCCCCTGCTCCAGCTGAATCGTTACGTGGCTGATGTCGTAGCGGTCGCGCAGCATCGCGCTCAGTTCGCTCCGCACTGTGCGGGCGCACTCCGCGCTGCAATCGTCGGGAAGCGTTATGTGCGCGCTGAGCGCATGATACCCGGAGGTGATCGTCCAGACGTGGAGGTCGTGGCAGCCATGAACGTTGGGCACGCCTGCGATGTCCCCGCGCAGCATGTCGACGTCCACGTGCTCCGGCGTACCCTCCAGCAGAACGTGAACGGCATCCCGCACGACGCGCACCGCAACGTAGATCAGTATCAGCGCGATGAAGACGCTCAGCGCGGGGTCCGCGAAACGCCAGTCGAACGCGAGCACGAGGACGCCCGCAACGATCGCCGCGATGGAGCCGAGGCCGTCCCCCACGATGTGCAGGAAAGCCGCGCGCACGTTGAGGTTGGAACGCGATGACCGCAGCAGCAGCGCACCCGCGATAACGTTGGCCGTGAGTCCGCCGGAGGCCACGATGGAGACGATGCCGCCGCGCACCTCCGGGGGCGCTCCCAGCCGCTGCGCCGCCTCCGTGATGATCGACACCGCCACGATGAGCAGCGCCGCGCCATTGACCAGCGCAGCGATCACCTCGGCGCGCATGAACCCGAAGCTGCGTAGAGCGGTGTCCGGCCTCGTAGCCAGCCACGCCGCCCCCCACGCAAGCCCGAGCGCGAGGATGTCCAGCGCCGTATGCGCCGCGTCGGCCAGCAGCGCCAGGCTGCCGCTCACGAGAGCGCCCACGACCTCGACGCCGAGATACCCCAGCTCGATGCCGCCCGCGATACCCAGCGCCTTCCGCGATGATTCGTGCCCGTGCGCCACCGGCGCTCTCCTCCTTACGTGAGACTTTTACATAACTCCGGCGGGTCTGATCCCTTCTCCCTTGAGGGGAGAAGGTTAGGATGAGGGTGAGGCCCCCTGCAGAGGTCATTACGTGAGAGTGAGCATAGCAGCGATGAACCCGCGGCGGGACGCGCTTAGATACCCAGGAACTGAACCGTGCTGTGCGCCTTGTGGATGCGGTTGATGTTCACCAGCAGCGCAGTCAACTCCTCCACGTACCGCGAGTTCGAGAGCGGCCCCGCGTCGATCGGACGCAGTGCCGTCAGCTCCGACGCGAGCGCCATCGTCTCCTGCCGCGCGCTGTCGTCGTCGGCGCAGACCGCGACGTCGCCCTGCAGCGGATGCTCCGCCCGCAGCAACTCGCGCGCGCTCAGGTTCTGGAACGCTGAGGCGACGCGGCTCTCCGGCAGCAGGTCGCGCGCAAGCTCGCCCGCCGACCCCTCCGGCACGCCCACCGCCCGCATCTGACCATCGACGAACTCCATCGGCGCAACGATGCTCACGACCAACCTCCCAGCCAGCTCCGAACGCAGCGACTCTGCCGTCGCGCGCAGCCCCTCGAACGGCACCGACAGCAGCACGACGTCCGCCGCCGCCACCGCGTCCGCGTTCGCCGCGCCTGTGATCGGCAGGCCGTCCCTCGTTGCAAGCAGCCCCGCTGCCGCCTCCGACGCCCTCCCCGCGTCGCGTGAGCCGATGAGCACATCGTGGCCGGCCATCGCCAGGCGCAGCGCGAGCCCCCTCCCCTCAGGCCCCGTGCCCCCAACGATTGCGATGCGCGTCATATCCACTCGCCCCTCCGGTAGAACCTTAGTGATGAATCAGGGTATCAGGCGTGATCCGCAGGCTAGGCGAGGCCCGTGATCTCGGCCAGCTGCTCGGCGTGCTCTTCCATATCGAACACCGGGTTCAGCAGGAACTCGTCCACGCCCATCTCCGACCATTCGTGCAGCAGCTCGCCGATCTTGGACGCGCTGCCCCACACGGCGGCGCGCTCCGCGTTGTCCGCGTTCCCGTAGTAGTAGCCGAACCACTCCCGCAGACGCCGCAACGCTCGCTGCTCGTCGTCGTCCACCGCCAGGTAGAGGCGCTTCGAGATGGGAAACGTCGAGGGGTCGCGTCCGTGCTCTGCCAGCAGCGACTTCATCAGCGCGAACTTGCGCGGAAAGTCGTCCAGCGGCGAACTGCCCGCGCCCATCCAGCCGTCGGCGTGGCGTACGCTCCGGTTGAGCGCAGCGTCGACATTCGCGCCGAACCATATCGGCGGATGCGGACGTTGCAGCGGTTTCGGCTCGATGTTCGCGTCGGCGATCTGGTAGAACTCGCCGCTGTGCCCGGACGGCGTATTCGTCCACAGCGCGCGTATCGCCTCGACCTGCTCGACGAACCGCCGAACCCGGCGCTCGCCGGTGATGCCGTACATCGGCAGCTCGGTCATATTGTTCCCCAGCCCCACGCCGAGGATAAGCCGTCCGCCGCTCATCTGGTCGATGTCCGCCATGTGCTTCGCCATCAGCACCGGATTGTGCCGGGGCAGCACGTAGACGGATACGCCAAGCCGCGCCTTGGACGTCTGCCCAGCGAGGTAGGCCAAGAACGTCGTCGGATGCAGCGCCGTCGCCGCCCCGGTGACGCGCTCCTGCGTCCAGAGGCTCGAATAGCCCAACTCCTCCGCCCGCTGCGCAAACTGCCCCACGAACGCCATATCGACGCGTCCGTCCGGGAAGATGTGCGGCGACGCGATCCCGATCTTGGTCTTATCCGCTATGGCCATACGTGCCTCCGTGAGCAGTTGTTGCCTGAGTAGTTGTTATATGGAATGAGAGAGCCAGGAGCGACGACAGGAACGCGCTGGCCTCATGCGGCCTCACATCACGCGCACGCGACAGACCACCATCGCAGGGTACGGCAGCAAAGGCCGCCGGGGGAAGACGCTCCCGTGATCGGATGCAGGCCTACGCGGGCAGGTAGCTCGGGAAGCCGTAGAGCGCGACGCAGTTGTCATGCACGATCTTCCGCATGTCCTCCTGCGCACCGGCGCCGGCGAAATCGCGCTCGATGAACTCCCGGGACTTCGGCCACGTTGACGCCGCGTGTGGATAGTCCGACGACCACATCACGCGGTCTACGCCGATGTCTCCCCTGTACTGGATCCCCACCTCGTCGTCGATGTAGGTGACGTACACCTGGCGGGCGAAGTACTCCGTCGGCTTCATGCTGAGCGACGTCGCGAAGCCGCCTCGTCTGCTCGAACCGCGCCCCACCGTGTTGTCCACTTGGCCGAGCCAGAAGGGTACCCAGCCGACGCCGTACTCGGCCGAGATGACGTTGAGCGTGGGGAACCGTTCCAGCACCCCGGAGGCGATGATGACCGCCAGCGATTTCTGTACCTCCTGCGCCGCGATGATAGGCCGCAGGACGCGGTTCTCCCGCCCGAACTCGTACTTGGGCCGCTCCATGCCCGTCGGCGGGTGGAGGCTGAGGGGCATTCCCAGCTCCTGCGCCCGGCCCCAGAAGACGTCGTACATGTCGAGGTGGTACGGCTGGTCTTCGGGCGGGGAAGCCCAGATCATCGCGCCGCTCAGGCCCATCTTGGCGCAGCGTTCGAGTTCCTCTGCGGCGAGGTTGGGGTCGTACAGCGACACCAGTGCCAGCCCTTTCAGCCGTTCGGGCGCGTAGCTGCAGTACTCGGCCAGCCAGTCGTTGTAGACGCGGAAGCACTCGCGTTGCAGGGCCGGGTCTTGCAACCAGAAGAGCCGGAAGCCGAGGGTCGTGTACAGCACCTCGGCGGCCACGCCGTCAATGGCCATATCCTTCAGCCGTTCTGCCGGGTCCCACCCACCGGGACGAGCGTCGGCATATCCGCCGGTCTTCATGAACTCGTCCTTCTCGTCCTCGCTGCGGCTCTGGCCACCCGCCACCCCGACGGCGAGGTCATGGGGCTGGTAGCCTTCGTAGACCCACCACGCTCCCGGGACGCCGTTGTACTCGTCCTCTACGTGCGGCGCGCGATCCCGGAACTTCGCGTCCATCCGCGTTGTCCACAGATCCAGCGGCTCGCTCATGTGAGAATCGGACGATATGTACCACGCATCTGTCATCGGTTTTCTCCGTGTGTCTTTGCGCGCACTATCCCCCACGCCTGCGTTCGTCGTCAATCCTCGCCGGAACTACACCTGGCCCACAGGCGCGTTTGAATTCAAGCTGAGGACGGACTACGATTTGCGCATCCTTCGAAGGAGGCCGCCATGCTTGCCGCGAATGACCAGGAGATCCGTATATCGGGGGACTCTCATGTGTCGGAGCCTCCTGACCTTTGGCAGAAGGAGATGCCGCTCAAATACCGCGATCGTGCGCTTCGCTTTCCCCGCGTGGAATACGGCGTGCACAACCACTCGCGTGCGGGAGGGTGGAACCCGAAAGAGCGGCTGAAGGACATGGCCGCCGACGGCATCAGCGCCGAGGTGCTCTACCCCACGCTCGCCAAGGGCCTCTTCGAGCAGTTCTTCTTCGAGCCGGTGGACCTGCCGCTCGGCCAGGCCGGGGAACAGGTCTACAACGACTGGATGATGGACTTCTGCAAGGAAGCGCCGGACCGGCTCTGGGGACAGGCCTTCATCGGGCTCTGGGACATCGACTACGCCATCAGGGAGATGCAGCGGGCCAAGGACGGTGGACTCAAGGGCGTCTCGACCTGGATAGCCCCTCCCGACAAACTGCCGCTCACCGGGGACCACTACGAACGGTTCTGGTCGGCAGCCGAAGAGATGGACATGCCCATAGGCTGGCATATCAACACGGGGTTCGGCGCCTACGTCACGCGAGCCGACGAAGACCGGTTTGGAGCCATCACCCGCCAGGCTTACGGCCACAAGGCCGTCGCCATGAAGGCAATGGCCGAGATGATCCTCTCCGGCGCGCTGCAGCGTCACCCGCGCCTCAAAGTCGTCCTCGCCGAATTCGAGGTAGGATGGATCCCCTTCTACCTCGAAGATCTCGACCGGAAGTTCGGCAGGGGCAGGAACATAGGACTCGATCTGTTGCCCAGCGAGTACTTCAGCCGCCAGGTCTACTCGACGTTCATGCAGGACGGCGTCGGAAGCTACCTGTTGCAGCGGTGGGGCGCCGACAACTTCGTCTACGCGAACGACTACCCGCACGCGGGCGGCATCTGGCCCTACACGGACGACACCATAGAGCTGACCATGAGCGACCTGCCGTCCGAGACACGGCGGAAAGTGCTGGGCGAGACGCTGACAAAGGTGTACGGCCAGTCCATGCCGGAACCCATCCAGCGTATGGAGTCGGATTACACGGACGAGATATGGAACCGCCCCTGGCTCAAGAAGGCAGGGGAATTCACCTTCGACAAAAGCACGATGGGCCTGAAGATGTAACGGCGTCTCCCTCCGCCGGCGCTTCCGCCCGACAGGGATAGTCGTGCGTTGTCTACAGGCGTGAGGCGGGAGTAGCCCCATTGTCCGGTCAGGGTGCGCTCAACGACCATGCACTGGGCGCTTGAAGTGGGCCAGCGCCCGGACAAGGAAGGCGGCGGCCATCGGGCCGCGTTACCTCAACATCGACAGAGCCTTCCGCACCCTCGATAAGGCGCTCAATCGGCGGGCTTCCTAGCGAGACCTCCTGAGCATAGTCAGGAGATCACAGGGGAGAGTCCCCTCACAAACGCAGGGCCTTAGCTCTCCATGATTCCCTTGCAGTCCATTACAGCAAATCTGTGCGTCAACCATCTCGCATGCGGCGGTGTAAAATACATCGGGCAAGGTACCGATGATTCTCTATACCCCCGGGATATGACTTATGGCAAAGCCAAACAAGAAACAGAAGAGTGGTAAACAGACTCAAGTCACTGCACGACATCGAATGACTACCGAGAAGATAATCGAGGTTAAGACGTGGCTCGAAAGAATGCAAATCAACGCGGCCAAGGCTATCAGCCTTGCAGAACGCATGTCGCCTGACGACATGAACGAGTCCAATGATTTATTCTGGGCTCTCGCAAAGTACACCGAAAACGTTCAGGAATCAGTTGTACAACTGGACGGTATCAACAAGAGAATCTATCCAGCGCTCATTGAGTTGGACGAGCACGCTTGGCAAGGCCTAAAAGGTATGCGCTCTCGTCTAGCCCATACTTTCTGGAACATTAACGCTCAAATCTTAAGATCAACAATAGTAACTGACTTTCCTACTCTCCTAGCTCTCTTATCAACGATAATAGTCATAGATCACCCGGTCGGTGACAATGAAAAAGTCAGTTTCCGATTCAAAACCGACCGCCTCTTAGGGTTGCCTGATTTAACCTCAGCGTCAGTCGTAGAAGCCGGACGCAGTATTGTTGCGCTATTTTTTGGATACAACGGAAAGGTTGGAGTCTTCCGAGTCGGTCATGATGGCAGCAATAGACTGGTCATCAATACCAATTTCGACACGCAATTTTCGGTATACGGGCGGCGGTAGAGAGTCGGGGGAGCTGCACAGCGAACAGGTGAGTTCTTGAAGCCTGTCGGACGCTAGCTTACGCATCCCCCAAATAAGGGCAGTCCCTTACCACCGCTAAGCTGTAGTTCCCAAGGACGTTGTTACAGCCGTGAGGCGGAGTAGCCCCGCCGATGCCGCCGTGTGGACGCCGGTGATATGTACTACGCGAGGAACCGGGGCAGCGTACCGAGCCGCTGGCGGCTGGAGTAGTACGATCGTTGGTAGGCCCACTCACCAGTAGTCCCCGCCCATAGGACCTTGCCGTCCTCCCGCCGGGTCCGGTATGGTCCCGCGACTTTACCGAGGAGGCGCTATCGCTATGGGCTTGGACATCGGAATCATGGAGCTTCGTATCCTGGATCGACCCCACGATGCCGCCTATGAGTTCGCCAAGGAACTCGCCGTAGAAGGCGCATCTGACTTCTACATGTGGGGCGCGGGCTCCGGTTATGCGGCCTTCACCCAACGCTAGGTGCTGCGGATGCTTGACGAGTTCACCCGTCGGCGAAGCCTCACTCCCGCAGAGCGCGGAGAGGTGCGCGAGTGGATACAGTCGCTGCCGTGGGATGGCTGGCAGGACGCGCTGCCGCTCGACAACAGGCTCAACCCTGCGTATGGCGATCCCGTGGACGACGATGATGATGGCCGTCACGAGGGCGGGTTCATCGAGTTGTACTTCAACTGGTGACGGCGACGGGCGACGCGGGATCAGTTCGCTTGGTGCAGGTTCATCGCTTCTCTGTAGAACCGCTCCATTCTTTCGAGCGTTCTGGCCGATGCTTGCACGCCCTGGCAGATGCGGTTGAGTATCTCTGGGTCCATCTGCCCAAGCAACTCAGCCTCACTTTCCGTCACCGCTCGGAGAAGGTCATCCACGGGATGTGTCTGCGCCCGTGCATAGAGCACGTAGCTGCGACGGGTGATAAAGCTGTGCGCCCCTGCCTCCAGCACGCAGGTTGGGTCGAATTTCAGGTCACCATTTCTAGCGGTGGAGATACTGACCAACAGGACGCTGTTCTCTGTATGCCCTGGGAGCGATACGAAATCAGTCAGTACAACGAAGAGGTGCCTTGACCTACTTCTATGGCCGGGGGTCTGCATGAGCAAGGTCGATCCCCTAACCAGTGTCAGCAAGTCGGGGCCTTATCTTGAACCCAACTGGTCAAAGTAGGCGTCGATCGCGTCCAATTCCTCGTTCTCCTCTTTGAGCGCACGCGCTTCCTCCTCGGACATACCAAGGATTACGAAGAGCTTGCAGAGGTCGATAGGCTTGGAGGAACCATGCGGGTCTTCCCATTCGGGGAACTCCTCGGTGTGGGTGCGGCGTGCCAACTCCCACTTGCCCACACCGCCGTACTCTTCCCAAACGTCGTCGATCACCTCGCGATTGGCCCTACTGAACAGGTCGAACGAACTCTCCGCCGTTACCCCTTCCGCGAGCGTAACCTCGTAGCCGCCGCGCTTCTGGACATAGGTTGACCAACCGTCAGGCGCAGACGCGACTTTCTCCCTCATCAGGTCGAGCGTGCGAGACAGCACAAGGCCGTTAGGCATCGAAACCATCTCATCACCGGTCATGGGCAAGCCATGACGCTTATACGATTCGCGGTCGGCGATGTAGAGGAGCTTCATCAGCTTCAGGTGTGGCATCGCGCCGCCTGCCTTCAGAAGAAACAGCGCCGCCACTTGAGCTGCCTTACGCTCGTTCATATCTCCTCCCTTGAGCAACTCCGGAGGGTTACGCTCCATATGGGGGCGTCTCCGTCATGTAGGCGCTCTTCTGTAATGGTACATTTGACGCTGGACGCCCGTCCATGAGCCTGTGTCGCAGTACAACGCCACCCATCGTTCTCGCCCATCCGTTGCCCCAACGCCCCGCGGCGGCCATCCCCAAACCAACGACAACTGCCCCTTGTATGGTGGTGAGAGGCGGGGTAGGCCGTTTGCCCCTTGGTCGCTGAGACCGTGCGTAAGCATGACCGCCCCGCCTCTATTCCACCCGCCCTACCGGTAGCCCGAACAGTTGCCTGAGCTAGTGAGCTCGTATTCACAAGGCAGGGCACGGAAGGGCAGTCAGGAGCATAGCGTATGGACTCATCCCTCTGCATCGGCATAGACGTTTCCCAGGATTGGCTCGATCTCGCGGCTCACCCAACCGGACAACCCCAGCGCTTCAAGACCACTCCCGCCGGCCTGCATTCCCTCGTCGAGCACTGTCGCGATGCTCAGCCCCGCCTGATTGCCTTCGAAGCCTCCGGCGGTTACGAACGCCCTCTCTCCCACGCACTCACCCACGCCCAACTCCCCTTCGCCATCCTCAACCCCCGCAACGTCCGTTACTATGCCCGCTCCACCGGCGTCCTGGCTAAGACCGACCGCATTGATGCGGCCGTCATCGCCCAGTTCGCCCACGACATCCGCATCCAGCCGAAGCCTGCGCCGTCGCGCCCCGAGCAGACCGTGCGCGATCTTGCCACCCGCCGCAATCAACTGGTGGGGGACCACACGCGGGTGCGACACCAAGCCCGGCTGTTCTCCGGCGCAAGCCTGGCCAGCGCGAAGCGCCATCTCGCCTTCCTGAAGCGGGAGATCGCGGCGGTGGAGCAGGAACTGCGGAGGGTCATCGCCCAGGATGTCTCCCTGCGCGAGCGTTGGGAGCGGCTGCGGAGCGTTCCTGGCGTGGGTGAGACCCTAGCGGCAGCGCTACTCGGCAGTATGCCGGAGCTGGGACACTTGAACCGAGCAGCGGTCGGGATGCTGGCAGGCCTCGCCCCGCACGCCCGCGACAGCGGGAAGCGCGAGGGGAAGCGCTTCTGCTGGGGCGGGCGTGCAAACGTGCGGAGGGCGCTGTACATGCCTATGCTCTCGGCAGTCCAGCACAACCCCGTGATACGCACGTTCTACCAGCGGCTGCTGGACCAGGGTAAGCCGAGGAAGGTGGCGCTCGTCGCATGCATGCGCAAGATGCTGACCATACTGAATGCCATCCTGCGTGAGGAGACCACCTGGGACCCACAAATCGCTTGACCTGCTATCACAGTTGCTTACGCCATAGCCCCGCTGATTGCTACATTGTCCGCATACCTCATCCCCGCGAAAAGCCCCGTCGTTCCCGCGAAGGCGGGAACCTCGCATCCCTGTCCCCTGTCTCCGTCATTCCAGCGAAGGCTGGAATCCAGGCAAGGATGAGGGTGGAGCCCCCAGGGTGTCTACGGCGGGAAATGGAACGAAATGCAACCAAATGCAACTGAATTAAAAGTTTCGCCACTCCTGCCCACTCCTACGAGGCCAACCATGGCCACCACCAGGGCCGGCTGGCCCACCGCGTACGAGTGGGCGGAGTGCCAAACGAGGCCACACCGGCCTCATTTTCAGCCTCGCGGCTAGGAGTAAACAGGGCCAAACAGGGCCAATTAGGGCCAGTGCTCACCCCCCCCCCGCCGTTCCCGCGCAGCGGCGGAGAAAGGTGGCCTCATCAACTCTGAGCAGTTACCGGAGAGGCGCGCTGGCAGACGGCACAGGGTGGAATGCGTTATTATCATCGCTGCGTACCGGCGGCGGACCGGAGGCAGGAGGATGTGTAATGGACGCATTTCCCAGGTGTCAGGCTTGCGATGAGGGTGAACTCGTCCCGCTGTCCGATTTCGGCAGCCAGGGCGCTCCCATCCACTACAAGGCGTGGGTCTGCACGAACCCGGACTGTGGCTTCAACATCAAGATTCGCAACGGCGATGTTCTCATCAACGAGCCCATCACGGACGCTGCGAACACGAGCCGGGTTCGATAAGGGGCGCAGGCTCCGCTCCCCCCGGGGCCCTGACCTGTTCGCTCTCGTAAGCTACGCGCCATGGCAGCCACCACCACCTCAACGCGAGCGCGGCGTTCCCGCCGTGGCCTCGTGCTCGGCGTTGTCTTTCTGATCATCGGCGGGCTGTTGCTCGCAGCCGCGGGGAGCTACTACGCCTACGGATTCTTTGCGTCGCGCAATCTGGACAGCCTGAACGCGACCGCAGAGCCGAACATCGAGACGATCGTGCTGCCCCCGAGCGAGACGCACGAACAGCCGTCCGTCGGCGCACAGTACCTCTACCCCGGCTCGCTTCTTCCCGCGCGGCAGTGGGCAGACCCGCGAGGCGCAATCTCGCTCGCGCAGCCTGACCTCGCGGGCTTCACGCCGATCAGCAATCGCGGGCAGCCGCTGATATCCGGCGTCGTTGGCCGCGCAGACCGCATCGTGATTCCCCAGCTCACCGTGGACGCGGAGGTCGTAGAGCTGAGCATCATCAACCTCGAAACGAGCACCGCGTACGAGACGCCGAAGTTCACCGTCGGTCACATCCCCACGACCCCGAACCCTGGGTCGGAGGGCAACGGTTGGTACTTCGGGCACCTCGAAAGCCCCATCCAGGGCGAGGGCAACGTCTTCTCGCGCCTTACCCACGTGCCCGATCTGCTGCGCGACGGCGAGGAGGTGCACGTCATACTGGGCTCCGGCGAGCGCGAGTACCTCTATCTGGCCAGCGGCGTCCGCCTCCTGCACGAGAGCGAACTCACGCTCGACGTTGCGGAGGGCGCGCAGATATCGCTCGTTACGTGCTACCCCCGGCTGAAGTACGACCATCGCCTCATCGTTACGGCTCAGCTCATCGGCTTCCGCGATATCGTCTCGACTGAGTCGTAGGCATGGATTAGCATCAGGGGACGATGATGACCACGATGCCTCACATCGGCGCACGACGCCTCACGCTCCGGCGTGCCATCGTCGCCGCACTCCTCGTGCCGATGGCGCTGACGCTCGCGGCCTGTGATTCCTCTCCCACTGGGCCGCAAGGTCCTGCGTCCGGGCCCGCACCTGACGTGGCGCAGCCCACGCCTACGCCCACCCCGCTGGCCCCGCGCATCCCCGCTGTGGCGCAACCGACCCACACGCCTGCCCCGACGCCGGACACCGGCAGCCCGGCGCAGCCCACGGTCGCGCCCACGACCGCACCTACACAGGCGCCAACGTCTACGCCCACGGCAGCGCCCACGACCCCACCTACGCAAGCGCCAACGGCCGCGCCTACACAAGCGCCCACGTTCACGCCCACGCCGGTACCCACGTTAGCGCCCACCTTCACCCCGACTCCCACGACGGCTCCAACGTCGACTCCTACGCCGCCGCCGCCCGTGGCCGGCTGGCGCACCGACATCGAGGTCGGTAGCCGCGTCGGCAACCGCGCGTTGAATATCGACGTTTCGGGCCGCTCCCTCGAATCGATCGCCGCTGGCAAGTCAGTCCTCCTCTATTTCTTCGCTACGTGGTGACCGCACTGTCGGTCCGAGGCTCGGACTCTCAACGGTATCTACGGGAACTACAGCGACAAGGTCGAGATCGTGATGGTGGCGTTCGACGCCTCGTCAGTCAGTGCATTGAGCGGCTACGCGAGTCGTAACGGTTGGAATTGGGCGTACGGCAGCGGGCCATCGGACATCGTGCGTCAGTACAACATAAACCGGCAAGGCGGATGGGTAGGCATCGGGGGAGACGGGGCCATCGTGGATAAGGGAGCTGGTTACGGCTCGCTCTCAGGGACGAGCGTTCTCGATGCGTTGAGGGACGTCTCGACCGCAGGGTAGGGACTGGACTCCCGCTGCACGTTTCGACCGGCACGAAAGCATTGCGGTATCATCGCGGGGCGATGCTTACTGTTGCTGTTCGCTCTGCCCTCCTGCGCGCCGGAGCGGTCGCGCTCTTTGCGCTGGCGCTCGCCGCCTGCGGGGGCGGGGAGACGCCGACAGCTACACCCACCTCGCCGCCTCCCGCTCCCACTGCGACGCCACAGGTGGTGGAGCCTACGCCCACCCCGACGCCCGAGGCCTCTTCTGCGACCGGATGGCGCACCGACATCCCGGTAGGCGATGCCATCGGCAACCGCGCCTCGGAGGTCGTCCTCACGCTTGCGGACGGCTCCGTCAACACAGCGGAATCGCTCGCCGCCGGTAGATCGGTACTCCTCTACTTCTTCGCCACGTGGTGACCGACCTGTCGCGCTGAGTTTCAGACGCTCAACGGTATCTACGACGAGTACAGCGACGATGTCGAGATTGTGGCTGTTGCGTGGTCGGACAGCGCTGCGTCGTTGGACGCGTACGCCTCGGAGCGCGGTATGGAGTGGGTATTCGGCGAAGGCCAGGCGGATCTGGCGCGCGATTACAGCGTACGCGCCCAATCATCGTGGGTGGGCATCACCGGAGACGGTACGCTCGCTGAGCGAGGCTCCGGCCACCAGTCCGAGGAGGGCTGGCGCGAGACCCTGACCGAGCTCGGCGCTACCTCGATCGCAGGGTAGCCTTCCTCCGTTCGGTATCCGGCACGTCTGTTCGCGCCTACTATGGCACTATCGTCATGAGGTACTATCATGGGGTGACGTGCGCATCGCTCGATGCGCTCAGCGAACCCTCCGGAGGACTATTCAATGCAGTACCGCACGCTCGGCAACACCGACCTCAGCGTTTCCGTCATCGGCTTGGGCACGAACAACTTTGGCAATCCGAGCCGCATCAGCGACCACGCGGACAGCAAGCGCGTGGTCGACAAGTGTCTGGACCTGGGCATCAACTTCATCGATACGGCGAACATCTACGGCAACGGCGAGAGCGAGGTCCACATCGGGGAGGCGCTGAAGGGCAGGCGCGACGAGGCGATCATCGGGACGAAGTTCAACCTCACGAACCTCGCCGGGGAGTCGCCCCGGGACCGCATCATGAAGAACGTCGAAGAGAGTCTTACGAGGCTTCAGACTGACATGATCGACCTCTACCAGATCCATTTCATCCCGCACGGCATGCCGCATGCGGAGTACTTGGAGCCGCTGAACGACCTCGTGACGCAGGGGAAGGTTCGGTACGTCGGCGAGTGCAACTACTCCGGCTGGCGCCACGCGGACGTGAACCGGGCAGCGGAGGAGGGTGGTTGGGCGCCGTTCGTATCAGCGCAGAACAACTACAGCCTCATGCACCGGCAGGTGGAGCTGGAGCTTCTGGCGTACTGCACGGAGCACAACATCGGCTTCCTGCCGTACTTCCCGCTCGCGGGAGGATGGCTGACGGGCAAGTACGCGACCGGAGTCGACGTGCCGGGGAGCGCTCGACGGATGGTGGGTCAGCTGCAGGGCGACGAGCGTTCGCGAGCAGTGCTTGGGCAGCTCGACGCGTTCGCCAACGAGCACGGGCACTCGGTGCTGGACCTGGCGTTCTCGTGGCTTCTGGCGCACCCGTCGGTCAGCTCGGTTATAGCGGGCGCGATGACGGAGGCGCAGGTCGAGGGCAACGCTCGCGCGTGCGAATGGGCGCTGACGCAGGAAGAGCGCGACGCGGTGGACGCGATCGCGGCCTGGGACGGCACCGACGAGGAGATCGAGCGTTTCGGCACGGGCGCGAACGTTCCGGCAGCCCCCGCGCGATAGCGCGGGGCGGTTGGGGTTGGCTGGGTTGCGGCGGCAGGCTCGCCGGGCTATGGCCAGGCTCGTTCGATTCGGCGGTGGCTTTCGATTGATGCGCGCGCTGAGGGCGGCGCAGGCGCGACGGGTAACACAGTACGTCGTGCCTGTGGTGTTTCCGCGCATCAATCCGCTGAACCTGCGCCTGCTCCACTCACGGCTGCATCCGCTGCTGAGTTGGTACGTCCTCGTGTTCCGCTTCGAGGGGCGGCGTACGGGAAGGCGGTACGAGGTTCCGGCGACGTACCGCCGCGCCCCGGACGGCGCACTCGAAGCGCTGACGAGCACTCGCCGCGGCTGGTGGCGGAACCTCGATGGCAATGCCGGGGTGACGATCCTCTATCGCGGGCAGTTACGCTCGGTGCGCGTCGACGTGGTGCGTACAGACGGCTCAGCCCCTGCCGGAGAGCGCGAGGAGGCGATCCGGCGGGCGTTGGCGTCGCGTGACCCGATACTCCGTGCGGTGATGCCCGCGCCGGTCGAGGAGACGGTTCTGTTGCGCATCTGGCCCGGCGAGGCCGTCCCATAGCTCGATGGGGCAAAGGATGGGAGAACTGACGCTCCCATCCTCTTGTTTACCTCGCTCATGCGAGACCGCGTTCTTGGCGGGCCTCTTCTCTGGTCAGGATGCCTGCTTGCACCAGGGCTACGTGGCGCTTGGTGCGCTCGGTTTCGGTTTCAGAGAGCGCCTCAATGGTCGAGAGGTCGAACGCGACTGACAGGCCGCGCGCCGTGGGGCCGAGACGGGGCAGCAGGCTCTCGTTGATCGCGCCCGCCATGAACGTCAGCTCCGGCACGATCGTCTTCTCCCAGAACATGCGCCTCGCCTCGCGGACGTTATTCAGCGTTGCGTGGCTGAAGTCTTCCAGCAGCGGCAGCGGCACGCCGTAGACCCGCGCAACGCCCTCGAGGCTCCATCGCAGCCCGGCGAGCCACTCCATGTCGCGATGGTTGATGCCGAGGCGGTCCACCTCCCAGCCGTCGCCGGTGACGATGGGACGGTGGGCTTTCGCGGCTCCGGTGTAGCGCGTCTCCAGGCGTGAATAGAACTCCGCGACCTGGTCGTCCGTTACAGGGCCTCGCGCTCGAAAGATGAGGTCCTGCGGCTGCGCGCCGTTGCGGAAGAACTCACGGTTGAAACGCAGGGCGTCGAGTCCCATGTCCGCCGTGAGCCGCGCGGCAGCCAGGGGCGCGAATCCGGCGAACTCCTCCAGCGGGTTGAAGTAGCGGAACCAGACGACCTCCTCAGGCAGCATCGCCGTCTGCTGGCCGCTCTCCTCGTAGACGAACCCCGCGACGTACCGCTTGGGGTCGCGCACCACGCGCACGCGATCCGGACGGAGCGCCCATATCTCGTCCGGCGTACCGGTCGACTTGTCCGACCGTCCAAGGTACCAGAACGCCGACCCCCAGAGGCAGAGGTACGTTTCGGTGGCGATGAGCAGGTCGCTCCGGCTCCACCAGCCGTTGACGGTGTCGAGCAGATGTTGCACGGGATGCTCCGGCCCGACCCATCGCCATGCGCCGTTCGCGTCCGTCTGCCGCACCTGCAACGACGGGCGCGAAACAGCCTCAGCGCGCAACTTCACTGCCGAGTACACGTCAGCGCTGCGAGCGTAATACTCGCCGTACGCCGCCGCCTGCCACTCCGGTCCGACGCCTCTGTCGGGCGTCAGCGTTCGGAGCGCTGCGCTGCGGGGTACGTTCCCCCGTCGCACCGGCACGAGTTCATCCATCACATCACGCAATATCGTCAGCATCGTTCGCCTCCTTATCGGTTATGAGACTGCTGTCGTCTCTGTGCTGCGCCGCGCTTAACGAAACGAGCCTCCGGCCTCTCGACCGGGGGCTCGTCCCCTCTCGCCAGCGATACGTTCGCAGCGTACACCTTGGAGGAGCGACGACGTAAGTGGCAGTTGTCGCGATGTCGCGGGCTACTAGCGTCCGTTGAGGTTCGTTAGCATCCACCGCGCCTTCTCGCGCGGGATGTGGCAGCGATGCGCGAGCGTAATCTCTCCGGCGTTGGCTATAGCGGAGGGAGGCACGAGCAGCCCCGCGGCGAACTCTTCCGCCTGCCGCTCATCCTTGTTGCGGTTCACCCACTGCCAGGAGGCGAGGTAGAGGCTCGTGCCGGCATGCAGCAGATGGTGGCCGATGGCGTGGGCGGTCAGCCAACGCTGCCACGCATCGGACAGGCCAGCGTCGATGCCGATGGCGTTCTGGAAGATGACCTCTCGGATGCGGCCCTCGAACCGCCAGGGTATGACCTCCAAGTTAAGGCTGCGGAGAGCGGGGGTGAGGTCGCTCGACGCATCGATAGCATGACGTTTGGCGAGACTCCGCCCTAGTTCGAACGCTCGCATCTGTTCTCCTGGCGCAAGGGTGCGCAGGGTGTTGGGGTTAACGGACGGCGTTCATTGTGCGCGCAGAGCGCCCCACCGCGCGACGGGCAGATGTCAGGATTGGGGCGTATGGTAAGGAGAAGGGCTACCCGAGAGGGAGAGCCTCGGTGTTCACGCCTCGGCGTAGGCGTTGAGTGACTGTCGGGAGGCGTTATGTCTCGCTCACGAGTGCAGCACCCGCCTATCCTGATCGTCTTGCTAGCGGTTGGTCTGCTGGCGTGGGGCATCATCCTGAGGCAATGGCTGACTGCTTCTTCCGAGGATGCGCGTTGGGCGGTCTTCGCTTTCGAGTTGGGCGGCGCTACGGCCGCTTTTACGGGAGCGGTGGCGGCGATAGTTCACAGATGGCATTACGTATCGGTAACCGCTGCCGTTGCCGCGTCGCTCTATCTCGTTGTGGCCCCGCCCGTGTTCATGGCATGGGAGTTCGGTCTTACCACGGGCGCAGCGTTGTCACCCGTCGGAGTGTTGTCGCTGGCGTCAGGGGTCATGGCGTGGCGCGCCGTACGCAGACAAGACGAGAGGGGACTGCTGGTAGCGGCGGGGCTGGCCTTCGTGGCATTCCTGGCAGGGTTCGTCCTTCTGTTCAACCTGACTACTATCGTCGGGTTCTTTATCGTAATCGCGTTCGCCTGGGAAGCGGGGCGAATCATCAGAAGACCGAACGCGCAGAGCGGCGAACCTGCATAGCTCGCCTGAACGCTACGCGCACCCGCGCCCGGCGGGACGCCCATCGCGGCGCTATGGCGTGTGGCAGATCCGGCTTAGCTGCGCTTGCTGCGGACGTAACGGGCGAACTCGCGCACCTGCTCCCACTCACCCATGTCCAAGTCACCCACCTCGTACAGACGCGCGAGGTCGCTCTCCTTGATGGGGGTGACGTACTCCTCTTCGCTCAGGTAGCCCGCGAGGACGAGGAGCTTGCCGACCGGCGCTCCCATGGCGTCCGCGAGCTTGCGGAGCGTCGTGGGCTGGGGGATATGCGCGTGATTGAAGAGTACGCTCAACGTGGCGTGCGGGATGCCCGCTCTCTTGGCAAGAGAGAGCTGCGAGAGGGAGCGCTCGGTGAGCCAGTTCCTGATGAATATTGCGAGTGTGCTGGCGTTATCAGTGCTCATGGGGGGGATTGTAATACGCCGCGCGGATTTATTCATACCCTGGATGTCGGTAACGAACGAATTCGGTGAATCAGGGGAGCCTCACCTGGCAGGCGGCCTCGCCTGCCGAGAATCGGGCTAGCGCCGTCGGCGGCGGGGAGGGGTGGGGCGGCCTGAGGGGCGTCGTCTGGGACGCGGGGCGATGGGTTCGTGGCTGGCGTGGGGCTCAGCCTCCGCCGGTTCCTGTTGCGAAGGGGATTCGTCGAGCGCGAGCGGTTCGTGGCGTTGCTCCGTGGTGCGCCGCGCTGCGGAGATGGCGTGGCGCAACGCCGTGGCGACGACCTCGACGTAGCGCTTGTCCTGCGACGCGAGAACGTACACGGGGCCGCGCTGCGTGGTGATGCGTATCCCGAATTTGGGCCGCTTGCGGGAGAGGTTCAGCGAGCCGGAGAGCACCGACGCGCCGCCCATCATCATCACGATGGTGCTGTCCATCACGAAACCCACGACCGCGAGCCCCAGACCGAGAACGGTCATCATCTTGCCGGGCCATCGCCTGCCGCTGTCCTGGATGGATTCGACGCCGGTGATGTTGCGCGTCGCGTAGACGTGCTCACCGAACCCCGCGCGGTCTATCGAGATCCGAACGCCGTTGGCGTCCATGTGGAAGATGTCGGTTGCCATGGTGAGATGCTACTGCTCGATGAGAGCGTACTCCAGGCTGTCGGCGAGCGCCTGCCATGACGCCTCGATGATGTTCGTCGACGCGCCGACGGTCGCCCACGTGTGTTCGCCGTCGGTGGACTCGACCAGCACGCGCACGACCGCGCCCGTTCCGCTGAGCTTCTGGGGCACCACGCGCACCTTGTAGTCGGTCAGTTCGACGCGCTGCAGGTGGGGGTAGAAGTCAAGCAGTGCCTTGCGCATCGCCTGGTCGAGCGCGTTCACCGGGCCGTTGCCCTCGGCCACGGTGTGGCGAGTCTCCCCATTGACGGAGAGCTTGACCATCGCCTCTGAGAGCGAATCGTCGCCGCTGCGCTGGCCCTGCCTCCGCCGCTTCTCCATCACAACCATGAAGTCGACGAGGTCGAACGGAGGCCGGTAGCCGGGCTTGGCGCGCTCCACGAGCAGCCGGAAGGATGCCTCCGCGCCCTCGTACTGGAAGCCCTGGCTCTCGCGTTCCTTCACGAGACGGAGCAGATCGCCCAGCTGTTCTTTCGACACATCCGCCGTCAGTCCAGCCTCCTGTAGCTTGACGGCGATGTTGCTTCTGCCGGCCAGCTCGGAGACGACGACGCGCTTGGCGTTGCCCACCATCTCCGGTTTGACGTGCTGGTAGCTATCCTCGAACTTGGCGACGGCGGATACGTGCAGCCCTCCCTTGTGCGTGAACGCGCTCTCTCCCACGTAAGGCTGATAGCGGCTTCTGGGCATGTTCGCCAACTCTGCGGCGAAGCGGTGCATCTCGGTGAGGCGGCCAAGCTGCTCGTCGTTGACCACGTCCATCCCCAGCTTGAGCTTGAGGTTGGCTATGACGGAAAGCAGGTTGGCGTTGCCGCAGCGCTCGCCGTAGCCGTTGATGGTGCCCTGCACCTGCGTCGCGCCGGCCTGCACCGCTGCGATCGTGTTGGCGACGGCCACGTCGGAGTCGTTATGGCAGTGGATGCCGATGCCGCAAGCGACCGACGTGCTGACGGAGTTGACAATGTTGAAGACGTCCACGGGCAGCGTGCCGCCATTGGTATCGCAGAGCACGACGCACTCCGCGCCGGCTTCGGCTGCGGCGCGTATGCACTGGAGCGAGTACTCAGGGTTCGCCGTGTAGCCGTCGAAGAAGTGCTCGGCATCGAAGAAGACGCGCCGACCCTGCGTCCGCAGGTACGCGATGGAGTCGCGGATCATGGCGAGGTTCTCTTCCAGGGGCACTTCCAGCACGTCCGAGACCTGCATCTCGGATGCCTTGCCGACGAGCGTGATGACCCCCGCGCCGCTATCGAGCAGCGCCTTGATGTTCGCGTCCTCTTCGACGGCGGCGTTGGTGCGGCGCGTGCTGCCGAACGCGGTGAGCTGGGCGTTCGCCAGCTTCAGATCCTTAGCCTGCTCGAAGAACTCCTCGTCTTTCGGATTCGACCCCGGCCAGCCGCCCTCGATGAAGTGTACGCCGAGCTGATCCAGCCGCTCGGCGATGCGCAGCTTGTCCTGCACGGACAGGCTTATGCCTTCCATCTGCGCGCCATCTCGCAGCGTTGTGTCGTACAGCACCACCTCGGCCATCGGGCCCTCCTCCTGTGCCATGCGTCAACAAAAAACCCGCCCCTGAAAGGGACGGGCCGACGCGCCGGTCTCGCATCTACGCCGGCTCGCTGACCGCCGGAGACTCCGTTACCTGGTCTCCGCCTCAGCGGGTAAGCATATCGTACCACCTCGACGCTGCGGGTGCGTCGTGCGCTCCTTGCGCGTTGGCGCGTAAATGGCGACAGATGCCACTTACGCCATCGCGCTCCGACGGAGTACGCTGACCTCGTTACGTAGCGCGAGGGGACAGAGCCCCCGGTCGAGAGGCCGGGGGCTTTTGCGTTAAATCCCGAAACGAGGTGGAGGTTCAGGATGGCAATCGACGATAGACGGCGCAGCGATTACGCGCCCGACGTACGTTCAAGGTCGGCGCGGCAGGACGGCCAACGGCGGTATACGCCTGGCTACCTGGTGGACCTGTCGGATACGAAATCGTTGTTCTTCAGCGATTCTCAGCGGTCAACCGACCGGCAGACGCTCGTCAGCCCGCGCGCTGGCAGGCGGCTGCGGCTCATCAGGATGTCGATCCATCAGACTTCGCCGGACGATGTCCACTTCTGCGAGGTCTACTTCGGCGCGGGGGCGAACATCGCGGCGTTCCCCACGAAGGCTATCGGCTACGTGCGTGTGCCGGACAGCGGGGAGGGGTCGACCCGGACGTGGGGTCGTGGCGCGGGCCCGGTGGGAGAGAAGAACGAAGCGCTCAGCATCAGATGGACGGAGCAGCCCACCACGCTGCACAAGTTCATCGTCGAGTACACGGAGGAACGATAGACCATGGCTGAAGAAGCATACCGATCGCTGTATGGCGACCTGACGAGACTGAAGGACGCATCGCTGCTGGACGACCCCGCGGCAGGCTTGGGCGCGGACGCCGCGCTGTTCCGCCTGCTGCTCGCTGTGTCCGAGGCGGTGGACCGCTATTGCAATCGGCATTTCTACGCGCTGACGGCCCCCCGGCGCTTCGACGGCCCGGGCGACGCAACGCTGAACCTGCCGGACGTGATAGCGGTGCACTCCCTGCGGTCGGACGACGACGAGGACGGCGTGTACGAGACGGAGTGGGGAGCGTCCGACTACGACCTGCTGCCGCTGAACGCGGCTTCACGCTCCCACTGGGGCGGGCCACACCACGCGGTGCGCGCCCGGGGGAACGGCCTCAAACCGCGTTTCGAGCGCGGGCAGGCGCGCTATCAGGTAACGGGCGTCTGGGGCTACCGGGAGTACCTGGAGCCGTCGGGTTCGACGGTGCGCAGTACGCTGAGCGATTCGGCGACGACGTTGAGCGTCGACGATGGCCGGGACTTCGCGGTGGGGCAGACGATAGCGGTGAGCGACGAGCGGATGCTGGTTACCGGCATCGCTTCGAGCTCGCTGAGCGTGACGCGAGGACTGAACGGCACGCAGGCAACGAACCACGCGTCCCGCATCGGGGTATCGCTCGTGCGGTGGCCGTCGCCGGTGGAGCGGGCAACGCTCATCAACACCGCGCGGCTGTGGACGCGCGCGCCTGCGTTCGAGCCGTTCTACGTCGATTCCGATCTCGATACGGACGTACGGCTCCTGCTGGAGCCGTACCGGCTGGGAGGAGGTTGAGATGATGGTGCATACGCAACGGGAGCGGCTCGCGTCGCTCGAAGCGTCGCAGGAGGCGCATGTGAAGGAACACGACCTCACGGAGCTCGTGTGGACGGCGAAGCTGGACGCGATAGACGCGCGGCTGCGGGGCATCGAGCGCTTCCTGCTGGACGCGCCGCCGAGAGGGCGCGACGGCGACGGAGGCGGGCGCTACCTACAACGCAGGGACATCATGGTCATCAGCGGAAGCGCAGGACTGACGTCGCTCATCTGGTGGCTGGCAGACCTGCTGCGCACGATAGTGGTCGGGTAGCGTGGGCGTGGGGGCGGGTTCGCGGACCCGTCCCCCTACAGCACTGGGCGGAGGTCCTATGCCTTAACGGGAAGCGGACCTTGACCAACTCTGGCAAGAATCTGCTTTTTCAGACCTGCCTGTAGTTCCTCTGGCGTATTCCACGGGACGTGGAAATATTGTCGAGTATCGAAATGGAGATTGTCGAATACGTCTTCACGGCAGGAGTACACCACTCTAAGCCCAAGGCCCAGTGCGAAACCAGTTTCAAAATAAACGCCGCCTCTTGCTTTGTCTCCTTCCTGTGTGAAGTCAGCTATTAAAAAACGAGACTGGCGAATTTCTGCAATGGTTGCATCATCGATTTTGTCTACGCCGTCCTTCTTGTCAATTCTCATACATCTATATCCGCAGGCTTCGATGGCTAGTTTGATACCATTCTCATAGGCATCATCCATCAAAGAGTCGAACCACATAGCAACGAACGCCTGTGAAGAAGCACTGTTAGTTGCCCGGTCTGTGATTCGGCTGTAGCCGTCTACTGTAAGGGTATAATGGGAATTACCACCGATATATGCCTAGCCCTTTATCCAGCCTGTCTCATGCAAGTAATCAAAGAAGTAGATGACCTCCTCCCAATTGATCGATTCAGACCATGCATATGCAGCAAGAGTAGTTTTTTGCAAAGGCGACAAATTCGCCTGTTGTTTTGATTTGGTTAGCGATAAATCGGAGCAGCCTCTCGGCGCGATTTGGAACTGACAGAGATGGCCTACTGCTCGCATATATGAGTGTGTCCCTGGTAACTGTCGGTGTAGCATTGCCCTGTAGCCGTTGGTCAACAATCCATGTGGTGAGTTTCGCCTTGTCATTGGCACTGTAGTGATAATCAATCGTTTCTATTGCGGGCTCCGTAATTACGTAGCACCCTCCCGTGCGTTCGGAATCTACTTGATATGCCCTTACCATAGTAGATAGGTAAGTGAGAACATCGCTAACTTCTGCTTCAGTCCCCCATATAGGACAAACCTTTTCAATTCTCATTAGATAATCTCCTCAAAGATTGTTCCCTACAGCACGGGGCGCACTGCGCTTGCGGCGCGGCGGGCCTTTGCTCGTGCTTCTTCGATGGTGGGGCCGGTGGCGAGAGCGACACCCATGCGGCGGTGGGCGGTTACTTCCGGCTTGCCGAACAGGCGCAGGTCGGTTCCCGGCTCTGCCAGTGCTTCGGCCAGGCCTTCGTAGACGACGTTAGCCGACGTGCCGTCGACGAGCAGCGCGCATGATGCTGCGGGGCCTCGTTGCGCGATCGCGGGAACCGGCAGGCCGAGGATCGCCCGCACGTGCAGCGCGAACTCCGACAGGTCCTGCGAGATGAGCGTCACCATCCCCGTATCGTGCGGACGCGGCGAGACCTCGCTGAAGTAGACTTCGTCGCCCTTCACGAACAGCTCGACGCCGAAGAGGCCCGCGCCGCCGAGCGCTCCGGTTACCGCCTCCGCGATATGTTGCGCCTCTGCGAGCGCTGCGTCCGTCATCGGTTGCGGCTGCCACGACTCGCGATAGTCGCCGCCGATCTGTAGATGGCCTATCGGTTCACAGAAGGAGGTACCGCCCGCGTGGCGCACCGTCAGGAGCGTGATCTCGTAGTCGAATGTGACGAACCCCTCGACGATGACGCGGGCGCTGTCGCCGCGAGCGTTCCGGAGGGCGTGCTGCCAGGCGTCATCGGCGTCGCTCATGGTTCGCACGACGCTCTGGCCGTGGCCCGATGAGCTCATGGCGGGCTTCACGACTGCCGGAAAGCCTATGTGCACCACGGCCTCCCGAAACTCGGACTGGTTGCTCGCGAATCGGTACGGCGAGGTGCGCAGGCCCAACTCCTCCGCTGCGAGACGGCGGATGCCCTCCCTGTCCATCGTGAGTTGCGTTGCGCGGGCGGTTGGAATCACGCGCCAGCCCTCGCGCTCCAGCTCGACCAGCGTGGCGGTCGCGATAGCCTCGACCTCCGGGACGATGAGGTGCGGACGCTCGCGTTCGACCAGTTCGCGGAGCGCGGCGCCGTCCAGCATTGAGATGACGTGGCTGCGGTGCGCCGTCTGCATCGCGGGGGCGTTCGGGTAGCGGTCGACGGCGATGACCTCGACGCCCAGGCGCTGCGCCTCGATGGCCACTTCCTTGCCGAGCTCCCCGGAGCCGAGCAGCAGCAGCCGCGTTGCCGAGGGAGCGAGGGGGGTGCCGAGCGACGCCACGCCGGGGCTAGGACTCGTAGCGGATCTTGTCGAGCCGCTCGAAGTTGTGGATGGAATCGACCCAGCGCACCGTCCCTGAGCGCGAGCGCATCACCAGCGACTGCGTCGTCGCGCCTCCGGCAAAGAAGTGGACTCCCTTCAGCAGCTCACCGCTGCTTGCACCGGTGGCGGCGAAGAAGACATCCTCTCCGCCAACGAGTTCTTCCGTGTCGTAGACGTGTTCGAGATCGATGCCCTTGGCGATGGCGGTCTGACGCTCCTCGTCGTTGCGGGGCCACGCTTTGCACTGGATCGCTCCGCCTATGCAGCGCACCGCTGCTGCCGCCAGTACGCCCTCCGGAGAGCCACCGATACCCATTGCAGCCTGTACGCCGCCGCCCGGTATCGAGGCCTGTATCGCTGCTGCGATATCGCCGTCCGGTATCAGCTTCACCCGCGCGCCGGTTGCGCGTATCTCCGCCAGGAGGTTCTCGTGCCGGGGACGGTCGAGCACTACGACCGTTACCTCCTCCGTCTTGAGCCCGAGGGCTTTCGCGATGTTCGTGAGGTTGGTCTCGACGCTGGCGTCGATGTCGATCGCATCCGAGGCGCCGGGCCCGACGGAGATTTTGTCCATGTAGAAGATGCCCTCGGGCACGTTCATCGTTCCCCGCTCCGACATGGCTATCGTGGCCAACGCGCCGGCCAAGCCCTTCGAGAGGAGCGTCGTGCCGTCTATGGGGTCTACGGCGATGTCCACCAGGGGCTCGGAGCCGTCGCCGATATGCTCTCCGATGTAGAGCATGGGCGCTTCGTCCTTCTCGCCCTCGCCGATGACGACGATGCCGTCCATGCTGATGCCGTCCAGCGTGTGGCGCATCGCGTCCACGGCGGCCTGGTCGACCAGCTCCTTGTCCCCGAAGCCCATATAGCGCGCCGCGGACATGGCTGCGGCCTCGGTTACTCGCACCAACTCCATCGCGAGGTTCCGCTCGATAGGCTGACGTGCTCGCTGTGTCATGACGTATGCCCTCCGATCCTATGGTCAGATTCTAGCAGCGCAGGGCACCGGACGGCGCGCCGCACGTCTTCTGGGCCGCTGTGTATACTCGCGGGTACCGGCACTCGTCGGGCTGCTACAGGTATGCAAGGGGGCTTCTCGATGTTCAGGACGATAGGACATACCTTTGGATTGATGAAGATGAGTTGGGAAGTGCTGATGATGGATCGTGAGCTCATCTTCTTCCCGGTGTTCTCCGCGATCGGCCTGCTGCTGCTGATAGTCGCCTTTGGCGGCATCCAACTGTCGTTGGGTGGCGATACGGCCCAGGGCGTAGCCTACGTGGTGTTCATCGTGCTGGCGTACATCATCATCACGTTCTTCAACGCTGCGCTCATCTCGGCGGCGCTCGAACGGCTGCGGGGCGGGGATCCGGACGTAAGCTCCGGCATGGCGCATGCGATGAAGCATGTACACCACATCATCCTGTGGGCGCTCGTCTCGGCGGCGGTGACGCTCATACTGATGGCGATCAGGTCGATGGAGAGGCGCATCCCACTCGCGGGGCTGGTGACGCGGCTGCTAGGCGGAGTGTGGGAATTCCTCACGTTCTTCGTCGTGCCGGTGATGGTCACGGAGAACCTTGGCCCGATTGCCGGCATCAAACGTTCGGTGAGCATCGTCCGGGAAACGTGGGGGCGTCAGATCACAGCGTCGTTCGGTTTCATGCTGTTCTACGTGGTTGCGCTGGTCGTCGCGGTGATTCCGGGCGTTGTGGTGGGGCTGGTGAATGTACCTGCTGGGGTCATCCTGGGCGTAGCGCTCGGCGGGGTGGCGATTGCGGCGGTGCAGGCTACGGAGGGCATCTTCAAGGCCGCGCTGTACGACTACGCAGTCGGCGAGCAGCCCCAGGGTTTCGATCTGCCAACGCTGCAGACGGCGTTTCGTCCTGCGTAGCGGCGGAGGGGCGGCGCTGCGATTGCGGTACGTTACGCAGTCGCGAGCTGGTACCAGAGGGAGTGCCAGTCGAGGGTGAAGCCGAGGCTTTCGTAGACCCGTATCGCGGGAGGGTTTTCGCTGTCTACGGTGATCTCGAGGCGTGGCGCGCCGAGCTCGATGAGTTGCGCGATACCCGCGCGGGTTACGATGCGGCCCAGGCCGCCGCTCTGCCGCTCAGGGAGCACGCCCACCATGCCGACGATGCCGGGCGCGTCCTCGCTCTCGCGATGGTTCCAGCAGTAGGCGATGGGTTCGCCGCGCTCTTCGAGGATGACGACGGGGTCCGGGCGCAGGCTCGGCAGATCGAACACGCGGTACTCGACCTCCTCGGCGGTGTTCGGCGCGTAGCCCCAACTGCCGGTGAAGGCTGCGTTCTGGATGCGGGCGATGGCCGGGGCGTCCTCTCGACGCGCGGGGCGTGTGGTCAGGCCCTCGGGGAGAGGCACGTCGGCGGGAGGTGTATTGTCGCGGCGGAGGTGGAGGTGCGTGCGGACGTGCGTCCAGCCGAGCTGAGCCAGGAGAGAGCGCCGTGCCTCGTTGCTCTCCGGAACGTCGATGTGGACGATGGCGAGCCCGGCTGAGCGGGCGCGGGCTGCGGCCTCGGCGATGAGCGCGCCCTCGACGTGAGCGTCGCTGTGCTCCGGCGCGACGCCGTAGTCGAGGACGCCTCGCGCGATGGACGGCTCGTGGGTGAGGTAGGCGTAGCCCACGGGGGTTGCGCCGTCGAAAGCGAGGGCGCCATCACGCTCCGGCGCGAGGTTCGTCTGCGCGAGCGTGCGCTCGGTGTCCGCGACCTCGTCGGGAGACGGCGGGCGTCCGCACTGCAGCGTCGCGAGCGTCGCGAGGTCGTCCTGGGTGTAGGAGCGTATGGTGAGCGCGTTGGGCATAGGTGAGCGGGAAGAGGGCCGGAACGGCTATCATCTTACCAGACCCTCGGAATCGGACTTACAAATCAGCAGGCCCTCGGTGAGGGCGTGCATCAGGCTTACGGAGGCGCATGGAGACGATAGATACCCCGGGGCGCGCGATGCTCGTGATTCCTCATCCTGACGATGGGGAATCAGGGGCGGCGGGCTCGGTTGCGAAGTGGGTGCGTGAAGGCAGCCACGTGTTGTACGTCGTTTGCACCAATGGCGATAAGGGAACGTCCGACCCTGAGATGACGAGCGAGCGGCTCGCGGTGATACGCGAGGCGGAGCAGCGGGCGGCGGTGGAAGCGGTAGGCGCGGACGAGGTGGTATTCCTCCGCTACGGCGACGGGGAACTGGAGGATACGCGGGAGTTCCGAGGCCAGATCGTCGAGCAGATACGCCGGTGGAAGCCGGACGTCGTGCTGGCGATGGACCCCATGCGAGTGTCGTCGCACACGCACCGGGATCACCGCGTCTCCGGTCAGGCGACGCTGGACGCCTGCTTTCCGTACGCGCGAGACCTTCTGCACTACGGCGAGCAAATCGTTGCCGGTCTGGAGACGCACAAGACGGGCGCTGCGCTGTTGTGGGGCTCCGAGAGCCCGAACGTGGTGGTGGACATCGAGAGCACGATAGACGTGAAGATGAAGGCGCTGGCGGCGCACGTGAGCCAGCTCTCGTCGGACATGACGCGTATCGAGCAGTTCGTGAAGCGCCGGGCGGAGGACGCGTCGAGCAGGGCGGCGGAGCACGGCATGACCTACCGGTACGCTGAGGTGTTCCGGCGCATAGCCTTCCGGCGCTGATCCCGCGCGGCGTTGACCGTGCGGAGCGCCACTCTTATGCTTGAGCCGTCGCATGCGATCCTCCTCTTCATCCCCCTCTTCAGCGGAACAAGCCGGTCTTCCGGTGGGACAAGCTGGCTCTGTGCAGGAAGCCGATCTGGGCGGCGTTCTCCCCGGAACGTGGCTGCCCGGAGAGCGCGCGGAGGTGGTGCTGGACGCCAAAGCCGGCGCGCTGGCATCGCCCAGGGCTCACGCTGACTCGCTCATCGTTACGAACCATCGCGCGGTGAAGGTTGGTGTGTCGCAGGGCTCGCGCACGACGACGCTCCTTCCACTGGCCAACATCTCCAGCGTCGAGATCTTCGACGTCGCGCGTTCGCCTGAGCGTCTGATCCAGGGCGTGGGGCTGCTGCTAGTGGGCGTTATGATCGGCGGAGCGACTTGGCTGGCGTTGAACTTCCCGCTGCTATCCGTCGTGGCTGGCGGGGTGCCTATCCTCATTTCGGTCTACGTGCTGGCGGGCTGGGCGTTCCCGGACGATGAGGGCGAGTTACGACTCTATTCGTCGGGGCACATGATGACGCAACGGCTGGGCACTGCTGCTGCCCGCAGGGACGCTTACGGCGCGGCGTACCGCATCTACGAACTGATGGCGGCATCGGTCGCGCGTCCTGCGCCGGAGCTGCATACGCACGAGTCGTATACCCACGACGAGCCATCCGACGATGCGGCGGCGGACGACAGGCCAGCTGCCCGAGTACGACGGCGGGCATTGCGCGAGCGCAGGTTCGGCAAGCGCTGGGGACGGCGCGCTGGAGGCGCGCGCAGCGCAGCGAGCGTCGGCAGAAGGCGTATGGCCGAGGAGCGTCGCCGTCGGGCGAAGGCCCACGGGCGTCGATGGCGTCGGCAGCGGAGCGCGCCAAAGGCGGATGCGGGCGCAGGGAGGCCTGTCACGGCACCGGAAGAGGGCGTTCGCCGTCAGCGGGGCTTGCGCATCGGCCTGGGGAACCTGCCGCGTATCGTCAATCGTCTTCGCTGAGGCTCATGCGGGCGAGAGGCTCCGGCCCAACGTCGAGATTTCCTCCATCGCCGAGAGCCACGTGTCCGCCTCGCGCCACGACGTGCATCGCCTGCTCGATTTTGCGCTGCCCCAGCGTGGCCCCACCGCCGCGCATCTCTCGCCACGCCCGCTCCAGGACGCGCGCGAGCAGGGGGCGAGGCAGCGCTCGCAGAGCGCTCTTGGGCCACGAGACGGACGTGGGAGAACGCTCCTCGCAGGAGCTCACGGCGTCCGCGGCCATCTGCTCCAGCAGGTCGTTGTCCTCAGCGGCGGTGCGGGCGAATGCGGCGAACGCGGCGCGCACGTCCGGATTCACCACGGCTAACTCTCGGAGCACACGCAGGCGCACCCGGTTCCGCGCGTACCGCAGCGAGCGATTCGACGCATCGTGCGCGGGACGCAGCCCCGCCTCCGCGCAGACGGCCTCCGTGTCCGCTCGGCTGACGCTCAAGAGCGGACGCAGGAGCGTAAGCGGCTGGCCCTCCACGCTCCTGATGGACAGCTCGCGGATCGCGCCCGCGCCGCGCAGTCCGGCTCCGCGCGTGAGGCGCAGGAGGGTCGTCTCGGCCTGATCGTCCTGCGTGTGAGCGGTGAGCACTGCTGCAGCGGCGTGTTCGGCGGCGGCAGCGGCGAGGAAGCGGTAGCGCGCCTCTCTCGCTCCGGCTTCGGTTGCCCTGGACTGTTCACCTCCGGCGATGAACCGCACGCCCAACGCCTCGGCTGTTCGACGCACGGAGGATCGCTCCCGTACGTCGGCGGTAGGGCGCAGTCCGTGCGAGAAGTGAGCGGCGATGATCCGCTGACGGAGCGCGAGGCCGGTCTCGCGGGAGGCCAGCAGCATGGCGAGCGAGTCCGCTCCGCCGGATACGGCAAGGATGAGCGGGCCGCTGCTCAAATGCTCGCGCTGTCGAGCGAGGGCACGCCTCATGGTCATGCCGAGGCGTCGCGTCGCGGGGCTGGACGGCGGGGGCGCGTGGGTTGCCATGAGCGGTACGATCAGCCCGTTAAGGAGCGGCTGATGCGTACGCGGACGATGCGCACGCCTCGCATCTCGACGACGGCGAAGAGAAGGTTCCCGAACGCCGCAATCGCACCGGGTTCAGGGACCCGTCCGAGCCGCTCGAGGAGGAAACCGGCCACCGTCTCGTACTGACCGCCGGGCAGACCGAGGGAGAGTCGTTCGTTGGCGTCTATGATGGAGATGCTGCCGTCTATCTCCACGGTGTTCTCGTCGAGGGGGAGCACCGTCTGGTCTCTGCCTTCCTCCTCCTCTTCGTTCTCCGCTCTGCCGACGATGCCCTCGACGAGTCGCTTGAAGGTCACGAGCCCGGCCACGCTGCCGTACTCATCCGCGATCATCACCAGTTGGTCGCCGCGTGACCGCATCTCCAGGAAGAGGGAGTCGAGGGTCTTGGTCTCAGGGACGAACCGTACGGGGCGCACGTCCTGTGCAGCGGGCGAGTCCGCCTGTGCGCCGTTCGCGAGCTGCCGCATCACGTCCTTCACGCCGATCGTTCCGACCACGTCGTCGATGTTGCCTCGAACCACGGGGAAACGCGTGTGGTAGTTCTCGCTGTAGAGGACGAGGAAATCACGGACGGAAGCGTCGGTGTCGATGGTCACGATCTCAGGCCGGGGGGTCATAAGCTCGCTGACGCGCCTGTCGCCGAATTCGAGGACACGGCGCATCATATCTGCTTCGCCCTGCTCCACTGCGCCCCACTCGCGTCCGACCTGGATGAGGGTCTTGATCTCTTCCTCCGTTACCTCCAGGCGGGAGACATGCCCTCCGAATGGTTTGGCGATGGCCATGCTGATGCTCTGGAGAAGGAACGAAATGGGCCTGAGCACCCAGCTGAGCCCCTGCACGATGGGCGCGACGATGATGGAGAAACGCTCCGGGTGGCGGGCGGCCAGCGTCTTGGGGATGGTTTCGCCGACGACGAGCAGCAGCACGGTTACGACGCCGGTGGCGACCGCGACTGCGATGTTCTCGTCCGTGATGATCAGCAGCGCGATGGAGGTCGAGATAGCCGCCGCGCCGGTGTTGACGAGGTTGTTCCCCAGCAGGATGGGCGGGAGCAGGCGCTCCGGATGCTCCACCATGCGCAGAACCCGCGCGGCGCCGGCGGTTCTGGTGTTCGCCAGATGCCGCAGGCGTATACGCTGGACGGAGAGCAGCGCGGCCTCCGAGCCGGAGAAGAAGGCTGAGAGCAGGAGAAACAACGCCAGCAGCAACAGGCTGGCGGCGCTAACGTCGCTCCACATCAGAGAACCTCTCCCCAGTTCCGTGAAATCTCGCGGCGTTGGCCACATCCAGTCATGGTGCGATGGTAGCATAAGACGTGCGGCGCAAGCCGCTGTTGTTTAGCCATGCTGATTCTGGGAATCGAAAGCTCCTGCGACGAAACCGCTGCTGCCGTTGTTGAAGACGGCCGCCGCGTGCTCTCCGATGTCATCTCCTCCCAGGTTCCCCTGCATGCCCGCTACGGCGGCGTCGTGCCGGAGGTTGCGTCCCGCCAGCATCTGCTGCAGATCGTTCCGGTCATTGAGGGCGCGCTGAACGAGGCGGAGGTTACGCTGGACGACATTGGGGCAATCGCGGTTACCCATGGGCCGGGCCTCGCGGGCGCGCTGATGGTGGGCATCAACACCGCAAAGGCGATTGCGTTTGCGCGCGGCCTGCCGCTGGTGGGCGTGCATCACCTGGAGGGGCACACCTACGCCGCGTGGCTCGAATTCGATGACCCTGCGACAGATCCCGGCTTCCCGCTCATCATCCTCATCGCGTCGGGCGCGCACACGGACCTTATCCTGATGCGCGGCCACGGCGATTACGAGGTTCTGGGCAGAACGCGCGACGACGCATCCGGCGAGGCTTTCGACAAAGCGGCCCGCATGCTTGGCCTTGGCTTTCCGGGCGGCCCTGCGGTGCAGCGAGCGGCGGAGGGCGTAAAGCCGACCCTGACCCTCCCGCGCGCCTGGCTGCGGGGCTCGCTCGATTTCAGCTTCTCTGGCCTGAAGACGGCTCTGCTGCATAAGGCGCAGGAGCTGGGAGTCTACCCTGAGCCTGAGGACGGCGCTGATGCCGCCGTCGTTGCGGAGTTGGCGGCGGCTTTTCAGGAGTCGGTCGTGGATGTCATCTCGGCGAAGGCGGCAGAGGCGGTGGAGCGCTACGGCGCGAACGGTCTGGTGCTGGGCGGTGGGGTCTCGGCCAACGGCCCGCTGCGGCAGGCGTGCAGGGAGAGGACATCCGTTCCGGTGCTGATTCCGGCGCCCCGTCTCTGCACGGACAACGGGGCGATGATCGGCGCAGCGGGCTACTATTGCTATTCCAGGGGGGAGTCGCACGGGCTGGGTCTCGACGCCTCGCCGAGCCTTGCCCTCGCGTGAAGGATTACGTATGTACGTAGGACGAATCGTTGCTGTCGGCAGGACTCGGAGCGGGAGCAATGCGGTGATGTACCGCGTTTCCAGCCGCTCCTTCCCCAATCGCATGGCTGTGGATAACGCCGGAACCCTGGCAATCATCCCCCGGCCAGGGCACGAGGGTGATCTGCAGGAGAACCCGTACATCGCTTACAACGCGCTGCGGCTGGCTGGCGAGTGGGCCATCGCGACGAACGGCTCCCATACCGATCCGATCGCGGAGAAGGTGAACGCCGGCCTGCCGGTCAAGGATGCGATGACGCTATCCCTGCTGGCGCTGGACTACGAGCACGACGCGCTCGACACTCCCCGGATTGCCGCGGCTGTTCCGCGCAACGGCGACAAGGGATGGCTCGCCATCGTCAGGCGCGATGCGCTGGTCGTGAAGGAGGTGCCGCTGGAAAGCGGCAGAGCGCGCTATCTGGCGACGTATGAGACCAACGACGTGCGTGAGGAGCAACAGAGCGTGTTCGATGCAAGGACTGCGGCGGAAGCGGCGCTCTTCTCGGTGAGAGGCGGGGCGTTCGCGGATATGGAGAAGCCCGTGACCAGCGTCGCCGCGCTCGCTAACGACGCAGGGTTCGCCCTGGGCCTTCACGTGGTGGAGTAGCGGGCGTCTGCCGGAGGGACGGCGCTAGAGCAGGCGGCGGAGGCGGGGGTTCGGAGGCAGGGGTTCCCGCTCCTGTAGTACCTCGCGGTCGCTCATCGAGCGCATGTTCGGCAGGAAGGAGATGGGGGGCGAGGATGCGATGTGCCCCGTGTCATGGAAGGCGTTGATGGGCGCGCCTTCGTCTATGAGGCGGCGAACGTGCTCAGGGCTCATGTGTCCGCTCAGGACGATCTCCACCTTGTTGGCGCCGGCCTCGTTCAGCTTCATGCGGATGGTCTGTACGTCCGTGGCAGAGACGGGTTTGCCCCCGGGCGTGCGTGACAGGCGGACGCTGTTCAGGTGGGTGCCTGCGGCCCTGGCAAGCGTGACAACCTGAGCGACGACATCCTTGCGCGGGTCCAGATAGGCTACGCGCTGCACGTCTGGCGCGACGGCCTTGTCGAACGCCAGCACTGCACGGACGGCATCGCCCATCAGCTGCACCAGAACGCCGGAGACCGTCGCGACGGGGGGCGTGTTGGCGAGCCGCGCGCCGAGCACGGTGGAGCCTGATGCGCATCCGCCGACGACTGCCGCATAGTCCATCACGGCGGCGACGGATGGGTGGACGTTGTGTGCGCCCACGGAGATGACGGGGATGCCTTCAGCGGCCCGGACGACCTCTTTCGCGGCGGTCGCCCATCCGGTCTGGTGGGCCAGTGTTCCGCAGACGGCGGTCTCGTACAGGCCGAACGACGAATAGGGAGCTCTGACTTCCAGACAGACCTCGTTCTGGGCGACTTCCGCGCCTTCCTCGACCGCCCACATCTCCCTGTTTCCCTCCGAGGTTACCTTGGCGAGGATCGCCTTCACTTCGAGCGTGCCGCAGAGCACTGCCGAGCGGGTTACGGAGAACTCCATGACGACGGTCGGGTTCAGCCCCTCGTTTCGGAGGATGCGCAGCGTTCGGTGGAGGTAGACGTCAGCCGTATCGCCCGTTATGACGGACGGACGCACCTCGAACGTTGGGTTGTGAGACGAAATGGTCATGCGACTTTAACCATCTGGAGTGACCTCATGCTATGCCGTATCTCGTAACGCTTCAAGATACTAAAGTTGCGAATGGGTAACGTTTATTGGGTTCAATCCGGCACGTGGACATCCGGCAGTCCGCCGAAACGGAGGCGAGCCAGCCCTCGCAGGTCGTTCATCGCGGTGCTGGCCACCTTCACGCGCGTGTCGGGATCTTCCTGCCACTCCACCGGAATCTCCTTCCATCGGAAACCTCGCTTCTCTGCGATCACGAGCAGTTCGGTATCGAAGAACCAACCGTTGTCCTCGATGAGCGGCATGAGGGCCCGCGCAGCCGAACCGCTCATCGCCTTGAAGCCGCATTGAGCGTCTCGGAAGTGGGTGCGCATGCTCATGCGGATGATGAGGTTGTAAACGCGCGAGATGAACTCCCGCTTGAAGGAGCGCTCCGTCTTCGATCTGCGTGAGAGGCGTGACCCCCACGCGATATGGCGTCCCTCGTCCACGATCGCGGAGATGAGCGGAGGGAATGCCTCCAACCCGGTCGAGAGGTCGACGTCCATGTATGCCACGACATCGGCGCTGCTCTCGCTCCACGCGCGTTTCAGCGCCCGCCCGCGCCCCCGTACGTCGAGGTGCAGGACGGAGACCTCCCCGGGGTGCCGCTCTGCGTAACCGGAGGCGAGCGCCAGCGTTCCGTCTGTCGAGCCGTTGTCCGCGACCACGATACGCCACTCGTGCGGGAGGTTCGCTTGGAGGAACTCGCGCAGCGTTTCGATGCATGCGCCGAGCGAGTGCTCCTCGTTGAGCACGGGAATCACGATGTCCACGGAAGCCATGCGTTACTCCGTTCCTGCCAACGCCCTCGCGAGGGCGAACGGATCGGAGCTCACGACAGGTTCGGCGAACAGTTCCATGCTGCCGATGTCGCTCGTTCGCGTGCCGAGATTGCCCCGGTCGACGATGCGAACGACGGCTGGGAAGCCGTCCCATCCGTCGATGTCGTCGCGGAGCGGCGGCAGTTGCGCGCCGACGTTGAACGATCGCACACCGAGCGCGTCGCGGAAGACGGCGAGCGTGTCGAACAGCACGTCGGCGAGTTCCTCGTCGAATCGAGGAGCGAGGATAACGGCTTCCTTCTCCTTGACGGGGGTGAGGCTTGGCATGACGCGGATGCTCCCTGTCTGCATGGCAAGGCCGAGCGCGGCGTGGGTTTGGAACAGATCATCGAAGTAGTCCGCGCCGTGTGCCGTACGATAGTCGTCAGCCGCCCGGCGGAGGGCGTCCACCCTGGCGTAGTGGCGTTCACGCGCGAGCTGCACCTGAGCGTGGCCATGAACCATCGACCCACCTGCGCGCCAGAGGCAGTTCCAGAGGAAGAAGGGATAGACGGCGTTGGGGTCGGTTTCGTGGACGGTGGAGAACCAGCGGTTCGCCAGTTCCACGTGGCCCCGCACCGATTCTCGGTCGAACCGCAGCGGGTTGGGGTCGTTGAAGATCAGCAGACTGTGGTGAGCGTCGTACTTGGCCACGTTCGCTGCGGTGAGGGCCGTGCTGCCGGCGAGGCGTCCGAAGAGGTCTTCCGGGGTAGCTTCCGTGGGCTGGGCCCAGGGGTCATGCTGCAACTCCTCGGCGATGTCGTCGTCCGTGTGAGCCTCGATTCGCGTTGGACGGAGGGCGCGCAGTTCGTTGAAGAGCGAGGCTTCCCCTGTAACGAGGTTGATGACTCGCACGATGCGCTGCGTCTCCACGGCGGCGACGGAGCCGAAGGTACGCTCCACCCATGGGGCCATGGCCGAGGGGACGCGCAGGCGTCCCTCGCTGCACACGACGACGTAGATGCGGCGGAAGCGCGCGGCATCGCGAGGCGGTAGGCTCTGGGCCATCGCGGGGAGGTCGAGGATGGATGGAGGAGCGGTTGGGGAGCCGGTCACGATGGAAGCGCCTACACGTTCTCCGGCTGCGTGAGCGTGCGTTCGAGCGAGAGTTTATCCAGCTGCAGCTGAACGGGAATCGGGTAGTTGCCGGTGAAGCAGGCATCGCAGAATCCTGCGCCGGTGGGGTCGTTGTTGACGGACTCGTGCAGAACCTCGACGCTGAGGTAGCCGAGCGTATCCGCGCCGATCAGTTCACGCACCTGCTCTACAGCCTCTGCCGAACTGCCCGTGGCGATGAACTCCGACTTCGCGGCCATATCGACGCCAAAGAAACAGGGGTCGGTGATGGGAGGCGCGCAGACGCGCACGTGCACTTCTGCTGCGCCGGCCTTGCGAAGGAGCGCGATGACGCGCGGTGTCGTCGTACCCCGGACGATGCTGTCGTCGACGACGATCACGCGCTTGCCGGAGAGAACCTCCGGCAGCGTGTTGAACTTGTTGCGCACGCCCAACTCGCGGAATCGTTGATCCGGCTCGATGAACGTTCTGCCCATGTAGCGGTTCTTGATGAGGCCATAGCCGAACGGGATGCCGGACGCATGGGCGTAGCCTACCGCGGCGGAGTTCGCGGAGTCAGGGACCGGTATGACGATGTCTGCGTCTACCGGATGCTCGTGGGCGAGCGCTTCGCCCATGCGCGTCCGGGATACGTGGGTGAGCCGGCCGTCGAGTATCGAGTCCGGTCGCGCGAAGTAGATATGCTCGAAGACGCAGTGCGCCTTGTGCGTGTCCGGCACCTGCGACGGGATGCTGCGGATGCCGTCCCGGTTGATGACCACCGTTTCGCCTGGCTCAATCTCCCTCACGAACTGCGCTCCGATGTGATCCAGCGCGCAACTCTCCGACGCGATGACCCAGCCTCCGTTGGGCATACGCCCAAGGCAGAGGGGTCGCACGCCGTGGGGGTCGCGGATACCGAGGAGCGTGTCAGGAGTAGAGACCGTGAGCGAATAGGCCCCCTTCAGCGTGCGCATAAGGTAGGCGGTCTTCTCTTCCCAGGAGTCGCCCGGCGCCCAGGCGAGGGTGTGTGCAACCACTTCGGAGTCGGTGCCGGTCGTGCATTTCACGCCCCACTGATCCAACAGGCGCTGCCGTATATCGGCGGCGTTGATGACGTTGCCGTTATGCGCGAGCGCAAGCTCGACGGTGGGACTCTTGGATACGATGGGCTGGGAGTTGAGCGGGCTGCTTGATCCGGTGGTGGAGTAGCGCGTATGGCCGATGGCGATGTGGCCGGGCAGGCGGTCGAGGTCTTCTTGTCGGAATGCGTTGGAGACGAGGCCCTGGTTGGTGAAGTTGCGGAGCGTCCGCCCATCGGATGCGGCGATGCCTGCGCTCTCCTGGCCTCTATGCTGGAGGGCGAACAGCCCATGGAAGGCCACCTGGGCTGCGTCGTTATCACTAGGGGCGAGATATGCGCCAATCACCCCACAGGCCTCGTGGGGTACATCTGACTCGTGGATAGGTGTCCTATGGCTTTCGGCCAAAACCTGCTCGACAAGGTCAGGATTCAGTGCACACGCGCCATTCTACTCTACCTGCGGAGAATATGCGCGGGGGCGGAAGCACGCAGATTTGAGGCTATCGTTGGAATGCACGGATAGGAGGCTGCAGGCGCACGAAAAACTCGGCGGGTGTCTCTGTGGCCTATCGTAGACGCCTGCGACGGGGGGTGGGGCGTCCGCCGTGCTGTGGGCGGGTTCTGCGTTCGCGGGCGGCTTCGGGCTCAGGTTCGAGGGGCGGGGATTCCTCGGGGAGCGCGGGTTGCTCAACGGGGGCGGCCTCTTGGATGGCCTGCTCCCGGAATTGCGCGCGGCGGAACCTGATGAGCACGGCTGCCATGCCGAGTTGGATACCCGCGAGTGTGAGCCAGCGGAGAACCTGCTCGGAGAAGTCGAGGAAGGTGAGCGTTCCGCGCAGGAGCGGCTCCTCCCATCCCGCGAGAACGCCGTGTGCGAGCACGAACGCGGTGATCCAGAGGGCGGAAGGTATCGTGGACTCGTCCGCCGCTTCTACGAGCCTGCGGGCCAGCCATGCGAGCACGACGACCTCAGCGGCCGCAAGGATCACGGCTACCAGCGTGAAGAAGCTCGCGGCTGGAACCGGGCCATCGGTCGCCGCCTCGAAGATGGGGAAGCGCATTGCCTGCGTGAAGACGAAGAATCCCATGAACGAGATGGCGATGGGGCCTCCGTTGCTCGCTATCGCGGTGGTGAGGGCGAGGACGATGAGGAAGATGAAGACATAGGACACGATGAAGGCGAGGCCGGTCAGTTCGTTCGGGGTGCCTCCGGCGAAGAAACCGGTCGCCAGTAGCACGATTGCGCCCTGCCCGGCCGGCAGCCATGTGATCATCGAGAGGGGCAACCGACGGCGCATCGCGTAGGTGGATGCCGAGAGGGTGAAGACGAGCAGGACGAAACTGGGAGGCGTGAGGGTGCCGATGGCGCCGGGTATGTCCAGCGCGTGCCAGGGCCATGCGACCAGCGAGGCGAGCAGCAGTAGTGCGTAGGGAGCGCCGAGGGTGAGCAGCAGCTTGCGCCTGTCAGCGAGGCGCAAGCTCGATTCGGCCTGCCAGGCCATGGGGCTTAGCGGCCGCTGTTAGGGCGGCGTCCGCGCCGACCGGAGTTGTCGGAGGCGGAGCTGCCGTCGCCCGTGCTGTAGATGACGACGTGGCGGTCGTTGCCTTCGCCTGAGCTTTCGGTTCTGACGCCGGCGAAGTTGGCCAACGAAAAGTGGATGATGCGACGGTCAGCCGGGGACATGGCGTCGAGGGCGACCGAATCTCCATTGGTGACCGCGCGCTTGGCCATGCGCTCAGCGAGTGCGCCCAATTGGTGCATGCGGCGCTCGCGGTACTGTGCAACGTCGAGGGTAATCCCGGCGGAGCGGCCCTCGGTTCTGCTGAGCACCATGTTCACGAGGAACTGAAGCGAGCGCAGCGTCTCGCCACGGTTTCCTATGAGCAGCCCGGCGTCCTCGCCCTGGATATCGATCACGGGCTGGTCGTCGAGTTCGCTCCCTTCCTTCCGGATGGTTGCGTCGGCGTCGACGTCGAGCAGGTCGAGGAAATCGTAAACGATGTTGAGGGCAGCGCTCGTGGTGCTGTCGTCGCTGTCGTTGTCGCCGTCGTTATCGGTTAAGAGGCGAACCCTGACCTTGGCGGGCTCAGCGCCGATGCCAAAGAGGCCGGGGCGGCCCTCGCTAATGACGTCGACTGCGATTTCGTCGCGGCCGACGCCGAGCTCCAGGGTTGCGAGTTCGATCGCCTCTTCCACTGTCTTCGCGCTCCGTACGAGGCTCTGGTCTTCCATCGCCTTGCTCCTTATCCGGCAGGGCTCCGCTCAAGGTAGGCCCGAGTTTCGGAGTGCCTCCGCTCGGGGCCGATTGGGTCTGCGGGAAGAGTCCGCCCCAGCCGGTGACGAAATACTGCATCACGATACCGATCAAGGTAGAAGCCACCCAGTAGACGACTAGTCCGAGGGGGAAGAAGAGGCTGAACATCCCGAACATGACGGGGAACATGAACAGCATCATCCGTTGGGTGCTTTGCTGCGTCGGGTCTGCCGAGGCGACCTGACTCATCTTCTGTTGTACGAACATGCTGAACCCGGAGAGCCCCACGAGGATATAACCGAGGATGCTCCCCGCGCGCATGGGTTCGAGCGCGAGGTCCATGCCGAGGAAGCCCCGGCTGACGGGGACGGCGGTGTCCAGGAAGGGCAGCCAGCTGTAGAGCTTGCTGGAGAGGCCCGCGAGGTTCTCCGGAGTGAAGGGCAGCACGCCGTTGATGGCCCAGAAGAGCCCGATGAAGATGGGCATCTGTATGACGAGCGGGCCGAGACAGCCCACGGGGTTCACGCCCATCTCTTTGTACAGTTTCATGACCTCCTGGCCACGAAGCTGAGGGTTGTTCTTGTACTTCTCGTTGATTTCCTTGATGCGCGGCTGAAGGCTCTGCAGACGCCGCGTCTGGCGCAGCTGCCGCACGACGAGGGGGTAGGTAAGGCCCCGAACGACGACGGTGAAGGCGATGATCGCCACGCCAAGGTTCGAGCCCAGGAATACGTACAGCAGGAGAAGGCTGTTCGTCATCGGTTTGGTGATGACTTCTGACCACAACAGCGACAGGAATTCCATGGTCTGTTCTGCCTACCTTACGTCGCTCAGGTTGCGTTCCCACGCAAGCTGCTTGGTTTCCAGATCAACAGCGCTGACAGTTTCATCGAGAGCGTGAAGGAATACCAGCCGTCCGTTGGTCGTGATCGGGGCGCGCACGTCGTTGGCTATCTTTCGATCCCAGAGGCGGTTTCCGCTGAGCGCATCGAGGACAACCATGACACCGGAGTCCGACGCATAGACCAACTCGCCGTCCACGACGACCGGTTCAGCCAGGATCGGCTCGTTGCCCTTGCCGCCGGGGTATGTCCAGATCACGCGGTTCGACGAGAGGTCGTAGGCGTAGATGTTGCCGTCCATGTTGGGGGCGTAGATCCGTTGGCCGTCGGTGGCTGAGCGCGCCCAGAACCATCTGCGGCCCTCGAACAGTTTCGAGGCGCTGCCGGTGTTCAGGTCAATCTCGTAGTAGGAGCGGTCGAAAGTGCCGGTGTAGAGTTTGCCTCGCACGATGAGGGAGGGCGAGACGATGGCGCCGCCCAGCGTGGTGGGCTGCTCCCATACAGGGCGGCAGTCCGCTATGGAGACGGCGTGCATCTGTTTGCTGAAGTCGCCGAAGTAGGCCACGCCCTGGTAGACGGTGGGGGTGGACCAGATCTGCCCGGCAGGCGCCTCGTTCCGAGCCGGATAACGGCAGCGTTCGATGAGAGAGTCGGCTTCGAGCACGTACAGACGGCCCTCGTCTGCGTCTTCCGTTGCCGCAACGACGAGAGCGCTGCCTTCCGGCACGACTGCCCCGGCGATGCCTTTCGAGAGGTCATTGCCCTCGATCTCGAAGGTGCGGGCATCGCCTAAGCTTGCAGCGTCGAGGGAGATCAGGACGCCGTTGTAGGTGCCTGCGTACACCCGCCCGTTGGCGACGGCGGGCGTTCCGTAGAACGCGGGGAACCCCTCCCCCTGGTCGGGTTCGGGGGCATGGAAAGCGCCGATACGCGCGATGCCACCGTCCACGGAGAGTTGGATGAGCTGCCCCTCTCGGGTGCCGACGTAGACGGAGTCGCCACTGACGGCGACGCCGGACCAGCTTTGCGTGGCTGCGTTCCTGCTCTGGGTGCAGCCGCCCAGAAGGACGGCAAGGCCGATGATGACAAGCAGCACAAGCTGCGGGAGCCCCATTCGGTTGAGGCGCAGACCGATCCGATTCACCGATACATCCTTACGTGGCTGCGGCTCGGGAGCCGCTGGCCTCTGTTAGTCAAACGTTATCGCCGGGACGACCAGGCCGACCCGGCTCCGGCGTGCTTCTCGTCATGGTGTGCGTGCCGAGGCTCGGGGACGGGGTCGTACCCGTTGCTCCCCCAGGGCCCGCAGCGGGAGAGACGCCGAAGCGCCAGCCAGCCGCCCTTTAGCACGCCGTGCGTTTCGATCGCTTCCTGTGCGTAGTGCGAGCAGGTGGGGGTGTAGCGGCACGCGGATGGCCAATAGGGCGACAGCACGCGCTGATAGACCGAGATTACCCCTATCGCCATCGTACGCATTCAGTTTTCTCTCTTACCTGACGGGTTCATCCGTCGATCACTGCGGCGCCCCGCTCCGTTGCCAGAAGGCCCAGCCTGCGCGCCAACGTCTCAACTGCTCGCTGCAGACTGGCGAATGGTGCATCCACGCCGCCCTTCCGGGCAATCAGCAGAACGTCCCAACCTCCGAGGAAGGACAGAGCGCGGATGATCTCCCTGAACCTGCGCCGCGTTCTGTTCCGTGTGACCGCCAGCGGAGCGGTACGCTTGCTGACGACGAACCCGAAGCGGACGTAAGGGAGCGCGTTGGGCGTAGCCCGCAGTACGATCAACGGATGAGCGCGGGAGAGGCCTTGTTGCCGCAGTGCCCGGAAATCGCTCTGGCGGCGGAGCCGTTGCTCGCGCCGAATACCCGGCGTCGCCGTTTCCCTCGGCCCGGTCTTAGACTGCGAGGCGATGCCGACCCTTCAGGCGTCGGGCACTGATCACCCTGCGCCCGCCTGGCGTGTGCATGCGCGCCATGAACCCATGACGCCGCTGGCGTCGCCGCTTCTTTGGTTGCCAAGTACGCTTCGACACGTCTCTCCGAAATTCCCCAATCCAGCCAGTATCCGGTTGGTAAGTATAGCCATGAGCCCGGCACAGTGTCAAAGCATCATCGGCGCGAGGTTAGCGTGCGTACGAGGGCTGCGTGTGCCGTTGACGCTCAACGCTGCCATTGCTACTATCATCTACAGAGGCTGCGACGGAGACGAGTACGCAGAGCGTCAGCGCGCAGAGCGAGCCGGGTGCGGTGCGAGCCGGTGCGCGCGGCCTGCCGAATATCACTCCTGAGCCGTCACCCGAAAGTCCCTTCCCCTCCCGTATCGGATGATTCGCGAGGCGGAATCAGCGGGCAAGTAGGCGTGACCGGGCCAGCCGCCCGTTACAGCGGTAGTCTTCGCGTCAAGCGACAGACTGCAGAGTGCCCTGCGCTGCGTCGTGGGGAATGGTGGTGGTACCACGGCATACGTCCGTCCGCCTGTGCGGATGGGCGTTTTCTATGTAGAGGGGATATGACAGGCAATCAGAAGCGCTACGAACCGGTATCCAGCAAGGTCAACTTCCCGGACTTGGAGCGGTCCATACTCGAACATTGGAAAGAGGCGGGAACCTTCCGTGAGGTGGATCGCGTTCGCGCGGATGCGCCGCTGTTCGTCTTCTACGAGGGCCCGCCCACTGCGAACGGAAGCCCCGGCATCCACCATGTGCTGTCGCGCTCGTTCAAGGATGTCATCCTCCGCTACAAGACGATGCGGGGCTACCGTCCGATCCGCCGCGGCGGGTGGGACACCCACGGCCTTCCTGTCGAGCTGGAGATCGAGAAGGAGTTGGGCCTCTCCTCCAAGCACGAGATCGAGGAGTTCGGCATCGAGGAGTTCAATCGCCGCTGCCGCGAGAGCGTCTTCCGATACGTTGGCGATTGGGAGGCGATGACCGAGCGTGCGGGCGTGTGGCTGGATATGGACGCCGCCTACGTTACCTATCACAACTCCTACATCGAATCGGCGTGGTGGGTGTTCAAGCGCCTGTGGGATCAGGGTCTCGTCTACGAGGACTACCGGGTAACGCCCCACTGTCCGCGCTGCGTTACGAGCCTCAGCTCGCATGAGGTAGCGCTCGGGTACAAGGAGGACACGCCTGACCCGAGCGTGTACGTGCGCTTCCCGGCGAACGAGACGCAGTCCAGGCGCTACGGCGCGTCTGCCGATGTCCTTGTCCGCCTCGGCTATGACGGCGAGCGTTGGACAGCCGAGCGCCCCGCCTTCATCGCGTGGACGACGACGCCCTGGACGCTCACGGCGAACATGGCGCTTGCCGTCGGCCCGGGGGAGGAGTACGTCCTCGCCGAATCGGAGGAGGGCGGTCGCGCGATCGTCGCAGCCTCGTTGAAGGGCGACGTTCTCGGCGACGGCTGGCGGGAGGTCGCGCGGTTCACCGGCGAAGCTCTGACGGGCATCGAGTACGACGCGCCGTACGTCAGCCCTGCGCTGGCGGGGCACGCGCACCGCGTTCTTCCTGCCGATTACGTGACGACGGCGGACGGTACGGGCATCGTCCACACGGCGATCGCCTATGGCGCGGAGGACGCAGCCCTGGGCAAGGCGCACGGGTTCGAGACCGTCCACACGGTGGATCACCGAGGCGTCGTTCTGGATGGCTTTCCCGGCGCCGGCAAGTTCGTCAAAGACGCTGATAAGGAGATCACTCGCGACCTGCGTGAGCGAGGCCTGCTGTTCCGCGACGCATCGCCCTATCGGCATACGTATCCCTTCTGCTGGCGTTGCAGCACGCCCCTCCTCTACTACGCCAAGGTGTCGTGGTACATCCGCACGACGGCCCGGAAGGACGAGATGGTCGCGGGCAATCGCACGATCGATTGGCGCCCGGAGCACATCAAGGAGGGCCGATTCGGGGAGTGGCTGCGCAATAACGTCGACTGGGCAGTCTCCCGTGAGCGCTATTGGGGCACGCCCATCCCCATCTGGCGGTGCGTCGAGAACCCGGAGCACATGCAGGTCGTTGGCTCGAAGGCCGATATCGAGAACCGTATCACGGACGATACGCGTGCGCTGCTCGACGAACTGGATCTGCATCGGCCGTTCGTAGACCGCGTCGAGTTGCGCTGCCACGAGTGCTCAGGCGTCATGCGGCGCGTGCCGGAGGTTGCCGATGCGTGGTACGACTCCGGCGCGATGCCCTTTGCGCAGTGGGAGTACCCGGCGCGCGTCAAAGGCCCCGGCGGCGAGGAAATGACGCTCAACGGCATCGAGGACCTGATCGAGAGTCCGTTCTTTCCCGCGAACTACATCACGGAGGCGGTCGACCAGACACGCGGGTGGTTCTACAGCCTGCTGGCGCTCTCGACGCTCATCGCGGGCAAGCCCTCCTACGAGCGTTGCCTCGTGCTGGGCCTGATCCTCGACGGCAAGGGCGAGAAGATGTCCAAGTCCAAGGGGAACGTCGTCGATCCGTGGGCGGTGATGAACGAGCACGGCGCGGACGCTCTGCGGTGGTGCCTGTTCACCTCGGCCCCTGCGGGCGAGGCGCGACGCTTCTCCCCGGAGCTGGTGAAGGAGACGCTGCGCCAGTTCCTGCTGACGCTCTGGAATACGTACAGCTTCTTCGTGACCTACGCCAACATAGACGGCTTCGACGCTGATGCTCACGCTGCGTACTGGAAAGGCCCCGTCGGCGGACCGAGCTTGTCCAGCGCTCCGCCGAACGAGCTCGACCGCTGGATCGCCTCCGAGCTGAACGGTCTGGTGAATCACGTGCGCGACGATCTGGATGACCTCAACCCCACGAGCGCGGGACGCCGCATCCAGGAGTTCACCGGTTCGTTGTCCAACTGGTACGTTCGCCGGAGCCGCCGCCGCTTCTGGAAGTCGGAGAACGACGACGATAAGGCATGGGCCTACGTGACGCTCTACTCCTGCCTGCTGATGCTCAGCAAGCTCATCGCGCCGCTGACGCCATTCGTGGGCGACGCGCTGTTCCGCAACCTGGCCCCCGCCGGCGCAGCGGACAGCGTGCATCTGGAAGACTTCCCCACTGCGGATGAGTCGTTGATAGACGATCGGCTGGACCGCGCCGTTCGCCTCGCTATGCGCATCGCCAGCCTGGGCCGGAGCGCCCGGGGCAAGAGCGGCGTGAAGGTGCGCCAACCGCTGGGCCGCGCGCTCGTCCGTCCGCGCGTCGAGGACGAGGAGCTGCTGGCGCTGATCATGCCGCAGGTGCTCGACGAACTGAACGTCAAGGCGGTGGAGCTCGCCGCCGACTACGAGATTGCCGAGATAGAGATCAAACCGAACCTGCCGGTGCTGGGCCCGAAGCTCGGCGCGCAACTGAGCGCAGCGCGCAAGGCCATCGCCGCTGCTGATGCCGCGAGCGTCGCGGCCACGCTTCGCGCTGAGGGCAGCGTGGCGCTCGACGGCATGACGTTCGATGCGGACGACCTGCTCATCGAGATGAACGATAAGCCGGGTATCGCGGCGGCATCCGAGGGCGCGGTGGGCAGCTTGCTCGTCGGCGTCGACACGACGCTCACGCCCGAGCTCGAAGCCGAGGGCCTTGCGCGTGAGATCGTTCATCGCATCCAGGGCATGCGCAGAACCGCCGGATTCGACATCGAGGACCGCATCGTGACGTACGCCGCCGACCCTGCGCCGGAGGTCGCCGCGGTGCTGGCAACCCACGGAGCGTATATCCGCCAGGAGACGCTCAGCGATACGCTGCTGGCCGAGAACCCGCCGGCTGCCGCGCACATTGAGCAGCACGACATTGACGGCACAGCGCTGACGCTCGGCGTCGCCCGGGCGGAGTAGCCTCGCGGGGTTGACGTAGGAGATTGCCTGTTCCCTGCGTGAGCGAGGGCGCGGGATGTTGTACAGTCTCCGCAAGCCCGTCACTTCGAGTCTGCGGAGAGGCGATCCTTGACGACACCCGCTCAGAACCCTCGGTACGAGGCGCACGAGAACCCTCCCTTCCTGGCCTCGTTGGGCTTCGGCTTGCAGTTCAGCCTGATCGCTTCCGCCACGCTGCTGGTAACGCCGGTCATCGTGGCGAGGGCATCGGGAAGGGACGACTCCTACCTGGGGTGGATGGTTTTCGCTTCGCTGGTAGTGGTCGGCGTGTCCACGTTGCTGCGGGATACCTCATCCTCATCACGGGAACGCTGTTCGTCGAGGGCGCGCGCACGGTTATCCAGACCGAGCAGAACAAGCAGAAGCTCATGATTGCGGGCGTTTCGTTCTGGATAGGCGCGGCTTTCCAGTTCGACCTGTTCACTTTGCCGAACCTTGGCTCCGTATGGGGGACGCTGGTCAAGAGCGGCGTAACGACCGGGGGATTCACTGCGATCGTGATGATCCTGTTCCTGGAGTTCACCAGCCAGCGGCGTATACGTTTCGAGTCGAAGCCTTGCCGGATCTCTATGCGTTCATCGCCAGGTTCTCCGACAACAGAGGCTGGGATACCGAGATGAAAGACCGGCTGAGCGCGGTTGCAGAGGAGACGCGGCGGCTGGTCGTTCTGGCGTCCAGCGAGGGCCCGGTGGCGGATTTGGAGTTCATCGGCGGAGGGGACGAGGAGAACCTGGAGGACCGCATCCGGCAACTGCAGTAGCATGACGAGGAGAGCCTCATCGAGAATGAGATATCGTTGCGCCTGCTGCGGCGCTACGCCTCGTCCGTACGGCATCAGCAGTATCACGGCACCGACATCATCACGGTTCGCGTCGGCCCACCGGGGACGCGGTAGGCGACAGTAGCCAACCCCTGTCCGCAGGGCGGCTCTTTCGGAGACTTCAGGAGGAATGCGATGACGACGCTTATCACCGGCGGGCTGGGATTCATCGGCGCGCATACCGTTCGAGCGTTCGCCGAGGCTGGCGAGCGCGTCGTGGCGACGTTTTACGAGAGCCATCACGTGCCGACGTTCCTTGCGCCGTTCGTCGGCGATACGGTCGTCCTCGAGCAGTGCGACGTTGGCGCGCCCGGCGCGGTCGAGGCTCTTGCGAAGAAGCACGGCGTCGACGGCATCGTGCAGCTGGCCATCCACCGGCGCTCGTCCACCGACCCCGGAGAGGATCTTCGCGTGAACATGGAGAAGCTCTCGCACCTACTGGACGGCGCGCGGGCCGCCGGAGTGAAGCGGGTCTGCTGGGCTTCCAACGGAGCGATTTTCGCCGAACTGCCCCAGGGCCCGTTCCATGAGGAGACGCCCGTGCCCCTCACGGGCCGCGTGCAACCCGGAGCGTACAAGAAGGCGTGGGAGGCGCTCGTGTACAACTACGCGAACAACTACGCCGCCAGCGCGGATGTCGAGTTCGTCTCGATGCGCATCAGCGGCGTGTTCGGGCCGACGTACCGCTCGATGCTGAACCTGCCGAGTCGCCTGTGCCACGCTGCGGCGAGGGGCGAGACGCCGGACTTCTCGGAGCAACGCGGCGGCGTTCCGTTTGCTGAGGACACCTACGATCTGACCTATGCGCCGGACGTTGCTGAGGGGATACGCGCGCTGCAGATGGCGTCGTCGCTGGAGCACAGGGTCTACAACATCTCGCGCGGGGAGGTCGTTACGACGTCGGAGTTGCTTGCCGCGGTGCAGGCGGCGAGTCCCGGTTTCGCCGCCGAGCTGCAGCCGGGCCGCAGTCCCCGCTTCCGTCCGAACGTGTACCTCGACAACGAGCGGATCGTCAACGCAACGGGGTGGCGTCCTGCGTTCGATATCGAAGCCGCCGTCGCCGACTACATAGCATGGCTATCCTCAGGCGAGGAGTACTAGGCGCGGCGCAGGCGGCGATCAGCGCCGTGGTGAGGAGTCTACGGTCAGAAGCCCTTCCCCCAGCAGATGGCTCTCCCGCCCTCCCGGAGGCCGCAAGTGAGAGGCAAGGACAGTTGGTAACGTGTCTTCCGGTTCGAATCGAAGCTCGGTGCCAGCGTCGCTATGCCCTCACTACCAGAGACTAGGTGCTGGGGCTCGGGGCTAGGGGAGTCCACAGGCCGGGATCGGCATTCACCAAGCTCTGGACTACAGTTTCTGCGCCAAGGCTGCCCGCTGCGACGAGCGCCCATTGCCGGTAGAGGTCTGACCCTAGCGCATGGACAAAGCCGCCAGCCACAGCGGTGTCCTTGACGTTTTGATCAGGAGCAGGCCTGGAGGAAGGTTCCATCGTGCGATATGGATTGGAAAGCCATACGGTCAGGCCAGGAGGTCGGCCCTCCTCTGTGATGTAGCGATCACGGTTCTCACGAATCTGGCGGGCGTCGTTCGTCTTAGTGCCGCTGGTGTAGCCCTTCACTTCGACGATCGCTTCCCACCCGGGGACTCCTTGATGTGTGAGCCGCAGGTCCTCACGTTTCGGCTCGCCTTGCTTCCACTCTGCGTCCATGTTGCGGACTACGAACCCGAGGTTCGCAAGAATATCCCGGACTGCGGTAACCAAGTCATCACCGTCGGTCCAGAGAACCCGTCGAATCCCCCTCTCGGCTCTCTCCTCTTCAGCGGCCAGTGCATTCTGGAGATGATCTCGTTCGGTGCTCAGCCGCTCGACCGCAGATTCGATCTGCGAAATTTGATGTGCCAGGTCCTTTTCTTGGGGGGTGTACCAATCCGAAGGTTGGTTCAAACGAGGTGGCGCCTGTGGTACCCGACTAGGATCGGACTCATAGAGTTCGCAGAGGAAGGCCCTGAACCAAGCCACGAGGTTGGAGGCTTCTGGGAGTAAGAGTGCAAGTGCAAGGGGACTTGCCGCCTTACCACCGGCGGCCACTGATTGAGCGGGAAGGACGAGTCGCAAGGCGACAGGTTTACCTGACGTCGTCTCAATCAGCGCAGTCCTGCCTTGTCGTCGCGAAGTGTTCATTACGGCGGGCGGTTCAGCGGCTCGGCGCAACTGGCTGGACAATTCAGCAGCCAGCGGCCTGTACAAGTCCGGGCAGTCAGGAGGAACTGCCAACTCCCGCTCGGTGTTCTCAATGTCGCTCCCCGCGTAGTCGCCAGTGGCGGTAGACCAAGAGACGGAGACGGGGCCGACTATCATAAGATTGACGCTGACGTCGGCTCGCCCAAGGGAAGCCCTCGACACCACTACGTCTGTTTCTGTCCAGCTGTAGCGCTGCAGGTAGTCGGGCAATGAGTTCGCTGGCCTTAGCTCTCCGCATAGGAGCGCAATTGATGCAAGCTCAGGGTCGTCCAGCCCGATGGCGGCGACCCTCGGCCGTCTACTGTTCGTCATTCATCTTCTCCAAGCCGGGCCCCTAAGGCCTGCCGGAACAACGCACATCGTATCGTTAGAATGTTGCCTGCACGCCAAGGTCGTTCCATCTACCTTTTGCGCGTGTACAACTGCTCAGTCAAGTCCGCTGCTGATGGCCTCGAACGTCTCCGCTTCATTGTCACATGCTGACAGCAAAGCGGCAGCCGCCAGACCCAGCAGGCTGAGCCACGCGACTCGGTGCGATACGACCGTAATGTGGGAAGCGGCCACCAACGCGATAGACTCCCGTATGCTCTGAAGCGACGTCAGCGGACGTGCCGCAGTCTACAGTACGCAGTACGCCTGTAACTGCTCAGACGCAACGCATTCGCCTCATCAACGCTGAACAGTTACGGCGACAACTGCCCATTGCGCCGAAGCTCCGCCGCTTGCTACATTGTTCGCATACGTCGTTTACGCAAAGGTGTCCCGTCGTTCCCGCGAAGGCGGGAACCTCGTATTCCTGCCCGCGTAGACGATAAGGAATGGAACGAAATGGAACCAAACGGAACAGAATTAAAAGTTTCGCCACTCTTGGCCACTCCTGAACAACCCTCGTCGTTCCCGCAGAGGCGGGAACCACGCATCTCGGCCCCCCGCAGCTCCTCTTTCCCTTGGGAGAGGGCAGGGTGAGGGTTGCGCCAAACGAGTCCACCCGGCTCGTTGCTAGGAGTAAATCGGGCCGAATCGGGCCAAATCGGGCCAGGGTATGGGGGGTCTCCACTCCTGCTCACTCCTGAGCAACCGCGCGCGATACGCGCGCGATAGAGGTGGGTAAGTGGCCCGAAATGACCCAAAACGAGCAAAATGCGAAAGGTTCGCATGCGCGGCGGCGGGGTGAGGATGGCGCGGCGGGCAGCGCACGCAGGGCATTCGCCTCATCAATCCTGAACAGTTACATTGGCCTGACTCGACGGCAGGAGGCCGCATGACACAACAGTCCGTACCCAGCATCCGATTCGGAACGTCGTGGTCGACGCAGTTCCGGTTTGCCCAGGCGATAGGCCGGGGACTCGCGGAGTTGAAGCGCGTCGACGCCTCGGTGCACATCCTGGGGCCCGGCGGCTTGGGCGTGTTGGCCAACGGCGGCGTGGACCTGATCTTCTCCAAGTGGGTGGTGAACGAGCACCGCTACTCCGGCAAGGGCGTCTACGCAGGCGAGGAGTACTAGGCACGGCGCAGGCGGCGATCAGCGCCGTCCACTCGTAAAGGAAGGCCAAGTAATGAAGGTCGTCATCGCACCGCAGAGCTTCAAGGGAAGCATCTCAGCGCTCGATGCCGCCAAGGCTATGGAGGAAGGGGTGCTTAGGACTGTCTCGGACGCCGAGACTGTTCTCGTGCCGGTGGCGGATGGCGGCGACGGAACCCTTGAGACCCTGGTCGAAGCAACGGGCGGGGACATTCGTTCCGTTACGGTGACCGGCCCCATCGGCAAGGCGGTCACGGCGGAGTGGGGCGCGCTCGGCGACGGGCAGACCGCCGTGATCGAAATGGCGCGTACCTCCGGCCTTGCATTGCTCTCGCTCACTGAACGCGAGCCTCTGCGCGCGACCACGTACGGGCTCGGCGAGGTGATTCGCGAGGCGTTGGACGCCGGTTTCCGCAGCTTCATCGTAGGAATCGGCGGAAGCGCAACGAACGACGGTGGGGCGGGGATGGCCCAAGCCCTGGGCGTACGCCTGCTGGATGAGACTGGGAAAAACCTTCCGCTGGGAGGAGCGGCACTCGCCGACCTCCGGAGGATAGACATATCGGGACTGGACAAACGAGCGATTGGGGCTCGGTTCTCAGTAGCATGCGACGTATCGAATCCTCTCACCGGCCCTGAGGGCGCCTCGGCGGTATACGGTCCACAGAAGGGGGCGACACCCGATCTGGTCGAGCAGCTGGACGACGCCCTGAAAAACTTTGCAAGGGTCGTTGAACGCGATATCGGAACGAGCATCGACACCGTTCCCGGCTCGGGCGCTGCCGGCGGGCTTGGTGGGGGGGTGATGGCATTCCTCGAAGGTTCACTGCGGGCGGGTATAGACATCGTGCTGGATCATGTCGGACTGGACGAAAAGCTGGAGGGGGCCGACTTGGTAATCACCGGTGAAGGCCAGCTCGATTTGCAGACGGTCTACAACAAGGCCCCGATAGGGGTCGCATGGCGAGCGAAACAAAGAGATATCCCCGTGATAGCCATTTGCGGTTCTCTAGGCAAAGGTTTCGAGGACGTTCACGCGGAGGGTATCGATGCAGTTGCGTCCATCATCTGCGCTCCGATGACCTTGGATGAGGCGTCGGCTCGCGGCGGCGAGCTCATTGCGGACGCCGTTGCCGAGGCGATGCGATTCATGAAAGTAGGAAGCAAAGTCTTTGGACAGGACGGTTAGCCTGACTCGACGGCAGGAGGCCGCATGACACAACAGTCCGTACCCAGCATCCGATTCGGAACGTCGTGGTCGACGCAGTTCCGGTTCGCGCAGGCGATCGGCCGAGGGCTCGCGGAGTTGAAGCGCGTCGACGCCTCGGTGCACGTCCTGAGGCCTGGCGGCATAGACGCGTTGGTCAACGGCAGCGTGGACCTGATCTTCTCCAAGTGGGTGGTGAACGAGCACCGCTACTCCGGCAAGGGCGTCTACGCAGACGACGAGCCCAACGATTGGCTGCGAACGATAGCGTGGCTCCCGCAGGAGGATCGCTTCCTGTTCGCGATGGCGCCGTGGACCGGCATCGAGTCCTTTCAGCAGCTCGCGGCGGAGAAACCGGCGCTGCACATGGCAGGCAGCGGCGCGGAGGTCGTGCTTCAGGAGTACGGCTTCAGCTACGCCGACATCGAACAATGGGGCGGATCGGTGAGCCGGATGGAGCACACGGCGCGCGACGCCAAGGCTTGCTACGACGCTGGCAAGCTCGACGCGTTCTGGGGCGACGGCAGCGCCTACGACTTCTCAGCGTGGCCATGGGTAGGTTCTCGCGGCTACCGCTTCCTCGACATCAACGAGGAGGTCATGCAGCGGCTGGAGGCGAAGGGTCTGCGCCGCCAGGTGACGCCCGCCGGGTTCGTGCCCGGCCTCGGCAGTACGCTCACGGCGCTGGACGACTCCCACATCGTGCTCACGTGCCGCGCGAACCTCGACGACGAGCTTGCGTACCTGCTGGCGAAGGCGATCGACGATAAGAAGCGGGACATCGAACTGACGTCGATCCAGATCGACTACGACAACGGCGAGGCTGGCGGTCTGCCGATGATCAGGCCAACGTACTGGTCATCGCTGACGGGGCCGATCAACCGTCAGTGGGACGAGCAGATCACAGGAGCGCCGCTGCACTCGGGAGCGAGGCGCTACTACGAAGAACAGGGACACCTGTAGAATTCGAACCTCCGCGACACCCATAATGAACCGCGTAAGCGTCGTATCGAATATGCTGCCGGAGTGAACACGAACATGGTCAGAACGCTCTTCGCCACCGCCCTTCTCATTGTCGTTGTCGTCTGCCTGTCGTGCACCGGGGGTTCCGATGCCGTCCGGATGGGAACGGAAGGGGCTTTCCCCCCTTACAACTTCATCAACGACAGCGGCGAAGTCGACGGGCTCGAGCGGGAGTTGGGCGATGAGTTGTGCCGAAGGGCAGATCTCGAATGCACCTGGGTGACGAACGAATGGGACAGCATCATCCCCAACCTCGTCGCCGAAAACTACGACACCATCATGGCCGGGATGAGCATCACCGACGAGCGGGACGAGGTCATCGACTTCACGCAGCCGTATGTCCCGCCCAGCTCGTCGGTCTATATCGCTCAGGCTGGCGCGGGTGACGAGGCGGCCACCGGCAGAGTGGCTGTCCAGGTATCCACCGTTCAGGCCGACCACCTGTCCGGATCCGGCGTGACGCTGTTGGAGTATCCACTGGCCCCGGAACTCGTCGCAGCCGTCCTGAGCGGCGAGGCGGACGCGGCGCTCGTCGACCTGGGGTTTGCCATGGACAGCATAGCGGAGAACGGGGAGAGGCTGACGCTCGTCGGCCCGAAGGTAACGTTAGACGCTGGCGCCGGCATTGGCATCAGGGAGAGCGATACCGAGTTGAAGGACAAGCTGAACCGAGCCATCGACGCCATGAAAGAGGACGGCTCGCTGAACGCCATCATCGAGAAGTGGCTCGGCCCGGACGCCGAGACGTTCTAACGACAGAGCAGCCGGTGCGGGCCGGTCGGTCGTCCCGAAGTCCTGAGGTTCAGACGTGCTGATCCACGAGGATCGGATTGCCGTCCGGGTCCAACGCCACGAAGCTGGCTGGCCCGGTGCCGTTCTCATCCGCTTCACTCACCAGGTCTACGCCTTCCGCCTTGAGCTGCCGCTGAAGCTCACGCACGTCGGTGAAGGTATCGAGTGTGCGCGCTGCGCTATCCCAGCCGGGATTGAACGTAAGGATGTTCCTCTCGAACATCCCCTGGAAGAGACCGATGGTGTGACCGTCGTTCTGGAGGATCAGCCAATTCTCCGCCGCGTCGCCTCCGATAACCTCGAACCCGAACTTCTCGTAGAAAGCCCTCGAAGCCTCGATATCCGCTACGGCCAGGCTGATCGAAAAAGCGCCAAGTTCCACGGTTCTGCTCCTCCCATGCCTACCGCCTTCGCGCTCGAGGCTAACGGGCTACGAACGACGTGACGGTGTCCGAGTTTACGCTAACGGTGTACTTCACGCCGGGTTCGAGATTGGATCCCAGAGGAACGATGGTCTCCACTATGAGATAGTCCTCGGTACAGGCGACAAGCGGGTCGGCGACCTGATGGTGAGTGATAACCACGTCTATCCTGTTCGACTCCTCTCGCCGGATTTCGTAGCCGTTGAACTGAGAGCAGGAGCTGCCTTTCGGCAAACCTGAGACAACGTACAGTTGGTACTGAGGCGGCGCCGCTTCCGCCTTCACTATCGTCGCGCTATCGATTGGCGACTCGGCGATGAAGGTGCTCCGAAGATGGGGCTCAGGCAGAGTGAAGGTGGTGGCTACCCTGTCGTTCACGATCACCCGGTAGGTTTGACCGTATTCGAGCGGCGCTCCGATGGCCTCGACGGTGTCGAGTTCCACCAGCTGCTCATGGCAGGGAATTGCCCAGGGCGTGGGCGGAGGCTGCATGAGCGTAACCCGCATGAGGATGTCATGGCCGTCCAACTCCAACGCTTGATCACCGGGGCGGGCGCAGCCCTCTATGGTGGACTGGTAGTAGCCCACCCGCAGCAGATGTTCCGGCTCGTTGGGTGTCAGGTTCGCCCACGCTACAGCGACTGGAACCTCGACCCATGCCCGTCCGTCGCTGCCGCCTGCCTGATCGGGCGGAGGCTGCACCAGCGTCAGGAGCATACCCACTTCGTCAGGATTGCCACGGGTGATCGCCTCGTACGCCGTATCGTTGATGAACGCAAGGCGGGTGTCGGATTCGATGATTCTCGCCTGAACTGCATAGGTATTCCGGGAGTCGATATCTTCGCGGCTATATCGAACCTCAAACTCGATCGGAACCTGCCCGGGGTCGGCGATGGTCTGGCGAGCGATAAGCGGAGCAGGGCCGTCGGCGTAGGATACGTCCCGCAGCTCGACTATGAGGGTTGCGTCTGGACTGAGGGCCAGCCGTTCCCTGTAGGTGACGGTGCCGCTTACCGATGCGGTGAGGTTCCGCCCTGACGGCGCTTCCCTCGTCGCGTTGGACGGATCGGGCTGGCTCTGACATGCCGAGGCAGCCAGCAGCACGATCCAGATGCCCATAACGGAAAGCAGTGCGGTTTTGGCTGAGGTATTCATCCGTGTAACGTCTGCTACCAGGAAGATGCTTACATTGCTATAGACGCAGAGCGGCGCGCGATTGTTCCCGGTCTCGCGGCGCTGAGTTGCCGCCACCCCTGGCGAGTGGAAGTGCATATAGCGCCGCCCCCGCATTTGCAGTACGCTCATGCCGTCACGCTGAGGAGGAGGAGACGACCATGGGAACAGTCCTCTATCTTGGAACGCGCAACGGAGTGCTGACGGTCGCTGAGGACGGCGGGGGGTGGGCCATCGCCAACCACGACCTCAAGGGCTGGGAGGTCACGGATGTCGAGCCCGCGCCGGACAACCCTCGGCACGTCCTAGCCGGCACCCGTGGAGACGGCGTGTGGCGCAGCGAGGACGCCGGCGCCCACTGGTTCAAACCGTCGTACGGCAGGGTGGCGCCGGGGAAGGTTCGCTGCGTCACTCACGACCCCCACGACCCTCAGACCATCTATGCGGGCGGCGAGCCCATCAGCATGTGGAAGAGCGCCGACGGCGGAGCGTCATGGACTGAGATCGAGTCCGTCCGCAACTTCCCCAGCATCGCAGGCGTCGGCTACCCCGTCCCCATTGTCGAACCGCACGTGCGCGACATCACCGTCGCCCCCGACGATCCGAATACCATCTACGCCGCCCTTCAGGTGGGCTATATGCTCAAGACGACGGACGGCGGTGCGACATGGCGCCTGCTCGACAACGGCCTCGACGAGGACGTGCACGCCATCATCGCCGACCCCCGCGACGCCAACCGGCTCTACATATCGAGCGGCGGAGAAGGGATGCGGTCCGGCAAAGCGCCGGGGCGCAGCCTCTACCGGAGCCTCGACGGAGGCGAGAGTTGGCTGCCTATCGCCCTGGAGTTCCAGAACGAGTACTCCGTCTCCTTCGCCTACGACCCGTCTGACCCGTCCGTCATGTACTCGGCGGTGGCGAACGGCAATCCCGGCCAATGGCGAGCCCGCGAGTCCGGCGCGGAGGCAACCCTCATCCGCTCTCGCGACGCAGGCGCCACCTGGCACGAGTTGAACGCGGACGAAGAGGTGGTGCGCGGCTTCCCGGAGGCGATAGCCGTCGACCCCCAGAGCCTCGGTCGCGTCTTCCTCGCCACCCGCTCAGGTCGCCTCTTCACGAGCGACGACAGCGGCGACACCTGGGCCGACCTCGGCGTTACAACCCCCGACGTCGCCAACATGAAGATTGCCCACGTCTAACTACGGTCAAGTGGAATGTCGGCGGGGTTCCGATGCGCCTGCGCGCGGCGCTTCACTCTCCGTACATGTGGCGGGCGTTCTCGCGGAGGATGAGCATCTTGTGCTCCTCCCGGATGTCTTCGCGCTCGAGGATCTCGTTGATCTCCTCCATGCAGTTGTCCATCGTTATCTCGTGAGGGAAGTCGGACGCGAACATGAACGGATCCGGACCCACACGCTCGATCGAGTAAGCGAGGGCTTTCTCGTTCCCCTCACAACCGACGAACACCTGGCCGCGGCGGAAGTAGTCCTCGGGATGATGCGGTAACTCTAGCCCTCCGTACTCGAGCTCTCGTTCGAGGCGGTCGATGAGGAGAGGGATCCACGCCGTCCCGCCTTCCATGAACCCGAAGTGGAGGTTCGGGAACCGGTCGAGCACGCCATCGACGATCATGCCGGTCAGCCCGTTGAGCAGAGGGATCGGCATTCCAAGGGCGCGCGAAGCCGGGAAGTTCGACATGGTGTCGAAGCCCAGATGCTCGTAGTTCCCTCCATGGACCGCGAGAACGCATCCGAGTTCCTCAGCTTCCGCATACAGTGGCCAGTACTCCCTGGAGGCGATGTGCTTCACCAAGCCGTTGGACGGGATCATGCCGCCTACCATGCCCAGGTCCCGGACGCACCTGCGGAGTTCGGCGACAGCTTCGTCGACAACCTGCATGGGAAGCAGGCCAACACCCCGCAGGCGCGGGTTGTCTTTCACGAAGGCGTCGTGCAGCCAGTTGTTGTACGCCCTCGCATACGCGATGGCCCAGTCTTCGAAGAGGATGCGCCCATAGAAGAGGCCGCGCGTGGGATAGAGGACGGCCCAGTCGGTCCCGGTGCTGTCCATGAAGTTCGTCCATTTCTTCGAGTCAGCGGGCTCGAAAGCCCCGGGAGGCGTTTTGGCGATTCGCCCGCTAGGCGTATGGAACTTATCGCCCTCAGGCAGGATGTTGAGCACCGTGCGCATCTTGTCGAACGGAGGTTCCAGATACGGGATGATCGCGGAGACGTCCTCGATCACGTGGCCATCAGCGTCGACATAGCCGGACATAACGCACCCCCACCACTGTAGTAGCGCTGTCGCCGAGATTCGGCTCACTCTTAGCGCAAGATGCAGTATATCAAAATGTCATCGTAGTCATTCGCGGCGATTCGCCTTCACACAGGGCCTCGAAATGACGTAGACACGTCGTGGCGCGGGCGTGGTTCACGTAGATGCCCTCTCGCAAGCAATTCGTTGCGATGGCCTCCCCCGTGTCTTGCGTTCTAACGTCCCGCGCTGACCGGCTCCGCTTCCCACTCATGCCCCGGATTAAACTTCTCTCGGGGGCAAGACCCCCCTCCAAACCCTGCAACTCCTGTCAACGGGATTAGCTGACATACACAGGAATGACGGGCGGCGGACGCGGATGACTGAGGAGTTCACCCCCAGACGTTGCGGGCGGTCTCGGCGACGATGCGGAGCTTTGCGTTCTGCTGCTCGATGGTGAGGCGATTGCCGACGATGGACGTGCCGAACCCGCACTGAGGACTGAGGGCGAGCTGCTCACGGGGGAAGCGGCGGGCGGCCTCGGCGATCCTGGCCGCAAGCTCCGATGGAGTCTCGACACGTGGTGACTTGGTCGTGACCAGCCCAAGCACCACCGTCTTGTCGTCAGGCACGCCGCGCAGAGGCTCGAACGAGCCTGAGCGTTCGTCGTCGTACTCCAGCATCAGCCGCTGCGCGTTCACGCGCCGGAGGACAGGCCCGACGAGCCGGTCGTAACTGCCTTCGGCCAGCCAACGGCCGCCCTGGTTGCCTCGTCAGAGATGGAACGCGAACACCACCTCCGGGAAACCGTCCATCACTGCGTTGTCCAGCTCGATGCCTTGGGCGATCCAGTCCTCCGCGGTCCAGCCCCGGGCCTCGTAGAAGGCAGCCCACGCCGGATTCAGCACGAGCGGGTAGTGCGGAGCGTCGAGCTGGATGTAGGTTGCGCCAAGCCTGATCAGCTCCTCGATCTCCTCGCGGACGATCCGCGCGACGTCGGCCAGGAACGCGTCGAGCGTGGGGTAGGCCGCGGCGGACTTCACCGGCGACCAGAAGTTGGCGAAAAGGCTGGGACTCGGCAGCGTCACCTTTGTTATGCGCGCCGTTCGGCTGCGCAGGTAGGTGAACTCCTCCGCCGACAGGTGACGCTTCCGCCGGAGGGGGCCGACGACGCCGAGGGTCGCGGGGCGCTCCTTGCGCAAGTCTTCTGCCCGCTCGCCGCCATGCCAATCGCCCCAGAGGAACGCGTCGATATCGAACTCGCCGAAGCCTTCGACCGCCTCGGGCATCTGGCTCTGGAACGAGAGCCTGCGCATTTCGCCGTCGGTGAGAATCTCGAGTCCGGCCTCCTCTTGGGCAGCCACGGCGTTATCGACGGCGGCGTCCTCGGTGCGCTTGAACTCCGAGGGCGCGATTCGTCCGGCTGCAACGTCCTCGCGCGCGGCGAGCAGCTCCGGCGGCCTTATCAGGCTCCCAACCACGTCGGCATGGGGCAGGTCCAGCATGGCGGGGAGTCTTGCACATCCGGGGGATTGGGACAAACGCCCCCATCAGTCGCTTGGCTGGCACGTGCCCGATGGACTATCTTCTGCAACACCACCCCGGGACGGTCAAGACGCCCCTGTCTCATATGTAGTTCTTGAGTGCAGAAAGTTGACAAGGCTCCTATAGTGGAGGTGCGCGGCTCATGCGCCGCGCGGAATACCCCACAGGAGGCCGCACCTGATGTATCCACTCACGTTCAACGTCGACTATCCGGATGGTTCCAGAAACAGGCTGACCACGCTGTTCCGGGGCATACTCCTGATCCCCATCGCCGTGGTGATCGGGACGCTGGTTCCCATGGCCGGCCCGGCCATCGTGCTCATGCTGCTGTTCCGCAGGAAGTATCCCCGCTGGTGGTTCGAGTTCAACTTGGAATGGCTGAGGTTCAATGCTCGCGTGGATGCTTACCTATTGCTCATGCGCGACGAGTATCCGTCCACGGACGAGGAGCAGGCCGTGCACCTGGACATCGCGTACCCGGAGCCGGGCAGCCTCAACCGGTTCCTCCCGCTCATCAAGTGGCTGCTGGCGCTGCCCCACTGGATCATCATCTCCATCCTGGGCGTCATCGCGCTAGTCGTGACGGTCATCGGCTGGCTGCTCATCATCATCACGGGCTCCTACCCGCGAGGCATGTTCGATTTCGTGGTGGGGGTGATGCGATGGGCGCTGCGCGTCGAGGTGTACGCGGTGGGGCTGATGACCGACCGTTACCCACCGTTCCGGCTCGCCGAGTAGGACGTCAAGGTACCCAGGGCGCGTATGCGGCTGTCCACGATCGGCTATTCGAAGCGGAGTTCATCCGCATGCTGCGTGAGCACGAGGTGCCGATGCTGGTGGACGTACGGCTGTGGCCGGGCGGTAGGTTAAAGACGGAGTTCACCAAGACCGCCTTGTGGCTGCGCTCGAAGCGTCGGGCATCGTGTACGTCCATCTGAAGGCGTCGGGGAACAAAAAGTTCGCCGCTCCTGCGCACTCCTGACGAGGCCAACCAAGGCCGCAACCAGGGCCGGTTGGCCCACCGCGTACGAGTGGGCGGAGTGCCAAACGAGGCCACACCGGCCTCATTTTCAGCCTCGCGGCTAGGAGTAAACAGGGCCAAACAGGGCCAATCGGGGCCAGTGCTCACCCCCCTCCTCCGCCGTCCCCTTCGCAGGCGGGAACCTCGGGCATTCGCCTCATCAACTCTTGTATGTTGGTGGTGGGGTTCCCAATAGGGACTTCACAGAGGTGGAGTGGGGTGCGGCAGACCGATTAACTCTTGGTCATCAAAGACCGTTGTTCAGCGAGGGTCGCCGCACCACCCCCAAACAGAGCCCGAACAGTTGCCTGGGCCAATCGAGCCCGCATCGCGCAAGGAAGGGCCAGTACTGCATAGGGGGTAATCATGGGGCAAGAAGGAATCTACATAGGCATTGACGTCGCAAAGGCCAAGGTTGACGTCGCGGTTCGTCCCACGGGCGAGAGATGGGAGGTTCCCCGCGACGAAGCAGGAATCCCGCAGCTGGTTTCCGCGCTGAAGGCTCTCGGACCAGCCGTGGTGCTGCTGGAGGCTACGGGTGGCCTGGAACTACCTCTGGTGGTTGCTCTGGCCGCAGATGCATTGCCTGTGGTCGTCGTCAACCCGCGCCAGGTGCGGGACTTCGCCCGGGCTAGCGGGAAGTTGGCCAAGACCGACGCGCTCGATGCCGCCGTGCTGGCCCACTTTGCCGAGGCGATGCAGCCTCCTGTGCGTCCTCTGCGTGACGCAGAGACCCAGGTGCTCAACTCGCTGGTTGCCCGCAGGCGCCAGTTGATAGACATCCTGGTGGCGGAGAAGAACCGGCTTGGTGCCGCAACCAGCGCCGTCCGGCCCCGCATCGAGGCCCACATTGCCTGGCTTGAGCAGGAGTTGAACGACGTCGACGAAGAGCTGCGGCAGACGCTCCGAAGCAGTCCGGTGTGGCGGGAGAAGGATGACATCCTGCGCACCCTTCCCGGCGTGGGTGAGCACCTCTCCATCACGCTCCTAGCCCACCTGCCGGAGCTGGGCACGCTTGACCGTCGGCAGATCGCCGCGCTGGTGGGCGTGGCTCCCTTCAACCGCGATAGCGGCGCCATGCGGGGCAAACGGCATGTCTGGGGTGGGCGCTCCCGGGTCCGAGCCGTCCTGTACATGGGGGCGTTGGCAGCCAGTCGCTTCAATCCCGTCATCAGGGACTTCTACCAGCGGCTGCTGGCCGCCGGTAAGCCGAAGAAGGTGGCCCTCGTCGCTTGTATGCGCAAACTGCTCGTCATACTCAACGCCATGCTCAAGCATCGCTCGCCCTGGGCCGACCTGAGTATCAATTCCGGTCATGCCTCTTGACTTTCAACACAGTTGCTGAACAGTTACAACGAGTAACAGAGGCTTTCCAAAAGGCGACGACCGAGGCTACAATGCGGCAAGCGTGCCCATGATTCCAAAGGCTGCGCGATACTCAGCAGATTACCAAATGGAGAGACGAAATGACTTCGAACCAATACTGGTGGCCGGATCAGCTGAACCTGAAGGGTCTCCGCTCGAACTCGCCCCTGTCAGACCCGATGGGCCAGGACTTCAACTACGCTGAGGCGTTTAAGACCCTCGACCTCGATGCGCTGAAGAAGGACGTCGAGGAGGTAATGACGACGTCGCAGGACTGGTGGCCAGCCGACTACGGCCACTACGGCCCGTTCTTCATCCGGATGACGTGGCACGCCGCAGGCACGTACCGCATCAGCGACGGCCGCGGCGGTGGAGGCTCCGGCTACCAACGCTTTGCACCCCTCAACAGCTGGCCCGACAACGCGAGCCTGGACAAGGCGCGCCGCTTGCTCTGGCCGGTCAAGCAGAAGTACGGCCGGAAGATCTCATGGGCCGACCTGATCATCTTCGCCGGCAACTGCGCCTTGGAGTCGATGGGATTCAAGAGCTTCGGTTTCGCCTTCGGGCGCCCGGACGTCTGGGAGGCTGACGAGACTGACTGGGGCTCTGAGGAAACTTGGCTTGGCGACGAGCGCCACAGCGACGACGGAGAACTCCAGGGAGCTGTCGGTGCCGACCACATGGGTCTGATTTACGTGAACCCGGAGGGACCGAGCGGCAACCCGGATCCAATGGCTGCAGCAAAGTACATTCGCAGCACGTTCGCCCGCATGGCGATGAACGACGAGGAGACGGTTGCGCTCATTGCCGGCGGACACACGTTCGGAAAGGCGCATGGCGCTGCTCCCCCTGATGCCCACGTGAGCGCGGAGCCGGAGGGCGCTGGCATAGAGGAGCAAGGCTTCGGCTGGAAGAACAGCTACGGCAGCGGCAAAGGCAGCGACGCGATCACGAGCGGCCTGGAGGGCGCCTGGACTACCAACCCGGTGAAGTGGGACAACAACTTCATGGAGAACCTGCATGGTTACGAGTGGGAGCTAACGAAGAGCCCCGCCGGTAAATCGCAGTACACTCCTGTGAACGCATCTGAAGTGGCCACCGTGCCGGATGCCCACGATCCATCCAAGAAGCACGCCCCCATGATGCTCACCACGGACCTCTCAATGAGGATGGACGCGGTCTATGCGCCGATTGCGAAGCGCTTCCTCGAAAGCCCGGATGATTTTGCGGACGCCTTCGCCAGGGCGTGGTTCAAGCTGCTCCACCGCGACATGGGGCCCCGCAGTCGGTATCTCGGGTCGCTGGCTCCTGCAGAGCCGCTGTTGTGGCAAGACCCTGTCCCCGACGTCGATCATGAGCTGATCGGGGCGCAGGATATCGCCGACCTCAAGGCTAAGGTTCTCGCCTCGGGATTGTCCGTTTCCCAACTGGTCTCGACCGCCTGGGCGGCGGCGGCAACGTTCCGCGGCACTGACAAGCGCGGTGGAGCGAACGGAGGGCGCATCCGCCTCGCGCCGCAGAAAGACTGGGAAGTGAACAACCCGGCCGAGTTGGCGAACGTGCTGCAGGCGCTGGAGCAGATCCAGTCGGAGTTCAACAGCTCGCAGAACGGCGGGAAGAAGGTCTCCTTCGCTGACCTGGTCGTCTTGGCCGGGTGCGCGGGCGTTGAGCAGGCTGCAAAGAACGTCGGGCAGGATGTGCAGGTCCCCTTTGCACCGGGGCGCACGGACGCGTCGCAGGAGTGGACTGACGTGGACTCGTTTGCCGTACTCGAACCCACCGCAGACGGGTTCCGCAACTACCTCCAGGCCGGAAACCGGGGATCGGCGGCGGAGTTGCTGGTGGAGCGGGCATGCCTGCTAACGCTGACCGCCCCGGAGATGACGGCGCTCGTTGGCGGCATGCGCGCCTTGAATGCGAACACTGGGCAGTCTGCACACGGCGTCTTCACTGATCGGCCAGGGACGTTGACCAACGACTTCTTCGTGAACCTGCTCGACATGAACACCGAGTGGCAGGCGTCCTCCGCATCGGAGGGCGTCTTCGAGGGACGCGACCGCCGAACCGGTGACGTCAAGTGGACCGGCACCACGGCAGACCTCGTCTTCGGCTCGAACTCCGAGCTCCGAGCCATCGCGGAGGTCTACGGATGTGACGACGCGCAGCAGGTGTTCGTGCGCGACTTCGTGGCCGCGTGGGACAAGGTGATGAACCTCGATCGCTTCGACCTGGCGTAATCTCAGGGTTGCTGCCTATGAAGAGGGCCGGCTTCGCGCCGGCCCTCTTTGCGACCTTAGCTGACCTCTTGGCCCACCGTCTCCGCGCCTGTCATTGCTCCCCGGGCGAGGATATCGACGCAGCCCTTCGTGGCGGACTCCATCTGTACGGCTTTACCCACTGCCCCTTTTCGGCCAGGGGCCTCCCACTGCCTATTGCATAAAATCATAAGATCAATAGAAAACTATTGCTTTTTAACTCTGATCCTCTATAATAATGATAGATGAGGCTCATGCCCTAGCCTCATCGAGATCACGGCCGAAAGGAGGATAAGGCTGAACGACCCGTCGGAGGGCTACCAAAAAAACAGGCTAGGGCAGCATAAACGGCGATCCGCAGATCGAATAAACGCAGCCGAGGCCAAGAACGAGGAAGGATAGATTATGACAACAGTACAGACCAGAACAGCAGAGAACGGTACCCTAGTAGATACCACTGGCATCACCGCAGTGGATGCGATTCCAATGGTACAGGCTGGACACCGAATGTTCGTGACAGTCCTCACGGCGGAACAACTGGCCGCGACGACCGTTGTAGACCGCTACAACTCCTCCCTTGCGCCAGGTGATCCTAACCAGGGGTACCAGCGACCGCCTGAACGATCACGGATCACCCGGATAGGCACGTACCTCATCAAGAAACAGGGTGATGGCCTGTATCCGAACGCGGTACTCCTAGGCTCACGTACGCCTTTACGGTTCGACCCGATGTCCCGCCGACTTGCGTTGCCTAGTGAACCGGCTTTGCGGGTGCTTGATGGGCAACACCGAATCGAGGGCCTCCGTTACGCGATCTGTGAGAAGCATGAAAGCGAACTCGCGGCCATGCCTATCCCGGTGGTCATCGTTGAGATACAGGATCGCACGGAGGAGATGAACCAATTCCGGATCATCAACGGGACGGCAAAGGCGGTTCGCACCGACTTGGTCAACTCGATCCTGACGGCAATCGCAGAGGAGCAGGGAGTGGATGCTATTCTGGAAAAGGACGTATGGAAGGTGGTCGTCACCAAAACCGTCGATGCCCTCAACCGGCGCGACGATTCCCCCTGGCAGGGCATTCTGTTGATGCCTGACGAGGTTGGGGAAAAATCTGCCCCTGGCAAGATCACCAGAGCCACCTCCGCGATCACGAGCATACGGTCGGTCCATGACTGGCTGGTGCAGTTCGGGGACTTGGAAGGGAAAAACTTAGACGGACGGGCAGAATGCTTGACCGATGTGCTGGTGGCCTACTGGCGCGCGATCCGAAATGTCGTGCCCGAAGCGTTCGAGAATCCTGCGGATTACGTCATCCAGAAGACACCCGGCCTCTTTTCCTTACACTACCTGCTGAAAGACGTCCTACTCAAGGACATCTACCGAGGCCGGAGGGAGTGGGACGAGCCCACGTTCCAGGAGTTCATTGAGGATAGCCCCGAGATAGCGGATGCGAATTTCTGGCATAAAGACATTGGTCGTGCTGCCGACTTCGGTTCGATGAAGGGGTTCCGCGACCTAGCAGATCTTCTGATGGACTCAATCGCCCATTAGGCGGAACGTCGGGCTGGTGGACCCTCCAGTCCCCAGCCCGACTGAATGTAATGGAGGCAGCTCAGGAGTGCCGAGCAGACAGCGCCTTGAATGCCCTCGGGCATGTCATGGCACGGAGGAGGCCGCCCCTCATGTCCGGGGGCGGCCCTTTTCTTCCTCACACGCAGGCATGGTCTTGTTGACCGCTCAGGCCACCGCCGCCGCCCGCAGGGCGTCCACCTTTGCCAGGAACGCGAGAATCTCCCTGTTGAAGACCTCCGTCTGGTCAAGGTTGGCGAAGTGCCCCGCATTGGGCACCACCACCAACTCCGAGCCCTCGATCTGGCTGTGGACGAACTTGACGTCCTCCAGGGCCGGGTCCTCGTCCCCAACGATGCAGAGCGTCGGCGTCTTGATCTCGCACAGGCGGTCGTCGAAGACCGGACCCCGGTCGAGGGCCTCGAGGGTCAGTGTGTAGCCGTGGGGCGTCAGCGCCTTGAACATCTCGACGATGCCCTCAACCGCCTCCGGGCCCCTGGTGGCCCGCCCGGTGAAGCTGTCGACCTTCTCGATGGAGTACCGGGCCACCGCCTCCATACCCTCGGTGAAGGCCAACTCCCGCACCCGGGCCGTCCCCCTCCTGGTTTCTTCCCCGGCGCCGTGGCCCGCCGCCGAACCGGAGTCGATGACCATCAGGCCCGCCACCCGGTCCTGGTGCAGCAGCGTGAATCGCGTGGTGATGCCTCCGCCCATGGAGAGCCCGCCGACGTAGGCCTTCTCGATGCCCAGGTGGTCCAGCAGGCCCAGTAGGTCCTCGACCGACGTGTCCTGCCCATAGGCCGATGGGTCCTGCGGAGCGTCCGATTTGCCGTGTCCCCTCGGCTCGAAGCGGATGAACCGGTAGTTCTTGGAGAACGCCTCGACCTGCGGGTTCCACATAGTGGCATTGCCTCCCCGGCAGTAGCAGAGCACGACCGGGAACCCCTCGCCATCGCTTTCGTAGTTGATGCCGACGCCGTTGATGGTTGCCTTGGGCATGGAAGCCTCCTCTGGGCGCTTGCCGAGCTTGTCTCGAGAGACGGGTGCATTATCTTCCTTTGGGCGAACGCCCGCACCGCTGGGCCTGACAACCGTCGAAAGGCCCCTCGCTAGGTGTAGTTCCCAGGGACGTTGTTTACAGGCATGAGGCGGGAGTAGCCCCGCCGATGCCGCCGTGTGGACGCCGGTGATTGTAATACGCGAGGAACCCAGGCAGCGCGTTGAGCCGTTCATCATTGGAGTAGTACGGTCGCTGGTAGGCCCACTCGGCCTGCATGATCTTGTTGAACGCCTCCGCCTTGCCGTTGGTCTGAGGCCGGAAAGGCCGCGTGCGCTTCAATCGTACATTCCTGGCCGCCGCCGTGTCGGTGAAGATGCGGCTCACGTAGCAGGCGCCGTTGTCGGTCAGGATGCGCTCGACGGCGATGCTCTGGCGCTCGAAGTGGGCAAGTGCCCGGACAAGGAAGGCGGCAGCAGTCGGGCCGCGTTCGTCCGGCAGGGCCTCGACGTAGGCATAGCGGGAGTGGTCATCCACGGCCACGGAGGAAGTCGAAACCGAGGCGGGGGCCGCGCTGAGGACCACTGTGGGTCTCCGCGAAGCCGGGCAGGATGCGCTTGCCGCCACCCTGTGGGATGCGGCCGAGTTTCTTGATGTCGAGGTGAACCAGCGCGCCCGGGCGGGCATGCTCGTAGCGAACGATCTCCCGGGTGGTGCGATGGAGCCACGCGAGGCGATGGAGTCCGGCGCGGCGCAGGACGGCGTAGACGGTGGAGGGGGCGATGCCCAACCTCCACCCGATGCGGTGCGGCCCCCAGGCAAGCATGCGGCGTGCAGCGCAGATGGCCGCTTCCTGCAGCTGACCGGTTTGGCGGGGGCTGCGCAGGGGGCGGCTGGAGCGGTCGAGGAGCGCGTCTGGCCCACCTTCACGGAACCGCCGCACCCACTTGGTGACGGTCGCGCGGGAGACGCGGAACAAGCGGGCTACTTCGGCTTGGGGCCAGCCGGACAACACCTGTTCGACCAACTCGGCGCGGGTCACGGGGGTCAAGCGTGCGTTACGATGGGTCATGAGGGGCCTCCTGTCACTGTAGGTGTTGCTTTACACGACAGCAACAGCGAGGCCCCTTGTATGGTGATGAGAAGGCGGGGCAGGCCGTTAGCCCCTGGGTCCGGGAGACCGCAGGTGAGCCTGACCGCCCGCCCCCCATTCACCCGCCCTACCGGCGGCCCGAACAGTTGCCTGAGCCGGTTTACCGAGCTCGTATCACAAGGCAGGGCACGAAGGAGGATACCCCATGGACTCATCCCTCTGCATCGGCATTGACGTCTCTCAGGACTGGCTCGATCTGAGCGCTTATCCCACTGGACAACACCTGCACTTCAAGACCACGCCTGCTGGCCTCCGCTCACTCTCCAAGCACTGCCTCGACGCGCGGCCACGGCTCATCGCCTTCGAAGCCTCCGGGGGTTACGAACGCCCCCTCGCCGACGCACTCACTCAGGCGCAACTCCCCTTCGTCATCCTCAATCCCCGTAACGTCCGCAGCTACGCCCGCTCCATCGGCGTCCTGGCCAAGACGGACCGCATCGACGCCGCTGTCATCGCACGGTTCGCCTACGTCAACGAGGTAGGCCCGAAGGCGCCGCCCTCGTCCGCCGAGCAGGTGGCACGCGACTTGGTCACCCGCCGCAACCAACTCGTGGCGGACCAGACGCGGGAGCAGCACCAAGCCCGGCAGGCCTCCGGCGCAAGCCTAGCCAGCGCAAAGCGCCACCTCGCCTTCCTCAAGCAGGAGATTGCCGCCGTTGAGCAGGAGTTGCGCCAAGTGATCGCGGGGGATGCCGCCCTGCGCGCGCGCTGGGAGCGCTTGCTGAGCGTGCCGGGGGTCGGTGCGATCCTGGCCAGCGTGTTGGTCTCTACACTTCCTGAGCTGGGGGATGTCAACAGAGGAGCGATTGCGATGTTGAGTGGCGTGGCCCCGCTCGCCCGCGACAGCGGGAAGCGCGAGGGGAAGCGCTTTTGCTGGGGCGGGCGAGCGGTCGTGCGGACAGCCCTCTACATGCCCATGCTCTCGGCTATCCAGCACAACGAGGTGCTGCGTGCCTTCTACCAACGGCTGGTGAGCCGGGGTAAGCCGAGGAAAGTGGCGCTGGTAGCGTGCATGCGCAAGATGTTGACGATACTGAACGCCATCCTTCGGGACAAAACCACCTGGAACCCGCAGATCTCTTGACGAACAATCACAGTTGCTCACCTGTCAACAACCTCTATGGGAACTACAACTAGGAGCCATGCTCGCGAATGCCCGCGCGCCCCAGACGCACCGGGGCGCCAGAGGATATCCTTTTCGGCCGAGAACGCCTTAGAACTGACACAACTCGCACCCATCCGGAGAGAGCCATGACACGCATCAAGCCCATCACCGACAAGGCCCAGCTGCCACTAGAGCAACAACACGAGTGGGACGCGGTCTTGGCCGAGCGAGGGCGCGTCCGAGGGCCGTTCGGGGTCATGCTCCACAGCCCTGGTCTCTCCTCGGGCTTCCTGGCGAGCGTCCACCACGCGCATGGTGACGGCGTGGTTAGCGACGCGCTGCACGAGCTCGCCATCCTCGCCGTTGCCTACGAGGACGACGCTCCCTATCAGTGGTCGGCCCACATCGCAAGTGCCCGAGCCGCAGGCCTGCGTAACGCCGCAATCGAGGTCGCACGCACCGGCGCCGACAGTAGCCTCCTGGACGACGACGAGCGCGACGTCATTGAGCTATGCCGTCAGCTATGCCGCATGAATCGAGTCGAGCAAGCAATGTTCGACTCCCTGATGGCAAGGCATGGCCAGCGGTGGCTGATCCTCATGGTCGCGACCATCGGCCTCTACCGGTACGTAGCCGCCTTCAACAACGCCTTCGACGTTGACTTAGTCGAGGGTGACGATTAACTGCCGGCGCGACGTAGGCCTCACGGCTACGCGTAGCACGAAGACAAGCCGCCTTCAGCAGGGGCGAAGGGTCAGTCGGATGAGCAAACGGTCGTGTCTGAGTGGCGCCTGCCGCTGTCCAGAACTCGCTTGACGTACGAGCTGGCCCAAGTAGGGGCTTGGTGGTCTCAGCGGTGGGAGCACAGGGTTGTCAACTCTTGACGGTACAGACACCGAGAGGGCATACCCGTCAGACATCGCTCGGGCTTCTACAGGGCCAGATTGAACCGCAGCACGAAGGTTCTTTTTTCGTATAGCCTGGCTGGGGCGCCCGTATCCCAACCCCCACCCTAGGAGAGAGGAGGTGCTGTCGGCGGCTACAATGCGGGCGGCGGACTCGCCTATCGGACGCAAGGAGAAGATTATGAAGGCTTTGGAAGCGATGGCTGAGATTCTGAAGCGGGAGGGGGTTGAATACCTCTTCTGCTATCCCACGACAGACTTGATCGACGCCGTTGCCGCCGTCGGCATCAGGCCCATCGTGTGCCGTCAGGAGCGCGTCGGCCTCGGCATGGCGGACGGTCTCAGCCGCGTCAGCAACGGCTCGAATATCGGAGTGTTTGCGATGCAGGCGGGGCCGGGCACCGAGAATGCGTTCGCCGGCGTGACGACGGCCTACGCGGACTCGTCGCCGCTCCTCGTGCTGCCGTCGGGGTACCCGCGTGAACGCGAGGGCTGGCCCCACTACTTCACCGCGGAGCGCGGCTACCGCAACGTGACCAAGTGGCTCGAGACCATCAACGTTCCTGAGCAGACTGAGGACGCGATGCGCCGCGCTTTCTCCCGGCTGCGCAACGGCAGGCCGGGCCCCGTGATGGTCGAGCTGCCGACCGACGTCGCCGAGCTGGACATCGGCGAGACCGGTTATGAGCCGGCCACGTCGACGCGCTCCCTCGCAGACCCGCGAGACGTGGAGCGCGCCGCCCGCGCCCTAGCCAACGCCAACGCGCCGATGATACTGGCCGGACAGGGCGTCCTCTGGGCTGGAGCCACGGACGAGGTCGTCGAGCTGGCCGAGATGCTGGGGGCGCCCACGGCGGCGACGCTCCTCGGCAAGAGCGCGTTCCCCGAGACCCACGCGCTCTCCATCGGCACAGCCGCGACGTCGACCACGCCCATGGTGCGCGACTTCCTGGACAAAGCCGACGTTATCCTCGCCGTGGGAGCGAGTTTGGCCAAGCACCAGATGAACCTGCCTTTGCCCGAAGGCCGAACCATCATCCAGCTCACCAACGACGAGGCGGATCTGAACAGGAACTACGCCGCCGCTCATCCCTTGCTGGCGGACGCCAAGCTGGGCATGCGCCAGCTCATCGACGCCGTCCGCGACGCCGGCGGCACGAACGCCAGTCGGCGGTCGGCGGTCGAGGCGGAGGTCGCGTCGGCGTACAGCGCGTGGATCAACAGGTGGCGAGGCAAGCTCGAATCGCAGGACGCGCCCATCAACCCGTACCGGGTCGTCTGGGAGCTGAACCGCGTCATGCCGGCGGACGAGGCCATCGTCACCCACGACTCCGGCAGCCCGCGCGACCAGATGGTCCCGTTCTACCGGTCGGCCGGTCCGCGCAGCTACATCGGTTGGGGAAAGTCCCATGCGCTCGGCACGGGCCTCGGCTTCGCGATGGGCGCCAAGCTCGCCGCACCTGACAAGGTCTGCATCAACTGGATGGGCGATGCCGCATTCGGTATGACGGGCCTCGACTTCGAGACCGCTGTGCGCAACGGCATTCCGATCATCACGATGGTTTCGAACAACTCGACGATGGCCATCGAGACCAAGCGGCTCGTCGGCTCCCACGAGAAGTACGGTACGCGGGATGTTGGCGGCAACTACGCCGACCTGGCCCGCTCCTTGGGCGGTTGGGCGGAGCGCGTCGAGGACCCGGAGGAAGTTGGCCCCGCAATCCGGCGCGCCCGGCGCGCCACCGAGGAGGGCCGGGCGGCGCTGCTGGAGTTCATCACGTCGGCTGAGACGGCGTTGAACCGCTAGAAGGTTTCGAGCCGGGCAGGCTTCTGCGCCTCGCCGTGCCTCCGGTCTGGACGGGGGCCGTGGACTGGAGCATCGTCGTCGACCAACGAGGCGCCGACGACGACGCCTACGCCCATGAGGCGCGAACGGTGCTCGTCGTGGAGGAGGAAGTGGCGCAGTCCCTGGCCGGCGGTCGTTGCTGCTCGTCGACCCTGTACAGGGCATTGCGGCTCCCACGCGCGCCTGTCCTCAAAGGTCCGCATTGACGTTCCTGAGGAAATCCTCAGCGCCGATGCGGAGCAGGCCCCAGGCAGAAACGGTTACAAAGTTCGCGCCCTGTCTGATGAACTCGGCGACGCCAGACGTGTCGGCAGGATTGTTGCCACCCACCCCGACAAACTTGCCGCCGGCCCGAATCCGCGGGATGACCTCGCTCATTACCCGGCGGACTTCGGCGGCGCCGGGATTGCCCAGGCTCTGGCCCAGATCGGAAGACGCCACATGTAGAACGTCGGCGCCGGCAACCTGAAGGATGTCGTCGAGGTTGTGGACGGCTTCGATGTCTTCGACCATTGGAATCACCAGCACTTGTGAGTTAATCCACGTCGTCGCCTCGTTCCGGGAGATGCCGATACCGTAGTCATGAGCCCGGCCAGTGCCCACTCCCCGGTAACCCTCGGGGTAGTAACGAGCGGCACGAGCAACCGCGGCGGCCTGTTCTCCCGTGTTGACGTGGGGGACGATTATCCCTTGGAGGCCGCAGTCAAGGAAACGGAGGATGGTGTGCTCGGAGTGGTCGGGAATGCGGGCGATGGGAGTGATGCCAAAGGATTCGGCAGCGCGGACCATGTGCTCGACCTGGTCCAGGTTGGCAGGGCCGTGTTCGCAGTCAATCATGACAAAGTCGTAGCCGAGAGCGCCGAGAATCTCCACAATGTCGGGAGCGTAACGGGTGATGATGCCCCCAAAAACGACTTTCCCTTCATTAAGTTTGGCCCTGGTGGTGTTGGTGCGCATGAACATGTCCCCCTTGTTTTGAATAGAATCCGGGACTGCCGAAGCGGAAGGGCGGTTGATTGACTCCGCCGAGCAGGACTCGAACCTCGTCGGCGCTGATTGCCAGGGACTCATCTAGGCAAAACCGTTACTCTACCTTCATTGTCGGCATCCTTACCCTGTCTTGCTATCCATGAGTACCGCAACGTCATTGTTGTTGAAAGGAGTCTTAGGGCGGTCACGTTGCTTGAAGACCACGTCCATCTCCACCGCCCACGAGTACCCTACCATCTGGCCGCTGCTACTCAATCGGCATAAGGTATGCGAGGTATGTGAGGCACCAGACCTTCCGCATCAACGACCGTGGCGTACTTCAACAGGCGCCTGAACGAGAAGGCCCGATGACCCAGCCATCCACTCTCGACACACTGGCGGCCTATATCGCGGGGCTCTCGACCGCGCACTGCCCGTCACAGTAGGCGAGAAGACCAAGCATCACGTCCTCGACACTATCGCGGCGATGGTGACGAGGTTCCGGCTCAAACCGGACGAGGCCGCCATCAACTTCGTGCGCTCGTAGGGAGGCACGTCGGAGGCCGTCGTCGTCGGGTCGATGTATGCGCTCGATACAGGGCAGACCACAGACCTGTAACCACTGCTCACCGAGGCGTAGCCCTCACAGCAGACGACTAAGGTTCTCCATGATGCCGAACGCTGATGCGTTGGAGTACCCGCGCAGGCTTTCCAAGGCAGAGCGCCTGACTGGACGGTTCATCACGCTGATCAGCGCACCGTTCCTCAGGAGACGATTCTTGGGGGGTTCGACCTCCAAGAATCCAACCCCTCAAGAACACGGCATCTTTTGCTGCCCGTCGGACAACGATATAGCATATCCTTGCTATGGGTACCAATCCGTCCCGCCAGCCGTCACGGGACATCCAGAGGGGGACACGCCCATGACCAACATCCAGACAGCGGCCGGCTGGCCCCAATCGGAAACCCAGGAAAGACTCGACCGTCTCTTAACTGACATCCAGTCCGCCTCGAGTCAACAGATCGGTTATCCCACCAACCAGAAGTTCAACTACTCGCCGTTGCTGCCCTTTCTCCAATACTCGCTGAACAACGTCGGCGACCCCTTCCACAGCAGCAATTACTGGAGCAACACCCACGGAATCGAACGAGAGGTCATCACCCGATTCGCCGGTCTGATGCAGCTGGATCCGGGGGAAGCCTGGGGTTACGTCACCTCCGGAGGAACTGAGAGCAACCTGTACGGGCTATACCTGGCGCGGGAAATGTTTCCCAACGGGATATTCTATTTCTCAGAAGAGACGCATTACAGCATTCTCAAGAACCTGCGAGTGCTGAACGCCCGCTACGTCATGATCAAACGCCAGGAAGATGGCGAGATTGACTACCAGGACCTGCACGGCATGATACAGGTCAACCGGGATCTGCCGGCCATAATCATCGCCAACATTGGCACAACCATGCGCGGGGCCATCGACGACATCGAACGGATCAAGGGAATCCTGCACGACCTGAAGGTCGTCGACAGCTACATCCACGCCGACGCCGCTCTCAGCGGCATGATTCTGCCCTTTGTCGCGGAGCCGCAGCCCTACGGGTTCGACGCAGGCATCGACAGCATCGCAGTGAGCGGGCACAAGCTGATCGGCGCGCCGCTGCCCTGCGGCGTCATCCTTGTATCTTGACATGGAAGGCGGGGCAGACCGTTTCATCCTGGGTTATGCAAGACCGTGGGTTAGCGTGGTCGCCCCGCCTCTCCCCATCATAGAGCCCGAACAGTTGCCTGGGCCACCGAGCCCGTATCTGCAAGGACGGGCCAAAGGAGAACCCATGTCTACTGATGCTCCGGTGTTCATAGGGATCGACGTGTCGAAGGAATGGGTGGATGTCGCGGTGCGCCCTACGGGGGACACCTGGCGAGTCAATCAAGGCCAAGAAGGGATAGACGCTCTGATTCTCCAGTTCCAGTCCCTGGACCCTCAGTGCGTCGTCATGGAAGCCACCGGGGGCTATGAGATGCCCCTGTCCATCGCGCTCGGCGCCGTCGGTATTCCTGTTGCCGTGGTCAACCCCCGTCAGGTTCGTGACTTCGCCCGCTCGCAAGGCAAGCTCGCGAAGACAGACCGCATCGACGCCGCTGTGATCGCCCACTTCGGTGAGGTGAGCGGCGTCGTACCTCAGCCGCTGGTCCCGGCTGAGGCCCGTGAACTGGAAGCGCTCGTCACTCGCCGCCGGCAGGTGATCCAGATGAGGACGACCGAGTTGCAGCGCCGCCAACGCGCACTTCCCGTCGTCCAGCACCGGATCGACCGCATCCTGGCAACCCTCGAAGAGGAACTGCATGAGCTCGACAGCGACCTGACGCAGCGCTTGCGGGAGAGTCCGTTGTGGCGGGAGAGGAAGAACCTGCTGCGCAGCGTGCCTGGTATCGGGTCTGTGACCATCTTCAGCCTGGTGGCTGACCTGCCGGAACTCGGCTCTCTCGACCGCCGAGAGGTCGCGGCGCTCGTGGGTGTCGCGCCGCTCAACCGGGACAGTGGCAAGTTCAGAGGCTCGCGCAGGTGCTGGGGCGGGCGGGCGCACGTGCGGGCCGCGCTGTACATGGCGACCCTCGTGGGGGTGCGCTACAACCCTATCCTGCATGAGTTCTACGATCGGCTTGGCGGAGCGGCAAAGCGAAGAAGGTGGCGCTCACTGCATGCATGCGGAAGCTGCTCACGATTCTCAACGCCATGCTCAAGCATCACACCACCTGGAACCCGCAAAACGCTTGACGCCCAAGACAGTTGCTAACCCTCTCCCCTCAAGGGAGAAGGGACCTGACCCCCCCTCTCACTTTCTGCTACTTTCCAAGGATGTTGAGGGCTGCGCCTGCGCGGAACCATTCGAGCTGCTCTTCGCTCATGGTGTGCGTGAGCTCGATGTCCTCTTCTCCGCCTTCGAAGTGGTGGATGACGGCGCGCACGGGCTGGCCCGGCTTGAGGTCGCTGAGACCGGTAACGCTGATGGTGTCGGCCTCCAGCACCTTTTCGTAGTCGTCGGGGTCGCTGAACGTCAGGGGGATGATGCCCTGCTTCTTCAGGTTCGTCTCGTGGATGCGGGCGAAACTGCGGACGATGACGGTCTTGCAGCCGAGCAGCCTCGGTGACATCGCCGCGTGCTCTCGTGAGCTGCCCTCGCCGTAATTGAAGTCGCCGATGGCCACCCAGCCGAGGCCCTGCTCCTTGTAGTAGCGAGCGACTTGCGGGAACGCTGCGCGTTCGCCAGTCAGCTGGTTCAGGCCCTCTCCGCGCTCGTCGGTGAAGGCGTTGACCGCGCCCAGGAACGCGTTATCGCTCAGCCGCTCCAGGTGGCCTCTGAATCGGAGCCACGATCCTGCTGGGGAGATGTGGTCCGTCGTGCACTTCCCTTTGGCTTTTACGAGCACCTGCAGACGCTCGAAATCGTTGCCGTCCCATCTGGGGAACGGCGAAAGGAGCTGCAAGCGCGTCGAGGCTGGATCGACGGCGACGGCGATGCTGTTGCCGCTCTCGGCGGGCGGCTCGTAGCCGAAGCCCTGGCCGGTGAAGCCGTCCATGGGAACCTCAGGGGCCTCGCCGGGCGGGTCGAGCTTGAACTCGCTGCCGTCGGCGGCGGTGAGCGTGTCGGTCAGCGGGTTGAAGGAGAGCCGGCCCGCGAGGGCGAAAGCGGTAACGATCTCCGGGCTGGCGATGAAGTTCATCGTTGCGGGGTTGGCGTCGTTGCGAGCGGGGAAGTTGCGGTTGAACGACGTAACGATCGCGTTGACGTCTCCCTTCTTGATGGTGGGGCGATTCCATTGGCCGATGCACGGACCGCAAGCGTTCGCCATCACTTTCGCGCCTGCCGCTTCGAGGATGTCTCGCTGGCCGTCGCGCTGGATGGTCGCGTTGACGGTTTCGGAGCCGGGCGTTACGAGGAAGTCGACGACTGCCTTCACGCCGTGCTCCGCTGCCTGGCGGACGACGTTCGCGGCGCGTGAGACGTCCTCGTAGGACGAGTTGGTACAGGAGCCGATGAGCGTGGCGGAGATCCTATCGGGGTAGTTCTCGCTGATGACGGCCTGAGCCATATCGGAGATCGGGCGCGCGAGGTCCGGCGTGTGCGGGCCGACGACGTGCGGTTCCAGCGTCGTGAGGTCTATCTCGATGACGCGATCGAAGTACTTCTCGGGGTTCGCTTCGACCTCGGGGTCGCCGGTGAGGATGCTGGCGTACTTCTCAGCGAGTTCGGCGAGTTCGGGGCGCGCGGTTGCGCGGAGGTAGGTCGCCGCGTGCTGGTCGTACGGGAAGATGGAGGTCGTCGCACCGAGTTCGGCGCCCATGTTGCAGATCGTGGCTTTGCCGGTGGCGCTGATCGACGATACGCCGGGGCCGAAGTACTCGACGACGGCATTCGTGCCGCCGGAGACGGTGAGGATGCCCGCGAGCTTGAGGATGACGTCTTTGGGGGCGGCCCAGCCGTTCAGCGAGCCGGTGAGTTTCACGCCGATGAGCCTCGGGTAGAGCACTTCCCAGGGGAAGCCAGCCATCACGTCAACGGCATCAGCGCCGCCGACGCCGGACGCGAACGCGCCGAGTCCGCCCGCATTGGGGGTGTGGGAGTCCGTGCCTATGATCATGAGTCCGGGGAAGGCATAGTTCTCGAGGATGACCTGGTGGATGATGCCGGAGCCGGGGCCCCAGAAGCCAAGGCCGTACTTCGCAGAGGAGGAGCGGAGGAAGTCGTAGACCTCTTTGCTCTCCGACTTCGCGAGGGTGGTGTCGGCGAGCGCGCCCTCGAACGCCGTGATGAGATGGTCGCAGTGGACGGTCGTGGGCACGGCGGTGGTGGGCTTGCCGGCCTGCATGAACTGGAGGATGGCCATCTGGCCGGTAACGTCCTGCAAGCCGACGCGGTCGGGGCGGAGGTTGAGGTAGCTCTCGCCGGGGAGCATCTCGGCATCGGCGGGGTCGTCGAGGTGGCCAAGCAGCACCTTTTCGGCGTAGGTCATGGGGCGCCCGAGGCGCTGCCTGACGGTTTCGATCCGCCGTTCGAGCTTCTGGTACGCCTCCTCCACGAAGGCCGGTGTTGATTCTACGAGCGGAACAGCCATGCTCACTCCTCCAAGGGCTACGTTCGTAATCCGTGATCAGCCCACCACGAGACGGGTATTCTCAAGATTACCACAGCCTCGGAGGGCATCTGTACTTCGCACATACGCTCGCTCGGGGCGGGGCGTTGGGGGTTGGGTGCAGTGGGCATGGCGACGACCTGCGCGCGCTGGCAGACGAGGGCGCGTTCGGGGCTCCAGAGGGCGATCATACCTGATCCTTCAGGAGTTCCATGGCCTCGTCGATGACTTCCATACGTTGGCGGATGTCCTGGGTGTCTCCGGTTTTGATAGCGGTTTGGATAGTGGTACGGGCAGCGCTGAGCCTGATGCGAGGGTCTGGGTGTTCAAGCAGTTCGGCGAGGGTTTGGATGCTCCTGACGGCAAGTCTCTGGAACTCGTTGCGGGCGAGAGCGACGGCGGCTCTGCGCTGGTCGTCGAGTTCAGCGCGGAAGGCGGGGTCGTCCATCCAACGTTTGACGGTGGCTCTGGATATCTGCGCGGCTCGGGCTCCTTCACGGATGGATCCAGCGGCGACGACATACGGCATAGCGAGTTCTTGTTTCGGAGTGAGCTGCTTACGCGAATTTTCAGATATGGGGCTCATTTGGCCTAGTTTGGTTTCATTCACTCCTGTTTCCTGAGAGCAGAATGAGTCCACCGTGGCCTCGTTTGGCACACCTGCGTCGGCTTCGCCACTCCTGACCTCTGCGCAGAATGTATCCAGGGTGGCCTCATTAGTGGCTTCATTCAGTGTGTCCGTTGCGTCCATCGTTTCGACCTCCTATGCGTAGCGGAGCATGGCCCCGGAGAGTTCAAGGGCTTGTGCGCCCTGAAGGCATAGTAGAGGGTGTCGCGTCGCACACACAACGGGCATTTGTCAGCAATTTGGTTTGCGCAGAGCAACGAGAGAAGAGCGCAGTGGGGGCACACCAGGGGAGCAGGGATGCGAAGTCCCCGCCTGCGCGGGAACTGTAGATGTTAGGTAATTCGTTGACAGAATTGGCTGACGGAGTCAGTCCCGTCTGGAGACGAAGATGCGTGACAACAGCAACGACCGCACGGTGGAGCGGAACTACGTCCAGAAGTACCGGTTCCTGATCCGGGAGTACGAACTGGTCAAGGCCAAGCGCCATCACCAGTTCCGCTTCCTCCAGGACTTCTACACCTACCACGGGACAGACCGGCAGACCTTTGCCAAGTACTACAACCGCTACCGCCAGTCCGGGGACGCTGAGGCGTTCCTGCCTCGCAAGCGAGGCCCCAAGTGGAAGAGCCGCCGCACGATGCCCTACATCGAGGAGAAGGTGTTGGAGCAGCGGCGCAGGGGCATCAACCGCTACGAGATATATGCCATACTCAAGCCGGTGCTGAAATCTCGTACGCCTGCACCGTCCACCATCTACGCCATCAGCAGGCGTCACGGCGTGAACCGCATGACCAAAGCGATGCAACAGTCCAAGCGCCGGATCATCAAGACTCGCGCCGGGGAGTTGGGCCACTTGGACTGCCACTACCTGAGCAAGGACCTCATCGTCGGCGCCAAGCGTCGCTACTACCTGGTCTCGGTGGTGGATGCCTGCACCCGCCTCGCCTGGGCAGAGGTTGTAGACGATCTGAAGAGCCTGAGCGTGATGTTCGCCGCACTCAAGAGCATCAACATGCTGCACGCGGAGTACGGGATCCGCTTCGAGGAAATCCTTACCGACAATGGCTCTGAGGTGGCTTCGCCTCGGAACAAGGCACATCACCCGATGGAGCGGATGCTGCAGGAGCTGGGGATCAAGCACCGCTACACCCGGCCGTATCGTCCCCAGACCAACGGGAAGGTCGAACGGTTCTGGCGGACGTTGAATGAGGACCTGCTCGAAGAGACGACGTTCGAGTCGCTGGAAGAGCTCAAGGAGGAACTCATGCAGTACCTCCTCTACTACAACACAGAACGGCCCCACCAAGGCCTCGGAGGCAAGACACCCCTCCAAGCCTTGGAACTTTTGTCAACGAATTAGTTGACATCTACAGGAACGACGAGGGACTGAAGGCATGGTAGGGGCGTCGTGTCAAACGCACAACGGCAATTTGTCGTCAATTGTTTTGTTCGTACGCAACTCCGGATGCATAGAGGGTAGCCACGCCTAAGGAGAAGGCGTCTGCACCAAGGAGAAGACCGAGAACGACCCTCGTCAGAGGTAAACCGTGCTATCGATGAGACCGCTGGGCGAGGCGTATCTCACGAAGTCTGAACCAGTTACGTGTTTTGCCATCCGCATTGACGGGCAGAGCACGATAGCGTTATAGTACTATAACGCGATACGGGAAATCGGTGCGTTACCTGATTAGTGACGCCGCGAATCATCACTGCAGCCGGAGACGGCCTCAGTCTTGATTGCCGATTCCCTCAGTATCGTCATCAAGCCCCGGTGCAGCAGCGTCGGAGCTTCTTTGTAGGTCTTCGAACCGGAATCCTCGACGGGGGTACCCCGCCAAGGGGTTGGCGCTTCGCCATTCGAGTTCGCGGAGCCGGTCACAGATGCGTTTTATGTCTTGGCGTCCTTGGTTCTGCTGAGCAAGCGCGTAGGCAAGCAAGTCTGCAATCTGTATTCCAACAGTGGCTTTGGAGCTCACGAAGAAAGGAGTCTCTGCTATGTGCGTTAGTGTTCGTCCAGTGGCATTGCCGTAGAGGAAATTGCCAAAGGCAAGCGCGCGCTTGGTGTCGGTGGCCTCGTCCTGACTGTCAAGCGCGACAGTCGCCATATCGTCAAGGAAATCCTCGCGCATCATGGCCTCGACGCGCTCCAGGAGTCGGCTGTAGGCGTGATACACGCTCGGTTCCGTAAATGGCACGGACGGCTCCGGGGTAGCATTCCTGAGGCCGACGGCGAACCCACGAATGTCGTTTACTTGCACAGGCTAACGATTTCTTCGCAGAACTCTCGTTTCTTCGGACTGGCTACTCCTGCGACATTGAGAAGCAGTCGCCCTTTTATCTCGAAATCATACGGCCCCGCGACATCCCAGAACTTCTTCTTCAAGTTGAATATCTCGCGAAAGAACTCGCGCCCTTCGGATGGGTGCAACGCAATACCGGCCCAGACGGTAAACCCGTTGGGGTCTTTGGGCTGCGGCCACTCTGATTCGTCAACGAAAATGTGCATTCGCGCGGCAAAGTAACACGCCTAACCATTGGGTGTCGATAGGCAATTGGCGTCCCCGACAAGGCTTTAGCTGACCTCCCTACGCCCGACTGGGGGAACCTCACTCACTCTCTTGAGGTCCATCCTCACCAAGGTCGGACGGAGACGTGGGGCCCGGGCCTGAACGCGGGCCTAGAATCACTCGATCCGGCTCTCCCCTGCATCCAGGAGCGGACCAGAAGTCTATGGAGAAAGGAGCGTCGCCAGCGGCCTCCCTAGCTGGCTTGGTCTCCTCTCGCCAGCGGTAGTAATCGTCAGTACACTTTGGCAGGAGAGACGTGTCCCGCCGTTCGATCGCAAGGTCGCGCTGGGCCTGCTCGGCCGGACTCCATTGGTATTCAAGTCTCTTGTAAGAGGACGCCGCGTCTGTTGGGTAAAGCGAGACGATGGCCAGTCCCGCCAGCGCTAAGACACACACGCCGCCCAGCGAGTATCGAAAAGCGGCCTTACGCATTCGATCTGCCCTCCCTGCATCAGCATCCACTAAGGGGCAGATAATGGCAAGCAGCAACGGCGTAGAGGCAGGGGATAGGAAGTTCCCTGCCGTCTCGGCACAACGAGGCGGAGGTACGCTCCAACGCTATTCAACCCTTCCCTACCCGTACTGCCCTCCAAGCCGGGGATGCGAGGTTCCCGCCTGCGGAGTCTCGCGCGCAGGTTTGCTATCCTCGCGGCATGTACGTTATCGGCACCGCGGGACACGTCGATCATGGAAAGTCAACGCTCGTGCAGGCGTTGACCGGCATCGACCCCGATCGTCTCACGGAGGAGAAGCGCCGTGGGATGACGATCGATCTGGGGTTCGCGTGGGTTCAGCTTCCCAGCGGGCGGGAGGTGAGCATCGTGGACGTGCCGGGCCACGAGCGTTTCATCAAGAACATGCTGGCGGGGGTGGGCGGCATCGACCTTGCGCTGCTCATCGTTGCGGCGGACGAGTCCGTCATGCCGCAGACGCGCGAGCATCTGGCCATCCTGGATCTGCTCGGCGTGCGGCGGGGAATCGTCGTGCTCACCAAGGCCGATCTGGCGGACGACGACATGCTCTCGCTGGTTCAGTTGGAGGTCGAGGAGACGCTGGAGAAGACGACGCTGGCGGGAGCGCCGGTGTATAGCGTCTCGGCGAGCACGGGGCAGGGAATCCCGGCGCTGGCGTCAGCGATAGACGATGCGCTGAACGAGACGGAGCCGAGACGCGACGTGGGGCGTCCGCGTCTGCCGGTCGATCGCGCTTTCACGATGGCGGGATTCGGAACCGTCGTAACGGGGACGCTGATAGACGGCTCGCTGGTAGCGGGGCAGTCCGTGGAGATCGTACCAGGGGGGCTGCAGGCGCGGGTGCGGGGGCTGCAATCCCACCGGCAGAAGATCGAGACCGCTGCGCCCGGGAACCGCGTAGCCGTGAACCTGAGCGGTATCAGCGCGGATGAGATATCTCGCGGGGACGTGGTGGCATCGTCGCAGTGGCTTCGGGCGACGCGGGCGGTCGATGTGCGCCTGCAGCTGATCCCCAACGCACCGCATGGAGTGCGGCATAACCTTCCCGTGTCGTTCCATGCATTCGCCGCAGAGACGCAGGCAAAAGTTCGGCTGCTGGATACGGACGAGTTGGAGCCCGGGGAGCAGGGATTGGCGCAGATTTGGCTGGAGGAGCCCGTCGCGCTCGTCAGAGGCGACCATTTCGTCATCCGGTCGGCGGACGCCACGCTCGGCGGGGGGATCGTCGCGGGCGTCGACGCCAAGCGTCACCGACGACGGCACGCTCCGACGCTCGAACGTCTGCAACGGCTTGCGGAGGGCAGCCCCACGGCCCAGCTGATCTCCGCGCTGGAAGGACGGGAGCCTGCGAGCATCGCGACCCTCGCCAAGCGCGCCAACGTCTCGGAGGCGGAAGCGCTCGCGCTGGCGCAGGAGGCGCTCGCTGAAGGGTCGGTCGTCGCGCTCGACGAGGCAGTTGCTGGGTCGGGCCTGCTGTACACCCAGACGGCGTGGGCGCGGCTCTCTGCCAAGGCGCACGACGCGCTCTCGACGTTCCATGGGCAGCATCCGCTGCGCGAGGGTATGACTCGCGAGGAGTTGCGGAGCAGGCTGGGTCTTCGCGGGAACGAGGCAGGACTCGCGCTGGACAAGCTCACCACGGATGGCGTGGTAACGAGCGTGGAGGGGCTGCTGCGCCTGCCAGGGCATGCGATCGCGGTTACGGAGGGGCAGCGGGCGGCCATGGACGCGTTCGTGGCCTCGTTGGAGCGTGACCCGTTCCCAGCGGAAGCGCCCTCGATAGCGCCTGAGTTGCTGGCGCTGCTGGCCGATCAGGGCCGCGTGGTGCGCGCGGCGCAAGGCGTCGTTTTCGGAGCGGAGGCGTACGAGCGGCTCGCGGCACAGGTAACTTCACTGCTGCGGGCGAACGGCAAGGCGACGGTGGCGGAGGTGCGCGACCTGCTCGGTACGTCCCGACGCTACGCGCTCGCGCTGCTGGAGCACCTCGACGATGAGAAGGTAACGCGCCGGGTGGGCGACGAGCGCATGTTGCTGTCCGGGTGAGGAAGCATCCGCTTTCCTCACGACAGGGTTGTGCCGCTGTTGACGCGGCGCGGCTCATTGGCCCACCATCCGGTACGTCATGTCGTTAGACTTCGTCAAGACCGCCGGACAGCTCTACGATGCCACTCCCTCCATGCGCAAGCAGTGGGGAGCGCACGTGAAGGCGCTCGATAGCGCGACCTCCCACCTCACGACCGCCGACCCGGTGGATACGGAGGCGCGGCGGGTGAACGGCAGATCTACGTGGCTAACCGCGCGTCTGGACGGCGCTCTGGACGGACGTTTCCCCGCGCCGCCGCTGCCGGTCGATCACATGGTCATCGCGGTGGACGGCTCGCATATCGACACCGACCGTCACGCGGCGGCGCGCTGCTTTCTGATCAACATCGGTTCCGTTTCGATCCGCTACGGGGAGGTACCGCACGCGGAGTTCCGGAGCGACCCGGTACTCTGCGCCGACGACGATTCGCTCTTCCTGCGTGACCCCGACGGCGTCCGCGAGGTGGCGGTGGAGGGTTCGCTCCTGGGCATGCACCGCGCGGTGATGGAGATTGAATCGCTGGCGGATGCCGTCGAGCATGCGCCGGAAGGGCTTCCCGTTCTCGCGCTGCTGGACGGTACGCTGGTGCTGTGGGGGCTGAACGATGGGATGGAGTTCGTCCGTTCGGATCTGATCGAGCGCCGCTTGATGGAAGCGATGGACCGCCTGGAGGTCGAGTCGCAGCGGCGTCCGCTGGCGGTGGCGAGTCATATCAGCCGCCCGAGGAGCCCTGAGGTACTGAACGCCATCCGCATCTCTCGCGAGGTCTGCGGGCACGAGACAGTGAACTGCGACGCGCATTGCGGGCAGATCAAGCGGGGCGAGCGCAACTGCGATGTCGTGGGAGGCGTCACTGATGCTGAGCTGTTCGCGGGAAGGCTTGCGGCAGGCGAACGCTCGCCGCTGTTCTACAGCGCATCGAAGATCGTTACCGACTACTACGGCAGGCACCAGGTTGTATTCTTCTACGTGAACGTGGGCGAAGAGGTGGCTCGCATGGAGATGCCAGCCTGGACGAGCGCAGAGGGCGTGGGGCTGGCGCACGCAGGGCTGCTGTCGCAGTCGGAGAAGGGCATGGGGTATCCGATGGCTCTGCAGGAAGCGCACGAGCAGGCGGTGGTCAACGGCGCTGACCGGCAGTACTTCGAGCAACTGGTCTACGAAACGCTGTCAGCAGAGGAGTTGCCGACTCCCACGTCGCAGAAGGCGCGCAGCAAGCGGACGCGCTTCGTGTAAGGCAGCAGCGCACTCGCGCCGTCCTGCCCGCTCCCGCCCTTGCGATGCTACTGGGGGCACGGCGAATCGAACCCATAGCGGAGGAATCATGGCTCAGAGTGGTTATCGCGTGATGGACTCGGACATGCACGTCATCGAGCCGTCAGACATGTTCGACCGGTATATCGACAAGCGTTTCGCAGCGCAGGCGCCGCAGATATCACGCGCGCCCGGCAAGCGCGGGGGCGTGTTCCTGTTCGATGGCAAGCGTCTGCCGACGTGCGACGTGGACAATCCGCATCGCATGTACGGCATGAGCAGGCGTACCGACGAGGCCACCCGTTCGATGCGCGAGCGCGGCTACGACAGTGCGTCGCAGCTGGAAGCGATGGACATGGAGGGCATCGACATCGCGGTGATGTATCCAACGGTGTGCCTGTACGTGCCGAACGGGTTGGACGAGGTGGACGGTCAGCTCTCGGCGGCGGTCTGCCGTGCGTACAACAACTGGCTCTACGACTTCTGCCAAGCGGATCCCGCTCGTATGAAGGTGGCGGCCATGGTGCCGCAGCACGATCCCAAGGAGGCGGTGAAGGAGGCACGACGAGCCGTGGGCGAACTCGGCGCGGTGGGCGTGTATATGCGGCCCAACTTCGTGAACGGGGTAACGTTTCACAGCGCGGACTACGCGGAACTCTGGGCGACGCTGGAGGAGTTGAACGTTCCTGTCGGTTTCCATGAGGGGACAGGGTCGGCGTACCACCAGGACGGCTCCGAGTTCGGAGAGAACCGGCTGATGCTGCACGCGTGCTCCCATCCCATCGGCATGATGAAGGCGATGATCAGCATGATATGCGGAGGCGTATTCGAGAGTTTCCCCGGTCTGCGCGCCGGTTATCTGGAGGCCAACGCCGGTTGGGCGCCGTTCTGGCTGGGGCGGATGGATCGGGACTACGCGCTGTACCGCGAATGGGACGCTCCCTTTCTGACGAAATCGCCCAGCGAGTACTTCCGGGCCAATTGCTACGTTGGGACGGAAGCGGACGAGGCCGAGCTGCGGTACACCATCGACGCTGTGGGGGACTCGAACATCGTTTTCTCGTCCGACTACCCACACCACGACTCGGAGTTCCCTGAGTCGGTTAAGGAGTTCCTTGGCCACGACGACCTGACGGATGAGGCGAAGCGCAAGGTGCTGTGGGAGAACTGCGCCGCGCTGTACGCGATCCGTTCCTGAGTCAGCGCATGGTTACACGGAGACTGCGCTGGGTAACCCGCGACGCGGGCCTCATCATGGGGGCGCGTGCGATCCACACGTTCATCCAGGGCGTGATGGCCGTTACGCTCGGGGTGTACCTGGTGGAGCTGGGGTTTTCGCTGGCGGCGGTTGGGCTGTTCTTCAGCCTTGGGTTCGCCAGCACGGGGTTGCTGTCGCTGGTTTCGACGTTTGCCAGCGAGCGCCTCGGCCGGCGGGGGTTGCTGCTGGTCTACACGGGATTCACGATAGCCGGAGGGATTGCGCTGCTGGTAACGGGCAATCCGACGGTGCTGTTGGCGTTCGGGTTCATCGGGTCGTTCACGGGGGCGCCGGGGAACGTGGGGCCTACGCAGTCGCTTGAGCAGGCAGCGCTTGCGGGGGTAGTCGACTCCGCGCACCGCACGGACCTCTTCGCGCTCTACCGCATCACCGCGACGACGGCCTCGGCGCTGGGGGCGTTGGCTGCGGGCATACCCGTCCTGCTGCAATCGGTGGGCGGCATCGAAGAACTCGCTTCGTTCCGCATCGTTTTCGGCGTGCTCGTCGTGTTGCGACTTGGGGTAGGCATGCTCTTCATGTTCCTCTCGGATCAGGTGGAGGCGGGACAGGCATATCGAGGCGCGTGGGTGAACCCGCTGAAGCTCCCATCGAGGCGCACGATCTTCGCGCTGACGGGGCTGTTCAGCCTCGATCATCTGTCAGGCTCCATCGTGGTGCAGGGTCTGCTGGCGGTCTGGTTCAAGCAGCAGTTCGGGCTGGATCTGGGCGAGCTTGCGGTGCTCTTCTTCTCGACGCAGGTCTTTGCCGTCGGTTCGTTGTGGGTCGCGGCGAAGATCGCGAACCGCATAGGGCTGATCAACACGATGACGTGGGCGCACCTGCCGTCGGCGCTGTTCCTGATCGCGGTGGCGTTCGCGCCGTGGACGTGGCTTGCGGTGACGTTCCTGCTGCTGCGGTCGCTGTTCGCGCAGACGGACGTTCCGGCGCGGGATTCGTACATCATGGCGGTGGTGGAGCCTCACGAGCGGGTTGCTATGGCGAGCATCCACGTGGTGGGGCGTTCCGCGGCGGGGACGGTGGGGCCAACGCTGTCGACGGCTGTGCTGCAGGCGATCTCGTTCAGCGCGCCGCTGATCGGTTCCGGGTTGGTGAAGACGGCCTATATCGTCTCGCTCTACCTGCTGTTCAAGGACGTGCATCCGCCGGAGGAGCGGGCTCGCGCAGAAGCACGGGCCGCGCGCAAGGCGAAAGCGCAGGAGTGAGCGGGAGTGGTTCCGGACGTGCGAAGCACACCCTCGCACGGAGGCTCCGCGTACACTCCTCGTATGACCTACAGTCATCGCCGCCGGGAACCCCGGCATCCCTGCGTCTACCTCCTTGCGAGCAGCCGCAACGGCACGCTCTACGTCGGCGTCACGTCCAACCTGCCGCAGCGCGTCTGGCAGCATAGGCAGGGCCTCGGCGACGGCTTCGCCGAACGCTATGGCGTCCACACCCTCGTGTGGTATGAGCAGCACGAGACGATGATAAGCGCCATCGCCCGGGAGAAAGCGATCAAGGCATGGCAACGGGAATGAAGGTTAGGCTGATAGAGGAGTCCAACCCGGATTGGCGGGACCTCTACGAGGAGATTGGCTGACGTTCCCCCCCCCCCGTGTGCGCTCCGCTGTCGCGCACGCTGGATTCCAGCCTTCGCTGGAATGACGGGGGCCTCCGCCCCTACATCCGCACACCGGATCCACACACCGGCGGCAGGGATGCGAGGTTCCCGTCTTCACGGGAACGACGGGGGCGCCTCTGAGAAGCACACCCTCGCCGGAGGCACCGCGTTGAGCGTGGGGCCGCTTTCCTGCTAGACTTGTAACGCTGTGCGCGTTCGCGCGCCATTCCCACGTTCGCACGCCATTCCACACCGGCCCCGAGGATGAGATGAGCAATCCCCCGCAGATTCTTCCTGACGGCCTCGTAACGAGTCCGCAAGGCTTCATCGCCGGCGCTTCCTACGTCGGCATCAAGACGTACGCTCCTGAGAAGATGGACATCGGCATCCTGCTGTCGGAGCAGCCGTGCGCCGCCGCCGGCGTCTATACGACCAACAAGTTCGTCTCTCCGTCCGTGACGCTGACGAAGCGACACGTGGAGGCGGGCAAGGTGCGCGGGGCGTTCGTTACGAGCGGCATCGCAAACGCAGGCGTCGGCGAGCAGGGGATGCTGGACGCTCAGGAGTGCCTGGCGCTTGCGGCTGAGCACATCGGAGCGGAGGGGGGCGAGTTCGGCATCGGCACCACCGGGGTGATCGGGGTCGAGCTGCCGATGGCGCTCATCAGGGGCGGCATGGCGAGCATCACGCTGAGCGCAGACGGAGGCGGGGCGTTCGCGCGGGCCATCATGACCACCGACCGCACACCGAAGTCCGTCGCGGTCGCTTTCGAATGCGATGGCCGTAACGTAACGCTCGGAGGATGCACGAAGGGGTCCGGGATGATCCATCCCAACATGGCCACTATGCTGGCGTTCCTTACGACGGACGCTGCGGTCGAGCCCGGCTTCCTGGAATCCACGCTGCGCGAGTGCTCCGACGATACGTTCAACATGGTGACGATCGACGGGGACACGAGCACGAACGACATGGTGCTGTTGCTGGCGAACGGGGCAGCCGGGAATCGTGAGATTCAGGCCGGCACCCCGGATGGCGAAGCGTTCACGGCGGCGCTCTTCATGCTGTGCAGCCACCTCTCGCGGGAACTGGTGCGCGACGCTGAGGGCTCCGCGAAGATCTTCTCCGTGCGCGTCGAGGGGGCGTTGAGCCGCCAGGACGCCCGGCAGGCCGCCAGGGCCATCGCCGGGTCGACGCTCGTGAAGTCGGCTATCCACGGCAACGATCCCAACTGGGGCCGCGTGGTGGCCGCCGCCGGTTACAGCGGGGCAGAGCTGGACGTGAGCAAGGTTAGTTTCTTCATCAACGACGTTACGATCATGGAGTCCGGCGCGCCGATTCCGTTCCACCGGGAGAGCGTCGTCGCGATTATGAGCCGTGGGGAAGTCGCTCTCACGGTCAGGCTGGGACTGGGAGACTACGCAGCGACGGCCTGGGGCTGCGAACTCACCGAGGAGTACGTCCAGTTCAACAGCGCCTACACGACGTAGCGCGCGCCGGAGGCCGAGCATCCATGGCAGCAGACGGCCCCATCATCCTCGTTAAGATCGGCGGCAGCACGCTGGGCGCTGACGACACCTCCTTCGGGGACATCGTGGCGTTGCAGCAGCAGGGCGCAAGGCCGGTGGTGGTGCATGGCGGCGGGCCAGCAATCACGTCATGGATGGCGAAAATGGGCATCCCCGCCGAGTTTGTGCGGGGCCTCCGCGTAACCGACGCGCCGAGTCTGGACGTGGCCACTGCAATCCTTGCGGGGCTCATCAACAAGCAGCTGGTGGCAGCGCTGCGCAGCCTGGGCGCGAACGCGGTCGGCATATCAGGCGCAGACGGCGGCCTGCTGCGCGGAACCATCGTCGAGCCTGAGTTAGGGCTGGTGGCGGGGGCGCTGGACGTGGACGTTTCGCTGCTCGACGATCTGCTCAGCGGGGGGTACGTGCCGGTCATCGCGCCCATCGCCACGGAGGCGTCGAACGCTGCGCAACTGCTGAACGTCAATGCCGATTCAGCAGCGGGAGCAATCGCTGCCGCGCTGGGCGCCGCGCACCTGGTTTTCCTCACGGACGTTGACGGCATTCTCAATCCCACCGGCCACGTCATTGAGCGCGTTCCGCTGGTCACCGGCGAGAGCCTCGTGCACTCAGGCGTGGTGAAGGGCGGGATGATCCCGAAACTGGAAGCGTGCCTGGAAGCCCGTAAGGCCGGGGCGCACGCGAGCATCGTCAACGGGACGCATCCGCGCGCGCTGCTCGCCTGCCTCGACGGCTCGGTTACGGGAACGACGGTCGTTTAGCGCGCCGGGCCATGGCGATGTATCCCGCAGGCGAGGGAGAGTTGGAGGACGACGCTCGTCGTTCGTCGTGGCGGGGGCTGCTGCTGGGGAGCCTTCTATCCAGGATAGCCATCGCCGCAGCCGTACTTCTGGGCGCTTATCTGATCCTCGATTTCCTGCGTGAGGCGTACACGAATTGGCTGTGGTTCTCCAGCCTGGGGCTTCGCAGCGTCTACAGCACGGTTCTGTTCACCCGCGTCTGGCTCTACATCGTGGGGCTGGCGGTGAGCGGGACGGCGCTCGCCATCGTCTACCGCACAGCGTTCAGGGCGGCATGGGGGCCGCCCGTCCTGCCCTTCTCCGATTGGGCGTTCACATGGATACGCCGGGGCATCATCGGCGGGATGATCGCAATGGGAACGATCATCGCGTTCAGCTTCGCTTCAGGGCTGGCGAACCGGTACGAGGTCTTCCTGCTCTTCATGAACGCGACGGACTTCGGCATCACCGATCCCCACTTCGGGATCGACGTCGGGTTCTACATGTTCATGATGCCCATGCTGCACACCATCCAGGGGTGGCTGATGGGGCTCGCAATCGTGCTGATCGTGACGACGGCAGGCATCTATCTGCTCGTCTTCAGCGCGCGGGGTGTCAACCCCGTCTTCAGCGTCCGTGCACGCGCGCAGCTGGCCATCACCGGCGCGTTCCTGATGGCGACCATCGCTCTCGCCCACTTCCTCGATCGGTACGAGACGCTGTTCTCGCCATTCGGGGCGGTGACCGGCACGGCGTACACGGATGTCAACGCAAGGCTGCCCGCTCTGCTGTTGCTGACGGTGATCGCGTTGATATCCGGGGCGATCATGCTGTTCGCGCTGCGAGTGCAGAATCTTCAGCAATCGCTTCGGCTGATACTCGCGGCGTTCGGGTTGTGGGTCTGCGCGGCGCTGGCCGCCGGGCTGTTGTGGCCCGCGCTGACGCAACGACTCGCTGTGTCGCCGTCCGAATTGCAGCGGGAGCGTCCGTACATCGAGCGCAACATCGAGTGGACGCGGCTGGGGTTCGACCTCGAACGCATCGACGTGCGCCCCTACGACGTGCATGAGGAGACCCTCGCGGCGGACGTAGCGGCCAACCCTGAGACGATGCAGAACATACGGTTGTGGGATCCCCGCCCGCTGGAACTGGTGCTCAACCAGCTGCAACATCTGCGGCTCTACTACAGCTTCCTCGACGTCGACGTGGATCGCTACATCGTGGACGGCGACTACCGGCAGGTGCTCGTAGGGGCGCGAGAGATGTTCCAGAGCGGGTTGGACGATTCTGCCCAGAACTGGGTGAACCGCACGCTCATCTACACGCACGGCTATGGGCTGGTGGTGAGCACGGCGACCGACTTCAGCCAGTCAGGACAGCCCAACTTCATCCTTCGCGACGTGCCGCCCTCCGGGAGTTTCGAGATAGCGCAGCCGCGCATCTATTACGGCGAGGGGTACGGGCTCGATGCGCCGGATTACGCTGACCGGCTGTCGCTGGACGACGAGACTGAGGCGGAGCTCCGGGCCGGAATCATCACGAACGACGCCATCATCGTGAACACGACGGAGCCGCAGTTCGACCGTCCTGCGGGCGATGAGAGCGCGACGCCTGAGTTCATCGACACGTACGACGGCGACGGCGGGGTTGCGCTGCCGAGCTTCTTCCGGCGCGCCGCTTACGCCTGGGAATTGCTCGATGCCAACGTGCTGCTCAGCCGTCAGTTCACGCCGGAGAGCCGCGTGCTCTACCGCCGCAACATCGCTAACCGCGTGGCGACCGTGGCGCCGTTCCTGGAGCTCGACGACGACCCGTACCTGGTCATCCACGACGACCGCCTCTACTGGATACAAGACGCCTTCATGACGAGCGACCGCCTGCCCTACTCGCGGCGGATAGGAGCGGACCGCGTAGGCCCCACCGGTGAATTCGAGAGCTTCACGCGCCCGTTCAATTACATCCGCAACAGCGTGAAGGTTGTCGTCGATGCCTACAACGGCTCGATGGACTTCTACGCCCTCGAGACCGGGGGGCCAGACCCGTTGCTACAGGTGTATCGCAATATCTTCCCTACGCTGTTCACACCGATCGAGGAGATGCCACAGGCTCTGCGTGAGCACATACGCTATCCAGAGGAGTTGCTGCGCGCGCAGGCGGAAACTTTCCTCCAGTACCACATGACCGACACCAAGGAGTTCTTCCTCAAAGAGGACGAATGGCAGCTGGCCGAAGAGGTGGTAGGCGTCGACGTGCCCGTCGACCCACAGGAGCCGAGCGGCGAGGCGAGGCCGCGCAACCGGACGATCACCCCGTACTACGTGATCATGAAGCTACCCGGAGGCGAGGCCGAGGAGTTCGTGCTCATCCTGCCTTTCACGCCGAAGGAGAAGCCCAACCTGGTCGCGTGGATGGCCGCGCGGTCAGACGGAGCGGAGTACGGCGAGACCATCGTGTTCGAGTTCCCGAAGAATCGCCTCTTCAACGGCCCGAGCCAGATCGAGGCACGGATAGACAACGACCCCACGATCTCCGAGCAGTTCACGCTCTGGAACCAGTCGGGTTCGCAGGTGCTGCGCGGGAACCTGCTGGTTATCCCCATAGGCGAAGCGCTGCTCTACGCGGAGCCGATCTACCTGCAAGCAGAATCGCTCGCCTTCCCTGAGCTGAAGCGGGTCATCCTCGCGACGAACGACAGGGTCGTCATGGAGCCAACGCTCGACGAGGCCGTCGCGTCACTGCTGGGAATCAGGACGCAAGCCGCAACGGGCACCCTAGGCGGGTTAGAGCGTGAGGAGTTGGAGCGGATTTTGGATGACCTGGTGGAGGCGGTAGAATCTCTACAGGGCGACACGCAAATGCTGGAACAATCGCTGGACTCGCTACGAGACCTCACAAGGGAGAGCAACTGATGACGATCGACTGGATGGCACAGGAGGCCACGTACTACATGCACACGTTCCGGCGTCAGCCGATCGTAGTCGAGCGCGGCGAGGGCGCACGAGTGTGGGACGTGGATGGCAGGGAGTATCTGGACTTCACTGCGGGGCTGGCCGTGACCAACCTGGGACACTCCCACCCCGCCGTTACGGAAGCAGTTCAGCAGCAGGCCGCCAAGCTGATGCAGATGTCCAACCTCTACTACACCGTGCCCCAGTTGGAGCTTGCGCAGGCGCTGGTCGAGAACAGCTGCATGGACAAGGTGTTCTTCGCCAACAGCGGCGTCGAGGCAAACGAGGGTGCGGTGAAGCTCGCGCGTAAGTACGGCAGGCTGCATCGAGGCGGCGCGCAGAAGATCATCACGGTGCTCAATTCGTTCCACGGCAGGACGCTGGCGATGATCGCGGCCACCGGCCAACCGGCGTACCAACAGGCGTGGCTGCCGCTGGCGGAAGGCTTCACGAACGTCCCCTACGACGACCTCGACGCCATCCGCGAGGCGACGACCGACGACACCTGCGCCGTGATGGTGGAGGTGCTACAGGGCGAGGGCGGCGTGAACGTCCCTACGGAGGGATACCTGAAGGGCCTCCGCGAGTGGTGCGATGAGAACAACCTGCTGCTCATCTTCGATGAGGTGCAGACGGGCATGGGACGCCTCGGTCACCTGTGGGGCTACGAGCATTTCGGCGTAGAGCCGGATGTGATGACGCTCGCCAAGGGGCTGGGGAACGGCGTGCCCATCGGCGCGTTCCTCTGCAAGGAGAGCTGCAACATCCTGGAGCCGGGCGACCACGGCAGCACCTTCGGGGGGAACGTGCTCGCCACGGCAGCGGCCAACGCGACCATCCACGCGATGCTCGACGACGATGTCCCCGGGCATGCGCGCCGGGTGGGAAATTACCTGCGGTCACGCCTGGAGGAGTTCTCCGCCGCGCATGCGCCCGCCACCAGAGGCGTCCGCGGCGTAGGGCTGCTGCTTGCGCTCCTGTTCGAGAACCCGATCGCGCGTGACGTGGTGTCGGCCGCGAACGACGAGGGCGTGCTGCTGAACCCCGTGCTGCCGGACGCCATCCGCTTTATGCCGGCGCTCATCATCACGGAAGCGGACGTTGACGAGTGCCTTACGAAACTGGACAGGGCTCTGTTCAGGACGCTGGCCGGCTGAGAGGCGACCACGCTGCGGGAACAAGGACAGCCTGTTGCCTCCCGGCCATCGCTGTCATCAACCACTAACGGAAAAGGATACCTATGACTGAGAAGATCGTTCTGGCTTACAGCGGGGGACTGGATACATCGGTGGCGATCCGCTGGCTACAAGAGCAGTACAACGCGGAAGTGGCAACGCTGACGATGGACCTGGGTGGGAACGTGGATCTGGAAGCCGCACGGCTGCGCGCGCTGGAGATCGGCGCTATCCGCGCTGAGGTGATGGACGCACGCGAGGAGTTCGTGAGCGAGTACGTCTGGCCCGCGCTGCAGGCCGGAGCGTTGTACGAAGGCGTCTATCCGCTTGCGACGGCGCTGGGCAGGCCGCTCATCGCGAAGCATCTGGTGCGCATCGCGCAGGAAGAGGGAGCTTCCGGCATAGCGCACGGCTGTACGGGCAAGGGCAACGATCAGGTGCGTTTCGACGTCAGCGCCGCCGCGCTCGCGCCCTCCATCCGAGTCGTGGCCCCTGCTCGCGAGTGGGGCATGACGCGGGACGACGAGATCGCCTACGCGCGGGAGCGCAACATACCGCTCGATCTCAACAAGCGCAGTTCATACTCGGTTGACGAGAACCTCTGGGGCCGCAGCATCGAGGCTGGGGATCTGGAAGACCCGTGGGTGGAGCCGCCGGAGGAAGCGTACGCCTGGACCGTCTCAGCCGGGGAAGCGCCCGATGCGCCGCACTACGTGGAGATCCGGTTCGCCTCCGGCGTACCGGTGGGCGTCGACGGCGAGGAGCTTGCAGGCATCTCGCTCATCGAGCTGCTGAACGAGACCGCGGGACGCCACGGCGTGGGGCGTATCGACCACATCGAAAACCGGCTGGTCGGCATCAAGTCGCGGGAGATCTACGAGGTGCCAGCCGGCATCGTGCTGCACCAGGCGCACCGCGCGCTGGAGCAGATGTGCCTCACGAAGGAGCAGTCCCGCTTCAAGGAGCGGCTCGCGCAGGAGTACGCAGACCTGGTGTACAACGGCCTGTGGTTCACTGCTCACCGCCGCGACCTGGACGCCTACGTGCGCAGCACCCAACGCCACGTGAACGGCACGGTGCGCGTGCGGCTGCACAAGGGCACCGCGACCGTCGTGGGACGTCAGAGCGGCGAGTCGCTCTACCGGCACGACCTCGCCACGTACGACGCAGGCGACTCCTACGACCATCAGGCATCGGTTGGCTTCATCAAGGTTTTCGGGCTGCCGGTGCGCACGCAGGCGCAGGTTCAGGGCGAGGATTCGTAGCCTCGCGTGAGCGGCGCTCTCTTCGCACTCGCCGGGGCCGCGATGCTCGGCCTCAACAGCGCTGTCGTGCGCCGGGGAGTGCTGCGCTCGTCGGCGTACAACGGCATCGTCATCTCGATCATGCTGGCGACGCCGGCGTTCGCGGTAATGGCGCTGGCATCGGGGCAGCTCGCCCGCGCGGGCGAGTTCACCGGCTGGGAGTACGCCGTGCTGTCCACCGGGGGAATCATGAATTTCCTCGGAGGCCGCTTCTCACAGTTCCTGGCCATTCAGGCGGTCGGGGCGAACCTGACCGCGCCCGTGCGCGTTCTCTCCGCGTTGTTCGGAGCGCTCCTGGGCGTGACGCTGCTCGGCGAGCATGTCGGTCTGCTTCGCGGCACCGGCATCGGGCTGCTCATCGCGGCTCCGCTGATCGCGTTCGCGCGACCGCCGACCATCAAGTTGGGCTCGCTGCAGATAGCGCGCGGCATCATCTTCGGGCTGACGGCGGCGGTAACCTACGGGGGTTCGACGTTCATGCTGCGATGGGTGCTTGCCGATTCCGGGCTCACGCTGCTCGGCGCGCTCGTCGCTCACGGCGCAACAGCCCTCGTGCTGCTGGGCTCGTTCGCGCTCCCCGGCAGAGCGCGGGGGCTGCGCGATATTGACCACACAGCCGCGAAGCTCTTCCTGGCCGTGTCCGCCATCATGACGCTTGCGCAGGTGTTCCGATTCGCGGCGCTGGAGTCCGCCGACACCGCTGTCGTCGCGCCGCTGACGGAAACGATGGCCTTCTTCGGGCTTGGGTTCGCGTTCCTGCTGAACCGCGAGACCGAATCGTTCAGCCCATTCGTGCTCGCGGGGATCGTCCTTGCGGCGGTCGGCGCGCTTGCGATTACACTCTGACCACACACTCACGAAAGCACACATTCGGCCCGAACGGAGAATCGACCATGAGAATCGGATGGATAGGCCTGGGGCGCATGGGCCGCCCGATGGTAGAGAACCTGGTTCGCAAGGGCTTTGACGTTACAGTGCAGAATCGTAGTCAGGACAAGGTGCAGCAGATCGTCGCAATCGGCGCAACGGCGGGGGAGTCGTACACCGCGATGGGGGCCACGCTCGACGCCGTCCACGTGTGCCTGCCGGGCGAGGACGTCGTGCGCGAGGTTATCGCCGGGCCCAGCGGCGTGCTCTCCAACGCGCGTGAGGGTCTCATCATCGTCGATCACAGCACGATCCACCCCGACGATGCGCGTGACCTGGCGCGTACGGCGTCGGAGAAGGGCGTCACGTACCTGGACGCTCCCGTGTCGGGCGCGGGGCCCTACGCTGAGCGCGGGGAGCTGACCATCATGTGCGGCGGAGACCCTGTCGCGTTCGCAGCAGTAAAGCCCGCGATGGAGGCGATGGGGCGAACCGTCGAGCTGATGGGGGATGTCGGCGCGGGGTCAGCCACGAAAATCGTGAACAACGTTCTGATGGCGACGAACCTGGCGGTGGCGATGGAGGGGCTGCTGCTGGCGGTCAAGGCGGGGCTGGACCCGGAGGCGTTCTTCTCCGTGGTCAGGACAGCCTCGGGGGCGAGCCGCACGTGGGAGCGCAACATCCCCCGCATCCTGAAGCGCGAGTACGGCAAGGACGGGGCGGCGTGGCTGACCTCGAAAGATCAGGACGTAGCGCACGAGATGGCGGAGGCGTTCGGCATGGACCTGCCGGTCTTCGAAGCGTCACGCCGGTTCTGGCACAGCGCGGTCGAGGCAGGCCTCGGCGAGGAGGATCCGTCGCACGCTATGACGGTGCTCGAGGCGCGTCTCGGCATATCCGCGACTGGGGAGTGAGGGGGGGCTTGTCAAAGTATACTCCGCCGGACGTAGGAGGGCGCTGTATATGCCTCATGTGTTGCACCGCTACCGCTGGGAGTTGTGGCTGTTCGTCGGAATCCCATTCTTCGGGGTTGCAGCGCAAGTACTACTAGCGGCCGTGGTTGACGGCTTCCTGGACGGTTTTGATGTAGGGGTCTCTCTCCTCCTCCGTGGCATAGGGATTCTGGCTATAGCCACCCTGCTCGGTATTTCCTACGCTCGCATCCTGCGAACCAGACAGGGTCTCTTCCCGCTGATATGGGGCTATGTGTTCATATCATCCGTCATCGCAGCCACAGTGGAGATCGTAACGGGGCTCGCCATCCCAGATGACCCGGACGTAACAACAGTTGGGTTGTACACCCTAGGATCAGACCTGTTCTTATTCATACTAATCTTTCCCTTGCTGCTCTGGTTCGCTTGGCGGGCATCGCGACTCAGCCTGGCGCACGCCTTCTTCCTAATAGTTGTCACCCGAGCCGTATATATCTCATTAAGCGTCGTGTCCATGGTCGTGCAGCAATTACAGCAGCCGTCGCTGATCGGTATCCTTGCCCTAGTCTCCATGTTGGCCACTGTCTTCGTGGCAATCTGGCTGTTAGGTAACTTTGAATGGCGCAGCTCTGAATTCCGTGCGCAGGCAGTACTCGCGTTGCTGGCCATGGATGGCTTGGTCTATCTGACAGTATTCCTGACCCAAGTCCTATCGCCAGAGGGAGTATCCTTTTTCCTGACTGAAGCCTCGCTGGAAGAGGCACTCACTGAACTCTTGCCAGCGTCAATCCAGTTCTTCACGAGAGTATCGTTGCTGGTGTGTCCCTTGGTGCTCGTTTACCTCATCCGTGTACTGCCTGCGTTTGCGCCCGCGCCGCTAGACGAGGAACGCTGATGTGCTGCGATTCATCGCAACCCACCACGTCTGCCTGCAGGGCGAGGACGCCGTGCGCGAGGTGATTGCCGTGCTGGAGGCGCGTCTCGGCATATCCGCGACGGGGAGTGAGGGAACGGGCTAGGCTAAAGCCCTATGCGTACCATTATCTCCCTCATCCTCATCACTCTGAGCCTTGCGCTGGCGACGGTAGCGTGCTCGCGGGAGCCCTACTTTGTAGCAATCGATAGCGGCTACGCTAACACCTGTGCACTGCGTGAGGACGGCAGCGTCGTCTGCTGGGGTAGTGACTTGGATGGCAACTCATCCCCGACTGACGGGCGCTTTACCGCTATCAGCAGCGGCTCCCTGCATACCTGCGCTCTGCGTGAGGACGGCAGCGCTGTCTGCTGGGGTAGTGACTTGACTGGCCAGGCATCCCCGCTCGGCGGGCGCTTTACCGCTATCAGCAGCGGCGACGCTCACACCTGCGCGCTGCGTGAGGACGGCAGCGCCGTCTGCTGGGGTAGAGACTTGAGTGGCGAGGCATCCCCGCCCGGCGGGCGCTTTGCCGCTATCAGCAGCGGCAGCATTCACACCTGCGCGCTGCGTGAGGACGGCAGCGCCGTCTGCTGGGGGATTGACCTGGCATCCCCACCCGGCGGGCGCTTTACCGCTATCAGCGGCGGCGACTTTCACACCTGCGCACTGCGTGAGAACGGCAGCGCCGTCTGCTGGGGTAGTGACGTGACTGGCCAGTCATCCCCGCCCCGCGGGCGCTTTACCGCTATCAGCAGCGGCGACGTTCACACCTGCGCGCTGCGTGCAGACGGCAGCGCCGTCTGCTGGGGTAACTATCATAGCGGCGAGTCAATCCCGCCCCACGGGCGCTTTACCGCTATCGGCAGCGGCTCCTTTCACACCTGCGCGCTGCGTGAGGACGGCAATGCCGTCTGCTGGGGCAACGATACTTCCGGCCAGTCATCCCCGCCCTAGTAGAGGCTCACTCAATAGGTAACGGGCCAAGTGTAGTGAGGCCAACTGTACCCGGAACGGGTACGCTACGCTCCAACCAGGAGACTGCCCTCTACTTCTCCTCTGAGCGGACGGGGTCGGCGATGGCGCCCCGGTAGATCGCTCTCAGGCTGCTGCTGACCATCAGGCTGATGGCTACGAACGCGAGGAATCCCAGGCCCATCACCCACAGCACGTTCGCAGCGCCGTATGCGTCCGCCGCGAACCCGTTCCCGAGGTTCACCATCGCCATCGTTCCGCCAACGTTGATCTGATTCAGCCCCGATATCCTCCCGCGCATGCCGTCGGGAGCGAGGGACTGCACCATCGCGCTGCCGATGGCCATGAACGCCGCCTGCGAGCCGCCCATCGCCGCAACGCCGATGAGCGCCACTGTGACGCTGCCCGAAAGCGCCAGCACCAGCATGGACGCCCCGCTGAGCACCCCCGATATGAGCAGGAACCGCCCCCGGGCGGCTGCGCTCTGCAAGCCCGCGATGCCGATCACGCCCACCAGCGCGCCTGCTCCAACGCCCATCATCAGATAGCTGACGCTGGCGTTGGCATCCCCCAGCGAGTCCCTCGCCAGAGCAGGCAGCATCGACTCGAACGACATCGTTATCGCGCAATGCAGCGCAATCAGGATGAACAGTACCCGCATCTGCGGGTGCGACCACGCGTAGCGCGCCGCCACCCGCAGGCTCGCCCCCACCCTCGAACCGCTCCCGAGCTCACCGGACGACTTGGTGCGCACCGCGAGGATGCCCGCGATGCCGACGAGGTAGAAGACCGCGCTGGCCAGAAACGCAGCCTTCGGGCCATACGTGAACATCAGTGGAGCAATCAGCGCAGGTCCGGCGATGAGCCCAGGTCCGACGAGGCGCGAGCCCTGGAGCGACAGCTGATTCATCGCGATGGCGTTGAGCAGATGCTCGCGCGGGACAAGGTTGGGGATCAGCGTCTGCGTCGCCGTCATCTGGAACGCCCGGAAGCTGCCGTTGAGCAGCGATAGTATGACGATGTGCCAGACCTCCAGCACGCCCGCGAATGCGAGCGCCGACAGCACGATAACGTGTCCGAACTGGAAACTATAGCCCGCGACGAGCACGTTTCGCCGGTCGAACCGATCGGCTACATACCCGGCCAGCGGCGGCATGATGACCCGGGGCACCATCGCCGCAAACGTCGTGACCCCAACGAGCGACGATGACCCGGTCATCTCCAGCACGAGCACGCCACGGGCAACGATCAGCGCCCAGTAGGCCGATTGGCCCCCCAGGCTGCCGAGCCATATCCATCGGAAGTCCCGGTACTGTAGCGCTACTCCGTACCGGTGGAGGATGGCTCTGAGGGTGTCGACGTTCATGGATTCGGGTTGGGGCGCGGCGGGTTGCCCACCGGCCTGGCTTCCTCTCCTCGATTCTGCACATCTTATGTATCGTCAGACTACGAGAACGACAAAACCCCCGCCGATTCGGAGATTTTCCGCAGTCTACCACTACCACGATGTCTGAATCCGAACCGGAGCCGCCGTGCTAGAGGTCGAGGCCGAAGACGCGGATGGCGTTCTCGGAGTAGATCGCCTCGCGCTGGGCGTCGGTGAGGCGTGGGATCGCCTGGACGCTCACGGGCGGCGTGTAGTCGCCCATGCCGAACGGATAGTCGCTGCCGAGCATGATGCGGTCGTGGCCGACCGTCTCCACGAGGTAGTTGAGGACGGGCGCACTGTGCGTGAGAGTGTCGAAGTAGAGCTTCTTGAAGTACTCGGAGGGCGGACGTTTGATGGCGGTGTCCTCCACTAGGTGCTGTCGCCACGCGTGCTCCCACCGGCCACGGAGGAGGGGGCATGTGCCTCCGCCGTGGGCAAGGACGAACCGCAGTCCCGGCATCTCCTCCAGCACTCCGCCGAAGATCAGGCAACCGGCGGCGACGGCAGTGTCGCTGGGGTTACCGATGATGTTGCCCATGAAGAACTGGCCGAGCCTGTCCGCGCCGAGGACGTTCTGCGGGTGGACGAAAGCCGCAACGTCCAGCTCCTGCATCTTGCGGTAGAGCGAGGCAAAGCGCGGCGCGTGGAGGTTCTCGCCGTGCACGTTGGTGAGTATCTCCAGCCCCCGGAAGCCGAGCTCCCTGACGCAGCGCTCCAGTTCGGCGGCTGCGGCTTCCGGCTCCTGCATGGGGAGCGTCGCCAGTCCGATGAACCGTTGCGAGCCGGCGATGGCGGCAGCGGTTGCGTCGTTCATCCGGCGGCACAGGTCAGGCTCGGAGTTCTGGACGTACGGCGGAGCGGAGACGAGCTCGATGTCGATGCCGCGTTCGTCCATGTCCGCGAGGCGTTGGTCCAGGTCAGACATGCTGTCGCGCATGTTGGCCGCTGGGCCGAATCCGCCTCGGCGGTTGGCAAGCTCAGGGACGGATGAAGGGATGTAGTGGGCGTGTACGTCTATTCTCATAATGACGTGGATTCTACAGCCGTGGCCGCTTGTGGGTATACTCGTGCCGCTGAGGAGGTGCGTCATGTCGGAGCAGTCCAACGCCCTTAACGGTTTCGTCGAATCCGTTCGCCGGGTCTGCGCGGAAGAGCCAGCCGGAGAGGCGCGGTGGCGCAGAGCAGCCGACGAGATGCGACAACTCCTGGCGAACGAGGCATTCCAGGAACACGCGTCGACGTGGCCCGCCGGACAGGGACGCGAACTCGTGCTGCACCATGACGAGGAGTTTGGGTTCTTCGTTGGAGCGCTCGTCCGGGTGCCGCACCACAAGGCAGGCGCGCACGACCACGCGCACACGTTCACGGTCTACGGCGTCCTCAATGGCGAGGAGCTAACCTCCCTGTTCGAACGGGTCGATGACGGCAGCCAGCCGGGCAAGGCGCAGATACGGAAGAGCGCCGACATTCCGACTCCCGCTGGCATGGTGGGCATCGTTGGGCCGTGGGAGATTCACGCAGAGAGCAACGTCGGGGAGCGTTCGGTCGCCATCACGCTGCGCAGCGAGATTCCCGGCAACTACGACCAGAACGTGTTCGACGAGGCGACAGGCACGGTTCGCTACCATCGCGGGTTGCAACTCATCCCGTTCCCGATCGCGTAACGGCTCGACCGAACTACCGCGCGAACGCCCTCTACGCGCGAGCGGGTGCGACCGTTTGACCCAGAAGTGCCGCTGTGCTACGTTTCTGTCCTTCTGAACGGGTTCCATTACGAATTACAGAGGCGATTCCCTGCTCCGGTTGCCGCAATAGACGGACGAACGCCGGTCAGAAGTGAAACCTAGCGTTCGAGGCGGGAGATGCTAACGGCTCAAGAGAACGAGATGATCACCCGGGTTGGCCCTGGCACCCCCATAGGCGAACTGTATCGGCGTTTCTGGCTCCCGGTGCTGCTCTCGACCGAGTTGCCGACCGCCGATTGCACTCCCGTGAGACTGACCATCCTCGGAGAGGACCTCATCGCCTTTCGTGATACTTCAGGACGCGTAGGGGTTCTCGACCGTCGATGCCCCCACCGGCACGCCGACCTGTTCTGGGGCCGCAACGAGCAGAACGGCATCCGCTGTGTCTATCACGGCTGGAAGTTCGGCGTGGACGGCAACTGCGTCGATATGCCGAACTGCCTCGAAGGAGACTCCTACAAGGACAAGGTCAGGGCGTTCGCCTCCTACCCCACGGTCGAGCGGGCGGGGCTGATATGGGCCTACATGGGCCCCAAGGATCTCTCGCCGGAGTTCCCCGAGCTCGAATGGACTCGCGTACCGGCCAGCCACCTCTACGTGCACAAAGTGTTCGTGGACGGGAACTACCTCCAGACGATGGAGGGCGATATCGACTCCAGCCACGCGCCGTTCCTCCACAGCAACCTCGACTCCGGGCAGACCGGGGTCGGCGTCAGCACCAGGGGCAACGTTCCCTGGTTCTTCAGGGACCTCAAACCTGCGTGGAACATCAAGGAGACCGACTACGGGCTCATGGTGGGGGCGAGGCGGGAGGCAGGCCCCAACGACTACTACTGGCGCGTCAGCCAGTGGTTCATGCCCTGCTACACGTACATTCCCCACCAACCGAACCGCGCGCAGCAATGCAACGTGCGTATCCCCGTCGACGACGAGCGCACGCTCTACTTCCGACTCTGGTGGGACGTCGACAAGCCGATGGAGGAGAGTGAGATCGGCGATGCCAAATACATGGGCATCGACGCGCCTGCTCTGATTCCGGGCACGTTCTACCCTGTCGAGAACAAGCAGAACGACTACCTGATCGACAGGGCAGCGCAGCGGCTGTTCTCGTTCACCGGCATCAAGTCGGCGCCCGCTCAGGACTTTGCAGTACAGGAGGATCAGGGCGGCCGCATCATGGATCGCACGATCGAGCACCTCGTGAGCTCGGACGAAGCGATCATCCGAGCCCGCAGGCGTCTGCTGAGGCGCGCGATGGATCTTCAGGAGGGCGTAGAGCCGCCCGAGGCTCACAATGGGGCCGTCTACCGGGCTCGCGCGCTCGATACGGTTCTGCCACGGACGGTGGAGGTCGACAGCGCCGAGGGCGGCGCTGGGCACATGACCTCCCCTGCCGAGCTTCCATACGGCTACTGATTTGCGACAAGGCTGATTCGGAGGGGCTACTACGGAGGGAACCCATGGGCACGCGGATACTTGATGGCGACGGGCATGTAATCGAAAACGTCAAGGCAATCATGGATCGCATGCCGCCTGAGTTGCTCGGCGGAAACGCGGTCAGAGGCACAGGGCCGTTCCCCTCGCCGGATCATCTGCACCACGCTTCCCACCAGTATCCCGAGGGCGCGTTCAGGGATCCCGGCGGCGTCGAGGGCTGGGGCAATTTCCTGGACTCCGCTCACATCGACGGCACGGTGGTCTATCCGACCCGTGGGCTGTCGTTCGGCAAGATCGTTGACCCCGACCTGGCGATAGCGACTGCCAGGGCATACAACGACTGGATGTACGACGACTACCTGAGCAAGGACGAGCGGGTGAAGGCCGTGGCCCTCGTGCCCATGCAGGACCCGGATGCAGCCGTCGCTGAGCTTCACCGCTCCGTGACGGAACTCGGCTTCGTTGGCGCGATGGTGCCAGGCACGGGGCTGCAGGCCCTGCTCGGCAACAGGAAATTCTGGCCTATCTACGAGGAAGCCGACCGCCTCGGCTGTGTGTTGGGGATACACGGCGGCGCGCACCATGCGATGGGGCTGGACGGCATGACACCGTTCGCCGGCGTCCACGCGCTGGGCCATTCCTTTGCAATCAGCATCGCCTTCACGGACATGCTCTTCAACGGCGTGTTCGACCGTTACCCCAACGCGCGCTACGGATTCCTCGAAGGCGGCCTGGGCTGGTTCCTCATGGCTATCGAGCGGTGCAGCGGCGCGTATGACGCGTTCACTCCGGTAGACCCGCAAGGGCGTTTCCTCCACATCGATGCCGGGGATAGCGTTGAGGCATACATCCAACGGCAGATCGATGCGGGCCGATTGTTCGTGGGAATCGAGGGCGACGAACCGATGCTGGCGAGCGCTATCGACAAGTACGGGAGCGGCGCGTTCGTGTTCTCCAGCGACTTTCCCCACGAGGTCAACATCGATACGATCCGCGCAGAGATCGACGAGCTCGTCGAGAACGATGCAGTCTCCGACGGTGCCAAAGAGGATATTCTCTTCAGGAACGCCGCGAGGCTCTACGGCGACGTTTGGAAGGCCCCGGTCGCCAGCTAAGCGAACCATCAGATCACGACTACTGTCCGGCAGCCTTAGGGCTGCCGGACACGTTTGAACAGAGAAGGAGGCCCGTTTGGGCGACTGGCGCATCGGCGTTGACGTTGGGGGCAGCTTCACGGACCTGGTTGCCTTCAACACCAGGTCCAAAGAGCTCAAGATCGAGAAGGTTCCCACGGTCAAAGCGAATCCCGCGGTCGGTGTTCTGGACGCGCTCACGAAGCTGGAGCGTGACGTAGGCGTGAGCGGGAGCGATGTCGACGCGTTCCTGCACGGCACGACCATTGGAACGAATGCGCTTCTGGAGATGAAGGGCGCTCGCGTTGGGCTGATCGTGACCGAGGGGTTCCGCGCCATCCCGCAGGTGCAGGCGGGTTCTCAGCCTAGGCCGTTCCTGCTCTTCTATCATCGCCCTGAAGGACTCGCGCACCCGGTGCGGATCAAAGACGTGCCGGAACGAGTCGACAAGAGCGGTGAGGTGATCACGCCCCTGGATGTGGAGGCCACGCGTCAGGTAGTTCGAGCGCTGAAGGACGACGGGGTCACGTCGATAGCCGTCTCGTTCCTCTTCTCCTATGCGAATCCTGCTCACGAGCAGATGGCAAGGCGGGTCATCGAGGAGGAGTTTCCCAACTGCATCATCTCGTTGTCGTCGGAGATCATGCCACGGATACGCGAGTGGCCTCGTATGTCGACCACGTTGGTCAACGCCTATCTGGAGCCGGTGCTCACTGCCTATCTCAGGTCGCTGGATGAGCAGCTTGCCGAGTTGGACGTTACCACGTCGCAGCGCTTCCTCATGCAGTCCAACGGCGGCGTCATGCCGTTCTCCGCGGCCATCAGGGGCGGACGGACGCACCACACGCTGATGTCCGGCCCAGCGGCAGGCGTCGTATCCGCAGCGTTCCTCTGCGCCACACAAGGGTTCCGGAACCTCGTATCGCTGGACATCGGCGGCACGAGCGCAGACGTGGCGTTCGTCGAGGGCGGCGTACCCGTTGAGGTCACGCAAGGTCAGATCGAAGGCCGAACCGTCTACGCTCCGATGGTGGACGTCGAGTCCGTCAGCGCTGGCGGGGGCACCATCGCCCGCGTCGACGCAGCCGGTTTGCTGAGAGTTGGGCCTGATAGCGCGGGGAGCGATCCTGGCCCTGCCTGCTATGGCCGAGGCGGGACTGAGGCGACGATCACCGACGCCGATATGGCCCTGGGGTACCTCGAACCGAGCTACTTCCTGGGCGGAGCGATGACCCTCGACCCTGCAGCTTCCGAGCAGGCGCTGATGGAAGGAGTCGGCAAGCCCCTAGGAAGCAGCAACGCGCAGGAAGCCGCCTGGGGGGTCGTCAAGATCATCGAGGTGAAGATGGCGGATCGTATCCTTGCGCTGGCGGCGGAGAAGGGCATCTCCCTTCGCGAATTCACGCTGGTGGCCGGAGGCGGCGCGGGGCCGCTGCACAGCGCCGGGGTGGCCGACGAGCTTGGCATTCAGCGCATCATCGTCCCGCCTCACCCGGGCGCGTTCTCGGCGCTCGGCCTGCTCTGTTCCGACGTTGTCCACGACTACGTCTGGACGTCGGTGTCGGAGCTCGAAAGCACGCCGGTTGAGGAGCTGAACAGGCAGTTCGCAAGGCTCGAGGAACAGGCGATAGCCGATGTGGAAGAAGAGGGCCTGTCCGTCAGGCGTGCGAGGCTCAAGCGAGAGGCCGACGTCCGCTACGTCGGGCAGGGCTTCGAGCTGCCCGTGCCGGTACGGAAGGGGATGCTCACGGATAGCGCAAAGCGGGATATTCGGAAGCGATTCGAAGCGCGGCACAAGAAACTCTACGGCCACTCCGCGCCGAACGAGGCAGTCGAGATCGTCAGCTTCCGCATCCGAACGGTCGTGCCGACGCCCAAGCTCCAAACGGGCCGCGACGGTGTTGCTCCCGCCAAACGAAGCGCCGCGCGGCCATCCACGCACAAGCCTATGTACTTCGGCGCCGGAACCGTTTCGGGGGCTGTGTACTACCGCAGCGAACTGACCCCCGGCGAGCGGCTCGACGGGCCGGCGGTCGTGTATCAAGAGGACTCGACGACCATCGTTCCGCCGGGTTGGCGAGCGGAGGTCGATCTGCACGCCAATATCGTCATGACTCGGAGATAGCCGATGACCACCCTCGCCGCAGCCTTCAACACGGAGATCATACGCACCAAGTTCCAGAGCATGGTGGACGAGATGAACGTGCTCCTCGCGCGTTCTGCCTACTCGACCCTCATGCGTGAGTCGCGGGACTGCTCCTACGAGTTCCTGGACGCCGAGGGACGCCTTCTCGGGCCGCCCGGTTCCATCATCCACGGCTACTCGTTCCAGCACTTCATCCGATCGGTCTGGCGTGTCTACGGTAGGGACGACATCAAGCCGGGCGACATCTACATAAGCAACCACCCGTACGAGAGCTTCGTTCACCACGCACCGGATCTGGCGGTGATGACCCCTGTCTTCTACGAGGAAGAGCTGGTTGCCTACAGCTGCTCTGCTGCCCACAAGCCGGACTTCGGCGGCGCGATGCCGGGCAGTTCCTACAGCCGCGCGACGGAACTCATCCAGGAGGGATTCCTGCTTCCCATCGTGCGCTACGCACGACGGGGGAAGATATTCGACGAGTTCACGCGAATCATCCAGACCAACGTCCGCAGCCCACACCTCGTCCTCGGCGACATGAACAGCCAGATCGGCATCACCCGAGCGGCGGCAAAGCGGATCGTCGGGCTGCTGGACCGCTTCGGCAAGAAGGAAGTGCTGGACGCATTCACCAGTATGCTCGATGGCACCGAGAAGCTGTTCAGGGACTACCTCAGCGAATGGAAGGACGGCTCTTTCTCCGGTGAGGCCTGGCTGGACGACGACGGCAGCGGCACCGGCGACCCGGTTCGCCTGTTCGTAACCATCACGAAGAAGGGCAGCGAGATCGAGTTCGATTTCAACGGAACCGACCCACAGACGCGGGGCCCTGCCAATATGGTGATTTCCGTCGTGAAGGGGTCGGTGACGTTTGCACTCGTGTCGCTCATCGACCCGAACTTCCCGTTCAACGAGGGCATGTGGCGTGCGATCAAGTTGACCTTCAGCGACCGCTCGGTCGTCTCGCCCGAATACCCTTCGCCTGTCGGGAATTGCACGCAGTCGATGCACCGGTTGATGGATCTGCTGGTGGAGGTGCTAGGCAAGTTCCAGCCGGAGAAGGGCGTGGCTCACAGCGGCGGCAGCGGCGGTACGCTGGCGCTCAGCTGGCCGACCGGAGTCGTGGGTCCGCACCCCTACACCCACTACGAGATCCTCGGCTCCGCGACCGCAGGCTCGAATCAGGGGGACGGTGAGTCCGGTATCGCCACGAACTCGTCGTCGAACCTCTTCCTCGCCCCTATCGAAATCGTCGAAAACGCAGCGCCCGTGCGCCTCCGCCGCTTCGAGATGGTTCCGGACTCAGGCGGGCCGGGCAAGTACCGGGGAGGTTTGAGCTACCGGCGGGTTTACGAGGTGCTCGCGTCCGCCAAGCTCAACCGGCGCGCCGACAGGGTGAAGTTGCCCTCTCTGGGATCGGACGGCGGAAGCCCGGGCCGCACCGGCGAGTTCGCCCTCCATCCTGGGACTGACCGGGAGGAGCATTTCGGTGGCTCCGGCTTCTACGACCTGGAGGCTGGCGACACGTTCGCCGTGGCCGGTTCCGGCGCGGGCGGGTACGGCGACCCATTCGAGCGGGACGTGGAGGCCGTGCTGGAAGACGTGCGCGCGGGATGGGTCACCGTCGAGCGCGCGGCCGGTGCATACGGCGTAGTGATAGCGGGAGGCGTCGTGGACGCAGCAGCCACCAAGGCGTTGCGCTCCGAACGTGTGCCTTAGTCGTCCACGCTGGCTCTAGCATTCCGATCGCTGAGGTCGGATCGTAGAACTGAAGACGCGTTTGACAGTTGTCGTTTGGTTTCGCTAGCCTCGGCTGGCAGTCAGCAGGTGTCGAAGCAGAGGAGCTATCCCATGGCCACCGAGGCGAAACTACGAGTCATCGACGCGGATGCACATGTCGTCGAGACGGAGCGTACGTGGGACTACCTCGAACCCGCCGAGGAGAAGTACCGGCCGATCCTCTACACGTCCCCCTCCGCTCCCACCAAGGAATTCTGGGTGATCGACGAGCGGATCCGCGGACTCCGCTTCCCTACGTTGTCCGAACAACAGCTCATCGCGATGTCTGAGGTAGCGGGACGGCGAATGGACACGCCCCAGGAAGCACGCCAGCTCGACGATGTGGGCCTGCGGCTCGAGGAGATGGACAACCTCGGCATCGACGTCCAGGTTCTCCACAACACGCTATGGATCGAGCAGGTCAGCCCCGACCCCGACGCCGAGGCGGCACTCTGCCGCAGTTGGAATAAGTGGCTCGCGGACATCTGGAGACAGGGCGACGGTCGGCTCCGGTGGTCGTGCGTGGTGCCAACGCTGTTGCCGGACGAGGCGATTCTACAGATGCGGTTCGCCAAGGAGAACGGCGCTGTCGCCGTGTGCCTGCGGCCCTTCGATGGGGACAAATACCTCATAAACTCGTACTTCTACCCGCTCTTCCAGGAGGCGGAGCGCCTCGACCTGGCGATCGCGGTTCACATCGCAAACGGCAGCCCGCAATACCGCGAGTTGTTCGGCTCGATCTTCAAGAACGCGAACTCTTTCGCGCTCTTTCGCGCCCCGACGATGATGGTCTGCCACTCGCTGCTCAACAGTGATGCGCCGGAACTGTTCCCAAGCCTGCGCTGGGGGTTCATCGAGTCATCCGCTTCGTGGGTGCCATGGGTCTACCACGAGATCGCCAACCGGTGGCGCGCCGGCGGAAAGGAGGTCCCCGCCGATCCCTTCGGCGAGGCCAACATCTACGTCACTTGCCAGACCGACGACGATCTCCCCTATGTCCGCAGTTACGCAGGCGAGCACTGCCTGGTGATCGGCACGGACTACGGCCACATGGACCCGTCCAGCGAAGTAGATGCCATTTCGGTTTTCAAGTCCGACGAACGGCTAGATGAGGTGGCAAAGGAGCAGATCCTGCTGCACAACCCCCGCAGGCTCTACTCGATCTAAGCGTCGTCCGAGAACCCGGCAGCGCGGGCTACCTCACGAGCGCCGGCGGCGCGACAGATCCGGGCAGTATCGAGCAGCGCTCTCGCACCAGCCACTGAGGTCTCCCGCTCAGAAGTACGCGAACGGAGCGTCCACGTCCGCAGAGCCGTGGGGTAAAATAGACGCTGCCACACTATCTATACCCTCGCGCCTGCGCCTCCGTCGTCTCTATGTGGTGGACGGGACACGTGCCCGGTTGGTGCTCTATGCGTACCGGTACCCTTCTCATCCTCGCGGTTCTGAGCCTTGCGCTGGTTCTTTTATCAATGGTGGCATGCAGAACCGCTGATGGCCCGGGGTTGATGACTAATCCTCACTTCCCTCAGCAGCGCGACAACATGGATGCATTTGACTCCCGGCTCGAGGGCGAGTTGGTGTTAGAAAACGGCTGTCTTCGTTTGAAAACCATAGATGGCATATCCTACCTTCTCATCTGGTCTCAAAGATTTAAGCTAACTGTTGACGGTCAGGATATTCGAATCAGCGAGGATTCGGGCGTGTCTTGGTCTGTCGGAGAAGAGTTCGCAATTGGTGGTGGCACTGATGTACCACTGGCCCACATCCAAACCTTGGTTGAACAGCCAGTTCCGAATGATTGTCCCGGTCCGTATTGGCTTGTCGGATTGTTGCCTGGGAGTTAGAGCATAATGACTCGCAAAGTTGTCGAACCATCCATGTAGCACGTCGTGCCCTCACATTTCAGGCATTGAGAGATGTGTGCCTACGAAGGCAAGGGAAGGCACTCGTAACCTCAATCTCGCGGCCTTCCGCCCATCCCAGGTAGGGTGTGACCTTGCAGCAAGGCCAATGCGCCGTCTAGGTTCTCTGCCTGGAGAATAGAGTATCCGGCGACGTCCCACTCTGGCACACCGACTGCGTACGCTGGGGGTGGGCGGGTTACAATAGCAAGGCTATGGCTGAGTACACGACCCATCACTTCGATTCGTCATCGCGCTACACCGTCTCCGTAGGCTATGACCGCCGTCTCTACGACCACGACCTCGACGGCTCCATAGCGCACGCGCGGATGCTCGCGAGGCAGGGCATCGTAACGCAGGCGGACGCCGACGCTATCGTCGGCGGGCTCGAGGCCGTCCGGCGCGAGATAGAGGGCGGTGGCTTCCACTGGCGTGAGGACCTCGAAGACCTGCACATGAACATCGAGACGCGTCTGTTCGAGCTCATCGGCGAGCCTGCGGCGAGGCTGCATACGGCGCGCTCCCGAAACGATCAGGTTGCCACCGCCACCCGCCTGTACGTACGCGACGCCATAGACCGGCTGACGGCGATCCTGCGCAGTCTGCAACGCGCGCTGCTCGATCTGGCTTCGCGCGAGTCGGACGCGGTGCTTCCGGGCTATACGCACCTCCAGCGCGCGCAGCCGGTGCTGTTCGCACATCACATGCTGGCCTACTTCGAGATGTTCGACCGCGACGCCGCCCGGCTAGCCGACGCACGCAAGCGGGCGAACGTGCTCCCGCTCGGTTCGGGCGCGCTCGCGGGGGTGCCCTACCCTCTCGACCGCGAATGGGTGGCGCGGGAGCTCGGTTTCGAGGGCATATCCGCGAACTCGATGGACGCCGTCGCTGACCGCGATTACGTCGTGGAGCTACTGGCGTCCGCCGCCGTGAGCATGATGCACTGCTCCCGCCTGGCGGAGGAGTTGGTGCTGTGGACGTCCCAGGAGTTCGGTTTCATCACACTGGGAAGCCAATGGGTTACCGGGTCGTCGATCATGCCTCAGAAGCGCAACCCTGATTTCGCGGAGATCGCGCGGGGGAAGACCGGGCGCGTCTACGGAAGCCTCATCGGCATGCTCACGACACTGAAGGGCCTCCCCCTGACCTACAACCGCGACCTGCAGGAGGACAAGGAGGGGCTGTTCGACGCAGTCGATACGCTGGGCGCGACGCTGGAAGGGATGCGGGGGATGCTCAGCGATTGCGAGGTGAACGTGGAGAGGATGCGTCAGGCGGCAGAGGACAGCGCACTGCTGGCAACGGACATGGCGGATTACCTCGTCTCCAAGGGCGTCCCGTTCCGTGAGGCGCATGCGGCAGTGAGCGCACTGTGCGTCATCGCGGCAGAGCGCGGGGTGCCGGTGACCGGGCTGCCGCTGGAGGAGATGCAGACGCACTGCGAGGCGTTCGACGACGGCGTGCGCGGGCTCACGGCGATGGCGAGCGTGGGCGCGCGGGACGTGCCCGGCGGCACATCGCCGTTGCGCGTGGGCGAGGCGCTCGCGTCGGCCAGGGCGCGTCTGGAGGCCGCCGGTGGCTGACGTGAAGATCGCGCCGTCCATCCTCTCTGCGGATTTCGCCCGCATCGGCGAGATCATCCGCGAGACGGAACAAGCAGGCGCAGACTACATCCACGTGGACGTTATGGACGGTCGCTTCGTGCCGAACCTCACCATCGGGCCGATGGTCGTGGACGCGATACGTCCGCACACGAGCTTGCCGCTGGACGTGCATCTGATGATCGTCGAGCCTGAGCGTCTGCTGCCCGACTTCGTTTCAGCTGGCGCTGACAAGATAACGGTGCATCAGGAAGCGGTGACGCACCTGCATCGCGTGGTGCATCAGATCAAGGAGCTCGGCGCAACGGCAGGCGTATCGCTGAATCCCTCCACGCCCGCGTCCGTGCTGTCGGAGGTACTGCCCGACCTGGACCTCGTGCTCGTGATGACGGTGAACCCGGGGTTCGGGGGGCAGGCGTTCATACCGAGCGTTATGCCGAAGATCGAGCGGATGCGTGCGATGATCGCCGAATGCGGAGCCGCTACCGAGCTCGAGGTGGACGGCGGCATCAACGCGAGCAACGCGGGGCGGGTGGCGTCGGCAGGGGGAAATGTCATCGTCGCGGGCTCCGCTGTGTACAATAAGCGTATGCGCATCGCGGAAGCCATCGCCGCACTGCGCAGCGGCATCTCTGACCCGGACGTGGCCCATTAGCCATCCCTCCCTCCTCCCGCTCGTCCGGAGAACATCCCTCATAGCCTTACTTATCGTGACGGCGTCTGTTATTGCTGTCGCATGCGGCAGCGACGATTCACCTACGCCCGAGCCTACGCCGACACTGGCGCCCACCCCTCTGTCTACACCGACGCCCGCGTCCACTCCGACGCCCGAGGCGTCTCCGTCAATGGCAGGTGACGGCGCAGTGGCAAGCGATGGCGACAGCGTAGCCGTGCACTACCACGGAACGCTGGACGACGGCACGGTGTTCGACTCGTCGCTGGAGCGCGAGCCCCTGGAGTTCGTCGTCGGCAGCGGCCAGATGATAACGGGGTTCGACAACGCCGTGCACGGTCTCAGTGTCGGCGAGTCAGTACAGGTGCGTCTCGAACCAGCAGAAGCGTACGGTGAGAGACAGCTTATGAGGGACGTGCCCAACACGGATCTGCCTCCGGATCTGAGCATCGGAGATCTGTTGCAGGGATGGGGTGGCGTGACAGCGCGAGTAGTCACGATCGGCGAGACCTCGACGACGGTGGCAGTCGACAATAACCATCCGTTCGCGGGCCAGGCGCTCACGTTTGAGATCGAACTCGTCCGGATCAACCAGCCGTAGCGCGCTTCGCGGCGCAAGCGTCTCTGCTCCAGGTCCGTTCGGAGATAGCCTCCCCACTCAACGACCGCCGCGGCGCACTCGCGCGACAACAAAAGGCCGCCTCTTGCGGGCGGCCCATCGCGGCGCGTACTACGAACCTGCGGCCTTTAGGTGGCCATCATCCGCTTGTTCTGCATGGTGCGCAGGCACCGCGTGCAGACGCTCACCCGCTGCGTCTTGCCCTTGAGGGTCAGCTTCGCGCGCTGGATGTTCGGGAAGAACCAGCGGTTCGTGTGCCGGTTGGAGTGGCTAACGTTCTTGCCCGCTCGGCGGCGAGCCCCGCATAGATCACAACTTGCCATGAATGTCCGTGTTGCCGACAACTGCGGCAGTCCATAGAATCAGACGCCTGTACACGTCCTTTTGAGAGTGTAGCACGACCATGGAGCGTTAGCCAACCCATGACTACCCCCCTTCCCTCCTTCGACGCGCACGACTTCCGACAGCTCGTGCTCTCCGGCACGGCGTACGTGGAGGCTAACGTCGACGCCATCAACGCACTCAACGTATTTCCCGTCCCTGACGGCGATACGGGCATCAACATGCTCCTCACCCTGCGCGCGGGGAACGAGGCCCCACTGCCGGACGAAGCATCGGCGGACATCAGCGCGATGAGCAGCGCCATCGCTCGCGGGGTGCTGCTGGGTGCGCGCGGCAACAGCGGCGTCATCTTCTCCCAGTTCATGAAGGGACTCGCCGGCGGGCTCGCCGGATGCGTCACCTGCGACGGCGCGGCATTGGCGCAGGCGCTGCGCGTCGCGGCGGACGCAGGCTACCAAGCGGTGGGCAAGCCGGTGGAAGGCACGATGTTGAGCGTGATGCGGGCCGCCGCTGATGCCGTTCAGCAGCAGCCTGAAGATGCGTCGGCAACGGATGTGCTGCGCGCCGCATACCAGGCGGGGGAGGTCGCGCTGGCCTATACCCCTGAGCAGCTGCCCGTTCTGAAGCAGGCCGGCGTTGTGGATGCCGGAGGGCAGGGAGTCACGGCGTTCTTCGCCGGAATGTTGAGTTTCGCGAGCGGGAGCGAGGTGGACCTGCAGATCGCCGTGCCGGAGGGCGGCACGCTCGAGACTGCGGCAGATGTCAGCCATACATTCCTCGAGCACACCGAGGAGGAGATGTACGGCTACTGCACGCAGTTCGTGGTGCAGGGCGAGGGACTCGACCCGGACGCCCTGCGCGAGCGCGTAATGCAGATAGCGGCTTCCACCGTGGTGGTTGGAGACGACCGCATCGTGCGCGTCCACGCCCACGCCGAGGACCCCGGCCCTCTGTTGAGCATGGGCGCGGCCATCGGCGGGTTGGATCAGATCAACATCCAGAACATGGATCTGCAGCACCAGGATTTCATGGCGCTCCACGGCTTCAACGCAAAGGAGCCTTCGCCCTTCGCGGTCGTGGCGGTCGTTCCGGGCGACGGCTTCGAGCGCATCTTCCTGAACCTGGGGGCGACGTCCACCATTCCCGGAGGGCAGACGATGAACCCGAGCGCCGCGGACATACTGGCGAGCGTGCGGCAGGCAAACGCCGCGCTCACCGTCGTGCTTCCGAACAACAAGAACATCGTCCTGGCTGCCGAGCAGGCCGCTGAACTGAGCGAAGAGGCCATCGCGGTCGTTCCTTCCCGGACCATCCCGGAAGGTCTCGCCGCGATGTTGGCGCTCAATCCTGACGTCAGCGCCGAGGAGAACACTGCGGCGATGACACGCGCGCTTGGCGGCGTCCAGTCCGGAGAAGTGACGACGGCAGTACGCTCAACGACGATAGACGATATCGAGGTTGTCGAGGGGCAGGCTATCGCTATACTCAACGGCAAGCTGGCCGCCGCGAGCGAGACGCCCACATCGGCGCTCCTTGCGATGCTGGACGCTGCCGAGGTGGAGGATGGCGCGCTCGTGACGCTCTACTATGGCACGGGGCTGGATTCGGCAGCGGCTGAATCAGCCGCTGCCGAGGCAAGAGCCCGGCTGGAGGGCGTGGAGGTTGAAGTCCACGAGGGCGGGCAGCCGCACTACCACTACGTCGTATCGATCGAGTAGCGAAATAACGGCCAGCAACGAACGGAGGCATGCAGTGACAGTACGAATCGTAACCGATAGCGCATCCGACATTCCGTCCGAACTCGCGCAGGAGTTGGGGGTCGTCGTCGTCCCTTGCACCGTGTCCTTCGGGACAGAAGTCTTCAGGGACGGCATCGATATAACCAAGGACGAGTTCTTCGAACGTCTCACGACCAGCAAGGTCATGCCGACGACGGCTCAGCCATCCGTGAGCGACTTCATCGAGGCGTACAAGCCGCTCGTCGATCAGGGCGACGAGATCGTCTCGGTGCACGTTTCGGGAAAGTTGAGCGGCACGTTGAACTCCGCGCGACTCGCGATGCAGGAATTCCCCAACGCAAAGATCGAGACCGTCGATTCGCTCCAGGCGTCAATGGGCGTCGTGCTCGCGGTCAAAGCGGCAGCCGAGGCTGCGCAAGCGGGCGCGGACATGGAGGCGGTCGTAGCAGTGGCGCAGGACGCAGTCTCCAAGATTGACACCTACTTCGCTCTCGACACGCTCGAATACCTGCAGAAGGGCGGGCGCATCGGTAAGGCTCAGGCGTTGATGGGCTCCCTGCTCTCCGTCAAGCCCGTGCTGACGATCGCAGACGGCGAGGTTCACCCGTTCGAAAAGGTGCGCACGCGGGCCAAGGCGATTCAGCGGATGAAAGACCTAGCGACTGAGTGCGCCCCGTATGCGGACCTCGCGCTCATCCATCGGTCATCGGAGGCAGATGTCGCCGATATGGCCGCGCACCTTGCGCAGTTCACCAGCAAGCCCCTGACCATCGGCTCGGTTGGGGCGTCCATCGGGGCGCACACGGGCCCAGGCATGATCGCGCTCGCGCTGCGCAAGGCCTAGCGAATCTCTGAACAATTCGTGTCAGCCGAGTTGCGTTGATTGGAGTGCTTCTTCAGCGATTCGCAGCCCTCTGCCAGGGCGAAGTCGAGTTACCGCCACGTCGTTCCGGTCACACCTACCCAGCCTGGGGCGTGGGAGTGCTTACCGGATACTCCGCGAGGAGCTCAGTCAACTCCTGGCGACTCAGTGGCGTGGCTGGGTTCAAGCCGAAATGTGGGTGGAAGCTGTCGCCGTTAACGGTCCAGACCTGGTGAGGATCCACCAGATACCAATGGCCAGGAACCTCTTCCTGGTCTGCCATATCGCCCAAGAACAACAGGTACGGCTGACCCCGCATCAGATCAACAGGACTGAACCCTGGCACCGCTATGGGTACTGTCCCTCCCTTCTCTCCTCGCCAGAACTCGGAGACCTCTACCCGGTAGAGGGTATACCTGATCGTGAATGTTCTGCCGCTTGGCCGCTGAGACTCCTTGGCCCAAGATTCCTTGTGGACCACCACGCCTTCCACTGCCAACACGGAGTTCGACGCCAAGCGAGGCACGTCAAGCGTACTAAAAAAGGCCGAATTGGGCCGGTGAGGCTCGGACTGATAGCCAAGTAACCCGATGGCTCCGAATCCGGCCACGATCCCTAACGCTATGGTCAACCTCAAGCCCAAACTCCGTGTTTGCATACCGCCTGACAGCCCATGGCGATGCCATAAGTAGACCCCGTAGATGACCAGGGCGAACCCCGGCGCCGCGAATATCAAATCGACTGCTCGACCGGAATTGAAGGGCGGTATGTATCCATAGAAGGAGGCAATAGAGATGAGGCCAGCAAGAACCGCGCCAAGGGGTACGAATGCCACCGGTTGCAACCGGACATAGCAGAAAAGGATGCTCAGGCCGATGACACTGTAGAGCACCGTCGCAAGGCCGAGAAAAAATGTCGCAACCCCACTCACCGCAGATCCGATGTTGCCGTAGGTCACGACCGCAGCTGACAAACTGAAGGTCGGAGCGGTCGCAACGACGACCGTAGCCAACGCCAACCAGGGAACCGCAAACCATGCCCGGCGGATTAGCAGCAAGCCGACTGCTGCCAAAGGGAGCAGATTGACCAAGATAAACCACTCTCCGGAGTTCATTTTGCTCCTGCCCCTTTTTCAGCAGTCCTGCGGCGAGGCGTTCGCCTCCTCGACGGCAAACTCGTAGCGCCGGATGTCGGCGGGGCCGTCGGCGTTGAGCGTGATGGCGACGAGGTCTATGCGCCACGGGGTCACCTGAAGACCGCGCTCTTCGATGTACTCCAGGGCGGCTTTCACCAGTCGCGCCTGCTTCCGAGGAGTTAGCGATTCCTCCGGCGTGCCGTAAGCCGCGCTCCGTCGCGTCCGAACTTCCGTGAAGACGATCTGCTCTCCGTCGCGAGCGATGAGGTCAATCTCGCCGTAGCGGGTGCGGTAGTTCCGCTCCGAGACAACGAGCCCGCAGGTTTCGAGATGAGCCGCCGCGATGAGCTCGCCCTGAGCGCCGAGCCTGCTGCGCGCACTAGGCATCGACGGCGAACAGCGTTGGCTTGAACGGCGAGAAACTCAGCCGGTGTACCGGCGAGGGCCCACGGGCCGCAACGGCGGCGAGGTGCTCAGCCGATGCGTATCCCTTATGCGAACCGAGGCCGTACCCCGGATAGCGAGCGTCGAGGCTGCGCATCAGAGCGTCCCGGTACACTTTCGCCACGATGGAGGCGGCGGAGATGGCCATGCACAGCGCATCGCCTTTCACGATCGCCGTACACGGTTTACGCCGCCAGTCGAAAGCGAACGCGTCGACGAGGACGTGATTGGGAGGCTCGGCGAGCTGCTCCAACGCCCTGCGCATGGCTTTACGCACGGCGGGCGCGATCCCGATGCGGTCGATCTCGCTGCTGCTCACTTCACCGATACCGACGGCGGTGGTGATCCGGCGCACGAATTGGTCGGCGCGCTCCAATTGAGAAGGCGTCAGCGTTTTGCTGTCCCGCAGGAGCGTGAGATCGTCATCGTAGCAGTCGAAGAGGTCAGGCAGCACTACTGCGCCCGCCACGACTGGGCCGGCGATGGGGCCGCGCCCCACCTCGTCCACTCCCGCGACGCGGGCGTAGCCCTCGCGCTGAAGCCGATGCTCTTCGTTCTGAGTAGGGACGCTTGATCCGTTCGTCGCTCGACACCTACTGAGAAGGATACGCCGCTGCCGGGCCGTCGATGTAGCCTCCGCCCAGCACGCGGTCGCTGTCGTAGAAGACGGCTGCCTGGCCAGGGGTCACTGCGCGCTGAGGCTCGTCGAACAGCAGCACCGCGCTGCTCTCACCGGGATAGAGCACCGCTGAGGCCGCACGACCGTTATAGCGTATCTTGGCATCCACGCGCACGGGGGCCGATGGGCTCTTTCCGGCGACATACGACACATGGCCGACCGCCACGCCGCGATGCAGCAGGTCGCTGCCGCCGCCCACGGTGATGTGCCGCGTCTCAGGATCGACCGCCGTCACGAATACCTTCTCGCCGTCCTCGAGGCCAATCTGGGAGGCGGTAACGCCGATACCCCTGCGCTGGCCAACGGTGAAGAACTCGACGCCGGGATGCGAGCCCACGATGCGGCCCGCAGCGTCCACGATCTCGCCCGGCGCAGACCCCGATTCCTTTCGCATGAACTGGCGGTAGTCGCCGCTGGGGATGAAGCAGATCTCCTGGCTGTCGGCCTTGTCCGCCAGATGAAAGCCAGCCTCTCTGGCGAGCTCCCGTATCTCCGATTTCGGGCGGTCGCCCACGGGCAGCAGGACGCGCCGTAACTGCTCCTGGCCCAGGCCGAAGAGCACGTAGGACTGATCCTTGGAGGCGTCCGCACCCCGGCGGAGCGTCAGTTCGCCGCCTGCGCCGTCGGCAACGATCCGTGCGTAGTGGCCGGTCGCCACGAAATCGGCGTCCATCATGCTCGCCCTTTTCATGAGGAAGTCGAACTTGATGCGGTCGTTGCAGGCGATGCACGGGTGCGGCGTGCGTCCACGCTGATACTCGCTCACGAAGTAGTCGATGACGTGCTCACGGAACTCCCGACGAACGTCCATGACGTAGTGCGGCGCTCCCAGCGTCTGGCACACCCGGCGGGCGTCCTCGATGTCTTCTATCGAGCAGCAGCCCTGATGATCCGGCGAGATGTCATCGTCGTCCGTTGACCAGAGGCGCATCGTGACCCCGATAACCTCATAGCCGTCACGATGCAGCAAGTAGGCGGCGACTGACGAATCGACGCCTCCCGACATCGCGACGACGACTCTCCCCGTGGCTATGGCTCTCTCCGTTCCCATGCTCGATGCGACCGACGTTCCGCTAATCATTGATGAATGATAACAGGCGACCGTTTATAATCAGGTTGAATGGTAGCCAACACGCATACGACGCCCGACATCAACAGGATGGCGCATCTGGCCATCGACGCCGCCTCCGAGAAGCAAGCGACCAACGTGGTGCTGATCGACGTGCGGGGGGTGTCGATGTTCACGGACTACATGGTGGTGCTTACTGCGGGCAGCGTACGCCAACTGAGGGCGCTGGCCGACGATGTGGCCGAGGCAGTCGAGACAGCCGGGCTCAAGCTCCACCATAGGGAAGGGACAGCAGAATCCGGGTGGGTGCTGCTGGATTTCGGAGACATCGTCGCGCACGTCTTCAGTGAAGCGAAGCGCGACTTCTACCGGCTGGAACAGGTGTGGCGAGCGGGCAAGGAGCTGGTCAGGATTCAGTGATCCAGCCTTCGGATTCGCGTTCGTAGTCCAGCGCTTCCCCGTCGTTGAAGAAGATGGCGAGCTCCCGCTCCGCCGCTTCCGCCGAGTCCGACCCATGGATCAGGTTGCGGGCGATGTCCACCGCCCAGTCGCCGCGGATCGTTCCGGGGGCGGCGTTCTGTGGGTTCGTGGCGCCCATCATGCCGCGTATCACTTCCACCGCGTTCTTCCCCTCTATGGCCATCGCCACCAGGGGGCGCGACATCATGAACTCCGACAAGCCACCGAAGAACGGCTTCTCGACGTGCTCCGCATAGTGCCGTTGCGCCAGCGGCAGATCCATCTGCATCAGCTTCAAGCCCACTATCTTGAGACCGCGATCTTCCAGACGAGTGATGATTCTGCCTATCAGGCCGCGCTGCACTGCATCAGGCTTGATCAGGACGAGGGAACGATCAGCAGACAAGGCAGCCTCCGGGGGACGAGTAAATCACGATAGAGAAGCATACAGGGGATACGTCAGCAGCGAAAGGCCCACGCCTGCTCACTATCTCCTCCTCGTTCCCGCCCCACCATCGTCAATCGAACTCGTCGTCCGCTTCCGGCATGAGCACGAATTCCGGATAGGCCTCCAGCCCCAACTCTCCGGCGTCCTGACCCAGGCGCTCGACGTTGTATGACACCCGTGCGCCGATGGTTAGCCTGAACGCCTGCCACAGCAGCCACGTGACGGAGAACACGAACGCGCCGACTGCCAGTACACCGATCAGCTGCACATGGAACTGCGCTCCCACGGTGATCGAGGCGGCCAGGGTTCCCCAGATGCCCGCGAACAGGTGGGCAGGCACCGCACCAACGACATCGTCCAGTTTGACCTTCTCGAGGAATTTGAGCCCGGCGACGTAGATCACGCCGCCGACCGCCCCGATGATGACGGCCCAGTAGTGGTCAACGAAACCGGGAGCGGCGGTGATCGAGACGAGTCCGGCGATCGCGCCGTTCAGCGCAGCGAACAGCTCGATGCGTCCGAGGATGGGGCGCGACACCAGAAGGGCGGTCACGACACCGGCGGCAGCGGCAAGGTTGGTGTTGACGAGCACGATGCTCATAGCCACCGCGTCGGCTGCGCTTCCCAGCGTCAGTTGCGATCCGCCGTTGAAACCGAACCAACCGAACCAGAGGATGAAGACGCCCAGCGTAACTACCAGGATGTTCGAGGCGTTGGCCTGATCGAGCCGTCACGGCGGAACTTGCCGAGCCTCGGTCCAACGACGATCACTCCCGCGAGCGCCGCCCAGCCGCCGGTGCCATGCACGATGGTCGAGCCTGCGAAGTCGTGGAAGCCCAGTGCTGCAAGCCACCCGCCGCCCCACGTCCATGCGCCCACGATGGGGTAGATGAGCGCCGTCAGCACGAGCGTGAAGATGAAGAACGACCACATCTTGACCCGTTCGGCCAGCGCGCCGGACACGATGGAGGCCGCAGTCGCCACGAATACCATCTGGAAGAACCAGTCCGACATGACGGCGTAGTTGCTCCCCTCCACCACGGCGGCCACGCTCCCATCCCCCGCCAGTAAGGCCACCTCATCCGCCGATGGCCCGTAGAGGAGGTTGAACGAGCCGATAAACCCTCCGACGATGTCAACGTACATGAGGTTGTAGCCGACGAAGAAGTAGGCGAGACCGGCGATCGAGTAGATGCCGATGTTCTTCATGCAGATCATCGAAGCGTTCTTGGTCCGCACGGAACCCGCTTCAAGCATGGTGAATCCAGCGGCCATCCACATGACCAGTGCGCCCCAGACAAGGAACGCGAAGGTGTCGAGGATGAATGCGGTCTCTTCGTTCACGTCCGCTGCGCGCGCGACGGCCGGCTGGGCCAGGAAGGGGATGATTGCCGCGATTCCCGATACCGCCATGATGACGGGTGGGCGGCTATACGAGAGCATAGTCGTGAGAGTCTTCATGGCAGCCCCCTCTCAGTCCGGTTCGTGCGGCAGAGCCGGGACATCGACAAGGAACCCACAACGCTTCACTCGTTCGCCACGGATACTACAACGGACGTGGAGCAATCGTCCCGCTGTACGCGTTCATTCTCACGCCATCGCAGAAGCCGCTTACGCGCCGGAGCCGTACCGAACGCGGGACGGCTTGTTCGGCTGCGTGATGGCGGGCGCGCGCAGGTAGCGAGGCTCCACCGCTGCGGCAGGCTCCGCCTTGCCCGCGGCAAACAGCGCAGCTCCGAGTTCGGCGGCCCCGGCGAGCCTGATGAGCGCGGAGGGTTCCGCGGCGAAACGCGCGTCCTCCCCAAGGCGGTCTCGCAGAGCGTCCCGCACGGCATCCGACGCCTCGCCGCAGAAGAGCGTCTCGCCGTCGGACTGCGCACGAACGAACTCCTCCACGGTCGATACCTGCTCGCCGGAGAGCGCTTGCCATACGCCGCCGGTAGAGCCGAACGCGCCCCAGGCCACGGTGTCGCGCCCGACCGACAGCAGTGCGCACACGCGGGCTCCGTTATCCCGCCAGGCGTAGGCCATCGCCTCCAGCGAGCTCACGCTCGCGATCTGGAGCGAGGCCGCCAGCGCCAGCCCCTTGGCAACGCCGAGCCCGGTGCGCAGCGCGCTGAACCCGCCGGGGCCAACAGCCACGATGACGCCGTCCAGTCCGTTCGGAGAGAGACCCTCCGCATCGAGCAGCCATTGCACCGCCGGCATCAATTCGGAAGTGTGATTGTTGCGCGAACGCCATGTGGCTGCCCGCGACAGTCCGTCCGCCCAGAGGCCAACGGTTCCGTAGCGCGTCGAGGTGTCTATGACGAGGTAAGCCGTCATTGCGCCTGCGTCCCCTGCAACTCGCTGATGAGGCGCGCGTAACGCTCGCCGTGCGCGTCGAGCGTCAGAACGCGATCGTCTGGCTCGTCGCCCAGCGAGAGCGTAACGGCTAGGTGTTCGTCAGGAAAGACGGCTTGCGCCTTCTCCGACCATTCCACGACGCAGACGCCAGCCTCCAGCATTTCGTCGAACGCTAGGTCGTCTATCTCCAGATCGCCGCCGTCGATCCTGTACAGATCGACGTGGTAGACGGGAATCCGCCCCTGGTACTCATGGACGAGCACGAACGTGGGGCTGTGAGCGTAGCCGTCGACTCCCGCTCCCCAGGCCAGGCCCTGCGTCAACGTCGTCTTCCCCGCACCGAGGCCGCCGTGCAACAGGTAGAGGTCGCCGACAGCCGCGTGCTCGCCAAGCCTGCGCCCGAGCGCCTGCGTCTCTTCCGCGCTGTGCGTCTCTACCCGCATGCCGCTCAACGGAGATGCTCCCATCCGGCCACGCTCAGATCGACCGCCCCCTCGTCGCCGATGAACTCCACACGCCCGGGTTCCCCCTCGACGATCTCGCCGATCACTGCGCCTGCGGGGATCTCGGCCAGCGTAGCGTGGACCGCCTCTTGCGTGCCGGTGAACAGCAGTTCGTAGTCCTCGCCGCCGGACAGCGCAAGCAAGAGCGCGTCGCCGCCGAACTCGGTGCGGAGGGCAGACGGCACCGGCACGCTTGCGACATCCACCCGCGCAGCTAGGCCCGCCGCCCGCGCAAGCTTCGGGAGGTCTGCCGCGAGGCCGTCCGAGATGTCCATCGCACAGCGAACGCCGAATCGCCGAAGCAGGAGGCCGATGTCCGGGCGCGCCGTCGGTCTGCGATGCGCAAGCGCCAGATGCTCTCGCGCCGGGCTGTCGAGCGCCCGCCCTTCTTCCAGAAGCAGCAGGCCGCCACGTGACGCCCCCAGAGGGCCGGTAACCGCCATTGCGTCGCCGACGCGCGCTGCGTCCCGCGTTAGCGGAGCGTCCTCGCAACGACCGTTCATCGCCACGGTAACGAATACGACCGGAGAGCCCACGATGTCTCCTCCCAACAGAAGCGTGCCATAGGCGGCGCACGCCTCCAGCATGCCGTCGTACAGGGCATCGACATCCTCGACGGCAAGCTCGGCGGGCAGGCCCAGGGCGATCAGCCCGGCGACAGGCTCCGCGCCCATAGCGGCCATATCGCTCACGTTGGAGACCCACGCCTTCCACCCGATGTCCGCCCAGGACGCCGTTGTCGTGCGGAAGTGAACACCTTCCACCATCGTATCTATGGACGACGCCTCGATGCCGTCCATACGCCAGGCTGCTGCATCGTCGCCGATGCCAAGCACCACCTGCGCGCCGGACGGCTGTGCCAGCCCCGCGCTCCGCACGCGGGCGGCCAGCCGTTCGATGAGCGCCGTCTCTCCTATGCTGCCGACAGTTGGCATATCGCTACCATTATCGCAAACACGGACATCGTAATATGCGTACAATCTGAATGAGATGCCATGCCAAGACCTCTTCCTGTGCCTTTCGCCGCCCTTCTTGTCATCGCTATCATAGCGGCGGGGTGTACCTCCACGGCCTACACGCCGAGCCCGCCGACGCCCACCCCGACTCCTGCCCCCACTTCCGCTCCAACCCCTACGAGCGCGCTCACGAGCGCACCGACGCCCGCGCCGACCTCAGAGCCCGCGTATGACCCCAACCGGACGATGTGGCGCATCTTCTCCGGTATCGATCAAACGTTCCCGCTGACGCAGTCAGCCGTCGCCGAGGCCATGGCGGAAGGCGATGTCTCCCAGGCGCCCATCATCGTGGAAGTGATGCGCTTCTGGGCAGACGCCACGCTCATCCAGCGGTACCGCGACGCGCTGCTGCAGTTCACAGGACAGGATTTCTGGCTGGATCCACGGCCCTGGAATGCCGCGATGGAATGGCTGGGCTCCCGCCGCGAGGAGTTCGCTCCGCCGGATGAGTATCTCCAATGGAAGGCGAACCTGCTATCGCTCATAGATCCGCGGATGGCGGCGTTCCTGACCTCCGTGCCCGGCTCCGAGCGCATCGACCTGACGGAGGTCGTTTGGGGCGGCGTACGCACCGACGGCATCCCCGACCTGCAGTTTGCACCGACGCTCACGCCCGCCGAAGCTGATTACCTCCACCCGCGAGACCGCGTCTTCGGCGTGTCGATCAACGGAGAGCATCGCGCGTACCCCCTGCGGATCATGAATCCGCACGAGATGGCGAACGACGTGCTGGGAGGCGAGCCGTTTGCACTCGCCTACTGAACGCTCTGCGGGAGCGGAATCGTGTATTCCGCAAGGATCAACGGTCAGCCAACCACGTTCGGCACGTCGGGCATGCTCTATCAGAGCAACAAGCTCATGTACGACCGCACGACCAACTCGCTGTGGAACCAGTTCACCGGCGAACCCATCGCCGGGCCGCTGGCCAGCAGCGGCATGCGGCTCCCGTATTTCGCGTCGGTCGTAACGACGTGGGAGGACTGGCTGGCGGAGCATCCCAACACCACCGTCCTGAGCCTGGAGACTGGTATCTACAACCCGGGCACCTACACGAACGAGTGGGAGTCGGACGCCATCTACTACGCCTACTTCGCGTCTCCCGATACGATGTTCCCCGTCTTCAACCGCGATACGGCGCTCCTGCCGAAGCAGACGGTCATCGGCGTCAACATCGGAGACGCCTACAAGGCCTACCCAACCTCCGCCTTCTCAGTCGAGCCTGTGATCAATGACGTGGTCGGCGATCGGTCGATCGTCCTGGTCGGATCGAGCCTCTTCGGAACGGGCAGGGTGTACGAGCGCAACGGCCAAACGTTCACGGAGGACTGCGATGGCTTGCTCGATGAGAGTGGAACGCGCTGGACGGTTGGCGAGGTCGAGCTAACGGAAGTGGGCGGCACAGGAACCCTGGCGCGCATCCCCACGATAACGTCGTTCTGGCACGGGTGGTTCTCGTTCCACCCGGACACCGCGCTGTACGAGTACCCCCTAGCTGTAGTTCCCAAGGACGTTGTCGCTGCTGGTTTCAGTTACGCAACACCAACAGCGAGGCCCCTCGCCTGTTGACAACCTCTAAGGGACTACCATTAGAGGCACACCGACGCGATTCGACTTCCCGCGGGAAAGTTCGCAATACGGCAGCCTCAGGTTCACCACAAACCGCGTGACGCTATCTTTGGCCGATTGCGTCCTCGATGTCCGTGAGGGCGAAATCTCCGCCTTTGAACAGCAGGGGTTCATCGCTCGTTTCCGCCAGCGCGTACGCAAAACAGTCGCCGAAGTTGAGCCCAGCGGCATGGTTGCCCTTGCCAAAGCGCCGCCATGCCTGTCGCGCGGCATACGCGTGGTCAGCACTGACCGGGGTCAACTCAATTTCCGAAGCTTCCAGGAAGGCGGCAAGGGACTCTCCCCTTGCCGGGCCGTTTCTGCTTTCAAGAACCATAGCCGCCTCCACGAAGTTGACGACTGACATACGGCAGTGTGGAGCCGCCGCTATCGCCTCCTCGTACCGCTCCGCGTCGCTTTCGCGGAACAGGATGGCGGCCACTGCCGATGTATCGACGATCACTTTGGCAGGCCCCGCTCGTCGTAGAGCAGCTCGGCGTGATCTATCGGCGGTCCGCTATCGGGGAACAGCGCTGCATAATGCTCGGCCACGGCGCGCATCTTCCGGAGACGGTCACCGCTGCCGCGTTGCCGCCTTTCGCGCTCCAAACGTTCTTTGAGCGCGACGGTGATTGCGCCGGTCATGGTCTCGTTGGTCAGTTGAGCCAACTCACCGGCAAGCCGGCAGGTCTCCTCGTTCTTGATGTTCAGGCTCATCGGAGCACCGTCGGGGTAGAATCCACACTCTGTTTCTACCATACATCGTTCCGTCCATCCTGTGCAACGCCTCTCGGTACGATAGACCTGCACGCTGACTCCGCACCAGAAGGAACATTGTACGCGGGCAGAGGGCGAGCAGTGTCGCAGAAACGCGCCATCGAATCCTGAAGGGCGCTGATTCTGCTATGAGTAGCATGCCGCCCTAGAGGCCGATACCCGCTTGACGACGGGTGCCCTGGCACGATGACGCGGCTGGCGGTTACACGCGGATTGGCGGTTTAAAGAGGAAAAGGCGGGATTCCCCGCCTCTTGTCCTCGCTGAACGTACCTGGCACACCCACCCTTGTGCTCCGTTTCTTATCTAGGGCGGAGTCCCCATGTCCGTGCCGGTATCGCTTCAATACCCAGACTACACGCGGAACATCGGTAATGTGTTGCGTCGTGGTTAAGCAAAAGTTAAGAAAGTGTTACTTCTTTCCGCCCCGTGACGCACGGAGAGGACATCAACCACCACCATTCATCAGCCGCAGGAACGCCGTCACGTCCTTCACGTCATCGAGATGATCGGTCATATCGATCACTTCGCTGAGCGCACCCTCGCTCAGAGCAGCGCCGGCGTGGACGGCGCAGTCGCGGAACTTCCCATGACGCTGCTCATCGGATAGCGGATTATCGCGATGGCCTCTCGGGATGGCGACGCGCTCGGAGATCTTCTCGCCGGAGGCCAGCGTAACCTCGACGATGCCTGATGTGCCGAGCGACTCGTCGACCTCGTAGTTCGTGAGGTTGGCGATACGAGCGGCGGTGGGGTCGAACAGGCCGCTGGAGGTAGGTTGGAGGTCTGCCAGCGTAACGCTGCCGGAGAGGAGCGCGCGTGCCGTAGCGAATATCACCGAATCCTCGGCCTCCACGGGCGCCTGGGGATTGCGCCGCGTCTGCAACGGTTCGCAGAACGTGCGGATGTGCGGTTCGCCGCGCAGCAGAACCTCGACGATGGCGTCAGGGTCGATCGTACCCCTGCGCCGGATGTTCGCAGCCGCCTCGATGAAGACGTGCGCGACGCCGGTGGTGGGCCACGGCTTCAGGCCCACGTTGAGCAGACGCCACTCGCTTCCTAGCCCGTGGGTCATCGCCGGCGCATCGAAGCGTCCCTGGTAGTACGTCGGAAAGAAACCGGCCTCGCCCTCGAACGCATCGCAGTCACCGAGCAGTCCGTCGCGGGCCAGCATCGCGCTGAGCATCCCGCCCTGGCAGGAGAATGCGGCGTAGATCGCTTTCGCGGGGCGTCCCTCCAGCACCGTCTGGCGGCCTCCGGACGCCTGCATGAAGGCGAGCCCCAGCGCGCTGTGGGTCTGTTGAGGCGAGAGTTCCAGCATACGGGAGGCGCTGATGGCGGCGGCGAAGTAGCCCGGCATCTGGGTCGGCTGCGGTTTCGATTCCGTGAACCCGGTCTGCGCCAATGTCAGCGCGACGCCGATGCGCGACATCAGCTCCGCCCCTGCCGCAAGCGAGACCATGAGCTCCCTGCCGGTCGTCGGTCTACCGCGCAACTCGGCAGCCGCCATCGCCGTCGGCATGGTGACGGGGCCAAGATGGCCTGAGCCAACGGCGGTCGTATCGTCGAAGTTGAGCGCGTGCGCCATGCCGCCGTTGACCATCGCCACGGCAACCGCCGGGAGTTTGTCCCCAAGCCCCATGAGCGTCGCCTGGGGTGCCCCGCCCGCTGCCCTCGCCCAGGACACCAGCTGCGGGATGCCGATCCCCAGCGTGTTGGCCGCGAGCGTCGTCGCGAACGTGTCGAGCGCGAGCCAGCGGAGCGTGCGCCGAACGTTCTCCGGCAGGTCGTCGTAGGTCAGTTCAGAGGCGAATCGCGCCCATGTTGCAGTGATGTTCTCGTCGTGAAGCGTCTCTTGCGTCATCGTTGTCGCGCCTCCTTGGGCCATTGCGAGGCCAATCGCCACCGCGTGTAGAGAAGAGTATCAGCACATGCCACTGAGATTTGGTTGGTAGTATGTCCGAGACATGCGTACGCTCATCGTCAGTGACGTTCACAGCAACATCGTTGCGCTGGATGCAGTTCTCGCCGCAGCCGGGGATGCCGGTCCTATCGATCAGGTCTGGTGCCTGGGAGATATCGTCGGATACGGGCCGTGGCCGGTCGCAACGGTGCGCCGTCTCCGTTCGCTCGATGCCGTCTGCATCTGCGGCAACCACGACGCCGGGGCAATCGGACGACTGCCGCTGGACGATTTCAACGGAGCCGCAGGCATAGCCTGCCGGTGGAACGGGGAGCAGCTGGACGACGAGTCCCGCGACTTCCTCAGCAACCTGCCGCTCACCGTGGAACGGGACGGCTTCACACTGGTGCACGGAACCCCGGCCTACCCGCTGTGGGAGTACCTCGACGGCTACGCCGTTGCGCGCCAGGCGTGGGACGACGCCTCCACCGGCGACATCCTAGTGGGACATACGCATCTCCAGTTCACGGTCGAGTCGGACAGCGGAGATTTCGCGCTGGCGGAACCGGAAGGCGGAACCGTCCGGCGCGGGAGCGCGAACCTCATCGTGAACCCAGGGAGCGTCGGCCAGCCGCGCAACGGCGACCCGCGCGCCTGCTACGCCGTCTACGACGATCAGGCGGGCGAGGTTGCGCTGCAGCGGGTCGCGTACGACGTGGCAACAACGCAGCGCGCCATGGAGGACGCGAACCTGCCGCTATCGCTCATCTCTCGGTTGGCGCACGGGAGGTGATGGCTGCTCCCACTCCGTGGGGGCCACTCGAACCGCTCACCCCTCCCCAGCGGGTAGTTCTTGCCGCCATGTGCTACAATCTTAACGAGTGACTGGTTCGACTATCATAGGAGGCGACCTGCAAGCATGCTCCGAATCCGCCTACGCCGCGTTGGCAAGAAGAAGCAACCGAGCTACCGAATCGTCGTTGCCGACGTGCGGTCGCCCCGCGACGGTAATTTCGTAGACCAAGTGGGCCATTACAACCCCCTGACCGACCCTCCCACCGTCGTAATTGACGCCGACAAGGCGAACCACTGGATCAGCGTCGGCGCCCAACCCTCCGAAACCGTCGCTCGCCTCCTCAAGACGCAGACAGTCGCCGAGGAAGCAGGGTAGCTATGAAGGAGTTGGTGGAGTACATCGCCAAGGCCATCGCCACCCACCCGGATGACGTGAAAGTCACCGAAGAGGAAGAGGACGGCCAGATCATCATCAGGCTCGAGGTCAACCCTGAGGACAAGGGGAAGGTCATCGGGCGTCAGGGGCGCGTTGCCCAGGCGATGCGTGTCCTGCTCCGCGTAGCCGCTGTCAAAGAGGACACGCGGGCCAACCTGGAGATTATCTGACCCCGCCTGTCGTGGCCCCAGTGCTTCCACTGCCGCTCCCTGCCCAGCGTGACGACCTGATTGTCGTCGGTCACATCGTTGGCGCTCATGGCAACGACGGTACGCTTCGCGTGCAGCCCGACTCGGACAACCCGAAACGCTTTCAGCGCGGCGCGCGCCTCATCGCCAACGGCCAGGAGTTGCGTGTGGGCCATGCGCGATCGACCTCCGGCGGTCTGCTGCTGCGTATCGAAGGCGTCACGGGGCGCGACGCGGCCGTCGGCCTGAAAGGCGCAACCCTCTACGTAAAGGCCGCTGACGCGCCCGAAGCGCCACCCGATACGTACTACCACTACCAACTCCTCGGCATGACCGCCGTCGACCCGGATGGCGCGGAGCTCGGAACCGTCGCTGAGATCGTCAGCACAGGCTCGAACGACGTGTACGTCGTCATCTCCGATGCCGCGGAACTGCTCGTGCCGGCGCTGGGCGATGTGGTGACGCACGTAGACGTGGGAGCGGGGCGTATGATAATAGCCGTCCCTGAGGGGCTGGAGTGGCGTACGCTCAATCCGGCAAAGCCGAAACCGAAGCGCCCCAGACGTCGGAAGGCGCGAAGCGCCTAGCAAGCGCGGCGTCTCTGCTCTATATTCTGAATCTCGCCGAATCAGGCACCAGGAGTCGTTCGTATGTCCGGTCACTCCAAGTGGTCAACGATAAAGCACAAGAAGGCCGCGATAGACGCGAAGAAGGGTGTGCTCTTCACAAAGCTCGCTCGTGATATCGCAGTGACTGCCCGCGAGGGTGGCAGCGGCGACCCGAACATGAACTTTCGCCTCCGTCTGATGATGGACAAGGCTCGCGCCGCCAACATGCCCGCTGACAACGTGGACCGTGCGATCAAGAAGGGTCTCGGCACGGGCAGCGACGGCGTGGCTTTCGAGGAGATGGTCTACGAAGGCTACGCCCCGGGCGGAGCGGCGATCATGGTCAAAGCGATGACCGACAATCGGAACCGCACCGCCTCCAACGTACGGACCGCGTTCAGTCGCAGCGGCGGCAACCTCGGCGAGGCGGGATCCGTCGCCTGGATGTTCGAGAGCAAGTCGGTCGTGACGGTCGAGCAGCTGTCGGAGGAGCAGGCGGAGGAGATTGCGCTGGCCGCGATAGACGCAGGCGCAGAGGATTTCAAGGTCGAAGAGGGCATCCTGGAGATCACCGGCGAACCCAGCGGGCTGGAGGCGATCACAGGAGCGATCAAAGAGGCCGGCGTGGAGCCCGCGCAGGCAACGGTGACGATGCTTCCGACGACGACGATTGAACTGGATAGCGCGCACGCCGGTCAGACCCTGCGCCTCCTCGACACCATCGAGGAGTTGGAGGACATTCAGCAGGTCTTCACCAACGCCAACTTCACCGACGAAGCCCTGGAGAAGTACAGCAACGAGTAGCGCGGGACGCATCAACGGCAGCCGCACCCGGGTAACCGCGAGGCACGCCGACATCAGGAGCAGGATGCGGATTCTCGGAATTGACCCTGGTACGCAGACGATGGGCTATAGCGTGCTCGACCTCGACGATGGGGGCGGCATGCCCGTCTGTCGCGTCTGGGGTACGCTGAAAGGCGGAGCCTCGAAAGACATCGCCGACCGGCTTTACCTCCTGCTCAGTGGCTTGCGGGAGTTGATCGCCGCCTGGGAGCCGGGGCAATTGGCCATCGAAGAGCCGTTCGTATCCATGAACCGGGGTGCAAAGTCCGCGATCGCGGTGGGACAGGCGCAGGCGGTCGCATTGCTGGCAGCAACAGAGCACGGGCTGAGCATCCACCGTTACGCCCCCGCACAGGTCAAGAGCGCAGTGACGAACTACGGCGGAGGCACGAAAGCACAGGTGCAGCGCTCAGTGAAACTGCTCCTTGGCCTTGGCAACGAGCCTATGCCCGAGGACGCATCCGACGCTATCGCCATCGCGCTGTGCCATGCGCAAACGGTTCGCGCCGCCGAGCGGGTCGGCCTCCGATGAGCATCATCGCGGGCGTCGAGGGAACGATAGAGACGAAGTTCGCGGACTCCGCCATCGTGCGCGTCGGCGGCGGCATCATGCTGCGCGTGTTCATCCCTACGCACGACCTGAGCGCGATGCCTGACGGCGGGGCAGCCGTTCGCCTGCATACCCACCTCGTGGTTCGTGAGGATGACCTGCAGCTGTACGGGTTCGCCTCCGAGCAGGGGCGTCGGCTGTTCGAGATGCTGATAGGCGTGAGCCAGGTCGGCCCGAAAGTCGCGCTGGCCGTGCTGAGCGTGATGCCGCCGCAGGAAGTGGCAGGCGCAGTCGTCGCGGGGGACGCAGCAGCCCTCAGCCGGGCGCAAGGCGTCGGCAAACGGACGGCGGAGCGCATCATCCTCGACCTGAAAGGCAAGTTGGAAGAGGAGATGGGCGCTCCCGTTCTCCTCACGGGCACAGCGGGCACGGGCACGGTGGGCGACCCTGCGGTGCAATGGCTCATCGCGCTCGGGTACTCGGCGCTGGAGGCTCGGCAAGCGCTCGCGGCAGACCCGGACGTCACCGCCGGAACGGATGACCGCGTCAAGCGCGCGCTCCAGCGGATGGGCGGCGGGTAGGCTGCAACACAAGCAACGCTCGAACACGACGCACAGAGGACGGCTAATGCCATTCGATTTCCCTTACGACGATTGGGCTGACATCTACGATGCGGTGTACGCCGATCTGACGCATGACATCGACTTCTACGTGGAGCAGGCGCGCGCCTGCGGCGGGCCCGTGCTGGAGCTTGGCTGCGGCACCGGGCGCGTAAGCCTTGCTATCGCGGCTGCGGACATCGACATCACCGGCATCGACATCTCTCCCCGCATGATCGCCGTGGCGCAGGCCAAGGCTGAGCGTCGCGGCCTCTCGGCGCATTGCATCTTTCAGTCTGGAGACATGGCCGACCCACAGATCGCGGATCGCTTCCCGCTCGTCATCATGCCGTTCCGCTCGTTCCAGAGCATGCTGACCGTGGAGGAGCAGCGGATGGCGCTCGCAGGAGTGAGGGAGCGGCTCGCGCCGGAGGGCAGGCTCGCGTTCGACACGTTCAATCCTGACGTCCGCCAGCTGGCGGACGAGAACAGCGCCTCGACGCCGGTCCACCTGCAGGACGTTGCGCGCTCCGGAGGCGGTACGATCGTCGTTTGGGGGCAGAACGGCTGGGACGCGGTGTCGCAGGTCAACGACGTGCGCCTCATCATCGAGGAGGTCAGCGACGAGGGCGTCGTCGAGCGTCGCCTGTTCCGCGACTTCGAGCAACGCTACACGTTCCGCTACGAAATGGAGCATCTACTGGAGCTGTGCGGGTTCGCCGTCGAGGAGCCCGCCGGTGATTTCGAGGGCGGCCCGATCACCGAGGACTCAGAGGACCTCGTCTGGCTGGCGCGCCCGGAGTAGCGGCTGCGCCCACCGAGGTTCCCGCGTAGGCTCCCCGTCATTCCAGCGAAGGCTGGAATCCAGCGTGCGCGACAGCGGAGCGCACACGGAGAGGAGCGCTAGTCAAGCAGATCGATGAGGTCCGCGGGGGTAATATGGGCATCGCGGATGAGCCTGCGCAGCAGTCCTCTATCTAGCTCCCGATGGCGAGGCACAGAGAGCGTACCTTTTCGGGATGTGCCAATATCATATGGCTGCCTCTCGTCCGGGACAATTCGTATCCGATCTTCCGGAGCACTCGTGCCAACTGATCTCCAGAGATGACCGGGAGAGGCGGCACTAGACTGCGACCTCTATCTGTTCCGAGTCAACCTCCTCCGGAACCCGCTCTCCACGGTGCTGGAGGCTTGCAATGTATCCTCGCGCCGCTTCGCGAATGTTGTGCTTGGCCTCCTCCCTCGTGCGTCCTTGCGAATAACAGCCGGGGAGCGCGGGTACGCTTGCTATGACGTAGTCGTCTTCGCCACGTTCGTAGACGACGGTGAAGCAGCGAGTCGCGCTAGGGGCGCGCTCCGGCCCGTCGGCATGTTCATCCGTAAGGAAGTAGAAGACCTTGCGACCAGACCGCTCCTTGCTGATGCGACCTTGGCTTGCTAGCTCAACGAGCGACTGCGCGAGGGTCTCGACGCTGAGCCCGTGCAGTTCCGCCAGGCGCTCGGTGTCCGGGCAGACTCGCGGATACCTCTTGCCCGCGTTGAGTCGCAACTCCTCATACATGATGCGTCTTGAAGGTGACAGGTAAGGAGATTTCATTAAAGCGGCTGTCATGAAAACGGATGGCATGTTTACTCCCGTTACGTAATATATTTGATTATATAACTGTTACGTAACGATTGCAATAGACACCAACCCTCGGATAGTCAACGACATCTGCCCATTGCGCCATAGCTACGCCAACCCCTACCATGATCACATGCGTCGTTACAACGAATGTCTTCCGTCGTTCCCGCGAAGGCGGCCAGGTCCCTTCTCCCTTGAGGGGAGAAGGCTAGGATGAGGGTGAAACCTCGGTCCCAGTCTACGGTAGGAATGAGACGGAATGAGACCAAATGAGACTGAATTAAAGGTTAGCCACTCCTGAACGCCCCCTCGTTCCCGCGTAGACGACAGGAAAGCAACGAAATGCAACTGAATGCAACCGAATTAAAAGTTTCGCCACCGCTTGGTCACTCGTGACGGGCCAACCAAGGCCACAACAGGGCCGGCTGGCCCAGCGCGGACGAGTGAACGGAGGGCCAAACGAGGCCACCGTGGCCTCATTTCCAGCCTCGCCGCTAGGAGTAAACGGGGCCAAACAGGGCCAAATGGGTCCAGTAATCAACCTTCTCCGCTCCTGAGCACTCCTGAACAGCGGCCCACGGCGCAGCTGATCGCCTGTATCATTCACTCATCAACACGTTGGAGTTGTCACATGCCCTCAGGAGTCATCGGCGTTGCGGCTATGGGCGGCGATAGCAATCAGGTTCTCGACCGCATCGAGGACTACGAGGAGCGAGGCATCGGCGCAGCCTGGCTGACCGTCGGCAGCGCCAGCCTGGATGGCATCACCCTCATGGCCGCCGCTGGCGTCCTGACCGATGAGATTCTGCTGGGGACGTGCATCGTGCCCACGTGGGGACGGCACCCGGTGGCCGCTGCGCAGCAGGTGCAGGTGGCCGCCCAGCTATCCGGCAACCGCTTCCGCTTCGGCATCGGGCCAAGCCATGTGGCCGCCATGCAGCGCGTGTTCGGCGCGGACTACCGCACGCCGGTGACAGCCCTGCGCGAGTACCTCACCGTCGTCAAGACGCTGCTCGACACGGGCGCCATCGAGTTCGAGGGCAAGATATACCGCGCGAACGTCGCCCTGCCCGCGCCCGTGCCCGGAGTGCCCGTCATGGCCTCGGCGCTGCGTCGGACGTCATACGAAACGTGCGGAGAGCTTGCCGATGGCGCGATCAGCTGGGTGTCGCCCGGCAACTACCTGCGCGACGTTGCGGTGCCCGCGCTGCAGCGAGGCGCGGACCGGGCGGGTCGAGCTGTTCCGCCCCTCATCGCCCACGCGCCCGTCTGCGTACACGACAACCCCGACGAGGTTCGGGCTGCGTCGCGTGAGCAGCTCGCCAACTACCCCCGCTCCCCCTTCTATCAGGCGATGTTCGCCGAGGCCGGATTCCCGGAGGCGGGCGCAACGGAGGGCTGGAGCGATGCTATGATCGAGGCGGTGGTGCTCTCAGGCAGCGAGGAGCGTGTGCGAGAGCGTATCGCCGGGATGTTCGAGCTTGGCGCAAGCGAGATCATCGTCTCCATCGTAACCGCTGGAGAGGACACAGCCGCCTCCCGAGAGCGCACGCTAAGCCTCCTCACCGAGATCGCCAGCGGGGAGTAGCGTTAGGGGGAGTCAGTCCTCTACCCGACCTGGTCGAGGAAACCTCGCACGGCTTCTTCGAATGCGGCGGGGTTGTCTCCCGGCACTCGATGGCCTGCCTTGGGAACTTCGATGAGCTGGCTGTTGGGGTTCCGCTGCACCATGCGATCTGCGACATCGCGGCTCAGCATCCTGCTGTGCTCTCCGCGCACGATCAGCGTGGGACACTGGACGCGTTCCCACAGCTCCCAACGGGAGGCGGAGTCCATGCGGGCGGCGGCGCTCTGAGCGCGGCGCACCGGATCACGGAGCACCGAATCGTACTTCCACGTCCATCGCCCGTCCGGCAACTGGCGGAGGCTGTGCGGAAGGCTGCTGCGTATCAGCCACTCAGGGCGGTGCGGACTGTACGCGATGACTCGCTGAACGAACTCCTCGTACGAGTCGAGCACGTCAGACTGCGTCACGAAATCGTTGGCCGCATTTTCCGCGCCGACCTGGGGTTCCGGCCCAACATCCACGACGACCAACGCCCGCACTCGCTCCGGGTTCGCTGCTGCGTATGCAACGGAGTTGCTGCCGCCCAGGGAGAGCCCCATGAGCACCAGGCTGTCCATGCCGAGGTTATCCACGACCTTGCCGAGGTCGCTCACGTAGGCTGCGCGGTTGTACTCGGCGTCCGGGGCCCAATCGCTATCTCCGTGGCCGCGCTGGTCTATCGCAACGATGTGATAGCGATGCCGAAAGGCGAGCGCGGTAAAGTCCCACATGTGCGCGTTCTGGGCGCTGCCGTGGACGCAGAGCATCCAGGGGTTGGCCACGCTGCCCCAGCCCAGGTAATGCAGCCTAACGCCAGCCTCGACGTAGCGGCTGACCGCGGGTTCCCCGTCGGCAATGGTTACGCCGGAGCGGGCCGCAGCCTCGTGCAGTGAGAGCGCTGTGTTCGTGGACATGCAAACCTCCGTGGCGGCTCAGTTCGAGGAGCGCTGTCGGTCAACGTCCCTGGAAGTCGGGGGGACGCTTCTCTGCAAATGCGCGGAGCCCCTCTTTCGCGTCCTCCGTCGTTCGGCCTATGGATCCCATAAGCTCGGACATTCTGATGGCGTCAGAGAACGACATCTCGCGGGATCGGTAGGCGATCTCCTTCATGCCGCGTACTGCCAGCGGAGGGTTGGCGGCAATGCGGTTGGCCAGATCGAACGCTGAACCCAGCAGGTCTTTCAGGGGCACGACGCGGTTGACGAGGCCCCATTGCAGAGCCTGCTCCGCGCTGATCCGGTCGCCGGTGAGCAGCATCTCCATCGCTGCTCCGAACGGGATCAGACGGGGCAGGCGTTGCGGAGCGCCCATCCCGGACGGGAAGCCCAGCTTGATCTCCGGTATGCTGAATTGAGCGTTGTCCGACGCTATGCGGATGTCGCATGCGAGCGCCAGCATGCAGCCCGCGCCTGCTGCGGCGCCGTTCACCGCTGCGATGATGGGCTTTCGGATATCGAGTCCATTGATGAGCGTGAGCGGCGATGGATCCCACACGGTGCTCGTCCTGCCGACGGGCCCCGTGGCGCCGCGCTCTGCTGCGGCCTTGAGGTTGCCGCCGGCCGAGAAGGCGCGTTCTCCGGCGCCGGTCACGATGCAGCAGCGCAACTCGTCGTCGTCAACGTAGTCCGCCAGGCGAGCGTGGAACTCCGCGCCGACCATGCCGATGTTCAGGTCGTTGTCGCCCTCCATCGTGATGAGGACGACCTTGTCTCGTTTCTCGTAATGGGCTGTCGCCATGGGCTGCGCTTACCTCCGAATCTCGTGCGGGACGCTCGTGCGACTTCGCTGGCACTCTATCATCCGACGATGTTCCTGGTTTGGAGATCGGCGATCTCGTCCGGGGTGTAGTCCAACTCCGTGAGCACTTCGAGGGTGTGCTGGCCCAGCAGCGGAGGAGGCCGGTGGTCGACCTCATCCACCTGCGAGAGGCGGAACGGAGGAGCCATCGATTGCACCTTGCCCACCCGTGGATGGTCGACCTCGATGAACATGCGGTTAGCGACCATCTGCGGCTCGGAGAATACCTGCGAGCGCTCGAGAACCGGGGCGGCGGGAACGTCTGCCTCCTCGAGGAGAACCAGCCACTCTGCGGAGGGTTTGGTGGCGAATATCGCGTCGATGATGGGGTGTATCTCGTGGCGGTAAGTGTCTCGTGTCTCCGGGTTGGTCAAGCGCGGGTCTTCGAGCAGATGGTCGAGTTCCATGAGGTGGCAGAGCCGGTTGAACTGGTGCAGCTGGAGCGCAGTGACGTTGAGGAAGGCTCCGTCCGCGCAGCGGTAGATGCCGTAGCTGGGGAAGTTGAAATCGCGCGACGGCTGCTCAGCATCCCCAATCTTCACCAGGTTCGTCATCTGCATGGCGATGGCAGCCTGCAGCAGGGAGGTCTCCACCATCTGGCCCTCCCCTGTCTTCTCGCGTTGCCAGAGGGCCAGCATGATTCCGTACCCCATTAGCATCGGAATCGATGGGTCTGACAGGAAGATTCCTGTGGAAATGGGGGTGCCGTCCTCCGAGCGGCGGTACATCGCGCCGGAGAACCCCTGCGTCAGGTGATCGTACCCGCCGTGGTCGGCGCAAGGGCCTTTCGATCCGAACGCGGAGATCCATCCGTAGATCAATCTGGGGTTAAGTTCGTGGACGGTTTCGTAGTCAACGCCCAGCTTCCTGGTGGCGACCAGACGCATGTTGGTGATGAGCACGTCCGACCGCTCGATCAGCTTGCGGAGCACGGCGTAGCCGTCGGGGTTGCGGATGTCGAGCGTCATTCTCCGCTTGTTGCGGTTCTGAACGGTGTACCCGTCGCCGGTGTCCATCGAAGAGGGCCCGCCGACCTTGCGGCCCGGGGGGTCGATCATGATCACGTCAGCACCCTGGTCAGCGAGGTACATGGCGCTGCCAGGACCTGCGATGCCGAAGCTCAGGTCAATGACCCGCAATCCTTCCAGAACAGGGCGCATAATCCTCCGAGAAGACACGCGGCGGCTTCTTAGGGCTTACGAGCGGAACGACTCCAAGAGGGAGCGGGCTGGCCGCTCCCTCCATCGGTTGACCTCTCTATAGCCCATAGAGCCGCCTGGGGTTATCGTAGAGCATCTTGTCGACAGCGGCATGAGTAATCTCGCCGGCGTCGGCCCTGGATCGAAGCGCCTCCTGGAAGTTGCGCTCCTGAGACTGGTCCGCGTGAGTGTAGTCCGATCCGACGACCAGATTATCTTCGCCTGCGAATTTGAGGATGTACGGCAGATCCTCGTCCACGAGGCACGTGACGAAGAGGTTCCACTCTCTCAGCATGTCGTGGAGCGCGTCGAAGCCGTCCGGAATGTCCGCGAAGCTTAGCGTTGTCGAAGACGGCCCTTGCGCTCCCGGGTGATCGAGGCGGCGCCTGATCTGGTACAGCTCATGAGGGATCCACCCGGAGGCAGCCTCGATGAACCCCCAGCGGATGTTCCGGTACCTCAAGGGAAGCTTGTTCATTATCAACGTCGTGAACGCATCAGACAGCGAGGCGAACGGCACGCGGGGGCCCCGCCCGTCGGTCTCTGTCCGGTTCTCCCTCGTGTTGGGGATACCGCTCCCGATGTGCATGCACACCGGCATTTCGAGATCGTTGGCCTCTTTCCAGAACGGCTCGAAGTACTCGTCGGTCAGGTTCTTGCCGGCTTCCTGATTGCCCTTCTTGAACACGCCCACCGCGCCATGATCCTTGGCCCATCGCATCTCTTTGATAGTCTCTTCCATGTTCGTCAACGCAGGTAGGCACAGCCACCGCAAACGCCCCCCCGATTGGTCGCTGCGGTCGCCCACCCAGCGGTTGTAGGCGCGCTTGAGGGCTATGTCCATCTCGGGTTTCGTGGTGGGCTGGACGAGGAACAGCGTTGGGTAGATCACATGGGTATGAACGTTGAGCGAGTCCATGTCCCGCAGCCGGGCGTTTACGTCCAGCAACTCGCGGGCTTCGACCGTCGTCATCGTCCTCTTGTCGTCGCGGTGGAGCCTCGGCTGACGGTCCCCATCGATCACCCAGAACCGCTGGGTTGCCCGTTTGGGGTCTGGGTTGCTCGGATATCCGACGACCGGCTTGAAGGCCTGCTCGCTCGGGAGCATGTACTCCCAAGTCTCCTCCGTCTCATCCAAGTGAGTATCCGCATCGATCGTTGTCGCCATCTGAACGTTTGTGTCGGTAGTAGTCGTCATGAATTCCCCACTCCTCTACTGATTGACTGTGGATGCTTCCCAGCGGTTGACGCGCACCACGCCACCTGCTTCCAACTCCTGCACATCGTCGTCGCTATATCCGATGTCGCGCAACTCCTCGCTTGTGTGCTCACCGAGCAGCGGCGCGAAGTTACGGAACGTGGGAGGTGTATCGGATAGCCGGAACGGCGACGCCAGCTGGCGCACGCTCCCTTCGATCGGATGTTCCAGCTCCCAGACCATCTGCCTCTCTTGAGCGTACTGCCCTTCGAGCACTTCGTCGAACTCCAACACCGGCATGACCGGGAGCTCTTTCGGGATGATGGCCAGCCACTCGTCGCGAGTCTTGGTCAACATGTGCTCCCGAACCCTGCGGATCATCTCCGGGTCGCGGTCAGGGCGAGTCTCCCGCATATCATCAAGGCCCACGGCGTCACAGAACGGCGCCCAGAAGTGATTCTGATAGGCAGCGGCATTGCTGATGTACTTCCCGTCCTTGCAACGCAGGTTACCGATGCTGGGGAACCCGCGCTGGCGGATGTTCTTCTCGCGGAAGTACCCGGGAACGCCGCCGTTCAATATCGTCGTCCCGCTCTCCACCAGGGCGATATCCACCTGCTGTCCTCGCCCCGTGCGCTCGCGGGCCATCAGCGCCGACTGGATGGCAATCACGGCCAATGCCGCCGTGTAGCTGTCCACCGGCGTGAACAGCATGTCAGCGGGCTCCCCGTCCTGACCGCTGGTCATAGCCGTGAATCCGGACATTCCCTGCGAGTTGCGCTCGTTCCCGGGCTGGTCGGAGAGGCTGTTGCCAAAGCCGTACCCGCTGAGGGTGGCGTAGACCAGCCGGGGATTGATGGCGCTGAGCGTCTCGTAGTCCGCCCCCAGCCGCTTGTAGACCGGAAGGCGGAACGACCCGAAGAAGACGTCGGCGTCCTCCGTGAGTTTGTGGAGAATCGCCTGGCCTTCCGGTTTCTGAAGGTTGATGGCGAGGCTGCGCTTGTTCCTGCCTATGTGTTCCCACGCGTTCTCGCGAGCCTCTGCTTCCGCAACTTTCGGGTCGATTCCGATACGCTCGCGGGACTCCCGAGCGGCCTGTTGGTTTCGGTAGGCGCTCCGGTCGGCAACGTCCTCGATCTTGAGGACATCCATCCCCAAGTCGGCAAGGATCCATGTTGCGGTAGGGCCCGGAACGAGCCGGGTGAGATCCAGCATCCGAAACCCTTCCCATGGCAGTGTCATCCGTGCGCCTCCTTCAAAATCAACGTGGGTAGTGCGGCCTAGGTGTAGTTCCCATAGAGGTTGTTGACAAGTGAGAGGCCCCGCTGTTGCTGTTGTGTGAACGAAACCCAGCAGTAACAGGAGGCCCCTCATGACCCATCGTAACGCACGCTTGACCCCCGTGACCCGCGCCGAGTTGGTCGAACAGGTGTTGTCCGGCTGGCCCCAAGCCGAAGTAGCCCGCTTGTTCCGCGTCTCCCGCGCGACCGTCACCAAGTGGGTGCGGCGGTTCCGTGAAGGTGGGCCAGACGCGCTCCTCGACCGCTCCAGCCGTCCCCTGCGCAGCCCCCGCCAAACCGGTCAGCTGCAGGAAGCGGCCATCTGCGCTGCACGCCGCATGCTTGCCTGGGGGCCGCACCGCATCGGGTGGAGGTTGGGCATCGCCCCCTCCACCGTCTACGCCGTCCTGCGCCGCGCCGGACTCCACCGCCTCGCGTGGCTCCATCGCACCACCCGGGAGATCGTTCGCTACGAGCATGCCCGCCCGGGCGCGCTGGTTCACCTCGACATCAAGAAACTCGGCCGCATCCCACAGGGTGGCGGCAAGCGCATCCTGCCCGGCTTCGCGGAGACCCACAGTGGTCCTCAGCGCGGCCCCCGCCTCGGTTTCGACTTCCTCCACGTGGCCGTGGATGACCACTCCCGCTATGCCTACGTCGAGGCCCTGCCGGACGAACGCGGCGTAAGCGCTGCTGCTTTCCTGGTCCGGGCGCTTGCCCACTTCGAGCGCCAAGGCATCACGGCCAAGGGCATCCTGACCGACAACGGCGCCTGCTACGTGAGCCGCATCTTCACCGACACGGCGGCGGCCAGGAACCTGCGGTTGAAGCGCACGCGGCCTTTCCGGCCTCAGACCAACGGCAAGGCGGAGGCGTTCAACAAGATCATGCATGCCGAGTGGGCGTACCAGCGACCGTACTACTCCAACCGCGAGCGGCTCGACGCGCTGCCTGGGTTCCTCGCGTATTACAATCACCGGCGTCCACACGGCGGCATCGGCGGGGCTACTCCCGCCTCGCGCCTGTCGAGGGCCGTGGTGGGCTCGTCGGCGATGATCACCTTGGGACGGCACGAGAGCGCCAACGCGAGCATCACCCGCTGACGCATGCCGCCGCTCAGGTGGTGCGGGTACTGGCTGAGCCTGCGCGGAGCGTCGGTGATCTCCACCATATCCATGAGTTCGAGCACTCTTGTTCTGGCCTGCGCGGCGTCCATCCCCATGTGGAGCTCCAGGGACTCGGTCAGCTGGCGGCCTATGGTCAGGAGCGGGTTGAGCGAGGTCATGGGTTCCTGGAACACCATGGCGATCTCTCTGCCCCTGATGCGCCGCATCTCGCTGTTCGAGTAGGTGAGCAGGTCGTCGCCGTTGAAGAGCACCTGACCGCCGAGCACCTTCCCCGCGGGCTTGGGGAGGAGGCCCATTATCGACAGGGCGCTCACGCTCTTCCCGCAGCCGGACTCTCCAACGATCGCGAGCGTCTCTCCCAGATCGACGCTGTACGAAACCCCATCCACGGCTTTCACCGTGCCGGAATCCGTGGAGAACTCGACGTGTAGATCGTTGAGCTCCAGTAATCGGGGCATCTGCGCTCCTTTCGTTCTTCCGGGAACGATGCCGCGACGGTGCAACGTCTCCATCCGTTTGCGGGCGTACCTCCGTTACGAGAATGCCGGGCGTTACGGGGAAGCCGGCAGGTTATCTCGTACGTGATCGATAACCCACGTGGAATCCTCCGACGTGAACCGTAGGGTTACCTCTTGCTGCTGCCATTCCTCCTGCACCCACTGGCGGACGCTTTCCTCCCTGAGCTGCCCGAGCATCTTATCACTCTCGACCTCCCGGACTGCCGGGCCGCCGGCGACGTTGATGATATAGATGCCGTCCGGGGAGTACACCGGGCCTATCAAGCTTCCCGCTCCGACCGACGCATCGAACAGGTACCGGTCGAGTTGAGGGAACGCGCCCCGGGGAACCCATCCCACGTAGCCCGGCGTGGTTGGGTCTGTGAAGTAGCGTTCGGTATTCAGGCTTCTGGCCACGTTCTCGAACGGCTCGCCCGCTTCCAGCAGGCCGAACACCGCGTTGGTCTCCTCGAAATCGCGTGGAAGGACGATCCAGGCTATCTCCACCTGCTCCGCTTCCGGGGGTATGCTGGCGGCCAGCTCCTGCCGCAGGACTTCCCGGTAGAGTTGCACGCGAACCAGGTTCCGGTACTCCTCATCGGACAGCCGACCGCGCGTCAGGAATCTACCGTAGGCCTCGCGGAACTCGCTCTCCAGTTGCTCCGGGTTCGCTCCGGCCTCCCCCGAACCTGCCGGAAGGAAGCGATCGCGCAGCGCCATGTCCACGTCGCTTTCCGTTACCGGCACGCCGGCCCGTGCTGCCGCACGCCGAATCAACTCGTCCTCGACCATGCTGCGCAGCACCTCGTAGGGGTTCCCGCCCAGCGAACTCGCATCGCCCGACGTCTGGTTCAGCCGGGCCACGGTCTGCATCCGTTCAGCGACGTCGCCTCTCGTCAGCACCGCTTCTCCGCCGATGCGCGCCGCCCACTCATTGCCCGGCTGGACGTAGACCCGGTAGTAGCCGTATGCGGGCGCCGCGACGGTCGCGAGCAGGAGCGCGAGCACCAGGATGCGGATCCATGCCCTCGAACGTCCCTGCTGCACGCCGACTACGGGAGAACGACGGGGTCGCGTCGTCATCGTCCGTCCGACCGTTCAACGCCTCTGCGCATCAACCTGCCAGTTGGAACTTCGGCAAGGTGAACTCGGGCGTAACGTCATCCCAGACCACTTCGACACGAGACCCAACCTTGATGTCCTCGATGTTGCCGTTGACGACGTTGGAGTTCATCCGCCACCCCTCGTCGAGCTCGATGATGGCCAGCACGTAGGGGACATCGTCCCTGAAACCGGGGTGCGCCGGTTGGTACGAGATGGTGAAGGAGTAGACCCACCCCTTGCCGGAGGACTCCACCCAGTCGAGGGTTCCGACTCCGAAGCACTGCGGCCCCGGACAGATGTCCCGAGGGTAGAAGACGCGTGTGCCGCACGCCCGGCAGCGCTGGTAGACCAGGCGGTGCGCCTTGGCGGCATCCCAGAATGGCTGGCTCACGGCGCTTGGCGTGGGCAGAGGCTTGTTGTATCCGGCATCCGTGGTCATCGTGACCCTCCCAAGGTCGGCGGTGCTACAGAGTCGCGTCGCTGCCAAGCAGCATCGCGGACTGCTGCGAGAATGCGCCTCCCGATCCTGTCACGTAGATGAGGTCGGTTGGTCCCGGCACCTGGTGCTCGCCCCCATCCCGCCGTATCTGCCTGACAGCCTCGGTAACCTGGGCGCAGCCTCCTGCGGTCGAGGCCTGTCCGTAGGACAGCTGGCCTCCGTGCGTGTTCAGGGGTTTATCGCCCTTGAAGGTCAGGTCGTGATCCTGCGCCCAGTCTGCGCCCTCGCCCTTCTTGCAGAAGCCTGACTCTTCGAGCTCGCACATCACCGTAATCGTATACGAGTCGTATATCTCCATCACCTCGACGTCGGACGGTCCATAGCCTGCCATCGAGAACGCCTTCCTGGCGCCGCGGCCTACCGGGCTGATGGTTATCTCTCCCACATGCGTCAGATTGCCACGAAGGATTCCGAGGCCGCCGCCGAGAATATACGCCGGTTTATGCGGGAGGCTCTGCGCCAGCTCAGCGCTCGTGACGATGAACGCGCATCCTCCGGCGCAGGGCATGACGCACTCCAGCAGGTGCAGCGGATCCGCAACGATGCGGGAGTTGACCACGTCGTCGATGGTCATGGGCGTGTCGCGGAAGATGGCCATCGGGTTGTGGTTGGCGTTGTAGCGCAGGTCGACGGCTATCTTTGCCCGCTTCTCCACGGTCGCGCCGTACAGTGCCTCGTATCGCTTCGCGATCATCGCATACCACCCATTCGCTCCGACAGTCGGGCCGAAGGGGGTCTGGAACTCGGTGGTGGATGTTTCGGTTCGTCCGCCGCCGGCGGGTCTGCGGGGCGCTGCGGGGTCGACCGCTGAACCCATCCCGCAAAGCACGTAGTTGGCCAGCCCCGCGTTGACGTAGGCAGCGGCCTGCAAGGCCATGGCCACGCCCGCGGCGCCCTGCGCGTCGCAGCCCGTCGCCCACGTGGGATAGATGCCCATGTACTCGGCCATGCGAGGGTTGTAGCCGCCGCCGCTGCCGACGGCGAGCTCCGGGTCGAAGATCATCCCGTCAATGTCCGCCTTGGTGAGACCGGCGTCCTGGATGGCCAGGTAGGCGGCTTCAGCCAGGAGGCTCATCGCATCCCTGCCGGGGCGGGTGCGCTCCGGCTTCAGTTCCCCGATTCCCACTATCGCAGCCTCGCCTCGCATGCTGTCAACCATGGCTACCTTTCTGCTACCCCGCCCTTCCGGGCCGCACTGGTAGAGCACTGAACCGAGTCTCAGGGCTTTCCGGACAACCTATGCCGCAGCCGCGAGACAGGGGGATTGATAGCGGGAACATATCTCGGCGCTCCTGACGTGTCAAAGTCTGCTCGTTCTGCGTCGCTGTCCCACCTCTGTCGCGCGGCTGTTCAGGAGTGCATCAGGAGCGGAGTTGAATCCTGGACCCATTTGGCCTTGGTTGGCCTCGTTTACTCCTGGCGGCGGGGCTGAATATGAAGCCACCCTGGCCTTGTTTGGCCCTCCGCCCACTCGTGCGATGTGGGCCGGGCATAGCCTTGTTGGCCTCGTGTGGCCTTGGTTGACGGCGCGCGCGGCTGTCAGGAGTGATCAGGAGCGGCAAATGTTTTAGTTCGGTTCCGTTGGGTTCCATTTCGTTCCATCCTGGTCGTAGACGCAGAGCTGGAGACCGGCGATGTGAGGGTTGCTGCCTTCGCAGGAACGACGGTGGGTATTCGCTGTAGCGACGCATGCGGGCATGGTACTGGATGAGGGGGGCTACGGCGCAATGGGCAACTGTCGCGATTCGGACATAAGCGCCGCGCGTGGTCGATGAGCAGGTTGGGCGTGGCAGGGGATGCGGTGCGCCGTCTCAGATTCGTGAACAAACGCAGGAAAAAGTGTTGTGCCGTCATCAACGCGGGGTGAATAATCCAACTGTCCGAATCCCAGACCCAAATCGTTCAAGGAGGCCGCACTATGAATGGTTTGAAGAGTTACATGGTCAGGTTGGGTTCGCTCGAGCTCGCAACGGTCATCTTCTGGATGCTGTTCTGGCTCGCCAACGGGTTAGCCAAGCTCATACCCGGAGTCAATATCGGCGTGAAGTTCGCGGAGAAGGGCGACGTCAACCCCTTCGCCGTCACGCTGGACAAGATGGGCTGGGGCACGGGTCTCGGCGACTTCGCCTTCTACTTCACAGGCGTCGTTGAACTGCTCGTCGGGCTCATCTTCACGTGGGCATTGATCCAGTTCATCATGCGCACCGGCTCGGCTGCGCGTCAGCCGTGGATCCTATTCGGGCTCTTCGTCAGCGCCATCATCTTCGCCGTATTCGCCTTCTCGAACGTCGTTTCGGCATCCAGCCCGACGCCGCTCGTCTGGCACACCACCTACTTCGGAGTCGTTGGCGTATCGTGGTTGGTGATCGTCGCCCAAGGCATGTGGATGCGCGCAACCGGCGACAGCAACTAGCCACCGCTCGGAGGGAGTCGCGTCCCTTCCATGCGAAAACGTGGAACGAGAACGGAGGCCGCTCCTGAGGAGTGGCCTCCTTGCGTACGCGCCCCGCAGGTAACGGCTGCCGTCTGCGTGGTAGAGTTGCCAACGAATCAGGATGGCCGCAGAAGGCCCAACGCCCGCCTATCCCCCTCGCCTCTGACGGACCGCCTTTGGAGAGCGCCTATGCCGACCGAACGGACTGCACTGGGATCGTTCCAGGTTCTCGACTTGACGCAGAGCGTTGGGCAATACGCCTCCCGCCTTCTGGCGGATCTCGGGGCGGACGTCATCCGGATTGAGCCTCCCGGCGGAGGCCTTGCCCGCCAGGCTCCCCCCTACGCCGGAGACATCCCCGACGTGAATCGAAGCATCGTCTTCCTGCACCTCAACGCCAACAAGCGCAGCATTGTTCTGGATATGCAGGATCCGACGGGCCGAGAAACGATCCTGGCGCTGGCCTCTGGCGCCGACGTAGTAATCGAAGACTTCACGCCCGGCTACCTGACGGGCATCGGCCTCGGTTACCAGGACCTGGCGAGGGCGAATCCCGCGATCGTCATGACGTCGGTTACGCCGTTCGGGCAGACGGGGCCGCATGCGCTCTGGCAGGGGAACGACCTCATCGCGCAATCCATGGCGGACTGGATGTTCAACGTTGGCGACGAGGGAGACCTCCCCTGCGCCGCACCGGGCGACCCCACCACCTCCATCGGTGGAGTACATGGGGCATTCGGAACCCTGATGGCGCTATACGCCCGGCGCGCTTCCGGGCTGGGGCAGCACGTTGACGTATCTCTCCAGGAGGCGATGATCGCGTCGTCGTCGTCCATGCCCATCGGCCGGTTCTCCGCCGCAACCGAGATCATGCGCCGCATGGGCTCCGACACGAACACGGCTGGGGTGAACTGCTACCCGTGCTCCGACGGATACGCGCAGATGAACATCCACTTCGCGCACCTGTGGAAGCGGCTGGTGGAGTGGATACAGAATCCCGTCCTCGATGATCCGTACTGGCTGACGATGGAGGCGCGGCACCAGAACGCCGAGGTTGCCGACGAGTTCGTCAAAGAGTTCGCGCTCACGATGACGAAGGAGGAGTTCGTGCGCGGCGGCCGGGAGCGAAGTCTGCCTATCGCCCCCGTGAGCACGTTCTCCGACGTGAGCCGCAGCGAGCAGCTGGCGGCGCGCGAGTGGTTCCAGAATCTGCCGCATCCGGCGATGGGGAACCTACGCATGCCGGGATTCCCGTGGGAGTTGCGCAGCACGCCGCCCCGGTACGCGCGCTCCGCTCCGCTGCTGGACGAGCATCGGGAGGAGATTCTGAGCGAGGCCGGGCAGCGTCAGTCATATCAGGCCGCCGCTCCCGACAGCACCGGCCTTGGGCGTCCTCCGCTGGAGGGCGTCCGCATCATCGACCTCACGAGGGCGTGGGCGGGGCCGTTCTGCACGCGGCTGCTCGCGGACTACGGCGCGGAGGTCATCAAGATCGAGTCGGGGCTCTTCGATACGCAGCGTGAGGGGCGAGCGGGCACGTATACGGAGCTCAACCGCAACAAGCGCAGCATCACGATCGACCTGCATAACACCGACGGGCAGGATCTGATCAAGCAGCTGGCCGCGAAGAGCGACGTGCTCGTCAACAACTACCGCCCCGGGACGCTCGAACGCTTCAATCTGAGCTACGAGGAGCTTCGCGAGGTCAATCCTGACATCATCGTGCTCAGTATGCCGGGGTATGGGAGCACGGGCCCGGGGCGGGAGTACGCGTCCCACGGAGCGCAGCTGATGGCGGACTCCGGTATGTACTACATCTGGGGGCACCCCGACACGCCGGTGGAGATGCGAGGCAGAGCGGCCATCCCCGACTTCCTGGGAGGGGCGCAGGGCGCGCTGGTGGTGATGGCCGCGCTCCACGCAAGAGACGCCATCGGAACCGGCCAGGAGGTGGAGATAGCCCAGCTGGAAGCGCTGGCCGCCGCGCTGGGAGCGGGCCTGCTGGATTCGTCCATCAACGGGCGCGATTGGCAACCCTCCGGCAACAGGAAGCCGAGCGCCGCCCCCTACGACGTCTACCGCTGCCGTGGCCTCAATACGTTCTGCGCGATCACGTGCTCGAACGACGAGCAGTGGGACGCGCTGTGCGCAGCGATGGATCAGCCGGCCCTGGCAGAGGACAGCCGATTCGCCACTCTCGCCGACCGCCTCTCGAACATCGACGAGATGGACGCGATCATCAACGCGTGGACTCAGGAGCTGACGCCTCGCCAGGTGATGTTCCTGCTGCAGAAGGCTGGGGTGCCCGCGAGCGCGGTGCAGACCGGAGAGGACGTGTACTTCGACGTTCACCTGCGCGAGCGCGGGTTCGTCGTGCCGGTGGACGACCCGGCGTCCGGGCCGATGGACGTGGGCGGGTTGACGATGCACCTCCCGGCGACGCCCGGCAGGCAGCAGATGGACGGACGCCCCGCGTTCGCCGGCGCGAACGACTACGTGTTCGGCGTGCTGCTGGGGCTCACGCCCGCAGAGCGGCAACGCCTGGAGGAGACCCGCGCTATCGCTTGATATTCCAGGCATATCGCTTGGAATATCAAGCGTGGAGCACAAAAACTGTTTCTGTGTACGAGCATGCCCGCCCCGGCGCGCTGGTCCACCTCGACATCAAGAAACTCGGCCGCATCCCGCAGGGTGGCGGCAAGCGCATCCTGCCCGGCTTCGCCGAGACCCGCAGTGGTCCTCAGCGCGGCCCCCGCCTCGGTTTCGACTTCCTCCACGTGGCCGTGGATGACCACTCCCGCTATGCCTACGCCAAGGCCCTGCCGGACGAACGCGGCCCGACTGCTGCCGCCTTCCTTGTCCGGGCTCTGGCCCACTTCGAGCGCCAGAGCATCGCCGTCGAGCGCATCCTGACCGACAACGGCGCCTGCTACGTGAGCCGCATCTTCACCGACACGGCGGCGGCCAGGAATATACGAGTGAAGCGCACGCGGCCTTTCCGGCCTCAGACCAACGGCAAGGCGGAGGCGTTCAACAAGATCATGCAGGCCGAGTGGGCCTACCAGCGACCGTACTACTCCAACCGCGAGCGGCTCGACGCGCTGCCTGGGTTCCTCGCGTATTACAATCACCGGCGTCCACACGGCGGCATCGGCGGGGCTACTCCCGCCTCGCGCCTGTAAACAACGTCCCTGGGAACTACATCTAGCTAACCACCCCACTGCCTGCGCGACGTCGTCCCTGCGTTGAGCCGCATCCCGCATTCGGGAGGAGCAGAACGCCTAACGCGGGCCCTCGACACGCACCATGATGACGTCTACCCCGTGATACTTCTGGTGGCGCACTGAGGACGCGTAATGCCGCAACAGGCGGAACGATATCTCTCGGACGTCCGGTATGTCCGGCATCTCGCCCAGGTACGCCAGCCGATCCTCCAGATTCTCCTCTCCTGACGCCGCCACGAACTCCAACTCCGCCGCGCCGCCGTCGGAACGGGCGGTCACGATCAGGCGCTGCGCTTTGCCCGCTGTAGAGTCGTCGCCTTCATCCGATAGCAGGCCCGCCAGCGTCTCCTCCCCCACCAAGGTCAGCCGCTGCGTCGACGCATCGTCCCAACTGGTTTTCGATGCGAACCCGCGCAGGAACTCGTCTATCCTCGGCAGCGCGGCGATGTCCAGCGCAACCGCCAGACGCTTGCGACGTGGGCTCGCCAGCTCCATGAACATCATCATTATGATCGCGACGACAGCGCCCGCCGTCATGCCGTTGCCGAGCAACACGCTCAGAAATCCCTCTCCCAGCAGGTCTGGGAAGATCGCCTGATTTTGGAAGCCTACGCCTATCCAGAACGACAGTCCCACGACGGCGGCCTTCCGATGATCGACGCCGTCCTGGATGATGATCTTCATACCCTGCACAAAGAGCAGCCCCAATAGAACGATGACGTAGGCGGCGGCCACCGGGCCGGGAATAGCGATCAGCAAGGACGTAACCTTGGGGAAGAACGCCAGCACCGCGATGACGATGCCGATGACGACTCCCACTCGCCGCGCGCCGATCCCCGTGACCTCGGCAAGCGACACACTGGTCGAGTAGGTCGTGTTGGGCAGCGTCCCTCCGATGCCGGAGAGCAGATTGCCCACGCCGTCAGCGTTGAGCGCGCCCTGCACGACCCGGAAATCGGTTGCCCTCGGCCTGCGTTGGGAGACGCGTTGAATGGCTACTCCATCGCCGATGGTTTCTATCGCGCCCACGATAGTAACCACGACGAATGCCGGCAGGAGCGCCCAGAACTCCACCCCGGGGGTCAGGTCGAATCCCGGCCATGCGCTCAGAGGGATGCCGACCCAGGACGCATCCAGCACCTGCTCCACGTCGTAGAGTCCGTAAAACGCAGCCACCACGCAACCTACCACTATGCCGATGAGCGGCGACCACAGCCGCCATGCGGGAGAGGCGCGCAACACGAGCGCCGCGACGGTAACCAAGGTAACCAGAGCCGCCGTCGGAGCAGCAGCCGACGACGTGCCGTCAGGCACATCCTTCAGGGTGTCGAATACGATGGGCGCCACCGTAACCGGTATCAGCATGATCACGGTGCCGGAGACGACCGGCGTGAATATCCGGCGCAGCAGCGAGAGCCGCGCAGCCAGCACGAACTGAACTAGCGACGACACGACGATGAGGCTCGCCATCGTGGGACGGGCCGCCCTCCACCAGGGCCGCGACGCAGACCGCGATGAACGCTCCTGACGTGCCCATCATCAGCACATGCCCAGCCCCAACCGGGCCGACCCGGACAGCCTGGAGGATGGTGGTGGCTCCGCAGACGAGCAACGCCGCAAAGACGGCCCACGACAGATAACTCTCCGGCTGCTCGGCAATCCGGGCCACAATGACCACGGTCAGAACCACCGGCGCCAGAATGATCATAGCGGCCTGAAAGCCAGCGCCGACGGCCACTAATGAGGGCGGCTTCTCGTCCGGTTCGTAGCGGATGTTCTCGTTCGTCTGTGCCACAGCCAACGGATTCACCTCCGGGTTCGGGAAACACATCCACCGCCTTGGCCTACAGCAAACGCTGCCCAGCACGATGGCAATGACCACGAAGTGTAGCAGGTGAAATTGTCGGTGGGAGAACCTAGCGAGAGGGTACGCTCAACGACAAGCAGGAGCGCGGTCGAGTCAGACCGGCTCCGCAGGGCTCGCTCGGCGGCGCAGGTCGTTCAGGGACCGAATCTGGCGAGCCAGGCCGGTATGACTTCCTTGTTGTAGACGTTGTTGGGAACCTCTCCCCGCAGAGCCGCGAGAACGGAATCCGTCGCCCACTTCACGCCCGGCCTCAGACCGCCGGTGCCTGCATTGGACGAGACCATGTGCGGCGAAAGCAGCACTTTGTCTCCGAGATCCTTCAGGCGGTTTTCCGACGGCAACGGCTCCTGCTCGAAAACGTCTACTCCAGCCGCGGCGATCTGGCCGGCTTCCAACGCGTCGACCAACGCGGCCTCGTCGACGACTCCGCCTCGGGACGTGTTGATAAGCACGGCGTTCGGCTTCATCATCGCCAACTCGTCGGCGCCGACCATGCCGCGCGTCTCTTTCGTCAGGACGACATGGAACGTTACTACGTCGGACTGTGCCAGCAGAGTCTTCATATCGACGGGCTGAACGCCGCACTGCTCGAAATGATCCAGCGACACGTACGGGTCTACGCCTACCAGGCGCACCCGCCACGGGCGCAACAGCTCCGCGATACGCGTCCCGATGCGGCCCAGGCCGACGATGCCGACGGTGATGCCTTCGTAGCCATCCCCGCGGCGACCGAGGTAGGTTCCCTGGTGGGCCTCGTTGCGCCAGCCGCCGGACTTCACCTGCTGGTCGCGCTCCCGGAGGCGCTTGAGCAACGCCAGCATGATGGCCATGGTGCCCTCGGCCACGCCGCCCCAGTTCGACTCCGTGGGAGCATGGGTCACCATGATGCCGAGCTCGGTCGCGGCGTCGACGTCTATGTCGTCGACGCCGATGGTGTACTTGGCGACGACGCGCAGATCAGGAGACGCTTCGAGGATGCTTCGGGTGATCGGTGAACTGCGTATGGAGGTGCCGATGAGGGCATGGGCGCCCTCGGCCAGCTTCACCATCTCCTCTTCGTTGTTGCCCTGAGGCGTCAGCCAGGAGGCGTCGCCCAAGACGAGCGAGCATCCCACTTCCTCGAGGGCTCGGTGCGATTCTCCGGTCTCGTCAGCCGGAGCGAAGATGAATACCTTGCGGGTGTCTTCAGTCATCAAATCTTCCTCAGCCGCTCGACTGCGGCAGGCGCTTAGCCGCCGTAGTTCACGCGAACCACGACCACGGCGATCGTCGATTGTTCTTTCATCACGTTGTACGCGCGCTCCAACGCAGGGCCGAGGTCAGCGCCGTCTTCGACGGGGCCTTCGACGTACGCGCCCTGAGCTGCTGCGAGCGAGGGGAGGTCGATCCTGGGGGCCTTGATGTCGACGGCGATGTCCGCGCGGGCCGTCGAACGACCACGATGCTCCGACGTCCACGAGACGTGTCCGCCTTCGCCGACGTAACCTCCGTTGTCGAGCACGACGACGAGCATGGGAATCTTGTGGTGAACCGCCGTCCAGACGGTGGTCGGCACGTACAACATGTCACCGTCGCCATTGAAGGAGACGCCGAACCCGCCCTCCTGCTTCGCGGCAAGCGCGGAGCCGACGGACTTGGGGAGGCTCGTGCCGAGGGCAGCGGCGCCGCCCGCTCCCATGACGGAGCCGGGCCTGTCCATGGTCCAGATGCGGCGCGGCCAGCCAGCCGAGCCGCCGGCGAACACCCACTTGTCCTTCTCGATGAGCTTCCATAGCTCCGCCGAGATGCGCGCGTGGTTGATCCCCGAGCCCGCGTACACGGCGTCGAGCTCCTCTTTCCAAGACGCCTGTGCTTCTGCGCGGGACGCTTCTACCGTGGCGATCCGGCTGGCCTTGCGAGCCTCGGAGCCGGGGTCTGCCGCCATCGCTGCGTTCAGGTCCTCCGTCAGCTGAGGGATGGCAAGGCTGGTGTCTCCGAGGATGGATATCTCCTTCGGGTAGAGCTTGCCGAAATCCATGATGGTGCTGCGGATCCACACCTCGGACGTACCGATCGAGGCGACCTTGGCGTTCTCCTGGATGCGGCTCCACGTCTCTCGGGTATAGCGGTTACGGTCCACCAGCACGTTCTCGGCTTGATCCGTCTCCAACAGCAGGATGAAGTCAGCCTTGAGCAGAAGGTCGGTGTCGGTCGCATCGAGGTGGTTCGTGTTCGGGAAGTTGAGCGATCCGCCGGCATCGACGACGGGGATGCCGCCAGCCTCCGCCAGCTCCACCAGCGCGCCAACCGCGTCGCGGTTCTTGCCGACGCGCCCAGCGACGATGAGGGGAAGCTCAGCGTCGTTCAGCATCTGCGCGACCCGCCGCAGCGCGTCCGGATCCGCCATCATGCGGGTTGGGGGGTCGAACAGCGAAACGTCGGGGATCGGGATGGGGTTGTCGAGCTTCGCTTCCTGCCACCCGGCGTCGAGCGTGATGTAGACGGGGCCCTTCGGCTCCGTCATGGCCACGCGGTACGCGCGCATGAAGGACTCAGGCACGCTCAGCGGGTCGTGGGGCTGGTCGTCCCACTTCACGTAGTCTCGAACGAGGTTGCCTTGGACGAGGGCCGTATGCACCCAATCGATCCACGGACGGCGTCCCTGGAGGCTCATCGGGCCGGTGCCGCTCATTATGATCATCGGGGCGCGGCCCGCGTAGGCGTCGTAGATGGCCATGGCTGCGTGGAGCGTCCCCACGACGTTGTGTACGAGAGCGACGAGCGGGCGATCGGTTACGCGCGCGTAGCCGTGGGCGATCGAAACGGCGATCTCCTCGTGCAGGCACTCGATGACCTCCGGGTTGTTCTCTCCGAAGGTAACCAGGGAGTCGAGCAGGCCACGGAACGTCGCGCCGAGGTTCGTCGGCGCATAGTCGATGTGGTAGGCCTGCATCATCTCGACAACCACATCGGAGCCCCATTCCGCTCTTCCGATGGTCGCTCCGTCTCGTGATGGTGGTCGGTTTGTCATCTTGTTGTCCTTAGAGGAGAAGGTTGTTAGGAAGCGATCGGCGCGACCTGGATGCCGTAGAGACGCTCGGCGTTCTCATACAGCAGCTTGCGGAGGGTGTCCTCCGGCAGGTGCCCCAGGGTGTCTTCGATCACCTGAACCGAGTTGGGCCACGTCGTGTTCTCGTGAGGGAAGTCGTTGGACCACATGCAGTTGTCCTGACCCCAGAACCTGAACGATTGGCCCGCGACGGCGTCCTTGAAGAAGGTGGCGTAGCCCTGCCGGTCGAAGTACTCGCTGGGGCGCATCGTTATCGGCATCGGGTTACGTGTCTTGAAGCGGTTGTAGTAGTAGTCCCACTGCTGAAGCATGAACGGAATCCAGCCCGCCTCGTTCTCCACGATGACGACCTTCAGCTTGGGGAACCGCTCCAGAGCGCCCGAGAAGATAAGCTCCAGCACCGCGTTGGCGACCTCGTAGTGCTTGGTGTTGACGCTGTTCTTGTAGCTATCGGTGCCTTCAAGCTTCTCGCCGCGGGCAATCCGTTCGAACTGCTCTTTGCTGTAGCCGTGGCCGGTCAGGATGTGGAGGCTCACGGGCATCTCCAACGCCTCAGCAGCCTCCCACAGCGGATCGTAGTGCCCGCTCTTGAACGGCAGGTCAGGCCGGGGCGTCTGCCATACCAACGCGCCGCGCAAGCCTGCCTTGTGCGACCGTTCGAGCTCGGCGACCGCTGTCTTGATGTCGTGGGTGGCGATCATGCCGACGCCGAGCAAGCGGTCAGGCGCGACGGCGCAGTAGTCGGCAATCCAGTCGTTGTAGACCTCGAAGCAGGCCACCTGCATCTTGGGGTCATCGAGCGCGAAGAGGCCCAGCCCAAGCGTCGGGTACAGCACCTCGGCGCTGACATTGTCCTGGGCCATCTCCTTCTGGCGCTCGTGCGGATCCCAACCGCCGGCTTGCGACTGGAACCCTTCTCCCACCTTATGAGGCGGGAAGACGGGTGCTTCGGCTCTCATGGTCACCGGAACCCCGTTCTTCCAGAGGTCGACCGGCTCCATCACATGGGAGTCCGCAGAGAACAACACTTTAGTTCCGACGTTGACGGATGCAGTAGCCATAGAGTCCTCCATAGAGAGGCAAAGTAGAGGGAAATTGATGAATACACCTTGTGCGAAGGCGTGTCAAGGAAAGCAGAGCGAATCGTGCATCTTTGCCGAAAACAGCGGCGATTGCCGTTGCGCTGCTCGACATGAACGACGAAAGGCGGTTTGGCGTAACGGGGCTGCCCAACCTTCCCCCGGTGGGCCAAGAGCGACGCTATTCGCCGGTCTCAGGCAGCCAGCCCCAAGGGAACGGGCCATAGTCGACGGCGTGCTGCGTGCCGCCCTTGAACGTCAGCACCGGCTGAAGCGCCTGCTCGCCCATGAGCGTTACTCTCTCTGAATCGTTGTAGCGCCATCTGCCCTGGACAGCGTCCAGAATCGTCACGTCGGCAGCTGTGCCCTCCGCCAGCGAGCCCAGCTCCGCCTCCTGCCCGATCATGCGCGCGGGGGCCAGCGTGCTCATCCGAATCACCTCCTGAAGCGAGAAGCCCAACGCCAGGAACTTGCCCATCGTGTGGGTCATCGACTTCACGATGTCGCGGCCCGGCCTGGTGATGTCCGTGCTGATGCTGGCAGGCGCGATGTCCTGGTCGAGCATCCGCTTGGCGACCTCGAAGCTGAGGTTCCAGCGACCGTGCGCGGGATCGAACAGCACGCCCCGCTCCTTGGCGTCGATAAGCTCCGGCAGCACTCGATTCGCATCGTCGATGGCCTTGCCGGGATGCCCGGTGTAGAGGTGCGTGAGCAGGTCGTTCGGACGCAGCAGCGGGAGCAGCTGGCGGGTGATCGTAGGGTCGGAGGTGGACTGGGGGTCGCCGATATGCACCATCAGCCGCACGCCGCCCTCCTGGGCAGCCGTCAGCGCAGACTTGATATAGTCGATGCCCATCGCGTCCACGGCGGGCCCGCACGCGCGGATCTTCACACCGATGATCTCTCCACGGTGAGCGTTGATCATGGCGATCGTATCGTCGAGGAGGATGTCGTTTTCATCGCGCGCCTCGGGCATGAACGCGAGGCCGGCCTTGGCGATATGGATGTTGGTGAGCACACGGGTTACGGCGCGTTGGATGACGAGGTGGTGAAAGCCGTTGTAGTTGGAGCTGCCGGCGCTGCCAGCGTCGACGATGGTCGTGACGCCGGAGAGGACACCGGCCAGATCAGGGTCGAGCCCGTTGCTTGAGCCGTGCTCGAAGATGTGAGCGTGGACGTCGATCAGACCGGGGACGACGAGCTTGCCGCGCGCGTCCACCCAGCGCTCCGCCTCCGACGCGTCGATGTCTGCCGCCACCCTCGCGATGCGCCCGCCCTGGAACGCGACATCAAGGGTCGCGTCGGTATCCGAGGCAGGGTCGATGACCCGGCCACCCTTAATCAGCACGTCGTAGGCCATGGCTCCCTCCGGAGCGCCTCCACTGAGGCGTACGTCTCGCCGCGACGGTACCCCCGTCGCGCCCGTCTGGCAAGCGAGGGCACGCGTCGGTCACGCACTACGACGGCGAACCGATCATACGCTACGAGGTCGAGGGCCAGCCGGAGCGTTCCGTGAGGGGTTCGCCAACCACCTCCTGGCCGGACGACGCGGGGCGGCTCGCGTTCGGCGGTGGCCAGTTCAACGCTTTCTCCAGGTTGGAGAGGTATTCGGCGAAGGCGCGACGTCCCGTCGGCGTCGCCTGTACCCACGTGCGCGGCTTGGCCTCCAGGAACTCTTTCGCGATAACCAGATAACCGGCGTCTTCGAGCTTCCGCAGATGAGTGGTCAGATTGCCGCCGGTGAGGTCGAGCGTCGTCTGAATGAATCCGTAGGCGAGCCGATCCGTCTCAGGCTGGGAGACCAGCATAGTCATTATTCGCAGTCGGGTGGACTGGTGGATGGTCTCGTTGAGGGCAATGGCCTCGTAGGTCATAGGGCTCCGCTCTTATGTATCCACGCCACGCCCAGGACCACCCTATCGGTGGCGCCGTAGTCGCAGCTGGATGGACTGTGGATGCTCTTGTTGAGGACGATGGGTTCATCGGTCAATGGACCTCGCTCTTGCGTATCCTCCACGCACCTAGAACCACCACTACCAGCATCAATGCCGCCGACACCAACATAGCCTCGTAGCCGTCCACGAGGTAGTTGGGAATGTAGAACGCTGCCGCGAACCCCGCGCCCACCGCCGCCAACACCGGACGGTGCATGATGCCGAGCAGGATGTATGCCAGGGACAGTATGCCCAAGGTGACGCCCGGTATCTTGTCCCCGTCTTCCGCATTCCACATTCCCACTGCCGCCGGAATGAGGAACATCGCTACAACCACCGCGAGCCAGTAGAGGAACACCCGAATGCCAGCGCTACGAGCGGCGGCGCCGGCTGCGATCTTCCTGCCGGCGCGGCGTCCGATGAACCCGCTTCCCACCATACCCGGCACCATCAGGATGCCCCACAGCACCCCGAAAATCCACGGACTGCGCTCCGCGAATTCGGATGCCAGCGTCAGGATGGCGTACTGCGAGCCGACTCCCACCGAGGCTATCGCGGCCCAAAGTAACATTATCGTCGCCGTTCCGGCGACATACATGGAGCTCCGCGCCCTGTCCATCGTCTCGTGGATGTCACGCCAGCTCTCTTCGGGTGTGCCCGCCCCCATCTCACCGCCCGATATGTCCATCGCGCACCTCCTCCTTGTCGCCATGTGGCCGTTAGTACGTCGATAGGTTTGCTATGCAAACCATAGAATACTGTATTACAAAGTAGTTTGCAATACAGACTAAACTCGACACAAGACGGGGCGGGAAAAGTACAATAGCCGGGATATGACAGCTAAGGGCGCCAAGGTTGCCGTCCACGTCCTACTGTTCCTGCTGGCGGTCGTCGTGTTCTATCTTGGATTGGGAGTGGGACTGCAGGTCAGCCCCATTCTGGGCACGTTTCTGTGGATCGCTGCCGCAGTGATAGCCGCGCTGAACCTGTTCTGGATCCTGCGGTCGCGCGGGTAATTCAGGATCCGAACCCAAGCGCCGACTGCTTCCACCGAGGCCAGAGCGCTGGGCACGGCTGCATTGGTGGCGTTCGCTCCACCTCCTGCTCGGCGACCCAGCTCGGTCGGTGGCACTACCCCAAGCTTCACCTCGTTGCTGACTATGGTCCAGGAGACGCTGTCTCCCGGTACTGCCAAGGGAGCCTTTGCGTCTGCTATGGGTTCAGCGACGAACAGTTCGCTCTCTCCTGAAATTCCCTGTGGCGTTACAATCACCGATGTCCACACGGCGGCGGCGAGGCCACACCAGCCTCCCGGCTGTCAACAACGTCGGTGGGAACTACATCTAGCAGGCGATCTCCGCCTGCGCGAGAAAAACGGAGGACGCTATGGAAACGTGCAAAGCCGCCGTCGTGACCGGGTTCGGTGATGCGACCGAGGTTCGCGATGTCCTCATGCCCGACCTCGAACCCGGAGGCATGCTGCTCCGGGTCGAGGCTGCAACGCTGTGCGGGACCGACGTGCACATCTGGCACGGAGGCCCTTCGCGCATGCTCCCCTACATACCGGGGCACGAAACGGCAGGCCGCATCGTCGCGATGAACGGAGCGCGGTGGGACGTCCAGGGCAGACCTCTCCAGGAAGGAGACCGCGTCGTCTCCGCCTACCGGTTCTGCGGCCACTGCTTCTACTGCTCCATCGCGAATCAGCCGACGCTTTGCTCGGACAGCATCCGATTCGGACGCGCGCGGGCCGACGAGCCGCCATACCTGTTGGGCGGCTGCGCGGAATACCACTACATCCCTCCCGGCACGGCCATCGTCTCCATCCCCGAGGAGGTCGCATCACCCCAGGCCGCCTCCGCCGCATGCGCCCTGCGCACAGTGATGCACGGATTCGAGCGGCTCGGGGCATTGCGCAGCTACGACACGGTCGTCGTCCAGGGGTCGGGGCCCGTCGGTCTCTACGCGTCGGCAGTAGCCCGGGATCGCGGCGCGGGCCGTGTACTGGTTATCGGGGCGCCGCGCGCCAGGCTGGAAGTCGCTGAAGCGTGGGGCGCCGACGAAACGCTGGACATCACAGAGGCCCCCGAGGCTGAAGCGCGAAACGCCTGGGTGCTGGACCGCACATCAGGCCGAGGGGCGGATGTCGTCATCCAATGCGTTTCCGCCGCCGTCATCCCCGAAGGCTTGGGTTTCCTGCGACCTGGAGGACGCTATCTCTCCATCGGAGGCGGGGGCGGTCCGATCTCGCTCCCGGGCTTCGGACAGCAGGTCACCATCGTCAGCGTCCGCTCCGGCGAGGGGCGCCACTACCACCAGGCGCTGGAGTTCCTGCGGATCCGCCGTGACTCGGTTCCGTTCGAACGGCTCCTTTCAGGAACCTATCCGCTGGAGCAGACCGCCGACGCCCTCCATGCGATGGCCGACTTCCGAGAGGTCAAGGCCGTCATCCTCCCCCACGGAGGCTAGCGGAGGGCGTTACCACTTGTCCGGCGGGCAGCCGTGCTCGCGAGTAGCGGGGAGCCGCCACGAGCCGGGCCATGATGTAGAGCTCGCGAGGAGACGACACGGCCCTGAAAAGACAGTGAACAGAGGTTCTCGCTTGGGCGCAGATGGTGGGCCTTTCGCGAGCCGCTTCAACGGCCAGTACCGCGATTTCGGCTGGGTCCTCTGCCCCACCTTCTGTCTGCCGTGTTCAACCAGGAGGTCATGGCCATGCCGCATTCCCAGACAGACAAACCCGTTGTGCGGGTGTCGTTCGAAGGAGAGGCAACGAGCGTTCCCGCCTTGGGGAGCGCGTGGAAGTCGAGTTGGAAGAACTAGAGAAGAGCCGGAAAGGAGAGAGCCATGAGTGTTGTGAAGATAAATGCCATAACCCCCGCTGAGGGAGGAGGCCCGGAACTGGAGGCGCGCTTTGGCAACCGCGTACGCGAAGTGGAGCACATGGAAGGCTTTGAGGGCTTCGAGCTACTCCGCCCCGTGGAAGGAGAGACCCGCTACTACGTCTACACGCGCTGGCGCTCCGAGGAGGACTTCCAGCGCTGGGTGAACAGCGACGAGTTCCGCCGCGGCCACGCAAAGACGGATGGTGAAAAACCGGCCGCAACGCATGCCACGCTGCTCTCGTTCGAAGTCGTGGAGTGGCCTGCTGCGGTTTGAGCGGCTAGAGAAGTGGCCAAAGAGCACGCAGAGACAATACCCGGTTCAGGAAGGAGAAACACGCATGACGTCTTCGCCCCACATCACCCCCGGCCTCAGCCCCGCGCAGGCGTCCGCCACCCCGCGTCGTCGAAGTGCGGCGCGTCACCCCGGCTCCACCGCCTGGGTTATGAGTTCGGTAACGCTTGGGCGCAAATGGTGGCGCATACGGGATTCGAACCCGTGATCTTCGCCTTGAGAGGGCGATGTCCTTGGCCGCTAGACGAATGCGCCACGCAAAGAGATGGCCGCGGCCTGGCCGTTGCTCAGTATACCACCCGCGCCCGCCTGAGCGTGCCTCTGCCCTCGTCTTCGACGCCTGACGGTCGAAATGGGACGACCGCGCGGGTATGATGCGCGTGCCTACACTACCCGTGGAGCCGAACCCCGCATGACGACCACCAGACTCGACATCATCACGTTCGAGGTGATGAGCGCCCGCCTCGATGGCATCGTCCGCGAGATGGAGAACGCCGTCTTCCGCACGGGCTTCTCCACCATCGTGCGCGAGTCCCACGACTTCAGCTGCGGACTGCTCGACGCCACGGGACGCCTCGTCGCGCGCGGGTCGCATCCGGGGCACATGGGCGGTCTGCCCGCGTCCATCCAGGGCCTCTTCGAGTTCCATGCGCCTGCCGACATGCGCGAGGGCGATGCGTTCCTCGCCAGCCACCCGTACCACAGCGGCTGTCCGCATGCCAACGACATGGTCGTTATGACGCCCATCTTCGCCGACGGCGAGCTGATCGCTTTCGCCGCGAGCATCGGCCATACGCCCGATACGGGAGGCGTCGCTGCCGGTACGCGCAACGCGACGGCGCGCGACCTGTTCGGCGAGGGCCTGCTGATTCCCCCGGTGCGCTTCATGCGTGACTATCGCATCGAGCAGGACACCGCCGCCTTCGTGCGTGCCAACAGCCGAGTCCCCAACATGATGATCGGCGACCTTACCGCGAAGGCTGGCGTCTGCCACACGATAGGCGAGGCCCGCCTGCACGAGCTGATCGCCGCCTACGGACGCAGCGCGCTTACGCAGCAGTTCGAGCAGGCAGGTACGCGCACCGCCCACCGCGCCCGCGAGCAGCTTGCCGCGTGGCCGGACGGCGTGAGCGAGGTCGAGGCGTGGGTGGACGACCCCAGCGCCGGCGAGTCCATCCGCATGCACGTCGCGGCCATCAAGGAGGGCGAGCATCTCGTCCTCGACTTCTCCGGCACCGGCGACCAGGCCACCTCGCCGATCAACCTCCGCCCGTCGTTCGTCGAGGGGCTCGCGCGCAACATGGCCATCCGCCTGACGGATCGGCACATCCCACTGAACCACGGCATGGCGGAGGTGGTGGAGTGCCGCTTCCGTCACGGCAGCCTGCTCGACCCCGCATTCCCGGGGCCGGTGGGCTTCTACTCCAAGACGCTCGCGCTTGCCGAAAGCGTCATCGGCGCCGTGATGGCGAAGGCGTCCGGCAGGCCCGCGCTCGCGCACATCGCGACCCAGAGCTCCATCGTCGTGGGCTACTCCGGAGGCGGCAGCCGTCAGTACGTGCAGTACGAGCTGATGTACGCGGGCGCGCCGGGGTGGGACGGCGGAGACGGTTTCAGCGGCGTCGGCTCCCGTGCAAGCTACGGCGCGAAGTTCACCAGCGTCGAGGTCATCGAGTCGGAGTTCCCGGTGCAGATGACGCGGTTCGAGGTGCTCCCTGACTCCGGCGGAGACGGCATGTTCCGAGGAGGCCCCGGCTACGTGCGAGAGTACAGCGTGAGTGCGCCGGGTCGCCTCTCCGGCGGCGCGGCGCGTCGAGAGGCCGCTGGTGTCGAGGGCGGCAGCGACGGACGCAACGCCTACGTCGTCGTGCACCCAGGCACGGAGCGCGAACAGCGGTACCCCGGCATCGTCTCGAACGTAGGCTTGGAGCCGGGCGACGTCTTCCGCATCGAGACGGGAGGCGGAGGCGGCGTGCTGCCTCCTGCCCAGCGCGACCCCTCCCGCGTAGCCTCGGACGTCGAGGACGGCATCGTCAGCCCGGCCAAGGCGCGTGAGGTCTACGGCGTAAGTGAGTAGCCCCAGGATGCGGGCGAGCGTCTCCGAGTGCTACCGTAGTCCCTGAACCTAGCCAGGAGGCCCAGCGTGGAGACCGAGCAGATATTCCCCGGCGTGTGGGAGTTCCGCACCACCTACGGACGCGACACCGCCGAACTCTTCACTGACGGCGCGATGCCGCACGCGGCATGGTTCGTCGCGGGCGAGCACCCCACCATCCTCGACCCCGGCCCTACGTCGATCGCCGAGGAGCTGCTCGACGCTATCCGCGCGCTCGGCCACGAAACGGACGACATCGAGTGGATCGTGCCCTCGCACGTCCATATCGACCACGCGGGAGGCTGCGGCTGGCTCGTGCGCGAGTTGCCGCAGGCGAAGGCCGTCTTCCACACGCGCGGCGCGCCGTTCATGCGCGACACCTCCCGCCTCATCGCTGGAACCGCTGACGTCTTCGGCGAGACGTGGCAGGACGTTTTCGGCGAGCTTCTGCCCGTACCGGACGACCGCCTCGTAACCGTGGAGGACGGCGACAGGCTGCAGATCGGAGGCAGCGGCTACCGCATCGTATTCATGCCGGGGCACTCGCTCGACCACATAGGTGTCTACGACGAGGAGCGCGGCGCCCTCTACTGCGGCCACGGTCTCGGCAACTACAAGCCGCCGCGCTTCCTGCCGGATCCGCCGATGACGCTGCCGTACTTCGACGTGGACGCCAGCCTCGCCTCGATACGAAAGGCGCGCGAGCTTGCGCCGAAGTACCTGCTGCCGGTGCACTCCGGGTTCCTGGCGTCCAACCCCGCGTTCGCCATAGACGCAGTGGAGCGCATAACGGTCGAGATCGGAGAGATCGTGAAGCAGGGCATGGCCGACGGCAAGAGCGAGGCGCAGATGGAGGATGACGTGCGCCGCCACCTGTTCGCCGACCCCGCGAAGGCCGACCGCTCCTACATGCCGGTCGTCATATCCTACGTCCGTTACTATGAACGTCAGGCGCGGAGGGCGCAGCAGGCGTAGGCCTCGCCTCGCAACAACGTCCCGCCGCGCTCAAACAACCATAAGGAGAATCTCGCCATGCCCTCATTCGATGTCGTATCCAAAGTCGATATGGCCGAGGTTGATAACGCCATCAACGGCGTCAAGCGCGAAACGCAGCAACGGTTCGACCTGAAAGGGACGAAGGCAGGCGCCGAACGTGCCGATGGTGTGCTGACCGTTACCGCGGAAAGCGAGATGCAACTCCGGCAGATGCACGAGCTGCTGCATACGTACTTCGCCCGGCGCAACGTGGACAGCCGCGCGTTGGAGTTCAAGACGCCGGAGAAGGCAACCGGCAGCAGCCTGAGGCAGCAGGTAACGATCCGCCAGGGCCTCGACGCGGACCTGGGTCGCAAGATCGTGAAGGCGGTGAAGGGCACGAAGCTGCGGGTGCAAGTCTCGATTCAGGGCGACGAACTGCGCGTATCAGGCAAGAAGCGCGACGACCTGCAGGAAGCCATCGCCTTCATCAAAGAGCTGGGCATCGAGCAGCCCCTCCAGTACGTCAACTTCCGCGAGTAGCCTCCCCCGTCGCTCCCGCGCAGGCGGGAGCCTCGCATCCCCTGGCTTGGAGGGTTGTCGCCCCCTCCCTCGCTCTCACTCCTCGCTGACCCACGTGATGAGGCGCTCAGGCGTGAACCGCAGCAGGACGGAGGAGTCGTCCAGCGTCTCGTCGAGAAAATCCTCAGCCGCCTGCCCCTGCATGTACCGTTCCGTGATGGCGCGCGCGGCCTCGGCCACGCCGTCGCGAGCGATTACGGCGCGGCCTTCCGCGGTAACGTAGGCGTACGGAGCATCGTGCGGAGCGATCGAGATTACCACGCGGCTGTCGCGCTCGATGTTCCGCACACGCCGAAACGTTCGGCTCGTGTAGACGATAAAATCGCCGTCGGCGAACTGATACCAGACCGGCGCAACCTCCGGCGAGCCGTCCGCTCTGAGCGTGACGAAACTCGCCACGAGCGGACGCTCGAGGAATGCCGCCATCTCCTCGTAGCTCATGCGCATCGTTACACCGTTACCGTCTGCCCGCCGTCCACGACGAGCGCGTGGCCTGTAACGAACGACGATTCGGACGACGCCAGGAAGAGGACGCAGTACGCGACCTCCTCCGGCTGCCCCATGCGGTGGAGCCCTGGGATGCCCTCGCTGCTCGCGACCCGCTGCGCGTCATCGAGCGGGCGAGGCCGAGGCGGGAACTCGCGCACGCGGTTGGTGTCGATGGGGCCGGGGCAGACGCAGTTCACGCGCACGCCGGGGCCGTAGTCGATGGCCAGCTGACGCGTGAGGTTGACGAGTGCAGCCTTCGTGGCGCTGTACGACGGATAGCGCGGGCTGGCGATGATGCCGAAGCTCGACGCGGTGATGACGATGTTGCCTTTGCCCTCTGCCATGAAGTGGGGCAGGGCGGCGCGCACCCCGTGATAGACGCCCTTGAGGTTCAGGTTCACGACGTGGTCCCATGCCTCATCGGACATCTCGTGGATCATCTGGCGAACCCCGGTGCCCGCATTCAGAAAGATCACGTCGAGCCCGCCGAAGCGGCTTATCGCCGTGGCGACCATCTCCTCGCAGACGGCCTTCTGCGAAACGTCGCCGAGCAGGAAGAGGGCCTCGCCGCCATCTGACTCGATGAGCTTGTCGATGCGAGGCTCGCCGCGTTCAGCGATGTCCACGCAGACCACCTTGGCGCCCTCGCGAGCGAACAGCCGGGCGGTCGCCCTGCCGATACCGCTGTCGGCTGCCGTCACGATAGCAACCTGCCCCGTGAGTCGTCCCCTCCCCGCGCCCATACGCGAGTGCTCGCCCTCATGCGTCGTCGTCATCAATCCCTCCTCCCGATGCGGGATAAGCGGAGTGTAGCGCGTGAGCGCCCGGAACGCCCGCCCGCGATGGAGGGGTGGGCTTGGGGGGGGGGGGTGAACACTACTGTTCCCATAGTAATCTGTAGCACTACATACTACAATGAGAGCATAGAGAGTCTGTTATGCCCAAGGCGATGGTGAGCGCGCATCTTTACCTACAAGCGGCTGCGCGAGTTCTGGGAACGTCACCCCGATGCAAAACAACCTCTGGTTGCCTGGTACCGAGACGCGGAGAACGGAGACTGGGAAACCCCTGTCGCCGTCAAGTCCCGGTACCCCAGTGCCAGCATCGTTGGGGACAGCCGCGTTGTCTTCAACATCAAGGGCAACGACTATCGGTTGGTGGTAGGCATAAATTACCCCTACCGGACGGTCTACATACGGTTCTTGGGCACCCACGCCGAGTATGACAGGGTCAACGTAGAGGAGGTGTAGTCATGGCCAACGTCAAGCCGATTCGGACCGAAGTGGACTACGATGCCGCAGTGGCCCGCATCGGGGAGTTGATGGATGCGGGGCTGGATACGCCTGAAGGCGAGGAACTCGACCTTCTGGCGGATCTCGTCTTGTTGTACGAGTCGCAGCACATGGAGAAGGAGTTCCCCACTCCCATCGCCGCCATCGAGTTTCGCATGGATCAGGCAGGGCTGAGCCCTCGCGACCTCATCCCCTACATCGGCAGCCGCGCCAAGGTCTCAGAGGTGCTCTCTGGTAAGCGAGCGATCACCATGGCCATGGCCCGTGCGCTCCACCAGCATCTCGGCATCCCCGCCGGTGTCTTGCTCCAGGAGCCGGGCGTGGACATAGACGACTCGCTGGCCGGCATCAAGTGGACGCGGTTCCCGCTCAAGTCGATGGCGAAGCTGGGGTGGATTCCGAATGTCCCCGACCTGAAAGATCAGGCGGAGGAATTGATCCGCAGTCTGATCCGACGGGCTGGCGGGCAGCGAGTGGCCGTCGCCCCGCAGTTTCGCAAGAACGACCACTGCCGCCTGAACGCCAAGACGGACGCCTACGCCCTCAGGGCGTGGTGCTGGCGTGTGATGGCGCAGGCGCGGAACCGCGCCATGAACGTTGCCTACGAGCGCGGCACCGTCACTGAAACGTTCCTTCGGGATGTTGCCCTGCTCAGTACGTCGGACGATGGCCCTAGGCAAGCTAGGGACTTCCTGGCGGAGCAAGGCATCGGGTTCGAGTTCGTGCCTCCTCTGCCGAAGACCTACCTAGACGGCGCAGCCCTACGGCTGGCAGACGGAAGGCCGGTGATAGGCCTGACCCTCCGGTATGACCGGATCGACAACTTCTGGTTCACGCTGCTCCACGAGTTAGCACACCTCGGTCTGCACCTAGATACCGACGAGGACGAACTCTTCACGGACGACCTCTCGCTCCGCAACGGAGAGGGGGATTCCGCCGACCCCAAGGAGGCTCAGGCCGATGCGTGGGCCCAGGAGGCCTTGATTCCCCAAGCCGTCTGGGAGACCAGCGGAGTCCGTGAAGGGCCGACGCCGATGGCCGTCATCGATGTAGCCTACGAACTGAAAATCCACCCCGCAATCATCGCTGGCCGCATCCGCTACGAAACCGGCAACTATCGCCTGCTGTCTCAGTTCGTCGGAACCGGCAACGTCAGGCGGCAGTTCGAAGTTGGAGTAGACTGATGCCTCCGAAGCGCCCTCCGATGGCCATCATCTACGATTTTGATGGCACGCTTGCCCCTGGCAACGTACAGGAACATCGTTTCATCCCCAACATAGGCATGAAACCCCAAGAGTTCTGGGATGAGGTCAGCCGTCTTTCCAAAGAGCATCAGGCGGATGGGATTCTGATGTACATGCACCTGATGCTGGAGAAGGCAAGGGAAAAAAGGTCCCAGTGCGCCTGAGTGACTCCAGGGCGCATGGCCAGGCGCTTGAATTGTTTGAAGGCGTCACTGACTGGTTTGACCGGATCAACAAATACGGGCGGAGCGAGGGCGTTCTTATTGAGCACTACATCGTGTCGTCCGGCAATACGGAGATCATTGAAGGTACCAAGATTAAGCACCACTTCAAGAAGATATACGCCTCCAAATTTATGTTTGATCATAACGGGTTGGCAGTATGGCCAGCGCTGGCAATCAATTATACGACGAAGACCCAATATCTGTTCAGGATCAACAAAGACGCGCATGACTTGAGCGACGATAGCGAAATCAATAAGTTCGTCGAGAAGAAGGACCGTCCGATCCCCTTCGAGAACATGATCTACATTGGTGACGGCTCGACTGATGTGCCGTGCTTTCGGTTAGTGAAGGATCAAGGTGGGCTCTCCATCGCGGTATTCAAACCTCATGCCAAAGGCGCCCGCAACAAGGCTAAAGGATTTCACTGGGATGGTCGCGTCCACTGCGTAATCCCTGCTGATTACACCGAGGGAAGCAAGCTAGACCAAGTCGTCATGGCAAATATCAGGCAGGTAGCTGCTCGCGAGGCACTCGAGGCCCTACAGAGGCAGGCGCCAACCTGAGGCGTCGGGGTGATCTTCTGAAGATTGGCTGGGGATGATGGATTCGAACCATCGTTACCTGATCCAGAGTCAGGCGGCCTACCACTAGCCGAATCCCCAGCGAGTGCGGACTACCATCGTACCAAAGCCGTGCCTTCCCGTGTACCTACCCCGGTGACAGCGCGGCGAGTGCGGCCCGCATGCGCGTGAGGCAGCGATCCTTCCCCAGCACGGCCAGCGTGTCGAACAGCGGCGGCGCGGCGGTGCGCCCCGTTACCGCAACGCGTATCGTTCCGAAGAGCTGGCCCGTCTTGACGCCGAGGTCTGGCGCCAGCGCGCGATAGGCCGACTCCAGAGGTTCCACGCTCCAATCGCCGATGCTTTCGGCGGTGGCGATGGCCTGCTCCAATGCTGCCCGCGTACTCTCCGCGTCCATCCCCTTCTGCACCAGCGACGCAGCGTCGTACGCCAGACGCTCCTGGAAGAAGAACGACAGCATCTCCGGCGCGTCCGAGAGCTTCTTCAGCCGCTCACGCTCCAACGGAACGATCGAGGAGAGATAGGCCCGGTCAACCGGACGAGCGCTCGCAGGGAGGCCGCCCGCCTCGCCGTCGACCCATGGCGTGATGGCGTCCGCAAGCTCGGCGTCGCCCATGCGTCTGATGTAGACGCCGTTGAACCAGTCCAGCTTCTCGTGATTGAACACGGCGGAGCTGCTCAGGATGCGTTCGAGCGTGAAATGCTCGATGAGCTCGTCTCTCGTGAACAGTTCGCTCGTCTCGTCGAGCGACCAGCCGAGCAGCGCCAGGAAGTTGAGCATCGCGTCCGGCAGATAGCCGTCGTCGCGGAACTGCAGAACGGATGTCGCTCCGTGTCGCTTGCTCAGTTTCGCGCGGTCGGGCCCAAGGATGATCGGCAGGTGAACGAGGCGCGGCATGTCGTACCCCAGCGCCTCGTAGAGCATCTGGTGGCGCGGCGCGCTCGGCAGCCACTCCTCCGCTCGCATCACGTGCGTTATCTCCATCGCATGGTCGTCCACCACGTTCGCCAGGTGATACGTCGGGAAGCCGTCCGACTTCAGCAGAACGAAATCGTCGAGCAGCGATACGTCGAACATAACCGGCCCGCGCACGAAATCATCGACGGTGCTGGAGCCTTCGAGGGGCGTCTTGAAGCGCACCACGGGGTTGAGATTCTCAGCCTTGGCCTTCTCCGCCTCGATTGGATCGCGACAGCGGCGGTCGTAGCCGGAGCGGTCGCCTTTCGCCTGCTTCTCGCGCCGCACGTGGTCGATGCGTTCCTCGGAGCAGTAGCAGAGGTACGCCTTATCCTCAGCGACGAGGCGCTCGGCATGCTCCTGATAGAGCGGAAGCCTCTCCGACTGGACGTACGGGCCGTAAGCGCCGTCCTTCCCCGGCCCCTCGTCCCAGTCGAGGCCGAGCCACGAGAGCGCGTCGAGAATCGCATCCATCGCCCCAGGCACGAGGCGCGACTGATCAGTGTCCTCCATGCGCACGATGAACGATCCGCCGGCGTGGCGGGCGTACAGCCAGTTGAACAGAGCTGACCTGATATTGCCGACGTGAGGCTCGCCGGTAGGGCTGGGGGCATAGCGAACGCGGACGGTCATCGTGAGTCAATCCTATCATGCAGCCTGCCGGACGCCTGCCATAGGTAGCCGCCGACTCGTGCGCGAACGTGCTATCTCGGCCAGGCGGCTACCGGCAGAGGAACGCTGTGGGTCTATCCCTTGGGCGACGGCAGGAACGGGATGATTTGGCTTGCGAGGGCGGACATCGTGCGGGACTGTATCCAGATGTGGCCGCTGCCCCGGAACTTCGGGACGAGCCCTTCGCCCCCGCCGATGAGCGACCCAAGTCCGCCGACCTTGCCGACGGAGTACTGCACATCATCCGTAAACGCGACGACGTGCCCGGTGTCGACGACCAACTCCTTGCCGGGTTCGATGGAGACCTGCTTGAGAGCGCCGTAGCAGTTGTAGAAGACGGTTCCCTGCCCGCGCTCGGCGAACGCTCGCAGGAAGAAGATCTTCTCCCCGCTGAACATCCCCTTCATGCCCTGGAACTGCGAATCCGTCTGCACGTTCTCCGTACACGCCTTGAAAGAGCCGCCCTGGATGAACAGGTTCTGCCCCGGCGATAGCTCGTGAGACAACACGTCCCCCGGCACGGGCGGCGATAGGCTTACCCAGCCTCCGCCGGCCCCGGCGGTGAACGTGTTGACGAAGAAGGACTCGCCGCCCACCATGCGCTTCAGGCCGCCGAACAGACCGCCGCCTCCGCCCATGCCGGTCTTCATGGTGACATCCTGCTGAGCGACCATCGCTCCCGGCTCCGCCTTGATCGATTCTCCGGCGGAGAGTTCGGCGGTGAGCATCGTGTAGCTGGGGCTGAACTCAATGGTGGTTTTCAGGGGAATCCTCTCGTGTGCCTCGTGTGTCCGCGTCGCCTGGTACGTGTGCGACTACGAATAATGGTAGGGGAACGCTCAGGGGTGGTCAAACCATTTGGGGTGGCCAAAACATAGCGAAAGGAGGCGGTTTTGGTATGCTCTGGCGTGATGCCAGCCAAGGAGGACGCGGGATGACGACGACACGGCGATTGCCATCTGAGGAAGAAGTGCTGGGCTATTTCCAATCGCTGAGCAACTGGGGGCGCTGGGGAGACGACGACCAGCGAGGCACCCTGAACCTGGTTACCGACGAGAAGCGCCAGCAGGCGGCATCGCTGGTGAAGGATGGCCTGAGCATCGGCTGCGCGCGTCCCGTGAGCACCCAGCACGCCGTCGATCAGCCGATTACGCCCGTGCATTTCATGGTGGAGAGCGGCGAGGTCTACTGCCTCGACGACGACGCGGAGTGGACGACGCAGCACTCGATGGACTACTTCGGTATGGCGATACACGGCCCGGGGCAGACGCACCTCGACGCGCTCTGCCATCAGTTCTGGCGAGGGAAGATGTACAACGGACGCCCGGCCAGCGTCATATCCTCCGGCGAGAAAGCAACGTTCGGGGCGGTGGACGGCATGAAGGACGGCCTCGTCACGAAGGGCGTGCTGCTGGATCTGGCGAAGCTGCGGGACGTGCTCTGGTACGAGCCCGGAGAGGCGGCGTACGTCGAAGACCTCGAAGCGGCGGAGGCCGCGCACGGGGTGAAAGTGGAAGAAGGCGACGCCCTCCTCATACGATTCGGATGGACCAGACGGCGTAATATGCTTGGGCCGGTGCCCAGGGACGGCGGACGCGCGGGGCTGCATGCCTCCTGCCTGCCGTGGCTGCACGAGCGTGGCATATCGGTGCTCGCATGCGACAGCGCCCAGGAGGTTCGCCCCACGGGCTACGACGGCATGTACGGCCCCATCCACTCGGTTGGGCAGGTTGCAATGGGCCTCTGGCTGGTAGACAACGCAGATTTCGATGCGCTCGCTGAAGCGTGCGAAAGGGTGGGACGCTACAAGTTCATGTTCACGCTTGCCCCGCTTCATTTCCCGCTGGCGACAGGCTCGCCCATCAACCCCATTGCGTTGCTTTAGGCGATGGCGCCCCGCGCGCCTGCTCTCCGATGAACAACCGAAGCATCCCGGGAGCGTGGCGGCCTAATGGACGCGATAACGACAGCCGCCGCGACGCTGCTGGAGCCGACCTACTGGATCGTACTGATAAGCGTCGTGCTGCTCTCGGCGTTGGTGAGCGCCATCCCAGGCACAAACGCCTTTCTCGTCATGGCGCTCGCGTTCCCCTACATCCTCTTCAACGTGGAAGACAAAGCGATAGGGCTGGTCGCGCTGGCCACCATAAGCGGCGTCAGCAACACGCTGGACTCGATACCCGCAGTCCTCATCGGCCAGCCGAGCGCCGCGACGCAGGTAACGTTCCTGGAAGGCCATCAGCTCGCACGCCAGGGGAAGGCCGCCTATACGCTGGGAGCGGTCTACGCCGTCTCTGCGCTAGGCGGCATCTTCGGCGCGATGCTGCTCGTCATCGCCATTCCGGTGGCGCGTCCGTTCGTGCTCAAGTTCGGCTTCTCGGAGATTGCGGCAACGGGCGTCATCGGCATCGCGATGGTCATCGTGCTCAGCCGTGGCGTTATGGTCAAGGGACTCATCGCTGCGTTCGTCGGCATGCTGCTCGGCATCATAGGGTCGTTGGGCGGCAGACTCACAGTGGACCCGTTCGTCAGGATGGATCTGGTGCCCTTCATCCTGGGACTCTTCGCCCTGCCGGAGCTGATAGACCTCATGATCAGCCGCCAGCCCGTCGCGCCGAAGGGCGCGGTAACCTCGACGGCGGAGGTCATGCGTGGCGCGAGGTACGGCATCTCGCGTTGGCGGATGACGCTGCGCCAATCCGCCTTCGGCGTCTTCCTCGGAGCGATCCCCGGCGTCGGCTCGGCTGTCGTGGACTGGCTGGGCTACGCGTTCGGCATCATGCTCACAAAGGACAAGTCGCAGTTCGGCAAGGGCTCGATAGATGGCGTGCTGTTTGCGGAATCGGCCCAGAACGCCAAGGAGGCAGGCGCGGCGCTGCCGACGCTCGCCCTGGGCGTGCCCGGAGCGCCAACCTGGGCGCTGGTCGTCACCGCCATGATCTCGTACGGCGTGGCGCCAGGGCCGGAGATGCTAGGTTCCAACGCCCATATCACCATACTGTTGGTCATTACGCTGGCCCTCGCCAACCTGTTCATAACGGGCATCGGGCTGGGGGTTACGGGGCTGCTTGCGCGGCTCACCACCGTCCCATACCCCATCATCGGCTCCGTCGTCATACCCATCGTCCTGCTCTCTGCATTCATCGACACCTACAGCTGGCGCGGCATCCAGATCGCGATAGGCATCGGCGTCATGGGGCTGATGATGAAGCGGTACGGGTGGCCCAGGCCGCCGATGATTCTCGGCTTCATCCTCGTGCCGATCATCGAGTTGAACCAGTTCAACTCCGTGAACATATACGGCTACTTCGGTTCGCTGAGCCGCCCGCTGACCTTTTCCATCCTGGCCATCGCCGCACTAACGGCTGTGGTGCTGATGCGCTCCGTGTCGCGCATGGAGCGCGATGCGGCAATCATCCCCGAGAAGAACCCGGACGAGACGACGAGAACCGCTCCCGCCCGCCTGCTGACGGCGCTGCGCCGCCCTGACGTCATCATCCCGCTCGTCGTGATGGCGGGGGTGGGTCTGCTGCTGTCGGATCACCTGCGTAACCCGGTGCAACCGGCGTGGCGGTTCACGAGCTACCCCTTCTGGCTCTCGGTGATGACGCTCGCGCTGCTGGCCGTCGAACTATGGCGGGGACTCCGTGGACGCCCGCGCCCGCTCTCGATCATGGACATCGGATTGCTGAGCCGCGACATGGAAGGAGCGCTCGCCGCATCACTCCGGGTTGCGGGGCTGTTCGCGCTCTTCATCCTCGTAGGGACAACCGCAGGGATGCGATGGGGAGCCCTCGCCTTCGCGATTGCCGGGCCGATAGTGCTGCTGCGAGGCCCCGGGCGGTGGGTGGCATCGGCGATCACGCTGCTGATTGTCCTGATCTTCGTCTGGGTCTTTCTCGACAACATCCTCTTCATCATCTACCCGAAGCCGTTTATCGCCGAGTGGTTCCGGAGCCGGTTCTAGCGGTCGTTCCGCAGCACGCCAAGAGCGTCGGCGAGGTCATCTGGCAGCGGAGCCTCGAACGTGACGCGCTCGCTCTCGTCGGGAGGCAGCGCGAACTCCAAACGCATCGCGTGCAGGAAGTGCCTCCCCACCAGCGCGGAGCGCTTGCCGTACACCGTGTCGCCCACCAACGCATGCCCGATGTGCGCCATGTGCACGCGTATCTGGTGCGTCCGCCCCGTTACGGGGTGAGCCTGCACCAGCGTGAACCTGCCGAGTGGCCCATCGAAACGCTCCGTCACGTGATAGTGCGTCAGCGCGAAGCGCCCGTTGCTCACGACCGCCATCTTCTTGCGATTGCCCGGGTTCCTCCCGATGGGCGCGTCCACCGAGCCGTCGTCGTCTCGCGCCAGACCGGTTGAGAGCGCAGCGTACGTCTTGGAAACGGTGCGTTCTTTCAGCTGGCGCGTCAGGCTCCAGTGCGCCGCGTCCGTCTTCGCCACGACGATCAGCCCGGAGGTGTCCTTGTCCAGCCGGTGTACGATGCCCGGCCGCTGCGTACCGCCGATGCCCGGTAGGTCATGTGTGATGGCAAGCAGCGCGTTGACCAGCGTACCGTCCGGGTGCCCCGGTGCGGGATGAACCGTGAGCCCTGCGGGCTTGTCCACGACGATGAGGTGCGCGTCCTCGTAGACGATCCCCACCGGGATGTCCTGCGGCGTGAGATCGAGCGGCTTTGGCGCGGGGATGACAACCGCTACGACGTCGCCAACCTGCACAATCGCCGAGGGCTTTGCCTCTCGCCCGTTCAGCGTGATCAGCCCCTCGCGCACCAGTGAGGCAGCGCGAGAGCGGCTCAGTGACGGGTCGCGTGCCTGCACGAACACGTCGAGCCGCGAACGGCCCTCGCTCCCGCTCACCACGAAGCGAAGCGGAGCGCTAGCCGTCGTACTCCTCGTCGCCGGGGGTGGTGGTCGTTACCAGCGCAGGCTCGTTGCGAGAGGGTCGCGAGAAGAGCGCGAACCCCGTGAAGAGGACGATGCCCGTCACGATGGAGGCATCCGCCAGGTTGAAGATGTACCAGGGGCCGACGTCGATGAAGTCGGTTACATGCCCCTGTGTGATGCGGTCCGCTAGGTTGCCGCAGGCGCCGGCGAACATGAGGCCGAGGCTCGCCTGCAGCCAGAGGCTGGCATCCTTCTGCGTTCGGTAGAAGAGCACGAGCACCCCGATGCCCACGATCGAGGCGAGGGTCAGCGGCACATTGTGGCCCCCGAACAGGCCGAACGCACTGCCGGAATTCGCCACGTGCGTGAACCGGAAGAAGCCGTCGGTAGGCCACGACTGGTACAGCGGCAGCGTCAGCACGATGCCGAGCTTCGACAGCTGATCTGCGGTGAAGGCTACCAGCGCTATCAGAACGACGACGCCATGCCGATCGAAGAAACCTATCATCACCCCAAAGTCTACCAGCGCCCGCAAAGCGTGGCGAGAATATACGCTCCCTCGCCGCGTGCGAAACGACTCCCAAACCAACGACAACTGCCCCTTGTATGGTGGTGAGAGGCGGGGTAGGCCGTTTGCCCCTTGGTCGCTGAGACCGTGCGTAAGCATGACCGCCCCGCCTCTATTCCACCCGCCCTACCGGTAGCCCGAACAGTTGCCTGAGCTAGTGAGCTCGTATTCACAAGGCAGGGCACGGAAGGGCAGTCAGGAGCATAGCGTATGGACTCATCCCTCTGCATCGGCATAGACGTTTCCCAGGATTGGCTCGATCTCGCGGCTCACCCAACCGGACAACCCCAGCGCTTCAAGACCACTCCCGCCGGCCTGCATTCCCTCGTCGAGCACTGTCGCGATGCTCAGCCCCGCCTGATTGCCTTCGAAGCCTCCGGCGGTTACGAACGCCCTCTCTCCCACGCACTCACCCACGCCCAACTCCCCTTCGCCATCCTCAACCCCCGCAACGTCCGTTACTATGCCCGCTCCACCGGCGTCCTGGCTAAGACCGACCGCATTGATGCGGCCGTCATCGCCCAGTTCGCCCACGACATCCGCATCCAGCCGAAGCCTGCGCCGTCGCGCCCCGAGCAGACCGTGCGCGATCTTGCCACCCGCCGCAATCAACTGGTGGGGGACCACACGCGGGTGCGACACCAAGCCCGGCTGTTCTCCGGCGCAAGCCTGGCCAGCGCGAAGCGCCATCTCGCCTTCCTGAAGCGGGAGATCGCGGCGGTGGAGCAGGAACTGCGGAGGGTCATCGCCCAGGATGTCTCCCTGCGCGAGCGTTGGGAGCGGCTGCGGAGCGTTCCTGGCGTGGGTGAGACCCTAGCGGCAGCGCTACTCGGCAGTATGCCGGAGCTGGGACACTTGAACCGAGCAGCGGTCGGGATGCTGGCAGGCCTCGCCCCGCACGCCCGCGACAGCGGGAAGCGCGAGGGGAAGCGCTTCTGCTGGGGCGGGCGTGCAAACGTGCGGAGGGCGCTGTACATGCCTATGCTCTCGGCAGTCCAGCACAACCCCGTGATACGCACGTTCTACCAGCGGCTGCTGGACCAGGGTAAGCCGAGGAAGGTGGCGCTCGTCGCATGCATGCGCAAGATGCTGACCATACTGAATGCCATCCTGCGTGAGGAGACCACCTGGGACCCACAAATCGCTTGACCTGCTATCACAGTTGCTTACGCCATAGCCCCAATGATTGCTACATTGGCCGCATACGTCGTTCCCCCGAATCCTACCGTCGTTCCCGCGAAGGCGGGAACCTCGCAGAGCTAGTCTCAGAAGTCTCCGCGCCCCTGTCAGCGGCAAAATGGTGCAACGCAAAGCGTAACAATGACTGGATGCGCTACGACATACGACTATCAGAGACGCTCTTGACACCCAATGTCGTCTTGGACGAACGAGGTCAAAGCCTTCGGTGCGACTTCTGAGACAGGCTCCGCATCCCTGTCCCCCTGCGTGACCTTCGGGCGGTTCGTGAACCGCCCGAAGGTCACGCCACCCCAAACGTACCCCCAACCCAACGACAACTGCCCATTGCGCCATCGCCCCACCAGCCCCTACATTGGTTGCATGCGTCGTTACCGCGTCCGATGGCCGTCGTTTCCACGAAAGCGGAGACTTCGTCCCTTACGGATTCTGCCGAAATGAATCAAAACGAGTCAGAATGAACCGGTTCTACGCCTGCCTCAGTCCTTCTGCCCCCTGCAGGTCCCTTCTCCCTTGAGGGGAGAAGGTTAGGATGAGGGTGAAGCCTCAAGCGCAGCCCTGGCTCCATCGCCCGCGTAGACGATAGGAAATGCAACGAAATGCGACCAAATGCAACTGAATTAAAAGTTTCGCCACTCCTGGCCACTCCTGACGAGGCCAACCACGACCACAACCAGGGCCGGCTGGCCCACCGCATACGAGTGAGCGGAGTGCCAAACGAGGCCACGGTGACCTCATTTCCAGCCTCGCCGCTAGGAGTAAACGAGGCCAAACAGGGCCAAATAGGGCCAGGGTTCACCCCCCCCCCGTCGTTCCCGTGCCCGCATCTACGAGAGAAATGATAGGGAATGAGCGGAAATGAGCGGAGATTAAAAGTTTGCCACTCCTCGCCACTCCTGAACAGCCATACGTGGCCGGATGGCCGGTTCGCGAACCGCTCGCCCCTCGCTGATAGAATCACGATAGCAACTGGAGGATGAGTGCTCATGGTAACGAACGGCAGCGCGCCCCGCGTCATAGATCTGCGGAGCGATACCCTTACCAAACCAACCGAGGCGATGCGTCGCGCTATGGCCGAAGCCGAGGTCGGTGACGACGTCTACGGCGAAGACCCCACGGTCAACAGGCTCGAACGAACCGCCGCCGAGCTGATGGGCAAAGAGGCTGGGATGTTCGTCGCGAGCGGCACCATGGGCAACCTCGTCTCCGCTCTCGCATGGTGCAATCGCGGCGATGAGCTCATCTGCGGCGTCGACGCCCACCTGATCGTCAACGAGATGGGGGCGATCGCGGCGTTCGGGGGTGTTCAGATGCGCGCGCTCCCGAACGACCATCGCGGACTGATGGATCCGGATGTCGTGGAATCGACCATCTCGCCGGGAGGCTTCTTTCCGCGCACCGCGCTCCTGGCCATCGAGAACACCCACAACCGGGGCAACGGCGCTGCCTACACCGTCGAGCAGATGCAGCCGCTGACCGGCGTGGCCCGCGCGCACGGCATGGCCATCCACATGGACGGCGCCCGCATCCTCAACGCATCCGTCGCGCTTGGCGTTCCCCCTGCGGAGCTGGCGTCCGTTGCGGATTCGGTTACCTTCTGCCTCTCGAAGGGCCTCTCCGCGCCGGTCGGCTCCGTCGTCACCGGCAGCGTCGATTTCATCCAGCGTGCGCGTCGTATCCGCAAGATGACAGGCGGAGGCATGCGGCAGGCGGGCGTGCTCGCCGCTGCGGGCCTCGTCGCACTCGACACTATGGTTGAGCGTCTCGCCGACGACCACGCGAACGCGAAGCGTCTCGCTGAGGGACTGGCGAGCATCCCCGGCTTCAGCGTCGACCCCTCGACCATCGAAACGAACATCGTCTACGCCGAGCTGGACGACGGCGATGGCCCAGGCACGTCGAACCTGCTGCGCGAGCGCGGCATCCTCGGCAACGGACGCTTCAACTGGGTGCGGTTCGTGCCCCATTACGGCATCACCGCGGAAGACATAGACGAGGCGCTGGACGTTATCGCAAGCGTCACAAAGGTGGCAGTGTAGGGAGTACACTCTGCCCACTCGACACCGTGCGCGCAGAGCGTTAGGAGGGTAAGAATGCCGGTCATAGATGCGGACACTCACGTAGACGAGCCTGAGCAGGCATGGGAGTACATGACGGGCGCTGCCGCTCGATTCAAGCCGGTCACCATCTCCCCGCCGGAGGGCGTGACGCCCGGCGGCATTGATTCGTCAGCGAGCCGCTGGTGGCTGGTGGACGGCAGGATGCGCCAGCGCATGATCCGCAACGACGAAATGACCGGCACGACGCTGAACTCCCGCGAGCTGCTGGACGTGAACGAGCGCCTTCAGCACATGGACGCTCGCAACGTTGACGTGCACGTCATCTATCCCACGTTCTTCCTCAGCTACATAACGGGGAACCCGGACGCGGAGGTAGCCCTCACCGATAGCTACAGCCGCTATGTCGCAGCGAAATGCGCTGAGACCGAAGGCCGCCTGCGATGGGTCGCCGTTCCGCCGCTGCTGGACATGGACGCCTCCGTCAGCTACCTGCGCTGGGCGAAGCAGAACGGCGCGGTTGGCGTATTCAAGCGCGGCCTGGAGCACGGCAAGCGAGCGAGCGACCCGTACTTCTTCCCGCTCTACGAAGAGGCGAGCGCCCTGGATATGCCTATCTGCATCCACACCGGCAGCGGCAATCCTACCGAGGCGCGCCTCGGGCACGGCGATGGCCTCGGCGGCGTCCCCATCATGGACGCCTTCCACTCGCTCGTCCTCTACGGCGTGCCCGACAAGTTCCCGAACCTCCGCTTCGGTTTCATCGAGGCAGGCTCGACGTGGATACCGTACGTGCTGGATCGTCTGACCGCGGAACGGAAACGGCGCTCGTGGATACGCAAGTTCGATATGCACGCCGACCTCTTCCGCGAGAATCGCTTCTTCGTGGCAGTCGACACCGTCGAGGACGTCGAGTACATCCTCCGGTTCGGCACGGAGGACAGCCTGATGATTGGGAGCGACTACACGCACTTCGATACGTCGGCTGAACCCGACGCCATCGACGAGGTGCGCCGGTGGGCATCCGAAGGCCGGATCAGCGAGACGGTCGCAAGGAAGATGCTGGAAGACAACCCCAGAGCGTTCTACGGCATCTAAGTCTAGCCGCGTCCCGCGTCCAGCCCCTGCTGAGCCTACGTACAACGGGCGGCGGCGTTCCAGGAACACCGCCGCCGCTCCATGCCCCCACGAGAGAAACCAGAACTATGCCCGACATGCAAGCGCCAGAACGCATCGACCCGCAACGTTTGGGGGATTACCTCGATGTGATGAGCAAGGCCGTCTTCCAGACGGGCATCTCGTGGCGCGTCGTGGAGAGCAAGTGGCCCGGCACGCAGGAAGCGTTCCACCATTTCGACGCGGAGCGAGTCGCTGATCTGACGCCGGTGGAGATAGACGAGCTCGCCGTCGACACCCGCATCATCCGCAACCGCAAGAAGATCGAATCGATCCAGCACAACGCCCAGCGCATGCTCGACCTCGAGCGGGAGCACGGAACATTCCGCGACTACCTGCGGTCGAAAGCGAGCTTCACCGACCTAGTGAAGGACATGCGCAAGAACTTCAAGTTTCTGGGCGACATGGGCACGTACTACTTCCTCTACGTTGTAGGCGAAGAGGTTCCGCCTCACGAAGAGTTCATGAGCCAGCGCAAAGGACGCGCCTCCTGACGGCTCGTCGGGTGCGGTGCCTTCCGGTTGGTTCAATCACGAGAGAGGCGCTGAAGAGCCGAATGCTCAAGGGAAAGCAATGCGCCGGAGCGACCTTTTGGCCTCTCCGGCGCTGCTCTCGTGCCCCGCCTTTGGGTGGGGCTCACCTTCCGCTCCGTTGCCGCTCCCGGCGATTACTGCCGGACTCAGGCCCCCCTGATTGGTATTCCGGGGTGTGCGCCTGCTAAGTGTGCACGGAGCTTCCGGCTTTCGGATGCCCTCCATGACCGCGCTTGCGCCTAGATTGCGCTTACGCTGCCACGAGGGCCGAAAAAGGGAAGTGCCACTTATGGTGCAGTGCGTAGACCGCTCGTGTAACCATGGCAGACCTCCTCTCGTCCGACGCTCCGACCTTGGGGAGGAACTCACTCCTTCGGTCTGATGCCATCATAGAGCACGCCTATCCGCACCTGTCAATAGCGGATGCGTCGAAATCCGGGAGATTCCGAGCGCCTGTGCAGCGTTACCCGACGTTACCCGGGATCGCCGCCTGTCCCGCGCGTCTTGCCCCACCATGCCTCCAGCCGCTCGCGCACGATCTGCTCGTAGCCCTGCGTACCAGGCTCGTAGAAGCGGGTATTCGCGAGCTCATCCGGCAGGTTCTGCTGTCCCGCAAAGTGCCCCTTGTAATCGTGAGCGTACTTGTAGTCCCTGCCGTATCCCAGATCGCGCATCAGGCCCGTTGCCGCATTCCGCAGGTGAAGCGGCACCGGATGCTGACGGCCCGTGCGCACCGCGCTCACCGCCTTATTGAGCGCCATGTAGGAAGCATTGCTCTTCGGCGCCGTAGCGAGATACACCGCAGCCTGCGCCAGCGGGATAGCACCCTCCGGCAGCCCGACGAAGTGCACCGCTTGCTGAGCCGCCACCGCGACAGACAGCGCCTGCGGATCGGCCATGCCCACGTCCTCTGCTGCGAGTATCACGATGCGCCGCGCGATGAACAGCGAATCCTCGCCCGCCTCCAGCATCCGCGCCAGCCAGTAGACCGCCGCATCAGGGTCGGATGCGCGCACCGACTTGATGAATGCGGAGATGGTGTCGTAGTGGCTGTCGCCAGCCTTGTCGTACTGCGGCGCGCGGCGTTGAAGCGCCTCCTCCACCAGCGGGCGGTTGATCTCCTTCCGGCCTTCGGCGTCCTGAGGCGCGATCTCTGCCGCGAGCTCCAGGCCGTTCAGTGCGACGCGCGCATCGCCTGATGCAACATCCAGCAAGAACGCGAGAGCGTCCGGCTGGAGCGATATGTTCTCGTTCCCCAACCCGCGCTCCTTGTCGCTCAGCGCGCGCCGTATGACGTGCGAAACCTCATCATCGGCCAGAGGCTTCAGCGTGAGCACCCGGGTGCGCGACAGCAGCGCGGAGATGACCTCGAACGACGGGTTCTCGGTCGTCGCGCCTATGAACGTGATCGTTCCGTTCTCGACGTGCGGGAGAATCGCGTCCTGCTGCGATTTGTTGAAGCGGTGCACCTCGTCGGCGAACAGGATGGTGCCGCGCTCCTCGAGGGCCCGTATCTCCCGCGCCTCCTCAACGGCCTTGCGCAGGTCTGCAACACCGGAGGTAACGGCGGAGACGGCGATGAAGTGCGATTTTGTGAGGCCTGCGATCAGTTGGGCAAGCGTCGTCTTGCCGACGCCCGGCGGCCCCCACAGCACCATCGAAGGCACTTGGTCCGCGCGGATGGCACGCTCCAGCACGTGCCCCTCGCCCAGCAGATGCTGCTGCCCCACGAACTCTTCGAGCGTCCGAGGCCGCATACGAGCAGCGAGCGGTGCATGCTCCGCCTCGTGCTTGCGGCGCACATGCTCGAACAACGACTGGTCGCTCCGCATCCCTGGCGGCGTCATACCCGAAGGTTACACCCTTCCCGCCGTCATCGGGACGAGAACTCGCTGATTGTTCCTGATATGCCGTGCCACCGTGGGCGGGCATCGGAACGGGAGAAGCACGGGAGCTTCCGCCGAGTATAATCCCCCTATGAACGTCCTCGTCAGGCTCTACGCCTCCTACCGCGAGACGGCAGGCGTCGCGAGCGTGAACCTCGCACTGAGCGATAGCGCGACAGTGACCGATGCGGTCGCTGCGCTCCTGGACGCCAAGCCGTCGCTGCCGCGTAACTTTCGGCCGCATCTCATTGCCGTCAATGAGGAGTTTGCGAACCTCGCCTATCCGCTCCACGACGGCGACGACATCGCGCTCTATCCCCCCGTGAGCGGCGGCATGAGCGTGCGCGTCGGCGCCGAAGAGATAGACGCGGGTGACTTGGCTGATGCGGTGCGGCGATCGTCCAACGGCGCAGTCGTCCTCTTCGAAGGCACGACGCGCGACAACACCGCAGGGCGGAGCGTCGAATACCTCGAGTACGAGGCTGATGAACGTATGGCCGCCAAAGTGATGGGCCATATCCTCGAGGAAACGATGGTGCGTTTCTATGTTCCGGCGATGGCGGTGCAGCATCGCTTTGGCCGTCTCGCCATCGGTGACGTCAGCCTCGTCGTGGCGGCGGGCGCTCCGCACCGCCTGGAAGCATTCCTCGCCGGCTTGTACGTCGTCGATCGCATCAAGCACGTCGTCCCCGTGTGGAAGAAAGAGCACTTCTCGGACGGCGGCGTGTGGGTAGGCGCGGCATGCGACCCGGAGACGCACTCTCTCCACCTCGCCGAAGCGCCGTACGCCGGCTTCCTCGCGCTCAGCGAGAACGACAACCTGCGCGTCCACACCCACGCTTAGCCCCACCGCAAGTAGCGACAGATAAGCCGCTTCCCCGGCTCAGTAGGCTGGTCGAATCGAGGTGCAGGGCGTAACCTGCGCACGTCCCGGAGGCTTTCGTTCACCTTTGACGACGCTGCCCAAGAACAGCAAACCCCGCTTCTTCTACGGCTGGTACATCCTGGCAGTCATACTGCTGACGGGTCTGTTCGCAGGCCCCACGAGCCAGGTGTTCATCGGCCTCCTCGTCGAACCTATCAGCAACGATACCGGCTGGAGTCCCACCGCTATCGCTGGCGCGGTAACGTTCGGCGGCATCCTCGCAGGTGTGAGCGCTCCGTTCGTCGGCCTGCTGGCGGATCGCTACAACCCCCGCGTCCTGATGACCACGGGCGTACTGGTCATGGCAACCGCGTTCTTTGTCATCGCGGCTTCTCCCAGCGTATGGCAACTCGTGGTCGGCTACGCGATCGCCCGAGGCATCGCCCAGAACCTCATCGCGGGCGTCGTCCCGCGTGTCGTCGTCGTCAACTGGTTCCGGCGCATGCGAGGCCGCGCGGTCGGTCTCGTTGGCACCGCTCACCCGGTGGGCACTTTTGCGATGGGCCCCGCCGCGCTGTTCATCATCAGCCTGGGGTACAGCTGGCGGTGGGTGTGGATCATATTCGGCATCGCCATCCTCATATTCCTCGTAGTGCCGAACGCGCTCGTGGTGCGCCGTACCCCGGAGGAGATGGGCCTGCTGCCCGATGGCGCGGACGCCGCAACGGAGGGCGATGCATCGCGTGCAGCCTCCGCCCTCGAAGCAGAGCAGTCATGGACGTTGCGCGAGGCGATCAGGACGCCATCGTTCTCGCTCATCATCCTCTCCATCATCCTCACGAACTACGGTGGAGGCGGGCTTCCGTTCCACATGCCGCAGTACTACGAGCAGCAGGGATTCGCCGTACAGATCGGCGTGGCCGCCGTGAGCATGTTCGCGATATCCGGGGCGTTCGCCAATACGCTGTGGGGCTTCCTCGCGGAGCACATCTCAGAGCGTATCCTCGGCGTCTTCACGATGTTGTTGGGCATGGTGCTGGCGCTCGGCTTTCAGTTCGTTTCGCATCCGGTGGTAGCGGTGGGTTATGGCGTTATCCTCGGCATAGCCGCTCGCGGCGAGGGCTCCATCCTCATGCTGCTCATAGCGAACTACTACGGCAGGCGGTCGTATGGCGCTATCTCCGGCATGGTGCAGACCGCACTGCTCGTGGGGCTGGCGCTCGGCCCGGTTACCATGGCAAGGCTCCGGGAGGCCACGGGCTCGTATGACATCGTCTTCTACTCCGCAGCCGTCACGTTCACGCTCGCGGCGATTCTGCTGTCGCTCGCGGTGAAACCGAAGAGACCCGAGCGCCTGACCAAATTAGACGAGACCATAGAAAGAGGCTTACTGCTATGACCACGACCTCCGATATCGAACTGATGAAGCGCCAGGTGGCCGAGAGTTCCCACGTCCTGGACCACCAGGGTCTGGTGGACTTCCACGGCCATATCAGCGCGCGCATGCCGGGCACCAACGTCCTCTACATCAAGCCCGTGCTCCGCGCGCACAACCGGATACGCCCGGAAGACATCATCGCCGTCGACATCGACGCCTACCTCGAGGGCGGCGATGCCTTGTGGGTGCCGGATGACCAGAAGGGACGCACCATAGATGCGCCGCTGCCGCCCCGTGAAACAGCCCTCCATGCGGCCATCATGCGGGCGAGGCCAGACGTGAACTCCGTGGTGCATACCCACCAACTCATTGCGACGGCGGTAGGCACGGGGAACGTGCCCATCAAGGCGTTGTACAACCAGGCCGCGCCCTTCGCTCCAGAGACGCCCATCTACGAGAAGCCCGACCTAATCACGACGACAGCGCAAGGCCAGGAGGTAGCCGATACGCTCGGTGATCGCGGCGCGGCGCTGCTCCGTGGCCACGGTGTCGTCGTCGTTGGCGAGTCCATGGACCACTCGGTGTCGAACACGATCTACCTCGAACGTGCCGCCATCATGCAGGTCATCGCATCGATCGTCGGAACGCCGACCCCGATGAGCGACGAGTACGCCACCCGTTTCGGCGCTGACTGGGCCAAGCGAGCTTCGCACGCCTACGAGTACTTCCGCTCGCTCGTGCCCAGCCTCAACACCCCGGCGTAGGTTCAGGGCATATTCGCGTGCCTGCACGCCCCACGAACCCTTAGCGTCGTTCGTGGGGGGCTGTAGTCCCTGCCGCGCTATCCCTCCCGCGCTGCTCGTGCTGCGTAGTGATGCCAGATGCCGCTGGGCTTTCGGGGCGTCGGCGCGACCTCCGGCTTCAGGTGCTCGGCGTCCGGCATCGAGCGCATGTTCGCGACGAACTCAGCGCGCTGCTCCGGCGTCAGGACAGCGTGGCCGCTGCCCACCGCGCAGAACGCCAAGTAGTTCATCCGCGCCTGTTCCTCCAGATGCAGCATGTTCACCATCGCGTCCTCCATATCCCCGCCCACCGTCGCTGCGCCGTGGCCCTGAAGCATGACGGCGCTGTGCCCGCCCAGCAACCGAGCGACCTCTGCGCCGTCCTTCTCGTTGATGATCAGGCGCGGGCTGGGGAACATCGGAATAGGCTCGGAGAACAGCGGCATGCCCTCGATGCACATCGCCCCCATCTGCTCCTGCAGCACGCTCATCAGCACCGTGTAGCGAGGATGTACGTGAACGACCGAGTTGATGTCCGGACGCTCCCGCAGCAGGCAGGAATGCATCTTCACCTCGTTCGGAAGGTTCATCTCCTTCGGCCCTCCGGCCTTGTAACCCTCCGTGTCCACGATCACCATGTGCTCCGCGTACGTCTGCGAGAGCGCAGGGCCGAGCGCCTTGATGACGAACTTCCCCGGGTCGTCGGGCAGGCGCAGGCTCACATGGCCCCGCTCGATCGTCGACGCGTCCGCGAGACCCATCTCGTAGAGCATCCGATTCGCCAGCGCAACCTCTTCCAATAGTCCACCAAGCTTATCGGTCATCGTGTGCCTCCTTATGCTGTCGCTGACTGCCCCACGGGGGCCTCGCGAGTGTGCCAGTCCGTCGCCGCCTGGTAGGCATGCGCCGCGCGCAGCACCCGCGCATCGTCGAATCGTGCGCCGCCAAGCATAAGGCCCAGCGGCAAGCCGTCGGTCGAGAATCCGCAAGGCACAGAAACGCTCGGCATCCTGCTCAGGTTGAAGATGCGGGTCAGACGCAAGAGCGCCTCGCGCACTGGAACCTCGCGCCCCGCGATCTCCATCGTCTCCTGATCGCGATGCGGCGCGGGTGCGGCCACGGTTGGCATCGCCAGCAGGTCGACACCCGCGAACGCTCGGGCGATGGCCCGCGCGTAGGCGACACGGGCACGTTGCGCCTGTGCGTACGCCGTCGCCGGAACGAACAGCCCGGACTCGAAGCGCCGCCGGATTGCCGGATCCATGCGGTCGCCGTGCTCGATAACGCGAGCGCCGTGAGCCATCGCCGCCTCCGCGGTCGTGATGCTCGCCGCGAGCGCGGGCGTCCAGTCCAGCTCAGGGATGGACATCTCGATGACGCGCGCGCCCAACCGTTCGAGCGTCTGCATCGCGGTCTCGAATGCCAGTGCAACTTCCGTATCGAGCGGCTCCCAGATGTACTCGACCGGCACGCCGATGCGCAGGCCGTCGATGTCGCCGTTCAGGGCCTCGGCGAAATCGACAGCTTCCAGCGCGGCCACCGACACCGGGTCGCGTTCGTCGTAGGCGGCAAGGACGTTCATCGTGAGCGCGAGGTCCTCCACCGTCCGCGCCATAGGCCCCGTCGTATCGAGCGAGTGCGAGAGCGGCGTGACGCCATGCCTGCTCACGAGCCCGAACGTCGGCTTGATACCCGATATGCCGCACAGCGCCGAGGGTATGCGTATCGAGCCGCCCGTGTCCGATCCGAGCCCCATCGGGAAGAACCCAGAGGCGACGCCCGCTCCGGTGCCGCTCGACGATCCCCCTGGCATGCGATCGAGGCCCCATGGGTTGCCCGGCATGCCGTAGGTCGCGTTCCGCCCCGTGGGGTCGAAAGCGAACTCGACCGTGTTGGTCTTGCCGATCATGATGCCGCCTGCCTGCTTGAGGAGACGCACCGTCGTCGCGTCCTCTTCGGGCACGACATCGGCATCGAGCGCCGAGCCGGAGGTCGTGCGGACGCCCGCAGTGCGATAGATGTCCTTCACGCCGAAGGGCACGCCGTGCAGCGGGCCTCGGCTCTTCCTGCTCGCCAGCTCGACGTCCGCCTGCCGAGCGTCGGCCAGCGCCTGCTCGGACGTGCGCGTGATGAACGCGCCGACCTTCGGCTCCAGCGCATCGGCGCGCGCCACGAACGCCTCGACGACCTCTATCGAGGATAACTCCCGCGCCGCGATACGTCGCGCCAGCTCCGTCGCGGAGGCTTGCGTGATGTCGGTCATTCCGCGCCTCCGATGGCGTCCTCGATGGCAACGCCCGATACGTCTATCGCCGCAACCGGCGCGATGCGGCCGAGCATCGCCTGCACCTCCGGGCGCAGCGCTTCCAGGTGATCACGGCTGGCGGGCAGCCCCACGGCCTGCGCCCACGCGGCGAAAGCATCCGGCGTCATCTCATCGGTCATCACGAACCCCCATCCCCGTTTCGGCGAATACGGTTTCGGGCGAGTATAGGTTGCGCCACCACCTCAGACCAGCACACTCCCGTGTTTTCTCGAAATCGCGGCTTCAGGAACGTTTTTCTGAAATAGTGGCTCCATTGGCCTCATTTGGCTCTATCTACTCCTAGCCGAGAGTTGGAAGTGAGGCCGGGGTGGACTCGTTTGCGGTTCCGTTCACTCGTGGGCACGAGACCACATGGCTTCATTTAGCGGACTCGTTGGCATCATGCGGCCTCATTTCGTAGGATAGAGGACGGGGGGGGACAGCCTCCAGGAGTGGCCAGGAGTGGCAAAACTTTTAATTCTGTTCCGTTTTGTTCCATTTCGTTCCATTCCCTATCGTCTACGCGGGCCGGGATGCGAGGTTCTCGCCTTCGCGGGGGCCTTTGGATACCTCCTCCCCCCTGAGCGCCCTCACCCGATGCTTCGCATCGACCTCTCCCATATGCAGGGAGAGGTGAATACCCACCTTCGCGCGAACGACGGTTGGTTTTCGATGAAACGACGTATGCGAACTATAGTAGGGCTGAGGGAGGCAATGGCGCAATGGGCTGTTGTCGTGATTCGGACAGGGGCGCCTGGAGCGCACGCATGGTGGCGGCTCGGTGCCAACTCCCGCGCCGTATACTGATTCGCGTGATGCACCCTTTCCGCGCAGTCGTTTTCGATTTCGACGGCACCATGCTCGATTCGGAACGCCCCCTCTACGATGCGTACGTCGCAGCCTTCCGTGAGTTCCGCGTGGAGCTCACGATGGACGTATGGAAGATGGCAGCTGGCCGAGGCACCGGCGTCAATCTCGCGATCGATTACTTGGAGAGTGAACTGGGCCGCGAGATCGACAGGGAGGCTATCCGCCAACGAGCGCGGAGCCTTCGCCACGACGCGACGCGCGAGATGCCGGTCAACCCTGGCGTCGCGGAGCATATCGCAGAGGCGAAAGCCGCCGGGATGAAGCTCGCCATCGCGTCGAGCTCCGCATCCGAGTGGGTCAACGGCCATCTCACCCGGCTGGGGCTGCTCCCATCATTCGACGCCGTCTGTACCCGCGATGACGTCTCGCAGACGAAACCTGCCCCCGATCTCTACAACCTCGCCCTCGAACGTCTGAACGTGAAGCCCACCGAGGCATTCGCCATCGAAGACTCGCCGAACGGCGTTAGCGCGGCACAGGCGGCGGGCATGCGCTGCGTGGCCGTCCCCGATTCGCTTACGATTCAGATGGACCTGAGCCACGCAGACCTGATCGTAAGCTCCCTTGCAGACCTATCGCTGGCGCAACTGGCAGCAGCAGTCGCAGTCTAGGGTGGCTGGCCTGTATGTGCATGTCGCTAGCTTGCGCTAGGGAGGAACCGACGAAGGGGCGACTCGACCGGCGAGCCGCTCCTGTTCGTGGCGAATGAGGTCAGTTAGACGGTAACCATCTACGAGATAGCGCGCTAGATGTAGTTCCCAGGGACGTTGTTTACAGCCGGGAGGCGGGAGTAGCCCCGCCGATGCCGCCGTGTGGACGCCGGTGATTGTAATACGCGAGGAACCCAGGCAGCGCGTTGAGCCGTTCATCATTGGAGTAGTACGGTCGCTGGTAGGCCCACTCGGCCTGCATGATCTTGTTGAACGCCTCCGCCTTGCCGTTGGTCTGAGGCCGGAAAGGCCGTGTGCGCTTCAACCGCAGGTTCCTGGCCGCCGCCGTGTCGGTGAAGATGCGGCTCACGTAGCAGGCGCCGTTGTCGGTCAGGATGCGCTCGACGGCGATGCTCTGGCGCTCGAAGTGGGCAAGTGCCCGGACAAGGAAGGCGGCGGCAGTCGGGCCGCGTTCGTCCGGCAGGGCCTCGACGTAGGCATAGCGGGAGTGGTCATCCACGGCCACGTGGAGGAAGTCGAAACCGAGGCGGGGGCCGCGCTGAGGACCGCTGTGGGTCTCCGCGAAGCCGGGCAGGATGCGCTTGCCGCCACCCTGCGGGATGCGGCCGAGTTTCTTGATGTCGAGGTGAACCAGCGCGCCGGGGCGGGCATGCTCGTAGCGAACGATCTCCCGGGTGGTGCGATGGAGCCACGCGAGGCGGTGGAGTCCGGCGCGGCGCAGGACAGCGTAGACGGTGGAGGGGGCGATGCCCAACCGCCACCCGATGCGGTGCGGCCCCCAGGCAAGCATGCGGCGTGCAGCGCAGATGGCCGCTTCCTGCAGCTGACCGGTTTGGCGGGGGCTGCGCAGGGGATGGCTGGAGCGGTCGAGGAGCGCGTCTGGCCCACCTTCACGGAACCGCCGCACCCACTTGGTGACGGTCGCGCGGGAGACGCGGAACAAGCGGGCTACTTCGGCTTGGGGCCAGCCGGACAACACCTGTTCGACCAACTCGGCGCGGGTCACGGGGGTCAAGCGTGCGTTACGATGGGTCATGAGGGGCCTCCTGTTACTGCTGGGTTTCGTTCACACAACAGCAACAGCGGGGCCTCTCACCTGTCAACAACCTCTATGGGAACTACAGCTAGAGGTGAGGCGCAGGGCACGCCTCCGGCGCGCACCCCTACCCGGCGGGCGACCGGAGCCAGAAGGCGAGACGACCCTCGGCGACGGGGCGCGGCGCAGCGTCGCCAACCGCGTCCACGACCCACACCTGCGGGGTTGCACCCCGCTCGATGACGCCTGCGAACGTCAGTTTCGTGGAATCGGCCGACCACACGTGGTGGGACGGAGCGAACTGGTCGAAGAACTGCAGGTGTGTGAGGAAGTCAGCGGTGGAGATGAAGCGGGTCAGCAGCCGCGTTTCACGCGTGGCGGAGTCGACGACCTGCCACGCTGTTGGATCAGCGAGAGCAACATGCGCGAGGCGCGAGCCATCCGGCGCCCAGTAGAAGGCGGCCATCGCGCCGCGCAGCAACGGTTCGTCGGGCCCTGAGCCGCCCTCGTCCACGATGTAGAGCGAATCGTAGAACGGCTCCCAGACCTGCTTTGTCGCAACCGCGATGCGCCCACCGGTTGGGGACCATGCGAAAGCGGCCTCGCCGGGGACATCCATCACGGTGACACGGTCGGTCCCGTCGATCTTGGAGGTGACGAGCTTCCCCGTGCCGCCCTCGTCCACGACGTAGGCGATGCGCTCGCCGTCCGGGCTGAACGCGGGGACGCGGTAGCGGAGCGACTCTGCTTCGAGGTCGCGCGTCGAGCGGTCGCGGACATCGTGGAGCAGCAACTGCTCGCGCCGGTGCACCAGGATGTATCGCCCGTCCGGCGACCAGATGTGATAGAGCGGGGCGTTGGCGGCGACCTCGTAGGGTTCACCGTCGCTGGGCCGGACGGCGAAGAGGCCGAGTCCCCGGCCGTGGCCTCGGGGGGCGACAAACGAGAGGAACTGCGAGTCCGGCGCCCAGAGGGCGTAGTGCGGAGCGCCGTTGGCGACGAGGCCGACTGACCCCGGAAGCGTCTCGTGGAGCTGCCGCTCCGTCGAACCGCCAGCGTCGAGCAGCACGAGGCTGGCGACTGCGTTGCCGTCGAGGCTTGGAGTGCGCGAGAGGGCGACGAGCCTGCCGTCGGGCGACCAGGTCGGCCAGGTGTAACGAACGCTCTGCGCCTGCTGCGGGCGAAGCGAGACGCTGATGCCGGACTCGCCGGACCCGCCGCCACCGGTGAGCCGTTCGGGGCTGCCGCCGTCGCCTTGCACCGTCCAGATGTCGAACTGCGGCCCGACGAAGACGATGCGCTGGCTACCGGAGGGTTCGGGGGTCGTGGTCGTAGGCTCGCCGCTGCTGCACGCCGCGAGAACGAGCAGCCCCGCAGTGACGCTGGCGAGGCGGAGCGGATTCACGCCCCGTTTACCCGAACCTCAAGGCTGATGTCGAGCGCTTTCACCGAGTGCGTGATGGAGCCGGAGGAGAGGAGGTCGACGCCCGTCTCTGCGATCTCCCGCACGTTCTCGATCGTCACCCCGCCGGACGCTTCCGTCAGCGCGCGGCCCTTGCAGATGGCGACTCCCTCCCGCATCTGATCGGGCGTCATGTTGTCGAACAGGATGATGTCAGCCCCGGCCTCCACCACCTCGCGCACCTGGTCGAGCGTGTCGCACTCCACCTCGATGCGGATCGTGTGCGCGGCGTCGTGCTTGGCCCGGCGTATGAGCTCGGTCATGCTCTCGCCGCGAGTGGCCATCGCCGCGATGTGATTGTCCTTGATCAGGATGCCGTCGCCGGTGCTCATCCGGTGGTTGTGCCCACCGCCCATGCGCACGGAGTACTTATCGAGCAGCCGCCAGCCGGGCAACGTCTTGCGCGTATCGATGATCAGCGCGGGGAGCCCTTCCAGCTCGCGGACGAACTCGTTGGTGGCCGTCGCGATGCCGCTCATGCGTGATGCGAAGTTGATCGCGGTGCGCTCAGCGCGAAGGATGCTCGACATCCGACCGCGTATCGTCGCCATGTACGTGCCGCGCTCAACCTGCGAGCCGTCGTCGAGCAGGCGCACGGTCTCGAGGCTGGGATCGACCTCGCGGAAGACCTCCAGCGCGACATCGACTCCGGCGATGATGCCGTCGGCCTTCGCCATGATCAGCGCCTCGCTCATCAGGTCGTTCGGGAGCAGCGAGGAGGTCGGGTCGTAGGCGACCTCGTCCTCGGCGAGCGCCATCTGAATCAGCTGTCTCGTTCCATGCCAATGGTGCAGCATCCGGTCACCTCACGCTGGCGGAGAGCCCGCCGATAAGAAGGATGACCGGATTTTACGGCGGCGCAAGGGCTATGCTGTGAAAATTTTCACATATTTTCACATGAAGAGAGAGGGAGGCACCGGAATGGAGGAGGAGGCAAAGGGAGAGCTTAGTCACGCGCGGCGCCTGCTGCGGTTGCTACGCGACCCTGCAGCGACCACGGCGTCGTACGCGTGATGCGCACGTTGACGATGTCGCCGAGGGCTATGCCCTCACCCGGGGGGAGAAGGGGCGAGATTCCCGCCTGCGCGGGAATGACGGGGTGGGCGTCGGGAGTGACGGGTTGGGCGTCGAAGAAGACGAGCTTGTCCGTGCGCGTGCGCCCCTGCAGGCGTCCGTGGCTGTGGCCGTCCACAAGCACCTCTTCGGTCGAGCCTAGGTAGGTGTTGTTGATGCCGGTGAGGATCGTTTCCTGCGCGGCCTCTATCGCCTTCAGGCGGCGGTGCTTCTCCTCCTGGGGCACGTCGTCGGTCATCTTGCGCTCGGCGAACGTGTTGGGGCGCGTCGAGTACATCGCAACGTGCACCTTGTCGAACCCGATGTCGCGCACCATCGCCAGCGAATCCTCGAACTGCGCATCCGTCTCCCCCGGAAAGCCCACGATGAGGTCGGTGACCATCGCGACGCCGGAGATGGACGCTCGCACGCGGCCAACGAGTTCGCGGTACTGGGCGTTTGTGTAGCCCCGGCGCATCCTCGCCAGCACGTCGTCGTTGCCCGCCTGGAAGGGGAGGTTGATGTTCTCCATCACACGCGGCAGAGCTGCAACAGCATCGATGATGCGCTGGCTCATGTCGTTCGGGTGCGACGTCAGGAAGCGGATCCGCGCCAGCTCCGGCACGCGCTCGTGGATGGCCTCCAGCAGGTCGGCGAGGTCAGGCGCGCCGTCGAGGTCATGCCCGTAGGAGTCGACGTTCTGCCCGAGCAGCGTCACTTCGCGCACGCCTCGCGCCGTCAGCATCCGGCACTCCTCCACCAGTTCCGCGATGGATCGCGAGACCTCTCGGCCCCGGCGGTAGGGGATGATGCAGAACGTGCAGAACTTATCGCAGCCGTGGATGATCGGCACATGCGTCGTAACCGACGGATGGCCGGGCACGAACGGCCCTGCGCAGCCATCCGGGTCCACGCCCAGCCGGTCGCCTACGATCTCGATGAGCGGCTCGAACTGCTGCGGCTGCATGAAGACGTCGACGTAGGGGTAGCGCTTGCGGAGGTCGTCCTGCTTCGGCCCGACCATGCAGCCCATGACAGCGAGCGTCTTCTCCGGGAAGCGCTCCTTCCACGGTTTGAGCGACGTGAGCATCCCCACGACCCGATCCTCGGCCTGCTGCCGCACGACGCAGCTGTTGAGCACGATTACGTCGGCCTGTTTGGCGTTGGGCTCCCATTGCAGGCCGAGCTGCTCCAAGCCTGCCCCCATCCGCTCGGAGTCGGCTTTGTTCATCTGACACCCAACTGTCCAAACGTGGTAACTGGTCATCGCTACACCGGCAGGCCTTCCAATGTTCGGGGGGCTGACGTGGGGGAGAGGCGGAGCGAGCGAGCGCTGGCGGAGGGAGCGGGATTCGAACCCGCGAGGGGGCTCATCACCCCCAACCCGCTTAGCAGGCGGGCGCACTAGGCCACTATGCGATCCCTCCCTCGCCCCGAATAGATACCATACCAAATCGCCGCCTCCGAGAGTATAGAACAGCGCGCCGTTTCAGGAGTTGTCAGGAGTGCGCAGGAGCGGCGAAACTTTTATTTTCCGCTCATTTCCGCTCATTTCCTATCATTTCTCTCGTAGACGGTGGCGATGGGGCTGGGATGCGCTTGGGGCTTCGCCCTCATCTGGCCGTCTCCAGAGGGGATGAGACCTGCGAAGAAGGGGCCGCTCCTGTTTTGCTTGTTTTCGGCCATTTCTGCCACTTATCTCACTTCTGGAGCGCGCGGTTGTTCAGGAGTGCGCAGGAGTGGGGACCCCCCATACCTTGGCCCGATTTGGCCCGATTTACCTTTGGCTGCGGGGCCGGAACGAGGCCAAGGGCGGCCTCGTGTGGCACGCCACTCACCCGTAACCGTGAGAGGGCGCCCATGAGGAACGTCCCCTGCGGGGGCCTCACGCCACCTCTCCAGGCCGGGGATGCGAGGTTCCTGCCTTCGCTGGAACGACGGAAAATATTCGCGTAAACGACGCATGCAACCAATGTAAGGGCGGGCGGGAAGATGGCGCAATGGGCAGTTGTCGCGGGACGTTGGGGTCCGAGCGGGCGTTGGGGCGACAGGCCCGCCCTGGCAATACTCCAGTTTTGATTTCTGATATAGAAACATACCGCTGAGGCACAGGAGGTGGGTCTGATGAACGCGACAACTCATGTCTCCCGATGGGGCACCAGCCTTGCCGTACGCATCCCCAAGGCTATCGCCCAGCAGCTGGGCGTTCAGGAAGGCTCTGCGGTCGAGATCATCCCCGGAGACAACCAGGTTGTGCTGCGCAAGAGGCTGTTCGTGCTCAGCGATATGCTGGCCGAGGTGACAGACGACAACCTCCAGGCTGGGCAGGACGCTGGCCCTGCCCAGGGCAACGAAGGGTGGTAGGCGGGGCGTACGTCCCCGACAGGGGAGACATCGTATGCCTAAAACTCCATTCCGCAGACCGAGCGCGAGCAGGCAGAACCGGATGTACTCCAAATCGGGCGCAGGGCAGCACCTACGCTATCCCGCGTGTAGCTGCGTACGGGTGGGAGTCGGGGGAGGCGCAGGGGTGGGAGTCGGAGGAGGCGCAGGAGTGGGCGTCCAATCAGGAGGGGAGATGCGGAAATCCTCTCCGAAGCGTCCATGAGTGGTTACATTGGAAATCTCCGCGTTTTCTGTGCGAACCACCCGATCTGTCGTGCGAGCCATCCGGCTTTCCGTGCGAACCAACCGGAGCGTATCAGCGTCGATGAACAGGTCTATCGTCCGGACTAACGTTGGCGTAGGGGTTAGTCCGTTTCCTCTGAGATGATAGACGCGTGCGCCGTCCAGCATCTCATCGCTGAGCCGTTCGACGTCACCCAGGCCGGGGGGGGAGACTATATGTTGGAGGATAATCCGCCCCGGGGATGTCCTCCGGTCCATTTAAGTAGACCTCTCCATCCACTACTACAGCTTCCTGTGTGACAAAGGGAACCCCTGCTCTAGATGCATTCTTGATATTGCGGTAGTTCTGCTCATCCTGCAGTTCGCTCTCCACCGTCACCGTGATTCCAAGCGACCAGGAGGTACCTACGTAGACAACGGCGAATGATTCCACCTTCGCCATAGCCTCTTCCGTCGCCGCGAGTATCTCTCCGGCGCTGGCATCGTCGAACGGAAGCGTATCGGCACGGCATGCGGCAGCGAATACGGCGATGGCTAACGCGGCAACCGCGGGGATGGCAAGGGCCTTCTGCATATGGGACATGCTAACAGGGCGTGTACAATCCGCCCGTACATGGCAGTCTTTCGCGGAGGAGCATATGCCCGATATGACGACTGAGGAAGTGCGTATGCTTCTGCGGGTGCAGGGGCTGGCGCCGCTCGACGCGACGGACCTCGAAGAAATCACGCATCGCATCAACGCTATCAACGAGGCTGTTGCCGCCCTCGAGAGCGCAGACGCCGACGCCATCGAGCCGTTGCCCGTCTTCTGGCTCACGCAGGAGGAAACGGAAGAGGGAGCGCACGATGCCTGATGACCTGACCCTGAATGACCTGACCCTGAGACCGGCGACGGAGCTCTCCGCACTGATCACGAGCGGCAAGTTGTCGCCGGTGGAGCTGACCGAGGCGTTCATCGCCAGAGCAAAACGATTCTCACGTCTCAACGCCTACATCACGCTCGACGAGGAGGGGGCGCTCCGCGCCGCGCGGTACGCCGAGGCCGAGCTTGCTCGCGGCGCAGGACGCGGCCCGCTCCACGGCTTGCCCGTCGCGGTGAAGGACCAGTTCGACGCCAAGGGGCTGCGCACGACGGTCGGCGGCAACATCGTCAACTACATCGCGGAGGAGGACGCCACCGCCGTCGGGCGGCTCCGCGAGGCAGGCGCGGTGCTCCTCGGCAAGCTGAACCTCAGCGAATACGCGCTCGGCGGCAACGTGCAGCACCCGTTCGGCGTGCCCCACAACCCGTGGGACGAAACACGCCAGGCCGGTCAGTCCAGCAGCGGCTCCGGCGTGGCCATTGCGGCGTCGCTCTGCGCAGCATCGCTCGGCGGCGATACCGCAGGCTCCATACGCGGCCCGGCGGGCTGGTGCGGCATCGTGGGGCTGCGTCCAACGTGGGGAGCGGTGAGCCGCCACGGGGCCTTCCCCATGGCGTGGTTCATGGACACGATAGGCCCCATGACCAAGACGGTCGCCGATGCGGCGATGCTCTATCAGACCATCGCCGGGCACGACCCGCGCGATCCGTACACGTCCCGCCGCCCCGTAACGCCGTTCGAGCCGCTCGCCGATCTGCGAGGCATCCGCGTGGGCGTCGTCCGCGAGAGTATCGACAACGGGATGTCGACCGCCGAGGTTGCCGATGCGGTCGATGCGGCGATGCGCGTGCTCCAGGAGGCCGGCGCCTCGATCGCCGACGCCTCGCTGCCCCTGTTCGACAGGGGAGGGCTCATCGCGAATACGCTGTCCGACGTAGAGGCTGCGCACACGCATCGCCGGTGGCTGCGCGAACGGCCTCGCGACTACGATTTCGCAACGCGCAGGCGTCTGATGGCGGCGAGCCTCGTGCCCGCGACCGCGTACACCAAGCTCACGCGGTTCCGCACGCTCATGCGCGAGCACGTCATGCGCGAGCTCGACCGATTCGACATCATCGTGACGCCTGCGCAGCCCGCGGGCGCGCCGCCCATCGCCACCGAAACGGGGCTCACGTCCAAGGAGGCGGTGATGGGACAGTTCTTCGGGTTGCGCTCCCACCGAAGCCCGTTCAACCTCTCCGGCGTGCCTGCGATGGCCGTTCCCTGCGGCTTCACGAGCGGCGGCCTCCCCATGAGCGTCCAGCTGGCGGCGCGTCCGTTCGCGGAGAACACGCTCTTCCGCATAGGCCACGCCTACCAAGAGCGCACGGACTGGCACGAACGCCGCCCGCCGCTGGCCTAGGCTCCCGTATAGCCCCCACAACGCCTAGCCGCGCCCAGCGCTGCGGTGCTATCCTCGCGAACGCCGTCTACGGCGATTTCAACGGCGGCTCTGTGTAGCGCGCGATGGCAGATTTCTACGACCGCATCACCAGTGAGCAGGCCGACCTCATCCGGCAGGCGCGGCTCTTCTTCGTCGCCACCGCCGATCCTGCGCTCACGCCGGGGAAGAACGGCGCCGGGGCGGTGAACGTGTCGCCCAAGGGCGGCGTACCGCTCCACGTGCTGGACGAGCGCCGCGTGGCGTACCTCAACTACATCGGCAGCGGCAACGAGACGGCGCGCCACTCGCTGGCCGGCGGCCCTATCACCCTCATGGTGTGCGCCTTCGAGCAGGAGAACGCTGCCGTCGTGCGGCTGTACGGACGCGCCGACGTTACGCCGCTCGCGGAATCGCCCCACGCCGCGCTGCTCATGAACGCGCCCGCTGACGAAATCGCTCTGCCGCAGCGGCAGGCCATCGTCGTCAGCGTCGAGGGCACGAGCACCAGTTGCGGCTACGGCGTGCCGGTGATGGCGTTCGGGGCGCAGCGCACGGTGCGCGATCGGGGCCGGCGCTACAAGCAGGCGAAGAAAGCGTAACCCCGGGACAGACGCCCTACGGCTGGGCGTCTATCAGCACGAACGCGATGATGCACGGCTCCGTGCCGCGATTCACCCAGTTATGCACCGTCGCCCGCTGCACGAGCACATCGCCCGCTTGCAGGTGCACCTCCACACCGTCGTCCAGCTCCATCTCGATCTCGCCGGACATCACGACCGCGTAGTCGATGGTGGGCGTTACGTGCATGTCGCGCTCGTTGCCCGGCCCGAACTCGATGACGCGGAAAATCGTCCCGCGGTATGACGGCGGACGCTCCACGCTGCGGGCACCGAGATCCTCCGCGCCCGTCAGCTCGGCCGGCGTCGAGTCCGTTATCCATACGAGCGCCGTCTCGACGCCGGGGCGCGGGTTGCGCTTGTTGCCCGCCGTATCGTCTATGCGGACGACCGCCCTGCCGTTGTCGTCGTGGCCCGTTACAACTCTGCGAACGTTGAGCGCCATCAATCTCCTCCCCCTGTGTAGTGCGCTCCGCATCCTACGGCCAGCGCTCCGCCCGCCGCTATAGGCTCCCTGCCCTAGTCATGCCGAGCAGCGGTTGATGGCAAGCCTGCGGATGCACGCCCTTCCCTTGTTGGCGAGGCGAGGGCGGTGCTATCCTGCTCCTATCCTGAGTTGGGGGCATGCCTCCGGCTCGTCCCAAGCGTGGGCCTGTAGCGCAGTTGGGAGCGCGCCTCAATGGCATTGAGGAGGCCGGGGGTTCGAATCCCCCCAGGTCCACCAAACTTGACGATAGACAGAACCATCTTCGAGATGTGGCTCGTCCTGGCAGGCTCGCCAAAGTCTGCTACTGCGCGATCATAACTGGGCGGCATGGGCGGTCGCATTGCCTCGAAATCTGCCCGTGTGGTCAGTCGTCCAGCAGACCGTTCCGCACTGCCCAGACCACGATCTCCTGTGTCGTGCGAAGACCCAGCTTCACCTGAATGGTGTAGATGGCGTTTCGGATGGTAACCGGCTTGACTCCCCTTGCCTCCGCAATCGCGGCGTATGACATTCCCCGAGAGAACGACGCAAGTACCTCCTTCTCCCTCGGGGTCAGGTCGGCCTCCTGTTCCTCTTCCGCTGTCGCCCCGCTCCGTATCCCGGCGAAGACCCGCCTCACCACATCGGTCGGCAAACGCATCTCGCCCGCAGCCACGACCTTCACCATGCTCAGGAGCTGGTCCATTCCGGACACCTTCTGAAGGTAGCCGGTCGCTCCGGCGGCCACCGCCTCTATCACGGCGTCCGCCTCAGTCGAGGCGGTCAGCATGACCACCCGTGTGTCGGGCAGCGACTCCATGATCTCCCGGCACGCCTCCACGCCGTCCTTCTTGGGCATCATGACGTCCATGACGATCACGTCGGGCGACAGTTTGGAGGCCGCTTTCACCGCCTCCACGCCGTCCCTGGTCTTGCCCCTACCACCTCAAACTCCTCAGACCGTTCCAGCATCACCTGAAGACCCTCCCGCGTGATCGAATGGTCGTCTGCGAGCAGCACCCTTATGCGACGAGGCTCTGTTGACAACCTATCCCTCCCGTTCTCCGCGACCCAATGGCATCACACAGGTCACGCTCGCGCCCCCGACCGGTCCCCTGGGCTCGACGATAAGGCGTCCGCCCAAACGCTCGGCGTACGTCCGCATGTTTGCGAAGCCGTGGCCGCGTTCCTCGTAGTTATCGGGAAGTCCTACTCCATCGTCCGACACCGACAGCCTGAGCTCACCCTGTCCGAAGTCGAGCTCGGTCAGTACCCGGCTCGCCTCGGCATGGCGAAAGGCGTTGGTAAGAGCGTTGTGGGCTATGGTGAACAGTAGACTTCTGGCCTCAATCGAGAGTGGCGGCGCCACCCCATTCTGCGTCAGCTCCGTCGACACCGACGTAACGGATGTGAACGTCGCAACGTGTCCAGCCCAGCTCCCTGCCGTCGAATATGCGGCCCATGTCTATCGGGTGTCTCAGCTGCCAGATGGCGGTTTTAGCAAGCCGTGAGGTCGCTTCGAGTCTGGCAGTGTGTTCCTCGTTCGAGTCTCCGGCAACCTGTTTGGCCGCGTCTATGCCCTGGCCGATCATGTACGCGGACTGCGCCGTCGTATCGTGAATCGCCTGAGAGAGCTCGATCCGCTCCCGTTGCAGCTCCCGCTCCCGTTGCAGCTCCCGCTCCCGCTCCACCGCCGCCTGCCTCTTGATCCGTTCGAATCGGGCGATAAGACTGACGTACAACACAATTGCGTACATCGCCGCCAACCTAGCCAGCAGCTCCTTTTCATCGCCCGCGACGAGGTCAAGACCGAGGCCGACCGTCAAGCACACGAGGGTATAAACGACGGCCGTCATCGTCGTCCAGGCCAACCCGAGCCACAACGACGTGAAGAACACGACGAACAGCGCAAGGGCCGGGTAGTAGGCTAGGGATAGGAAGCCCTCGAACCCACGCTGGAAGATGATGCCGCCCGTGGCCAAGACTACGTACATGGCGCTGAGGAGGAGCAACCAGCGCCATGTAACCGACCTGTTCGTCAGGAGCCGGTAGTGGACCAGGCCATTGAGCGTCACCAGCGGCACAAGCAGGAACGCATATTCGATGTGCCCCCCGTAATACCAGAAGCCCGGCCGGTAGACAAACTGGACCGCAACGACAAGGCAGATGAACCAGCGACCCCAGACTGAAACTCCTGCGGCGTACTCAACTACGTCCGGGTCGGACACGATGGTTGATGGAAACCGCTTCGCTATGGCTCCTATCTCAGGCTTTAACAAGTTCAGGCACCTACCTAATACACACATACTTGGATGCGCCGTGACACTCCAGATCGATTACACCCTTCAATACTGAGGCTGTCGCGACGTGCCTCAGTCCGTCCTGACTGGATGAAAGCCCCAGCTTTGGCGTGGCACCTGAGACATCTCCTCTCCGGTATGCGCGTGAGAACATGGAGTGTTTGGTGGTCACGGCGGTGTATTTATGACAACTACTCTAGCCACCATCGTTTGCGCCCGCAAGAGCACTTTATACCTGTCCAAATTGCAGAAACACTCTCCCTCAGAGCAAACACTTTCCCGCCCCAAAGAGTGCTACGGCACTTACCAGAATGCTGAGAAATCCTTAGCGTTCTTCAGCGGTGAGAAGAATCACAGGATAGGCGGAATCACCGGCTGCCACTCTACGTGCGGCCAGCTTAGGAGGTGGTTGGCTCCGCTAACCCCGACTCTGCGAGGGAGGCATTCACAGGGCGCTCGACAGACCAGTCCATGCACTTGAGACGGCGGGCGGAACGACGGCCCCTGCCGTCGCTGCGCCAACCGCCTTCCGGGACCGCCCTGCCCGCACCGGCTGACCATCGTATACCCCACATCGAGGAGGAGACCTTATGAACACCCGTCCTCACATCGCCGCGTTCGCCGCCCGGAGTATATTCCTGGCATGCGCCCTGCTCTCGCTGCTGGCCATCCTGGCCCTGCCGGTCTTCGCCCAGACGGACGGGACTCTGGAGCCCCTCGAGGCTCTCAAAACGAGCGAGATCATTCCGTTTCAGGAGTCCCAGAACGGCTTCGCCGTGGCATGGATCGAGGTGCCCTACGCCGCGGAGTACAAGCTGGAGGTGAAGAAAACGAGCGAAGGCGAGGAGGCATGGGTCCGGGTCACGAAGGGCGACTTCGGCCCGCTGCCCGGCGGCCTGTCCTCCTACTCGCTCACCGGCGTCGCCACCGGCCTCGAGTGCAACAAGGCATACGACGTCCGGCTGGGCATCCGCGGCGACGGCGAATCCTACTCCAACGTGTGGGTCTCTACCACGAAACCGAACTTTGCTACGACCACGGAGTGCGCCAAGGGGAACAGGATCACGAACCTGCGGAGGACCGTAGAGCCGGGCGTCGTGACCCTGATCTGGACGGCGCCCACCGATGACAAATTCACGGGCATCAAGGTTGATCGCATCAGCCGGGTGGACGACGAGGCGCAGGGCGCGCAACCACCGGCACAAGACCCCTTGACCACCCTTTACGAGAGCAACAACGACTCCCGCACGAGGTACGAGGACCGCACTGTGGTGGAGGGCTACAAAAACGCCTACATCGTGACCCCCATCGAAAGGCTCGACCCGCCCATCCAGCACACGGACGGCACCACGGAGGAGTACAGGGCGGTCGACCTTGGCAGGGCCTTTACCGGCGAGGCTCTTCTCAGGCCAACGTCGACGCCGGTTTACCCTCGCAACGTGCGGTTCACCCAGGAATCTCGGAGTTCCCGGCGGCTGGCGTGGGAGACGCCGGCCGACCGCCACCTCACCATCGAGAAGATCTACCGGGGAGAGACGTCAAGGCCGGTGAACGACCCGTGGCTCACCGGTTACCAGGTGGAACGCCGCGAGTACATCCTGCACGAGGCGGAACGCTCGGACGAGGTCACAACGGTCCTCCCGGAGTCCGTGGAAGAGAGGCTCCTGACCGCCACGATGACGGTAGCCGTGGCGGGATTCACTCGCGGATTTGACGCGTCCTCGTTCCCCCACATGGGCGCACTCACTCAAACCACCGTCAGTCACCGTTCACGTCCAGGCGGTTACACAGTTGATGAGCTGTTTTACAACACGGCAGGAACCCCAACCTTTGTGCAACTGCACCTGAGTCCCGCGCCGCCCGAGGACGCGTTCGAAGACTGGACGCTGAAGCTCACCAATATCTCGCTTCCGTTTTCCGATGCGACGCACTCCCTCACCAACACGGGCCGCTTATTTTCGTGGCAATACCCCGCGAGCTGGGGCGATGGGGTGGAGATCCTTGTCAAGATCGAGGAGAGGCGGGTCCTGGACTGGGAAACGCTGCGCGAAGGGGACAGCAACACCACCACTACTTTCACCGACAACGCCGCCGCCGGGGACAAGCTCTACGTGTACCGGGTGCGGGCGGTGAACGCGCTCGGCTCCTCCGGGGCAAACGACAACAGCAACTGGGCCTGGATGGACCTGCCCCCCATAGGCGGGTTGTAACGGGCTGCCAGTCGCTGGGTGTTCAGCGATGCAGCACGGAAGAGCCCTGCCGGCCGCCCGGGCGGATAGGACCGGGCGGGTCGGAGGTCTCTAATACCTTGCGGACTGCCCCGGCAAACCTGAACCCGCTACATAAGGGAGGAACGTCTTGATCAAGTTGAGGATGAATAAGGTGGCATTGGCGGCGCTGGCCGTCTTCATCTCCCTTCTCCTGGTCGCCTGCGGCGATGGAGACACAGGGTTGTCTCGCGCTGAGGTCGAGGAGATCGTGCGCGAGGAGATGGCCGACGCGCCTGCTCCGCCCGAACCCTCGCCCGGACTAACAGCCGACGACGTGGAGGAGGCCATCCGCCGGGCGAGGGCGGACCCGCCCCAGCCGGAAGCGGGTCTGTCCAAAGGCGAAGTCGAGCGGATAGTCGAAGCCGCTGTTGCCGCCATCCCCGAACAGCAGGCCGGACTCATCACCGCCGAGGAGGCGGAGTGCATCGCCCGCGGCGTGGTGGCCTCCATCCCGCCGAGGTCCGCTCCTGTCGAGTACACCAAGTTCTTCGTAGACAAAGCCATCAGCAGGTACGACACCCGGGGACTCGACGCCACCCTTGCCCATTACAACCGCCCGGAGAGCGTCGATGGCCAGTGGTATGCCTTCGTCATTGACGAGAACGATCTGGTCATCGGGCATCCCGACGCCCAACGCCTCGGGCTGGACCTGAAGGGCTGGGTGGGCACCGACGCCAACGGCTACAACTTCGGGCCGGACATGCTCTCGGCCACCGAGGAGGGCAAGTGGGTGTCCTACGTGTACGAGAACCCGGAGAACGGGGACTTCGGGGCCGGCTACACCGGCGAGCTTGAGCTGAAGAACGTCTGGGTAGTGCGCCACGACGGGCTGCTGTTCGCCTCCGGCTGGTATATCAACGCCGACGAATTCACCAAGTCGCTCGTGTTCGCCGCCGTCAACACTTTCCGCTTGGTGGGACTGGAAGGGACCATCGCGTACTTCACCGGTTCCGAGAGCGTTTATTCGGGACTGGCGGCGACCATCGAGTACTACAACAGCGCCGAGAACGTTAAAGGGGACTGGTTCGCGTTCATAGCCAACCCAAGCGGCACAATCGTGGACCACTACCACAAAGACATGGTGGGAACGGACATCAGCGACATCTTTGGCACAGACATGTTCGAGGTCACCGCAGAGGGCAACTGGGTGACCACGGAGGACGTGCGCGTCTGGGTGGTCGGCTACGACGGGATGACGTTCGGCTCCGGCTGGCATAGCGGTCACGACGAAGCCAACTGACGTGGCTCTGGCCGGCTCTTCCACCGCTGGAGTTCTCCATGATCCGTCCAACAATCAGGCCACTCGCGCTCCTGGGCTTGCTCATATGCGCTGCCCTCTACGCTCCGTTCGTTGGAGCGCAGGCGTCTACCGACGCCACACCCGAACCGACCGCGGCGGCTGCGGCGGGGCCAAGCGTTACTACGATAACACCGGTGCCGATTGTCGAGGCACCTGCAGGGAGATGGCCCGACCCCCTGTGGTTGTGGTTGTTCCTGGTGCTCATGGGAATCGTGCTTGTGGCGGGCGGCTTGAAATGCCTGCATAGGCGGCGATAATACCGATACCGGGCGGGTGGATAGCACTTGGCTTTCCAGGCAACAAGACAAACCCGCATATGCGGATGGCAGGACGGAGAGGACTACGGTCGGGACCGCAGGATTGAAGTCAAGCAAAAGGATCTCGCCCGCCTAACCACCATGTCCCGAACAGCCGTCGCAGACGGCTTTGCGGAGCTTCTCCAAGCGAATGCAATCCAGTTGGACGAGACCAACCGGGAGCGTTTCACTGGAGTCGTATCGGTCGCCGACGAGGATGAGTTGAAGGATGCGGCTTTCTCAGAGGTTCGCGATCGTACGATAGTAGGCTTTCTTGATGGTTCACCCCAAGACTGACCATCGCCCGCTATGACCAGCAGCCGAGGTAACCGCCTTAGGCCGCTTTGCTGGCGACTCAGAAGGCTCGGCGTTTGGTAAGTGCCCCTAGGTGTAGTTCCCAGGGACGTTGTTTACAGGCATGAGGCGGGAGTAGCCCCGCCGATGCCGCCGTGTGGACGCCGGTGATTGTAATACGCGAGGAACCCAGGCAGCGCGTCGAGCCGCTCGCGGTTGGAGTAGTACGGTCGCTGGTACGCCCACTCGGCCTGCATGATCTTGTTGAACGCCTCCGCCTTGCCGTTGGTCTGAGGCCGGAAAGGCCGCGTGCGCTTCAATCGCAGGTTCCTTGCCGCCGCCGTGTCGGTGAAGATGCGGCTCACGTAGCAGGCGCCGTTGTCGGTCAGGATGCGCTCGACGGCGATGCTCTGGCGCTCGAAGTGGGCAAGAGCCCGGACAAGGAAGGCGGCGGCAGTCGGGCCGCGTTCGTCCGGCAGGGCCTCGACGTAGGCATAGCGGGAGTGGTCATCCACGGCCACGTGGAGGAAGTCGAAACCGAGGCGGGGGCCGCGCTGAGGACCGCTGTGGGTCTCCGCGAAGCCGGGCAGGATGCGCTTGCCGCCACCCTGCGGGATGCGGCCGAGTTTCTTGATGTCGAGGTGAACCAGCGCGCCCGGGCGGGCATGCTCGTAGCGAACGATCTCCCGGGTGGTGCGATGGAGCCACGCGAGGCGGTGGAGTCCGGCGCGGCGCAGGACAGCGTAGACGGTGGAGGGGGCGATGCCCAACCTCCACCCGATGCGGTGTGACCCCCAGGCGAGCATGTGTCGTGCAGTGCAGATGGCCGCTTCCTGCAGCTGACCGGTTTGGCGGGGGCTGCGCAGGGGACGGCTGGAGCGGTCGTGGAGCGCGTCCGATCCGCCTTCGCGGAACCGCCGCACCCACTTGGCGACAGTCGCGCGGGAGACGCGGAACAAGCGGGCTACTTCGGCCTGGGGCAGCCAGCCAACACCTGTTCGACCAATTCGGCTACGGGCCGCTCGCGGAGTGTTAGCGCCCACTCCCGAAATGGGCCGCATCGTGAAGGGCCTCGGTAAGCATGGCCTCAGCCAACACCAACTGCGACGACTTGCAAACCTGGAGCCTGCTCCCGTCGTCGAAGGTCCCGTTAACGATGACGGCATACCTGAACCTCCAGCCCGCCGCGAACTCACGCCGCGACAGCTCGCTCTCTGGAAGGCGGTGCAGCAGACCAAGGTCCATATACCCTGACATATTCGCTGGACAACGACATTGGTTTTGTGGTTCAAAACCTTTATCCCAGAAGCAAAGGAGCACCCTCTTCCTTCTTCAAAATACTGCCTACACGCCCTCCTTCGGTGGATTCAGGCTTGAAATTGACCCACCCGGTTACCCGGGGGCATGCCGAGTGCCTCCTGGCTGCTTGACGCTTTTCCCTGGTTACAGTGGGACTATTAATTCAAAAGTTCGCAGCACAGTTGCCTTAGGCCTACCAACCCTATCGACGTATCCTGCACTCAACCCCGGTGCTCGAACCACCCTGCGAGAACGGTTCCGTCATACTCGTATGCAGGCGACAGAGTGTCCGGGACGCTTCTCTTCGAGCTGGGGCACCGTGGTGCGGCATTCGTCCACGGCCATGGGGCACCGTGTATGGAATACGCAGCCTGTCGGGGGGTTCAGAGGACTGGGGATAGTCCCTTCAAGGATGATCCTCTCCCTGCTGCGTTCAGCCCTAGGGTTCGGGATTGGCACTGCGGACATCAGTGCCTTTGAGTAGGGGTGCAGTGGCTCCTGGAAGATGCTGACGCGGTCCGCTATCTCCATGATCTTGCCCAGGTACATGACCGCCACGCGGTCAGAGATGTGGCGAACCACTGAGAGGTCATGGGCGATGAAAAGATAGGTGAGCCCGAACTGCTTCTGCAGGTCTTCCAGCAGATTGATGAGCTGCGCTTGTATGGAAACGTCCAGTGCTGAAACCGGCTCATCGGCGACGATAAAGTCTGGCTGCACGGCCAGTGCCCGGGCGACACCGATCCGCTGGCGCTGCCCCCCGCTGAACTCATGCGGATAGCGGTCTGCCATATTGGGATTCAGGCCTACGGTACGGAACAGGTCGGCTACCCGCGCCAGGTACTCCTCTTTCGTTTCGACCAGTTTATGCACCCGGAGCGGCTCGCCGACGATATTGCCGGTCTTGATCCGTGGGTTGAGCGAACTGTACGGGTCCTGGAAGACGACCTGGATGCGCCGACGCATCGCGCGCATGGCCCCGCTTTTGAGGGTTGCGAGATCGACACCGTCGAACATGATGCGGCCGCTCGTGGGTCGGTAAACCTGGAGTATGACGCGGCCGATGGTGGTTTTGCCTGAACCGCTCTCGCCCACGAGCCCCAAGGTTTCTCCTCGCCGTATGGTGAAGCTCACGCCGTCCACGGCTTTGACCTCTCCGACCTGGCGCTGCAGGATGACGCCTGACATCACCGGGAAGTGCATCTTGACGTCGCAGACTTCCAGCAAGTTGTCCTGGCTCGATGCCGGTGTGGTGGGGGCGGAGGAGGTTAGCGTCATGCTTTCGTCTGCACGAGTTCCAGGGGTCCGAACTCGTGTCCTTTCCAACACGCATACACGTGTTCGCTGCTGTCCTTGGACGAGAGGGGAGGAATCTCGGCGCGGCAGTGGTTGTCCGCATGGGGACAACGGGGAACGAAGGAACAGCCGGGAGGAAGCCGGTCCAGATCAGGTGGCATGCCCTCGATGGACGCTAGCTTGCCCTCGCGGTCCACATCCAACCGAGGCACGGAGCCCAGCAACCCGCGAGTGTACGGGTGCTTCGGCGTTTCGTATATCTCGTCCGCCGTTCCGCGCTCGATGATCTTGCCCGCGTACATAACGTTGACGCGGTCTGCGTAGCGGGCAACCACTCCCAGGTTGTGCGTGATGATGATGACGGCCGTGCCCAGCTCGGTGCTCAGTTTCTTGATGAGTTCGAGTATCTGGGCCTGAATCGTCACGTCCAGTGCGGTGGTGGCTTCGTCGGCGAGCAGCAACTGTGGATTGCAACTCAGGGCGATTGCGATCATCACTCGCTGGCGCATCCCCCCGCTGAACTGGTGCGGGTAGTTGCTCAATCGGCTTTTTCCGTCCGGTATGCCAACCATCTCTAGGAGTTCTACACTCCGGCGAACAGCGGCTTCCGGTGAGTATCCCATGTGGATCTCAAGCGTCTCTGTGAGTTGCCGTCCGATCGTTAGAACAGGGTTCAAGGAGGTCATAGGCTCTTGGAAGATCATGGCTATCTTGTTGCCACGGATGCTTCGCATCTGACGCTCAGAGAGTTTCAGTAAATCATGGCCCTCAAAGATGACTTCTCCGCCGACTATCCTGCCGGGCGGGTTGGGGATGAGCCGGAGCAGCGACAGGGCGCTCACGCTCTTGCCGCACCCGCTCTCACCGACGAGGCCCAGCGTCTCGCCCTCTTGGAGGTCGTAACTCACGCCGTCCACGGCCTTGACGATGCCGCCTTCGGAGTTGAACTCGGTGCGAAGGTCCCGCACCTCGAGTAACGTTCCCAACAGTAACTCCCTTCCGAACCGTTCGTCCTACATGCCGACAGTCTGCTAAGAGTCGCCCCGGCGCAGGCGAGGATCGAGCACGTCGCGCAGAGCGTCGCCGAGCAGTGCGAACGCGAATACGCCCACCGATAGCGCGATGCCAGGGAATAGCACCATCCAAGGCGCCGCTTCCATGTAGCCACGCGCGCCCACGTTTAGCATGCCACCCCAACTCGGTGAGGGCGGCGGTATGCCGAGGCCGAGGAATGCCAGTCCGGCTTCAGCGACTATCACACCACCAAGCGCGCCCGTCGCTAGAACGAATACCGGGCCAAGGGTGTTCGGCAGGATATGAACGAGCACCATCCGTGGCAGGTTCACGCCCACTGTCATGGCGGCCAGCACGTACATCTCCTCTTTGACGCTCAATGTGCTCGACCGCGACAGGCGGACCATTCGTGGAACGATGGCAACCGATAACGCGATGCCCACGTTGAGCAGCGATGCGCCCAGCGCAACGACGAGCAGCATGGCCAGAATGATGAACGGGAATCCCATCAGCACGTCAACCAGTCGTTGCACCACAAGGTCAAGTTTGCCTCCCAGGTAACCCGAAAGGACCCCGATGATTAAGCCCACCGTCGTGCCCAACCCGATAGCGAAGAATCCCACTTGGAGAGAGATGCGCGCTCCGTAGACAACCCGGCTGAAGACATCGCGCCCCAGGTTGTCGGTGCCCATGAGATGGGAGGATGAGGGAGCCTCCAGCCGTTCTGCTGCGACCTGATCGCGGATCGGGTCGTGCGTTGCGATCATCGGCGCGAACAGCGCGGTGAGTGCGAGCAGGATGAGCACGACCGCGCTGACCGCGCCCGCCGGTTTCCTGCGCGCGAACCGTTTCAGGTTCTGCGCCAGCGTGCGCTTTGGCTTCGCCTCTTGTATCAGCTGATCGAGGGCCGTCTGGTCTCCCGTTGCCGCACCTTTTGCCACTCTGTTCACACCTCGCAAACCAGCTACGAATATCGCACTCGTGGGTCCACGTAGGAATACGCAATGTCAACCACGAGGTTCAGGCCAAGCATGAAGAACACAAGCATCATCGCCAGGCTCTGTACGACAGGGAAGTCCCTGCCCACCGCCGCTTCGACGATAGCCTGACCGAGGCCGGGGATGCCAAACAGGTTTTCGAGGATCACGGTGCCCCCGAGCAGCGTACTCACCTCGAGGCCGCCCAGCGTGATGACCGGGATAAGCGCGTTCGGCAGACTGTGGCGGCGTACCACCAGCTGCTGGCTGAGTCCTTTTGCCTTTGCAGTCCGCACGTAGTCCTGGGCCAGCACTTCCAGCATGCCTGAACGCGTGATCCGTGTGACGTATGCGCTGAAGCGCCAAGCGAGGATCAACGCGGGCCAGATCATGATCTGGAGGTGGTGGAAGGGGTCTACCCAGATGTTGGAGTAGCCCAATGGGGGCGACCAGCCGATCTGCGTCACCATGAAGAGCAGCAACAGGAGCGCTATCCAGAAGTTGGGCATCGATTGGCCGAGGATCGCCCCCATGCGGAGGACATAGTCCGGCCACTTGTCTTGGTACAGGGCTGAGAATATCCCGATCGGAACCGCGACGACGATGGAAAGCAGCACCGTGTAGACGGTCAACTGAAGCGTTATCGGCAGGCGCCGGGCGATGATTGACGAGAGCGGTTCTGTGGAGCGGATGGACTCCCCGCCGAACTCCCCGTTCACCATGGACCAAGCCCATTTGGCGTACTGGATGGGGAGGGGGTCATTCAACCCGAGTTCATCACGGAGCTCTCTGATCTGCGTCTCGGTGTACCCGCCACCGCTCTCGGCGGCTTCCTGCCCCAGGATGGCAAGCGCTACATCCCCGGGCAGGACTCTGAGTATCCCGAAGATAAGGATACTTGCGAGCAGGAGCGTCGGGATGAACAGCAGTACTCGCCGTGCTATGTACTTCTGCATCCCGCGCCCCTCAGGCTCGCTTTACCATGTGGCTCTTCACCCGTTTGTCCTTACTTGTCCAGCCAGACCGTTGCGAAGTCGAGGTTGCGGCGGTAGTTGTCTACGGGCACCTGGATGCCCTTCACGTATTCGCGCACGACCGTGTGCGTGTTCTCCGTGTACAGCGGCGCCGAGTAGACCTGCTCCACGGCGACATAGAGCTCCATCTCCCGCGCGATCTCGATCCGCTCCTCGATGCTGGTTGCGGCAGCCAGGCGGGTGAAGAACTCGTCCACCTTCGTGTCGTTGTGCTTCGGCTCAGCCGCGGCGTTGACGCCGGCGCTCGATATAATCGAGAAGTACTGGCTGGGCAGCGCCACCGTTGCCCCGCCATGCTGCATGTCGAACGAACCCTCCAGGTTTCTGGCTGCCCGCGTGGCGTCGTCCACCAGCTGGAGGTCGATACGGATGCCGAGGGCCTCCAACTGGCCGACCACCGGTTCACACATGTGCGTCCACAGCCTGCGGCACATGTACTCAATCTCGAAACCGTCCGGGTAGCCTGCCTCGGCCAGCAGTGCCTTGGCCGTCTCCCGGTCGGCGTCCTTGGTGGCAGGGTTCCAGCCGGGCGTCTCCATGAGGCCCGGATTCGCCCAGGCGGTGTCCGGGTCGAACATGCCGACCAACTTGGCAAAGCCGCCGAACGTCAGTTGGATCAACTCCGGGCGGTCGAGCCAGAGGTGTATGGCGCGCCTGACCCGCACGTCCTGCAGCGGTCCCTCACGGATAGTGTTGAAGGCGAGCGGTATGAAGCTCGACTGGGCCATCTCCAGGATCGTCACTTTGTCGGGCCCCAGAGTGGAGAAGATGGCGGCCTCGCGCTCGGGGGTAAGCTGGAACCCGCCGCCGCGGGCGGTGGCGTCCAGGCGTCCCGTGCGGAATGCGGTGTCCATGCCGGACGGGTCAGGCGTGATGTAGAAGTCGATCCCGTCGAGGTAGGGAAGCTGGTTCCCGTCCTCGTCCGTCATGTAGTACTTGTCGAACCGGCGCATCTTGGCAACGCTGCCCGGCTGGTATTCCTCCACGTAGAACGGTCCGAGCCCGATGAGCCCTACGTCCAGCGGCGTGACGTTGACGTTGCCTGCGTCTATCTCAGGCTGCATCAGGTGACGCGGGTGGGCGATGATCTGGTTGTCAACCCCTAGCAACTGGTCGAAGTCGAACACGGGGCTCGTGAGGTTGATGACGACCGTCAAGTCATCTGCGGCCTCGATGCTCTCCACCCACGGGATGAAGTCCCAGTTGACGGGACGCCTGGAGTTCTCTCCCACCGTCACGCCGAAGACAGTCAAGTCCAACCAGAACTTCACGTCCTCGGCGGTGAGCTTGACGCCGTCGTGCCAGTAGACGTTGTCGCGCAACTTGAACGTCCAGGCCGTCCTGTCGCCGTTCGCGGACCACTCGGTCGCCAGGCCGGAGCAGACCGCGGCGCCGTCGTCCGGGCACTGGCGGATCATGTTCCCCATACCGAAGATCGAGCCCCCCGGTTGGAGGATGCTGATGGTGCCCGACCGTGTCGGATCCCAGCCCAGAGGCGGGTCGGCGCGGGTGGAGAAGTTCGCTATGCCGCCGTAGCGGGACTTCTCCTCCATCATCATAGCTGTCGGGGTTGGGGCCATAGCTTCGCCGTCAGATGGCGCGGCGGTCGACTGAGGCGCCTGCGACTCCGGAGCCGGGGTTGGGGTCGGATCAGGGTCGTCTGATGTGCAAGCGGCCAGCGCCATGGTTAGAGCGAGGATGCTCGTAACAAGCGCCAGTGCTTTGAGCGCAGGAATTCTGATGGTCATTGGAATCCTCCCTGATCCATTTGCGTCCAGTTACTCTGCCGGAGCGGGGGCAACGAAGGTGATGGGCGCGGTCGCCAGGGAGCCCAGGTTGCCTTCCACTGTGACGGTGTATGTGCCGGGACTGGAGCTGATGCGGTTCATCCTGAACCTCCCGGCTTGCGTCACCGCGAACGTCCCGTATGCGGACGCATCGACGCCTGCTATTGTGCCGGGGCCATACGCGTCGGTGTGGAAGATGATGAGGACAGCTTCCCCGGGCTGGAAGCCCCAACCGGTGACCGTGAAGGTTCGCTCGGAGCCGATGGTGTATGCGGCTTTATCTAGCGAGATGCCGGCGGCGGATACGGGCGCAGGATCGCCTGGAGGACCCTGAGCGCCATCGGCGCCAGCAGGGCCAACCGACCCTGCAGCCCCTGCAGCCCCTGCCGATCCTGGCGGGCCTGCGGGCCCCGTGGAGCCTGTCTCTCCCGCTTCGCCCTGGCATGCCGTGGCAAGCAGTGCAAAAGTGAGCATCAGAATACAGATGGCTGGCACGATTCTCATCGGAAATCCTCCCTCTCGCGTTGATCCCGAAGAGCATGCTCCGGCATCGAACAGGCCAGCGCATTCTAGGAATGGCCGTGTGGCCTGTCAACTAAATCGGAAGATAGCACGACATACGTGACTGTTTCGCACAATAATCAGAACAAGACATGTAACTGCCGGAAAAAGATACTGATGAAAATCAGCGGATTCCGATTAGCATCCCGTTCGCATCTGTTGCATAGAGTGCTTCGCCGCCAACCGCGATGCCGCGGATCGCGTCGGCTCCCGGCTTGATGCGCCACTGCAGCCTGCCCGTGGCGGCTTCGAGCGCTGCCAAGAGCCCGGTACTGGTGCCAATTACAACCTGACCCCCATGGACAACAGGTGCAGTCGCACTCGATTCATGCAGGTCTGCTCGCCACACCTTGTCGCCTGTCTGCCGGTCGTATGCGAACACCCTCCCTCCCACTGTGCTTACATATACTCGATTGGAGTCAATTGCGGGAGCTTCGGAGAAGCTCTCGCCGGTTTCCTGACGCACCCAGACCACGCCCTTTGCCGGGGGCAGTTCATTCAGCATCCCCCACCTAAACATCCATTGGCGCACGTTGCGGATCGCTTTCTCCAACGGCCACTCATGGTTCTCCCAGTGCACGCGCCGGATCGTGCCTTGGGCATCGGTGGCGTATATCGAGTCGTCTGCGACCGCGGCAGAGCCGCTGGCGAGGGGTATTTTGTAGTCGAACCACCGTTTCGCGGTCCGTTTGTCGATGAAGTGGATGAGATTATCCTGCGAAACAACGATTACCAGGTGTTCATTCACCGCAGGGCTGTAAGTGATGCGCCCTGCCGTGGCGAAGCTCCACCGCTCCTTGCCATCGAGTGCATCGAGTGCGTAGAGCCGGTGGTCGCTGGAGCCTGTGAACAACACACCATCGACCACAGCCGGAGAGGACCGCACCGGCCCGCCGGTCTGGAAAATCCAGCCGATGCTCCCGTTCCCTCGGTTCAGCGCCGTCAGCTGCCCGTCCAACAATCCAACGTAGATGAGATGGCCCGCGACGGAAGGTGTTGAACTGATGGGCGTTCCGAGGCATCGGTTCCACAAAGGGGCGCCGTCTGAGGCCGCGAACGCGTGCACGCAGCCGTTGGTGTCGCCTGCATACACGCTGCCTTCCATCACAACGGGACCGCCTGTCAGTGGAGCGCCGAGGTCTGCTGTCCAGACGACTTCGCCTGTCAGGGCCGTGAGGGGCCCGGGGGCTGCGTTAGCCCGGAGGGAGCTTCCGCCCTCGGTCGGCCAGTCGTCGACCTGTAGCTCGGACGTCAGGTCCGACGCGGGGGCAGGAACGAAGCGAGCGAGCCCGATGTTCTCGATGGCGACCCACGTCACAGCGAGCAACGCCAAGCTCGCCACTGCTGCTCGGACGAGCGTTCGCCGGAGCTTCGCGCGCGCCCGCCATTGCGCGACATGCGAGGAGGCAGGATGAGACGAAAGGCGTCCCCGACATGCAGCACAGTAACGTGCACCTACCTCGTTGGTGTGCCCGCAGACGTGACACACCGATGAGGAGCCGGTCTCACTCAAACATGGCAAGCGCTACATCCCCGGGCAGGACTCTGAGTATCCCGAAGATAAGGATACTCGCGAGCAGGAGCGTCGGGATGAACAGCAGCACTCGCCGTGCTATGTACTTCTGCATCCCGCGCCCCTCAGGCTCGCTTTACCATGTGGCTCTTCACCCGTTTGTCCTTACTTGTCCAGCCAGACCGTCGCGAAGTCCAGGTTGCGGCGGTAGTTGTCTACGGGCACCTGGATGCCCTTTACGTATTCGCGCACGACCGAGTGTGCGTTCTCCGTGTACAGCCACGCTCCGTAGGCTTGTTCCACGGCGACATACCGCTCCATCTCCCGTGCAATCTCGATCCGCTCCTCGATGCTGGTTGCGGCAGCCAGGCGGGTGAAGAACTCGTCCACCTTCGTGTCGTTGTGCTTCGGGTCGGCAGCAGCGTTGGCACCGACGCTCGATATGAGCGAGAGGTACTGGCTGGGCAGCGCCACCGTCGGCCCGCTCATCACAATGTCGAACGAACTCTCCAGCGTTCTGGCTGCCCGCGTGGCGTCGTCCACTAGCTGGAGGTCGACGCTGATGCCGAGGGCCTCCAACTGGCCGACCAGCGGCTCACAGACGAATCCCCACAGCCTGCGGCACATGAACTCGGTCTCGAAGCCGTCCGGGTAGCCTGCCTCAGCCAGCAGCGCCTTGGCCATCTCCCGATCGGCGTCCTTGGAGGCAGGGTTCCATCCGGGCGTCTCCATGAGGCCGGGTGCCGCCCAAGCGGTGTCCGGGTCGAACATGCCGGTCATCTTGCCGAAACCGCCGAAGGTGAGTTCGACCAACTCCGGGCGGTTGAGCCAGAGGTGTATGGCGCGTCTGACCCGCACGTCCTGCAGCGGGCCCTCACGGATAGTGTTGAAGGCGAGCGCCCAGAAGCTGGACTGAGCCATCTCCAGGATCGTCACTTTGTCGGGCCCCAGGGTGGAGAAGATGGCGTTCTCGCGCTCAGGAGTGAGTTGGAACCCGGAACCGCGGGCGGTGGCGTCCAGGCGTCCCGTGCGGAATGCGGTGTCCATGCCGGACGGGTCAGGCGTGATGTAGAAGTCGATCCCGTCGAGGTAGGGAAGCTGGTTCCCGTCCTCGTCCGTCATGTAGTACTTGTCGAACCGGCGCATCTTGGCAACGCTGCCCGGCCGGTATTCCTCCACGTAGAACGGTCCGAGCCCGATGAGCCCTACGTCCAGCGGCGTGACGTTGACGTTGCCTGTGTCTATCTCAGGCTGCATCAGGTGACGCGGGTGGGCGATGATCTGATTGTCGACCCCTAGCAACTGGTCGAAGTCGAACACCGAGCTCTTCAGATTGATGACCACGGTGGATTCGTCCAGCGCCTCCACGCTGTCTACCCACGGGATGAAGTCCCAGTTGGCAGGACGCCTGGAGTTCTCTCCCACCGTCACACCGAAGATGGCCAGTTCCAGCCAGAATTTCACGTCCTCGGCGGTGAGCTTGACGCCGTCGTGCCAGTAGACGTTTTCGCGCAGCTTGAACGTCCAGACCGTCCTGTCGCCGTTCGCGGACCACTCGGTCGCCAGGCCGGGGCAGACCGCCGCGCCGTCGTCCGGGCACTGGCGGATCATGTTCCCCATACCGAAGATCGATCCTGCCGCTTGCAGCACGCTGATGCTGCCCGACCTGATTGGATCCCAGCCCCGAGGCGGGTCGGCGCGGGTGGAGAAGTTCGCTATACCGCCGTAGCGGGACTTCTCCTCCATCATCATAGCTGTCGGGGTTGGGGCCATGGCTTCGCCGTCAGACGGCGCGGCGGTCGACTGAGGCGCCTGCGACTCCGGAGCCGGGGTCGGGGTCGGGGTCGGGGTCGGATCAGGGTCGTCTGATGTGCAAGCGGCCAGCGCCATGGTTAGAGCGAGGATGCTCGTAACAAGCGCCAGTGCTTTGAGCGCAGGAATTCTGATGGTCATTGGAATCCTCCCTGATCCATTTGCGTCCAGTTACTCTGCCGGAGCGGGGGCAACGAAGGTGATGGGCGCGGTCGCCAGGGAGCCCAGGCTGCCTTCCACCGTGACGGTGTATGTGCCGGGACTGGAGCTGATGCGGTCCATCCTGAACCTCCCGGCTTGCGTCACCGCGAACGTCCCGTATGCGGACGCATCGACGCCTGCTATTGTGCCGGGGCCATACGCGTCGGTGTGGAAGATGATGAGGACAGCTTCCCCGGGCTGGAAGCCCCAACCGGTGACCGTGAAGGTTCGCTCGGAGCCGATGGTGTATGCGGCTTTATCTAGCGAGATGCCGGCGGCGGATACGGGCGCAGGATCGCCTGGAGGACCCTGAGCGCCATCGGCGCCAGCAGGGCCAACCGACCCTGCAGCCCCTGCAGCCCCTGCCGATCCTGGCGGGCCTGCGGGCCCCGTGGAGCCTGTCTCTCCCGCTTCGCCCTGGCATGCCGTGGCAAGCAGTGCAAAAGTGAGCATCAGAATACAGATGGCTGGCACGATTCTCATCGGAAATCCTCCCTCTCGCGTTGATCCCGAAGAGCATGCTCCGGCATCGAACAGGCCAGCGCATTCTAGGAATGGCCGTGTGGCCTGTCAACTAAATCGGAAGATAGCACGACATACGTGACTGTTTCGCACAATAATCAGAACAAGACATGTAACTGCCGGAAAAAGATACTGATGAAAATCAGCGGATTCCGATTAGCATCCCGTTCGCATCTGTTGCATAGAGTGCTTCGCCGCCAACCGCGATGCCGCGGATCGCGTCGGCTCCCGGCTTGATGCGCCACTGCAGCCTGCCCGTGGCGGCTTCGAGCGCTACCAAGAGCCCGGTACTGGTACCAATTACAACCTGACCCCCATGGACAACAGGTGCAGTCGCACTCGATTCATGCAGGTCTGCTCGCCACACCTTGTCGCCTGTCTGCCGGTCGTATGCGAACACCCTCCCTCCCACTGTGCTTACATATACTCGATTGGAGTCAATTGCGGGAGCTTCGGAGAAGCTCTCGCCGGTTTCCTGACGCACCCAGACCACGCCCTTTGCCGGGGGCAGTTCATTCAGCATCCCCCACCTAAACATCCATTGGCACACGTTGCGGATCGCTTTCTCCAACGGCCACTCATGGTTCTCCCAGTGCACGCGCCGGATCGTGCCTTGGGCATCGGTGGCGTATATCGAGTCGTCTGCGACCGCGGCAGAGCCGCTGGCGAGGGGTATTTTGTAGTCGAACCACCGTTTCGCGGTCCGTTTGTCGATGAAGTGGATGAGATTATCCTGCGAAACAACGATTACCAGGTGTTCATTCACCGCAGGGCTGTAAGTGATGCGCCCTGCCGTGGCGAAGCTCCACCGCTCCTTGCCATCGAGTGCATCGAGTGCGTAGAGCCGGTGGTCGCTGGAGCCTGTGAACAACACACCATCGACCACAGCCGGAGAGGACCGCACCGGCCCGCCGGTCTGGAAAATCCAGCCGATGCTCCCGTTCCCTCGGTTCAGCGCCGTCAGCTGCCCGTCCAACAATCCAACGTAGATGAGATGGCCCGCGACGGAAGGTGTTGAACTGATGGGCGTTCCGAGGCATCGGTTCCACAAAGGGGCGCCGTCTGAGGCCGCGAACGCGTGCACGCAGCCGTTGGTGTCGCCTGCATACACGCTGCCTTCCATCACAACGGGACCGCCTGTCAGTGGAGCGCCGAGGTCTGCTGTCCAGACGACTTCGCCTGTCAGGGCCGTGAGGGGCCCGGGGGCTGCGTTAGCCCGGAGGGAGCTTCCGCCCTCGGTCGGCCAGTCGTCGACCTGTAGCTCGGACGTCAGGTCCGACGCGGGGGCAGGAACGAAGCGAGCGAGCCCGATGTTCTCGATGGCGACCCACGTCACAGCGAGCAACGCCAAGCTCGCCACTGCTGCTCGGACGAGCGTTCGCCGGAGCTTCGCGCGCGCCCGCCATTGCGCGACATGCGAGGAGGCAGGATGAGACGAAAGGCGCCCCCGGCATGCAACACAGTAACGTGCACCTACCTCGTTGGTGTGCCCGCAGACGTGACACACCGATGAGGAGCCGGTCCCACTCAAACAATGTGCTCCCGTTGAAGCTCAGGCTCCCGCGTAGTTGACCGGTTGGAAGGCGATGCAGTGCTGCCGGGTCGCTTCTACCCAGTCTTCTTCCTTCTCCAGGACGGTCGCGGCAGACCGAATCGCGAACAGCGTGGGGTCGGTCACGCTTGGAGGCAACTCGCCGGTGTCCCGGAGTGCCCTTGCCGCGTTCAGCAGGCGGTAGCGCGTGTGGATGATCCCTGAGTCCGTCGAGACCAGGTGCTCCTTCGACCTGTCGTAGATGGGGCCCATCGTCTCCTGCATTCCGGAGTCCTGCGCCCACGTACCGGGGATGCCGCACCAGCGCTCCGTCTGCTGTGCGCGGTAGTCATTCCAGTAGTCGTTCATGACGTTCTGGCGCGGACGCCACTGGCTGCCCGGGAGGGTGGGATCTTCGGGAAGGAAACCCACTTCTCCGATGTTGTACACCCCCGGTCGCTTTTCCATGTCGATGAGCTCATCCTCTGTCAACGGGCGGTTGGGATGGTACGTGGCGCCAAAGACCATGGTGTGCTCGTCGTCGATCGGTATCCACGCACGGAAGCCTCGCTTCGGGTCTTTCCCGTACGGCCCGGTCATGGTGTAGAAAGGCAGCAGGAACTGGCTGACTCGCCAGTAGTAGTGCTCCTCGTCTACGTTTCGGTGGCACCCGACCAGCACGCCGTAATCCGTTTCGACCGCTTCGAACACGGGACAGCGGTCGCTGTCCTTGTAGTAGGGGCCCATCGTCTTCTCGCTGGGTTGCGACATCTGAAATGGGAACCGGGTGTGCAGGTAGGAGTTGTGTGAGTTGTCTATGTCGCCTTCCAGCGCCTGCACGAAGTTATTGATCTGTAGACGCTTGGCGATGTGGCGGTGCTCCACCGGCACGAGGTTCCATTCGAAATCAGGCAAGGGAGGCATCGTCTCTCGGGGTCCCATGTAGGTCCAGATGACGCCGTTCCGCTCCTGGCAGGGGTATGCTTTGATACTAACCTTGTTTTTGAAGGCCTCACCCTCTGGTGCGTTGGGCATGTCTATACAGGCCCCAGTGGTGTCGAACTTCCATCCGTGGTAGACGCACCGGAGTCCGTACTCCTCGTTGCGCCCGAAGAACGTGCCTGCGCCTCGGTGCGGGCAGCGGTCGTCCACGATGCCGATATTGCCTGCGGTGTCCCTGTACGCAACGAGATCCTCACTCAAGAGGCGCACCCGCAACGGCTGACCGTCGCGCTCAGGCAACTCTGACGACATCAGCGCCGGGATCCAGTAGTGCCGGATCAAGTCACCTGTTGGAGTACCCGCTCCGACGCGGCACATCAGTTCGTTATCTTCTCTCGTCAGCATGGCAACCTCCTAGCTGGGTGCACCACATCCTTCATACGGGGCACTGTAAACAGCGAAGCACGCACATCATATTCCAGCGGATGAAGGATTGCTATCGGAAAGGTGCTTTCAAGCAGCGCTCTACTGCAGCCTGGCTGCAGGCTCAATGCTCGTCCACAGTCGGCGTCTGGTGCTGGAGCATGACTTCACGTCGGGTCTGCGACGACTCCAGCATCGCCAGGCAGACCTCCATGGTCGCCTTCGCCCAGCGACCGTGATGGACGAGGGGACGGCCTTTGGTGACCGCGAAGTACAACTCGTCGATCACTGCGCCGCGGCCCTGCACGCCCCGCCATGGATCGGGCTCGATCAGCCTGAACCCGTCGGTCGTGTACGCCCCCACCCCATCCGGAAGCATCCGGAGGTCGGCTCCCGCGCACGTGACAAGGAAGAAGCCGAGTTCGCCTTGGAGCAGTGACGGCGTGCCCTGAGCGGCGCGCGCTTGTGCTACAGGCCGCTCTCCGCCGTAGCCCGTGTTGATGCGCATGGACGTCTCCTCCTCAGGAGACTGTGCTGCGCGGAGCGCCCTGCGCGTCCTTCCGTACCGCTCGGACTCTCCCTGAGCACTCCTGCCGGCCAATTCGGAGGAATCGAAGTGGTCGTATCCGCTGTAGGACAGCGTGGCCACCGCGCCATTCTCGAAGTCAAGGAACGCCGTATAGCTGCCCTCGGTATGCCGCTCATGGTCAAGATCGAACACCGCCGCACGCACGCTTCGGGCCATGCCGCCCGCGATGAATCGCGCGGCGTCCACCTGGTGCGGCACCTGGTTGTACATGATGCCGCCGCCCAGTGCCGTGATTAGTTCTTCGGGACGGCGCGGACGGTAGAGGAAGTCGGTGTAGGCAGTCGCCGTGATGAAGCCCAGACGCCCAAACTCGCCCTCGACGACGAGCCTCCGCATCTTCTGCACGATAGGGTTGAAGCTGGCCGTGTGACCTACAACGAGAATGACTCCGGCCTGCTCTGCGGCGACGGTCATCGTCTCGCAGTCCGCCAGCGTCAGGGCCATCGGCTTCTCAACGATTGCGTGTTTCCCGTTCGCGGCGGCGGCCTGCAAGTGTTGAACGTGCATTTCATGGGGCGTCGCGATATAGACGGCGTCCACATGCGCACTCTTGCAGAGGTCCTCGGCATCGGAGAACGTCTCACCGCCGAAGTCCGCCTCGAACCGGTCACGGTGCTGCTTATGCAGGTCAGCCGCAGTCGTTACTCTGATGCTGGGGTGCTTCGCCAGCGCGGACAGCATCCCGCTGCCAGCGCGCCCCAGCCCAATCACGCCGAACCGGAGTTCAGGTCCGTCCATTGCGCCTCCGTGCCGGGATCGCTACGCCGGGCAGTTCGGGTTACCAGCGGCAACCTTGCGCCGCTCGGTCGTGTAGTCGAACCAGGGTCCTTCGGCAGGGATCAGCACCGCGTCCGATCTGATCGCGTAGACCTCCGGTTCGATCACCTCGCTGGGAGTCTCTCCCGTCTCGGCGAACGCCTTGGCGGTACGGATGAGACGCCTGCGCATCGAGATGATGCCGAGATCCGACGTGCCGAGATGCTCTTGCGTACGGTCGAATATCTTCCCCATGCTGAGCTGCGGAGCAGCGTCCTGCGCCCAGAACTCGGCGATACCGGAGAAGGTCTCGAACTTCTGCATCTCCCTGTCCTGGTGGAAGTCGTTTTCGATGGAGAGTGCGGGACGCCAGCGCCCGAACGGCGCGCTGGAGACGGGGGCGCGGTTCTCCGGCGATATGTTCCAGACTCCGGCCTTGGTGAGCAGGTTCTCGCGCTGCTCTCCAGTGAAGGGCCTCGTCGGGTGGAACGTCACTCCGATGACGAAAACGTTCTCATCGTCGATGGGTACCCACGCGCGCCAGTTCCGTGTCGGGTTGTCGCCGTAAGGCCCGGTCATGGTGTGGAAGGGCATCAGGTGCTGGCTGATGCGCCAGTAGCGTTCGCCGTCGGGTGTTTCGCGTCCGGAGCCGATGCAGACCCCGTAATCGGTTTCCACCACCTGGAAACGGGGGTGGGTGTCGTAGTGCCGGATGGCATCCACCCCTGCCCGTGGGGACAGTGGGTCCAGACGGAGCCGCGAGTGCACGAAGGAGACGTGGCTCTGGTCGAGATCCCCTTCCATCCCCTGTACCCAGTTCGAGTACTGCACCCGCTTGGACGCGACGATGTGATCCTCCGGCAGACCCAGCCACTCTAAGGCCGGTAGTGGAGGGGGTTCGTCTTTCGACCCCATGTACGCCCAGATCATGCCCGCTCGTTCAACCACCGGATACGACACCGTGCGCACCTTCCACTGGAAGTTGCTGTCCGGCGGCTCACTCGGCATGTCGACGCATCTGCCTGCCACGTCGAACTTCCATCCGTGGTAGATGCACCGGAGTCCGTCCTTCTCGTTCCGGCCGAAGTAGAGCGATGCACCACGGTGCGGGCACCGCTCGGCAATCAGTCCCGGTTTGCCAGAGGAGTCGCGTATCGCCAAGAGATCCTCGCCCAACAACCGGACCCGTTCCGGCGAGCCGTTGGACTCGACCTCCCAAGAGAAGAGGAAGGGTATCCAGTACTCGCGGAGCAGATTCCCCATCGGGGTGCGCGCCCCGACTCGCGTCAGCAGTTCGTTGTCCGTGGCGCTCAGCATGTTCGCACTCCTTAGCAAGCTACTCACATGATCAGTCTACATCATAGGTAGAGGTTAGTTGGCCTTCAAGTCCGTTCCGGCGGACCGCTACCCTTATCTTCGGCCCTGAGGGCTGCCTGTAGAGGATGCCGTAACGCCGCCGGCCTCGACTTGGGCGGCTTTCATGTTGGCGACGTCCGGAGTTGTGACGCCGAGGTCGGCCCAGGTATTGCCGCTGTCGCCGCTCGTGAAGAGGCGGCCTGAGCGCGTGGCGAGGAAAGACACGACCGGGGACCTCGGGGCCGACTGCTATCGCCTCCGGGAAGCCGCGCACCACCTCTTCGCCCGCGTCCAACTCATGCCAGGTCTCGCCCGCGTCGCGAGAGCGTATGAGTGTAGCCTCCGCGCCGGACTCGCGGGCGCGCCACTGGCCGGGGTTGCCGTTCGCCACCACCGAGTACATGACGGGCGGGTCAGACGGGTCGTAGGCGAAGGAGACGGAGTACTCGTTCTGGAACTCCAGGGCGATAGGCAGCCAACTCTCGCCTCGGTCGAGGCTCCGATAGAGGCTGCGGTCCGGCAAAGCGCCGGGGCGTAGCCCCTCGCCGTCGCTGGATATGTAGAGCTTGGCGGTGTCGCGGGGGTCGGTGAGGATGGCGTGCACGTCTTCATCTAGGTGTAGTTCCCAAGGACGTTGTTGACAGGCGCGAGGCGGGAGTAGCCCCGCCAATGCCGGACAAGGAAGGCGGCAGCAGTCGGGCCGCGTTCGTCCGGCAGGGCCTCGACGTAGGCATAGCGGGAGTGGTCATCCACGGCCACGTGGAGGAAGTCGAAACCGAGGCGGGGGCCGCGCTGAGGACCACTGTGGGTCTCCGCGAAGCCGGGCAGGATGCGCTTGCCGCCACCCTGTGGGATGCGGCCGAGTTTCTTGATGTCGAGGTGAACCAGCGCGCCCGGGCGGGCATGCTCGTAGCGAACGATCTCCCGGGTGGTGCGATGGAGCCACGCGAGGCGATGGAGTCCGGCGCGGCGCAGGACGGCGTAGACGGTGGAGGGGGCGATGCCCAACCTCCACCCGATGCGGTGCGGCCCCCAGGCAAGCATGCGTCGTGCAGTGCAGATGGCTGCTTCCTGCAGCTGATCGGTTTGGCGGGGGCTGCGCAGGGGACGGCTGGAGCGGTCGAGGAGCGCGTCTGGCCCACCTTCACGGAACCGCCGCACCCACTTGGTGACGGTCGCGCGGGAGACGCGGAACAAGCGGGCTACTTCGGCTTGGGGCCAGCCGGACAACACCTGTTCGACCAACTCGGCGCGGGTCACGGGGGTCAAGCGTGCGTTACGATGGGTCATGAGGGGCCTCCTGTTACTGCTGGGTTTCGTTCACACAACAGCAACAGCGGGGCCTCTCACTTGTCAACAACCTCTATGGGAACTACACCTAGCGGACACGGAGGGGAATGAGTTCACCTTATTCAGCCCCCCGGAGTAGGGCTACTCCAACGGGACCTCCCACAGAAAAGTTCGCAGTACAGTACGCTTGGCCCACCGACGATCCGGTTTGACCCTATAGGGGCGCTCACACATGAGCGGTCCTATAAGCCCCATATGATGGGCCTACTTTGACGGTAGACAGAACTGTCTTAGAGATGTGGCTGTCTTGCGGGTGCCGGTTCTCGGCCTAAATTCCCCCGCCCAGGCAATACTGTCGTCGAGCAGGGTTCCATCCAGGTCAAAGAATAGAGCCCGGATTGGAATCATCGATCCTTCGGTTCCCCCGGTGAAGTTGCTCCGCGGAATTAACGTCGGCGGTAAGAACAAACTGCCGATGAAGGATCTCGCCGCAGTGTTCCAGGAGGCAGGGTGCGACGATGTCCGGACCTTACATCCAGAGTGGGAACGTTCTATTTCGAGCCGATCCGGTGCTGGCAGAAGACATCCCGTCCCTGATCAGTGCGTCAATCTTGAGCCGCTTCGGCTATCGCGTTCCAGTGGTCGCCCGCACGGCCCGCGAGCTCCAGGAGATCGTGCAGGCCAACCCCTTCGCGGAAGCTGGAGCCGAAGCGAACAAGCTGCTCGTCCTCTTCCTGGCGGAACTACCCGACCGGGCGCACGTTGAAGCGCTGGACCCTAATCGCTCACCAGGCGACGAGACCTGCGAGGAGCAGGTCTACGCTTGGAGCCCCTGCTCCGCGGCCAGCAGCTTGAAGGACCCCGCCACGTTCTCGATGTTTAGGTTCAGCCCCAATGCCTTAGCGCCACGAGAGAGGAAGTCGTGGCGCACGTTGTGGGCGAAACGCTTGTCCTTCATCCTCTTGGGCACGGCCGACAGGCGCAGCTACGCCCAGCTGCGTAGGTCCACGGACGGGAGCGCCGTGGCCCCCATGAGGTAGGCGTCGATGCCGTGGGCGGCCTGCCGCCCCTCTGCGATTGCCCACACGACGAGCGACTGGCCTCGCGCCATGTCTCCTGCGGCGAACACTCCGGGCACGCTGGTCATCTTGGACACGTCTGTCTTGACGTTGCCTCGTCCGTCGAGCTCAACGCCAAGCTGCTCCAGCATTCCCCCGTGCTGGGGGTGCAGGAAACCCAACGCGAGCAGCACCAGCGACGCTTCCAACTCGAACTCGCTGCCGGGTGTCTCGGTCATCGTGGGCCGGCCCGTCTCATCCGGCGGACCCCATTCGATGCGGGCTGCGTGGAGCCGCTCGACACGACCGTTGCTGCCCGATAGACGCTTCGTGAGGATGGAGTAGTCGCGGACGCCGCCTTCCTCGTGGGCCGCGGAGCTGCGCAGGATGAGGGGCCACAGGGGCCACGGATTGTTCTTCGACCTCGACGCGGGCGGTTCCGGAAGGATCTCCCATTGCACGACCATCTCCGCACCCTGGCGGTGGGCGGTCCCCAGGCAGTCGGCGCCGGTGTCGCCGCCGCCCAGAATCATGACCCGCTTGCCCCCGGCTGTGATGCGCTGCTCGGGAGGCACTTCCAGACCACGATTGACCCTGTTCTGTTGCGTAAGGTAATCAACTGCCGGGTGTACGCCCTCGAGCTCCTCGCCCGGGACATTCAGCCGACGAGCAATCGTCGAGCCGCCGGTCAGGCAAACGGCGTCGTACTCGCGCCGCAGGTTGTCCGCGGGAACGTCCACGCCGACGTTGCAACTCGTGCGGAATTCGATTCCCTCCGCGGCCATCAGTTCGACGCGTCGATTGACAACGCTCTTGTCCAGCTTGAAGTCGGGGATGCCGAGCGTGAGCAGCCCGCCCACGTACTCGTCACGCTCGAAAACCGTGACCAGATGCCCGGCCCGGTTCAGCTGGACGGCGGCGGCTAGGCCGGCAGGACCGGATCCAACGACGGCGACGCGCTTGCCGGTCCGCTTCTCGGGCGGATGCGGCGCCATCCATCCCTCGTCGAAGCCGCGGTCCACGATGGCCTTCTCGATGTACTCAATCGTGACGGGCTCCTCGTTGATGGAGAGCACGCAGGAGGCCTCGCAGGGCGCGGGGCATATCCGGCCCGTGAACTCGGGAAAGTTGTTGGTTGCGTGCAGCGCCGCCAGCGCGTCCTGCCAACGCCCCTTGTACACCAGGTCGTTCCAGTCGGGGATGAGATTGCCCAGTGGACAACCCTTGTGGCAGAAAGGAAGCGCACAGTTCATGCAGCGCGCGGCCTGAACCCGAGACTTGTCCTCGGACCACGCCTCGTAGACCTCGCGGTAGTCCTTCGTTCGCTCTCCGGCGGGCCGGCGCTCAGGGGGCTCGCGCTCGAATTCTAGGAATCCGGTCGCCTTACCCACTGCCGACCGCTTGGAGCGCCGCTTGCTTGCCCGCTTCGATCACGCGACGGTAGTCCCTCGGGTAGACCTTGACGAACTTCGTCAGGAATGCGTCCCAGTCGTCCAAGACGCGCGCCGCGTTGGCGCTGCCCGTGTACTTGCGGTGCTTTTGGACCATCGCGCGGAGCTCCTCGATGTCCTCTGGCTCGACCACCGGCTCGAGGTCCACGAGCTCCTGGTTGCAGCGCATGTCGAAGTCGCCCGCCTCGTCGAGGACATACGCGATGCCGCCGCTCATCCCGGCGGCGAAGTTCCGCCCTGTTGGGCCCAGCACTATCACGCGCCCGTTGGTCATGTACTCGCAGCCGTGGTCGCCCACGCCATCGATGACGGCGTGCGCGCCGCTGTTGCGGACACCGAAGCGTTCGCCCGCTAGGCCGCGGATGAACACCTCGCCGCCGGTGGCGCCGTAGAGGGCCACGTTGCCAACGATGATGTTCTCCTCGGCCACAAACGTCGACTGCCGGGGAGGGGCCACTACCAGCCGCCCGCCGGAGACGCCCTTGCCGAAATAGTCGTTGGAGTCGCCCTCCAGCGTGAACGCGATGCCCTTGGCGAGGAACGCCCCGAAGCTCTGGCCCGCGGAGCCGGTGAACGTGACGTTAATCGTATCGTCGGGCAACCCGTCCTCGCCGTAGCGCTGGGCTATCTCGCCGCTGAGCATCGTGCCGACGGTCCGGTTGGCGTTGCGAATCGGCGACTCGAAGGTGACCGGCTCGCAGTGCGAGAGCGCCCGTTGCGAATGCGCAATCAGTTCGTGGTCGAGCGCCCGCTCGAGGCCGTGGTCCTGGTCCTCGCAGTGGTAACGGGCGACGGAGTCCGGCGCCTCGGGCTTCGCGAGCAGGTCGGTCAGGTCGATGCCCTTCGTCTTCCGCCAATGGTCGATGACGGAGCTGGTCTCGAGCTTGTCGACTCGGCCCACCATCTCGTTGACCGTGCGGAACCCGAGCTGGGCCATGATCTCGCGCAGATCCTCCGCCACGAAGAAGAAGTAGTTGATGAGGTGCTCGGGTTGGCCCGCGAACCGCTTCCGCAGCTCCGGGTCCTGCGTCGCGACGCCTACCGAGCAGGTGTTGAGGTGACACTTGCGCAACATGATGCAGCCCTGCGTCACCAGGGAGGCGGTCGCGATGCCGAATTCGTCGGCCCCGAGGAGACAGGCGATCGCGATGTCGCGGCCCGTCTTAATCTGGCCGTCGGTCTGCACCACGATTCGGCCGCGGAGGTTGTTCTGGACGAGCACCTGCTGCGTCTCGGCGATGCCAAGCTCCCACGGCAACCCGGCATGTTTGATCGACGACTCGGGCGATGCCCCGGTGCCTCCCGTATCGCCGCTGATGAGCACGACGTCTCCGTGCGCCTTCGATACTCCCGCGGCGATGGTTCCGACGCCAACTTCGGCCACCAGCTTCACGTGGATGCGGGCGCGCGGGTTGGCGTTCTTCAAGTCGTGAATCAGCTGCGCCAAGTCCTCGATGGAGTAGATGTCGTGGTGGGGTGGAGGCGAGATCAGCTCTACACCCGGCGTGGAGTTGCGTATCCAGCCGATGTACTCGTCCACCTTGTGGCCCGGCAACTGTCCACCCTCGCCCGGCTTGGCCCCCTGCGCGATCTTGATCTGCAGGTCGGACGCGTTGACCAGGTAGTTCGTCGTGACGCCGAACCGGCCCGACGCCACCTGTTTGATGGCGCTGTGCCGTCGGTCTCCGTTCGAGTCGGGGGTGTAGCGGCGATAGTCCTCGCCTCCCTCGCCGCTGTTGCTGCGCGCGCCTATGCGGTTCATCGCGATTGCCAGCGATTCGTGCGCCTCTCGGCTGATGGAGCCGAGGGAGATTGCGCCCGTCGCGAACCGCTTGACGATTTCGACGGCGGGCTCGACCTCGTGAATCGGAATGGGCTGGGCCAGGGTCTTGAAATCGAGCAAGCCGCGCAGTGTGCAGAGGCGGCGCTCGTAGCCGTTGGCGAGCTCCGCGAAATCGCGGTACGCGCGGGCGTCGTTGGTCCTGCTGGCGTATTGCAGCTTCGTGATGGTGTCCGGGTTCCACATGTGGTATTCCCCGTCGCGGCGCCAGTAGTAGAACCCGCCGGGGTCCAGGTCGAGCGCCGCGTCGATCGCGACCTTGGGGAAGGCGCGCGCGTGGCGGGCCAGCACATCCGCCTCGATGGCGTCGGTGTCGATGCCGCCGATCCGTGAAGCCGTCCACGTGAAGTACTCGTTGACCAGCCGTTGGCTCAGCCCGACCGCCTCGAAAATCTGAGCCCCGTGGTAGCTGTGTATCGTGGAAATCCCCATCTTGGAGATCACCTTCAGCAGACCCTTGCTTGTCGCCTTGATGTAGTTGTACGCCGCCTCCGCCGCGTCCATCCCCTCAGGGAAGAGGCCCTGACGGCGCATATGCTCCAGTGTCTCCAACGTGAGATACGGGCAGACCGCCCCCGCGCCATAGCCAATCAGCAAGGCCAAGTGGGCCACCTCGCGCGGCTCAGCGCTCTCTACGACGATTCCCACTTTCGTGCGCTCGCCCTCGCGAATGAGGTGGTGATGCACGCCAGCGGTCGCCAGCAGGCTGGGGATAGCCGCGTGATGCGGACCCACGCCCCGGTCGGAGAGGACGAGGATCGTACAGCCAGCTTCGATAGCCTCCGACGCGCTGCGGCGCAGAGCGTCCATCGCGCGGTCCATCGCGCCCGGCCCTTCGTCGGCCGGAAAGAGGAGCGACAGCGTCGCCGCCTTGATGCCGGGCCGGTCGACCGCCTTGATCTTCTCGAGGTCTCGCTCCGTGAGGACAGGGCTGGGCAGCCGGAGTTGACGAGCGTGAAGGGGCGTCTCCTCGAACAGATTGCGCTGAGCGCCGAGGTTGATGCTGAGCGACGTCACGAGCTCCTCGCGGATCGCGTCGAGCGGCGGGTTGCTCACCTGGGCGAACAGCTGCTTGAAGTAGGTGAACAGGAGCTGCGGGCGATCGGAGAGTACGGCCAAGGGGGCGTCGTTGCCCATGGAGCCGGTGGGCTCCGCGCCGTTGACCGCCATCGGCTCCAGCAGGATGCGGAGATCCTCTTGTGTATACCCGAACGCCTGCTGCAGGTCGACCAACGACTCCTCGTTGAGCTCATGGCGACCGTTGCGGCCGGGCTCGGGGTCCAGAAGCGCGTCCAAGTGCACCAAGTTGTCCCGCAGCCACTCGCCGTAGGGCTGTCGCGCCGACAACTCCGACTTAATCGTGGCGTCGTCGACGATGCCGCCGCGCTCCGGGTCCATCAGGAACATCCGTCCGGGGTGAATGCGTTCCTTGAACAGCACCTTCTCAGGCGGGATGTCGAGAACGCCCACCTCCGAGGCCATGACCAACGTGTCGTCGGTCGTGACGAGGTAACGGAAGGGACGCAGTCCGTTGCGGTCGAGCACCGCGCCAACGCGGTCTCCGTCGGTGAAGGCGATGAGGGCCGGGCCATCCCAGGGCTCGACGAGGCAGGCGTGGTAGTCGTAGAAGTCGCGTTTGTCCTGTGACATCTGGACCTTCGGACCGGTGGCCTCTGGGATCAGCGCCATCATCGTGTGGTGCAACGGGCGCCCAGTGTGCAGCATGAGCTCGTAGGCGTTGTCGATGCACGCGGTGTCGCTCTGGCCCGGCCAGATGATGGGGAACAGCTTGTCAAGATCGTCGCCGAATTCCGGCGAGGCCATGGCGTTCTGGCGCGCCACCATCCAGTTGATGTTGCCCCGCAGCGTGTTGATCTCGCCGTTGTGGACGATGTAGCGGTAGGGGTGCGCCAGCTTCCATGAGCCCAGGGTGTTGGTGCTGAAGCGCGAGTGCACAAGCGCGAATGAACTCGCCACGAGCGGGTCAGCCAGGTCCTTGTAGAAGCCCCCGAGCTGGGTGCCCATGAGCAAGCCTTTGTAGACAACCAGCTTCGAGGACAGGCTGCAGACGTAGAACTCGCCTCCGCCGGAAAGCCCCGCGTCGAGGACTTCGCGCTCAGCTACCTTGCGAATGACGAACAGCTTGCGCTCGAACGCCGCGGAGTCCGACCCGGGGCCCATACCGATGAATAACTGGCGAATCACCGGCTGACACTCCCGGGCGACGTAGCCGATGACAGACGGGTCCACGGGAACGTCGCGCCAGCCGAGGAACCGCTGCCCCTCCTGTTCAGTGGCGCGCACGACGATTGCCTCGCACGCCTCGCGCTCTGCGCTGTCTTGCGGCAGAAACACGACGCCGGCCGCGTAGCCGCCGGGTCCCGGAAGGTCGATCCCCAGCTTCGCCGTTTCGCGGCGCAGGAAGTCGTGCGGCATCTGGAGCAGCATCCCGGCGCCGTCGCCGGTTTCGGGGTCGCTACCCGCCGCGCCGCGGTGCGCGAGGTTGGTAAGCACCTCGAGCCCGTCCCGAACGACCTCATTGGACTTCACGCCGCGGACGTTCGCCACGACGCCTACTCCACAGGCGCTGTGCTCGAACTCGGGACGGTACAGCCCAAAGGGCTCGCCTTTCCAAACGTTTGCCACCGATTACTCCTCGGCCTCTCAGCGTTGAATGCAAAGAGTGCGCCTCTCCTGCTCTTGACGTGGAAGCCTAGAGGAAGAGAACGCTGCTCGACCTTACAGGTACATTTACTCTTCAAGAGTAGCAGACTTCAAGAGTAGCAGATTCCGCCTCGTGGTAAAAGGCGCTGTACTCGTTCGGTACATTAGTGACACTCGGCCTCCTTTCGCTAAGCTGTCCATCGGGTGAGGAACTGGGCGGGAGTGAGATAGCCGAGGGCTTGGTGCGGCCGGACGGTGTTGCAGGCGCCTCCCAGGCCAAAAGCTCGCGGTTCAGGGCGGCGATCTCCAGGGAAGAAGGGGATGACCTCACAGAACTCCTCCGTGCGGACGCCGCCGAGGTCGGTTTAGCAGCCCCCTGCCCCACGGGGGACGCGGCTGGTGTCAAGGGCGGAGAGAATTGGGCTATGTGGTGTTAATGGCCAGATAAGCGTCCTCCCTAAGTGGCCAGCAAAAATGTCCCGACGGGCAGGAACGGGGGACGGTGGTACGAGTCACACCTCCACCGCATGCTGGGGAGCGAGACCTACAAGGGCGCCTGGTGGTACGGCAAGACTCGACAGGTGGGAACGGAGGACGGGACGAGGGACTAGCTGTAGTTCCCAGGGAACCTGGAATCGAGATTCCCGTCCGCCACCTGGTAGTACTGTCTACAGTCCCCTTAGGTCCACCATGACGTACCGAACTGCGAACTCGCCCGTTTAGGGCTATCTCTGCGGCGTCCGCTCCACCTATGGGAGAGTCCTCCGGCGTGGGTATGGAGTAGACGATGGCGGCCTTGCCCGGGCTTGACCTCGATCTCCTTGACGAAGGAGTAGACGAACGCCTGGTCTGAGTCAGCTCGCTGGTCTTGAGGAACTCGTTCATGTCCTCGGCGAAGGTGGCGATGGTGTCGGCGCTGTCCAGGAACTGCCGCCGGTCCGAGAGCAGCTTTCTCGCCTCCTCTGCGGCGACCTCCAGCTTCTCCTTGCGGTCCCGGTGCTCCTTGATGCGCTCGGAGGCATCGGCCATCTCGATGTCGGTGGTCTCGATGACCTGCCAGATGCGGCTCAGCCGCCGCTTGACCTCCTCAAGCTCTTCCTCGATGGTCTACACCTAGGTGTAGTTCCCATAGAGGTTGTTGACAGGTGCAGGGGCCTCGCTGTTGCTGTTGTGTGAACGAAACCCAGCAGTAACAGGAGGCCCCTCATGGCACATCGTAACGCACGCTTGACCCCCGTGACCCGCGCCGAGTTGGTCGAACAGGTGTTGTCCGGCTGGCCCCAAGCCGAAGTAGCCCGCTTGTTCCGCGTCTCCCGCGCGACCGTCACCAAGTGGGTGCGGCGGTTCCGTGAAGGTGGGCCAGACGCGCTCCTCGACCGCTCCAGCCGTCCCCTGCGCAGCCCCCGCCAAACCGGTCAGCTGCAGGAAGCAGCCATCTGCACTGCACGACGCATGCTTGCCTGGGGGCCGCACCGCATCGGGTGGCGGTTGGGCATCGCCCGCTCCACCGTCTACGCTGTCCTGCGCCGCGCCGGACTCCACCGCCTCGCGTGGCTCCATCGCACCACCCGGGAGATCGTTCGCTACGAGCATGCCCGCCCGGGCGCGCTGGTCCACCTCGACATCAAGAAACTCGGCCGCATTCCGCAGGGTGGCGGCAAGCGCATCCTGCCCGGCTTCGCGGAGACCCACAGTGGTCCTCAGCGCGGCCCCCGCCTCGGTTTCGACTTCCTCCACGTGGCCGTGGATGACCACTCCCGCTATGCCTACGTCGAGGCCCTGCCGGACGAACGCGGCCCGACTGCCGCCGCCTTCCTTGTCCGGGCACTTGCCCACTTCGAGCGCCAGAGCATCGCCGTCGAGCGCATCCTGACCGACAACGGCGCCTGCTACGTGAGCCGCATCTTCACCGACACGGCGGCGGCCAGGAATATACGGTTGAAGCGCACGCGGCCTTTCCGGCCTCAGACCAACGGCAAGGCGGAGGCGTTCAACAAGATCATGCAGGCCGAGTGGGCCTACCAGCGACCGTACTACTCCAATGATGAACGGCTCAACGTGCTGCCTGGGTTCCTCGCGTATTACAATCACCGGCGTCCACACGGCGGCATCGGCGGGGCTACTCCCGCCTCGCGCCTGTAAACAACGTCCCTGGGAACTACAGCTAGTCGCCGAGCCGGCTCCGCGCCGAGGATGTCGAGCGCGCGCTCCATCAGACGTTCATCGTAGGCCAAGGGTTGCCCTCCTCACGCTTCGTGCGCTCCTGCTCTATGAGCACGCGGCGCAAGAGTTTGCCGGACGCGTTCTTGGGGATTGCGTCCGTGAACTCCACCTCGCGCACCTGCTTGAACGTTGCGACACGCTCTGCGACGAACGCGGTCAACTCATCAGCGGTGGGCTCGGCGTTGGGCTTCCGCACAACGAACGCCTTGGGAACCTCACCGGCTTCAGCGTCGGCCTTGGGGATGACCGCCGCGTCCGCTACTCCGGGGTGTTCCAGAAGGATGCCCTCCAATTCGGCAGGCGCCACCTGGAAGCCTTTGTATTTGATGAGCTCCTTCTTGCGGTCGACGACTGATACGTAGCCATCCTCGTCCATGCGCGCGATATCGCCGGTGCGCAGCCAGCCGTCAGCGTCGATCGTTTCTGCCGTCGCCTCGGGCTGCCGGAAGTAGCCCTTCATCACCTGCGGGCCTCGGACCAGCAGTTCGCCAAGCTCCCCGGCGGGGACATCGTGCGTGCCGGTTTCGAGATTGACGATGCGCTCTTCCGTGTCAGGGAGGGGAGGGCCGATGGTTCCGGGCTTCGCCCGTTCGCCGACGTAGTCTGCGTTGGTTACCGGGGAGGTTTCCGTGAGGCCATAGCCTTGAATGACCGGACAACCCAGACGCTGCTGCACACGCACTTGCAGCTCAGCCGAGAGGGGCGCTGCACCGCAGAGGACGAACCTCAGCGAGGAGACGTCGTATCCGTCGAGCAGCGGGGTCAGGGATAGACCCAGAGAGACCGGCGGCACAGTGAACAGCGCGGAGATGCGGTGCTGCGCGATGAGCGAGAGCAGCAGTTCCATATCGAAACGCCCCATCATCACCTGCGTTGCGCCCGCAGCGATGGCGTTCAGCTGGAGGACGGTCATGCCGTAGATGTGGAAGAGCGGCAGATGGACGAGCACGACGTCATCGTGCTGGATGACGCTCACCTCGCCGGGGCGTTCGAGGTATTGGCGAACGTTGGCGTGCAGGTTGGCATGCGTAAGCATGACGCCCTTCTGCAATCCGGTCGTTCCGGAGGAGAAGGGCAGGGCTGCCAGCTCCTCGCTCGGGTCGATGTCCGGCACGCGGGGAGCGCCGTCCTGCGCCTCGATGAGGGACCAGAACGAATGTGCGACATCTGCCCCTTCCGTGATAACGATCTGGCGCTTAATCTCCTTCGCGTCGGGAAGCGCTGCGTTGGCGGCATCGGCCAGCGAGCCGTGAACGATCAGCGCTTGCGCCTCCGACGCGTTCAGCTGGTAGGAGATCTCGCGTTCGCGATAACCGGAGTTGATGGTCGTGACGGTTGCGCCAGCTTTGAGGATGCCGAAGAAGGAGATTTCGAATTCGGCGCAGTTGGGGGCGAGCACCCCCACGATGTCGCCCTTGCCTATGCCCATAGCCGCAAGGGCGGAGGCAAGTTTGTCCGAGTATGCGTGGAGCTCGGCGAATGTGAACCGGCGGTCACCGTCGATGATGGCGGTCTTGGCAGGCCATCGTTCGGCGGCGCGCTGGAGCAGGCGTTGGAGAGGCTCAGGGTTGTAGGGGGCGATGGAGGCTCTGCTCATGGCTCTGCGTACCTCCGGGTTACGTCCGGGCGATGTGAAGGTATCCGACCACTACGGAAGTGGTCAACAGATAGAGAACTCAACAGGAGAAGAGGTGGTTTGTGCTAACGAAGGTAAGAACCTGTGCACTCGTAGGCTTGGACGGACACATCATCGAGGTCGAGGTGGACGTGGCTCCCGGACTGCCGCATTTCGTGGTGGTTGGCCTGCCGGACACGGCAGTGCAGGAGGCGCGCGAGCGTGTGAGGTCGGCGATACGCAACTCAGGGTACGAGTTTCCGATGCGGCGCATCACGGTGAACCTTGCCCCGGCGGACATCCGCAAGGCAGGACCCTCGTACGATCTGCCTATCGCGGTTGGCATCCTTGCGAGCAGTGGGCAGATCGACGTCGACCTGTGGGACGCAGCGCTCATCGGGGAGCTCTCCCTCGAAGGACAAGTGAGGCATACGGACGGCATCCTGCCGATGGTCGGGCTGGCGCGGGATCGAGGCTTGAAGATGGCTGTGGTTCCGCAAGCGGACGCGGATGAGGCTACGCTGGTGGAGGGCATCGACATCCTGGGCGCGGACTCGCTGCGCGAACTGGTCGATCATATCCGTGGCGATGCGCCCATGGAGATACACGTTACGGCCCCGGAGAGGTACCGCCTCGGGCCGACTGAGTACTCGGTGGACATGGCCGACGTGCGAGGTCAGGATCAGGCCAAGCGTGCGGTTGAGGTCGCGTCGGCGGGAGGCCATAACCTGCTGATGACCGGCCCTCCCGGCAGCGGCAAGACGTTGCTGGCCCGCGCCATGGCGTCCATCCTGCCGCCACTCACTTCTTCAGAGGCGTTGGAGGCGACAAAGGTATACAGTGTCGCGGGGATGCTGCCCTCGGATACGCCGCTCGTCTCGGTGCGTCCATTCCGCTCGCCGCACCACACCATCTCGCAGGCCGGACTGGTAGGCGGCGGCAGGATCCCCAAGCCAGGGGAGGTGTCGCTCAGCCATCGTGGAGTCCTTTTCCTCGACGAACTGCCGGAGTTCGGCCACAGCGTTCTGGACGTGCTGCGGCAGCCGATCGAAGATAAGACGGTCACCATCAGCAGGGCGAACGGCACGGTAACGTACCCCGCGAGCTTCATGCTCGTGGGCGCGATGAATCCGTGCTTCTGCGGCAACTATGGCGACCCAAGGAAGCCGTGCACCTGTAGCGCGTCGCTCATCAGTCGCTACCAGAAGCGTATATCCGGCCCGCTGATAGACCGCATGGATATCTTCATAGACGTCCCAAGCGTCGAGTACGGCAAACTGGTGGGTGAGGCGACGGGCGAATCGTCTGCCAGCATCCGCGAGCGGGTCTGCCAGGCGCGCCGGATTCAACAGGAGCGGTTCCGCGACCGTTGCGCTCAGACGAACGCGGAGATGCGTCCGGCGGACGTCTGGACGTACTGCCGCCTGGATCAGCCAGCGGAGGGGCTCGCGAAAGCGGCTATGGAGCGTCTGCACTTCTCCGCACGCGCGTTCCACCGCACGCTCAAACTGGCGCGCACGATCGCTGATCTGGCCGGAGAGGACATCATAGGAATGGCGCATCTGGCCGAGGCGGTACAGTACCGTCAGCGCGGACAGGAGTAGCGCTCCGCTTCCGGCGAACGCGGCGGCGATACGCTATGCATCCGCGCAGGCCCCCTGCCTCAGGGAGCCTGCGCGGGCATTCCAACGCACCAGCGCGGGAGCCCGCACCCATTGCAGACACAGGAAGCGACACGCCGCACAAGGAGATACGACATGGTGAACGGAGCAATCTTGTGCTACACTCATACCATAATTTAATACGTGCTAGGGGGGAGCTTGGGCAGCCAGGCTGAGAGGTTCCAACAATGTTGGGACGACCCTAAAACCTGATCTGGGTAATGCCAGCGGAGGGACGCAGCCCTTAACAACGCTTTGCGAGCCGCTCCAGTCAGGAGCGGCTCCTCTGTTTTTCACGGAGGGGTGGGCCCCCTGGGCAGGGTAAAGGAGATGCCCCATGGCAGCCAAATCCGGCGCAATTGTCCTTGTCCTGTTCGCTCTTCTGCTCTTGGCTGCGTGCGGCAACCAGGACGAGGACCGCGAGTTGGTCATCATGACCCATGACAGCTTCGACATCGGCGAGGACGTCATCGCGGAGTTCGAGGCGGCCAACGACGCCACCGTCGTCATCCAGGAGGCCGGAGACGCGGGCCAAGCCCTCGTTCGAGCCATCCTCGAGAAGGGCAACCCCTCTGCCGACCTCCTATACGGCATAGACAACACCTATCTGGGCCGCGCCTTGGACGAGGAGATCTTCGACCCCTACGAGTCCGACAACCTCAGCGTGGTCCCGGATCATCTCATCCTGGACGAGACCAACCACGTCACGCCCATCGACTACGCCTACGTCAACCTCAACTATGACAAGGCGTACCTGGAAGAGACCGGAATGGCGCCCCCCGTAACCCTGGAGGAGCTGACGGCGCCCCAATGGAGGGGCAAGCTGGTGGTGGAGAACCCTGCCTCCTCTTCCCCTGGCCTCTCCTTCCTCATCGCCACCGTTCATTACTTCGGGCAGGACGATGACTATGACTACCTGGACTACTGGGCTGACCTCAGGGAAAATGATGTCCTCGTCAAGGACGGCTGGTCAGACGCCTATTACACCGACTTCACCAAGTACGGCGGAGACCGCCCTCTGGTGGTCAGCTATGCCACCAGCCCAGCCGCCGAGGTGTTCTTCTCCGAAACACCCTTGGATGAGGCCCCGACCGGCAACGTCCTCATCGACGGTGCAACCTTCCTGCAGATCGAGGGCATGGGCATCCTCAAGGGCGCCAACAGCAAGAACCTCGCCAGACAGTTCATCGACTTTGCCTTGGAAACCCGCTTCCAGGAGGACTTCCCGGACAAGATGTTCGTCTACCCGGTGAACCGCAACGCCCAGGTCCCCGACTTCTTCCGCTTTGCCGAGGTCCCAACCGCCCCCGCCGACATCTCCGCCGCCGAGATCGGCGAGAAGCGTGAGCAGTGGATCGACGAGTGGACCAGGGTCGTTCTCCGGTGAAACGAGGGGCGTTGGGCGGCATGGTCACGCTCCCCCGACTCCTGATCCTGCCGCCGCTCGCCTATCTGGCCGTCTTCTTCCTCTACCCCCTCCTGGCCATCCTGGCCCGGAGCCTGGACGGCGGCGGCCTGACCCTGCATCCCTTCCGAGCGCTGCTGGGCGACTCCTACTACTGGGGCCGTATCTGGTTCACGACGTGGCAGGCGGCGGCTTCCACTGTCCTCACCCTGGCCGTGGGCCTGCCGGTGGCCTACCTCTTCGCCAAGCGGGAATTCCCTGGCAAGACCCTCCTGAAGGCCGTGTCCACAGTGCCCTTCGTCATGCCCACCATCGTAGTAGCCATGGGGTTCGTGGCGCTGCTGGGCTCCCGAGGCCTGGCGAACACGCTCCTGATGGGCCTCTTCGGCCTGGAGACACCCCCCATCAGGATTGCAAACTCCCTGCTGGTCATCCTCTTGGCGCACGCCTTTTACAACTACGCCGTCGTGGTGCGCATCGTCTCCGCCTTTTGGGCGAACCTGGACCCCCGCGTCGAAGAGTCCGCCGCCATGTTGGGGGCTGGTCCAGTCGGCAGGTTCCTGCACGTTACCCTACCTATGCTCCTGCCGCCCATCGCGTCCGCCGCCGTGCTGGTCTTCGCGTTCTCGTTCACGTCCTTTGGGGTGGTGCTGGTGCTTGGGGGGTCCCAATTCGCCACGCTGGAGGTCTCCATCTACGAGCTGACGGCGAAGCTCTTTCGCCTGGAGCTGGCCGCCGCCCTGGCCATTGTCCAGATGGTCTTCACCTACGTTTTCCTACTGGTCTACACCGGGTTCCAGCAACGATTGTCCATCCCCCTGGGCCAAGCGCCGCAGGAGGCTGTCCTGCGGCACGCTCGTCGATTCAGAGAGAGGTTGATGGTCGTCGTCATCGTCCTAGGCCTTCTCGTCTTCCTGTCGCCCCTGATAGCCCTGGCGGAGCGCGCTCTGACCGCCGGGGACGGCTACTCCCTCGTCCACTTTCGCAACCTCTTCATCAACGACCGAGGCTCCTACTTCTACGTCTCCCTTCAGGCCGCCATATGGAACTCCCTGCGCTTTGCCGGCGCGACTATGGTCGTCTCCCTGGCCGTTGGCGCCCTGTCGGCCTACTTCCTCAGCCGGCCCCGGCGGCGCGGGTCCAGTGCCATCGACGCTCTGCTGATGATGCCCCTGGGCGTCTCCGCGGTAATCATGGGATTCGGCTTCCTGGTGGCATTCAACCGCGGCTTTCTGGACCTGCGGGGCTCCTGGGCGATTGTGGTGGTCGCCCACTCGCTGGTGGCCTACCCATTCGTAATACGGAGCCTGCTGCCGACGCTGCGCGGGATGCCCCCCCAGCTTCGAGAGGCCGCGGCGCTCTTGGGGGCCTCACCCTTCCAGACCTTCCGTCACATCGACTTGCCCATCTTGTCCCGCGCCCTGCTGGTGGGGGCCACCTTCGCCTTCGCCGTGTCCATGGGCGAGTTCGGGGCGTCGCTGCTGGTGACTCGGCCAGAGTACGCCACCATGCCGGTGGCCATCTTCCGCCTGCTGTCGCATCCGGGGGAGGCGAACCTGGGCCAGGCCCTGGCGATGAGCAGCCTCTTGATGGCCGTGGTGGCCCTGGGCTTCGTGGCGATCGAGCGATTCCGTTACCGCGACGCGGGCGGCTTCTGATGCCGCTGCTGGTGGTGTCCGGAGTCAGCAAGAGTTTCGACGGCGTCATGGCCGTGGACGATGTGTCGCTCTCCGCCGACCAAGGCGAGGTAGTGTGCCTGCTGGGGCCCAGCGGGTGTGGCAAGACCACGCTGCTGAGGCTCGTGGCCGGCCTTGAAACGCCAGACCACGGCACCATTGCCTTCGACGGCCGTTCGCTGGAGGGAGTGGAACCCAGAGACAGGGGCTTTGGTCTCATGTTCCAGGACCTGGCGCTCTTTCCCCATATGGATGTCTACGGCAACGTCTCCTTCGGCCTCCGCATGCAGAGGCTGGCAACGACGGAGGTCGCGGCGCGGGTCGGCGAGCTGTTGGAGCTGGTGGGGCTGGCCGGCTTTGACCGGAGGAAGGTCCACCAGCTCTCGGGGGGCGAACGACAGCGCGTGGCCCTGGCCCGCTCCCTGGCCCCGGAGCCGCGCCTGCTCATGTTCGACGAGCCGCTGGGTTCTCTGGATCGCGGCCTCCGGGAGTCGTTGCAGACGCAGGTCCGTTCCATCCTCAAGGAGGTGGGCGTGACCGCCCTCTACGTGACCCACGACCGCGACGAGGCCTTTGCCGTGGCGGACTCTATGGTGGTCATCGATGATGGGCGCGTTGCTCAGGCCGGTGCCCCGGAAACCTTGTTCCGCTCACCCAGCAGCGCCCTGGTGGCAAGGTCCATGGGGCTCCGGAACGTCATGGTCTGCGCAGTGCGCCAAGGGGGAGCCCTGACCACCGTGGCGAGCGACATTGGCGAGCTGCCCGCCCCCAGCCTGGCGACGGCGCTGCCCAACACTGGCGGCGAGGCCCTCGCAATCGTCGACGAGCGGCGAGTCTCGCTGCACCCCCTTGGCGCGCGCGACGCTGACGGGGACATCCGGCTGGAGGGCGTGGTAGAGAGCCGACGGTTCCATGCGGGAGAGATGGAGGTCGTCCTGAGGGTGGGCGTCGGGCGTCTGGTCTGCCTGCTGCAGCCGGACCAGGCCGCCCCGGAGGTGGGGAGCCAAGTTGCCGCAGTCATTCCCCCCGACGCCCTTCGCCTCATCCCGCAGACTCCCCACGTCTGATCCCGCAGACTCCCCACGTCTGATCCCGCAGACTCCCCACCCCCCGTCGTTCTCGCGCAGGCGGGAACCTCGCATCCCTGTTTGGGCGCGCCAACGCCAAACCAACGACAACTGCCCCTTGTATGGTGGTGAGAGGCGGGGTAGGCCGTTTGCCCCTTGGTCGCTGAGACCGTGCGTAAGCATGACCGCCCCGCCTCTATTCCACCCGCCCTACCGGTAGCCCGAACAGTTGCCTGAGCTAGTGAGCTCGTATTCACAAGGCAGGGCACGGAAGGGCAGTCAGGAGCATAGCGTATGGACTCATCCCTCTGCATCGGCATAGACGTTTCCCAGGATTGGCTCGATCTCGCGGCTCACCCAACCGGACAACCCCAGCGCTTCAAGACCACTCCCGCCGGCCTGCATTCCCTCGTCGAGCACTGTCGCGATGCTCAGCCCCGCCTGATTGCCTTCGAAGCCTCCGGCGGTTACGAACGCCCTCTCTCCCACGCACTCACCCACGCCCAACTCCCCTTCGCCATCCTCAACCCCCGCAACGTCCGTTACTATGCCCGCTCCACCGGCGTCCTGGCTAAGACCGACCGCATTGATGCGGCCGTCATCGCCCAGTTCGCCCACGACATCCGCATCCAGCCGAAGCCTGCGCCGTCGCGCCCCGAGCAGACCGTGCGCGATCTTGCCACCCGCCGCAATCAACTGGTGGGGGACCACACGCGGGTGCGACACCAAGCCCGGCTGTTCTCCGGCGCAAGCCTGGCCAGCGCGAAGCGCCATCTCGCCTTCCTGAAGCGGGAGATCGCGGCGGTGGAGCAGGAACTGCGGAGGGTCATCGCCCAGGATGTCTCCCTGCGCGAGCGTTGGGAGCGGCTGCGGAGCGTTCCTGGCGTGGGTGAGACCCTAGCGGCAGCGCTACTCGGCAGTATGCCGGAGCTGGGACACTTGAACCGAGCAGCGGTCGGGATGCTGGCAGGCCTCGCCCCGCACGCCCGCGACAGCGGGAAGCGCGAGGGGAAGCGCTTCTGCTGGGGCGGGCGTGCAAACGTGCGGAGGGCGCTGTACATGCCTATGCTCTCGGCAGTCCAGCACAACCCCGTGATACGCACGTTCTACCAGCGGCTGCTGGACCAGGGTAAGCCGAGGAAGGTGGCGCTCGTCGCATGCATGCGCAAGATGCTGACCATACTGAATGCCATCCTGCGTGAGGAGACCACCTGGGACCCACAAATCGCTTGACCTGCTATCACAGTTGCTTACGCCATGGCCCCGCTGATGCTACATTGTTCACATACTAGGTTCCGCGCAGGCGGGAACCTCGTATCCCTGCCCCGCGTAGACGATAGGAATGCAACGAAATGCAACCGAATTAAAAGTTTCGCCACTCCTGGCCACTCCTGACGAGGCAGAACGAGGCCACCCCTGCCTCATTTCCAACTCTCCGCTAGGAGTGAATCGGGCCAAATCGAGCCAGGTAAGGGGGGTCTCCCACTCCTGATCACTCCTGAAAAACTGCGCGCGGCAGAGGTGGGAAAGTGGCCAGGAATGACCAAAAACGAGCAAAAACCCCCGTCGTTGCCGCGCAGGCGGGAACCTTACATCCCTGCTCCCCTGTACTTGTGTATAGGGCGGGGGCGGGGTGGTTACGCCTCGGTGAGCAGCGGCCGCAGGTCGGCGGTCTGCCCTGTATCGAGCGCATGCACCGCCGCGACGATGTCCGTAGCGCGTTGGTTGCCGTAGACGCTGCCGATCAGGTCCGCGGCCTTTGCGTCGACCTCCTCGGTGGTCATCGGGCTGTCGGCGGTGCCGCGTACGGCGGGGACGTGCTGCTCCAGCGTGGCGTCCGCCGTATGGATTCGCACCGTCGCGGGGCGTTGGCGCTCCATCCCTGCGAAATCGGACGTGCCTTCGAGCCGCACCCTGGCCATGAGCTCCACGATGGCCGGATCGCTCATGCGTTCGTAGGTGTGGGTCGCCTCGAACGTCAGCTTGCCGCCGTCCAGAGCGATGGCCGCCATGCAGTACTGGAGATTCACGTCCGGCATATGCCGACCGTTCACGATCTGCGCGCCCTGGGGCGGCAGCAGCACCTCGACCTCCCGGATGTCGCCCGGCGTGACGCCGTGCTCAGTGACGAGCGATGTCATAGCCTCGGCTGCGGCCTGGATGGGCGATCCGACGGAGAACTTCTTGATGTTCGTGATGCTGATCTCGTAGTGCGAACCGAGGCTCGCGACCCATTCCGGGAACTCGTCACGCCGTGGGCAGAACACGTCGAGAAAGCCGTTCTGACCTTCGAACGCGTCCTCCTCGCCCGTCATGCCCGACGCCACGAAGAGCGCGGACGTGACCCCGCTCCGTGCGCCGTTGCCTCCGAACACGAACGACTTCTCGATGTGCTCGGAGTCGCGGGCCCACGAGGTGATGCCCGAGGCTTGCTGCGCCGTGTAGGAGAGCGCGTAACGCACGCCTTGAGGGTCGAGTCCCGCCAAGGCTGCGGCTGCCGCTGTCGAGCCGAACATCGGCCCGATGGTGTGGGTTGCGTGGCCGTGCATCCCCCGGGCGTCGATGCCGCCCATGAGCCGCGCGATGCGTGAGCCCACGTCGTAGCCGAGGGCCACCGCTCGCAGCAGCGCCTCGCCGCTGGCGTTCTGCCGTTCCGCCACCGCAAGCGCAGCCGGAACCACCGCGCATCCCGGATGGGTGAGCGATGGCGCGTGCGAGTCGTCGGTCTCGTCGGAGTGCGCGAGCATGCCGTTCGCCATGGCGGCGTTGATCGCCGTAGTCACGACGTTCGATCCGATGACGGCGGCCTCCGGTGTGCCTCCCTGGGAGCGCACGAAGTTGATGGCGACCTCACCCGGCTTGAGCCGGGACCCTGTCACCATCGCCGCGATGGTGTCGAGGACGTGGTGCTTGGTCTTCTCGCCCACGGCGGCGGGCAGTGGTCGGTCGAGAGCCCCTGCGATATAGGCTGCGAGCGTGTCGAGAGCGGATGGCTGGGTCATCGGGCCTCCTCGTTCAGTGTTTGTTGAAGTACGTCCCCGCCGTTGATGCGGAAGATTCGTCTGCGTCACGTACCGTGCATACTTTATGCCGATCGAGTAGCAGCGGCCAATGGTACGGTATTCGTGAGCGATGCGAGTCTGGCGCATCTGTCCGGGAGACGCACGGCGCCGGGTTGAGAACGGGTCGGCGGTGGGCTATGCTTGTGTCTGATTGAGAGAACGTCCGTCACACGAGGAGGCGACAATGCTTACCATAGAACAGAACGAACGGCTCACCCGCGTCGGCCCAGGTACGCCGATGGGCGAACTGATGCGCCGCTACTGGCACCCCATCGCCGCCAGTGTCGAACTCGATGCCGACAACCCAACGAAAGAGGTGCGCCTCCTCGGCGAAGACCTCGTCCTCTACCGTGACGCTAAGGGCACGATTGGCCTCATCGAACCATCGTGTGCCCACCGGAAGGCCAACCTCTCCTACGGCATACCGGAGGAGAACGGCATCCGCTGTGCCTACCACGGCTGGATATACAACGAGCAAGGCCAGTGCGTCGACCAGCCGTCGGAGCCGGAAGGCTCGAAGTTCAAGGAGAAGGTGCGCATCAAGGCGTACAACGCGCAGGAACTCGGCGGCGTCATCTTCGCCTACATGGGCCCGCAGCCCGCGCCGCTCCTTCCCCGCATCGACGTGCTCGTCTGGCAGGGCGTCCGGCGCACGCAGTCCGTCATGCTCCCGTGCAATTGGCTCCAGTGCCACGAGAACTCCCTTGACCCGGTGCACTTCCAGTGGCTCCACCGCTACTGGGGCGGCTGGGTGATGAACCGCGACAAGCCCCAGGAACTGCGCGACGCCTGGAACGCACGCATCGGCGCGCGAGGCGCCGACCACCGCAAGATCGGGTTCGAGGTCACGGACTACGGCGTCATCAAGCGCAGGCTCGTCGGCGACGAGACTGAGCAGGACGATCATTGGCAGATGGGGCACCCCATCCTCTTCCCCCACGTCCTGCACATCACCTCTAACCTCCAGTACCGCGTGCCTGTGGACGACACCCATACGCTTCACTTCGTCGTCGACCTGCAGCAGCCCGAACCCGGACAGGAGCCACCGGACGTGGTCACCCACGAGCGCGTTCCCGTCTTCAACGAGGAAGGGCGCATCAAGGCCGACTGGGTGCTCGGACAGGACCAGGCCGCGTGGATCATGCAGGGCCCCATCACCGACCGCACGACGGAGCGGCTCGGCGTCTCCGATGTCGGCGTCATCATGTTCCGCCGCATGCTGGAGGAACAGATGCAGATTGTCGAGAGCGGCGGCGACCCCATAAACGTCCACCGCAACCCGGACGAGAACGAGATTCTCATCTACCCGGTGGAGCACTTCGAGTACCCCGGCTACGAGGGCAGCATGCGCGGGCCGTTCAAGGACATCGTCGTCCGCAACGACGTCGAGGCCGAACTCTCCGGTGTCGGCGCGAAGCTGGCGGAGTGGGATGGCATCGAGATCGACGACCCCGTCCAAGCCCGCCGCGCCCGCCTAGTCGGCGACGTTCTGTAAGACACGTCCATACAAGATACTGAACACGGGGGCTCGCCACACGGCGAGCCCCCGTCATGTGAAGAGAGGCTGAATGCAGGAGCGGGGCGTTGCCAGGCTTTGGGCCTTCCTCGCACGGATGCACAGGAACGGCGCGCTGTAGAAACGGTCAGACGATGGCGCCGCTGCCGATTGCGTCCAGGGTGCGGGCGCGGTCGTCGGTGGTCAGCGCGATCATTGCGTAACCGCCATGGCGGTTGAGGATGTGCATGCTCTGTATGTTCACGCCGGCCTGTTTCAGTTTCTCTGCTACCTGGGCCAGGGAACCGGGCTCGTCCCGGAGTCGGAGGACCAGCACCTCGTCACCGACCGCCTTGTATCCGGCTTGGTTGAGGACGTAGAGCGCACGATCGGAATTGTCGGTGGTCAGGATCACCGCTCCCTGCTCACCGCTTGACTCGGTGTCAATTGACTCCAGGTTGATGCCGGCGTTGGCCAGGGCCGCCGTTATGTCTGCTATGACGCCCACCAGGTTGTTTGCCATGACAACGATGCGGGTGATCCGGTTGATTCGGTCCATTGCAATGCTCCTTGGAGTGTTGAAAGCACGAGGTGTTGTCAGCGGGTGCAGTCGGCGATGAGCTCGTCAATCTGCTCGCGGGTGACATGGGGCATGGTGATGATGTGGGCAATCTGGCCCTCGGGGGCAATCTGCCACTTCTTGAAGACCTCCGGCGCCGGCCTGGGGAAGACCACCGTAACCGAGTTCCGGTGACGCCAAGCCGCTATGCCGTGCCGGTTGAACCCCTCCACCGCGTACTCCGCCGTGCCCAGCATTCCCCCTACGAGCTCTCGGAAACCCTCACTTCCGTATTGCTCCAGAGCGTACCACAGCATCAGGGGGGTCAGGCCGTTGCGGGAGCCGGACAGGGTGGTGTCCTGGATTCCGACGAGTTCTATGGTGCGTCCGACCCGCTCCACGTTGGTCCGGTGGGTCAGCAACTGTCTTGGGCGTCAAGCGTTTTGCGGGTTCCAGGTGGTGTGATGCTTGAGCATGGCGTTGAGAATCGTGAGCAGCTTCCGCATGCACGCAGTGAGCGCCAGCTTCTTCGCCTTGCCCGCCCTGCACAAGCCGATCGTAGAACTCATGCAGGATAGGGTTGTAGCGCACCCCCACGAGCGTCGCCATGTACAGCGCGGCCCGCACGTGCGCCCGCCCGCCCCAGCACCTGCGCGAGCCTCTGAACTTGCCACTGTCCCGGTTGAGCGGCGCGACACCCACGAGCGCCGCGACCTCTCGGCGGTCGAGAGAGCCGAGTTCCGGCAGGTCAGCCACCAGGCTGAAGATGGTCACAGACCCGATACCAGGCACGCTGCGCAGCAGGTTCTTCCTCTCCCGCCACAACGGACTCTCCCGCAAGCGCTGCGTCAGGTCGCTGTCGAGCTCATGCAGTTCCTCTTCGAGGGTTGCCAGGATGCGGTCGATCCGGTGCTGGACGACGGGAAGTGCGCGTTGGCGGCGCTGCAACTCGGTCGTCCTCATCTGGATCACCTGCCGGCGGCGAGTGACGAGCGCTTCCAGTTCACGGGCCTCAGCCGGGACCAGCGGCTGAGGTACGACGCCGCTCACCTCACCGAAGTGGGCGATCACAGCGGCGTCGATGCGGTCTGTCTTCGCGAGCTTGCCTTGCGAGCGGGCGAAGTCACGAACCTGACGGGGGTTGACCACGGCAACAGGAATACCGACGGCGCCGAGCGCGATGGACAGGGGCATCTCATAGCCCCCGGTGGCTTCCATGACGACGCACTGAGGGTCCAGGGACTGGAACTGGAGAATCAGAGCGTTTATCCCTTCTTGGCCTTGATTGACTCGCCAGGTGTCCCCCGTAGGGCGCACCGCGACATCCACCCATTCCTTCGACACGTCGATCCCTATGAACACCGGAGCATCAGTAGACATGGGTTCTCCTTTGGCCCGTCCTTGCAGATACGGGCTCGGTGGCCCAGGCAACTGTTCGGGCTCTATGATGGGGAGAGGCGGGGCGACCACGCTAACCCACGGTCTTGCATAACCCAGGATGAAACGGTCTGCCCCGCCTTCCATGTCAAGATACAAGGATGAGGGTGAACCGGCAGGGTAGGGGAGAGGCGCCCGAGGGGAGTGCAGAGGGGGAATCCCCCGCTGCCGGGGGCGTGGGGGTGTCCCCCACAAGCGTATCGGGCGGGTGGGTGGGGAGAACGACGCCCGCCAGGCGCAGTCAGATGCACTACCTTGCGGAGCGGCGGAGCTGGTCGGCTGACCGCTACGTCCACCCGCGGTTCCACGGCTCGCCCCGCTCTATCTTGCGCGTGTAGTAGCGCCAATCGTCGGAGTACTCGACCGTTGGCCGGTTGATGGCCCGTTGGCGCTCCCGCATCTTCTGGGCGTTGTTGGCCATCTCCTCGCGGAACGCCCCATCGACGTGATCGTGGCCGAGCAGGCGGGCTGCCTGGATCAGTTTCGCGGTACGTTCCATGTACACCGCATTGAAGCACGCCTCGTCGATGCTCTTCCCGACCGTCACGATGCCGTGCCCGTTGATGGTCATCCCGGGCGCGTCGCCGATGGTGCTTGCAATAGCATCCCCATCGCCGTCGTCGGAAACGTAGACCGGCGTCGGGTAGACCGGCAGGCCATCGGGCCCGAACTTGGCCGACGCCAGATGCACCGCGCTCACCGGCACGCCCGCCAGGCCCAGGACGATGCACATCGGCGCATGAGCGTGGACGATTGCATTGGCCTCGGGCTTGGCCCGGAACAGGCGCGTGTAGATCGCGGCCTCGCCCGGCACCGTGCCCTCGCCGGCGATCTTGTTGCCGTCCATATCGAACAGCATCATCCAGTCCTCGCCCTGGCCGGACTGGGGCACGCGGAGCATCTTGACCGAGATGCCCTCCCCCTCCGGGAGCCGTACGCCAACGTGGCCGATGATCTCGCCGAACTCCCACTCTAGGATGGTCGAAGCTGTTAGGAGGTCCTTCTGCAGATCGTCGATTTCGCTCACAACAAACCCTCCAACTGAGATGGCGGTAGTCTAGCCGAATGCTCTGCTGCCCGTCAGTTAAGGTAGCCGCGCTCGCGCCAACAAGCCTCGGCGGCGGGATGCAGCGGCACGTCCAACGGCCCCTCGGGAGTATCGAAGCTCATGCGGTCGAGTGGCAACGGCCCGACGCCTTCCCACGGAATGCGATCCCTGCGGGCCTCCAACGCGGCGCAGATCGCCCGAACCTGCTCATCGGGCACCGCCTCGTTGGTGAAGACCGGAAACCCGGAGAAGTCCACAGCCTGGAAGTCGGCCGCGAGGTTGGGGAAGTCGGACTTGAGCACCGCGCCACGACGCAGGCCCAGCGGCTCCAGCTTCGCGAGCGCCTCGTCCTCGGGTTCGAGGAAGCGCATGCCGATCGCCGCGCCGGGGTCGACCCACTGACGCACGGCCTCGTCGAAGATCGCATCCGCCTCGCCCTTCTCGATGTCGGGCAGGCGGGCTCCCGGCAGCCGCCGAAAGTACGACACCTCGCCACCCCACGACTCGATGTCGTCCAGCGTGAACCCGTGGGCCTTGCAGATTTCGTTTGCGACCAGCGGCACCGAGTTCGCCTTCGGGCCTCGGATGGACACGCGGAGCGGGTAGCGCTGTTCGCGGATGTCGGCGAACGACCGAAGGCCCGTCCGCTCCATCACCCCGAGCGTGATCTGGTCGTACGACGGCAGCACCGCGATGACCCGCACCGGCGCGGGGCTGGTGAACGGCCCCGTCCCTCGATAGGCCATCGTCAGCATCGCTGACGGGTTGATCATCGCAAGACCGGCCCTGCCTTGGGCGACCTCGTCGATGCCCTCCGGGCTCCCGCTGCCGAACAGGCCAAAGCCAGCGTCGCCGAAGTCGCTCTGGCGAAGATCGACGTGCGCCCGGAGGTACGGCCACCCGTCCGTTCCCACCAACTCAGCGGCGACCTCCAGCGCGAGGCGCGATCTGCTGAGCACCGGAGGTGTTGACGGTCCGTAGGTTCCAGGCATGATGCCTCCTTTTATGAGAACGAACGCCGTGCAGACCCTTCGCCCGCGATTCGCCGTCCTGCGCTCCACGTATCGCGACTATCCGTCGCTCTGAGCTGGCTGTATGGAGCCTGCGTAGCTCGCGTCCAGAGCCAGCATGTCGGTCAGGCCCATCGTGTCGAAGCACTCGTGGATGCTGACCATACGGTCGGCGATGGCGTGTTCCGTCGTCCCGGTATCGCGCAACTCCTGCATCAGGTCGCTCATCGTCTTCATCGCCGCGAGCATCGCGCTGATCGGGAAGATCACGAGCTTGAACCCCAGCTTCTCCAGTTCGGCCACCGGCAGCAGAGGAGACTTACCCGTCTCCACGAAGTTATAGAGCACGGGCACATCGAAATGGCTGGTGACATACGCCGCCTGCTCCCGCGTCTGCACCGCCTCGAGGAACAGCACGTCCGCGCCCGCCTCCACATAGGCCTCACAGCGCCGGAGCGCATCGTCCCAGCCGGTCACGGCCAGCGCGTCGCAGCGGGCGATTATCGTGAAGTCGTCGTCTTCGCGAGCATCCAGGGCCGCATGGAGCTTGCGCACCATCTCTTCCTGGGCCACCACCCGCTTATCGTCGAGGTGACCGCAGCGCTTGGGAGATTCCTGGTCCTCGATGTGGACGCCCGCGACGCCCGCCCGCTCGTACTCACGGATCGTCCTGCGCACCTGCAGGACATCGCCGTAGCCCGTGTCGGCATCCGCGATCACGGGTACGCTCACCGTATTGGCGATCGCCGCCGCATTCGCGGCCATCTCGCTCATGGTCGTGAGCCCGATGTCGGGATAGCCGACCCTCGATATCGACGTACCGGCGCCGGTCATGTACACCGCAGGGAACCCTGCTCGCTCGATGATTGCGGCGCTGAGACAGTCATAAGCGCCCGGCGCCGCCACGATACCCGGCGCCGCGAGCAGCTCCCGTAAACGTGTGGTCGTCCTCATCGCTGCCTCCCGTTGCTACCCTACGCCTACCGCTTCCCGCCGAGCTTGTGGAGTTCCTCCGGCAGCGTGGGTAGTTCGACGGCGATGACGGCGGGCGAGCCGTTCCGCACCTCAGCGAGGCCTCGCCGAAGCGCAGGGCCGACTTCCGCCGGATCGCTGACCGACTCGCCGTATCCGTTCGCAGCCTCAGCCAGCTTTGCGAAGTTCGGCGGTGGATCGAACACGCCCCCCTCGTAGCCTCCGGAGGCGGCATAGCCCTCGGGGTAGGCGCTGTCGAGCCCGGCCGTTCCTGTGCTGTACGACTTGTTCACGAACACGACGGTGAGGAACGGCAGCTTGTAGTGCCCCGACGCCCAGAGCGCCGCGAGCGGGCTGCCGAACATGAAGTAGCCGTCGCCGGTGACGAGCACGACATCACGCTCGGGAGCGGCAACCTTCGCGCCGAACGCAGCGCCGGAGCCCCAGCCGCCCGCGCTGCCGCCGCTCTTGAAGTAGGAGCCCGGCAAGGTGCGTCCGTGGTAGGGCCTGAACGCCGCAGTCGAACTCAGCGTGTCGTCCAGAACGATCGCCTCTCGCTCCAACACCTGGCCCACCTGATAGCCGACCCATCGCGGGCTGATAGGGTTGCGTTTCGAGGCGTTCCACGCGGCGTCCTCCGCCTGCTTCGTGATCTCGCTCTTGCGCGCGGTCAGCCGCGCGCGGCGATCCTCGATGCGGCCCATATCGGCCTTGGTCAGCATACCGGTCGCCTGCTCGTAGACCGCTTGCGCGAACGGCCCCGCGAGGACGGGAAGCCATGCATCGGCGTGAAACTCCATCGTCTTGTAGCGCGACTGCACCGGATCGGGGTCGACCCAGACAATCTTCGCGCCGGGCTTGGGGATGTTCGGCGGCATGAAAGGCACCGGCGTCTCGATGACCACGACCACGTCGGCACTGCCGGTGGCGGGGCCTGTGCCGTAGAGCGGGTGGTTCGAGGGGAAGTTCAGCGTCATCGTACGGTCGGAGTCCATCATCGGCAGGGCGAGCAGTTCCGCCAGCCGAACGAGGTCTCCGACAGAGCTGCTGTTGCGTCCCGATTGACCGAGGTAGACGACGGGGTTCTCCGCATGCACTAGCCACTCCGCTACGCGTTTCGCATCGGACGGGTCGGGCCATGCGGGACGGGCAACGCCCAACTCGTCACGGGTGGGGAAGCGCGTCCTGCCGGGGAGAGACAGCATCGCGGACTCCTGCGGTACGCTCATGTAGACAGGGCCCTTCGGCTCGCTCATCGCCACCTGCAGCAGACGGCTCACGATGAGCCCCGGGTTGTCGGTGTGGTCGAGCCGGTGATCGATCTTGGTGTACTGCCGGACGATCTCACCCTGGTCGCGGGGCTCCTGCACCCACTGCACGGTGTTGGTGCGTGCGCCGCGCATGGAACCGGGGTAGGCGCGCGGTCCTGCGCCCGCTGTGATGAGGATAGGATGCCCGCCGCGCCATGCGGTATGGAGGCCTGCGCCGTAGTTGAACGTGCCTACGTCCACGTGGACGGCGGTTGCTGCTGGCTGTTCGCGCACCATCGCGCTGCCGATAGCCGCGTTGAGCGCGGAGCCTTCGTGCGTAACGGTCAGCAGGCGTGGCGCGGGCCATCCCTTCGCAGCGCCGCGCGCGATGGCCTCCTGATAGAACGAGATCTCGGAGCCGGACACGAAGAAGAAATGCTCCACTCCGCCGAGTTTCATGGCGGTGGTCAGGGCGTCGGCCCACTCCACACCTTCATGCTCGCTCCAACTGGGGTCTGCTGCGATAGTGCGATCCTCGACCATGGCGTCGGCCTCCTGCGTGCGTATACGTTACGTCTCTGCTGTGAATGGGACGATACGGCGTGAAGGGGCGGCGTGGCAAACGCCGGCGGCTCATGCGAGACGTCGAGCATCGCAGGCTACTCCTGTGCACCCGCTCACCAACGTACGCCCACACCTCCTCACTGCCCCACGCCGCCGATGTCTGAATCACGACATCAGCCCATTGCGCCGTCGCCGCGCCAGCCCTTACATTGGTTGTATGTGTCGTTCTAGCGAATCCACGCCGTCGTTCCCGCGAAAGCGGGAACCTCGCATCCCCGGCCCCATCGGCCCGCGCAAACGATAAGGAAATGAGACGGAATGAGACCAAATGAGACTAAATTAAAAGTTTGTCACTCCTGGCCACTCCTGACGAGGCCACCAAGGCGACAACGAGGCCACCAAGGCGACAACGAGGCCACGCTGGCTCAGCGCGTACGAGTGAACGGAGAACCAAACGAGACCACCCCGGCCTCATTTTCAGCCTCCTGGCTAGGGGTAAATGGAGGCAGATAGAGCCAAATGAGTCCTATATTTGAAAATCCACCTCTGAGGTGGCCCTTAACAGCCGCATGCACCAGAGGTGGGACAGCAATAAAGATGAGCGAGGTGCCCAGGAAACGCGGGAATGCTGCCTTGATTCGATACCGGTCTGCGAGCGTTGTTGCAACCTACCCACCCGCACGCACGCTTGGGGCGTTGTGGTGGTAGAGTCCGACGATGGCCGTGGAGGAACAACGGGAGCGCGAGGACGCGAATGCCGTGCCGATGAGCCGGTGGGGTTCGTTGGTCTTCCGCGACTTTCAATTCTTCTGGGCGCATGGGCTGCTGCAGGGCGTGTCCCGGAACATGCGGGATGCGCTCACCTACTACGTGGTGTTCGATCTGTCAGGGTCGGCGTTGCAGCTGGGCGTGACGGGTATGTTCCAGGCGGTGCCCATCATCCTGTTCGGCCTGCTGGGCGGCGCGCTTGCGGACTCGATGGACCGCAAGAAGCTGCTGGTCTATACGCAGGTGGCGAACCTGGCATCCATGGTGTTGCTGGCCGCCTTGGTTTTCTCGGGTCTCGTGCAGGTATGGCACCTATGGCTCCTCGTGAGCTTCTGGTCGGCGGTCAACGTCGTAGGGCGCCCGGCGCAGCGTGCGTACCTGCCTCGGATGGTGCCGAGAAGCCACATCATGAATGCCATCACGTGGTTCGGATCGCTGAGCCAGGGGACGCTGTTCGCGGGGCCGCTCATGGCCGGACTCTTCATCGCGTTCGTCAGTATCGGCTGGGCGTATGTCGCGAATGCGGCGTTCCTGCTGCTTGCCGTGATAGCAACGATGGCGATTCGTGCGTCCGGGCGTCAGGAGGGCGAGCCGCGCAAGGTATCGGTGGGCGCGATATGGGAGGGCGTTCGTTTCCTGAAGACCCGCGAGGTGCTGCTGGCAACGTACCTGATGGACTTCGGCGTGATGTCGTTCGGATTCTTCCGCCCGCTCATGCCCATCCTCGCGTTGAAGGTGTACATGGTCGGCGGGTTGGGCTTCGGCATACTTTCCGCAGCGCCGGCAGTGGGGGCTATCCTCGGCTCGGTCACGCTTCTGATGATAGGCGACCCTCCGCGAAAGGGCATCATGATCCTGCTGTCCTATGTGGCGTACACGCTCGGCCTGATTGCGCTGGGCCTGTCGCCGTGGTTGCTGATGGCGCTTGCGGTGCTCGCGGTGCTCGGGTTCATGGATGTCATCAGTTTCACCGCGAGGCAGGCGCTCATACAGCTGGTATCGCCTGACCGGTTCCGGGGACGCGTGGGCAGCCTCTCCACGATCCTCTCAGGGTTGGGGAACTCCACGGGCTCGACGGAGATGGGCGCGCTTGCGGCAGTCGTGGGCGCGCCCGGTGCGCTGATCATCAACGGGTTCATCGGCTTGGGCATCACCGGAGCCTCGGGGCTGAAGTGGATGGGCCTCTGGCGCTACGACCAGCGTAAGGAGAAGCCCGAGGATTAGCATCGGGCTGTGGAGGGCAAAGCCTCGCTCACTGCGAAGCTTTGCCCTGCGCGGCGACGGCGGCCATCGCCTGCTCGACGGCGGCCTGGTCGCCGAGGTAGCGGTGGCCGGTAGGCGTGAGGTTATCGTCGAGGTCGTAGACCAGCGGGACGCCGGTGGGGATGTTCAGGTCGATGATGTCGGCGTCGGAGATGTTGTCGAGGTGCTTCACGAGCGCGCGGAGGCTGTTGCCATGCGCGACGATGAGGACGCGCTTGCCTGCCCGGATGTCCGGCGCAATGGTGCCCTCCCAGTAGGGCACGAATCGGGCGACGGTCTCCTTGAGCGATTCGGTGAGCGGCATCTCACTCGCGGTGAGGGACGCGTAGCGCGCCTCGCGGCCGGGGTGCCGCTCGTCGCCTGGGTCGAGCGCAGGAGGAGGGACGTCGTAACTGCGGCGCCAGAGCAGCACCTGTTCCTCGCCGTGCTCCGCTGCGGTCTTCGCCTTGTTCAGCCCCTGGAGGGCACCGTAGTGCCGTTCGTTCAGCCGCCAGTTCCGGATGACGGGAAGCCACATGAGATCCATCTCGTCAAGGACGATCCAGAGGGTGCGGATGGCGCGCTTCAGAACTGACGTGTACGCCACGTCGAACGTGAAGCCCTCCTCCACCAGGAGCTGGCCGGAGCGCGTGGCCTCCTCGCGGCCCGTGTCCGTCAGATCGACGTCCGTCCAGCCGGAGAACCGGTTGGAAAGGTTCCAGTCGCTCTCACCGTGTCGCAGAAGCACTACCTGGGGCATGGCCGCTGTCCTCCATCGTTGAATGGTTGCATTCTGCCACAGCGCATGTGCGCCGTCCTATCTCTCCTCCGGAACATAGGCGATGAAACGCTCGAACGCCTCGTTGCCAAGGAGGCGTCCGCTCTCCGTGAGGCGGAGTGCGCCGTCGCCCCATTCGAGCAGGCCGAATTCGAGGCACTCGGCCGTAGGGGTGGGAAAAGCCTGTGTGATGCCCTCCCCGAACCGGGCGCGGAACGCATCGTCGTCGACACCGTCGTTGAGGCGCAGGCCCATCATCATCGTCTCGGCCATCGCAGTCCGGCGGTCGATGGGTTCACAGTAATCGGTCGCGGCGGCGATGCGTACACTTTCCTCGTTGAGCGTCCCGCTGGCTGTCCAACCGTTGACGCGCTCGATGTACGTGCGGGGTGGCTTGGTGTTGGCGAAGCGGACGCCGAAGGAGCCGAGGCCGTGCGTCCCGTGGAGGTAGCTGTGCGCGCCTGGCCCGACGCCGAGGTAAGGCAGGCTGCGCCAGTAGGCCAGATTGTGAGTGCTCTCCCGGCCTTGCTGCGCCCAGTTCGATATCTCGTACTGTCCCAACCCTGCGGCGGCGAGTATGGTTTGACCAAGGGTGTACATCTCGGCTGCGAGGTCGGTGTCCGGCTCCGGCGTGGCGCCGAGGCGTACGTTGGCCTCCAGTGGCGTGCCCGGTTCCAGTGTGAGCGCGTAGGCGGAGAGGTGGTTCGTCTGTAGGGCGACGGCTCGTTCGAGCGAGTGCTCCCACGTTGAGACGTACTGATTCGGCAGGCCGAACATGAGGTCGATGCTGAGGTTGTCGAAACCCGCCTGGCGTGCGTTCGCAACGGCTTGCTCCGCGTCCGCAGCAGAATGGCGGCGGCCAAGCATCGTGAGCTCGGCGTCGTCGAACGACTGTACGCCCATCGAGATGCGGTTGAAGCCCGCGCCGCGTATCGCCTGCAGGCGCTCTCGTGCACAATCGCCGGGATTCGCCTCGATCGTGGCCTCAGCATCGCTGGGGAGATCGAAGGCGGACGTGATCGTCTGCATGAGGCGTTGGAGGCTGTGCGTCGGGAGGTAGGAAGGCGTGCCGCCGCCGAAGAAGACACTGGCGAGCGTGGGCCGCTCCAGCCACGCACCCCACTGCTCGATCTCACGGGCAAGCGCGTCAACGTAGCCGGGCATGAGCGTCTCGATGCCCGCGTAGGTATTGAAGTCGCAATACGGGCACTTCGATAGGCAGAAAGGGATGTGGACGTAGAGCGCGAGCGCAAAGTGAGCGTTTGAGTGAGGTTGCGTAGCCGGGGTTACTCTCGGCGACTGTTCGTTAGACATTGAAAAGGAAGTTGACGACATCGCCGTCCTGCATAACGTAGGTTTTGCCCTCCGTGCGGAGGACGGCCTGCTTGCGTGCTTCGGCGATGCTGCGGGTACGCGCAAGTTCCTCGTAGGCGACAGTCTCGGCGCGAATGAACCCGCGTTGGATGTCCGAATGTATCTTCCCTGCGGCTTCGACGGCGGTCATGCCTTTCGTGATGGTCCAGGCGCGCGTCTCGTCCTCGCCTGTCGTTAGGAACGATATGAGGCCGAGCAGATCGTAGGAAAGATTGATCATCCGGTCGAGGCCAGGCTCACCCGCGCTGAGCGATTCGCGGAAGTCGGCCTCGTCTTCGGGGGTCATCGCGGCGAGTTCCATCTCCAGTTTGCCACAGAGCGCCGCGGTGCCCACGCCGCTCCGGGTGAGCTGCGCGGTCATCTCCGCTTCGATGTCCACCGTGCGGCTCACGTCGTCCTCGCCGATGTTGAACACGATGATGAGAGGCTTGGCACTGAGCAGTTGGAAGTTATCGAGCAGCGGTTTGGCCTCGGCGGGCAGCGCTTGCTCGCGGACGGGCGTCTCATTCTCCAGTCCGGCCTTGATGGTCGACAGCAGCTCCTGCTCCCGTATGAGGTGGTCGCGCTCCGACTGCCTCGCCGACTTGAGTTGGGAGGTGATGCGCTCCTGCCGCTTTTCGAGGATGGCGAGATCGGAGAAGGTGAGTTCCATCTGCATCGTGGCGGCGTCGCGGTACGGGTCAACGGTCTCCTGCACGTGCGGCACGGAAGGATCGCTGAAGGCGCGGGCGACCAACAGGAGAGAGTCGCACCGCTGGAGGAGGTTGAGGTACTCTCCGCCGATGCCCTTAGTCTTACCGAATCCTTCCGGCGCCGCGGGGATGTCTATGTATTCGACCTCCGCAGGGATGATCTTACGAGGCTTGGAGATCTCGGCGAGTACGCTGAGGCGCGGGTCGGGTACTTTGGCGACTCCTATGTTGGGCTGGGATGCGCCGGCGCGGAAGGAGGCGGTGTCAGCGTGCCCGCGCGTTACGGCGTTGAAGATAGTCGTCTTGCCGGAGAGTGGAAGGCCGAAGATGCCGATGGCCAAGGAAAACCTCGGGAGATAGAGATAGGGCCGCGCGGCGCGGAAGCCACGCTCCACGGGTACGATTCTATCGCACGTGGTCAGCCGAGCGCCTGCGCGAGGAGGATTGCGGCGAAGGTGAGGAACAGAATGGCGATGGCGATGCCGATGGGCGGACGGCCAAGGAAAGCGATGGCCGCGCCCGGCCCGTTGCGCCGAGCGTAAGAGCTGAGACTGAGAACCGTTGCCCGTCCCGCGGCAGGGGCGGATGCGATGATGGCGACGCGTTGTGTGATGGCGCCTACCAGTCGTTCGCAGAAGGAGAAGAGCGACTCGAGCGGCTGCTGGATGAGTATGCGCACAGGAGCGCCGGCCTTGCGGTAGAACCAATCCGTGTCGAGCACCGTGGCGTCGCGTGGCCGGAGGAGGTAGATCGTCAACAAGCTGCCGGCCACCGCCAACAGCATGAACTGCACCGTGAACACGGTTGGGGCGACGTGGAAGCCTTCGGGAACGTGGATATGGATGTGGAGCAGGTCGAAGAGTGGCGCCAGGTAGAAGTTGATTGCAAGGCCGAGCCCTCCGGCCACAGCCATTGCGAGGTACATGGTTATCGGGATCGGCCTGAGCTTGATGTCTCGCTTTGCGCCGAAGAACGCGTAGTAGGGCAGACGTATGAGGAGGGCGGGCACTGTCGCGGCGGATGCGATCGTGACCATTGCGATGATCCAAAACGGGTTGATGGGGAAGGCCGATTCGAGTAGGTACAGGCGGGTATTGTCCGCGCCGAATAGCTCGGGGGACAGGAGCGGAGCCAGGCTATGCACATCGTGCAGTAGCGGGATGAACGTGATCGAGATCGCTGGGATCATGTACAGCAGCAGCACCCACCGCAGTGACGACCGCGCCAGGCCTCCCAGTTCCGTGAGTTTCGAGGTTCCGGTGGCATAGAGCACTGCGCCCATGCCCATCACCATCAGGCCCTGCCAGACGATATGCTCGAATGCAGTATGGGCTGTGGTCTCGAGCGCGTCGTTTCCGCCGACGCCCACGGCTATGACCATGATGCCGACCTGGCTGATGATGTGAAAGGCGATGATCCGCCGGATGTCGTTCTGCATGAGCGCGTAGATCGTGCCGTGCAATGCCATGAACGCTCCGATGATGAGCAGAACGCCCCACCCGGAGAAGAGGACAGCGAGCACGTAGACGGCGCTCTTGGTCGTGAACGCGCCGAGGAAGACCATGCCCGTGGGACTCGATTCCGGGTAGGCGTCTGATAGCCACGCATGCAACGGGAAGGCGGCGGCGTTCACCAGCACGCCGATCAGCGCCAGCCATCCGGCCCCGCCCTCGAACGTGGTGATCGCGAATGACCCTGTATCGCCTGCGTGCCACAGGATGCCCCCGAGGAGCGCGCTGCCTCCCGCGATGTGCACGAAGATGTAACGCTTCGCTGCTGCCAGTGAGCGCGCTCTGCCCCCGTTTGCGATGAGGAAGAACGAGGTGATAGAGGCCAATTCCCAGAAAGTGATGAGCGTTATGAGGTCTCCTGCGAGCACCACGCCGAGAGCGCATCCGGCGTAGGCGAGAGCGGCGCTCTGCTGGATGCGCTGCCGGACGTGCAAGGCGAAGATTCCTCCGCCCAGGGCGACGAAGGTGAAGACAGTGGCCCAGACGCGATTCAGGTCGTTGACGTCCAGGAGGTTGAGGCTGATCCCCGCCAGGTGGACTTCCAGCGAAGAGGTATCGTTCAGCCAAAGCAACAATTGAACGAGCACGAGCACGGGGGCGGCGAGAAATGCGTAGGCACGGACGCGCGCCGGAAGGATGGGAACGATGACAGCTCCGGCCAGCATGATGAAGACAGGAGGGAAGTTACTCATCGGCATCTTCCTCTCCGTAGGGGTCGTCTTCCCTTACCAGCCCGGCGCGCGTTGCAGCCCACACCAGCACAGCTGCGCCCACGGCTCCCGCGAGGCCAACGGACGCCCAGAACAGGGGGAAGGATTCTTCCCAGAACCGCGACTCGATGTGCCCTCTATCCACAAAGAACAGTTCGAGCGCAGCGGCTATCGCGATAGCCCCCAGAAGGACGTCAAGCGCTGTTCTTGATATTCTCATCGTGCGCCTCCGGCGAGCGCTGTGGCATTCGGGAATGCTTGCGCTGCGACGGTCGATGCGAGTTCGAAGAAGCTCAGCGGGAAGTCGGGGACGACGCCCCACAGCAAGGCCAGGACGCCCGCGAGCGTGATGGGTATGACCATTCGTAGGTCGGCTTCACCATATCTCGTGTGATTAGGGGACGAGCGCCAGAACGCGCGGAAGATGATGGGGAAGAGGTAGCCCGCGCTGAGGACACTGCTTATGAGGAAGGCTAAACGGAATATCGGTTGATCAACCTCCGTTGCGCCCCAGACGAGATACAGCTTGCTCGTGAACAGGATGAATGGGGGGATGCCCACCATGCTGAGAACGGCGATGGAGAAAGCGCCCATGGTGATGGGCATCTGGCGTCCTATGCCGTCCAGTTCGCTGACGTTCTCTTTATGCGTGCGAGCGTGGATGGCGCCCGCGACGAAGAAGAGAGCGATCTTAGTGACGCCGTGGCCGATGAGGTGCAGCAGTGCCCCGGTGAGCGCGAGCGGGCCGAGCAGCGCCACGCCAAGCACGATGTACGAGAGGTGGCTGATGGTCGAATAGGCCAACCGACGCTTGAGGTTGTCATGTCGCAGGGCGAGCGTGGAGGCGATGAGGACAGTTGCACCGGACATGACGGCGATGACGATCCATGCGCCCATGTCGTCGAGGAGGACTGCTCCGAACACGAAGACGACGACTCGTACTACGCCGAATACGCCTGCTTTCACGACAGCAACGGCATGCAGCAGGGCAGAAACGGGCGTTGGCGCGACCATCGCGCTCGGCAGCCAGCTGTGCATCGGCATGACGGCGGCCTTCACGGCTACGCCTGCCATGAGGAGACCGAACAGCATCCACTGCACAGGGCGGGAGACGTCGGCGCTGTCGAGGAATCCTCCTGCCTGGAAGGTTCCATCGATGCCCATGATGTATACCCATGCGGTTGCGCCCATGAGCATGAGTCCGCCTGAGAGGGTGTAGGCCAGATACTTCCTGCCCGCGCTTATCGCGGTCTCCGTCTCGCGGTGGGTTACGAGCGGATAGGTGAACAGGGTGAGCAGTTCGTAGAAGAGGACGAAGGTGAACAGGTTCTCAGCGAATGCTACCCCCACGGCGGCGGCGATGCTCAGCCCAAAAGCGGCGAAGAACCGCGTCTGCTTGTGCTCATGTTCGCTGCGCATGTAGCCGACGGCGTAGACGCCCGTGAGCACCCACAGCGCCGAGATGAGGAGTCCGAAGATCATGCCTGCGGGGTCGGCGCGCAGTGCAACCTCTATGCCCGGCGAGATCGTGATGAGGGCGGTTCGGGGTATGCGGCCATCCAGCGTGTCGTTCAGCATCAGCACGACAATCGCGACGAGCGCGACAGCGGCGATGGTCGACCAGGCGTCGCGCAGATTGGGCCATCGAGCGGTGGTGAGGGCGACAAGTCCGGCAGCGCCTACCGGAATCAGGACGGCGACGAATGGCAGGGGTGAGGAGAAGGTCTCCGTCATGACACCCCCGGCGTGAGGACATGCTCGAAGATGAGCACGTTGAATATACCGAGCGCGACCACCGCTGCTGCGAGCAGGACGATCGGCAGCCATGCATCGACGGGGCTCTCCGTCGCACGGTCAACGGTCACGCGCGTCGGTTTCTCGATAGTGATGGGGGCAGGATGTGCATCGTCGCCGTCGTGGTACGGTGATGGTTCAGGTTGGGCTGGCCGCAGGTAGACCTGCTCCAGCACCCGGAAGAGGTAGACGGCGGTGAGCAGGCTGCTGAGGAGTACGATTACAGCGACAGCCCACTGGCCATCGTCGATGCCGGCCTGCACCATGTACCACTTGCTGAAGAAACCAGCCGTGGGCGGAATGCCGACCATGGAGATTGCGCCAACCGTAAACGCGGCCATCGTGATGGGCATGTGACGGCCCAGACTCGCCAGGTTGTTCACGCGCTGCACACGCGCCTGCATCCGGATCGATGCCGTGGCTAGGAAGAGCGTGGCTTTCATCGCGGCGTGATTGGCGACGTGCAGCAGCGCGGCGGCCAGTGCGAGAGGGGTGCCGATGCCGATGCCGATGGCGATGAATGCCAACTGACCGATGCTGCTGTAGGCGAGCATCCGGCGCAGGTCAGGCTGGGCGATGGCGGCAATCGAGCCGAAGACGACACCAGCCAGCCCGAGCAGCACGAGGGCGTCTGCTATCGGTATCGCGCTGGCGAGGTATCCGGCTGGGAAGACGCTCAGGAACATCCGAATCATGGCGTAGGCCGCGACCTTGGTCATGATGGGCGCGATGAGCGAATTCACCGACGAGGGGGCGTACTGGTAAGCGTCAGGCAGCCAGAAGTGCAGCGGTACGAGCGCCATCTTGAGCCCGAGGCCGATGAAGATCAGTACTGCGCCCGCCTGTGCGGCTCGTTCGCTCGGGGTTACTGCGATCAGCTCTTTCGCCTCGGCCATGTTGAGCGTGCCTGTGGCGAAATAAATGAAGCCGACGCCGAGGAGGTAGAGGGCGCCTCCAATGGAGCCGATGATGAGATAGCGGAAGCCTGCGGCCATAGCTCTCCGCCCGCCGATGAATACGAGCGCGTAGGCCGCGAGCGAGGCGATCTCCAGGAAGACGAACAGGTTGAAGAGGTCACCGGTAACGACGATGCCCGTAAGCCCCGCCAGCAGGAGCAGCACGAGGCTATAGAACACGCCGATACGGTCCCCGGACTCACGCAGCGCCCATCGCCGCGTCGAGATGACGACGAGCAGGGAGACACTGGTGACGACGAGGCTGACGAACGCGGCGACTTCATCTACGACGTATTCGATGCCTACGGGCGGCTCCCACCCGCTCAGGTGGTAGCGGAAGGTTCCTTCCTGCAGTACGCGGGCCAGCGCTATCCCCGAGGCTGCGGTCGAAAGGGCGATGGCTGCGACGGCGATGGGGAAGGCGCTCCAGCCGCGCAGCCGCCCTGCGAGAGGCACCAGTATCGAAAAGAGGAGTAGTACCCCAGGGATGAGTATGGGCAACTGCTCCATTGGCTATCTGCTCATTTCATCGAGGAGTACCTGCTCATCCAGGGTTCCGAATTCGCGGTAGATGCTGATGAGGAAACTCAATGCCACGCCTGTGATTGCGACGCCAACGACGATCGCGGTAAGCATGAGTACGTGCGGAAGAGGATTCACGAAATCGTGGGGATCGACGTGGCCCTCGCCGTGGGCGCCGTAAAGGATGGGGACGGTGGCCCCGTCCACCAGCGATCCACTGATGAAGAACAGGATGATTGCAGACTGGAAGATGTTCAGCCCTATGACCTGCTTGACGAGACTTCGCTTGCCGATCATGCCGTAGAGGCCGACAGCCAGCAGAATCGCGGTGGCCCAGTAAGGGAAGCGTGCCGTGATCTCTTCAATCATCGCTGAATTCATCAGTGTGGAGTTCATCCGTGAGGTGTTCGTAGATGATGACCAGGACGCTTGCGACGCCAAAGAAGACGCCGACTTCTACGATGAAGATGCCCATTGCGCGAGTGGTGTGGTGCTCACCGGCGAAATCGTTGAACCACTGCAACGGGATGACGGAGTAGTCCAGGAAGTTCGATCCGAAGATGAGCGGGAGGATGCCGCCGAGCATGTAGACGCCCAGCCCGATGCAGGCCACCCAGATCAGCAGGCTCATCGAGAAGCGTTGGCCTTTCTGATCGCCAAGCGTAAGTCGTGCGAGGATGATGGCCGCAGCCACGATGGCGCCTGCCTGGAACCCTCCGCCCGGGCTGGACTCTCCGTGTATAAGGACGTACACGCCGAAGACGAGGAGGAGCGGCATCATGAAGTCCCGTACGATGAGCGGCAGTACGACGCCGGCGTGGTGAGTGGTCATTCGCCGTCCGCTCCTGTGCGGTGGCTGCGCTGGAGCACGAGGATAACCGCGAGTCCCGCAGTCAGGATGACGAACGTCTCTCCCAGCGTATCGTAGGCTCGGAAGTCGGCGAGGACGGCGGTGACGACGTTCGGGATCTCGATCTCCGACGCGGTGAGTTCGGTAAGTTCAGGGGAGAGGTGCTGACTGGCGGCGGCGTTCACGTCAGCGCGATCCGGCAGGTCAGCCGTGGACCATATGAGTAGGGCAACCAGCCCTGCAAGGAAGACGAGCGTGAGCCACCTCAATCGACGGTACCTCTGCGCATGAGTTTGACCGCACCGATGAGGAAGACGCCTGTTATGCCCGCGCCCAACGCGGCTTCCGTGAGCGCGACGTCCACAGCGCCCATCAGCGCAAGGAGGGCGGCCACGAGGAAGCTGTATGCCGTCAGAGCGGCGACCGCCGCGATAACGTCACGTACGCTGAGCGCGATGACCGCTGCAAGGATGAGGAGCGAGAAGAAGGCGAGTTCCAACCACCAGATCATGCTTTGTCTCCTCCTCTGCGCCAAGGCATGTAGCCCGTTCGAACTGCTGCACGGGTGAGCAGGTGCGCCGCCACCGGATTGGCAATGGCAACGAAAACGAGCACGAGCGCAAGTTTCAGGCTGACGAGCGTGGCGCCTTCGCTAAAGATAAGGCCGAGGAGCACGAGCGTGATGCCCAGTGTCTCAGACTTGGATACCGAGTGGACACGCGAGAAGAAATCAGGCAGGCGGAGCATCCCCAGCGCGGTTAGGGCCATAAACAGGAGGCCGGTGCCGATGAGTACGTTGCTCGCGATGGTCATACCTGCTCCTCGTCGCGGCGGTTCTCGAAGTACTTGCCCACCGCTACCGTGCCGATGAAGTTGAGCAGCGCGTAAGTGAGCGCGAGGTCTACGAACATATCTGGCCGTTCGAAGACGAAGCCGGTGAAGGAGAGGAGGACGATAGCGTTCGTGCCGACTGCGCCGGCCGCGAGGAGACGGTCGTAGACCGTGCGCCCGGCGGCGATGCGGTAGAAGATGACGGCGGTGATGAGCGTGCCGATGGCGAGCGCTATGACGAAGAAGGAGATCATCGGCGGACCTGTTCGGAGTCGGTGATTTCGCGGAGCGCTATGCGATCCGGTGCGCTCTCCTGGAATACGGCTGCGACCTTGCGTTGGATGCTTCCGTCTTCCAGACCGAGCCTGCTCTTTGCCGACAGGCAATGGATGAGGAACGTTCCGTCAGATGCGTCTACGGTTACGGTGCCGGGCGTGAGGGTGATGGAGTTGGCGAACAGCACTTGGGCATGCTCGGATCTCAGGGACGTTTCGAACTCCACGAGCGACGGCCTTATGGGCAGCCAAGGGTTCAGCACGAGAGCGGCCACATGCAGGTTGGAGACGAATATCTCCCAGGCCAGCCACGGGAGGTAGAGAAAGAGCCGGAAGATCGTGGCGGCGGCCCATCTGAAAGAGTGGGGAGGGTGGGCAAAGCGCTCATCCCGCGTTCCGGCGAACAGCCAGTGAGTGGCCATCGTTGCACCGATGGCGGCGAGCGCCCCCATCGCCAGGTATTCGCGCTCCAGGTGTCCGGAGAAGGCCAGCCATACGCCGAAGAGAACCAGCGATTGCGCTGTCCACATGACCATCCGGCGTATCCTGCTGGGGCGTGCCTGCGCCATGCGCGGTTCGCTGCTCATTGTTGAAGGCGCCTGTGGCTACGAGAGATAGTAGGCTTCGCTTGTGCTGGGGAGGTTCCTGCGGCGCATCGGTTCAGGCTACGGAGGAGTAAGGGTGGCTGTCAAGCAAATTCACTCCCCAGCAGAGACGGAATCTGAGAGGCTTCTCACCATCCCGCAGGCGGTTCTTTCGGCGGCAGCTCCATGCCGATCACAGGCTCAGGCTGGCTCACGGGGATGGGGCCTCCGCTGCGGCTTGATGGCGACGAGCTCGTCGCGGAGGTCACGGGCTACGGACGAGCGCATGAGCGGCGTGCAGAGGCTTCCCAGCAGCCCGGCGAAGTCGCCGTCTATGCGCACGGTTGCGCCGTTGGGGTTCGGGCTGACGGTGTAGGCGTGCTTCCCGGAGTAGAGGAGCCGGATGCCGAAGCTCGTCTCCAGGTGGCTGGGCGAGGGCAGCGAGGTTACCGTGACCGTGAAGGTACGCCGGTCGATCTGCAGCGCAATCTTCGCTCCCTCGACGAGCGCTCCACCGAGTACCTCGGCCCTGCCGACTCGGCCGGAGTACGTTGCGCGGGAGGGGTAGTCTATGACGGCTTGCCATGCTCGTTCAGGGTTTGCAGCTACGGCTATCTCTTCACTGATGCGCACGCGTGTCACTCCCGGAGAGGTAGGATATTCTGGGCACGGCTGTTGGGGGAGTCAATGAGGCGTTGGCAGATAAGGGGCGTATACTCGCGGGAGCGGGAGGTATGGTTTGGCACTCACCTTTGAAATAGGCGATGTGGAACACCCCAGGGGCCACGCGATGCTGTACTTCGGCAGTCCGGAGACGGAACTGCTGGCGACGTACATCATCCTGCTTCCGGTGAAGATGGACGTCACCAAGTATCTTCCGCCTATGCTGGCCGCTCAGCTGGGGAGCATGGGCGGCAGCTTGCTTGGCGCAGCAGCCGACAGCTTCGCTGCGCCTCCGATCCCCGAGGCGGTGGAGTCGATCGAGCTTATCCGTCATCTTGCGGAGATTCGCGGCGATGACTTCGTCTGGGGCGGCAACATCGTGCTGGGCGACATGCAGGCTTCGATGGTGCAAACGGCGGAAGCGGTTCAGGAGTACGCGACGCTGTACCGTAGCTACATCCAGGCGACGCCGGAGCCGTTGCCACCGGCGGTGCAGGAGCTCGGCGAGGCCGGGGGCAACGTTCTGGACGTGATGTACGAACTGCTGGGCGACCGCGGCAGGCTGGGCGAGATGTCCAGGTTGGTGGGGACGATGCGATTCGCCGTTGAATCGAATGACGCATCGCTCATCAAGGAGACGGATGCCTCGTTGGCGGCGCTGTCCGGGATGCTGCCGGAGCGCTTCTGGGCGGACCGAGTGCGCTCCGTGGCGCAGGATCCGTCGGAGACGGCGTCGAAGCTTGCGCAACTGTACGTCGAGCGCTGCTACAAGCTGATGGATGAGGACTTCGCGTCGGTGGATGCGCTCGAAAGCGAGATTGCGAAGTTGGCGGAGGAGAGGCCACCGCGCGAGGATCTGCGCGCGTAGCGCGGCGCGGGTCATTCCGCATAGGTCATCGACGCCCAGTCCGTGCCGGTCTTGATGTCTATCTTGATGGGGACGCTCATCCGGATGGCGTTGGGCATGACCTCGTTCAGCATGGCCTGCAGGGGTTGGTCTTCCTCGTTGGGGAGCTCGAAGACGAGTTCGTCATGCACCTGCAACAGCATCCTGCTGCGGAAGCCGTCGGTTTCGAGGCGCTTCTGGATGGCGACCATGGCCTCGTTGATGACGTCGGCGGAGGTGCCCTGGACGGGCATGTTGAGGGCGATGCGCTCGCCGGCCTGCCGCACGGGGTAGTGGGGTGAGCGCAGTTCCGGTATGTAGCGCCGGCGTCCGAGGAGGGTTTCGGCGTAGCCGTTCTGCTTGGCGTTCTCGACGGTCTCGTCGAGGAAGCTCCGAACTGTGGGGTAGTTGGCGAAATAGGAGTCGATGAAGGCCGCGCCTTCTTCGCGGGTCATCTCCGTCTGCTGCGATATGCCAAAAGCGCTGAGTCCGTAGGCGACGCCGAAGTTCATGACCTTGGCGAGCCGCCGCATGTCCCGCGAGACCTCGTCCAAGGGGACGCCATAGATGCGAGCGGCGGTGGAGGAGTGGATGTCCTCGTCGCGGTCGAACGCGGCCATCAGCTCGGGGTCCTGGGAGAGGTGGGCGAGCACGCGCAGGTCGATCTGCGAATAGTCGGAGCTCATGAGTATCCACTCGGGGCGTTGCTCGGCGATGAAGGCTTCGCGGACGCGCAGGCCGAGGGGCGTGCGGATAGGGATGTTCTGGAGGTTGGGATCCGAGCTGGCGAGCCTGCCGGTTGCGGAGCCCGCCTGGTTGTAGGTGGTATGGATGCGGTGGGTGCGAGGGTTGACCTGCTGGGGCAGGGTGTCTATGTAGGTGGATTTGAGCTTGCTGATTTCCCGATAGCGCAGGACGTGGCCGATGACAGGGTGATGGTAACGCAGGCCCTCCAGGATGGAGGCGTCGGTGGAATAGCCGCTCTGGGTTTTGCGCCCCGCGGGCAGTTTGAGGTCTTTGAAGAGCAGGTCTCCGAGTTGGGAGGGGGAGTTGATGTTGAACTCGTGGCCGACGGCCTCGTAGGCGGCGCGTTCCTCGACGGCGATCTCACCGGCGGTCTCTTCGTCGAGCTCGGCGAGGATGCCGGTGTCGACGGCTATGCCGTGGGTCTGCATCTGCGCGAGTACAGGGACGATGGGCATGGCGTGGCGGTTGTGGTAGGTGGTGAGGTTGTCGCGGCTGAGGTCATCGGCGAGGGCGTTCGCGAGCCGCAGGGTAACGTCCGCAGTGGCTGCCGCGTAGGCAGCGGCGTCAGCGATGGGAACCGCATCGAACGTTCGTTGGTTGCGTCCTGAGCCGACGAGGTCGGAGAGCGCGGGAATCTCGATGTTGAGGCGGTTGAAGACCAACGGCTTGAGGGCGAGCGCCTTCTCTCCGCAGAGGTGGGCGGCAATCATCGTGTCGAAAGCGACGCTGACCGATGTGGGCGGGAGGCCGTAGTTGGAGAGGAGCGTGAGGCTGAAGTTGAGGTTGTGGCCGGTGACGGGCTTCTCCCGGAGGACGGGCGTCAGCGCCTGAATCACGTCCTGGGGAGAGAGTTGGCGTTCCGCCGCTTCACCGGCGTGGCCGGTGGGGACGTAGCAGCCCTCGCCCTCCTCGACGGCGAACGCTATGCCGGTGAGGGTTGCTTCCATGGCGCGGGGGGCGCTGGCGTGGGCTTCCATCGCAAAGGCCGGAGCGGCTCGAAGGCGCTGCACGAGCGCATCGAGCGCGGCGGGCGTATCCACGATGGTTACGCCGGTGGCTGCGTCGGCGGAGGGGGCGGGCTCCTCCGGGGGCGGCGCGTCGGCGTCCTGCTCAGCGAGGGGGAGCGGGATGCGCGGGACGAGGCTGCTGAACTCCAGCTCATGGAAGACGCTCAGCACATCGTCGCGTGTGAACTGGCCAAAGCGGGCGTCGTCGATCTCGAAACCGGTGGGGGCCGCGGTGTCTATGGTGACGAGTTGCTTGCTGAGTGCGAGCTGCTTCGCATGCTCTCGCAGGAGTCCCTGGATACGCGGGGGTTTCACCTGATCCACCTGCTCGGCGAGGGCTTCGACGCTGCCGAACTGCTGGATGAGCTTCACGGCGGTTTTCAGGCCGATGCCGGGCACGCCGGGGATGTTGTCCGAGGTGTCGCCGGTGAGCGCTTTGATGTCGCGCTGCCGGATGGGGTCGAGGCCGCCATAGCGTTCCCGGACGGCGTCCACGTCGTAGATGCGGATATCGCCGAAACCGGTGGTGAGGAGGATGCGGACGTAGGGCGAGACGAGTTGGAGCGTGTCGGTGTCTCCGGTGGCGATGAGGGTGTCGACGGCGTTCTCGGTGGCCCAGGCGGCGACCGTTCCGAGGACATCGTCTGCCTCGTAGCCGGGGGATTCGAGGATGGGGACGCGGAAGGCGCTCATGACCTGCTTGACGCGGTCTATGTTGCGGACGAGTTCGCGGGGAATCGCGGGGCGGGTGGCTTTGTAGTTGGGGTCCAGCTCATGGCGGAAGGTGGGGCCAGGGAGGTCGAACGCGATGGCGGCGTGGGTGGGTTTGTGGTCTGCGAGGGTCTTGAAGAAGGTGGTGGTGAAGGAGTAGACGCCCCGGACATCTTCGCCGGTGGCGCGGATGGTGAAGGGGCGCGTCTGTTGGAGGGCGAACCACGCGCGGTAGACCATTGCGTGGCCGTCCATGAGGAGGAGTAGGGGTTTCTGGTTGATTGGGGATGCTTCGCTTGGGGCTTCACCCTCATTCCCGCCTTCTCCCCTCAAGGGAGAAGGGATCAGACCGCCTTCGTGGGAACGACGAGGCTGGTCGGCCGGGGCTTCACCCTCATCCCCGCCTTCTCCCCTCAAGGGAGAAGGGGTCAGGCCGCCGGAGTCGAAGAGGGAGGGCCCGGTGGGGGGCGGGGACTTGGGGGGCATGGGCTACCTACCTCGGAAAGGCTTGAAGAAGCTATGAAGGAAGTTGCGCTGGTGGGCCCAGCGGTGGGCCCGTTTCAGCGCTTCGTCCGAGAGGATGCCGTCGGCGGTGGTTACCTTGATGGCCTTGTAGCCTTTCGCGGGGAGGAGGGGGGCGTCGTCCGAGACGGCGACGACGTAGCCCTGCTGCGCGAGCCAGTCCCGGAGCGCCTCGTAGCCCTTCGCTTTGCGGTTCGGGGTTACGTAGATATAGAAATCCCGGGAACCCGCGACCTCGTGGAAGTGCTCGTCGGCGATCTCCGTGCCTTTGCCGGAGCCCTCGCGGAGTTTGGATCGATCCATGCCTTGACGGTAGACCATGGTGGGATTCTAGCAGGGCGCGGCGTTTCTCCAATCCCCTGCTCTTTTGTTCATCCCCTGGCATCTCCTTCATTCAGGGCCGGGGGTCGTGAACGAGGAGGCGGCGCACCGGGCACCGGCATCGTTTGCCGATGGAGGAGAGCCGCGATTGGGCGAAACCGTGGACGAGCGCTATGACCATGCGGTCCACGTCCGGGACGCGTTCGTCTTTCTCGCATTGCTCCACGTAGTGGAGCACCGGGTTGCTGCGGATGACGGGGATGTCAGCGCGGGCGACAGCCAGGACGAAATCGATCGGTTCCGGGGTGGGCTCGCCCCGCGAGAGGGCAAGTTCCCACCGATCGACGAAATCGACGGCGAGGGGCAAGGCGACGGCCTGCGCGCGCTGGCAGACGAGGGTGCGCTCTATACTTCGCAGGGAGGTCATGACTGGTCCTTCAGGAGTTCGATGGCGTCGTCGATGACATTGATGCGACGGCGGATGTCCTGGCGCTCTTCGACCTTCATAGAGACGCTGACAGCGACGCGCACCGCGTTGAGCCTGATGTAGGGGCTGGGGTCTGTGAGCAGATCGGCGAGGATGTTGACCCCGTTGAGGGCCAGTTCCTGGTATTCGTTGTGGCAGAGGGCAGCTGCGGCTCTGCGGCGGTCTTCGAGTTCAGCGCGGAAGGCGGGGTTATCCATCCAACGTTGGAGGGTGGTTCTGGATATCTGCGCGGCGCGGGCGCCTTCACGTTCGGATCGAGCGGAGAGGATATGCGGCATCGCGAGTTCTTGTTTCCGGGTAAGTTCGTGGACGGGGGGGTCGAGCACTGGCCCTATTTGGCCCTGTTTGGCCCCGTTTACTTCTAGCGCCGGGGGGTGAAATGAGGCCACCGTGGCTTCGTTTGGCACTCCCTCACTGGCTCCGTTACGCCTGACGTGGGCGGGGGACGGAGATATAGCGGCCTCGTTGGTGGCCTCGTGCTGCGTATCCGTTGGGTTCATCGCTTTCGACCTCCGATGTTGTTAGCGGGCAGCGCCCTGGAGAGTTCAAGGGCTTGTGCGCCCTGAAGGCATAGTAGAGGGCGTCTTGTCGAACACGCAACGGCCATTTGTCATCAATTTGGTTTGCGCGGAATGACCAGAGGAAGGGAAGCGGGCGGACAGGGGGGCCTCACCCTCATCCTATCCTTCTCCCCTCCAAGGGAGAAGGGACCTGCATCCACGCGAGGGGACTGAGGGCATAGTAGAGGGCGGCGTGTCAAACGCACAACGGGCATCTGTCGTCAATTGTTGGCGTGGGTGGCTACTGGCGGCGTACGGGTGAGGCAGCACTTGGTTTCCGGGCGGCGTTCGCATACGAGGGCGACGCGCGATGGAGGTTCAGCCGAGCCAGCTGAACACCGCGTCGTAGAGCCGAGGTTCGATTGCCAGTACGTGGTGGAAGAACCAATCCATCGTTCGCCAGATGATGAATGCCACGGCGATGCCGATGGGGAGCGCGGCGATGCGGATGATGCGTCCGCATGGCGAGGCTTCAGGGGAGAATGCTTTCGAGAAAGCGCCGAGCGTTCCAAAGATGGGGATCAGCGGCAGGGCGGCCATCGCCATGGTGATGGGGAACAGCATGAGGATGAAGGGCGTGAGCAGGACGGCCAGCCAGAGCGGGACCCCGGAGTAGAGGCTGAGGAGCAGGTCTACGGTGTAGATGACGGCCAGGGCGGCGGAGACCGGCGCCATGAATCTGGGGACACAGCATCCCTTGGAGGAGTGGGAAGAGGAGACGTAATAGCGCATGCGGCTCGTTGGTTCTCCGGAAAGAGCGTTGGTTCGAGTGGGCAGGCTATGGGCGGTGCGTTTGCTGCGTCAATAGCGACTCCAGCGCGGTCCTCCCGAACCCTCACCCCTCGCCTGGATTCCAGCCTTCGCTGGAATGACGGGGTCAGGGGGGCACCCTCATCCTCGCCTTCGCGGGAACGACGATGGCGAATCGCCCCTGCGTCCACACAGGGGGCACCCTCATCCTCTGCCTTCTCCCCTCAAGGGAGAAGGGACCAGGCTTACGCGGGAACGAAAGGGTGGCTTAGGCGAGCAGGCTGAGCAGTTGCGCCGGGGTCTCGGCTATGAAGTCGGGGGCAGCGCGGGAGATCTGCTCGGTGGGGTCGTCGAGGCCCCACGTTGCGAGGCAGCTCCAGCAGCCGCCGTTCTTCGCGACCTCAACGTCCGACCAGCTGTCGCCTACCACGAGGGTTCGGGCTGGGGATGCGCCTATGCGGGCTATGAGGCGTTCCAGCCCCTCGGGGTGGGGCTTGTGTTGGGTAACGTCCTCGAAGCCGACGATATGCGGGAAGTGGCCGTCGATACCAAGCTCCTCTACTTCGACCACCGCGCCGGCGCGCCGACCCTCGACCAGGATGTCGTGCGTTTTCGAGGTGAGTATGCCCATGGGCATGCCACGCTGCTTCAGAGCGTCGAGCATCTCACGCACACCATCGAAGAGGTAGACGAAGCCAGGCCCCTTGCTCCAGTAGTAACGGAGGTAGACGTCCATAAGGTTCAACTCCCATCCCCGGGCGTCACTCATTTCATCGAAGGCTGCTCGGAACGGGGAACCGCGCATCGTTTCGACGAACTCCGTTGGGTCGTAAGGCAGCCCTGCCTCCTCGAACGTCAAGCGCATCGCCTCGACGCGGGCGGGGAACGTGTCTGCAAGCGTGTCGTCGTAGTCGAAGACGATGGCGTCGATGGATCCTTCGAGGGGGGAGGAGGCGGAATCTCGCATGAGGCTCGTTTCGGTTCTCCGGGAGGAGCGTGGTTCGGGTGAGCAGGCTATGGGTGACGCGGTGGCTGCGTCAATAGGGCGGGCGTCTGCTCCAACACCCGGGCAGGAGCGGGGATGCGAGGTTCCCGCCTGCGCGGAAACGACGACGCATAGCCCAGTCTTAGGCTGGGGATTCACCCTCATCCTCGCCTTCTCCCCTCAAGGGAGAAGGGACCTGAGCCTGCGCGGGAACGACAAGTGGTACGCTGGGGTGGTTCACGGACTGCCGCTTGCGCTCCTGATGGGGGAGGGCGGGAACCTGAGGGCGGGGTTGCTCGTCTTATGCTCTGAAGAGAGGTGCGATATGCGGATTGCAGCGGTGGTCAGGAAGATGATGGCGGGGGCGCTGGTTCTGTCAGCCCTCGTGTTGCTGGCGGCTTGCAGTGGGAATGACTCTTTTGAAAGTAACGATGGTCCTGTTGGTTCCGCAGGCGCCGCTGGCAGTGACGGTTCCACGGCGATGTCCGCTGCGTTTACGGTGCGTAACACCCGCGCCGACAACGCGGTCATGGCTGTGGAGTTGCCCACGACGCGGGTGATCATCCGGGAGGGGCAGCTGTCCCTCGAGGTCGAGAGCATCCTGGAAGCGATGGACGCTGCGCGGGCGGTCGTCGAGGGGGTAGGGGGACGGGTGGATGCCTCCAATATCGTGGGAGCCGACTCCGATACGAAGTACGGCTCGGTGACGCTGCGCGTGCCGAGTTCGTCTTTCGATGCGGTGGTGGGGGAGTTGCGGACGCTTGGGCGGTTGCTGTCCGAGTCGTCGTCGAGCGCGGACGTTACGGAGGAGTACGTCGATCTGGAGGCTCGGCGGGGGAATCTGGAGGAGACGGAGCAGAAGCTGCAGGCGTTTCTGGACCAGGCGGAGGACGTAGAGGACCTGCTGGCGGTGCAACGTGAATTGACGACGACGCGGAGGGAGATCGAGCGTCTGATCGGCCGCATCAACCTGCTGTCCGCGCTGGTGAGCGAGTCAACCATCGGAGTGGAATTCTTCGAGCCCGGGGCCGAGCCTCCGATCACGGGCGACGGTTGGCGTCCGGGCGAGACGTTGGAGGATGCCGCGCGAGCATTGGTGACGGTGCTCCGGGTGGTTGGCGACGTGGCAATCGTCACTGCGGTGTTCTCGCCGGTGATCGTGGCGCTTATCGTGGTCGTGTGGCTGATCAGGCGCCGGTGGCTGCGTTCCGCGTCGCGCCGCCGCGCCTCGGAGTCGGCTACGGCGGATGCATCGTCTACGCCTGATGCTTAGGCTCGGGTGAGGTTGGTTCTGGGCTGGGGGCTAGTAGCCTCTGGCCCAGTCGACCTCGTTGAGGAGGGTTTCGCCTGCGAGGAAGCGGGTTATGTTGGTCTTCAGCAGGTCGATGCCGTACGAGGATCGGAAGTCCACGTGGCCTGAGTTGTGCGGGGTCATCAGGACGTTGGGGAGGGCCATGAGCTCGGGGTCGGGGGGGCGGGACCACTCGTCCTCGTAGACGTCGAGGTAGGCTCCACCGAGCTTACCTGAGCGCAGGGCGTCCTTGAGGGCTTGCTCGTCGACGACCTCGCCGCGTGCGACGTTGAGGACGGTTGCGCCGTCCTTCATGGCGGCGAAGGCGTCAGCGTCGATCATGCCCCGTGTTTCGTCGGTGAGGATGGGGGCGAGGGCGATGAAGTCGCATTCGGCGAGCATCGCGTGCAGCTCGTGGGGAGGGTAGAGGACGTCGACGTCGCCCTGGTTCTCGACTCGGCGTTCGACGGAGCGCCTGGAGCCGACGACACGCATGCCGAGGGCCTTCGCGAGTCGCGCGGTCTGGACGCCGATGCCGCCGAGGCCGATGACGCCCATGGTCTTACCCGCGAGGAGGCGGAGCCGGTAGGGCGCGTCGTCGAGCTCGCCCTTGTCGGTCTGGCGGGTGGCGAGGCCGAGGTTCTTGGCGAAGTAGAGGGTAGCGGCGAGGACAATCTCGGCGATGGGGACGGCGTCGATGTAACCTCGGGCAGAGGAGACTCGGACGTTGGCGTTCCATAGGTCGGATTGGTGGAGGTCGGAGATGCCGGCCCAGAGGTACTGCGCCCAGATGAGGTTGGGCATGCGCGGGAGGAGCCGCTTGGGGTAGGGGAGCATCATGACGAGGACGTGGGCTTCCCGGAGCAGGCGGTCGAGTTCGCTCTGCGGGAGGTCCGTGTGCCAGGCTTGCTCTTTCCAGAGGCCGGTGGACGGCGGGTGCATGCCTGCGTCGTCCTCGAAGGCCTGGGCGGGTACGGCGGCGACGGAGAGCCGTCCGGGGGCGACGGCCTCAATGTCGGCGATGGGGGCGTCGTCGGGGTCGGTGAGGAGGAGGATGTTGAGGGGCGTCGGCAGGTTGGTCATGCGGGTGATTGTAGCAAGGCGGTGGAGGTGGGTGAAGAAGCGGTCGTGTTAAGATATAGTCTCGCCACCATGCGGTATTGGGAGAAAAGTTGATGACACTGCTCATTGCACAGGCAAAGCGGCTCGTTGCCTGGCGCACGAAGGAGGATGACCTTCGGTTGTTGAGTCGGGAGCCGGGCCATAGCGAGGCAATCGCACGCGGAGGGGAGGATCGCCGCGCGGGTCGTACAAAGCCCTGGAAGGACGTCAAGGAGGAACTTGGGCTTTCGGGTTGAGCTTACGGCCACTGCTGAGGTGGAGTTGCTGGGGCTTCACGGGGCTGGACGAGAGATGGCGGCACGGCTGCTTGACTTGCTCAAGGATGACCTCTGGCGAGACGACCAGAAGACTGACCTATACACGTTCGATGGGGAGGGCGAAGATGCGCTGCCCGTGTTTGCTGCAATCCACGAGCGTGCCTCGGTTTGGTTCGTGGAAGACGAACAGGCTGAAGCAGTAGTAGTGCTCCACATTTCTCTGTTATCTCGGTTCAGGTACCCTGAGTGACGTGACGACAGTGGATTTCCCCGAGCTTGTAGCAGCACTCTTGGCTAAATACCAAGCCCCCGGCCTAACGCGGCGCTGGGAGGAAGCTTCTGGGTTTGGCAGTGGCGCTAAAGCGATCGCTTTCTTCATCAGAGACTGGCAGGATTCCGTCAACATCGTCTGGCTTGGCGAGGACGGCACGATCCGTGACGTTGCCTGGATTCCGAGTAGCGGCAGCGAACAGGAGGAATCCATGTCGATTGTCACCCGAATCGAGGACATCGTTGGGTTCGAGGTTACCGAGTTCCCGGGCGTTGCCCGCGCACTGGGACCGGAGGTCGAAGGTGACCTCATGATACGAGTCTACCTATCGTCCGCGCCCTCCGGCTCTCTCTACTGGATTGCCGCATCTGCGGCCCAAGGAGAGCAGTTGCGGTCGTTTTATCGGGTGGTGCTTGACGCCTACGCGGCGTCGAGACGTTGATGCCCAGGGTGTGGCGTTAAGCACCACCGCTCCTCGCTAGTCTTCTTCCAAGGTGGAGGTGTCGCCTTCTTCTAGGCCTAGTTCTCTGGCTTTGAGGAGGCGGCGCATGATCTTGCCGCTTCGGGTTTTGGGGAGGCCGGGGATGATCTCGATCTCGCGGGGGGCTATGGCGGCGGAGAGCTTCTCACGGGCGAAGGCCATGAGCTCGCGGCGGAGCTGGTCGCTGGGTTCGTAGCCGTCCTTGAGGGATACAAAGGCTTTGACGACTTCCATGGCGAGTGCGTCCGGCTTGCCGATGACGCCGGCCTCGGCGACGGCGGGGTGCTCGATGAGGGCGGACTCGACCTCGAAGGGGCCGACGAGGTGCCCTGCGGTGTTGATAACGTCGTCCGAGCGTCCGATGAACCAGTAGTAGCCGTCGGCGTCACGGACGGCTTCGTCGCCGGTGAGGTACCAGCCGTTGATGAAGCGAGAGTCGTAACGTTCTTCCTGTTGCCAGTAGGTCTGGAACATGGAGGGCCAGGGCGTTCGGACGGCGAGGTTGCCTTCTTCACCGTCGGGCTTCTCGTTGCCTTCAGCGTCGATGATGCCGGGCTGGATGCCGGGGAGCGGCCGGCCCATGGAGCCGGGTCGGATGTCCATGGAGGCGTAGTTGGCGATCATGATCGCGCCGGTTTCGGTCTGCCACCAGTTGTCGTGGAAAGGCATGCCGATGGCCTGAACGCCCCACTCGACGGCCTCGGGGTTGAGGGGTTCGCCGACGGACGCGGCAAAGCGCAGGCTCGACAGGTCGTAAGACCGCGGGAGTTCCGCGCCGGACTTCATGAGCATGCGTATGGCGGTGGGGGCGGTGTACCAGACGGTTACGTTGTAGTCCTGGAGTATCTGGTACCACTTGCGGGCGCTGAAGCCGCCTTCGTAGATGACCTGGGTTACGCCGTTGGTCCACGGGGCCGACATGCCGTAAGAGGTGCCGGTTACCCATCCGGGGTCGGCGGTACACCAGTACACGTCGCTGGGGCGCAGATCGAGGCACCACTTGCCGGTGAGGTAGTGCTGTATGACGGCGTTGTGCCGGTGGACCGCGCCCTTGGGCTTGCCGGTGGTGCCGGAGGTGTAGTGCATGATGGAGAAGTCGTCGCGGGTAGTATCGAGGGGGCCGAAGTCGTCGGAGGCGTCAGCCATGAGGACGTCGTAGTCGAGGTCGCCTTCGGCGAGAGGTTCGGCGGAGCGTTGGTTCTTGTTGACGACGATGATGTGCCGGAGGTTGGGGAGTTCGGGGAGGATGGATTCGATCTTGCGCCGGAGGTCTGGCTGGGTGATGAGGACGGTTGCGCCGCTGTTCTCCATGCGGTCTCTGACGGGATCGGGGCCAAAGGCTGAGAAGAGGGGGCCGATGATGCAGCCCGCCTTGAGGGTGCCGAATACGGAGAAGTAGATCTCCGGGATGCGCTCCATGAAGGTGAAGACGCGCTCGCCCTTCTCGACGCCGAGCGAACGTAGGACATTGGCGAACTTGTTGGTTTCGCGGCGCATGTCGTCGTAGGTGTAGGTTTCCTTCTCGCCGTTCTTGCCTTCCCAGAGCATGGCGGGCTTCGCGCCGAGGCCGTGGGCGACGTGGCGGTCTATGGCCTCGTAGGCGAGGTTGAGTCCGCCGTTGGGGAGTCCGTCGATCTCGCTCTCGGCGGAGGCCCAGTCGAAGGAGGCGCGGGTGGCGTCGTAGTCGCGGAGGTTGGGGTCGTCGCGGGGGGTGGAGGGCTTGGTGATGGTTTGGTGGCGTTGCATCGTCATGGGTACACCTCTTCCTGAGGAGCGCTGAGCGTGGGCGTTCTGTTTTTCGGGGCGTGGGCAAGTGTAGGCAGGGGGGTGTTGAGCGTCAACGGGATGTACTCGTTCAGTACATATGAGACAGAAGGGCCATGCCGTGGTGGTGCTGGAGAAGATAGTCCTTCGGGCTCTGCCAGCCAAGCGATTGATGCGGACGTTCGATATTGTAGCAGCGCTCGTGCCGGCTCAGGGCCGACATAAGCGCTGCTACAGTCCACTCGCCGTCGTAGAACTCGTAGAACTCCTCTTAGCGTGTGCGGTGTCCGCGCTCCCCGTAGCCGTCCTCTCGTCGCTCTCTGGTCTACGTGAACGCAGCTATCGTGTTCATCGCAGGCCTGATCGACGTGCGCATGTGGTAACGCCGCCGGGAAGATGTAACGCAGACAGCGCCCGACGGGCGCTGTCTGCTCCATCCGGTGCAGCCTCCAAGCAAGCTCCGATTAACTCACGGAAGGGAGTTCCAACGGCTCATCAAACTCTGAGAACTCCACGCGATAAAAGAATTCGAACGCCAAGAGTTCTCCCATTGCGGGATAGGCTCCGCTCACTTCAAAGGCGTGGAGGAGGCCATCTTCAACGCCCACCCAGCCAGCGAAATCTTCTCTCCCCGCTACCATCTGCTGCCGTGGTTCTTCTGAGCCCGCCTGCAACACACTGGCTTGGTCATTCGAATCGCCCCAAATCTGTTCGGCCCGTTGCTGCAAGTCGAGCCTCCCCGTAATCTTCCTCACCGCGATACCGTTAAGAGTTTCTGTTCCTTCAACAGCGGAGTCTCTGAGGCCGTCAGTGAGCTGCGTTGAATCCAACTTAGTCATCTGAGAAGCGTCAAAACTACCTTGGTGGTTCCATGAGCCGTCGGGAGTATGGCGGGAGTATTGCTCGCCATCCCGAAGCAGTGATTCGTTATAGAAATCATTCCCACTGATGGTAATATACATACCCATGTTGTGTACCACGACACCCTCAGTGCTGGTCTCATACCTGGCCGGGTCTCCTGTGACTTGAGGAGTTTGCCAAGCCGTAATGGCAAACTTGTAGGTGCCAACAGCATCTTGCTTGTCTTGTGCATTCGCCAGGATCTCCTGCGCTGAGCCGACCTCTGAAGGCGTCTCCAAGAGGAACCAGGCAGCGATTGCGATTGCAATCCCTACAACTGAGAGGCCTAGAATTATGAACCTCGCTCTAGCAACCATAGTTAGGTCTGTACGCGATTGTCGACGATCCGCTCCTCGGTAGTCGGCGGAAGCTTGGGGCAGACGCGAATCGCGATGCTCGCAATCGGCATGGGCACTGCCGCGGCCAGCGCCTCGAGGCCCTCACGCGCACCGTGCGCGGCGCCCGCGCTCGACGAGTGCCACGGCTTCCGCGAGCGAAAGCGCCCGCGCTCCCGGTGTGTTTAGGTAGCGGCCCACCGCCCACGACCCTTCGTGGTGATGCGGGTGCGTCGGGCAGACCGCGATCGGTGAGGTCGATGCGCCGGCGATCGAGGAGTTCGCCGCCGGGCGCGACAGTGACGAGCACCGCCGAGTTACCGTGCTCGCCGCCGCCGCCGGCCGCAACTCGCTGCATTCGCCCTCCTGCTACGTTCCCTCCCCGTCGCGGCTGACGCCGTTGCTCACTCTCGTCCGGATAACCAACAGTAGGGGTTAGAGGACTTCGTAGGCCCAGACCTCGTACCAGATGTCGGGTTCGCCGTCGGGCAGGCCCTGGAAGGGTTCGGTGCGCTCGATGAGCTTCCAGAGGTTGGCTTCTTCGAGGGCGGTCTGCTTGACATCAAAGCCGCTTTCGGTGCGGAAGTCGGTTCGTACGGTGAAGACGATCTTGCCGCCGGGCTTGGTGATGCGGACGAGTTCGTCGAGCGACTCGGGCGGAGCGTGGTTGTAGGTAAAGGTGCCGACGCAGGTTACGACGTCGAACGAGTCGGACTCGAAATCGAGGGGCTTGCCGAGCTCCGCGACGACGAGTTGTTCATAGACGAGCTTCTCGTTGGCGGTCATGAGCATACCGGGAGACATGTCGAGGGCGGTGATGCGCTTGAAGCCGTGGCGGGCGAGTTCGTCGCCGACCATGCCGGTTCCGGAGCCTGCGTCGAGGATCTTGACGTCGAGATCGGTGACGTACTTGGCGAGCATGTCGGCGGCGGCTCGCGGGCCGATGAAGCCGAGGACTTTCAGGTCGGCGTCGTATTCGCCTGCCCAGTCGTTGTACTCCTGAACGAGGTTGTCGTAGCCGTCGGCGCGATAGACGCGCTGGATGCGTTCGGTGCGGGCTTTGTCGTCTGCCATAGGTTCGTTCCTCTTCTGTGGTGATGTTCAGCGTGAGGGTAGCACGCCAGCGCGCGGGAGAGTCAAGGCGGGGGGTTAGGGGAGGGTTAAGGGAGGCCGGGGGTGATGGCGAAGCGGTTGCCGAGGGCGGTGAGCTCTTCGTAGACGGCGTCGCTGATGGGTATGCCGCCTGCGAGCCGCTCGCGCTTGCGTTCGAACTCGGGCTCTCCGCTGGCGTAGACGCGGCTCTCGGCGTCGGCAGGGCTGGCGGCGTGAATCATGCGGATGAGAGAGTCGATGCGCGCTCGGAACTCGTTGGCCGGCATGAAGCGTTCGATCTGGATGGCGATGTACGCGCCGCTGGAGACGAGTGGGTCTTCGCCGAAGTGCTTCATAACCGGGGTATCAGCGCCGAAGACACCGCCGGAGAGGACCCCGCCGAGCACCTCGATCATCGTGGCGAGTCCGAATCCCTTGTAGCCTCCCGCCCACTGAAGGTACCCGTTCTCGAGAACCTCGGTGGCGTCGGAGGAGGGCTGGCCGTTGCGGTCGAGGCCCCAGTCCATGGGGATGGGCGTGCCTTTCTTTTCGGCGATACGGAGTTTGCCCGCGGCGACCATGGAGGTGGCCATGTCGAGGACGATGGGTTGCTCCTCGCCGGCGGGGAAGGCGACGCTCAAGGGGTTGGTGGCGAGGAGGGGAGTGGTGCTGCCGAACGGCGGGACGATGCGTGGGCCGGTGTTCATGGCGATGCCGATGAATCCCCGGTCAGCGGCGGCCATGGTGTAGTAGCCGACAAGGCCGGTGTGCGTCATGTTGCGGGCGACGCTCATGCCTATGCCGTTGTTACGGGCCTGTTCGATGGCGGAGCGCATGCCCATCCGCGCGCCGAGCATGCCGAAGCCGTTGCATCCGTCTATGAGGGTGCATGCGCCCTTGCGGGAGAGGAGGACGGGCTCGGCGGTAGGGTCGAGCAAGCCGAGGTCTCGCATCCGAACGTAGCCCGCGAGGCGGGTGGAGCCGTGGGATTCGACGCCGCGGAGGTCGGCCTCGGTGAGTACATCGGCGATGAAGTCGGCATCGGCGGGCGGGGTTTCGAGGGCGCGGATGACGCTCGCGATGAATGGCCGGAGCTGGTGGGCGTGAATGAGCCGGGGGTTGGAGAGGGTCACGATGTTACCTCCGTGCTCTCTGTGTGCCGCCGGAGCGGGGCGAATGCGAGGATGACGGCGGAAGGGGCAGCGACGCCGCCCGCGAGCCAGAAGATGCTGCGGTAGGAGTCTGTGAGGTCTACGACGAAGCCCATGAGGACGACGCCGGTGCTTGCGCCCGAGAGGCTGCTGAGGAACATGAGGGCGACGGTGGAGCCTTGCAGTCCGGGCGGCGAGGCGTCCATAGCGGCTGCGTTGACGACGTCCTGGCTGGACCAGATGAAGAGTCCTGTAAACGCGAGGGCAAGGGTGAGGAGGACGCCGGAGCCCACTGCGCCCATGATGAACATGCCGATGCTCATGACCACCATGGCGGTGACGATGGGGATGCGGCGTCCGATGCGGTCCGAGAAGTAGCCGAGGAAGGGGCCGACGCCGACGCCGAGCAGGGTGAGGAGGGAGACGTGGAATCCGACGCCGAAGCTGTCCATGTTGAGGTCCTTGGAGAGGTAGACCGGCATGAAGCTGAGCAGTCCGAAATGAGAGAAGGAGCGGGTGAAGTTGGCGAAGGAGAGGCTGACGTAGGCGCGATACTTGAGGAGTCTGAGGGTGTCGATGAGCTTGGCCTGGGGGCCTGAGTGGCTGGCGGGAGGGGTTTTTGCGCCGACGAGGAGCCAGTAGAGCGCGACGGTGATGATGACGGCGGGTATGAAGCTGAGGAGGGTGTACAAGCGCCAGTCGTCCGCGAGCCACGCGACGAGGATGAACCCGACGGCAAGGGGGCCGAGGGACTCGCCTGCGCCGGAGCCCGATCCGTGGAAGGCGATGGCCATGCCTCGTCGTTGGGGGAAGCGGGTACTGAGCATGGACAGGGCGGGCGGGTGCCAGAAAGAGGCGGCGACACCGCTGAGGGAGACGAACACGATGACCGGCCAGATCCACGGCAGGCGTCCGGAAATCATCATGAAGAGGGCGGCGAGGAAGAAGGATACAGGGAGCATGAGGTGCCAATAGTTGCTGAGGCGATCCGAGGCGTAGCCGACGAAGAAGTTGGGGAAGCCGCCGCCGAACTGGCGGATGAGGCCGATAGTGGTGATGCCGCTGGCCGTGAGTTCGTACTCCTCGACGATGAGGGGGAGGAAGACCGCGAAAGCGGCGAGATACCAGTGCTTGAGGCCGTGGCCTACGGCGATGGTGGCGATGTAGGTTGGGCCGGCTGCTCTGAACGATGAGTGGTTGGCGTTGGCTGATGCTTCGGCTGCCATGAGTGCGGAGGTTCTGCCTTTTAAAGAGGGAGCGTTTAAACGCTCCTTGAAGTGGGGACAGGCGGATGATAACGGGGCGAGCGTATTACTCCAAGGGCGCGGGTCTCCGGAACGTTCTGTTCGATGGCTGCGCGGCGCGGCTGGTTCCGGCGTTAGTTGGCGTCGAAGGGAGGGACTATGGGCAGCTCTCGCTGGGCGCCTTCTCTGATGATGTTCATCGCTTCCGCGATGAAGGCCCGGAAGAGGGGATGGGGCGTCTGAGGGCGGGAGCGGAATTCCGGGTGAAACTGGACGCCGACCATGAAGGGCTGCTCGACGTTCTCCACGATCTCGACGAGACGTCCGTCAGGCGAGAGGCCGGAGGCCATCAGACCTGCGGCGTGCAGCGGCTCCCGGTAGGCGTTGTTGAACTCGAAACGGTGGCGATGCCGCTCGTCGATCGTCTCCAGGCCGTAGGCGAGCGCGGCTTTGGAGCCCGGAACGAGGTGGCACGGATAGTTGCCGAGCCGCATCGTTCCGCCTTTGTCGTTGATGCTGCGCTGTCCTTGCATGAGGTCGATGATGGGATCCGGGGACTCGGTGTCGAATTCGGTTGAGTTCGCGCCTTCGAGGCCGAGGACATTCCGAGCGTGCTCGATGACCATGAGTTGCATCCCGAGGCAGAGGCCAAGGTAGGGGAGGCGCTCCTCGCGGGCGTACTGGGCAGCGAGGGTCATGCCCTCTATGCCTCGGCTGCCGAAACCGCCGGGGACGACGATGCCAGAGACGTGGCTGAGCCATGCGGCGGCGCCGTCGCTCTCGATGTCTTCGGAGCGTACCCAATCGATATCTATGTAGCGGTTGAGCTGGAGTCCGGCGTGCCGGAGTGCCTCGCGCACGGAGAGGTACGCGTCGGGCAAGTCGGCGTATTTACCGACGACGGCGATGGGGAGCGCGGTGTGGAGCTTGGCCATGCGCGCAACCATGCGGCCCCAGTCGTCGAGGCCGGTGGCTTCCTGTCGCATGGCAGGCTGCGGCTCGTCGCCGAGCAGCAGTTCCGCTTCCGTTGGTTCGTCGAGAGCGGGCTCTCCGTGATCCCGCGGGGCAGCGGGAGAGGAGGCTGGCTGGAGGCGCAACGCGTGCACCAGCAAGTCTCCCAGATGGGCGCGTTCGAGGATGAGGGGAACCTCGTAGATATTCTGGACTGTTTCCAGCGGGATGACGGCCTCCTGGGGCACGTCGCAGAAGAGGGATATCTTCTCTCTGATGCCCCAGGGGATGTCGCGGTCAGAGCGGCAGATGATGGCGTCCGGCTGGATGCCGATGGCGCGTAGCTCCTTGACGGAGTGCTGGGTGGGCTTGGTCTTGAGTTCGCCGGTCGCGCCGATGAAGGGGAGGAGAGTGACGTGGATGTAGAAGACGTTATCCCGGCCAACGGCAGACCGCATCTGGCGTATGGCTTCGAGGAAGGGCTGGCCTTCGATGTCGCCGACGGTTCCGCCGACCTCGACGAGGACGACATCAGGCGCCTGGTTGCTCGCAGCACGGAGCATGAAGTCCTTGATGACGTTGGTAACGTGGGGGACGGTCTGGATGGTTCCGCCGAGGTGGTCGCCACGGCGCTCCTCGGCGATGAGGCGTGTGTAGACCTGCCCGGCGGTGATGCTGGATATCTCGGTGAGTTCGATGTCGATGAAGCGTTCGTAGTGCCCGAGGTCGAGGTCGGTTTCAGAGCCGTCCTTCGTTACGAACACCTCGCCGTGCTGGTAGGGGGACATGGTGCCGGGGTCGACGTTGAGGTAGGGATCGAGTTTCTGGACGGTAACGGAGAGTCCCCGGCTCTTGAGGATGCGTCCGATGGAAGCCGCGCCGATGCCCTTGCCGACGGAACTGACGACGCCGCCGGTTACGAAGATGTACTTAGAGGTCATGCGACCTCCCAGGCTCTACGAGGAGCGTGACGGCAGTTCTGAGGAGTGGGGTGTGCGTCGCGAGAGGGGACAATGCGCCGAGGGGGTCTGACGACCACTGCATGACAAAGCGCAAGCGGGAGCACAGGTTCGATTCTAGGGATGGTAGCGAGAGGCTGTCAACGGCTGAGAGGCTGGCGTTGGGGTCTGGAAGGGGGGTGCCGCAGCGGCTGCGTCCGTTATCCTATAGGGAGCATGCTTACCAAACGCATCATCCCCTGCCTGGATGTGGCCGGCGGCCGCGTTGTTAAAGGTACGTCTTTCGTGAACCTGCGGGATGCGGGCGATCCGGTGGAGCTCGCCGCGTTCTATGATCGCGAGGGCGCGGATGAGCTGGTGTTTCTGGACATCACTGCGAGTTCGGATGGCCGGGGGACGATCGTAGACGTGGTGGAGCGCGTGTCGGAGCAGGTGTTCATTCCGCTCACGGTGGGCGGCGGGGTGCGGACGATGGGGGACGTGCGGGTGCTGCTGAACGCGGGCGCAGACAAGGTTTCGATGAATACGGCAGCAGTGCTGACTCCTGATGCTTTCGCTGAGGCGGCTGACGCGTTCGGCAATCAGTGCATCGTTATCGCGATAGACGCTCGCGGCATCACGCCTGATGGCCCGGTGGCCGATCCGGGACTGCTGGCGGATGGCCACCCGGGGAAGGGGCCGCTCGCGACAGGGCCCGGCTCACGATGGGAGGTCTATATCCATGGGGGGCGCACTCCCACGGGGATAGACGCGGTGAAGTGGGCGGCCTATACAGCCGAGCTGGGCGCGGGCGAGGTGCTGCTCACGAGTATGGATCAGGATGGCCGTAAGGACGGCTATGACCTGGAACTGACGCGAGCGGTTGCGGACGGCGTGCCCATCCCGGTGATCGCGAGCGGCGGCGCGGGCAGCATGGAGCACCTCGCTGAGGCGGTGACGGACGGTCACGCCGACGCTGCGCTTGCCGCATCCATCTTCCACTATGGCCAGCATTCGATCGCGGATACGAAGCGGCTGCTGGGCGCACGGGGCATCCTGGTGCGTGAAGCGTTCGGTGAGCGATGAGCGGCCTCGCGCACATCGAGCTGATCGCTTTCGATATGTTCGGCACGTTGGTGAGGAACGACGCCAGCGAGTGGCGGCAGACGATGTACGACATCGCCGTGCATCAGCAGTTGCCGGTGGACGGCGATGCGTTCTGGGCGGCGTTTGCCGAGCGTGAGGTTGCGTTCCGGAAGAGGCGGACGAATATGGTGAACCCGGACGACAGCCCGCCGTTCAAGTCGTACTGGGAGGCGTGGCGCGACGCTTTCATCGAGACGTTCTCCGCTATGGGCATCGAGGGCGATGCGGACGCTGCGGCGTCGTGTGCGGTCGATGCGCTGTGCGATCAGGATGCTTTCCCGGATACGGGGACTGCGCTGCATGAGCTGGGGCAATTGCACAAGCTCGCGGTGCTCTCCAACGCTGATGACCGCTATCTGGACGGGACGATCGCGCATAACGGCTGGCGGTTCGCACGAGTGATGTCGTCGGAGGGGGCGCGGGCGTACAAGCCGGACCCTCGGATATTCGAACGCTTCCTGGGGGAGGTGGGGCTCGAGCCTGAGGCGGTGCTGTACGTGGGGGATTCTCCCTACGACGATGCGCACGGCGCAAAGCTGGCGGGTATGCGGACGGTGCTGGTGCAGCGGGATCAGAACACGCCGGGACGTACGCCACCACCCGACAGCGGCGAACTGCTCGAGCCTGACTATGTCGTGGGGGCGCTTACGGAGATTCCGGGGCTGCTGGCCTAACGGCGCGTTTACTGCACTTGTTAGCTTGTTAAAGGTACTAGACGTCACAGACGTTCTTTAAGACGTTCTTTAAAAGGTAGGGAGAGGAGCGGTGATGACCACGGAGAATGCGCAGGTGCAGCTCGACGCTCAGGGTCTGGTCACGGCGATCTGCCAGGACGAGGCGACCGGCGAGGTGCTGATGGTGGCGCATATGAACCGCGAGGCGCTGGAGCGCACCATCGAATCGGGGGAGATGCACTTCTACAGCCGCTCTCGCCAGGAGCTGTGGCACAAGGGGGAGACGTCCGGGTCGTATCTTCGGGTGTCGTCGGGGCAGATCGATTGCGACGGCGACGTGTTGCTGTTCAAGGTACGGGCTGACGGTCCGGCATGTCACACGGGCGCGCGGTCGTGCTTCTTCCGGGAGGTTCCTTCGCCGCGGACCTATGCGCAGGTTGAATCGGGGCCGGGGATACTCTCCGAGCTTTTCCAGGTGATACAACAGCGGCAGCGTGAGCGCCCGGAGGGGAGTTACACGACCTCGCTGTTCGAGAGGGGAACGTCGCGGATCGCGCAGAAGGTGGCGGAGGAGGGCTCGGAGGTAGCGTTGGCCGCGGCGACCAAGGACGTGGCGAGCCTTCCGGGAGAAGTGGCGGATCTGCTGTACCACACGCTGGTGTTGCTGGCGGACGCGGGCATATCGCCGGAGGCGGCATGGGCGGAGCTGCGCCAGCGCCGAGGGTAGGGAATGCAAACAGCGTTGCACCCCCGCAGTTGAATGCTACTTTTCGGCAGGGATACGCTGGAACGCGCACGCCGTATCCGGAAGATGCATGACGAATACACCGCCGCCCTTCAACGGCGGGGCGGCACGGGCAACCATTTCAAGTTGCTGGACGAACTCTTCCGCCGACCTGTCACGACCACGCGGGGCGTCCGGGAGGCGTTGGGCATCAGCAATCAGGGGGCGCGCAACATCATCGAGCGGTTCGTGCGCGATGGCATCCTGCGGGAAGGGCCGCCCGGCCGGCCACGGTTCTACTTCGCGACCGAGGTGCTCGACGCTCTGGAGCGGTAACCTCGGGCCTGTGCTAGTGGCAGGGGCTGAGGTTGCGTTCTAGACTACGGGCGCTGTGCCCGTGTGAGCGGGCGACGATTCAAGAGGAGGGGCTATGTTCGAGACGCTGAGCCTGGGACTGGAAGAAGCGGCGCGGGCGAGGGATGCGATCTTTGCCGCGCTGATGAGCGCCGATAACCCCGGCGCGCTGTCGATTACGGATGTGAATGGCGTGGAGGTGCTCTGCGCCCGGCAGGACGGCGCGCCCGCCCGGATGCTGGGGAGGGCTCGCGCCAAGGCGTACACGGCGGCGCGGTTGGGCATGGACACGGTGGTGTTTCGCGACAGCGTCGTGAAGGCGAACAACCGTACGCTCAACGATTGGGCGGATCCGAAACTGACCACGCTGCAGGGCGGGCTGGCGGTTCGCGCCAACGGCAGGGTGATCGGGGGAATCGCCATGAGCGGGAACGCGACGATACGAGACGAGGCGCTTGCGCGCATCGGGCTCGACGCGATGGGGCTGAGCTGATGGCGGCCTATCTCATCGCGGACGTGGAGGTTCTGGATCAGGAGGCGTACGCGGCCTACGGGGCGCAGGTGCCGTCGACGCTCGAAGCGTATGGCGGGCGCTTCCTGGTGCGCGGGGGCGCGAGCGAGACGCTGGAAGGCGACTGGCAGCCGCATCGCACGGTGGTGCTGGAGTTCCAGGACATGGATACGCTGAAGCGTTGGTACGACTCCGAGGAGTACGTGGCGATCAAGGGCATCAGGCTGCGCGCTGCGTCGGCTTCCGTGATGGCGGTCGAGGGGGCGTAGGGGGGCCTCACCCTCATCCTAACCTTCTCCCCTCAAGGGAGAAGGGACCTGACGGGGAGAAGGAACCTAACTGAACACGAGGAAGGTGTGACGATGCCGACCAATGAAACGATAGGTCTGGAGGATGCTCAGCGGGCGGTGGACGCGGCGATGGCGGCTGCCAGCGCAAGGGAACGTCCTTTCGCGGTTGCGGTGGTGGATGAGAACGGCGAGCTGGTGTACCTGGAGCGGAAGGACGGCGCGTCCGCGACGGCCGCCCGGAACGCCGAGCGCAAGGCGTATACATCCGCGTACATCGGGCGGGATACGCTCATCTATCGGCAGCAGATCATGCACGACGGGCGAACCGTGGCCGACTGGTCGAACGCGGGGATCACGACGTTGCACGGAGGGCTGACGCTGCACCGGGCGAGCCAGGTGATCGGCGGGATAGGCGTGAGCGGCACCGGCGACGAGGATCGCGATGAGCGTCTGGCGCTGGCGGGGGCTGAGGCGATGGTGAAGCCCGCGGGCGACGCTCGGCTTCAGGACGCTGCGCTGCGTCCGGTGTTCCGGAGCGCACCGGGGCCTGCACTGAGCGACGTGGCGCGTCCGGGCACGGGCGCGGGGGCTGCGCGGCGGAAGGCTACGTGGTTGCCCGGGCTTGCCGGCGACAGCGCGGTTGCGCCCGACCTGGTGGAGGTTGGAGGGATGTTCTTCACGTCCGGGATCAGGGGGGTCGACGTTGCGACGGGGGTGATGCCCGACGATGCGGCGGAGCAGTTCCTGAACGCGTGGCGCAATCTGCGCGCGCTGGTGCAGGCGGCGGGGCTCTCGACCGACGAGATTGGGCTGGTGACGAACTTCATCGATAGCCAGGACTTCCGCGCGCACATCAATACAGGATGGCTGGAGCTGTTCCCCGACGCGGACAACAGACCGGCTCGCAAGACGACGTCGTATCCGCTGCCGCCCGGCATGGGCGTGCAGCTGCAGGCGATGGGAGTCGTGGGAGAGCGCCGACAGTGCATTGAGGTTCCGGGGCTGACGCACCGCGACCCGCTGCCGAACGGCGTGCGCATGGGCGACTACGTATTCTCGTCGGTCATCGTGCCGTGGGATCTGACGACGTCGATGCCGGTGGTGGGGGAGGACGCGCAGACCGACAAGTGCTTCGACAATATGCGCGTGTTCATGGAGGCGGCAGGGGGGACGGTGGACGACGTGGCGCTGCAGTGGATATATCTGAACGACTTCGCGTACCAGCCTTATATGGTTGACGTTTATCTGGAGGCGTGGCCCATCGGGCAGTACCAGGCGGCGCGCAAGACCTTCCGCTATGCGATGGGAGGGCAGGTGCAGATACAGGTGATCGGGAGGATCGGCGGGGAGCGCACGAATCATGAGATCGAAGGGCATGGGCACCACGATCCGATACCGATGGGGGCGCGGGCCGGGGACCTGTTCTGCTCATCCGGGGTTTCGGGGGTCGATACAGCGGGCGACGACAAGCTGGAGCCGGTGGAGGGCGCGGCAGGCCAGGCGCACCACGGACTGCGGAACGTCGGGTCGCTGGTGCGCGCTGGCGGAGGCACGATGGCCGACGTGGGCCTGATTACGCTGCTGGTGCAGGACTACGACGACCTGCCGGTGATCGACGCGGAGTGGGTGCAGATGTTCCCGGATCCGGAGGATCGCCCGGCGCGGCAGGTGATAAAGATGGGGGTGCAGCGGAGGTCTCGCGTGCAGCATCACATGATCGCGGTGGTGTGATCACCCTCATCCTAGCCTTCTCCCCTCAAGGGAGAAGGGACCTGACCACCCTCATCCTAGCCTTCTCCCCTCAAGGGAGAAGGGATCAGAGCGCCCTCATCCTGGCAGAACCCGATGCTTGGCTTGAGGCTTCACCCTCATCCTAGCCTTCTCCCCCCTGAGAGGAAAATCCCCTCTCCCTCTGGGAGAGGGCGAGGGTGAGGGTTGCCCGTTGGCGTTGACAGTAGGGGGGTTGGCTGATAGAAAGACGGAGGGGCTGCGTCCGTGGGTGCGGGCGAATTTGCCCTGAACTGCGCCTTGAGAGTATTGCAAGGGCTGCGGTTCTCGTTGGACAATAGCACCCCTGCCATGTTCGCTATGCGAATTGTGGCAGTGAACAGGCACGTTAGAGGTAAGCGAAACGATATTGGGAAAGGAAGTGCTCGTCCGGTATGTGCCGGAGGGGACGAGGTTAGGATAGAATCAGTAGGACGGACCCGCTCTCGGCAAGAGAGCCTTACCCAAAGACTACAGCTCCACAAGGGGGGTAGAAGTGAGATTCTCCAAGGCACCGCTCATAGCAATGTTGATGGCAGTGGTACTGTCGCTGCTCGTCATCTTGCCGGCTCTTGCCGAAAACACGGATGGACAGGCCACTCAGGGCCGATTGCAAAGCGACGAGTTGATTGTCGGGGTATTCGCGGACGCAGCAGACGCCCAGGATAAAGCTGCGGGCGTTGCTCCAGATGCGCTTACGCTTGCCTTGAGATCCGACATGCTAGGCCCGGACCTTTCTCTCGCAACGGATGATGCAGACCCCCGGGACACGTTCTTCAACGGGAAGCTGTACGTCTCGAACCAGGACGATGCCTTCAGCACAGTGCTGGTAACGCACCTGGTGGATGCGCCGAATGGCGATGGCACTTTCGATTGCGCGAGCGTCGTGGTTCGCAACGAGAACACGGGCGAGAGGATCACCCTGCAACTCGTGCCGTCGACGCTGAGCGGCACACCTCTTAATACGCGCTACTACCAGAACTACTTCAAGGTTGTGGATCGCGACGGCGAGAATCAGGTGGACAAGTACGACGGGCTGCTCGCTTGTCCCGGCGAAGGTGAGGCAGATGAGGGTCTTGTGCCCTCGACCACTAGTATCCCCACGGATGACGTGGATGACTCTGGTACGCCGGATGTGGACGAGTCCCTTGCGCGGATCAACGCGAGCGACGGCGACATGCTGACGATTAGGGCCGGTACGCACGTCCAGCAGATCTACGTCGACGGCGAGGCCCCGACGTTCTCCGAGGTGACGCCCGCGGACGGCGCCCGCTTCAAATCCGCTACGCTAAGCATCGGGTTCGAGGTACGGGACGACGGTTCCGGTCTGCGCCACGACGACGAGTACGTGATGTCGACGGACGGTGACCCCGTCAGTCACGATGCGGCGACCGTCACGAACACCGATGCTACCGACAACACCGACCCTCGTGTCGGTGACGGTGACGGCATCACGGATCGCGAGCCGATCTCTGAGCGAAATGGCGGGTCGGCTGACATCGACGTTACCTTCTACACGCCCGATCAGATTATGGCGGAGGTGGCTCTCCCCAATCTGCGTAGCATTCTGGTAGCCGCGCAGACGACGGCTACGGATGCGCGTCAGGACGCTGATGATGCGGAAGGGAATGCTACTACCGCAGCTACTGCTGCTACTGACGCAGCTACTGCTGCTACTACCGCAGCTACTGCTGCTGCTGCTGTGCCTGATACTGCCGCCGAGACCGCGCTTAACATTGCCGCTAGCGCGCTTACTACTGCCGCTGGCGTGCTTGGCAGTGCCAGTGCTACTGCTCCTACTAGTACTCAAGCGGATGCTGCTACTGCTGCGGCGAGTGCTGCTACTACTGCGGCTGGAGTCTCCGGTACCGATGCTGATGCCGCGCAGGCGCTTACCGTTGCCGCGGCGGCGCTTACCGTTGCCGCGACGGCGATCACTGCTGCTATACAGGTGATACCGCTCGATGACGCCGCTGACATGGCAGAGGATGCTGTTCAGAATGCACAAGATAACGTTACGGATGCTGAACTGGCTGCGGCTGGCACAGCGATCGACGACCACGGTTCTTCCGGGTGGACGCTGGTTGAGCGGGGCGTCGCTTACGAAGCGAACATCGTTTACAACATCACGACCCAGGGCACCGAGGTGCTGGAGTACGAGTGGGTGGCGTCCGCGAGGGACCGTGTGGGCAACGAGGGAGAGGCGAACAGCAAGAAGCGGTTCGACCTGACCATCGACACGGACAAGCCCCAGGTTTCCGAGGCCCGCACGGGTATCTCCTATGACGTGGGCAAGAACAGGGAGGTTCGGGACCGGAGCTACATCGCGCTGACGTTCATCAACGGCGTGACCAACGACGAGGACCCAATCGCGACCGAGACGCTGGACGTTCGCGACTTCATCGTTGAAGGGTACGAGGTGGTGGACATCATCCACCCGGAGCTCATCGATGACGATGATCAGGAAGTCGTTGCGATAGCCATCGGCGATTCTGCCTTCGATGAGGTTTCCAAGAGAGACCCCCGGTCTCGCGTGTACCTGGAGTTGGATGCGGAGTTGGGCTCTGCCGAGACGCCGCGCGTCTCGATTCTGGGCGGCGCGGTAACCGACCTTGCGGGCAACCAGAACACCCCGCCGCAGCGGCTCTTAACTGAAGATAAGATTCCGGCAGGGCTGACGATAACGGTGACAAGCTCCGATTCGTCGTCGGGCCGGACGGTCGCGACCGAGGATGGGACGTTCACGGTTACGGTGGACTCGGACGAGCCGCTGCGACGCACGCCGCGCCTGTACTTCGCGCGCTTCGAGGTCATGACGACTGACGACCAGAACACCGGAGTCAACGCTGTTGGCACCGATGGGACGTTTGCCAGGCTGACGTTGAACGATGACATCAAGGTTTCCCCGGAGGGCAGCCTTGCGCCGGTGCTGGACGTGGTCGAGCAGGGCCTCGCCTGGACACAGGACTACGACGCTGAGGACTTGGACAGCACAACGAACATCTTGGCGGTGCTTGTCTGGTCCGAGGACACAGCGGGCAACGCTGGCAGTTCGTCCGGTTGGACGAACAAAGCCGGTGACGGCGTCCTTGACAGCGCCGCCGACACGCTGGATCTCGTGGCGTTGGATGAAGCCAGGCTGCTGATCGAGATCGACCGTGGTCTCGAAGCGGCGACTCCCGAAGTGCTGCCGTCGGCGGATGGCGATCTTCTGGTAACGGAGAGCATGAACCCGTACATGCAGTTGACGTTCAGCGAGTCGGCGGAGAACAGCGCAGATATCACGTTCGTGTCGTTAACTGGGAGTGATGTCGAGGCGACCTTCAAGAGCGTGAAGGACGGCACGGATACGGTGGATCTGGACGCGCACAAGACGGTTACGTTGACAGCGGTAACGCTGGACGGCGAGGACGTATCGGCCCTGGTGGGGCCGGGGCTGTCTACGACCGAAGACCGGTTCACGATAGCGTTGCGCGGCCTCGCGGCCGGTGAGCACACGTTGACGTACTCGGCAGAGGACGAAGCGGGCAACTCGGTGACGGATGAAGAGGTTGATTTCGAGGTGCAGGCACACGCTGCCTATGAGATCGCCATCCGGCCAGGCTGGAACCTGATCTCACTGCCCGGAACGCCGGTGGACAACAGCATCGGCGACGTGATGGGGGCTGACCTCGATTCGGCGATCGTGCTCGGGTACCAGAACGGCGCCTGGGTGTCGGCGATACGGAACGACGCGAACGAGTGGCAGGGTACGTTGGGAGAGATCGTCGGCGGCTACGGTTACTGGGTACAGACGACAGCCTACGAGACGATCAGCGCGGTGATACCGTCGATTGACCCGACCAACGTACTGCCGACGGTGCCGGTGATTGCAGGCTGGAACCTGTTGGGCGTCGTGGACGTCTCCCAGGGCGCACAGGACTCGGAGCCGATCGGCAAGGAAGAAGCAGACGACTACTTCGTCAGCATCGACTGGCGGGTGGGGTACTACTTCAGGAACGAGGCGAACGACTGGCAGAAGATCGTCCCGGACGCTGAGCCGTCCGATGGCGAGGCTGAGATTCTGAACGGCAAGGGTTACTGGGTCTGGTCGGTCCGCGCGGGCAAACTGGTCCCGTAGAACGGGCCGGGAGCTCAGCGGCTCCAGGATACGAGTTCGAGGACGAGACCCCTCCCCATCGCGGGAGGGGTCTCTCGTTGTGTGTGTGTGGGGGGGGAGTTTCCCTCATCCGAGGGGCCACCTTCACCCTTGAGGGGAGAAGGCTAGGATGAGGGTGGCGCCCCCTCTTTGGGGGGAAGGGAGCTGATTGCTGTCGCGCGGAGGGCCTGGCGCTGCCAGTACTGTCTCCAGCGCTCCGGTTATGTTGAGGAGCACATCGTTGTCCCACATTCGCAGTACGCGATAGCCCTCGCTTTCGAGCCACTGCGTCCGCCGCTCGTCGGCTGCGGTCTGTTCCTGGTGGTGACCGCCATCGAGTTCGATGATCAGTCTTGCCTGTAGGCATATGAAATCCGCGATGTATGGTCCGATGGGAACCTGCCTGCGGAACTTGTGCCCGCCGAGGCCTTTGTTCCGTACCTGCCTCCAGAATGCACCCTCCGCGTCAGTCGAGGCGCGCCGGAGTTCGCGGGCTCTGGAGTTCATGTCCATGCGCGCGAGTCTAACGCATCGATCAGGGTGAGGGCTGGCGCGAAGGGGCCTCACCCTCATCCTAACCTTCTCCCCTCAAGGGAGAAGGGACCTGACCGCCCTCATCCCTCCAAGGGCTACAGGGGCTTCACCCTCATCCTAACCTTCTCCCCTCAAGGGAGAAGGGACCTGACCGCCCTCATCCCTCCGGGGAACCGAAAATCCCCTCTCCCCCTGGGAGAGGGCTAGGGTGAGGGCTGCCCCTTGCCGTTGACAGTAGGGGGGTGGGCTGATAGAAAGGCAGAGGGGCTGCGTCCGTGGGTGCGGGCGAATTTGCCCTGAACTGCGCCTTGAGAGTATTGCAAGGGTGGCGGTTCCCGTTGGACAATAGCACCCCTGCCATGTTCGCTATGCGTATTGTGGCAGTGAACAGGCACGTTAGAGGTAAGCGAAACGATATTGGGAAAGGAAGTGCTCGTCCGGTATGTGCCGGAGGGGACGAGGTTAGGATAGAATCAGTAGGACGGACCCGCTCTCGGCAAGAGAGCCTTACCCAAAGACTACAGCTCCACAAGGGGGGTAGAAGTGAGATTCTCCAAGGCACCGCTCATAGCAACGTTGATGGCAGTGGTACTGTCGCTGCTCGTCATCTTGCCGGCTCTTGCCGAAAACACGAATGGCGAAGCTACCAAGGGGGGAGGAACCGCCGACGAGTTGATCGTCGGGGTGTACGACGCCAGTGGCCTGGCTTCGAGGCCCCGGACGACTATCCCCGGCCCAATCGACCCTAACACGGCCCTTCCAACACCAGCAGCAGCCGCATTCGATCTTACGACGCACCCGAACCCGGAAAACACGTTCTCCAACGGGAAGCTGTACGTCTCGAACCGGCATGACGCCAAGGAAGACGGGAGTTCCGTCGAGGGCGGTTACAACACGGTGCTGGTAACCCGGTTGGGAGACCCGACCGCTCAATGTCTAAGTGTCACGGTTAAGAACATGAGGTCAGGCGCCGGTTCCATCGAGCTGACCCTTGTTCCGTCTACCAGCGACGTTACAGTAGATGCCGTGGTCCGGAGGTACTTCCAGAACTACTTCCGGGTCGTGGACACTGATTTCGAGCCTACCGACGGCTCCACCGAGAAAGAGGTGGCGAATTCCGACGGGCAGTACGAATGTGACGACGGTACGGTGACAGAGGTCACTGGCGCTGCGCCTGCGGACATCCGTGCGCGGGACGGCGACGTAGTGACGATCACGTCGGGCACGTGGGTGCAGGAGCTGTACGTTGACGGCGCGGGCCCGGAATTCTCGAACATCACGCCTGCGAGCGAGACGATTCAGAACTCCTCGAGGCTGCGGATCGGTTTCACGGTGCAGGATGACGGCTCAGGGCTTCGCCACGACGGCGAGGACGGCGATCCGACGGCGGACTTCGACCCGGATCGCGGCAACCTGGACGAAGACCAGAATTACGAGAACGAACCGCTGTCGAACGTGAATGGCGCGTCGCAAGACATCGCCGTTTTGATAAGCGTAGAGCTGGACGATATCTTCGATTATCGGGTTGGGGCGGCCCCGGATCTAACAAGCGATCAGAGTGGGAGCGGGAACGGCGACTGGGACATGATCGAGCAAGGCAAGGCGTACCGACTTGCCTTGAGCTACAACGCCGCCCTGTCGGGTCTTTACGAATGGCAGCTGGCGGCGGTAGACCGCGTCGGTAACGCGTCGTACACGGATGCGAACGCCAACACAGGTAACTATCAGCCGTACGAACTGACGATAGACAACGCTTCGCCGGACATCGTGGCTGCTCGCACGGGCATCACGTACGACCACAAAGCGGAGAAGGAGATAACCGATCGTTCCTTCATCGCGCTGACGTTCCAGAACGACGGGACGGGCGCGCCGGACGATATTGACCATGATTCGATCGACTACACCCGCTTCCTGGTGGAACCGGGTGAGGACGCAGAGCCGATCGCGGTCGTTGGGGCGGTTCACTCGACCGACTCGATGGGCAATGGTCTGGATGCGGAGGAAATCGTTCCATCTGCGCGGGTCTACCTAGAATTGAGCCGCGAGCTGGGGTCGGATGAGACGCCTGTGGTAGAGGCGCTCTCCGGGGCAGTGAGCGACCTGGCGGGGAACACCAACCCGCCGTCGGAGATAACGCCTGTGGACAAGATTGAACCTGGCTTCGCTGTAGCGGTAACGGCTGACGTGATAGGCCGCCCGGTCATCGGCGAGGATGGCGAGTTCGAGGTGACGATCACATCGGACGAGGCGCTGCTGCGCAGCCCGACCATCTACGTAGCGTCGATCAAGGCTGGTGCGAAGACTGCGATTGAGGGCGTGAAGAGTTCCAGCGTGGGCTCTGACGGGCCGAACGCATGGTTGCAGACGCTGGATAGCCGCGACCTGCCGGACGGCGGGGCTGACGGACTCTACGCGGTGATCGTTATAGGCGAGGACGTTGCCCGGAACAACGGCAGCACGACCGGATGGTCAGGCAGCGCCGCGCCGAGAGCGGACGACGAATTGGATCTGGTCAAGCTGGACTCGGCCGTGCTCCTGGTAGAGAAGGACACGGAGCTGGTCGAGGCTGATGTCGAGTTCACGCCGGATCTGGGCAGCGCTGATGCGATCGAGACCGAGAGCCGTAACCCGTTCGTGAAGCTCGACTTCAAGGCGGAGGGCTCGGAGATTACGATTGACGGGAGCACCAGCGTGACGGTGGACAAGACGGAGGTAGACGAGAAGGGCACGAGGGTCAAGTTCGACTCGCACGCATCGGTAACGCTCGGGGCGGTGACGCTGAACGGCGAAGCGGTCGATGCGTCGCAGAGACGCACGCTGAGCTCCAACGAGTACTTGGTGCAGTTGAGCGGGCTGGACGTTGGCGAGCATGAATTGACGTACACCGCGACGGATGAGCTTGGGAACTCGGCGAGCGACACCGTGAAGTTCGAAATCAAGCCTCGCCCGGTGTACAAGGTTGCGCTGCGTCCCGGCTGGAACCTGATCTCGCTGCCTGGGACGCCGGCTGACCCGGCCATCGGGAGCGTGGTCAGCGACGACCTGAGCGTCAGGCTGGTGCTCGGGTACCAGAACGGCGCATGGCTGACGGCAATCCGCGACAGCGCAGGTTGGAGCGGTACGCTGACAGAGATCACCGGCGGCTGGGGCTACTGGATCCAGTCCACCGCGTTCGAGACCATCTCGGCGCTGATTCCTGACGCGGACACGTCGTCCACGCTGCCCACGATTCCGGTAACGCAGGGCTGGAACCTGCTCGGCGTCGTGGACATACAGCAGGGCAGTGCAGGGTCCGCACCGATAGGGAAGGCCGAGGCAGACGACTACTTCACGAGCATTCCGTGGCGGGCTGCCTACAGCTACGACACCCGGACGAGCGCCTGGACGAAGCTGGCGCCTGATGCAGGGATCGTGGAGGCAGACGGGGGCGATGACCCCGACGAAATCCTCAACGCCAAGGGCTACTGGGTATGGTCGTCGACAGTGGGAGTCCTGGTCCCGTAAGGGCCACGCGGAGCCGCAAGCCGGCATAGCGAAACGACCAACAGGAGGCGGTTCACCGGAACCGCCTCCTTCGCTGTTAAGCGCGGCCTTCCGTCTACAGATCCCTTCTCCCTTGAGGGGAGAAGGTGAGGATGAGGGTGAGGCCCCCTGTAGCCCTCACCCCAGCCCCGCCAACCCAACGACAACTGCCCATTACGCCATAGCCCCGCTGACTGCTACATTGGTCGCATACGTCACGGACGGGGCCTGCGCGCAGCATGAGCGTCCCGCCTCCGGCCTCCATCGCCCCGTCTACGGCGGGAATGGAACGAAATGGAACTAAACGGAACAGAATAAAAAGTTTCGCCGTTCCTGATCACCCCTGAAAGCCCCCGTCGCACCCTCACCCCAGCCTCTCCCAGAGGAGACCTTTGCGTAACTCCCCGGAGGGCCGTCTTACGGAATCAGGGGCTGGGAACGGGGATGAGCGGGCTTGTAGCAGGTTCGTTCAACCTCTTCTGCGCCCCCGTTTTTACCCCGCTGCTGGGACACAACGGGGCAACTAACTGCTGACAGGCACACTCCGCCCCTGGTCGCAGGTCAGCAAGCTCGCCGCCCGCCGCAGGTTGTAGGCCATGCACTTGAAGAACAGTTCCGTCGTGTTCCGTTCCAAACCCATGTACCGCACACTCGTATAGCCGTATGACCGCTTCAGTGTCCCGAACACCTTCTCGACTGGTGAGCGCAACCGCGATACCAGCTTGTTTCGGCGCCGCTCCCAATACGGCAGCTCCGGGTGATGCTTGTCTCCTCGACGCATGATTCGATCCTTGATCCGCATGGACTTGAGCCGTGCGCTCCGCTCTTTCGACATATACGCCTTGTCTGCATACACCGACAGCTCATCCCCACTCACCAACTCGTCCGCCACCTCCGTATCGTTCACGTTCGCAGGGGTAAACACTGCCTCCCGTATCAGCCCCGAACCCGCATCCAGCCCGGTATGCGCCTTGTAACCGAAGTGCGATTTGCCCCCTTTGCGCGTCCAGGCCGCGTCGGGGTCGGTCTCACTCCTTGCTCCTGGCTGCTCCCGCGACGATGGCCGCCGCGCTTGCGCCTCCACTATCGTCGCGTCCAACAGCGTGCCTTGTTTGACGAACAACCCCCGCTTATCGAACTGACGAGCCAACTCCTTGAACAGGCGAGGGCCAAGACTCCGATCGGTGACTTCCTTCCGGAAGCGGCTGATCGTCGAGTGGTCGGGGACATCGTCCTCGATGCCCAGCCCCACGAACCGCTTGAACGAGATGCGGTCCCACAGCGCTTCCTCTATCGCTTCGTCGGAAGCGTCGTACCACTGCTGAAGCACCATGATCTTGACCATCACCACCGGTGGGTAGCTCGGACGGCCTGACGGGGCCGCGTAGATGCCGTTGACCAGCTTGGCAAGTTTCTTCCAGTCAACCACTGCGTCGACGCGCTCCAGTTTCTCGTTTCGGCCAACCCGCTCCGGCAGAAGCACGTCAACGAACGACTGTTCACCCAAGGGACTATGCATGGCCACCCTCCCTACTCTTTGCCTCTGCAAATTATCAAACCGGCAAGAAGGTTATGCAAAGGTCTCCTCAAGGGAGAAGAGATCAGACCACCCTCATCCCTCCAAGGGCTGCAGAGGATCACCCTCATCTAACCTTCTCCCCTCAAGGGAGAAGGGACCTGAAAATCCCCTCTCCCCTTGGGAGAGGGGAGGGTGAGGGTTCGTTGGCGTTGACAGTAGAGGGGTGGGCTGATAGAAAGGCAGAGGGGCTGCGTCCGTGGGTGCGGGCGAATTTGCCCTGAACTGCGCCTTGAGAGTATTGCAAGGGTGGCGGTTCTCGTTGGACAATAGCACCCCTGCCATGTTCGCTATGCGTATTGTGGCAGCGAATAGGTACGGTAGAGGTAAGCGATACGCAGATTGGGAAAGGAAGTGCTCGTCCGGTATGTGCCGGAAGGGACGAGGTTAGGATAGAATCAGTAGGACGGACCCGCTCTCGGCAAGAGAGCCTTACCCAAAGACTACAGCTCCACAAGGGGGGTAGAAGTGAGATTCTCCAAGGCACCGCTCATAGCAACGTTGATGGCAGTGGCACTGTCGCTGCTCGTCATCTTGCCGGCTCTTGCCGAAAATTCCATTAAGACAGACGGTCAGCTGATCAAAGGTGAAACCGAAGCAAACCGGGTGGCCGTAGGGGTGTTCAGCGACCCCCTCGATGCCCAGTACGACTGGCAGGCGTTCACTAGCAGCAGCGAGGCCCTGTACAACAGGGATGCGAAGACGAACACGGGTGATGATGCTGCCGTCCGCGACCCTGAGTCGCCATTCATGGCGGGTGCGACTGCGTACCTCCTGGATGACATTCCCCTCGTGACTGGTGTGGGTGGTCTTGATCAAGCATCAGCTATCGGAACTCCCTCGCGGAGCGCTCTACATCCGGCGGATCCCCGGAACACGTTCTATGGCGGCACGTTGTACGTCTCGAACCAGGACAGCGCCTACAACACGGTGCTGATCACTGCGCAGAGGCGGTCGTCAGAGGCGGAAGAAGCGTTTGATTCTGATTCAGCTGATCCAGCTATTCTGGACGCCGACGTCTACTGTGTCACGGCGACGGTGACGAATGAACGAACCAACGCAAGGATGACGGTTCCGCTGGTGAATGCGGCAGCCGGTACTCTCACCGGTGACTACTCGAAGTTCCAGAACTTCTTCGAGGTTGTTGACGATGTCAACGAGACCGAGGGCCGCACTGCTCTGACGTGTGATAAATTCGCGGCCGATACCGATGGCGATGGTGTTGCCGACGCCCAGCTTGCCGCCACAGATTTCCCGGAGCCTCAGCGGATCGCAGCCCTGAGCAGGGACATCCTGACGATCCTGGTCACGGGCGACACCAACGTGATCTCGATAAGGGTCGACGGCGATGGGCCGGAGATCAGCTCCGTGGCGCCTGCGCACGGGACGATTCAGGCCTTGGAATTGTTGCGCATCTCATTCACGGCGCTCGACGAGCTGTCAGGGCTGCGCCACGACGCTGAGCAGGTGCTGAGCGAAGGGCCGCACTACCCTAATGGCGATGGCGACGGGGTCGTGTCGAACCTGGACGATGACAACTTCGAGAGTCGAGAACCGCTCTCCGACCCTGATGGCCGCTCTACGGACATCAACGTGTGGTACGGGACTGACTCGAGTGAGGTGACCGCCAGCAATTTTGCCGACGGTTCTGACGGTAGCGCGTCGGACATCTCGTTAAATGCGAATGACAGGTGGTCGGCGGTCGAGGTTGGTAGGGAGTACGACTTCCAGTTGACCTACGTGGCACAGCCGGGCACTTCCGATTTTGCCGACAGCGCGACGAATGTGTTCTGGTTGGTCGAAGCTCGTGACCGGGTCGGAAACATCACGCGGTTGGGCGCCGAAGGCGACGATGACGCAACCGGAGAGACTCCGTACCGCATCACGATTGACCAGGAAGCCCCTAATCTGCAGGACAACACGCCAGAAACCGGTATCACGTACAAGTCGGACAAGGAAGTGACGGACCGCCAGTACCTGGCCTTCCAGTTCGCCCCCGACTCTACGGCTTTGGACAAGATAGGCGATGAGCTGGATCCGGACAGCATCGACATCGGCGACTTCTACGTCGAAGGTTTCTCGATCCTCAGTTACATCCACCCGACCGACGACAAGGGTACGGACTTCGACGGCGGATTGTTCGACCCGCGCTCCAGGGTGTACGTCAAGCTGGACCGCGCGTTGGGGAGCGGCGAGACGCCTGAGGTGCAGTTGAGGCACGGTGCGGTTCGTGACCTCGCGGGGAACCCGAACGTCGGCACGGCGCCGACCGAGGCGATAGACCGCATCGGCCCGTTGCTGACGGTTACGGTGAACGGCGCGGTGCAGGATCGCCCGGTGATTATGGCCGACGACGGCGAACTGGATATCGAGGTCAGTTCGGACGAATCGTTGCGCGGGCGTCCTGAGATCTGGTTCGCGAAGATCGAGTACGTCCCGGCGGTCGAGGACGACCCAAACATGGTGGGCGACCAGTCCAAAGATGCTTACTACAAGGTAGACGCTGATCTGAAGCAGGGCGCTGCGCTCAGCCGCGCAGTTGCCGATGAAATGGCGTGGTCAAGGACCTACGGCACTGTTAATCTGGGTATTGTTGACAGCGATTCGGGCCACTACGCCGTCATCGTTACCGCCGTGGATAGCGCCACTAAGAGCAACCCCGGTTACACGGACGGCTGGACATGGGGCGGCGCTCACGTTGGCGCTGACAGGACGGCGCCGAAGGTAGAGGCCAACGATGAGTTGGACATCGATGACCTGGACGACGCAGGCCTGATCTTCGAGGTTGACGACGCGTTGCCCGAGGCGCGGGTCAGCGTCACTCCCGCACGGGTTGACGACGCGGACGAGACGGAGAGCCGTTTCCCGTTCATCCACATCGAGTTCAACGGGATTGAAAACAGTAACGGGGACGACATAGGCGAGGACGCGGAATACGGAATAACGGGCCTGAAGGACTCTCACTCGCGGGTCGTTCTCCGGTCGCTGACCGTGAACGGCACGGACATGCTGTCCGCAGTGCTGCGGGTGCAGGGTGACGACGGTCAGTTCTCGCTGGCGCTGTCGCAGCAGGAGCTTGGCGACTACGAAGTCAAGTACGAGGCCGTGGACGACGCTGGTAACACCGTGAAGGACGATTACACCTTCAGCGTGGTGCCGCGCGCGCCGTACGAGGTGGGCCTGGTGCCGGGCTGGAACCTGATATCGCTGCCGGGGACGCCGCTGGATCAGAGCATTGAATCCGTGATGGTTGCAACGTCAGCGTCGGCGGTGCTCGGCTACAGGCAAGGCAACTGGGAGTCCGCGATCCGCACGGAAGCTGAGGACGGGACTTCGTCCTGGCAGGGTTCGCTGACCTCCATGGCGGGCGGCTACGGTTACTGGGTACAGACGGACGGGTTCGAGAGCATCGAGACGCTGATACCGGAAGTGGATCCGGCGTCGACACTCCCGACGGTTCCGGTGGCTGCCGGGTGGAACCTGCTGGGTGTGATAGACGTGAGGCAGGCAAAGGCTGGCGACTCGCCCTTGGAGAAGAGCGAGGCTGACGCCTACTTCACGAGCATCCCGTGGCGTGTCGCCTACAGCTTCGAGACGATTCTGAACGACTGGACGAAGCTGATTCCGGGAGTCAACGCTCAGGTGGAGGATCCGAACGACGTGACGAAGACGATAGACGATCCGAAGGCCAAGGAGATCGTGAACGGCAAGGGCTACTGGACATGGTCGTCCGAGCCGGGCACGCTGGTGCCGTAAGGGACTAGCGGCGGCCAGGGGGCCGCGTCCACGAGCCGAGGTATTGAGAAGAGATACGAGCGCCCCTCCCGACATACAGGGAGGGGCGCTTTGCAGAGAGGCAGGGGCTTCACCCTCATCCTGGCCTTCTCCCCTCAAGGGAGAAGGGATCTGAACCCCCTCCCCCTCTGGGGGCCTGAGAACCCCCTCCCCCTCTGGGGGCCTGAGAACCCCCTCTCCCTCTGGGGGCCTGAGAATCCCCTCTCCCTCTGGGGGCCTGAGAATCCCCTCTCCCTCTGGGAGGTCTGAGAATCCCCTCTCCCTCTGGGGGACCTGAGAATCCCCTCTCCCTCTGGGGGACCTGAGAATCCCCTCTCCCTCTGGGAGAGGGTTAGGGTGAGGGTTCGGCAGACAGGAACGACGAAAGGAACAGGAGTAGCAGCAGTGGCAGCACGTATGCGGATCGGGATGGCGCGCCGGTGGGCAGCGTTGGCGCTTGCGCTGGCGGTAGCGGTGCTGCTGGGCGGGAACGCCGCGTTGGCGCAGGACCAGAGCATACCGCCGTGGCCGATACTGTTTCAGGGGACGGCGCTGCTCAACGGAGAGCCGGTGCAGGAAGGCACGTTGACCGTCCGCGTCGGCGACTGGGAATCGCCCAAGCCGGTGCCGGTGCGAGACGGCGTGTTCGACTGCGGAGCGGCGTGCCTGATCGCGGGGCCGCCGTCGCTCGCCTACCTCGACCTGCCGGTAACGTTCCATCTCGATGGCGAATGGCAGGCGACGCTGTCGTTCACGTATCCGTACTTGGGAACGCCGTGCCTGGTGGAGGTCGAGCTGCTGTTCGGAGACGACGCAGGGCCTGTGCTGACGGCGAATCCGTGCCAATCGGGCGTCGTGCCGCTTCCCACCCCCACACCCACGCCGCCCCCGGCAACCCCGACGCCAACCACGGCGCCAACCGCGGCGCCCACGCCAACCTCAGTGCCGACGCCCGCGCCCACAGCGGCGCCTGCGGCAGAACCAACCGCCACGCCAATCCCCGCGCCTGCGCCCACGGACGAATCGTCGTCCGGCGGGAGCTCTGGCACGCTGATAGCCATCGTCGTCGGAGTCGTTGTCGTCATCGCGGCGCTGGCCATCGTAGGCATAAGGCTAGTGCGCAGACGTCGATAGCCCGCCTCGTCGTTCCCGCGCAGGCGGGAACGACGCAGCCCTGCTGGTCCCTTCTCCCTTGAGGGGAGAAGGCTAGGATGAGGGTGAAGCGACATCTGGGCATAGCGCATTAGCGTGGCGTTGTCGAAGAATGGCAGAGGCATATGCTAGGCTTTGGCACGGCGGAGCGATCAGTGATGACCACTACACCGGCCAACGAACGGAACGATAGCGAGCGCATGAGCAAGCTCGAAGGCGCGTACGAACAAGTGAACGAGCGCCTTGGCGAGATGAATGGTCGCATCAACGAGGTTCGCACTGACATGGATGCCCGCTTCAGCGAGATGAACGGGCGCTTCAACGAGATGAACGGCCGCATCGATGTGACGAACACTCGTATCGACCAGTTGCGCACGGACATGGACACCCGCATCGATAACCTCAGCGCTCAGATGAACGCCCGTTTCAACAGCATCCTCGTTCTGATGCTGGGCTCTTGGGTGACGACCATCGGCGTCATCGTCGGCCTGTCCTTCCGCTAGTGCTGGCGGCCCCCCGCGTCCCGCCTCCTCGTTCCCGCGCAGGCGGGAACCTCGCATCCCTGTAAGCCCTTCGCCACTTTGTGACAAACGCCCGTTGCGGCGTCGCCGTGCCAGCTCTTACAGTGGTTGCATAGAGCGGTGGAGGCTCCCAAGCTCCCGCCCGAAATGCAACCAAATGCAATCAAATGCAACCGAAATAAAAGTTCACCGCTCCTGCGCACTCCTGGCAGACGTACCAACACGAAGGTTCCCGGCTTGGGTGTAGGGGGCGGTTCCCTCCGTCGTTCCCGCGAAAGCGGGAACCTCGCATCCCCGCCCCGCGCAGACGATGGGAATGGAACGAAATGGAACCAAACGGAACTGAATTAAAAGTTCGCCGCTCCTACAGCCGAACCCCCCGTCTACGAGAGGAATGATCGGAAATGAGCGGAAATTAAAAGTTTCGCCGCTCCTGGCCACGCCTGACGACTCCAACGAGGCCACGTGGCCTCATTCCCAGCGCTCGGCTAGGAGTAAACGAGGCCAAACAAGGCCAGGGTTCACCCTGCAGGTCCCTTCTCCCTTGAGGGGAGAAGGCTAGGATGAGGGTGGAGCCCCCAGCGCAGGCGCGAACGACGGAGTGGCGTTAGATGAGAGTGGCGGCGGGTTGGAGGACGACCACCTGGGTCTCCTCCGGGAGGGTGGTTCTGGTGACGGTCAGGCGATTCTGAGCCTCCGGCTGCCGCACGCCCATCTCATGGATGAAGGGTGCGACCTCGCGCAGGGGCTGCTGGTTGCCTGCGTGGGCGTACATCATAGGGATGACGATGCCGGGCTCGACGTTCTTCACGATCTCGGCGGCGTCCGCGGCGGAGAGGCCGGTGTGGCTGCCCACGGGGATCATGAGGATGTGCGCCGAGCTGATCTGGTCGATTTCGCGGTTGGTGAGGAGGCGGTCAGGGTTGCCAAGGTGGCAGCAGGTGAGGCCCTCCGCCAGGACGGTGAAGATCGTATTCCAGCGCTGCGGAGCGTCCTCGGGGGTTCGGCTGGTGATGCGGATGCCCTGGAGGTACATACCGCTGGCCTCGTACTCGCCGGGGCCTGCGAGGGCGACAGGTTCGCCGCTGAGCGCATCGATTGCCGAGTGCAGCGGGTCGTCGCTGCTCTGCGTCGCAACGTTCGCCTGAGCCTGAGCGGGCGGGATGCGCAGGCCGAGGTCCGGGGGGAAGGGGTCCATCACGAGCGAGCGCCCGCCGGAGCGGATGCGCAGCGCTGCGTGTCCAAGCCAGGTGATGTCCATCGTTCAGCGTCCCTTTCGGCCGATGAGCGCCCACGCCCCGGGAAGGGCGATGGCGGCGACGAGAAGTTTGAGGAGGTCGCCCACGACGAAGGGATAGAGCCCCCACTCGAGGGTCTGATTCAAGCCAACCTCGAGGTCGTAGGCGAGCCATAGGAGGCCGGGAACGTAGAGCAGCACGTTGCCGGCGAGCATCGCGACCGTGACCTGCCACGTACGATCCCATCCGCGCTCGGCGAGACGTCCCACGACGTAGGCGGCAGCGATGAAGCCGACGATGTAACCTCCGCTGGCGATGTTCCAGAGCAGATCAGCAGAGCCTTCCCACGGAAAGATGAAATGGATGAGCTGACCTTCGAGGGCCGCGGAGCCCGGAGCGAAGACCGGCAGGCCAATCATCCCCAGGAGCGCATAGAGCGCAAGGCTGGCTGCGCCTCGGTTCGCACCGAGGGCTCCGCCCGCAAGCAGCACGGCGAGCGTCTGCCCCGTGATGGGCACGGGCGTGAACGGCAGCTTGATAGCGATCTGCGCGAAGATGGCGACGAGGAGCGAGAAGCCAACGACCAACGCAGCGTCGCGTAGCAGGCTCCGCCCCGGGAGAATCATATCCACGAGCGTGCGTGTTTGATGGGTCGCTTGCATAAGGGACTCCTAGAGGGGGTTGGCTCGCAAGTATAACAGGCGCGGGAGGCCAACGGAGGACGGGAGCGACGGGTTGACGCAGGGGGTAAGGTTTGACCGTTCGGCGGGGGCGTACCTAGAATGGCCGAGGGAGTGAACGACAATGCAAGAGATGCAGATAGATAGCATCCGCGTCAGCCTGATGAACTACCAGCGGGTGGTCATCCTGAAGGAACGCAACACGGACCGCTACCTGCCGATATGGATAGGAACACCCGAGGCGGAGGCCATTGCGGTGAAGTTGCAGGACGTGAGCGTGCCGCGCCCGCTGACGCACGACCTGCTGCGCTCCGTCATCAGTACGCTGGGGGCGTCGGTTCAGCACGTCGTCGTTGCGGATCTGACGAGCGATACGTTCTTCGCGAAGCTGGTGATCCTGCTGCCGGACGGCACGACCACGGACGTCGATTGCCGCCCGAGCGATGCAATCGCGGTTGCGGTGCGCGGGGGTCAGCTCGTGACGGGCCTGGACGGCGAGGAGCATTGGTTCGCCTCAATGGAGGAGGCGCGGAGCTTCATCACCGAGGCGGGCTACAACACGAGCGACGAGCGCAACGAGATACGCTCGCAGGTGCCGATCTTCGTCGAGGAGCGCGTGCTGGATAAGGCCGGCGTCGTGATGGACGCTGATTTAGGCGACGGCGATGGAGGATTGCCGCCGCAAGGCCAGCGTCGAGGGCGTCCGGCGCAGCGCGAGGTAACGGCTGAGGAGCTCGAGAAGATGTCGGCGTTCTCGGAGTTCCTGCAGGATCTGCCGGGGCTCGAGGATCTGGGTAAGCAGTCCGATTCGTAGGCGGGTCGGCGTAGCGTCGTATCAGGCCTTCCGTCGAGGCTGAGGGCACGGAGCCCAGAGGAGTGCGTGTGGCGGTTCTTTTGTCGACGGCTGTCGGTTGTGATAGTATTCACATGGCTTCGGGCTAACCTATGGATGGCCGTCCGTGGTTCGTATCAGTGGCGTATTTCACCGGCATCGGCTGGTACATAGCCGCCGCGATCGTTGTTCCGACGCTCGCAGGGGTATGGCTGGACGGCAGAGCAGGGACGAGCCCGTTGTTCCTTCTGGTGGGTGTCATAGGGGGCGTCGCACTGGCGTTCTACGGGACGTACCGGATGGCGTTGGGTTATCTCTCCGGAAGCCGTAATTCGGAGAGAGAGGGGAGGCCTCGCAGATAGCGTTATGAAGCTGGTCGTCGTCCTGGCGCTTGCCGTCGCTGTCGTTGGTCTGGGTATGGGCGCCCTCGGTGCGTCCGTATTGCCTGTCCCTGAAGTTCACCTCGCTCCTCAGAAAGTTTTCGCGATTGGCGGGTTCACGGTGACGAACACCTTGCTCTCCGCATGGCTGACGACGATTGTCATCGTGCTGCTGTTCGGACTGGGCACGCGAAAGATGAGCATCGTACCGGGGCGATTGCAGGGGCTCCTGGAGTTCCTGATCGAGGCGCTGTACGGCTTCGTCAAGAGCATCGCGGGTGACTACTACGCCCGCCGCTTCTTTCCCGTGCTGGCGACGATGTTCCTGTTCGTAGCGTTCAACGCGTGGATGGCGCTCTTGCCGATCTACCCGTCGGTCGGGTTCACGGCGGAGGGTTCGGAGCACGTAACGACGCACCTGTTCAGAAGCGCTGGCACGGACATCAACATGCCGCTGGCGTTGGCGGTGATCTCGTTCGTCTTCTTCGAGTCGTGGGGGTTCCGGGTGCATAAGTTTGGGTACCTCAAAGAGTTCTTCCGGTTTGGCAATCCGATACAGACGTTCATCGGCTTGCTGGAGTTTATAAGCCACTTCATCCGCGTGATCAGCTTCACGTTCCGCCTGTTCGGCAACATGCTGGCGGGGGAGATCGTGCTGTTCATGATGACGTTCCTGACAGTTTTCATGACACCGATCATTTTCTACGGGTTGGAGATTCTGGTAGGAGGCGTGCAGGCCCTGGTGTTCATGGGGCTGACGCTGGTGTTTACATCGATGGCGGTGGCCTCTCATGGAGGGCACGAGAGAGAGCATTCGGAGGCGGAGCAGCACTAAGGGGCCGCTCGCATGGGGCAGTCGCGAGGGCGACGGCGTGAGCCGTGTTGTCCTCGCCAAGCCAACTCAAGGAGGTTTGGATATGGCGGAGCAGTTTTCAGAGGCAGCGAAGTTCCTGGCCATCGGTCTTGCGGGACTGGGTTTGGCAGGCGCGGGCGTAGGCCTGGGCATTCTGGGCAGCGGAGCGATGAATGCGCTCGGCAGGAACCCGGAGGCTCGCGATGCGATAGCGCCGAACATGATTCTGGCGCTCGCTTTCACGGAGGCCATCGGCATCTATGGCCTGGTGGTGGCTATCCTGCTTCTCTTCGTGGCGTAAACGGGTGGGCGTTTGGTTAATCGATCAAGGAGGCGGCCAACGTGCTTTCAGCACCTCTATTAGCTGAAGAAGCAAGCGGCATCGGCGCTTTGGGCATCGATGGGATCAGCCTGCTTGTCTATCTGGTGAACTTTGCCATCCTGTGCGTGGTCCTCTACTTCTTCGCGTACAAGCGGATCCTGGGGATGCTCGATACCCGCGCCGGCCGAATCAAGGATAGCCTAGAAGAGGCGGATCGGGTGCGGCGAGAGTCGCGGGAGCAGCAGGAGACGATGGAGCGCGCCCTGAACGAGGGGCGTCAGGAAGGCCAGCGCGTGCTGGTAGAGGCGCGCGAGGCTGCGGAGCGTTATCGCGGTCAGCAAGCCGAGCAGGCGAGAGCGGAAGCTCAGGTTCTGCTCGAACGGGCGCGCGAGGAGATTCGGCAGGAGCGTGACGCGGCTGCCGAACAGGTGCGCGCGGAGTTCGCTGCGCTGGCGGTTACGGCTGCCGAGCGCATCATTCATCGTTCGCTCGACGCGGATGCTCATCGAGACCTGATAGACGAGGTGCTCGCTGAAGGTGAGCATCGCGGGAGCCGGAACTAGGAGTCGTCCTTGGCCAAGGCACCGATAGCGAAACGCTATGCGCAAGCGCTCTTCTCCCTCGCTGAGGGAGAGGGGATGCAAGAGGCATGGCTGGACAGCCTTTCAGGCCTCGCGCGGGATCTGGCGGATCCGTCGACGGTGGTCTTCTTCACGGAGCCTCGCGTACCGGCGGCTCGCAAGGCGGAGATGGCTGCGCAGGCGTCATCGGGAGCCGATCCGTTGGTTCGGAATTTCCTGGGGCTTCTGGTGGAGCGGCGGGCCGTCGTGTTGCTGCCGGCCATCGTCCAGGAGTACGGGGCGCTGCTGAACGAGAGCCTCGGCAGGGTGCAGGCTACGGTAACAAGCGCGGCGCCGGTATCGGACGGACAGCAATCGAGGCTTATCCAGTCGCTAGGCGCGATGCTGGATAAGCAGGTGGTTCTCGACTTTCGCGAGAACCCGGACATCATTGGAGGAATCGTCGTGAGGGTGGGGGATCAGGTCATAGACGGCAGCGTTCGCGCTCGCCTTGACAGCCTGCAGCAGAGCCTCGAACGGCAGTCCCTGACCTAGGCGGCGTACGAGAACGGAGGAGCGGGTATGACGACTCGCGGACAGGATATCGCGGCCGTACTCAAGCGGCAGATCGAAGAGTTCGGCGGCGAGACCACTCTCACCGAGGTGGGGACCGTCGTGGCTGTTGGCGATGGGATCGCCACGATCCACGGTCTTGGCAAAGTAGGGTTCGGTGAGCTCTTGGAGTTCCCGAACGGCGTGGCCGGTCTTGCGCTCAACCTCGAAGAGGATCTGGTCGGCGCAGCGGTGATGGGCTCCGACAGCGGGATCAGAGAGGGAGACCTGGTCAAAGCGACCGGAGAAATCGCGCGCGTTCCGGTGGGCGATGCCCTCCTCGGCCGTGTCGTTGGCCCGCTGGGTCAGCCGCTGGACGGCAAGGGGCCTGTGAAGACCGACGGCGACCGTCCAATCGAAATCGTTGCTCCGAACGTTGTCGTGCGTCAGGCCGTCAATATGCCGGTGCAGACGGGTATCAAATCGATCGACGGGATGATTCCGATAGGCCGAGGTCAGCGTGAGTTGATCATCGGCGACCGCTTCACCGGCAAGACGGCGATCGCTATCGACACCATCATCAACCAGAAGGGGCAGGACCTCCTCTGTATCTACGTGGCCGTCGGCCAGAAACAGAGCAAGGTGGCGCAGATTCAGGCGACGCTGGAAGAGCACGGGGCGATGGAGCATACCGTTATCGTTGCGGCGAATGCTTCCGACCCTGCGCCGCTGCAATATCTGGCGCCCTATTCGGGCTGTGCTATCGGCGAAGAGTTCATGGCCAGCGGCCGCGAGGCGCTGATCATCTACGACGACCTTACGAAACATGCGTGGGCGTACCGGCAGATGTCGCTGCTCCTGCGTCGTCCTCCGGGCCGCGAGGCGTACCCCGGAGACGTCTTCTACCTGCACAGCCGTCTTCTGGAGCGCGCGGCGCGCCTCGACGAGGCGCACGGCGGCGGTTCGCTGACGGCGTTGCCGATTATCGAGACGCAGGCCGGGGACGTTTCGGCGTACATTCCGACGAACGTCATCTCGATCACGGACGGGCAGATTTACCTGGAGACGGACCTCTTCAACAGCGGCATCCGCCCGGCGGTGAACGCTGGGTTGTCTGTCTCACGCGTGGGGAGTTCGGCTCAGACGCGTGCGATGCGCAGAGTCGCGGGGCGCATGCGGCTGGAGCTTGCGCAGTATCGAGCGCTGGCCAGCTTCGCGCAGTTCGGAGCGTCCGACCTGGATGCTGCGACCCGGGCGCAGCTGGAGCGCGGGCAGCTGCTGACAGAGTTGCTGAAGCAGCCTCAGTACCGCCCGCAGAGCCTGGCGCTTCAGGTCTGCTCGATGTACGCCGCGGTGAACGGGCTCATGGACGATGTGCCTGTGGAGCGCGTGCGCGAGTTCGAGGAGCGATTCCTCGGTTACATGGAGACATCAAAGCCTGAGCTCCTCGCAGCAATACAGGAGAAGAAGGACTTGGACGAGGCGACCGAAGACGGTTTGAAAGAAGCCGTCGCGGCCTTCAAGGCCTCGTTCTAGGGAGAGAGGACCTTGCCGAGCGTACGACAGATACGCGGGCGCATCAGAAGCGTTCGCAACACCGCGAGGGTTACGCGCGCGATGCAGATGGTCGCCGCGTCGAAGATGCGCCGCGCTCAAGAGGCGGTGGTCTCGTCGCGCCCGTACGCTGAGAAGTTGCGCGAGGTGCTGGCGGGGCTGGTGAGCCAGAGCAATGACCCTGACGTGGTGCACCCGCTGCTGGAGCGCCGCGCAGTGGATCGTGTGCTGCTGCTCACGATATCGCCGGATCGAGGGCTTGCCGGCGGGATGCCGGGCAACGTCAATCGTGCCGCAGGTGAATTCGTGCGAAGGCAGTCGCACCCGGTGACAGCGGTGACGGTGGGCAAGAAGGCCCGCGACTTCATGGTGCGCGGCGGCATCGACCTGAAGGCGTCGTTCACGGACATGGGAGACAGGCCCACGCTTCAGGACTGCGTGCCGGTTACGCGGTTGGTTGAGCAGGCGTACACCTCCGGCGAAGCCGACGAGGTGCATATCGTCTATACGAGGTATATCAACACGCTTCTGCAGGAACCGGTAACGACCCAGTTGCTGCCGATAGCGACGGAAGGCCTCGAAGCAGGGAACGTCGATTACATTTACGAACCGGATGTTTACACGGTGCTGAGTACGCTGTTGCCTCGCTTTCTGGAGATGCAGGTGTACCAGGCCTTCCTGGAGAACAACGCGAGCGAGCAGTCCGCGCGTATGGTGGCGATGCGTAACGCGACCGAAGCCGCGGACGACATGATTGATTCGCTGACGTTGGAGTTGAACAAGGCCCGCCAGAATATGATTACCGCAGAACTGCTCGACCTCGTCGGCGGTGCTGCCGCCCTCGAAGGGTAGGAATTGGAGGAGAGGATGGCCGCAGGAGGCGAAGGGAAAGTCGTACAGGTCATCGGGACGGTGGTAGACGTTGAGTTTCCGCCGGACCAGTTGCCCGGCATCTTCAACGCGCTGGATATCGACCTGGCAGGGACGAAGTTGGTGCTGGAGGTTGAGCAGCAGGTAGGCAACAGCTGGGTGCGCTGCCTCGCTCTTGGGCCGACGGAAGGACTGGCGCGCGGCGCGGTGGCGAAGGACACGGGGGGGGCCATCGTCGTTCCCGTGGGCGAGCCCAGCCTTGGGCGTCTGTTCAACGTGACCGGCGATGCACTGGACGACCTCGGTGCGATAGATGCGAAGGAGTATTGGCCGATACACCGCGTGCCTCCGGCTTACGAAGAGCAGAGCATGACAACCGAAGTGCTCGAGACCGGCGTCAAGGCGCTCGACCTCATCTGCCCGTTCACGAAGGGGGGGAAGGTCGGCGCGTACGGCGGCGCGGGCGTCGGCAAGACGGTCATCATCCAGGAGCTGATACGCAACATCGCCGAGGAGCACAGCGGCTACTCCGTGTTTGCGGGTGTCGGCGAACGCTCCCGTGAGGGGAACGACCTTTGGCACGAGATGCAGGAGTCGGGCGTTCTGAAGAATACGGTGCTCGTATTCGGTCAGATGAACGAGCCGCCGGGAGTGCGTCTGCGCATCGCGATGACCGGCCTGACGATGGCGGAGTACTTCCGCGACATGATGAATCAGGACGTGCTTCTGTTCGTCGATAACCTCTACCGCTACATCCTGGCGGGCATGGAAGTGTCAGCGTTGCTTGGCCGCATGCCCTCCGCGGTGGGTTACCAGCCGACGCTGGGCACCGAGATGGGCGACCTGCAGGAGCGGATCACTTCGACGAACAAGGGCTCGATCACGTCGTTCCAGGCGATCTACGTGCCCGCCGACGACTACACCGACCCCGGCGTTGCGACGAGCTTCGGTCACCTCGACGCGGTCGTGGCGCTCGAACGTTCCATCGCGGAGCAAGGCCTCTTCCCTGCGGTCGATCCGCTGACGTCGTCGTCGCGGATTCTCGACCCGCTCATCATCGGGGAGGATCACTACAACACGGCGCGCGGCGTGCAGGCCGTTCTCCAGCGCTACAAGGATCTGCAGGACATCATCGCGATTCTTGGCATGGAGGAGCTGTCTGACGACGACAAGACGACGGTGGGCAGGGCGAGGCGCATACAGCGTTTCTTGTCGCAGCCGTTCTACGTCGCTGAGCAGTTCACAGGCCGCGATGGCCGCTACGTTCCCATTGGGGAGACGGTGCGGGGCTTCAAGGAGATCCTCGAAGGTAAGTATGACGACATCGCGGAGCAGGACTTCTATATGGCAGGGACGATCGACGAGGTTATCGAGCGCTCCAAGGAGCGCTCGGCGGCGGCGGCAGGGGCGTAGACCATGCCGATGAGGCTTGAAATCGTTACAGCGGAGCGCATTCTCTTCGAGGGAGAGGTGGACGTTGTCGTTGTACCGGGAGCGGACGGCGAGATCGGCGTGCTGCCGAAGCATGCTGCGCTGATGACCGTTCTCCAGCCGGGGGAGCTTCGCTATCGCACGGGCGACAGCGAGGAGCAGTTCGTGGTAACCGGCGGATTCGTTGAGGTGCGCGGCGACCGGGTGTCCGTGCTCGCGGATGCTGCCGAGCACATCGACGAGATCGATATGGCGCGCGTCGAAGAGGCTATCGCACGGGCGCAGGAGCGTATCGCGGAGCAGAGGGGAGACGTCGACCTTGAGCGGGCGTTGAGCTCGCTGCGGAGGGCCCGAGTGCGCTTGAACGTCACGCGTCGCCGCCGCGGAGGGCGTTCGCAGGTGATGGGGCCGAACTAGCGAGCGGTCAGTCGTCTTCTTCCCAGGCGGTGGGTCGCTCCACCAGAGGGTTGAGGTAGTAGGTCATGGACTGCAGCGAGACGACCGGATCGACGTTTCGGACGCGCACGCCAGCCGGGACGATGGCTGATTTCGGTGCGTAGTTCAGTATCGCTTTGACGTCTGCGTCGACGAGATGGTCGATGACATCCTGAGCCACGTTGGCCGGGACTGCCACGATGGCGATCTTCACCCCTTCCGTCTCTGCGATCTCTTTGAAGTTCGCGAAGTCGTGTACGAGCAGGCCGCCTGCCATCTGGCCGATGATGTGTGGGTCGGAGTCGAAAGCGCAGACGACGCGAAACCCCTCCGGCGCGAACCCCGGGTAATTGATGATCGAACGGCCCAGGCGTCCCACGCCTACGATAGCAACGTTCCACACCTGATCGAGGCCGAGGATCTGCCGCAGATTGCGGAGCAGGTTCGGGATGCTGTAGCCCCGGCCCTGCTTGCCGAAGCGTCCGAAGTAGCTGAGGTCTTTCCGTATCTGCGCCGGAGTTACCTGCAGGAACTCGCCCAACTGCTGCGAGCTGACGACCTCCAGCCCGGAGTCCTCAAGGTGGGACAACGCCCTGAGATACTGAGGCAGACGCTCAACCACGACCTCCGGGACATCCATCTGGGCTATCATGCAGGGCGGATTCTCCGATTGTGAAGCGTTTGTGAAGTGATTGTGAAACGTTTGTGAAGCGATAGTAGCGAGATTCACGAGCGGGGGTCAAGACCTTTGACAGACCGCTTCGTACGCAGGCGTGAACGCGCCGAACCCGTGCTATAGTGGCGCTACGCCAGCGGCGTACGCCGCTTCTCGCGAAAAACCTTACGCCGAGCCATGCTGTGTACATCGCTTCTTGCCGCCTGACGCTACGCCTGCCCGGCAACGACACGCTCAAGGGCAAACGCCAAGTATCACGCTCGCTCATCATGCGTTTGCGCCAGCGCTTCAACCTTGCCGTTGCCGAGGTCGACGCTATCGATCAGCATCAGCGGTTGGTGATAGGAATGGCTTGCGTCAGCAACCAGTTCACTCACGCCACGGAGGTGATGGACAAGGCGATTGCCTTTGTCGACGCGCAGCACATAGACGCTGAGCTCATCGACGTCGAGCGTGACGTCGCTGCTGAGGCCTGACGTGGACACAGCGCGGTTCGTCGAGCATCTGCGGGCCGGGGCGCAGCACGGCGAGTTGGTGCACGTCCAGCAGATCGCTGAGCGTTCGGCCTCGTACGCGGAGCTGGAGCACGGATTGGCCTCCGGCGTCGAATCCGCGTTGTCGAGCCGCGGCCTGCTGCCGCTGTATTCGCATCAGGCCGCTGCAGTCGATGCGGTGATGGGTGGGCGGGACGTGGCGGTGGTAACGCCTACCGCCAGCGGCAAGAGCCTCTGCTACCACATTCCGGTTGCGCAGTCGCTGTTGGCCCGGTCGCCGGAGCGGGCGCTCTACCTCTTCCCCACGAAAGCGCTCACACAGGATCAGGTGCGAGGGCTGCGGGAGTTGCTTCCGCCGAGGTTGGCATCGAAAGCGGCCATCTTCGACGGCGATACGCCGCAGGGGGAGCGGAGCGGCATACGCCGCACGGCAGAGGCGATCTTCACGAACCCGGATATGTTGCACCTGGGGATATTGCCGAACCACTCGCGGTGGGCGCCGCTGCTGCGGTCGCTGCGGTATGTCGTTATCGACGAGATGCATATCTACCGGGGCGTATTCGGCTCGCACGTTGCGAACGTGATACGGCGGTTGCGCAGGCTGTGCGCGCACTACGGCAGCGACCCGGTCTTCATCCTGTGCTCCGCCACGATAGCGAATCCCGGCGAACTGGCCGAGGGCCTGATAGGCCGACCGGTGGAGGTGATCGAGGAAGACGGCGCGCCCCAGGGACGCAGGCATTTCGTCTTCTGGAATCCGCCGATCATCGACGAGAACGGCGCTCGCGCCGGAGCAGGCACTGCGTCGTCTGCGATGCTGGAGATGTTGGTGCGGCGCGGCGCTCGCGCGCTGGTGTTCGTGCGCACGCGGCGGCAGGCGGAGGTCGTCTACACACGCACCCGCGACCGGCTGGCCGAGAACGATAAGCCGCTTGCAGAGCGCATCCGCCCCTACCGGGGCACGTACCTCGCGGAGGAGCGGCGGGCGGTGGAACAGGGGATGCTCAACGGGGAGCTGCTGGGAGTCGTGGCGACGAATGCACTCGAACTGGGCATCGATATCGGGGGGCTCGATACGACGGTGCTGACGGGCTATCCGGGCAGCGTCGCGAGCACGTGGCAGCAGGCGGGCCGCAGCGGCCGCGGCGAGGATGACGCGCTGAGCGTCCTCGTGGCGCGCGATGATCCGCTCGACCAGTACCTCATGCATCACCCGGAGTTCGTCTTTGGGCGGACTCACGAGCATGCGCGCATCCACTTCGGCAACCCGCATGTGCTCGGCCCGCACCTGAAGGCTGCGGCGTATGAAATGCCGCTCAGGCCGAGGGACGGCGCGCTGTTCGGCGAGGGCTTCGAACCTCAGGTTGCGGCGCTCACTGCGGAGGGCAGTCTGGAGGCGCATGGCGAGCGGTGGCACATCTCTCCGTCGGTTGACTACCCCGCGCAGCACGTCAACATCCGCTCTACGGCGCACACGGAGTACCTGGCGGTCGAGTCGCAGTCCGGGCGCATCCTGGAGCACGTGGACGAGCACGCCGCATTCAGCCAACTGCACCCGGGGGCGGTCTACCTGCACCTTGGCGACTCGTACGTTGTCGAGTCGCTGGATCTCGATGCACGGGCCGCGTACCTCAGCCGCAACAGGGCGCCGTACTACACTGATGCGCGCGTGATGACGGACATCCGCATCACTGATACGCGGGCCACGAAAGAGCTGAACGGCGCGACGGTTTGCCTCGGCGAGGTGGAGGTTACGCGTCAGGTTGTCGGCTTCTATAAGCGCGACTTCTACACCGCGAACCAAGGCGACGTGCCTGCCGTCGTTACCCCGCTCAACCTCCCACCGCACCACTTTTCCACCGTCGCGGTCTGGTTCGACCTGCCGACCGCGCTTTTCAATCAGGCGTTGCGCGAGCGTGTCGATCTGCCGGGCGGATTGCACGCGATGGAGCATGCGGCCATCGGAGTGCTGCCGCTCTTTGCGCTGTGCGACAGGAACGACATCGGCGGCGTTTCCACGGCGCTGCACCCGGACACGGGCGCGCCGCAGGTGTTCATCTACGACGGGCACCCCGGCGGAGTCGGCATCGCGGAACATGGCTACAAGGTCATACGCGAACTGCTGACGGCGACGCTTGACGCTGTCTCCGAGTGCCCGTGCAAGGATGGCTGTCCATCGTGCATACAATCGCCCAAGTGCGGGAATAACAACTCGCCGCTCGACAAGCGCGTAGCGTCCGACCTACTGGCGGTTCTGACGGGGCGCGGGTAGGGAGGGCGCGCAGGGCGCTCGCCGGCGGGCAGGCGTGTACAGGGCCTGTGCTGCTACACTCCGCTCGTTATGGCTGTTGCGCGCGGGAAATCTGCTTACGTGTACTCGGACGTGCTGTCACGTCATGTTCTGCGCGACGAACATCCGATGCGACCGGTGCGTTTGCAGCACACGTACGAGTTGCTACGGGCCTACGGCGCGTTCGAGGACGAGGGCTCGATGCTCGTGCCGCCGCGCCCCGCGACGCTGGACGAACTGACTACGTTTCACCATGAGCGCTACGTGGACATCGTGCGCCGTCTGAGCGGCGGCGAGGACGTAGGAGCGGATCGTCATGGCTTCTCCGACGATGGCGACAACCCAATCTACGCGGGGATGTACGAGGCCGCGCTGCTCTCGACCGGCGCGTCGGTGCAGGCGGCGGAGCTGATCGCTGACGGCGCGGTTGCGGCGGCGTTCGCTCCGGCGGGGGGTCTGCATCATGCCATGGCGGGCTGGGCGTCGGGTTTCTGCATCTTCAACGACCCGGTCATCGCTATCAACGTTCTGCGGAAGCGCGGGTTGCGGGTGGCGTACGTGGATATCGACGCGCACCATGGCGACGGCGTACAGGCCGCGTTCTACCGTGATACGGACGTTCTGACGATCTCCGTGCACGAGAGCGGACGTTGGCTGTTCCCGGGCACGGGCGCGGTCAACGAGCTGGGCGCGGGCGACGCAGCGGGCTACTCGGTGAATCTGCCGCTGTTTCCGTTCACGGACGACGATGTCTACATGGAGACGTTCGAGCAGGTCGTGCCGCCGCTCGTTGGGGCGTTCGCGCCGGACGTTCTCGCGGTGCAGCTGGGGGCCGACGCCTACGTGGACGACCCGCTGACGCACCTGGCGCTGAGCACTCACGGGTACATGGAGGCGGTCGAACGGCTGCTTGGGCTTGGGTATCCGGTGCTGGCGTTCGGCGGAGGCGGCTACGACCTCGAGGCGGTGCCCCGATGCTGGGCGCTGGCGTACGGCGCGATGCTCGGGCGCGAGTGGCCCGATGCGCTGCCGCCGCCGGCTGCCGCGTTCACGGAGAGCGGCGTATTGCGGGACTCCGAGCGATCGAGCGCGGGCCCGGACGTTCGAGAGAAGGCGCGGTCGTTCGCGCAGGAGCAGGTCGGCGAGATCAAACGGGTGGTTTTTCCTGTTCATGGGTTGGCATAAGACGTTGAGCGCCTGGGGAGAGTGAGCATCATGCGAATCGCATCGTTCGAAACGAGGGCTGTCCGTATCCCGCGCGAGCCGGGGCCGTCCGCGCCGCGTGAGGAGGCGGACTACGTAACGCTTACGCTGCGCACTGACGACGGCATCGAGGGCATCGCCTATGCGGGGTTCGCCTCGACGCTGGTGACGAAGGCGCTGAAAGAGATGGTGGATGCGTTCGCGGGAGCGACCGTTGGCGCGGACCCGTTCGGCACGGAGGAGATCGGCGCGGGCCTTCTGCGACGGGCGAGCGGGGGTTCTCCCGCGGGACTGATTACGCGGACCGTAGCGGCTATCGACGTGGCGCTGTGGGACATCAAGGGGAAGGCCGTGGGTATGCCCGTGTGGAAGCTGCTGGGCGCAGGCTCCGGCGTCGTGCCCACGTATGCGAGCGGGTTCCTGTGGCGTCACTACGACCTCGACGCGCTTGCCACGACCGCCAGCGACCTTGCGGCTCAGGGCTTCACGGCGATGAAGTTCCGCATGGGCTCGGAGAAGACCGCAGCGGACGAGCTCGCACGACTGCGTGTGATGCGCGAGGCGGTGGGTGACGGCGTCGATCTGATGGTGGACATCAATCAGGGCTGGGACGTGAACCGTGCCATCGCCGTGGGGCGCGGGATGGCCGAGTACGGCCTGTTCTGGCTGGAGGATCCGACGCACTTCCAGGACTACGCAGGGCTGGCGCGCATCGCGGACGCTCTCGATACGCCGATAGCGGCGGGCGAGTATCACTACGGCATCGAGCCATTCAGGCACATGCTGGAGGCGCGGTCCATCGACATCGTGATGGTGGACCTGCTGCGGGTGGGCGGCATCACGCAGTGGATGAAGGTGGCGCATATGGCTGAGGCGTACAACCTGCCGGTGGTGACGCACCTTGCGCCGGAGATTCTGGGTCATGCGCTCGCCGCTGCGCCGAACGGCAAGTACGTGGAGCATATGCCGTGGGCGTTCGCGCTGTTCGAAGAGGTTCCGCAGATCAACGCGGCGGGACGGCTGGTGATGCCGGACGCGCCGGGGTTGGGCCTCCGCTTCGACGAGGAGCGTCTGGCGTCGAGCGCGCTGTAGGCGTTCGTGGGCGGTTGGGGCTCGTCACTCTCCCACCTCCGGCGCGCGCGGTTGTTAAGGGCCACCTCAGGAGTGAAGTTTCGAATAGGGGACTCATTTGGCTCTATTTGGCTTCATTCACTCCTAGCTGCGAGGCTGAAAATGAGGCCAGGGTGGTCTCGTTTGGCACTCCGCTCACTCGTACGCGCTGGGCCAGCATGGCCTCGTTGTGGCCTTGGTTGGCCTCGTTGCCCATCCGGGACCGGGGATGCGAGGTTCCCCTCGTCGCGGGAAAGACGGGGGCGTTCTGCTCGGTTTTCGGTCATTTTCATCACTCTCCCACCTCTGCTGCGCGCATTTCCCCAGGAGTGATCAGGAGTGGGCTACCCCCATACAGTGGCCCGATTTGGCCTGATTTGGCCCGATTTACTTCTAACCGGCACCTACGCGCCAAGCCAGTGGGCATCCTCGGTGTGGAACGACCCTCAGGAGTGCGTAGGAGCGGCAAACTTTTAATTCGGTTCCGTTTGGTTCCATTTCGACCCATTTCCTGTCGTCTACGCAGGGCAGGGATGCGAGGTTCCCGCCTTCGCGGGAACGACGGGCAGATTCATGTAAACGACGCATGCAATCATGGTAGGGGTTGGTGCGACAATGGCGCAATGGGCGTTTGTCGCGACCCGGACAAGGGCCGGGTTCGCGGCTGCGGCTCGGAGTGGGTAGAATTACAGGCGTTGTGAAGACGGGCGATGTCATAGAGAAACCGTGGGGCCACGAGCGGATCATCGAGTTGAACGATGCGTACTGCATCAAACATCTGGTGATTCGTCCGGGCCATCGCTTGAGCAAGCAGTACCACGAGCGGAAGCGCGAGACGCTGCTGCTGCTCTCCGGCGGCGCGACGGTGACGCTGTTCGACGATGGCTCATCGCGGGACGTTCCGCTGACGCTCGGAGAGTCGCAGCCAATCGCGCCGGGCGTCGTGCATCGCATCGCTGGTCCGCCACACGGGGCCGATGCCGTCATCCTGGAGGTCAGCTCGCCGGAGGTGGAGGATGTCGTCCGGCTCTCGGACGATTATGGGCGGTAGGGGGTCAGGGCTAGGCGAGAGTGTCTGAGCATCCTTCGAGAGATGCACTTTTGGAGGGGGCAAGTCATGACAACGGAGGACGAACTGATCAAACGCATCACGGTACGCGCGGACGTCTTCGGCGGCAAGCCCATCATCCGCGGTATGCGGATTTCAGTGGAACATGTCCTTGGGATGCTCGCTGCCGGGGATACTGCGCAAGAGATTCTGCGTGAGTATCCGTTCCTCGAACCGGAGGACGTTCAGGCGTGCCTGTTGTTCGCTCACCGGTCGGTGGCCGGTGAACGCGTGCATGAACGTGTGCCCATCCGCGAAGCGTCGTGAAGTTTTACGTCCACTTCCGCTGTGTAGAAGGATAGCAAGGGAATTCCTTGTTTCCTATCCACTGCTCACTAAACGCTTTCGTTCGGTATGGCCTTATTATGTATGATTATTAAATCCACAATTGACGTTGTGTCTGTTTGCACTTTCTCGGCTACCCAGTCAAATGACCAACGTTCCCTATGGAACCCGGATGAAAACAGATTTAATAAGTCTTGCATACAGTTCAGTAGAACCAGATATTCATCGATAGCAATATCAGGTGCCGCCGAGAAATCTATATCCAGATGCGCTATTTGCTTATTACGGACTTCTCTGACTTTCTTTATCGTTTCCTCTTGCATATCAAATATGGCATGTATTTTTGCGAAGTCTTCATCACTGAGACCGGGCGTTAGGTCTGCTCGGGATTCCTGCATGGCCTTCAGAAGGTTGTAAAAACTTGCCACCCTAGGATCCATATCGAATGTGTTGGCCATGGTTAGCAAGCAGTATTGGCGAGCCATGACTGCTACTGACGTGAAGAAACCCTTGAACTGATTCAGGGCTGCTACGCGCTCTTTACTATCGGAAATAATGCTACTCCATACAGTGAAACTAGCAACACTATCGTTGATCCTACGGGAGAGCAAATCGATTTGCTTAGCGTATTCTTCCTTGTCCATCCATAAAGCTCCAGTTTGGAATTGAGGATTCACTATGTAATGTGGCACAAAGGAGCGCACCTTTAGGTACGCCCCTTGCTTACGTTGCTCGTAGCACTGTGCCGCGTAAACGTTCTTCGTGCAGGCCTAGATGGCGTAGAGCTCCTTGGGGTTGTCCCAGAGGACGCGGGTGCGGCTTTCTGCCGGCATGCGGTTGTCGTTCTCGAACGTTCTGAGGGCGTAGACCTCCGTTGCGGAGTCGGCGTGGCCGTAGTCGGTGCCGATGACGAGCCGGTCGTCGCCCACGTAGCGATGCACCTGCTCAATGTCGTCGTTCAGCTGGATGGTGACCCAGACGTTGTTCTCGGTGAGGGGGTTGGCGCTCAGCTGGCCGCCGCGCCGCTCCAGGCGGCGTTCGATGTCGTTCAGCATGTAGGGAATCCAGTCGGCGCTGAACTCGATGATGCCCCACTTGGTGCTGGGGAAGCGCTTCGGCAGGCCCGACATCAACAGCGTGTGGAAGGCTGAGAGGCCGCTGAACTTGTTGCGCTCGAACGCGGTGGCTGGCGTGCCGAAGATAGCGTCGAGCTCGAAGCTGCCGGTGCCGGAGTGCGGGCAGATGGGCATGTCGAGCTCCGCGGCCCATTCGTAGAGCGGGTAAAAGTAGGGGTCGTTGATGAGGCGGCTGCCGACCTCGACGCCGCGCAGGTTGACGGCGACGGCGCCGTTGTCCTTGGCGAACCGGAGCTGGCTTTCCACCTCGTCCATGGCCAGTACGGGAATCACAGCGGCCCAGCGGAAGCGTCCCTTGCCCTCGGCGTAGATGTCGGCCATCCAGCGGTTATAGCTTCGGCAGATGGCGACCTCTTCGGCGGGGTTGTTGGTGATGGGGCTTGTCCACATCGAGGGGAAGAGGACCTGCAAGTCGGTGCCGAGTTCGTCCATGTGGGCGATGCGCGCCTGCACGTCCAGCATGAACTTGGAGTCGGTGGGCAGCGCGACGTTGCCGATGAAGACGCCGAACTCACCGCGCGGGCCACCGCCCGGCCACGCCGTCCTGATGGCGCGTCCGTCGATGATCCAGTACTTCATCACCTCGCCGCTTTCGAGAGTCTGGTAGGCGGTTCCGGGCTTGTAGTGACGCTCCGAGGGGTCCATGTACTTCCACGTCTGGTCGATCTCGATTACGTGCGCGTCTGCATCGATGATTCCCATCTCGTGCCTCCTTATGACTAGACCGGTAACACCAAGGCGGAGCGTATCACGGCTTGCGGTTCGTGGTCACGTCACCGCTGCGTGGGGTGGTTCTCGCAAGGCAGGGTTCTTGTAGACCGATAGCGTTGTTGGCATTATGCAAGCATGCTGGTACAGATAACGATACGGGGCGTTCCGGAAGAGGTTCGTGACGAACTGGCGGTGCGCGCCGCGCTTCAACGTCAGTCCATGCAGGAATTCCTGCGCGGCGAGCTGGAGCGTATCGCGCCCCGGCCCTTCCGTCGGCGCGTGGCTGGAGAGAGTGCGTGACCGGAAGGCAGCGGCGGAAACGCGGGTACCGCCGTCGCAGATCCTTCGCGCGCGGGACGCGGACAGGACGTGACGACGGTCGTCGACGCCTCCGTGCTGGTCGCGGCACTGGTCGACGCGGGGCGCGAGGGCAGGTGGGCGGAATCCGTGCTCGCCCGGGACACCCTCGCCAGCCCGGAGTTAGCCTTGGCCGAGGCCTCCAACATACTGCGCCGGTTGGAACGGCGGGGTCAGCTATCGCGGATGGAGGCCACTGCCGCTCACGGTGACCTGTTGCGGCTCGATCTGGAGCTGTTCCCGTTCGTTCCCTTTGCCCAGCGGGTATGGGCATTGCGGCATGACCTGACCAGCTACGACGCCTGGTACGTCGCGGTGGCCGAGGCGTTGGATTGCCCGCTGGCGACGCTCGACCGGAGGCTCAGTCGCGCTGACGGTCCCGCGTGTGACGTCGTTACACCGGTTCACATCGATGGAGGGGACAAATGAAAAAGATTGCCATCATCACCGGGGGCCTTCTGGTAGCAGCGGGCGTCATCTGGTTTGCCTTCAACGGCGGCCGGTTGGTGCTGAACATCCTGGTGATCGTGGTGATCATCCCCGCCGCAGTGATCGCGTTCCTCCTCAGGATGCTGTGGCGTCGGCTGAGGCGGAATCGACCGTGAGGAGCGCGCGCGAAACAGAGGTCATAGCGAGGTGCTCTCCACGCGCTGTTGCCTACCACGGAATCTGAGGTTTGTTCGTCGGTGAACGCGAGGGGCGCGTTGTTGCGCTGGCAGGCGTGCTGGACTATCTTTCCGACATGCTGACCTCATGCTATAGCCCTTTCGACGTGGCGGGGTTGCTTATGCGGCGGCGCTCTGACGGACTGTGCGGGGCGAGCCTGTGAGCACGGCGCTTCCCTGCGGGTATGCCAGCGAGGGGCAGGGAGTTACGCCGCTCGCGGCTGCGCTGGAGTCCGGCGCGATGCTCGAACAAGGTTTCGATGTCACGCTGTCGAAGCTGGGCGACGCTCACGCGGTCGTGGGCGGGCTGGCGTCGGGCGCGATCGTCTTCGGCAACCTGGCCGCTCCGGCGCTGGTCATCGCAACGGCCACGGGGAGGACAGACCTCGTGTTCCTGGCCGGGGGCGTCAATCAGCAGTTCCTGGTCGGCGCTCCGGGTACGACGCTCGATGCGGTGCGCGGTCAGCCCCTGGGGATGAGCCATCCGGGCGACCTGACCGACTTCCTGGGGCAGCTCATCATGGACCGCGTGCTGGGCCAGCCGAGCGAGCTTCGTGCCGTCGGCGCGAGTCAGTCCCGGCTGCGGGCGCTCCTGGCGGGCGAGATTGCTGCGACGCCGCTCTCTCCGCCCATCGCTATTCAGGCGAGGCTCGCGGGGTGTCCGTGGCTGTACGACTACGGCGACATGGATCTGAACTTCGCGATCGGGGGCATCGCGGCTCCGCGAACGCTCATCGAGACGCAGCCGGAGCTCGTCAGTCGCTTCTTACGCGGGTATATGGAAGGCCAGCGCCGCTACAAGCAGGACCGCGAGTTCGGCGTCGCGGTGCACGTGAAGTACGGCGAGACGACCTGCGAGATCGCGGAGGAGACCTACGATGTCACCCACGGCGGCTTCCGCGATCTGCCCGACCCCGACACCAAGGGTATGCGGATGCTGGTCGACTTCTGGAAAGGCACCGGTCTCATCCCGGACGCCTTCGACGCCGCGAGCGTTGTCGACTCAGGGCCGATCGTCGCTGTCTGCGGGGAGTGATGGGGGGTGGCCGCGCGCCGAGGTGGGAGTCGAGGAAGTTAGCGCGAGGGCGCACCGATTACGGTGTGCCCTCGTTCCTTTGCGGGTTAGACCTCGCGGTATTCGCCTTCTACGGCTTCGTCGGTGGGGGGGTCTTCTGAGGGCGGGGCGTCGTCGTCCGCGTTGGCGGCGGTTTCCTGCTGGCGGGAGTAGATGGCCTGGCCTACCTTCATGAGCGATTCGTTCAGCGATTCGGCTGCGGCGCGCAGCGATTCGGCGGTGGCTTCCTCTTGCGCGAGGATCAGACGCACCTCCGCGATCTTGCCCTCGACCTCCGCCTTGAGTTCGGCGTCGACCGATTCGCCGTGCTCCTTCATCGTCTGCTCGGCCTGGTAGGCGGCGGTGTCGGCGAGGTTGCGCGCCTCGGCGGCCTCACGCTTCCGCGCGTCCTCCTCTGCGTGCTCCTGGGCCTCTCGAACGAGACGTTCGACCTCGTCCTTGGCGAGTCCGGAGCTCGCGGTAATCGTGATGCGCTGCGCCTTGCCGGTGGCCTTGTCCGTCGCGGAGACGTTGAGGATGCCGTTGGCGTCTATGTCGAACGCAACGTCGATCTGCGGGACGCCGCGAGGAGCGGGGGCGATGCCGTCAAGCGTGAACCTGCCGATGGTCTTGTTCTCGTTGGCCATGCTCCGCTCGCCCTGGAGGACATGAATCTCGACGCTGGACTGACCGTCCGAGGCGGTCGAGAACGTTTCGGTGCGCGCGGTGGGGATGGTGGTGTTGCGCTCGATGAGGTGGGTTGCCACGCCGCCGAGCGTCTCAATGCCGAGCGTGAGCGGCGTAACGTCGAGGAGAAGGACATCCTTGACCTCGCCCTGGAGCACGCCTGCCTGGATAGCCGCGCCGATGGCGACCACCTCGTCGGGGTTGACGCCCTTGTGAGGCTCTTTGCTGAAGAGTTCCTTGGCTTTCTCGGTGACGGCGGGCATGCGCGTCATGCCGCCGACGAGGACGACCTCTGCGATATCGCTGGCGGTGAAGCCTGCGTCCTTGAGCGCGAGCTGGCACGGGCCGACGGTGCGCTCGATGAGGTGGGCGGTGAGTTGCTCCAGCTTGGCCCTGCTCATCGTGATGGCGAGGTGCTTGGGGCCTGAAGCGTCGGCGGTGACGAACGGCAGGTTGATCTCCGTCTGCTGAGCGCTGGAGAGTTCGATCTTCGCGCGTTCGGCTGCTTCCTTCAGGCGTTGGACGGCCATGTGGTCCTGGCGGAGGTCGATGCCCTGCTCGCGCTTGAACTCATCGGCTATCCAATCGATGACGATCTGGTCGAAGTCATCGCCGCCGAGGTGGGCGTCACCGTTCGTCGATTTCACCTCGAACACGCCGTCGCCGATGTGGAGGATGGAGATGTCGAACGTACCGCCGCCGAGGTCGTAGACCGCGATGACTTCGTCCTCGTGCTTATCGAGGCCGTAGGCGAGCGCGGCGGCTGTCGGCTCGTTGATGATGCGCAGAACCTCCAGCCCGGCGATGGTGCCGGCGTCTTTCGTGGCCTGGCGCTGGCTGTCGTTGAAGTACGCGGGGACGGTGATGACGGCCTGCGTCACGGACTCGCCCAGCTTCGCCTCGGCGTCCGCCTTCAGCTTCTGCAGGACGATGGCGGATATCTCGGGCGGGGAGTAGTCCTTGCCGCCCATGGTTACGGCGACATCGCTGTTCTTGCCTGTCTTGGTCTCGTAGCTGAGCGTTTTCTGCTCGGAAGCGATCTCGGCGTACTTCCTGCCGATGAGCCGCTTCACGGAGTAGACGGTGTTGCCGGGGTTGGTGACCGCCTGACGCTTGGCGACCATGCCCACGTACCGTTCGTTGCTCTTGGGGTTGATCGCGACGATGGATGGGGTGGTGCGCCCGCCTTCCGCGTTCTCGAGGACGGTGGGCTCACCGGCCTCCATCACGGCTACAGCCGAGTTCGTCGTGCCCAGGTCTATGCCTATTACCTTTGCCATTTCCTCATTCCTCCGACTGGTCATTGTTCGTAGTTGATTCGTTGCTATCCGGCAGGGGCTGAGCTGCGACCACGACCTGTGCGACTCGCAGTATGCGGTCGGCGCTGCAGTAGCCCGCACGGAACGTTCGCAGCACGCACCCTGGGGGTTGCTCGCTGCTGGGCTCTGAAAAGATGGCCTCGTGCTGCGCCGGGTCGAACAGATCGCCCGGGGCAGGTTCGAGCATCGTTACGCCCTCTGAGGAGAGGAACGCGGCGGCGTTGGCGAGGGTCAGTTCGATGCCGTTGCGCCAACTCTCGGGGGCATCGTCGGGAAGTCCTGCGACGGCGCGATGGAGGTCGTCGATGGTGGGCAGGAGCTTGGTGAGCAGGCGGGCTGATGCATCCCGAGCGATCTGAGGGCGTTCCTGCTCTACCCTGCGGCGGTAGTTGACGAGGTCGGCTTGCGCGCGCTGCGCGATGGCCTTCATCTCGTCGCGTGAGCGTTCGAGGCTGGTTATGGGGTCGTCGGCGACGGCGACCTCGTCTGCCGCGGGCTGGTCGAGGCCGTCGCTTTCCGGCTGTGGTTGATTCTCAAACATTCGCTTATTGCTCGCTCGGAGGGGTTGTGCGTGGGTCGGTTCGCCCAAAGAAGAGGTCGAGGATGTCCTGCGTGGCGTCCTCGAATGACTTGATCTGGGAGGCGGTCGGTTTTTCGGTTTCTTCCATGACGGAGACGAGTCGTTCGAACACGGAGAGCGCCAACTCGACGCCTGCAAGGTTGAGGCGCATCTCATCGACGAGGTGCTTAATCATACGCAGTTTCGCGATGTCGCGCTCCGAGTAGAGGCGGAGCATGCCGACGGTGCGCGATGGGCGTACGAGGCCGACGCGTTCGTACTTCCGGAGCGTCTGAGGGTGCATGTGCAAGATGCGGGCGGCCACGCTGATGATGTAGAGGCCCTGCTCAGGGGCTTCGGCCTCCTGGGCATCGGGGGTTGTCGTGGGCTGTTCGGGCGGCGTCTGCGCAGGCGCCGGAGGCTCTTGTGACTGTGTGCTGAGGGACTGGAAGATGAGCCGGATACGCTCGTTGTCAGCGGGTCTGCCGCGTTGGTACATCCTGGAACCTCTACCGGGCCTATTCGGAAGGAGCACTCGTGGGTGCTTGTACTATTCCGTCGTGCTCTGTATGATACGGGTTGATATATAGCGTGTCAAGGCGTATTATACGTTACGCCGGAGATGGGGCAGCGTATTCGGACGGATGGATAGAACCGGAAACGAGGTGAGCCGTAGTTCAGGATAGAGCTCCGGGAGTTCCAGAACAGGGACAGGGGTAGAGAGGAGAGCATGATGATCTACTTCAAGGCATGTGAGCGGTGCGGTGGAGACACCCGCGAGTCCGGTGACATGTACGGCGCGTATATCCAGTGCATTCAGTGCGGGCATATGGTCGACCTGCCGGATCCTCGGTTGGTGGCTGCCGGGCGTGACGCGCCTCGCAAGGGAAGCGACGCCGCGGCGTAAGCTCCGGGCCTCATCGTCAGGATTGGCGTCCCGCCTCTTCCGTTCCGGGGGAGGCGGGACGTTTTTGGTTGGGGTCGCGCTGAGTCGCACGGTTGCATCATCGAGAAGGGTTGTCGCTCGCCGCAGGGGTTACGAGGCGTTGGCGGCGTGGGTGATCGTGGGGTAGGGGGCGCCGGTGCCGGGGAACTCCAGCCAGGCGCTGACGTTGGCCAGGAGGATGTCTATGTTCACGTTGGCGTAGGCAGGGCCGAACGGACGGAGGAAGCGTACGGCGTCGGCAAGGAGGCTCTGTACACCCTTGGGGTTGCGTCTGAGGGCGTGGGCGAAGCCCGCGCCCAGCTTGGCAAGGCCGAGGAGGAACAGGCGCTCAGGATAGGCTGCGTCTACCCAGAGGGCCTCCCACGTCTCATGGCAGGCCAGGAATCGGCCATCGTTGAACTCGGCGATCCCGCGCTCCAGCAGTTCGTTGCGTTCGAGCTCCGCGCTGGTTCCAATGTCGCCGGTGCTGGAGACGTAGGAGAGCCATTGAGCGTCCAACATGCGCCGCCCGCCGGGCGCAAAGCGCTGAGGAGGCCGCACCGGTTGGGTCTGAGCCATCAGGCGCTAGCCGTGTCGTCGTAGGGGTTCTCGGTTTCGAGCGACCGGTACTTGGAGGGGCACTTCACATAGATGCGGTTGGCGACGAACACTTCGTCGGCATGGTATGTGCCGCCGAGGACGATCTCCGAGTGGGGGTTGAAGAAGAGATCCGGCAGCACGCCGTCGTAGGTGGCGGCAACCTGCGCGCCGTTCTCCTGGAGGGTGAACGTCGCGACGGTGTTCTCTGTGCTCTCCCGGACGAAGCTGCCCTCGACGAGGCTGCCCTTGACCTGCACCGATGCATCGCCGGGGCCTTGCTCGACGAGTTCGTCGACGGGGAGGTAGAAGGAAGTGGCCAACTGCATGGCGGTAAAGCCGTAGTAGCCGAATGCTGCCAGGAGGATGATGCCGAGGATGATGAACCTGCGGCGGCGGGTGAGCATCGACGCTACGCCGGCGGAGGCTGCTGCGGGCTCGGGGATCGGGGCGGGTGTGTAGTTCATCGTGACGCTAGGCTCTGCGGCGTTTGGCTCTATTCTAACAGAGCGGGAGAGGCGAGGGGGCACGACGAACAGCAGGGGCGGGGTGCGACTGCACCCCGCCCCTTGTGAGCGTTACGGTGGGGACTACGCCCTGGCTGTCATGAACTCATGCATGCGGGACTTCAGGCCGCGCGCGTCGAGTTCCTTTTCGAACAGCGCGTGGATGCGGGGATCCTCGTCCTCGTACTCGATCTGCATACCGCCGGCCTTTTCGGACTTGTCCATGTTCTCGTAGCTCCACATCTTGGACTCGAGCACGGGGTAGCGCGCTCCGCCGAAGTCGAACACGAGGTAACGGGACTGGCCCTCGGAGACGTTGAAGTGCTGGTGGTAGGTTGGGCCGTCCGGCGGGGCGTAGAGCGTGCCGGGCTTCCAGTCCACCCGTACGGTGTCGACCGGGTTCTCGCCTTCCTTCCAGAGGAGGGAGTAGCCCTCGCCGGTGACGCAGAAGATGTGCGCTCCCGCGTTGTGGGCGTGCGCCTTCTTGTACGTGCCCTCGAAGAACTGGGAGATGTGGCAGTGCATGGAGGAGTCACCGAGCAGGAACTGGATGTTGTTGCCTGCTGCGCCACGGGCGACCCACGGGGGCAACTCGAAGTTGACCAGCTCCGGAACGAAGGCGGTCTCCCACTGATGGCGGCCGGGCTTCACCTGGCGGAACTCGCCCTCGCCGTCGAAGTACTTCTCCGCGGACATGCGCTCCGCGAACTGGAAGGGGTTGTCGTAGATGAAGGACGGGTTGCGGAAGACGTTGAAGATGATGGGCAGGTCGGTTACGGCGGCGAGCCTGGCGGGCTCGGTGCCGGAGCCGTTGAAGATCTGATGCTTCGCGTTGAGGGGGATGGCGAAGATGGCGCTGGGGCCCCACTCGAACGAGTACTTCTTGCCGTCAGGGCGCTCGATGACGGTCGCGCCGCGTCCGGAGACGACGTGGATGAGCTCGTCGTGCATGTGCTGCTCAGGGTTGAGCTGGCCGCCAGGCGGGATCTCGACCACGTAGGCGGAGAGGTAGTCGCTCTTGCCGGCGACGTGGACGTAGGTACCGAGTCCGCCGAGACGCTCCCACGGCTCGACGGGGACGGTATGGCAGTCGACGGCATAGCCTTCGAAGACAGGGACGCCTTCTTCTTTCAGGAAGTCGCGATACGGAAAGACTCCGTAATAGGGGTTGAACTCAACATCGTCGCCCATAGTAGTGATGATCTCCTTTGGTCTTTGGCTCTTGTGTCCGTTTGCTGATCAGCCGCGCGAGCCGATGAACTCGCGCATCTTGGAGTTCAGTGTGCGCGCGCTGAGTTCGCGCTCGTAGAGGTCCAGCACGTTGGGGTCTTCGTCCTGGTACTCGATCTGGTTGCCGCCTTCCTTGGAAGACTTGTCCATGTTCTCGTAGCTGGTCATCTTGGAGTCGAGGACGGGGTAGCGCGCGCCGCCGAAGCCGAATACGAGGTAGCGGGACGGCCCGTCGGCCACGTTGAAGTGCTGGTGGTAGGTTGGGCCGTCCGGCGGGGCGTAGAGGGAGCCAGGCTTCCAGTCTACGCGGACGGTGTCCACAGGGTCCTCGCCCTCACGCCAGAGCAGGGAATAGCCCTCGCCGGTGACGCAGAAGATATGCGCGCCTGCGTTGTGGCGGTGGGCCTTCTTGTACGTTCCCTGCTGGAATTCGGAGATGTGGCAGTGCATCGAGGAGTCGGCGAGCAGGAACTGGATGTTGTTGCCTGCCGCGCCTCGGGCGGCCCACGGCGGAAGCTCGAAGTTGACGAGCTCCGGGACGAAGTTGGTCTCCCACTGGTGACGCCCGGGCTTCACCTCACGGAACTCCCCTTCGCCGTCGAAGTAGCGTGATACGTCCGACCGTTCGGGGAACTGGACGGGGTTGTCGTAGATGAAGGCGGGGTTGCGGAAGACGTTGAAGATGATGGGCAGATCGGTTACGGCGGCGAGCCTGGCGGGCTCGGTGCCGGAGCCGTTGAAGATCTGGTGCTTCGCGTTCATGGGGATGCCGAAGATGGCCGTTGGGCCCCACTCGAACGAGTACTTCTTGCCGTCAGGGGTCTCGATGACGGTTGCGCCGCGCCCGGAGACGACGTGGATGAGCTCGTCGTGCATGTGCTGCTCGGGGTTGAGCTGACCGCCGGGGGGAATCTCCACGACGTAGGAAGAGAGGTAGTCGGAGCGTCCGGCGAGGTGGACGTAGGCTCCACGGCCGCCCATGCGCTCCCACGGTTCGAGTTCGAGGGTGTGGCAGTCGACAGAGTATGCCTCGTGGATGGGGATACCCTCGCTCTTTATGAAGTCGGTGTACGGAAAGACGCCGTAATACGGATTGAACTCGACATCGTCGCCCATGGTCGCCTCCTTGGTATGGCATCGCGCGGCTGCCGCGGCAGCTGCGCCGTATCAGAGCGTTTCTGCTGGCGGGGCAAGCCTAGCGGCTTGCGCGCGCACGGGCAAGGGATGGCGGCGTTTTTCGGGTTAGGGGGCGTCGTCGCGTTGGGCGATGGTGCGGCGCAACTCTTCCAGTTCGTTCCGCAGGTCACGGTTCTTCCTGCCGATGTAGAAGGCGTAGGCGAAGAAGCCCACCCACGTGAGAAACGTACCTGCGAGCAGGTAGCCGAGGTTGCTCTCTCCGGGCGCGTCCTGGCCGAGCGCGGCGGCCATGGCCGCCGGCGCAGCGAGCGCGAGGAGCGTAAGGACAGCGAGCAGCGAGAGGATTCTTAGCCGCATGTGTTTCTATACCGCCGTGGCGAGCCGTAGTTCTTCGATCGTCTCTTCGTCACGGCGCTGGGCGTAGCGTTCGGCGACGAGCGCCGCGAACAATGTGCCGAACGCTACGAAGGAGAAGAGCAGCGTGTAGAGCATGTCGCGCTCCAGCGACCCTGACGCGCCGGGGCCGGTGACGCGCTCCGGGTGCAGGCCGCCCCACCAGTCCGCGGCCTTGTAGACGAAGGGGACGGTGGCAGCACCGATGATGGCGACGACCGCCGCCCATCGGCGTCCGCGCTCGGCGTCCGGGGCGTAGGCGCGGGCCATGAGGCAGCCGATGAAGAGGAGCCAGAGCACGAAGGTGAGGGTGCCGTTCGCGTCCCACACCCACCAGGTGCCCCAGACGGGCTTTGCCCAGACTGCGCCGGTGATGATGGCGATGGTGAAGAAAACGACGCCTACTTCCGCAGCGGCGCAGGCGAGCCTGTCCCAGGCGCGGGTGCGCCGAACGAGGTAGAGGGCGCTGCTGACGGCGGCAATCACGAAGGAGATGAAACTGGTGAGGACGACGGGCACGTGGAAGTAGAAGAGACGTTGGACGATGCCCATCACCCGCTCAGTAGGGGCGAATTGGAAGATGAGGTAGAGGTCTATGAGGAGCAGCGCGCCCGCAACGAGCAGAAGGGCCTGTCTCCACGAGATCAATCCGGCGGTCAGATCACTCCTCCAGCACGAACTCGAACGCCCACGAGGATAACACAAGGAAGACGATATCGAAGGCGGAGATGAGCAGCAGCCACCTGCTGACGTCACTCCAACCGCCGCCTGCCAACGCCTCCTGCGAACTCGATACTGCGCCGATGATGACGGGCAGCGAGACCGGCAGGAAGAGCAGCGGCAGCATGACCTCCCGCGCTCGCGTGTGTACGGCGATTGCAGAGAAGAGCGTGCCGACGGCGGCAAAGCCCACGGTAGCCGCGAGCGCCGTCAGGATGAACCAGACGTTGAGCAGCGAGAGGTTGTAGAGGACGAGGAAGACGGGGAGCATCAGCGTTTCGACGACGATGAGGAGCGTGAACGCGCCCAGCAGTTTGCCGAGATAGAGGGACTCCCTGCCTGCGGGCGCGAGCAGCAGGCCGTCCAGCGTGCCGCGCTCCTTCTCTATGATGAACGTTCGGTTCATGCCAAGAGTGGCGGTGAAGACGTAGGCGACCCAGACGATGCCCGGCCCAACGGCGGCGACGATCTGAGGCGTGGGGTCAAAGGCGAAGTTGAAGATGAACGCGACGACGATGGAAAAAGCGAGCACTGCACCCAACGTCTCTCGGGTGCGTGCTTCCAGGCGGACGTCTTTGGAATAGACGGCGATGGCGGCGCGCAGCATCAGACGGCCCCCCGGCTGCTGAGCAGAGCCAGGATATCTTCCACCGACGTGCCTGCTGCCACGCTCTGGGCGGCGATCCGCCCGCTGCGCAGCACGGCGTAGTCGTCGGCGGCGGCGAGCCCGCGCTGCGCGTCGTGCGTCGTCATCACGACGGCTCCGCCGCCGTCCGCGACGGAGCGCGTGACGGCGTCCACGAGGCTGTGGGCCTCGGCGTCGAGTCCGGCGTCAGGTTCGTCGAGGAGGAGGATGGGCGGGCGGTGCAGCAGGGCGCGCGCGATGGCGATGCGCTTCTGCATGCCGTTGGACAGCGTGCGGACGCGGCGATCGGCCCAGCCTTCGGCTCCGACATCCTGCAAGACCCGGGCGGTGCGCTCGGCAGGGTCAGGCACGGCGTAGAGGCGGGCGTAGAAGAGGAGGTTCTCGACTGGCGTGAGGTCGTCGTAGAGGAGATTCTGGTGCCCGACGTAGCCGATGGACGCTCGCGCACTCGCCGCGTGGACGTTGGGGTCGAGCCCGCCGATGGTGAGTGTGCCCTTGTCCGGTTTGACGAGCGTGGCGATGACGCGCAGCAGGGTGCTCTTGCCCGCGCCGTTGTGGCCGAACAGCGTGAGCACGCGGCCCCAGTTCGCGCACAAGTCTATGGAGCGCAGCGCCGGGATGGGGCCATACGCCTTGGAGATGCCTTGCACGTGCAGGGCATACTCGGAGCGGGGGGTAGGCTGTGCGTCGGTGTGTAGCATGAGCGGCTGGCGGTCAATCGCAGCATCATCTAGTGTACCTCGCAGCTGTGCGCAGGGACGGAGGCAACATGGAACTGATTCGCAGGATAGGCGCCGTGTTCGGCGCGAGAGGGATTCCGTTGGGGGCGGAGGATCGCGTTCCGCCGGGGCAGTACGTTACGCCGAAGATGCCGGTTATGAGCATCTTCCCCACGCCGCGCACGGATCTGGCGAGTTGGCGGCTGACGATCTTCGGTGAAGTCGAACGAGAGGCGGAGCTGACCTGGGACGAGTACCTGGCGCTTTCGCAACAGGAGACCACGGCGGATTTCCATTGCGTTACGCAGTGGTCAAGGCTCAGCGTCGGGTGGGAGGGCGTACCGGCGATGGAGGTGATCGGGCTGGCGGCGCCGAAAGAGAGAGCGCGGTTCGTGATGTTGCATTGCAGCGACGGCTACACAGCGAACATAGACCTCGATGCGCTGCGCGCGCCGGATGCGCTGTTCGCGCATCGTCAGGACGGCGCGCCGCTCGCACCTCAGCATGGCGGGCCGCTGCGGTTGGTCGTTCCTGCGCGGTACGGCTGGAAGAGCGCGAAGTGGGTGAAAGGTATTGAAATGATGCGGGAGGACAGGCCGGGCTTCTGGGAGCAGAACGGTTACCACATGCGCGGCGATCCGTGGGAGGAGGAGCGTTTCTCCGGGTATTAGGCCGTCGCTACGCGGGCATACGCCGACAGTACGGCGTTTGGAATTGGACGAGTTAGGGAGGAGCGGCGCTTCTTAACGAAAACAGCACGGCAGGCGTGTGCTGCTTGCCGTGCTGTCTGGCGTTCTCGCTGCGAGGCTAGATGGAGAAGGAGCTGAGGAGAGCGTCGGTGCTCTTGGCGGTTACCCGCTCGCGGACGCCTGCGAGGCGCTGATCCAGCGATGGGCGCGTCGTGTCTTCGTAGACGACGCCAAGAGGCACGCCGCCCTGCTCGATGACGCCACGCGCTGCGCTGCGGCTGGCGGGGTCGTGATCGGCGGGAATGTCCCAGGCGATGCCCTCGATGCCTTTCGCCTTGCTCCCCTTGAGTATCTCGTAGGTATCGTTGTAGGTGGTGCAGGGGGAGCTGACGTGGACGATGGAGAAGCCGGAGTGCTCCATGCCGCCCTTGATGAGGCCAGCGAGGTCTCGCGGCTTGCTGGAGTAGCCGGAAGCGATGTAGGTGACGCCCAGCGTGAGGTAGAGGTCCAACGGGTTGAGGGGAGATTCCATCTTGCCGTAGGGGGTGGAGCTGGTAACGGTGTCCTCGATGGTGGTGGGGGACGATTGGCCCTTGGTGAGGCCGTAGACGCCGTTGTCCATGATGACGGCGCAGATGTTGAGGTTGCGGGTGGCCTGAGGAGCGATGTGCTCCATGCCGATGCTGAGGAAGTCACCATCACCGGCGACGACGACGACATTCAGATCTTCCCTGGCCATCTTCACGCCGAGCGCGAGAGGCAGGGAGCGTCCGTGGATGCCGTGGAAGCCGTAGGGCTGTTCGCCTTCGAGCAGGTGGACGAGGTTTCCGGAGCAGCCGATGCCCGCAACCACGACGTTATGGTTCATCGGGATCTCATGTTCGATGTTCCAGTTGGTCATCGCCAATTCGAGGGCCCGGCGGACGCCAAAGTCGCCGCATCCGGGGCACCAGTTGAAATCGTACTCGGGGTTCTTCTTGTCGCTCATGCCTTCACCGCCTGCTTCAGCCCGGCCTTGGCCAGACAGTCCTTGATCAGCCCGCTGAGTTCCGTTGGACGGAACGGCAGGCCGGTGTACTGCGTGATTGCTTCGGCCTTGACGCCGTGCGACCGGAGGACGGAGGCGAACTGGCCCTGATAGTTGAGCTCAGGGACGATCACCAGATCCTTCGAGCGCAACTCTTCGAGCATGGCCGGGGGCAGGGGATTGAGGAACATGGTGTAGTACCAGGCGATGTCCTGCCCGTCGGCGCGCAGCTGGTTGTAGGACTCCTGCGCGGAGCCTTTGGAGCCGCCCCAGGGGAGGATCGCCACGTTGGATGCAGCGTTGTCGCTCTCGTACGTGCCGTCGCTGAGGAGGTTCAGTTTGCCGAACCGGCGCTCGGTCATCTGGATGTGGTACTTAGCGAGGTGCGTTGTATCGCCGTAGATGTCGTGCTCGGAGCCGTTGGCGACGTATGCGCCCGCGCCGCCGGGGACGGGGAAGGCCAGGGTCTCATCGGATTCGTAGCGCAGGTAGCCGTTATCGCCCTTGTAGAAGTCGCGACTCTCGACAGCGACCTCAGAGAGGTTGGGGCGCGGGATGTTCTGCGCGCGTTCCGCAAGGGAGTGCTCGCTGAGGATGATGACAGGGCCCTGATAACGCTCCGCCCAGTTGAAGGCGTGAACCGTTGCGTAGAAGCATTCCTCGACGGTGCCGACCGCGATGACCGGGATGGAGGAGTCTCCATGCGCGGGGCTGAGCGCCGCGAGGAGATCGGACTGTTCGGTCTTCGTGGGCAAGCCTGTTGCCGGGCCTCCGCGCTGCACATCGACGATGACGCATGGAATCTCGGCCATCCAGGCGAGGCCGATGCCTTCGCCCATAAGGGTGAATCCCGGGCCGGAGGTGGCCGTCATGGATTTCTTCCCGGCGAAGCCTGCGCCGATGATGCCGGTGATGGCCTCGATCTCGGAGCTTGCCTGATAGGCGAACTTGCCTTTGCCGACGAGGTTGCGTTCCATGTAGATGAGGACGGGCGTCGCGGGAGAGATGGGGTAGCCGAAGTAGAACTCGATGCCGGCGTGAAGCGCGCCGATGGAGAGGGCCTCGTTGCCCTTGATGAATACCTGATCGTAATCGGGAGTGTTCGGCTCGCCGAGGTTGCTGATGGGCTCTTCGTTGGCGAGGTGGGTGAGCCCCAGATCCAGCGCCATGTGGTTGGCGGTGATGACAGCCTCGCGGCCCGCGAAGCGCTGGGAGACGAACTCCTTGAAGTAGTGCACGGGCATATCGATGAGCTTGGAGAGCCCGCCCATGACGACCATGTTGGCCGCGCGCGACTCCCCCGTCTGCTTGGCCAACTCGTCAAAAGGGACGGTGACCGAGTGGTGGAAGTCGTCTTCGTCGGGGGTGATGGAGGGATCAAGGAGGATGACGCCATCCTCTTTCACATCGACGCGATGCTCGTGGTAGGCCTCGTTGTTGAAGGCCACGAGGATATCGATGGCGTCACCCGGGCTGAGGACAGGATCGCGTGCGATGCGCGCCTGAGTCCAAGTGGGGCCTCCGAGGATCTGGGACGGGAATGTAGCGAAGGTGAGGGCGTGGAAACCGACGCCGGTGGCCGCGCGGGCCAACATCTCAGCGGCTGTTACGACTCCTTGGCCACCTTCGCCGGCGAAGCGGACGACAATCTCACTCTGGCTGGCCATTGCGTTTGGGTCCTCCGTATGACGGCTGTGGATTCTGGCCTCAGAATCCCGTTCACAGGATGCGGGGCTACGAATTTCGAACGCACCCCAAGACTCTACAAGGCTACGAGTCGGCACGTAGAGTGTCAATCGCTGCGAAAGTCACATATACAGGTGCGTTCATGAGCAGATTGATTGATTTCAGGTGGGAACATGGCGGATTCGTTCGCGTTCGACCATGCCCGTTGACCGAACCGGCTACAATCGAAAGGCGGTCACTCCGGCCCCAATATGAAGGGATCGTTCGCCCGTTGCGTTCGGAGGTTGCAGAGCGGGGCGTTGCGCATTGACACCCTCCGACGCCCGCAAGTATTCTCATTCGGCATACTTGGCGTGAGCGTTCGCTCCCAGAGTGGATTCCATCCCGGGGGGCGGTAGACATCCGGCGCGGATGTTTGAGAACCTTACTTCAGAATCGGCCCTGTCCCGCATACTTGCGCGGAGGGGCTGATTTCCTGCTTGAAGGTTCAGTTACGCGGTACGCTGTAGGCGCTCGATGCGGGTATCCGTCTTTGAGCGAGGCGAGCCGCTGGCGCGGCAGACTATGAGGAGGGTTCATGGTCCAGCAGCAGGTCGAGATCAAGCGGGGCCTTCGGGACGTCTATTTCGAGTCTACGAAGTCCAGTTTCGTCATCGGCGATATCGGGCGTCTCATCTATCGTGGGTACGATATCCACGATCTGGCGGAGAAGGCGACTTTCGAGGAAGTGGTCTATCTCATGCTGAAGGGCGAGCTTCCCACGAGGTCTCAGCTCGACGAGTTCAATGCGACGCTGCGGGAGTGCCGGGCCATCCCGGACGAGATCATCGCGATTATCGAGCAGATGAAGGACGGGCACCCGATGGATGTCCTACGCACTGCCGTCTCTGCGCTGGCCGGCTTCGCGCCCGACGTGGACGATGTGTCGCACGAGGGCACGCTGCGGAAGGGGATCCGCATTACCGCGCAGGTTCCGACCATCGTGGCGGCGCATCATCAGATACGCACCGGGAACCGTCCGATCGCTCCTAACCTGTCGCTCTCTCATGCGGCAAACTTCCTGTACATGCTCCTTGGGAAGCGTCCCGATGCGGACACTGCCCAGTTGATGAACAAAGACCTCATCGTTCACCTGGATCACGGCTCCAACGCCTCATCGTTCGCGGCTCGGGTTACGGCCAGCACGCTGGCTGACGTTCACGGCGCGATCGTTACGGGCATCTCGACGCTGAAGGGGCCGCTGCACGGCGGCGCCGCCGAGGGCGTGATGAAGATGGCGCTGGAGATCGGCGAAGTCGACAACGTCGATGCGTATCTGGCAGCGAAGCACGAACGGCGCGAGCGCATCATGGGCTTTGGCCATGCGGTCTACCGAGCCGAGGATCCGCGGGCGAGGCATCTGCGCGAAGGGTCGCGGCTGCTGGCTGAGAAGGAAGGCGACCCCAAGTGGTTCCAGATTCTCAGCAAGGTAGAGGAGTACATGCGCCCGTACGCGGAGCGGGGCATCTGCGTGAACGTTGATTTCTGGGCAGGCTCGGTGTACTACCTGCTCGGCATTCCGGAAGACCTGTTCATATCCATCTTTGCGGTGGCCCGCGTACCGGGCTACGTGGCCCAGATTCTGGAGCAGCACGATAAGAACATGCTCATCAGGCCACAGATGCGGTACGACGGTCCACTCGACGTTGAGTTCGTTCCGATCGAACAGCGGGGCTAGCCGCCATCGGTTGGTCATGAACAGGGAGACGCAGAGTATGGCGCAGCAAGAAATCGAAATGGTCGAAGCGGTGGAACCGATCTGTCCACATCGCTGGTCCATAGAGAGCCCGAACGGCCCCACGAGCTACGGCAAGTGCAAGTATTGCGGCGAAGTCCGCGAGTTCAAGAACTCCATCAAGATCACCAGTTGGGAATCGGAAGGCAGCCACGTCAACCGCAATCCGCGGTAGGCCCTCTACCGCTGCGCCGGACCGCTATGCGCCCAACCGGGCGCTCCGGTACATCCCGTACGGCCTCGAGCCTTAGTCATGGCGAGCTTGTTCGATCCCACCGGCGCGGCTATCGAGATTCGCAGGCGCATCAGCGAGGACGGCCCCATCACGTTCGCGGAGTTCATGGAGACCGCCCTCTATTGGCCTGACGGCGGCTACTACGCGTCGCGTCGTGTGTTCGGGCCCTCCGGCGACTTCTACACGGCACCCCTCGTTCATCCCGCTTTCGGAGCGCTCATCACGCGGCAGCTGATCGCGATGTGGCGCGCGGTCGGCAGCCCGCGCAGGTTCACGGTTATCGAGGCGGGCGCGGGCAACGGCAGGCTGGCGATGGACATCACGGCGCATGCCACAGCTACGGACAGCGGTTTCGCGGAAGCCCTGGAGTACACGGCGGTCGACCTACGAGATGCTCCGGCGGCGTTTCATGGGCGCTGGGTGTGCTCCGACCGACTGCCGACGCCGGGTGGCTATGGAGTGGTGCTAGCCAACGAACTGTTCGACGCTATGCCGGTGCATCGCGTTACCGTTGAACGCGGCGCACTGCGGGAGCTGTTCGTGGACGCGCTGCCGGACGGCGGTTTCACCGAGGTTACCGGCGAACCGTCCACCCCCGCGCTCGCTCAGAGGTTCGAGAGTCTGGGCGTGCGACTGTCCGAGGGCTACCGCGCGGAGGTCAATCTCGGGCTGGACGACTGGCTGACCGATGCGTTCGGGGCGCTTGCGTGCGGCTATCTGCTGCTGATCGACTACGGGCATGAGGCGGTCGATCAGTACGCCGAATCCCGTCGCCGGGGCACGCTTCGCTGCTATTCCGGCCATGCGCTGGGGATGAATCCCTACGTCAACGTTGGGCGTCAGGACATCAGCGTGCACGTCGAATTGACGTCTCTCCGAGCGTCGGCAGCGGCGGCCGGGTTCACGGAGGCAGGCTCGATGACGCAGGCGGAGCTGCTCACGGGGCTGGGCATCGCTGACTATCGAGCCGACATAGAGGCCAGAGCTGGCCTGAGCCCGGGGGAAAGAGAGGCGAACCTGGTTCGTCTTGCTGCCCTGGAGGCGGCTGACGGGATGGGCGGATTCAAGGCGTTGGCGTTCGCGAAAGACGCGCTGGCGGAGGGCATGCTGGGTGTCGGATCCGGCGCCTTGGGCGCTGCGCCGCTCGTGGAGGCGGAGCGTCCACCCTCGGCTATGCCGACGTGGGAGGATCTGCTTCGCTAGGCGCGTCGTCGGCCTCCGGAGGCGGCTCACAGCGCCGGGCGATCGTGATGAAGCCGGTGTGCCCCACCATGCGATGATCCGGTCGAGCGCTCGTCTCCGAGAAGTGCCAGGTTCGTTCGAGCAATTCGAACGATTCCGCCATGTACCAGCGCCTGTCCCGCGTGAGGTTCATCATCAATTCGTGTACCTGCAGAACGGTTGGCAGGTAGGCGGTAAAGACCCCTCCCTGCCGGAGCACATCGGCTGCCGCCGGGATCAATCGCCACGGCTCCGGCACATCGAGCACGACACGGTCGGCCTCCTCCGTGCCGATGCCGCTGGCGTAGGCGTCCGCTACGACGATGCGGTGGTTCGTCGCGCCGGGGGCGAGATGCTCGACGTTCCTGCGGGCGGGCGCCACGATCTCCTCGCGAACCTCGTGCGTGACGACGGAGCCGTGCGGGCCGACGGCTCGCAGCAGAGCAGCGGAGGCCGCGCCTGAGCCGAGGCCAACCTCGATGACGCGCGCACCGGGGTAGATGTCGGCGTGCATCAGCAGGGCGGCGAGGTCTTTGGGGTAGATGACCTGACTCTGCCTCGGCAGCTCCCGTACGGCGTCGCTGAACGCAGGGCGGAGGATGAACAGGCGGCGGCCTTTGTTCGTGTTCAGGAAGAAGCCCTCGTGCCGCCCGATGATCTCGTCGTGGGTTACATAGCCGAGGTGGGTTTCCAGCAGCGCCCCTGCTTTGAGTTCGATGCGATAACGGCGCTTGCGCTGGTCGTAGACGAGCGCGATGTCGCCCTCAGCGAGGGGCGCGCGTTTCAGTGTGGCTTCGTCGGTTGCGGTCATGGTGATGATGTCGCTGGCATGAGAACGAGGCCGCGCTGCGGAAGCAACGGCCCCGTTCTGACGGAGGCAGGATGGAGGCGATTACCCCTGCAAAGTGGTGAGCTCAGCCAGGATAACGTTCGGATCGGGCAGCGTGCCCTGGTAGGTCTCGCGGTAGCGGACGATGCCCTCGGGGTCGATGATGAACAGCGACCTGAGGGACACGCCGGAATCTTCATTGAGGACGCCGTAGGCTTGTGAGACAGCACCGCGAGGCCACGAATCAGAGAGCAGCGGGTGCCTGATACCGCCCAGCGAGGTTGCCCAAGTGTTGAGGGATGGCCTGGAGTCGACGCCGAGGCCGAGTATCTGAGCGTTCTTCTCTTCGAATGACTTCAACGCACGGTTGAAGGATGAGGTCTGAGTCGTTCACCCTCCGGTGAATGCGGCAGGGAAACAATGCAGGACGATCCACTTGTCGCCCTTGTACTGGCTGAGTGAAACGTCTTCGCCCCCGTGGCTCTTCAGTGTGAAGTCGGGAGCCGGTTGGCCTACGTCGACCATGGGAACCTCCTGTCAGGCAGCCTACGACTGATGTCGGGGGGAAGGATAACGGTATGGGCGCGGAAGATAAAGGCTCAGGATGAAGGACGCGCGCGCCAACGCAGCTCCGGGCGTCTGGCGGCGCTGGCTTCGTCCAGGCGGGATACGGGGGTTTCGTAGGGCGCGCCGTGGAGGAACGATTCGTCCTCGGCGGCTTCCGCGTCAATCCGTCGGAGCACTTCTATGAAGGCGTCGAGCGTCTCCTTGGACTCGGTCTCCGTCGGCTCGATCATGAGCGCTTCGGGGACGACGAGCGGGAAGTACATTGTGGGCGCGTGAAAGCCGTGGTCGAGCAGGCGCTTGGAGACGTTGAGCGCATTGGCTCCGGCGCGCTTCCGTGCGGAGAAGACGACTTCGTGCATCACCGAGCGGTCGAAGGGCAGTTCGTAGAGGTCGCGCAGCTTGGTGTAGAGGTAGTTCGCGTTCAACACGGCGTTGGCGCTGATGTCGAGCATGCCCTGCCGGCCCAGCAGCGAGATGTAGGTGAGCGCGCGGATGAGCACGCCGAAGTTGCCCTGCGCTCCTCCGATGCGCCCGATGCTGTGCGCGGGCATCTCGGAGGCGTAACCGTCGCCGCGCTGCACCACGACAGGACCGGGCAGGAAAGGCGCGAGTTCGGCCGTCGTGCAGATAGGCCCGGCGCCGGGGCCGCCTCCGCCGTGGGGCGTGCTGAACGTTTTGTGGAGGTTCATGTGGACGACATCGAAGCCAAGATGGCCCAGCTTCGCACGCCCCAGAATGGCGTTCGCATTCGCGCCGTCGCCGTACACCAGTCCTCCCGCCTCGTGGATGATGCGACACATCTCCATCGCGTTGCGGTCGAACAGGCCCAGGGTCGTTGGCTGCGTGAACATGACGCCCGCGAGATCGTCACCAGCCTGCGCTTTGACGACCTCCAGATCGATATCGCCGCTGGGCGTCGAGGGGATGGACAGCACCTGGAACCCTGCCATGGTGGCTGATGCGGGGTTCGTGCCATGGGCGGAATCCGGTATGAGCATCTTGCGGCGTTGTCCCTGTCCTCGCGCGTCGAGGGCAGCGCGCAGCGTGAGCACGCCTGCGAGCTCGCCCTGCGCGCCGGCCAGCGGGACGAGGCTGGCGCTGTGTAGGCCGCTGATCTCGGTGAGGTACGTTTGCAGGCGGTAGAGCGCCTCCAGCGTTCCCTGCACCTGACGCTCGGGCTGTGTGGGGTGCGCGAGCGCGAAGCCGGGCAAAGCGGCAACGGCCTCGTTCAGCCTTGGGTTGTACTTCATCGTGCAGCTGCCGAGGGGGTAGAAGTTCGTGTCCACGGAGAAGTTCAGCTGGCTCAGGTGCGTGAAGTAGCGGACGACCTCGCCCTCGGTTACTTCCGGCAGATCGAGGTCTTCTCGGAGCATGGCCTGCTCCGGCATTGGCTGGAGCGGCACGTCGGAGGACGGCAGCGTCACGCCGGTGCGTCCGGGGCGGCTGCGCTCCATCAGGAGCCTGCGCTTCTGGTTCGCGTCCTCCTGAAGCGGGGAGGTCGTCCTGTTCATACTCATGCTATCTCCGCGAGTGCGGCCACGAGCCGGTCTATCTCTTCCCGCGTATTGACGTCCGTTACGCAGAGCAGCATGCCGTTTGGGTAGCGGTCGCCCACGTCGAGCCCGCCGATGATGCCCGCGTGTTCGAGGGCGATGCTGACGTCGCTCGCGGGTTTGGGGCAGGTGACGACGAACTCCTGGAAGAAGCAGCCGCCTATGGGCAGGCTGTAGCCGGGAAGTTCCGCTATGCGCGAGGCGGCGTAGTGCGCCTTCTGGTAGCAGAGCTCGGCGGTGTGATGCAGCCCGCGCTTGCCCATGAGCGACATGTAGACGGAGGCCCACAGAGCGATGAGCGCGGTGCTGGTGCAGATGTTGGAAGTGGCGTGCTCCCGCCGGATGTGCTGTTCACGGGGCTGGAGGGTCAGAACGTAGCCGGTGCGCCCCTCGGTGTCCGTGGTCTTGCCGACGATGCGCCCGGGGAGTTGCCGGATGTACTCCTGGCGGCAGGTGAAGATGCCGACGTAGGGGCCGCCGAAACTGGGAGGCACGCCGAGGGCTTGCCCCTCGCCGGTGGCGATGTCTGCGTCGAACGCGCCGGGCGGGTTGAACATGGCAAGGGCGGTGGGGTCGCAGGACGTGACGAAGAGCGCGCCGTCGGCGTGCGCGCTGTGCGAGAGCGCCTGCGCGTTTTCGATGTAACCGAAGAAGTTGGGGTACTGAGTGATGAGGCAGGCCGTGTCCGGTCCGAGGTTGGGGGCGCGCGGCGGCACGAGGTAGACCTCGATGTTCTGCGGCTGAACGTAGGCCCGGATCGTTTCGACGTAATGGGGGTTGACGGTGTCGAGGACGGCGACGCGGGAGCGCTTCTTGACTCGGCAGGCCATGAGCGCGGCCTCCGCGAGGCTCGATGCGCCGTCGTACATGCCCGCGTTGGAAACCTCCATGCCGAAGAGCTGAGCGGTGAGCGTCTGGAACTCGTATGTTGCCTGGAGCGTTCCCTGGGAAACCTCCGGCTGGTAGGGCGTGTAGGAGGTGAGGAACTCGCCGCGGGAGACCAGTGGGCCGACGACGGCGGGGCAGAAATGGTGATAGACGCCCGCGCCGAGGAAACTGGGGTGGTCGCCTGCGTGGAAGTTGCGCTGAGCCAGCGCTTCCATCGCGGTGCGGAGGTGCATCTCCGGCACGGGATCCGGTAGATCGAACGCAGGGTGGCGGAACTGCTCGGGGATGTCGATGAAGAGATCCTCGATGGCGGCCACGCCGACCTCGGCCAGCATGGCCTGACGGTCAGCATCGGTGTTGGGGATGAATGGCGACGTGAAAACGGACTCAGGCATGGGAATCAACCACCTGCGCTACGTGGAATTGACGTGGGTCTATTGTACGTTGCGCCGACCTCACTCGGTGAGCGAGGCGTAGGTGGGGGCGTCGAGCAGGCTGTCGAGTTCGGATGGGTCGTCCGGCTTGACGCGGATCAGCCAGCCCTTGTCGTAAGGGCTTTCGTTGACGAGTTCAGGGGCGTTCCGTGCGTCGTCGTTTACGGCGATGACCTCACCGGTGACGGGGGAGAAGAGTTCCGATACGGCTTTGACCGATTCAACCTCGCCCATATGCGCGTTCTGAGCGACCCGGTCGCCGGGTTGGGGCAGTTCGACGTAGACGACGTCTCCGAGCTCATGTTGGGCGAACTCGGTGATGCCGACGAGAACGCTGCCGTCCATTTCGGTCAGCGCCCATTCGTGCTCTTTGGAATAGCGGCGGTCTTCTGGTATAGGCATGGCTACCTTGGCCTTGTGTAGAAGGGGAGAGCGATAGTCGTTGCCGGGACGTTCCTGCCCCGGACGCTGGCATGTATAGGTGTTCCAGGGGCGGCGAGACGCGGCGGAAGATAACCGAGGCCTATGTTGGTGTCAAGAGAGGGCGAGTAGCCCCCGCTTGTGACGTGGCCGACGGCGTCCCCGTCGCTGAGGATGACATCGTGGGCGCGGGGCACGGGGCCGCGGCCCTCGGTGACGAAGCCCGCGAGCTTGCGCTCCGGCTCGCGGTCGGCGGCTGCGCGGATGGCGTCTGCACCGCAGAAGTCGTCGTCCGCCTGCACGAAACGCATGACGCCAGCCTCGATGGGGTTGGTCGTTTCGTCCATATCGGAGCCGTGCAGCAGCAGCCCGGCCTCCAGCCTGAGCGTGTCTCTCGCGCCCAGGCCGCAGGGGATTGCCCCTTTCTCCATCAGCGTTCGCCAGAGCGCGGGCGCTGTCTCGGAGGCCGGCATGATCTCGACGCCGTCCTCGCCGGTATAGCCGGTGCGCGCAACGAGGGCGGGAGCGTCCATGAGCGTGGTTTCCATCACGTGGAACGGGCGGTTCACCGACGGGTCGAACGCGGAGACCTCGGCAGTGATACGCGTTGCGTCGGGGCCCTGCAGCGCAATCATGGCGACCTCGGCGGTGCGGTCGGTGAGCGTGGCGTTGGGGAATCGCCCGGCGCGCCAACGCTCGATCCAGGTGAATACTTTGGCGGCGTTTCCTGCGTTGGCCACGATCATGAATCGCGCGTCCGCCAGCCGGTAGACGATAGCGTCGTCCAGGATGCCGCCGTCTTCCTTGCAGAGGAGGCCGTAGCGCGCGCGGCCTATGGGCATCTTCTCGCCGATGTTGCCGGTGTGAACCCAATCGAGCAACGAGCGGGCGTCAGGGCCTTCGACCCAGAACCTGCCCATGTGGGAGACATCGAAGATGCCGGCTGCGCTCCGCACCGCGCGGGCCTCGGCCAGGATGCCTTCGTACTGCACGGGCATGTCGTACCCGGCGAACGGCACCATGCGCGCATCGAGGGAGGTGTGAACGTCGTGAAGGACGGTCTGCTGAAGTGCGTCAGCCGTAGGCATGCGCCTATTTTATGAGAAGCGGGGCTGCCCCGGCCATACCCACGGAGGCTCGCCGGACGTATGAGGGACGTATGAGGTAGGCCAGCGATGAAAGGGGTAATATGGGGCAGGCCATTTTTTCCGGTAGGGGGTGCTGATGCCTGCTCTTGAATTCGCCGTTTGGGACCAGATGCAGACGTATGAGGTTCTTCATGCGCAGTCCGCTGCTGATGTCTATGACACGCATATCCGGCAGGCGCAGTTGATGGAGCGCGTAGGGTTCGGCTACTACTGGACGCTGGAGCACCAGGGTTCCTACGTCGGTGCGATCACCTCTCCGCAGATCTTCCTGACCGCGCTTGCCCAGCACACGGAGTCGCTGCGGCTGGGCGCGATGATCTGGCAGTTGCCGTTCCATAACCCGGTGAGGCTCGCGCAGGACGTGGCGATGCTCGATCACCTCTCGCGAGGCAGGGCGGAGTTCGCCACCGGCATAGGGGTGCATGAGCACGAGTTCATGCGCTGGGGTTTGGATTTCTACGCACGGCAGGAGATGGGCGAGGAAGCGCTGGACATCATCGAGCTGGCGTGGGGCGGCGACGGGACGGTGACCTACGAGGGCAAGTTCTGGAAGATAGACGAGGCGCTGGTGCATCCGATGCCGTATCAGCAGCCGCACCCGCCGATATGGGCGGCGGTGCACAGCCCACGGGCGATAGATTTCGCGGCCAAGCGCGGCTATAACATAGCGCAGAACATAGACACGGACGAATCCATGGCGCACAAATTCGACCAGTGGCGTCAGGCGTGGAAGGGCTACGGGCACACCGGGCCAATGCCGCGCCAGTTTCTGATGCGCGTGGTGCACGTCGCCAGGACGGACGAGCAGGCGCACGAGCAGGCTCGTCAATACCTGTTGGAAGCGAATACGCTGGGACGAGAGATCGTCACCTCCAGCCGCATTGGCCTGGGGTCGCACCCGCGCGGAATGGGCAGCGAGGATACCGAGGACATCAGGGAGCGCGGGCGCATCTTCCGAGAAACGTCGCGCTCCTACGAGTTCTGGCTCGACAATGGCTTGGCGCTCGTGGGCAGCCCGGAGACCGTGGCGCGCCAGATAGCCGCTGGGCGCGAACGGATCGGGTTCGACCACTTCGCAGGGAAGTTTCACATCGGACGTATGCCGCACGCGATGGTGGAGGAGTCTTTGAGGCTCTTCGGCGAGGAAGTGATTCCGGCGTTCGCGTAGGAGTCATCGTCTGCGACGGCGTGGTTCGACGGCTCACGATGAATTGACTGGTGATTTAGGGAGGTAGGATGCCGACTCTGGAATTTGGCGCGTGGGGCTCGGTCAAGATAAACGACATCAAGCGTTTGGGCTCGGCGGCGGCAGCCTACGACGAGCATATCCGTCAGGCCCGCATGATGGACGAGCTCGGTTACCGCTACTACTGGATCATCGAGCACCAGGCTTCCTATATCGGCGCGATCACGGCACCGACGGTGTTCCTGACGGCGGTTGCGGCGGCCACGGAGCGGATCCACGTCGGCGCGATGATCTGGCAGTTGCCGTTCCACAATCCGATGCGCCTGGCGCAGGAGGTGGCGACCCTTGACCATCTCTCCAAGGGGAGGGTGGAGTTCGGTTCGGGGCTGGGCACGCACGAGCACGAGTTCATCCGCTGGGGCATCGACTACTACGACCGCCACGCCGCGAGCGAAGAGGCGATGAAGGTGATCGAGGATGCGTGGACGAGGCCGGAGGTCACGCATCGTGGCCGGTTCTGGCAGTACGAAGAGATGCTCCCCATGCCGAAGCCGTACCAGCAACCGCATCCGCCCATCTGGATCGCCTGCCACAGCTTGCGCGCCTTCGAGTGGGCGGCGGAACGCAACAACGACGTGGCAACTAACATCTCCACCGACGATGAGTTGGTCGACAAGCTGGAGCACTACCGGCGCATATGGCACGAATGCGGGCACCCGGGCCCGATGCCGAGGCAGATGCTCGTGCGTGTCGTCCACGTCGCGGAGACGGACGAGAAAGCCCGCGCCGAGGCGGAGCCGTACCTGCTGGAGTACTACGGCATAGACCGGGAGCACGTGACCAACACCCGTATCGGTTTCGGGAGTGACCCGCGCGGGAAAGGAACCGACAACACCCGCTACACGCGGGCGAACGGGAAGATATTCTCCCAGGCGCGTCAGTCCTACGATTTCTGGGTCGAGAACGGCCTGGCGCTGATCGGCAGCCCGGAGACGGTCGCGCGGAAGATCGCGGAGACGCAGGAGCGGCTCGGCTTCACGGTATGGGCGGGCAGCCACCACGTCGGCAGGATGCCAACGGAGTTCGTTGATAACTCGATCAGGTTGTTCGGGGAGCAGGTGATTCCCGCTTTCGACGCGCCATCCGAGCCGGTGGTCCCCGCCAGCACGGTTCTACAGCGGCAAGGCCCGTCCGGCCAGGAAGGGCCCTGGGCGGCCAGGTAAGCGCGGGAGGTCAGTCCGCTGTGTGGCGGGAAGGGCGCGGATGATTGTAATGCATGCATTTAGTGTATACAATGCAATCAATCGCAGCGGAGCAGCGCCATGGCCAGCATCACGGTACGGAAGATCGAAGACGAACTGAAGCAGCGGCTGCGCATGCGTGCGGCTGAACACGGGCGCTCGATGGAAGAGGAGGCCCGCAGCATCCTGCGTTCGGCGCTCGGCGGGGAGGCGGTTCCGGAGAAGGACCTAGGAACGGCAATCCACGAACTGTTTAAGCCGTTCGGCGGCGTGGAGTTGGAGATTCCGCGGCTTGCGGGGCCGGAGCCAGCGCACTTCGAGTAGTGAGCGGTGATTGTTCTCGATACCAACGTCCTCTCAGAGTTGATGCGGGCGACGCCGGAGCCGAGAGTGCGGGCGTGGGTGGCTCGTCAGGCGATCCGGGATCTGTATATCACAACTATCACGGAGGCCGAGATACGTGTCGGCATTGCCCTGTTGCCGGAGGGCCGACGACGCTCGGAGCTTGCTATCACCGCTGATCAATTGTTTGCGGATTGGTTCGCAGAGCGGATTCTGCCGTTCGACAGCGCAGCGGCACAGGCGTATGGGGCCGTAGCGGTGAGTCGGCGTGCAGCAGGTCGTGAGTACGACACACGTGATTGTCTGATCGCGTCGATTGCGCGCTCGTATGACGCGGAAATCGCGACCCGAGATCTGCGGGGATTCGTCGATTGCGGAATCGCGATAACGAACCCGTGGGGCGTATGACCGGCGCGTGGGTCTACCCCAGTACCGAGTATCCCTCCGGGAGCGGGCCGCGGCCTGTAGCGGCGAGAGCGAGTTGCGCCCCCCTGCCCGATTCGACCGCGAGGTCGGCGGTCAGGCGCAGCGCTACGGCCATCGCCTCACGTGGAGGTTCCGTCTCCAGACCTATGACTTTCGCCAGGTCGAGCGTGTGGACGGTGAGTTCCAGAACCCTCGTTTCGAGGTAGTGGCCGAACCTGATGCCGCCGTTGTCGTAGGCGATGATCGTATCGATGCCGACATCCTCGGCAACTCGTCTGGCGCGCTCCCAGTTGGCGCGGATGACGCTGAGCGGGTCGTCGCCGAGCGCTTCTCCCGCGGTGCGTCCGGCCTGGGCGACCTGCGCGTCTACGCCGGAACGCGAGAGGGAGGTGCGGTAGTGGTGCGCCGCTGATTCGATGGCCACGGTCTCGGCGCGGTTGGAGCCGAACTCCTCCACGCGGGTTATCGAGCGGGCGGTGTGCCCGACGAGGTCGCGCACGACCCACACCCCGAGCGCGGGAGCGTCCCACTGGTCATCGCGGATCTGGGAGGCGGTGGAGATGAAGAACTCCACCGCGGCTGTGTAGGCTTCTTTGCTCATGGCTTAGTGCCTGAGCGCTTTCGCCGCTTCCACCATGTGCTCCAGCGATGGCTTGACTTCTTCCCAGCGCCTCGTCTTGAGTCCGCAGTCCGGGTTGACCCAAACCTGCTCCGGGGAAAGCACATCCACGGCCCTGCGGAGCAGACTGCTCATCTCGTTCGTCTCGGCCACGCGCGGCGAGTGGATATCGTAGACGCCAGGGCCAACCTCGTTGGGGTAGGGGTGAGCGCGGAACGTCTCGAGCAGCGTACCGTCGCTGCGGGAGTTCTCCATGGAGATGACGTCCGCGTCCATGGCGGCGACCGATTCGATGATGTCGTCGTAGGCTGCGTAGCACATGTGCGTGTGAATCTGCGTGCGGTCCTCGACGCCGCTGGTGGCGATGCGGAAGCACTCGACGGCCCACGCGAGGTATTCGTCCCAGTCCTCACGGCGCAAGGGAAGCCCCTCGCGTATGGCCGGCTCGTCGACCTGGATGATGCGGATGCCGGCCTGTTCGAGGCTGACGACCTCGTCGCGGATGGCGAGGGCTAGCTGGCGGCAGGTCTCGCTGCGAGGCTGATCGTCGCGCACGAATGACCACTGAAGCATCGTGACGGGGCCGGTGAGCATGCCCTTCATGGGCAATCGCGTCAGCGACTGGGCATAGGCGATCCAGTTCACTGTCATCGGGTAGGGGCGCGTGATGTCGCCGAAGATGATGGGCGGTTTGACGGCCCGCGAGCCGTAGCTCTGCACCCAGCCGTTGCTGGTGGAGACGTAGCCTCGCAGCTGCTCGCCGAAGTACTCCACCATGTCATTGCGTTCAGGCTCGCCGTGCACGAGGACATCGAGTCCCGTCTGCTCCTGGAAACGGACGCTGCGCTCGATCTCCTTTCTGATGAATTGCTCGTACTCCGGGCCGGTCAACTCGCCCTTGTTGTGGCTCGCGCGGGCCTTTCGGATCTCCGGCGTTTGGGGGAATGAGCCGATGGTCGTGGTTGGGAACGCAGGGAGGCGCAACGCCTGGAGTTGAGCCTTGCGGCGCTCCGGGTACGGACTGCTGCGCTCTGCCATCTCGGGGGTCACGGATGCGCTGCGCTTCGCGACGGCGGGGTTGTGGATGCGCTTCGACGCGCGGCGGCTCGCCATGGCTTTGGCGTTGGCGTCGAGCTCCTTGGCGGTTTGCCCGGACTTGCCGTTCAGCGCGTCGGCGATGAGGGCAATCGCGCTCACCTTCTGCTTCGCGAAAGCCATCCATGACTTCATCGTGCTGTCCAGCTTGGTCTCGCCGTCGAGGTCGACGGGCGAGTGGAGCAGCGAGCAGGACGGCGCGATGAACACGCGGTCACTGCCGAGTGCGGAGGTGGCTTTGCGAGCTATGGCGATGGCGGCGGCGAGGTCGGTTTTCCAGATGTTGCGTCCGTCTACGAGACCGAGGGAGAGGGACATCGAGTCCGGCAGTTTCGCAAGGACGTTTTCAAAGTCTGCGCGCCCTCGGATGAGGTCCAGATGGATGGCCTTGACCGGAAGGGCCAGAGCCACTTTGGTGTTCTCCCGCAGTTCGCTGAAGTAAACGGCAACCAGTAGCTGCAGTCTGGGCGCGGCTGCCGCGAGCCTCGCGTAGGCGCGGCCAAAGGCCGAGCGCTGCTTGTCGTTGAGCGTAAGGCCGAGCGCAGGCTCGTCGAACTGCACCCAGTTCGCCCCCGCCTGGCTGAGCCGCTTGAGCACGGTCTCGTAGACCTCGATGAGGTTGTCGAGCACAGAGAGGGGGTCAAAGGCGGGGTCGGAAGACTTGGAGAGAAGCAGATAGGTAACGGGCCCCACCAGCACAGGGCGGGTCAGCAAGCCGTGCTGCTTCGCCTCGATGAACTCGTCCACCGGCTTGGTGGAGCGCAACGTGAACTGCTGGCCTTTGTCGATCTCAGGAACAATATAGTGGTAGTTGGTGTCGAACCACTTGGTCATCTCCATAGCGGAGACGCCGGGGGTGCCGTTCGAGGCGGTGCGTCCGCGAGCCATCGCGAAGTAGGTGTCGAGATCGACTGCGCCCTCTATCGCGCCGTAGCGCTCAGGGATCGCTCCGATCATGACGGTGGTGTCGAGAACCTGGTCGTAGAGGGAGAAGTCGTTGGAGGGGATGTGGGAGAGGCCGGCCTGCTGTTGGAACTCCCAGTTGCTGTGGCGGATATGGGCGCCGCGCCGCAGCAACTCCTCCTGACCGATTCTGTTAGCCCAGTATGCTTCGATGCTCCACTTAAGTTCGCGGTTCGCCCCGATCCGAGGGAATCCGAGGTTGGTGGACGTAGCCAAAACACGCTCCTCTGCTGCTCAACACGGACGAGCCTCCTCCCACGACATGGAGAAGGATTCGCCAAGCACGGTTGCTCCCGGACGTACAGGGCCATTGTATCGCGAGAAGGGGTATGCGCTCAATGCCGGAGCGCGTGAAGCAGGCCGTAGACTCGTTTTTGCTCGCACCTTCATCATCAGGCGGTAAGCGAAAGCGATGAGGGAAACCGGCGCCGCGTGATACTATCAGGGTGTGACTACCACACCGCGCAACTACTGGATGGTGGCCGTAACACCGGAGTACTACGATGTCTGCGTCGAGATGAATTTCTCGACCATCGGCATGGGCAGGCAGCAGCGCAGGCGCGTTCAGCGGATGGAGGTCGGCGACCGCATCCTGCTCTACGTCTCGGAGCGCATGATCTTCGGCGCGACGGTCTCGGTGTCGGGCGGCTACTTCGAGGACGAGACGCCCATCTGGCCCCTCTCCGACCCAAAGGAGCCGCTCGCGTGGCGCGTGAAGACCAAGCCGGACATCGTGCTGGACGACGATCACGCCATCGACGCCCGGCTCATCGCTCCTCGGATGGAGTACGTGAAGCGATGGCCGCCGGAGCAGTGGCCGCTGGCCTTTCAGGGTCTGCTGCACCTGGTGCCCAAGCGTGACTTCAATCTGATCGAGACGGAGATGCGCCGCCGCCGCCCGCGTCCGAACGTCGAACTGATCCCCGATCCACGACACGGCCCGCTGGCCCGCGAGGCGCAGCATAGCGGCAGGAACTGACCGAAGGAGCGTTTGATGGCAGTCTCGATCGACCTGTCGGGCCGGAGCGCGGTCGTGTTCGGCGTTGCGAACCGGCGGAGCATCGCGTGGGCCATCGCGCAGCGTCTGCACGACGCAGGGGCACACCTGACGGTGACGTATCAGAACGAGCGTATGGGGCGTTCCGTGCTGTCGCTCGTGGAGGGGATGCCCCGGACGAGGGCGGTGGAGTGCGAGGTCCTCGATGAGGCGTCGGTGCAGGCGGCAGTCGCTGTGGCGGCATCGGATGCGCCGATGGCGGTGGCCGTCCATAGCGTCGCTTTCGCGAACCGGGAAGACCTGGAGGGCGATTTCTCCGCAACGGGCTTTGATGGTTTCCGCCTCGCGCTGGAGGTGAGCGCCTATTCGCTGTTGCCGGTTGCGCGCGCCGCCGCCGCGCAGATGAGCGACGGAGGGAGCATCCTTACGCTCACGTTTCACGCGGCGGACAAGGTGTACCCCGGCTACAACGTCATGGGAGTGGCGAAGGCCGCGCTGGAGAACGAGGTCAAGCAGTTGGCCTCGGAGTACGGGGCGCGGGGCATTAGGGTGAACGCCGTTTCGGCGGGGCCCTTGAACACGCTGGCGGCGCGCGGCATATCCGGCTTCACGGGGATGCACGAGATTCATGCGAGCCGCTCCCCATTGAAGCGCAACATCACGCAGGAAGAGGTCGGCTCGGCGGCGCTGTTTCTGGCGAGCCCTCTCGCTTCCGGCATCACGGGCCATGTGCTGTACGTTGACGCCGGCTACAACGTGATGGGCGTTTAAGCTCGCTTCACTCTCATCTCCCCCACCCGGTGACACACAGGACAGAACGCAGCCGCAAGCTGTGCGCTTGTCTGTGACAACGGGCGGCGTAGAATCCGGCTCGCGCTCGCGCTCACAGGAGGTTGCCCATGTCTGGCCCGCTGGAGGGGATCCGCGTCGTTGACCTCACCCGCATACTCGCGGGGCCGTACTGCACGATGATACTGGCCGACCTCGGTGCGGATGTCGTGAAAGTGGAGCAACCGGGCGGCGACCAGGCGCGCCGGAACGGGCCGTTCTTCGACGGCCAGGACGGCCAACCGAGGAGCACGTACTTCACGAGCGTCAATCGCGGCAAGCGGAGCATCGTCATCGACCTGAAGAATCCGCAGGGGAAGGACGTGTTCATGCGTCTCATCGATGGTGCGGACGTGGCCGTGGAGAATTTTCGGCCAGGCACGATGGCCAACCTCGGTGTTGCCTATCCCACGCTCAGTGCGCGCAATCCACGGCTCATCATGGCCTCCGTCTCCGGTTTTGGGCAGACGGGGCCGTACGCCAAACGCGCCGCGCTCGATGTCATCGTGCAGGCGATGGGCGGCATGCTGAGCATCACGGGCGACGAGGGCGGCGGGCCCGTGCGGCCCGGAGTGAGCATGGGAGACATCACGGCGGCTCTGTTCACCACCATTGGCGTCCTCTCAGCTATCGTGGAGCGTGACCGCTCGGGGCTCGGCCAGCACATCGACATGGCGATGCTCGATTGCCAGGCGGCGATACTGGAGAACCCGTTGATGCGTTACTTCGCGGTCGGCGAGATGCCGGAGCGCCTCGGTACTCGTCACCCGGTCGTTGCGCCGGTGCAGGCGCTCCCTACGAAGGACGGCTACGTGGCGGTCGCGGTTTCGGACGGGCCGGACGGCCATTGGGGGCGGTTCGCCGAGCTGATCGGCAAGCCGGAGTTGGCCACAGACGGCCGGTTCGCATCCGGCTGGCTGCGGCGCGTGCACTACGATGGCCTCAGGCCGCATCTCGAATCCGCGCTCGCGCAGCGCACGACGGAAGAGTGGGTGAACACGCTGGGCCCGGCAGGCATCGCGGTCGGCCCGGTGCAGGACGTAGCGCAGGTGGCGCGGGATCCGCAACTGAACGCGCGCGGCATGTTCGTCGAGGCGGAGGCGCCGTTAGCAGGGAACGTGACGTTCACGAACACACCGATCCGTCATTCGCGCACGCTCGGCGGGGTGGTGCGCGGCGCCCCTGAATTGGGCGAGCATACGCAAGACATTCTGTCGGAGTTGGGCGTCAGGTCAGAGGAAGCAGCGGCGCTCCAGGCGGACGGCGCGGTGGCCTGACGCGCAGGCGCGTTGCTCAGGCAAGCCCGTCGCCGAGGTCGAACGGCAGCGCGTCGGGAGAGATACGCCCGCCAAGCATACACAGGTAGTTCGCGGTCGTCGTCGCGGCTACCGTCTCTACATCCGTTCGCTGGAGTTCAGCCAGCTTCTCGGCCACTTGCGGCAGGTGCCAGGGCTCGGTGCGCCGGATCGGATTCTTCTTGAAGGGCTGGGGGTAGGAGTCCGTTTCGATGACGATGCGGGATAGCGGGAGTTGCTCAATGGCGGCCTGCAGCTCCGGGATGCGGAGCAATGGCTTGGCGAGCGAGATGTAGAAGCCCAGAGACAGCACCCGCTCGGCCAGGCGCAGATCGCCCTGGAAGTAGTGCCAGGCCCCACCGACCTCGCTTGCGCCCTCTTCGTTCAGGAGGCGCAGCGTGTCGTCGTCTGCCTCCCGCGAATGGATGACCAGCGGCAGCCCGTACTCCCTTGCGAGCCTGATCTGCTTGCGGAAGGCGTCATGCTGGAGGTCGCGGGGCGGAGAGTTCGGCATGAAATCGAGACCGGTCTCGCTCCATTCGATCGTCTTGGGGTGGCTGGCAAGGAGGCGGAGCTCAGCGACCGTGTCGTCGTCCACCCAGCCGGTGAGATCGGCGGGGTGCAGGCCGACGCCTGCGTGAACGATCGGGTGAATTTCGGTTAGTTTTTGTATGCGGTGGCATGAGTCAAGGGTAGTTCCTGCTGATACAATAAGACCGACATTTGCTTGCCTGGCCCTGCCCAGAAGCAAAGGGATTTCCTCCGGCGCGAACTGGTCAATATGCGTGTGCCCATCAACCAGCGGACAATCAAGCCTGGGAATCTCGTGCAAATCCATGTCCATGCCATTGATTGTAGACCACAGGTTGGCGGTTAATTGCTGAAAGTGGGAGCGCCGCCAATGTCTTTCGAGTGGGGGTTCCTCAGTCTGGCGAGGAACAGGTGGGTTCAGGTGGGGGTGAGCATTGTCGCCAGCGCTGGGTTGGCGTACCTCGCGGCGCGAAGCCTGGCCTGGGGTGAAGTAGCTGAAACGTTCGGCGATTTCTCCTTGTGGGCGATTCTTATCGCTTTGGGGCCGCTGGCTGCGGCGATGCTGCTGCGCGCACTGCGCTGGCACGTTCTCCTCCATCGGGAGCCAACCTCGTTCACGAATGTCGTCATAACGCAGAACACGGGCATTGGCCTGAACAACCTCTCGCCGATAAGGATGGTGAGCGAACCGGTGCAGCTTGCGCTCATAACGCGGCGCTACGACGTCCCGTTCCCGACAGCATTCGCGACGTTAGTGGGCGGCAATGTGCTGGACATCTTCGCGACTGCCCTGCTCCTGGCGCTTGGCATTCTGCTGGCGCCGGATCTGCGAGATGGGCGGATCAGCATCCAGATCATTGGTGCCTTCATCATGTTCTGCGTCAGCATCCTCGTGTTCATCGCGGTCGCTCGAGGCATCGGCAGTATCCCACTGGCTGGCCGCGTTCAATTCTTCCGGCGAGTCGTCCTGGCGATCGGATTGCTCAGAGACCAACCGGGGAGGTTGGCGCTCTCTTTCGCCGCGACGTTCGGCCATTGGCTTGCGCTCGGCGTTACGGGTTGGGTACTCGCGAAAGGCTTGGGCGTGGACGTGCCGCCGCTAACGATGGCAACCGTTCTGGTAGCCGCCACGTTTTTCGCATCGGCAGTGCCGTCCGCTCCGTCAGGGGCCGGCACCTACCACTTCGCGGTTATCACCATGCTCACCGGGTTGGGCATCGACCCTGCCGCGGCATTCAGTTTCGCAGTGGTGATGCACCTGGTATTCGTGCTTCCCTCATCTATCATCGCTCTGGGCATGGTAGGTAGAGTAGGCCTGAAGGTGTTGCTGAGGCCGGCTGACGCAGACGTACCGGAAGAACCAAGTCTCCAACCTGTCTCTTCCCGTGTTGCTGAGCACTTGGCTGATGCTTAAAGGTTGCTTTCCAAACATCGCATGACGACGGCTCTGCCGTTTGCTGCCGCGGCCTTGCTCATTGCTTGTGCTGCTTGCACCGGCAGCGCGTCCACGCCAACGCTTGCGCCGCCGACCCCCACGGCAACGATTACCGTTGAGCCTGTACCCCCTGCCCCGAAAGGGACATTGCGCGTGGGCGTGGTGGGACTCGCTCCGCACCGGGATATGCACACCCTCGTCTCCGAGTGGGCGACGCTCTTCGGTCCAGGCCCCAGTTACGGCAGACTGATGCGGTTCTCCCTCGCGCAGGCGGACGTTCCTACGCTCGAAGTGGAGTGTGACCTCTGCGAGTCCTGGCGGTTCGTCGATGACGTCACTGCCGAGTTCACACTGAGCCCACAGGCGCGTTGGCAGCCGCAAGAGGGGTTTTCGTCCCGGCCGGTTACGCCGCAGGACGTGGTGTTCAGCCTCGACCGCATGCGGTCGCCGGGATTTCCGCACGCGGTGCTCCTCGACTCCGTCGCCGCTATCGAGCCGTCCGGCGAGCGCACCGTGCGCTTCGAACTGCGGTTCCCCGACCCCGACCTGCCGCTCAAGCTCGCCAGCCCGTACGCGGTGATCGTCGCGCCGGAGGCTTTGGATGGCGTTGACCTGCGCACCGGAGGCGTCGTGGGCTCCGGCCCGTGGCTGTTCCGGCAAGGGGCGTCCGGACAGGTGGAGCTAACCGCTTGGGAGAGTCATGCCACTGGCACGAACACCCGACGCATCGAATTCCACATCTCGGCAAGCCGGGAGGTCGCCGTCAGGCAGCTCAGGTTGGGCCGCGTCGACATGACCCAGGCGTCGGAGGAAGAATGGCCGGCGTTGGCCGAAGAGGGCTTCTCCTCTGAGGTGGTGATGCGCTCCGGTAGAGGCGTCATCTTCGGGCTGAATTCGTCGCGGCCTCCGTTCGATGATAAGGAAGTACGCCGCGCGGCGTTCCTGGCGATGGATCCGGGCGCGGCTCTGGACGAGACATTCCGGATTGGGGCAGTGTCGACGGGCTTGCCGCTTGCGGAACGCACGTGGGCGCTGAGCGGCCAGGAGATAGACACAGCGTTCGCCGACCCGGCGTCGGCTCGAACGAAGCTCGACGCGAGTGGCTCGCAGAAAGACTTCACGCTCGTCGTTGCGAACTTTGGCGAGACGTACGTTGCGCATGGCCGGCTGCTCGCCAGCCAGCTGGCGGAAGCAGGGTTCGATGTCGAGGTGGAGGTTCTGAGTCGCGCCGCTTACCTCGATCGTGTCTGGGTGGAGCGGGACTATGAAGCGTTCGTCGGGCCGATGCCCCCTGTGGATACGCCCAACGCGTTCCTGCTGGGTCTGGCGCACTCTGGCGGCGTTTCGAATGTTACCGGCGGCACATTGGCGCTCGATGAGCGCATCGAGCGCCAGGCGGTCGAGCTGGACGGCGGAGTCAGAGCGGAGTTGGCCAGGGAGATACAGCGGACGATTCTGGACGAGGCGTTCTTTTTCATGGCGGCGAGCTCTGCGGAGCGCTGGGTCTTCAACGATCGTGTGGAAGGGTTCGTGCCGTACATGCCGATGGGAGCGGGCGACTTGTGGGCATCGATCGTTGTCGTAGATGATGAGGGCGCGTAGAAGCCGGCATTGCCCTATACTGGACATAGGATGCACCGATGAAGTTCGCTCTGTACCCATCTTTGGTTTTGCAAGCTGGCGGACGTGTATGCTGTTGGCGCAATAGTGAATGGAGGTTCTCAGATGGCGAAGCCCCAATCCGTTACCGATGCTGATTTCGCAGCGAATGTTCTTGAGAGCGGCCAGCCCGTGCTCGTTGACTTCTGGGCGGACTGGTGCGGCCCGTGCAAGATGATTGCGCCGGTGGTCGACGAGCTTGCCGATGAGTACGAGGGTAAGTTCTCGTTCACCAAGCTGGACGTGGACGCCAACCCGCAGACGGCTATGCAGTTCGGTGTGCGGAGCATCCCGACGTTGCTGCTGTTCAAGGACGGCAAGGTCGCAGAGCAGGTCATCGGCGCGGTGCCGAAGGCGGTGCTCAAGAAGAAGATCGACAAGGTGCTGGACGAAGCCTAGGCGATTCTCCGCCTGACGGCATGAATCCTAAAGAAACGGCATCCCTCTCCAAGGGGATGCCGTTCTTGCGTAGCGGACGCACAGCGTGGCTATGCACTTCTCCCTGTGCTGGAAGATACTGGAAGCGATGGGTGGCGGTCAGTGGCCGTCGGCGATCATCACGGGAGTGGATGGGTCCCGGTGGGTCTCGCGGTCTTCAAAACCGTTGCCGGGCCAGCTTCCTGGTCTGGGGAGGGTTCGACTCCCTCGCACTCCCGCCACGCGCGCATTACCCAAGCCCAGCGTCTGCAGGTTGGCTCAGATGTGCGCCGATGCGTCGCTTGGTGCCCTCTGTCCTTGACGTTTAACGGGCCGGTAGGGATAGCGTTCGTGGGACTTTCCATACGGTTGGTTCCAGCTGCACAGCGAACTCGAGGAGGTCGGATCAGTGAGCGGCGTCGGCTGGTTCACGGTGTTCCGCCAGATAACGCTGCGCCTGCTGGTGCCGTCGCTCGTCGCGGGTTGGCTGTGGGTGGCCATCCACAGTGGCCGCGAACTATCCATGGCGCTGCTGCTGAGCACGCGGGATAGCCAGATACTCTCCATCGTAGCCTGGAGCGCATGGGAGAACGGTCAGCGAGGCTGCCGCGATGGGAATCATCCTGATGGCGCTCATGACGACCATCGTCATCACGGCGCGGGCGGTAACGCTGCGCCTCACCAGAGAACACGGGTAGGGGAGATTACATGCCTGCTGCGGTACGAGTCGAAAATCTAGTCAAACGGTACAACACCGATCAGGGCCCGGATAACGCTGTCAAAGGCGTGTCCTTCGATATCAAACCGGGTGAGTTCTTCACGCTGCTCGGTCCTTCGGGTTGCGGGAAATCCACGACGCTCCGGTGCCTTGCTGGCCTCGAAAAGGCCGACGGCGGCGAGATCACCATCGACGAGATGGTGGTCGTTTCATCGAGGGGCGGACACGTCCCTGCGCACCAGCGCCCCATCGGCATGGTGTTCCAGTCCTACGCTATCTGGCCGCACATGGACGTGTTCGATAATGTTGCGTTCCCGCTCACACAGGGTAAGGGCAAACTGCCCAAAGCCGAGGTGAAGGATCGCGTGATGGAGGCGCTCGCTTTGGTGCGCCTCGATGGCCTGGAGCGCCGTCCTGCTCCGCAGCTATCCGGCGGCCAGCAGCAGCGTCTCGCCCTTGCGCGTGCGCTCGCCCGCCAGCCGAAGGCGCTGCTGCTCGACGAACCGCTCTCGAACCTCGACGCCAAGCTCCGCGACGACATGCGCGTCGAGCTCAAGATGCTCACGGAGCGCCTGGAGATCACGACGCTGTTCGTCACGCACGACCAGCTCGAAGCGCTGACGCTCTCCGACCAGATCGCGGTGATGCGCGACGGCGAGATCATCCAGCTAGGTGGGCCCAAGGACATCTACGACGACCCGAACTCGCGGTTCACGGCTGAGTTCATCGGCACCACCAACCTCTTGGAGGGGACGATCACCTCCCACGAGGGGAACGTGATGCACATCGAGACCCCGCAGGGGATGCTCCGATGCGACGCGGTCGATGCGCTGAGCGTGGGCGACAAGGCCGCGGTCGCTATCCGCCCCGCGGACATCGCCGTCTACGCTGAGCACCAACCGGCAGACAACGTCATCGAGGGCAGGGTGGAGACACTCGTCTTCCTGGGCGACTCGCAGGATTGCCGTATCGACGTGGGAGGCGTGCTGCTGCGCGCGTACACCCACGCAGCGCAGCCCATCGCCAGAGGCGACCACGTTTACCTCACGATGGGCGCGCGGGATTGCCGCCTGCTCCCTCCGGAGGCTGCGTTCGTCGAGGCGGAGGAGGCAGGCTCGGCCGTCCGCATCGCTGCACAGGCCCCGTAAGGCGGGTGGGGCTACCCCACGCTTGGCGGGGCCTGTGTCCGTCGCCGTCTAAACCGCCTGTGCGCGGAAGCCGTAGAAGCGCTCCGCGTTCCGGTGGAGCACCATCTCCTTCTCGGCGGCGGTCATGGTGCTCTCCAGCACCTCTTCTATCTCGTGGCGAACGCTCTCCCTGTTGACCTCGTGGGGGAAATCGGAGGAGTACATGAACGCCTCCGCCCCCGCGGCCTGCACGGAGTACGGCAGGCAGAACTCGCCGCCCTCGCAGCCGACGAATATGCGCCCCTCGCGCGTCTGACGCACGGTGTAGTCGAAGATCGACTCGCCGTCACGGAGCTTGATGTACTTCGCGTCGGGGTCGAACGGGATGTGCGTCGCCCACGACTCGTCGAGTCGTTCGAGGCAGAGCAGGAACCACGAGACGCCGCCTTCCAGGAAGCCCACCCGGATGCCGGGGAACTTGTCGTAGATGCCGTTCATCAGGATGCCGGCGAAGGAGACCATGATGCCGAAGGGATGCCCCAGCCCATGGACGGCGGGGTAGATGTTCATGTGATCCATGCCCAGGCCGCTATGGCATCCGCCATGGACGCCAAGGCTGCACCCGAGCCGCTCCGCCTCCTCGAACACCGGCCAGTACTCCGGCGATCCCAGGTGGGACTTGAGACCAGTGGACGGCAGCATCGCCCCCAGCATGCCAAGGTTCTGCACGGCGTGCCGCAGTTCAGCGACGGCGGCGGCGGGATCCTGCATGGGGATGAGCGCCATGCCCTTGAACCGCGAATCGTTGCTCAGGTAGGCGTCGGACAGCCATTCGTTGTACGCCCGGCAGACGGCCACCGCCCAGTCGATCGAGGCGATCTTGCCGTACGCCAGAGCCGACGTCGGGTAGAGCACGGTCGCGCTGATGCCTGCCGATGACATGAAGCTCTTCCAGCCGTCCGTCCCCGTCCGCTCGAACGACCCCGGAGGAAGCTGAATGAGCGCTGAGGAATGAAGGTGGTCCAGCGGTGGGAAAAGCTTCATCAGGTCAAAGGGGCCCCGCTCCCGGTAGCCCTTCGGCATGAACGAGCTGATAGACACCGGGTCTTCGAACAGATGCCCGTCGGCGTCAATGATGGTTTCCAGATCAACAGCGACCATAACGTTGTCCTCCTCTGCGCGCGTCGGTGCGCCGGGGCCGGCGGCGTGGGGGAGCGTCTGCCGCTCAACGATTGCCGGGCCCCGAACGCTGCAAGTATAGGACAACTGCATCAGCCGTGCGCGAAGGCCGCGCGGGGTGTAATCTTGCGTTGGATTCCCTCTTACCTGAGGCTGGGGCAGCCCGCAGGAGCGATATGCCGAGATTCGACCTGACAGACCGGGTAGCCGTCATCACGGGCGCAAGCCAGGGCATAGGCCGGGCCATCGCGTTGACGTTGGCCGAGCATGGCGCGGATATCGTCGTCGTCGCTCGCGAGCCCGAACCCGTCGAAGGCGGCACGGAGCGCATCCACCGCCCGATCGAACCCGTCGTGCAGGAGATCGAAGCGATGGGCCGCAGAGCCCTCGGCATCCTGGCAGACGTGCGTGACCCTGAGCAGATGAGCACGATGGCAAAGGACGCGCTCGCCGCGTTCGGGCGCGTCGACATCCTCGTCAACAACGCAGGCGCGACGTGGGGCGAAACGTTCAAGATGGCCCCGCTCCTCGAACTCACCCCACGGGACTTCCACGAATCGCTGCGGCTCAACCTCGGCAGCGTGTTCCTCTGCAGCAGCGCCGTCGTCCCCGCAATGCTCGAACGCGGGGAGGGCGTCATCGTCAACCTGGCGTCCATATCGGGGCAGGGCCCCAGTCCGCGCAACGGGGCGTACGGAGCGGCCAAAGCGGGAGTCATCTCGTTGACGCAAACCATGGCTGTCGAATGGGCGCCCGTGCGGGTCAACGCCATCGCTCCCGGAAGCGTCGAGCACGCCGACCGCGCCGCCGTGCACCCCTACGCTCAGGGCCGCGCGCCCGTGGAGCAGACCACTGCGGTGCGCCGCGGCGGAACGGTTGACGACATAGCCTCGGCGGCCCTGTACCTGGCCTCGGATGAAGCGTCTTACATCACCGGCGCCGTCATCGACGTGAACGGCGGACGCCGCCCCGGATAGCGAAAGGAGTTCTCGTGACAACGAAAACGGACTTGGTCGTAGACGCCGACGCGCACGTCGTTGAGTCCCCCCGTACGTGGGACTTCCTCGACGCGGACGAGGAGCGCTACCGCCCCTCCCTCTTCAGCTCTCCCGACCGCCCACGGCAGGAGTTCTGGGTGATCGACGGCAAGGCGCGCGGCACGAAACTGCCGACGCTCTCCGAGAAGCAACTGGAGGAGCTGTCCAGGAGCTCCGGGTACAACGTTGTCACGCCTGCGTCTTCCCGCCAGATGGACGACGTGCAGCTGCGCCTGCAGCACATGGACGCGTTGGGCGTGGACGTGCAGGTGCTGCACAACACGCTATGGATAACCAACATCGCAGAGATGCCTGACACGGAGGCCGCGCTCTGCCGCTGCTGGAACCGGTGGATGGCGGACGTCTACCGCCAGGGAGAAGGCCGCCTGCGATGGTCATGCGTCATCCCGACGATGACGATTTCCGAGTCTATCGAGCAGATGCGCTACGTCAGGAACAACGGCGCGGTTGCCGTGTGCCTCCGTGCTCACGAGGGTGGCCGCCACCTCATAGACCCCTACTTCTACCCCATCTACGAGGAGGCCCAGAACCTCGACCTCGCCATCGTCGTCCATGTATCGAACGCCGACGCTCGGCTCGCTGAGCGCCTCAAGTCCCCCTACGATTTCGGCTCCAGCTTCTCCCCCCTGCGCGTCCCGACCGTCACGAGTTGCCACGAGTACATCATGAGCGAGGTTCCGCTGCTCTTCCCAACCCTCCGCTGGGGGTTCATCGAGGTGAGCGCGCAGTGGGTTCCCTGGCTGGTCAAGGAAGCCCGGCGACGCGCGCGTAAGCTGGGGCGGGGCATTCCCCACGACGTCTTCCCGGAGTACCGCATCTACGCCGCCTGTGAGACCGATGACGACCTGCCGTTCATCCTGAAGTACGCGGGCGAGGACAACATCGTCATAGGCACCGACTACGGGCATACCGACATCGCCAGCGAGACGGACGCCATCGGCGTGTTCCGCGACTCCGTGAACGACATCTCCCCTGAGGACAAACGCAAGATACTGTCAGACAACCCCCGGAGGCTCTACGCGCTCTGAGCCCGGGGCATTTCGCGGCCTTCGGCGCTCTTGACCCTCATGGGGCGCCGGAACATACTCTGCGCGTATCAGACATGCGCGATAGAGGCCCAAGGAGGCAGCACATGGGACACGTTCTGGACGCCGATACGCACATCGCAGAGCCCCTTGAGATGTGGGATTGCATCGATCCCCAATGGCACAGCAGGCGGCCCGTCATGGTGCAGATTCCGGACGACACGCTCTACGGCGGCGCCGATCACCTGTGGCTGATAGACGGGCAGGTATTCCCGCGCCCCGCCGGAAGGGGAGGGAACGTCTTCGTAACGCCCACCCTGCAGAAGAACATATGCGACAGGGCGGATAACAAGGCCCGCGAACTGCTCGACCTGCCGATGCGCTTCGAGGACATGAAGACCACCAAGGTCGACTCGCATGTCGTCTACCCGACGCTCTTCCTCGGCTACCTCACGCACGACGCAGCCCTGGAGGTCGAGTTGTGTAAGGCGTACAACCGATTCCTCGCGGGCGTGTGGGCGAAGGCTGAGGACAGGATTAGATACGTCGTCATCCCGCCGCTCCGCAACATCGACGCCAGTATCAAGGAGCTCCGTTTCGGCAAGGAGAACGGCGCTTGCGGCGTCTTCTTCCGTGGCATCGAGGGCGACAAGACGCTGGACGACCCGTACTTCTTCCCCGTCTACGAGGAGGCGCAGTCGCTCGGCTTGCCCATCTGCATCCACCAGGGCCAGGGCGCGCCTGCGCTGAACAATCTCGTCGATATCAGCCGCAGCTCGACGTTCACCCACGGGCGCATCCCGCCCGTCGTCGCCTTCCGTAACCTCGTCGCTAACAGGATTCCCGAGCTGTTCCCTGACCTCCGATGGGGGTTCATCGAAACTGGCGCGTCATGGATTCCGTTCGCCATGTACCAGCTCAGAGGCACGACTCGCCAGGGAGACGACTTCTGGGGCCCGCGCCTGTTCGACCAGTACAACATGTGGATCTCCTACGAGGTCGCGGAAGACCTGCCGTACCTGATGAACTACGTCGGAGAGGATCATCTCGTGGTCGGCACGGACTACGGTCACCACGCTCCGGGGACAAACGACCGCCTCGCGACGGACCCGTCCGCACAGGTGCACCTCGTGACGCAGATGCGCACCCGCGACGATATCTCCTCGGCAACGGCTGAGAAGATACTGACCGACAACCCGGCTGCGCTCTACGGAGTGTAAACGTACTGGTTCGGCGCACAGAGGCAGTAGCGCCTGATGATGGCCTTCGAAGGAAGCAGGGCCGGCGTGAAGGCCATGGTGAGCCTCCTGGGGCCGTTGCCGCCGGAGTTCCGGCAGACGGTGACGTTCGACAACGGGACGGAGTTCGTGCGGCATCATGAACTGCACGCCTTGGGGATCGAAACGTTCTTCTGCGACACGTACTCGCCGTGGCAGAAGGGGGGCGTGGAGAATGGGATCGGTCGGCTGCGTCGCGTGCTGCCCTGGAAGACGAACCTGGGAGAGATGTCTGACGAGCGGTTTACGGGGCTGCTGCTGGGGTATAACAATACGCCGCGCAAGTGCCTCGGCTACCAGAGCCCATCCGAAATATTCTGGAGTCAAGTGTTGCACTTCAAATGTGAATCCACCTTCCCGCGCATGCCCCGTCATTCCTGTAGATGTCAACTAATTCGTTGACAAAAGTTCCAAGGCTTGGAGGGGTGTCTTGCCTCCGAGGCCTTGGTGGGGCCGTTCTGTGTTGTAGTAGAGGAGGTACTGCATGAGTTCCTCCTTGAGCTCTTCCAGCGACTCGAACGTCGTCTCTTCGAGCAGGTCCTCATTCAACGTCCGCCAGAACCGTTCAACCTTCCCGTTGGTCTGGGGACGATACGGCCGGGTGTAGCGGTGCTTGATCCCCAACTCCTGCAGCATCCGCTCCATCGGGTGAAGTGCCTTGTTCCGAGGCGAGGCCACCTCAGAGCCATTGTCGGTAAGGATTTCCTCGAAGCGGATCCCGTACTCCGCGTTCAGCATGTTGATGCTCTTGAGTGCGGCGAACATCACGCTCAGGCTCTTCAGATCGTCTACAACCTCTGTCCAGGCGAGGCGGGTGCAGGCATCCACCACCGAGACCAGGTAGTACCGACGCTTGGCGACGACGATGAGGTCCTTGCTCAGGTAGTGGCAGTCCAAGTGGCCCAACTCCCCGGCGCGAGTCTTGATGATCCGGCGCTTGGACTGTTGCATCGCTTTGGTCATGCGGTTCACGCCGTGACGCCTGCTGATAGCGTAGATGGTGGACGGTGCAGGCGTACGAGATTTCAGCACTGGCTTGAGTATGGCATATATCTCGTAGCGGTTGATGCCCTTGCGCCGCTGCTCCAACACCTTCTCCTCGATGTAGGGAATCGTGCGGCGGCTCTTCCACTTGGGGCCTCGCTTGCGAGGCAGGAACGCCTCAGCGTCCCCGGACTGTCGGTAGCGGTTGTAGTACTTGGCAAAGGTCTGCCGGTCCGTCCCGTGGTAGGTGTAGAAGTCCTGGAGGAAGCGGAACTGGTGATGGCGCTTGGCCTTGACCAGTTCGTACTCCCGGATCAGGAACCGGTACTTCTGGACGTAGTTCCGCTCCACCGTGCGGTCGTTGCTGTTGTCACGCATCTTCGTCTCCAGACGGGACTGACTCCGTCAGTCAATTCTGTCAACGAATTACCTAACATCTACAGGAACGACGAGGCGGGACGCCTATCTTCGAAGCAACGACGGGGAGCTTTCGTTGTGACGACGTATGCAAGCGACGACGGGCGGGGAAAGGGTAAAATCCCCACGAGGCGCTAGGAGGATCGGCATGGACATGGGTCTCACAGGCAAGGTCGTGCTCATCACGGGCGCGGGAAGGAATATCGGAAGGGCCACCGCCGAGGCGTTCGCCGCCGAAGGATCGCGGCTCGTTCTCGCTACGCGCCGCAGCAGCGGCCTCCTGGAGCAGACCGCGGACGCATGCCGCGCCGCCGGCGCCGAGGTCGTGACCGCCCTCTGCGATGTCGGCGACGAGAACCAGGTGAAGGCCATGGTGCAAACGGCGAAGCGCGCCTTCGGCAGTGTCGATGTCCTCGTCAACAACGCGGCAAACCGCATTCAGGGCCCCTTCCTCGAACAGTCCAACGAGGACTGGCGGGCGACCGCCGCCGTCAACCTGGACGGCCCCATCTTCGCCAGCCGCGCGGTGCTGCCCGGAATGGTCGAGCGCGGCTGGGGACGCATCGTCAACTATTCCGGTGTCTCCGCCTACCGTGGAGGCGGTGCTCTGAAGGCTGCCGTTAAGCTCGGCATAGTCGGCTTCACCCGCGGGCTCGCTCGTGAGTTCGGCAAGCACGGCGTCACCGTGAACGCCATCGCCCCCAGCGCCATCGAGGGCGAGCGCGACCCTGGCACTGAGCGGGATGTCGACATCTCCGGCATCGACCCCAGGATGCCCATCCCCCGCTTCGGCCAGCCCGAAGAGGTCGCGGCCCTCGTCGTCTACCTCAGTAGCAAGCACGCGGGCTTCGTGACGGGCCAGACCTACCACATCAATGGCGGCGACGTGCTCCAGTAGCTCTCCCCCACGAGGACCTGATGACCCGCCATCCCCTCTCGATGCTCATATCTGCGGCGGCCTCCCTGGTCATCCATGGCGCTCTTCATGGCGACCCGCGTATGAGCCATCCTGCCGGACTCGTCCCTCCTGAACATCCTGCACCAGCACCACTTGGGCCCGCCGCGAGACTCGAACAGGCGCTCGAAATCGGGCCAGCGCCGGGCGTCGACCTCGTGGACTTCGATATGGACGGGCGGTTGGTTCATCGCGAGAATATATACTCCATGATGCTGGAGGACGATAGATGCTGAATGGACAGAGAGTCTTCGACGCCGATACGCACATCCACCCGACGGTGGAGTCGCTGGAGCCTTACTTCGATGCAGCGTTCAGGGAGCGATTACCTGAATTGGAGCAGTACAAGGTGGGCGCCCGCTCCGACCAGACCACGACGCCTCGCGAGGATCCGTCACGCCGCCACTACGCTGTGAGCCTGAGCCCCTACAAGCGGCGGCTGGGCGATGCCGCGCCGCGCGAGATGCCGCAGGATACGCACTCTCGGCTGCATTTCGGCGAGTACACCGGCGCGAAATTGCCGGGCGTCGGTGTGATAGATGACGCTTTCGCAGAGCGCATCGCCGACATGGACGAGGAAGGCACCGACGTTCACATGATGGTGCCGGATGTCGCGATCGGCGTCTCGCTCCTGGGCGATCCGGCGTTGGAGATGGGACTGATACGCGCCTACCACCGATTCGTGAACGACGCGGCAGCCGCCTACCCCGGACGCTTCAAGGCGTTGCTGGCGGTCTCCGGCACGGACGTAGAGGGCTCCGTCGCGGAGATCGAGCGATGGGGCAAGGAGCGTTGGGCAGCGGGCATCCTGCCGTTCGCGGGCGTGGGAGGGCCTATGGATCACCCACGGATGGAGCCGCTCTGGGCAAGCGCGGCCAGCCATGATCTCGGCGCGGTGCATCACAGCATGACATGGGCGCCCCCCTACTTCCCCGGCTACAAGGACATGGACGAGAACCGATTCCTCGCGCGGCTCTGCTCGCATCCGTGGGGGGCGATGAAGATGGTCGCCTCGTTCATCGGGGCAGGGATCATGGATCGCTACCCCATCAAGCTGGGGGTCCTCGAATCGGGGGTTGGGTGGCTGCCATTCTGGGTACGCCGGATGGACGTGAACGCCGCGTACGTCGGCTTCACCGCGGATCTCGAACGCAAGATGAGCGATTACGTGGGGAGCGGGCGCTTCTTCGCCAGCATCGACATGACGGACGAAGAGGACATGGTGCAGATGGTGATGGGCTTCCTCGGCAGCGACATCCTGATGTATGCATCGGACTACCCGCACGCGGAGTGCAAGTTCCCGGACTCTCCGGCGATCGTGCAGGGTTGGTCGGGCATCGCGCCGGACACGATGCGGAAGTTCATGTGGGACAACGCCGTCCGGTTCTTCGGGGAGCCGTAGGACTCCCCTGACGCTCTGGCGGTGGCCTCTGTGGGCGAGGACGCCCGGCTGCCTCAGGCGATGCCGTAGAGGTTGGCCGGGTTCTGCGTCAGCACCTTATCGGCGAGGCCGGCGGGAATCTCGCCGCGTTCGCCCATCGCGCGCAGGATGCCGAGGGCGTTGAGTTCGGCGGACTGGTCGGCATGGCCGTAGTCCGACCCGATGACGAGATTCCCGCTGCCCGTGCGCGACGCGATGTAGGTCAGGTCCTCGTGGGTCTGACCGGCGACGTAGAAGCGGGACTCGCGGAGCAGGTCTTCCTGCAGGTCGACGTCTATCAGCCAGGCCATGCGCTCTTTGCGGGCTTCCAGTTCGGCCAAGGCGAAGGGCACCCATGAGGACATCGCCTCGATGAAGCCGAAGCGGAGGCGGGGGAACCGGCGCGGCACGCCTTCCAGCACGAGCGAAACGAAAGCGTCGATGGGCGGCAGGCGGTGCTGCCAGATCGGGTTCGTCATCCCTTCCGTGACCTCACCTGCGCCGATGTGGATGCACATGGCGAGGTCCACCGCCTCAGCCTGCCGGTACAGCGGGTAGAAGTAGGGGTCGCCCGCCGATCGTTGGCCCGCCTCGACGCCGCGCTTGAGCGCGCTGACCGCGCCGTTCTCCTTCGCCCATGCGATCTCTTCCACGGCGCAATCGATGCTCAGCACAGGAAGCGAGGCGACCCACCGGAGGCGTCCGCCGGACTCAGCGCACCGGCTGGCTATCCATCGGTTGTAGGAGCGGCAGAGCGCCAACTCCACCTCCGGTTTTTCGCTGACGGCGCTCAGCATCAGCGTGGGGTACAGCACCTGAACGTCCACGCCGAGCTCGTCCATCTGGCGCAGCCTCGCGGGGACGTCCCGCAGCTCGCGGGTGTCCTCCGTGGTGCCGGTTCGCACGTCGTCCCGCATACGGCGGAGGCGGAGGCGACCGTCTATGTTCCAGTACCGCAGGAAATTCTTCGCGATGCCTGCGCTGGCAGCATCGTCAACCGCTACCGCCGTTATGGGACGGTACTTCACGTACTCAGGATCGAGGAAGTCCCACGTGGCGTCGGTCTCGTCGACATGCGTGTCTGCGTCTATCACTGGCATAGCGTCCACCTCTCCATTACGTCGAGCCTTACGCTGGCCTATACCGGCAGGCGCGGCTCCGTGGTCTCCGGCAACTCCACCTCGAACGCGTTGAGGTAGCACGCGTTGGTGACGTACTGACCCGCCAGCGTTATCAGATCGATCGTATTCTGCATGCCGAACTGCGCGAGGGCTGCCTGAAACGCCGCGTCGGAGACCTTGTGCTCCGTGAGCACACTCGTCACCAACGTCAGGACTGCCGACTCGTCGTCGGCCATCGCTGGGAGGGCTTCGCGGTCGCGTATGGCAGTGATGAGGGCATCGCTTACGCCAGCCTTCCGCGCGAGCCCAGAGTGGGCGTTCCAGATGTAGGCGCAATCCATGGAGCGCGCCGTCGCGATTATGGCCAACTCTTGCACGTTCTGGGGAAGCGTGAGCTCCCAACGGACGTAGTTGCTCATGGGCCTGCGCCTTAGCGCCATCTCAGGGCTCAGCGCGGCGACCGCGCCGGGGCCTGTGGGGACGGTTCCGCCGCTATCGGTTATGAGCGCGTCAAAAGCGGCGCGCAACTCCTCCGGCACGGTCTCGCGGACGACTTCCGGCAAGCGTGTCATCGTTGTCCTCCTTGCTCACTCGCGTTCTCTTCAGCCTCGTGGAGCGCTGCATGGGCGCGCTTCGTACTTGGACGAACGTCCCTGCCGCGCTCGGCGCTCAACTCGATGCTTCTCAACCACTTCACATTCGCGCACTGGTCAACCTCGGCTGTGCCGCACGCTGCGGGATTCGGAATCAGGAAGCGCAACGGGCCTCCCTTGTCCTCCGGCAGTGGAGCGCCACTGAGGCCGTAGATGATGACGGCCTGATCGGCGACCGGCGCGAGCGGGATGCTGGCGGCAAAACCGCCCTCTGCTTCGAGGGTGACGAACTGCGCGCCGTCTCTGAGTCCTGCCGCGTCGAGGATGGCGGAGAAGCGCACCGCCACGCCCTCGCGTCCGGGCGCCAGCGCTGAGACGTCGGCGATCTGGCCCGGCATCGCTGACAAGTCTGCGTAGGCCAGCTCCATGGGGCGTTCGACGAGCCCCGTTACTTTCACCTCATCAGCCATACGTTCCCTCCTAACTCCAGCGTTCCTATTCAGCCTTCCGGAACCACTCTTCAGGGACCCTGACCGCTACCATCTCCCCCGACGCGGTCTCCACGCCACCGGAGACGAGCGAGCAGCTGATGAGCGCCTTGCGAGCGCCGAGCTCCGTGACCCTGGCTCTCATCGTCAAGGGTTGGTCTATAGGCGTCGGTTTCCGATAGGTAACGTGCAGCGAGGCGGTGGCGTACCAGATGACGGAACCCGTGCCTATCTCACGCGCCTCGGTCTTGTACGTCTCCGCGATCGCGGTCCAGATGCTATGGCAGTCTATGACGCTGCCGATGGTGCCTCCGAAGAGGAGGTGCCTGGGGCCTGCCGCGAACTCCGGGCGGGGCGTCCACGTGCAGGTGGTCTCATCGCCATCCCAGAAACTTCTGATGCGCAGCCCATCCCTGGCGTCAGGGCCGCAGCCCCAGCAGTGGTTGCCAGGGAGCATATCTTGAAACGGAACGTCGCTCACCGGTTGGTCCCTCCATGGGAAATCGCGTCGGTATCGGGCGGAGCGCACCGCCCTGCCAGGCTCCCTACGAGTTCACGTAGACGCTGTCCTCGTGCCGTCCGTCCTGCTGGCGGTCGCGCAGCGCTTCGTAGTTGACGCGCCGGTTCTGGATGTTCGCATCGGTGGCGGCGTTGCGCATGATCTCCAGCGGCTCATCGCTGGACGATTCGAACCAGTACGGTACGCCTTTCGGTATGAACAGTGCGTCCTTGGGGCCCAGTTCCACGACCTCGTCATCCTTCCCGTAGAACTTGGCTCGCCCTGCGAGAACGAACCAGACCGCGTCCTGTCCGGAGTGGGCGTGCAGGTTCGTCTCGCCGCCGTCCTTACTGACGACCTGAATCACCACGCTCAGGATATCGCTCTGGGCGATGTGGGAACTCACCTTCGGCAGGCTCCCCAACTCCGGCGTCTCGAACCCGATCACTTCCATCTGCCCTACGGACTCTCTTTCGATAGCCATCTGTTGCCTCACCATGCCCTGGATTCCTAATAGGCGTACCATACTCCCTCACGCTCACCAGTACGACGTATAGTTGCCGGTGACGCGCCAATCAGCGAGATATCCGGGCGCGGGCGTCTCAACGCGGGAGGTATTCCAATGGCCGACAGCAACGATCTGAAAATCGGTTTCATCAAGCCCGGGGCGGGGCGAAGCCACTATGACCATTTCAGCGCGATGATTCCCGATGGAATCGACCTCGATATGCAGGACCTTGGCGTCATGCAGAGCGCGCTCACCGACTTCGCGGGGCGCGCTGATGCTATCGTCGAGCGCGTGGCGTCGATGACGCGCGACGCCGGTTGGGAGGGCGTCATCGTGCCGGGCGCGCCGGTGGAGGTGCAGAACCCCGGACTGCGCAAGCGGCTGGCGGAGACGCTGGACGTGCCCTTCACCATGGCGCTCGAGGCTGGGGCGCAGGCTCTGCGGGCCTACGGGGCGAACCGCATCCTCCTGCTGATGCCGTTCGACAGCGCGATGAACTCTCTGATCACGACGCACCTTGCCGCCGAGGGATTCGATCTCACGCTCGCCGACCTTGGGTTCACCAGCGAGCAGCAGGCGGTCGACCTCGATTCGAGCGTCGTTTTCGATATGGCTCGCGGGGCGGTGGCGGCAGCAGGCGACGTCGAGGCCCTCTACTTCCAGGGGGCGGTGCTCAATCCGCTCGATGTTATCGACGAGATGGAGAGCGAATTCGGAGTACCCGTCGTGGCGAGCAATCCCGCGATGCTGTGGTCCATCGCATCCAAGCTCGGTCGCAGCTTCAGCATTCAGGGTAAGGGACGACTGGTCAGAGAGTGGCCGCTGCTGCCGTAGGAGCGCGTTATGAGACTGGGGATAGTCCTGCCAATCGACGCCGGGGAGCCGGCAGGCGACGTCGTATCGCAAGGCGCTCACGCCGCGGAGGAGCACGGCCTCGATAGTGTCTGGTTCTTCGATTCAATCGGGCGCGGGCGCATGTCGCTGGATCCGCTCATCGGCGCATCCGTCGCAGCGGCAGCCACCGAGCGCATCGAGGTCGGCATCGGCATCCTGCAGGTGCCGTTGCGTCATCCGGTGGAGCTGGCGCAGCGCGTCCTTACGGCTCAGCTTCTCTGTGAGGGGCGGCTGCTGCTGGGCGTAGGCTCCGGTTCTACCAGGGGCGATTTCGAGGCGGTTCAGCAAAACTTCGACGACCGCATGGCGCTGTTGGAGAACGGGCTCGCCACAATGCAACGCCTATGGAATGGCGAGACCGTGGAGGGTGTGCATCTGGGGCCTTCCGACGCCGTGAAGGGCGGGCCGCCGGTGCTCATTGGGAGTTGGGCAGGGCCTCGCTGGATAGGCGCGGCGGCCAGGGAGTTCGACGGCTGGATCGCGTCCGCGTTCTTCTCCGGGTTCGACACCCTCAACAGCGGCATCGAAAGCTACCGGGCGGCCGGGGGCCAGCGCGCCATCGTTACGAACATATCGCTCGACCTCGCGGCGCCAACGTCACCGATGGCGGACTCGGACAACGCGTTCCATCTGCGGTGCGCCCCCGAGGAAGCGTCCGCGCGGTTGCGGAAGCTGGCGGATGCGGGCTTCGACGACGCGGTGGTCGTCCACCGTGGCTCCGGCGCGGTAGACCTCGCGGCCATCCGCGCCCTCCTCCCCTAACCGCCTCCGCTCGACCGTCAGGCTTCAGAGGCAAGGCCGCCACGCTAATCCTCGGATTGAAGGTAGTCCTGCAATCGGCGTCGCTGGTGGCCATTGCCGTCGAAGTTCCCAGGATCGAGCCAGCGCCTGAATCCTCGTTGTAGTCGCGGCCAGTCAGCATCGATGACTGAGAACCACTGGGTATCTCGATTGCGCCCCTTGTTGATAGTTGCCTGACGCCAGGTGCCTTCGAACGTGAATCCGAGCCTGAGCGCCGCAGCCCCTGAGGCTTCATTCAGCGCGTTGCACTTCCACTCATAACGTCGGTATCCCAACGAGAAGGCATGCTCCATCATCAGGAACATCGCCTCCGTTGCCGCTCTACTCCGCTTCAGCGCTGAGCCGTAGTGGATATGCCCCACCTCTATCGTTCCTGATCGGGGTGTAATCCTTTGGTAGCTGGTCATACCGACAGGTTTCCCTCCCTGGTTCTCCAGCACGGCATAGAACATTGGATCGTCGCCGAGGCATGTTGCCTGTACCCACTCTCGGAACGCAGCCACGCTCTTGAATGGGCCATACGCAAAATATGTCCAGTCTGCATCAGCGCCTTCAAAGGCCTTGAACAGAGCTGGCAAGTGCGAGTCTTGATCCAGCGGTTCCAACGTGCAGTAGACGCCTTGCATCCTCTGACGGTTTGGGAGAGCGGGTGGAGTCCAATCTGGAACTACAGGCCCCAGGCGTTGGCCGAACTCATTCATGGGTGTCAGCACTGACTATCACGACCTTCTCGCAGGCTGAGGCTATTCTACTGTTGTCCCGGCTCCGTAGGGCATCGCTCCTTCATATAAGAGCGTAACTCTAGTCAAACCAGCCCTCCGCAGGGAAGGTGGAAGTAGTCAAGCGCCGCGCGTCAAACCGCCGTCCTCCGTGCGCGTGCAGCATACGCGTTTGTCTCCCCACTAACCGCTCTCCCCTGCCGCGCAGGCTTCGTGTAACCTACGCGCTTGGGGAGCCACCAATGGAGCGGGCGCCGATGCGCCGGAACCACTCGCGAGGAGGAACGCCATGGCGAACGATCACGCACACGACCACCACCACGACCACGATCACACCGAGCCACCCTCTGAGGTCGAGCTGCGCGTGAAGGCGCTCGAATCGCTGTTGGTGGAGAAGGGCCTTGCGAACTCGGAAGCGATCGATACGCTCATCGACGCCTACGAGAACAAGATCGGCCCCAGCAACGGCAAAAGCGTCGTGGCGCGGGCGTGGACCGACCCCGACTTCAAGCGCTGGCTGCTCGAGGACGCGACGTCGGCAATCGCCTCGATGGGGTACGTAAGCTCGCAGACCGAGCAACTGCGCGTGATCGAGAACACGGAGGACACGCACAACCTCGTCGTGTGTACGCTCTGCTCCTGCTACCCGTGGCCGATGCTTGGCCTTCCGCCGATCTGGTACAAGTCCGCTCCCTACCGGTCGCAGGCGGTCGCCGACCCCCGGGGGGTGCTCGCGCAGTTCGGCACGGAGCTTCTGGATGACGTCGAGGTTCGCGTATGGGACTCGACCTCCGAGATGCGGTACCTAGTGCTTCCGCAGCGCCCTGATGGCGTCGAGGATTGGAGCGAGGAGCAGCTCGCAGAGCTCGTGACGCGCAACTCCATGGTCGGCGTCGAGAAGGCGCGGGAGCCTGAGGCAATAGGCACGCTATGAACGGCGCTCACGACCTCGGCGGCAAGGACGGATTCGGGCCGGTGCAGCCGGAGCCGGAGTCGCAGGAGCCTGTCTTCCACGCTGACTGGGAAGGACGGGTGTACGGCATCGCGCGCGCTGTGGGACGGCTGCGGCTTTGGAACGGCGACGTGTCCCGCTTTGCGCGGGAGCGGCAGCACCCCGCCGATTACCTGAGACACTCCTACTACGAGAACTGGTTGGCAGGCATGGAGACGCAGCTCGTGGAGTCGGGCCTCGTGACGCCCAGCGAGTTGCAAACGGGCAAGGCCGAGTTCGCTGCTCCCGACACGATCGCCCAGCGCGTGATGCGCCCGGAGGACGCCATCGCAGCGCCCCTGATGACGACCAACTACCTCCACCCAGCGGCTGCGCCTCCCCGCTTCACAGCAGGCGACCGCGTCCGCGCCATCAACCGGCACCCGCGCGGGCACACACGCGAGCCTCAGTACATACGCGGCCACGTAGGCGTCGTCCATGATTATTACGGCGCGCAGGTGTTCCCCGATCTGAGCGCGCAGGGCATCACCGAGGGGCGACATCTGTATAGCGTGCGTTTCGAGGCGCGCGAGCTGTGGGGAGAATCGGCCAACGCCAAGAGCGCGGTGTACGTCGACATGTGGGAGGACTACCTGGAGCCGGAGGAGTGATGGAGCAGCAGGCAGATCTGCGCGCCCTTTCGGGTATCCCTCGCGACGAGGACGGTCCGGTGTTCAGCGCGCCGTGGCAGGCTGCGGCGTTCGCGCTTGCGGTGCGGCTCTCGGGGGACGGACGCTTTACGTGGGAGGAGTGGGCCGCAACGCTGAGCGAGGAGATACGCGCCGCGCAACATCAGGGCGACCCCGACCTCGGCGATACGTACTACGAACATTGGGTACGCGCGCTCGAACGGCTCTGCGTAGGGAAGGGCCTGCTGACGGAGGAGGGCGTTGCCGACCGCCAGGACGCATGGCGCCAAGCCTACCTCAACACGCCGCACGGCCAGCCGGTAGATCTGTCCGCGGCGGAGCGGTCGAGCGGCGGCTCCGGGGAGTGATTGGCGCAAGCCCGCGCGTCTCCCGCTTACGCAGCATCGGAACGGACAAAGAGAGAGGGCTCGCCAGGAAGCGAGCCCCTTTTTCACTTTCGTACTGTGGGGAGAGCGACTGTTAGTCCTGCGCCTCAGCCTTCGCACTCTGTTGACGCTTGACGAAGGAGGGGACGACAACCCACATGGTGAAGAGTCCACCGAATGCTACTGCTGCGAAGATTGCTTCCATCTCTTAGGCGCTCCTGGAACGGATTTGATAAGACCATTCTGAAGGGGAGATATTGCAGACCCGTTACGCATATGTTGCGAGTCTGTTACATCCTTCCAGCCTGATGAGGAGCGCCACTCCGGCATCGATGGTGGCCGCAGCGCCTGCGAAGAGGATCGAGTGTCGCGTCCCGCACCCTCTCCCACAGGCGTGCTTCCGGCTGTCAGGGTTCGCATCGGAACGGACAAAAGAGAGGGCTCGCTTGCGGCGAGCCCTCTATCGTGCTTCTTTTGCTCCAGAGAGAGCGGCTGTTAGTCCTGCGCCTCAGCCTTCGCACCCTGTTGACGCTTGACGAAGGAGGGGATGACTACCCACATGGTGAAGAGTCCACCGAATGCTACTGCTGCGAAGATTGCTTCCATCTCTTAGGCGCTCCCTGGAACGGATTTGATAAGACCATTCTGAAGGGGAGATATTGCAGACCCGTTACGCATATGTTGCGGGTGTGTTACATCCTTTCAGTTCGTTGGCGAGACCAGCGCAACCTGAACGCAGGACGCCGGAGTGGGCGTTCCGCTCCCTGATGGGAGGCACCACTCCGGCGTCGATGCGGACCGTAGCGCCTATGAGAGGGGACCGGGTGCCGCATCCAGCCCCCTCCCACAGGCGTCGTCTCTTCTGCCCGCTAGGCGGTCGGCAGCACAACCTCTGCGGGGTAGGCGAAGGTGCCGTGCTCGGAGATGTCGAGCCCTTCCAGTTCCTCTTCACGAGAGGCACGGAGTCCGATCGTGTACTTGATGAGGGCGAACACGATGAGCGCACCACCGAAGCCCCAGATGATGACTGCTCCGACCGAGATCAGCTGCGAGATGAACTGGGCCGTCTCGCCATAGATGAGGCCAGTGATGTAGGGGCTGTCTGTGGTGTAGTTGCCGTAGGTTCCGTCGGCGAAGATCCCTACGGAGAGGACACCCCAGATGCCGGTTGCGCCGTGAACGGGGAACGCACCGACCACGTCGTCAACCTTGAACTTGAGCAGCACGTTGGTTGCGCCAAGCATGACGAATGCGCCAATGATGCCGATGACGACCGCCGCCCAGGGAGCAACCCAGGCACAGGGAGCGGTGATAGCGACGAGCCCGGCAAGCGCGCCGTTCGTTGATTTGCCGATGTCCGCCTTGCCCGTCCGAACGAAGCCGTAGTACATGGCGGCTACCGCGCCTGCAGCACCTGCAAGCAGCGTGTTAGCGAATACGACCGAAATCCGCAGCTCCGTCGCGGCGAGCGTGCTGCCTGCGTTGAATCCGAACCATCCGAAGAACAGGATGAACGTGCCTATGACGACGTAGACCATGTTGTGACCGGGAATCTCGTTGGCAGTGCCGTCGGCGTTGAAGCGGCCGATGCGGGGGCCAACCATGATCGCGCCGGCGAGCGCGGCCAGTCCGCCGATCGCGTGCACGACACCGGAGCCTGCGAAGTCGACAGCGGGCGTGTCCATGGCGCTCAGCCAGCCGCCGCCCCAGACCCAGTGACCGTATATCGGGTAGATGATTGCGACGATCAGGAACGCGTACGCCAGGTAGGCGGTGATCTTCATGCGTTCAGCGACTGCGCCGGCCACGATGGTGGCAGCCGTGCCCGCGAACATCATCTGGAAGGCCCAGAGCAAGATCGTGTTGACGTCGTATGCGTCATTGATGAGGAAGAAGCCGTCAGAACCGAGGAGACCTCCGGCGATCGAGCCGCCGAACATCAGCGCAAAGCCGAATGCCCAGAACGACAGCGATGCCATCGCAAAGTCCATGAAGCTCTTGGTCAGATAGTTGACCGTATTCTTGGACCGGATGAGTCCGGCGCCGAGAAACGCGAAGCCCGCCTGCATGAAGAAGACGAGCGCACCGGCAACCAGCACCCAGGCAAAGTTGACTGGGGCGGTCGGGTCATCCGCCAGCGTAGCAGCGCCACCAGGGTCGACAGCGAGGGCAACGCCGAAGCTAGTGAGGAAGATCATCGTCCCCAGTAGCATAACGAGACCTTTGCGGGACAAGTGTCTGAGCATTGCGACACCTCTGAATATGAGATGCCACTCACTGTACAAGGCGGGTGTTGCGTAGGGATTACGCAATTGTTACGCGGCTATTGCGCCGCTGTAACGATTATGTAAAGGACGCGGCATACAAAGAGGCCCCGGACGTGTCCGGGGCCTCTCTCATCAGTCGAACTTACGCACGGCTACTGGTCGCTGAGCCAGGCGTTCTCGAATATCCGGTGGTACATCTTGTTGGTGCCGCGCCATCCTACGTTCTCGACCTCAGGCCGGGCGACGATGCCGTTGCCCCAGACGGGGCTGGTTATGCGGTAGGACTGGTTCGCAACGTAGACCTGCAACTCTCTGAGCACTTCGGGTCTCGTTGCGGTGTCCGCGGCCCACAGCCGCTTGACGAGCGCGTCGAGCGCCGCGTCCGGCGCCAGGCTCAGCGTGTTGGGCGGGTTGAGGTCGCTCCAGTAGTAGGTGGAAGCGAGGTCATTGAAGTCAAAGCTGTTGGTCCAGCCGAAGTACAGATCGTCGTAGGTCAGGCCGGTGCCCATGCCGGCGAACACACCGTACTCCTGGATGTCGAATTCGGCGTCGATACCCACCGCGCGGAGCATGGTGAGGAGCGTCACTGCCACGCCTTGCCACGGCTCGCCGTAGCTCTGCGTCCAGAGCACCTTGGTGCTGAAGCCGTCCGGATAGCCGGCCTCGGCGAGCAACTGCTTGGCCATATCGGGGTTGTACTGCATGTACGGCTGCACGTCCTCCGGGAAGTCCCCGATTTTGAGCGCCTCGGGGTCGAGCGGCCAGCCCTGCAGAACGGCCTGGCCGTCGCCGCGGAGGGCGAGTGCGATGATGGCATCGCGGTCAAGCGCCATGGATACCGCACGGCGGACGAGCACGTTGTTCCAGGGCTCCTTGTCCAACCGCATCCTGATCTCCATGTGGAAGAGGCTGGGGCAGGACTTCACGTAGTAGTCCGGGTTGGTGCGGCCTATCTCTTCGAGTACGCGGGGGCCCGCTGCCGGGAAGATGTTGATCTGGTTTGAGCGCAGCGCCGCGAGACGGGTGGCGGCGTCCGGGATGATGTGAGCCTCAACGGCATCGGCGTACGGCAACCCTTCCTTGAAGTAGTTGGGGTTGCGCGCGAACACCACCTTGGTGCCGGTCTGGTACTCCTCGAACGTGAACGGCCCGGTGCCGATCCATGAGGCGTCGGGGTTCTCGAGGTCGTCGTCGTCGGATGCTTCCTCGGCCACGATCCAGCCCTGGCGGTTGCCGGACGGCATACCGTTGATGAAATCGAACGCCTCCTTCAGGTTGATGTGCACCGTGTACTTGTCCACCTTCTCGGCGGAGTCGTAGAAGACCTGCCCTACGTAGGCGTCACCGGCGAGGCCTTTCGCGAACCGTTCGTTGAACGTGTAGACGACATCGTCAGCGGTCAGCTCTCTGCCGTTAAGCGGGGGCTTGTCGTGCCACATGACGCCCTGCTTGAGTTTGATCTCCAGTACGGTCGGCTCGATGTACGACCAACTCTCGGCGATCTCCGGCTCCAACTCCAGGGTGCAGCTGTCGCCCACCTGCGGGCCGGGGGAGTAGAGCGGGTTGAACACCATCTCAGCTATCTTGCGAGTGGGATCCCAGAAGCGTGTACGGCCCCACGGATCCCATCCGGGCGGGGTGCTGCGAATCCAGTAGGAGAGCGTACCGCCGTACTGCCCCTCAGGCGCCATGGTAGCCTCAGGCGCCATGGTAGCGGCGGGCGCCATGGTAGCGGCGGGCGCCATGGTAGCGGCGGGCGCCGTAGTAGCGGCGGGCGCCGTAGTAGCAGCGGGGGCCGTGGTAGCGGCGGGCGCGGGAGGGCTTGTCGGCGTGGGTTCCGGCTCATCGGACGAGCACGCAGCAAGCAAGGTTAGAGCGGTAAACGAGGCAGTCAAGAGCACGAAGGCTCGGAGTATTCGCCCAGTGGCCATATCTTCCTCCCGAAAGACGCAGCGCTAATGCGCAACATTCAGCGGCGCACGCCGACTTCTGGATGCGTTTTTACGCCTTCCCGCACTTCCTGTCAATGAGAGCGTGCCTTATGCCGTGCTCCGCCTGCCAGGCTAGCAAGGGAGACGGGAACTGCACAGGAGAGGGTCGCACGTTCGGAGCTGACGGTTTGACCGGTTGCTGCTAACCCTGCTGAAGCACAGAGCCCGTCGACAACTCAACACCCGGCGATACCAGTCACTGAAACTGGCACCATCGCCAGGCGCGACGTGGTATTCCTAGAGTACAGAATGTGACCCGACTACATCGCCCGCAAGCAGGGGCACGTCAGGAGGCCAGATGCTAAGAAGAATGCTGGGCGCCGCCCGCTTGAACGCTGGCACTTTCGAGGATGTGGAGCATGACCGAGGCGCCACCCTGCAGGCGCTGGCGGTGGTGATCATCGTGGCCATCGCCACCGGCATCGGCGGCGTGTTGGGAAGCGAAAACGACATACTCCAAGGGCTGGGTTTCGGCGTAGTCCGTGGAGTGCTGCTTTGGGCAGTGTGGGCGTTGGGGATCTGGATCATCGGAAGCACCATCCTGAGAACTTCTGAAACCAACGCGGACTGGGGACAACTGGCCCGGGGCACCGGGTTTGCCCAGACCCCGGGGATTCTAAGCATCCTGGTCTTCCTGCCAGCGGGCGGGCTTATCACTTTGGTGGTGTTCTTCTGGCAGTGGGCGGCTATGGTAGTCGCTGTCCGCCAGAGCCTGGACTACAACTCCACCTTGAGAGCGTTCTTCGTGGTTCTCATCGCAGCCATTCCCGTAGCCATCGTCTATGGGCTTGTCACTTCGCTTCTGGGTATCGGGGTTACCGTGACACCCGAGGGCAGCTAGCCCTCCTCCCGCTGACTGGGAAAGGGATACGAGGGGGGAGGGCCTGCCCTTGCCTCCTCAGAGGCTGAGGGTGATGGGCGCGAACAGCTCTTCGATGTTGGCTCGCTTTTTCGTCAGCCCCTGCTCGTGGGAGTAGTCGATAAGCGTGTTCAGCGTCGCCTCGTTGGCCTTCACGCCGTAGGGGTACGGGTCGTCGCCGAACGTCGCGCGCGTCTGCCGCATGTACTCCTGCCCGAAGACCAGGTCAGTAGGCATCCGCTGGCGCAGCGTCCGCGTTGCCATCTCCTTGGCCTGAACAAAGGCGTTGTACAGATTCAGGGCCACCCACGGGTGCTCACGGTTTACATCGCCGCTGATCACGTACGTGTGGTTCGCCGGGATGAACCCGTGCTCCTTGAAGTACCGCGTCCCCTCGGCAATCCGGTCCGGGAACAGGGGTTTGATCTTGCTCAGATCACCCTGGCCTTGTATCCGCCATGAGCGGTCGACCAGGTTCGGGCCCTGCCCGCCGGGCTCGGCAACGGCTGCCGGATTCACCGACGCGATGTCGAGCTTATGGGCCAGCAGCATCGACGAAAGGCTCTCATCCTCGGGTATCCGCTGGAACGAGATGCCTTCCTGCGGCTTGAAGCCTGTTGCGCCGCCGTGGCTCATCTCTTCCGACCGCTCCATGAACCAGTCGACCTTGTACTGGGAGACGCCGTGGTCGTGCTCCATGATACCGCGCATCCACAGCGCCGCTGTCTGCTGATACTCCCCGACGCCGATCCGCTTGCCGACTACGTCGATGGGCTTCTCGATGCCGGAGTCCGTGTGGTAGTGCAGGTTCATGTGCATGAAGCTGCGGTGCGGGAACACGGGTATCGCGACCCAGTCCGCGCCCTGCTCTCGCGAGATCAAGTACGAGGAGATCGACAGCTCGTGAACCTGAAACTCGTGAAAGTTCAGGTGGCGCCATGCGCCTTCAGACATCCCGCCGTGGCTGTGTATCAACTCGATGCCCTCGGGCTGTACCTGTCCGTCGACCAACGGCGCGACCCGGTCGCTGACGGACGTCATGAAGCTGAGTCGAAGCTTGGGCTTGGTAACCATTGGTTCATCCTCCTGCAATGTCTGTTATCGATTTTCCGCTATCGAGGTTGACAGAAGCCCATCGCTAGGCCCATTCAGCGAATCCCATGGCGCAGCCGTTCCCCGCCTCTGTCCGGTAGCAGGGAACGTAGTCCACGAGGTTCATCGTGAGGTCGCTCTTCGACATCGCGCCCGCAAGCGCGATCCAGTTCTTGATCTCCGAGGTTCCAGCACGGAAGCGCACGTCGGGGTAGTCGGTGAGTTTCGTGACATCGTCGTGCTTCAGACCGTCGATGATCCTCGCGTCCATGTCCTCTTCGATGACGGTGTGACTCAAGCCGCCCGATGCGAAGATCGCGACGCGCTTATCGGTGTCCCACTCCTCGATCGCCTTACGGAGGGTCTGGCCGAACCGGTAGCAGCGGTTCGCCGTGGGCGTGTTCGGCGGGTAATAGGTGTTGACCAGCACCGGCACGTTGGGGGTCACTGTGTTGTTCATCAGCCGCCGGTAGACGTAGTAGAAGGCGTGGCCGATGGCCCCGTCGTCGCGCCCAACCGGGAGTTTGTTCGATCGGGCGACGTCGAACTCGTTCTCGATGAAGGTCTCGATGAGATACTCACCGAGCGCCGCGTCGGTCGGATGCGTTACCCGGGCGGCTGGCCGCTTTGCGAACGCTGGGTCGCTGAGGGAGCCGCGAGCGCCTCCGGGGTTAGGAGCGTCGTCCACGCCGTCCCCGTAGTAGATGGCCAGCGCGGGCATGTTCTCGTCGTTGAACGTCTCTTTCTGATCGTCGCCGAGGATGATGCAAACGTCGGGGGCAACCTGCGCCAGTGTCTGGCCAAGGTGCGTGATAGCGGTCTGGCACGCATCCCAGCGGGTCTTGAACTTCTCGTCAGTGCACTCTCTCTCAAAGTGATCCCCCGCCCGGAGCTCCGCGAGTTCTCCGAAAGAGTAGGTCTTACCCTCGAACCAATGAACCTGTTGCGTGCGGCCACGGTCTCCGTAGACCCGCCATGTTTCAGGCGGCATCTCCAGCTGCGGAGCGTGGGAGGACGCCATGCCAAGAACGATCTGTGCCAACGCTCACCTCCGGGCCAGTCCGTATGAGCCGCAGTTTACACATTTGGGTCAGGCGCGTCCGCCCCGTTCCCGCCCAGCCTGTGTGTGATAGGCTGCGTTTCACGATGAGCACGTTGCTGGAAGTAAACAATCTTCGTACGCACTTCTTCACTCCAGGGGGCGTGGTGAAAGCCGTCGACGGCATCACGTTCGACATCGAGGAAGGGGAGGCGCTCGCGCTGGTGGGCGAGAGCGGCTGCGGCAAGAGCATCACCGCGCTCTCCATCATGCGCCTCATCCCCAGCCCGCCGGGCCGTATCGTGAGCGGGAGCATCCGCTTTATGAACGAGGATCTGCTCGCGCAGGATGAGAAGTCGATGCGCGATATCCGAGGCAACCGCATCGGGATGGTCTTCCAGGAGCCGATGACCTCTCTGAACCCGGTGCTGACGATAGGGCGCCAACTGACGGAGGCGGTGCAGACTCACCTGGGTCTGGATAACGCTGCCGCCGACGCACGCGCTATCGAGTTGCTCACGCTCGTGGGTATCTCGGACGCGGACAAGAGGCTCGACGCCTATCCGCATGAGTTCTCCGGCGGCATGCGCCAGCGGGTAATGATCGCGATGGCGCTGAGCTGCAATCCCAAGTTGCTCATCGCCGACGAGCCCACGACCGCGCTGGACGTGACCATTCAGGCGCAGATTCTGGAGCTCATCCAGAAGGTGCAGCGGGAGCTGGGCATCGCGGTCATCATCATCACGCACAACCTGGGCGTGGTGGCGCGCTACGTCGACCGCATCAACGTCATGTACGCAGGGCGCATCGTGGAGCGCGGTACGCTGCACGAGGTGTTCGACGACCCGCGCCATCCGTACACGAGAGGGCTGCTGGCGTCGGTTCCCCGGCTGGATAAACCGAAGGGTCACCGGCTGGTGCCCATCGAGGGCATGCCACCGGATCTGAGCAATCTGCCGGAGGGGTGCGCTTTCCGGGATCGGTGCGCCGACGCTATCGAGCGGTGCGCCGACGATGTGCCGGACGTCCTCCCTCTGCGGGGCGGGGACGGCGGGCACCGCGTGGCGTGCTGGGCCGCGGACACCGAAGCCACTGTGCCGGGGGGCAGGACGCGCTGATGGCTAACGACACGCTCTCCAACCCGGGGCCGCTGGTCGAGATCGAACGGGTCAAGAAGTACTTCCCGGTAACGTCCGGGGTTGTGCTCAAACGCCGCATCGGTGAGGTGAAGGCCGTTGACGACGTATCGCTGACGATTCAGCGCGGCGAGACGCTCGGGCTGGTGGGCGAGAGCGGCTCCGGGAAGAGTACGTTGGGCCGGTGCATCCTTCAGCTCCACCGCCAGACGGAAGGACAGGTGAAGTTCGACGGGGTCGAGCTGAGCTCGCTGCGGTCGTCGGAGCTCCGCGCAACGCGGAGACGCATCAACGCCATCTTCCAGGACCCCTACTCTTCGCTGAGTCCGAGGATGACGGCGGGGGGCATCATAGCGGAGCCCATCAGCGTCCATCGGCTGGTAGCGAACAAGACTGAGCTGCGCGAGCGGATAGAGGAGCTCCTGAGGATAGTGGGCCTCAATCCGTACATGGCCGACCGCTTCCCGCACGAGTTCTCCGGGGGCCAGCGGCAGCGGATAGGCATCGCCCGAGCGATCGCCGCCGAGCCTGATTTCATCGTTGCGGACGAGCCGGTGTCTGCACTGGACGTTTCGATTCAGGCGCAGATCATCAACCTACTACAGGAGTTGCAGGAGCAATTCGGCCTCACGTACCTGCTCATCGCGCACGACTTGTCCGTCGTGCGGCATATCTCTGACCGCGTCGCAGTTATGTATCTGGGGAAACTGATGGAGATCTCCCCCTGCGACGAACTCTACGAAGACCCACAGCATCCCTACACGAAAGCTCTGCTCTCCGCTGTGCCGGTGCCCGACCCGTCCGTAGAGGAACGGCGCGAGCGCATCGTGCTGCAGGGCGACATCCCAAGCCCGCAGAACCCTCCCTCCGGCTGTGTGTTCCACACACGGTGCCCTGTTGCGATGGACGAATGCCGTGTAACCGTTCCGGCGCTGGAGGAGACGAGCCCCGGCCATTGGGCGGCCTGCCTGCGGGTGGGCTCGAATGCTATCCAGCCGCAAGGCGAATGAGGCCGAGCGCCTCGGCCACCCAAGCCTCGTCGATGACAATCAGGAAGGGTGAGTCGGCAGTGGCAGCGTAGTAGCCTCCGCCAGGCGCCACTCCCCCGATCACGTAAACGGCGCTTTCCACGGTCTTGTCCTCAAGGGGATCAGCGAGTTCATAGCTGAGGCGGATCATGGCGCGCGGAGGTTTCAGACCAAGGTCAGCAGGCGAGCTGCCATCCGGCCACGAGCGGAGGTTGAAGGCATCAGGCCCGCCGACGACCTCCAGCACGGCGGTGCGCTCGGCTGCATCGAGGTCTCGCGCGTTGTCCGCAGTCACTATGCGCGCCGATGGCTGGCCATCCGTGTCGGCAAGCCCCAGGAGGAAGGTTACGATGCCCTCCGCGCTCTCGACCTCGAAGAGTCTGACGAGCGCGGGGTCGATGCGGTAGTGCCAATAGGGCCTCGGAGGATCGGTGACGAGACGCCTGAGCACATCACCCCACGGGGCATTGACAAGCGCCATGCCCTGCCTTCCATCGACCTGCGCGTAGTAGTAGCGTTCGTCCGGCGTTTTGCTGCCGAGGCTGACGCCGACTCGGTTCCCGTCGGCCAGACCGATGCGTATCGTCGTGGGCGCGTCCAGCCCGAAATCAGCGGGCGTTCCAGGTTCCGGCAGGAGCCTGTCCACGTCCGGGCCGGACAGCAGCAGCACCACTCCTCCCCAGCGGTCAAGGTTCACGGGCAGCAGCGGCTCGTCGGTGAAGTACCATACGCCATCCCTGCGGGCGAACGCCGCCGAATCGTCCTCCGTCCGTAGTGCAAGGCTAGTGATGAGGTCCTGCTCAGCGGCGTAGAGGCGAGACGAGGGCGGAGCAACGGCTGGTTGGTCTCCTGCGCGGAACCAGACGGCCCACGCCGCAACCATCACGACCGCGATGAGCAGCAAGACGGCAAGCCTGACGAGGGCGCTCTTCATCGCACGGAGGTTCCTTCTACCGCCGCCGCCACCACGCGACGACTCCGATGCCGGCAATGAGTGCAGGGAGCAGGAACCAACTGACGTACCGCACGAGGTCGAACTCCGGGGAGGTGAGGACCAACGGACGGAACACCTCCTGCTTGGAGCGTACGGATATGAGCGCCTCGTCCTCCAGCAGCCAGTTGACCGTATTCAGGAAGAGGTCGGCATTGCTGAGGTCGTTGAAGTGGCGGTTGCTGGCGAAGTCCGCATCGCCGATAACGGCAAACGTCGTCCGGACCACCGCCGGGTCGAATGCTTCCGTCAGGCCCCCCGTGACCGATGATGACGCCTGAACGGCAAGGTGGATGCTGTGCGGCCCGGACGCGCCGGCGTCCGGGGCTTGGTCGTCCAAGCCTTCCGCCACCCATGACGCGGCGGAGGTGGTTATGAGCGGCTCGAATCGCACGGGGACTGGCTCGTCGCGCTCGATGCGCGAGGCGACCTCGCCGGAGGGGCGCAGCGCGGTGGCACCTGGGAACAACGTCGAACCCAGCAGTTCGATGATGACCCCTCCTTCCGTGATCGAGGTCTGTCCGTAGTACTGGTCACGGTGAGGAGTAAGGGTTCGCGCATCTCCGGTGACGGAGCGTTCAGGGTCAACGATCGTCCCCTCGACGATTTCGAGGCCCCATGCCGCGAGCAGCCCGCTCGAGGCTTCCCGCACGTCCGAGGAGGCGTCGAGCAGGAACAGCGCACGTCCATCGTCGGCCAGCCACTGCGTGATGAGGCCCTCTTCCTCCGCGTCCAGGCGCGTGCGGGGCGCAGCGATGACGATGAGGGAAGCGTCCTCAGGCACGCCTCCACGCGCCGCGAGATCGAGCGTACGGACTTCGTAGCCGTCGGCGCGCAGACCGGCGGCGGCCAGTCCGAGCCCGTCGCCCGTGGAGCGCAGGTCGGAGATGCTGCGTTCGCCGTGGCCGCTGATGAAGTACACCACGTGCCGGCGTTCGCCCGTAACCCGAAGGATGGCCGTGAGCAAGTCCTGCTCGGAGAAATTACCGGATTCTATGGACGCCCGGACGCCGGTGGCAGGCGATGTGAACAGCAACGCGGGCGCGCCGGTTACGCCAAGCTCGCGCGCCGTGGACGGCTCCAACTCCGGGTCGATGAACCGGTAGGAAAGGCGGCTTCCGGCGTGCTTTGCGAACTGCCGGAGGAAGCCTTCCGCCGTGGCCTGATAGCGGAGGTCGTCCTCGTCAGTCGTTATCACGAATCCGGTTACGTCTACGTCCTCCCGCAGCGCGGCGAGGACCTGGGTTGTCTGAGGCGACAGCTCGAACTGGTTCGTCGCGGTGAGGTCCCAAGTTGCGTCGGTAACCGAGGCGATCACGTTGAGCACAACGACGATGGCGATGACCGAGGCAACGCTGGCAAGGGTCACCCACGACAGCTGCCCTCTGCGGCCCGTGACGGCGTCTACGACGTAACCGAGTGACGCGGCAGCGGCAAGGACGAGCAACAGGCCCGCTACGGTAAGCGTCGGGATGGCGAAGACGCGCAACTCAGGCGCCCACACGATGAGCAGCAGCCCGCCTATCGCCCCGATGCTGCCAAGCCCTGCCAGCAACGGGCCCCATCCCTTCAGCCTGTGGAGCAACGGGCTGATCACTGCCGCGCTCCGCAGTCGCGCTGCGTCAGCGCCATCTTCTCGACTCTAGGCTGAGGATGGTGAGGAAGAGGAACAGCGCGATGAACGTGAGGAAGTAGACCACACTCCGTATCTCGATGACTCCCGCCACGAAAGGCGTGTAGTGGGCGGGCAGCGAGATGCCAGCAAGGAGCGCAGAGGGCGCGCCGGAGACGAGGCCTGCGGCCTGACTCGCGAGAGTCAGGAACAGCAGCGCCACGGCAGCCGTGACGCCTGCAACGATCTGGTTACTCGTGAGCGAGGAGGCGAACAGCCCAAGCGATGCCGCCGCTGAACCGTAGAGCAGCAGGCCGAGATAGCCGGAGAACAGCGGGCCTGCGTCCGGCGTTGCATACCAGAACAGCAGCCCCGCGTAGACCAGCATCGGAACGACGATGCCAAGCAGCATGGCGGCCAGCGCGCAGAACTTACCGACTACGATCTCCCAGTCACGGAAGGGGGCGGTGAGCAGCAGTTCCAACGTTCCGAGCTTCTGCTCCTCGGCCAGGAGGCGCATGCTGGCGATGGGGGCCCAGAGGACGAGCGCAAACGTGATGGGCGTGAGCACGCCACGAATGGAAGCCTCGGGCAGCGGCTTTGAGATGCTGGCGACAAAGAAGTAGCCGGTGAGCGCCACGAACGCAGCGCTCACGACGTAGGCCATGGGCGAGGCGTAGTAGGTGCGTGTCTCCTTCCAGGCAAGGATGAGCGCGTTACGCACTGCCTTCCTCCCCTTCCCCTTCACGAGTCCCGTCGCGGGTGACCTGGAGGAATATCTCCTCAAGATCGATTGAGGATCGCGTGAGCAAGCGCAACCCGAGGCCCGCTTCCGCCAACGCGGTGGCGACGGCCTCGCGCAGATCCGACCCGGGCAAGGCGACAGCCTCGTAGGCGTACACGCCTTCCTCGACGTGAACGGCAGGGCTGACTGAGCGCATGCACGGCACGGCGGCCAACACCGCCGCGACCTGCTCCGACGGGCCGCGCACCTCCACGCGGACGCCCCGTGAATCGCGCAGACTTTCGGCTATCTCGTGGGGGCGTCCTTCCGCCGCCACCGCGCCATCGTGCAGGATGATGACGCGTTCGCAGAGGCTGCTTGCTTCAGAGAGTTGATGAGTGCTCAACAGCACGGTGTGCTGCTCACCGAGGCGTCTGATGAGTTCTCGCGCATCCACCACCTGGATGGGGTCTATGCTCACGGTGGGTTCGTCCAGTATGAGCACCTCCGGTTCGTGCAGCACGGCCTGTGCGAGTCCGAGCCGCTGGCGGTATCCCCTGGATAGTTTACTCACGAGCGAATCGCGGTAATCGCCCAGCCCGAACGTACCGAGGACGCGGTCAAGTCCTCGTTCGAGGCTTGGGGCGTCCATCGAACGTATGCGGCCAAAGAAGCGCAGCGATGCCAGAACCGTCATGTCTGCGTAGAGCGGCACGGATTCGGGCAGATAGCCGATGTGCCGCCGTGCCTCCAGCGATTCGGTTGCGAGGTCATGGCCCGCCACGCGGATCGTTCCTGAGCTCGGCGGCATATATCCGGTCAGGATGCGCATCGTCGTGGTCTTGCCGGAGCCGTTCGTTCCGAGCAGGCCAACGGTCTCGCCTCTACGTACTGAGAAGGTAACGCCGCTGATGGCGGTGAAACTCCCATAGCGTTTGGTGAGCCCCACCGCCTCTATCATCGATTCTGTCACGAAGAACACCTGCACCGCGCCAATCTGGTCGAGGGCGCACCTTCCAAGCCTACCGGATTTGATTCTGCTTTCGTCTACGACGTAGACTCCCGTCATTGACTGTTCTCTCGATGTCCAGAGGAGCCAGGGAGCCGAGCAGCCTTGTATCGATTCGTTCTACGCCGCCTGTTGCTGGCCATTCTCACGCTATTCGTCGTGAGCGTGATCAGCTTCCTTATGCTACGCCTCATCCCTGGGGACATCGTAGACCTGATGATCGCGGACTTCGGTCAGATAGCAAATCGTGACGAGATTTTCGAATCGCTCGGCCTCAATAAGCCGTTCTACGTCCAGTACGCCCAATGGTTCGGCGGTCTCTTCGTTGGGGACCTTGGCGACTCGCTGTGGACGGACCGCCCCGTAACCCATGAACTCGGGAGACGGTTCCCCGTAACGCTGGAGCTTGGCATCGTTGCGCTGGTGGTAAGCACGGTGGTATCGATTCCCGTCGGCATCATAACCGCCGTCCGGCAGGACAGCTGGATAGACTACTCCCTTCGCTCCGTCTCCATAGGCCTCGTTGCGGTGCCCATCCTGTGGATCGGCACCATCGTGGTAACGCTCCCGGCGTTGTTCTGGGGCTGGGCACCGCCACTCAGCTACGTGCCGTTCACGGAGGATCCGATAGCGAATCTGAGCGTGATGGTGCTGCCCGGGGTCATCGTCGGCATACCGCTCATGGGCGGGACGATCCGCATGACCCGGGCGATGCTGCTGGAAGTGGTTCGGCAGGACTACATCCGCACGGCGTGGGCGAAAGGTTTGCCCCAACGGACGATCTGGTACCGCCACGCGATCCGCAACGCGCTCATCCCTGTGCTGTCGCTCATCGGGCTACAGATTCCGTTCCTGCTCGGAGGCACTGTTATCATCGAGCAGATATTCAATCTGCCCGGCATGGGCGTGTACCTGCTCCAATCTCTCCAGCAGCGAGACTACGTCCCCGCTCAGACCATCATCCTCGTCTTTGCAACAGGCACGGTGCTCATCAACCTGATCATCGACGTGCTGTACGGCGTCCTGGATCCACGGATCAAGTACTCTTAGCCATGGCTATCGAAAGCACGACACCACGAGATTCCGCTCCGCTGAGAGGCGTGCGCGTACGCCCCAGGGGCGGCCCCACCGGGCTGGTGATACGGCTCTTCAAAGAGAAGCCGCTCGGCGCCATCGGGGCTGTCATCGTCTTCATCATGGTGACGATGGCGGTCTTTGCGAACTGGATCGCGCCGTATCCCTACGACGAGCCCCACTTCTCCTACTCGCTGGTACAGTTTAATTGGAATCCGACTTTCCTGCTGGGCACCGACTTCCTTGGACGCGACCTCTTCAGCCGCCTCGTGCACGGAGCGCGCGTGTCCGTCTTCGTCGCGCTGGGTTCCGTGGCGCTCGGGAGCATCCTCGCGTCGTTCATCGGCATCACGAGCGGGTACCTGGGAGGCAAGTACGACACCGTGGTGCAGCGGCTCGTGGACGCCTGGATGAGCATCCCGCCGCTGCTGCTGCTGTTGTTCGTCATGTCTATCCTTGGCCCGAGCGCGCTCAACGTGACGCTCGTCCTTGGTCTCGTGGCCATCAGGGAGAGCCGGGTGCTCCGTGGATCGGTGCTCGCGCTGAAGGAGCAGCCATTCGTGGAGGCGGCGCGGGTGAACGGGGCAACGACGCTGCGCATCCTGACGCGGCATGTCTTGCCCAACGTCATGGTGCCAATCATCATCCTGGCGAGCCTGCGGCTTGGGCAGGTCATCCTCATCGAGGCGTCGCTGAGCTTCCTGGGGTACGGAGTGCCACCGCCGTTCCCGTCCTGGGGACGGATGCTCAGCTCGGAATCCCGCTCGTACCTGGAGATCGCACCGTGGCTCGCCATCTGGCCCGGCGTGTTCCTCAGCCTGACGGTCTTCGGCTGGAACGTGCTCGGCGATGCGCTCAGGGATCTGCTGGACCCGCGCATGAGAGGCACCGGAGGAGGCTACCGCTCCGGCTCCTGACGCCAAGCGGCGGCTCAGCCATCGAGCGCACACTATGACAGACATCGCGATTATCGGCCTCGGCCCGGTCGGCTCGGCGCTTGGCGTCGCGCTCAAGGCAGGGGTAAGCGAGGCCACGATAACGGGTTTCGACCCCGATAAGGCTAAGGCTGCGCAAGCCGCCGCCGCGGGCGCGGTGGACGAGGTACGCCCGAACGCAGCGCAGGCAGTGGCCGGCGCCCAGCTCATCATCCTGGCGACGCCGTTGGCCGCGACGCGGGATGTACTGCGCATCGTAGGGGAGTTCGCGCCGACCGGCTGCGTCGTTACCGACGCCTGCCCGCTGAAAGCACCCGTCCTGCGCTGGGCGGAGGAGTTTCTCCCGCCGAGTCTGGACTTCGTGGGAGGGCATCCGGTGCTCAAGCCGGCGAGCTTCGGAGCCCCGTCTCCGCTGCAGGGCGCGGACTACTGCATCGTGCCGAGCAAGGCGACCCCCGCCGATGCGGTGGATGCGGTCATCGGGCTCGCCAACGCCGTGGGGGCGAGGCCGTTCTTCGTCGAGGCCGCCGAGCACGATAGCTACGTGATCGCCACCGAGTACCTGCCTCGGATAGCCGCGAGCGCCGCGATAAACACCGCCTCCACAGGGCCGGTATGGCGCGACGTGCGGCGCCTGTGGAGCGAAACGTTCCAGGACGCGGTGATGGCTGCGGAGCTGGACCCGAACGAGATGGCCATCATCCTGGAGTATGCACCTGAAGCCTTGCTTTCGTGGGTGGAACGGCTCTCGGAAGCCACCGGAGAGTTGCGCGCGCTTGCGTACTCAAAGCCGGGCGTTGAGGAGGCGCGCGAGCGTCTTGCGGCTTTCGAGAAGGAGCGGCACGACCGGCTCAGCGATGCCCCGGCAGCCGATGGGCCGGTGTTCGAGCGCCAGGGGTTCTCGTCGCTGCTGCTGGGCGACTGGCTCAACAAGCGCGCCCGCCGAGGCCTGCGCTAGGACGGCTGCAGGTCGGGCGTCTGGGCCAGCTGCTCGATGACCCACGCCCGCGTTTCGGAGTCCAACTGCAGTTCTATCTGCTGCTCGTCGCGCGTCCTCCTCAGCCAGGATGCGAAGGCGCGCTCTTCCAGCAGTTGCCGCGCCACGATGTCGAGCGAGCGTGACGGATCCTGCGCGCTGACCACATAGATAACGACGGCCAGATCCTCGCGCTGGAAGGGCGGTGAGAACTCCAGCAGCGGCAGGTTCCAGATGAGCTCCGCCGCCGCAGGGGGGAGGGCGTCGTACGGCAGCCAACCCAAATCACCGGACGCAGGTTCGAGCGAGTAGCGACGGGCCAATTCCTCGAACGGGACGCCCTGGAGCGCGTCGCTCTCCGCACGGGCTGCGGTTGTGGCGTCCGGCAGAACGAGCGAATGGAGACGTATCTGCGGCTGCGGGTCGGGGAGATCGCGTCCCAGCGCCTCCGCGGCCCGGCGACGGAGCACTTCGCCCTCTGCCAACATCTCCAGTTGGGAGATGCTCAGACGCCTGAGGTCCACGTACTGCCGCTTCAACTCCGCCAGTTGCGCCTCAGCGACCTCATCGAGGTTCGATGGGTCGAGGTGGGGCGCGAGTTGGGCGGCAAGCTCCCGCCGGATGTCCGCCTCGCTGACCTCGATGGCCAGTTCCTCAGTGGTCTGGCGTAGCACTTCGTCGTCCACGAGGCGGGCGGCGGTGGCCAAAGCCTGAGCGCCAGGGTCGAACGGCTGCCTCTGCAGCGCAGCGTCTATCTGGCTGGCGCGGAGCACGTCGACGAGCACCGAGCGCGGTATCTCCGTACCGTTGACCCTCACGAACCATGCCTCATTTGGCGTCGTGGAGACGACGATGAACCCGATAAGCGGGCCCGCGATGAGCGCCGCCGCGCCGATGATCAGCACGAGCAAGATACGGCGGCCTGAGCGCTCTTTCGACCGGGCAGGCCGCCTTGTTCTCTGTTCTCGCACGGGTCGGGGCTACACCCCGTAGAGCGCAGCCGGGTTGTCGGTCAGTATCTTCTCCGCCGTGGCCGAGGAGATGTCGTCGCGGGTGCGCATCTGCGTCACGAGATGCACCTGCGCAGACGGGTCCGCCGAGAGCCGGTCGGTGGTACCGGGGGAGTGGTGGCCGTAGTCCGTGCCGACCACGAAGTGATCCTCTCCGACGTAGTTCATCAGGTACGGCAGGTCTTCCGCGACCTCATAGGAGATCCACATGTTGTACTTGTCGAACAGGCGCGGGCCCCAGAAGTCGTCTCCCTGACGGGTCGTGCCTCTGAGCTGGTACATGGCGAACGGAATCCATGACGCGCCCGTCTCGATGAACCCCCATCGGAGGTCTGGGAACAGCTCGGGAATCCTGTTGGCAACGAGGTTACGGAAGGCGACGACGGGCGGGATACGTCCGTGGGTGAAGGTGTGACTGCGGCTGACGTCGATGAGGTTGTTCAGTGCGGGCGCGCCCTGACCCTGATGGATGCAGATGGGCAAGCCCAGGGACTGCGCCTCCTCATACACGGGGAAGAAGTAAGGATCGTCCAGCGTCTTGTCGCCCTCGATGCCACGGAAGAAGACGCCGCAAGCGCCGTTCTCCTTGCCGAAACGGAGCTCCTTGATGCTGGCGTCGATGTTGCGCAGCGGCGGGATGACGACGTACCTGATCCTGTCCTCAGCCTTCGCCCACACGTCCGCGAGGAATCGGTTGTACGCCTTGCACAGCTCGACCTCCAAGGCGGGGTCCTCCGAGAGATAGGCGAGGAAGAGCGTCGGGTAGACGACATGCGAGTCGACCTTGGTGGCCTTCATGTCCTCGAAGCGCATCGGCAGATCGAGCAGTTCGCGAGCCTTCCTGTCCACCCTGTCGCGCACGTTCTTCTGGACGGTGGGCGTTACGAGGAAGCTTCCGCCTCTTCCGGCGGGGCGCGGGAATATCCGTCCGTCGATCAGCCACATGTGGTCGACGCCGCCGTAGAGCGTGTCTTCCGGAACCTCGACGATGACGGGGCGTCTGGCGTGCCATTGAGGGTCGAGGAAATCCCACATCTCCGGGGGTTCGGCAATGTGCGTGTCGGCGTCTAGAACGTGTCCCATGTGCTGCCTCCTTGGGCTTCTATCACGCGTCGCTGATACGCGCAAAGTATGTTCCGGTAGGCCATGCCGGTCAAGACGCCGGGGGCTGCGGCGCCCTGAGCTTCGGAGCGGAAAAACGCGATTCCGGGCTCATTTGGCCTACTTTGGCCTCGTTTACTCCTAGCCGTGAGGCGGAAATGAGGCCAGGGTGGTCTCGTTTGGCACCCCGTCCACTCGTCGTGTCCCGTCAAGTGCTCTGAAAATAGCATCCTCTACGCGGCTACGGGCTCTAGGGTGACTTTGTAGCCGAGGCGTTCGAGCCTCCGGGTGATAGGAAATCCTTCATGCTGGCCTTATGTCCTGCACCACCACCAACGAAAGTAGGGAGCGTAGGACGGCTACACCACCTCTGCAGAGCCCTATTTTCGAAGCGATGGAAGGAAATGAGCGGAAAATAAAAGTTTTGCCACTCTCACGCACTCCTGAGAACCGCACACGTCGGCGGTGCGCGAACCCGCTCGGCCCCCGCGACTCCTGGAGTATGACTGATATCATTCCCCATCGAGACGAGAACCAAGGTAACGTTACCGGAGGGATCGCATGACCATCGCCAGCCGCTACACCGTCGAAGAGTTTGGGGACGACGTCCAGAAGATGCTCGATAGCGGTGGCACGGACATCGCCGCGATCCTCCGGCTGGGCCATCTGCTGCAGCGTTTCGGCGCGGAGAACAGCAGGGACTACTTCTGGAGCATCGGCGAGCCCGCGACGATCAGCTCCGGCCTGCCGGGACAGAAGCTGTACGACGCTCCGGATGGAGCCTTCCGCCTGCTGCTCGCCCAGTACCCGCCGAATACGCCGACGGCCATCCACAGCCACGAGGGCTGGGTCGTCATAGGGCTGCTGGAAGGCAGCGAACGCTACACCTCATGGCGTCGTCTGGATGACGGCTCGACCAGCAAGGCCGAGCTCGAACTCGTCCAGGACCATCACATCATGGCAGGCGAGTTCGGCTACCTCTACGACGGCCCGCTGAACGTCCACCGGCAGGCCGCTGAGGCGCACGGCGCGGTCGAACTCGTGCTGATGAAAGGCCGGGGCCAACGGCTCGAGCACATCGACGGCGAGACCGGCGAATGTTCAGCCCCCATGGACTTGAATCGCTAGGCGCTGCCGAACTCGCCGCGCAACTCCCGGTACAGACGCTCCATCAGTGTCGGTAGGCGGTCGTCCTGCCGTCCCCAGTCGGCGAACGCGCCGAGGTTCAGTGCATCCCGCGCCGCGCTCGCGGACATGCCCGCCTCGAAGCTCTGCCGCCCCTGCCGCACGATGAGGTCGAGGCACTCGCGCATCTCCGTGAGGTTCGCAGGCGTTCCGAGCGGCCCGTGCCCCGGCACGATGATGCCGCAATCGACCTGCTCGACGCGCTCAGCGACGCGCACCCACGCATCGGGGAAGCCGTCCCGAGCGTTGGGGATGTACTTATGGAACGAGAGGTCGCCCGCGAACAGCACGCCCTCCGTCGGCATGAAGACCGCCACGTCGCCGCGCGTATGCGCTCGGCCATAGAAGCGCAGCTCGATGGGCCGCGCGCCAAGGTGGAGCGTCAGCGAGTCGCTGAACGTGACGTTCGGCGGCGTTTGGGGAAGGTCGCGCCAATCCTCGTAGACCGCCGGGTAGAGGTCGCGCAGGAACTCGCGGTGCGCCTCCCACTCCGTGAAGAGGTCATCGCGGCACGTGTCGTGCGCAACGATCGGCGCTGGAGGCATCAGCGCGTTGCCGAAGAGATGGTCGCCGTGCCAGTGCGTATTCACGACGTAACGCACAGGCTTATCCGTGACGCGCCTGACCTCCGCCAGCAGACGCTCCGCAAGCGTCGTCGTCATCAGCGTATCGATGATGACGACGCCCTCCTCCTCCACGATGAACCCCGCGTCTGTTGCGCCGCCCGGCTGGATGAATGCGTACACGCCCGGCGCAACCTCGATCGCTCCGACCTGATAGTCGTTCTGCATCATGCCGTAGCTCCGTGCGTCCGCAGCAGCGGTATGACCTTCTCCGTGAGCAGATCGACCGTGCGCTGGACATCCGCGAGGCTGCGCGCCTGCGGCAGGAAGACGAAATGGCTGACGCCTGCGTCGGCGTAGCCCGCGAGCGTCTCCGCGATGCGCTCCGGCTCTCCGGCAAGCGCGTTGCGCTTCTCTGCGCCCGCCGTGTCTGGCGCGCTCCGCAGATCGACGAGCACGCGCAGCGACAGTGCAACTGCGTTCTCGCCGCGCCCCTGTTGTGCCGCCTCCTCGTTGATGCGCTGATGAGACGCCGCAAGCGACTCCGGCGTTGTGCCGAACAGCGGCGGGAACCACGCCGTGCCGTACCTCGCGGCGCGCCGCATCACCGGGCGTGTATGCCCCCCGACCCAGATTGGCGGGTGCGGCGACTGCACCGGGTACGGGTAGGATTCGACACCGCTCACGTTGAAGAACCGCCCCTCGAATCGCGGGACGCTCTCCGTCCACGCTGCTTTAAGCACGTCGAGGCTTTCGTCGAGCACCTTACCCCTGCTCTCGAAATCGAGCCCGAGCGCCTCGAACTCCTCGCGCAGCCAGCCGGCCGCGACGCCAAGGATGCTCCGTCCGCCGGACAGTACGTCGAGCGTCGCAACCGTCTTGGCGACGGCGAGCGGATGGCGCAGGGGCAGCAGCGTAACAGCGGTGCCCAACTTCACCCGCGACGTGAAGCCGGCCACGTAGGCGAGCGTCGTGAACTGATCGAGGAACGGCAGACCAGGCGCGATGAGAAACTCGCCGTCTGTGCTGTAAGGGTACGTCGAGGAGTGGCTCACCGGCAGCACCACGTGGTCGGCAGCCCAGACGGAGTCGAGGCCGGACGCCTCGGCCTGCTCAGCGACGAGCCGCACCGCGGAAGGGTCGTCCATGCCGATGGTAGGGAGCGATACGCCGAATTCGATCATACGGCTATGGTAGAGAATCGCGCTGACGTATGGCAACGCTGCGTATCCGTTCACGACATAGGAAACGACACGTCCCAACCTGATCCATCGCTCCTGGAGCTCCCCTGTCCGAACAACGACAACAGCCCATTGCGCCATTACCTCCCTCATCCTTACTATAGTTCTGTACGCCCCGTAGCTGATTCGCAGGCGTCCGCTCATAACTGTTCAGAGTTCGTGAGGTAGTCCCCGTCCCCAAACCAACGACAATTGCCCCTTGTATGGTGGTGAGAGGCGGGGTAGGCCGTTTGCCCCTTGGTCGCTGAGACCGTGCGTAAGCATGACCGCCCCGCCTCTATTCCACCCGCCCTACCGGTAGCCCGAACAGTTGCCTGAGCTAGTGAGCTCGTATTCACAAGGCAGGGCACGGAAGGGCAGTCAGGAGCATAGCGTATGGACTCATCCCTCTGCATCGGCATAGACGTTTCCCAGGATTGGCTCGATCTCGCGGCTCACCCAACCGGACAACCCCAGCGCTTCAAGACCACTCCCGCCGGCCTGCATTCCCTCGTCGAGCACTGTCGCGATGCTCAGCCCCGCCTGATTGCCTTCGAAGCCTCCGGCGGTTACGAACGCCCTCTCTCCCACGCACTCACCCACGCCCAACTCCCCTTCGCCATCCTCAACCCCCGCAACGTCCGTTACTATGCCCGCTCCACCGGCGTCCTGGCTAAGACCGACCGCATTGATGCGGCCGTCATCGCCCAGTTCGCCCACGACATCCGCATCCAGCCGAAGCCTGCGCCGTCGCGCCCCGAGCAGACCGTGCGCGATCTTGCCACCCGCCGCAATCAACTGGTGGGGGACCACACGCGGGTGCGACACCAAGCCCGGCTGTTCTCCGGCGCAAGCCTGGCCAGCGCGAAGCGCCATCTCGCCTTCCTGAAGCGGGAGATCGCGGCGGTGGAGCAGGAACTGCGGAGGGTCATCGCCCAGGATGTCTCCCTGCGCGAGCGTTGGGAGCGGCTGCGGAGCGTTCCTGGCGTGGGTGAGACCCTAGCGGCAGCGCTACTCGGCAGTATGCCGGAGCTGGGACACTTGAACCGAGCAGCGGTCGGGATGCTGGCAGGCCTCGCCCCGCACGCCCGCGACAGCGGGAAGCGCGAGGGGAAGCGCTTCTGCTGGGGCGGGCGTGCAAACGTGCGGAGGGCGCTGTACATGCCTATGCTCTCGGCAGTCCAGCACAACCCCGTGATACGCACGTTCTACCAGCGGCTGCTGGACCAGGGTAAGCCGAGGAAGGTGGCGCTCGTCGCATGCATGCGCAAGATGCTGACCATACTGAATGCCATCCTGCGTGAGGAGACCACCTGGGACCCACAAATCGCTTGACCTGCTATCACAGTTGCTTACGCCATAACCCCGCTGATTGCTACAGTGTCCGCATACCTCATCCCGCCAAGGGCGGCATATCCCTTCTCCCTCTGCTCTGGGAGAAGGCAAAGGATGAGGGTTCGGGGGATGGGAAATGGAACGAAACGGAACGAAACGGAACAGAATTAAAAGTTTCGCCACTCCTGCCCACTCCTACGAGGCCAACCAGGGCCACCACCAGGGCTGGCTGGCCCACCGCGTACGAGTGGGCGGAGTGCCAAACGAGGCCACACCGGCCTCATTTTCAGCCTCACGGCTAGGAGTAAACAGGGCCAAATCGGGCCAGTGCTGACCCCCTCCGCTGTCCCCCGCGCAGGCGGGAACCTCGGGCATTCGCCTCATCAACTCTGAACAAGTTGCGTCCGCTCGCGTTCCCGCGCAGACGCGAACCTCGCATCCCTTCCCCCAGCGCCGCGTCGACGACAGGAATCGAAGGAAATGGAACCAAATGGAAGCGAATTAAAAGTTTTGACGCTCCTACGCACTCCTGAGCATCTGCTAATGCCGAGGTAAAACCACCAACGGAAGAGCGAAACGTCGATGGCTCCCCTACACCCACGCGGGTTGAGGAGTATCCCAGCGCCCACACCCTCCCGCTGCTCCGGTGCCCCTCATAGGTGAGTGAACGAATACACTTGGCGCCGGGCGTTTGCGGCGCCTGAATGCCTTGCGTATGCTCTAACGACTTTCACGAACGACTCGATAGGCGGAGGTTCCACATGGCGCTCGATCCCACGGCTTTCCTCGCAGAGATGCAGCAGTTGCAGCAGCGGAAGCACAGCAAGAACCACGAAATATTCGACCTGATAGAGGAAGGGAGACTCACGCGGCCTCAGCTCAACGGCTTCATCAAGCAGTTCTACCTGCTGTTCCCCAAGCCGTTCCCCAAGCCCATCGCCGCGATGTTCGCCCGCTCGCCGCAGGACAGCGAGCTGGAGCGCATGTGGTTCGAGAACCTCTCGGAGGAGGCCGAGGGCGGCGAGTCGGGCACGGCTGGCCACAAGGAACTGTACATCCGTTTCGCCGAGGCCGCCGGCATCCCCCGCGCTGAGCTCGACGCTACGATGCCACTGCCGGAGACGCTGGCGCTGCTTAACTGGCGGGAGCTGCTCATCTCGCAGCGCTCGTGGATGGAGCTCTACGCCTCGCAGGGTCTCGCGCTGGAAGGCACCGCGAGCGGACGCATGAATCGCGTCGTCAACGGCCTCGTCACCCACTACGGCTTCGAGCGCGATAGCGACGACATCCTCTATTGGACGCTCCACATGTCGGTCGACGAGGAACACATGAAGGTCGGTCCGTACGTCATCGAGAAGTACGCGGTAAGCGACCTGGAGCAGAAGAGCGTGCGTGAGGCCGTCAACAACACGCTGGACATCTTCTGGCTAACCTACGACGGCATAAAGCGAGCCTACGTCGACGAGGACCCCCTCTACGCAGAGTGGCGTTAGGGGGTGGGGTGAAGCCGTTCGATGACTACCCGGGAGGAGGCTATACAATACTGCGGGCAAAGACCGGAGATAACGCTCGCAGAAAGTATGGACATTGGTTAGTGGAACATAACCAGACGGCTTGCGTCTACTGTGGTGTTAGCTTGGTAGACGATTACTATCACTGGCTTCTTTTGTCGGTAGACCACGTTATCCCTGATAAGGAATACAAGAGATTGGGCATCCCCCCAAGTTGGGGTGAGTCCTACAGCAATATCGTGTTGGCCTGTTCCGGGTGTAACGGGTTTGACAACAGGTATGAGATTACATAGCAGGAACCGAAAGACAAGTGGACGGAGTCGGAGTTCTTTGTATTGAGAGATAAGGTTTTCGCAGAACGAACCCTGAGGATTGAGCGCGCTCGTATCGACGATTCGAATTTCTACGAGCGGAATGTAAAAGGCGGTGATTTCTAGCGTACGAGAGCCAGGCTTTTGCTAGGCTCTCGTACGCCCTTGGTATTCCCCTTGCCTACGCCCGCGTAGGGGCGGCGCCGGGCGCTGTCCAGCGGTGGCTCGGCTGCTTCTGCCAGACATCCTCGTCTATGTTGGTGTCTACGAGCGGGTGGTTGGGGTCTCGGATGACGCCGAGAGGGTCTTCGCCGCGCGCTACGCGGTCCATCTGCTCGAACATGGCGCGGCGCAGCAGCACGACGCCCCGGTCGGAGTAGCTGAGGTGCTCAACGGAGCGGTCGGTGATGGAGCCTTGCGTCTCCCATGCCATGTGGTCTTGCGCCAGTACGGAGCGGCGGTCGTACCACGCGAGCGGGTGACTCTTGTCCGCGGGCTCTTTGTACGGCTCGATGTACTCGACGGGAGGATCCCACGTCTCCGGCGTGGATTGGCCGTCCTCTTCGAGCCAGAAATTGATGTGCACGTGCCACGTGTGTTCGTCGTCTATCGGCGTGCGGAACTGGGTGCTCGGCCCCTGGCGGAGGATGGACGGGAAGAGCACGGGGTGCTCGTCCACGACGCCGGTCTTGTAGGTGCGCTTCTTCATCAGGCCGTAGCTGGTCGTGTAGAACTCGAACGTGTCGACGTCATCGGTGAAGCCGCGCGTGGTGTTCACGGGCTCACGCTGACCTCGTGCGTAGTACTCCTGATGCAGTATCTGCAGGTGCGCCGGGTCCATGGAGTTCTCCATCGCCTGGAACCAGTTGCAGTCGAGCACGGGGTGCACCATAACCTTCCGTCGGCCGTCTGCGCGCATGAGGGTGTCGAACGGCGTGAAGACCGGCGACGGCTTGGGGCCCATGTATGCCCAGACGACGCCGAGGTAGACCTTGGCCTCGTAGGCGGTCTGCTTCACGGAGCGCATGATGGCCTCGTTCTTCTCAGGTGGCGTTTCGAGGATGTTGCCCTCGCAGTCGTACAGCCAGCCGTGGTAGGCGCAGGATATGCCGCGCTCCTCGACGCGTCCGTAGACGAGGGAGGCGGAGCGGTGCGAGCAATGGTCGGCCAGCAGCCCCCATCGGCCGGACTTGTCGCGGAAGATGACCAGGTCCTCGCCGAGGATGCGGACAGCCTTCGTGGGGCGTTCGTCCGTGATTTCGGATGCGATCGCGATGGGGTGCCAATAGCGGCGCAGCAACTCACCGGCAGGGGTGCCGGGGCCGACGCGCGTTAGTTTCTCGTTGTCTGCATGGGTGAGCATGCGTTACTCCTTTTTGTTTGCAGGGCTTGCTCGCCGACGCTACCGGATGCGCTCTCTCTGCTACTCCCTGAGGGCCCTGCCTCACACGGTCTGACCCACCTGCTTGCGCCGCTCGATGGAGTCCGCACCGCCCTCGACGCCGCGTTGGCTGAGGATGGGGCTGTACTTGCTGGCCATGCCCTGGCGCTTCATGCCTTTGTTGCCGTTGCCCTGTTCCTCGTACTGCTCGTTGCGGCGGGACTTGTGCTCCGTATCCATGCCGAGGTAAACGTTCGAGGCAGGGTCGCGGAACGTGTTCATGGGGTCGCCGCCGTCCTCGACGATGCGGAGGTTCTCCTCGAGCATCCGCCGGAACATAATGACGCCCTTATCGGAGCGGCCCAACGACTCCTTGGTGCGGTCGGCGATGGAGCCCTGGGTTATCCACGCTGCGACGTCCTGCGCGCTGTTGGAGTCGAGGATGTCGAAGCGCACACGGCCCTGCTCGTCGAGTTGGATGAGCGGAGGGAAGAAGAGGGGCACGTCCTCATCACGCTGGTCGGGCTCGCCGTCCAGTTTCGGATGGCACATCACCCACCAGTGGCCGGTGTGCGTGTCATCGAGCGGTACGCGGATCTGGAACGACGGGCCGACGCCCGCGCCCATGCCGCCGCCGCGCCTGCCATCCCATGTGTCTATCGCGGTGCCGCTGCCGCCCTGGCGCAGGAAGTAGGGGAAGACGACCGGGTGCCCCTGCGCCCACTCACCGTCCTCGTAGCTGCCGCCCTTCACGAGGCGGCGCTTGATGATGCCGTACTGGAACTTGTCGAAGCCGATGCGCTCGTTCTCGTAGCGCTTGCGTACCTTGTCGCCCTCGCCGCGCACCTGGAGGATGTAATTGGCCCACTCGCCGTGCAGCCACTCGGAGTGCACCGGGTCGAGGGAGTTCTCCTGGCATTGCAGCCAGTTGCTGGGCAGTTCGGAGTAGCCGATGTCTCGCACGACGTTGTCGAGCGCGAACACGTCCCAGTTCGGAAGCAGCGGAGCTGGGTCCGGGCCGAGATAGGTGAAAATGAGGCCTGCCTTCACCTGCAGCGGGTAGGATTTGATGCGCACCTTGTCCTTGAAGTGGTTGCCCGGCGCCTCGGTCTCCTCGTAAGGCTGTTCGATGCACCTGCCGGTCTCGTCGAACATCCATCCATGGTAGGCGCAACGGATGCCCTGCTCCGTCGGGATGGCGTAGACCATGCCCATGCGGCGGTGGGGGCAGTAGTTGTCCACGAGGCCATAGACACCTGCAAGGCTCTTGAAGAGGATGAGGTTCTCACCGAGCAGGCGGATGGGCTTGGTGGAGCGGTCGTTCATCATGGGCACGGCGGCTATGGGGTGCCAGTAACGGCGCATCAGTTCGCCCATGGGCGTACCGGAACCTACTCTCGTGAGCCGGTCATTCTGTTCCGCAGTAAGCATTGCACCTTCCTTCTCGCGGCGTTCTCTGTCGATGTGTGTCTAGACCGTGATGCCGTAGAAATCGAGCGCGTTCTGCCCGAGTATCTGATCGACCACGGTGGGAGAGAGGCCGCCCTCCTCTTTGATGAGGCGCATCGCCTCGATCTCGCTGGACTGATCCTGGTGGCCGTAGTCCGTGCCGATGAGGATATGACGGTCGCTCACGTACTTCAGTACATCAGGCAGGTTGTCGTCCGTTTGCGCGGTAACCCAGATGTTGTAGGCGCCGAGCACGTCTTCCTCGAGGTCTCGACCCCGTGTCTCGAGTCGGCGGCGGAGGTCATGGATAGCGTAAGGGAGCCATTGGGAGCTCGCCTCGATGTAACCCCAGCGCAGGTTGGGGAACTGCTTGGGCGTTGCGGTCGTGATGAGCTGGTGGAAGCTCGCGACAGACATGAGGCGCAGTCCGCCGAATGTTCCGCCGATGCCGTCCTTGGCCATGAGCCCTCGGAGGTAGGCGTTCGAGTTGCCGATATGTACGGTGATGGGTTGGTTCAGGCGGGCCGCTTCCTCGTAGACGGGGTAGAAGTACTCATCCACGATCAGGCGTTCGTCCTCGATGGAGCGCATGGTTATGCCGCACGCGCCGTGCTCGGCAGACCACCGCAACTGATTGAGCGCCTCGTCCATCGTCGCGAGAGGCAGGATGCTCGTCCAGCGTAGCCTTCCGCCGGCCTGTTCCCAGATATCGGCGAGCCATCGGTTGTAGCTCTTGGCAAGTGCAATCTCCGTGTCGGGGTTGTCGCACATGCGGCCGATGTACATCGTTGGGTAGAGCACCTGTACGTCTATGCCCAACTCGTCCATGTGGGCGATGCGTCCGGGGATGTCCTCCATGTAGCGCTTGGCGTCGTCTGTCACCATGTTGCGCTTCACCTTGTCGGACAGGCCCTGAGCCGCGACGGGGCCGCGCGCTCGACCTCGGATTTCGCCGTCGATCTTCCAGAACGCTCCGCCGTTGCCGTCGTTCACCACCTGCGGGCGGTGCTTCTCATCCTCTGGATCCATGTAGTCCCAGGTGTGCTCCGTCTCAACAACATGAGCGTCAGAGTCGATGATTGGCATGACTCTCCTCCTTGCCAGAATCTGCTTCCCGATTATGGTGGCACGCTAGCACCGGCTCCCTGCGGTGTCAAAGCATGGAATACCTCTACGCTACGGGTGATACGCATGGAGGAGACTCCTCCTCACTGCGCGCCGAACGTTTGCTCTTCGCCGGGGACGAACCATCGGTAGAGCGCTGGGAACACGACGCCTGCGGCGAGAAAGATGCCCCCTGCCGCCCACAGCGCTACCTGCAGCCCGGCTGCTGCCGCGAGCGCCCCGAAACCGGCAGGCACGACGACCTGCGCCGTTCCCCAGTACAAGCCTACGTATGCCATCGCCATGCCGCGCTGACTCGGAGCGCTGTGGTCCGCCGCCGCCAGCGGGTAAAGGATGCCCAGCGTTGCGCGGAACCAGCCGTAGGCAAGCATGAGCGGCACGAGCGTTACGTAAGCGTTCGCTCCCACCGATATGCCGAACACGATGGCGCCGCACGCGGTGAGTCCCATCGTGTACGTCCAGCGTCTGCCGAGCCGCGCGAGGATGTGGCCGAACACCATGCCCACCGCGACGCTGCCGCCTACGCTGATGGCTTGCATCGCGCCGTTTACTGCCTCGCTGTAGCCGAGCTGAGTCAGGTAGGGGATGAAGAGGACGCCGGCCATGATCATGGACATGGACGCGGTGGCAGCGGCGAACGCGCCGAGCCCCATACCTCGGTGCCGCGCTATGCCGGGGATGAGCGTGATCGGCGCTCGGAACCCGCGCCGTTCGGAACGTACGGCCAACCGAGGGAGCGCGAGACTGCCGATGAACCCCGCGAACGCTACGGCGCCGGTCACGATGAAAGCTGTATCGTAGCCGAGTGTTGTCGCGAGCACGCCGCTGAGGAACGTGCCGATGAGTCCTCCGGCGTTGCCGAAGGAGTTGATGCGCCCGTAGACCTCGCCGGAGCGTTTGGGATTGATGCGGCTCGCGTAGGACTGGGTGGCCGTCCAGTACGTCGCGCGTGAGTAACCGACGAACGACTGACTGACGATGAGCATCCAGAACGCGCCCGACGTTACGAAGAAGATCATGCCGGCGATCATCGTGAGGAAACTGGCCCAGAGCACCCAATGCTCGCCGAACTGGTCGGCTATCGCTCCGGCGAACAGTCGCAGCAGCAGGCCGAACACGGCCTGGGACGCGACGATGATGCCGAGCGCCGCGAGGTCGTAGCCGAGGTGCAGTGCGTAGAGCGGAACGAGAACCTGGATGAGGCCGAGCGTGATCTGGTAGGAGAAGGCGGCCGAGTAAATGAGCAGGACTGCGCGAGACTCCGTACGGTGATCGAGCTGGGTCTCGCCCGGAGCGCTCATCGGGAGAAACGGCCTGCGGAGTACCGTCCGATGTCGAGGCCGGCGGCGCCGCTGACGATGAGGTCGGCGGTGGCCTTTGCCATGCCTGGGCCCATCATGATGCCCTGCCGCCCTCCGCCGGTGGCTACGTGGACGCCCTCGACGCCGGGCACAGGACCGAGGACGACCGCGCCGTCCGGTGTTACGGGGCGCAGGCAGGCGGTCTGCAGAACGAGTTCGGCGTCTTCCAGTGAGGGGAGCATGCGTAAGGTGGAATCTATGATCTGATCGCGAGCGCTCGTGGTTTTCGACTCGTCGAAGTCGACTTCCTCCTCGGTGGTGCCGCACCAGACAAGCCCGTCGGATGGCTTGGTCATGGCGTAGTTCTTATGGTGGCCGATGCTGAACGCATAGGGCGGCCCGGAAGCGCGCAGCCGGATGATTTGCCCTTTGAGGGGACGCACGGGCAGGTTGATGCCAAGCCAGACCTCCGCGCGTGCGCTCCAAGGCCCCATCGCGATGACGAGCGAGTCGCAGGGGATGTGCTCTCCACCGAGCGCGACGCTTTCGATGCGGTCGCCATTGCGGCGCACCGACGTCACCTCTCCGGTGCGTATCGTTACGCCGCGCTTCTCGGCGGCCTGCGCCAGCGCGAGCGTCAGGCGGTACGGCTCGACATCGGACGTGCCCTCGACATGGAGCGCGCCGATGGTATCAGGGGAGATGCGCGGCTCGAGTGCACGCGCCTCGCCGCCACTGAGCCATGCCACCTTGTAGTCGGGTTGCGCCTGTTGCCAGTCGAGGTGCTCCGTCAGGGCGGTAGCCTCGTCGTCCGACAGCGCGAGCCGCAACAACGGGCGCGGCTGATACTGGATGTCGATGGCCGTCTCGTCGGCGAGGGCCTCGGCGAGGGCAGGGTAGAGGCCCATGCTGTACTCGATGATGGGCGTGTTCGCCTGAGGGCCGTTCGGGACTCCGCCGGAGAGGCCGCCGTACGCAAAGCCGGATGCGTGGCTGGCTATCGAGTCACGCTCGATGACCGTGCTGCGCACGCCCATCGTCGCGAGGTAATAGGCGGTTGCGATGCCAACGAGGCCCCCGCCGATTATGACTACTGCGTCTCTGTCTGTTGTGGCCACGCTGCGCTCCATCCGAGGTTATTGCGACCGCGATGATTGTAGCGGTTGGGCGCTCTGCCCACTCATCCGATCGTCCCGTTCGTTCTACGAGAGGGTTGGCCGGGAGGCATCAGCGGGAACGGGGAGGGCGGAGGTGGGTGTGCCGTCTGATGCGGAACGTGGCCAGGAGCGTGGTGGGTACGTCACGCCACGGCCTGACCTTGGAGCCTTGCGCTATGTGCTGCCAGCGTACGGGAATCTCGGCAACCGAGAACCCCAAGCGCCTGGTGTGAGCCAGCAGTTCGAGGTCGAATGCCCAGCCGTGCTCGGCGATGCTTGGGGCGATGGCCTTCCATGCCACCGAGCGCAGGGCCTTCGCGCCGCATTGTGTGTCGGAGTAAGGCAGGCCGAGGAAACGCCGCACCCATAGCCGCGAGCCCTTGCTGATGAGCCCGCGCAGGATCGATTGGCTGTCGTTCGTTTCGCCGTGGAACCTGTCGCCGATGGCGATGTCGTGAGCCTTCAGCGCGTCGATGAGTTTCGCCGCCTCCGATGCGCGCACCATGTTGTCGGCGTCAACGAACGCGAGAAGCTGGCCTTCCGCCAGGCCCAGCCCCTCGTAGAGCGCTCCGCCCTTGCCCAGCGGCTTCTGGAACTCGACGAGGCGTATCTCAGCAGCGTTCGCCGCGACAGCCTCCACGACGCTTCTCGTATCGTCGCGGCAACCGTTGAGCACGACAATCACTTCGAACGAGCCGGTATGCGACGTGCGGAAGTGCGCGACGTACTCCTCGAGCGTTGGGCGTATGCGTTCCTGCTCGTTGTACGCAGGAATCACGATGGAAAGCTCCACGCTCACCGGGCCGCGACCTTGTCGAGCTTCCCGTAGCTATGCAGCAACCGCTTAACGCCCTGATTGCCCACGAACGCAACCGTAACCTCGTAGTCGTTGGGCCGCGGCACGCACTGCACGACGATCCCCTGCCCGAAAACGGCGTGGGTGACCTTCTCCCCTGCCTTGAACGGCGGCTGCCCGGCGTGGGGGGACGGCGGCTCGACGCGGGCGGCTGCTCCTCCAGTGAGTGGCTCCATCGCAGCGCGGGGATAGGTTCGACCTCCGCCTGTGTCGGAGCGCAGCGATGGTTCCTGCGTTTCCAGCAGGCTGAAAGGGATGTCCTGCAGGAAGCGGGACCCTCCTCCCGAACCCATCGTGCCGTACAGATTGCGGCGCAAGGCGCGGAACAGGTAGAGCCGCTTCCGTGCCCGCGTCATCCCTACGTAGGTGATGCGCCGCTCCTCCTCCAACTGGTCAGGGTCGTCCATCGAGCGCATGTGCGGGAGTATGCCCTCCTCCATGCCCGTGATGAAAACGATGGGATATTCGAGGCCCTTGATCTGGTGGAGGGTGATGAGCGTGAGGTATTGCTGCTCGTCCTCCTCTATGGAGTCCTGATCAGAGACGAGCGCGACGTATTCGAGGAAGCGGGAGAGGCTTTCGTCAGCCGAGTCCTCCAGGAACTCGGCGCTCATGCCACGCAGCTCACGGAGGTTATCGAGGCGGTCCTCTGCGTCAGTATCGTCCGACTCGATAAGCGCCCGGCGGTAGCCTGAGCGCTCCTGCACTTCGTCGATCAGCGCGGGAAGCGGCATCGTCTCCTTGCTTTCACGCAGGCCGTTCAGCAGCGAGAGGAAGTCGGTCAGCTGCCGCTTCTGGCGAGCGTCGAAAGGCGGCGGGTTCCCCATGAACTCGTCGTTGAGGGCTGAGAGCGGGCCGTCCTCCGGGGGCTTGTCATTGAGGAGTTGGAGTGCGGTGTAGATGGGGACGCCCATGGAGCGCGCCCACAGCGTCAGCTCCTGAACGGTGCGCGTGCCGATGCCACGGGTCGGTACGTTGATGATGCGGGTAAGACTGACCTCGTCGTAGGGGTCTTGCAGCAGGCGCAGGTAGGCGAGAAGATCCTTGACCTCTCGCCGCTGGTAGAAGCGCACCCCGCCGATGAGCTTGTAAGGGATGCCGTAGCGCAGGCACGCCTCCTCCAAAGCGCGCGATTGCGCGTTCACCCGGTAGGTAACGACGCAGTCCCGCAGCGTTGCGCCCTCCTCTTTCATCAGGCGTTGCACCTCGCGCACCACTTGCTGGGCCTCGTCGCCTTCGGTGCGGGCGTGGGCCATGCGCACCGGCGTGCCCTGCTCGTTGTGGGTGAAGAGTTCCTGCTCGATGCGCTTGCTGTTGGAGCGTATGACGTGCTGGGCCGCCGCGAGAATCGTGGAGGTCGAGCGGTAGTTCTGGGAGAGGTGGATCTCCGCTGCGTCCGGGTAGTCCTTCTTGAACGAGAGGATGTTGCGGATGTCGGCGTTGCGCCACGAATAGATTGCCTGGTCAGGATCGCCCACAACGGCGAGGTTGCGGTACTGCCCTGCAATCTCTCTCGCAATCTCGTACTGGGCGGTGTTGGTGTCCTGGAACTCGTCGACCATCACGTGGATGAAGCGATTCTGGTATTTCGAGCGCACCTCAGGGGCCTGACGGAACAGCTCGACCGTCCTGCTGAGCAGGTCGTCGAAGTCCACGCCGTGGCTGCGGGTGAGGGCGCTCTGATACTCGACGAAGACGCGATGCACGATCTCGTCGTAGTAGCCGTCCGCTTTGGCGGCGAAGCCCTGAGGCCCGAGGAGCTGCGACTTCGCGGCGCTGATCCGGGAGAGGATGGAGCGGGGAGGATAGCGCTTGGGGTCGAGGTTCACGACGGCCATCGCCTGCTTGATGAGGGTCATCTGGTCGTCGTCGTCCATGATGACGAACTCGCGGGGGATGCCGATGGCCTCGCCGTCGCGCCGCAGGATCATGGCGCAGAGGCTGTGGAACGTTCCGGCGGTGATGGAATCGGCTGTCCGCTTGTCCAGCAATGGAGCTGCGGGGTCGCTCCCACTCGGATGAAGGAGGCGGTTGCGCATCTCTCTCGCGGCGCGGTTAGTGAAGGTTACGGCGGCGATGCTTCTGGGAGCGATGCCGACGCAGCGGATGAGGTAGGCGATGCGGTGCGTGATGACGCGTGTCTTGCCGGAGCCCGGCCCCGCGATGATGAGCAAGGGGCTGTCAACGCGTTCGACAGCCTCGCGTTGTGCCGGGTTGAGTCCATCGAGTAGTGCGTCTGCGGGGGAGGGCATACGCTGCGGATTATAACGGCGCGGGCGCTTCTTATCCCGCGCCGTTTGTCACTTCACCTCGTTCGTTCTCGTTCAGCACGTGCCCCCGGCGGACGTTGGGCTACGCCGTGCCGTAGAGCGCGTGGGGGTTGACACTCAGAATCTTGTCGATCGTGCTGGAGGGTACGTCCTCTCGTGACCGGAGCACCTCCACCATATGCGTCTGCGCGGAGGGGTCCGTCTTCAGCCGGTCGGTAGTGCCGGGGCTGTGGTGGCCGTAGTCCGTGCCAACAACGATATGATCCTCGCCGATCCTGTCCATGAGGTAGTTCAGGTCCTCGCCGACCTCGTAGGAGATCCACATGTTGTACTCATCGAACAGGCGCGGGCCGAAGAAGTCCGCGTTCTGGCGCATGGTTCCGGTCAGCTGGTAGAGGGCGAAGGGAACCCATGACGCGCCCGTCTCGATGAAGCCGAACCGCAGACCCTTGAACTGCTCCGGAATCCGGTTCTGTACGAGATTGCGGAACGCCGCGACCGGGGGCAAACGCCCGTGGGTGAACGAGTGGCTGCGCGCAGGGTCGATCAGGTTGTTGAGCGCAGGCGCGCCCTGCCCCTGATGCACGCAGATGGAGAGGCCCAACGCCTGCGCTTCCTCGTAGACCGGGAAGAAATAGGGGTCGTCCAGCATGCGGTCCTTCTCGATGCCACGGAAGAAGACGCCGCACGCGCCGTTCTCCTTGCCGTACTGGAGCTCGCGGATGGAGGCGTCGATGTCTCGCAGCGGCGGGACGACAACCCATCGAACGCGATCCTCCGACCTCGCCCACACATCGCCCATGTAGCGGTTGTACGCTTTGCAGAGCGCGACCTCGTAGGCGGGATCCTCCGTGACGTACATGAGGAAGAGGGTGGGGTAGACCACATGGGCATCCACGTTCGTGGCGCGCATCCCCTCGAAGCGCATGGGGAGGTCGAGCAGCTCACGGGCCTTAACGTCAGGGCGGTTACGCATGCGGGTCTGCAAGGTGGGAGTGGCGAGCGAGCCTCCGCCGCGTCCCACGACCTTGGGGATGATGCGTCCGTCTATGAGCCACATGTGGTCGGACTCGCCGTAGAGGGTGTCGTCCGGCACGCTCACGATAACCGGGCGGCGCGGGTGCCACTCGGGGTCAAGGTAGTCCCACATCTCAACGGGTTCGGCAATGTGGGTGTCAGCGTCGAGTACTCCAGCCATCACGTCGCCTCCTTGCTCCGGGCCTTGGCCCAGCCTGTGCGCTGGCATTGTAAGTCGTCGCTACGCGCTCCGCGAGTGGCAGGGCGCGGTCGGTTGCTGAGGAGTGCGTAGGAGCGGCAAACTTTTAATTTCCTCTCATTTCCTCTCATTTCCGATCATTCCTCTCGTAGATGCGCTGGCGATGGGGGCGGGATGCCCGGAACCCTCACCCTGACCCTCTCCCAGAGGGCGAGGGGATCATGCCGCCTTCGCGGGAACGACGGGGGGTTTGAATCTTGGACCCATTTGGCCCTGGTTGGCCTCGTTTACTCCTAGCCGAGCGCTGGAAATGAGGCCGGGGTGGCCTTGTTTGGCACTCCGCTCACTCGTACGCGGTGGGCCAGCTGGCCCTGGTTGTGGCCTTGGTTGGCCTCGTCAGGATTGGTCAAGAGTGGCGGCACTTTTAATTTGCTTTCATTCGCTTCCATTTCCTTCCATTCCTTATCGTCTACGCGGGGACGGGATGCGTCGTTCCCGCCTTCGCGGGAACGACGGGTGCTTTCGCTGAAACGACGTATGCAACCAATGTAAGGGCTGGCGCGACGGCGGCGCAATGGGGAGTTGTCGTTGAGCGCGGAGCCCACGGTGAGGGATTACGAGAGGGTGAAGCGCCGTGAGGTTCGTCGGGCGGGTCGTCTCGACCTCGCAGTTAAGACACGGGGAGAAGGCTTCTGCTGTTGCCTCCGACGGCAACGATACCCACGCAGTTAATGCCGCCGATAGCGACGAGTCCCATCGAGTTGATGCCGCCGACAGCGACAACGCCAATCGCGTTCACTCCGCCTATCGCAACAAACCCCATTGCGTTCAGGAAACTCAGCGCAATCAGGCCGATGGCGTTGAATGTGCCTCCTGCAAGAATGCCTACGGCGCTGCGGGATCCCCACCACGCAATGAGACCAATCGGGTATTTCCCTCCGGTTACTGCCCCCGCCTCCTTTGAACTTGATCCTTTTGGCAGTTGCTACGTCACAAGGTAGAACATGCCTGATTGGCTACTCTTGGGGGGTCTGGGATGCGAGGTTCCTGCCTTCGCGGGAACGACGGGGAACGTGGGCGTCCACGAGGGACGCCCTCCATGCCGTGGCGCGCGCACGAGCCCCGCTCGGTTTGGCGAGCAGGGGGACGTCAGGCTGCGTTATTGACCACGACCTGTCCACTCTTGATAACGGCGAGCACGCGTGTGATGTCGGAGATTTGCTCGTCCGGTCGGCCATCGACGACGAGCAGATCCGCTTCCTTGCCCTGCGCAACAGTACCGACCGTGTCGTCGATACCCAGCGCCTTCGCGTTGTTTCCGGTCGCCGCGACGAGCGCCTCGCCGGGAGTAAGCCCCGCCTCCACCATTGCTGCCAGCTCCAAGTCGAAACGGCCGAACGGGTACACGCCCCACCCGCAGTCGGACCCAGCCATCAGCCCAACGCCATGCTCGATTAGTTGGCCGACCTGCAGAAGGGTAGTAGCGTGGTTGCGCCGCATCCTGTCCAGCATCGCCGTCTCCTCGCTCGTGGCGACCCCGCGGTCCAGGCGCTCCTGGAGGATGGGAATCCGGCTTCGCGTGATGTGCAAGGTCGGGTTCACCCATACCCCACGCGCCGCGATGTCGGCGGCCAGATGCTCATCGAAGACCCTCGCGCCTTGTTCGTCGGTGAACCAGCCGTGCATGATCGCGTCGTACTCGGCCTGGATGACCATCCGCATGGCTTCATTGGAGCGGCAGTGCGCCACTACGCGGCGGTCGCGCCGATGTCCTTCCTGCGCGATCGTCGCCAACTCCTCGTACGAGAACGCCGGACGGAAGGGGTCGGTCCCAAGCGTGCTGCCGCCCGTTGCCATCACCTTGAGGAAGTCAGCACCCTCCTTGATGAGCTGACGAGCAGCATGCCGGACGCCATCCGTGCCATCGGCCTCGGAACCCATGAACCAGCAATGGCCGCCGCTAACCGTTATCGGGCGGCCAGACGCAAGAACCCGAGACCCACGAACCACACCTTGCTGAATGCCTTCCTTGAGGCGGAAGGTGGTCTGGTTCCAGCCGCCACAGTCGCAGACAGTTGTCACCCCCGTCTCAAGGGCCCGCTCCACGTTGTGTGCCGAGCGCAACAGGCGGATGGCGTCGTCGTCACCTACGTGAACGTCTTCGCCGCGCCTTCCATCGCCGGGCATATTCGTATGCGTGTGGCAATCGATCAGACCTGGCAGGAGGGTTGCGGTGGGGAAGTTGAGGACGCGCTCGTCCGGCGGGCCGGCGCTGAGAGCAGGATCCACCGACGTGATCGACCGCCCCACTATCCTCACTACGACATCGGTGGCAGCAGCCGCACCGGTCCCGTCGAGAACCCTCCCCGCGTGGATGGTCAGCGATCCATTTGGTTGCTGCATGGTGGCACCTCGTTTTCTCTGCAAGGGAAGATTAGCACTCCCACGTTGCGCGGGCATATCTCACCCCGCACTCCGCCAACCCTCACTCCCGGCCCCTGCGCCTTGACCTGACCGTCACTTCTGCCTACGATAGAGGTGTAGTTCGGTACTTCCTAAGGGGATATGCACATGACGACCACCGCACAGCCGATGACCATCACGATTACGGAGAACGGCGCAAAGCACGTTCGCAACTTCATGGCTGCGGAGGGCGTCGATCAGGGCGTCCTGCGCGTTGCCGTCAAGGGCGGCGGCTGTTCCGGCCTTACCTACGTTCTTGACATGACCGGTGAGGCTCAAGAGGGCGATAAGGTCATCGAGCAGAACGGCGTTACCCTCGCGGTCGACAAGAAGAGCTACATCTTCCTAGCAGGCACCGAGCTGGACTACTCCGGCGGGCTGAATGGCAAGGGCTTCGTGTTCAACAACCCGAACGCGAAGAAGGCTTGCGGCTGCGGCACCTCGTTCTCCGTCTAGCTGTAGTTCTCCAGGCCGGTTTACGCCCGGCGTTGCCGCTTCTCCTGTTATGCTCATGCCATGAGCATCGACGCAGTGCAACTCGACGCGCTTTACCGGACCGCCGGTTTCATTGACCGCAGCGCCTACGGCAGGCTGTGGCTGACCGGAGCGGACGTTCTCGACCTCCTCAACCGCCTCACGACCAATCAATTGGAGACGCTGCCCGCGGGATGCGCGGCGGCGACCGTGCTCACGAACGGCGATGCCCGCGTGATAGATCACCTGCGCCTCGCTGCGCTGGACGACGGCATCTGGTGCGTCGTCAGTCCCGGTCGGGCTGAGGCGGTCGCGGAGTGGATCGATCTGTACACGTTCGCCGAGGAGGCTATCGTGGAGGATCGCAGCGGCGCGGTTGCGCAGCTGACGGTCGCCGGGCCGCAAGCCGCCGCCGCGCTCGCGGATGCGGGCTACGCCGTTCCTGATGTGGACAGGGTATCGCTCACCGGCGCGACGGTCGTTATCGCCGCTCCGTTCGGCGAGCATCCGGCTTACGATCTGCTGATACCGGCGGAGGAGGCGGAGCACGCGCGGGAGTCGCTTCGCGGCGCGGCGGCGGAGGTTACCCCCACGACGTTCGAGGCGTACCGCATCGGGCAGGGCGTCCCCGCTTACGGCGCGGAGTTCGGCGAGTTCAACAATCCGCTGGAAGCCCGGCTGCTCGGTTCGATCAGCGAGGATAAGGGTTGCTATACCGGGCAGGAGGTCATCGCGCGCCTACAGACCTACCGGAAGATACAGCGCAGGCTCATGTCGTTCTCGGCGGATGCGGTCGTTGGTGCGGGCGCGGCACTGCAGACGGACGACGGTTCGTCGGCGGGCATCGTTACGTCGGCGTACGAGACGAGCGACGGGCGGGCCGTCGGCTTAGCGCTGGTAGCGTCCAAGCATGCGATAGCGGGGACAGCGCTGGGCGTTGCGACGGCAGGCGGAGCGATAACGCTGGCAGAGCCTGCGTACGCGCTCGCCACGGAGCCAGTGGAGGAGTAGGGGCCAAGTGCGCTTCCGCACAGGAGCATGACCTTGGAGCACAGGTACATCGGCCTCGTACATAAAAACCCTGGCAGCGACTATGGAGTCAGTTTTCCCGATCTCCCTGGCTGCGCCACGGCTGGAAGCACGCTCGAAGAGGCGCGGGAGATGGCTGCGGAGGCACTCGCGCTCCATCTTGAAGGGCTCGAAGAGGGTGGCGCCCCTGTCCCTCCGCCGAGTTCGGCCAACGCCGTCATTGCTCACCCAGATGCGGCTGACGCGCTTGCCATCATCATCGTCGAGGCGCTCCCCGCCCGCAGCGCAACGTCGCTTCAAGTCTGACGGATACCTCCAACGTTGCGCGAGGCTGCGCATCGCGCGCGACGGCGCGATTACGTTGTCGGAGCCCGCGTGCTACGCCAGGTGGAAGTACTTGAACGATTCCGCGTAGGGGATGCCCTTGGGCTCGCCGATGGTCTTGAGCCAGCCTTTGATACGCTCGTCGAACGCTTCGGTTACGTCCTTCATCTGGCTTTCGTGGGCCTTCAGCGCGCGGATCTTGGTATCGGCGGTTGCCGAAACGTCGAAGAAGACGTCCGCTGATTCGTCGCGCGCGCCGACGTAGAGATGGGGCACGATGTGCGCGCACAGCCCTTCGTTACTCGCGAGTTCGGGGAACATGTGGATGTCCCGCGCCGACGGGAAGACCGCATCGAGTACAGCGTCGCCGGTGTTCCGGTGGTCGGGGTGGTTGATGTAGTGGCCTGACCAGCGCACGGTGGGATTCTGCGTTACCACGGCGCTCGGCTGGTGCCTGCGTATGAGGCGCACGATGTCTCTCCGCAGCTCCAGGGTGTTCTGCACCATGCCGTCCTCGTAGCGGAGGAACTCGACCGTCTCGACGCCGAGGATGTGGCAGACCTTGCGTTGCTCCTTCTCGCGTAGTTTCGCCAGCTCCGACGGGATGACGTTCGGGTCAGACGTCCCCTTGTCGCCGGACGTAACGAGGCCGTAGACAACCTCGCGGCCCTCGGATGTCCAACGCGCGACCGATCCGGCGCACATGAACTCAGCGTCGTCAGGGTGCGCGACGATGACGAGAATCTTATCTCCGGGCCCTACGTGATCTTCCGGCCAGTTTGCCATCAGAGACTCAAACCTCCATCTATGCCGATTACCTGACCGGTGATGTATGCGCCGTCGTCGCTGGCGAGGAAGACGACCGATCTCGCGACGTCATCCGGCGTGCCGAACTGCCCGAGGGGTATCCGTTCGAGGATCTGCTTGCGCAGGTCTTCAGGGATCGCCTCGACCATCTGGGTTTCGATGAATCCCGGGGCGAGCGCGTTGACGGTGATGCCACGGGAGGCTACCTCCCGCGCGATCGTTTTGGTAAAGCCTATGAGCCCGGCCTTGGCCGCAGTGTAGTTCGCCTGGCCGGGGTTACCCGTTATGGCGACGATAGAGGACATATTGACAATGCGGCCGGAGCGCTGCCGGAGCATTGGGCGAATCGCAGCCTTCGTGCAGAGGAACGCGCCCTTGAGGTTCGTGTCGAGCACGGCGTCCCAGTCGTCCTCGGAGAGGCGCATCAGCAGGTTGTCTCGGGTGATGCCTGCGTTGTTCACGAGGATGTCGATTCCGCCGAGGGCCTCGACCGTCGCGTCCACGAGCCGGTTGGCCTCCTCTGCGCTGGCGACGCTGGCCTGAAACGCTATGGCGCTGCCGCCGCTCGCCGTGATCTCGCTGACCACGGAGGCGGCCTCGTTCTCGCCGGAGTGGTAGTTCACGGCGACGCTTGCGCCCTCTGCTGCGAGCCGCAGGGCGATCGCTCTGCCGATGCCTCTGCTTGCGCCGGTCACGAGGGCGCGCTTGCCGTCGAGCCTACTCATCGTTGACCTTTGCACGGGCCAGGGCGCTGGCGAGGTCTGTCCGCATCGTCTCGACGAGGTTGGAGCTGATCGAGCTACTCGCAAGGGCGACCGACCGCGCGATGCTCTGCGCGCTGGAACGGCCATGGCCCGCGATGACGACGCCGTTCACGCCGAACAACGGACCGCCGCCTACCTCTGCCGCCGATGCCATCCCCGCGATCGCCTGTACTGCGGGATTGTCCGGTCCCAGGCGTGAGGCGAGCGCGCGCCCTGCCGCCGCGGCGAGCCCTTCCGTGTATTTCAGCAGTATGTTGCCCACGAACCCGTCGCAGACGATGACATCCGCTTTGCCTGCGAATATCTCGTGCCCCTCGATGTTGCCTACGAAGTTCAGGCCGGACGACTGGAAGAGCGCGAACGCCTCCTGGGTCTGCTTGTTGCCTTTGCCCTCCTCCGAGCCGACGCTTAGCAGGCCGACGCGCGGATCCTCCTTGCGGTGGTAGAAGCGTTCGAACGATGCACCCAGCGCCCCGAAACTCAACAGGAGCGCGGGGCGGCAGTCCATGTTTGCGCCTAGGTCGATGATCGTCGTTTCGGGGGCGAGGCCGATGAACGGCCCTCCGAGCGTCGGGCGGTCGAGGCCGGGGAAAACGCCCAGCGCAAAGACGGCCGCGGCCATCGTTCCGCCGGTGGAACCCATGCTGATCGCGGCGTGCGCCTTGCCTGCCTTCAGCAGGCCGACCGTCACGGCGATGGAGGCGCGAGGCTTGCTGCGCAGCGCCAGCGCGGGATGGTCGTGCTCGGTGATGACATCTTCGGACGGGACGACCTCGATGGGGAGCGTAGCTGCGTCGTGCTTTGCGAGCTCCGCGCGTACCGCCTCCTCGTTGCCGACCAGGACTATGGCGGCATCGTGCTCACGCGCTGCAATGACAGCGCCCTCCACAGGCGCGGCGGGTGCGGAGTCGCCCCCCATGGCATCGATTGCAATCGTGTATTTCGGCACTGGTCTCCTCCGAATCAGGCGTTGAGCGGCACGACCGCTTCGCCCGTGATGACGTCGGTACCGTCCTGGTTCGTAACCGCGACGCTGTAGGTGGCAACGGATGCGTCCACCGACCTGAGCGTTCCCGTGGCGCGCACCACATCACCCGGGAAGACCGGCGAGCGGAAGCGTGTCTTCATCTTCCCGCCGCAGAGCCAGCCTCTGCCAAACGACCGGGTCATCAGCTCCGAGACGAACGCGAGCACCAGCATACCGTGGGCGATGGGTCTGCCGTAGGGGGTACCCTTCGCGAACTCCTCGTCCAGGTGAAGCGGGTTATGATCGCCGCTGGCGTCTGCGTACTTGGCCAGTTGCGCCGCCGTTATCCGATGCTCGATCGCGGGGAGTTGCTCAGGAGGGCCGCTCATTCGTCCTGCTCCGCGATTGCCAGCGTCGTGCGTCCTTCGACCGCTACGTCGTCGTCGCAGTCGCCGCGCAGGTCGAGCGCGAGGAAGCGCGTCCCGCGCCGTACGCTGTTGGACGCCACCTTTGCCGTGCAGCGCAGCATCGCCCCGGGCGCCACGGGCCGTGCGAACGTCAACTCCTGAGTCGTGTGCACCGTTCCCGCCGGCATACTGATCGCTTCTATTGCCTCGCTCATCACGATGGCCGCCACTGCCATCGGCGGCACGAGTCCTTCCTCGCCGTACAGGGGCGAATCGTCGCCGACTGCGTCGAGGTACGCGGCGGCGCGGTCGGTGGTGATGACGACCTCACGCTCAACTAAGAGCTGGCCGGGTTCGAGTGCGTTGAGATCCATAGAGCGTTACGGAGTGGGATTATAGGCTCCTGTTGGCTGGTAAGGCACTTACAGGAGCACTAGTCTAAACTACCACCAGAGGAGATTCATGCATCAATCCCGTATCCAAACCGCAGTCTGCCTTCTAGTGGTCGGATTCTGCCTGATACTGGCGGCGGCCTGCGTTCAGGCCAACCAGAAGCGCGAACCGGCGGCCGCAGTGCCGACCCCGCCGCCCGTAGGCGAGGTTCCCTGGTCCAGTGCGTTCAAATCGCCGCGCTTCCTCGCGGTGGCGCAGGATGGCAGCGTCCTCGTCACGTACCTCTCTTCCCGGCATCTTCTCGTCTTCGACCCCGCTGGGAACGTCGTGCGGGAGGTCGGGCCGAGGGGGGAGGGGTCAGGGGCGTTCAGCAGCCCGGCGGGAGTGGCCATCGCTCCCAATGGGGAGATCTACGTTGTGGACGAAACCGAGAATCGCGTTCACCGCCTCAGCGCTGCCGCTGTCGCCGTCGGCTCGTGGGGGTCGGCGGGCGAGGGCCCCGGAGAGTTTGATCGGCCGGTGGGCGTTGCGGTGGACGCTGGAGGCAATGTCTATGTTGCTGATAGCGGGAACGCCCGCGTTCAGAAGTTCACCGCTGACGGAACGTTTATCGAGGCATGGGCCTCCGATGCGATCGGGGGGAGGCAGTTCGCCGATCCGAGGGGCATCGCGGCGGATCGCGCGGGGCATGTGTACGTTACGGATTTCAAGCGGCACCGTGTTCAGAAGATCACGACGAGCGGCGCGCTCGTGGACAGCCTCGCGCCCGCCGGGCCCGCAGGCGGGCAGTTCGAATCGCCCATCGGCATCGCGACGGGGCTGTTCGGCGACGTCTACATCATCGATTCCCTCAATCGGCGCGTGCAGCGGTTCAACAGCGGCGGTGACTTCCTGGGCACATGGGGCGAGGAGGGCAGCCGTCCGGGTGACTTCCGATCTCCCTCCGGCGTGGCGGTCGGCCCTTCTGGGGATGTCTACGTTTCCGACCTTACGAATCACCGCGTGGACCGCTTCACCCGCGAGGGTGACTTGCGCCCCGCGTGGGGCAACTGAAAACGGCGGAGTTCGCCGATCCGAGGAGGGGTGACATGGCTACGGTGAGTCTCGGATTCCTGAGTGCCAATTACCGGCGCGGCAGCCACTACGATGATTTCCTGCGCCTCATTCCGGCGGACGTGGATATGGAGATCATCCCGCTCGGCCTCTGGCGCGACTCGCTCTACGACCTGAAGGGCAAGACCGAGGAGCACATCGAGACGACGACGGCGCTTGCCAGGGAGAAGGGATGGGACGGCATCGCGCTGATGGGCGCGCCCATGCAGGTGCAGAATCCGGAGCATATCCAGCAGTTGCGCTCCGTGTTGTCGATTCCCGTTACGACCGCTCTCGAATCAGGCGTCGCAGCCGTCAAGGCGTTCGGCGCGAGGCGCATCCTGCTGCTGACGCCGTTCGATGACGGCCTCAACGCGCTGCTCGAACAGTTCATCAGAGCGGAGGGACTCGACGTTACCGCCCCGGTGACGAATCGAGTTGACACTCGCCGCGAGGACGTGTCCGCTACCGAGCGAAAGAGCCCGGAAGAGGTGTATCAGTTGGCGGTCGATGCGTTCGCTAACGCTCCTGACGTAGACGCCATCTACTTTCAGGGCGCGCCGCTGAACCCGCTGCATGTGCTGGAACGGCTCGAAAGCGACCTTGGCGTGCCGGTCGTCGCAAGCAATCCGGCCATGTTCTGGCACATCGCCTCGGTGCTGGGGCATCGCTTTTCGGTCAGCGGAGGCGGCAGGTTGCTGGGCGAGTGGCCATCGCTGGCGTAGGGAAAGATTGAAGGGTTAGGCCGTTCAGGGCTGGGAGCCGAACGGGCCGATTACCTCGGTGGAGGACGTTGGGTAGATCTCATCGCTGCGGCCCTCGAGCACCGAAACCCCGATGCCTCCTGCCAGAAGGATCCTGCCGTCGGGAGTGCTTAGCAGAACCCAACGCCGGTTAGCCAGTGGGAAGTGACGGCTGACATCCGACCTCGCGTTCACTTGGCGTATGGGGCGCATAGGGCTATAGTAGGAGTCTAGACAGGATGTGTTCTCCTCTTGCGTAATCATGCTTTTGGTAAAGAGTTCGAGATCTCAGAGTTGCCCACGGGCTGCGAGCCTACCCGCATAGGCTTTCTGTTCGGCGCGGCGCGCCAGTGGCGCGGCCCTGACGGGCTGCACGTCCGCGAATACAACGACCGTCTGTTCGCCCATCACGACCGGATTGATCCGCGCCGGAATCTCATCGGCCACTGGATCGCCGATGCGCCGTTCGAGCTTGCCCTTGGCAGCAGCGGGGTGGTCGGCATGCTGGCCAGCCTGACAACCAGCGCTGCGTCGGTTCTGGCATGGGTTGGGGCTACGCTCGTGGCCTCTGTTGCCGCCAGCACGGTCTTTCGCAAGCGCTTCTAGCTGTAGTTCCCAGGGACGTTGTTTACAGGCGTGAGGCGGGAGTAGCCCCGCCAATGCTGCCGTGTGGACGCCGGTGATTGTAATACGCGAGGAACCCAGGCAGCACGTTGAGCCGCTCGCGGTTGGAGTAGTACGGTCGCTGGTAGGCCCACTCGGCCTGCATGATCTTGTTGAACGCCTCCGCCTTGCCGTTGGTCTGAGGCCGGAAAGGCCGCGTGCGCTTCAACCGCAGGTTCCTTGCCGCCGCCGTGTCGGTGAAGATGCGGCTCACGTAGCAGGCGCCGTTGTCGGTCAGGATGCCCTTGGCCGTGATGCCTTGGCGCTCGAAGTGGGCAAGCGCCCGGACCAGGAAAGCAGCAGCGCTTACGCCGCGTTCGTCCAGCAAGGCCTCGGCGTAGGCATAACGGGAGTGGTCGTCCACGGCTACGTGGACGAAGTCGAAACCGAGGCGAGGGCCGCGCTGAGGGCCGCTGTGGGTCTCGGCGAACCCGGGCAGGATGCGCTTGCCGCCACCCTGCGGGATGCGGCCGAGTTTCTTGATGTCCAGGTGAACCAGCGCGCCGGGGCGGGCATGCTCGTAGCGAACGATCTCCCGGGTGGTGCGATGGAGCCACGCGAGGCGGTGGAGTCCGGCGCGGCGCAGGACAGCGTAGACGGTGGAGCGGGCGATGCCCAACCGCCACCCGATGCGGTGCGGCCCCCAGGCAAGCATGCGGCGTGCAGCGCAGATGGCCGCTTCCTGCAGCTGACCGGTCTGGCGGGGGCTGCGCAGGGGGCGGCTGGAGCGGTCGTGGAGCGCGTCCGGTCCACCTTCACGGAACCGCCGCACCCACTTGGCGACGGTCGCGCGGGAGACGCGGAACAAGCGGGCCACTTCGGCCTGGGGCCAGCCAGCCAACACCTGTTCGACCAATTCGGCGCGAGTCACGGGGGTCAAGCGTGCGTTACGATGGGTCATGAGGGGCCTCCTGTCACTGTTGGTGTTGCTTTACACAACAGCAACAGCGAGGCCCCTGCACCTGTCAACAACCTCTATGGGAACTACAACTAGGGATGCTCTGAACAACGCATTCACAGTGAGTTGAGTGGATAGACAGGCTCTGTCGCGGGCTTCAGTAGACGGCTGTGGCGTCGCAATCAGGGCGACATGCCCCGGGAATCTGCTCTTTGGAAGGGCGATTGCCCTCAATCGGTGATTGTGGGCGCACTGCTTTCCTCATGCCGCCGCCAGGTAGCCCTCCGCCTTGAGCAAGTTGGCCAGGCCAAACAGCACAGCCAGCCGCTGGGTGTTCTTGTACAAACCCCGGTAGCGAACTTTCGCATAGCCGAAGTGCCGCTTCACATACAGGAACGGGTGTTCCACCTTCGCCCTCACCGACGCCTTCCTCTTCTCCCTCAACGCCTCCATGCTCTCCGGGTCCAACCCCCTGCGCAGGCTGGGCCTCATCGCCACCCGCCACTCGATCCTCATCCCTGCGTTCTCTGCTCGCTTCTCCACCCCCTGATACCCTGCATCTGCCCACACGCACTGCTCCTCTCCGTGGAGTAGCCGGTGCGCTTCGGTGAGGTCGTTCACGTTCGCCGCTGTCGTCATCACCCGGTGAACCATTCCCGTCTTCGCATCCACCCCGATGTGCGCCTTCATCCCGAAATACCACTCGTTCCCCTTCTTCGTCTGGTGCATCTCGGGGTCGCGCTCCTTCGCCTTATTCTTCGTTGACGTCGGCGCCGCAATCAGCGTTGCGTCCATGATTGTCCCCTCGCGAAGCTGGAGCCCTTGCGCTTCCAGGTGACGGTTGATCTCCTTGAACAGCTTCATACCAAGCCCATACTCCTCCAGCAGGTGGCGGAAGTGCAGGATCGTCGTCTCGTCCGGCAGTGCTTCGGACAGCCGCAATCCCACGAACCGCCTCACCGATTCGACCTCGTAGAGCAGGTCTTCCATCCCAGGGTCACTCAGGTTGTAGAACAGCTGCACGCAGTGAATGCGCAGCATCGCTGACAACGGATACGGACGCCGCCCGCGCCCCGCTGTCGGATAGTACGGACGTATCAGTTCCTCAAGCTGTTCCCACGGGATCAGCCGGTTCATGCGCTCCAGGAACACTTCACGGCGTGTCTTGCGCTTCTTGCTGTTGTAGTCGAGGTCGGCAAATGTCGGCTGGTCTGCCACGTCTCACCCCCCGCGCAATGCTCCCCCTATGGTATGTTCACTCCTCATCCGCACAAAAGGCTTGTTCAGAGCATCCCTAGCTAGCGCATCCGGCGCGTATCTTCCTTTACCTAACTGCCAGCGACGGGACGCGCACGGCTACTTACGCTCAGGCCGAGGCGTCTGCGGTTCACCATCTGCACCGTAGAGGTGACAGGCTCTCGCTAGCGTTGCGCCTTCGTGCTCCGGGGTACTGCCTCCCATCACGGGCTGTCTCCTACGCAACGAATGAGCGCTTCCCACTTGTGGCGGGAAGCGTCGAATCGTATACTTGGCCTGTAGTTGAATGCTGCAACCGACCTTTAAATCCAGTCCCGCGAGGCTGGCAAGGCGGGGTACGACACAGGCTCCGGAAGCGGGTATGCCCGGGCCTCACCACGGAGACCTCTCTGCCAGCCGAGAGGTTATTTTTTGCCCAACGAGCGGATAGTCCTCACAGGCGACGATATGCGGCGAGCCCTCACTCGCATCGCGCATGAGGTTGTCGAGCGCAATCAAGGCGCGGATGGGCTCATGTTGGTTGGCATCCACCGGCGCGGCGTTCCGATCGCGAAACGCATCGCCGCCGCTATCTCCTCGTTCGAGGAGACGGAGCCGCCTGTGGGCGCGCTCGATATCAATCTCTACCGCGACGACCTCACGAGCCGCCCGCAGCCGCTGGTACGGCTCACGGAGCTTCCGGTTTCCATCGAGGGGCGGACTGTCGTCCTGGTCGACGATGTCCTGTTCACGGGGCGCACGTCTCGCGCCGCTCTGAATGCGTTGGTGGATCTGGGCAGGCCGCGCATGGTGCAGCTGGCTGTGATGATCGACCGCGGCCACCGCGAGTTGCCGATCCGCGCGGACTACGTGGGGAAGAATATCCCCACGACGCTCAACGAGGAGGTGCAAGTGCGTATCGCCGAGCTCGATGGGGAGGAGCAGGTGGCACTGGTGGAGCACGACCGGAGGGTGTTGGGATGATGGCGCAAACGCAAGGCATAACGGCTCCAGCAGACGCTCCGACGGAACACCGCAGGCACGTACTCGACCTAGACGACTTCTCACGGGAAGAGATAACTGCAGTGCTGGACTCCGCGGACGCGATGCGCGAGGTGCTGGGCAGAAGCATCAAGAAGGCGCCAACGTTGCGGGGGAAGGTCGTCCTGACGCTCTTTCTGGAGCCGAGCACGCGGACGCGCGTCTCCTTCGAACAGGCGGGTAAGATGCTGAGCGCCGACGTCATCAACATCAGCGGGTCAGGCAGCAGCGCAGAGAAGGGCGAGTCTCTGCTGAATACGGCGTTGACGCTACAGGCGATGCACGCCGATCTGCTGATCATCCGGAGCGGGGACTCCGGCGCACCGTACTTCCTGGCAAGGAACCTCGACCGCCTGGGGGTGGTCAATGCGGGCGATGGACGGCACGCGCACCCGACACAGGCGCTGCTCGATCTGATGACGATCCGCAATCATATCGGCGATCTGGCAGGCAAGCGCGTCGTCATCGTTGGAGACTCGTTGCATAGCCGCGTTGCGCGGTCGGACGTATTCGGGCTGCGCGCGATGGGCGCGTCGGTCGTCCTGTGCGGTCCGCCGACGATGGTGCCGCTCGACCTTCTGCGCCCTGTCGGCAGCGTCGGCATTGCGGGCGTAAGCGTTGAGCATGAACTCGACCACGCGATCGTGGACGCGGACGTGGTGATAGCGCTGCGTATCCAGAAGGAACGGCAGGATGCGGCGATGTTGCCGAGCATGCGGGAGTACACCCGCCGTTGGCAGATTACCGAGGCGCGGTACCGTATGGCGAAGCCCGGAGCGCTGTTGATGCACCCCGGCCCGATGAACGAAGGCATCGAGATCGCCTCGACGCTTGCCCACGGCCCGGGCGCGCAGATCGAAGAGCAGGTTACGAACGGCGTAGCGGTGCGGATGGCGCTGCTCTACCGGCTGCTCACGGGTACGCAGGGAGGGGTCGTCGAATGATGCGCCCGATTCTGATCAAGCAGACGCGGCTCATCGACCCGGCCACAGGCTCAGACGGGGTGGGCGACCTGTACATGCGCGACGGCGTCATCACGGACGCGCCCCGCTCGCTGCCCGGCGACGCTATCGTGATAGACGGCGGCGGCCTGGTGGCCGCGCCGGGGTTCATCGACCTGCACACGCACCTGCGCGAGCCAGGCTTCGAGGATAGAGAGTCGATCGTCACGGGCACCGCAGCGGCAGCAGCGGGAGGCTTCACGACGGTTTGCGCTATGCCGAATACCGAGCCGGCCATCGATTCAGCGGCGATCGTCGAGTTCATCGCGCAGCAGTCCCGGGCAGCCGGACCGGTACGCGTGCTGCCGTTCGGGGCGGTCTCGAAAGGGAGGCGCGGCGTCGAGCTGACCGACATGGAGGAGCTCGCCAAGGCTGGAGTCGTCGGTTTCACGGATGACGGGAGTCCGATAGCGACGGGCCATCTGATGGAGATGGCTCTGCTCTACGCGGGGCAGCTGGGGCTGCCTGTGATGGATCACTGCGAGGACCACACCATCGCGCAAGGCCTCGGCATGAACGAGGGAGCCGTCGCGTCGAGGCTTGGGCTTGCGGGCTATCCGTCAGCGGCGGAGGAGTCGATCATCGCTCGTGACATCGCGGTTCTTGGGCTGAGCGGCGGGCATTTCCACGTAGCGCACCTCAGCACGGCGGGCGGCGTGGAGATGGTGCGCTCAGCGAAGAAGCGCGGCCTGCGCGTCACTGCGGAGGTAACGCCCCACCACCTGACGATGACGGACGAGTGGGTGCTTGGCACCCAAAGCGTGGGCGGCGTTGACGCGCCGCTCACGATAGCCGCATACGATACTCGGGCCAAGGTGAGCCCGCCACTGCGCTCCGAGGCTGACCGGGCAGCGCTGGCGGAAGGTCTGCGCGACGGAACGATAGACGCCGTCGCGACCGACCATGCACCGCATACGTTCGGCGACAAGGCTGTGCCATTCGCGGAGGCCGCAGTCGGCATCGCCGTTCTCGATACGGCGTTCGGGTCGTTGATGGCGCTCGTACATCAGGGGGCTATCGACCTATCCACGCTGGTGGCACGGCTGACGACGGGGCCAATCGGCGTGCTTGGCGAGCGTTTCGCCGAACTCGGCACGTTAGCCGTAGGGACGCCCTCGGACGTCGTGCTGTTCGACCCGGAGGAGCGTTGGACGGTGAACGCGACCTCGTTCGCATCCAAGGGCAGGAACACGCCGCTGGCGGGCGTAGAGATGCGAGGGAGGGTGAAACTCACCATCGCCGCAGGACAGATCGCTTTCGATGGGATGGGCTTATGACCAAAGCGTACCTGGTGTTACAGGATGGGAGCATCTACGAAGGACGTTCGTTCGGGGCGGAGGGCGTTGCCATAGGCGAGGTCGTATTCAATACGAGCATGTCCGGCTATCAGGAGATGCTCACGGATCCATCCTATGCGGGGCAGATCGTCGTCCCGACGTATCCGTTGCAGGGGAACTACGGCATCAACGAGACAGACGGGGAGTCGTCGCAGATCAGAGTTGCGGGGTTTGCCGTCAGAGAGCATTCGTCTACTCCCAGCCACTACGATGCGACACGCACTTTGCATGACTATCTGGCGTCGGAAGACATCCCGGGCATCTGGGGCGTGGATACGCGGGCGATCACCCGGCGCATCCGCTCTCACGGCGTGATGATGGGCATGCTCACGACGAGGTCGCCGGATGCAGCATCGCAGGAACTGGCCTCATTCCCCGCCTACGATTCGGTGAATTTCGTCGAACGCGTGACGGTTGGCGCGAGCTACGAGTGGAGCGGCGAGGGGGCAAGGCGCATCACCGTGGTCGATTGCGGCGTGAAGTACAACATACTGCGCCTCATCGCTCAGCGCGGTTGTCAGGTTCGCGTGTTGCCCGCCACTGCGACGGCAGCCGAGATACTGGCCGGAGACCCGGACGGCGTTGTCTTCTCCCCCGGCCCCGGTGACCCGGTGCACAACGCACCGACAGTCGAGACGGCGCGGAGCATCATCGGCCGCGTGCCCACGCTCGGTATCTGCCTTGGCCATCAGATCATCGCGCGCTCGCTCGGCGCTCAGACGTACAAATTGAAATTCGGACATCGTGGAGGCAACCACCCGGTGAAAGACCTCGATACAGGCCTCGTGTACATCACGGCGCAGAATCACGGATACGCGGTATCGGACGAGGCGCTCCCGGACACGATCACGGTTACGCACAGGAACCTGAACGACGGAACGATTGAAGGGCTGCGCCATAGCGAGCACCCCGTGCTTACGATTCAGTACCACTCGGAGGCATCGCCGGGACCCCTGGATAACGAGTACATCTTCGATCGTTTCATGGAGATGGTGTCAGCGTGACAGACGCACGTAACCCCAAGTCTGAGAAGGTACTCGTCATAGGCAGCGGGCCCATCGTTATCGGCCAAGCGGCGGAGTTTGACTACGCCGGTACGCAAGCATGCAAGGCGTTGCGCGAGGAGGGGGTCAGCGTCGTGCTGGTGAACTCCAACCCCGCAACGATCATGACCGACGAGGGCATCGCGGACGCGGTCTACATCGAACCGCTCACCGTGGGGGTCATCGAGCGCATCATCGCCAGGGAGCGCCCGGACGGGTTGCTACCAACCCTGGGCGGACAGACAGGGCTGAACCTGGCGGTTGACCTTCACGAGGCGGGGGTGCTCGACCGGTACAATGTGCGCTTGCTCGGTACGTCCATAGAGACGATCAAGACCGCCGAGGATCGCGAGCTGTTCAGGGACCTTCTCCAGCGCATCGGCGAGCCGTCTCCGCTCAGCGAGATCGCCAACTCGCTCACTAAGGCGATGGAAGTGGGGAGGACGCTTGGCCTGCCGCTGGTGGTTCGCCCTGCGTACACGTTGGGCGGGACAGGCGGAGGCTTCGCTACGACGATGGAAGAGTTGGAGCACGTGGCATCGAGCGGCCTGGCCGCAAGCCCGATCCATCAGGTGCTCGTCGAACGCTCCATGCGCGGCTGGCGTGAGGTGGAATACGAGGTGATGCGCGACACCGCTGACACCTGCATCACTATCTGCAACATGGAAAACCTGGACGCGATGGGCGTTCACACGGGCGACAGCATCGTCATCGCTCCCAGTCAGACGCTGTCTGACAAGGAGTACCAGATGCTACGGTCAGCCAGCATCCGTATCATCCGGGCACTCGGCATAGAGGGCGGATGCAACATCCAATTCGGGCTCTCGCCCAATCCGATCGTGGGCGAGACGCTGCCCGGCGGGGCGCCGGAACCGATGCAGTATTTCGTCATCGAGGTCAACCCGCGCGTGAGCAGGTCATCGGCGCTTGCATCGAAGGCGACGGGCTACCCGATCGCTCGCGTTGCCGCGAAGATTGCCGTGGGGCGCAGGCTGGACGAGATACCCAATGCCGTGACGCAGCGCACGACCGCCGCCTTCGAACCGACGCTCGACTACTGCGTCATCAAGTCGCCGCGCTGGCCATTCGACAAGTTCGCAATGGGCGACCGCGCCATCGGCACCCAGATGAAAGCTACCGGGGAAGTGATGGCGATCGACCGCAGCTTCGAGGCTGCGCTGCAGAAAGCGATCCGCTCGATAGAGATCAGCGGGCAATCGCTGCTGTGGGAGGCTCCGGAGTGGGCCGGAGTGGCGGCGGAAGAGCTGCCGCTGCAACCGACCGACCTGCGCCTGTGGGCAATGGCAGCGGCGCTCAGGAGAGGGATAGAGGTCGACGCGCTCGCGAAAATCACCCACGTGGATCCTTGGTTCCTTCATGGACTCGCACGCATCATCGCAATGGAAGGCCGGTTGCGCTCAGAGACGCTGACTCGCGACTTGCTATGGGACGCTAAGCGTCTGGGGACGCCTGACGAGACCATCGCCCGGCTGACAGGGCGGACGCACGAACAGGCGCGCACGCTGCGCAAGGAGATGGGCGTCGCTCCGGTCTACAAGATGGTGGATACCTGCGCAGCGGAATTCGAGGCGGAGACGCCGTATTTCTACAGCACGTACGACCAGGAGAACGAAGCGGAACCGCTGGCGGGCGAGAAGGCCCTTGTCATCGGCAGCGGGCCGATACGCATAGGGCAGGGGATCGAGTTCGACTACTGCTCCGTGCGTGCGGCCTGGGCGCTCGATGAGGCAGGCGTCAGTTCGATCATGGTGAACTCGAACCCTGAGACGGTCTCGACGGACTTCGACACGAGTGACCGGCTCTACTTCGAGCCGCTCGACGAGGAGAGCGTCCGCGACATCATCGAGAACGAAGGTTCCGACGGAACGCCGCCGCCCTCAGTCGTGCAGTTCGGCGGGCAGACCGCCATCAACCTGAGTCAGGTGATAGACGCCGCCGGCCTGCCTATCCTGGGGTCGTCCGCCGATGTCATCGACATCGCGTCTGATCGAGAGCGGTTCGGCGTTCTGATGACGAACCTCGGCGTGCCCCAACCGCCCGGCGACACGGCGGTATCGCTCGAAGAAGGTTCCGCGATAGCGTCGCGTCTGGGCTTCCCGCTGGTCGTCAGGCCCAGCTACGTTCTGGGCGGGCGCGCCATGGAGATCGTCGACAATATGCCTGAGTTCACGCGCTACCTGACACGCGCACTCGGAGCCGCGCCCGGTCGCCCCATCCTCATCGATAAGTATCTGCAGGGGCGCGAGGTGGAAGTGGATGCCGTGGTGGATGGGGAGCAGGTGCTGATTCCCGGCATCATGGAGCACATCGAGCGCGCGGGCGTTCACTCCGGGGATTCGATGGCCGTCTACCCTGCCGCGGGGCTGTCTGAGCATGAGCGCGAGACGATCGTCGATTACACGACTCGCATCGGCCTGGGGATCGGCGTACGGGGTCTTATGAACATCCAGTACGTTATCGTGGACGAGAGCAGGCCGTTCGGGCTGGCGGTTTCAGCCGACAGCGGGTTGTCCTCCGTCTACGTGATCGAGGTCAACCCCCGGTCGAGCCGGACGGTGCCGTTCATCTCGAAAGTAACGGGGATACCGCTGGTGCAACTGGCAACGAACGTGATGCTGGGACGCTCCCTGGAAGCGCAAGGCTACACAGGCGGACTGCAGCCGGACCCGCCGATGGTCAGCGTGAAGGCTCCCGTATTCTCGATGTCCAAGTTGACAGGAGTGGACACCTATCTGGGCCCCGAGATGAAATCGACCGGCGAGGTGATGGGCATCGATGTCGAGGCCCGGCCAGCAGTCGCGAAGGCGCTCATTGCTGCGGGGCTGATGCTGCCGCCCTCGGGTCGCCTGCTGGTGACGATTGCCGATCGGGATAAGACGGACGCAGCGACGTGGCTGAAGACGCTGAGGAGCCTGGATTACGAGCTCTACGCCACGCAGGGCACAGCCTCGCTCATGCGAGGGTTGGGCCTGGCAGTCTGCGAAGTGAACAAGGTCGGCGAGCCTGCGCCCAACGCCTACTCGGTTGTGGCTGATGGCACGGTAGACGCCGTAGTGAATACAATCGCGGAAGTTGCGAAAGCGTTGCGCGATGGTTTCGAGATTCGGCGAGCCGCGACGGAACGCAGGATTCCCTGCTATACGTCCATGGACACTGCGCGCGCCGCCGTGGAAGCACTGGCGTTTGGCGGCTCCGACTACAATGTGGCGACAACGTCCGAATACGTACGTGGTGAAGTGAAAACCAAAGTTTCGAGGCTTGCGCAGTGATGACAACCGCGCCTGGAGCCTGATTCGAGGATCAATGGTCGAGGAATTCCAACAGACACAACAACCCGAGGAGCCCAAGCGCCCTGCGCGTCGCCGGTCGCCTCGTGCAAGGACTCCATCTGCGCAGGACACTACCCCTCCGGCTACAGCGGATGAACAACCCGCCGAACGCGTAGCCTCGCCCCGCCCGCGCCGCCGCCGTGCCCCACGGCCTGAACCGGAGGTTCAGCCCTCAGCCGCCATGGACGAGGCTCAGCCGTCGGCAGTCGCGGATGAAGCACAGGAGGCGGCTCCTCCGCGTACGGGTTCCCGGCGGCGCGGTAACCGTCGGCCAGTGCAGGAGGCGCAGCAGGATACGCAGTCGTCCATGGACGAACCGTCGGACGCGCAGGACGCGTTACGTCCCCGCGCAACGGATGAGCAGCCCGCCGAGCGTGTGGCCTCACCCCGTTCGCGCCGTCGCCGTGCCCCACGGCCTCAACCGGAGGCTCAGCCGTCGGCAGCCACGGATGAAACGCAGGAGGACGCTCCTCCGCGTACGGGTTCCCGGCGGCGCGGTAGCCGTCGGCCAGCGCAGGAGGCGCAACAGGATACGCAGTCGTCCATGGGCGAGCCGTCGGACGCACAGGACGCGTTGCGTCCTCGTGCAACGGATGAGCAGCCCGCCGAGCGTGTGGCCTCACCCCGTTCGCGCCGTCGCCGTCCGGCACGGCCTCAGCCGGAGGCTCAGCCGTCGGCAGCCACGGACGAACCACAGGAGGAGGCTCCTCCGCGCACAGGCTCCCGGCGGCGTGGCGGTCGACAGACAGCGGAGAGGGCTGTTACAGGCATCCCTCCGTCAGATGGTGAGTCGCCGATTGAGGAAAGGACGGCTGCAAGCGCCGGGCGACGAAGGTCCCCTCGCCTTGGCGGCAGCCAGCAACCGGAACAGGAGAAGGCTCCCAAAGGATTCATGCACCCGAGCGAGATCGAATTCGCGGATCTTCTCAAGTATTACCACATCAATTTTCTATACGAGCCGCGCTCCTTCCCGCTCCGGTGGGACGGGAACAGAGTCGTCGAGATGTTTACGCCGGACTTCTACCTGCCGGATTACGATCAGTATTTCGAGTTGACGACGATGAAACAGAACCTGACGACGCAGAAGAATCGCAAGCTGCGCCACGTGCAGGAGATGTACCCGGAGGTCAACGTTCAGTTGCTGTACCGTCGGGACCTGATGCGTCTGATGGGCAAGTACGGCTTCGGCCCCCTCGCCGACGTTTCCGTCGAGGGAACCGAGCGCGTCCTGTTCGATGAGGCCCAGGTGCAGCGCAGAGTGAAGGAGCTCGGCGCTCAGATAACGAGCGACTACGCTGGCAAAGAGCCTGTGCTCATAGGCGTCCTGCGCGGAGTCGTGGTCTTCATGGCGGACCTCATGCGCACGATGGATCTGACTCTACAGCTGGAGTTCATGGAGATAACGCACTACGGCGAGGAACGCGAGAAGAGCATTGAGGTCATCCGCGACGTGACGACCGACCTTACGGGGCGGCACGTGATCATCGTCGAGGATATCGTGGATACGGGCCTTACCCTTACGTATCTGCGGGAGTACCTGCAATCCAAGGGCACTGCCAGCCTGAGCGTATGCACATTGCTCGACAAGTCGGTCCGTCGGATGACGGACGTTCACCTCGACTACGTGGGGTTCGAGGTGCCGGACGAATTCGTTATCGGCTATGGCCTGGATTACGGAGGCAGGTACCGCAACCTTCCCTACATCGGCGTGCTCAAGCCCATCGAACCGAAGGCGGTTGCCCAGCGGTAGGAACTCAACGCGACGGGGTGAGGTTACGGCGTGGGCCTCCTACCCCGGTTTGTACATTTTGACGTGCATGCGCTACCCTCACGCCTACAGATATAACGGAGGTGATTCGTATGGTTATGAAAGGCACCGACATGAAGGTTGCCGAGGCTCCGACAGGAGCACTCGAGGACTATCGCATTCCCGATGCGTACGAGGACTGGCTGGAGAATGAGAACGTCCTCGTCCACAAGACGTTCTACGTTCCCAACATGCACGAGATCGAGGTGGGCCCCTGGGAGCGCAAGGGCGGCGCCGGCGCTGTCGTCCATATCGACAATTCGCACATGCCGAACGACCTGCACGTCGTCGATATCGTTCCCGGAGGGAAGTCCGAGCCTGAACACCACATGTACGAGATCAACTTTTACATAGTGGCAGGCCGCGGGGCAACGACCATCTGGCTGGACGACAACAGCAAGCAGACGTTTGAATGGAAGGCGGGAAGCCTGTTCACCATCCCGCTGAACGCCTGGTATCAGCACTTCAACGGCTCCGGCGACGAGAAGGTTCGCTACATCGCGACGACGAACGCTCCGCCGATGATGCGCCTGTTCCGCGACTCGGACTTCATGTTCAACAACGACTTCATGTTCCGCTCCCGTTACTCCGACGACGAGACCTACTTCAGCGGGAACGGCAGGTTGTTCAACAAGCGCATCTGGGAGACGAACTTCATCCCCAACGCGCCGGACATGGCGCTCTACGGCTGGAAGGAGCGCGGGGCAGGCGGCATCAACGCGATGCTGCAGATGGGCCAGAACGACATGGGCAACCACATCTCCGAGTTCCCCATCGGCACGTACAAGAAGGCTCACCGGCACGGCCCGGGCGCTCACCTCGTGCTGCTGAGCGGAGACTCCGGTTTCTCCCTCCTTTGGACGAAGGAGGATCGCTCCGACATGCAGAAGTGCGACTGGCAAGTCGGCTCCATCGTTATCATCCCCGGCGATGGCACCTTCCACCAGCACTTCAACAGCGGCACCACCCGCGCACGCTACATGGCGCTCCGTGGGGGCAACGGTGGCTTCCTCGCACCGAACCAGAGGGCCACTGCCGATGTGAGCATCAAGGATGGCGGCATCCAGGTCGAGTACAGCGACGAGGACCGTGAGATTCACGAGATCTTCGAGGCTGAGCTGGCCAAGAGCGGCGCGCAGTGCAACATGAAAGCGTTTATCCCTTACTGCACCGGCGTGCTGGGCGTGACCGACGAGCGCCAGACGTAAGCGTCAGGCATAAGCGGGAATAGACCAGGACTGCAACACGCTGAGAGGGCGGAGGTATACCTCCGCCCTCTCTATCTATCAGGGGGCAAAGCGTGACTACCGATACCCAGGACCCGCGAGATACTACGTGCGAAGACGCCCGATGAACCGTTAGTCCGCTGGGTACACCCGGCGTGAGCTACCGCCCAGCCGCGCGGAGCATGCTCTGCGCGGCGGCGTAGTCCCGTACGCCGCCCTTACGTATTGGAGGCACGAGGTACACACCTCGGATGCCTGCCGATACGTAACTCGCCAGCATCTCTGCAGCGATATCCGCCCCATCGCGGCCCTTCTCGAGGTCCTCGCGGATGCTGGCGGGAACGTTCCCGAAGACGAGGCCGTCCTTAGCGAGGATCTGCAGCCCCCAGAACACCGGCACTGCCAACGGAGCCCCCGAGACAGCCTCGTACGCTGCGAAGAAACGCTCCCGCTCCTCCAGCGAGAAGCCTGGCTGTGTCAGCAGGAACTGCGCTCCTGATTCGACCTTGGCTGTGGCGAGCTTCGCTTCTCTCTCCAGGTGTCTTCCGAGGTCGATTGTTCCGCCGATGCAGAACGACGTGGGCGATTGCAGGTTGCTCCCTCGGTAGTCTTGGCCCTCGTTCATCGCTGCTGTTGCTGCGATGAGCTTGGTGGGAGCGATGTCACGCACTTGCTGAACGCCGAGGGCCTGCTCTCTCTCGCTGAGGTCGTCGCCGGCGAGGATGGCGGCGTTCTCCAAGCCGAGCATCGCTGCGCCGAGCAGCTGCGATTGCAGCGCAATCGTATTCATATCCCGAGGAGCGATGCTGAACACGGCGCGCTTCCCGAGACGCTGCTGGATGACGTGCGCGACTGCGATGGAATTCGCCCTGGGGATGCGTCCCGGGTTGTAGGCGACGAAGATGAAGTCTGCGGGAACGTCGGCTATGCGCTCGACGAAAGCGGGGTCGCCGGAGCGCGGCGGCGAGAAGTCGCAGATCACGACGGGCTCGCCATCGCTGGCGTTGGCGTAAGCATCAACGACGGTGGTCATCGTGCCTCCAACCTCTGCACGCGTCGTCCGGTGGCGCAGAGGTCGGCGAGAACGCATGCGCTGCATCGTGGCGTACGTTTCAGGCAGACCTCCTTGGCGTGCGTATCCAGCAGAGCGTGGTACTCGTTGAACAGCTGCGCATCGCGTGGCAGGTGCTGTTCGAAGAGCGCCTGGTAGGCATCGTAGCCGCGGAGTTGCCTGCGAGGCATCACCCGATCGACGATGCGCTGCGTATAGGTGTCGATAACGAATGACGGCAGCTCAGCGGCGTAGAGCACGATGTCGTCCGCGGTTTCAGGGCCTATGCCGTAGATGGCGAGCAGCTCTGCACGCAGCAGGCGCGGATCCATCTGCTGCCAGCGCTCGATGTCGTCGTCGTAGCTTTCGAGGTAGGCGGCCATGGCCTTCAGCTTGCGAGCCTTGGCGTTGAAGTAGCCGCTGGACCTGATGATCTCCGCCAGGTCGCTTTCGGGCATCTGGCGTATCGCACCGGGTGACATCAGCCCTGAGGCGCGGAGGTTAGAAATGGCTCGCTCGGCGTTCGTCCAGGCGGTGTTCTGCGTGAGGATCGCTCCGATGATCGTTTCGAACGGCCCGTCGCTCGGCCACCAACGCTGCGGCCCGTGGTGGTTCAGCAGTCGTTGGTAGACCTCGGTCAGCAGTTGCGGAGTGCGCCTAGCGGTTGTCATATCCCAGATGCTAGCAGGGGCGGAGACTTGGTACACTCGAACCATGACAACGTTCATCGACCAACTGGATGCCGCAGCGACTCGAAACCGCAGCCTGCTCTGCGTCGGGCTGGACCCGTGGCGGCCATCGCTGCCCATCGAGGACATCGCGGAGTTCAATAGCGCCATCATCGCGGCAACCTCCGATCTCGTCTGCGCTTACAAGCCGCAGTGGGCGTTCTATGAGGCTGAGGGGTTCGCGGGACTGGAGGCGTTGCAGCAGACCATCGCCGCCGTGCCTGACGGCATCCCCGTGATTCTCGACGTGAAGCGCGGCGACCTCGGCAGCGTGTCTACTGCTTACGCCAAAGCCGCCTTCGAGGTGTGGGGGGCCGGTGCGGTTACCGTCAGCCCGTACATGGGGCGCGATTCGATCCAGCCGTTCCTCGATTACGCCGACCGGGGCGTGTTCGTTATCGTGCGCACCTCCAATCCGGGGGCGATGGAGTTCCAGTCCCTTGGGATAGGCGGAAGCGCGCTGTATACGTCGGAGGACAGGCCCGCTCGGCTGCGGCGTTGGCTCACCCGTAGGCGTGTCTCCCGCACCTTGCGGCTGTACGAGTACGTTGCGTTGCAAGTGAGGCGGTGGAACGAATCCGGCAACGTGGGCCTCGTGGTGGGGGCGACTGCGCCGGAGGAGCTGGCGCGGGTGCGGGGCATCGCAGGCGACATGCCGCTGCTGATCCCTGGCATCGGCGCGCAGGGGGGCGACCTCGAAAGCTCGGTGCGCAACGGCACGGACGGGAACGGTCGCCGCGCTATCATCAGCGCGTCACGCAGCGTGATCTACGCATCGCAGGGCGCGGATTTCGCTGATGCGGCGCGCGCCGAGGCGATGCGTCTGCGCGATGCGATCAACGCTGAACTCGACCGGATGGGGAAGGGATGGTCGTAGAGTTCCACCTCGGCGAGAGGCTCACGCTGCGCAAGGCTCACGCGTGCGGCGGGAACGAATGGCGCGTCGAGCGTCTGGGGGCTGATATCGGCATCCGCTGCCTCGTCTGCGGGCACTACCTGCTTACTCCTCGCCGCAAACTGGAGCGCGCGACGAAGTCCCACGAATCTCCGGCAAGTCTGGGGGAGTAGGGCGTCGCGGCGGCGGAGGGCTTCACCCTCATCCTCGCCTGGATTCCAGCCTTCGCTGGAATGACGGGGCAGGGGGACGGGATGCGAGGTTCCCGCCTGCGCGGGAACGACGAGGGCCACTCAGGAGTGCGTAGGAGTGGCAAGACTTTTCATTTCCTCTCAATTAGTCTCATTTCCTCTCATTTCTCTCGTAGATGCGGGCGATGGAAGGTTCACCCTCATTCCTCGCCTGGATTCCAGCCTCCGCTGGAATGACGGGGACAGGGGGCAGGGATGCGAGGTTCCCGCCTACGCAGGGGAGCGACGGAGGGAGGGTTGGATTCCTGGACCTATTTGGCCCTGTCTGGCCTCGTTTACTCCTACGGTCGAGGCTGGAAATGAGGCCACCGTGGCCTCGTTTGGCACTCCGCTCACTCGTACGCGGTGGGCCAGCGTTGCCTGTGGTGGCCTCGTTTGGTCTCGTCAGGAGTGGCCAGGAGTGGCGAAACTTTTAGTTCAGTCTCATTCAGTCTCATTCAGTCTCATTCCTTTCCGAACCCTCACCCCGGCCCTCTCCCAGAGAGCGAGGGGGTCTCCGCCTTCGCGTGAAGGACGTATGTGAACAATGTAGCAATCAGCGGGGCTATGGCGTAAGCAACTGTGATAGCAGGTCAAGCGATTTGTGGGTCCCAGGTGGTCTCCTCACGCAGGATGGCATTCAGTATGGTCAGCATCTTGCGCATGCATGCGACGAGCGCCACCTTCCTCGGCTTACCCTGGTCCAGCAGCCGCTGGTAGAACGTGCGTATCACGGGGTTGTGCTGGACTGCCGAGAGCATAGGCATGTACAGCGCCCTCCGCACGTTTGCACGCCCGCCCCAGCAGAAGCGCTTCCCCTCGCGCTTCCCGCTGTCGCGGGCGTGCGGGGCGAGGCCTGCCAGCATCCCGACCGCTGCTCGGTTCAAGTGTCCCAGCTCCGGCATACTGCCGAGTAGCGCTGCCGCTAGGGTCTCACCCACGCCAGGAACGCTCCGCAGCCGCTCCCAACGCTCGCGCAGGGAGACATCCTGGGCGATGACCCTCCGCAGTTCCTGCTCCACCGCCGCGATCTCCCGCTTCAGGAAGGCGAGATGGCGCTTCGCGCTGGCCAGGCTTGCGCCGGAGAACAGCCGGGCTTGGTGTCGCACCCGCGTGTGGTCCCCCACCAGTTGATTGCGGCGGGTGGCAAGATCGCGCACGGTCTGCTCGGGGCGCGACGGCGCAGGCTTCGGCTGGATGCGGATGTCGTGGGCGAACTGGGCGATGACGGCCGCATCAATGCGGTCGGTCTTAGCCAGGACGCCGGTGGAGCGGGCATAGTAACGGACGTTGCGGGGGTTGAGGATGGCGAAGGGGAGTTGGGCGTGGGTGAGTGCGTGGGAGAGAGGGCGTTCGTAACCGCCGGAGGCTTCGAAGGCAATCAGGCGGGGCTGAGCATCGCGACAGTGCTCGACGAGGGAATGCAGGCCGGCGGGAGTGGTCTTGAAGCGCTGGGGTTGTCCGGTTGGGTGAGCCGCGAGATCGAGCCAATCCTGGGAAACGTCTATGCCGATGCAGAGGGATGAGTCCATACGCTATGCTCCTGACTGCCCTTCCGTGCCCTGCCTTGTGAATACGAGCTCACTAGCTCAGGCAACTGTTCGGGCTACCGGTAGGGCGGGTGGAATAGAGGCGGGGCGGTCATGCTTACGCACGGTCTCAGCGACCAAGGGGCAAACGGCCTACCCCGCCTCTCACCACCATACAAGGGGCAGTTGTCGTTGGGTTGGGGGTTGGGCGTACGTTCGGGGTGGCGTGACGTTCGGGCGGTTCGCGAACCGCCCCTACATCCACACAAGGGCAGGATGTGAGGTTCCCGTCTGCGCGGGAACGACGGAGGAACCGCCCTAACATCCACACAGGGGGCCTTCGCGGGAACGACGGGGTTTCCTGGGTCGCGCTGACGCTATTGACGTCCGTGGGGGCGCTTCGGTTACCAAGCGTCTATAATCACGCTATGCAATCGAAAGAGATTCGCCTAACCAGTCTGTCCACTTGCGCGGGTTGAGCTGGGAAGTTCAGCCCCGAGGACCTCGGCGAGGTTCTGAGCCATCTCCCTCACGTGCAGCACGATGATCTGCTCGTAGGGTTCGACACGAGCGACGACGCAGCCGTCTACCGCTTAACGGACGACCTTGCCGTCGTGCAGACCATCGATTTCTTCCCTCCGATCGTCGACGACCCCTACGACTTCGGCGTTATCGCGGCGGTGAACGCTCTTAGCGACGTCTATGCCATGGGCGGGGTTCCGCTCCTTGCGCTCAACATCGTCTGCTTTCCTGAGGACCTGCCAAAGGAGGTGCTCGGGCGCATACTGCTCGGCGGAATGGACGTTGCGAAAGAGGCGGGCATCGTCATCGCCGGCGGCCACACGGTGAAGGACCGCGAGCCGAAATACGGGCTGTCGGTGACCGGCATTGTCCGGCCCGACAGTATCATCACCAACGCCGCCGCCGCGATCGGCGACGACCTCGTCCTGACGAAGCCGCTCGGCACGGGAATCATAACGACTGCGGCCAAAGCAGGGGTTACCGACGATGCGACCCTTGCCGGCGCCATCGAGATTATGCGTCAGTTGAACCGCGCGGCCGGCGAGGTCATGGTGGAAGCGAAGATTAAGTCTGCCACCGACATCACCGGCTTCGGGCTGGTGGGCCATCTGCTCGGCATGCTGAGGGCGAGCGGAACCGCCGCGAAGCTCCGCTTCTCGGACGTGCCGCTCTTGCCCGGAGTGCGGGAACTCGCCGACCGCGGCGTCGTTCCGGGCGGAACGCGGAACAACTTCGATGCGTTCGATTCAGAGGTCGCCTGGGGCTCCGATATCACCGATGAGGAGAAACTCATCCTCTGCGATGCACAGACATCAGGAGGTCTGCTCATGGCCGTGCCGCACGCGTCGACCCAGGCGGTGCTGGACGGACTTACTCAACGAGGGGTCATGGGAGCGATAATCGGCCGAGTCGTCGCCACCGAAGAAGCCAGCAATACGATCGAGGTCGCGACTTAGCGGTGGGGCATTCATCTCCATGAGCGCTTTCGATCCATCGCCTGCGCCTTCGCGTAGGGTACACGACCTTGCTGCGGAGGCTTTGGACTCGGTCGAGACGGTGCTCGCTCTGACTGCTGACCTCGACGCTCGCCAGCAGCAGGGACCCATGATCCCCATCGTGAACCCGGCACTCTGGGAAGTCGGCCACGTTGGGTGGTTCTTCGAGAAGTGGACGCTGCGCAATCTCTACGAGGCACCGAGCATGGTGCCTCACTCCGATGCTCTCTACGACTCAGCGGCCATCGCGCACGACACCCGTTGGCGGCTGAGCTTCCCGTCTTGGGAGGACACTCGGGCCTTCGCGCGGAAGGTGGCTCGCGATGCGACCGACCGGCTCGGACAGGGTGAGCGGGATGCGCTAGAGCAATACTTCATTCAGCTTGCCACCTTCCACACCGACATGCACGCCGAGGCCTTCACGTATACGCGGCAAACGCTTGGCTTCACTGAGTCAACGGTTCCGTCTACGGCGACGCTGCCCTTGCCACAGCTCGATTTCGAGCCCCACGACATCGCCGTTCCCGGCGGGAGGTTCTCGCTGGGCGCTATCGAAGGCGACCAGCCGTTCGTCTTCGACAACGAGAAATGGGGACACGAAGTCCACGTCGAGCCGTTCGCGATTGCAGCCACCGCGGTGAGCAACGGTGAGTTCCTGCGTTTCGTCGAGTCCGGCGGCTACCGCGACCGCTCGTGCTGGACAGAGGAGGGGTGGTGGTGGAAGCAAGCGGTCGGCGCGGACCACCCCGTCTACTGGCGCTACGAGAGCGACGGCAGATGGCTGGTCAGGCGCTACGACGCCTGGGTACCGATTGACCCGCACGCCGCAATCATCCATGTGAACTGGCACGAGGCGAACGCGTACTGTGCCTGGGCCGGGAGGCGATTGCCGATGGAGGCCGAGTGGGAGCTGGCAGCGGCGGGCGACACCAGCGGTTCTCCGAAGCGCCGTTACCCCTGGGGTGATGATCCGCCGACACACGACCGCGCGAACCTCGATTTTCGAGGCCGGGGCACCGTCGACGTACGCGCGTTCCCCGCAGGAGACACCCCCTTGGGATGCCGGCAGATGTTGGGCAACGTCTGGGAGTGGACCTCAACGGAGTTCGGACCGTATCCAGGGTTCATCGCTGATCCCTACAAGGAGTACTCTGAGCCGTGGTTCAGCGGGCACAAGGTGCTTCGCGGAGGGGCGTGGAGTACGCGGGGTCGCCTGATCCGCAACACCTGGCGCAACTTCTACCCACCCGATCGGCGCGATGTGATGTGCGGTTTCCGCACCTGCGCGGTCTGATTCTCCGGAGGTAAAGCTCGTGTACATCGGTCTCGTGACGCCTGCTCCGCCGCACAGCCGGAACGGCAACCGCGTCACGGCGAACCGCTGGGCCGGAATCCTGCGGAGCCTGGGCCACCGGGTCACGCTCAGCCAGAGCTACGATGGACAGGACTTCGACCTACTGGTAGCGATCCACGCGCTGCGGAGCGCAGAAGCCGTTGCGGCGTTCAAAGCCCGCCGACCGGCCAGGCCCGTCGTTGTGCTGCTTGCAGGCACCGATGTCTACGGACCGCTCTACGAGGAAGGCGGCGGTCTCGTCCTCGACCTGGCAGACCGTTTGGTCACGCTCCAACGCCTCGCCGTCGACGAACTCAGGCAGGAACACAAGGACAAGGTACGGACCATCGTCCAGTCCGCCACGCCCACGCCCACGTCCGGCCCGTCGCCAAACGCCCGCCACTTCGACGTGAGCGTCGTGGGGCACCTGAGGCCGGTCAAGGACCCTTTCCTTACAGCCAACGCAACGCGCCGACTCCCACGGGAGTCCCGCATCCGCGTGCTGCAGCTTGGCGACCCGATGAGCTCCGCCATGACCCGCCGAGCCGGCGCACTCACCGCAAGCCATCCGCGGTACGTCTGGATGCGCGACCTGCCTGCGTGGCGCGCCCGGCGACTGCTCAAGAGATCTCAGGTGATGGTGATCTCATCGCTCTCGGAAGGGGGGGCTAACGTGGTCTCAGAGGCGGCGGTCGACGGCGTCCCGATACTAGCGTCCCGGATGCCCGGCAACGTGGGGCTGCTGGGTGACGACTATCCCGGATACTTCCCCGTGGGCGATAGTTCGGAACTGCGACGCCTGCTGCTGTGTTGCGAGAGCGACCCCTACTTCCTCGCTTGCCTTCGGGAAGCCGAGACGCCGCTCCGTTCGCTCCTCGATCCCCAGCGCGAGTGCGCCGACTGGGCAGCGCTCCTCAACGAGGTCGCGCCGGGCGTCAGCTAGCGCGCCAGGCGGCGCATTGCCGCCGACGCTAGGTCAACGCCTAGCACCAGCAATAGGTACCAGATGAGGAGCAGGGTCACGGTCGTGTAGTGGAAGTGGCTCAAGGCGAGTCGGAACTCCATGCCGAGGCCGCCCGCCGCAACGAGTCCGACGACAAGGGTTGTCCGGATGATGACCTCCCAGCGGTAGAAGAGGTATGTGATGAACCGGGGCAGCGCCGCAGGGAGGATGGCGTAAACGATGACCTGGAACCAGCCCGCGCCGGACGTCCTGAGGGCGCGGGCCGGGCGCGTGTCAAGGCCTTCCACCACTTCTGCTGAGAGCTTGCCGAGGATCCCAAAGTTGTGAATCGCGAGCGCCAGCGCTCCCGGAAGGATGCCCGGCGAGAAGATGAACACCAAGAGCATTGCCCATATCAGCTCCGGCACCGAGCGGCTCAGCGCGTAGGCAAGCCGGACTATTCCGAGCCACGCGATCCAGATCGGGCTCCGGTATGGAGCCAACTCGCCCGACATGACATTGCGCGCCGCGAACATGAACGTGAGCAGGGCGCCAAAAGCGGCCAGGCCCGCCGCGAGGACGCTCATAGCCAGGGTCGCCAGGGCCAGCCACCCGGTCTCTGCCCACGCTTCTCCGTCTAGGTACGCAGGCGTGCCTTCACGACCTACGCCTCCGAGGTCGCCAAGAAACGACCATGCCCGCGAAGCCGTTTCCCCGGAGAGGAAGCCGTGGTTTGGCCATGACTGCGCGACGATAATGTACGTCCACGAGGAGAGCATGAGAACGACCATCGCCAACACGGAGCCTGACACGAACGTCAGCCTCAGCCGCTTGTTCTCTGCCGGGTAAGCGGCGGTCGGCGTCGAGCTCAAGGCGCGATCCGCCGCCGGACCTGGGAGCTCCAGAGGTCCACGAGCACAACCATGGCCACCAAGACCCAGAGAAACGTCCAGACGCGCGAGTAGGCAAGGTCTTCGAGCGCGATCTGAATCTGAAACCCCAGCCCCCCAAGCCCGACCCAGCCGAGCACAGCTGCTGATCGAATACCGCATTCCAACCTGTAGAACGTGTACGAGAGCATGTCGGGGAGCGCCATCGGCAGCCGTCCGAATAAGAACACCCGCCACTCCGACGCTCCGGAGCGCCGGAGTGCGTCGAGCGGGGCCTCCGGCACATCCTGCAGCAGCTCCGAGTAGATGCGGCCCAGGATTCCTCCATAGGGAATGCCCAGGGCCAACACCGCAGCCATCGGCGAGAGGCCTATAGCCGCAACGAGCAGGAGGGCCCAGACGAGCTCATGGATAGCTCTGAAGAAGGCGAGGATGGCCCGCGTGACGCCTATCTGAGTGACGGCCCCCACGCGCGAGCGCGCTATGGTACCCGAGGCGATGACTCCCAATGGGATACTGATGAGCAAGGCGACCGTCAGCCCCGCGACCGCATAGGCCGCTGTCTGCCATGCGGCCGCCGCCGCTGTGCTGAGCAGATCCGGCGAGAGATCCGGCCGGAAAAGCGCTCCCAGGGTCTCGCCAACCGCGCTTAGGCCGCGCGGTTTGAAAACGCCATCGCTCCAGTCGACCCCGAAAAGGCTCAACGCGAATACGCCGACGAGGATGAGGGTGATGGCTCGCCGACTCTCAATCGCTCGAGGGCGCCTCAGGGATGTGGAGGACTCAGACCTCACTCCGCAGCCCCTCGATCTCGTACAAGTCCTCGAGCATGTGGTCATGGATATTGCACGTCGGTATGTCGAACTGCACGAGCCCGTTCCGCAGCCCCACGATGCGATCGAAGAACTCGCACGCAAGGTCGATCGAGTGAATGCTGGCGATGAGCGTTTCGCCCTGCTCCTCGGTCACGGCTGTGAGTAAGCGCACCACTTCTCTGGCCCGAGCGGGATCAAGCGACGCGACGGGCTCATCCGCCAAGACAACACTGGGGTGCTGGACGAGGACTCTCGCTATAGCGACGCGCTGCTGTTCGCCTCCCGAGAGTCGTCCGGCACGCTGGTGCACGAGGTGCGCGACTCCAACCCGTTCGAGCGCGTCGAACGCCAAGCGCTGCTCCTGAGGCCATACAAGCGAGAGCAACGACCTGCCGAAACTCCAATCGCCGAGCCTCCCCGCCAGCACGTTGTGCAGCACCGACAAGTTCGGGACGAGGTCGAACTGTTGAGCAATCATCCCAACAAGCCTGGCGAGCTCGCGGCCAGGCCGGAGGCTCGCGACATCCTTTCCGCGCAGTTCGACGGTCCCCGTTGAAGGGGCGGTTGCCCCCGCTATGAGCCGCAGGAGCGTCGTCTTACCGGCGCCGCTGGGCCCGATGATCGCCACTCGTTCGCCCGGGTCGATGGTGAGCGAGAGCGGCGCGAGCACCGTTGCCTGTTCGTAGCGCTTCGACGTGCCGTCGAGCAGCACCGCGGGCGTGTTGCTATGGTTCAATGATGCCAAGAGACCTCGCCACGTCTTCAATCGCCTCGTAGTTCTCGTTATTCGTTGCAATGAACCGGTCAGTCTGAAACGCCTCGGCTATCTCTTGCGCCTTGCCGCCCTTCGACGCGTCGATGCTGAGGAGCGCGTCCGTGAGCTTGTCTACGGAACCCTCCCCGTGGGTGGCGTCGACCGAGCGGTTCACGACCCAGTGGTAGTCCACGTAGGGGGGAGTACGGAAGAAGACGTCCACCTTGGTGAGATCCACCTCTCCCTTCGCGACGCGCGATTCCCAGACCGCCTCGTTCAGCGCGCCGGCGTCGAAAGAGCCTGCCTCAACCAGCTTCCACGTGCGGTCGTGGGATCCGCTGAAACTGATCGCAGAGAGATCATGCTCCACGTCGATGCCTGCCTCCACAAGGAATGACCGCGGCATGAGGTGGCCGGAGGTTGAACTCTCGGAGCCGAAAACGAGCGTCTTGCCTTGCAAGTCGGCGAGCCCCGTGATGCCGGAGTCCGGCGCGGCGACGAACACGGAGTGGAATTCGGCGTCCCGCGGACGTTGGGCTATCGCCTCCGCGTCCGGAACGGCCAAGCGAGCTTGAACACCGGTGAGGCCCCCGTACCAGGCCATGTGGATGTCGCCCTGCTTGAACGCAGTGACGACAGCCGCATAATCTACCTGTGGCACGTACCGCACGTCTAAGCCTGTCTCCTCGGAGAGGTACTCGGCTAGCTTGTTGAAGCGCGCTTCCAATAGACTCACGTCCTGATCCGGGATGCCGGCGATAAGCAGTGGCTCCTGCTCTTCTTCACTCGAACATGCAGCCAGCCCTGCCAGCACGACAGCGACCAGCACAATCACGACCTTTCGCATACCTCTCCATCAGCATCGCAGTGAGATGCAGTTATAATACCGTCTAGTGATGGCTGGCATCAGAATCGATTACAATTTATCATCGAACGATGGACGTTAGCGCTCTGAGAAGCTTTGTTGCCATATGCCGCTCCGGCAGCTTCCGGGAGGCAGCCCGTGAACGGCACGTCAGTCAGCCGGGCGTGAGTCGACACGTGAAGCGGCTCGAGACAGAGCTTGGCGTGGCCCTGCTGGTTCGTCACCGGAAGCGCGTGATGCCAACCGCCGCGGGCAGCAGACTCTTCGCTTATGCCGTGGACACCCTTGCCGCACACGACCGCATCATCGAGTCCCTTGCGCGCGACGATGCGGCGGTGGAGGGCGAGCTCCGAATCGCAGCGAGCACCGCACCGGGGGAATATCTGCTGCCAAACCTGTTATCACAATTCACCGAGATATACCCACGGGTGCGGCCACGCGTTGCCGTTACTGACTCAGCATCGGCGACCGCGCAGGTTGCGGATGGCCACTCCGCTCTGGGGTTCGTCGGAATGAGAGTGTCGCACCCATCCCTCGAATGGACTGTGGTCGCCGAAGACGAATTGGTGCTCGCGGTGCCCGGGAGGCATCCGTTCGCAGGCAGGCCGTGGGTTGACGTGACCGAATTGAAAGGTCTGCCGTTCATCGAACGAGAACCCGGATCCGGCACCTGGACCGGTCTTCGCCGCGCGCTGGACAGGGCAGGGGTGAAGGAGCCCGGATACACTCCGGTCATGGTCGTCAACTCGACTCACGCGACTCTGGCAGCCGTCAACAACGGCTTCGGATTCAGCATCGTATCGTCGCTCGCGATCCACGAGCACGAATTTGACCAGGTCTACCCGGCGCGGTTGACCGGTATCGACACAATGCGCAGCTTGTATATGGTCAGGCGGACTCCGCTCGACTCATCCGTCGCCCAGGCCTTCGGGGACTGGGTGCTAGCCCGCCTCGCAAAGGGGCGCGAGACAATCGAACAGAGGCTATCGCGATGACCGGTTTATTAACCGTCACTGTCTGTACGTCCGCAGACGAAGAGCGTATGTCCGCGGTGGAGGAAATCGTTCGGGGCCTGACTGCTGAGCCAAAGACGCTGAGCCCTAAGTTCCTCTACCACGAGGACGGCTCCGGCCTATTCGACGAGATCACACGGTTGGAGGAGTACTACCCCACCCGTGTCGAGCATTCGTTGCTTGAATGCTTCGGCGCCGAGATAGTTCGCGACGTCCGGCCCCACGAGATTGTCGAGCTGGGGCCCGGTAATAGCGCCAAGAGCGGGACGCTCGTCGGTCCCGCTCTGCAAGCCGAAATGCTGAAGCGCTACATCTCCTTCGACATCAGTGAGTCGGCACTCCGTGAGGGTGCGCAAGCGCTGTTCGATGCATACCCGGATCTTGGCGAGATTGCCGCTGTCGTCGGCGATTTCGAGCGCCACCTCTCCGCCATACCCCACCCACAGGGGATACGGCTTATCGCGTTCCTGGGCTCGACAATCGGAAACCTTCACCCGGGCGAGCGGAGCCGTTTCCTAACGGAGGTCCGAGGACTGATGCCCCGGACCGATGACGCACTGCTCATGGGCGTGGACCTCGTCAAAGAGACTCGCGTCATCGAGGCGGCCTACAACGACGCCAAGGGCGTGACCGCCCTGTTCAACCTCAACTCCCTGAAGGCGGTGAACGATCTGCTGAGCGTCGACATCGACACCAGCCTGTTCAGACACCGCGCATTCTTCAACGCCGAGCACTCGCGAATCGAGATGCATCTGGAGGCCGAGGCTGACGTAGCGTTCACGCTGCCCGCGAGCAGCGACAAAGTCCGCGTCCGTGCGGGAGAAACGATCTGGACCGAAAGCTCCTACAAGTTCACCAAGGACGGCTTCGCCAAGACGCTCCATGACGCGGGCTTCGGCAGCGTCCGCTGGTTCACAGACCCCGAGGAGATGTTCGCGCTGGTACTGGCCCGCCCATGAGCCGGCGTCACCCGCCGGCGGACGCTGCCTTGAGAGAGCGGTACGTTGCTACTACCGTCTCCCACGCCAACTGCGCCTGCTCCGAGCGAATCGCAGTCATCTGCTCGCCCGCGCGGTAGCACCACGTCGAGACGTTGGCTATCCCGGCTGCGGCCATCGCCTCCGCAGCTTGAGTGATCTCATACTCCTGGTGCGCCGGTATCGAAAACGCCTGCAGCCAGGCCATGGGCTCTTGCCGGGAGTCACGGCATGCGGCGGCGACCGCTGCGCACGCGTCGTACACATACGGGGAGACGGGTTGTCCGTGCGCTCGCCATAAGGGCGACACCGCGATTACGTCAGCCGCGCGGGCAGCCGTCAATTGCTCCAAGAGGGCCCCGCCCTTCTGTCCACCCAGCTCTGGGAGCACTCCGACTGCGGTGCGCAGTCCTAGTCTGCGAGCACTGCCGCATGCGTCCTCCACCAAACGGGCGAGACTCCACTGCTGAAACGTCCGCCCGTCCACTGGGCCTGCATTCCCCGGCTCATGCGCTTCGAGAAAGGCTGATTGCGCCTCCTGGCAGCTATCGCAAACGCATGTCTCCTCGGCGGGGGCCAACGGGTCGTCGAAAAACACAACGTCGGCGCCTGCCTTGGCTGCCGCCTCGATCCAGGTCTGGAGTAGCTCGCGAAACGCAGGTGCGTTGGGGCAGGCCACAGGGATCCGCTCGCCGTCAGGCTCAACCTGCCAGGATTCAGGATGCCGGAGCAGGAAATCGCTGAACGCTTCGCCTGCGAAGAGGCCTCCCAGCCCCCAGCAGTCCAACCAAGCCTCGAGGCCGACTTGGTGAGTGGCGTCCACCAGAGCGCTGATTTCGCCGGAATGGAAAGCCAAGTCATACTCGCTAACGGTGTGAACGACGTAATCGCACCCAGCCGCGACAATCTCAGGAAGGTCTCGTTCCGCGTAATGCCGGACGAACCGGTTGCCAAGGTACGTGACACCTAGTTTCATACGCGCGCCACCGTCCTCCATCACTGCGGCTCCCCGCTACTCGACGGTGACGCTCTTCGCCAGGTTGCGCGGCTGGTCTACGTCGTTGCCCAGCAGATCCGCCGTCCGGTAGGCGAGCAGTTGCAGGGGAGCAACGGCCACCATCGGCTGCAGCAGAGGCGGGCACTCCGGCATCCACAGCACGTCGTCCGCATGCGACGCGATCTCCGCGCTGCCCGTGGTGGCGACCGCGATGACCTCGCCACCGCGAGCGCGCACCTGCGACATGCTGATCAGCATCTTCTCGTACAGCGCGTTGCGCGGCGCGAGCGCGACGACCGGCGTCTCCTCATCTATGAGCGCGATGGGGCCGTGCTTTATCTCCGCCGCAGACATGCCCTCCGCGTGAATGTAGCTGGTCTCCTTCATCTTGTACGCTCCCTCGCGCGCAACAGGCTCCATCAGCCCGCGCCCGAGGAAGAGGAAGCGGCGCGCGTTCATGTAACGCCGCGCGATCTCCTCCACGTTCTCTTCGGCCATCTCGATGGCGGCTCCCAGCAGGGCGGGCAGGCGCGTGATCTCCTCGACGCGGCGCGCCGCGCGCTCTTCGCTCAGCGTGCCACGCTGCTGCCCGAGCGCGCACGCGACGAGGTACATTACAACCATCGAGTTCACCATCGTCTTCGTTGACGCGACGCCGACCTCATACCCTGCGTGCATCAGCAGCGGGTACTCCACGATGCGCGTGGCTTCGCTCTCCGGCACGTTGGCGATGGCGGCGGTTCGTGCGCCACGGGCTCGCGCTTCGTGCAGCGCCTGCAGCGTGTCCGCCGTCTCGCCGGACTGCGTAACGCCCACCACCAGCGTGTGTTCGTCCAGCACCGGGTCGGAGTAGGGGAACTCGGCGGCGTTCACGACCGACGCGGGGATGCGGGCGAGTGTCTCCATGTAGCGCGCGCCGACGAGTCCCGCGTGGACGCTCGTGCCCATGCCCAGAAAGACCACGCGCGTCAGCGCCACGGCGTCTGCGTCGGTGAGGGGCAGCAGCATCTCGTCCAACCGCGCCTCGCCCTGAGAGAAAGCGATGCGCCCGTGCAGCGCGCCCATCGCCGACTCCGGTTGCTCGTGTATCTCCTTCAGCGTGAAGTGCTTGAAACCGCCCTTCGCGGCGGCTCCGCCGCTCACGGCCACGGGGCGCAGCGTGCGCGTGGACGGTCGGCCGTCCAGCATCCGCAGCTCGAACCCCTCGGGTTGCACGACTGCTGACTCGCCCGGTTCCAGGAAGATCGCTGTTGACGCATACGGCGTTAGCGCCGGGAGGTCGCTTGCGATGAGCATCTCGCCATCGCCCGCGCCCACGGCGATGCCGCCCGCGTTGCCGATGCGCACGACAACGATGGACTCTGGCGAGCGAGCGTGCATGCAGGCTATCGCGTGTGCGCCGTGCAGGTGTCCCGCTGCCAGGCGTACCGCCTCCTCGAACAGCAGGCCCTCCGCCAGCAACTCCTCGATCATATGGGGGATGATTTCGGTGTCCGTCTGCGAGAGGAACCGGTGGCCGTTCGCGGTCAGCCGTGCCTTGAGCTCGGCGTAGTTCTCGACGATGCCGTTGTGGACGACGACGACCTCGCCCGTGCCGTCCGTGTGCGGGTGCGCGTTGATGTTGGAGGCGGGGCCGTGCGTGGCCCACCGCGTGTGACCGATGCCTTGCCGTCCGCTGACGGGCTCGTTCTCCACGAGCCGCTGGAGGTTGTCCAGCTTACCTGCCGCGCGCCGGATCGAGAGGTGGCCGAAGTCGTCTACGACGGCGACGCCTGCGCTGTCGTACCCGCGGTAGGAGAGGCGCGTGAGTCCGTCCAGCAGGATGCTGGAGGCCTCACGAGGGCCAGTGTATCCGAATATCCCGCACATAGAACAGAATGGAGTGTAGCACTCCGCCCGTTCGCGTGCGGTCTTGTGCTCGCTTACACGCCCCCCGCTCCTCTACGCCGCGTCCTCGTCGAGCACCCACGTCAGCGTGCCCTCGACAGGTCGCTCGTCGCTATCTCGCCGGGCCGCCATGCCGATACCTCCAGATGGTGGAAACGAGGATGCCATGCCGCTGCCTGAAGGGGTAGCAGCATGACAAGACAGCGAGGGTGATGCTCTTGCACTACTTGACGGGACACGACCCTAGAGGGAGAGAGCGCTCCAGGGAGTGGCGTGAACCCCCGCATGCGCTAGGTGGCGGGCGGCGTTTCGGAGGTTTCGGGGGATTCGGCAGGCTCTCCGAATGCGGCGTAGAGGATAGGGGTCAGCAGGGCGACTCCCAGCATGATTGCGCCTGCCACGGCTACGGAGGCGAACAGGCTCGTGACCTCTGCAAGGGGTCCGAAGGCGAGTGGCCCGATCATCTGTCCCAACGCCCAGTAGATGCCCACTACGGCCATGAAGACGCCCCGCTGCTCCGGGTTGCTGACGATGGCGGTGAGGCTCGTGTTGAGGACCCGGCCCGCGTTGAACGCCAGCCCCATGACGAACATGAGGGCCATCGCCGTCCAGTAGAAGTCGCCCCAGAGCGCGATCACGATGAGCAAGAGGCCGTGCGTTCCGAGGATGAGCGCGTAGGTTGGACGCGGGCCTATGCGGGTGATGAAGCGGGCGAACGCGAACCCGGCGATAACCGACCCGATTGCGTGAATCGCCATCAGCAGGCCGAACTCGTCCTCACTGAAACCGAACTCGTCGAAGAGCGCCGCGCCAACCGAGGCGAGAACGGCAATCTGCAGCGACGTGGCGATCGCCATAATCGCAGGGAGCACCGTGGTGCGCTTCCGGAAGACGCCGGGCACGGGCGCGAGTATCTGGCGGAGGGTCATGGCTGCGCGCTTCGGCAGGTTCGGCATCAGGGCGACGACGACCATCGCCATGACGGATATGCCCGCCGACATCAGGAATCCCGGAGGGTAGCCCCAGACCGCCGCGACGACGCCTCCGCCCGCGTTGCCGATGAGGCCTCCCGCTGCACCGAAACCGAAGAAGCGTCCGAGCACCTGCGTTGGCCGGGTTTCGTCTATGCGGCTGCCGTATGACTGCGCGGACGTCCAGTAGATGGCTCGGGAGCCGCCGAAGAGCACCTGCGCAAACAGCAACCAGGCGAGGGAGGTGGAGAGTGCCAGCCCCAGGCAGCCTATGACCAGCGCCCCGAGGCTCGCCTGTATCACCCAGCGCTCGCCGATCCTATCAGAGATGACGCCTCCGAAAAGGCGCAGGGCAACCTGGAAGAATCCCTGCCCGGCGATGATGATTCCCAGCCAGGCAGGGCTGTATCCAAGCGAGATGATGTACAGCGGCACGAGAACGATGATGCTGCCGAGCACGACGCTGTAGGCAGTCGTCTGCGCGTAGAGAGCGGCTTCGGCGGAACGGGCGCGGGGTAGGGTGGCCATCGCCTGCATACTACCGCACTCGGCGTTGCATCATGCGGCGCGAACCTGCCGGAACGCGGGCAACGCTGATCAGCCCTCCTGCGTTCCTTCACCGGGGCTATGGTTCGTGTGAGACGCGGGACGCGGGACAGAGCTCAGCTCTTGGCTGCGGCCTCTGCGATCTTTGCCTTGAGGGCTTGGAGCTCTGCGCGAAGCGCCCTCAGCTCGACCCGTACCTGCTTGATCTCCACTTCGATTACCGTGAGTTCGGACTTGGTTACCATGGATTCTGCTCCTGGGGGGTTAGCTCCGGCCCGATGGGCCAGAGCCTCGGAATGCGTCGCTTTTGGGCCCGCGCAGAGTATAGCCGTCCTTCGATGCGAAAACGGACGGCAGCCATTCGGCGTTGCCGCTGCAGCTTGGGCACGTAGCCGCGCTGCCGGCCTCGCTCATGGGACGCCGCACCTCGAATATCGTCTCGCAGTTCAAGCATCGGTATTCATACAACGCCATCTTGGTTCGTCCTCCATCCTCTCCTAGTAGGGTATCGCGCCATGCGTGGGTTTGCACGGGTTAAATTCGCATCTTCCCTACGCTCTTCCTTCTTCTACGTGCTCATACCGGCGCTCATTCGGTATGCTGTGCGTCATGCAGTTGAGCGCGGTGTTCTTTGGCCTTGGCGGCGTGCTGGTCGACGGCTCCGATGATGCGGTGCGAGTCGCCTCGCCGCCTGTCGCGCAGGCGAAACCGGGCGCTGTCGAGTTGATCGACGCGCTGGATGCGCGCGGCCTCATCGCGGCGGTGGTTACGAACAGCCTGTCGGGCCCGGCGAGGCTGCTGCTCGAGTCGGTGAATCTGTTGCCGCATGCGCTCGTGGGCGTCGATGATGTCGCTCTGCCCAAGCCCGCGCCCGACATGATACTCCGCGCGTGCGAGGTTACCGGCGTCCCACCATGGGAAGTGCTGGTGGTCGGCGATACGGACGTCGATCGGCAGGCGGCGGAGTCGGCGGGGTGCCTCTTCGCGGGCGTGGGCGCCGGAGGGCATTTCACCATCAGCGATCTCACGGAAGTGCTGTCCATCGTCGACGGGGCAGGGCCATCGAGCTAATCGCAGGGGAAAACTGCGACGAAACTGTTCACACCAACCGTCAGAGAATCGCCCACGGCGGCGGGTATGTGCAGGCCCATCACCGCGGACAGGTGCTTGCCTGAGTCCAGCCGAACGATGACGATCTTGTAAACGCCCCGGAACTCGACCGCGGTTACGGTAGCGGGCACAGAAGGGCCCTCCTCGGGCCGCAGGCGGAGGGTCTCAGGCCGGACGCAGACTCGCACAGGCCCTGCGGGCGGGCGCTCGCTGCCCACGGAGAGAACGCCGAGCTCGCACCGGACCTGGTCGCTCGCGTACTCGCCGTCCAGAATGTTCGTTTCACCCAGGAACTCGGCTACCTGCAGAGAAGCGGGGTAGAGGTATACCTGCTGCGGGGTTCCCGTCTGCACCAGCACGTTGTCAAGCATGATGCCCACCGTGTCGGCAAGGCCGAAGGCTTCATCCTGATCGTGGGTGACAATGATGGCGGTGGTGTTCGCCTCGTGCAGGATCTGGCGGACCTCGCTGCGCACGCGCTGCCGCAGGCTTGCATCGAGGTTCGAGAACGGCTCATCGAGGAGGACGACGCTTGGGTTGGGGGCGAGGGCTCGCGCCAACGCGACGCGCTGCTGCTGTCCGCCGGAGAGCTCGTGCGGCATACGCTCCGCCGTTTCAGCCAGTCCTACCATATCGAGGACGCTGCCCACCACCGCCTCGTGTTTCGGGCCGCGCGGCACGCCGAAGGCGACGTTCTGCTTGACGTTGAGGTGCGGGAAGAGGGCGTAGTCCTGGAAGACCATGCCAACGCGCCGTTGCTCTGGGGGGGTGTTTCTGGCCGCTGAAGCAACCACGCGACCGTCGATCTGGACCGTGCCGGAGTCGGGCGACTCGAAGCCGGCGACGATGCGCAGGGTCGTCGTTTTGCCTCCGCCGCTTGGCCCGAGGAGCGCAAGCAGGCTCCCGCGAGCCACTTCGAAGGTCGCGTTGCGTACTGCGGGCGTCTCGCCGAAGCACTTGGAGAGGTTGTCGATCCTGACAGCCGGGCCCGGAGGGTCGTCCTGCGCATCGGATTGCTTACGCTCTGGAAGAGTGATGAGCATGGCTTAAAGATACGTCCATGCGAATAGCTATGCAACGTATACACGAAGCCGGGGAATCCGGGGCTACTTTGCGTCGCCCATCGTGCGCAGGTGCTCCTGTATCTCCAGACGCACGAGGTCGTCCTTGAGGATGCGCAATCGAGCCTCGTAGGCGGTCTCGCTGATCGCGCGGCGGTCATACGCATCGCGTAGAGCGTCGGCCTCCGCCAGAATCTGCTGGCGCAGCGCTTCGCCCTGTGCCTCGCGGACGCGGAGCCTGCGCCGGAAGACGACGAACAGCAGCACGACGCCCGTTGCGCCGATTACCGCGGGGGTTACGTATTGGACGTACCACTCGCCCGCCATTTCTCTCGCGTGATCTAACGCGGACGGCACGGGCAGGCCGGAGACGGTGAGGCTGATCACCTCCGCCGGTTGGATGTCCTGACCCTCGAGGAGGCGCAACAGCCGCCCGTTGAAATCGGTCGCGCCGAGATCGTCCAGGCGCGGTGACGCAGGCGTGCCGACGTCCACCGGCACGACGAACCTGAACGACCCGGCTCCGAATCGCATCGTGCGTGAGAGGTCCAGAGAACGCTCGTCGTAGTCCAGCCGGTAGACGAACTCGAACTGGTGCGGCTCGTCGTCCGGTGTCGGAGGGATCGGCGTCGTCAGGGCGAAGCCCCGATCGACCTCCAGCACCTGCCCCCCAACGAGGTTGGAGCGCACATCGAGGTTGTATGCGTTGGGCGGGAGGGCGAACCGCATGAAGCTCAGCATTGCGGGCCCCTGGGCCTCCTGGTCGGGGGCGAGCGTCAGGTTGCTGTCGTTGCGGACGACAGCGCGTTCGAGGATCTCAATGAAACCTTGCTCCGCGTCCGCGCCGGTAATGAACAGGGAGTAGCTCACCACAGTGAGGACGGAGGTGTCGTGCGTGGAGTCGAACACCGTTATAACGACAGGCTCGCTGAGCGATTCCGCGCCACGCACCGCCGAGTACACCGCGCCCTGGTACTCGACGGTGAAAAAGAGCGTGCGGCCTGCGGCGAAGGCGATCTCGAACCGGAAAGAGCCGTCCGCATCGGGGACGACTGTGTCCTGCGAGACCGACGTTATGCCTTCCAGCACGTTCAGCGTAACGCGCACCTGTGTTGGGTCGAACGTTGCGCCCTCGGCGCCGTGCTCCACGCGCCCGGTGACCTCGATGGTTTCGATGGACTGGGCCAGCGCGGCGCTCATGGGAAGCAGGAGCAGCACGACCAACGCTACGGCGAATGCAACGGCCTGCTTCAAGCGGTCAGCTCCTCGTTGTCGTCCTCGTCCTCGTTCGGCGGCGGAAGCAGGCCGAGCTCCTCGCTGGCCTGATGCTCGATGCTTTCGATGGTCTCTTCCACCTGCTGCTGCTCGCGTATGAGTTCGGCTGCGCGTTGGCGGGCCACCTGGAGCTGCTCGCGGTACTCGTCCTCCGTCAGGTTGTGCAGGAAGTACTCCTGTTGGAGGACGCGTATCTCTTCGTAGACGCGGTCTCGTGCGCGCCGGATGCTCGCGGCCATATCCGCGGCAGGGTTGTCGAACCGGCGACCGCCGTGGCGCGACACCCAGAACGGATACACCAGAACGGCGGACGTTACCAGGACGAGCAACGTGATGATGAGGATGGTCATGGCGATAGAGGAGCCCCGGCCCGCTTGCCGGTTACGCTATCCCGCCCTTCGGCATCGCGCCCTGGGCGGGCGTCGTTACGTAGGCGGCGGCCCGTTGTCGCGCAGGCCAGAGCGCCACGACCGTGCCTAGCACGAGGAACGGCCCGGCGACCCACATCCACCAGACCAGCGGGTTGACCAGCAGCCTGAACGCGGCAGTCTCGCCGTCCGGTTGGAGCTCGCTGAAGATGATGTACAGGTCATCCACGGGCGTCGAGCGCAGGCCCGCCCGCGTCGAGAGTATCGAGAACGACGGATAGATCCCTTGCCACGCGGATAGCGTGCCGAGGTCGTTGTCGCCGCGCCGGATACGCAGGTCGGCGGTACGCTCCGTGCGGTCGGCGAACGTCTCGCTGCGTACGTCCGCGAACTCGACCGTGTACGCTCCGATGGTTGCCTCCTCGCCGATGGTGAGGAAGACGTCGCGCTCCACGTTGTAGAACGTCGAGCCGATGATGCCGAACGCGAGCATGACGATGGCCAGATGGACGACGTAGCCGCCGTAGCGGGGGCGGTTCGACGCCATGAGCTGGAGGAACGCTACGGGGTAGGAGCCTCCGCCGGTGCGATGCCGCGCTATGGTTCCGCGCACCCACTCCTGGAATATGGATACGCCGACGAGCGTGCTGACGGCGATTCCGATGATGACCACGGGGATCGTGATGCGCAGCACGATGGCAGCGACTCCGGTGATGGCCAGTGTGATCATCCCGGGGATGAACAGCGCATGGCGTACGCTCGCCCAACTAGCGGTGCGCCACGGCAGCAGGGGGCCTATCCCCATGAGCAGGATGAGAGCGAGCATCAGCGGGCCGTTGACGCTGTTGTAGAAAGGCTCGCCCACGGTGATGGTTCGCCCCGTCACCAGTTCCGAGATGAGCGGGAACACGACTCCCCAGAGCGTTACGAAAGCGATGCCTAGGAACAGCAGGTTGTTGACGAGGAATGCAGCCTCTCGCGAGAGGCTGGACTCCAGAGAGGAGGAGCTGCGCAGGATGGCTAGCCGGTAGAAGAAGAGCCCGAAGGATGCAACGGCGGTTACCCCAAGGAACGCAAGGAATATCCAGCCCAGCGTGGAAGCTCCGAACGAGTGGACGGAGGGCACCGGGCCGCCCCGGTTGATGAAGATGCCGAAAGCCCCGAGCGCAAAGCTGACGTTGATGAGGGCGATGTTCCACATGCGGAACATCCCGCGCCGCTTCTGCACCATGACGGAATGGATGAAGGCGGTGAGCGCCAGCCACGGCATGAACGCCGCGTTCTCCACCGGGTCCCACGCCCAGTAGCCGCCCCAGCCGAGGATGGTGTACGCCCACCAGGATCCCAGGAGCAATCCTATGGCCAGCAGCGCCCAGGCGACGATGCCCCACACGCGTCCGGCGTCCACCCAGTCGTCGTCTATGCGTCCTGCGAGAAGTCCGGCGATGCCCAACGAGAACGGCACGGATATCGCTATGAGACCGGTCATGATGAGCGGGGGATGCACGAACATGCCCGGATGCGTGAGCAGGGGATTGATGCCGAGGCCGTCCGCAGGCGGCGCGGCAAGCGTGGCGAACGGGTTCGCGAGGAAGAGCAGCACCGCGAGGAAGAAGATGAGCAGCGACATCAGAACGCCGTTCGCGTAGGGGCGCAGCACCCCGATACGCCTCGGCGCAAGCACTATGGAGAGAGCCGCCATGCCGCTCAGGGCAAAGGCGACGTAGAGCAACGAACCCTGGTTGCCTGCGTAGAACGCGACCCACGTGTAGATGCGCGGCATCGCCAGGTTGCTGTGCTCCGTGACGTAGCGAATGCCGAAATCGTTTTGGAGGAACGCCACCACCAGCGCGACAACCGATATGGCCAGCGTCAGCGTTATCAGGTAGTTGGCCCGCTGTGCGCTGACCACGGCTGCACCGTCTTCCCGCCTCGCTCCGGCGAACGAAGCGATGGCGCTGTAGGACGCCAGCAGCAGCGCGATGAGGATTGTAGAAGTCCCTAGATTAGCCATCAGGCCCTTTCTCCGTGCGAAGGGCGTCGGCGCCCAGCTCCTGGTCTACGAGGTCGAATCGGAGGCGCTCCGCGGGTGAGGAGCCGGTCTCCGGCGTTCCGGCGGCTGTCTCCACAGCGTGCAGCGACTCCCGGCGCAGGCTTCTGACCGCGAACACGACGGCGATAGCGCCAAGCAGGATAGCGATGGGCGGGATGAGCCATGCCGTGAGCGAGAACCCGCGAACCGGCGGTGAGGCGAGCACCTTTTCACCGTAGACGCTTACGAGCGCGGTTACGATGGCATCGTCCGTGGCTCCGGCCAGCAGTTGGTCACGGATGACCCCTCGCATCGCGGACGCGACGGGGCTGCTCGATTGGGCGATGGTCTGCCCTGCGCACTGCGGGCACAGCAGGCTCGCGTAGAGAGACTGCGCGCGTTCTTCCAGCTCAGGCGGCAGGTCCTCGTATGACTGCGCGTGCGCCGTAACCTCGACGAACGCAGCGGTCAACAGTATCAAGAGCAGCAACACTCCGGAGAGGCGCGTTATCCGAAAGGAGGGAGTCTGCATGGTCACGCCTTCCAATCGATCTCTGTCACCACGTGCTTAGCGACTTACAACTGCCCCCGGAGGCGCAGGAGTTCGAGGGTACGCTCCTCTTCGGGGATATCGTTGACCCCTTGCAGCGCAGCCTCGCGCTCCGCCACGGTGAGGTCTATGAGCGTAACGAGCGACCAGCGGTCGTCCTCAGAGAGCAGGCCCTCGAACGCGGGCATGAAGCCGAGCCCGCCGGAGATCGACTTGAAGGCCTTCCCGGGAGTGAGCTCGTTGGTCACGGTTTCGCGTATGGCGATAACGCCGTCGCCGGAGCCGAACGCGGGAGGACGCGTCACGCCGTAGGTGGCGAGAATAGCGCCCACCTCACCGTTGCCCCCGGCGGTGCCGCCGTGGCAGGCCGAGCAGTTCTGCTTGAAGAGGAGCGCGCCGCGCCGCACGGCGTGGGCATCGCCCGCCATCGGGTTCTCGGCTTCATCGATCCCCTCGATGTCTCTCACCGCGATGAACCCTCCCGAAACCGGGTAGGAGTCCTCAGGCGGCAGGAAGCGGGGAGGCTCCTGGGCTTTCTGCGTCTGGTTGTAGTGCATCTCCTGGAAGACGTCGATGGGGTACGATCCGGTCGAACGGAAGGGGTCTCCAGGCGAGCACGCAGCGGCAACGACCGCCACCAGCAGGGCTGCGCTCAGGAACGCGAGTGTTTTGCTGTGATGGTTCCGCACGAGGCGTTTAGTCCTCTTCCCTCTTGATTTCCTCAGCGCCGGCGCCCATGAGAACGGCCTCCGCTTGTCCGGAGCGCTCCTCCGGGCAGTCGACGATGATGCCGATGTAGCCTTCGGTGATGCGCTCGTCATAGAGGCCCATCTTGCGACGGGGGAGGCGGGATTCGAACAGTACGCCCAGTACGGTGAAGATGATCGCCCCCAGCATTGTGTTCTCATACATGATGATGGTCATGGGAGGGATGCTCAGGATGGGCTTTCCTCCGGTAATCAGCGGGTAGGAGATCTGCGTGCCAGCGGTCCACAGCAGGCCGATCGTGAACCCGATGAGCGCCCCGACAAGCGGGAACATGAACAGCCGTGTCTCCGGCTCATGCTCGCCGAAGGAACCCTCGGGGAACGGGCTGCCGGAATAGATATCCAGATCCTCGACGGGAAACTCATTCTCCTTGAGCTGGTTCATCGCGCTGGCGACATGCTCCGGATCCTGAAACAGCCCCATCAGTTTCTTGTTCGCCATAGCCTCTCTCCTCCCATCCCCTGACTAATGCTCTTTGACCAGCGCCGGAACCACCCGATCGCCAATCTTGATCTCGTCGATAACCTTCTGGCCTTCCTTCACCTCCCAGACCGGGATGAGCGGGAAGAACTTGCTGAACATCAGCAACAGCAGCACCACGAGCGCTATGGAGCCGACGATCAGCGTTACCTCAACGGCGCTCGGCCGATAGCTGTCGTACGTGAACGTCCACGGCCCCTTCCGCATGAGCGAGGGCACGATGATGAGGAGGCGCTCCAGGAACATGCCTATGTTGACGAGAAGGCTCGTCCATAGCATCCACGTGAAGCTGCGTCTAACGCGTCGGAACATCCATAACGGCACAGGGATGACGTAGGACGCCATGATGAACACGAGGAACAGCCAGCTCCACGGCGGCTCGAACAGGCGCAGCCTCCAGACGGTCAACTCCTGTTCCTCGCGCAGCCATAACGCAAACACGAAGTCCAGCCAGAAGAAGAAGAGCCAGGCGGTGGCCACCACTATCAGCAGCCGCGCAACCGCGTCGATATGCTCTTCCCAGATGAAGTTCTCCAACTTGTACAGCTTGCGCATCAGAATCATGAGCGTTACGACAGCCGACACGCCCGAGTGCACCGCGCCGATAACGAAATAGGGAGCGAACACCGTTACGTGCCACGACGGCACGAGGCTGACCCCGAAGTCCCACGACACGATGCTGTGCACCGAGACGAATACCGGCAGGATGAGCGCGGACAGCAGGATGCCTGCGATGCCTTGCAGCTTCCACTGACGCGGATTGCCGTGCCAGCCGAGCGACAGGATGCCGTAAACCGTCCGTCGCCATCCCGTGCTGCGGTCGCGGATGATGGCGAGGTCGGGAATCAACGCCGTGTACACGAACAGCATGCTCGACGTGAGGTAAGTGATGATGGCGGTCGGATCCCATACGAGCGGTGATCGCACGTCGGGCCAGATGCCCCGCGCCCAGTCGTAGGGGAACACCCAGTAGAAGATGCGCCAGGGCCGTCCTGCGTGGATGAGCGGTTGGAGCAGCGACACCATCAGCGCGAAGACCGTCATCGTTTCCGCTGCGCGCACCATGGGCCTGCGCCACTCCGCCTGGCTCAGGCGCAGAATCGCCGAGATCATCACCCCCGCGTGGCTGATGCCGACCCAGAAGACGAAGTTGGTGATGAAGAAGCCCCAGAAGATGGGCTGCTGCAGGCCGGTAACGCCCAAGCCCTGGTTCATCATGAAGCCGAACGCACTCGCGGCGCCTGCCACGATGAGCCCAAGCACAGAGACCAGCACCACCCACCACATGGGCGTCCTGAAAACCACGTCCAGCAGTTCCCTATTGATCTGTGCGTCGGTTAGCGTTCTTCGGTAATACATCCGGCTGTGTCCATACCCATCTTGCTAGTGGGACTTCGCGATAACCCTTACGTAACGGTTCAGGTAGCGCCTGACTTTCACGAGACTGAGGCCCTCACTGACCTCCCAGATCGAGATGACCGGAATGATCTTGCTTACGAGCATGAAGAGCAGTACGCATCCGGATATCGCGCCGATGACGATCAGCAGGTCTGGCGCAGCCGGCCACTGCGTCGCAGGGCGGGGATCCAAGACGTGCTGAGTTGGGTCAGCGACGGAGAAGGCCGATACGTAGAGCCGCACCTGATTGACCAGCGCGCCGACGACGACTCCTGCGCCAACGAGCGCCGGCCCCCATACGCTGCGGCGAACCGGGTTCCAAACGAGAGCGACGAGCGGACCAAGGAAGTTGAGCAGGAACGAGATGATCAGCGCGCCACGGTACTCGTCGAGCACGAGCAGGCGGAGGATCTCGCTCTCCCCCGGCTGGCGTCCGTACCAGAACGTGATGAAGCTGGCCCACCAGAAGTAGAACCAGAGCAGCGAGAACGCCAGCAGCGGCTTCGAGAGCGCCCAGAACTGCTCGACGCTGAAGTACTTCTCGTAGTTTCCCATGCGCCGCATGACGTACATCGTCACGAGCGTCAGGCCGACTGCTCCCTGCAGTCCGTTCACGACAACCGTGGCGGGGATAATCGCGTCCTTCAGGCCGGGCAGCAGGCCGTGGTGGAACTCGGAGACCATCAGCGTCTGCACGAGCGGGTAGGTGAGCAGGTACAACGCGCCCACGATGAGCGCTCCCTGGTAGAGCACCCGCCACTGACGGGTGTTGCCGGTCCACCCTAGCGAAAGCCACTTGATGACGCGCTGGCGCGCCGTGCCGGGCAGGTGGTCTCTGGCGGTTGCCAGATCAGGAAGCGCCAGGCCCCACATGAACGCGAGGCCGATGATGGCGAGCGTCCCGTAGCCGATGACGTCCCATACGCCGGGCGCGCCCAGCGGAAACTCGAACCAGATGGTGAGTCGTCCGTCTATGGGCGGCAGGGCGATGATCGCCGGGATGACCATCAGCACCACGAGCAGGCCGGTGATGGCCATGTTCTCCGTGATGCGTGTCATCGGACGGCGCCAGTTGGCCTTCACTAGCCGCAGGCCTGCTGAGATAACGGGCATCGCCGTGAACGTGGTAACGATGAAGGCGAGCGTCGCGGCGAGGTAGCCCCAGTTGGCGCGGTTCTCGTCGTCGAAGCCCTCGGAAAGGCGTATGACGAATCCCACGATTCCCAGGACGAACAGGAACGCGAGCACCGTTACCCAGCCCCAATAGCGGGAGCCGAGATCCTGGAATCGCCCGAGGACGTCCCTGGTTACCTCTTGGTGGGTCGGCAGCGGGCCGACCTGGTATTCCGCCTCGCCGTTATGCATCGACCTCTACCTGCTTCAGGTACTTCACGCTCGGGTTGGTGCCGAGCCCTTCCAGGACACGGAAAGCACGCTCGTCCTCCCACAGCTCGGCGACGCGGGAGTTGCTGTTGTTCAGGTTGCCGAACGTCATGGCGTCCGTCGGGCACGCCTGGACACACGCTGGATTAAAGGCTTGATCCTCAACTTCCTTATCGCTGCGGGTTGCCCGCCGGATGCGCTGCACGCAGAAAGTGCACTTCTCCATGATGCCGCGCGAGCGCACCGTTACATCGGGGTTCAACTGATTGCGGAGGTCTTCCGGCCAAACCGGCTCCCAGAAGTTGAATAGCCGCGCGTGATACGGGCAGTTGTTGCCGCAGAACCGGGTGCCGACGCAACGGTTGTAGACCTGAACGTTCAGACCTTCGTTGTTGTGGTACGTCGCGTACACGGGGCAGACGGACTCACACGGGGCATTGTCGCAATGCTGGCAGAGCACCGGGAGGAACCGTGCCTTGATCTCCGGGTAGTCGCCTTCCCAGTAGCGCTCAACCCTGATCCATTCGATAGCGCGGCCCTGCAGGAAGGCGCTCTCCTCGTTGATCGGGATGTTGTTCTCCGACTGGCACGCGATAACACAGGCCTGACAGCCGGTGCAGCGGTCGAGGTCTATGACCATCCCCCACTTGTGGTCGGGCATTGCTGCCTGATTACGGGTGCTTGCGTTCGTTGCCATTGATAAATCCTATTCTCAGCCGTGAACCTGTTGGACTTCGATCAAGTGTTCACCGGGCAGTTGCCGGGCAGGCTCGAGGCCCTCGAGCTTGGGAATCACGTTGGTACGGGTCGTTCTGGAGATGCGAACCCGGGTGGCGGCCCATGCGAAACCGCCCGTGTCCACATCCTCGACGGGTTCGAGGATGTCCAACACGTTCGCGCCACGCCGCGCTGCGTAACTGCTAAAGGCTCGGTGCCCCTGACCCATCGGCACAGCGGCTACGTCCGGCGGGGTGGCCGGATTGATGTAGACCGACGCGCGGATGGTGCGGCCAGTGACCGATTCAACAATCACAACGTCGTTGTTCTTGATGCTCAGTGCTTCCGCCGTCTTCGGGTTCAACTCCACCCACGTCGACCACGCAGCGGTCGTGATGGGGTCGGGCGCAGACTGCGCCCAGGGGAGGTGGGAGAACTGCCCCGCGCCGACTCCGATACCCTCGAACGGCACCAGGTAGAACCCGTACCGATCGGGGTTAGCCGTGGCCTGAACGTTCGGCGCGTTCTTCGGGAGCGACGGCAGCTCAGGCGCAGCGGAATCCGCAATCGCGCGCATATCCCACCATCCGCCGCGTTCAAGCGAACGCTTCCAGAACTCCTCAAACGTAGGCTGTACGACCGATCCCTTGTTCAGAGCGTGGAAGTCCTGCGCTTGTGCGCGTACCGCCTCCCGCATATCGCTCCAGGCCAGGCTGACGATTCCCAACTCACGCCCTGCTTCGAGCAGCACGTCGCCGAAACTGCGCGTGTCGTGGAACCGGTTGACCACCGGCTGCTGGAAGGCAACGGTCGTGTAGCCGGGGCCGGGGTTCGGTTCGTCCGTACCCCACTCTTCGAGCGGCGTGTGGCCGGGGAGGATGAGGTCGGCGAGCTCCGTGGTCTCATCCAGGAAGCTGGAGAAACTCACGACCTGCGCCGCGTTGCTCAGCGCTCCGCGTGCATCCAGGCTTCCCGGCAGGCCGTAGACGAAGTTCGCCTCATGGGTGAGCACGATGCTCATGTCGCCGGAGCGGATGTCGTCGATCGCCTGCTTCCATTCTCGCAGTGAGGCTGCATGCACCGGCTGCGAGACGGGTGCGGGGTTGAATATCATCCCGCCCGGACGATTCACCGAACCGGCCAGCGCGTTGAGAGCGTAGATGGCGCTCAGGTTGAACAGCCCATTCGCGTGCGCCCCCGCGGGCCCGCCGCCAATCGCCAGCGCCGGTTGGTGCTCCTCGCTGCTGAACTCTCTCGCCAGCTGCTGAATCACCTCGCTCGAGAGCCCGACTGAATGCGCAATACGGGTAGGCTGGTACGCCGCGAGCGCGGATGCGCCCTGACCGCCTGTGAGCGCGGATGCCGCAGCGGAGTCGCCAAGGTCCTCGTCGATGATGGTGTAGGCCATCGCGAGCGCAAGCACGCCCTCCGAGCCGGGGTTGATGAAGAGCCACCTATCGGCTGCTGCCGCAGTCGTCGAGTAGCGCGCTCCGGCGTGTACGAGGCGTCCGCGCTTACGTCCGTTGCCCTGGCGGAACTCGCCGTAGCCGCGCGAGAAGTGGGTCGGATCGAGCCACCCGCCGAGGAAGTCCGTCCCGAAGTTCAGGATGTACCCTGCGTGCGCGATGTCAAAGTCAGGAATCGTCTCCTGGCCGAAGGTGCTGCGCATGGTTTCCCGCAGAACGGTGTCGCCGCCCAGGGGATCGAAGCCCAGCAGCCTGGCCCCGGAGCCTTCCGCAAAGGCTCGGGTAACGTGGGCGATGCGCCCTCGGAGAGGGTTCGTGGCGAGCAGAACGCTGTTGGGAGAGGCGCCCTTCAGCATCTCTGTGAGACGATCGATGCCTTCTGCCCAGTCGATACGACGGAACGGCCCGCCCTTGGCGATACGCAGCAGCGGATGCTTGATCCGATCAGGGTGGTACAGCGCCTGCAACAGTGACTCGGAGCGTATGCCGTGCTTGCCGGTGTTGACCGGGTAATCGGGGTTGCCCTCGATCTTCTTCGCCCGGCCCTCCATGATGCGGACCAAGAGCCCTTCGCTGGCGGAGCCCACCTGCGCCACGGTCGCGTAGTAGTTGTCGCGACCTGTAACGAGGTCTTCGGGCAACGCGACGGGGCTCTGCACCTGGATCTCGTGGTCCGGCACGCGACAGCCATTGAAGACGACTGCGCCCAGACTGGTAGCGCCCGCCCACTTCAAGAATTGCCTGCGTGTCAGTGCCATCGTTCTTATCCGCCTAGTAGTGGCATGTGGTGCAATCGGTCGGCGCGCCGTTGTCACGGTGGCAGTCGACGCAATCGCGCATCTTCAAGTTACGTACCTGCTCGACCACCTGCATGCTCGCGATGTCTCCGTGGCACGTCGAGCATGGGAAACCCTGCTGGATGTGCGGCGCGTGGACGAACTGCACGTGATCCGGAAGACGGTGAACCCGTATCCAGTTCACCGGGTCAGGCCCGGTGAGGGGGTCGCCGATGAGTTTGGCGATCTCCTCCTCTGCTGTGGGAGACGTGGAGTTCGCCCCGGTGATGCCGCTGAAGTCGTGACAGAATTGGCACTGCGCAACAGCGGGGATGCTGGCGGCCTCGTCCGTCGCCACGGTTCGGTGGCAGAACTGGCAGTCCAGCCCGGCAGTGTTGACGTGCACCGTGTGCGGGAAGGCAATCGGCTGTTCGGGGCCGTCCCCGAAACCCAGAATCGCAGGGGGTTGAGCCCACCACGCCTGGACGACGAAGAAGACAACCAGCGCCAGGATGACGGCGGTGACCAATCCGATAAGGGGAACTGCTATCTTGACCAGGGAGTTGCTCATCGCTCGCTTGCGCCAGGCATGCCCCGACGCTTACTGCGCACCTCGGTAGAAGAGCTCAGATATCAGCGACAGGCGATCGATGAACAGCGTGATACCGTAGAGAGCCATCCCCAGAAAGACGAGAGCAGCGGCATACAGCGGAGGCCGTATCCGGCGGGCCGTTGCCGCAGGGACATCACGAGAGATTGCCAGCGATGGCACGATGCCGTGGGCCAGCAGGATAGAGCCGCCCAAGCCGAGCACCGAACCCAGCAGGAGCCAGAGGGCAGCCAGCAGGTTTGCCGTGCCTGCCCAGCTAGCCGATGTCATGAAAGAAGGGTCTGGTCCGGTCATTCCACCTGCTCACACGCCCGCGATGCAAGCGCCAACGCGACGTTTGTGATGGATGCTATCAAGTGTTGCATTGTTCCGAGGTTGGAGGCGGATGAAACCGCCATTCAGGAGCACTGCCCCCAAGTGAAGCACGTTAAACCACCCACCGGAGAGTGTCAACCGTTAGATTGTGATAAAAATCCCATACTCTGACGCCCATCGTCACGAATCACGCTCCTCTTCCCGCTCTGTAAGCACGATTCAGGCATGTATGCTCGCCTGTGTTGCCGATGGACGCCATTCACCCCAGTTGCAATCACCGTTCGCGCCATTACAATACTGCACAGATGCCCGCGTGGCCCATCTGCCAACTGGAGTACGAAGCCTCATGTTCAGCGAAACGACCCCAACCCCTGAGAACGCCGTGACCCGCCGGGGTTTCCTCAAACGCGTGGCGCTGCTTGGCGCGGCCGCTTCCGCCTTGGGGATACTCTCACGCGGCCCCTTCGGCAGCCTGGGCGAGCGTCGATCGACCCCTGCCGGACTGCCTGGCGAAGGCTCTATCTTCCAACCTCGCAACGATACGCGCATCCAGCGCTAGCGGCAGCGCGCACCCGGTTTCATGTTTAGGCGTATTTATGCGCTCACAACCACACCATCACGACCATCACGCTCTCATGCCCAGCCACGCCGTGGTTCTATTTGACCTATACGCGAACCGTTCTGTAGGGTGCGCGCATAGTCGCGATACCCACGCAGGGATACCAACATCCGTTACTCCGATAAGGTTCCGGTTACTCGTGAAGGAGTAGAGGCATTGGACTATCTCGACCGCAAGATCATCGGAAGTCTCCAGAACGATGGCCGGGCCTCCCACGCGCAGATGGCGCGGGAACTTGGGATCAGCGAAGGCACTGCCAGACGCCGCCTCGCGAAACTCCTGCAGGACAAGGTCATCCGTGTCGTCGCGATTCCCGAACCGGAAAGTCTCGGGTTCCACACGTCTGCTCTCATCGGCCTCCAGTTGGACCCTTCGCGCGTCGAGGCAGTCGCGGACGAACTCTCGAAACTGGCCGAGACGGAACACGTGTCGATCACGACCGGGAGCTACGACATCTTCATCTGGGTGAACCTCGCCAGTTCCGAGGCGCTCGCCTCCTTCCTGCACCATAAGGTCGGCACTGTGGAAGGCGTGCGCCACACGGAAACCTTCGTGAGCCTGGAGACACGCAAGCGCACTCACGGCCCCTACCTGCAGTAGGAGAGCAACCAAGTCTGGCGAAGGACGCCGGAGTGGATTAAGCCTTACGCAGCCACCCGTCTCCGGTTGACATGCAGGGAGGTCGCTCCGTAGCATGAATAGACCGGGCCGAGGTAGCTCAGTAGGTAGAGCACAGCACTGAAAATGCTGGTGTCCCCAGTTCGATTCTGGGCCTCGGCACCAGCCTCAGCACCCAGCAAGGCCCGGCTGAACGAGCGGAAGTGGCTCAGTGGTAGAGCATCTCCTTGCCAAGGAGAAGGTCGCGGGTTCAAATCCCGTCTTCCGCTCCAGTTTTCCCTCTCCCTGCACTTCGCAGTACTCATCCCTATTACGATAGCTGCTCAGGCTACCCGCATCTCGTCGCGCTCCGCTACAATGGCCTCGTGTAGCCGAAGTGGCGGAATGGTAGACGCGGCGGTCTCAAAAACCGTTGAGGGTAAACCTCATGCCGGTTCGAATCCGGCCTTCGGCACCAAGAATCCCTATGTTTACGAGTAACTAGAGGCTCTAAGGCTTTCAGTTACCACTGTGGCTACCATAAGCTCGATTGGGACTCTGCAGGAGCGGGCAGGGACATCCGGTACAGTCACCTGGTGGAACCTGCTCCTCCTGGAGGCTACACTCGGTCAGGCTCTGTGAGTCTCCAAGGAGGTGCGGGAGCATGACCGATCCCATCGTTGAACGTCTCACGAGTTACGTGACCAGCCTGGAATACCAGGACCTGCCCAGCGAGGTTGTGCACCAGGTCAAGCGGCTTGTGATCGATTCCATGGGTTGTGCATTGGCGGCTAGCGATGCCGCTCCGGTGCGCGCGGCCCGAGACCTGGCCCTCGAGGTGCACGGTTCGTCACCGGCCACGCTGCTGGGGACCACCGACACGACCACACCGGACATGGCCGCCTTCGTGAATGGCACCATGGTGCGCTATCTGGACTTCAACGACTCCTACAACGGCAAGGACATCGCCCACCCCTCCGACAACATCCCCGCAGTACTGGCTGCCGCGGAGGCGCATGGAGGGTCGGGCCGAGAGATGATCGCGGCTGTCGCACTCGCCTACGAGGTGCAGGCTGCCTGGGCAGATAGCTTCCACCTCGCCTCAGGTGGTGCCTGGGATCAAGCCGCCTATGCCGCTGTCTCCGCACCGCTCGGAGCGGGCAAAGTGATCGGTCTCACGGTGGAGCAGCTCGCGGAAGCACTGTGCATCTCCGTGGTCAGCAGTATGACGCTTGGCGAGGCCCGGCGTGGGACCATCTCCCACTGGAAGGCGGCGGCTGTCCCAAACACGGGCAGGAACGGCGTCTTCGCAGCCATGCTCGCCCGGCGTGGGATGACGGGTCCACCGGAGGTGTTCTCTGGCTCGCACGGGTTCTTCGCGGGGGTGACGGGCACCCCTGTCGAGCTTGCTCCCTTGGCGCGGGAAGATGGCAATGACCGCGCGTTCCGGCTCATGGAGTCGCGCTTCAAGCGATTCCCGGCAGGCTTCGTCTCCCAGACAGCGATCGAAGGAGCGATAGAGGCACGGGGGGTACTGGGCATCGCCGACGCGGACGACATCGACCACGTCCACATCCGGACATTCGAGAGCGGCAAACGAATCATGGCGGGCGACCCCACGCGCTGGCACCCTGAAACGCGCGAGACCGCCGACCACAGCATTCCCTTTGTTGTTGCCTGCGCCCTTCGATTCGGCACGCTCGAGCCTGCGCACTTCGAGGACGACGTCCTACGCGACCCTGTGTTGCTGGACCTGATGCAGCGTATCGAGGTCGTGCAGGACCCCGAATGTGACGCGGCCTGGCCAGAGGCCATCCTCAACATCTTGACGGTTCAGACTGCGGACGGCCGCCAGCACACGGCGACCGTCCCCTACTATACCGGGCACTTCAAGAGGCCCATGAGCGACGCCAACATCGAAGACAAGTTCCGGCGGCTCACGACTGGCCTGCTCGACGAGTCCCGTCAGCAGACGGCGTTGGACTGCCTCTGGCATCTCGACGAAGAGACCAACCTTGGTCGAGTCATGGCGTTGATCGCTATCGCGTAGGCATCACCCAGCCACGGATGCGCGGGCCGCCGTCTCGCAGACCGAGAAAGTGCAACGGGACACGCCCCATACGCCACTCGATCGCGGGCGCTCAGGCTATTGATTCAGCGACTCTTCACAGGGCAACCACTGGAAAATCACCTGTGAAGTGGCCTTCTGATAGCCGCCGAAGTTCGGGACGTTCGGAGTCTGCTCTGCATAGCCCTCGGTGAGGGCACACCTCGGAGAAGACGCCCACGTCGCCCTTGGAGTCGCGGAAGAGCACGAGGTCCTCGCCGAGCAGGCGGAAGCGCTGGGGATCGCAGTCGGGGCCGCCGAGCTCCTCGACGGGCATGACGGGGAGCTAGTACTACCGCATGAGTTCGCCCATCGGCGTTCTCTTACCCACCTGCGTCAGCATTTCGTTGTCTGCCGTGCTCAGCATGGCGAAACCGCCGTGTTCTGCCTTGGACTGCGCTCCGATTATGCGCTATCTTATAGCCCCATAGTTGCAGTTGCCATTGTGGCGATGCGGACGCTCCGGCTTCAAGAGGGCAGGTGCGCAGAGAAAGGAGTGCGATGGCCGTCAATCCTTACACGCTTCTCCCGGACCAGCAGGGCTGGCGCGGCGAGTCGATCCCCGGAGCGCACAAGCGCAAGTGGTACACGCTGGTAGAGAACGACAAGTGCCTCGTGACGGCGCTGTTGCTCATCCCCGGCGAGGTAGGCATCCGCCATTCGCACGAGTCGGGCGAGCTGTCGGTCCACTTCTCGGACGAGATGCGTCCTGAGGTGACATGGAACCCGCCGGGGATGGTCCACGGCGGCGTGCCCGCGCCCGCGAATCCGGTGGAGGCCGCAATCGAAGGGCTGATAGACGAGGAGGCGATCAGGGCGTCCGGCAACCCGGAGTTCGCGCGGTTCGTCGCGAGCGTGCTCGAAGCGCACGTGAAGCGCGTCGACGATATCGTCGCGGAGCGGACACGGCCCGCGCCTGCGCCCCGCGTCATCGTGGACGTGCTGTTCCCGCCGTTCAAGACGACCATCGTCGACCCTGGCGTCGCGGATGGCAAGACGGTGACTGGTCAGTGGTACGACTAGTGGTGTGCGCTGTCGCGCACTCGTCATTCCATATTCCGGTGGAACGACGGATACATTAAGGAGGTATCCGATGGTGCGAACGTACACTGGCCCGATCTATGACGGCGACGGCCACGTGCTGGAGAACAAGGAAGGCATCATCGACAGGATGCCGCGTGACCTCCAGGCCAACCGTGCGGTGGAGCGGATGCGCCGCCGAAACGTCTTCCCGGAGTTGGACAACTACCACAACATGCTCAACATCTCGCCGGAGGGCTCGTTCTCCAACCCGGAGGAGGTACGCGGGTGGACTCGGTTCATGGACGAGCTTTCCATCGGCGGGGCCGTGCTCTATCCGACTGACGCGCTCGCGGTGGGGCGGATGGTCGACCTCGACCAGATAGCGATGGCGACCAGGGCCTACAACGATTGGGTGCACCAGGAGTACCTGCAGAAGGACGACCGCCTGCAGGCGGTCGCGCTGCTGCCGATGCAGGAACCAGAGCTCGCGGCGGAGGAATTGCGTCGCGCGGTCGAGGAGTTGGGGATGTGCGGCGGGATGCTGCCCGCCACGGGCCTGCAGGGCCACCTGGGCGCGAAGCACTACTGGCCGGTCCACGAGGAGGCGAACCGACTGGGATGCTGTCTCTCCGTGCACGGCGGCTCGTACCCGGACCTGGGCTTCCACGACCTGAACATCTTCGCGGCGATCCACGCGATGGGGCACCCGTTCGGCATCATGATCTCGTTCATGAGCATGCTGTTCAACGGCATCTTCGACAAGTTCCCGAACGTGCGCTACGGCTTCATGGAGGGTGGAGTCGCGTGGTTCCTGATGGCGCTGGAGCGGAGCGACGGCTCCTACAAGGCGTTCACGCCGCTGGATCCGAACCGGCGCTTCCTGCAGCTGCGCGACGGCGAGGAGATGCGCGAGCACATCCTGCGCCACGTGCGTGAGGGGCGCATCTTCATAGGTGTCGAAGGTGACGAACCGGATCTCGCGCACGCAGTACGGACGGTGGGCAGCGACCCGTTCATCTGGTCGAGCGACTTCCCGCACGAGGTGACGGTAGAGACGTGCGCGTTGGAGATTCGGGAGCTCGTCGAGAACGAAGAGGTGCCGGACGCCGACCTGGAGGCTATCCTCTGGCGCAACGCGTCGCGGATGTACGGGCTGCGTACGCCCGCCGTGGCGTAGGGGAGACGCGTCCCTAGGGATGCTCTGAACAAGCCTTTTGTGCGGATGAGGAGTGAACATACCATAGGGGGAGCATTGCGCGGGGGGTGAGACGTGGCAGACCAGCCGACATTTGCCGACCTCGACTACAACAGCAAGAAGCGCAAGACACGCCGTGAAGTGTTCCTGGAGCGCATGAACCGGCTGATCCCGTGGGAACAGCTTGAGGAACTGATACGTCCGTACTATCCGACAGCGGGGCGCGGGCGGCGTCCGTATCCGTTGTCAGCGATGCTGCGCATTCACTGCGTGCAGCTGTTCTACAACCTGAGTGACCCTGGGATGGAAGACCTGCTCTACGAGGTCGAATCGGTGAGGCGGTTCGTGGGATTGCGGCTGTCCGAAGCACTGCCGGACGAGACGACGATCCTGCACTTCCGCCACCTGCTGGAGGAGTATGGGCTTGGTATGAAGCTGTTCAAGGAGATCAACCGTCACCTGGAAGCGCAAGGGCTCCAGCTTCGCGAGGGGACAATCATGGACGCAACGCTGATTGCGGCGCCGACGTCAACGAAGAATAAGGCGAAGGAGCGCGACCCCGAGATGCACCAGACGAAGAAGGGGAACGAGTGGTATTTCGGGATGAAGGCGCACATCGGGGTGGATGCGAAGACGGGAATGGTTCACCGGGTGATGACGACAGCGGCGAACGTGAACGACCTCACCGAAGCGCACCGGCTACTCCACGGAGAGGAGCAGTGCGTGTGGGCAGATGCAGGGTATCAGGGGGTGGAGAAGCGAGCAGAGAACGCAGGGATGAGGATCGAGTGGCGGGTGGCGATGAGGCCCAGCCTGCGCAGGGGGTTGGACCCGGAGAGCATGGAGGCGTTGAGGGAGAAGAGGAAGGCGTCGGTGAGGGCGAAGGTGGAACACCCGTTCCTGTATGTGAAGCGGCACTTCGGCTATGCGAAAGTTCGCTACCGGGGTTTGTACAAGAACACCCAGCGTCTGGCTGTGCTGTTTGGCCTGGCCAACTTGCTCAAGGCGGAGGGCTACCTGGCGGCGGCATGAGGAAAGCAGTGCGCCCACAATCACCGATTGAGGGCAATCGCCCTTCCAAAGAGCAGATTCCCGGGGCATGTCGCCCTGATTGCGACGCCACAGCCGTCTACTGAAGCCCGCGACAGAGCCTGTCTATCCACTCAACTCACTGTGAATGCGTTGTTCAGAGCATCCCTAGAGTTGGCGGAGCTTGGGGTCGAGGTAATCGCGGAGCCAGTCGCCGAGCAGGTTCATGGAGAGCACCGTGAACATGATGGCGAGGCCCGGGATGACAGAGAGCCACCACGACGTGACGATGAAGTCTCGTCCCTCCGCGACCATGACGCCCCAAGCGGGGTTCGGCGGTGGGATGCCCGCACCGAGGAAACTGAGCGACGCTTCCAGCAGGATGACATTACCCACTTGGAGCGTCGCAAGGACGATGATGGTGTTGAACACGTTGGGGAAGATGTGGCGGAAGATGATGCGAAGGTTCGACGCCCCGGCGACGCGAGCCCGTGCGACGAAGTCCATCTCCTTCAGCGTTAGCACTTCGGCCCGCACCTGCCTGGCGTAGCGCGACCAGAGCAGCAGCGCGACAACGGCGACGGTCGTGGCCGTGCCGGGCTCGAACAGCACGACGAGCACGAGCGCGAGGAGGATGAGGGGGAGGGAGAGGCTGATGTCCACGAGCCTCATGATGACGTGGTCCCACCAGCTGCCGAAGTAGCCCGCGACCAGCCCCAGCACCGTGCCGATCGTCCCGCCGACGGCCAGCGCAGCCAGCGAGACGAGCGCAGCCGTGCGCGCGCCGAAGATCATGCGGCTGAGGATGTCGCGTCCCTGCCGGTCCGTGCCGAGCGGGTGGCTCCATTCGCCGCCGTCCGTCCACGCGGGTGGCAGCAGGCGGTCGCGCAGGTCGCCGTCTATGGGGTCGTACGGCGCGACGAAATCGGCGAAGACGGCGGGTATGACCAGCACGATGAAGAGCACGACGACAGGCACGACGGGGTAGCGCCGCATGAGCGACCACGCCCGCCAGAGCGTCCTGGCTCCGGGCAGCCGCGCGGGGGCGGTTGGGGAGGTCACGATGGCCATCTCAGCGTCTCCCCCCGCCGTAGCGGACGCGCGGGTCTATGTAGGCGTAGAGGATGTCCACGACGAGGTTGATGGTTATGAACATCACGGAGATGAGGACGACGAGTCCTTGTACGACGGCGTAGTCGCGCGCGAGCACTGCGGTCAGCGCGAGCTGGCCGATGCCCGGCCACGCGAACACGGTCTCCAGCGTCACTACGCCGGTGACCATGATGCCGGCGATGATGCCGAACAGGGTGAGCGGGGGTATCGCGGCGTTCTTGAGCGCATGCTTCCAGATCACCTTCCACTCCGGCGTGCCCTTGATGCGTGCGAACTTGACGTACTCGCTGTCCAGCACGTTCAGCATCGCGGAGCGGGTGAGGCGCATGAACGCGGCCACGGAGAACCAGCCCAGCGCCACTCCGGGCAGGATGAGGTGTGTGATGCCGCCGCGCCCGGACACGGGAAACCAGCCGAGGTTCACGGAGAATATCCAGATGAGGACGATGCCGAGCCAGAAAGGGGGAAGCGATTGCCCCAGCAGGGCGATAATCTTGCCGATCATGTCTATGGGCGTGCCCTTCTTGACCGCTGAGACGACGCCGATGGGCACGGCCATGAGGACACTGAACAGCAACGCGAAACCCGCGAGTTGCAGGCTCGCCGGGAGGGCCCTGCCGATGAGATCCATCGCGGTCCGTCCCTGGAACTTGATGGAGTCCCCGAAGTCTAGTTGCAGCGCGTTACCGACGAAGAGGAAGTACTGCTCATAGAGCGGCTTGTCGAAGCCCCAGTGGGCTGCCACCCGGGCGAGGTCTTCTTCGGTCGCATCCACCGGGGCGAGCACGTCCAAGGGGCTGCCTGTGAGACGGATGAGCGTGAAGACGATGATGCTCACGCCTATCAGTGCCAGCACCGCCTGGAAAAGCCGGATGAAGATGTAGCGCTGCATGAGTTGGTGACTTTGGCCTCGGCGGAGCGTCTGTTTGAGCGGCTATGGTAGAAGGATACGGACGGCAAGGGCAAGGGTTGGTCACTCGTATGCCTACTCTCTCCTGACGAGGGCCATGGCGCGGACGCCTGCCTTGTAGTGCTCCTCCGGGGTCACGATGGGGCCGGGGTGGTAGGTGTAGCCAGCGCCGGGGGTGAGGAATTCTTCGTACATGACCTCCTCATGACCCGAGTACCTGACGGTAACAGCATAGCACGCGTAGTCCGGCACGTAGAACCGTGCCATGCCCTGAGCGTCGGCCTTCGCCCGACCGATGCCAGCGACGGTGAGCTCCGCCCCGCTAACGAGGTCACCGATGCGGTCGAAGACCTGCACGCTGACGTTGGGGCGCGGCAACAGGCCGAGGGAGAGCCTACGCCGGAGTCTGAGTCCGCGGCTGAGCAGCGCGCCGTCCGAGGTTTCACCGACCACGTCGGACTCGAACCCCGGTCCCTTGGGCGTCCGCCATTCGGGGCCGTACTTCCGGCGCAGGTACTCCTCGGGCGGGTTGGGGGTGCGGAACTGCTCGCCGATAAACTCGATGTCCCCAGGGTGTTCGAAGAGGTGCAGTGGCAGTTCGACGCCCGGGAATTCGAATGCCCTGCCGTTGATGATCCGGTGGCACGTCCAGTCCACGCGGATGCCGTCCTTGATGAGGGCGACGCTGACGTAGCGGGCGTTGGGCGTGACGCGTGGGTAGAAGCCGTGCGACCGGAACACCTCGGCGACGCGGTAGATCGTGTCGAGGTCGAGGCCGTGCATCCCTATGACGGATGCGGTGTCCATCTCGTCGTCCCAGGGGATGAAGCGTCCCTCGCGGATGACCCCAAGGCAGGTGCCTGAGCCAAGCCAGAAGGTCACGCCTTGCTCATCGAAGATGCGCTTCACTTCCTTGAGCCGCGCGGCCGCGGCGGTGGGATCAAGCGGAACCGGGTCCTTGATCGTCTTCTCGTAGGCTGCTGCGTCTGCTGCATCCGATCCTGTCATGCGGCACCTCCTGTGCGGAGATTTCGCCTGCACGGGGGATTTGCAGGTTCAAGGAGTGGGCGGTGGGCTTGCCCGGTTCGTCGGTACGAGGATGATGGGAGGGTGCGTGGGGAAGAGCGCAGGTGGGGAGGGTTGGGCGGCCTCCGTTCAGGAGGCCGCCCAACCGTGTTCGTTACTTGGCGACGAGGCCTTCCAGGTGGTCGACCGGCGCACCGGAGACCATGCCGGAGAAGATGAAGTCCGCGACCACATCTGGGTCGCCGACGACTTCATTCGGCAGCCAGAAGAGCGGTATGTCCTGGTGGAGGTCGTAGTAGTAGTCGCCGATCTCTTGAAGCAGCTCAGGAGAGTCCTGGGGGGTGCTGAGCGTGGAGTATGCCTGGCGCATCAGGGCTTCGGCCTCCGGATCCTGCAACCCGATATAGAGGACCGGGATGATGGAACTGCCGTAGACCTGGACGGTGATTAGCTGTGCGCCGCTGGTGGAGACAGGCCAGAGGTGGTTGTCCCAGTGCATCGCGCGCTGTTTGCTACGGGCGTCGACGAAATCCACGCGCTCCTCGTTTACATCAACGCCGACCTCGCGCCAGAAGTTGGCGATGGCCTGCATCACGTCGACGCCTGACGGGACGGCGGGGTAAGCGACGAGGAGGATAGAGGTTTCGAGCGGGTTGCTCTCGTCGTAACCAGCCTCCGCGAGGAGTGCGCGGGCGGCGTCGGGGTCGTAGCCGTACTCTTCCTCGAAGCGCGTCTCCCACTCCGGGTTCCAGCCGACGCGCTGCGCGTTGTCCGGGAGGTAGTGGTTCTTGTACATGGTGATGCCCTTGCTGGCGAAGAACGCTTCGTTGAGAGCGTCACGGTCGATCGCCTTGTTGAGGGCCTTGCGTACACGGACGTCGGTGAGCGGGGATTGCGGGTAGGCTGAGCAGCTCAGGAAGGGCAGATCCTCCGGCGCAGCATCCGGGTCGACGGCGCATTCCTTGAGCGCGTCCACGCCACTCGCGGAGACGCGGTCGTTGGCGAGGCTCGGCCCCGCAGGGACGTAGACGCCCTGCCAGCCGAGGAAGTAGCGGGCAGCGGGCACCTGAGCGGAGAAGGTTACGAATCCTGAACCCTCAGCGGCCGCGACGAGTTCTTCGGGAAGTTTCGCGAGATGGACTTCCCCCGTGCTCAGTTTGGCGAGGCGTGTGGACGCCTCTGGGACGAACTGGAACTCGAACTCAGGAAAGTCCGGGGTGTCGCGCCAGTGATCCTCCACCCGCTGGTAGACGATGCCGACCTGCTCATCCATCGAGACGATGTGGTAAGGGGCGGTGCCTGCGAGCGGCGGCTCGCCGGCTGCAGGGTCGCTCGCGCCGGCGAGGTCGGCGAGCCTGCTCTCGTCGTGCGGTGTGGCCGGGTCATCCTCCTGGTTGGCCCACTCGGCGGTGGGCTTGCCAGCGAGTATCCCGGAGGTGCGGGAGAAGCCGTCGGCGCTGCTGGCGATCTCCATGCCGCCCTGAATCTCAGAAATAACCTCGAACACGTCAGGGTTGATCTGCGTCGTCCAGAAGATGACTTCGTACGGGCCAACGATCTCAACGTCCGCGATGAATCTGCGGAGCGTGTTCGCTTCGCTGCCGACGTCGTCCGGAAGCATGTTCATCAGCCAGGAGAAGCGGACGTCTTCGGCGGTGAATTCGCCGTGCCCGTTGTGGAACGGCACGCCCTCGCGCAGCTTGAAGCGCCACGAGTGGCCGTCCGGCTCCAGGTTCCACTCGGTGGCGAGTTGCGGCACATAGGCGCCGTTGGTCTTGTCGAAACCGACGAGATATTCGTAGTGCGGGCGGAGGAACCAGTTGGCTGCCTGTCCGGGGATGCGACGGATGTTGCTGAAGTCATTGGCAGGAGCAACGGCCATGATGATACGGTCAACGGCGGGACCAGTGGGTTCCGGGATGGGGGTTGCCGTGGGATCGGGAGCGGGGGCCTCCGCCGTCGCGCCCGAGGCGGGCGGCGGGCTGGTGGGCGTGGCGGTGGGGTCGGGGTCGTCGCCGTCGCATGCCGCGGCGGTCAGTGCAAGCAGTGCGCCCAGCGCCACTATCAGGAGCAAACGGGCCTGGACTCTGGCGATGCGCATGGCGTGCCTCCCTTACGCAAATAAGCGTATGCTCTTGCGGAACCGTATGCCCCATTAATATTGGGGTTAACGGTTCCAGAGCAGGGGCGTATTATACACGCGGAGCGCAGTCGCGCCAAACGACAGGAAAGAGGAGGCGCCACATGTTGAGCCACGCAGACAATGAGCTCATCACCCGTACAGGCAGGGGCACACTCATGGGCGCGCTTTTCCGGCGCTACTGGCTGCCCGCGCTGCTCTCCGGCGAACTGGAGGCAGACGGTGCTCCCGTGCGTTTCCGGCTGCTGAACGAGGATCTCGTCGCCTTTCGCGACACGAGCGGAGAGGTGGGCGTCCTCGGGGAGAACTGTCCGCACCGGGGCGTCTCGCTCGCGCTTGCCCGCAACGAATATGACGGCCTGCGATGCCTCTACCACGGCTGGAAGTTCGACCACACCGGAACGTGTGTTGACATGCCGACAGAACCGCTGGAGAGCGGCTTCCGCCACAAGGTGCGGGCAGGGACGTATGCGGTGCAGGAGCACGCTGGCGCGGTCTGGGTGTACATGGGCGCGCCAGAGAGTGAGCCTCCGTTCCCTGTATACCTGTGGGCAACCGTGCCGGACTCCAACCGGATCATGGCGAAATGGATCCAGGACGCGAACTGGCTCCAGAGCCTGGAGGGCGGCATAGACACGGTGCATGCCTCGTTCCTGCACAACACCGCCGCTGGGCCGATGGTTGCGCCCGGCGCGGAGCGCGCCAACGGCCTCATGTACCAGGACACGAGACCGAAACTGGAGATAGAAGAGACGGCCTACGGCTTCCGCTACGCCTCGATACGCAAGGGAAGAGAAGAGGATCAGTACTATGTGCGGATAACGCCGCACATCATGCCGTCTTCGTCATATCCGCCCTTCGCCAAGGGCGAGAACCGGATCTGGAACATGTGGGTGCCGCGCGATGACGGCACGTGCTGGGCGTGGGACGTGTGCTTCAACGAAGTGAAACCCATGTCGGACGAGTTGAAGGAGGAGCTGAGGGAGTACCGCGGATACTACGCGTTCGACCCCAAGACGTTCGTGAAGTATGCAGGGCCGCACAACATGTGGATGCAGGACCGCGGACTGATGCGGGTGGAGAGTTGGTCCGGCATCCGTGGCCTCTTCGTGCAGGACAACGCGGTGCAGGAGAGCATGGGCCCCATCGTCGACCGCACCATCGAGCATCTGGGCACGACGGATGCGGCCATCATCAAGGCGCGTAAGCTGTACCTCAAGGCCGCCATCGCGCTTGCTGAGGAGGGCGCGGAGCCGCCCGGCGTCTGGGAGCAGCGCGACTATGAACTGATAAGTTCCGAGTCCTACCTGCAAGCGGCGGAGAATTCGTGGCAGGCCGAACGTCCGCTGGATGAACGGTTCGCTGTCGGGGTTGTGTGAGGCCCGGGGGCAACGGTTGACCGAGAGATCCGGCAGCACTGAACAGGGCGGCGGCAACGTCGTCCTGGACGTGCAGAACCTGCAGACGCACCTCTTCACCAAGTGGGGGGTGACGCGCGCCGTCGACGGCGTGAGTTTCCACATCCGCGAAGGCGAGACGCTCGGACTCGTCGGCGAGTCCGGCTCCGGCAAGAGTATGACCGCGCTCTCGCTGCTGCGCCTGCTGCCGGAGGCCGCGCGTATCGTCGGCGGGCGCATCCTGCTCGACGGCGACGACATCGTGAGCATGCGGATGTCGGATGTCCGGCAGATGCGGGGGCGCAAGATATCCATGATTCTGCAGGACCCGCAGACCGCACTGAACCCGGTGTTCACCGTTGGCAACCAGCTCATTGAGTCCATCGCGGCGCATGGCGGCCGGAACGGCGGGCGCAGGAGCCGCCAGTCCGTCAGGAACCGGGCGATGGAGGTGCTGCGCATGATGCGCGTCGCCGCCCCGGAACGCCGCCTCTCCGACTTCCCGCACCAGATGAGCGGCGGCATGAAGCAGCGCGTCGTCGGCGGTATCGCCATCGAGAGCCAGCCTCGACTGCTCATCGCCGATGAGCCGACCACTGCGCTGGACGTGACGATACAGGCCCAGTATCTCAACCTGCTCAAGGAGATACAGCGCGAGACGGGCGTCGCCATCCTGTTCATCACGCACGACTTGGGCGTCGTGGCGCGCATGTGCGACCGGGTCGCAGTGATGTACGCGGGCCGCATCGTGGAGCAGGGCGGCATCCACGAGATATTCGACAATCCGTCGCACCCCTATACGCAGGCGTTGCTCGGCTCCATCCCCCGCATGGAGGAGCGTGTCGACCGGCTCACCGCGATAGATGGGCAGCCGCCCGCGCTCTTCGCGTTGCCGCAGGGCTGCCGGTTCGCCGTGCGCTGCCCGCACGCCTACGACCGGTGCAACGAGTCGTATCCGGCGGAGTTCACCGGCTCCGGGGGACACACCGCCGCCTGTTGGCTGCTGGAGGAAAAGTGGAAGCGGACGTCCTGGTAAAAGCTGAGAACCTGCAGAAACACTTCCCCGTGACCGAGGGGCTGGTGCTGATGAGGACGGTGGGGTGGGTGCGTGCCGTGGACGGCATCAACTTCGAGGTGCGGCGTGGCCAGACGCTCGCACTCGTGGGCGAGTCCGGCTGCGGCAAAACGACGACCGCCAAGCTCGTGCTGCGCCTCGAACAGCCGACGGGCGGCAGTATCTCCATGGAGGGGCAGGATATCCATGCGCTGAGCGGGCAGGAGCTGCGGCAGTTCCGCATGCAGGTACAGGCAGTCTTCCAAGACCCATGGAGTTCGCTTAGCCCGCGGATGCGCGTGCGGGACATCATCGCGGAGCCGCTGGTAGTCAATAAGAAAGTGAGCGCGCGCGAGGCGCGCGAGCGCGTGCTGGCGCTGCTGGACGACGTGGGTCTGCGCCCGGAGCAGGCCGACCTCTTCCCGCACGAGTTCAGCGGCGGACAGCGGCAGCGCATCGCGATGGCCAGCGCCCTGAGCGTGGAGCCGTCGCTGATCGTACTCGACGAGCCGGTGTCCGCTCTGGACGTGTCCGTGCAGGCGCAGATCATGAACCTGTTGCGCGACCTGCAGGTGCAGCACAACGTCAGTTACCTGATGGTGTCGCACAACCTTGCGACCGTCCGCTACCTCGCGCATGAGGTTGCTGTCATGTACCTCGGCGAGATTGTCGAGCGGGCGGAGACGGACGACCTGTATGAGACGCCGCTGCACCCGTACACGCAGGCACTCTTCTCGGCTGCGCTCCCGGCGCATCCGGCGCTCCAGCGCGACGAGATCATCCTGCAGGGCGAGGTGCCGAGTCCCCTCAACCCGCCGTCCGGCTGCCGCTTCCACCCGCGGTGCCCGTTCGCCAAGGAAGTATGCGCGGAGGTCGTGCCGGAGTGGAAAGAGGAGAAGCCCGGCCACTTTGTTGCGTGCCACCTGTATTAGCACTCGGTGGCAGCGCCCCGAGCGCGCCGTTGACCGCCGGACGCCGCGCTCCTACACTCCGCTTGTCCTTCAGGAATGCAGTGCCAGGCCGAGGAGGTGTGCGCTATGTTGACGAGGGAAGAGAAGAACTGCTCTGCCGTACGGGCCCCAGCGACCCCGCAGGCGACCTGCTCCGGCGCTACTGGCAGCCGGTCGCGCTGGCCGAGGCAGTGCGCCGGGACATGTGGTGGTGCAGACGTACCTGCCGGAGCACTACGCGGTGCAGGCCGCCGCCGACCAGAACTACGAGCGTTTCTACGCTGAGGAGATGGAGTACCGCCGCGCGCAGAGCAACCCGCCCCTGAGCAAGCTGGCGCGCCTGCCGTACCGCAACTCAGATCCCAAGGCCGGAGCCGTGGAGGCAGCGCGCTTTGCAGGCGTACTCCGCCGCGTCGTCAGCGAATGGGATATGACAGACGTGTATATCATCGGCCCTGCGCCGTCCTACCCGCACCGGGTGCGGAATGCGTGGCGCTGGCAGATCATCGTGCGCGCCCCGGAGCCGCGAGCGCTGCTAGACAAGGTGGACGTTCCGCCCGCATGGCACGTCGATATCGACCCCGTCAGCATGGTGTAGCGAAGCCAAAGCGCATAATGCGTTCGAGGTAAATAGCGTGAACGAGTTCCCTTTAGGGCTGTACGACCAACTTATCGACCGGTTGCTCAACGCAAGGCTTGAGGTGCTGAGAGAGCATCGTCTCAGGGCAGACATACGAGAGGTCGACGCTGCGGAGATTCCTGACCGAGTCGGAGAGGTGATTGGGCGATGGGTACGGGACACGGTGGCAGGCGTGGACATCGAAAACCGCGCTGATGCTGCAGCCAAATTATCGATAGCCGTCCTTGAGACCATGAGCTCAATCGGGGCGGAGCGGCAGCTACTCTCTCCCCTGAGGCGACTGACGGCGGTGGAGCCCGTCTCTCCTACCGGCGACGCGATGAAGATGGCGCAGCCGCTTACTCCCTCAAGAGACCTTTGCATAACCCTCTTGCCGGTTTGATAATTTGCAGAGGCAAAGAGTAGGGAGGGTGGCCATGCATAGTCCCTTGGGTGAACAGTCGTTCGTTGACGTGCTTCTGCCGGAGCGGGTTGGCCGAAACGAGAAGCTGGAGCGCGTCGACGCAGTGGTTGACTGGAAGAAACTTGCCAAGCTGGTCAACGGCATCTACGCGGCCCCGTCAGGCCGTCCGAGCTACCCACCGGTGGTGATGGTCAAGATCATGGTGCTTCAGCAGTGGTACGACGCTTCCGACGAAGCGATAGAGGAAGCATTGTGGGACCGCATCTCGTTCAAGCGGTTCGTGGGGCTGGGCATCGAGGACGATGTCCCCGACCACTCGACGATCAGCCGCTTCCGGAAGGAAGTCACCGATCGGAGTCTTGGCCCCCGCCTGTTCAAGGAGTTGGCTCGTCAGTTCGATAAGCGGGGGTTGTTCGTCAAACAAGGCACGCTGTTGGACGCGACGATAGTGGAGGCGCAAGCGCGGCGGCCATCGTCGCGGGAGCAGCCAGGAGCAAGGAGTGAGACCGACCCCGACGCGGCCTGGACGCGCAAAGGGGGCAAATCGCACTTCGGTTACAAGGCGCATATCGGGCTGGATGCGGGTTCGGGGCTGATACGGGAGGCAGTGTTTACCCCTGCGAACGTGAACGATACGGAGGTGGCGGACGAGTTGGTGAGTGGGGATGAGCTGTCGGTGTATGCAGACAAGGCGTATATGTCGAAAGAGCGGAGCGCACGGCTCAAGTCCATGCGGATCAAGGATCGAATCATGCGTCGAGGAGACAAGCATCGCCCGGAGCTGCCGTATTGGGAGCGGCGCCGAAACAAGCTGATATCGCGGTTGCGCTCACCAGTCGAGAAGGTGTTCGGGACACTGAAGCGGTCATACGGCTATACGAGTGTGCGGTACATGGGTTTGGAACGGAACACGACAGAACTGTTCTTCAAGTGCATGGCCTACAACCTGCGGCGTGCGGCGAGTTTGCTGACCTGCGACCAGGGGCGGAGTGTGCCTGTCAGCAGTTAGTTGCCCCGTTGTGTCCCAGCAGCGGGGTAAAAACGGGGGCGCAGAAGAGGTTGAACGAACCTGCTACAAGCCCGCTCATCCCCGTTCCCAGCCCCTGATTTCGTAAGACGGCCCTCCGGGGAGTTACGCAAAGGTCTCGTATGGGAGAGGAACCACGGGGTCGTGGTCGATGCCGTGGGAGAGCTCCCACGCTCGCCTGCCAGCGATTCCGAACTGGTCAATGAGGGACTCTGGCGTCATGGCCGCGACATCGCCCATCGTGTGCAGGCCGAAGCGGTGCATCCGCCCACGCACCTCGGGATCGAGCGGGAGCAGGTCAACCCAATGAGGCGCGAGAAAGGTGGCCGCGTCGGGCGGGACGTGCGCCACACCCGGCGCATCGCTGGTCCAGGCTGCGACAAAGGCGGGGAACTTGGCGTCTCTGATTCCGATGCGGGGCCTCAGGTAGCTAGTTGTAGTTCCCATAGAGGTTGTTGACAAGTGAGAGGCCCCGCTGTTGCTGTTGTGTGAACGAAACCCAGCAGTAACAGGAGGCCCCTCATGACCCATCGTAACGCACGCTTGACCCCCGTGACCCGCGCCGAGTTGGTCGAACAGGTGTTGTCCGGCTGGCCCCAAGCCGAAGTAGCCCGCTTGTTCCGCGTCTCCCGCGCGACCGTCACCAAGTGGGTGCGGCGGTTCCGTGAAGGTGGGCCAGACGCGCTCCTCGACCGCTCCAGCCGTCCCCTGCGCAGCCCCCGCCAAACCGATCAGCTGCAGGAAGCAGCCATCTGCACTGCACGACGCATGCTTGCCTGGGGGCCGCACCGCATCGGGTGGAGGTTGGGCATCGCCCGCTCCACCGTCTACGCCGTCCTGCGCCGCGCCGGACTCCATCGCCTCGCGTGGCTCCATCGCACCACCCGGGAGATCGTTCGCTACGAGCATGCCCGCCCCGGCGCGCTGGTTCACCTCGACATCAAGAAACTCGGCCGCATCCCGCAGGGTGGCGGCAAGCGCATCCTGCCCGGCTTCGCGGAGACCCACAGTGGTCCTCAGCGCGGCCCCCGCCTCGGTTTCGACTTCCTCCACGTGGCCGTGGATGACCACTCCCGCTATGCCTACGTCGAGGCCCTGCCGGACGAACGCGGCCCGACTGCTGCCGCCTTCCTTGTCCGGGCACTTGCCCACTTCGAGCGCCAGAGCATCGCCGTCGAGCGCATCCTGACCGACAACGGCGCCTGCTACGTGAGCCGCATCTTCACCGACACGGCGGCGGCCAGGAATATACGGTTGAAGCGCACGCGGCCTTTCCGGCCTCAGACCAACGGCAAGGCGGAGGCGTTCAACAAGATCATGCAGGCCGAGTGGGCCTACCAGCGACCGTACTACTCCAATGATGAACGGCTCAACGCGCTGCCTGGGTTCCTCGCGTATTACAATCACCGGCGTCCACACGGCGGCATCGGCGGGGCTACTCCCGCCTCCCGGCTGTAAACAACGTCCCTGGGAACTACAGCTAGGCAGTGACTGGAAGAGCGCGTAGACCACTCGATCCTCGCCGCCGTGCAAGCGCTCAAGTCCATCCAGGCGGACGTAGGCGGTGCCAAGGCCCGCGCTCTCCACGCGGTCGCTGACGCCCTGCAGAACGGTGAGCACGTGGCGGAACGCCCGTTTGTACGACGGCTCATCGGCTTCGAGGACGACTGCCCCGGCATTACGGGAGAGCGCCTCCTCCAGGGGCATGCCCGCCGTCCACTCCAACGCAGGCAGGGAAGCGGTCGGCTACCAGCGCCCTCCGCGAGCGATCGGCGATGACGACCGGGCTGTTCCTCAGATGGGGCTGCCGTTGCAGTTCGACCTTGGCCCTGAGATGAGTGATCAGCACACAGGCGACTCGCAAAGCCTCTCCCACAGAGTTGCTATCCAGCAAGGGGACTGGTAGAGAGCACGATAAAGAACATATGTTCTTTTTTCAATCAGACCCGATGGGGCACGCGGCCTTTCCGGCCTCAGACCAACGGCAAGGCGAGAGGCGTTCAACAAGATCATGCAGGCCGAGTGGGCGTACCAGCGACCGTACTACTCCAACCGCGAGCGGCTCAACGCGTTGCCTGGGTTCCTCGCGTATTACAATCACCTGCGTCCACACGGCAACATTGGCGGGACCACTCCTTCCTCACGCCTGTAAACAACGTCCCTGGGAACTACACCGGCGGCAGGCGTGAGACGGTCAACGAAGGCGGGGTGCAGGAACGCCTCTTCCCCAGCCCTCCGCCGGCGGCGAGGCAGTAGAATCGCAGGGAGAGGAGTTGCGGAGGAATGGGGATTCACGCCAGGCAGTTCGATCCCGACGACCGCGGGCCGCTGGACGGTCTGCGAGTGCTCGACATGTCGCGACTTGTGGCCGGGAACATGCTGACCCTCCAGCTCGGGGACTTCGGCGCTGAGGTTGTCAAGATCGAGGCGCTGCCGAACGGCGACCCGTTGCGAGCTTGGGGCGACAGCTTCGTCCAGACGCACTGGAAGACGTACTGCCGGAACAAGAAGAGCGTGTCGGTCAATCTGCGGGAGGCCGACGGGCGGGCGCTCGTGCGGTGGCTGGCCAGGGACGCAGACGTGCTCGTCGAGAACTTCATCCCCGGCCGGTTGGAGGAGATGGGGCTGGCGCCGGAGGTCCTGCACGCGGACAACCCCGGCCTGGTTGTCGTGCGCGTTTCAGGGTTCGGCCAGACGGGGCCATACAGGGAGCGGCCGGGGTTTGGCACGCTGGTGGAGGCCATGTCCGGGTTCGCGGAACGGAACGGCTTCCCCGACCGCGAGCCTGTCCTGCCTCCGATGGCGCTGGCGGACATGACGGCGGGCCTGTACGGCGCAATGGCCGTGCTGGTTGCGCTGCGCGAGCGTGAGGTGAAGGACGGCGCGGGGCAGGTGATCGACCTCTCGCTCCTCGAACCCATCTTCTCCATCCTGGGCGCCGACGCGGCTGGCTACCGGATCGACGGTAGCGTAAAGCAACGCGTGGGCAGCGCCTCGAACACGGCGTCCCCCCGAAACGTCTACGCCACGAAGGACGGCAAGTGGGTGGCCCTGTCGGCGTCCATCCAGTCGATGGCGGAGCGCGTGTTCAGAGTAGTAGGGAGGGAGGACGCAATCGGCGACCCCCGCTTTCGGAACAACGCCCAGCGGGTGCGGCACCGGGATGAGGTCGACGCCATCGTCGGGGGCTGGATGGCCGAGCGCAGACTGGACGAGGCGCTTGCCGAGCTCAATGGCGCGGGCGTGACCGCCGGGCCCGTCTACGACATCGCCCAGTTCCTCGACGACCCCCACGTTATCGAGCGCGAGGTGGTGGTCGACCTGCCGGACGAGGACGTGGGGACAGTCCCGGCGCACAACATCCTGCCCCGGCTTTCGCGGACGCCGGGGACTTTCCGCTACCCCGCGCCTAAGCTGGGGCAGCACAACGACGAAATCCTCGGCGGCGCGGGCGTCTCCACCGAAGAGTTGGCCAATCTGCGAGCGCGAGGTGTGATTGGATGACCGACGAACGAAAGCTCCCGGTGTGGCGGTCGCTGCTGTACGTGCCGGCTAACGTCGAACGCTACCTCGCCAAGGCCCATGAGCGGGGCGCCGACGGCATCATCCTTGACCTGGAGGACTCGGTCCCGCTCGCGGAGAAGGCGTCGGCGCGGGCGGGCGTGCAGGCGGCCGCAGAGCGCGTCGGCCGGCCGGGCGCGGACGTTCTGGTGCGCGTCAATCAGCCCTTGCGGCTCGCCGTGCGGGACATCGAGGCCAGCGTATCCCCTGCGGTCGACGCCCTCGTCCTGCCGAAAGTCGCCGGTCCTGACCACGTCAGGCTGCTCGACGAGATGGTGTCGGACCTGGAAGCGGAGCGCGGGATGGTGGCGGGTGCGACAGCGTTCCTGGCGATGGTCGAGACGCCGGAGGCCTTCTTCCAGATCGGCGAAATCGCGAAAGCGAGCGAGCGCATCGCGGCCATCACCATCGGCGCGGAGGACCTGGCATCGTCGCTGGGGATGCAGCCGGACGCCGAGACGCTGCTCTACCCGAAGACCCAGTCCGTGTACGCGGCGAAGGCGGCGGGGGTGATGGCGCTGGGCATCTTCGGCACCGTCGCTGACTACCAGGACCTGGACGCCGTGCGGGAGGTGGCGCTCAAGGCGAGGCGCTTCGGACTGGAGGGCGCATCGTGCATCCACCCGAGCGTCGTGCCCGTGCTCAACGAAGCGTTCAGTCCCGGCGAGGAGGAAATCGCACTCGCCAGACGCATCATCGAGGCGAATGCCGAGACGGAGAAGACCGGCCGTGGCTCCTTCCAGCTCGACGGCAAGATGATCGACGTGCCGGTGGTGCGGCGCGCCCGGCGCCTCCTCGCGCGCCACGAAGCAATCGCCTCGCGGGGATGACCCGTGGCGAGGGCACGCGCCCCGCGCGAGCGCCTGGGGGATTCCACCGGGTGCTCCGAGAACCCAGTCTTCTGCATTATTCGGCTACGGCACTCGATCCACCACCCAAGAGTATCGGAACGTTTTGTCGCTATTGCGTCTCACCCATGAGGAGAACCGCTAAGCCCCTTCTTTCGTCTGCGGGAAGGGGGCATTTGTGCCTTGACCCCGATTGCGATAGGCTCGCGCCATCTCACATTGGAGGCGCGCTATGGTTATGAAAGGCACCGACATGAAAGTCGCCGAGGCCCCCACCGGCGACCTCGAAGACTTCCGAGTCCCCGACTCCTACGAGGAATGGCTGGAGAGCGAGGGGGTGATGGTCCACAAGACCTTCTACATCCCCAACTGGCACGAGCTCGAGGTCGGTCCGTGGGAGCGCAAGGGCGGCGATGGCGCGGTCGTCCACATCGACAACGCTCTCTTGCCCAACGACCTGCACGTGGTCGACATCAGGCCCGGCGGCAAGTCCGAGCCCGAGCATCACATGTACGAGATCAACTTCTACATAGTGTCGGGCCGCGGCGCGACGACCATCTGGATGAACGAGGACAGCAAGCAAACCTTCGAATGGAAGACGGGCTCCCTCTTCACCATCCCGCTGAACGCCTGGTATCAGCACTTCAACGGCTCCGGCGACGAGAAGGTGCGCTACATGGCGACAACCAACGCCCCGCCGATGATGCGCCTGTTCCGCGACAGGGACTTCATGTTCAACAATGACTTCATGTTCCGCTCCCGCTACTCCGACGACGAGTCCTACTTCAGCGGCAACGGCACGCTCTACAACAAGCGCATCTGGGAGACGAACTTCATCCCCAACGCGCCGGACATGGCGCTCTATGGCTGGAAGGAGCGCGGGGCGGGCGGCATCAACGCCATGCTGCAGATGGGCAAGAACGACATGGGAAACCACATCTCCGAGTTCCCCATCGGCACCTACAAGAAGGCTCACCGGCATGGGCCGGGCGCGCACCTCTTCCTCCTCAGCGGCGACTCCGGCTTCTCCCTCCTCTGGACCAAGCCCGACCGCTCCGACATGATGAAGTGCGACTGGCAGTTGGGCACCGTCGTCATCATCCCCGGCGAGGGCACCTACCACCAGCACTTCAATTCCGGCACGAAGCGCGCCCGCTACATGGCCCTGCGCGACGGTAGAGGCGGCTTCATCGCGCCTAACACCGTCGCGGGCGGCGATGTCAGCATCAAGGACGGCGGCATGCAGGTCGAGTACGAGGATGAGGATCGCGATATCCACGAGATCTTCGAGGCCGAGCTCGCCAAGAACGGCGCCCAGTGCAACATGAAGGCGTTCATCCCTTACTGCACCGGCGTCGCAGGTATCACCGACGAGCGAAAGACGTAGAGAAGACCTAGGGGGTGTTCCTCCTGTCTAAAGGATCGTGGAGGGGAGAATTCAACTCCCCTCCTCAACCAGGGGAGGACTGAAGGGGGCGCAGGCGCGCCCTCTACGAGGCGCAGCGTCGGTAATGAGGGGCAAAGGCTAACGCTTTGCGCCTCACCGCGACGCTCTGGCGGACGTTCCATAGTAGCGGCGGTTGATAATCTCCTCAGCGACGGCCGCGTCCTCCGGCGCTGCGCTGTCCACAAAGGCTGCCTTGAGGTAGCACACGCCTCCGTCGAAGCCGATACATCCTTCGGTGGGCACGAATCCCCATGTACGCAGGTACAGGTCGGAGAATCCTCGACGGAATGATTCCTTTCCGAGGTTATTGTACAGGTCCACAAACATGCCGCTGCCCATATCATAGTTGCATCCGTCGTATTCGAAGCCGCCATCTTGTAGAAGAGCTCGCACTAAATCGTATATGGTATTGAAATGCGCGCATGACAGCGAGACATAACCAGGCACATTGCCAGAAGCCAAGTATGTCATGAACTCCGCTCCTCCTTCATCAATCCAGCGAAAGGTTGCTGCCCAATATGCGTGTGCTACCTCGTGTGCAACGGTGAGCGAATCGCTTAGCCTAGGATCGACAGTTACAAACGCCGCTCTGCCTCCGCTGCCAGGCCGACCGGTGGGGTAATCATGGATAAGAACAGTAGCATGTTTCTGTGGGAACGGCTGACCCATGAATTCTTCGGTTGCACGCACGTCCTTCTCGAAGATATCCATCGTGCGGGATACGGACACGCCAAGGCGCACGTCCCGATGGGGCTCCAGTCCGGCAGGCCAAATAACTGGCAAGGCGACCTCGCCAGCAAGAGGAAGAGTGATCAGCCGCTCTGCTTTCTGCGTCTCGCCGGATTCCAGTATAGCGCTGAGTAGATCAGGGCGGTCTCTCAGTCTGCCATCATTTTGCAGCAGTAGTTTCGCTGAGAGCAAGAGTGCGGCTTCCGAAGGCCCGATATCGCTCATGAATGGCTTGTCCGGGATAGTTGACACATATTCATGGTGCCAGGGGTAGCCTTCGTTGGTTTTGAGATTTCTTCCCGTAATCACCAACTGTTCGAAAGTGTCTACGGCGGACGATTCATATACAGTGAGGCCGTCCACCGCCTATTGTTGGCGGACTACACTCTGAAATATGTCGGGGCCCAGGTTTGTGAGTTTCCAGAGAGACAAGATGCCTGCGTTCTCGGAGGGAGACACCCCATCCCGAACCCAGGGCAGACTCTCCAATGCGCCGGAGGACTCTGGGTCCCGCACTCGCAGATCGGCAAGGGCCACGTTGCCCAAGCTCTCGTCGGTAATCCCGTCTTTCACTGCGGGGTCGGACAAGAGTTGTCGTAACGGCGTTTCTCCGTCTGTGTAATTTTTCCCCGCATCCGACGTTTCCCAAAAAATATCCAATATATCTTCATCATCGGGTTCGAGCGTTTGCAGGAATGGCATCCCAAGTATTTCGGCCATGCCGTCGTCACTTTTTATCGCGATATGTCTGACCTTCGTCGCTATGCTGTGGATTGAGCCTTCGATAGTGCTGAGCGAGCCGGTCAGCCAATGCTCACTCTGGATTTGTTGGTCATGCATCCACGCCAATCTCAGCAATGCGTGCAGCGATTCGGGCGAACTGTCCGCCGTTTCAATTAACCAATAGAGTGAATAATGGTGCAAGGGCGCTCTTGACACTTGAATATCATCTGCGCTTAGCGCGGCTTCGCGCATCGCATCTTGTACCCACGGGATCGTTTGGGTCATCGCTGCGGCCTCAGGGTGCTCATATTCCAGCACCAGCAGCAGAACGACTGCTCTATCGATCTCCGTGATGCCGTCTTCGAGTAGCGGGTGCGACAGCAATTCATCCACGTCGCCCACGTCGGGGTCAGTCAATCGCGCCAGGGCGTCCAGGGTGTCGCCATCCTCTCCATCCCCCTGGTCGACCGCCAGGAAAGGCATCGCCAGTAGCCGCAAGGCTAACGCCTCATCGCACAGGGCCAAAGTTATATAAGGCCGGAGCGCGCCGGAATAATAATTGAATCTCTGTGTGTACGCTTCGAATGCCGCAGGCGCATACGCCGCAAACTCACGCATTCTCAGCCCCAAGGACTCATGCCACTCCGCAATAACTGCTTCCTGTTCTGGTGTGATTGGCTGGGCCGCTGCCTGCTCGCATTGGCGTTTGGGCGTAGGCGTTGGTGTAGGCGTAGGGGTCGGCTCCGGCGTAGGCGTAGGGGTCGGCTCCGGCGTGGGCGTAGGGGTCGGCTCCGGCGTGGGCGTAGGGGTCGGCTCCGGCGTGGGCGTAGGGGTCGGCGTGGGCGTAGGGGTCGGCGTAGGTGGGGGGGGGCGTCGCAGTAGGGGTAGGCGTGGGCATAGGAGTTGGCGATGCGGTGGATGCGGGGGCCGGCGTGGCCGTGGGCCCGTGGATAGGCGTCGCTTGGGCGCAGGCGACGAAGGCGAGGAGCGTCAGGGCGAGGAGGGCGATCGTTCGCAAGAGGCGTTGCTCCATCTGGGATGGTCAAGAGTGTCTCACACGGAGCCGGTTAGATGCACGGAACCGGGCGAGGCGACGGGCCTCCACTGCTACTGGCCGGAAGAACTGCCCTAATGTTCTGAAGAGCCCACCGAACTGGACAAAATCAAGAACCTTCATTCGACGGACTCAATAACAACGGAAAACTCAGGTACTCGTGGGCGGTCGATTTGGGTCCATTCAAGCCAGGTTGGTAAAGCGGGCTCATAAATGGGTGTGTCACGTCGTTTCCGATGAACTGTTCGATTCCTCTCAGGTGGGCCTACGTGTACTGAATTGCGAACTTTTCGATTGGCCGTCGCCTTATGACTAACCGACGAGAGTTCTGCATTACATGTGCGTCTCCTAGGGGGGGTGGCGCAGCACACGGGCGATCCGCTATCACCCCCAGCCGCGCCCATCATCGTCCTTGCTCGCCCGTCCTCCACCGCGTCGTCGTCCTTCCCAACCGTGACCTCCTCGAAAGGGTCAGCCCGTAGCGCCTCGCCGAACATCCCAGCGGCCGCGGGCCACCTGCCAGAGTCGAAGAGTTCTCCTGCCTGGTACAGAGGAATGACGGCGGTGGCGAAGCTGGAGATGTCATTCAAGACGGATGCGACAGTAGCTTCCTCTCCTATCTCCGGCTACGTCGCACCACAATTATGAGAACGACTCCAGCGACTACCCCAATCACTACTACGACAATAGCCCACCAGGGGAATCCTTCGTCCCCGCCGTCCGCCTCGGACGGCGCTGGCTCAGCCGTGGGTGTAGGCGTAGGCTCCGCCGTGGGTGCAGGCGTAGGCTCCGCCGTGGGTGCAGGCGTAGGCTCCGCCGTGGGTGCAGGCGTAGGCTCCGCCGTGGGTGCAGGCGCTGGCTCCGCCGTGGGTGCAGGCGTAGGCTCCGCCGTGGGTGCAGGCGTAGGAGTAGGTGGGGGCGGCGCTTCTTCAGTCTCGCCTCTGCCTGATTCCGACCAAGGGCTGACTCCCTCGGCGTTGATAGCCCGCACCTGCACCTCGTAGCCGGTCTCAGGCTTAAGATCGCTCAGGGTCATGGATATGCCGGTGCCGCCGTACCCGACGTCTTTGAACTCCCCGTCAGCTTCACGGTATTGCAAGTCGTAATCCGTGATCTCCGGTCCCTGGTTATCGGGCGCCGTCCAGTTTACTGCCAGGGTAGAGTGGCTGGTGGCCTTGAGGTCGGGGGCTGCTGGACGTGCCGGTGGCTCATCAACGTTCTCAACGCTGATGGTAACTATGATCCCATCGACACCCCCTCGGCGGTCCCGGGCGCTCACCCGCACCGAGTATTCGTTCTTGACCTCGTAGTCCAACGCTGTCTTGGTGGTGAGCTGCCCTGTGCTAGGGTCCACGTCGAAGGAGGCTCGATCCATTCCCCACAGCCAGTACTCCAGCCGGTCATTATCCGAGTCCCTGGCGTTCACTGGGTCCCCCACAGCCATGCCCACTTCTGCGTCCTCCGGGACGGTGCGGGTGGTGTTGAGGCCCTCGTTGAACCTAGGCGAGCGGTTGGCAGGTTCGTCGTCCACCGCAGTGACGGTGACGTTGACCGTACCGGTGTCCGTACCTCCGTTCCCGTCCGACGCCACGTAGGTGAACGAGTCGGACCCGTGGAAGCTGGAGTTGGGGGTGTAGGTGACGGTGGTCCCGGCGCCTGTGATCGCGACGCTCCCGTTGCTTGGTGTGCTCACCTCGATGACGCTGAGGCTGTCACCGTCCACGTCCGAGTCGTTGTCCAACACACTAATGACGATGGCCGTGTCCTCGGCAGTCGTGGAGGCGTCATCCACCGCCACTGGCGGGCCGTTGGCTTGAGGGACGGCTTCCCCTTCTGCCTGGGGCCCTGGGCTGCGGAGGTTCACCGCGCGGACCTGGAAGTCATATACTAGGCCATTAAATAGGTTTTCCACCGTGTGCTCGGTGGGAAGTTGGCCTTCGATTTCGAGGATGGACTCCCAGTCATGGATGTCCAGCACGTGGGCCGAGCCGGCCCCCACCAAAGCGGTGTGAGCGGCAGTGTCCACCGCTACGGAATACCCGAACCAATCGCCCGCCTCGCCGTCTTCGTGGGTCAGCTTTTTCTTCTGGCTCCATTCACCGTTGGAATCCCTGGTGAAGACGTAAGCCGAACCTGAAGCAGAGCCGTTGTCGTCGTCCCCGTACGCACCAACCACCACGGTATCAACGTCCACCGCCACCGAATACCCGAAGTAGTCGAGAGCATCGCCATCGTCTGCAGTCAGCTTTTCCCCACCGTCCCACACGCCTCCCGAATCTCTGGTGAAGACATAGGCCGCACCGGCATCCAGAAGGTACAAGGGTGAATGAGGGTCAATGGGGTCGTGCTGATACGCTCCCACCACGACGGTGGCAACTTCCACCTCGGCATCACTAACCTCCACGGTATCAACGTCCACCGCTACGGAATACCCGAAGTTATCCTGCGCCTCGCCGTCGGAGGCGGTCAGCTTGTCGGTCTCATTCCCGTCGGCCCAGGCACCGGAGGGCTTCACGAACACGTAGCCCGAGCCCGAGTCAATGCCTTTGTCATCGTCCCCGGACGCCCCGATCACAGCGGTTTTGCCGTCCAATGCTACGGAAACCCCGAACCAGTCGTCATCGGCGCCGTCGGAGGCGGTCAACTTGGCCGTCTCAGTGTCTTCCATGGGGTTCCAGTCGGCCCAGCTGCCACTGCTGTTGGGTTTGGTGAATATGTAGGCCGAACCAGAATCTTCTGAGTCGTTTTCCTCGTCGTCGTCCTGGTACGCTCCTACTAGGACGGTGTCACCGTCCACCGCCACGGAATACCCGAAGTAGTCGAGGGCCGCGCCGTCGGAAGCCGTGAGCTTGGCGGTCTCAGTACTGGTGGCCCAGCCCCCTGTGGGCTTCACGAATACGTAGACCGAGCCTGAATCAGCGCCGGCGCCGTCGTTCCCAGGCGCCCCAACCACGACAGTATCACCGTCCACCGCCACGGAAATCCCGAAGTTGTCGTAGGCCGCGCCATCGAAGGCGGTCAGCTTGGCCGCCTGGGTCCACACACCCTCAACTCTGCTGAAGACGTATACCGCGCCAGAATCAACGCCATTGTCGTCATCCTGGTACGCCCCGATAACCGCGATGTCACCGTCCACCGACACCGCATACCCGAACTTGTCGCCCCCCACGCCGTCCAGCTTGCTGGTCTTCAGCAGGTGCAATACCTCGTATCTGAGTATGGTCTCTTTTGTCTCAACGTGTGTGTAAGCCCATTTCAGCTTCACCTCACCATTGCCCTCCTCTGGGGGCTCCAAGGCCGGGCGAACTAGTTGAGGCGGCAGAGGCTTGGCGTCGATCGCCGCCGAGGCAGGGCCAACGCCGGTTGCGTTCTCCGCCGAGATTTGGAACGTGTACGTGGTGCCGTTGGTGAGGCCGGTAATGGTGTATGTGGTGGCGTCGGCACTGATGTTGGTTGAGTTCGCGACTCCGTCGATGCTGTAATGGTATTTATCGATCGAAGCGTCGTCGGGGTCGCCCCAACTCAGACGCACCTCTTCGTGGCCCGGCTCCGCCGCGAGATTCAACGGCGAGTCTGGTAGCGTACCCGCCGGTGTCGCGGTGACGTCCGAGGCATCGCCGTATGGCTGAAGAGCCTGGTTGTCCACCGCGCGGATATGGAACGTGTACTCGGTGTCGTTGGTCAGACTGGTAACTGTGTAACCGATGGTGTTCGCGACGCTGTAGTCGATGTCTTCGACGTCGATGTCGATGAAGCTAGTGCCGCCGTCGGTGCTGTACTGGTATTTATCGATCGAAGAGTCGCTGGGGTCGGCCCACTCCAGCTTCACCTGGGTGTCGCCCGCGGTTGCGGAGAGGTCCGGCGCGGCCGGTGTCGCACTTGCGGGCGTGGCATCTTTTGTGACCGAAGGACCCTCTCCGATTACGTTCACCGCCCGCACCGCAAACGTGTACGTGGTGAGGTTGGTCAGGCCGAGCACCGTGTAATTGTCGGTGCTCGGCCCGCTGTCGGGAATATTCGTGAAGGTCGTGCCGCCGTCGGTGTTGTACTCGTACTTCGTGATAGGGGCGATAGTGGCGTCAGCGGTGGCCGCAGTCCAGCTCAACGTCACCTGGCCGTCACCCGCCTGTGCGCTCAGGACGGGCGCGACCGGCTTCCCCAACGGAGTGGCGCTGGCTCCGTCCGAGGCGGGGCCTGCGCCGCTTCGGTTCAGCGCCCGGATTTGGTACGCGTACTCTGTTCCGTTGGTCAGGCTGGTCACTGTGTGATTTGTGGTCTGATGATCGCTGAGGCCAATGTCCATCCAATCGGGTATGCCCAACACATGGACCGAACCAGCATCCATGCCAGTTGCGATGTCGTCACTGTACGCCCCAACCAGTGCGAGATCACCGCGTTGATCATCCAGGTCCACTGCCACTGACCATCCGAACCTATCGTTGGCCGCGCCGTTAGGAGCGGTGAGCTTGAGCGTCTCAAAGGTGCCGGCCCAGCCGAGGGCAGGCTTGGTGAAAACATACGCCGAACCGGAATTGCGGCCGTTGTCGTCGTCTTGCCACGACCCAACTACGACGGTATCACCCTCCACCGCAACCGACACTCCAAAGTTATCCCCTGCTGCCGCGTCGGAGGGGGTGAGTTTGGCCTTCTCGCCCCACACTCCCGTTTGCCTGGTGAAGACGTAGGCCGCACCGGAACCGGCGCCGGTAATGGGGTCGCTGTGCTGACTTGCTCCGATCACCGCAGTGTCGCCGTCCAGAGCTACGGAAAACCCGAAGTAGCCGCTCGGCTGGCGGTCGGAGGCGGTCAGCTTGGCAGTCTCATTTCCGTCGGTCCAGCCTCCGGAAGGCTTGTCAAATACGTAGGCTGAACCGCTTCCTAACTCACCACGGACAGTGTCGTCCCCGTACGCCCCTACCAATACAGTGTCGCCGTCCACCGCTAACGAGTACCCGAGATAGGCGAGCTGCAAGCTTGTGGAGGCGGTGAGCTTGGCCGCTTGGCTCCACACACCGGTACCCGAATCCTTGGTGAACACATAGGCCGCACCGGCGCCCAAACGGCCCCCGGCATCATAGAGGCGCGATCCAATCGCCAGCGTGTTGCCGTCCAAAGCTACGGAACCTCCGAAGAAGGCGTACGCCTTGGGGAAAGTGGCGGTCAGCCTGGCCGCCTGGCTCCAAACGCCGCTTGTCCTGGTGAATACATAGGCCGCACCGGAATTAACAAGGGTAGCACCGCCGTCGTACGCGTGGGCTCCAACCACTACGATGTCTCCCTCCACCGCAACGGACCAACCAAACTGGTCGCCGTCATTTTCGCCGTCCAGCTTGGCCTGCTGGGTCCAGTCACCGTTGGAATCCCTGGTGAATATGTATACCGAACCCTTCCTGTTGTTTGCCCGGTCCGCCCCAACCACGGCGGTATTGCCGTCGATTGCTACGGAAATCCCGAAATGGTCGCTGGCCGTGCCGTCGAAGGCGGCGAGAAAGTCTTCCGGGATCACCTCCGATATTTGGTACCCGGTTATCGTCGAGTTGCCGGGGTTATCCCAGCTCAGCGTCACTCGGGTGTCGCCAGCCACCGCTCCGAACCCGGTCGGCTTGCCTGGCTTGTCAATCCGGGGCGTAGCGCTGGCCCTGTTCGAGGCTGGGCCGGCGCCGGTCTCGTTTACTGCGCGGATCTGGAATGAATACCCTGTGTAGTTGGTCAAGCCGGTTACCGTGTGGGTCGTGGGCGTGGCGTTGCTTCCGGTGATTTTGGACCATTCCGGGGGGTCGGACTGCGACAGCTGGTACTCGCCGATCGTGGGGTTGCCCGGATCATCCCAGGAAAGGATAACCTGGCCGTCACCCGGCGCGGCCGAGAGCCTCGGGGCTGCCGGTACCATCAGGGCAGTCACCGTGGATGGCATGCCATTGCCGAAATTGTTCACCGCGCGCACTGCCAACGTGTGCGTGACTCCGTTGTCCAGGCCGGTGACGGTGTATGCAGTGGTGTCCGCTTGGCTACCTGGGATGTCGCTGAAGGTCGCGCCGCCGCTGTTGCCCATCCCGCCGCCGTTAATGATGTAGTCGGCGCTGTACTGGTATTTCGTGATTGTATCGTCGCCGGGATTGGTCCAGGAAAGCGTAACCCGACCGTCGCCCGGCGTGGCCGATAGGATCACGGGGGCAGCTGGCACGGGCATGGGCACGCCGGTCACAGTTGATGCCGGACCGTTGCCGGAAGCGTTCACCGCACGCATGGCAAATGTGTGCTTGATGTTGTTGGTCAGGCCGGTTACCGTCTGGCTCCTGATCGCGGCGGCGGTATCGGGGATTTTGGCCCAGCCCGATGTCCCGATGACGTAGGCAGAGCCGGCATCGGAGACATCGTTGCCGGTGTCGTCGTCGTCGTCATTGGCGTCGTTCCTGGGCGCAGCCACCAATGCAGTGTCACCGTCCAGCGCCAGCGCGATTCCGAACCGGTCGCCCGTCGCGGCGTTGGAGGCGGTGAGCTTGACCGTGCCAGTAGTGTCGGTCCAGCCGTTCGTGGGTTTGATGAATACGTAGATCGAACCGGAATCCTCGCCGTCGTCGTCGTTCTGGTGAGCCCCCACCACGATGGTGTCGCCGTACACTGCAACGGACCGACCGAACTGGTCGGTATGGGCGGCGTCTGTCGCGGTGAGCTTGGCCGTCTCGGTGCCTGCACTGTTGGTCCAGCCGTTGTCAGGTCTGGTGAATACATAGGCCGAACCGGTGCTGACCTCGGTGCCCCCAACCGTGTTCCGGTCTCCGGACGCGCCAACCACCACGGTGCTCCCGTTCACGGCTACGGAACGACCGAAGTTGTCGTTGGCGGCCCGGTCGGACGCCCTGAGCTGCACGGTTTCAGTCGTCGTGGCCCAGGCGGCGCCCCCAGACTTGACGAACACGTATACCAAACCGGAATCGGTGATGCTGTTGCCGTCCTTACCGTACGCCCCGACTGCGATGGTATCGTCGTCGACCGCTACAGAGATCCCGAACTCGTCGCCCGTCGCGGCGTCGGTGGCGGTAAGATTGGCCGCCTGGCTCCACACACCGGAGTTCTTGGTGAAGACGTATGCCGATCCTGACCTGGCCACGCCGCCTGAAACCTCAATTTGGTCTCTGGGCGCACCGACCACGATGGTGTCACCGTACAACGCCACGGGGGCTCCGAACAGGTCGTCCGCCTCGCCGCCTGTAGCCGTGAGCTTCGTCTCGGTAATAGTGGAGGTCCAGTTGTCATCTGCCGGCTTGCTGAACACGTAGATTGCGCCCTTGTCGAGGTCGTCCCCGCGGGCCCCAACCACGACGTTGTCGCCATCCACCGCCACGGAGATTCCGAACTCGTCACCATCCGCGCCATCGGAGGCGGTCAGCTTGGCCTGCTGGCTCCACGCACCGTTGGAATCCTTGATGTAGACGTAGGCCGCGCCGGGCCTGCTAACGTCCAGACTGGTGTCGGGATCCGTATAGGTGGGTTGGAAGGCGCCGACCACGGCCGTATTGCCGTCCACCGCCACCGAAACTCCGAACCTGTCGTTTTTCGCGCCATCGTCGGCGGTCAGCCCGCTCTCCTCAGCGAGCTGCATTAGCTGGTACTCGGTTATGGTCGTATTCCCGGGGTCATCCCAGCTAAGCGCAGCCATGCCGTCGCCCGGCATGGCCGTGAGGTTGGCCGGGGCTGCCGGTATCATCAAAACGGTCACGCTGGATTCATCGCCCTCGCCGGAAATGTTCTTCGCGCGCACTGCCAACGTATGCGTCGTGCCGTTGGACAGGCCAGTAACGGTGTATGCGATGGTGTCCTTGTCGCTGCCAGGAATGTCAATGAAGGTCGTACCACCGTCGGTGCTGTACTGGTACTTCTCAATTGTGTCGTTGCTGGGGTCGCCCCAGGAGAGGGTAACCTCGCCGTCGCCCGGTGTAGCTGAGAGGTTCGCCGGTGCACCGGGGACGGGCGGAGGGACATTATTAATACTGATCTTTAATGCATTTGATGAGGAAAACCAATTCGCGCCCGAGCGATAGTACCGGAAATCGTTCATCGTCCACCCGGTGGCCGTGCCGGAATCCAGAGCGTCGGATGCCGTAGTTCTCAATAGGGGTGTAGTTCCGGTGCCGCTAAAAGTCAGGTGTACGAAGTAGAAGGTGTTTGCACTCAGCTGGGCGTCTTCGGCGGTGAACCGCACGAATCCCGGCTCTATGGTGCCCGGGTTGGTCAAGGTGTGCACCACGGTGCCCGGTTCGGCATCATTGTTCGGACTCCGCACCGACACCGTTAGGTCTTCACTATCTGTAGCACTTTGAAAGTGCACGTCGATACTTCCCAAGACGTAGCCTGTCCCATTCGTGCCCGTACGGAAGCCCTGAGCTTGGTCGCTAGACAAGTCGGCATCGACACCAACACTGGTGTCGGTAGGTTGGCCGATGTTGCTCACGTACAGGGGCACGGGCGGGAGGAGCGGCATGGCGGTCACGGTGGCCGCCTGGCCGTTGACCGAAGCGTTTACCGCCCTCACTGCCAAGGTATACTCCCTGCCGTTGGACAGGCCAGTCACGGTGTACGCGGTGGTGGTGGCGCCGCTGCCGGTGATGTCGGTGAAACTCGTGCCGCCGTCGGTGCTGTACTGGTATTTCGTGATTAAGTTGTTGCCCGGATCGTCCCAGTTAAGCGCAATCTGGCCGGCGCCCACGCCCACAGTGGCCGTGAGGTTCGTCGGAGCGGCTAGTATCGTCGTGACGGTGACGTCGTTCGAGTTTGCGGTATCGCCGTCCTCGTCCACCGCCCGTATCCGGAAGGTGTAAGTTTTGCCGTTGGTCAGGCCGGTCACCGTGTATCCGGTGGTATTGGCCTCGCCGTATCCGCTATTGGGGATCGTGGTCCACTCTCCGAAGCTGCCGCCGGCCTCCTTTTGCCGGTACTTATAGCCCGAGATGGTGGAGTCGTTCGGGTCGTCCCAGTACAGCGTCACTTCGCCAACGCCCGCCGTGGCGGTCAGATTGGCCGGCGTGGCCGCTGGAGATTGCTGCGGCTTGGCGTGCTTGCTCCCAGAGGCAGGGCCGGGGCCGCCACTGTCCACCGGCCGGACCCAGAAGGTGTACTCCACATCGTTGTCCAGGCCGGTTACCGTGTGGGATGTGGTCCCCGGTCCACTTCCGGTGATGGCGGTCCATGTGGGGATGCTGAACACGTAAGCCGCGCCAGTCTCGCTTTCGTCCCCGGGCGCCCCCACGATGACTCTTCCTCCGCCCGCCGCTACGGAATCTCCGAAGTTATCGTCCGCTGTGCCGTCGGGAGCAGTCAGCTTGACCGTCTCGGTGGCGGTTACCCAGCCCCCGCTGGGCTTGGTGAACAGGTAAACCGAACCGGAGTCACTGCCGTTGTCGTCATTCCCGTAGGCCCCAACTACCACATTGTCGCCGTCGACCTCTACCGACCACCCGAAGTGATCGTCTGCAGCGGCGTCGGAGGCGGTCAACTTGGCGGTCAACGCAGACTTATCGGTGGATGAGAGGCCGCTCCAGGCGCCCCAACCGCCGCTCGGCTTGGTGAACACGTACACCGAGCCGGAATTGGTGCCGCCGTCGTCGTCCTGCCAGGCCCCTACCACAACAAAGTCGCCGTCTACCGCTACCCATCGACCGAAGCTATCGGCATTCGCGCGGTCGGAGGCGGTGAGCCTGACGGCGCTCCATATGCCCAGGGCATCCTTGGTAAACACGTAAGCCGCGCCCGAGGAAGAATCTTCCCCCGGTGACCCTATAACAACGGTGTTGCCGTCCACCGCCACTGAACTGCCGAAAATGGTGCCGGCCCCGGCGTTGGCGCCGGCGCTCCATATGGCCGTGGCCGCCGGGCCCCAAACTCCGGAGCTATCCTTGGTGTACAGGTAAGCCTTACCGGCAAGAGCGTCACTGCCGATCAGGGCTCCCGGGGCCCCCACGACGGCGATGCCGGTGTCCAACGCCACGGAACGTCCGAAAAGGTCATTTCCAAATTGGCCGGTCTTCGTGAACTCGGTGGCCAATGAGCCGGTCAGGCTACTCTTGGAGGCTATGGTAATCTCACCGGGATCAGTGTTGTTGTTTTGGTGGTATGACGGGGCTCCAGCCATGACCGTACTGCCGGCCACCGCTACGGAACTTCCGAGCCGGCCTTCGACCTGCGGGTTACTTACCGCCAGGAACTCATCGTAGCTCCACCCCCCGGAACCTCTGCTGAAGGTGTGCCCCCATCCGCCGTTAGTAATGGAGACACTCTGGTTGTCCAGAGATTCTTGTAAGGGGGCTCCAACCACCGCCGTGTTCCCGGCAATCCCCACGGAATCTCCGAACCTGTCGCCTGCCTCGATGGCGCCTGTAACAGTACTGGGAACGACCAGCTTGTCGATTGTCACCTGCAATACCTGGTAGCCCGTGATCGTAGTGTCGTTGGGGTCATTCCACGTTAACGTCACCTGGGTATCACCCGCGGTCGCGGCGAACCCGGACGGCGCAACGGCCGCGTTGGCCGGCGCTGTAATGACGATCAGCAGCACGGCAACGGCGAGAAGCGCGCCGATGATTGTCAGCCGCGGAAAGGTAGTTATATGGACTGCCCTCATATAACGTCCTGCTCGTCGGCATCGGATGCGGTTAGCTTGGCCGACAAGGTCCACCTACCGAATTCCGAACCCCTGATAAACACGCCAGCCGTACCGGAATCGTCGCCCCGGTACGGTGCTATCACCGCGGTATCTCCGTCCACCGCTACGGTATACTCGGATTTATTATGCTGAGTTGGGAAGTCGGCCGTCAGCTTTGCACACTTCGCGAGCTTCCATAGCTGGTAGTTGGTTATGTATGGCGAGTCGGCGGTAGGATCGTAACAACTCGGCCTCGGCTGGGTGTAGAGCGCCTCCGTGGACAGACCGATCCGCGGGCCCGGAACCTTATCTGGGGTTTTAACTCTCGCGAATGTGATCATTGGCACAGTAGGCCGGAAGACCATGCCCAGATTCAACAGAGTGGACAGCACCAGCGGCAGGGGTTGAGCTGCCACTGGCTCCAGTGTGTAGAAGCCGTACAGGTCCATGCCAGTTGTGCCGGTAAAGATCAACGTCACGTTCAGCATGAGCAGCAGGCCACCCAACCATGGCGCGGGCTTATCGCTACCACCCGGTCCGGCCCTAGTAGACCTGCCTCCACCCTGGCGGTCCTCTGTGGGAGCCGATATCCAAAACTCTGATGACTTTTGAACCCCATCCCCGCCAGACGACGCCTCATAGCACCCTCCACCAGGGCGCAGCAAGCACATCCGGTGCCAGCCATTCCAGGGTATTGCCAGCGTGGAGCAACAGGCCTGCCCTGGCCCTATCGCCATACTCGGCCCGGAAGGTGCGCAGATGGGCTACGTCTCGGAGACGCGGCCGCTCCGTCGCCTTGACTTCGATGGGCAGCAGCCGATCCCCAGCCTCAATCACGAAGTCTACCTCCTCGCCGATGGCCGTGCACCAGTAGAGGACCTCAGCCCGGTCGAGCCGAGCGTCCCGCCAGGCCAGCAGATCGTGAAGCACCAGGTTCTCCAGATGTGCCCCTCGGGGCTCCTCCTCCTGGGTGAGATGCAACGCCACCCCGGTGTCGCCCCAGTAGAGCTTGGGAGATTTGATCAGCCGCTTGGTGCGGTTCACCGCGTAGGCGGGGAGCCGGACGAGGAGATACGACGTTTCCAGCAGGTTGAGGTAGCGGCTCACCGTCGGCTGAGGCAGCGCCACGTCACGGCCAAGCTCCGCCTGGTTGACAAGGTTGCCCATGCGGAGGCAGGCGGCCCGCATCAGCCTGCGAAAGTCTGGCAATGCCGAGATGGAAGAGAGGTCCTGGAGGTCCCGTTCCAGATAGGTGCGCACGTAGCCGTCAAACCAGACGGCCCTGTCCTGAGCGGCCTTGAGGTGGATGGCCGGTAGCGGGAAGCCACCGCGAAGCGCCAGCGCCCGCCAGTCCTCCGGCTGGTCAGGTTGGGCAGCCACCAGGGCGAGCCATTCCTCGTCGCGGGTCTTCAGCAGCTCCTCCCAGATGCCCCCACGTCCGAGACCCAGCTGCTCTCGCCGGGTCATCGGCCAGAGGGTCAGATAGCTGGCCCGGCCAGCAAGGGACTCGGAGACCTGTCGCATCAATAGCAGATTGGCCGAACCGGTGATGAGGAACTTCCCCGGCTGGCGCTGCTGGTCTATGGCCCGCTTCACCGCATGCAGAAGGTCCGGCTCTCGCTGCACCTCATCGAGAGTCACCTGCTGGCTGCCCCCCAGGAGCGCCTCGGGATCGCGGCGGGCTGCATCTACCACGTCGAGGTCGTCCAGGGAGAGGAAGCGCCGTCCGCCCGGCATAAGCTCCTGGGCTAGGGTGCTCTTCCCCGTCTGACGGGCTCCGGTCACCACCACCGCAGGCATGACCCGGAGACGGTCCTGAAGGCTTGGCCCAACGAGGCGGGGGAGTGTAGCGTCCATCATGAGTACAATGATAGTCATTCACGGTATATTTTGCAATGGTGAGGCACCTTCCACAGTTTTCCTTGGGTTTATCCAGCCGCAGCGTCAGACAGCTGAGGAAACGGTGGTTGGCATCGGACACATGAAGGGGACCTCGATTTGGTCTCTTCCCGTGCTCCGTATTCGTCATAGACCGAAGCGTTTCTGCCGACCACGTACTCTGATGGACAACAAAAAAAGACCTCACATATGGATAGGCAGGGGCAGCTATCGTCCTCAAACGGTAGCTGCCCCTGTTTTGTACAAGTCAGCGCCCTGTGCCGACCATCTCCTCCTCTCTCTGTTGCTGTCTTAGCTTCGTCGCCACCTTAGCGGCGCCCCCTTCAGGACACCGTTTGAGCCTCTCTTTCCTCCTCCCGGCTCAGCGCCCACTCGAACATGGAGAGGGTCGCGGGCTTCGGCTTCCCGTTCCTTCTGGCCGGCTTCTGCGGCTCCTCGGCCATGAACTCGGCCCAGGAGAACATCGACTGCTGGGTCTCTTCCACCACGTCAGCATGACCGTTGGCCGCCTCTACGGCGACGTGGCTCGCGCCGTTCCGGAGCACTTCGACGAGCACCGTCTCCGGTTCCACCTCCACCGCGTGCCACTCCTCGTCCACCAGCAGCTCCTCGGAGACGGCCTCGGCGTTTCGCGCCTGGGCGAAGGCATCCTCCACCGACTCTCCTTCTTCTTCCTCCTCTCCGTTCACGATCTTCCTTGCCAACGCCAGCATGATGTCGTCCCCGTCGTCGCCGTAGGCCGCCAGTCCGTCCTCGGGCAACTCACCCTCCACCGCCAGGGAGCTTTGGAGCTTTTGGGCCACCAATTTGAGGGCATCCGCCTGGAGGGTGCCCCGGTAGGCCATGAAGATGACCTTCACGGGCCGGGTCTGACCGATGCGCCAGGAGCGGCGCGACGCCTGCCGCATGGTATAGACGCTGTAATCCGTTTCCGCCCAAACAATCGTTGGGAAGTCGATCAGGTCGAGGCCGGTCTGCACCAACCGGGGATGGCAGATGAGGACGTCGATGCCCTCCTTGACCTTCTGCTCCACCCACGCCTCTCTGCGGTCCGGGACCACGGCGTCGGCCTTCATCACCGCCGCCCGGAATCCGTGGCGGGTGAGGATGTCCTTGATCCTGCCCGTGATGTCCCGCGTCCCGGTGTGGGTGACGTAGACCAGCACCCTCCGGCCCTCAAGCCTCTCCGCCGCCACCAGGTCTAAGAGCGCCTTCTCCTTTGGATAGAGCTTCTCCTCGGAGAGCGGCGGCACCGCCACCAGCACGTCGTCCGACTCCGGGTCGAAGACGGTCTCGCCCCGTGTGCAGCCGTCGGGATAGGCCAGCAGCGATTGAAGGTAGGTGGAGAGGAGCTTCCGTGACCCCTTGGCCAGCGCATCCGCGAGGGCGGCCCGCAGCTTGTCGTACAGCGTGCCGTAGGCTCCCCGCTGGGTGTACCCGTAGCTGTCGGGCTCGGAGTCCATCGACGAGAGGAGAATCTGCTCCTCGTAGGAAGGCAGCCCCGACGCCACGTCGGAGAGTCTGAGGAACACCGAGTTGCCGATGAGGTGGAACAACGCGGCTGGGGCGAGCCCCGGCCGTTCTCGCACCACCTTGCGGTAGCGCCTGCGCCGGCTGAACCGTCCATCCTCCACCGACTCGTCGTCGTCCTTGCCGATGGTGTGCTCCTCGAAGCCGTACCGTTGTATCCACCTTCCCTCCTCGGAGCGCCCGAACTCCGTCCTGATGGCCGGGCTGAACCGGTACGGCAAGTGGAACAAAGTGCTCGAATACCCTCCAGTTAGGGTTCCTGTCAGGGTGAGGGAGCGGCCGCAGGAGTCGGCGAGGACGCCCGCTGCGATGCCCTGGGCGGAGCCTCTTCCTTTGTATTCGTGCACCTCGTCTGTTACGAGGAGCTCGAAGAACCCCTTCATCCGCTTCTTGATGTAGTCGGCGAGTGGATATCGCTTCGGCCCCTTGGGGTCGGCCTGCCAGAGGGCGGAGCCGCACCCGGCGCAGGTCCGCCGCTTGCGCCCCATCTCCTCGGCGGTGAGGGGCACACCGTCCTTGTCCACGATCTGGGTGGCGCAGAGGGGGCAGCAGGGGACCCGGAAGGGCTCCCCCGTCTCCTCGTCTCGGACGAGCCCACCCCTGGATGTGGCCAACCGCTCGATGTAGGCCGCGTGCCAGCGGTAGGAGAGCTTCGCCCTCTCCCTCGACATGATGGCGAAGAGGGGGCCTGGGCCGGTGGAGAGGCGCAGCTTCTCCAGGTCGGTGATGGAGGCGACGATGGCGACGCGGGCCTTGGGCACCGTCTGCTCCACCTCACGCTTCCACTTCCGGGTCAGGTGAGGGGGTGTGAGTACGAGCACCCGCTGGAAACCCGCAGCGTAGGCTGCAGATGCGCCGATGAAGGTCTTGCCGGTGCCCATCTCCCCCACGACGTTGGTGCCCTGGTGGGCCGCAAGGGAGAGGGTGACGCCCCGTATGGCGTCGGCCTGGGCTCCCAGGGGGGAGCGGAGCAGTTGGGGCAGGCCGTGGCCGTTCTGGGAGGGCCGGTAGAGGGGCGGGTAGGACTCCACCACCCGTTGGGCTATTGCATCTCGGTACTTGTCGATGAACTGGGCGAGGTCCATTGGTTTTCTCCTTCCTTCTATAGAGGTATCGCTTCTGGCTGCTTCGGTCCTGATAAAGGGCGAGGCCCCGTGGTCCTGGAAAGAACCAGCGGGGCCTCGTGATGCGGCCCTGGGGTGGAGTCGGCTATGCGGCGATGTCGGTGATTACGCCGTCCCCGAGGTCCAGGGCGACGACGGTGGTGCGGAGCTTCTCCCGGTAGGTCTCCTTGTCCGGGGTCTCCTCCACCAGGACCAGCTCCTTGGTGGTCTTCCCCTTGACCAGAATGCGCCGACCGTCCGCTTCGAGCTGGAGGTTGTCCAGGAACCCGGCGGCGATGAGCATCGCCATGTGTCCCCGACGCAACGGCATCAGGGGGCGGGTCCTCTGGTCCTTGCTGGGCCAGAGGGTATCCGTTACTTCGGCGCTGGCCCACAGGCCGGAGCGCCGGGCCTCCTGCGCCGCCGCCACGGGGTCGACGGTGCGGGTGGCGAACAGGATGTCCCCCGCATCCGAGGTGATGGCGGTGTAGATGGGGTAGCCTTGGGGAGACAGCGTCTCCGGCTCTCCCTCGGCCCAGGCCAGCACCTGCCCCTGCACCTCCTCGTCGAGACGGGGCTCCGCCATCCGGTAGCCCATGACCACCACCTGGTCGAAGGCTTCCCTTTCGGGGTGCGGGAAGGCCCAGCACCTCAATCTATAGTAATAGGAGGCGAGGTACTTGGCCGAGACCGCAAGACGCTGGCGGGGCACGATGAACACCAGGAGCCCGCCATCGTTCAGGTAGCGGGTCGAGTGGGTCAGGAAGGCGTGCTCCGTCCGCTTGCTTTCCGGGTCATGGTCGTATGGCGGGTTGAGCAGGCAGATGCCGAACGCCTGGTTGCCTATGGAGGTCTGGAACAGGTCCGCCGCCAGGGTGCGGTGCAGCCGGGATGCGGCCTCCTCAGCCCGGTCGGTATGCAGCTCCACCCCGTAGGTCTCTATGGGCATGGTGTTGTCCTGGGTAAGCCGCTCTCCCAGCTGGGCCACCGCCTCCCCCACTCCGCAGCAGGGGTCGAGGATGCGGAGGACCTCCCGGTTGCGGTAGTAGTAGCCCGCAGGCGCCCGTATCAGCGTGGCGATGAAGTCCACCACCTTCTCCGGCGTCGGGTAAACCCCCCCTTTGGCCTGTGCTGCCAGTCTCATGATGTCTCTCCTTCCTCATGGTCGGTCGATGTTGATGGGCCGAACTTGCAGGGTTCGGGGCTGCAGAAGTAGCAGTCCCTCCTCGCCCTGGGTGGCGGGACGTAGTCCTCGGCGGACAGGGCCTGGAATATCACCTGCACGCCGCAGGAGTTGCAGTGGTAGATCTCTCCCGTATGGACATCCCTGTCCGGCTCCTCTATCTGGGCGAACCGCTCCTCGCAGTGGGGGCAGGTGAAGTAGATGGTCTGGGTCGTGGTCATGGCTTATCTCCTCTCATTGGCCGCAGCCTTCAGGCAGCGAGCCGGTTATCTGACTTGATACCCACCACCTCTCCGGTGGCGAGACTACGCTGGTAGCAGAGCGCCTGGCTGGTGCCCGCAGCCTCTGCACACGCGGTACAAAAAGCGGTGACGATCTCGGTGTGTTTCGCCACCGTCACTCGTCTGACCAGCACCGAGCCGTTGTCTGTGCTGGTGTGTCGGTAGAGCATCACCCTGGGGTCGCGCCTCTCTGCCTCAGTCGCAGGCCGATAGAAGTGAGGTTGCGCGGACGTGCACAGGTGCGTCGTGTGATCGTGCTTACAGAAACGGCAGGTCGTTCCGTCCGGCGAGAAGCGCTGCCAGGCTTTGAAATTCCGCTCCTGCCTGCGTTTGTTTGTGCGTTTGGCAATTGTCAGCGTCTTATCCATACCCTCCTCCGTTCACTGCTGCCACGATGGACTCTTCCTCTCCGGGTAGGGTCAGCGTCCCAGAAGCCACCGCCTCCGAGAGGTCCTCCTTGAGGGATTCGGGGTTGGGGTTGCAGCGGTAGGCGACCACTCCCGCCGATTGGAGTTGGGTGGTCTCCTCCTTCTGAAGGCCCCGCCGCCACAGCCAGTCCGCCCAGGAGGGATGCAGGGGAAGCGGGCTCTTCTTGTCCAGGAAGCGGTAGTGGAGCCTGGGGGCCTCGTCTTCCGTCTGGGCCAGGAGGAGGAAGGTGTCGTGTTCGGAGGCGTACTGGGCCATTTTCGTGTAGACCAACGCGTGCCAGCCACCACTCACCGGCAGCTTGGCTATCTTGGTCGTCCACGTGCCGACGGTTCCGTAGGGGATGCCGCAGCGCTGGTAGGAGCCACTAAGCGCCATCCCATCCGCGCCCTGGATGAGGTGGGCGACGTCGGGCGGTTGCTTGAGCAGGGATGCCCAGATCGCCTTCAGCGCCGTCTGGGAGCCGACCATCGAGACGAACCAGAGGCCGTCGGTCGCCTCGTCGCGGGCGAAGGCGTCGGCGGTGGCCGAGAAACCCCCGGCGTTGATGGTGTACAGGGCTTCGGGGTCGAGTGTGTGTTCGGTTGCAAGCATGGGTATGTCTCCTTTCGGTAATTGGAATGCTGATGCGCGGAGGTGTGGTGACTCCGTGGGGGCCGGCAAGGGTCGTTGCTGGGCTGCCTGGGTTTTCCTATAGGATTAGAGGGCGGTGATGAGGCCGCGCTCCTTGAGGCTGACCGCCTTGTCCCCGCCGATGACCAGGTGGTCCAGTAGCTCGATTCCCAGGAGCTTGCCCGCCTCGATCAGCTTCTTGGTCAGGGCCACGTCAGCCGGGCTCGGTTCGGGGTCGTTCGAGGGATGGTTGTGGATCACGATGATCTTGGGCACCGCCTCCATGACAGCGGGCCGGAACACCTCTGCCGGTCTGACGGCGATGGAGCTCACGTCCCCCTGGTAGATCACCCGCTGGCCCACGATCCGGGTCTTTGTGTCCAGCAGGAGGACCCGGAACTGCTCCTGGGCGAGGTGGGCCATCTCCGGGGCTAGCAGCAGCCGCACCGCCTCGGGCGAATAGACCGCCGGAGGGTCGGCGGGGCGCGGTGGATGGGTCTCCACCCCGTAGCGCACGGCCAGCTCCCCCAGGATGCTGACGTTGCGCCGGAGGGTCTCTAGCAGTGTGTCGTTGTGCTGTGCATTGGTCATAGGAACCTCTCCTAGATGTGGATGGTCTGAAACGAGAAGCGGGGCCGCCCCGAAAATGGGAGCGGCCCCGTGCTGCGCCTGCTGGCAGGCGGCCGTATCACGATTGGGCTAGAAGGGTGACTTGGCCTTCACCGGCTCCTCGGCGCTGGCAACTGCGGACTCTTCCTCGGAGCTACCCCCGTTGCGGGAGTCGAGGAATACCACCTCGGAGGCGTGAATCTCGGTGCGGTGCCTGCGCTGTCCGTCCTCGGTCTCGTAGCTGTTCTGGACCAGCTTGCCGGAAACGTACAGCCGGTCCCCTTTGGCGACATACTGGTTCACCGCTTCGGCCAGGCCGGACCAGCAGGTGATACTGTGCCAGTCCGTGCTCGTCTCTCCGTTCTGGCGGTGTCGGTCGGTGGCCAGCCGTAGCTGGGTGATGGCGGTGCCGCTCTGGGTGTATTTCATTTCGGGGTCTGCTCCGACCCTTCCCAGTAGCTCTACCTTGTTGATTGTGCGTGCCATGTCGTTTCTCCTTTGTGTGTGTAGTAGTGCGGCGTTGCCGCACTCGAATGGAAATGCAGCGCCGCTCCCTTCGGAGGGGAACGGCCTTGTCCATGCGCTCCGGCTACGGAGCGTCTAGCTGCTCTCTACGTCCTCGGGCTCGGCTCCGCTTCAGCGAACAGCCTGTCGGGGTCCAGGGGCGCTACCGCGCTTCTCAGCCAACTCAGCCCGTCCCTTCTGACGCTGCCGTGCATCTCAGGGTCGTCGAGGGCCTGGACGTAGTGCAGCGCGGCGTTCACCACGTTGGCGTGGGCTCCGTTGTTGCAGAACACCCTCTGGGAGGCGCCCGCCATCATCTCCATGCTCGTGAGGCGCTCTACGCGGTTGGCGAGCCGGGTCTGGACCGAGGCAAGCTCGTTGGCGAGCCTTGCGATCTCCCGTGTCGCGGGCGGCATCCGCCGCAGGGTCTTGGGCGCGTATCTACTCATCTTTTCCTCCCTTCTCCTGTAGTGACAGGAATGCTGGATTCGGCAGGGTCACTCCCCCCTGAGGAATGCCACCGTTCAGCGCTCCGAGTAGGGAGCGTCTAGCTCACCCGCACGTACTGGGAGACGGCCTCCGTCACGATGTCGGCGCGGGTGTCCGGGTCCAGCAGAGCGTTCAGCTTGCGGTAGTCGACCGAGAAGCGCCGGGTCTTGACCAGGCTCACCGCCCGGCCCTCGACGCTTGCTTTGGTCATCCCCCGCTGCCGCATCCACGCCTTGAGGGTGTCCAGCGCCCGGCGTTTCGCCTGCTCCGGCTCCCTCAAGGCTTCCTGCGCTTCCAGGTATGCCCGCACCGCAGCCCGAACTTCCTCGATGCTCACCTCCGTTCCTTCGTTCTCAGACGCCTCGCCCGTGTCTCCTTCAACCTCGGCTGTGCCGGGCTTGCAGGTGTTCAGGAAGGGGCAGGTCCGGCACTGCCAGCTACCGGCCCGGAAGTCCCGCTCCGGCAACTCGTCGGGGTTCTGCCCGTGGGCACCGTAGTGGTCGGCCAAATCACCGAGCCGGAAGCTGACGGCTTCCATCGCGTCCTCCACCCGCTCGGCGGGAATCGTTTCGGTGTCCCACTGGCGGCTGCCGGTGTCCATCGTGGCTATCACCACGTCGCGGGCTTCGCCGTACTTCCCGTAGGTGTAAAGGGAAGCCTGGGCCACCGACTCCGGGTGACTCCGCTCGGCCCCCAATGTCTGCCACCGCTTGTAGGCGTCCGGCCCCCTGGTCTTGACTTCGACGATCACCTCCGGCCCTCCGAAGAAGGGGAGGACGGCGGTGGCGTCGGGGTGTCCGGTGACGCGCAGGTTGGGGGCGATGAGGACCGTCACCTCCCTGGGGCTGTTGGGGTCCACCGGGATCACGTCCCAGCTCGCCCGCTCCATCGCCCGGAGCACCACCTGCTCCAGGGCCTGCCCCACCTCCATGACGGTCAGGGACTCGTCGGTCGGTGGGTTTGTGGGCTGCTGTTCAGTGGCGGCGTACCACAGGGCGCGGCGGCAGCTGCTGGCGGCGGATGCCCGCACCACCAGCGCCCCGTCTCCGTCGAAGTAGGCCGACGGTCGCGAGTAAACGTCCGCCCGGTCTCCGGTGGGGTCTTCGTTCTGGTTCATGGTCTGTCCTCCTTCGTTCCTATAGATGAGAAGCGGGACCGCCTCCGTGGAGACAGCCCCGCTAGTTGAGCAACCATCGGTTGTGTGCGCCGCTCATGCGGCGCTTTGGATTCGGATTCCTCTATCCCCTCTTTCGCCCTCTCTTCTCGCTCCTTCAGATGGAGCTTGAGGATCTGGGAGATGCCATCTGCGAGGCCCAGCACCCACACGCTCGACCCATCGCTCAACTGATTGGCGAAGGGCTGCATCTCAGCTATGCCCTGGCACTGGTCCACGATCTCGGCGACGGGCGTGCCACGGCGCAGGTGAAGGGAGATGAGTCGGCAGGCCAGCTCTGTTACGCCAGAGGCGAAGGAGCCGGCCTTGCCTATCTGCCCAAAGACCTCGAAGGGCTCGCCCTCCTTGTCCAGGGACACCGTGACGTACAGGTTGCCATGCTCGGTATGGAGCTTGGTCGTGCTGCTAGGCAGCGTCCGGGGCCTGGGCCGTGTCGCCGGGGTCATGGCCCCTCCCCCTTCTCAAGGAGATAAGGAAGCGCTGGGGCGTAACGGTCGAAGAATTTGGCGACCTTGAGGGCACACTCCCGGTCCCTCTCGTCGCCGATGCCCAGCAGCGTCTGGACAATGACCTCTTCGCAGTCCTCTTCGGCGTAGGCCGGGGTCAGCAGCGTCTCTTGGACGGCAGGGGGAAGGGAGTCCCACCGCTCCCGGCTCAGCTTCAGCCCGCCGTGGCTGGCCGTTTCGATCCGCACCACGCCCTCGGCCAGCGCTACGACGTCCTGGGGAGGTCCCCACGGGGTATACATAGTGTTCACTTTCATGTCGTCTTCCTTTCTGTCCTGTAGATGAAAACGGGGCTGCCCCGGTGTGGAGACAGCCCCGTTACGTGGGCTCGCTATGGCGCGTTGGGCTCATGCCGCTTCCACCACCTCTGCTTCCCGCGTCTGCTGGAGCTTCCGGGTCGCCCCTTGCACCAGCGGCGTCAGCTCCGATGCCGATACCGCCTCAAGGTCCCTGCCCGTCTTGCCCTTGACCGCAGCCCGCACCTGCTTCTCGTCGAACCCCTGCATCGCCCCCAGGTCGATCAGCGTCGCCCGCAGCGGCGGAGCAAAGGAGTCGGCTGCGCTACTGCGAGAGCAACGGACTCACTATCAACGCCCGCTACCACGAGGTGGGCCGGGGCTGGTCGAAGAAGCGTCCGGAATTTCAGCGGATGCTGGCCGACGCCAGGAAGGGACGCTTCGATACCATCGTCTGCTGGAAGTCCGACCGCCTCAGCAGGGGGATGTACCCCGCCGCCGCCCTCATGGAGGTCGTCGAGGCCCACCAGATTCGGCTGGAAGCCGTCATGGACGTCATCGACGTGAAGACCTTCGGCCTCATGGCGGCCATCGGCAAGATCGAGTTGGACAACTTCCGGGAGCGGTCCACTATGGGCAAGCGGGGGACGGCCAAGCAGGGACGGGTGCCCACCGGCGGCCTCCCCTACGGATACCGCATCGGGGACGACGGCAGGCCCGGGGTGATTGAGGAGCAGGCCGAAGTTGTGCGCCGCATCTTCCACATGTACATCGACGAGGGGATGGGGTCCTACTCCATTGCCGTGCGGCTGACCGACGAGGGGACCCCCACCCAGACCGGCAAGCTGCTGTGGCTTCAGTCCCGCGTGCACCACATCCTGGGTAATGCCACTTACGCGGGTACCTGGGTCTATGGCAAGTACCGCCACGTCTCCACTGAAGACGGTATGAAGGTCTACGACCAGCCGAGGGAGACCTGGATTGAGATCCCGATGCCGCAAATCATCGACGACGAGACCTGGGAGCGGGCGCAAGCGCTGAAGAAGCAGCGGAGCAGGAGGGCCAAGAGGAACACGAATGTGCTCTACCTGTTGCAGCACCTTCTGAAATGCGGCGAGTGCGGCCACAACTTCCATGCAAGATGCACCCGGAGCACCACCAACGTTCGCAACGGCAAGAAGTACCGCTACGACCTTCCCACTCCCAACCGATACTACATGTGCAACGGAATGCAGAGTATGCGCCTGCGCTGCCGAGAGCGTCCCTACATCCGGGCTGAGCGATTGGAGGAGTCGATATGGAGCGAGGTGAAGCGGATAATCCAGAACCCCGACCTGATCGTCGCCGGTATCGACACCCTCGATTCTCCAGAGGGCGGCGGATTGGAGGAGGAGGTCGCCCAAGCCGAGCGAGACCTGCGGAGCATCCAGATGGAAGAGGACCGCGCCATCAGGCTGTTCGTGTCGGGGAAGATCGCCGAGGCCCAGCTCGACATTCAGCGCAAATTCATCACCGAGCGACTTGAGAGCGCCAGGGCGAAGTTGGACGATTACCATGCTCAGGAGGTGGGCGGAGCTGAGAAGCGGCGGCTGATGGAGGCTGTCCTAGCCTGGGCGAGGAACGTCGGCCAGGGCATTGACGACCTGACCCCCGAGCAGCGCAAGGAGATTCTCCAGATGGTTTTGGAGCAGGTCGTCATCGACAGGGACAACAACGTGGACATCACGCTGGCTATACCCATCGACGATGAGTCTCCTGACCCTGAGCCTGAGTCCGTGTCAATTGCGTCCAAAGAACCTTCGTTCTAAGGTTTAGGCTGGTGGTGTACAAAGCGGGCGTGCGCGCGCTGGCGCTGGTCAGGGAATAGCCCTTCTCAGACGGGGAGCTGGTCGGCGTCCGGGGCTGCAACGACGCCGAACGCGGTGTTAATCGCCGAGATGTATTGGTACTGGCCGACGGTGGCAGCGAGCTCGACGAGCCATCGGACGCCTTTGCGGCCCTCCAGCGCGTCGAAGAGGTCTTGCTCGACCTTGTTGTTCTGCAGGAGTTGCCGTACGAACTCGATGATGTCGCGCTCGTCCTCTTCGAGGCCACTGGTGTCCTGCCTGTGCCTGACGGCTTCGATGGCCTCTTCCCGCATGTCGGCGGCGCGTCCGGCTCTCACGTGCGCGGCCCACTCGTAGGTCGCGTCCTTCTCCCTCGCGACGGCGATGATGGCCAGTTCGCGCTCGACCGAGCTAAGCGTCGAGCCCAGCCTGACCTGCGCGCCGGCCTCCATGACTTTCTGGGCGAGGCCGGGGCTGTGCATGAGGACGGCGAAAGGCCCGCGCACCCCGTGAAGCGTTTCGACGATTGCGTCGAACTCAGCGTGTCGGTCATCGGGAATCTGGGCCTTGTCGGTAATCATCTCGATGCGTGGCATGACTTCTCCTAGCGGCATCAACGCCCAATCCGTTCGGGAGTGTTTCTCGGCTATTGTACTGTTTCCTACCCCACCGAACTGGACTCGAACTCAGGTGGCACGTTGTCAACTGCCCCTTCCCTCCTAGAGCGCCCGATCCACCGTCCATGAGTGCCGGCACGTTTTGTTGCTATTGCGTCCTGCGATGAGGATTGAGGAGGGGCGGGCTGGGGAAGGGGTCGCAGGCGCGCCCTCTACGAGAACCGCTCGCTGTACACGCTCCGGGCGTTGCCTTCGTAGATGGCGCCCTTGTCCTCGTCCGACAGGAACTCGATGCCGTCGATGAGGGGCTTGGTGTTGTCGTACCACTCGCCGGTGCGCGGATTGTCGGCCGAGCCTGCGCCCGGACGCTCGGTGCCGAACAGGCAGCGATCCGTCCCCACTATCTTGAACAGCAGCTCCAGGGACTCCGCGTTGTAGAGGCAGGTGTCGTAGTAGAGGTTCTTCACGTGGCGGTCGAACGTCTCCTCCCCGTTCGCGCCGCGGAGCCGGGCCCGCCAGCGCCCTATCTGGTAGGGGATCGAGCCGCCGCCGTGGCTCATGATAATTTTGAGCCCCGGGAAGTCGTCGAACACCGTGGACTTGGCAAGCGACAGGATGGCGATGCTCTCCTCCGTGATGAAGTGGTTGTGGAACGACTCGCGCAGGTCCTTGCAGCTTGCCGGATGAATCAGCGCCGGTATGTCCTCCTTCACCATCTTCTCGTAGAGCGGATACCAGTACTCCTCGCCCATCGTCGGCGTGGTGTGCTGCCCCTCGCTCGGATCCGGATTGATCATGATGCCGATGAACCCCAGGTCATTGATGCAGCGGTCGATCTCCTCGAACGTGTCGGTCACGGGCGCCCCGTCGCACTGCGGCAGGCCCGCGACGCCCCTGAACCGGTCAGGCTCGTTCTGCACCGCCAGCGCAATCGCGTCGTTGTTCGCCTCGCAGAACCAGTGCACGATCTTGTCCGGTTTCTCCGAGTGCATCAGCGAGAACGGGCGCGGAGACAGGAAGGCCATGTCCGTCCCCACGTCGTCCAACAGCTCGGAATGCCGCTTGCCCGCATTCCGCCAACTGGCCACGGTCTCCGCCGTAACGCCTGGGTGTCCCTTGCCGTGGAACCCGCGTCCATTGATGAGGAACGCCTGGTACTGACCGATCTGCGACCCCGTAACCAGATGCTGGTGCGCGTCGATAATCATCCCCGTCTCCTCTGCTGCATAGTGGCCGCATTATCCCCCAAACGCGCCCCGGCGCAACCTGCCCCCAAACGACCGCAACCCCGCCGGACGCAGATGGCCCACGAGAAGATGGCGTTGAATCGCTGCGCCCACGTCTTGGACAGCTCGCCTCCCACCGGGCCTGCCACGGTGGGGAAGTGGTGTTGCGCCGAGCGGACTTACAGATTGCGTCCGCGTGCGGGGATGACAACTGGGCTGAAGATGATTAGGATTCGTACCCTAGAAGATAGGTGAGGTTCGCATTCGCTAAGGAGGGCAGCCATGGTGGCCATCATTCGTGCACGCGGAGACCGCTCTATCCGCGATTACATTGACCCTGAGCGCGGTACGGTAAGCCGGGAGCTCTACGTCAACCCGGACATCTTCGACCAGGAGATGGAGCAGATATTCCAGCGGTGCTGGCTGTTCCTCGGCCATGAGAGCCAACTCCCCAATCCGGGCGACTTCGTGATCAGCCGCATGGGCACCGAAGAGGTGATCCTCGTGCGGGACCGGAAAGACCTCCAGATCCGTGCCTTCCTCAACTCCTGCAGGCACCGTGGGATGAAGGTCGTCCGGTACGACCAGGGCAACGCCCTCATCTTCACCTGCCCCTACCACGCTTGGACCTACGACACCGCTGGGTGCCTCGTGGGCGCAGGCTTCCAGTACTCCCCGGAGGCGTACGCGGGAGAACTCCCGAAACACGAGTGGGGCCTCGCCCAGGTGGCGCAGTTCAAGAACTTCTACGGCTCCCTCTGGGCGACCTGGGATCCGAAAGCTCCCTCGTTCGAGGAGTACCTTGGCCCGTTCACTGAGAGCCTCCGCCACTGCCTCCAATCGAGCGACGGCGTAGATGGAGGGCTGGACATGTTCCCGCCGTTCCAGAGGCACCGCCTCCCCACGAATTGGAAGGTGCCCGGCTTCACCTCCGTCACCGACCTGACCCACACGGCGATGACCCACCGTTCCGCCGCCGCCGCAGGTCTGCACCAGGACCGCGGGACGCTCGGCGGACGGAACCGGGAGCGGAAAGCGGCCCCATTCCCCATGAACAAGTACGCCATCGGCGACCACAACCTGGGCCACGGCGGCATGTGCACGCTCTACCACCAACCAGGAGTTCCCGAGTACGAACCCGAGTGGTATGAGGAGGGCGTCGACGACTACTTCCGCGAAACTCGCGACCGCAAGGCCACGTTGTTAGCGGAAAAGATCATGGCGCCCCACGGCTGGGGCGGCGGCCACTTCGCCATCTTCCCCTGCGTCATGGTGGACAGCTGGCGGCTGCGCTGGTGGAACCCGCACGCCCCCGGCGTCGTGGAGCGGTGGACGTTGTCCGGAGTGGATAAGACTGCGCCGAAGCACGTCAGGGACGCCGTGCGCCACTACTCGGAGCGCTTCAACGGTCCGGTCGGCTTCTTCGAGTCGGACGACATGGAGAACTGGAACTACGTCTACCCGGCCAGCCAGGGCGCGAGGGCGAAGAAACTCGACTACTTCTTCGCCAACGGACTCAAGCGCGGGGAATACAACGACCGGATGCCGGGTGTCGTCTTCAACGGTTCCTACACGGAAGAGGCCCAGCGCGCCCGCTTCAGTCGGTGGCTTGCCTTCATGGAAGCCGCCAGCTGGGACGATCTCTACCCTGTCAACAAGCAGGCAGACCACCGCATCTGGTAGAGGAGAACCGTGACAGAATCGAAGAAGTACGTCCTGAGCGGCCCAAACGGGGCTGACGTGTTCCGCAACCTACCGGAAGGGACGAAGGTCACCACCATATACGGGGCCGCCGGGGAGATTACGGCGAACCCGCGCGATGGCGCATATGTGCTCGTGCGGTTCTCGGAGCACCAGAATCCGGCCCTGGTGGGCGAGGAGGAGTACGTCTTCTTCAACGAGGTCCGTGAGGCCACGGAGTAGGGCAGCAGAGCGGACGTTCTGTGAGCGCCGTCGTGCGGGCGTACGGCGGTGCTCGTTCATCTGAGGAGGAGAGCGATGGTTGAGATTTCGAGCGCACTCCAGCAGACGTTGGCAGGAGTGGTTCTTCAGCACGAGGTGGAACAGTTCTTGTACAGAGAGGCGCGCCTGCTCGACGAGCGGAGGCACGAAGAGTGGCTCGACCTGCTGGCCGAAGACCTCCATTACTGGATGCCCATGCGCCGCAATATCAAGTTCGGCGACTGGGACATGGAATTTACCGATGTCGACACCGAGATTAATTGGTTCGACGAGGAGAAAGACATCCTTGCCGGACGTATCCGGCAGCTGAAGACGGGCATCCACTGGCCCGAAGAGCCGGTCTCCCGGTTCGAGCATCTCATCTCCAACGTGGAGGTCGTGGGAGCAGAGGGGGACGAGGTAAGAGTCAACAGCAAGTTCTTCTGCTACCAGAACCGCCTTCAGGACGAGGTGAACCATTTCGTGGGAAGGCGGGAGGATCTGCTGCGGCGGAACCCGGATACCAGATTCAAGCTCGTGAGGCGAAAGATCATCCTGGCCCAGAGCGTCATGCTCCCCAAGGTGCTCAACACGTTCCTCTAGCGGGGAATCTCAGGGTGAGGGTAGTGGGGGTGTTTCCCCAAGCGTTTTGAGCGGGAGGTGGGAAGAACCACCTCCGTCAGGCACGGTGACGCAGAAGTCTCCTGGCAAGGAGAGACGACCATGGTCGCAAGGATAGAGTGGAGAACCAAAGGCAAAGGCGACGACGCACTGCTGTACGTCGGTGAGTTCGGCGAGGACAGCAACACCGTGTTGCGGACGTGGGGCGCCGACTCTGCCCTGCTGACGGATTTCCTGAACGACATGGAGACTCTGGACACGGTGGTTGTCCGCTTGGAGGTCGATGCGGATCAGCGCGACCCTGAGCAGTGGGGCAAACTCGTGCTCTCGCGCGGGCGGGGCGGCGAAGTGCTGCACGTCGACCCTGAACCGTACTGGGACGGCATCTACTACTGGTTCCGCTCCCGCGGCATCGACCCGCACAAGTGGCGCGGGAAAGCCCGGTAAGCAAGGGCGCGGGGCGCCTTGGCATTGGCCCCCCTTCGGATCACCTCCAACCTCGGTTATGCAATCGCCCTCCCCCGGATACGGGTAGAGGGCGATTGCGAGTCGTCTCACAGTCGGCGCACCGCTTGCGCGGCTTAGACTCTGGCGGGAGATTCCACCTTGTAGAACCGGGCGCAGTTGTCCCACAGGATCTTGCGCTTGTCGGAATCAGGGATGTCGAGCTCCATGAACGCGTCGACGGCCTCGGGGTAGCGGGAGTCGCCGTGCGGGTAGTCCGTCGAGAAGACGATCTGGTCGCTGCCGATGTAGTCGAGGGCGTACTTCGCCGGTATCTCGTCGGGCTCGATGGAGACCCAGCACTGACGCTTGAACAGCTCAGTCGGGGATACCGTCAACTCCGGCATGTAGGCATCGAGCTCGCGCTCGTGCGCCTCCTCCACCCGCCACAGCAGCCACGGCAGCCACGCGCAGTTGGCCTCGAGGAAGGCCACCCGCAGATCCGGGTGACGCTCCAGGATGCCTCCGCCGATGAAACTGCCCATGCCCATCATCTGCTCGAATGGCTGAGCGTACACACGCCGTAACATGAAATTGTCGAAATGCTCCGCCGCCTGCTGGGAGAGTGAGCCTGAGGCCTCGTGGAAACCGATGGGAACATCGAGCTCGCTCAGGACATCCCACAGCGGCTCGAAGTACGGGTCGTGCCAGTTCTTGCCCGTGACGACGTTGGAGCGGACGAAGACGGCCTTGAAGCCCAGCTCCTGCACCGAACGCCTCACCTCGGCGACGGCGTCGTTGATGTCAAAGACGGAGATCATCCCCGCGCCGAACATCCGGTTGGGGTCGAGCGCGCAGAAGTCGTACATCCAATCGTTGTAGGCGCGCGCAATCGCCGCGGCGAAGCCCGGATCCAGGTTAGGGCGCGTCAGGACGCTCAACCCACGGCTGGGGAACATGACCGCAACGTCGATGCCTTCCATCTCCATCGCTTCCATCTGACAGGACGAGTCCCATCCGCGCTGGGAGTGATCGAGGTAGAGCACCTGGTTCTTCTCGTAGTTGTGGCCCTCGCGGTTGATGCCCCGTGCGCCACGGAAATTGTCCGGCATGTCCGGCCAGCGGACACCCAGGTCGCGCACGTTCTCCGATGTGGTGCCGATAGGCGCTGCGCTCTTGTAGCGGTCGTCTATGTAGCGCTGCCAGAGGTCCGGCGGCTCCATGATGTGCATATCGCTATCGAATACGAGGAAGCCGTCCTTTGCCATCGTTGTTCCTCCCGTATGGGTTTGTTCTGGGGCGCATCATACTCCGCCTCGCGGCGGCGCGCAGCATCAGTGCAACGGGGCAGTCATCACAGCCTCGACACAAGAGGACGACGCAGGGAGCAAACGACCCGGGAAGACCCCACGAGGGGGCACACGGGCAGTTAACGTCCCTGCGCTTGAGCGACCGTCGGCGTCTCCGCCCCTTAGGAGCGATTGCTTGCGATGACCTCTTCCGCGTGACCGGCCCAGGTAGAGAGCACATCCTGGATGTCTCCCTTGAGTTGGTCGCTCTCGCCGGCCTGCGCAGTGAAGTAGACCGACATCCGGCTTACCTCCTGAAGCGATGGCCAGCGTTCCAGCGGGAGTTCGATGCTGGCGTTCTTCGCGGGGTCGCGGATGACGTTTATCGGGTCGCCCCCGTCCTCCACGATCTTCATCTGATCCATGAGCTGCTTGCGGAGCATGATGACGCCCCGATCGGACTCCCCCAGCTTTTCGAGGACGCGGTCTGCGTTCGGCCCCTGGGTGATCCACGCGACGAAATCCTGATGGTTGACCAGGTCGGGAATCAGGGTGCCGTTCTGGTTGTACAGAGGCACGATGAAGTGCGGCACCTTCTCCTGCTTGGGCAGGTTCGTCCCCGGCGCGGCCTTGTAGAAGAACCAAGTGATGTGCAGCGTCGTCGTGTCGTCCACCGGCGTGCGGTACTGGAAGTTGCACTTCACACCGTCGCCCACGAACAGAATGTTCGGGAAGAGCGCGGGGTGGCCCACCTTCCAATCGTGGTCTTCCTCTGTGGTGCCCTCGACGACCCGGCGCTTGATGATGCCGTGCTCGAACTCGGTGAAGCCGATCTTCTTGTGGTTGCGCGGGATGATGGGGCTCAGATCCGCCTCCCCGCCGAGCGCAACAGCCTTCTCTCGCTGCTGGGCAACGCCCCAGTACCCGTGAAGCCATTCGAGATGGACAGGGTCATGGGAGTTCTCCTGGCACTGCAGCCAGTTGCACGGCAACTCAGCGATCCCGATGTCCGAGTAGCCGTTCTCGTAGGTGAAGGGCTCCCACATGGGGATGAGCGGAGCGGGAGTCGGCCCCATGTACGCCCACAGCATGCCGCCGAGTTCCTGCACAGGATAACCGGCGATCTTCACCTTCTCCTTGAAACGTCCGTCAGGGTGGACGGTCTCCTCGAAGGGCTGCTCGATGCACTGGCCGGTCTCGTCCATCATCCAACCGTGGTACATGCAGCGCAGGCCGTGCTCCTCCGGTATGCCGTAGGAAAGATCGACGCGGCGATGGGGGCAGGCGCGTTCGATGAGTCCGAGCGTACCGGACTTGTCGCGGTAGAGGACGAGGTCCTCCCCGAGCAGGCGCACGGCCTTGGTGGGGCGCTCGTCGAGCTCGGTGGCTGCGGCGAATGGATGCCAGTAGCGGCGCATCAACTCGCCCACCGGCGTGCCGGCCCCGACCTGCGTCAGTCGTTCGTTGTCTTGTACGGAGAGCATAAGGCAATCCTCCCTGGAACCTGTTGGCCGCATTGTAGCACTACGCCCATGCTGCTCAACTACATGGATGCGGGGTAGGGGAAGGGATGGACATCCGGCGACGGATGGCGGCCGACCCTACTCGACGTTAGATTAGCGTACCCGACCATGGAGACGTGCCTGCGGCATTGTGAGCGCGCAGCAGGAAGACTTACCGGACGTAGCCATCGGGCAGACCGGTCACCGTCGCACTGGAACCGGCGAAGGAGATGCTGATGCCGTTCACTGGCCCCTCAGCCGACAACTCCGCCCAACTGTTGTCCATCAAGAACCGTACCTCGTATGACTCTACGTCAGGCTGGTATTTCCTATGGATTGCAACCTTGCAAAGTTCCATTACGGAGATATGACGAACGACGAAACATCTACGACTGCGGGCCGGAACGCGCAGCGCCTCCGGGGGTACTGGCCACCGGGTTGTAAGAGGCGTCGTTGCAAGGTAGGGGCAGGCGTCTTACGTGAACGTTCCGAAGACGCCGCGCAGGGCGGAGCAGACATCCCCCAACGTAGCGTAAGACTCGACGCACTCGATGATGGGCGGCATGAGGTTTGCGTCGGTCTGCGCGGCCTCGGAGAGGCGGTGGATGGCAGCCTCACTTGCCGAGGAGTCGCGCTCGTTCCGCACCCGTTGCAGCCGGTCGAGCTGACGCTGGGCCGCCTCCGGTGGGATGGTCTGCAGACGTATACGCTCCTCGGCGCCGGACTCGAAAGCGTTGACGCCGACGATAACGCGCTCGCCGCTCTCCACCAGCTTCAGGTGGCGGTAGGCGGCATCCTCTATCTCGTCGCGCTGGAAACCGGCCTCGATGGCGGCAACTGCTCCGCCCATCGCGTCTATGCGCTCGATGTAACCGGCCGCTGCCCGTTCGAGCGCAGCGGTCAGCTCCTCCACGTAGTACGATCCGCCCAGCGGATCAACCGTCTCGGCCACCCCGGACTCGTTGGCGAGCACCTGCTGCGTGCGCAGCGCGAGCGTCGCGGACTCCTCCGTCGGCAGGCCGAGCGCCTCGTCCCGCGAGTTGACGTGCAGCGACTGCGTCCCGCCGAGCACGGCGGCGAGCCCCTGAATGGTCGCGCGGATGACGTTCACGTCGGGCTGCTGCGCCTGGAGCGTCACACCGGCGGTCTGCGTATGGAATCGCAGCATCCACGAGCGCGGATCCTTCGCCCCGAATCGGTCGCGCATGATGTGCGCCCACATTCGGCGCGCCGCTCTGAACTTCGCCGCCTCCTCGAAGAGGTTGTTGTGCGATGCGAAGAAGAACGACAACCTGCCCGCGAAATCATCCACGTTGAGGCCGGCATCCACCGCCGCCTGCACGTACGCTATGCCGTTGGCGAGCGTAAACGCGATCTCCTGCGGAGCGGTCGAGCCGGCCTCGCGCATGTGATACCCGCTGATGCTGATTGAGTTCCATCGCGGAACGTCCGAGGCGCAGAACGCGAACATGTCCGTCGCGAGGCGGAGCGACGGCCCGGGCGGGAAGATGTGCGTACCCCGCGCGATGTACTCCTTCAGCACATCGTTCTGCGTCGTGCCGCCGACCTCCCCGAACGCGACGCCCTGCTTGCGCGCCACGCTGAGGTAGAGCGCGAGCAGCATCGGCGCGGTGGAGTTGATCGTCATGGACGTGGTGATGTCGCCCAGCGGTATCCCGTCGAACAGCACCTCCATATCCGCGAGGCTGGATATGGGGACGCCCACCTTGCCTATCTCAGGACGCGCCATCTCGTGGTCGGCGTCGTAGCCGGTCTGCGTTGGCAGGTCGAACGCGACGGAGAGGCCCGTCTGCCCCTGCGACAGCAGGAAGCGGTAGCGCGCGTTGGAGTCCTCCGGCGTCGAGAAGCCTGCGTACTGGCGCATCGTCCAGAGACGTCCGCGGTACATGGAGGGCTGCACCCCTCGCGTGAACGGAAACTCCCCCGGCTGCCCCAGCGGTTCCGCATCCTGCGCGTCCGGCCCATACAGCGGCCCCACCTCCAGATCAGACTCCGTCAGGAAGGAAGGCTTCCGCTCAGGAAAGCGGCGCACTGCGGGCTGATAGGTCTCTCGCTGCCAGCGTTCGTGGTTGGCGTCGGTCATGGGCGTAGTGTACAGGGTGGGGGAGGGACGATGGTGTAGGATGGCGCAAGCATTGCCATCTGGAGGACTATTGCCGTGTTGGACGAGTTGGTGCAGACCATTGAGGTGCTGAGGGAGCGCGTAAGCAGATATAGCAGTGATCTGAGCAAGAATGAAATCCGCACGCGTGCCGTGCTGATAGACCCGATGCTAAAGGCGCTTGGGTGGGATGTAGCTGACCCGGTGGTGGTAACAGTGGAGTATGAAGTGCCCCCGGGGCGTGCAGACTATGGACTGAGGAGAGGCTTGGACAACCCTCCAGCTATCTTAATCGAGGCCAAGAAACTCAACGAGCCATTGGATTCTCATATTGGGCAGTTGTTGAATTACGCTCTAGTGAGGGGGGTTCGCTACGGTTGCCTCACCGACGGGAATGTTTGGGAGGTCTACGATGTGTTCAATCAAGTCCCACTGGAGGAGAAAAAATACTGAGTGTGACTATCACCGATGGAAATTCAACAAAAGTTGCGTTAGCTATGCTTGGCCTCTGGCAGCCCAGCCTAGAGGATGGCAGTTTCGTTAGACCCGTCGAACCCTTCATTGACATCGCTCCCCCGCCACCCCCACCCACGGGATGGACTCCCCTTACTGGCGATTTCCCTATCAGAGGTAAGAGTGCGGGAGCAACATTGAAGCTTGCTCCCAAGGCAATCAGGTTCCCGGATGGAGAAGAGAAGCGGATATGGGCATGGATACACGTCCTCAGGGAAACGGGGCTATGGCTGACCCATTCGTCATGGTTAACCCCTGAAAACTGCCAAATCATAAGAGATAAAGGGAACTGGTACATCTTTAATACCGAATCTAAGCATCCTAATGGAATGGCGTTCGGAGAAGCGAGTCCCTTAGGCGATACTGGCATCGTCATGGAAAAGAATTTTGGAGGAGAAGAGGCCATCGAGTGCGCTAAGCAGGTGCTCCTCCAATTCGACCAAGACCCCTCGAAGGTGCTCCTACGCCTCCGTAGTCCGCGAATAGACCCCCCCCCCCCCCCCCCGCAATGAAGGAGGCCACTGATGATCTACGAGATGCGCACCTACGAAGCGATGCCTGGCAAGCTGCGCCCGCTGGTACGGCGATTCGGTGAGATTACCCACGCGATGTTCCTGCAGTACGGGTTTCGCCCCGTCGGCTACTGGACAGAGGCGATAGGCGACAACACGAAGCTCCACTACATGCTTGCCTGGGAAGACGACGCCGAGCGCGTGTCGAAGTGGGCAACGTTCATCGAGGCTCCGGAGCGCATCGCCGCGTTCGCCGAGACGGAGCGCGATGGCCTGCTTGTCGCGAGGATCACCAGCGCCATCTGGCAGATAACGGACTTCTCGCCGAACCCCGTGCAGCCTGAACTCCGTTGAACCGGACGACAACCCCTCGAACGGCGCCCTGCCTTCCGTAGCCCCAACGCGCCCATCGGGTAGAATCGCCCCACGGACGTGAGGGCCGCCAGCCTATGACAGAACGCATCGTCTCAGGAATCGTGCGCGACGAGGACAGCAGCACCGAGGGAGGGCTGCGGCCTCGCACGATCGCCGACTACATCGGTCAGGAGCGCGTCAAGGAGACGCTCACCATCTCCATGGACGCCGCCAGGCAGCGCGGCGAGCCGCTCGACCACGTGCTGCTGTACGGCCCGCCCGGCCTCGGCAAAACGACGCTCGCCACCATCATCGCGGGCGAGATGAGCGCGCCCATCCGCGTTACCGCAGGCCCCGCGATCGAACGTCCCGGCGACATGGCCTCCCTTCTCACGCAGCTCAAGGCGGGCGACCTGCTCTTCATCGACGAGATCCACCGGCTCAGCAAGGTCGTGGAAGAGATCCTCTATCCCGCCATGGAGGACTACTCCCTGTCCTGGGTGATGGGCAAAGGCCTGCAGGCGCAGAGCCTCAACCTCAAGGTCGAACCGTTCACGCTCGTTGGAGCCACGACGCGCTACTCGATGCTCAGCGCCCCGCTGCGCGACCGTTTCGGCGCGGTATACCGCCTCGATTACTACGATGTCACCGCCATGCAGGCGATCGTCAAACGCTCCGCCGGCATCATGAAACTCCCCATAGACGACGGCGGCGTCGAGGAGATTGCAAAGCGAGCGCGCGGCACGCCCCGAGTCGCGAACCGTCTGCTGCGCCGCGTTCGCGATTTCGCGCAGGTGCGCGCCGACGGCAACGTTACGCGCAAGGTCGCATCGCAGGCGCTCGGCATCCTGGAAGTAGACGCCATCGGCCTCGACGAGGTGGACCATCGCCTTCTGCGTACCGTCGCGGAGAAGTACAGCGGCGGCCCCGTGGGGCTCGATACGCTCGCAGCGTCGGTGGGGGAGGAGGCCGATACCATCATGGACGTCTACGAGCCCTACCTGATGCAGCTGGGCTTCCTGAACCGCACCCCGCGAGGCAGAGTGCTGACACGCGCCGCGTACGATCATCTGGGCATTGCGCCGCCCACCCGGCTCGGCGTCAACCATCCCACCCTCTGGGACACTCCCGCTCAGTGACCGCGTTGCGAGCGGCGGCCTGCGCCGTACTGCTGCTGTTGACCGCCGCCTGCGCGAACGGAACGCCTCCCGCGCCGACGCTGCCGCCCCCTACGCCTACGCCTGCGCTCGTTCCTATGCCGACTGCCGCGATTGCCCCTACGCCAACGCCAACGCTCGCTCCTACCCCAACGCCAGTGCTTCCTACGCCTACGCTCATGCCCACGCCGACTGCGACGCTTGCCCCCACGCTGACGCCGACGCCTCGTTCAAGGCTTGCCGAGGCCGAGGTGACCGTCGCGGGCGTTACGTTCATCGTCGAGGTCGTCGATACGCCGGAGGCGCGCACGACGGGCCTCAGCGGACGCGATTCGTTAGGACCCGACCGTGGCATGTGGTTCGACATGGACAGAACGGCTCCCGTAAGTTTCTGGATGCGCGGGATGGAGTTCCCCATCGACATCATCTGGGTATCGGAGAGCCTGCGGGTTACGGGAATGGTAGCGCGCGCGCCTCCCCCGGCGCTGGGCATGCTGACAGCGGACCTGCCTGTCTACTCATCAGGCGGCGATGTTCGCTACGTGCTCGAGATCAACGCGGGGCTCGCCGAGGAGTTGGGCATACGCCCAGGGGACGAGGTAACGGTCGTGCCTCGCTAGCTGGGATACACTACGAGAACGAGGAGGTCGCAATGATCTACGAGATGCGCACCTACGAAGCGATGACCGGCAAGCTGCGCCCACTGGTGAAGCGGTTCGCCGACACGACTCACGGGATGTTCCTGAAGTACGGCTTCCGCCCCGTCGGCTACTGGACGGAGGCGATAGGCGACAACACGAAGTTCCACTACATGCTCGCCTGGGAAGACGACGCCGAGCGGCTGGCCAAGTGGGCTGCGTTCCGCGAGGACCCGGAGCGCACCGCCGCGTTCGCCGAGACGGAGCGCGACGGCCCGCTCGTCGCCAGGATCACCAACGCCATCTGGCAAGCGACCCCCTTCTCCCCCGAGCTTCCGGCAAAGTCGTAGTGCGGTAGGATTAGTGATGGCGCTTTGCCCCGTGGTGCAGTGGTAGCACAGCAGACTTTGGATCTGTTGACCTAGGTTCGAGTCCTAGCGGGGCAGCCACGCAGATTGGCCTTCGCCACGGAACGGCTCCTCTGGCATGAGCCTGTAACGAAACGCGCGATTCCGTAATGCGGTCGCAATGCGGTAAGGTATCAGCGAAATGAAGTGCAGACTGACATACGGATTCGGATGGCTGGCAGCGGCGATGCTGGTCGTTGTCGCGGCCTGCACGCCCGGGCCCACGCCTGCGCCCACGTCGACGCCTGACCTTGAGGCGACGATCGAACGCATAGTAATTGATGCGATCGCCACGAGATTGCCCTCGACGCCGATGCCCACTGCGACCTCGACGCCTACCGCTATGCTCGAAGCCACCGCGACACCGACGCCAAGGCCTACCGCGACGCCGACGCCGACGCCGCGACCGACTGCTACGGCCACGCCGACTCCTACTGCTACATCAACGCCTACGCCTACTGCCACGCCGGAGCCGACGTCGACGCCTACCCCGACACCAACGCCCACGGCGACGCCAACGCCTACCCCCACGCCCACGCCCAGGCCTACGCCTACACCGAAGTACCGCTTCAGCGGCGACTTCGGTCCGGAGAGCGGCTCGCTAACCCATAGGCGTGACAATTCCGTCGAAGCCTTCGAATCGCGTCTCTCCCTCGACTCCTTCCAGGCGGTCGCCACGTTCACGAACCCCTACGCTCGCTCAGTCGGGAGCTGGGACTACGGGTTCTCCGTTCGCCGCAGCGAGGACGGTACATTCCACGCGATCGTGATAACGAGCGATGGCCGTTGGACTCACGTATTCCGAGAACGGTCGGGGCGCAACGTCATCCAGGATCGCGGCAGCGCCTCCAGCGTGAGGAGAAGCGAGCGGGCATCGAACGAGTTGCGCCTGGTGGTGGACGGAAGGATGGGATGGTTCTTCGTCAACGACGATTTCATCACCCGCCTCGATTTGAGCGATGGGCCCCTGTCAGGGGATGTCGCGGTCATCACCGGGCTCTATGACAGCTACGAGGTTCGCGGGCGCTCGACCGCATTCCGACGGTTCACGGTCCGCGAATCGAGGCTCGTCGCCGACGAGACCGGCGGTCTGTTCCACGATGCTGACGGCCATATCGAGGACTTCTTCATCAACACGACCTCTAGTGATTTCATCGCGGGGGTGACGTTCACCAACCCCTACTCCCGCAGCGTTGGCTCCTGGGACTACGGCATCGGGTTCAGAGACTCGGGAGGGACCGCGTTCCATGCAGTGACCGTTTCGAGCAACGGAGAGTGGGAGTACTTCGTTCGGAGAACGAGCACGAGGCCGATCTATCAGGAATCGGGCAGGGTAACCCTCCGTCTCGCGGCGCGCGGCCGGAACGACCTGTGGCTGATGGCCGTCGGTGACGTCGGCTTGTTCTACGTCAACGGCGACTTCGTGGCGGAACTGGACCTCAACAACGCGCCTTCAGGCGGTGACGTCTGGGTCGGCACGGGCTTCTACGGAGGCAACGAGGTTCGCGGGAACGCCACCGAGTACGACGACTTCACCGTCTACACGCTCGACTAACCCGCGTCCCTCGCGCCCGTGCGCGCAATAAGGGCCAGCATCCAGACCAACAGACAGAGCGCTGATTATGACGCGTCGGCTGCTGCTGCGAGCTATCGACACTGTAGCGGACGGCGTAACGCCTTCTGGGCTCGGACACATCAGTACTATGGTCATAACCATAGCGTGATAGTAGTCACGCAAGGATGCAGGAGTGCGACATGGCGACGGATAGCAGTAAAGCAGCGGGAGCCCGGACCATCAAGGCGTCGGAGTTCAAGGCCAAATGCCTCAAGCTCATGGACGAGGTAACGGAGAGCGGCGAGGAGATCATCATTACCAAGAACGGACGCCCGGTGTCACGGCTGGCGCCCTACCGGGAGATGCCGAAGAGTTGGTTCGGGCGCGACCGCGACATCATCCAGATTCCCGGCGACATCGGCGAACCCATCGACGTGGAATGGGAAGCCGAGACCGGTAAGAACCGCGACGGTCTGCTTTGATGCTGCTCGATACGCAGGTGCTGGCATGGGACGAGGTTGGCGACAGCCAGCTCGGCATGGGGAAGTCCGTCTGGTTAGGGAGCGTGTATGTCTTCGGACCAGATGACCTTACTGTCATAGCGCTGCTAGTCAATGCGGGGGCTGATACCTCAGATGCCTATCGTATCGCTTTGGAATCGGGTCTTAGTGAAGAAATAGTTGGCCTGTTGCGGTAACGTTGATGCTCTCGGTTACGTATTACGTAGCGTACTTGGAGCTATGGCATGGAATGATTCTCATGTTCTATTTTGAATCTCAGACTGTAGCTGTGAAGCTATTGTATCCAACTCTATGCTGGCCCTTGTGAGGATGTCATGGTATGTCTTCAAATCGAACTGTTCGTAATGCTCTATGTCCACGTCTACTAATTCGTTGGGAGGGTAGCGGAACGCTGTTGATTTATTGTCTAGCCCATTAATTAATTTAATACATTTGTTGATTTTCTCGTTGTATGTAGTGCCTTTCGCATACGGCCTGTTGCTGAGTATAGCTTGCTCTATGGTTACCCATATCTCATCCAAAGGATGAGTTCTCTTGATAGGTAAATTCAAGCCGTACAGCTGATCCAGCAAGGAAATAATCCATTTCATGGACAACTCGATATGCATCCTATACAGGAAAACTACTGGATACACTACTGTATCTTGGTGATGCTTGATGCAATGCTCGTACAGATGGTCTGCGGCTGTCTTGTATCCCTCCACATAACCAATCCACCCAGGATTGGTGAAGGCACGGAAGGACACTGGAGTGTCAGGCTGAAACAGTAGTTTTGCCATGCTGCCTCCTTACCGCACCGCCACGCCGTTCACTTGGCAACGAGGCGGTCTAGGGATGCTCTGAACAACGCATTCACAGTGAGTTGAGTGGATAGACAGGCTCTGTCGCGGGCTTCAGTAGACGGCTGTGGCGTCGCAATCAGGGCGACATGCCCCGGGAATCTGCTCTTTGGAAGGGCGATTGCCCTCAATCGGTGATTGTGGGCGCACTGCTTTCCTCATGCCGCCGCCAGGTAGCCCTCCGCCTTGAGCAAGTTGGCCAGGCCAAACAGCACAGCCAGCCGCTGGGTGTTCTTGTACAAACCCCGGTAGCGAACTTTCGCATAGCCGAAGTGCCGCTTCACATACAGGAACGGGTGTTCCACCTTCGCCCTCACCGACGCCTTCCTCTTCTCCCTCAACGCCTCCATGCTCTCCGGGTCCAACCCCCTGCGCAGGCTGGGCCTCATCGCCACCCGCCACTCGATCCTCATCCCTGCGTTCTCTGCTCGCTTCTCCACCCCCTGATACCCTGCATCTGCCCACACGCACTGCTCCTCTCCGTGGAGTAGCCGGTGCGCTTCGGTGAGGTCGTTCACGTTCGCCGCTGTCGTCATCACCCGGTGAACCATTCCCGTCTTCGCATCCACCCCGATGTGCGCCTTCATCCCGAAATACCACTCGTTCCCCTTCTTCGTCTGGTGCATCTCGGGGTCGCGCTCCTTCGCCTTATTCTTCGTTGACGTCGGCGCCGCAATCAGCGTTGCGTCCATGATTGTCCCCTCGCGAAGCTGGAGCCCTTGCGCTTCCAGGTGACGGTTGATCTCCTTGAACAGCTTCATACCAAGCCCATACTCCTCCAGCAGGTGGCGGAAGTGCAGGATCGTCGTCTCGTCCGGCAGTGCTTCGGACAGCCGCAATCCCACGAACCGCCTCACCGATTCGACCTCGTAGAGCAGGTCTTCCATCCCAAGGTCACTCAGGTTGTAGAACAGCTGCACGCAGTGAATGCGCAGCATCGCTGACAACGGATACGGACGCCGCCCGCGCCCCGCTGTCGGATAGTACGGACGTATCAGTTCCTCAAGCTGCTCCCACGGGATCAGCCGGTTCATGCGCTCCAGGAACACTTCACGGCGTGTCTTGCGCTTCTTGCTGTTGTAGTCGAGGTCGGCAAATGTCGGCTGGTCTGCCACGTCTCACCCCCCGCGCAATGCTCCCCCTATGGTATGTTCACTCCTCATGCGCACAAAAGGCTTGTTCAGAGCATCCCTAGGCGCTGGATGTAATGTCCAGGGACGTCGTCGACACGTTCGATTGATTCGGCGCCACACTGCGACTGCTGCTCCGGGTCCAGCCGTGCCATGCTCCATCCTATGCGAATCCTCGTACGGAGATCAGTATACGACAGGCACGGTGATCCGGCAGATCGCCTTATCGTAGCTACTGCCTTGGAAGGTCACCGGCTGGTGACCTCAGACCACCGCATACTGGGCTGGGCGGGCCAACTCCGCCGTCTGGACGCGAGGCAGTGAGCAGGCATCCGGTAGGCCACGGCGGCTGATGGCCGTAGCGACATCGGCCTGTTCTACGTCAACGGCGACTTCGTGGCGGAACTGGATCTCAGCAACGCGCCTTCAGGCGGCGATGTCTGGGCTGGCATGGGCTTTTACGGAGGCAACGACGACTTCACCGTCTACACGCTCGACGGATTCGGGCGCCACACGGCGAGGCGGTCATGCGCCTAGCAACGGTAGGTGCTTCACACGATGATACGTCAGAGCGAGCGAGATGCAGTGCTTCAGCTCGTCGACTGGTAACTCGTCAGTTTCGCCGAACACGATAGCCCTGCTGCCCTCGAACGTGAACACATTCGCATAGACCTCTTTGAACGTGTCGACCAGCGACGTGTTGCAATTGAAGTACATTCTGTACTGGTTCGGCGCCCTGTCCTTCCAGTCCATTCTGAGCGTGCTGCCGCCCTTGGTGAGGTAGCTGGGCTCTCCCCACTTCAGGGTCTCCTCCAGCGCATCGACGCCCTCCGTCTCCGATGCCGTGTCCAGGATGAGCTGTCGGAGACGCATCATTTTCTTGCGCATGGGCTCTGGGTAGCCGTCGAATACCCGTGCGACGGCAGGGTTCTCGATCTTGGACATGTCCGCCCTCGCTCTCTTTTGCGCAACCTGTAGAGGCTGCGTTGCTAGAATCGCAGGTGTGACGTTGGCCCCAGCGGTTCGCGCCTGTCTTCCGACACTGCTGCTCCGCGTCCAGCCGGGCCATGCTCCATCCTAATGCGAATCCTCGTACGGAGATTAGTATGCGGCATGCCATGCCGCCCGTCAGCGCTGTTGGCACGGTAGGCGAACTCCTAGCCTCCCCACAACCAACGACAACTGCCACTAGCGCAGTCGCGGCTCTGCCCGCTACGCTGGTTCTCTGAAGCTGCCTCACGGCAGCTTGGAGCGCGCGCCCCATACGTCGTCTCTCTCACGGCCGTGGCACTTTGACAACCGCATACGCGCCTCGACCTCGCAGATCAGGCCTCGACCATTCCCTGAGGACAGCTCGGCCCGGCCCCCTGCGTACGGAGGAAACGGAACGAAATGGAACAAAACGGAACAGAATTATAAGTTTCGCTGCTCCTGCTACTCCTGAAGCCCGCCCACCCATCGCTCCGTATCTACCGATTGAAATGAGCGGAAATGAGCGGAAATGAGCGGAAATTAAAAGTTTGCCACTCCTAGGCATTCCTGAGGGCGGCGCCAAAAGTGCAAGTAGCGACAGAGATGGGCGGCAGCGGGCGCTAGAACGGGATGAGCGTCGTGCCAAGGGCGATGTCGCTCATGAGCGCTGCGCCGAGAGCGAGGCTCGCTCCGCCAGCGACGCCCGCTACCGTCCGGTTCAGCCCCTGCGCGTTGCCCGTAAGCGCGAACGGCACGCCAAGGACGATCGTGATCATCGCCATGGAGACGACCGTGCCCAAGCCGAACAGAACGAGGAAACCGACGCCTGACCATAGCGTATCGATCTGAGGCAGCAGCACCAGCATCACCGCCGCGCTCCCCGCCAGCCCATGAACGACCCCGATGCCGTAGGACTTGGCTCGGAACGTTGGCCTCCCCATCCGCCGGAGTCCCCAGGCGTTCCGCTTCTTCGGCGCCTTGCGCGGCTCATTCTCCTCATGGTGCGTCGAGTGGACGTGGATGTGCGCCTGACCGCCATGCTGATGGCTGTGGACATGCAAGCGGCCCTTCCGCAGGTTGTAGAACACCTGCGCCCCGATCAGCACGAGCATGATGCCAACCAGGAACTCCAGCGTCGGCGCCATCCCGGCGTACCAGTTCAGGACAGCCTCCTTGAGCAGCAGGATGACCACGCCCAGGATGAGCAGAGGCGTCGTGTGGCCAAGCCCCCACGACATCCCGACCCAGACGCCGCGCCACGCGTTCGTGTGCTCGGCAGCGATCGCCGAGACGGCCACGACGTGGTCAGCGTCCGTTGCGTGCTTCAGCCCCAACAGGAAACCGAACGCCAGCGGCGCCCACGCGCCGGATAACGTCGAGAACTCGAACATCCCCAGGCTCCTTCGTCAATTCCCTTTGCGCCCGAGAACCTGCGCTAATGGCGATGGTCCTGCGCATGGGTGTGTGTATGCCCGCTGTGCGAGTGCGCCTCATCTCCCCGGCACCCCTCGCAGAGGCCGCTCATCGTGAAATGCTCCGTATGAAGCTCGAAACCCGCGCCGCGCAGCAGCGTCGCCCGCAACTCGTCGAGGTACAGAGGCTCCAGATGGAACGTCGTTCCGCAGTGCTCGCAGACCATGTGGCCATGCTGGTGGCCGGGCGCCGCGTACTCGTACCGGCTGATGCCGCCCACGGACACTTCGTTGATCAGATGGAGTCGGCTCAACAGCCCAACCGTGCGGTAGACCGTCGCAGTGTCGATCTGCGGATACGCCTCGTGCAGTCTCGCGGCGATCTGCTCCACCGTCACGTGGCCCTGCAGCTCCCGGATAGTGTCCATCACCACCACTCGCTGCGTGGTGAGGCGGCGTCCGGTAGCGCGTATCGAATCGGCGGAGCTTGCGTCGTCCTGCGTCATAACTCGTTCTTGCGAAGATTCGCAAGAACCATAACACCGCGAAAAGCTCGAGGCAATTGCACCGCCACGTTACCGGTTGAAGTTTCCCCAGCGCCTAGAACCCGTAGAAGCGCTTGGTGTTCTCGTAGAGGACGGCGTGCTTCTGTTCATCGGTCAGCTCGTCGCTCTCCAGCGTCTCCTCGATCTCGTGCATCGCACCTGCAAGGTCTACCTCGTGCGGGTAGTCAGACGAGTACGCGAACGGCTCGATCCCGATGCGTGAGGCGACGTACGGCAGGCTCACGTCGTTGCCCTCGCAGCCGATGAGCACATCGCCGCTCGTGAGGTACTCGTCGAACGGACGTTGTGCCACCTTCCCGAAGAACTCGTCGTCGCGCACTGCACGGTCGAGGACAGGGACGAGCCAGCCGGGCCCGCCTTCCAGGAACGCGAGCTTCATGCCGGGGAACCTGTCGAGCACGCCGTGATAGACCAGCGCGACCAGCGCATACATCAGCGGAACGGGGTGGTGGAGCACATGCGACCCGATGAAATCGGTGAACGTGTCGATGCCGATGCCCTTGTTGGAGCCGCCGTGCAGCGCGAGCACGCACCCAAGGTCGGCAGCCTCCTTGTAGACCGGCCAGTAGTACTCGTGCGCCAGGTTCAGGGGCAGCCCGGTGGTGGGGAGCATCGCGCCCGGCATGCCCAGGTCCAGCACGATGCGGCGCAACTCAGCGGCTGCTTCGCTGGGGCTCTGCATAGGAATCAGACCGACGGGGTGTATGCGCGCGTCGACCTTCATATAGCGGTCGGCCACGTAGTCGTTGTAGCCGTGGCAGAGGCGGGTGGCGTACTCCGGCGTCTGGATGAAGCCGACGGCAAGTCCCCGCGTCGGGAAGATGACCGTCTGCTCGATACCCGTCTTGTCGAGGAACGCAGACCAGTCCTCGCCGGAGCCGGTGCGCTCCTCGCTGGCCATCTGCCGGGGCCCGCCGAAGCGTCCTCCCTCGCCTTTGAAGAAGTTGTGGATCCCATCAAGGGTGGGGAAGGGGCCATCCTGCGCGGGCACCTGACCGGTCGCCACAGCGCGTATCGAGTCGTCCACATAGGTGCCTAACTCGCTATTCGATTCGAGGAGATGTCCATCGGAGTCCATGAGCCGAACCTGAGAGATGTTCATCGCGCCCTCCCGCCTCGTTTTGCTTGATGTGGGGATGCTACCACCGAGCAAGCGTCCGGTGCACGCACAAGGACGGAACACAGGCCGATATTCCTTGACACGATGGCCTCGTAAGGCTACATTCCGCACTCGTATGGTCGGTGCTAGACTATGGTGCAGAAACGCTTGCCCACGCAGAGAAGGGTTGAGCGATGAGGAGGATATGATGGCGAATCTTGAAGTCGTAATCGATGGCGATGGACATATATTCGAGGATGCTGAGGGCCTGCGTCGCCACCTGAAGAGCCCGATGAAGGACGCGAATATCCCGAGGCTGATGGGCATCTTCCCGCAGTTGGATCATCTGCACCACTCACTCGCCCAGAACCCTGAGGACTCGTTCGGCTTGAGCAAGGGCGTTTTCAAGGATCCCGGTGTTGGCGGCTGGGGCGCGTTCATGGATACGGCGGGCATCGAGGCCGCTGTCCTCTATCCGACCGCCGGCCTCTCCTACGGCAAGATCATCGATCACGATTTCGTGATCAACGCGTGCCAGGCCTACAACGATTGGATCACTGATGCGTACTCGCAGAAGGACAGCCGCCTGCACCCCGTGGCGCTGATTCCAATGCAGGAGCCGGACGCCGCAGTGGAAGAGCTCCGTCGCGCCGTGAAGGACCTCGGCATGTGTGGCGCGATGCTTCCCTCGACGGGGTTGATGACGCACCTTGGCGCGAAGACGTACTGGCCGGTCTATGCAGAGGCGGAGCGTCTGGGCGTACCGCTTGCGGTGCACGGCGGCGCGCATCACGACCTCGGCATGAACACGATGAACGTGTTCGCTGCCACGCACGCCATCGGCCATCCGGTGGGGATTATGATCGGCTTGGCAGGGATGCTGTTCAACGGCGTTTTCGAGCGCTTCCCTGGGTTGCGCGTCGGCTTCCTGGAAGGCGGCGTCGGCTGGTTCCTCATGGCGCTGGAGCGGTTCAACGGCTCCTACGGAGCGTTTACTCCGTTCGACCCGCGCGGCGAACTGCTGAAGCTGCCTGACGGCATGGACGTGGGCGACTACATGTTGTCGCTCTGCCGGCAGGGCAGGATCCGCGTCGGCGTGGAGGGCGACGAGCCCTCGCTGTCGTACGCGGTGCACGTAGCAGGGCCGGAGGCGTTCATCTTCTCGTCCGACTTCCCGCACGAGGTGAACCTCGGCAGCATACGCCACGAGATTGAAGAGTTGATCGAAATCGACGAACTGTCTCCGGAGGAGAAGGAAGCGATCCTCTGGAAGAATTCGATGGAGTTTTACAACCTGGCCGGTGTTGCCGTGTAAGGCGGCCCCCAGGCGTCCCGGATACAACGTCAGAAAAACCAGGGAGGAAGAACGATGAAGTTGCAGAGATACTTTGGGGCGATGGCCGTGCTGATTGCGCTGGGCCTGTTCGCCGCAGCGTGCGGGTCTGACCCGACAGCCACGCCGACAGCGGTTCCGGCCACGCCTACGCCGACGGCCATGATGGAGGAAGCCGAGCCCGTGGAGTTGGAGCTCATCGACGCGTTCCCAACAGTGTTGGACATATCCAAGGGCATACAGTTCTTCCTCGATGAAGTAGCTAGGCTCTCCAACGGCAACGTGACGATCACCCGTGTCGGCGGGCCGGAGGTCACGCACTCGCTCGAACAGTTCGCACCAACGCGCGACGGCGTGTACGACGCAATCGCGACGGTGGGCGCGTATCACACAGACCACACCAAGCTCGGACTCGGCGAGAACGTCGCGGCGAACTACACGCGTATTGCTGACAACTACACGCCGCGTGTCCAGTGTGGCTTGTTCGACACACTCGAGGCGATCTACGCGCCGCTGGGTGTCCAGTACGTCGGCTCAATAGCGGGCGGCTGGGGCGCGCGCCTGTGGACGGTAGACCCGATACGGACCCTCGAGGATCTCGACGGTGTGCACCTGCGCGCTGCGACGATCTACCAGCCGTTCCTCCACGCTTTCGGAGCAACCACTGCCCCGTTGCAGTTCTCCGAGATATACCCGGCGCTCGAGAAGGGCGTCATCAAGGGTCTGTACTGGGGCGGCGCTGGTGCGCTGTCCGGCAAGTGGGACGAAGTGGTCAACTACCAGTACCCCGACTCTCTCGCGGGCGGCGGGGGTATATCCATCATGGTGAATCAGGCCAAATGGGACGGGATGACCGAGAAGCAACAGCAGTACGTTCGTGATGCGGTCGAGGCTGGGTCACATTTCCAGACGGAACACATGAACGCGGTGGAAGAGAACGAAGTTGCAACGCTCGTAGAGCGCGGCATCGAGAAGATCGAATGGCCGGCCGAGATGTCAGCGACGTGGGCTAACGACCATTACAACAAGATTATCGATGACTTCATCATCGCGCCCGATCCTGTCCTGGGGCCCCGGTTTGCTGAAGCGATTCGGTGCGTGAACGACATCGTTCTGCCGGATCGTCAGTAGCAGAGAACACGACATGGGGCTGCCGATCAGGCAGCCCCATGCGGTACTTGATCAGATGGACAGTGACGACGGAGAAACTATGACCGATGAATCGAACATGAGCGAGGCTTCTCAGGACTCCTCCTATGGAGGGAAACGCTCGTTCCCCGTCGTCATCCGCGATCTGTTTCTGGACGTCTCCGCGGAGCAACGGCGAGCCCGTGCGGGTAACCCGCTTGCAACGCGCATCCTGGACTGGGTCATAGATGTCTCGGCTTTCGCGGGAGCGGTGATTGTGCTGTACGTAGCGGGGACCATCGGCCTCAACGTGCTGATGCGGTATGTTTCTCCTCCCCGCTGGTCTGGGCACTGCCCACGACAGAATTCAGCCTCCTGTACCTCACCTTCCTGGCTGCGCCGGTCGTGCTCCGCAGGGAAGGCCATGTGCGGATGTCTGCAATCACGGAACAGTTGGGGGAATCGCCCCGGCTGTGGCTCTACGTCATCGGCTCGTTCATCAGCTCAGTTGTCTGCGGCATCCTGACGTGGCAGACATTCGAGAAGACGTTTGAGGAAGTTCAATCGGGGGCGGTGCTTCTGTCGGGGATCGAGGTGCCGCGTGCGTTGGTAACGTGGGTGATTCCCTACGGGTTCACGCTGCTCGGTCTCCAGTTCCTGCGTATGGGCATCACCGCATTCCGTACCAGGCATTATGGGAAGACGACCGAGGAGGCTGGCGTCTAGCGCCAGGACATGGAAATCTTCGGTCTGGAATTCCCATGGTGGCTTACGCTCATCACCTTTTTCACACTGCTGCTCGCGCTGATGGCGACGGGAATGCCGGTGGCCATCGCCTTCGCGCTGCTGAACATCGCGGGGCTGTTCCTGGTGAAGGGGACGACGGGGCTGCTGCTGCTTCCCGGCAGCGTCTATAGATCGGTTGCGACATTCAACCTGCTCGCCATCCCGATGTTCTTCCTGCTGGGGGAGGTGCTCTTTCAGTCTCGCGTCATCGGGCTGACGATCGACGTGATGGACAGATGGATAGGCCGCGTACGCGCGCGTCTGCTGTTCACGTCACTCGGCGCCGGTACGCTTCTCGCGACGCTCAGCGGCGCCGGCATGGCCGACACGGCGCTGTTGGGTACGACGCTCTACCCGGAGATGGAGAAGCGCGGTTACGAACGGCGCATCTCGCTCGGCACGCTCATGTCATCCGGTCTGCTGGCGGCCATCATTCCGCCCAGCGCGCTCGCGGTGCTTGTCGGCAGTCTGGCGGAGGTGTCGATTGCGCGCCTGCTGATCGCGGGGTTCGTCCCCGGCCTCATGATGGCGACGGTGTATGCCATCTATATCTGGGTGCGCGTGCGGTTGAACCCGAACCTTGCGCCGCCGTACGTCGCCGAGTCGGTCAGTTGGTCGTTGCGTTTGAGGGGCGTCGCTGAGATAAGCCCCCTCGGCATCATCGTGCTCATGGTGATGGGATTCATCATCTTCGGGGTAACGACGCCGAGCGAGGCGGCTGCAACGGGAGCCATCGGTGCCTTTATCGTCGCGGCTCTCTACCGGCGCCTCACGTTCAAAGTGCTCAAAGACTCCCTTTACGGCACTCTCTATATCGGCGGCATGATCTTTCTCATCATCACCGGGGCAGTTGCTCTGGGGCAGTTGCTGGCGCTCACGGGCGCGACACGCGATTTCCTCGACTTCATCGTTGAGTTGGGGCTGTCGGCTATCCTGCTGGTGATTATCGTGCAGCTGGCGGTGCTGGTGCTTGGATTATTCATCGACCAGCTGTCTATCATGCTGGTGGCGATTCCGGTGCTCGTGCCGATTCTGGGCCCGCTTGGCATCGACCCCCTCTGGTTCTGGGTGCTCTTCCTGATGAACATCTCGATTGGGGCGATCACACCGCCGTTCGGCATGATGCTCTTCGCTCTGAAGGGGGTGGTTCCGCAGGCCTCGATGACTGATCTCTACCGCGCGAGCATTCCGTTCGTGCTGCTCGACATCGTCGCTGTAGGCCTCGTCATTGCGTTCCCCGAGATAGCGACGTGGCTTCCGGGCCTGGTGGTATAGCCGCGTCGCCCTGCGGCTAGTGCATGTCTCCTGAACTTACCGGCGCACTCATAGCGCTACTGATTCCCCTCTGCTTCGGAACCGGCTCGGTGCTCGTTCGTGTCGGGCTCGTTGAAATTCCGTCCAACACCGGCAATTTCATCTCCTTGGTGAGCGGCTGGATCGTCATGGTGACGGTTGCTCTGGTGCTCTTCCCCGGCGACCTGGTCGGTGTGACGGTTGCCGGGTTCGCAGGGCTAGCCTTGATAGGCTTCATCAATTTCCCTATCGGTCGGTTCCTGAACTTCATGAGCATCCAGCGGCTCGGCGTGGTGCGGGCGAATCCCATCCTCGCGGCGTCCCCCATCATCTCCGCATTCGAAGGCGTCGTCTTCCTCGGCGAAGATATCAACTGGGTCGTGGGCTTGGGGACAGTGCTCGCCGTAGCGGGCGTCATCATCGTCGTAACGGGTGAAGTGACGGCGCGGGGAGGGGCATCGGTGGGAGCGCCTCCCCCGAGCGCCCCGAACGCTAAACCGGCCACGGGCGTCAGAGGATGGCTCACCAGCCGTCCTAAACTCATCGGCTACTTCGCAGCGGTAGGCGGGGCGCTAGCCTACGGCACGGTGCCTGCGCTCGGCCGCGTGGCCGTGACGGAGATCGCTGCCCCGCTGGCCGCCGCCGTCTACACCACATTGTTCGGATTCCTCATCATGGGAGCGTTCGTGGTGAAGAGACTTCCGGGCGACCTCCGCAGAGCGTCCCGCCGCTCTACCTTGTTCGTGGCTCTGGGCGGCTTATCGATGGCGATGGGCGTCTCGATGCTGTACCTGGCGTTGAGCAAAGCCCCGGTCGTCGTAGTCTCGCCGATGTTCGCGCTCACCTCATTAGTGGGGCTCATACTGGCGCACTTCTTCCTGCGACGCCTCGAGCGCATCACCCTGCTGCTCATCGTCGGCACGGTACTGGTCGTCATGGGGGTCGCCGCTGTGATAGTGGGCGTGGAAGTGCAGTGACCCATCGAGCCCGTCGGTGACGTTTCGCACCGCGGCAAGGCTTGTGGTAGCCTCACGCTCGTCGTACTGGGGGCAACTGGAGGCACTCGATGAGGACGCGGGCAGTGAGCAGACGCACCCCAGGGATCGAGGGGCTGGGAAGGGTCAATGGCAACCCCAAGTACGCAGCGAATCTGGGCACAGAGAACTGTCTGTGGGGCAGGGTGCTGCGCAGTCCATACGCCCGCGCACGCATCGTCCGCATAGATACGTCAGCCGTTGAGCGTGTGCCCGGCGTCCGAGCCGTTCTGACCGGCGCAGAGCATCCTCACTACATCGGACGCATCATGCCAGACCTGCCAGCGCTTGCCATCGGCAGGGTACGCTTTATCGGGGAGCGCGTCGCCGCCGACCCCGCCGATGCTACGGCGCACATCTATCAGATGCTGCACAGCGATGCGGCAGAGGAAGGAGGCCAGCGTGGCTAATGGAGTTCTGGATGGCAAAACGGTCATCGTCACCGGGGCAGGCTCGCCCATCGGCATGGGACGGCAGATGTCGTTCGCGCTGGTCGCGGCGGGCGCGAACGTTGCGATGATGGATATAGACGGAGACGCGCTCGAAGCCAGCGCCAACGATGCGCGTGAGATAGGCGGGGACGACAAGGTTCTCCCGATCGTCGGCGACGTAACCAGCTACGCGGATGCGCAGCGCGTCGTGCAGGCCACGCTCGACCGGTTCGGTTCCCTGCACGTGCTGGTCAACAACGCTGGCACGAATCAGCGGAACGTGGGCATGAGCAACGCGAGCACCGAACGGTGGTGGGAGATCAACCCCGACGGGTGGAGCCGCGTCGTTGCGGTGAACTTCAGCGGGCCGTTCTTCATGGCGCACGCGGCAGTGGGGCACATGATGGCGCAGGGCTGGGGTCGCATCATAGGCGTAACGACCAGCCTCGACACTATGATTCGCGCCAACATCACTCCGTACGGACCATCCAAGGCGGGCCACGAGGCGCTCATGGCTGCGATGGCGGCCGAATTGGAAGGCACCGGCGTTACTGCGAACGTATTGGTACCCGGGGGGCCGGTGAACACGAACCTGCTGGCACAGGACACGGATTTCGACCGTGCCAAGCTGATCCAGCCGGATGTGATGCGCGTGCCGGCGGTGTGGCTCGCATCGGACGCTTCATCCGGGGTCAACGGACGCCGGTTCATCGCGTACAACTGGGATGAGTCGCTGCCGATAGAAGAGCGGTTGGAGAAAGCAGGCGCGCCCGTGGCGTGGCCTCAACTGGGCGGGCGCCCGATCCGCCCAGCATAGAAAGCGGTATCAGCACAGAGAAGCGGGTTCGAAGAAGGAGGCCAGCGTGGCTAGCAGAGTTCTGGACGGCAAGACGATTATCGTTACCGGGGCAGGCTCGTCCATCGGTATGGGACGGGAGATGTCACTCGCGCTGGTCGCGGCGGGAGCGAACGTTGCGATGATGGACATAGACGGAGGCGCGCTCGAAGCCAGCGCTAACGATGCGCGCGAGACGGGCGGAGACGACAAGGTTCTCGCGATCGTCGGCGACGTGACCAGCTATGCAGATGCGCAGCGCGTCGTGCAGGCCACGCTTGACCGATTCGGTTCGCTTCACGTGCTGGTCAACAACGCTGGCACGAATCAACGGAACGTGGGCATGAGCAACGCGACGCTCGAACCGTGGTGGGAGATCAACCCCGACGGGTGGAACCGCGTCGTTGCGGTGAACTTCAGCGGGCCGTTCTTCATGGCGCGCGCGGCAGTGGGGCACATGATGGCGCAGGGCTGGGGCCGCATCATCGGTGTAACGACCAGCCTCGACACGATGATTCGCGTCAACATGACTCCGTACGGACCGTCCAAGGCAGGGCACGAGGCGCTCGTGGCTACGATGGCGGGCGAATTGGAGGGCACCGGCGTCACTGCGAACGTGCTCGTACCCGGAGGGCCGGTGAACACGAACCTGTTGCCGCCGGACACGGATTTCGACCGCGCCAAGCTGATCCAACCGGACGTGATGCGCGTGCCGGTGGTGTGGCTCGCATCGGACGCTTCATCCGGGGTCAACGGACGCCGGTTCATCGCGTACAACTGGGACGAGTCGCTGCCGATAGAAGAGCGGCTGGAGAAGGCAGGCGCGCCTGCGGCGTGGCCTCAGCTGGGCGGGCAGGCGGTCTACCCCGCCTAGAGTGTGAACCATAAGCTGAGAGAGGCGGGTTCATCCAAAGGAGCATAAGTAATGACCCAGGCATTCAAGGCATATCAGATGGGAGCGACGAAGATCGTCGAGGAGCACGTGGCCTTCATGGAGCCGACGCCTAAACGCATCAGGGTTACGTTCGGCGGCGAAACCATCGCCGACAGCAGCCAGGTGCTCATCATGTATGAGACGAGGCACCAGCCCGTCTACTACTTCCCTATGGTCGACCTCCGCATGGATCTGATGGAGGCTACCGAACATTTAACCCACTGACCGATCAAGGGAGACGCTCAGTATTGGAGCGTCAAGGTCGGCGAGCGGGTTGCCGAAAATGCAGCATGGTGCTACGGGGAGCCGCTGGACGGCTGCGTCGATGTTCGTCACTACGTCGCGTTCTATTGGGACAGGATGGATGGATGGTTCGAAGAGGACGAGGAGGTCTTCATCGGGCCGAAGGACCCCTACACCCGTGTGGATTGCCTCGATAGTTCCCGCCAGGTCAAGGTCGTGGTGAACGGCGTCGTAGTCGCCGAGACGGATCACCCGGTGATGCTTCTCGAAACAGGGCTGCCCCACCGCTACTACGTGCCGAAGAAAGACGTGCGGTCAGAATTGCTCCAGCCGAGCACTCGTGTTATCGGATCTCCTTACAAGGGCGAGGCGCAGTACTTCCACGTAGAGGCGAACGGCGAAGTGGCCGAAAACGTGGCATGGACCTATCGCTACCCCGCTGCGGAAGCCTCGAAGATCACGGGGCATATCTGCTTCTCGCAGGGCAAGACGGACGTGTATGTCGACGGGCGTTTGGAGGAGAAGCCCAACACCCGCTGGGACTAGGTGGTTTTAACGAGGGCGCGCCGCTGACGGTGCGCCCTCCTCCTCCTGTCGCGAGAGTACGCGCACGCGCAGCCATCTGTCCGTGAAGTAGTAGCCGCCGTAGAGCGCGAAGCGGGCGAGCATCGCAATGGCGATGGCGATCGGTATGCCGTACTCGCCTGCAGGCGTCCATCTCGATAGGACGAATGCGAGCGGTATCTCCATAACCCACATGCTCATGAATGTAACGAGCATAGGCGCGATTGTGTCTCCCGCGACGTTGAACGATTGCTGGAAGACCTGCCCCCCACCGAGGAGCGTTCCCGCAAGCGCCTGTATCCTGAGCCAGATGATTGCAGTGGCTACGAAAGCGACATCGTTGCTGAACAGGCCCACGAAGAACGCAGGGAACAGGATGAGCAGTATCCCCGCGCTGCCGCGAATCACAATGACGTAAGCCACTGCCCATTTGACGGTGCGGCGCGCCCGCTCCGGCTGTCCTGCCCCGAGGTTCTGCCCCACCAGAATGCCGGAGGCCCGGCCCATGCCCTGGCTGCCGATGTTGGTGATGCGCTCCAGACGGCGGGTCAGTGCGTAGGCCGCAAGCGCCGCCGCGCCGAAGGGGGTGACGAGGCGGATGAGGACAAGTTCGGAGAGTCCGCGTTCCATCTGCGTTGCGGTAGCGGGCGCTCCGATCTTGATGATCCGCCACATGAGCGGCAGGTCTATGCGGTAGTCGCGTAGCGAAAGGTGGAGCCTGGATGAGCCCGACCCCAGCGCGTACAGATTCCACACCACTCCCACGAGTTGCGCCAGGGCATTGGCCGCGCCCGCGCCCGCAATGCCCATATCCGGCAGGCCCAACCATCCGAAGATGAGGAATGGTGTGATGATGAGGTGCAGCACCCTGGATATGATGGTCGACTTCATCGGCGTGAACGAATCGCCGGAAGCTTGCAGAGCTGCGCCCGTGGTCTGCCGGATGCTGTGTACGCCCGCCGAAACGAACTGGAACTGGAGGTACGCCACTGCTACCGTGGCGATGGATTCGCTTACGCCGACGATCCGCAGCAGCACGGGGGCTATCACCACCCCCAGCGCCACCAGCACGAGCGACAGGATGAATGTGAGCGTGAACGCTTGAAGGGCCGCGTGGCTCGCGAGGTCGATCCGGCGTGCGCCCACCGCACGGGCGATGACGGCCTGCATCCCTACGTCCAGGCCCATGCGCGCCATCATCACGAGGTGGGCGTAAGCCTGCGCGACCCCGATGCCGCCGATAGCCCCGAAACCGATAGTACGCGCAGCCCAGAAGATGTCCGCTATCTGGTCGGAAGCATTGAAGATGCCCGCGACCATCTGCGGCCATGCCAGGAACCACAGGTTGCGTCTGATGCCGCCGGAGGTCAGGTCGCGCGTGGCATAGGATGATCGTTGCCTCCGCCGAACCTGCGGCTCTGCCTGGGCGTCGGCAGACCAATCGAACGCATCCTCGGGCGGCGCGTTGTCGCTGTTAGGGTTTGTATTCTCGTTATCAGATGGCAAGCGATAAAAGCGCCAATTCCCAAGGCCTCAGATTCCGGGCTCTCCTCTGAGCCTGGCGGCGGATACAGCCTCATTAGGACTTATCCGCGCTTGTACTATCAAATCCGGTACGCGTCAAGCGTGGAGAATTACGAACTCGGCGGAAGGGTGAGGTTGACACGCCCTATTCGCCTGCTATCGTTCTACCGTGTGAGAATAACATCACTCGCTGGAGGGTCTACGTGATGAAAAGGTTATTGGTTCTCTCCGCAGCCCTCGTGGTCATGGCACTGGCGGCTGTGGCCTGTGGTGGTGACGACCCAACGGCGGCGCCGCCGCCTGCCGCGACGTCTGCGGCTACGGCTGCGCCTGTGGCGCCTACGGCTACGCCAACCGCCATGGCCGGGGCTACGGCTATGGCGCCAACCGCCACCCCGACGGCTCTGCCGCCTGGGGCTACACCGCGTCCGACTGCGACACCAACGCCGGCGCCCACCGCTACGCCCGTCCCCGGCTTTGACGCCGAGGCGCATTTCAACGGCAAGCGCATCGTCCTCAACGTCGGCTTCTCTCCCGGCGGTGGATATGACACGTACGCGCGGTTGATGGGGCGCTACTTGCCCAAGTACCTCCCCGGCGACCCTAGTTTCGTCGTGCGCAACATCCCAGGCGCAGGCGGCGCGCGCGTCTTGCGCGCAACGCTGACTGACGCAGCGCCCGACGGCCTGACTGCCTCCGTTGTTCACCCCCGCTTCTTCAAGCGTGAGCTGGTCGGCACGGACGTGGAGCATCTGGACATCAATACGGTGAAGATCATCGGCACCGCTTCCGCCGTGAAAACAACCGCTGCGATGTACGCCTTCAAGAGCTACGCCACCTCATGGGAGGAGGTAGTCGCGAAAGGCGAGGATGCGAGCGTGGGGGCGACGGCTCCGGGTGACTCAGGCGGGCTCGCGGCTGCGTTCATTGAATTGATCGGCGGGCCGATCAATAACGTCTACGGCTACGGCGGCACCTCGGATATTGCCGCGGCATTCGATCGCGGAGAGATCAACCTATCCACTAGAGGGGGGCCCGACACGGCGCGAAGCCTCTTCCCTGAGTGGATCGAGGGCCAGCTCATCGTGCCGGTGTTCCGCTGGGGCGCTGATCCTGCGGACGATCCGGAGTTCACGAACTACGTTCTGAACGACCTCAACGCGGAGATTCCGCCGCACGTGTACGACATCATCGAAGTGTCGGATAAGCAGAAGGCATTGCTCGATGTAACGGAAACGATCAACGACAAGATGGGCCAGCTGTTCATCATGCACCCTGATACGCCCGAGCACATCTACCAGATATGGCTCGATGCGTTCCGTAACACTGCTGCCGACCCCGAGTTCCGTCAGGCGGCGGCGCTCCTCGGCAGGGAGGTCGGCTACGCAGGGCCGGATGAGATCAGCCAGGTGCTTGCCGACGGCTTAGTCGCGCTGGAAGACCCCGAACTCCGCGAAGGGTTCGTCATTCTCGCGGGCGTCGACTGAGGCGCTACCGAACCTATCGCGACCACAGCAAGGCGCCCTCTCGTCGAGAGGGCGCCTTCTCTATACTGTCGAGACGCAGCAGTACGCGGGGCGATGCTTACGCCAGCGTCGCCTCGACGCTGAGCTCCACGTTGCCCGCCAGCGCGGCGGATATCGGGCAGCCATTCTTCGCGTCTTCCGCTGCGGTTGCGAAGCCGTCCGCGTCGATGCCGGGCACGTCACCGACCACTTTCAGCGCGCTGGAGGCGACCTTCCAGCCGTTCTCCACCTGCTCGAACGTCACGGTTGCGTCCACCTCCAACTTCGTGGGGGGCGTGCCGCCGCCGCCAAGACGCGCCGACAGGGCCATCGAGAAGCAACTCGCGTGCGCCGCTGCCACAAGCTCCTCAGGGCTGGTGCTGCCGCCCGATTCACCCGAGCGCGTCTTCCATGAGACGGAAAGCCCATCGAAAGCTCCGGACGACGTCGCGGTGACGCTGCCTGTGCCTGACATCAGGTCGCCGTTCCAAACGCCGTGCGCCGATCTTGTAACTGCCATAACTCCTCCTAGTGTATGTGGGTTCCGAGGCCGCGTGATACGGCGGCCTCTTGCGAGTATCCGTGGCGCTTCCGCAGCGGGTCAACGCCGTGGAGCCTGCCGAGGGTCTTTCAGTTCGGGCGTTTTAGGCCTTCAGCGCCGCCAGATGCTCCTTGCGCAGTTTGGCGACCTTGGGCGCGATGATCACCTGGCAGTACCCCTGATCCGGATTGCGCCGGTAGTACTGCTGGTGGTACTCCTCCGCGTCGTAGAACGTCGCCAGCGGTGCTACCTCGGTCACGATGGTTTCGCGCCAGACGCGGCGCGCCGTGAGGTCAGCGATGACCTCTTCAGCGACCGCGCGTTGGGCGTCGTCGTGGTAGTAGATGGCGGAGCGGTACTGCGTGCCCGCGTCATAACCCTGGCGGTTGAGCGTCGTCGGGTCGTGGATCGTGAAGAACAGCTCGACGAGTTCCCGGTACGACACCACATCCGGGTCGAACGTCAGCTGCACCGCCTCTGCGTGGCCGGTTCTTCCGCTACAGACCGCCTGGTACGTCGGATTCTCGACGCTTCCGCCGGTATAGCCGTTGACGACTTTCTCGACGCCGCGCAGCTGTTCGTAGACTGCTTCCAGGCACCAGAAACAGCCGCCCGCCAGCGTTGCCATCTCGCTTGCCATCTTCGCCTCCTGATCTCCCTGCCGTACTAGGCCATGACGGGGGCTTTGCTGCGGAGCACGCGCCCGGGGTATGCCCCCGTGTGCTCCCCCTCCTCCAGCAGCACCTCGCCGTTGACGATGGTGTAGTCCACGCCTGTCGCTTTCTGGCGCAGCCGCATCAGCCCGCCGGGGAGGTCGTTCACCTCGTCCGGCTCCTCCGTGCCCACGGTGTCCGGGTCGAAGATCACCACGTCGGCGGCAAAGCCGGGCCGCAGCAGGCCGCGGTCGTGCAGGCCGTACAGCGACGCCTGCATGAAGCTGAGCTTGCGCACCGCCTCCTCCAACGAGAGCGCGCCCTCTTCGCGCACCCACCGCCCGAGCACGAGCGTGCTGTAGCCGTAGCCCGCCTCGAATACGACGTGCGCTCCGGCATCGGAGAGGCCGATGAGCGTGTAGGGGCTCGCGATAAGCTGCCCCATCACGTTGCCATCCGCTCCCGACTGGCTGTTCTGCAAACCGGTGCCGAGATCCTCATCGAGAACGAGGTCCAGGAAACCGTCGAGGACTTCCTTGCCCTGAGCCTCGGACATCTGCGCGACGCTCATGCCCTGGAACGCTCTGTTGCGCTCCTTGAGCGTTCGGATGATGAAGATACGATGCCAGGCGATAGGCAGCGAGCCGGTGGGCAGGTTCTCCCCCGCCACGGCCTCGCTGCGCAGTTGCTCACGCACTGCGGCGTCGCGGAAGGCCGCGGACTTCTCCTCCACCGAGCCGAGCATCACCTTGCGCCACGCGGGCATGCGGTCGAATATCTGCGCGTTCCGCATCGTGAAGCGTTGCGCCGACGGGCGGGGGTTGATGACGGGGTAGACCTGCCGACCCTCCGCGATACCGCGCTCCGCGAGCTCGAGGTGAATCTTCCATCGCTCCGGCTCGTTCGTGTTATGGACGATCTGGTTGTAGATGACCGGGCGCTGGGACTCCTCCCCCAATCTGGTTGCAAAGCCGTCGCGTATCTCCAGCGGGTAGGCCGCGCCGCACTGCACGATGCCCGTTCCCACGCTCCGTAGCGCGGTCGCCAACTCGTACAGCTCATCGACCGGCGGAACGATGCCGGGGATAGGGCGCCCCAGGAGGTCCATGTGCCCGCGATTCCGGTTGAGCGAGAGGCCGAGGGCGCCTGCGCGCAACGAATCCCGGATGAGTTCTTTCATCTCCTCCATCTCGGCGGGCGTCGCCTGCTCACGGACGTATGCGTCCTCGCCCATGACCCAGCGACGCACGGCGGAGTGCCCGACCAGCGCGCCGACGTTGACGCCGAGGCGCCGGTCTATCACATCGAGGTACTCCCCGAACGTCGTCCAGCCCCAGGGTATGCCTTCCTGGAGGGCCTCCATGGGAATCGCCTCGACGCGGGAGAGCATCATGGCGAGCGCCTCGTGATCCTCAGGCTTCACCGGCGCAAGCGTCAGGGAGCAGTTGCCGAAGATGACGGAGGTTACGCCGTGCTGAGGGGAGAAGGTGCAGAGCGGATCCCAGGTTACCTGGGCGTCGAAGTGGCAGTGGTTGTCTATGAACCCGGGGGCCACGACACGCCCCGTTGCGTCGATGACGCGCTTGGCGGGGCCCGAGAGCCGTCCGACGTCCATGACCTTGCCGTCCACTATGCCGACGTCGGCGGTGAAAGAAGGCATCCCTGAACCGTCGGCAACCCTGCCATTCCGAATCAACAGATCGTACATGACTACTCTCCCTTCCTCTCAGTGCAAGCGAACTGACCGGCAAGGCCAAGGCTACGCCTGCAAGTGAGGGGGCGCAACGCCTCGACGCGGCTTAGCGGTAGAGCAACTGCGCGGCCTCTGGGTCGGGCCGACTGTTCAGGAGTGCACGGGAACGACAAACTTTTAATTTCCGCTCATTTCCGCTCATTTCCTATCATTCCTCTCGTAGACGGTGGCGATGGGGCCGGGGATGTGAGGTTCCCATCTGCACGGGAACGGCGAGGAGGGGTGACCCCTTGGCCCTATTTGGCCCTGTTTGGCCTCGTTTACTCCTATCATCGAGGCTGGAAATGAGGCCGGTGTGGCCTCGTTTAGCACTCCGTTCACTCGTACGCGGTGGGCCAGCCGGCCCTGGTTGTGGCCTTGGTTGGCCTCGTCAGGAGTGGTCAGGAGCGGCAAAACTTTTAATTCAGTTGCATTTGGTTGCATTTGGTTGCTTTTCCTGTCGTAAATGCCCTGGGGCTCCACCTTCATCCTCGCCTGGATTCCAGCCTTCGCTGGAATGACGGAGACAGGGGGCAGGGATGCGCTTGGGGATTCACCCTCATCCTAGCCTTCTCCCCTCAAGGGAGAAGGGACCTGACCGCCTTCGCGGGAACGACGGGTGCTTTCGCGGGAACGACGCATGTAGACAATGTAAGGCTGGCGCGACGATGGGGCAATGGGCAGTTGTCGTTGGTTGGGGCGCGCCGTTGCATGTGCAGCGCAGTGACTCCGTGCGCTCGATGCTGCGTTTCCTTGACACCGTTTCGAGCGCACTCCTACACTGGCCTAGGCGTCACGTCGTGGCGCAGGCCCTCATCATCTATCCTACTCAGGACTTCCCGCCGGACGGCTGCGCACCTTTGGCAGCGGCATGCCAAGGCCGCCAGGCGCTGCTTTCCTGCGGTACACCCCACCCGGAGACACATGACACAACCTCATCGTGCAGGATTCACCGGCTCCGACCGCTCGTTCCTTGGCGAAGAGGAACTGCATCTCACCAGCGTCGGCGTCGATATCGGCTCATCGACGTCCCACCTCGTCTTCTCCGAACTCGAACTGGAGCGCCGGAACACGCGCTACGTCATCGTGAAGCGCACCATCCTTCGCGAGTCGGACATCCTGCTCACGCCGTACGTAGACGAGGGCACGACCATCGACGCCGATGGCCTGGGCCAGTTCATCGACGCTCAGTACAAGGCGGCGAACCTGCGCAGGGAGCAGATCGACACCGGCGCGCTGATACTGACCGGCGTGGCCGTCCGGCGGCATAACGCGAGGGCTATCGCGGATCTGTTCGCGCAGGACGCAGGGAAGTTCGTAGCGGTCAGCGCGGGAGACGGGCTGGAAGCCACCATGGCGGCGCACGGCTCCGGTGCGGTGGACGAGTCGGAGAGAACCCACGGCGTCGTGATGAACATCGACATCGGCGGAGGCACCAGCAAGGTTGCCATCTGCCGGGGCGGGCGCGCTCTGGAAGTGACCGCTGTGGACGTGGGCGCGCGACTGCTCGCGTTCGACGACGAGAACAGGATAACGCGCATCGAGGAGGCCGGTCGCTTCTACGCGAAAGAGGCCGGCCTGAACGTCGAGAACGGCATGCGACTGTCCGAGAGCGAGAAAGAAGCAGTCGTCGCAAAGATGACGGAGTGCCTCATGCAAGTCGTTCTGCGCCAGGGCGTCACGGACGAGATGCGCAGCATGCTGCGCCTCCCGGAACTCTCCTACCAGGGCAAAGTGGACTCGGTCATCTTCTCCGGCGGCGTCGCGGAGTTCATCTACGGCTACGAGCGCGGCAGCTTCGGCGACCTGGGGCCGCTGCTGGCGAAGGCGGTACGCGAGCGGCTGCGGGAGCTGGGCGCGATGCTGATGGTTCCCGCTGCGGGCATCAGGGCCACGGTGGTCGGCGCTTCTCAGTACACCGTACAGGTCAGCGGGAGCACGATCCTGATCGCACCTATCGAGACCGTGCCCATCAGGAACATCCCCGTTCTGACGCCGGACCTCGACCTGACGCTCGACGACCTCGACCCGGACAGCATCGCTGAAGCGGTACGCGCGGGGTTGACCCGGCTCGACCTGCACGGCGCGAATACAGCGGTGGCGGTCGGCTTCCGGTGGGGCGGCTCAGCGACGTACCAGCGGTTGGACGGGTTCACGCGCGGCATCGCGTCCGGTCTGCAGGGACTGCTCGACAAGGGCAGCCCTCTGGTGCTGGTGAGCAGCGGGGATATCGGCGGGCTATTGGGGCTGCATCTGCGCGAGGAGTTGGAGCTGCCCAACGCGGTCATCTCCATCGACGGCATCGAGTTACGCGAGTTCGACTTCATCGACATCGGCGAATTGATACCCTCGTCAGGCGCAGTGCCCGTCGTCATCAAATCGCTCGTTTTCCCTGGCCAGGGCGGCCAGACGGAGTAACAGCATGGAATACCGTCGTCTCGGATCCACCGATATGGAGATTTCAGTCATCGCCGCGGGAGGCTATCCGTTCGGCCCTCCGCTGCTGACGCAGGACGAAACGACGGCGGTCGTGCATCGCGCCGTTGCGTCGGGCGTGAACTTCTTCGATACGTCCGATGTCTACGGCGGGGGCCAGAGCGAGGACTTCCTCGGCAATGCTCTGGCTGGCAAGCGCGACGACGTCTACCTATCGACGAAATTCAACTTCCGCGATCTTGGCGACCTTACGCCTCGCGATCGCATCTTCGCCCGGTGTGAGGAGGCGCTCCGCAAGCTGCGCACCGACCACCTCGATCTCTTCCAGGTGCATTTCTCCAGTCCGAATGTTCCGCATGAGGAGCTGATCGGCCCGCTGGACGATCTGGTGCGGCAGGGGAAGGTTCGCTACATCGGCAACTGCAACACCGCCGCGTGGCGCTGGCACGAGGAGCTGGACGTGTCCCGCGCGGCAGGCATAGCGGAGTTCGAGTCCACACAGAACCACTTCAGCCTGCTGTACCGGCACGCGGAGCTGGAGTTGCTGCCGTTCTGCAGCGCGTACGGCAAATCGTTGCTGGCGTACTTTCCGCTGGGCGGCGGCTGGCTTACCGGCACCTATCGCCTGGGCGAGTCGTACCCGGAGGGAAGCCGCGCCGCGAAAGTGCCCACCGGCATCGTGACGCGGTTGCGTTCGGAGCGCGTTGACCGTCTCGTGCCGAAACTGGAGGCGTTCGCCGCCGAGCGCGGGCACTCCATCGCGGAGCTGGCGTTGGCGTGGGTGCTCGCGCATCCTGAAGTAGCAGCGGCGTTGACGGGCTTCGACCGCCCGGAGCACGTCGATGCGAACGTGAAAGCCGCCGACTGGCAGTTGTCCGGTGAAGAGATGGATGAGTTGAACGAGTTGACCTCCTGGTGGGAAGGAACCAACGCGGCGATAGACAGCTCGATCCCCACGCCGCGAGGACGAGCCTGATCCGATGGCAGACTGGTACCTGGTGCGTCACGGCGAGACGCGATGGAACGCGGAGCAGCGCGTGCAGGGTCATACCGATATCCCGCTGCACGGCCACGGGCGCGAGCAGGTCGCTGGAACCGCCGCGCGGCTTGCCGATGTTTCATTCCACGCCACCTATTCGAGCGACCTCACCCGCGCCCGCGAATCCGCTGAGATCATCATCGCTTCGAGCAATACCGGCCCGCACGAGCTGTGCATCGATCAGAGCCTCCGCGAGGTGTCGTTCGGCGTGTTCGAGGGCATGACGTGGAACGAGATCGATAACGCATATTCGCCGTTGCGCGTGCATCTCGGCTCGCGGAACCTAGACTACCGGCCCGACGGTGGCGAGTCGTACCGCGAGTTGCTGGACCGGCTGGGCGGCTTCGCCGAATCGCTCAAGCACCGTCATGCCGATCAGGACGTGCTCGTCGTTGGGCATGGCGCGGCGCTCCGTGCGCTGGTGGTGAGGCTGCTGGGGCTGCCCTACGAGGCGTACTGGATGCTCACCGGCCTTGGTTCCGCGAGCATCTCCAAGGTGCGCAACCGGCACGGCCATACGTCGCTGGTCGCATGGAACGACGTAGGACACCTGCCGCCCAGGCAGCAGGCATTGCCGCCTGGCTGATATACTCTCTCCGTAAACTTCAAGTGAAAGCGCAGGAATCATGCCCCGCATCAAGAAAGCGAAGAAAGTGAAACCCGCCGAGACGACCGAGCAGTTCATCGAGCGGATGGGTAAGAAGGACGAGATACGCAACGGCAAGCGTGTCCGGTTCGGATTCACCAAACGCGTGCGCTAGCCCCCCGTGGCTGAGCCGTTCGAACTTTCGCTGACGCAGGCCGCCGCCGAGATAACTTCGCGGCGGCTCTCCTCCGTTGAATTGACCGAATCGTTGCTGAGGCGAATCGAGGCTATCGAGCCTCGTCTGCTTGCTTGGGCCACGCTGCTTCCGAATCAGGCGCTTGCCGCAGCGCGCGCCGCCGATCAGAACGCCGCGCCGAAAGGATTACTGTCCGGTGTGCCTTACGGCGCGAAGGACATCTTCGATACGGCCGGCGTCCGCACTGCCGCAGGGTCAAAGGTATGGGCGGATCGCGTTCCCGACAAGGACGCGGCGCCCATCGCGCTGGCGCGGGATGCGGGCGCTATCCTGCTGGGCAAGCTCCATACGACCGAATTCGCGGACGGCGACCCCGCTCCGAGCTACAACCCGTGGAACCCGGAGCATACCCCCGGCGGATCGAGCGCGGGGTCAGGCGTTGCCGTTGCCGCCCGGATGGTTCCGTGGGCGTTCGGATCGCAGACCGTCGGCTCCGTGCTGCGTCCCGCGGCGTACAACGGCGTTGTGGGGCTCAAGCCTACGTTCGGCAGGCTCTCACGCTTGGGCGTCATCCCGATGGCCACGTCTTTCGACCACGTGGGCGTGCTCGTGCGGAGCGTCGCGGACGCTGCGCTTCTGCTGAACGCTCTCGCGGGGCACGACCCGGACGATCCTCACTCGGCCAACGTTCCTGTCGATGATTACGTTCGGGCGGCATCTGCTGATAGCGCTCCGCCTCGGTTGGGGCTGCTGCGCGGGTGGTTCTTCGAAGAGGCGGACGCTGAGACGCGCCTCGTCATGGAAGAGACTGCACAGGTGCTTGCGCAGGCGGGAGCGGAGATAGAAGAGGTCTCGCCGGGCATCGATTTCGCCCGCTCCTATGCGGCGCACCGCGTCATGCAGGAGTCGGAGATGGCCGTGTGGCACGAGCCGCTCTACCTCGGCAACGAGCACCTGTACGGACCGAAGATAAGCGTGTACCTGAGCAACGGATTCGCGCATACCGCCTGTGCGTACGTGGCGGCTGCGGACTATCGAGCGGAGGTTCAACGGCTGGCGGCGCGCTCGCTGGCCGGGGTCGATGCGCTCCTGATGCCTACCGCCTCCGGCCCTGCGCCTGCGGACAGGACGCAGACGGGAGACACGCGATTCCAGAGTCCGTGGAGCTTCACGGGCTTCCCCAGCATATCGTTGCCGGTCGCGCTTTCCGGCGAGGGCATGCCCATCGGCGCGCAGTTGGCCTGCGCGCCGTTCGATGAAGCGAAACTGCTGAGGACCGCCGCTTGGGTCGAGCGTGCGCTCGGCGTCGAGCTGACGCCTCCGGTTTAGCCGTAGACGGCGCTGACGCGCTCGGCGGCCTGGATACGGCGCGTTAGCGGGCTACGCAGGCGATATCGCGATTTCGTCGTCGAATTCGTTGGCGGGGGCGAACTCCCGCTTCGTGCCCGTGGAGGCTAACAGCGCGTGCAGTTCGTACTGCTTCGCGTAGAGCCCTCCCAGTGCGACGAGTTCGTCGTGGGTGCCCATCTCGACGATGCGCCCCTTGTCCATGACGATGATCTTGTCGGCGTTCCTGATCGTCGAGAGCCGGTGCGCGATGACGATGGCAGTGCGCCCGTGAAGCAGGCGGCCGATGGTCTCTTGAATGAGCTGCTCCGTCTGGGTGTCCACGCTGGCGGTTGCCTCGTCCAACACGATGATGCGGGGGTCGGCCACGAGCGCGCGGGCGAAGCTGATGAGCTGGCGTTGACCCAGGCTCATGTTGCCGCCGCGCTCTTCCATCTCCGTCTGGTAGCCATCCCGCAGGCTCAGGATATGGTCGTGCAGGCCGACGGCCTTCGCCGCCTCGAACACCTTCTCGTCGCCGGCCTCGGGATGGTTGTAGCGGATGTTGTCCATGATGGAACCGGAGAACTGGAACGGCTCCTGCAGAACGATGCCCATCTGCTGGGCCAACGACTGACGGGTGACCGAGCGGACATCGTGGCCGTCTATGGTCAGGCTGCCGTCGGTTACGTCGTAGAAGCGTGAAATCAGCGCAGCCATCGTGGTCTTGCCCGCGCCGGTGCGTCCGACGAGCGCAACGGTCTGGCCGGGCTCGATGTCGAGGTCGATGTTGGAGAGCACCGGCTTGCCCGGCTCGTAGGCGAACGAGACGTTCTTGTAGTGGATGGCCCCCTGTATCCGCGGCATATCCTGCGCATCGGGAGCGTCGAAGAGGTCGGCCTCTGCGTCGAGGAGGTCGAAGATGCGGGCTCCGGAGGCCATCGCCCGTTGCAGCTGCGTGAACTGCTGTGTGAGGCTGCGGATGGGGTCGAAGAAGCGTTGGATGTAGAGCGTGAACTGGATGAGCTGGCCCACCCCGAGCGCGCTGCTGAGAACGAGCCGACCGCCGAAAACGATGGTCGTCGCCAAGCCAAAGGACATGAACATCTCGACCGCAGGCATCAGGGACGAGGAGAGGCGCTGCGCCCGGAGGTTCGTGTCGAGGTGCCGCTGGTTGAGTCGCTCGAACGCCACGAGGTTCTTCTTCTGGCGGCTCATGCTCTGGACGACGCGGACCCCGTCGAGGTTCTCGGCCAGCGACGCGTTGACGTTGGAGATCGCGACGCGAACGCGGAGGAACGCGGGCCGGGCGTGCGCCTGCCAGACGTAGATGATCCAGATCAGCACGGGCAGCGACGCAAACGCGAACAGCGAGAGTTCCCAGTCCGTTACGACCATGATCGCGAAGATACCGCCCAGGCTCAGCAGGTCGGCGATGCTCAGCACGACGATGTCCAGGAACTCCTGCAACTGATAGATGTCGTTCTGCGCGCGTGACATGAGCGAACCGACCTTGTGCCGGTTGTGGAACGACATCGGCAGATTCTGCAGGTGGTGGAAGACGTCGTTGCGCAGGTCATAGATGATGCGCTGGCTCACCCGCGCGAGGATCAACTGATGGCTGTAGTTGGAGATGTAATGAACGACCAGCACAGCGGCGAATATTATGGCGAGGTTGTTCAGGCCCGACAGATCCCCGTTGTTCACATAGCGGTCTATGCCGATGGCGATGATGGCCGGTATCGCCACAGTCGCCAAGGTGTAGACGATCACACCCAGCATGCTGAGGAAGACTTCCATCTTGTAGGGAAGCATGTACTTGAGCAGGCGGATAACGACGCGCTGGTCATAGAGGCGCATGCCCTCTTCGTCGATGTCGCCCTGCTGCCCCCGCATCATCCAGCCGCCCCCGCCGCTGTTCATCATCATCGCGCAGCCTCCCTCTGGGTCGTCGCTATCCGCGATGCGGCGATGCCGTTGAGGTTGGTGGCGTACTGGAGCTCTGTGACGTGCGTGAAGAGCCCGCCCGATGCGATGAGTTCCTCCGGGGTTCCTATCTCGGCGATCTCCCCGTCCTTCAACACGGCGATGATTCCCGCGTGCTGAATCGATGACAGGCGGTGGGCGATGATGAAGGTCGTCCGCTGCTTCACTACCTGGGCCATCGCCTCCTGGATGCGCGACTCCGTTCCGGCGTCCACGCTGGAGGTTGAGTCGTCAAGCACCAGTATCGGCGGATCGAGCACGAGCGTGCGCGCGATGGAGAGGCGTTGGCGCTGCCCGCCGGAGAGCGAGACGCCCCGCTCGCCGATGATCGTTTCGTAGCCTTCGGCGAGGCTCATGATCTCGTCGTGTATCTGGGCGGTCTTTGCCGCCGCGATGATCTCATCCATCGAGGCGCTTTCGCGTCCGTAGGAGATGTTCTCCGCGACGGTTGCGCTGAAGAGAAACACGTCCTGCTGCACCATGCCGATGAACGACCGCAGCGAGGGCAGGGTGGCGTCCCGAACGTTTACGCCGTCTATAGTGATACGCCCGCCGTCGACATCATAGAAACGGGAGAGCAGGCTCATCAGCGTCGTCTTGCCGGAGCCGGGCGCGCCCATCAACGCGACGACCTCCCCGGGCTTGACCTCGAGGGAGATGCCTCGGACGGCTTCCCGCGAGCCGTAGGAGAAGGAGACATCCTCGAAACGCACGTGCCCGCGAACATCGCGGAGCTCCACGGCATCGGGCTTCTCCCGCACGGGGGACTCGGCGTCGAGCACGTCGAACAAGCGCTCGCCTGCGGACGACGCCCGCGCAAACGTGTTGACGAGGAAGCCAACCATGCGTATCGGCTGTACGAGCAGGCTGATGTACAGGAGGAACCCGGCGAGCTGACCGTGGGTCATGCTGCCCTCTATGACGGATCGCCCTCCGAACCACAGAATGACGCCAAAGGAGGCCCAGAAGATTACCTGCATAATGGCGGAGTTCACCGACTGCGCCCTACGGGCCTCGAAAGTACGGTCGTAGACCACCAGGTTCTGACCGTCGAATTTGCGCTCTTCGTGGGTCTCGGCGCCGAACGCTTTCACGACGCGCTGGCCGGCCAGATTCTCCTGCAGGATCGTCGTGAGCTTGCCCGTCTCCACCTGCGCAAGCAGCCACATCCTGCGCATCCGCGTACTCGCCCATACCGCGCGGATGCCTATGAGGGGCACGAACACCAGCGTGATGAGCGCCAGCCGAACGTCGGTCAGCATCATCATGGTCGTCGCGCCGATCGTGAGCATCGTGATCTGGCCTGACCGGATAAGCCCCATGCTCACGAACATCCGCATCATCTCCACGTCGATCGTGGATTTGGACATCAGATTGCCCGTGTGCTCCTTGTCATGGAAAGCGAAACTCAGATGTTGGAGTTTGTCGTACAGCAGATTACGTATGCGGTAGGACACACGTTGGGAGACAGCCTCGGACAGATAGAGGTTCATGTAATTGAAGATACCGCGCACGGCGATAACGGCCACGATGACCAGCGCCAGAATCACCAAGTCTCTGGTAGCGGTTGTTCCAGCGCCGGCTCTGTCTTCAAGCGCAGTGTCGATGGAGACCTCGATCAAGCGGGGGACGGCCAGGAAGAGAATCGTGGCGATGATGAGCGATAGCCACGCAACAGTCATCCGCCCCCGTTCAAGGGCGGCCAGTTTCGTTATTCTCCAGAGGATTCGCATCTATGAGCGGGGTCGTTTCGAGGCCGACCAGAAGGGGAGGAGGACGCTCCGAAAGAGTAAGGGGAGGGCCAACCTGCCTCGCGAGTATACTCCTCCATCTGCCGGGACGCACCTAAACAGCTGCCCCTCAATGACGCTTCTCGGTGCTAGAATCGTCTGGCCTCGGACAGCTTCGGATTCGTCGTGCGCGGACATTCAACACTTCCTAATTCACTGAGACCTATGGAAATGGACGACATCGACCAGGTGGCGTCCATGGAACGCGAGGCGTTCCCTACGCTCTGGCCGCCCACGTCCTACCGCAAAGAGCTCACCAACGGCATCGCGGAGTACCTCGTTTGCGTGCAGGAGGGAGAGTACGTGACGGTCGAGCGTAAGCCCGGCAGTCTGCAGCGGCTCTTCCGTCGCAATAAGCCGTCGCCTCCCATCCAACGCCGCTTCCTGACCGGGTACCTGGGGTTGTGGTACATGGGAGGCGAGGCGCATATCGTGTCCATTGCCGTCCGCGAGGCATACCGCCGCAGGGGGCTCGGCGAACTGCTGCTGATAGGCGCGATCGAGCTCGGCCTCGCTCGCGGCGCTCAGGTGGTCACGCTGGAAGCGCGGGTCTCCAACGAGTCGGCCAAGGCGCTCTACGTCAAGTACGGGTTCAACGAGGTTGGCCTCCGCCGGCACTACTACGCCGACAACCGGGAGGACGCCGCCATCATGACGACCGACTCCCTGACGTCGGATCAGTTCCAAACCCTGTTCGAGCGTCGGAGGAGCGAATTCGAAACGCGGTACGGTGCGGCTGTCCGTGAGTATCTTAAGTAACGCCAACGTTTGGGCGATACCTCTTTATGCGTTTATGCGCTCAAAACCCACAGCCACGGCATGAACACCCCGAATCTTCCCTTATGAACCCGTGCGGCAGCCGTACCGGCGTGCGCTACAATCCTGCTACATGCTTCGATTGATGTTCGTGCGCCATGGCCGCACCGCCTGGAACGTCCAGGGACGGGTGCAAGGCGGCGGCGGATTGGACCGGGTCGGCAGAGAGCAGGTCAAAGCGCTCACCGAACGCCTCTCCGCCGAGCCGATAGCTGCCGTTTACGCCAGCCCTGCCTGGCGCGCCCTGCAGACCGTGACACCAACCGCGCTCGCCCGAGGTTTGCCCGTCCACCAGAGCCGTCTTCTCCGCGACCTCGACTACGGACGCTTTGCGGGTGCGCTCCTCGCCGACGTGGTGCGCGAGGATCCTCACCTGTTCGAGCGATGGCGCACCGCGCCCGAAACGGTGACGTTCGATGGCGGCGAGAACCTCGCGGCGCTGCGTGACCGCATAGTCCGGTTCATCGCGCGGGCGGCGCAGGCGCACCCCAACGGCACCGTGCTTGCCGGCACCCACGATTCGCCCGTCCGCATGGCCGCTTCCATCGCACTCGGCCTGCCGGACGCCGCGCACCGGGAAGAGAGCATCAAAACGCTCTACGCGGCCATCACCGTGCTCGAGGTTGAAGGAGACTCCGTATCCATCGCCGCGCATAACGAGGCCGGGCACCTCGCGGGAATCGATGCCTCCGCCTAGGAAACGTCCGCGTGCCAAGGTGCTTCGCCCCCGGAGCGTTCGCGGTATCAAACCGTTCTCGCCCGATGAGGTCTACGACATCCTCGAGGCGTACTACGGCGTGCCCAGCCGCAGACAACGGCTCGACGGCACCTCGGAACTCATCTGGACTATCCTCTCGCAGCACACGTCAGACCTGAATGCGGAGCGCGCATTCGCAGCACTCTCCGATCGCTACGAGAGCTGGCAGGACGTGCTGGACACCCCCGAAGACGAACTTGCCGAGACGATCCGCAGCGGCGGGCTGGCCCGGCAGAAAGCGCCGCGCATCCAGCAGACGCTCCGTTCCATCCGGGAGCGTACGGGCGGATTCGACATCTCCTTCCTCGCTGATCTGCCGCTGGAAGAGGCGAAAGCCTGGCTGCGCGCCATGCCCGGCGTCGGCCCCAAGACCGCAGGCGTCGTGCTCTCCTTCTCGATGGACCAACCTGCGATGGCGGTCGATACGCATATCTACCGCGTCGCGAAGCGCCTCGCGCTCATAGGCCCGAAGGTGACAGCCAACGAGGCCCACGACGTGCTGGAGCAGTCCATCGCGGCAGAGCGGGTGCTCAACATGCACATCTACCTCATCACGCACGGACGCCGCGTCTGCAAGGCGCTGCGCCCCCTCTGCCATCAGTGCCCCCTGGGGGAGCAGTGCCCCTCGCTCCCCCTGTATCTGCGCAAGGACGATACCCGCGTCCCGACGGCAAGCCTCAGCCATAAGCCGCTATGAACAACATCCTCTCCACATCCCCAGAGACGCGAACCTCCGTCGAACGCTTGCTGGCAGACCTCTGCGTTGAGCATGGCATCACGCCCGCGCCGCAGCTCGAATGGTCGAATCGCATGCGCAAGCTTCTGGGCCGGGCGTACGTTCACCGCAGGCTCATACGCCTCTCCGCATGGCTCGACGACCACCAGGCGCACGCGACGCTGCGCCACGAACTGGCGCACATCGCCGTTGGGCCGTCCCGCCGCCGCCCGCACGGAGTGCAATGGCGCGCCTGGGCCGTCAGGCTCGGAGCCGACGCGCGCGCCACGTCGCACCGCTCGCCGGCGCTCGCCTCCGAGCGCCCGGACACGCGGCGTTATACGGCCCTCGAATGCCCCGGCTGCGGCTTGCGCCTCGTGCGTCAGCGCGTCCTGCACGGCTTGTACTGCAAAGCGTGCGGGCCTCGCCGTGGGATGCTCGTGAGAGCGGGGCAGGGCGCTCGCGCCGCGATGACCGCGTGGGTGACGGGCCGAACAATCGAAGAATCGCGCACAGAAATCGCCGAAATCGGCTGAATTGCCCCTCGTAGACCTTGGCAAAGCGGCGCGGCGCCCATTAAGATGCGCTTGCGGCGATAGGCCGCAGAAAGGGGGTGATCCAGTAGTGAAAACATCATTACCTCGCACTGCTGCGTCACCCGCTGCTCACCGCTAGGGATCGATCGGTCGGTATCGGTCGCCCCCCGGTGTCCCGTGGGACCTAAAGGTGGGTCCTTGCGGGCAGCGCAGCAGGGTGCGCCCCGTCGGATGCTTCGCTTGCGAAGTTGCCAATGGGGAAATGGGACGGGCGCCTCGGCCTACACAGTGGGCCGGGGCGCTTGGTTTTCTGCGCGGCCAACGCACGGCTGATAGAATCGAAGGCACCCCGCGCGGAGCAGGAGAGCATGTCTATAAAGATTGGCCTCTCAGGCGCCTCTGTCATGGCGCGCGAAGGACGCGAGTCGTTCCTCGCCTACGTTGACGCCGCCCAGGATCTGGGCTGGGACTCCGTCTGGTTCTCGGATCGGATCGTCGGCCCCGCATGGCGCATGGATCCGATCACGGGGATGGCCATGATCGCCGGACGCACCGACAAGCTGAAGTTCGGCACCGGCGTTCTGCTCATGTCCATGCGCAGCCCCGTCACAGCGGCGCGCGAACTGGCGACCATCGACCTGCTGTCCGACGGGCGCCTCGTTCTGGGCGTCGGCGTAGGGCAGGAGTCTCCTGCAGAATACGAGGCGATGGGCGTTCGCAAGCGCGATCGCGGCAAGCGGCTGGACGAGGCCATCCACGTTATGCGCCGGCTCTGGACGGAGGATCGCGTTACCTACGAGAGCGAGTTCCTCAAGCTCACGGATGCCACCATAGGCGTGCGCCCGAAGCAGGCCAACGTGCCCATATGGATAGGCAGCCGGTCGGAGGCGGGGCTTCGCCGCACCGGTCGACTCGGTGATGGCTGGCTTCCGACCCAGCTGACGCCGGACGAATTCGCCGCGGGCGTTGCGCGCATCCAGCATCACGCTACTGAGGCGGGCAGGGAGATACCGGACGACCATTTCGGTTTGCAGATAAGCAGCTACATCGTCGAGTCCGGCAGGGTGCCTGACGTGGTGAAAGAGCGATTCCTTCTGCAACGCCGCGTTGACGTTACTCCTGAGCAGATCAACCTGCTCGGTACGCAGGAGGAGATTATGGCGCGGCTCCGCGAGTACATAGACGCCGGCGCGACGAAGTTCGTGTTCAACCCGGCGTGCGGCGCGGATGAGATGCTGCGCCAGATGACTCTCCAGGCTGAGGCCATCGTCCAGCCCCACCACCAGAAACTCGTGCCGCTCGGCTAGCAGCAGGCAACTCAAGGATCAGCACGTCATGAAGATCGGCATCATCAACGTAACCGGGTACGCGGGCATCGAACTTGCGCGTATCCTGTACCGCCACCCCGAGGCTGAGGTCGTCAGCGTTACCGGGCGCAGTCAGGCCGGAGAAGCTCTGGGCGACGCGCTGCCGCACCTCTCCCGCATGGCCATGACCATCGAACCGGAGATCACTCGCAGCGTCGATCTGGTGTTCTCTGCGCTTCCCCAGGTGGCGTCGGCTGAGGCGTGCCTCCCGTTCGTGCGGGACGGCGTGAAGGTCGTCGACATCTCGGCGGACTTCCGGCTGCACGACGCGTCCGAGTACGCTCTGTGGTACGGCAGCGAACATCCCGCGCCGGACCTGCTCGAGACGTCAGTCTACGGTCTTACGGAGCTTGACCGGCAGGGCATCGCAGGTGCGCAACTCGTTGCGAACCCCGGCTGCTACCCGACCGCTGCGCTGCTTGCGCTTGCCCCAGTCGTCGAGAAGGGTCTCATCGGCGAGCAGATCATCGTGGACTGCAAGTCCGGCGTCTCGGGCGCGGGCCGGGGACTGAGCATGACGACGCACTTCTCGGAGGTCAACGAGAACGTTTCGCCGTATGCCGTCGCCGGGCACCGCCACCTGCCGGAGATTACGCAGGAGCTGCGGCGGCTGCGGAGCGGCTACGATCCCAAGGCGCTCTTCCAGCCGCACCTGATTCCGATGACGCGCGGCATCCTCGATACCGTCTACGCTGACTTCATCGCAGGCGCGTTCGACTCCCCTGCGCAGGCGTCCGCCGCCGTGGCCGAGCTGTACGCGGAGTACTACCGCGATGAGCCGTTCGTGAAGGTCACCGACAAGCCTCCGCAGACGAAACAGACGTGGGGGAACAACGACTGTCTGGTGTATCCTACAGTGGATAGTCGTACCGGCAAGCTCGTCGTGTTCTCCGCATTGGATAATCTGGTGAAAGGCGCTGCCGGGCAGGCAGTGCAGAACATGAACCTCATGTTCGGGTTGCCCGAGGCCACCGGCCTGGAGCAGTTGGCAATCTATCCGTAAGCTCCATCAGGCACGCCCCTATAGTCTAGCGGCCAAGGACGTCACCCTTTCAAGGTGAAGATCGCGGGTTCGAATCCCGCTGGGGGCACCACTTCCCACCATCATGTACTCGTATGTAAAGGGGAAGTCTGTGCTAGTTGTTACTGTGGTTGTCACTTCCACTCGCGGCTGCTCGGGCTAGGGTTCTTTGCCATCCTCGGCGGGGGCAGTGCTGACGTTATCCTGGGGTCAGGCGAGAGTTCGGGTATAGTTCCCCAAGCGAGAGGCCATGATTTTCAGCAGTCCAGTGCCCATCACTGATGGGGCATTCCAGATCCGGGCCATCGGCGCGCGGGTAACTGTCCTCGTGGAGGATGGCGACGTCCTACTGGTCGACGCGGGGTTCCGGGGAAGTTTGGGCATGATAGCGCGAGGGCTCGAGGCCTTTGGCCTATCGACTGACCAGATTCGGCGAGTAGTTGTTACCCATGCCCATCCAGACCACTCGGGCGGCCTCGGCGAGTTGGTTGCGGGAAGAGGGATCGCGGTCGCCGTGCATCGGCTGGAGGCGGACATCATTGAGGGCACGGCACCCACCAGGAGTCCTCTTCAAAACGAACTGCTCGCGACGATGGCGCAGCCCATCCTCACGAGGTTCATGGGAAGCCCCGTCCCTGTCGATGATCACCTCGAGGACGGCGACACCCTTCCGTTCGGGATCGAAGTCCGTGTGGTCCACCTCCCTGGACACACCCCTGGCAGCATCGCGCTCCACCTGCCTGAGAGACGGGTCATCATCATTGGGGATGCGCTGCAGTACAAGCTCGCCTGGAGGCTCAGCCCACCCGCTGCGGGAGTCCCCCAGCGGCCAGGAGAGGCGATGCGGTCGCTTGAGAAGCTTCTCGACCTCGACTTCGATACCATATGCTTCAGTCACTTCCTACCCCTGCGAGACGATCCCCGCGAAGCCCTTCGTACGCTTGTTGAGCGACATGCCACTTGACCCGCGCGATTGTGAGTACAGTGGCTCCGCGCCAACCTGCCGGAACTCTCCCAGCGCACCTGCACAGAGGACATCAACGCCGCTAAGCTGCCCCCAGCGACGAGGAAGAGGTAGTCATGAATCGTGCTCGTAGGTCCGGTACCGCGGGAGGTGAGACCGTTGTCGACTTTCTCCGGGGAGCGGTTGAGCAGTACGGGTCTCGCGATGCGCTCCTGTTCAAGCCAGCATTTCGGTACCTGCGCTGGACCTATTCCCGGTTGTGGGACGAGTCCGGCCAGGTTGCAACCCTCCTCCAACGCCGAGGACTGACGAAGGGGGACCAGGTCATTCTCTGGGGGCCCAACTCTCCTCACTGGGTGCTCATCTTCTTTGGCTGCATCAGGGCGGGAGTCATCTTGGTCCCCCTCGACCTTCGCAGCGCACCCGACTACGTCGCAAGGGTCGTATCCAGGACGGATCCGAAGCTGGCTTTCACATCGCGTTTCACTCCGAAAGGCGACGTAGACCTGAGGATCCCTGAGGTGGCGTTCGAGGAACTGGAAGCTTCCATCGCCGGTTTACCTGAGCCGGAGCACGTGGACATCAAGCCGGAAGACCTTGCCGAGATCATGTTCACCTCCGGTACGACAGGTGACCCGAAGGGGGTCATGCTTACCCACCGGAACCTGACGGCCAACATAGAGGGGATATCCCAGTACATCTCCTGTGACCCGTCGAGCAGGCTCCTGTCCATCCTCCCGCTGAGTCACATGTATGAGCAGATGGGCGGGCTGTTCATGACCTTGCACCACGGCGCCAGCGTTACGTATCCAACCAGCCGCCAGCCGGCTGTTCTGACCCGGACGATGCGCGAGCGCAAGATCACGATCCTGCTACTCGTCCCCCAGGGGTTGGAGCTGCTGATGAACGGGATCGAACGGGAGGTGGCCCGGCAGGGTAAGGAAGCCCTGTGGGGCAAGCTTCTCAAGGTAGCCGAGCGGACACCGTTCCGGCTGCGGCGTCATCTGTTTCGCCGGGTCCACAAGCAGTTCGGGGGGAAACTCGACTTCATCGTGTCGGGCGGGGCGGCGCTGGACCCGGACCTCGGACACAAGTGGGAGCTGCTCGGCGTCAAGATAGTACAGGGCTATGGGGCCACCGAGGCATCGCCCGTCATCAGCAATCACACCATATGGGAACGGCGCCACGACTCTACGGGCCGTCCGCTGCCGAACGTGGAGGTAAAGATCAGCAGCGCGGGTGAGATATTGGTGCGCGGGGAGAACATCACTCCGGGTTACTGGCGTGCGCCGGAGGAGACCGCCAAGGCTTTCGATGGCGACTGGTACCGCACGGGGGATCTGGGATATTTCGACGACGAGGGATTCCTGCACATCCAGGGCCGGATGAAGGACATGATCGTGCTGCCGAGCGGCCAGAACGTCTTCCCTGAGGACATCCAGGCGGTGCTGACGAAGCACCCGCACGTTACAGATGCGACGGTGGTAGGGCTGGTGAAGGGTTCATCGGTTGAGGTGCATGCTGCCTTGATCCTGGACAACGCTGATACAGCCCCTGAAGCTGTCTCATGGACCAATGGCCAGTTGGCCGAACAACAGCGGATCAGAGGCTTCACCATCTGGCCGGACGAAGACTTCCCCCGCACCCACACGCTCAAAGTAAAGAAGCAGGTCGTGATTGATACGATTCTCGGCAAGATACAGCCGGCCAGTTTGGTCGTAGGAACCTCCAGCGGAAGCCCGGCAGGTGGGACAAGAGGTCTCCTCCACATCATCGGCGAGGTGAGCAAACGAGACCTCAGTGACATCTTGGACGAGGCGACGCTCGGCGACGACCTCGAACTCGACTCGCTTGGTCGGGTCGAGTTGCTGTCGGCAATCGAAACAGAGCTCGGTGTTTACACGGATGAGGACCAGGTGGGCCCGGAGACGACGGTCCGGCAACTCGCTGACCTCGTGGAGGAGGGGTCGAAGAACCCACCGATGATGAGTTTTCCGAGTTGGGGCATGCAGTGGTGGTGGCGCATGACCCGCGGATTCCTCCAACGGTCGGTCGTGTTCCCGTTGACCGCCCTTCCGTATGGCCTGAAGGTGGTGGGGCGCGAGAACCTGGAAGGCATCACTGGCCCGGTGCTCTTCGCATCGAATCACAACCTCGGTCTGGATAACCCGTTGATTATCAAGGCCGTCCCCCTCAAGTGGCGTCGCCGGATGGCCGTGGCAGGGGCTGCGGATCTCTGGAAGAACCCCATCTGGTGGATCATGAACCCTCTGCTGGGCAACGGCTTCCCACTCGCCAGGGAGGGTTCGGTCAGGCCCAGCCTCGAAAACATGGGCAAGGTTATGGATAACGGCTGGTCGGTGCTGATCTACCCAGAAGGCGAACTCACCGTTGGAGGGCCGATCAAACCCTTCATGAATGGCGCCGGCCTCGTCGCCGTCGAAGGACGGATTCCCGTCGTTCCGCTCCGGTTACACATCCACAAGCTGGGCTCTCCCCAACGATTCCCCTTCCTCAGGCGGGGGAGCATCGAGGTCCGTTTCGGGGAGCCATTGAGCTTCCCGCCCGGAACGGACTATCAGGATGCGACAGCGGCCATCGAGAATGCGGTCAAGTCTCTCTGACTGGCGTCACGCCCACGACTTGGCCAACGAGCCGCTTGCGCGCGCCGCTTGCGCTAGGCTTGACCAGCAACGACAATCCGTAACTGCCCCACCCACCGTCGCCGTAGCGGTCGGCTCCTTGACAGTCCGCACGAAGGCTTGCAGTGTTCGCTGGGCACCAGCCATCACTAACCGCCAGGAGTCGTTATGCACGTAGGAGTCGTTTTCCCGCAGAACGAGATCACCGAGGATCCCGCTGCCGTGCGCGCGTTCGCTCTGGCCGCCGAGGATGAAGGCTACGAGCAGCTGGTGTTCTTCGATCACGTCCTGGGCGCGGACACCCGGAGCAGGCCTGACTGGCAGGGCCCGTACTCCCACGAGGACATCTTCCACGAACCGTTCGTCACCTTCGGCTACCTGGCCGCGCTGACGAGCCGCATCGAACTCGTTACCGCCGTCATCATCCTCCCTCAGCGCCAGACCGTGCTCGTGGCCAAGCAGGCCGCGCAGGTCGACGTGCTCAGCGGTGGGCGGCTGCGCCTCGGCGTCGGCGTCGGCTGGAACCCCGTGGAGTACGACGGGCTCGGCGAGAACTTCCACAACCGGGGCAAGCGCTCGGAGGAGCAGGTCGAACTGATGCGGGCGCTCTGGACCAACGAGATCGTCGACTTCCAGGGGAAGTGGCATAACGTCCCCGCCGCAGGCATCAAGCCGCTGCCCGTTCAGCGCCCGATCCCCGTCTGGTTCGGCGGTGGCCGTTCGGACACCGTGCTCCGCCGTATCGCGCGATTGGGCGACGGCTGGTTCCCCCAGCTACAGCCCGACGACGAGGGCGGGGCGAGAATCGAGCAATTCCGGGGCTTCGTCGAAGAAGCAGGCCGCCAGCCCGCCGACGTAGGCATCGAGGCGAGGGTTGGCCTGCGTGACGGATTCGACGAAGCCGCACGTGCCTTCGAAGCGTGGCGTGACCTGGGCGCAACGCACGTCTCCGTCAACACCATGCGCGCCGGTCTCGAAACCCCGGACGACCACATTGCCGCCATCCGCCGCTTCAAGCAGATGGTCAGTTAGCCCAACCCTGGCTTAAGGAGAACCCCCATGAATCCAGCCCTCATAATCCTCGACATGGCCAAAGGCTACGGGTGGCAGCCCGGCAGCTACGGCTATGAGATGGTCGCGAACGTCAAGCGGCTGAAGGAGGCCGCCCACGCCGCCGGTATCCCCGTTATCCACGTGAACTCCATGCGCCGCGAGAGCGATCAGGTAGGCGAGTGGTCTCGCGTGATGATGAAGGAGGGCACCGACGCGCTCGATGTGATCCCGGAACTCCAGCCCGTCGACCGCGACACGCTCGTGTACAAGCGCTACCTGAGCGGCTTCTCGCATAACGACCTCGACTACGTGCTCCGCACCATGAACCGAGACATGGTCATAATCGCTGGCGCCTCCACGGACAACACGGTGCTCTGGACGGCAGCCGACGCCTTCCAACTCCGATATCAGGTCGTCGTCGTTGAAGATTGCACGATGGTGCACCGCGAAGAGGAGCCCCCGGAAGTGAAGGACTACGCGCTGCGCATCGTCCGCAACGTCCTGCACAGCGAGGTGCTCCCCCTCGACGAGGTGCTGACGCGGTATATCGGCTAGCGCGTTCGTTCAGCGGAGGATGCACCGCCGCCCGCTGAGAGGCGGAATCGGCCTACAGCGCGTAGAGCCGGGTGGGGTTGTGGTCGAGAATCTTGTCCACCACCGCGGCATCGAGCCCCCCGCTCTGACGCAGCTTGCGGAGCGCGTTCAGCTCGGAGGCTGTGTCGTTGTGGCCGTAGTCGGTGCCGAGCATCAGGTGATCCTCGCCCGCGCAATCGATGAGGTAGTCGATGTCGTCGGTGGTCTGCACCGCTACCCAGATGTTGCGCTCTTCCAGCAGTTCGCGCCCCGGCCACGCCATCCCGCGCTTCTCGAACCGGAGCGATAGGTCGTTCATGGCGTAGGGAACCCACGATGCGCTCAGCTCGACGAACCCCCAGCGCAGATCCGGGAAGGTCTTGTGCATCCCCTTCATCACGAGGTCATGGAACGCGCCAACGCCCGAGAGCTTGAACACCGAGAAACCGTTATCGCGCCTGAAGTAGTCGAAGAAGGTGAAATTGCCCGTCCCTGCGTGGATGCAGACCGGCATATCGAGCCGTTGCGCCTCCTCCCAGAGCGGGTGCATGTAGGGGTCGCTCAGTCGATGCGTGCCCTCGATGCCGCGCACGAACACCGCGCAGGCGCCGTTCTCCTTGCCGAACTGCATCTCCTCCAGCGACTTGTCGATGGACATCAGCGGCAGCACGACGGCCCACCGGAGCCGCCCGCCACCTTGGCGGTAGATGTCCGCGAGCCAGCGGTTGTACCCCATCACCAGCGCCAGCTCTACCTCAGGGTGCGTGGCCAGCGGATTCAGAAACATGGTGGGGTAGAGGACGTGCATCGAAACCTCGAGTTCGTCCATGTGGGCGAGGCGCTTGGCGATGTCGCTTGCCTCGCGGGTGGCAGCGTCGGTATCAGGGCCCAGGTTCAGGCCTTTCGTAGAGGCGCGCCCGTCGATATACCAGAACTCAGGAGAAGGACTGATGTAGCCCTCCTTGGGATACAGGACGATAGGCCGCATCGACTGCATGCTCTCCGGGATGAAATCCCAGGTGTGCTCCGACTCTACGACGTGGGCATCTGCATCGATAACAGCCACAGCAATCCTCCTTCGAGTGAGCCATGCGTTGAGCCTTGCGTACTATGTCCGGACCTTACCGCAGCCCCGTACCGGCGACAATAGCAGCGTGAGACCGGTGTATGAGAGGGCAGGGGGTTATCGGAGACGCGGGCCGACCCTCGACGAGGCGCAGACGCGGTGTGTCGGCTGGCGCGTTAGTTCAGCGGGGGGATGTGCCCGCCGCCGATCAGATCGGGGACGATACGGGCGTGTCTTCAACCGGCCTACAGTGCGTAGAGCCGGGTGGGGTTGTGGTCGAGAATCTTATCCGCTACCGCGTCGTCGAGCCCTCCGTTCTGACGCAGATTGCGGAGCGCGTTCAGTTCAGTCGCCGTGTCGTTGTGGCCGTAGTCGGTGCCGAGCACCAGGTGGTCGTCGCCCGCGCAATCGATGATGTAATCGATGTTGTCGGCGGTTTGGATCGCGACCCATATGTTGCGCTCTGCCAGCAGCTCACGCCCAGGCCACGCCATCCCGCGCTTCTCGAACCGGAGCGACAGGTCGTTCATGGCGTAGGGCAGCCACGAGGCGCTCAGTTCGACGAAGCCCCAGCGCAGATCCGGGAAAGTCTTGTGCACACCTTTCATCACGATGTCATGGAACGCGCCGACGCCGGAGAGCTTGAACGTAGAGAAACCGGCGTCGCGCCCGAAGTAGTCGAAGAAGGAGAAATTCCCCGTCGCTGCGTGGATGCAGACCGGCAGATCGAGCCGTTGCGCCTCCTCCCAGAGCGGGTGCATATAGGGGTCGCTCAGCCGGTGAGGACCCTCGATGCCGCGCATGAACACTGCGCAGGCGCCGTTCTCCTTGCCGAACTGCATCTCCTCTATCGACTTGTCGATAGACATAGTGGGCAGCACCACAGCCCACCGGAGCCGTCCGCCGCCCTGGCGGTGGATGTCCGCAAGCCAGCGGTTGTACCCCATCGCCAGCGCCAGGTCCACCTCGGGGTGCGTGGCCAGCGGACGCAGGAACATGCTGGGGTAGAGGACGTGCATCGAAACATCGAGTTCGTCCATGTGAGCGAGGCGCTTGGCGATGTCGCTCGCCTCGCGGGTGGCCTCGTCGGTATCGAGGCCGACGTTGACGCCCTTCGTGAACGCGCGTCCGTCGATATACCAGAACTCAGGAGAGGGGCTCTTGTAGCCCTCCTTGGGGTACAGGACGATGGGCCGCAGCGACTGCATGCTCTCAGGGATGAAATCCCAGGTACGCTCCGACTCTACGACATGGGCATCTGCATCGATAACCGCCACAGCAATCCTCCCTGGTGCGCCCTTGGTACTGAGCGCGAACTTTACCGCAGCCTACTACTGGCGACAATACCAAGGGCGCAACGTTTAGCCGATGGAAGGTTAGGGAGTGAGACGCAGGCCGCCTCCGGAGGGCGCCATATAGAGCGGCACGATTCGCTCCACTGCTCTATGGTAGGCGCATGATGGTAGGCGCATGCGCGAAACGGAATAGAACGGAAAGAGGAGATCAGCCATGCCTTCGGTAGAGGTTCTGCTGCACGGGGAATCCATCACCACCAACTACGGCTCGCTCGGCTACTGCAGCACACTGCTCGTGAGGGGAGACCGCCACAACATCATCGTCGACACCGGACACGTCGGCAGACGCCGCTCGTTGCTGGCCGTGCTCGCTGAGCGTGACATGCAGCCCTCGGACATCGACGTTGCCGTGATGACGCATGCGCATTGGGATCACGCTCAGAACTACGACATATTTGACCACGCGCAGGTGCTCATTCACCGGTGGGAACGGCTGTACGTCCGCAACCCCCACGGCAACGACTGGGCAACCCCCCGCTGGACGAGCGCGATGCTCGACTCGCTCTCCAACGTCATCGAGGTCGAGGACGGCTACGAGATCGAGCCCGGCGTTCGCGTCCTCCACACGCCCGGACACTCGGCGGGTACGATGGCGCTCATCGTCGAAACGCTCCAGGGCCCGGTCGCGGTAACCGGAGACGGCATCGCCCATGCGCAGGTGGCCGTCACCAAGATCAACGCCAACATCTTCTGGAACGAGGAAGACTCGCGCCGGAGCATCGAGCGCGTGCTGGAGTCGGCGGAGGTCGTCTACCCCGGGCACGACCTTCCATTCCGCGTTCTGCGCGATGGGGGAGTAGAGCATCTGGGCACCCGCCAATTGGAGTTCTACGGCCTTGATCTGAAAGACCCCAAGGTGTCGGTCGACCCGGAGCGGCGTCCACCGTTCGTCATGCCCAACATCGAAGAGCAGACGCTTGACCGCATCAGCTAGACTGATGCCCGCAGTGCTGTCGCAGAAGCGGGACTGCCGTTTCGCTTCAATTTGCTCATCAGTGCTTTTCGGTGCTTGACAATGCTTGCGCACGCTGTATGATGCCGCTTGTCCTGAGTGACTGAGGATGGAGTGCCAAGGGAGGCACGCTGGCCGGGCAACCGGACAAGCCGAATCCCGGAAGGCGCCCCGGGCGCCCCGGTTGCTCAGGACACTTTTTTGTTCCTCGCGAACCTCCTCCACACTCTTGCCGCACAGCGTGATGTCCTGTCGTATCCCGCGCTGTCCACCCGTTGACCTCGCACAGACGGGAGCCTCGCATCCCCCGCCCGCGGATCGACCGGGCGAGGGCGGTGCGTAGCGAGGAGCAACGCCTCTCCATCGTTCCTCTATCGGGAACCCAGGGAAATTGCTTGCGAAAATACTTGACAATGCTTGCGTATGCTGTAATGCTGCCGTTTGTCCTGAGTGACTGAGGATTGGGTAGCCCCAAGGGAGGCTGGCGAACCGGGCAACCGGAGAGCCGAACCCCGGAACGGCAGCCCGGGCGCCCTGGTTGCTCAGGACACTTTTTTGTTCATCGCGACCCTCTCCTCCCAGCCCGCCGTCCCCCAACGTGCGCCCGTTTGCGCTATCCTCCCTCCGACAAGGAGGACGCAACCCGTGGAACCGCTTACCCTCGACGAAGCAGCCCGCATGTTATCCAAGGCCCGCGCCAAGGCCGAGGAGATGGGCATCAGAGTAACCATGGCCGTCCTCGACCCTCGCGGCGACCTCCTGGCGTTGCACCGGATGGACGGCGCGCTCTGGCGCAGCGTCCCCATTTCGCAGGGCAAGGCCGCCGCCTCCGCGGCATGGGACACCCCCAGTGGAGAGCTGGCTGAACGCTGGGATCAGCCCGTCGTCCGAGCGTTCGCGATGATGGAGAACGGAAGGCTCATTCCAGGGCAGGGCGCTCTCCCGATCCGACGCCCCGACGGCACGATGGTCGGTGCGATCGGCGTCAGCGGCGCCCGTCCCGCTCAGGACGAGGCCGTCGCGCAGGCCGGATTGGACGCGCTTTAAGCGCCCGCCATGACCGGGAGTTTCCACATCAGAGAAGAAGACGCCGTCCGCGTGATGGCTGACCCCCTCCGTGAGATGGTAACCGCGCTGTTCGAGAGGGCCGGCGTGCCCCAGGACGACGCTCGCCTCGCCGCTGATGTCGTCATTGCTGCCGACCTGCGCGGCGTCGACAGCCACGGTGTCTCCAACATGCTCAAAGTTTACCTCGACCGCTACCTCGACGGTACGCAGAACCCAACGCCCGACTGGAAGATCGTGCGCGAGCGCTCCGCGTCCGCCAACATAGACTGCGACCGCGGCCTCGGCATCATCCTCGCGCCCAAGGCGATGCAGATCGCCATCGAGAAGGCCCGTGCGTGCGGCGTCGGCGTCGTTACGCTGTTCAACAGCGGGCACGTGGGCATGGCGGCCTATCACGCGATGCTTGCCCTCGAGCACGACATGATAGGCATGTGCATGACGGCCGCAGGCCCCGCCGTGCTTCCCACCTTTGGCCGCATCCCCCGCCTGGGAACCAACCCCATCGCCATAGCTGTCCCGACGCTCAACCAGCGTGCGTGGGTATTCGACATGGCGACGAGTGTCGTGCCGGTCAACAAGGTGCGCAACGCCCGCAGGATGGGCACGCTGCTGCCCCCCGGCGTTATCGCCGACAGCGAGGGCACGCCCATCATGGAGCCCACGCCCGTGCCCGCCGACTTTCAGCTGCTCCCCCTCGGCACCGATCGCGGCGCAGGCTCGCACAAGGGATACGGACTCGCAGCTGCGGTCGACATCCTCTGCTCCGTGCTCGCCGGCGCTGACCACGGTATGCGTTCCGGACGCCAGATATTCCGCCACTACGTCGCCGCCTACGACATCGACGCGTTCAGCGACGTCGGTGAGTTCAAGGCGCGCATGGACGATTTCATCACGGAGCTGAAGGCCACTCCCCCCGCTGCCGGACACGAGCGCGTGATGGTCGCCGGAGAGCCCGAGTGGGAAGCCCTCGACGAACGCTCCGTGCGAGGCATACCCCTCCACCACGATGTCGTCGACTGGCTCAGAGACGCATGCGCCGAGTTCGGCGTCGATTGCAACATCTGAGCCACGCCCCGCAACAGAGAGAGGACGTCAGCAGCATGAAAGCAGCTTGGTATGAGCAGTACGGCCCCGCGAGTGAGGTGTTTCACGTCGGAGACCTCCCTGACCCGGAAGCAGCGCCCGGAGAGGTGCTGGTTCGCGTGCGCGCGTCAGGCGTCAACCCTTCCGACTGGAAGTCCCGCACCGGCTCTCGCGGCCCGCAGATGCCATTCCCCCGGATCGTTCCGCACAGCGACGGCGCAGGGACGATTGAGGCGGTCGGCACAGGCGTCGACGCTTCCCGCGTAGGCCAACGCGTGTGGCTGTTCGAAGGCCAATGGCAGAGGCCGTTCGGCACAGCCGCCGAGTACATCGCATTGCCATCCGAGCACGCCGTGCCCCTCGCGGAAAACGTGAGTTTCGAGGAGGGCGCCTGCATCGGCATCCCCGCCATGACTGCCCATCGCTGTCTGTTCGCCAGCGGGCCGGTTCAGGGCTTCACCGTCCTCGTTACCGGCGGCGCGGGCGCTGTTGGCCACTACGCCATCCAGCTTGCCAAGTGGGGAGGCGCGACAGTCATAGCCACCGTCAGCTCCGACGAGAAGGCGGCGCATGCCAGGCACTCCGGCGCGGACCATACGGTCAACTACCGCACGGAGGACACCGCAGCGCGCGTGCTCGAACTGACCGGCGGCGAGGGCGTCGAGCGCATCGTCGAGGTCGATTTCGGCGGCAACATCGCAGTGAACCAGCGTGCGCTCAAACTCAACGGCGCGATCGGCTGCTACGCCTCCACCGGCCACCGCGAACCGGCGGTGGAGTACCAGGCGTTCTCACGGAAGAACGTCACGGTTCACTTTGTGCTCGTGTACTCGGAGCCGGAGCAGGCCAAGCGCCAAGCCGTGGAGGACATCACCAGCGCCATCTCGACCGGCGCGCTCACGCACCCCATCGCCGCGACGATGCCCCTCAGCGAGATCGCAGCCGCTCACGAATTGCAGGAGAGCAACACCGCCATCGGCAATATCATCATCACCGTGTAGAAAGCGTGTAGAATACTTATCTGTATCCTCCCAACCCGGCCCAGAATACGACTCGGAGCGCAGGCGTAAGTCCTTAACGAACCGTTGTGATTGCATCACAATGGAAGGACGCCCTGCACGCAGTACGGGAGGCTCGAATTGACGAGTGAACGGCTCTGATCGAAAGCGAACTGTTCAAGGGCCTGACGCCTGACCAGGTCGACCGGCTTGCCAGCCTGGCAACGATGGTGACGGCAGAGCCGAAAGACCACCTGTTCAAGAGCGGGGAAGCGGCGAGCCACTTCTATGTCGTCCTTCAGGGAGAGATCGAATTCCACATGGACGTCCCTGCCTGGTGGGCATAGACACGCCTCACCGAAAGGTCTCGACGGCGAAACCTGGCCAGATTCTGGGATGGTCCGCACTGGTAGAGCCCTACACGTACTCGCTGACTGCCATCTGCACGGAGAAGGCGACGCTCGCGCGTTTCGATGGCGCGCAGACCATCGCCCTGATCGAGGCCGAGCCTCACATGGACCGGGTGCTCCTCGCCCGTGCGCTGCACGTCGTCTCCCGCCGCTTCCACACGCTGGCCGAGGCGATCATGGCCCAGCGCGCAGTGCAGGTTTCGCAGTCCGCAAGCCGCGTGACGTAGTAGCCTCTGGGTTGCCTGCGCATAACGCCGGCTGAATGCTCCTCAACTCTCTATTCGTTGCCGTCGGAGGCAATCGTGTTCGACACGCTGATAACCAACGGCAGGATCATCGATGGCACCGGCAGGACATGGTTCCATGCCGCCGTGGGCATCGAGGGCGAGACGGTGACCGTCATGCAAGGCGATGTGTCAGCCGTTGAGGCGCATCGAACCCTCGACGCTACGGGCCTCATCGTCTGCCCCGGATTCATCGACATGCACTCCCACTCGGAGTTCGCGCTGCTCACGAACCCGCGCCACGAGCCGAAGGTGAGCCAGGGCGTCACGACTGAGGCGCTTGGGCAGGACGGCCTCTCCTATGCCCCTATCTCCGACGCCAACCGTCCTCACCTCGTCGACTATCTCGCCGCCGTCAATGGCCGTCCGCCCGAAGGAATCGGATGGACATCGGTCGCGTCGTTCCTGAACCTGTTCGACGGCGCGTCGTCGTGCAACGTCGTTTTCTTCGTTCCCCACGCCGCGCTCCGACTCGAAGCGATGGGCTGGGCGAACCGCCTGCCCACCGACGCGGAACTCAACCGGATGCGGGAGCTCGCAACGGAAGGTATGCGGGACGGCGCATTCGGGTTCTCCACCGGTCTCACCTACGTCCCCAACGTCTACAGCGATACGCACGAACTGACTGAGGTCTCCCGCGCCGTCGCGCCGTACGGCGGCATCTACGTCACCCACACCCGCTACGGGTTGGGCGATCGCCTGCTGGACCCGTTCCGCGAGGCGGTCGCCGTCGGCAGGGAGTCCGGCGCGCCCGTCCAGATATCCCATTACCACAACCCGGTGCAGGGCATGGGCGAGAAGATGATCGCTCTGGTGGACGAGGCCAGAGCTAACGGCATCGACGTTACGTTTGACCAGTATCCGTACCCTGCCGCCAGCACCATCCTCCTCTCGCTCATCCCGCCGTGGGTGCACGAGGGCGGCCCCGCGCGGTTGCTCCAACGCATCGGCGAGAGGCGGGTGCGCGACGAGATAGCGAACGACGTCTACCCCCAATGGGGAGGCTCGCTAGCCGATTACATGTTCGCGCACGTCGGCTCCGCAAAGAACAAGGAGTGGGAAGGACGTTCCCTGGAGGACATGGCTCGTGCTCAGAGCAAGCGCATGGTGGATACGATCTGCGACCTGCTCATCGAGGAACGTCTGGACGTGGCGTTCGTGGCGCGCACCGGGAACCCGGAGAACATCCGCGCCATCATGCAGCACCCCGCGCAGATGGCAGGTAGCGACGGTCTGATGACCGGCGACATGCCCAATCCTCGTACTTACGGCACATTCCCCTATCTGCTTGGGCAAGCCGTTCAGGACGGAACGCTCCGCCTGGAGGATGCCGTCCACAAGATGACCGGCGCCCCGGCCCGCCGTTTGGGTCTGCCCGATCGCGGCATCCTGCGCAACGGCATGAAGGCAGACGTGGTGCTGTTCAACCCGGACACGATTCGCGCCGAGGCCACCTTTGAAGACCCCAAGCGGCTGGCGACGGGTATCGAGTACGTCTTCGTGAACGGAACGCCGGTCTGGAACCAGGGTCAGCACACGGGCGCGCTCCCCGGACGGGCGCTCAGGAAGTCCTAGCGACCGGACATCTCCGCATATCTATCGGTCATGCGAGAACCTAGAATTGCTGCCGCGCGTCATGTGTCGCTGTTCAAAGCGGCCTGATGCCGAATACGCAAAGCGAGGTGAACGGATTGGGAAAGTACATCGTCCTCTATCACGCGCCGGTGTCGTTCGGTGAAGTCATGAAAGACGCCACTCCCGAGGACATGCAGAAAGGCATGGAGCCCTGGATGGCCTGGTTCGCCCGGTGCGGAGATAGTCTCGTGGACATGGGCGGTCCGTTGGTAAACGCACAGAAATTCACCAGCGCGGGCAACTCGCCCAGCGACACGAGCATCATTGGGTACTCGATACTGGAAACGGAGAGCATGGAAGCGGCGCAGGCGCTGCTCGAAGGCCACCCGCACATACAGATGATGCCCGGCTGCGAGGTTGAGCTCCACGAAGTGCACCGCCCCGGCTGACGGGAGAAGAGGAGAGGAACCCGCCTATCTGACCTTCGCGATGACCTGCTCCCCGAACGCCGGAATCTGCTCAGCGATGATGTCGTTCTGGAACTGCACGTGGAACGTGTCCACGCCGGCCTCGCGGTAGCGATCTATCGTTTCCAGCACCTGCTCCGGCGTCCCCGTCAGCCCCCCGGGATTGCCGAACGTCGTTGCCAGCTTCGTCGCGGGGTCTTCGTTGCCGACGTAGGCGTTGCAGTTCACCACCCGGTGGATCCTCGTGCCGTCGCGGCCCGCTCCCGCCGCCGCTTCTTCGAGCATATCCAGTTGCGCGCGGTAGGCGTCGAGGTCGGAGGGCCAGCCTCCGTTGCGGATCCAGCCGTCGGCGGTGCGTCCCGCTAGCCGCATCATGCGCGGCTGCGCAGCGCCGATGAAGATGGGAATCGTCCCGTTCACCGGCTTGGGCGTTACGGTAGCCCCCGCTACGTGGTACTGCTTGCCTTCGTAACTGAACTGCTCGTTGGCCCATGTTCCGCGCAGAATCTCGATGGCGTCTATCAGCCCCTCCACTCGTTCACCGGCTGAGTGGAACCCGATGCCGTAGGTCGTGAAGTGGTCTGCCTGCGTACCTGCCCCAAGCGTCAGGATGACGCGGCCGCCTCCCGTGATGGCGTCGAGCGCGGTGGCCATCTTGGAGAGCAGCGCCGGGTTACGGAACGGCACGTTGAGCGTCGAGTGCGTTACGCGGATGCGGCTCGTCTGGATCGCGACGGCCGTTGCGAGCGTCCACCCTTCGAGATTGTTCTCGGGCGGACGGTCGCTGAACGAGATGTTCTGAAAACCGGCGGCCTCGGCGGCTTTGGCTACTTCTACCACTCGCTCGTAGGGCAGATTCCGCGGGTTCAGCCCGAAGCGAACGGCGTTACTGCTGCGTGTCATCGCTTTCTCCTCGCTATCGTTCCTGTTGGTGTGTCGGCCATACTAGCAGGTTGGGGCCTGTCCGCTCGTCGTCCCCGCGCAGGCTCAGGTCCCTTCTCCCTCGAGGGGAGAAGGTTAGGATGAGGGTGACGGGGGATGGGTGCAGGGGCGGTTCCCCTCCGTCGTTCCCGCGAAGGCTCAGGTCCCTTCTCCCTTGAGGGGAGAAGGTTAGGATGAGGGTGACGGGGCGGGGACAAGGGTGTGCCCAGCGTAGACGATAGGGAATGCAACGAAATGCAACCAAATGCAACTGAATTAAAGGTTTCGCCACTCCTGGCCACTCCTGGCGAGGCCAACCAAGGCCACAACCAGGGCCACCTGGCCCAGTGCCTACGAGTGAGCGGAGGGCCAAACGAGGCCACGGTGGCCTCATTCCCAGCCTCGCCGCGAGGAGTAAACGAGGCCAAACAGGGCCAAATAGGGCCAGAGGTCGACCCCCCTGTCCCCCATCGCCCGCGACCACGACGAGGAATGAGTCAAAATGAGTCAGGGGTTGACCCCCCTCACTCCTGGATCGGACAGGGAGTGACTCACAAGTATGGATAGCCCCAACCGTCACCCCCGCGAAGGCGCTCAGATCCCCTCGCCCTCTGGGAGAGGGTTAGGGTGAGGGTTCGGAAATGGGTCGAAATGGAAGGAAATGGAAGCGAATTAAAAGTTTGCCGCTCCTGGCCGCTCGTAATGAACCCGCCCCAACCGTCACCCCCGCGAAGGCGCTCAGATTCCCTCGCCCTCTGGGAGAGGGTTAGGGTGAGGGTTCGGAAATGGGTCGAAATGGAAGGAAATGGAAGCGAATTAAAAGTTTGCCGCTCCTGGCCACTTGTAATGAACCCGCCCCAACCGTCGCCCCCGCGAAGGTGCTCAGACCCCCTCGCCCTCTGGGAGAGGGTTAAGGTGAGGGTGCCCCCCGCGAAGGCGGTCGGATCCCTTCTCCCTTGAGGGGAGAAGGCTATGATGAGGGTGAAGCCTCAGTGATGGCCCCGAATGGCCCAATTTCCCGCACGGAGTGGACTCATCCGCTGTCAGGACTGGGGCGGAACCGATACCCTGTAGTAGGAATAGCGCGAGATGATCTACGTCACCGACGACATACAATTGGCAGAGCACGAGCTGGAGTTCCGGTACGTTGCGTCCTCAGGCCCCGGCGGCCAGAACGTCAACAAGACCGCCACCGCCGCGCACCTGCACTTCGACGCATCGTCGTCAGCCTTGCCCGACGATGTCAAACGCCGTCTGCGGAGCGTCGCGGGCAATCGCCTCACCGGCGACGGCATGCTCGTCATCAAGGCGCAGCGTTACAGGAGCCAGGATCAGAATCGGAAGGACGCTGTTGACCGCCTCGTGAGCATCCTGCGGCGCGCTGCCGCCCCGCCGCGCCCGCGCCGCTCGACGAGGCCGACGGCGCAGTCCGTCCAGCAGAGGCTCGAGGAGAAGCACCAGCGGTCACGCATCAAGCAATCGCGGACGCCCGGGGATGACGATGGCGGCGAGTAGGCCAACGTGGGCTCAGCACAGACTCGCCGGGGCTGACGCAGTGTTTACGAACGAAACAACCCAGAGGGAGCGGCGATGCCACGGTTAGAGGATCTGCCGGAGATCACACGGCAGGGGATGCTCAACTTCCCCGCGTTCGACCATGACGACGCGCCATGCGCGCCCATGGCCAAGCCGCTCCGAGAAGCAAGGATCGCTCTCGTCACGACGGCTGGCCTGCACCTGCGCGACGATGAACCGTTCTCGGGCGGAGACGAGAGCTACCGCGTCATACCCTCCGCGTCGCCCGCCTCCGGCATCATCCAGAGCCACATGAGCATTGGATTCGACCGCGCCGCGTTCATGCGGGACGTGAACGTTACATTCCCCATCGACAGGCTCCGCGAGCTGGCGGCGCGGGGAGAGATCGGCTCACTGACCGAGAACTTCTACTCGTTCATGGGCGCGCAGCGCAGCCCCCGCCGCATCGAACAGGAGACCGGGCCGGAGGTGGGCAGACGCCTGCTCGACGAGAGCGCGGACGCGGTGCTCCTCACCCCCACCTGACCCAACTGCACGCACACGGTCAGTGTGCTTGCGCGGGCGATCGAGGAAACAGGGTTGCCAACCGTTGCGATTGTGCTCGTGAAGGAGCACGCCCAGCGGGTGAAGCCGCCGCGCGCCCTCTGGACTCCCTTCCCCTTCGGATTCGCGCTCGGCAAGCCGGACGACCCTGCGTTTCAGCATAAGGTCATCGCGGGAGCGCTCGCCCTCTTGCAGGAGAACGCAACGCCCGTGCTCGCGGAGTTCCCGGAGGATGCCGGGGCGCCCCCGCTGTTGCTTCAGGCAAGCGCGGCGCAGGCTGATGCCGCCAACCGCCACACCGATCCCGCCGACGAGATCACCGCCCTTCGTGGCTACTATGAGCGATGGGTGGACGAGCACGACGGGCGCACGATGGTCGGTCTGAGCGGGGTGCCCCAACGCCGCTTCCGTGGCCTCGTCCGCTACCTGCAGGCGTTCGCCGCGGGAGAGAATCCGTCGGATGACCTCGCGCCGGAGGGCATGGCGTCCCCGCGTTTCGTGCGGCTCGCAGCGGACGATATGAAGGCGTTCTTCCTGGAGGCGCGCATGTCCCAACGCCCGGACGAGCGCGACAACGACCTGCAACGGTGGCTCTGGTCGGAGACGGCGATGGGCAGCCTCCTGGCGTCGGTCGCCGAACGCCTCGTCGCGCAGGGCGACGAGCGCACCGCGCAGGGCATAGCTCGCTAGCCTGCGGCCCGTGCCCGCGAACGGGCGGTACCGCCGCTAGCGAATGGCGATGCGCCTGGGCGGAGGAGGTTTGCGCGCCAGGAAGAAGGTGATGGAGCCGACTGTTGCCGTTGCCCCCAGCGTCGCAAAGGCGAACGTATAGCTGTTCGTAAGGTCATACATGATGCCGGCGTAAACCGGACCGATGATGCTCCCTGCGGCAGTGATCATGTTCGACCACCCTGCGATCTGGCCGAGGTTCCTGCGTCCGAAATAATCGGCGCGTATCGCCATCATCATAGGGCCGCGCATCCCCCACGCCACTCCATGCAGGCCAATGGCGATAATGACAACGGGCGTGCTGGTCGAGAAAGCCAGGATAAAGATCCCCGCGCCGTGGCCAAGCATGGCGGCGCCGGCCACCATTCGCTTGGAGTGAAGGTCGCCCAGAATGCCTCCGGTGATCTGCCCGGTGATCTGCGCCACCATCAGGCCGGGAAAGATGAGTGACGCCTGGGTGACGCTCCAACCGTTGCTCTCCACCAGGTGCGGAACCAGGTGCAAGGGGACCGTGCCCACGACGAGCAGCGCCAGGCCGTGCCCCACGGAGACCAGCCAGAACGAGCGGTCGCGGGCTGCTTCCCGGGCGGTGAAATCGTAATCGTCCCCGACCGCATGCCGGGCGGCGGCTCTGCGTGCTGCCTCCTCGGCGCTGTCGCCGTCCGGATACAACCCCATGTCCTCCGGACGCGACCGGAAGAGTTGCGCGGCAGGAAGCCCGACGCATATTGCCGCCACGCCGGAGATCACGGCCGTGTCGCGCCAGCCAAAGGTCGTGATGGACCACGCCACCGCCGGAGCCAGGAGCGCGCCGGAAGCAAAGCCGATGGACGTTAGCGACATGGCCCTTGCTCGCTTGCGGATGAACCAGTGCGCTATCGTTGTGTTGACCGTGAGGAACCCTGCCATGCTGGTGCCCATTGCGATGATGCTGAGCGCGACGAACAGGTGCCAGAGCTCGTTGATCTGCCCCATCAGGATGAGCCCGCCTCCGAAAAGGAGCGTGCCGATTCTCATGACCGGCCGCGGGCCAAAACGGTCAATCATAATGCCCTGCACCGGGCCCAGAAATCCCGTCTCGATGCGCAGCATTCCGAAGGCCCATGCGATGGCGCCCCGGCTCCACGCGAACGCGGCTTCGAACTCGACTACATAGAGTCCCTGCGAAAGGAAGAGCAACGACGAGTGCATGCTCTGGCTGAAGAACGCGCCAATCACCATTCGCCAGCCGTAGAAGAGGCGATGTCGGGACGCGAGGAGCGACTGCACCGACGAGATCATTGCTGCTAGCCCGCAGGCTCAGTCATACCACTGTCCGGTGATGGTGCGAACCTCCGGGTAGCCCGGGTCATCGATCGTTGTCTCGAAGGGAGGGAAGAGCAGGTCGATGAGCAGCGCCGGCCCGCCCGCCGGTCCCTTCGCGTTCCGAGCCTGATGCTGGAGCGCATCTATCTGTTCCTGCAGCGTTGCGGCGATGTTCAGCAGCGACTCGACCTCGGCGGCGCCGGACTTCAGGTTGGAGCGCAGCAGTGCGAGACCCTCCGCCACCTCTTTCGACTTGTCGGCGCGCGTCTCGGCGATGCCGCCGTGCCATTCGCCGGGCGGGTGCCACGTGATGAATGGCGTCATATCGCCGCCCCAACGGAAGGAGAGCTCTCCGGTTCCGTGGCTGTGGCGCACGCCCGGCTCACCGGGAATCTGAAGCAGTGCGGTCACGAGCACCTGGTCGGTCTCCAGCACGGTGATCACGCGCCGCCGAGGCCGCCCGGTTATCTCGATGCCGCGCCACCCTTTCTGGTCATCTGGCAACTCAAACGGATTGATTTCGATCCCCATCGCTTCTCCTTTCTCCGGTGACGCTTCTCAGTAACCCTGTTGGCGCAGCGCTACTGAGCGTTGCTCCTCAGATGCTCGATGTAGGCCGCTATGCCGGAGTCGATGTCGTGCTCCGGCACGTAGTCGGTGTCCTCGGCGATGCGGCTGAGGTCCATGACGGGGTTGCGTGGGTTGCCGGGACTTCGTCCCGGTTTCAGGGCGGAGCAGGCCGCGTCCGGCAGCGCCTTCTGCACAGCCTCCATGACGCGCTTGGTCGACGTGGCCGCTCCCGATCCGATGTTGTACGTGTTGTGCTGAAGGCTGCCTGCGGCATGCACCATCTGGATGCCCCGCGCCAGATCGCCGACGTACGTCCAATCGCCCTCATCGTCCTCGTTGATGGTTCCCCCCGGCCTGTCGGAGAAGTCGGGCTCCTTGCCCTGGAGCGCGGCGTGGCACATACGGCTCATGGGGTTGAACATGCTGTAGTAGTAGGGGCCGTAGATGCTGGCGATGCGGAGCGCCACTACGTCCACGCCTGCGCGTCCGGCGTAATGGAACGCGTGAATCTCCATCGCTTTCTTGAACGCCTCGACCTGCGTGCCCGAGCGTATGGGCAGCGGTGCGTCCTCGCGGAACGGGCCCTCGGGGAGGCTTCCGTAGACCGACGTAGAGCTGGCAAGCGAGACTCGTCGCAGGCCCAGCACCCGCGCAGTCTCCAGGATGTTCTGCAGGCTGGTGGTGTAGAGGCGGTAGTCCTCCTGAGGACTGATGCCGCGCGCCGGGGGAGCGGCGAACGAGATGATGCTGTCCACCTTGCGGCGGTGCGCCACGTCCATGACCTCATACCCGTTCGTTGCGTCCAGGCGCTCGACGAACACGCGCTTGTCGAGTTCCGGGGCGAGCGCCTCCGGTACGCGGTGCGCGCTGTGCTGCGTCAGCACGACGCTCTCGCCGGTCTCCAATAGCCGGAGCGTCGTGTTCAGTCCGATGAACCCCATCCCACCGATAACCAGAATCATGTTCTCTTCTCCTCATCGTTGGCGTCTGCTGTCCGGAGCCTCTCACAGGAGCATCTGTTTTATCACGAAGACGGGGGCAGTGTGGTGGAAAATGGCGAACATGCCGCGTAGTATCCCGGTGATGCCCGGCGAATCGGACTCTTCTGTAGAGGCAACAGGTGTACGCCGCCGTTGGTTGCGGACGTTCGATTCGCTTGCGCTGCCCCCGTACCGCCGCTACTTCATCGCGATGCTCTTCTACTTCGGCGCGATGCAGGCGACGGTTCTGGTGAGGCCCATCCTCGCGTTCGAGCTGGCTGACCGCGCGCCCATCGTTCTGGGCATCGCCATCGCGGCGAACAATGCGCCGTCGCTTCTGCTCTCGCCGTTCGCGGGGGCGCTTGCCGACAAGGTCTCCATGCGCAACATCCTCATGGTGGCTGCTGTGCTCATGGCCCTGTTCGCGGGCATTACGGCGGTGGGTGTGGCGCTCGACGTGGTGGACTGGTGGCACGTCACGATCATCGGCGTGTTTCAGGGCTCCGTAATGGTCTTCATCACACCGACGAGGCGCGCGATCATCGGCGGGCTGGTGGACGAGGCGCATCTGCTGAACGCAACGGGCCTCCACACGATGTCCCAGAATGCGAACCGCGTGTTCCTGCCGTTGCTGGCCGGGTTCCTGTTCGCGCGCTATGGCGCGGAGTGGGCGTACGTGCTCATCGTGGGGATGTACCTCGTGGCGATAGTGTTGATGTTCGCGGTACCCGTTCGCGGCGCGGGTGCGTCCCGCTCCCGACGGCGCAGCGGGTCGCCATTGGAAGGCTTCCGCTATGTGAAGCAGGAGCCCGCCATCCGCAACCTGCTGCTGGTGGGGCTGGTCATCACGGTGTTCGGTCAACCGTTCCAGCATCTGTTGCCGCTGGCGCAGGAGTTCCTCATGATCGAGGCGGACGGCATCGGCCTGCTGTTCACGTTCTTCGGCGTGGGGTCGTTGCTTGGGTCTACGACGGCGGCTTCGCTGGGGGACTTTAAGCGCAAGGGGCTGCTGCTCGTGGGGTTCTTCACGCTGTTCGGCGCGGGCGTCGTTGGGTTCGCGGCGTCGAGCTGGTACGTGCTGTCGTTGCTGCTGATGCTGCCGGTGGGCATCGGACACTCCGGGCGGACGGTGGTGCACCTGGCGACGCTCCAGGCGTACTCTGACGCGGAGATGCGCGGGCGGGTGCAGGCGCTGAACGCGATGATGGGCGGGCTGATACCCGTTGCGGTGCTCGGCATCACGGGGCTGGCGGAGCTGTTCGGGGGGCGCGTCGCACTGGCATCGGCGGGGAGCGTCATCGTGGCGTATGGGATATGGGAGACGCTGTTCTCCAAGACGCTCCGCAACCTGCGGTAGAGAGCGGGCGTAATCGTGCGGCGCGGCGCTCGCTTAGCGTGCGTCAGAGCATGCTGGTTTCCTCGAGGGGCAGTTCGAATATGAACCGGCTGCCTGCGCCTGGCGTGCTTTCGGCCCACAGACGTCCGCCGTGCGCCTCGACCAGTTGTTTTGCAATAGACAGACCGAGGCCAACGCCTCCCGTTGCTCTGGCGCGGGACGGGTCGGCGCGGTAGAAACGGTCGAACAGACGTGGGAGAAACTCCGGGGAAATTCCCGGGCCTGAATCGGCGACGGTTATCCGCGCCATTCCGGAGGCACGGGCAGCCGACAGCATCACGCTGCCGCCTGACGGCGTGTGCCGGATGGCGTTCTCCACGAGGTTGTGAATGACCTGGTCGACCCGGTTCCGGTCGACGAGGAGCGTCAACGGTGAAGCGGAGGGGTGCGCCTCGATGGTGACGCCTGCGCTCTTCGCTCGGGGGCGGAACGCCGCTTCGGCCGCAACCAGGATATCGTTGGTGTCGTGAGGCTGGGGATAGAGAGGAAGCGCGCCTGCTTCCGCCAATGTGAGGAGCCGCAGGTCTTCCACCACGCCTGTAAGGTGGGCGATCTGCCGGTGGAGCGTTTCGATGGTGGTCTCGTCGGCCCGTAGAATGCCGTCGCCGATGGCCTCGACGTAGCCCTGAACGTTGGCGAGTGGAGTGCGGAGTTCGTGGGCGATGTCGGCCATCAGATTACGGCGCTGCAGCTCCGCGCGCTGGAGTTCCTCCGCCATGGCGTTGAACGTTTCGCCGAGTTGTCCCACGTCGTCTCGAGTCGCGGGCGCAACGCGTTGTGAGAGGTCGCCCTTTCCAAACTGCACGGCGGCTGCGGACAGATTCCGGATGGGCGATAGAACCCGGCGCGAGATGAAGGCTATCAGCAGGACACCGGCGCCCCCCACGGCCAGACCTGTCCAGATGAGCGACCGGTTGACTCTTGTGATGAGGTCTGATTCCGACGGCTCTTCGTGGGATTCACCGGAGAGGGGACCGTCCAGGATGAATCGTATGCTGCCCACCTTCTCTCCGTCGCTGAGGACGGGCATGCTTACGGTGGAGGAAGGCTCGTGTTCTTCTCCTGACTCAGACGCCTTCTGCTCGTGCTCTTCTCCTGCCCGAAGCGCTTCCTGGCCATGGGAATCGCCGAGGACGCGTCCATGATTGTCCGAGAGGACGATTTGCCACCCGTAGAGGAAGCTCACCTGTTCGAGCACTGGCTCGACGCCTTCCCAGCTGCCGTGGGCGTCGAAATAGGCTGCGAACGTGGCTTGGACGCGCGCGGCGCGGACGTCTTCCCGCTCATGCTGCTGCTGCTCGGCTTCCGCTTCGAAGGCTGTGCTCACGAACCAGCTCACTGCGCCTAGGGTGAGAGCAAGAACCAACACGAAACTCGCTATGAGGCGGAACTGGAGGCTGAACGGCCAGTTACGCATCGCCGAACCGGTATCCGCTGCCGTAGGCGGTGTGAATGTAGCGGAGGTTCCCTGAGGCTGTGTTCAGTTTGCGGCGGAGGTTGTGGACGTGCGAGTCAACTGCCCTGTCGAAGCCTTCGAAATCGTAACCGTAGACTCTGCTTATGATCTCCTCGCGGGAGAAGACTCTACCGGGTTCCCGCAAGAACGTTACGAGGAGGCGGAACTCCGTCCGCGTGAGGCTCAGCAGTGCGCCGTCGATGGATGTCTGTTGGCTCTTGATGTCAACGTTGATCCCCTCGTATGAGATGAAGGAAGGGCCTCTGTCCATGGCGTCCCGCGCCGCGCGGCGGAGTACGGCGCGCACCCGCGCCGCAAGCTCTCTTGGGGTGAATGGTTTGGTTACGTAGTCGTCTGCGCCCATGTCGAGGCCGCCCAGCCGATCTTCCTCCTCAACGCGGGCGGTGAGCATGATGATGGGCGTTTGGGAGTTCTGCCGGACGCGCCTGCACACTTCGAGACCGTCCATCCGCGGGAGCATCAGGTCGAGGACGATCAGGTCGGGCGCGTCCTCCTGGGCAAGCCGGAGCCCTTGGACGCCGTCGGAAGCAGTCAGCACCTGGTGGCCGTCGCGCACGAGGTAGAGGCGGATGAGTTCGGTGGTGTCAGGGTCGTCTTCTATGATGAGGATTCTGCTTGGCATGGGAGTCCGGCCCTTCCGATCGCGTTTCTTCCTTACGTCAAGTCTAGCGGTAAGAGTTCTATGGACGGGCTGGAAGCCTCAGGCGCCGTCGTCGTGCCCGCCCCGGTCGTCACCGTCGCGTTCCGCGGAGTTCTCGCGTTCGTTGCTGTCGTGCTCGCCTGAATCTTCCGAGCCGCTGTCACCGCCGCCGACTTCCGCGTGGGCGCTCCAGGTGTCAAATGGTTGCGCGGAAGCGGGGAGAGTTACGTCCATGACCCCGCCGGGCGGGAGGTCAGCCGGAGTGGTAGGGCCAAGTTCGATGCCATTGGAGAGGTGAATCTCGATGCGTACGCGGTTGAGGGTGGCATCGGTGATGTTCCGTACAGTTCCTGAGAAGACGTTGGCGGCAGGATCGTAAGCGATAATGAGCCGAGAGCCAGCCCGCAGATGGTCGTAGGTCTGTTGTTTGGTCAACTGGGTCCCCGATTCCTCCCCATCGTCCTCACTCGATTCGCCTGAGCCCGTGCGCTCGTTGGCACCGTGTTCCCCAGAACCTTCCGAGCCGGCGTGCTCACCCTCGCCGCCACTGGGATCTTCCCTGGAGCCCTCGCGTTCGTTTTCGCTGGCGTCTTCCTTGGTATCTTCGCGCTCGTTGCTGTCGTGCTCACCCGAACCTTCCGAGCCTTCGGCCTCGCGACCTGCAACTTCATTGCGTTGTGATTCCTCGGCGTGCGTCGTGGCCGGGTTCTCGGAGTCATCGAGGCTGCGGACCAGGCCGACGCCCCCGAGAACGACCAACACAACGAGTCCCACGGCTATAGCAGCTATTGTCCATCTCTTCTGCATGAATCCCTCCCTACTGCGTGTTATCAGACATCCCAAGAGTAGAGAGGGAATATGGAGGGATTGTGGAGAAAGCGGCTGGCCGCATCAGCCGCTTCGCCGCACTTCCGAGTTGCACTCGCCGGAGTTACGCAAATGTCCCCGGGGGTGTGGATGGTTGCTATCTCGAACGCGGGAGACGCCAGGCGCGCGCCATGTGCTCCCAGCCGAGGTGTTCGTAGAAGGTATGCCCTTCCTGGCTCGATGAGAGGATGATGGCGCACCGGTCGCTGACGGCCTCGCGGAAACGGCGGAGCAGTTCGCGCCCGACGCCCTGCTGCTTGTGCGTCTTCGCCACGGCAAGCTCCGTGACGATCGCGTAGCAGGCGTAGTCAGTGAGCCCTCGGACGACGCCGACGAGCGCGCCTTCATCCCGCACGGTGATCAGCACGCTTGCGTTTCGGAGCATCGCTTCCACGCGGGTGGGGTCGTCCATCGGCCTGTTGAAGCCGCCTTCGCGTAGAAGGGCAACGACCTCAGCGGGGTCGGGGGTGTCGCTCGTCGAGTACGTGATTGGCATATCGTTCACTTTCGCCGTTGCGCTTGGGGCTTCACCCTCATCCTCGCCTGGATTCCAGCCTTCGCTGGAATGACGGGGACAGGGGGCAGGGATGCGAGGTTCCCGCCTTCGCGGGGGAGCGACGGGGGCCTGCGCCTGCGCGGGAACGACGGACGCGGTTGGTACGACCCTCAGGAGTGCGTAGGAGTGGTAAAACTTTTATTTCCCGCTCATTTCCGCTCATTTCCTATCATTCCTCTCGTAGATGTTGGCGATGGGGGCTGCACCCTCATCCTCGCCTGGATTCCAGCCTTCGCTGGAATGACGGGGACAAGGGGGGCAGGGATGCGAGGTTCCCGCCTACGCAGGGGAGCGACGGGGGGGGGTTGATTCCTGGACCCATTTGGCCCTGGTTGGCCTCGTTTACTCCTACGGTCGAGGCTGGAAATGAGGCCACCCTGGCCTCGTTTGGCACTCCGCTCACTCGTACGCGGTGGGCCGGCGTGGCCTTGTTTCGATTGTAGTGGCCTTGTTACGAGTGGCCAGGAGCGGCAAACTTTTAATTCTGTTCCGTTTTGTTCCATTTCGTTCCATTTCCTGTCGTCTACGCGGGCCGGGGTTTCACCCTCATCCTAGCCTTCTCCCCTCAAGGGAGAAGGGACCTGACCGCCTTCGCGGGAACGACGGGGGCTGAGGCAGGAACCAGGGTCGGTGGCGCCACCGCCGGGACTGAGTCGTTGGGACGGGGACAGGCTCCGGTGGTGTACCTTGGCTACGCCCGGGATCGGACCGGGTAGGAGTAGGCCTCGCCACGCTTGTAGGAACCTTGGTGACGTGTGCAAGTGGGTTACACACGTCGGGGGGACGGAACCGGATCCTTTGCTGCAGCATTGGAATCATCGTACTCGTTCTCAGGCATATCTGCAACTGTCAGTTGTCGCGTTGATGTCTTTTGCCGTACGGAGCGTCCGGGGGCGTGGGGTGGTTGGGGATGGGACAGGGATGCGAGGTTCCCGCCTTCGCGGGAACGACGGGGCGCTTTCGCATAGACGACGTATGCGAACAATGTAGCAATCGGCAGGGCTATGGCGCAATGGGCAGTTGTCGTTGAGTTGGGGGGCAGAGGTATCACGGTAATCGAGGCTGGCCGTCCCGTCGGATAGTGCGGATAATACTGCCGGAGAGGGCTTGACTTTTTGGCTGGGAGCGTGTATGCTTTTACCAGTCGATTTGCCCGAGAGTGGCATCGAGGTCTGTTTCGGTCCAGCGTGGCCCAATAGGCTGGGGCTTTGGCCTCCCCGGATGCAAGATGCGCACCGGATAAGGAGCAGTAGATGCTTTCAAGTACTTTTGCGATTAGCGCTAGTTCGTTCTCCCGTCTGTATGTCCCTCAGGGCAAGTCGGGAAATCTCCGACGCTACTACTGTGTTGTTCCGATCCAGCAGATTCCAGACGCTTGGAAGGCTTGGCTAGAGATCAACGCTCGGGAATCTACTGATAAGGGTAAAGTGCCCAATGCTATTCGGCAAACCCTGATAGATAACCCTGAATGGTTTGCTGAGTATAACCGTGGGTTGACGGTGGTTGCGTCCTCAGTTTCATGGGACAACCGGAGCAATGTAGTGACCCTGGAATTCAAGGATCGCCAATATAACGGCGTGTTGGATGGCGGTCACACACTACAGGCAATTCTGGATCAACGGGAAGATGTCGTTGCAGAGGGAGGCTTGCAAGAAGGTTACTGCAACCTCGAAATCTTTACCGGACTCGAACAAGACTCCATCCCTAGCGTAGTAGAGGCTCGAAACACGTCCAAACAGGTGGCTTCCAAGAGTCTGATGAACCTGGACGGGAAGTTCGACCAGTTCAGGGATGCGATTGGAGAGAAAAAAGCGGACAAGATAAGCTGGAAAGAGAACGACGAAGGCATTATGGATGTCAGGGAGTTCATCGCCATGCTAACTGCCTTGGACGCTGATTCGTATAGCGATAGCAACCATCCCATCACAGCCTACTCCGGTAAGGAAACTTGCCTGAAGCAGTTTGCTTCCAATAGACCTTCCTATGTGAAACTGCTTGAAATCGCCCCTGACATACTTGACATGTGGGACTGGCTACAGTATTGCCTGCCTGATCAGTACAACGAGAAATTCGGTGGGAGATTCGGCGCTCTTTCAGGAATTAAGACCTTGTCTGGCAAGAGGCAGAAAGACCTACCATTCATTGGCTATAAGACGGGGTACGACATTCCTACGGGGTACCTCTACCCGATACTGGCTTCCTTTCGTGCGATGTTAGTGGAGGTAGATGGACGTTGGGGCTGGGGAAAGGGACTGGATCCCCTGTCTCTGATTCAGGACGGGCTGGCAGGTGACATATTCCTGAAGTCTATTCGAGACTCCATCAACAACTACCGCAATCCCAATCGGACTGGGAAGGATGCCCAAGCATGGACCGCCGCGTATCAAGCTGCGGAGATCTACTACTTGAAGCAGAACTGATAGTGCGACGACGCGATACATCGCAATGATGGATCATTCAAGCCCCGGGTTCAACGGTTCCGTATCCTTTGATACTAACGTTGGCCCGGGGCTTGCATCTGAGCCCGAACCAAATAGTCGTAGTGTTCGGGCCGTATGAAGATAGGGCGACTGCCAAGGCGGCAGCTACGGGAAAGGCCTATGTGAAGGAGTGCGGGCACTGCCTCGGCTGAGAGCGACGCGCTAGCGAGTGCGGCGTCTCGCGTTTGGCGCTCTGCCGCTCGTGGGTCTGCGTCGCGGCGGAGCGCCTACGTTCAACGTTACAGCCGGTGGGACAGGGGCAGGGATACGAGGTTCGCTGGGTTCATAAACGAAGCGCAACACCAGATTAAGGTGTTGCCATGGGATACACACATGTCACCATTGAGAACGGTGTGAGATTGCCCGCCTACGTGCCGCGGCGTCGGGGTGTGCGCTGTCGCGCACCTGGATGCCAGCCTTCGCTGGCATGACGGAAGGGCACTACCCCGTTCCGCCGTGCCGTTACCGGTGGGGGAACCCCCGCTACACTCTCGGACAGGGGATGCGAGGTTCCCGCCTGCGCGGGAACGACGGTGGGCGCACACCCCGCCCCCTCACCGTCATCCTAGCCTTCTCCCCTCAAGGGAGAAGGGACCTGTCCTTGACCTATGCGGCTGTAAATCCTACGATGCGGGTGCTTGCCGCGAGGGACGCGGGGGGCCGAAAGGACGGCGTTGCGATGCCAGAGGAGAACGTTCGGGCAGATAGGTTGGGCGGCACCGCCCGCAGGCGTAACGCGAACATCCGCGAGGCGCCCACCGGCGCGGTATCTGAATACAAATATATCTCGGCGGATAACCACATAGACCTGGTCTGGTATCCGCGGGACATCATCCAGTCCCGCATCGCCGCGAAGCACCGAGAGGCTGCGCCCAAGGTCGTAGAGTCGGACAAGGGCACGGCCTGGCAGTGGGAAGGCGACATCCATGCCTTCGCCGCGGACGGCAAGGACTGGGCGAAGTATGCCAAGCGCTTCGATCCGATCGTGGTCGAGGAGGGCACGCTGCCCCCGGCCGACCCTCAGACGCTGATAGAGCATATGGACATCGGCGAGTTCTATGCAGGCGTGTTCTACGGCAACACGCGCAAGTGGACGTTCAAGGACAAGGATCTGGAGAAGGCGGTCTATAGCGCGTTCAACGATTGGGCGCTGGAAGTGTGCGCTCATTCGCCGGACCGGCTGCTGGTGCTGCCGTGGCTGCACGCCGCGTTCCCCGAAACGTGCGTGGACGAGCTGTACCGTCTCGTCGATAAGGGCGTTCGTGCCGTCGAGCTGAGTCCGAACGACATGGCGGAGGGCGTCTGGTCGCCGGTGTGGGAGCCGCTATGGGCCGCCGCCGAAGAGACGGGCACGGTGATCTGCACGCACATCGGCGACGCGGCAGGGACGCCGTATCCGCCGAACGAGCACGGGCAGTCACTGGCGCACTTCTCGCAGGTGCCCTTCAACCCTGCGGGGAAGCACATTGCGCAGTTCGTTTTCAACGGCATGTTCGACCGACACCCCAACCTCCACGTCTCAATGGCGGAGTGCCGCATCGGCTGGCTGCCGTTCCTGTTCCAGTGGATGGAGCGATGCTATGCCGACCGCGCGCCGGACTCCATCCATCAGTTGAAGGAGTCGCCGCTGCACTATCTGAAGAACAACATGAGCTTCACGTTCGAGGAGGATTACATCGGGGCGAAGATGATTCCAGACCCCGAGTTCCTCATACGGGACAGCGTTGTCTGGGGTTGCGACTACCCTCACGAGCAGGGTCAGACGTGGCCGGACGCCACGCCCGCTATGGAGCGCATGTTCACCGGAACCGATCCCGACCTGGTGCATGAGGTCGTTTGGGCGCGCGCCCAGCGCATCTTCGGTATCCAGGGACCGGATCAGAATTAGCCATGGCTGAGAATCGCTACACGAGAGAGATTCTGCTGGCTGACGAGCGGAACCGGCACATGGCCGCCGTGCTCCGCTATGGGCCGTACGTTTTCCTCTCCAGTTCCGACGGCTACCGCGACATCCAGACGGAGCAGGTGGACACGGAGTTGGACGGTCAGGCCATAGCGCAGTGCAACAACGCCTATGGCCGGCAAGCTCTGCGGCTGGAGAAGGTTGGCTACGGGGGAGACGCCGCCGTTTGGATAGAGAACTTCACGTCCGGCCAGTCGTGGCGCCTCGAGCGTATGGCGACGTGGCCGGATCACTTCGGCGAGGAGGGGCACAAGCTGGCGGTGAGTTTCGGCGCGCAGTGCAAGATGGCCGGCGTCAATATGCTCACCGCCGTCGTGATGGCGATGACGCCTGATCTCGAACGGCAGGTGTTCGTGCATCAGCCGCATCGCGGACGCGCCTCCCGCATCACCCGCTGCGGCGACTTCACCTACGTCATCGGCGTACGCGGACGCTCCAACCCGTTCACCGAGGAAGAGGCGGCAGAGGAAGTGCCGGAGCAGTTCGACACGGAGCTCTTCTACACGTACGAATGGCTACGCTCGCACCTGGAAAAGGGGGGCGGCAGCCTGGACGACCTAGTGCGCACCGATTGCGCGCTGAAGCGAGTCAAGGACGTAGACCGCTACTACGCCTGGCTGAAGGGGCGGTTCGATGGGAAGGTTCCGTTCGCTGCCTACTCCGCGGGGACGCTCCTCGGAGGGCGCGGGCTGCTGGAGATAGGCGGCGTTGCGATCAACCCGGGCGGGCAGAAGGAGACGGCGTGGCTGTCAGAGGATCCAGATCGCGCGCAGGCCGTTCGAGCGAATGGCCTCGTCTTCGCGTCCGGTGCTTCGGGACTCGCCGACGAACGGACGGGCGCCGTGAAGCAGGAGCTGTACGGCGATAGCGCGGGGCAGACTCGTCAGGCTCTGCGCCGTCTGGAGGCGGCGCTCAACCGATTCGATACGTCGTTGGAGAACGTCCTTCGCCTCGACGTGTTCCTTGACGACATCTACTTCGAGGACGAGTTCATCGCGATAGCCAGTGAGTACTTCGGCGCGGAGCCGCCCACGATGAACATCATCGGCGTCGATCTCGAGCACAATGCGGAGGTTGAACTCTCCTGCATCGCGGGGGCGTAGCGTATGACACAGGCTGAACCAGTCGCGCAGGGAGTCTCCGCTGAGGCTATCGTTGGCGAGATTCGACGCCTCGGCATCGATCACGTCATCTGCATACCGGACTCGTATCAGAAGACGCTGATCGCCCGGCTGCAGGACGACCCCGGCATCCGGTTCATCACCGCCTGCACGGAAGACGAGGCGATGGGGATCAACGCCGGCCTCTATATCGGCGGGAAGAACCCGATGCTCGTTATCCAGAACAACGGCATCTTTGCGTCCATCAACACCATCAAGGCGATACCGCTGGACGCGAAGATTCCAACGTTCATCTTCGTTGGGCAGTATCAGCGCGACCTGATGCTGCCGATCGAGGAGAGCAAATCCCGGGCAGTGCGTATGGTCGAGCCGACGCTGGAGGTCTGGGGCGTACCGAGTTACCGGCTGGAAGGTTCCGACGACCTGGGCAACATCGAGAAGGCGTATCGTCATGCTCACGAGACGCTCGGCCCCGCCGCACTCATCGTAGGAGCGCCGACGCTGTAAGCCATGGAACGCAACGAGGCAATAGACATCCTTGCGGAGGGGCGCGGCGGCGCGGTCTCCGTCGTGACGATGCAGTCAGTTTACCCGTGGCATCAGGCCGGACAGGGCGAGATATTCCACATCGACGCTTCGCAGTGCATGGGCAGTGCGTCGTCCATCGGGCTGGGGCTCGCGGTGGCGCGTTCCGATAAGAAGGTGATGGTGCTGGACGGCGACGGCAGCCTGCTGATGCAACTCGGCTCGCTCGTCACCATCGCGGGGCAAGCGCCTGCGAACTTCTACCATTTCGTGTTCGCGAATGGCCTGCATCAGAGCACCGGCAATCAGCAGTTGCCCGCAGCCGGGCGGTTCGATTGGGTAGCGTTGGCGAAGGCGGCAGGCTACGCGGATGCGCTGAAGATCGAGGCTGCCGAGGATCTGCTGGAGCGTCTGCCCCGGATATTGGCGATGGACGGGCCGGTGCTCATCGAACTGACGATCGAGCGTGAGGATCGGGACCCGCTCTGGGCAGGCGTACCAATGGCCAAGCAGTCGGCGATGCTGAGAGAGCAGTTGGGGGCCGCATGAGCGACGCAGCCTTCTGGCGGATCTCCGCCACCGAACTTCTCGATGGCTACCGCAGGCGCGACTTCTCGCCCGTCGAGGTGACGCGCGAGGTGTTCGACCGCATCGCCGCGCTCAACCCGAAACTCAACGCGTTCCTTGCTCTGAACACGGACGATGCGATGGAAGCGGCGCGCACTGCGGAGGCGGCATGGCTCGGCTCCGGGGAGCGGGGCATGCTCTGCGGCGTGCCGATATCGCTGAAGGACAGCATAGAGATGGTGGGCCATCCGACGACGTACGGCTCCAAAGCGTTCGTCGACAATCGCCAGCCTGACTCGGAGATCGCGCGGCGCATCCGGCGCGAGGGCGGCATCCTGATCGGCAAGACGAACCTTCCTGAGTTCGCGCTGCATGGCGCGGTGGACAATCGCATCAGTCCCGCCGGACGCAACCCCTGGAATCTCGACCATACGTGCGGCGGGTCCAGCGGCGGCGCGGGCTCGCAGGTTGCGGCGGGGTTGGGCCCGCTCGCCATCGGCACGGACTCCGGCGGATCGGTGCGCATGCCCGCGGCGCTCAACGGCATCTTCGCGATCAAGCCCACGTATCAGCGCATGCCGTCGGTGCAGACGTGGCGCGCGGCCCCCGGCCGCTCTCACAACGGCCCCATGACGCGAACGGTGCGCGATAGCGCATTGATCCTGCAGGCGCTGGCGGGGTACGACCCTCGCGACGCGGAATCGAACCTTGCGCCGGTGACCGATTACTTCGCGTTCGCCTCGCCGAACCCGCGTGGGCTGCGCGTCGCGGTGAGCTACGACTTCGGCAGGGGCTTCGCGATGGACAGCGAGGCACTGGCGCTCGTGCGGGAGATGGCGCGCTTCTTCGAGGACGCGGGCTGCATCGTGGTCGAGGCGGATCCGCCAACGATCGACGAGCCGGAGGAGCTGGAGCCGGGCGTCTGGGCGTACTCAGGCGACCACTACGCCGCCGCCGAAGCGATGATTCCGGGATTCCTGGAGAAGCACCTCGACGATCTGAGCGACGTCGCTCGGCCTGTGTACGAGGCGGGGCCGCACGCGAAGGCATGGCAGTCCCGCCGCATCGTACGTCGCAATCGGGCCTACGGTCTGCGCGTGCAGGAGTGGTTCCGCGACTATGATTTCCTCCTGAGCCCGGAGATGGGCCCGGCGCAGCGCATAGACGCGATAGGCCTGCCGGACAGGTCGAGGCCTCCGCAGAGTTTCAACACGCCGTTCAATCACGCGTACAACCCGGCGGCTGCCATACCCGCCGGATTCCACTCGAACGGCCTGCCGCTCGCGGTGCAGGTCGTAGGCCGGCTGTACGACGACGTGGGCGTGCTACGGATGGCCGCCGCCATCGAACGCGCACGGCCCTGGGGCCATCTGTGGCCCGCGTTGGCGGAGGAAGCGTAGGAGGGCTGTCAGTACTCTTCTATGGTCTTCTATTCAAACCGTTCGCATAGCCTGTCTGCGTCCATTTCAGTTATTTCACCGCAATAAGCTCGGAGTACTTTAGGTGTAATATCACCGATTCGTAGAGATTTCCCATGTCTATTTTGCTCATTTTCGCGTATTGTCTTTATGGCACTAGGTAAGTAATTCTCATATCGTGTTACAAGTTGAAGGGCTTCTTTGTATCGGTCGTCATTTACAGTTATCATTGGCACACACTTGCATTGATACCAAGTAGCTAACCCCTCTTCTAAGATATTAGTGGGTCCCCCATCGATAGCACGATTCCAAGGGTCAAGCAAATGAACACATTCATGTGCGGGCTGCCATTCCGCGATGGCCGGATTACCGATTGCGTTCGCAGCCAGGTGAATGATGATGTGCCTAGACCGGTTCTCAGGATCGTTGTCAGGAATGCCACTGTTAAGGAACCAATTCCTCGGCTTACTACCTGGCGTTGCATCGAAATCAATCCCAAGGAGGCTAAATGAATGGTCCCGTCGCCCAAATTTTTTCTCGATTTCGGCTAAGTATTTGCTAGCAGAAATTGGAAGTGTGGATGGCAGATATGATCCGTTCGGTTGGCGATATGTAGTAAACTCCATCATATTAACCATGGTTGCTCCTGACTCACAGCATTAGCTCGATGAAGCCCTTGGGCGCGCCTGCGGCGAGGCCCGAGACGAAAGGTTGGGGCGCCCGCCAGGCCGAGCCGTGGGATATTGGGGAGTGCCAAGTGTCTTCGAACGTCTGTATTCTGAGCGGCGGAGCCCCGCCGCTCGCCTCGCGGAAGAGCACGTTGTAGGTGGCGTTGGAGTTGAACGTAGGGGAGGTAGATGAGGTCTACGCTCTCGTCGGGAACGTGCTCGTGGAGGACGGGGATGTTATCGCCGAAGTAGAGTTGGTTCTTCCAGTCAGCCATACACAGCAGGATAGCGAGTGTAGCTGACTGGTGTAAGGGGATGGCGGCATTCAGCCCCGCAGGTACCTCTCGCGGTGCGCTTTGTCGCCTGAGCTTGCCCGTGCGCCCCCAGAACGCATCTTGTCTCAATGCCGCGGTCGAGGAGCCGGAGTTGGGCGTCTGGGCGTACCCAGGCGACCACTACGCTACCGCCGAAGCGATGATTCCTGGCTTCCTAGAGAAGCACCTCGATGTTCTCCCAAGAGCAGGTGATTGCTCCCGGGGTTTACGTCGGATTCAGGATGACCTTGCCGGTGGCTTGGTTGTCGGCTATCAGCTTGAACGCGTCAGCGGCGTGTGCGAGCGGTAGGACGCGGTCGATCAGGACGCGGTAGCGCCCCTCGGCGACGCCCTGAATCGCGGCGCCATAGAAGGCGTCCGGCTGGTCACCCGACCGCAGGCCGCCCATTATCGTGAGGCGGTTGCGGTACAGACGACGGACGTCCACAGGCAGGATGCCGTCCCCGGCGTGCGTGCCCACGGTGAGGAGACGTCCGCCTGTCGCCATGCTCTCGATGGCCTTCGGCCAGAGGCGAGGGTCTCCGACGTTCTCGAACACCACGTCGACGCCTCGTCCCTCCGTGACTGCGAGCACCTCATCCACGAGGTCGCTCTCGCGGTAGTTGATGCCATGGTCGGCGCCCATGCTCATCGCTATCGAGACGCGCTTGTCAGTCCCAGCTCCCGCGATCACCCTGACCCCCGCCTCCTTGGCCAACTGGATGATGCAGGTGGAGAGCGCACCGGCAGCCCCCATCACGAGGACGCTCTCGCCTGCCTGGAGATCCGAGGCGGCGACGATCGAGTGCGCCATTCCAAAATGCCGACGCACAGCGGTCGCCGTGGGGAAGTCGACCCCACAGGGGATGAGGCCGGCCCGCGATTCGCGGACTACGACCAGTTCCGCGTACCCGCCGAACGTGGCGAGCGTGGTCGTGCCCGCTACCCGGTCACCGGCCTTCAGCGACGTGACGCCTTCACCCACAGCCTCGACGACTCCAGACGGGTCCACGCCCGGTATCAGCGGCAGCGTTACGTCCATGCCGGAGGCGCCCGCAACGAGTTGCACGTCCAGCGTCGTGTTGACCGAAACGGCGTGTACCCGAATGAGCACTTCACCCGGCCCCGGAGTGGGGTCCGGGACTTCCTCCAGGTGCAGTTGCTCGGGCCCGCCAAATGCTCTGACGACGATTGCTTTCATACGTCCCCCGCGCAATCGTGTACATCTGTGGTGCCGAGGTCAACCCTCGCCTCCGGCCCTTCTCTCGATTGATTCGGGCTTAATCAGCTCAACGACGAGTTGGCGTTGGCGGGGCTGGAGCGCGCTCGCCTCTGGGGGCATCGCTGGCCGGAGTTGGCGGAGGAAGGGTAGGGGTCAGGCCTCGACGAGGGCGGTGGTGGTTGTGGGCTCAGGGATGGGGTCGCCGTGCTCGCGCATCAGTTCGAGGTGGTAGCAGATGGCCTCGCGCATAAGCGCCTCGGTCTCTTCGAGCGTGTCGGCAGCGGCGATGCATCCGGGGAGGTCAGGGGCGTATGCTCCGTAGCCGTTGCCCGTTTTTTCAATGACGATAGCGTACTTCATGCGGAGGCTCCTTATCGAAGGCCAGCTTGTTTCTGGATACCGTTCCACATCTCGGGGGACAGGTCTTTACTAAACTTGCCTGCTATTGTAACTGTCCCTGGCTTTTCAGGATGACGATACTGTCGGTGGCTCCCACGTGTCCGTACATGTTGCCATCCATCCTGCTCGACCATGCGGATTGCGTCTCTGACCTTGGGCGGCATACCGCCTCCTCGCTGCCTGACGTGCGTTATGGCCTATCGGAGCACGCTAGTTGTAGTGGCAGCCTTGTCGCAAGGCCCGAATGTCACAACAGGAACTGCTTAGCACTCCTCCTTAACCCCCCAGGTACGCCTCACGAGTGGCTTTGTAGCCTGCGCTTGCTAGGGCGGCTGCCATCATCTTCGGGGTTGGTTCGCGGTCGGCGAGGTCGGCGGAGGCGCCGCCGTTGGCCTGATGCTCCAGCGATTCGTAGATGGCGCGGACGGTGTGCGTGAACGTTCCGTGGCCGCGCAGCACTACCTTCACGCCGTGTCTCGCGAGGACGTCCGTGGTCAGGGCTTCAGGCGTTGAGCCGAGCATGAAGGGCAGGGCGGTCACGCGGCGCATCGCCTCGAGTTGCGCCTCCTCCCGTACGCCCATGAGGAAGATGCCGTCCACGCCGGTCTCCTGGTACGCGGCGACGCGCTCCAGAGCGTCATCGAAACTCGTGGCGTTGATGGCGTGCGTCCGCCCGAGGATCATCGTCGCGGGGTCCTGCCGCGCCTCGACTGCCGCGTGGAGCTTGCCGACCATCTCTATCAAGGGAATCAGCTCCTCCTTGCCGCCGGAGCCGAAGCGGCTGGGCAGGTGGGTGTCCTCGATGGTCAACCCTGACGCGCCCGCGTCCTCCAGTTCGCGCACCGTGCGCATGACGTTCAGCACGTTGCCGTAGCCGTTATCCGCGTCGACGAGCTGGCTGATGTCGGAGGCTCTGGTGATGCGGTGCACTTGATCGGCCAGCTCCGTGAGCGTCATGACGGCGATGTCAGGCGCGCCGAGGATTGCCGCGCTTGCGATCGACCCTCCGAGCATTCCGACCTCGAAGCCCAGCGCGTATGCGATGCGCGACGACACCGGATCGAAGACGGACGCAGGGCGGAAGCAGCCCTCGCGCTCAAAGTACCCACGCAGCCGTCGCCGTCGTTCGGTCGGATGCATCGTATGCTCCTGTGACATCGGCCCATTGCGCGATTATCGGCGAGGCCGGTAGTTTCGTTGGGTTGATGATACCCGACCTTGCTGCATGCTATCCTCTAAGGAATGAGTTCGAATGAGTGACACGTCCTACGCAATCCAGGCAACACAGATTCAGCGTTATTTTGGTGAGGTCAAGGCCGTTAGGGGCATAGACCTCGCCGTGAGCCCCGGCGAGATATACGGGTTCCTTGGGCCGAACGGCGCAGGGAAGACGACGACGCTCCGCATTCTGACCACGCTACTGCTACCGACGAGCGGCTCGGCTACTGTTGCCGGTTTCGACGTCGTTGCTGATGCTCTCCAGGTTCGGCTGAGCATCGGCACTGCGCTGCAGGACGTTGGCCTCGACCCGAAGCAGACGGGCCTGGAGCTGCTGCGGCTGCAGGGGTCGCTCTACGGGCTGTCGCGCAAGCAGACCGAGCAGAGAATCGCCGAACTGGAGGCGCTCATCGACATCGGCGATGCGCTGAAACGTTTCATCGGCACCTACTCCGGCGGGATGAAGCGCCGTCTCGATCTCGCTGCGTCGCTCATCCACAACCCACAGGTGCTGTTCCTGGACGAACCGACCACCGGCCTCGACCCCATCAGCCGCGCCAAGGTTTGGGATTATGTCAGGGCGATCAATCGGGAACGGGGCGTCACCATCTTCCTGACAACGCAGTACCTGGAAGAGGCTGACGAGCTGGCGGAGCGTGTCGGCATCGTCAATCACGGACTGCTCACGGCTGAGGGGACGCCCGCGGAGCTGAAGCGTTCCGTTGGTTCCGACGTCATCATTGCGAACGTCGTCGAGACGGAACAGGCGAAAGAGGCCCTGGGCAGGCTCAAGTCCGTCCAGCACGTCGACGCCTACGAGAACGAGATCTCCGTGTCGACGACGAACGGGGCGGCGCTCATCAGCGACGTTGCGCTGGCGCTCAATCAGGCAGCCGTACACGTGAACTCGCTGACGTTGCGAACGCCAACGCTAGACGACGTGTTCCTCCAAGTGACGGGCGCGCGCATGGAGGCGGAGGCGGAGACGCCATCACGGGAAACAGCGGCGCACGCGCACGAGGAGGCCGCATCTTGAACGCCGTTACACAATCCGGGAACGCCGTTGCGCAATCCGGCGCTCGCATCACTGCGAGGCGGGCAGGCTTCCTGTGGGACGTTCTGCACTTGGGCGGCCGCTCGTTGCGGTCGATTCCCCGCGACATCGAGACGATGATTCCCGCGCTGATCATTCCAGTGTTCTTCTTCGTGATCAACGTGGGAGCGCTGCAGGACGTAACGGAGAACCTCCCCGGGGGCTTTGATTACAAGGCGTTCCAGATTCCGGTGGCGACGCTGTTCGCGGTTACGGGCCTCAGCAGGGCGAACATCCTGGTGCTGGACATACAGGGGGGCTATTTCGATCGCCTTGCGCTCACGCCGGTCAACCGCCTGGCGATGCTGATGGGGTTCATGGTTGCCGACGTGGTTCTCGCCGTAGCGATGACGATCCCCGTGCTCATCCTTGCGTTCATCGTTGGAGTCGAGTTCGCGAGCGGTCCCGTGGGCATCGTCGTGTACCTGCTGATCGGCGCCGTCTGGGCGTTGGTCTACAACGGTTTTCCTTACGCGATAGCCCTCAAAACGGGCAACCCGGCAGCAGTCAACACCAGCTTCATGATCTTCTTCCCCGTCGTGTTCCTGACGCCGCTCTTCGTGCCGCTGGAGCTCATGACGGGCTGGCTGGAGACGGTTGCGTCCTACAACCCGGTTACGTACCTGCTGCAGGGCATGCGGTCGCTGGTCAGCGAGGGCTGGGTTCTGGAGGACATCATCGCCTCGCTGATAGGCATCGGCGCGATAGGCCTCATCTCGGTGCCGCTCGCGTCGTGGGCGTTGCTGGGCCGCGTCAGACGCAGGTAGACCTCCAAGCCCCGCGAATCGCTCTGCGCGTGTATGGTGGAGCGGATGTCGGATCGTCCCACGCATACGCGGCGTTTGCCCCGGTTCTGGCCGTCCCGTGCCTACTACGGCTGGGCTATCGTGTTCACCAGCTTCTTCATCTCGGTCGCGCAGGTGCCGATGTACGGCCCCGTATTCTCCATCTTCCTCAAACCGATCGAGGAGTCCCTCGGTTGGTCACGCTCTACGATTACCATCGGGTTCACGATCGGCTCCCTCGGCGGCGCGCTGCTCGCTGCTGCGGTAGGCCCCATCGTGGATCGCTACGGGGCGAGAATCGTCGTGGCCGTAACGGGGCTCATCGTAACGGCGGGGCTCCTGGGAGTCGCGGCGATAAGCGAGCCGTGGCATCTCTGGCTCGCCTATGGCGCGGCGCGTACTGCCTCGGTCGCAGGGGTTGGCCTGGGGACGACGGTGGCGATAGCGAATTGGTTCATCCGCATGCGGGGGCGCGCCATCGCGATACGCGCGGCTGGGCAGCGGGCGGGTCAGTCCGTGGTGCCGTTGCTCATTCTGCCGGTGCTGCTGCTCATCGGCTGGCGGGAGTCGTTCGTCGTTCTCGCGGTCGTTGCGTTGCTGTTCGTCACGGCGCCAGCGCTGCTGCTCATCAGGCGCAGGCCGGAGGATTATGGCCTATTGCCGGATGGAGACACCGCGACGGAGAATACCCCCGGCGTCGCTGAGCGTTCCACCGAACATTCGTGGCTGCTGCGGGAAGTACGGGCGACACGAACGCTGTGGATGATTGCGCTGGGCATGTCCGCGGGCCTCTCGGCGCAGATCGCTATCAACGTTCATGCCGTTGCGAACTTTCAGGACAAGGGCATATCAGAAGGACTGGCAATCACCATAGCGAGCATATTCACCGGCGTTGCCGCCGTTTCGATGGCAGGGTGGGGGATGCTGCTGGAGCGCGTCCACGTGCGTTATGTCAGCATAGCGGCCATGGGCTTGTTCATCGTCTCCATGGTTGTACTCATTGTGGCTGACACCTACCCGATGGCGGTGCTATTCGCGGTGCTGTTCGGGCTTGGCACGGGCGGGTGGACGGTCTCGCAGATGATCATGATTCCCAACTACTTTGGCCGTCTTCACGCCGGTTCTATCAAAGGGTTCATTTCCCCTGTGGAGGGCGTGATTGGGATCAGCGGGCCGTTGATTGCGGCGATGATCTTCGATGCGACGCAGAGCTACCGGATTGCCTTCATCGGCGCGGCAGCGGCGTTCGCCGTCAGCATGGCCGCGTTCTATCTCGCGAAACCTCTGCGCAGGCCGACGGCGGTGGGGGTGTCTGCGTAATGGAGACTCCCAGGACTCGGTCCATACCTGCGCTATGGCCGTTCAAGCGCATCTTCTATGGCTGGGGCATCGTCGGCGTATCGGTGCTCGTGTCGTTCGCGCAGGTGCCGATGTACGGGCCCGTCCTGTCGGTGTTCGTCAACCCCATCCATCAAGATATGGGGTGGTCTCATTTCGAGATATCGGCGGCCTTCACTGCGGGGAGCCTGTTCGGTTCGCTGCTATCGTCGATCGTGGGAGGTCAACTCGACCGCTACGGCGCGCGGGCGGCGGTCGTGGTGGCCGGCATGATCGTCACGGGCGCCCTGGTGGGGCTGGCGGTTATGCAGGAAGTGTGGCAGTTCTGGGGGCTGTTCGGCGTGGGGCGCACCGCTGCGCTGGTGGGTATCAACCTTGGCACATCGGTTGCGGTGGGCAACTGGTTTGTGCGGAAGCGCGGGCGCGCCGTCTCGTTCCTGGGCATCGGCTTACGGTCGGGTCAGGCGCTGATGCCGCTGGTGCTGATCACGCCGATCATCGTTGCGTACTCATGGCGGCATGCGTACATGGCGTTGGCAGTGGTCACGTTCGTGCTCATCGTTGTGCCCGCCTGGCTCTTCATCAGGCGTCGCCCGGAAGACTTCGGCCTGTTGCCTGACGGAGACGCTCCAGACGTGGCCACGACCGCGACAGGGGACAGCAGAACAGTCGTCCAGGACGTGGAAGAGTCGTTTACGCTTCAGGAAGCGCGCAAGACGATGGCATTCTGGCTGATCACCATCGCCGTGATGATGGTCGTGTTCGCGCAGACCTCTGTGAACCTACACGCGGTCGCAAGCGTGATCGACCGTGGGGTGAGCGAGTCGCTCTCGGGCGCTTTTGTGTTCATCATCATGGGCACCGCTGCGCTCTCGGCCTATGGCTGGGGCGCGCTCATGGACCGAGTACACGTGCGATGGGTAACCGCTGTCGCGACCATCTTCTCCGGGGCTGCGATGGTGGTCATCATCTTTGCCGACAACCTCCCCCTCGCTGTGACGTTCGCGGTGCTGTTCGGGCTTGGCACCGGCGGATGGACGCTTGCGCAGACGCTGCTGTTCGCCAACTACTTCGGGCGGCGTCATCTCGGCGCGATACGCGGACTCTCGCAGGTGCTATCCGGTCCGCTTGGCGCGGCGGGTCCTTTCCTTGCTGGCGGTATCCGCACCTATACAGGCAGCTACGAGCTGTCGTTCATCATCTTCTTTGTGGCGTTGGTCGTCGTTTTCCTCGCGTTGGTGTTGGCGAGGCCTCCGCGCCGCAGGCAGCCCAGCACCGGCTAGACGAATCCTCGCAGCCTGGCGGCAGTGGCAACACGCTCGACGCCTATCTCGAATGCGGCCTGCCTGAAGGTCTGCCCCGTCTCCCTGGCCTTCGCCGTGACTGCCTCGTATGCACTCACGATTCGCCGCTTCAGTTCCTCGTTCACGCGTGCTTCAGGCCAACTGAACTGCTGGAGGTTCTGCGTCCACTCGAAATAGGAGACGGTAACGCCTCCGCCGTTGACGAGGATGTCCGGCAGAAGGGGGATGCCTCGCTCGCTCAGGATGCGATCCGCCTCCGGCGTTACCGGATGGTTGGCGGCTTCGAGCACCAGCTTGGTCGAAATCGACGGGGCGTTCTCCTCCGTGATCACGTTCTCGATGGCGGCAGGGACGAGGATGTCGGACTCGATGGAGAAGATGTCGTCGCGACTCAGGCTCTCTCCGCCGGTGAAGCCTTTGACCGTCCGGTGCAGGCGGACATGTTCGACGAGTGCGGGGATGTCGAGGCCCTGAGAGGCATAGATCGCGCCTGTGTGGTCGGCGACGGCGACGATCTGCATGCCTTCCTGGTGCGCGATGCGGCAGAACCACGACCCGACGTTGCCGAATCCCTGGACGACGACTCGCGCGCTGCGTGCGTCGATGCCGAGGTCGCGCATGGCTTCCTGGAGGACGTAGACGGCGCCGCGCCCCGTCGCGGCTTCGCGCCCCGCCGACCCTCCGACCTCCACCGGCTTGCCAGTGACGATGGCAGGGTTGTATCCGTGGATCTGGCCGTACTCGTCCATTATCCACGCCATCGTTTGAGCGTTCGTTCCCATATCAGGCGCGGGGATGTCGCGGTATGTGCCCAGCAGGTGGTGGATGTTTCGGGTGTAGCGGCGCGTAACGCGGTTCAGCTCGTTCTCGCTCAGGTCGTGGGGGTCCAGTTCTATCCCACCCTTCGCTCCTCCGAAGGGGATGTCGAGGAGGGCAGTCTTCCACGTCATGAGCGAGGCGAGCGCCCGCACCTCGTCCTCGTCGGCATGGGGGTGGTAGCGCAAGCCGCCCTTGTAGGGGCCGCGCACCGCGTTATGCTGGACGCGGTAACCGATGAAAACCTCGATACGGCCATCGTCCATGCGCACGGGGAGCGAGACGCGCAACTCGCGCCACGGCTCGCAGAACATGAGGCGAACCCCCGGCGCAAGGCCGAGCCTGTCGGCGGCGATGTCGAACGATTGCTTGACGTCTTCCTGTGCGCTCCTCTGCTTGGCGGCAGCCATGGAACCTCCTCGTGTCCGACTAGTTCAATGATAGCAGCGCGATGCCGGATGGCATCCCTCTCTGCTGTTCCGATGCCGTCCCGGCCTGCTATCCTCGCGGGCGTCGTGATGGGCCTTTCATGAGTGAGTCGAGCAGGCGGTTGCCCTCCGCGCTTGCGCACGCCCCGATCTTCTTCTCCTTTTTTACGTGGGGCTTCGGGACGGGCGCTCAGAACCTGGGGCGTCCACTGTTTGCGTTCGCCGTTACCGGCAACGTGTTTCTCGTGGGCGTACTTCTTGCCTCCAACGCGATCCCTCGCGCGCTGACCGGCCCGATGACCGGGTTCCTCGCGGATCGGCTGGGGCGTAAGCCGATGGTGCTCATGGGCCCGACGATCCGCGGGTTGTCGAATATCGGCCAGTTCTTTGCCGATGATTACGTTACATTCTTCGTCTACGAGATTATCGGTCAGGTCGGCGTGGCGATGTGGGCGACGAGCTCCAACGTTCTGCTGTCCGACGTCACGAACGTTGCGAGCAGGGGCCGCGTGCTTGCCCTGCGCCAGATGGCGACGCGCCTTGGATTCGTCGCAGGGCCTGCCGTCGGGGGGGTGTCCGCCGCGCTGTTCGGGCTGGAGTCGGTTTTCCTGATCAACGGCATCAGCAAGGTCGTCATCGTGGTTGTCGTTCTGGCGATGGTCAAAGAGACGCGCCCGGAGGAGGCCAGAAGGGTTGCGCCCGGTACGCGCCGTCCTCCTTTCTCCTTCGCGCCGTTCAAGGATCGGGGGTTCCTCGTGGTTGCGATATGCACCGCGGTGTTCGCGATGAGCAATGCCGGCCTCATGCAGACGTTGGTTCCCGTCCACGCGGTTGGCGCGTTCGAGTTGGACACCGCGTCGACCGGCTTCCTCATCAGCCTGGCGTCAGGTATCACGTTCCTGCTGGCATTCCCCAACGGCCTCCTCGCCGACCGGTTCGGGCGCAAGTGGTCGCTCGGGCCGGGTCTCATGCTGATGGCCGCCGCGTCGCTTGCGCTGATCGTCGGAAGCTCCTACGGGATGTTGCTGGGGGCGGTCGCGCTCATCGGCGCGGGTGAGGCGATGGCGATGGGTACGACACAGACGTACGCGATGGATCTTGCGCCCCCGGATCGGCGGGGCATGTTCCTCGGACTCGCAACGCTTTCGCAGTCGGTGGGGGCGACGGCGGGGCCGGTGCTGCTGGCAGGCCTCTACTACTACCTGTTCCCCAATTCCGCTTTCATCACGATGGCGGTATTGCTGCTGCTGGCGTCGGTGCTGCTCATCGTGATGGGCCGCGAGACAGGCGGGCGGAAGCGGTTGAGCGCGCAGCCGCCGGACGCGTAGGAATCGGCTTGCAGCCGCGCCGATTGCCGATTGACCAGGCCGCCGGTGCGGCGCATCATCGAACGAGTGATCCTGGTCAGCACGCTTTTGCCGCTACGTTGACATACACACCTACCTATCGCTTCGTAGACGATCAGGCCGCGCTCAATGCGGCCATCGCAATGCTGGCCGCGTCCGCCAAAGTCGCTGTCGATACTGAGGCGGACAGCCGCCACCGCTACCCGGAGAAGGTGTGCCTCGTCCAGCTGTCGGACGGCGTCAACACTTGCCTCGTGGACACACTGGCCTCGCTCGACTACGGGACGATGGGCGATCTGTTCGCCGACGGCAACGTGCAGAAGGTGCTGCACGGCGCGGACTTCGATATACGCGGTCTGCACCGCGACTTCGGTTTCACGTTCTCCAACTGCTACGACACGTCCATCGCAGCGCGTTTCGCCGGCCTCGGACGTCTTGGCCTCGCTCCGCTGCTAGAGGATATCCTCGATATCCATATCCCCAAGGATCAGCGCCTGCGGCGGGCCGACTGGTCGCGGCGTCCTCTGGAACGAGAGGCGCTGGACTACGCGGCAGGGGACGTGACGCACCTGGTGGCGCTGCGGGATGCGCTGGACGAACGGCTGCAGGGTCTTGGCCGCGATTCCTGGGTAGCCGAGGAATGCGCCAGGCTCGAGGAGATCCGCTACTCCCCGCCGAATCCCGAGTTCGCCTACCTTTCGGTGAAGGGGACGCAGGGACTCGATGGACGGGCGCTGGCGGTGCTCAAGTCGCTCTTCGAACTGCGGGAGACGGAATCGCTGCGGCTGAACCGTCCTCCCGGCTATCTGATCCCCGCCTCGGCGATGACGTTCCTGTCGGCGAACCCGGAGGCTGAACTGGCGGCAGCGCCGGGCCTGGGGGAGTCGACGATACGGCGCTATGGACATGCCATCCGGCGAGCCGTCCACGCAGGGGTTGCGGCGACGCCGTTGCGGCGGCGTCACGATACGCCTCCACCGCTGCCTCGTCCGACGCATGCCCAGGCGGCACGTTTTACCCGGCTGAAGACATGGCGCGCCAACCTCGGCGCTGAGTTGGCCGTCGATCCGTCGGTGCTGTGGTCGATGCGCAGCCTCGAACGTCTTGCCCGCGACCCGGGTGGGTGGGAGAGCGAGGTAAGCTCGCCGGAGGTGCGAACGTGGCAACGCGAACGCTTCAGCGCTGGCCTGTCCGCGTTGCTTTCTGAGATGACGAATCAGTCGGGTGAGCGTACGGAGAGGAGTACGTAGACTCCCCGACGGCGGCTGTCGGCTGTTATCCTTGGGGGCGACCCCCTATCCTCTCTCCTGGAGTCGCGATGACTGCTCAACCCACTCGGCACGCCATCGGCGTTCCCGCTCCGCGCGTTGACGGCGTGGACAAAGCAACAGGCCGCGCGGCCTACACCGCCGATGTTCGTCTGAACGGCGTTCTCTTCGCCAAGACCCTGCGCAGCCCTTATCCCCACGCCCGGATACTCTCCATAGATACGTCCGATGCTGAGGCTCTGCCCGGCGTTCATGCGGTCGTTACCGGCGCTGACATCTACGATGGGGCCAGGCATGGCCGCGCTGTCGTTGACGTTCCCGTGCTTGCGCAAGGGGTGGTTCGTTTCATCGGCGAGCAGGTGGCCGCCGTTGCAGCCGACGACGAGGACATCGCGCAGCGGGCGACCGAGCTGATCGCCGTTGAGTACGAGGAGATTCCGGCGGTTCTGGATATGGACGCGGCGAAGGCGGAAGGCGCCCCGCTCGTGCATGAGAACATGCTGGAGATCAAGGGCTACCCGAAAGAGGTCACCGAGCCGAGCAACGTCTACACGGTGTTCGAGTGGGCCAAGGGCGACGTGGAAGCGGGCATGGCCGAGGCCGACGTCATCGTCGAGAACACGTTCACGACGCCTCGCCAGCATCAGGCGTACATCGAGCCTCATTCCTGCCTCGTTGTGGCGCACCCGTCGGGCAAGGTGGACGTTTGGGCGGGCAACAAGTCGCCCCATCCGGGCAAGCGCATGGTCGCCGTTGCGATAGGCATGGACGCCTCGGACGTGGTGTTCAACCCCGTGACCATCGGCGGCGACTTCGGTGGCAAAGGCTCCGCGATGGACATACCCATAGCGTGGATGTTGTCGACGCGGACCGGCAGGCCGGTGAAGTTGGTGTTCGATTACACGGAAGACCTCACATCGGCGAACCCTCGTCACGCTTCACGGGTGACGATGCGCACCGGCGCCATGCGAAACGGCACGATCGTCGCGCACGATGCGCTCGTGGAGTACAACAGCGGCGCCTATGCGGGGTTCAAGCCGGGCGGGCACCTGGGAGGCGCGACTGCGGCGGCAGGGCCGTACATGTCAGCGAATACGCGCATCGTTGAGCATCAGGTGTACACGAATAGCGTTCCGTGCGGCTTTATGCGAGGCCCCGGCGAACCACAGGCGATGTTCGCTCTCGAATCCCAGATCGATTGCCTGGCAGCGGCATTGGGTATGAGTCCGGTGGAGCTGCGCCGGAAGAACCTCGTAACCGAGGGCGAAGAGGACTCGCTCGGCACGGTGTTCGAGCAGGTGCGTTCGATCGAGACGCTGGATTCAGCGGTAGAGGCTGCCGAGTACGCCTCTCCTAAACCGTCCCACAGCCGTCTGGCCTACGGCAGAGGAGTTGCCATCGGCGAGCGCGTGCAGGCAGGGGGCGAGACCCATGCCGGAGTAACGATGAACCCCGATGGCTCAGTTCTGGTGAACACCTCGGTGTTCGAGCAGGGTACCGGGTCGTATACGGTCATGCAGCAGATCGTTGCCGACGAGCTGCGGATGCCGCTCGAACGGGTGCGCGTCATGGCGTGGGATACGGCAAGCACGTCGTTCGACTCAGGGATAGGGGGAGCGCGGGTAACGCGCATGGCGAGCGCCGCAGTCTGGAACGCGGCGCAGGCAGCCAAGGGCGAGCTGTTCAAACTGGCGGCGGATATCCACAGCTGGCCGGAAGAGTCACTCGAAGTGAACGGCCCCACGTTGCGCAGAACGGACACGGGCGAGAGCATCGAATGGGCGTCGCTCGTGCAGCGCACCGGCGGGCCTATCGTTGGCTTGGGAGACGTGCAGGACGCGGCGAAGAACCCGTTCACGTCGTTCACGGCGCAGGTCGCCGAGGTTGCGGTCGACCGCGAAACGGGGCAGGTGCACCTGCTGACGATGACGACCGCGCACGATACGGGGCTTATCTTCAACCCGATAGGCCATCAGGGTCAGGTCAACGGAGGGGTCGTGCAGGGCATCGGCTATGCCTTGCAGGAGAACCTCGCCGTCGAGGACGGGCGCGTTACGACCGCGTCGTTCGCGGACTACAAGATCCCGACGATGGCCGATCTGCCGGAGCTTCGCACCGTGCTGCTGGATGAGCAGAACGGCGGCGGCTGGGGGCCGTATCAGGTGAAAGGCATCGGCGAACAGTCCAACTCCCAGGCCGCGCCCGCGATTGCGAACGCCGTGGCCGATGCGGTTGGCGTGCGCGTTCGCGACCTTCCTGTGACCGCAGAGAAGGTCTACCAAGCGCTCCACGTTCGGTGAGACGTCCACAGGAGACCGCTGGCGACCCTGCGCCTGAAGGACGCCCCGCAGGATCCTTGTCGCATCCGTTCGAGTCGCTGGCCAATGTTCAGTATCGCCGCCTATGGGTAGGCACGTTCTTCACGTTCGCGGCGGGGCAGATGACCATGGTTGCGCGTCCGTGGCTCGCCTACGAACTCACCGGTTCGGGGCTGATGCTCGGGTTGGTGGCGATGGCGCAGGGCATCCCCATGTTCTTCATGGCGCCACTGGGAGGCGTTGCGGCTGACCGCCTTTCGAAACGGACGGTGCTGCTGGTCTCTCAGACGGCGCTGCTGCTCATAGCGGTGAGCCTTGCGGTCGTTCTCTACCTGGACATCGTGGAGGTGTGGCACCTCGTCGTGTTGGCGCTAGTGCATGGCATCGCCATGCCGTTCAACATGCCGGTGCGGCAATCCTACGTGCCGGTGCTGCTGCCGCGACGCCTCATCCCCAACGGCGTTGCGCTGCAGGCGTCAGGACGGAACCTGAATCAGGTCGCCGCGCCAAGCGTTGCGGGCATACTCTTGGCGATCGACCCGCTGATAGCGTTCGTCACCGTGGCGTCGTTCCACGTGCTGTCGATGGCGATCTCGTTGACGTTCCCCGGCGCGGGGCCTCTGGAGAAGCGCGGACTCGGCATGCGCGGGGAGCTGCTGCTGGGGTTCCGCTACGTTCTCGCCACGCCGATGCTCCGGTTGCTGTTCGGGATGCTGCTGCTCATGCTGATCCTGGGGATGCCGTACATGCACCTGCTGTCGGTCTTTCAGGGAGTGCTGGACATCGGCCCGGAGCTGCTGGGGCTGATGTACACAGCGGTGGGGGCGGGGGGCTTCTGTGGGTCGCTGACGATGGCCTCGTTCTCGCGGCTGGTGCGCGGCCTGCCGCAGTTCGTCATGGGGGTTGGCTTCAGCCTGACGCTCGTCGCGTTCGCGCTTTCGCAATCGTACCTGATCTCGCTGGGGTTGCTGTTCGTCATGGGTTTCACGCATCAGGCGTACACGACGATAAACCAGACGCTCATCGTTACGAGAACGGCGCCGGAGTTGTACGGTCGCGTGGCGAGCATCAATCTGATGATGCGCTCGTTCATCACGATGGCGGTGTTGCCCATCGGGGCACTGGCTGACAGGTTCGGCGCGCCGTACACGCTCGCGGCGTGCGGAGCGCTGCTTGCGGGGCTGCTGCTGCTCATCGGCGCGATCAGGGGCACCGGAATCCCGGAGGGCGTTCAGGAGGTCAGCTCGACGGCTTCAGCGGAACGCTGAGCGCGGGCGCCGTTCCGTTCGAGGCGCGGGCCAGTCGTTGCCCGACAGCGGTACGCTTCGTTAGACTGCTACCGGTATATCTTCCACGGGGGCAAGCACATGGACGAGCACATGCGTGACCGTATCGAGGCCGCGCTCAAGTCGGCGGGCGGGCAGTACGTGGAAGTCCACGTCGAAGAGGCATCGTCGTCAGCGATCCGGTACCGGGGCAACGATCTGGAAGAGATCGGCCGCGGGAGCGGAGTGGGCGGCAACGTCAGAGCCCTCGACGGCGGAGGCTGGGGGTTCGCGTCGTTCAACGACCTGAGCAACCTCGAATCGAAGATCCACCAGGCGATTGAGCAGGCGCGCGTCGTTGGCGGGGAACGCATCGAACTGGCAGAGACGCCCCCTGTCGTGGATCACGTTCCCGCGATCATCGGCCTGGATCCGGGGTCGCTGACGCTTGCTGACAAGAAGGGCATCCTCGACGAGTACGCCAGCGTTATGATGGGTACGCCGGGCGTCCAGTCTGCGACGGTCGGCTACTCCGACGCTCGCCGCCGGATGGTTTACGCGAACTCCGAGGGCTCCTACGTCGATCAGGAGCGCATCGACGTCAACCTGCGGCTCAACGCGCAGGCGCGCAACGGCGCCGACATACAACAGTACGGCGTGAGCCTGGGGAGCCTGGGCGATTTCGAGTTCGTGATGAACCTGCATGAGGACGCGCGAGAAGCCGCCGAGAAGGCCGTCGCGCTTCTGGACGCGCCGGAAGTGAAGGGCGGCGAGTACACCGTCGTTCTTGATCCTATCCTTGCAGGCGTATTCATCCACGAAGCGTTCGGGCACCTGTCCGAGGCCGATCACATCTACGCGGAGCCGCGATTGCAGGAGCTGATGAAGCCGGGCAAGCGGTTCGGCGGCGTTCACCTGAACGTGAAGGACGGCGCGACCGTCCCGCGTCCATCGCTGCGCGGCTCCTACGTGTACGACGACGAGGGCGTACAAGGTCAGGAGACCGACCTGATCCGCGACGGCGTGCTCGTGGGCAGGCTGCATTCGCGGGAGACGGCGGCGAAGCTCGGCGAGCGCCCCACGGGCAACGCTCGTGCGTTGAACTACCGCTTCGCTCCCATCGTGCGGATGACCAATACGTTCATCGTGCCGGGCGAGATGAGTGCGGATGACCTGTTCGCGGACGTGGAGGACGGGCTCTACGTGAAGAGCTGGTACGGCGGTATGACGTCCATGGAGATGTTCACGTTCTCCGCCGGAGAGGCCTACCGCATCCGGAACGGCAAGATAGCCGAGCTATGCAAGCCCGTGATGTTGTCCGGCAACGTGTTCACGACGCTGCACAACATCGACGGCATCGCGAACGACCTTGGCATGAACGAGGGCGGCGGCTGCGGCAAGGCGGGGCAGAGCCCGTTGCCCGTCTCCAACGGCAGTCCGCACATCCGCATCCGGCAATGCCTTATCGGAGGGGCGTAGCCATCGCTTCCCTGACCGAGGCACTGGCAGCAGCCGAGCGTATCCTCGAGCTTGCGGACGGCGTAGCAGACGAGGCGGAGGTCTTCTACGTCGACGCGTCAAGCACGCCCATCCACTTCGAGGCGAACGCCATCAAGAGCATCGACGCGAACGATGCCGCGGGCGTGGCGCTCAGGATCATCAAGGATGGCCGCGTCGGGTTCAGTTCGACGTCGAACCTACAGGATCCCCAGGGACTGGTGGACGCTGCCATCGAGACGGCGCCGTTCGGTGCGGAAGCGCACTTCGAGTTCCCCGGGAGGCAGGACTACCCGGACGTCAAGACCTACGATGGCTCCGTTGCGGAGGTAACACTGGAAGAGATGGCAGCGCTGGGAGAGCGCGCCGTCTCCGAATTGCGCGCCTATTCCTCCGAGGTGCAGGTCGAGGGCGGCGTTGGGAAATCCATCGCCTCCGTCGCGCTGGTGAACAGCCGAGGGGGGAGCGTCTGCTATCAGAGCTCCCGGTACGAGATCGGCTTCGGGGGGACGGTTATACGCGGCGAGGACATGCTGTTCACGTCCGACCGGGAGAGCAGCATCGCGGTGCTGCACGACGTATCGCCTGTCGTTTCCTCGGTGCTCAGGCAGCTCCAGTGGGCCCAAGAGACTGCATCCGTCGAGACCAAAACGATGCCGGTGATACTGATGCCCTCAGGAGTGCGGAGCGTACTCCTCTCCCCGCTGCTTGCAGGGCTCAACGGCAAGTCCGTGTGGCAAGGGACATCGCCGCTGGCCGGACGCCTGGGCGAGCGTATCGTCGATGAGCGGTTCACCCTGACGGACGACCCTACGCTGGCCCTCGCGCCCGCCAGCAGGCCGAGCGACGGTGAGGGCGTGGCGAGTTGCCGGCTGCCGCTCATCGAGGCGGGTGCTGCATCGGCGTTCTTCTACGATCTGCAGACAGCTGGCCAGGCGGGCACGCAGAGCACCGGTTCAGGCGAACGCGGCGTCGGATCGTTGCCGGGGCCGTCGACCAGCGTTCTGCTGGTGGGCGAAGGCGATACGCGCCTCGACGATATGATTGCAGGGATGGACGAGGGGCTCATCGTGGAGCGCCTGCTCGGCGCGGGGCAGAGCAACGTGCTCGGCGGAGACTTCAATGCGAACGTGCTGCTGGGCTATAAAGTCGAGCACGGCAGGATCGTGGGGCGCGTCAAGAACACGATGGTTTCCGGCAATGCGTACAAAGCGCTGAACAACGTGGTCGCGATAGGGAGCGAAGGGCGCTGGCTGGGCGGTGGTCTGTACACCCCCGCCATCGCAGTCAGTGGTGTGTCCGTTTCCAGCAAGGGCTAGGGCTATGGGGTTAGGGAACATCATCGACCAACTGACAGACCCCGATCATGAGTTGACCCCTGCGTTGCTCGGCAAGCTAAGCGGACTTCTGCGCGACGATGCACAGGAACTGAGCGACAGTTGGCCGGAGATTCCCCCGTCCCGCAGGCTGGAGGTCGTTCAGCGGCTCATCGACATGGCGGAGCACGATATCGAGATGGACGTCGTGCCGGTGCTCCGCGCTGCGCTCGACGATCAGGAGCCGGAGATCCGCGCCAGCGCCGCCTCCGGCCTCTGGGAGACGAGCGACCGCACCGTTATCAAGCCGTTGGTGAGGCTGCTGCAGGAGGACGACTCAGATGCGACACGTGCCGCGGCTGCGGTCACGCTGGGGCATTTCGTGGAACTGGCGGAGGCAGGTAAGCTGATCGACCGCGACGTATCGATCCTCGAGGATGCGCTGTTCAGCGTGCTCGATGATCCCGATGAGACGTTGGAGGTGCGACGGCGCGCTCTCGAGGCGATCGCTCCATCGCACCACCCCAGCGTCGCGGGCTGGGTGCAGTGGGCGTACGACAGCGATGAGCCCTTGCTGGGGCAGAGCGCAATCTACGCGATGGGGCGTACCTGCGACGACGTGTGGCTGCCGACCATCACGAAAGAGATGACCAGCGCCGATACGGCGATGCGCTTCGAGGCGGCGAATGCCGCTCGCGAGATGGGCGACCCCAAGGCATTGCCCTACCTCCACGAACTCGTCGATGACGACGATCTGACGGTCGCCGTGGCAGCGGTGCAGGCGGTGGGGGGCGTCGGCGGAGCGATGGCGAAGAAGCTCCTGAAAAGGTATGAAGAACGAAACGACGGGCCGGTGAGCGAAGCCGCTGCCGAAGCGCTGCGCGTCATCGAATCTGAGGATCTGGGGTTCTGATGACAGGCACCCTGCAAACGCTGGAGGCGGCCTCAGCCGGGGGCGTTGTCTATCGGAAGGATCAGCGCGGCGTGATGGTCGTCATCTGCGGACGGACGAAATCCGGGCTGTGGGCTCTTCCCAAGGGCACTCCGGACGGCAGCGAGACGCTCGAACAGACGGCGCTCCGCGAGGTGGAAGAGGAGACGGGCCTGAAGGTGAAGATCGAGTCTCCGCTGGGGCACATCGAATACTGGTTCATGCGTTGGCCTCACCGCGTCCACAAGCGCGTGCATTTCTATCTCATGGCTGCACAGGGCGGCTCGTTCGACGACCATGACCCGGAGTTCGACGTTGTGCAGTGGGCTACTCCCGATGACGCGCTGCGGATGCTGACCCACGCGACGGAACAAGAGGTGCTGAGGCGATCTCTCCAGGCGCTTGATGTAGAGGAGCGCCTATGACTGAGGTCATCAAGAGCGGGCGCAAGGTTGCGATTCGCAGGAAGCAGATCGAGGACGGCGAGGACGACTACCGCTGGCGGGCCGACCCCGAGCTCGCGGAACTCGATGCCACGAGGATTATTCGCCAGACGCGCGAGGAGTTCCTGCGCGACCTGGAGAACGAGCTGAAATACCCGACGCCCTGGGTGCGCAAGTACGGCATCGATACCCTCGACGGGTTGCATATCGGCAACTGCATGGTCTACGACATCGACACCATCGGCGGGAAGTGCGAATTGGGCATCCTGCTGGGCGACCGCAACTACTGGGATGGCGGCTACGGGCGCGAGGCGATGCAACTGCTGATGGTCGAGTGCTTCGAGATGACATCGATGGAGCGCCTTTATCTGCACACGTTGGATTGGAACACGCGGGCGCGCCGGGCGTTCCAGGGCTGCGGCTTTCGCGAGGTGCGCCCTGTACGCCGCGCAGGCTACAACTTCATCCTGATGGAGATATCCCGCGAGGAGTGGGACGCACGACCTTCGCTATCTGAACAGAACGGGGCCTGATCCCGGCGAAAAGGCCCTGTCCTGCACGGGGCTAACGCTCCAGCGCGACGACGGCCTCGCCGGTCGTTGTGCGCGTTCCCTGGCCGTTCTCGATCCACACGTCGCAGCGCACCGTTCCGGTCGCGTCGTCCTTCTCGGTTACGGTTCCCCGGCACGTGATCGTGTCTCCGGGCACGTCCATCTCACGGTAGCGCACCGAGAGCGACCGCAGCCGTCCGTCGGCCCCTGCCCAGTCGGTGACGAGTTGGCCCAGGAATGCGCTCTTCAATGCGCCGTGGAGAATGACGCCCGGCAGTCCCTGCGCGTTGGCGAAATCCTTGTCGTAGTGGATCTCGTAGAAGTCGCCGGATGCGCCCGCATACATCACGAGTTGGCGGGTGGTCGGTTTCTTTACGAGAGGGGGTAGTTCGCTCCCCACGGCGATGTCTTCGAAGCGAGGTTGCGCGGTCATATCGCGGGCATCCTTATCACGGTGTTGCGTTGCGTCACTGCTACTTCACTGCGCTGATTCGTGTAGGTGGTCAGGTAGGTCGCGATGAGCATCGAACCCATGCGCCCCTCCCGCTCGACGAGCGTCTCCATCTGCGTTGTGAAGGTGATGGTGTCGCCCGGACGCACCGGCTCGCCGTAGGTCCACTCACTCCCGCCGTCCAATACGCGCGGCACGCTTTCGCCATCCGGGAAAGCGGGTATCGCGAGACCTACGGAGCGCAGGAACGTCGGCGGGGCGATGTCGGGGAAAGCGGGGTTATCGTCGCCGATGGCCCGCGCGAAGCGTTCGATCGCGCCTCGCTCGACCGTCACGGAACGTTGCTCACCGTTGCGTCCGACGGCGGCCTGCATCGCTGGAGTAAGAACTGATTCGGCCATGACAGAAAAACCTGGGTGCTATCCAAGGTTCCGGCAGGCTATTGCCAGCCATGGCGGGTGTCAAGCCACGCGGTGAAATTCAACATGACAAAGTATTGACGCATGAGCATCCATCATTTATCGTAACGCCGTCGTTGTTGTTGAGCTTGTACTTGGGTTCGCCAGCAGACGGTACCAGTGTGATCGTTGACGGTACGGGGTTGCTGGCTTCTCCGGTCGAGCAAGCGCCTACCGCCCGTATAGCCCTTCCTAAATGGAAGGGCTTTACTTTTGTCCGGTAATTCGTCCGAAAGACTGCCTTCGAGGACTCAAGCTGAATGGGGTTTCCGCCGTGTGTTGTATGTCGCCCCGGCGTGTTGGAGGCGATCGCGATTGACCCCCTTCGATGGCGGATGCTAGCCTGATTAACAGCGTAGGAGTGTAGCTCAGCCTGGTAGAGCAGCGGTCTCCAAAACCGCCGGCCGAGGGTTCGAATCCTTCCACTCCTGCCATTTTTTCGCATCAGCGTGATGCTCAGTCTGCGCAGCGCGGTACGCCGGGCTGTTGGCAGGGAGCGTCGCGCGTTCTACAATCAGCAGACGGGCGCAGGTGGTGGAATAGGTAGACACGCTGTCTTGAGGGGGCAGTGGGAGCAGTCCCGTAAGAGTTCAAATCTCTTCCTGCGCACCATCCCAAGGATTCAGTACAGAAGAGGCTCGGGGCATATCCCGGGCCTTTCTACGTTCAGTCGGGTTTCCGTCCCGCCTTCATCGCAATCGCAATGGGGCGGCAGAACGCTCTACAATCTGCGCAGGCCGCCAGTACGCGGCGGAGGGTTCAATGCCAACAGTTCACCATGACCGACTACGGACCATCGCCGACCGGCTGCTGCAGTGCGCCGGCGCCGGCGAAGAGGAGGCCGGAATCATCGCGCGCCACGTGATCGGCGCGAACCTCGCAGGCCACGACTCCCATGGAATCATCCAGGCGCCCACCTACATAGACCGCATCAAGCGGGGCCACATCGTGCCCGGCGCGCCGTTCGACGTCGTCAACGAGACGCCCTCCACGCTGGTGGTGGACGGCCACTGGGGATTCGGTTACAGCGTTTCGGAGCGCGCGATGCGCCTGACCATCGAGAAAGCCAAGGCGCAGGGCACGGCAGCGGCTACCGTCTACCGGCAGAGCCACGTGGGGCGCGTCGCCGACTATCCGCTCATGGCCGTGCGCGAGGGGATGATAGGGCTGATGACCGCCGACTCCGGCAGGACGGCCAAGGCCGTTGCGCCCTTCGGCGGAAGCGAGCCTCGGCTCGGCACGAACCCCATCTGTGTCGCGGTGCCCAGCAACCTGGAAGGGCCGCTGTTCATCGACATGGCCACGAGCGCGGTCGCCGCGGGGAAAGTCGAACTCGCCACGGCGCGCGGAACGTCGATCCCCGAGGGGTGGGTGGTCGACAGCGATGGGAACCCCACGACAGACCCTCGCGTGCTGCGGGAGCAGGGCGGGGCGCTCCTTCCGCTCGGCGGATCCGAGGGGTACAAGGGCTACGGCCTCTCCGTCATTGTCGAGATTCTGTCCGGCATACTGACAGGGCTGGGGTTCGGCCACGACCCGCGCGGCTTCCACAACGACGGCTGCTTCATGGCGGTGTTCGACGTGAAGGCATTCCGTCCGCTGGATGAGTTCAAGCAGCAGGTTACGGACCTCGCAGGCTACCTGAAGGCATCGAAGCGCGCGGCAGGATTCGAGGAGATCCTCTATCCCGGCGAGATCGAGCACCGCAACACGCAACGGCGTCTGCAGGAGGGCATCTTCGTCGAGGATGCGACCTGGGCGAAGCTGACGACGCTGGCCGCAGAGTACAGCGTCAGCGCCGAGCTGGAGATGGAAGCGTCGTGATAGACTGAACCTCTGTGTTCGGGTAGCCTGATTCTTCCGGCGACGTAGCCAAGTGGTTAAGGCGGAGGTCTGCAAAACCTCTATTCGGCGGTTCGATTCCGCCCGTCGCCTCCAACCCTCTGTGATGCTCAGACGAGCATCTCGAATCTGCCCAAGAAGTGGCGCGTAGCGAGAGCGGCCAGGGAGGACCCCCCGATGGAAGAGATTGTCAGGAAGGTTGAAACCAAAGAATCGGAACCCGGCCTTGGCGGCGTAGACGGCTCACGCCGGGAGATCGTCATCACGCTGGAGGCTGAGACGCTCGACCGGCAACGCAAGCTCGCTCGCGTCCAGGCCGGACGCGGCAGCACGTTCGAGATGATCTGCGACGAAGGCGTCTACCTCGGGGGCGACGATTCCGCCCCGTCACCGCTCGGCTACTTCTCAGCGGGTATCGCATTCTGACTGCTCACGCAGCTCGCTCGGTTGAGTGAGATGACACACGTTGCATACACCAAAGTGCGCTTGCAGCAGACCGCACGCTTCTACCGCGACGGCTCCGCGCTTGCCGGAACGATCGTTGGAGGGCCAAGTGGCCTGGAAGCGCGGATAGACGTCAAGTCTGACGAATCGCCGGAGAAGATACGCCGCCTCGTCGATATGGCAGAGGCGAGTTGCTACGCACTCCAGTCGATGATGCAGCCCGTCGAGGTTACGTCCGTCTTCACGCTGAACGGCGAGAAGCTGCCCGAGGCGGCGCCGGCCTTCTGACGCCGGCCTGTCGGCTGGGCGCGCTGCTACGTCAACCGGCGCAGGATGTCGATCAGGACGGTCAGCGTGAACACGCTGGCCACGGTGCTGATGACGACGACGCTTGCGACGAATCGCGGCGCAGCCTGATATTCCGTGGCGAGAATCGTTGTGAATACGGCTGCGGGCATCGCGGCGATGAGCACGACGGTATTTCGGACGTTCCCTTCGAGTCCCATGAGCGTTGCGAGTATCGCCGCCGCCGCCGCGCCGATGAGCAGACGCGTTGCCAGCGCAGCGGCGAGGCTCGCTTTCCGCGTGAACTCGATCCCCTGCGCAAGCTGATAGCCGAGCACGAGCAGCATCGCGGGGATCGCTGCGTCGGCTAGCAGGCCGATGGGACGTTCGATCGACACCGGCAGCGTCCAGTCGAACGCGCGGATGGTCAGTGCGACGGGGATGACGTAGAGCGTTGGCACGCGCAGCGCCAGGAGCAGCGGCTGCCAACCGCGAGCCCGCCCTCGCGCGGCAAGATAGATGCCGACCGGCCAGCTGATGGAGCCCTGCGCGATGAATACGAGAATCGCGATGGAGAGTCCCTCGTCGCCGAACGCCAGGAACGATATGGGGATGCCCATGTTGCCTGCGTTGCCGAACGTCCCGGTAAGGATGAATCCGCTCTCCGTGGGGCGGTCGTGCCGCAGCAGGCGGGAGACGCCCCACGAGACGGCCGCCATCACGAAAACCGTGACGCCGGCTGCTCCAACGATGCGGAGCGAGACGCTCGCCGGTATCTCGGTCTCCATGAGTCCCTGGAGGACGAGCGCAGGGACGAGCAGGTAGATGGCGGCAGGGCCGAGCAAACCGAGCGTCCCCGGGCGCAGCCGTTGCAAGGACGCGCCAGCGCCCGCGACGAGGAAGATGGGCAGTACAACCGTGAGGAATATGTCGAGCACGAGGCGCCTGAGAGAACCTGCCCCGGATGACGGGGCAACGAAAGTGTACGCTCGCAGGCAGCAGCCTGCCAGCCCAAGGACACGCAAGCGCCGCGAGTCAGCGCCGGAAGAGGCTGCGTATCCGCAGACTTGTAACAGATTCGTAACGAGGCGGTAACACCGACGCAAAACCCGCAGTCCACTATTGAGAATTATCTGCGCGGAAATAACCGCGCGAAGGAGAGAAAGGGGTGTGCCGCAATGGATAGTGGTTCAACTGCCTGGCTGCTGACGGCGTCAGCTATGGTGCTGCTGATGACGCCTGGACTGGCCTTCTTCTATGGAGGCCTTGTTCGCAGCCATAACGTCGTCAGCACCATCATGCTCAGCTTCATGAGCATGGCCGTCGTCAGTGTGGTTTGGGTACTTTGGGGGTACAGCATCGCGTTCGGCGAAGGCGGGCCCCTCGTGGGAGATCTCTCGCTGCTTGGTCTCAGCGGCGTCGAGCCCGGCGACGAAATGCTGTTCGCCGTGTTTCAGATGATGTTCGCCATCATCACGCCTGCCCTGATCACGGGGGCGATCGTTGAGCGTTTCAAGTTCACGACCTACCTCGTATTCCTCGTGCTTTGGGTCACGCTGGTCTACGCGCCCATCGCCCATTGGGTGTGGGCAGGCAACGGCTGGCTGTTCGAGCTGGGAGCGCTGGACTTCGCCGGCGGCACGGTCGTTCACATCAACGCTGCGGTTGCTGCGGTTGCTGCGGCGCTGCTCGTTGGCAAGCGTCGTTCCCCCGGTCTCGAGCCGGGGAATGTTCCCTACGTCGTGATTGGCGCTGCTTTGCTCTGGTTCGGCTGGTTCGGATTCAACGCAGGCTCTGGCCTTGCGGCGAACGAACAGGCAGTGAGCGCGTTCCTCGTCACGAACACCGCGGCGGCGACCGCTGCGCTGACGTGGGGCATCCTGTCGCAGATCCAGAACAAGCGTATGAGCGCGGCAGGTGTAGCGACAGGCGCCGTTGGCGGCCTCGTTGCAATCACCCCGGCTGCGGGATTCGTCGGCGTCATGGGCGCACTGGCGATCGGACTAGGCGCGGGCGTCTTCTGCTACGCAGCGGTGCTCATCCGCCCCAAGCTGAAGCTGGACGACTCGTTGGACGTGTTCGCGGTGCACGGCATCGGCGGCATCTGGGGGGCGCTCGCTACGGGCATCTTCGCTGTTGCAGCTATCGGCGGCACAAAGGGGCTCATCGAAGGCAACGCGTCGCAGATGGGCACGCAGGCGCTGGCGATTGCCGCGACGTTGGGGTACTCGTTCGTGGCATCGTTCATCATCCTGAAAGTGCTGGATGTGATTCCTGGCCTTGGGTTGCGCGTTTCCGCGCGTGACGAGGATGCAGGGCTGGATCTGGCAGCGCACGGTGAGCGTGCATACGTCCACGACGGGGCTGACTAATCAAGATATAGGGGCATGGCAGGGGGGCGTCCAGCCCCCCGTGCTCCTAGCCGGGAAAGCGCGAAGATAGCGCGAAAGAAGGAAGAAGATGATTAGCATCGAAGCGGTTATCAGGCCAGAGCGTATTCAAGGAGTTACGGCGGCGCTCGAAGCAGTCGGGTGCCAGGGTTTCTACTACTACAACGTAACCGGCCAGGGCCGGCAGCATGGCGTGGAGGTCTTCGTAGGTCGTGGCGGCACGATGGCCAGCAGGTCAGCCGTGCCGAAGACGATGGTGCGGACGGTGGTCAACAACGATATGCAGGAGGCGGTTATCGCGGCCATCGTAGAGGCTTCGCGCACGCCTGACGACGGTGAGATCGGCGACGGCAAGATATTCATTTCGCAGATCGCGGAGATCGTCAGAGTTCGGACGGGTGAGCGGGGCGAGACCGCCCTCTAACCCGGCCTCATGCGCCTGGTATAGACGAAGGGGTCTGGCTCCATGAGCCAGACCCCTCTCTTTTCGCGCTCGCTGCGGTTACTCCTGGTACTCCCTCAGCGCGTCCCATTTCGGTTCGAGGCCCAAGCCTGGCGTCTCGGGCATCGTGGTCCAGCCGCGCTCCGGGCCGACGCAGCCGTCGAACACCATCTCGCCGCACTTCCACATGACGTAGTGGTACTCGATCCTCCATCCGTTGGGAACCGCAGCCTGGAGGTGCATGTTGTGATGCGGCCATCCGCCGCCGTTCGCTATGGGCAGATTGAATGCCTGCGCAAGCGCTGCAAACTTCATGCCCTCCGTATAACCGCCGCAGTAGACGACGTTCGGCTGCAGAATGTCGATCGCCTGGTGGACGAGCAGTTCGCGGGCGCGGAATCGGTGTCCCTCGTTCTGACCGGCGGAGATCGGGATGCTGGTGCGCATGCGCAGGTCGTGCAGCAGAGGGGCGTCGTTGCCCCATACCGGCTCCTCGAACCATTCGACATTGCACTCTTCGACGGCCTTCGCGAGGTTGAGGGCGTTGTTGAACTGGAACATGTAGTTCGCGTCCAGCGAAAGCTGTACGTTCGGCCCGATGGCGTCGCGAACGGTGTGGACGCGCGCTGAGTCCTCCTGCCAAGCCTGGTGGTCGCCTGCAACCCCGACGACCATCTTCAGCTTGTCCTCGCCCTGCGCCACGAAGTCCGTGGCGACGTGCACGAGTTGCTCGACCGAGTATTCCGGCAGGCCGAAGGTGATGTAGGCGGGGACGACGGGCTGGGCGCCTCCCAGCAGTCGCCATACGGGCATGCCCACCTTCTTGCCCTTGATGTCCCACAACGCGATGTCTATCGCGCTGACGCCGGACGACCACGTGCCGGTCTGCGAGCGCGGGTTGTGCTCGACGTACAGCTTGTGCCAGATGCGCTCGGTCTCGAACGGGTCCATGCCGAGCACGAGCGGCCCGAGTTCGGTGTTGATGTGCTCTCGCACAGCCTTGCGCTGGATGGGGCCTGAGATGCCGTAGCCCGTGATGCCCTCGTCCGTCTCCACCTGGCAGAACACGAACGGACGCATGACCGGCTCATCGAGCAGTGGCACGGGGACGGGGACGTTATGAGTGGTAGCTTCAACCTTGGTGATTTTCAAGCGTCAAACCCTCCGCTGGATTGATGCGACGATAGCCCGTATACCCGTCCTAGTGCAATGCCCTGTGCTCGTTCACGCCCGTGCGAGGCTACATGCTCTTCCTCTCCACGCCAAAAGACGACAAACGCCCATTGCGCCATAGCCCCGCCGATTGCTACATTGTTCGCATGCGTCGTTTGCGCAAATGCGCCCGTCGTTCCCGCGAAGGGTGGCCTCGCATCCCCGACCCGGAGAGGTGGCGTGAGGCCCCCGCAGCCAAAGGTAAATCGGGCCAAATCGGGCCAAATCGGGTCAGGGTATGGGGGGTCTCCACTCCTGCTCACTCCTGAACAACCGCGCGCGGCAGAGGTGGGAGAGTGGCCCCAAAGTGAACAAACGAGCAAATGCCAGGGAAGGTCCTCCAACATCAACATGGTGGTTGTCGATGGCGTGTAGTGCCGCCGCTGATCTTGCGACTGACGGCGATGAGACGCACCTCATCAACTCTGAACGGTTACCGTCGTGCTCGCTCCTGCTTCACACACGCTCCGCCCCGTGTGATATAATGAGCGGGAACAAAAGAGAAAAGCGGAAAGAACGAAAAGGTCACGCGGACCAACAGTATGCTAGACACAGCAACGAAACAGCGCATCATAGGAGACTACCAGTTTAAGCCGGGAGACACCGGTTCAACAGAAGTGCAGGTGGCTCTTCTCTCCGAGCGCATACGCGGCCTAACCGATCACCTCCGCCGGAATCATAAGGATCATGCCACGCGCAGAGGTCTTTTGAAGTTGGTCGGGCAACGCCGCCGTCTCCTGCGGTACCTCGCACGCGAGGACACAGGTCGCTATCGCACCGTCATCAGTAGGCTTGGTCTCCGCCGATAAGCAGTCCGAACGCCGCTCGTAAACAGGGCGGCGTTTCACTGTACCGCCGGACAGCCGACGATTACCCCGCCAACTTCTCCTTAAGAGCGTGGCTCACAAAGAGGAGGAGTTATAGATGTCCACGTACCATGAGATAGAAATTGCAGGCCGGACCCTCTCGATAGAGACGGGCAAACTGGCACAGCAGGCGCACGGGTCTGCCCTCGTTCGCTACGGCGACACGGTGGTGCTCGTCACCGCCGTGATGGGAGGAGTCCGCGACGGGCTCGACTTCTTCCCGCTCACGATCGAGTACGAAGAGCGCCTGTACGCTATCGGGCGCATCCCCGGCAGCTTCTTCCGCCGTGAGGGCCGCCCCACGACCGAGGCGACGCTAGCTGCGCGCTTGACGGACCGGCCCCTGCGCCCCCGCTTCCCCAAGGGGATGCGTAACGAGGTGCAGATCATCACGACGGTGCTGTCCGTCGATCACGTCAACCAGCCGGACATTCTGGGCATCATCGGCGCATCCGCCGCGTTGTCCATCTCGCATATCCCGTTCAACGGCCCGGTCGCGGCGACGCGCATGGGGTATGTCGACGGCGAGTTCATCGTGAACCCGACCTTCGAGCAGATCGCCGCCGGTAAGCTGGACCTGACCATCGCCGGCAGCCGCGACGCGGTCATCATGATTGAGGCAGGGGCGAAGGAAGTCAGTGAAGAGGTCATCCTCGAGGCGCTTCGGATCGGCCAGGAGAACAACGTCAAGGTCATCGACCTGCAGGACAAGATCGTGGCCGAGGTTGGCAAGCCCAAGAGCGAGCCCTCGTTCTTCGAACAGACTCCCGCCGAGTTCACGTCGGAGGTCGACGCGCTGGTGCGTTTGGCGCTCGAGAGCATCATCGACCGTGGCGAGGGCAGGGGCGAGCGCAATGAAGGCGTCAAGCGCGCCGAGCACGAGGCCATCGAGAAATTCGGTCAGGAGCACGATGCCAAGTCCGTGGCAAAGGTCTTCGACGATGTCCTCAAGAAGATCGTCCGAGAAAAGGTGATCAAGGAAGGTAAGCGCCCCGACGGACGCAAGCTGACCGAGGTCAGGCCGCTCTCCAGCGAGGTTGGCCTGCTTCCGCGCACGCACGGCTCCGCGCTCTTCCAACGCGGCGAGACCCAGATTCTCACCGTGGCCACCCTTGGGTCGCTCACGATGGAGCAGAAGCTCGACGGCCTCAGCCCTGAGGACACCAAGCGCTACATCCACCACTACAACTTCCCTCCGTTCTCCACCGGCGAGGCTCGCCGGATGGGCACCGGACGCCGGGAGATCGGACACGGCGCGCTCGCGGAGCGGGCCCTCGGACCGGTCATTCCTGACGAGACAGAGTTCCCTTACGCGTTCCGCGTCGTTTCAGAGGCGCTCGGCTCCAACGGCAGCACATCGATGGGGAGCGTCTGCGGCAGCACGCTGTCGCTCATGGACGCGGGCGTGCCGATCAAGCGCCCCGTCTCCGGCGTCGCCATGGGGCTGATGACCGATGACCAAGGGAACTACCAGGTGCTGACCGACATCCAGGGCGTCGAGGACTTCTTCGGCGACATGGACTTCAAGGTGGCGGGCACCAGCGAGGGCATAACCGCCCTCCAGATGGACATCAAGGTCTCCGGCATCACGCAGGAGATATTCCGTCAGGCGCTCGCGCAGGCGAAGGATGGCCGCGCATTCATCCTCAACCACATGCTCGGCACGCTCGCGGAGCCGAGGGCTGAACTGAACTCGAACGCCCCGCGCATGACCCGCGTCACCATCCCGGCTGACAAGATAGGCGCGCTGATAGGCCCCGGCGGCAAGACAATCAGGGGCATCATCGAAGCAACCGGAGCGTCCATTGACGTCGACAACGACGGCTCGGTTACCGTCGGCGCGGCTGATATGGCATCGGCGGAGGCAGCGATTCGCATGATCGAGGGCCTCACGAAGGAAGTGCAGGTCGGCGAGCGGTACACCGGCAAGGTCTCACGCCTGATGAGTTTCGGCGCATTCGTCGAGATTCTCCCGGGCAAGGACGGCATGGTGCACGTCAGCGAGCTGGACACCAAGCGCGTTGAGTCCGTCGAGTCCGTGGTGAAGGTTGGCGACGAGCTCGAAGTGATGGTGATCGAGATAGACCGGATGGGCCGCGTCAACCTCTCTCGCCGCGCCGTGCTCGAAGACCTGTCTCCGGAGGAAGTGGCGGCGAGCCGCCCGAGCGCGCGGAACGGCGGCTCACGCGAGGGCGGCGGAGACCGGCGTCCCGGCGGCGGCAACAGAGACCGTGGCCCGCGCCGTCCCCGCGAATTCGACCGCCGCTAAGCGCGGCGCATACCGAAGCACACCCCTCGCCTGCGGAGCACGGCACATCGCCGTACATGAGGCAGGCGGGGGATGTGCGAGTGAGCGAAGAATGGCGCTTCTGAAGCGGCTCATCATCTGGATGCTGATAGCACTGCCGCTCGGCATAGGCATCGGCGCAGGGGTCTCGTCGCTATGGGGCGAGGATGCGGATATAGACCGCGCGACGTCAGGCTATAACGGCGCTGTCGCCGGCTTCTGGCTGGGGCTGATAGGGGCTTTGGCTGCGGCGATCACCACGAGGATTGCCCGCGACGCGCTCCGCAGGGCAGGCGGCTCGGAGTTGCTCACCGGCGCGGTCATCGTCCTGGGGCTGCTCGCAGCGGGGCTTGGCCTCCTGACGCTGGCCTAGGTAGCGACAGTCGTCGGCAGGTCGATCTCGTACGCGGCCATGAGACCATCGAGGAAGGCGGCAGTCCCTGCGTCAGCCTCGACCAACGGCAGGCGCAGCCCCCCTACGTTGAAGCCTGCCTTGTTCAGGCAGTACTTGACGGGGATGGGGTTCGAGACCGTGAACAGGCCGGTCGACAATGGAAGTTGGCGCTTGTGCTCCGCTGCCGCGGCAGGGTCCCCCGCCACCGTCAGCTCGATCATGCGTTTGATCTGCCGGCCTATGAGGTGGGACGCAACGCTCACCACCCCCCATCCGCCCAGACTCACTACGCCGAACGTGTCGCTGTCGTTGCCGCTCCAGACCCGGAATCCGCTCGGTGCGTCCCTCACGATCGCGCCAATCTGCGCCAGATCGCCCGACGCCTCCTTCGTGCCTATGATGTTTGGCACGTCGTAGGCGAGCCGCAGCGTCGTCTCCGCGGTCATGTTCACGATGGTGCGGCTCGGCACGTTGTAGAGGATGCAGGACAGGGACGTGCTCTCGGCGACGGCCCTGAAGTGGCGGTACAGGCCCTCCTGAGGAGGCTTGTTGTAGTAGGGAACGACCAGCAGGTGGGCGTCCGCGCCCGCTTCCTCGGCCATCGCTGCCAGCTTTATTGTCTCGTCGGTGCCGTTCGTGCCGGAGCCCGCGATGACGGCAGCCGTATCGCCGACGGCCTGTTTCACCTCGGTCCACAGCTGGAGGTTCTCCTCGTGGGCGAGCGCGGGGTTCTCGCCCGTGGTGCCGGTTACGACGATGCCGTCGCTGCCCGATTCGACGAGCGCTCGGGCGAGTCGCCGCGCCTGGCCGTAATCGACGTTCAATTCCGCGTCGAACGGCGTAACCATAGCGGTGATGAGGCGGCCTATGTCGCTCATGCCTCGCCTCCTCGCGAAATCTCCAACACGATTCTAACCGACGGCAGCCGACAGAGGGTCATCGGCCGCGTGTCTTCATCTTTATCATGACGATGAGGACGCCCAGGCAAACGCAGAGGAACGTCAACTGCGGCATCCCCCCAGCCGGGAGTGAGCACTGCGGCAGCCGTGCGCTGGATGAAGAACGCGGCGAACAGAAAGAATGCCGACAGCGCTATCACTGAGCTAACGTTCATGGGGTCCCTTGATAAAGTTGCCTTCTCTCCTCACGCCGTGCGATGACCAGAGTTGACCCGCGTTACACGGGCTGCCGCAGCCACGCGTCGCGCCTGACTATCTCTTCCGCGATCTGGACGGCGTTCGTCGCGGCGCCCTTCCGCAGATTGTCCGACACGATCCACAGCGCAAGCCCGTTCGGGAGCGCGGTGTCTTCGCGGATGCGGCCCACGAACACGTCGTCCTTCCCTGCGGAGTCCACGGGCATTGGGTAGGCGGCGCTCGCGGGATCGTCCACGACGGCGATGCCCGGGTAGGCTGCCAGCAGTGCACGCGCTTCGTCGGGACTGATGGGGAGCTCGAACTCGATGCTCACTGCCTCACTGTGGCATACCGGCACCGGCACACGGACGCACGTGGCGGAGATCGGCAACTCCGGCTCGTGGAGAATCTTGCGCGTCTCGTTCAGCATCTTCACCTCTTCAGAGGTGTATCCGCCGTCGCGAAACGAGCCGATGTGCGGCAGCAGGTTGAACGCGATCTGGTGGGGGTACTGCTCGGCATGGGCTTCTCTGCCCTCGAGCAGGTCTCGCGACTGCTGGTCCAGCTCGGCCACTGCTGCCGCGCCCGTTCCGGAGACGGACTGGTAGGTAGAGGCGACGACCCGTTTGATCGGGCTGGCCTTCCGCAGTGCGTCCAACGTCATCGCCAGGGGCGTTGTGGAGCAGTTGGGAATGGAGAGGATGCCTCGGTGGGCGTCAATGTCGCCGGCGTTCACTTCCGGCACGACGAGAGGGACTTCCGCGTCCATGCGCCAGACGCCGCTATCGTCTATGACGACGCAGCCCTGCTCCTTCGCAGCGGCGGCCATCTCCCTGCTGATGTCGTCGTTGGCGGAGATGAAGGCGATGTCGGACTCGGAGAAGATCCTGGCCGTCGTCTCCTCGACAACAATCTGCCCGCCATTGAAGGCTAAGCGCTTGCCTATGGAGCGGGGGGATGCCGTCAGGCGGAGGCTTTCCATGGGGAAAGCGCGTTCTGCTAGCACGTCCAACGCCACTTTGCCTACGGCGCCCGTCGCTCCGACGATCGTAACTCTTGGGTCAGCCACGGCTGTCTCCTTCAGCGTACTCTGCGAGTACGGGTTCTCTCAATGGTAGCTGAGGGGGGCGCTATCCGCGAGTGGCCTAGAGGCCCATCAGCTTATCAAGCCCGATGGTGAGGCCACGCAGGCCTTGCACCTTGCGCACTGCCATCAACACACCGGGCATGTAGCACTCGCGGTCGTTCGTATCGTGGCGCAGCGCGAGCGTCTGCCCAGCGCCGCCGAACGTTACCTGGTGGTGGGCCATCCGCCCGGGCATCCGCGCCGCGTGGATGCTGATGCCCTCGTAGTCGCCGCCGCGCGTGCCGGGCAGCGGCTCACGCTCCGGCACGTTGTATGCAAAGCGCTCAGGGTGCGCCTCGTGGATCGCTTTCGCGATGCCCAGCGCCGTGCCTGAGGGCGCATCGACCTTCATCTCGTGGTGCTCTTCGACGATGTCGACGAATTCGAAGTAGGGGGCAGCCATCGCTGCGAGCTTCGTGAGCAGCACGGCGCCGATCGTGAAATTGGGTGCGAGAAATCCTCCCAGGTCGTGCTCTTCGCACAACCTGTCGATTTCCCCGATCTGATCGGGGCCGAAGCCGGTCGTGCCGATGACGGGGCACGTGCCCATCGCCGTGGCTATGGGCACCATCGCCAAGGTAGCGTCCGCGAGGCTGAAGTCTACGATGACATCGGAGGGGTGAGCCTCCAGCGCTGCACGGACGTCCGTGTAGTAAGGAACGTCTATGGGCAGCGGGGCAACGTCCGACGGGGGCACGCGGTCTATCGCGACGGTCAGCGTGATGCCGGGCGCGGCGTCAACCGCGCGAAGCACCTCGCGGCCAACCCGGCCAGCGGCTCCATGCACTGCTACCTTTATGGCCGTTTCGCCGGTCATGGCCGTTCGCTATCCTCTCGGGACAGGCTAGGGATGGGCAGCTGCTAGGAGCGCGGCCCCATGCCCATGGACGATCCCCCTGCTGTACGCATCCGTGCAGCCATATCCTCGTCAACGCCCCGCCGCCACTCACGCTTGGCAGGATCCTCAACGCTCACGTGCAGGGTGCCGATACCGCCCACCGTGAAATCGACCTTGTCTCCATCCTGGAGCGCGCCGAGTCCCTGGTGGTTGGTGCCTGTGCTGATGATGTCTCCGGGGCCCAAGTGCGCGATGCGCGAGATGAACTCGATGCACTCCGGGATCTTGTGCGCCATGTCATCGGTGTTGAACGCCTGCCGTTCCTCGCCGTTGTTCATGATGTGGAGGCTGACGTTGTGCGGGTCTGGAACCTCGTCCTTGGTGACGATGAACGGTCCCATTGGGCCGAACGTCGGCCACGACTTTACTTGGAAGAAGCTGGTGCGCCCGCCCGGTTCGAAACCGCGAGCTGAAACGTCTATGAAGCCGGCGTAGCCGAATACTTTGTCCATCGCCTCCTCCTGGGAGACGTTCTTGGCATCGGCGCCCATCACGACGGCCAATTCGGCCTCGTGGTGGAAGATCGTGGCGTGGCAGTCGGGGTCAAGACGCACGGTATCGCCGTCGCCGATCACGCAGTCCGACGATTTCTGGAATGCATCGATCTCAGGCATGGGGCGCTGGCCGAATTCCAGATAGTTGACCGCCATGCAGAAGATCTGGTCAGGCCGTGGAACCGGAGGCCGGATGCGTACGCTGGTCAGCGGCACGCCTTCCGACACGCTCACCAGCTTCTGGAACGGCTCGCGCACCTGCTCAAAGTGAGAGATGACCAGCGTTATCAATTCCTGCGCCCCGTGGGCGTGTACGCCTTCCAGCACCTCGGACACGTCCACGATGTGGGTGTCGTTCTTCACTACTCCGAGCGTCCAGTCGTTGAAAAAGCCGAGTTTCATGCTGCGCCTCTCCTCAATTCGATGTCTTGGGAACGTCCTGGGTCAGTCCCTGTCAGGGATGATGGGCCGTACGATGATGCTTTCGTCGCGGCGTGGGCCGGTGGATATCAGGTCTATCGGGCAGCCTATCACCTCTTCGATGCGGCGCACGTAGGCGGCGGCTTCCGGCGGCAGTTGCGAGACGTCGGTTATGCCTGCGGTAGGGGCCGTCCACCCCTGCATCTCTTCCCAGATGGGAGTCGCGCGCTCCAGCAGCCCCGGCTCGCTAGGGAAGCGTTCGATGCGCTTGCCGTCGGCCTCGTACGCGACGCATATCTTCACCGGATCGATACCGTCCAGCACGTCCAGTCTGGTCAGCACCGCGGAGGTGAAGCCGTTGATAGTGGCCGAATAGCGCGCGGCGAGCCCGTCGAACCAGCCGACACGGCGGGGCCGGCCTGTCGTTGTGCCGTACTCCCACGCGAGTTCCCGGATGGTCTCTCCCATGCCGTTGTGCAGTTCCGTCGTCATGGGGCCGCCGCCGACGCGGGTGGAATACGCTTTGAACACACCGATGATACCGACAATCTCACGTGGAGGGATCCCAAGGCCCGTGCACGCGCCGCCTATCGAGACCGACGAAGATGTCACGTAGGGGTACGTCCCGTGGTCAAGGTCGAGCATCGCGCCCTGAGCGCCTTCCAGCACAACACGCGCACCCTGGGCCAATCCGTCCAGGATGCGCTGCTCGACCGACGTGACGTGAGGGCGTAGCTTCTCGCCCCATTCAAGCGCATGCGCGTAGAGCGTATCGAAGTCCACGGCCTCTACCTCGAAGACCTTGGTGAGGATGCGGTTCTTCTGTTCCAGCACACTTTCCAGGCGCATCGCCAGGTATTCTGGATCCAGCAGATCTCCGATGCGTATGCCTATACGTGCAACCTTGTCCACATACGCGGGACCGATGCCGCGGCCCGTGGTGCCGATGGCATTGCTTCCCCGTGCTTGATCCTCCAGTTGGTCGAGCTGCACGTGATAGGGCATTACGACGTGCGCGTGGTCGCTGATGAGCAGGTTGCCGGTGTCCACGCCTTTCGAGTGAAGGCTCGCCATTTCACCGAGCAGCACATCAGGGTCGACGACGACCCCAGGCCCGATGATGGCGTCCACGTGCTTTCGGAAGATGCCGGAGGGCACCAGGTGCAGCGCGAAGTTCCCCAACTGGTTGATGACCGTATGTCCGGCGTTGCTTCCTCCGGAGTAGCGCACGACCATATCGGCGCCCTCGGAGAGGAAGTCGACTACTTTCCCTTTGCCTTCATCGCCCCATTGGGCACCGATGATGCCGTAAGCAGGCATGGGCATTACTCCCGCATGGAACTCGGATAACAAGATTCTGGCCTGCACCCGCTGCGGGGCCCAAGCCGGTAGGGAGTATATCAGACGCTCCGTATAGAAGGCACTTATGAACGGGCGATCGAATCGTTTGCCAGCGCGACTGCGCCAAGCGCTCCTGCCTCGACGCCCAAGGCGGGCAGGACGACGGGAGTAAGCGTTCCAATTCCGGCGAACGACTGCTGCCGCATGAGCGCCACGGCGGGAGCGATGTACGCATCCCACTCGTTCGAGAGGCCTCCGCCGATGATGATCTTCTCTGGGTTGAACAGATTCACCAGGCTGGTGAGTCCTGCGCCCATGTAGACGATGGCGTCGCTGATAATCGAACGTGCCAGGACATCGCCGGAGCGGTAGGCGGAGAAGATGTCTCGCGCAGTGAGGCCCTCCTGGTTCGTGTCGTGCAACGCCTCGCTCAGGGACGAACGTTCGCCCGCGTTGATGCGTTCTGTTGCGATGCGCGCCAGCGCGGTGCCGGAGCAGAGCGACTCCCACGCGCCCGGCGTGGAACTTGCTCCGTACGGCCCGTGCGCATCGACCGTTATGTGTCCTACCTCTCCCGCGTACCCCGCCGAGCCGGTAAAGAGCTTGCCACCCAGGATGATGCCTCCGCCGATGCCCGTGCTGATGGTGAGGAACACGAGATCATTGACACCCTTGCCTGCACCGAAGCGCTGCTCACCCAGCGCGGCGAGGTTCGCGTCGTTGCCTATGACCACCGGCAGTTCCAGACGCTTGCTGAGCATGGCTGCCACCGGCGTGTTATCCATCGCGGCAAGGTGCGGCGAATGCACCACGGTACCGGCGACGGCGTCGATGGCCCCTGCCGCGGCGACGCCGACAGAGATAACTGCGCCGTCTTCGAGTCCGGCCTGTGCCATCGCGGCCCGGGCGACATCGGCCATCTCGGTGATAATCCGCTCCGCGCTGTCGTGAGATGGCGTTGACGCAAAGGCAGCTGCCAGCGGCGTACCATCCGCACCGGCTGCTAGCGCCAGTATCTTGGTTCCACCCAGGTCAATGCCCAGGATAGCGTTGTTAGTGGCCATGGGTGCTCACCGCGCGGCGGACGTTTCTTCCGCCTGCGTACCATCTACGCCGTGGTTGCCGTCGGCGGCCAGCGTGTTCATCAGCCGCAGGTGATCCTTCAGCAGCCGCGTCGTCAGGAAGTGTTCGCGGACATGTTCCTTGCCCAGAATGCCCAACTCCTCGCGCTTGTCCGTGTCCTCCAGGAGCGTCTCGATGGCATCCGCGAACTCCTGCGTCGTGCCGGCCACCCGGCCTGCGCGGCCATAATCGAGCTGGAGAGGGATACCCCCCGCCTCGCTTCCGACCAGCGCCTTCGACTTCCAGAGCGCCTCAGAGATTACGAGGCCAAAGCCTTCGCGTATCGACTTCTGGAGGAGGACGTCCGCGGCCTTCTGGAACGCGTTGACTTCCAGGTTCCCGACGCCGTTCAGGTTCGTCAGTACGTGGATGTCATAATCCTCGCCGGCTTTGCGCACGATGCGCTCGTAGAACGACCATGCCTCAGGGTCGTCGTTCGCCATCGCGGCCACCATGAGCAGTTGGAGTGCCGGGTACTTGGCCTTCAGCAGCCGGTACACGTCCAGAACGCCCAGCGGGTCTTTCCAGGGGTCGAAGCGTGATATCTGAGCGATGATCGGCCTGTCGGGGTCAATCTCGTAGCGAGCCAGGATGTCGCGCACCACGCCGGGTGGGATATCCGAATTCTTCGTGCTTGCTGGGTCTATGGCTGGCCAAATGATATCGAGCCGCGGGCCGTTGATCGGCTCTTTGACATAGTCGGCCAGAGTGAAGACGAGCGAATCGTAGGCGGCCACGTAGCCTCGCAGGAAGTTCCAAACCTCCGGCAGTGCGTCCGTCGTATCGAGGTGACACCGCCACACCCATTTGGCTCCAAGCGCATCCGAGTCGCGTTCTCTCAGATATTCGAGTATCCCTGCAGGCTGGGGGTCGTGGATGTAGACGAAATCGTATTTGTCGTCCATCGCGTTGGCATTCGCCTGATTCGTCTCGCGCCACAGGTCGGCCATGGCCTTGCTCCAGGGTATGTACATGCCCTGGAGTGCGTTATGGATGTTCTTGGTAACGTTGAAGAAGTCCGCCGAGGCTTCCATCACGTGCCAGTGAGCGTCGATGCCGATGTCACGCAGGAGGGGAACGAAGCTGTTGAGAATCTCCGCCACGCCGCCGCCGAAAGCCGTCGCGTTGAGATGCAGCACGCGCGCATCTTCCAGCGGTCTTGCGAGCGCGCGAATCTCCTCGATACGCTCCTCGCCGATATGCTGCTCGTACTCTGCCAGCGACTTCGGGGTGATAGGTACGGGGGTTGGCATTACAACCTTGCCACTTGCTGCTGCCGCCCCAAGACCTGCTGGAATATTTTGAGATAGTCGGCAACGTAGTGCGTGATCAGGTAGTTGTCCGCCACGAGCTGGTGGGCGGCACTGCCGAGCCTCTGCGCCTCAGCAGGGTTCGCGAGCAGGCGCTCGATGCCGGCGGCCTGCTCCTCGATGGTGTCAGCCATCAGCGCAGTCTGGCCGTCGAGCAGCAAAGCCTCCGCGATCGAACTGCGACCGCTGACGATAGGCCGTGATTGCCACATCTCCTCCAGCAGTTCGATCGAGATGCCACGAGGGTAGCCCTCGTGGATGAGCACCGTCGCCTCCTCACGCAACGCGGAGAGCTCGACGTTGCCGACGCGGTCCATCTCCGTGAGCACCAGCACATCGCCTAGTGCCAAGGCGCGTTCACGCAGCGCTCCGAGTTTGTCGTTTCCGCCCTCGTTGCTCGACAGGTTGGTGATGACCAACTGTATGTCCGGGCGGTGCTGCTTGATGAGCGCATACGTGTCCAGCACTAGTTCAGGGTCGTCTTCGCGCATGCTCAACACGATCTGACCCAGCACGGGACGATCCACGTCCAGCCCGCGCTGCGTGAGGATCGTCTCGCGCACTTCGTCCGACACGGGGCGGGCGCTGGGGCCCAGGGGGTCTACGCCCGGCGATGCTATGAAGGTGCGCTTCGTTGGGGCGTCAGGCCGGATGAAGGGCTCATAGTCGTAGACGGAGGCATCAAAGTTATCGGCGTGCTGGCGGATGAGCGACCAGGCGTGAGGCGCCGCAGAGCGATAGTCCCGGTGCGAGTGCCACAGCCAGATGCCTGAAGGCGTTCTGCCCATCTGCTTCGTCAACGCCGCGTGCAGGCCAACCGACGCAGCATGATGGACGATGACGACATCGAACTCTTCATCGAATATCTGCGCACTGGCCTGGTTGAACTCCCACCAATCGCTTTCGTAGCGGTCGTTCCAACCTCCGGGGTACCCGGACAGCGCGCGCCTCAGGTGCCGGTCCATCTCCACGTGCTCAGCAGCGATGCGCACCTGTTGCCAGTGGATGTCTATGCCAAGATCCGCCAGCAGCGGCACGGAGCTATGCAGCAGTCCGCGGACGGCGCTACCCGCAGCGGGCGACGAGAGGCAGAGGACGCGCACGCCCTTGAGCGCCGATGCGGCCATCCGAAGCGCTTCGATGGTCTTCTCACCAACGATGGGTGTGTACTGTTCGATGGAGTGGGTACTGGTTGCGATGCTGCCGAACATTCCGTCTCTTCTGGATGGAGGCGCGGCTGCCATCCTCAGCGGGAACGATTATCTGTACCAACCCGAGTCTGGTCAATCGCTTCGACTAACCCTTAACCGGCAGCGCCCGTGAGGGAACCGTGCTTTGCACCCAACCTGTCCAGCCACCTCTGGTCTATCCGTCTGCATTTGCGTGCGCGGAAGCCTATAATCGTCGCGATTACATCCCGTGCAGGCAGGTAAGGAGCGCGACATGGCAGACTACGATCGAACTACGCAGGACATCAGCAACCTCATAGCGCTCGATCATCTCAACCTCACTGTTCCCGATCAGCAGATGGCGACGCTCTTCCACATCGTTGGCCTGGGCTTCACCCGTGACCCCTACATGACCGTGGGGCTGGAGAACATGTGGGTGAACATGGGCAGGCAGCAGTTCCACCTGCCGACGCGGGAGACCGCGCAGGTCGTCAGAGGGCGCATCGGCCTTGTGACGCCGGACGTCGATCAACTCGAAGAGCGTCTGGACAGGATCGCAGGGCGTTTCGAGGGGACGCAGTTCGCGCTCGAGCGGGAAGGGCAGAATCTCGATGTCACCGGCCCGTGGGGTAACAGATTCCGGTGTCATCCCGCGAATTCGCGCATGAGCGGCGCAAGGGTTGGCCTCGAATACCTGATCTTCAACGTGCCGCCGGGCACTGCGGACGGTATCGCCCGCTTCTACACCGAGATTATCGGCGCGTCGGCCAGCGTGGTGGAACGTCGAGGAGCGCCGACAGCGCGGGTGCAGGCCGGAAGGGACCAAGCGATGCTCTTTCGTGAGGACGCCGCCGAAACACGGCCCTACGACGGCCACCATATCGCTATCTACATCGCCGATTTCTCCGGCCCTCACGACGCTCTTCAGCGACTGGGGATCATAACCGAGGAGAGCAACGACTCTCAGTATCGTTTTACCAATATCACCGACCCGGCCACGGGCGAGACGCTCTACCAGCTGGAGCACGAGGTTCGGAGCATGGCGCATCCCATGTACGGACGAGAGCTCGTGAATCGCAACTCGGTGCAGTCGCTGGGAGGCTACAGGCGCGGCGCGGACGCCCTTCTCGTCGGTTAGCGTGGGCAGCAGGCATGATCCGTCGGCAACGTGCGCTAGGATAGCAATCTATGCCTGATGCGGATGCAGCCCATCAAACCTACGCCGCTGTCGGCGTAGATACCGACGCGGCGGCGGCGGGCCTCTCAGGTCTGCTCAACTGGGTCTCCCAGACCAGCGGCTTTGCCGGTGGCATGGGAGAATCGTTGGCGCCCCACGGCTTCTTCACCGCCGTTCTGCCGCTGTCCGACAACCTCTCGCTTGCCATCTCGACCGATGGCGTGGGCTCCAAGAGTGTGCTCGCGCAGCTAACAGGCGATTTCGAATCCATCGGGTGGGACTGCGTCGCGGTCAACGTCAACGACGTTATCTGTGCGGGGGCGCAGCCGTTCGCGCTTGTTGACTACATCGCGCTTCAACAGCCACACCCCGATATGCTCGCGGGCCTGGGCAAGGGTATGCACGACGCTGCGAAGCGCGCCCGAGTGGCTATCGTTGGGGGTGAACTGTCGCAGCACCCTGACACGCTTACCGGCCCGCGCGAGGACTACGCGTTCGATATCTCGGCGACGTGCGTCGGGTTCCAGAGCGCAGCGGTTATCACCGGCTCCCGCATCCAACCGGGCGACGTTGTGATCGGGCTGACGAGCAACGGTATTCATGCGAACGGCCTTACCCTCGCGCGGCGCGTCCTGCTCGATGACGAGAGCGGTGCCGACCGTCCGTTGCCGGAATGCGGCCGCACCGTTGGCGAGGAGTTGCTTCGCCGTACGCATATCTACGTTCCAGAGGCTATGGCGATGCTCGCTGCGGGCGTGGATGTACGTGGGTTGGCGCATATTTCCGGCGACGGTCTGCTGAATCTGCTGCGCCTCGATGCCGATGTCGAGTACTACCTGGATGCGCTGCCGCCGATTCCGCCGGTGTTCGAGGTCATTCAGCGTGACGGTAACGTTGACGTTGCGGAGATGCACCGCGTTTACAACATGGGCGTTGGCTTCTGTGTGGTGGTGGCGCCAACGTCTGTGGAAGCGGCGCTGGAAGCCATTGCCGGGGTTGGCGGCGGGGCATCGGTCATCGGCTCAGTGCGCGAGGGCACGCGTCGCGTCGTGCTCCCGCAACGTGGGATAATGGGGGAGGGCGGCACGTTTCGCACTCTCTGAATCTGTCTAGGCGCAAGCACCTGCGTCTGTGTAGAATCCGGCGGCGCAGTGCGCGTGCAGCTCGCGTCAGCCCCAGCCTGAATCATCCGTGCGTTCGGAGTGAACAAGTATGCCCCTGTACGAGGAATTGAAGGTTTTTACGGGGAATTCGAACCCTGCGCTGGCTGCCAGCGTTACCGACTACATCGGTATCCCATTGAGCGCAATAGAGGTGTTCAAATTCAGGAACGACAACACATTCGTTCGCATCAACGAGAACATCAGGCAGCGGGACGTCTTCCTGGTGCAGTCCTTCTGCCGGCCCGTCAATGACAGCGCCATGGAGATGTTCATCATGATCGACGCTGCCAAGCGAGCCTCGGCAGGCCGCATCACCGCTGTCATTCCCTACTATGGCTATGGCCGCACGGACAAGAAGGATCAACCCCGAGTGCCCATCACTGCCAAACTCATCGCCGACCTCCTCACGACGGCTGGGGCTGACCGCGTGCTCACGATGGACCTGCACGCTGCACAGATACAAGGGTTCTTCAACATCCCGGTGGACGAACTTACCGCCCTGCCCATCATCGTCCGCCACTTTCAGGAGATGAAACTCGACAACCCTGTTGTGGTGGCGGTGGACATCGGTATCTCCAAGCGTGCGCGCGATATGGCGGAGGAGCTCGGCGTTCCCTTGGCGATCATCGAGAAGCGCCGCACCGGCAACAACGACAAGTCGGAACTTCTGAACGTCATCGGAGAGGTGGAGGGCAAGACTGCCATCCTGATGGATGACGAGATAGACACGGGGGGTACGATGGTCAACGCAGCGGTTGCGCTGGTCGAGGCCGGGGTGAAGGGCGTCTACGCTTCGTCTACCCACGCAGTCCTCTCCGGGAATGCAGCCGCCCGCTTCGAGGAGAGCCCGATACGCGAGCTTGTTTGCACCGACACTATTCCGCTTCCGCCTGAGAAACGGAGTCACATCAAGGTAGTTTCGATTGCTTCTCTCCTTGGAGAGGCCATCCACCGGATACATACCGGCACGTCAGTGGGAGCGATGTTCAACCATGGCTGATTACCGCGCACACGCGCGTCACGATCTTGGGGTATGCGCCTTCATCGAGCCGGAGTCAGTGGGTTCGCCCGGGCGCCGGTTCTTCCGCCTGCGCGCCTCCGGCGAGAACGGCTCGGCGCTGCTCTGGCTCGAAAAAGAGGAGCTCTACGAACTTGCGCTCACGGTCAAACGTCTCTTGCACAGCGCTGTTCGTCAGACAACGAGCCGGTCATGGGCGGGGACGAGAACACTCGCGCCGACTTCGACCATAAGGTTGTTGCGCTTTCGATGGGCCACGACCGGACGACCGGACGCTACATGCTCCTGGCGCAACTCTCCGAGGAAGAAGACGATGCGATCGCACTCTGGGCGGAACCTGACGTGCTCGACTGGCTAGCCGATCGGGCATTCGAGGTGTGCGACGCGGGGCGTCCGCGATGCGCTCTGTGCGGCGCAGCGATGAAGGACGACAAGGCTCACGCCTGCCCCCGCGCGAACTAACGATGGCGCTCATAGGCCACTATCCCGACAAGGAGATAGCTGAGGGCCGTCATGACGTCTCCCCATCCTCCCTGGGCGCTGAACGTTTCTTGTATGAGGCTCGCATCGGCGACGGCTGGCTGCATCCCGTCGCTTCCAACTACACGTTCGTCGTTCACCTCGCGCTGGACGAGCGCGAGGGATACGGCGTGTACAAGCCGCAATTGGGCGAGATTCCGTTGTGGGATTTCCCACCGGGCACGCTCCATCGCCGCGAATGCGCAGCTTATCAATTGAGCAAAGCGCTGGGATGGAACCTGATACCGCCCACCGTGCGGCGTGAAGGAGAGGCCGGTGAGGGCTCGCTTCAACTGTTCGTCCCGCATGACCCTGACGATGATTTCTTCACGCTGCGCGATACCCACGAGGACGAGGCGCTACGCCTGGCCGTGTTCGATATGATCGCCAACAACGCTGACCGCAAGGGCGAGCACTGCTTCATAGGCCCTGATCGGCGCGTTTGGGCAGTGGACAATGGACTAACGTTCAACGTCGAGCACAAGCTGCGTACGGTGATATGGGATTTCGCGGGCCAACGCATCCCGCAGCCGCTCCTGGACGACCTTACGCGGATTGCGGTCGAACTCGATGCAGCGGATGCCGGTGTGACTATCGCGCTCTCCGAGAACCTCGATGCGTCCGAGCTGGACGTGTTGCGGGCAAGAGTACGCCGCGTTCTCGACGAGCCGGTGTTGCCTCACCCGCGCACGAGGCGCGATCTGCCCTGGCCGTGGCGCTAAGCTGTTCCTGAGTCGTCCGTCCCCGTGCTCGTGGTTGGCTTGGGAGGGGCAGGGGTGGTTGCGGCCTCAGTGCTGCGCGCTCTGCCGAGCAGACGGCTCAGGCGTCGGCGCATGTTGCGGACGGGGTAGGTGCGCACTGCGATACCCCCCGTGATCTGCTCTACCGTGGCGGGTCTGCCGAGCACCATCGAACCGTGCCACTGACGCAGCTCGCTCGGACGCGGGATGTACCCATCCGTTGAGGCGAACGTTTCGAACGGCGTCCATCTGCGGGTTCGTGAATCGCGGATCAGAGCTGTGCCCCCTGCCTCTTTCACGATGAGCGTCCCCGCTGCGAGATCCCACACCCAAGGTCCGCTGAACACGGCGTAGTCGAAGACTCCGCGAGCCGTCATCGCTAGTTCGTAGCCCGCGCTGCCCGTCGTGCGCAGGTCTCCGAGGCGGCGGCGCATGCTGCGGCGCTGCGCGAACATCCGCAGGAAGTACCCGGGCACCGATGCCATACGCCGGGGAGGGTCGGACGCTGCCACGGAGAGAGGGATATCGTCTGCGAACGCTCCCCCGCCTCTTCGGGCGTGCAGTACGTACCCCGGCACTCCGATGCGCGGTATGTAGATGGCCCCCACGACAGGCTCGCCCTTCTCCAGCACGGCGACCATGACAGCGAACAGCGGGAGCCCGTGCAGGAAGTTCGTCGTGCCGTCGAGCGGATCCACCACCCAGGTAACATCGCGCGCCTCGTCCGATTCGGACTCTGTCTCCTCGGTCACGATGGCGTGGTCGGGGAAGCGCCGAGCGATCTCGGTGCGAAGGAACTCGTCGGCGGCGTTGTCGGCGTCCGTCACGGGGTTGCGGCTGTTCACGGACTTGTAGTTGATGTTCAGGGGCTGGTCGAAATAACGGAGGATGATCTCGCTGGCAGAGCGAACGATCTCACTCGCCTGGCGTTCGATGTCCTGGAGTTGCGTGTCGTCGAGCATATAAGTCGTCGGTCTCCGTGTTGGCCCGTTTGGGCGATTGTACACGCTCCCGCTCTTCATCCCTTGCTATACTTGACGCCATGACGAATTCCACGGTTAGGCGCACCCACAACGTCGTTGTCATCGGGGGCGACGGCATCGGTCCCGAACTCGTCGAGGCGGCGATGGCCGTTCTCGATACGGTCGAGGATATGCTCGGCTCCTTTCACCTTGACGTTACGTTTCACCGGGGCGGGGCGGCGTTGTACCGGGAGACCGGCTACAACCTCTCGGAGGGGTCGTTGGAGGCCATCAGGCTTGCGGACGCCACCATGAAGGGCCCGGTTGGACTGCCGGAGGTTCGCTATCCGGACGGCACCGAGGCCGGTGTGCTGGGCGGCGTGCTGCGCACAGGTCTGGACACCTACGCGAACGTGCGCCCCATCCGCATGCTCCCCGGCGTTCCTGTGCCCATCAAGGCGGAGCCGGGCGAAGTCGATTACATCATCGTGCGGGAGAACACGGAGGGGTTGTACCTCTCGCGGGGGAAGGGCGTGCGAACCGATACCGCTGCCGCCGATACGATGATGATCACGCGCAAAGGGACGGAGCGCGTCGTGCGCAGCGCCTTTGCGCTAGCCAGACGTCACAGCGGGGCGCCCGCGGACGGCGTGAGCCGGGTAACGTGCGTTGACAAGGCGAACGTGCTCCCTTCGATGGCGTTCTTCCGCCAGATATTCGACGAGATTGCCGAGCAGTACCCGGACGTGAAGAGCGAGCATCTGTACGCCGACGCAGCGGCTCAGGCACTCGTGGTGCGTCCTCAGCATTTCGACGTGCTGGTGATGGAGAACTTCCTTGGGGATATCCTGAGCGATCTCGGTGGCGGGACGGTTGGCGGCATCGGCCTATGCCCGTCAGGGAACATCGGGGACGGGCACGCCTACTTCGAGCCGATCCACGGCTCCGCGCCGGACATCGCCGGGCAGGATAAGGCCAATCCCGTCTCGCAGGTGCTCACGCTCGCCATGATGCTCGACCACCTTGGCGAGCGCGAGGGGGCGGATCTCGTGCGGAGGGCGGTTACGGAGTCGCTGAGCAGCGGACGCCTGACCATCGGGGAGTACGGCCAGCCCGCTGGCGGCACGCGGCGCGCGGGAGCGGCGATAGCAGAGAGCGTCCTCACGTTGGTCTAACGTTCCGGCCGGTCGCTCGGGTGTTGGCGCGCCCACTTGCTCCCCCCGTTCTCTCCGCGAACCTCCTTCGGCAGAACGAAAACGACGTCCTCTTTCGTGACCTCAACGGTGTCGATCGACTCCGGCTGCAGGTAGTCGATGACCTGCTCAACGAGCGACTCCGGGGTGGATGCGCCGGAGGTGATACCGACCGTCTCGGTTCCGTCCAGCCATGCAGGGTCAATCATCGAGGCGTCGTCCACGAGATAGGATGGGACACCTGCCTGCTCGGCCACCTCGCGGAGGCGGTTGCAGTTGGAGCTGTTCTGCGCACCGATGACCAGCACCAGTTCCACCTCCCGTGCGAGCTCCTTGGCGGCGTCCTGGCGGTTCGTTGTCGCGTAACAGATGTCGTTGCGGGTCACGATCGAGGGGAAGCGCTCTTTGAGCGCCCCGATAATCTCGCGGGTGTCGTCTACGCTCAAGGTTGTCTGCGTCAGAGCGACGACGCGATCGGGGTCGGGTACGTTCACATCCAGGACTTCCTGCTCGTTGTCGACCCGGTGCGACACGCCGGGCGACTGTCCCATCGTGCCGATGACCTCCGGATGTCCCTCGTGGCCAACCACAACGATGGAGTAGCCCTCGCGGGCGTATTTCTGTGATTCGAGATGCACCTTGGTTACGAGCGGGCATGTGGCGTCGATGACGCGGAGGTTGCGCTCCTCAGCGGCCTTCCAGACCTCAGGGGCGACGCCGTGCGCGCTGAAGATGAGCGTTGAATCCTGCGGCACCTCGGCGGTTCTCTCGACGAAGATGGCGCCCTTCCGCTTCAGACTGTCCACGACGTAACGGTTGTGGACAATCTCGTGCCGCACGTACACCGGCTCGCCGAATCGCTCCAATGCAAGCTCCACGATGTCGATCGCACGAACGACACCTGCGCAGAATCCTCTGGGAGCGCTCAGTAGTACCTTCACGATGCACCTCTCAGGTTCATGATAACAACTTGGCGGTTGAACCTCGCCCCCGTTGTGTCTCAGGTGCCCGTATAATCGCGGGGCTGTGATGATAGACCCTGGCAACGCGGCCATCCTGTACAACGCTGATTCCGAGCGGGCGCTGCCGCTTGCGGATGCGCTTGCGGAGGCCCTCGGTACGCGCCATCCGCTGCAAGCGACGAACGAGAACGAGGCGTCCCTTGCGGCTATGTCGCTCAGTGTGCTGATCACGGTGGGCGGAGACGGCACGCTACTGCGTGCTGCGCGCATGGCGGCGGCGGCGGACGTTCCGTTGTTGGGCGTCAATCTCGGCAGACTGGGTTTCCTCACGGAGATCGAAGCGGCGGATGCTCTCCGCCTCGTCCCGCGCTACCTGGCGGGCGAGTTCACCTGGATGGACGAGCGCCGGATGATGCAGTGCGTGACGCATACAGCGGAAGGGGCGGGAACCCCGGTGCATGTGCTGAACGACGTAGTCGTTGGGAGAGGACGCATCGCCCATCTGGCGCGCATCGGCGTTTCGGTGAACGGCGTCGAACTGACGACCTACCAGGCGGATGCGGTAGTTGTTTCCACTGCCACGGGCAGCACGGCGTATGCCCTCGCGGCAGGGGGGCCGATTCTCTATCCGGCGTCCGGGGATATGGTGATCGTTCCGGTGGCCACGCATGGAGACCTGGACGCTCCGGTGGTGGTGCCCGAGGACTCTTCGGTCGAGCTGGTCATCAAGAGTCAGCACGACGCCATCATGACGGCGGACGGGTTCGTGGACGAACCGATGGGGATGGGCGATGCGGCAGTCGTTACGGCGAGCCCGCACCGTGCCCGCTTCCTGCGCGGGGGCTCCCCCAACCGCTTCTTCGAGACGTTGGTCTACCGGCTGCGGCGCGGCGCCGAACAGTCCGTGACCATCGCGCGGCGGCTGGCGGAGGAAGAGGAGGCTCGGCTGAATGGCTGAGTCGGAGCACGAGCCCACTATCGCCGTCGAGCGGGAGTTCGTTGGGCGGCGGGTGCGGGTGCAGGTGGAGCGTGTGCGCCTGGACGATGGGACGGAGACGCTCCGCGACATGGTTTACCATCCCGATTCGGTTGTAATCGTGCCGTTGGACGACGACGGCAACGTGGTGATGGTGCGGCAGTACCGGAAGGCCGCCGGGCGCGAACTGCTGGAGCTGCCGGCGGGGGTGATGGACCCCGGCGACGCATCGCCGTTGGAGGCTGCGCGGCGTGAGCTGCGCGAGGAGACGGGGCTGGATGCCGATGACCTGCATGCGCTGGGCAACTTCTTTGCGGCGCCCGGCTCCCTGACAGAATGTTTGTATTCCTACCTTGCGCGGGGTCTGCGCGTGAGCCCGCTGCCTCCGGACGTGGACGAACGCATCGTGGTGGAGCGCGTCGCGTTCAGGGATGCTTTGCGGATGGCGCGGGAGGGGACGCTCAACGACGCGAAGACGCTGGCATCGCTGCTCCTGGCTGAGCCTTACGTGGAGGGCGGGGAAGGCTAGTTGGAGGAGAAGCTCGCGCCTGGGCCTCTCGGTCTGCGTCTCTCCACCTGTTTCCGCGCGTTCTTCAGAAGATCCAGTTCGTCCCAGAGCCTGTCGAACGTTGGTTGTTCGAGGAGTTTCTGCTGGACGGGTGGATTGCCCTGGAAGATCTGGGCTACCTGGTAGGAGAGGATGACGGGGTCGTCGGGGAACTTGACATCCCGGACGTAGCCTCCCCGGGATGCGACGAGTTGGCGCACGAACGATTCGGCGTCCCAGCGGACGTTCTCGATGAGGGAGGCGTCCGCCATCTCGTGGCTGTCGTCGGTGAGGTATTCGACCTCGGCGGCGAGGTAGGGGTTGTCACGGATGAACGAGTGCACCTTGAAGCGTAGGCCTCCGACCGCGACGACCTGGATGCGCCCGCCTCCGCCGTCGGCCACGTTGAGGATGTGGGCGGTCGTTCCGATCTCGCAGGGGTCTGCGTCGTTGGGGCCGACCTCGGCGCCCTCCCTGAGCAGCACGACGCCGAAGGGTTCGTCGTTGGCGGTACACTCCTGGGTGAGCTGGAGGTAGCGCGGCTCGAAAACGACGAGCGGCAGCTCCATGCCGGGGAACAGCACTACCGCCTGAAGCGGGAAGAGCCGGAGGAAGCGCAGATCAGGGTTCTCTGTCATGGCGCCAGTTTACAGAGGTTAGGGCACTCCGCAACCGTTTCAGGCCTGGATCGGCCTTTTCAGGTCGGGGGAGTTTACGCCTACGGGGGGTAGAGGTGTGACCCATTCTGATTCATTCTGGTTCATTTCGGTCGGTTCGCGTGGACTGGGCAGTGGGGCGGGGAATCGGGTTCTACACCCCAAACGGGGGAGAGCGGCGTGGGCGGCTGTCCAGGCGTGGTCAGGAGTGGCAAACTTTAATTTCCGCTCATTTCCGCTCATTTCCTATCATTCCTCTCGTAGATGCGGGCGGGCCGGAGTGTGATGTTCCCGTCCTGCACGGGAACGACGGAGGCCACTCAGGAGTGAATTTCAAATTGGGGACTCATTTGGCTCCATTTCGCTTTATTTACTCTTACCGGGGAGGCTGGAAATGAGGCCAGCGTGGTCTCGTTTGGCACTCCGCTCACTCGTACGCGGTGGGCCAGCGTGGCCTTGTTTCGATTGTGGTGGCCTCATTACGAGTGGCCAGGAGCGGCAAACTTTTTAATTCTGTTCCGTTTTGTTCCATTTCGTTCCATTCCTTATCGTCTACGCGGGGCAGGAATGCGAGGTTCCCGCCTTCGCGGGAACGACGGCAGGATTCGCGGGAGCGACGTATGCGAACACTGTAGCAACCCGCGGGGCTATGACGTAATGGGCAGTTGTCGTTGGTTTGATGGTTGGGCGTACGTTTGGGGTGGCGTGACCTTAGGGCCGTTCGCGAACGGCCCCTACATCCAGACAGGGGGCAGTTGTCGTTGGTTTGGGGGTTGGGCGTACATTTGGGGTGGCGTGACGTTAGGGCGGGCAGGGGGCCGGGATGCGAGATTCCCGCCTGCGCGGGAACGACGGCAGGATTCGCGGGAGCGACGTATGCGAACACTGTAGCAACCCGCGGGGCTATGACGTAATGGGCAGTTGTCGTTGGTTTGATGGTTGGGCGTACGTTTGGGGTGGCGTGACCTTAGGGCCGTTCGCGAACGGCCCCTACATCCAGACAGGGGGCAGTTGTCGTTGGTTTGGGGGTTGGGGCGTACGTTCGGGATGGCGTGACGTTAGGGCGGGCAGGGGGCAGGGATGCGAGATTCCCGCCTGCGCGGGAACGACGGCGGGGTCGCGGGGGATGACTCGGGGGTTAACTGTGGGCCAAGGATTCTCCGTGCGTTCGCACGTTGATGACGTTGGGGATGCCCTCTGCGCCGATGCGGGTGGTTCCGAAGATGACGACGCGGTCGCCACGGCGTACGACGCCGCGCTTCTCCAGTTCGCTCAGCGCGCTGATGGCGGTGGTCTCGACACGTTCCGAGAGTTCGGCCTGGATCGGCCAGACGCCGTACCAGAGGGCGAGGTTGCGGCAGACTTCCTCGTCAGGGCTGAACGCGTAGATGGGGACGGGCGGATGGAGGTGGGAGAGCATCTTCGCGGCGCTGCGCGTGAATACGACCAACGCGTTGGCATCGAGCGAGTCGGCGACGGAGCGAGCGGCCTCGGCCATCGCGTGGGCCTGATCGTGCGGGTGATTGACGGGGTGGGGCATATCCGCGGATTCGACCTCGGTGGCTATGCGGGCCATCGTTTCGATGGTCTCGATGGGATAGTTGCCCACTGCGGTTTCGCCGGAGAGCATCAGCGCGTCGGTGCCGTCCAGGATGGCGTTTGCGATGTCGCTCGCCTCGGCGCGAGTGGGTATGGGGCGTTCGATCATGGACTCCAGCATCTGGGTTGCGGTTATGGCGGGTACGCCAACCTGATTCGCCTTGGTGATGATGTGCTTCTGCAGCAGGGGTACACGCTCGGGGGATACCTCCACACCGAGGTCTCCGCGCGCGACCATCACCGCGTCCGATGCCTCCATGATGTCGTCGAGGTGATCGATGGCCATGGGATGTTCGATCTTGGAGATGATAGGCGATGAGGAGCCGAGCGTTTCGAGGAGGTTGCGGCAAGCCTCGACGTCGCTTCCGGTGCGCACGAAGCTGACGGCGACGTAGTCCACGCCGATGGACGCGCCGTAGGCGAGGTCGTCCCGATCCTTGGATGTCAGCGGGTCGGCGGTGACGCGCGAGTCCGGCAGGTTCACGCCTTTGTGGGAGGTGAGCGGTCCGCCGGTAACGACGTGGGCCTGCAGGTAATCGGGATTGACTTCGGTTACGCGCAGGACCAGATGGCCGTCGGCGATGAGTATACGGTGGCCTTGGCCCACATCCTCCGTGAGGCGGGGATATGGGATGGAGATGACGCCCCTGGTGGTGGGGACGTTCGCCGAGGTTACGCGGACGCTCGTGCCGACCTCGAGGTCTATGCCGTGGTCAGGTGAGACATCGCCGGTGCGCAGGCGTGGGCCCTGGATATCCTGCATCAGGCCGACAGGGCGTCCCAATTCGGCGCTCAGCGCGCGGATGCGCGGGATGATCCTGTTGAGTTCCTGGTGAGTGGCGTGCGAGAAGTTGAGGCGGAAGATGTCCACTCCCGCAAGTATGGCCCGGCGCAGAAGTTCCTCAGAAGCGAGCGCAGGGCCCCACGTAGCCACGATCTTGGTTCGTCTCTTGGAGCGCATCCCATGGATGATAACCCGGCAGAGGCGCGTTCAGGAACGGCTTAGGGATGCAAAGGGTATCCGTCCGGCTGGGCGGCAGGCGCCGGAATTCCAGGGACGCAGCGCTCATTACCTCTGCCGAGTAGCTATTACGGAGCAACAACGGAAAGGATTCGAGGCTCCCGCCTGCGCGGGAGCGACGGAGTGTGTGCTCAACGGTACCGGATGCGGCACGCAGGTGGTAAAGTTGCGTGTGTCGTGCGCTGCTCGTTTGCGGGGGCATGACGCGTTCGGTATGTTCAAAAACGACATTCTTTGGAGGAGGGCACATGCATGACGTGCTCGTCGTCGGCGGGGGCATCGCCGGACTCCGCGCCGCAATAGCGGCCAAGAGCCCTGCTACCTCAGTCGCGCTCATCACGCAGTCTCACCCTGCGCGCAGCTACTCCGTTACGATCCAGGATGGCATCAATGGGCCTGAGAGCGACGATGGCTGGGTTGCCCACGTGGCCGATACGTTAGCGGCGGGGGCCGGCCTGAACACGACATCCGTGGTGGAGTCGGTCTGCCGCGAGGCTCCTGAACTCGTCGCGGAGCTCGACCGGATGGGGGTTCCGTTCAGCAGAAAGGGCACGACGATCGACCGCGTGCAGTTGCCGGGTTCCCGTCAGGAGTTCACGGCGTACGTGAACGATTCCACCGGTCTTGCCATCACGCAGACGTTGTACGAGCAGGCCATCGGCGCTGAGATCACCATCTACAACGAGTGGGTGGTGACATCGCTCATCGTCGAGGGCGGGCGGTGCGTCGGCGTGGTGGCTCTCGATCTGGCCACCGGCGACCTGCAGACGTTCGAGGCGAAGGCTGTGGTTCTGGCAACAGGAGGGCCGCGCCGCGCGTTCGAGCCGAGCACGGCCTCGCTGTTCTGCAGCGGAGCAGGCATCGCGGCGGCGTACCGTGCGGGAGCTGTTCTGGCGGACATGGAGTTCGTTCAGTATTACCCGGCGGTGGTGAACGGACGACGGCTTGCACTGTCGCCGTTGCTGTGGGCATGGGGCGCGACGTCCGAGAACGGTTCGGTTCGACTCGACGGCTCGAAAGAGGCGGGTGAGGTTTCGAAGCGTTTTCCGGACACGCTGTACCGCGTGAAGCAGTTGTCAGGCGTCGACCTGCTGGAGGCGCCCGTGCCGGTGCAGTCTGCCATGTCCCGTCTGCTGGGCGGGGTGGCCATCGATTTCAACGGCGAAACGTCCATCCCGGGGCTGCTTGCGGCCGGGGAGTGCGCGAGCAACGGGTTCCACGGTGCGGGGGGACTGGACGGCAACTACGTGCTCTTCGCCGTCGCTTCCGGCAAGCGGGCAGGACGCTCGGCTGCCAGACTCGCGGCGTCGGTGAGCGAGGTTACGCCCACCAGCGAGACGCTCCAGCGAGAGACGGCAGCGGTGCAGGGCGCACTGAGCCGTGAGGGGGGCGCGCCGGTCGCGGCTCTGCGCCAGGAACTCGGCGGACTGATGCATGAGAAGGCAGGCCCGAGCCGGGACGCCGCCGGGCTGAACGAGGTGTTGCAGCGAGTGGGTCAGATGAGAGAGGACTACGCGAAACTGGGAGCGGGCTCCACGGCCAGAGACTTCAACTTCGGCCTCGTGCAGTACCTCGAGCTGGGCTCGCTGCTGGACGTGGCCGAGGCCATCGCCGCGAGCGCTCTGGAGCGAACCGAGAGCCGGGGCGTGCATGTTCGCACGGATTACCCGTCGCAGGACAGCGGTCAGGTGGAACGTCTGGAGGTCAGGCGCACGGACGCCGGCCCTGACGTGAAGAGACAGCCCGCCATATCCTAGAAGCGCGGCGATTGCTGCTCGCAAGAAGGAGACGAGACGTGAAACTTACCTTCAAGTTCCAACGAGGGGGCACGAGAGCGCAGCCGGTGTACTCCGACTACGAGATAGACGTGCCGCCGGAGACGAGCGTTTTCGATGCGCTGGTCGCTATTCGGGAGACGCAGGACGGGACGCTGGCGTTTCGGGGCAACTGCTCTGTGGGTTTCTGCGGCGATTGCACGCTGAGCGTGAACGGCGCGCAGAAGCCGTCCTGCCTGGTGAACGTGGGCAGTACGCAGAAGGACGGCGTCATCACCGTTCAGCCTATCCGGTACGCTCCTGTTACCAAGGACGTGATGTACGACGTGCAGAAGTTCCTCTGGGACAAGGTGAATCTGTTCGCGCGGGGCGTCGTTCCCAACGGCGGCGGCCCTGTTACGGACGAGGAGCTGGAGCCGGTGCGTAAGGCGATGCGCTGCACCACCTGCGGGCTGTGCGACGAGGGTTGCACGGTTATCGACGTGAACCTGAATTTCTATGGTCCTGCCGCGTTCACCAAGCTCTACCGGTTCGCTTTCGACCCGCGCGACAGCATCACGGCGCAACGTCTTATCGAGGGCAGCGAGACGAACGGGATATGGGATTGCGTACACTGCTGGGAGGCGACAGAGCATTGTCCCTTCGAGCTGGAGCCTACGCATCTGATCATGGACACCCGTGACCGCGCGGTCAGCTACGGCGTGAAGTCCGGGCATGGGAACAAGTCGGCGGCGCGCCACTACGACTCATTCGCACGCTCCGTCGAGAAGAGCGGCTGGCTGGACGAGCGAGCTGTGGCGCTCGCGAGCTACGGCGGCCTCATCAGAGGCGGAATAAAGATGCTTCCCGTGGGCGTGAGGGCCATCAGCAAAGGGAAGGCCAGCCTGAAGCCTCATCATCGACGTCCGGGCGCTGACGCTGTCGGGCGCGTGTTCGATCGGTACCGCGAGTATGCCGCGGCGCGGCAGAAGGAGAAGTAAGCGTGAGCCGTTTTGCTTTCTATCCAGGATGTGTTTCCAAGGGCTCATGCCCTGAGCTGTACGAGTCTTTCACCCGCGTTGCCGGTGAATTCGGGATAGAGCTCGAAGAGCTGGAGGATGTCGGTTGCAGCGGGGCAGGCGTTCTGCCCACGGAGATCTCCGATCCGATCAACGCGGCTACGCTTGCGAAGGCGGAGAAGATGGGCCTTCCGCTGCTGACCATCTGCAGCACCTGCCAGGGCGTCATCGGCGGCTCCGCGCTGCGGTTGAGCGACCCGGCGTACCGGGCGCGCATCAACGTCGAGCATCTGGCCGAGCAGGGTCTCGAATACAAAGGCACCACCGACGTCAAGCACTTCCTGTGGGCGCTGGTGGAGGACGTGGGACTCGACGTCGTGAAGAGCAAGGTGAAGCGCCCTCTGGACGGCATGGGGCTCTCTCCGTTCTACGGCTGCTACCTGCGCAGGCCCATCGACGTTATCCAGCGTCCGGAGCGCAAGACGTACCTGGAACAGGTAACCGAGGCGCTGGGCGGCACGAACGTCGACATCAGCGGGAAGGGCAAATGCTGCGGCTTCCCCACGCTGACCATCAACGAGCAGAACTCGCTTTTGATGACGGCCAAGCACACCGGCGAGGCGATGGACAAGGGGGCTGACGCGATGGTCGTGCCGTGCCCGCTGTGCCACCTGGAACTCGACGGCGAGCAGAAGTACGCGGCGAAGGCCGTTGGCCGCAACATCGAGATGCCGATCCTGCACGTGCCTCAGGTGGTGGGGTTGGCGCTCGGGCTCGCACCGAAGGAGTTGGGGCTCTCCCGCCATCTGGTTTCGACGAAGAAGTTCGTTGCGCAGCTACAGCCTGTGGAGACAGCAGGCGTTGGGAGATAAGCAGCCCGGCCCCGTGGTTCTGCTGCTACGGAGGGGCGTCGTGCGTATCGCGGCGCCTCTTCCTCTGTGCGGGTACGCCAGCCTGCTGCGTGATCGTTCGCAGACGGGACATCTTGGTTAGCAGCCGCTGATGTCCGGCTCCGAGCGCTTCTCCGTCAACAATACGCAGATCCGGCGGTTCACGGCGGATGGCAAGCCGTTGGTCGAGAAGACGATCCGCTGCAATACTCCGCTGCCCATCTCGCTCGACATGCTCATGGGCTACATGGACGCATACCGGGGCGAACTCGACGGCGTGGGCGTAGCGATGCCCGTTATCGCCGAGGGGCGCGTCGATGGGGACTCCATCACGTACGTCTGTGAGGACGGGGGGCGGAACCTTGTTGAGCTTTACGAGACGCCGCATACGCTCGTACACGACCACCCCGACGTGCTGTCGGGCGTAATCGAGATACTGAGGCGCGCGGCAGCGGCAGGGCTGTGCATCGACCCGCACATCAAGAACTTCACGGGCGAGGGCACGGATCTGCGCTACGTCGATTTCTCTCCGCCGTTGGTCGAGCCGTACATCGAGGCTCGTTGCTCCGTGGCGGCGGGGGACGAGGAGCTGCGCATACTGCGGGAGAACTTCTCCTACTTCACGCCGCGCTATCTTCCGTACCATTTCGCTGGGGATTTCCTCAACGTGGATCGTTCGGCGCACAGCCTCTTTCCGGCTTTGCACGTCTTGCTTACGAACGCAGGGCTGCTGCGCGACGTTGGCCTTGCGGAGTTCGAATCGCGCGCGCGCGCCATTCGCGATCTGGAAGATCTGCGGCTCCTGAAGCGCATATTCATGATCTAGGCGCGGCGTTTCGCGTCCGGTCGCGTCGTCGAAGGAGTGTGCTCGTCATCACGCTGGACGGTATCTTCTGGGGCTTTTTCGGCTTCCTCTCCTGGGGAGTCGCCGATTATCTCGCGCGGGCGGTATCGATGCGTGTCGGCAGTATGAGCACGGCGTTGCTGGTGCAGGTGATCGGCCTCGCGCTGCCGTTGCCGTTCATCCTGGGTCAGTTCGCCGTAGGGGGCGCGGACGTCGATTGGGCGGCGTTCGCGATCTGGGCGCCGATCAGCGCCGGGTTCCTGGGCATGGGGTATCTGTCGTACTACACGGGCCTCCAGCGAGGCTCGGTGTCGGTCGTTACGAGCGCGGCGTCGGGCTGGCTGGCGGTTACGGTGGTGGTGGCGGTGGTGTTCTTCGGCGAGCTTATCTCCCTGGCTCAGGCGGCGCTCATGGTTGTCGTGCTGGGCGGGATCCTGTTGCTCTCGATACAGCGAACGACGAAAACGGGCAAGAGCGCAGGCATGGTGTGGGGGCTCGGGGCGATGGCCGGGCTGGGCGTGAGCCTTGCGGTGCTGGATCGCGTAACGGAGGCGGGAGGCGCGATGCTCGCGGTGTTCGGGGCGCGTGCGCTCTCCGTGATTCCGGTCTATGCGTTCATGCGGTCTCGCGGCGTGGGCATCCAGCTTCCGCGAGGGCGGGGCGGCTGGGGGCTGCTGGTTGCGGCGGCATTGCTGGACGCCGGGGGCTTCGTTGGCTTCAACCTGGGGGTGGACGTTGCGCCGGTGGCGGTGGTCGCGCCTATCGTTGCTGCGCATCCTGTCGTGACGACGGGGCTGGCCGTGGTGATGCTGCGGGAGCGTCCGCGGTCGTTGCAGTGGGTGGGCGCTGTGGCCACCGTGGCGGCTGTGGTGGGCCTGAGTGCGTTTGTGGGGGCGTAAGGCGGAGTAGAATCGCTGCATATTCACGTTACATGGAGGGGAAGATGCTCGTTCTCGTGGTGAGTCTGAAAGTGAAGCCTGAGCGTGCGGATGATTTCATAGCGGCGGTGCAGGCGGATGGAGAGGGGACGACAGCGAACGAGGAAGGAAACTTCCAGTTCAGCGCGGTTCGCGATCAGACGGATCCCGATCGCTTCTTCCTGTTCGAGGTGTACAAGGACGAGGCGGCGCTGGAGGCTCATCGCGGGATGCCGCATTTCCTGAAGTACCGCGAGGCGACGACGGACATCTACGCCGAGGAGACGGTGCGCCACATGTGCACGAACGTTTTCCCCGGCGATTCGTGGTGGACGTCGTAGCCAGGCTGTGACTCCGCGCCGTTGGCCGTTCTTCTACGGGTGGGTCATCGTCGGCGTAGCGTTCGTGGGCTCCGGCATCGGCTCGGGCGCGGCCATATGGGGGCCGAGCGTATTGCTGCTGCCGATGACGGAGGATATGGAGTGGTCGCGCGCGCAGTTCTTCTCCGCATTCCTTGTGCGGGAGTTGATAGCGGGGTTCTCCGCGCCCTTCATCGGGCCGCTCTACGATACGAAGCACGGGCCCCGACTGCTCATGGGCGCCGGGGCGTTGATCCTCGGCGCGTCGACGGCGCTCGTCAGCGTCGTTGGGGAGCTGTGGGAGTTCGTGCTGCTGTTTGGCGTGGGCGGGGGGCTGGCTGAACTGGGCAGCGGCTTCTACATCTCCCAGACGCTGGTTCCGAAGTGGTTCGTGCGGCATCGCGGGCGGGCGCTTGGCGTTGCGATCATGGGCGTCGGCCTTGGCGCGCTCGTGTTCCCGGGCGTCATCTCCATGCTCATCGGCTCGGTTGGCTGGCGGGGCGCATGGGTATGGTTCGGCGTCAGCATAGGCTCGATCGCTTTCGTGCTCTCACTGTTCGTGCGGACGCGCCCGGAGGACGTTGGGCTGCTTCCAGACGGGGGTCTTGCGACGGAAGACGTGAGGCGCACTCCATCGAGACCGGTGGTTACCGAGCCGTTGCTGACGCGGCGCGAGGCAATCAGGACGCCTGCGTTCTGGCTGCTGCTCGCATCGTTCAGTCTGGTGGGGCTGGGCATCACCGGATTCCAAACCAACTGGCATCCGTTCCTCGTCGAGACGGGCTTCGGCCCCGTCGAAGCGTCTTTCGGCATCGCGATCTACGGCCTCGTGTCCGGCATCGTGCGTCCGGGTTGGGGGCTGCTGGGCGAGCGCTTTCCTCCGCGCTACCTGATGGCCGGCGCGGCGACAGCGACTGCCGTGCTGATATTGGTTTTCCTGAACGTTCGCGGCTTCGAGGCGCTCATCGTGGTTATGTTCATAGCCGGGGGGGTGATGGGCGGCTATCTGGTGCTGCGGGCACTGCTGACAGCGAACTATTTCGGCAGAGCGTATCTGGGCTCGGTGGACAGTTTCATGAGGCCGTTCATGACAGGGACGGGCGCGATGGGACCACTGATCTTCGGCGCGCTCTACGATCTGCGGGGCGGCTATGGGTTCGTCTTCGTGGCGGCTGCGGTCGCGTGGGGAGTCGCGGGGCTCATTGTGCTGCTGGCGAAACCGCCGCGCGCGGCGAACGGCTTGCCTCTGCCGTCTGCGCCGGTTAAAACTGGCACTGCGAGCGATGAATCCGGTAAGGATGCGGAGAGATGATGAGCGGGAACGAGACGCAGGGGAGCGGCCAGATGGCCGAGGGGACACTGTTGTGGGAACCATCCGAGCAGCGGAAGGCGGACAGCAAGCTCGCTGCTTATCAGCGGTGGCTAGCCGAAACGCGCGATCTTCACTTCGAGCGTTACGAGGATCTGTGGCGTTGGTCAGTCGACAACATCGAGGACTTCTGGGCGTCAGTGTGGGATCACTTCGGGGTGATGGCGCATAAGCCTTGCACGGACGTGCTGCTGCCGAGCGCGGGAGGTACGCGGGTGGAGGGGGCGCGCTGGTTCGTTGGCGCGGAGCTGAACTATGCGGAGCACGCGCTGGCTCGCAGCGGCGACGAGACGGCTGTCATCGCGGTACACGAGTCGGGCGCTGTTTCCGAGTGGACGCGGGATCAGCTGCGCGAACGTACATCCGAGATAGCCGCGGGTCTGCGGGGGTTGGGAGTCGGTCGGGGCGATGCGGTGGTGGCGTATATGCCGAACGTGCCTGACGCGGTTGCGGCGGCGCTGGCTACCGCTTCCATCGGCGCTTCGTGGTCGAGTTGCCCGCCTGAATTCGGAACGCAGAGCGTCATCGAGCGTTTCCAGCAGCTATCGCCCAAGGCGCTGCTTACTATTGACGGTTACACGTACAACGGCAAGCCGTTCGATTCCCGCGCGGCGGTGGCGGGGATACAGGCGGCGCTACCAACGCTCAATGGGACGGTGGTGTTGCCGTACCTGGAAACGGCCCCGGACATCATGGGGTTGGAGGGCGCGGTGCTTTGGGCTGACTTCCTGCAGCCGGGGCACGGTCTCACGTTCGAGCCGGTGCCGTTCGACCACCCGCTCTGGATCGTCTATTCGTCGGGCACGACGGGCGCGCCCAAGGCAATCGTGCATGGTCACGGCGGCGCGCTGCTGGAACACATGAAGGTTCTCTCACTGCACATGGACATCGGAGAGGGCGACCGCTTCTTCTGGTTCAGCACGACGGGCTGGGTTATGTGGAACATCATGATGGGCGGCTTGCTGCTGGGCTCCGCAATCGTGCTGTACGACGGCAGCCCCGCGCATCCTGATATGTACGCTCTGTGGCGAATGGCCGAGCGCGCGAAAGTGACGTGTTTCGGCATCAGCGCGCCGTACATCCTCAGCTGCATGAAGGCGGGAATCGAGCCTGGGAGAGAACTGGGCCTGAGCGCGATGCAGTCCATAGGCTCAACGGGAGCGCCGCTTCCACCTGAAGGGTTCGCATGGGTGTATGAGCACGTTAAGGCCGATCTGCATCTGGCTTCCATAAGCGGCGGGACGGATATCATCACCGCATTCATCGGCGGAGCTCCCACGCTGCCGGTTCACGCCGGAGAGATCCAGTGCCGCTGCCTTGGCTGCAAGATCGAGAGTTTCGACGAGGACGGCGCGTCCATCACCGGAGAGGTTGGGGAACTCGTTGTTACCGAGCCGATGCCCTCGATGCCCGTTCACTTTCTGAACGACCCGGGGGGCGCGCGCCTGCATGAGAGTTACTTCGACGTTTATCCGGACGTGTGGCGGCATGGCGACTGGCTCAAGATAACGGAGCGCGGCAGTTGCGTCGTCTACGGGCGCTCCGACGCTACGTTGAACAGGAGCGGCGTCCGTATGGGGACGAGCGAGTTCTACCGGGTGGTGGAGGAGCTGCCGGAGGTGCTGGACAGCCTCGTGATAGACACGACGCAGCTGGGGGCAGAGGGCAAGCTGTACCTCTTCCTGGTGATGCGTGAGGAGTACGCGCTGGACGACGAAGTGAAGAGGCGCGTCGCCGGAGCCATTCGCAGGAACCTCTCGCCGCGTCACGTGCCTGACGAGATGTTCGCGGTGGGCGAGGTGCCACGGACGTTGAACGGCAAGAAGCTGGAGGTTCCGGTCAAGAAGATACTGAACGGGGTGCCTCTGGAGAAGGCCGTGAGTATGGATGCACTGGCTAACCCGGAGGCTCTCCGCTTCTTTGTGGGACTGTCGTCCGGCTGATCAGCCGGGACGCAGCTTTTACTTTAGGTAGGGTGATGGAGATAAGTCACCGGCAGTTAGTAACTGGAGAAACTCTCTAACTGACGACGAGGGGCCTGCGCAATCTCCACCCCTTGGCCTTCAGCTGTAAGGTTGATAATCTTCTTTCCATAGACGACGTAGGTACATGAGATGAACGATGCAACCCCAGCTACGGCGATTTAAAAAAGGAAGACTCTTGGATAGATTACCTGAGAACCAGATTGCCGTACTCCTTCGAACGCATAGAAAGCAGGGGGTACGGCTCAGCCAGATATTTCATTCTGTCAGAACCGATACTGCTCACGGGAGGATTGTCTGCCACACACCACAACTATTGGAGACGCGGGAACGTCTACTATATGTCAGGGAAACTCCTTGACTACTATTCGATGTCAGACGCTGGCAAGTATTACAGAATGGTAGAAGCCATACGACTGCTGACTGATACTACCGGCGTCTTGGGCCACATCTGGCCTACTAACATATTTGCCTTCTACAATTCCATGCAATTGGAGAAAGTCTGGGGATTTGCACAGGATAACCATCTAGACAGAGAACGGGTGATGATGACGAGCGTCACACAGGCAGTGGAACTGTGCCTGAAGGCGATTATGACTCATGCAACCTTTCGAGAGACCAGCTGCTTCAAGTTCAATGCGGGACACGAAATTGCCAAGTTGTACGAGGGCTTGCCTGATCAACTCCGAGACGAAATCACAGCGGAGTCCGAGGTTTTCGCCAGAGATTATTTGGTATTTAGGAGGCAAGTAGAGGCTGATATTCAGAGAATCATGACTCTCCGCTCGCCGCAAACCTTTCAACAAACAGAAGCGGACTGGAATCAGATAGCGAAGAGAATAAGGGAAAGCAACTACACGGCCTTTGTGTACAGCAACGACCCAGGAGGAGTCGACGAGCATCTCCACGAAGGCTGGTTCGAAGAGGCGCTGGATCAGGTGAGGCTGATTGAAGAACCTGGCGATATCAGCCAGTACTTTCGGTATGCACCCCAAGAAGATAAGGATGAGTTGCCCGTAGACCTCATAAAGTGGGTGCTTCTGTTAGGACGCTTCATGTATGAACATCTATTTCCTGTGCAACCATCGGGCAACATACCCCTTTCCGGATTTCCCCTTCGGTAGCCGGCTGTGGGCAGCGTGTCACTCGCGGTGATTGAGGAGGAGTATCAGGATTAATTTCCTTCCGTTCCTATCATTCTTCTCGTAGATGCGGGCGATGGGGCCGGGGATGCGAGGTATTCGCCTTTACTTCTCTTTCTCTGTCTCGTCAGGGACGGCGTCAGGGTCCGCCTGGACCACGCCGCGCCGGCCGTAGTCGTAGAGCAGCGGGGAGAGCACTCCGACAATCGTGGCGAAGGCGCCGAAGATGTAGATCGAGACGAGGATGCTGTCCGTTGCGTCCGCGATGAAGCTGAAGACGAGCGGAGAGACGAATATGCCAATGGCCCAGTAGAGGCCGACGACCGCGAGGGACATCGCGCGCTGGTTAGGGTCGCTGTTCTCAGCCGCGAGGGTAGGGTAGAGCGAGCGGAGGCTTCCGAACGTCAAGCCGGTGAGACCCATGAAGACGACGGGGAGGATGGGGAGGTGGCCTGTTACGCCGATGCCAACGGAGAGGAGTCCGGTGAGCGTTATGCCTATCGCGGCGGTTCTGCGACTTCCCAATCGGCCGAGCAGCATGCCGAAGACGTAGCCGACAGCGGTTACGCCGATGCTGTTGAGCGAACGGATGAAGGCGGTTTCGCTCTCGCTGTACTGCAGGTCGCGGAAGAAGGCGATGAAGATGCCCATGACGAGGCCGATGTAAGCGGCGGACGTGAAGGCGACCAGGTGCGCGTGCAGGAGCACGCGGGCGAAGAGCATCTTCTTGGCGGGCGCGAGGCTGGCCGCGAAGCTGCGAGCCTGATCCTTGCGAGGCAAAGCCGCGAGCGTTGAGGTTACGCTGAAGCCGACGAGGGTGATGCCCGCGGTCATCAGGAAGGCGGCGGTGTAGCCGCTGTGCTGAGCGACGATGCCCGCGATGATGCCGCCGATGATGCCGCCGCCGGACTCGAAGCTCAACTGTTTGCCCATCACCTTGCCGGCCTCGCCCTCGGCGCTGCGGCTGATGTAGGACTGCGCTGCTGACCAGTAGACGGAGCGCGATCCGCCGTTGAACAGCTGGGCTACGATGAGGGGAAGGAGCGATGCGGAGAAGGCCGCGATGACGGAGGAGATGATCAGCGTTATGAAGCTGAACCAGAGGATGAATTTCTCACCGAACCGATCCGAGAGAGCGCCGCCTATCAACCGCAGGAGGATCATGACGGTGGCGGGCGCGGCTACGATGATCCCCTGATCAGAGAGGCGGAAGCCGAGAGAGATGGCGTACAGCGGAAAGAGCACGGTTGAAGCGCCCATGCCGAATCCGTAGATGAAGCCGTTGGTGTAGCCCTGGTAGGTTGGGAAGCGGCGCGGGTGCGCGGCGAAAGCGGCGAGCGTCGAGATGTTTGTTCGCAGGCTCACGATAGGAACCTACGCGCACCAGGGGGGCGCGTCAATCGCGCTCTTTCGCACGCTGGGCGATCGCTCGCAGCATGTCGCGGATGTCAGGGTCAGGCTCGCGGGACGTTTGATCGGCCAAGGGGGTCTCGCCGACGAGCCGGTAGATGTCGGCTGCGCCCTGGAGGATGCGCGGCGTGAGTCCGAGGTGCTCGAACGTAGCGGCGATCTCCTCCATCTCGCCGACCCACCGCCGCGCGCGCCGTGGCATCTGCGTGGTGGACGCGATGTGGCGAGCGGGGTCTGCGGCGTCCCCGAATTCGTCGAGGAGCGCATCGTACAGGCCCATCGCTTCCGCAGCCGTCAGCAACTCCGTCCAGACGGCGGTCGTTCCCTTGGTGGAGGCGGCGTAGATCATCTTCAGGCCGGACGCCTGGCCGATGCTCGGGCCGACGGTGCGGACATCGAGGCCCGCCTCTCGCAGCGCTTCCATCGCTTCCGTGTTCGGGCCTGAGCAGTAGAACCGGGTGTGCGACCCGGGCCGAGGCGGGGAGCCGATGATGCCTGCGTCGATGACCTGCCCGCCAGCGTCACCGATGAGAGTCGCGATACGTTCCATGGTCCTGGGCGCGATGGCGTTGCATTCCACGAAAACGGGCCTCGCGCCCGTGTCGGCCATCGCACCGGCGATGTCTTCGGCGATGCTGACGGCCTCGGACGGGGGGAGCACGGAGAACAGCAGGCTGCTCTGTTCCACGAGGTTGGAGATGCTGCCCGCGTCGCGCATCCCTGCCTCGACGGTGCGGAGCCTGGTGAGTTCGCTCCGACCATCGAGGCTCGTTGCCACGTCGACGCCGTGGGAGGCGAGCGTAGCGCCGGTGGCTGCGCCCATGTCTCCCGGGCTGATGATGCCGACTGTGCCGGTCATGGCTTTAGGGGGCTGTGCCCGCCGCTTCCAGACGGCGCTTGGCTTCCTCGTAGACATCCGCTGGGAGATTGCCCTTGGCGGCGGCCTCGAGGTTGGCTGTGAGGTGGTCGGCGTTTATGGTGCCGACGATATTCGTGCTCATGCCGGGGTGCGTTTCCGTGAAACGGATGACGAACTCCATGCGGGACTGTCCCTCTTCGAGCAGTTCGTCGAGCTTGGCCTGCTCCCAGACGTCGAGCAGTTCCGGATTGCGCTGCGCTGGGCGTTCCGCCTTGCTGGGAGCGCCGTGCGCCGCGCCGCCTCGGATGATGGTTCCTGCGCCAGCCTCAGCGGCTTCCATGACCAGGGCTTCGTGTTCCCGCTGTGAGGCGGAGTAGGGAATCTGGAAAGCGTCGAACGCGTCCATCGCTATGTGGTCGGTGAGGTTCGGGATCGTGCCGGACATGCCGAGGAACCGGATTTTCCCCTGCTGTTGGAGTTCGCGCATCGTTTCGATGACGTTGTTCTCTTCCAGCACCGCGCGGGAGGGCGTCATGTGCACCTGCAGGAGATCGAGGTGGTCGGTGCGCAAGCGGCGCAGGCTCTGCTCGACGCCTGCGGTGATGTTCTCTTTGGTGTAGACGTGAGGGCCGCCGCGATCCTGCCCCGGTTCAGGCTCCCAGCCGACGAGACAGCCGCACTTGCTGGCGAGGAAGTATTCGCTGCGGCGGTTCGATATGTGCCGCCCGATACGCTCCTCGCTCACTCCGTAGTCTATGGAGGTGTCTATGAAATTGATGCCGAGGTCCAGGACTGCGTTCAGCAGCTTTCCGGTTTCGTCCTCGCTGATCTCCCTGCCACGGGGAGCGCCCCGCAGTTCCATCGCGCCGTAGCCGAGGACGGTTACGTCCATCCCCGTGCGGCCCAGTGTTCGTTTTTCCAGATCGGCCATAGTTACTCAATGCCTCCGAATCGTTCTCAAGGTATGCGTCGAGTATAGCAACGGAACGCTCCGTGGGCGTAGGTCTGGGCGCCCCGCGCAACTGTTCAGCAACTGTGTTGAAAGTCAAGAGGCATGACCGGAATTGATACTCAGGTCGGCCCAGGGCGAGCGATGCTTGAGCATGGCGTTGAGTATGACGAGCAGTTTGCGCATACAAGCGACGAGGGCCACCTTCTTCGGCTTACCGACGGCCAGCAGCCGCTGGTAGAAGTCCCTGATGACGGGATTGAAGCGACTGGCTGCCAACGCCCCCATGTACAGGACGGCTCGGACCCGGGAGCGCCCACCCCAGACATGCCGTTTGCCCCGCATGGCGCCGCTATCGCGGTTGAAGGGAGCCACGCCCACCAGCGCGGCGATCTGCCGACGGTCAAGCGTGCCCAGCTCCGGCAGGTGGGCTAGGAGCGTGATGGAGAGGTGCTCACCCACGCCGGGAAGGGTGCGCAGGATGTCATCCTTCTCCCGCCACACCGGACTGCTTCGGAGCGTTTGCCGCAGCTCTTCGTCGACGTCGTTCAACTCCTGCTCAAGCCAGGCAATGTGGGCCTCGATGCGGGGCCGGACGGCGCTGGTTGCGGCGCCAAGCCGGTTCTTCTCCGCCACCAGGATGTCTATCAACTGGCGCCTGCGGGCAACCAGCGAGTTGAGCACCTGGGTCTCTGCGTCACGCAGAGGACGCACAGGAGGCTGCATCGCCTCGGCAAAGTGGGCCAGCACGGCGGCATCGAGCGCGTCGGTCTTGGCCAACTTCCCGCTAGCCCGGGCGAAGTCCCGCACCTGGCGCGGGTTGACGACGACCACAGGCAATGCATCTGCGGTCAGAGCAGCCACCAGAGGTAGTTCCAGGCCACCCGTAGCCTCCAGCAGCACCACGGCTGGTCCGAGAGCCTTCAGCGCGGAAACCAGCTGCGGGATTCCTGCTTCGTCGCGGGGAACCTCCCATCTCTCGCCCGCGGGACGGACCGCGACGTCAACCTTGGCCTTTGCGACGTCAATGCCTATGTAGATTCCTTCTTGCCCCATGATTACCCCCTATGCAGTACTGGCCCTTCCTTGCGCGATGCGGGCTCGATTGGCGCAGGCAACTGTTCGGGCTCTGTTTGGGGGTGGTGCGGCGACCCTCGCTGAACAACGGTCTTTGATGACCAAGAGTTAATCGGTCTGCCGCACCCCACTCCACCTCTGTGAAGTCCCTATTGGGAACCCCACCACCAACATACAAGAGTTGAATGAGGCGAATGCCTTGCCACCCTCACCCGCCGCTGCGCGGCGACTGTCCATAATTGGCCTTTTTCTGTGTATCTCGTAGAGGAGCGGCGCGCATTCGTTCAGGAGTGGTCAGGCGTGGAGCACCCCCCTACCTTGGCCTGATTTGGCCTGATTTGGCCCGATTCACTCGTAACGCGGGGGCGGGGCATGGGGGTTTCATTTCAACCTCGTGTGGATTCCAGCCTTCGCTGAAATGACGGGGACGGGGGCAGGGATGCGAGGTTCCTGTCTGCACGGGAACGACGGGGGAGGGGGTGAACCCTGGCCCCATTTGGCCCTGTTTGGCCTCGTTTACTCCTGGCGGCGAGGCTGGAAATGAGGCCACCGTGGCCTCGTTTGGCCCTCCGCTCACTCGTAGGCACTGGGCCAGCCGACCCTGGTTGTGGCCTTGGTTGGCCTCGTCAGGAGTGGCCGGGAGTGGCGAAACTTTTAATTCAGTTGCATTCGGTTGCATTTCGTTGCATTCCTTATCGTAGACGTGGGGCAGGGGGGCACCCTCATCCCAGCCTTCTCCCCTCAAGGGAGAAGGGGCCTGCCCGCCTTCGCGTGAACGACGGGTGAGATTCGCGTGAACGACGTATGCGAACAATGTAGCAATCGGCGGGGCTATGGCGCAATGGGCAGTTGTCGTAGGTTTGGGGGGCGCATCCCTACACCCAACAAGGACAGGGCGCGAGGTTCCCGCCTGCGCGGGAACCTCGCGCCGAATTCTGAACAGTTACTCGTTACTCTGACGAGGCGAGCGCTCGGAGTTGGTCTTTGCTCAACACGAACGGAGACCCAGAACTGCCCTGGAGTTGATGATTACTCTTGAATCGCTCGGTGGACATGAAGATCAGATCACCGCCCGGATCTATCACTGCGATGCCGGGCTCTCCGACGCGTGCCCAGACGGTATCGCCGTATTGAGCCGGATATCCATCCGGTCTTGGCGTACCCTTCAGGAAGAGCACGTATTCCTGATCGGGGGAAACGGGTATCACCTCGTAGGGATCGGATATCCATTCCCCATCGGCAAGCTTCTCGGCGAAATATGCCGTAAATACAACGAAGATTGTGTCCCCGCTCACTGCATCGCCCTTCAGTGTTTCGACGACCTTAAAGCGACGGTATATTTCTCCTACTGACGCATATGGCTTTCCATCCTCCGTAGATATCTCCGAAACCTCATGCACCTCTTCGTCCAGGTACTGCGCAATGACGATCCGATCAGATTCTTTCACCAGCCGGTCTGCGCTCCTGTAATCGTTCCAATCACCGGCACCGCCTTCTGAAGAGGATCCAGTCAGAACCATCGGCAAGATCAGTGCGCCAACGACAACCCCTGCGCCTATAACGGACCCAAAGAGAACGAGTGTCGGGTGTTTCATGGTGTTCCACTCCTTATTAGCAAGTCACAGAGAATGAGGAATGTATGCCAAACGCACGGTGAAAAGCCAGAGTCATCGTATGCGCGCATTGAAGGCGACGACTATAAAAAGCGATATGAACACCGAGACGAGAAAAACCAGTACCGCTGCTATCGCCAGTGCTATGCGCCGAAGCGCGGAAGTCGTAATCAATGCCTTCCTCATGACGGCTGCTCCTTCTCGAGGCAGGCACTCAGCCGAACGTTCTACCTCACGCTAGTCTCTGTCCAGACCGGCGGTCAACCGAAGAGGATGTAGCTTTTCAGAGTTGATGAGGCGAATGCCTTGCCACCCTCACCCGCCGCTGCGCGGCGACCTCTCCCTAGGGGAGAGGTGTCCAGGCGAGATTCCCCGCCTTCGCGGGAATGACGGGGCCTCGTGCGGGGAATGACGAAGGGGACTACCTCACGAAGTCTGAACAGTTACGCGCACACTGGTAGAATAGGCGTGGAGGCAAGGCTGGGACATCATGATTGGGAAGATTCTGAAGGTTCTGGGAGACTCGAACGAGAGGCAGGTCAAGCGTTACCAGGGCATGGTGAACCGGGTCAACGCGCTCGAAGAGGAGATGACCGCTCTCTCCGACGATGGGCTCGCAGAGATGACCGTCGAGTTCAGAGAGCGCCTCGCTGAGGGCGAGACGCTTGATGACCTGATGCCGGAGGCATTCGCGATCGTGCGCGAGGCGGCGCGCCGTACGATTGGCATGCGCCATTTCGACGTTCAGCTCATCGGCGGGGCGGTGCTTCATCAGGGCAACGTCGCCGAGATGAAGACGGGAGAGGGGAAAACGCTCGTTGCGACGCTGGCGGCGTACCTGAACGCGTTGGAGGGCGGCGGCGTCCACGTCGTGACGGTGAACGACTACCTGGCTCGCCGGGACGCAGCGTGGATGGGCAAGGTCTACACATTCCTGGGACTGTCCGTCGGCTGTTTGCAGAACTCGTCAGTACCGGGGAAGGACGTCTCCTACATGCTGGAGCCGGGGCGTCCGGCGGAGGGCAGCGTGCCCGCGGACATGCGTGCCACCTATAGTCGCAGCGAGGCGTACGAGGCGGATATCACCTACGGGACGAACAATGAATTCGGTTTCGATTACCTGCGCGACAACATGGCGGGAGAGTCGTCGAGGAAAGTTCAGGGAAAGCTGAACTACGCCATCGTCGACGAGGTGGACAACATCCTAATCGACGAGGCGCGGACGCCGCTCATCATCAGCGGGCCGTCGCAGCGACCGGCGTCGGATTACACCCGGTTTGCGCGCATCGCCCCGCGTCTGCAGCAGGAGACCGACTTCCACGTCGAGGAGAAGGAGCGGCAGGCGGTTCTGTCGGACGCGGGCATCACGAAGCTCGAGAGGCTGCTGAACGTCGACAACCTCTACGATCCGTCCAACCAGGACATGACGCATTTCGTGGAGAATGCGCTGCGGGCGCAGTTCGTCTACAAGCGCGACAAGGACTACGTCGTGAAGGATGGCGAGGTCATCATCGTCGATGAGTTCACCGGACGCCTCATGCCGGGGCGTCGCTACGGCGAGGGGCTGCATCAGGCGATCGAGGCGAAGGAGAATCTGCGGGTTCAGCCGGAGACCATCACGTACGCCACGGTTACGCTTCAGAACCTCTTCCGTATGTACAAGAAGCTCTCCGGCATGACGGGTACGGCGGTCACCGAAGCGGAAGAGTTCCACAAGGTCTATGGACTGGACGTGGTGTCGGTTCCTACGAACATGCCGATGATCCGGCAGGACCACCCGGACTATCTCTACAAGACGGAACCGGCCAAGTTCCGGGCTGTTACCGACCAGATCGAGGAGTTCCACACGCAGGGCAGGCCTGTGTTGGTGGGCACGACCTCCATCGAGCGCTCGGAGGCGCTGAGCAACCTCCTGGGTCAGCGCGGCATCAAGCACGAGGTGCTGAACGCGAAGAATCACGAACGCGAGGCGCAGATCGTCGCGGAGGCGGGCAAGCCGGGGGGCGTTACGGTTTCGACGAATATGGCAGGCCGGGGCACGGACATCATCCTGGGCGGAGCTCCGTCCACTGCGGCTTCTCCCGAGGAGTGGCAGGCGGCTCACGATGAGGTTGTCGCGAAGGGCGGCCTCTCCGTTATCGGCACCGAGCGTTATGAGTCGCGCCGTATCGATAACCAGTTGCGCGGGCGCGCAGGCCGCCAGGGCGACCCGGGCGAGACGCGCTTCTACGGCTCGCTGGACGACGACATCCTGAAGCGGTTCGCCACCGGCATGGCGGGGCGCATCGTTGGCAGCGCGCTGGACGACGATGCACCGGTGGAGAGCGGTATGCTCACCAAGACGCTCGCCATGACGCAGGGCAAGGCGGAGTCGTACTTCTTCGACGTGCGCAAGCATCTCGTCGAGTACGACGATGTCGTGAATACGCAGCGGGGTATCATCTATGCCGAGCGGGAGAAGGTACTGGAAGGGGCCGACCTGAAGGCCAACATCCAGGAGATGATCGGTAAGGAGCTCACGTCTCTGGTGCGCAGTCACCTGTCGGGCGACCCCATGGAGTGGGAGACGGAGACGCTGCTGGCCGAGGTGAGCCGCATCATGCCGCTGCCTCCGGGCCTCGACGCCAGCGCTGTCGTTCGTGACGGCGCGAACCGAACGGAAGAGGCCCTGCTCGCGACAGCGGAGGCGTTGTACGAGCAGCGCGAAGAAGAGTACGGCGTTGAGCTGATGCGCGACATCGAGCGGGCGCTCATGCTGCAAACCATCGACCGGCTGTGGGTGGATCACCTGACCATGATGTCGAACCTGCGCCAGGGCATCGGCCTGTATGCGTACGGCCAGCGCGACCCGCTCGTCATGTACAAGAGAGAGGGGCACAGCGCGTTCGAGGGGCTGCTGGAGCGCATTCAGCACGACATCATCCACCTGATCTTCCACGTTGCGCCGATGGGCAATGGAGGGTCGGCGCAGACGGGCGGTGGCAACGGGGGACCCCGCAGTGGGGGCCCCGGCAATAGCGGGCAGAAGGCAGTGATCAACACCGGCGGGACGGAGACGGTCTTGTCGAAGGCGTTGGGTCAGCAGAGAGGTCCCGCGCGGCAGGCGCCCGTGGACGTTCCGGCGGATGCTCCGCGTTCGGTGAGGCGTCAGGCGGCGCGCGCGGCGGGCGGATCGAAGAAATCCCGCAAGCGCAAGGACGCCTCGTAGGGGTTCCATGGAGAGGAACGTTGCCACCCCGATCGTTCTCTCGCCCCCCGACGCCGGGGCGGCCCTTGCGTTGGAATCCGGCGAGTCAACGTTCGAGCGATTGTATGAATCGCTGAGGCGCGGCACTCCGTGGGCACATGCGCTTCTGACGGCAGTGGGGGAGTGGACGGTTCCTCGCGAAACGCTCGACCAGGTGGAGACCGATTACCTTATAGGCGGGGAAGCGTTCGATTGGCTGCTGCTGGCGCAGCGTCTGCTGCGCGGCGTGCCCGGGTCGTTCCTGCCATCGGACGAGGTGGAGCGGCTGCTGTTCGATGGCGTGCTGCCTGCGGAGATTACTGAGGCGCATTTCAAGAGCGCCTTGGGCCCTGAGAAGTACCGCGCTCATCTGAACTTCTTCTACGGCGTCGTGGTTGAGGAGGCACTCTGGTATGCCGTCGAGCGCGAGGTGGAGAAAGAGCGCGGCGTTCGTGGCCTGCACGGTCTCGGCGGCGTACAGGACGCCATCGCCGAGCGTCTCTATCGCGCCAGCTTTGGAGCCTTGCTCAGCCGATTCCAGCGCGAGCACGGACGCAACAGACGCATCAAACTGACGCTGGGGGAGTGGCACAGCTTCACGTATTGGCTCTTCAAGCGCAGGCTCGCGAACTCCGACCAGGCGCGCATCGCCAGCGATACCCGGAAGGGGCTTGCCATGCTGCGTGTGCTGCGCGAGGTCTGCGCACCGCTCGATACGCTCCGGCGTTAGCGGCGCGTCGGGGTCTCCTCTGCCGCATCCTGTAGCGCTACGGGCCCGCGCTTGCGCCGTGTCCCCGCCGTTTCGACTGCGACGTAGGCGAATGCTATGACGGTTATCGTCCATAGCACCGCGTTGAATCCGAACGCCACGTGATACGAGAAGGCGAGGAGGCTCGTCGAGATGACGGGGCCGATGATTCCGGCAGCGTCTCCGAACGTCCTGTACATGCCGATGGCCATGCCTCGCATGCCCTGAGGCGCGAGGTCGGCCACGTAGGCGATGGGCGCTTGTCCGCCCCAGCCCTGCGCGACGTGCAGCAGCAGGAACGACGTTACGAAGAGCCCCAACGTCTCGGAGAAAGGCAGGGCGATGATCGTGAGGCCGACGAGTATGCCCGCGGGGATGATGACGATCTTCCGCCCGTACTTGTCCGCCATGGCTCCGGCGGGGTAGATGAGGACGCTGTGCATGAGCGACGAGATGGTGAACAGCAGGCCGATCTGTCCAGGGCCCATCCTGAGGATGTCATCTGCGTAGATGGGGATGAGGGTGGTGGACATGCCTCCGCGGAGGAAGAACGTGGAGAAGCCGAGTATGCACACCATCAGGAAACTGGGGTCGCGCAAGAGGACGCGTGCGCCCGATCCGAAGCCGCTGTGGCGCGCATGGGCGGCGCTCTGCGGTCCGGGCGCGGGGCGCGTCTCCGGCAGGCGCAGGATTCCCCAGAGGGCAAAGGCCAGCACGGCGATGCCTGAAACGTAGAACGGCGTTCGGGTGCCGAAGACTTCGCCTATCACGCCGCCGAGCGCCGGGCTTCCGGTGCCCACCACCAGCTGCAAGCCGTGCATCAGGCCGAGTACGCGCCCACGATTCTCGACGGTGCTCAGATCCGCAGCGACGACGTTCGCAACGACGATGGTCATGGCGCTCGCTACGCCGCTGAAGAAGCGGAATATCAGGAACATCGGGATGCTGTCCGACAGTCCGCTCAACGTGGCGAACAGCGCGACGCCCAAGCCGCCGATGATGATGACCCACTTGCGCCCGATACGCTCGGAGAGCACTCCCGCAGGGATGTTGGTGAGGAAGCGGCCGATGGCCTGCATGGAGAACGCGAGGCCGAAGATGAACGCCGATCCGCCGATGAGTTCGATGAAGCGGGGCATCACAGGGATGACGATCATCATCGATGCGTGGGCGGAAGCGACGAGCCCGCCTACGATCATGACAAGCTCGAGGCGGAGCCCGCCTGAGATGGAGGTTCTGGATGGGATGAATCGCATGGCTACGGCTTATCTCCCAAGCGCCGGACGGCACTTGGGTCAGCCGGTAGCCCAGAGGTTTCTTCTCCGGCGAAAGCGTGCTTTATCTGACAGATGCGATCTACGCTCCCAGGTCTTTCAGCAGATTGTGGATCCGTTCCAGGCGTGCCTGCCCGTCCTGAAGCCGTTCCCTCTCTCGTTCTACTACTTCAGCCGGGGCTTTGGCCAGAAACTGCTCGTTGCCCAGGCGTCCTGCAAGCCCGGAGAGGTACTTCTCTGTTTCCCTGGCCTCGTCACTCAGACGCGTACGCTCCTCGTTCAGGTTCACTGCGCCGCCCACGTCGAGCGCAATGGTAACGTCCCGCACGACGAGCCTGACCGCGGCGGGCGTGTCCGCGCTGCCGAATCGCAACGCGCCAACGCGGGCGAGTTGGCGTATCGCGTCCGTTTCGCTTTCGAGCGCGGCTGCGTTGCCATCGGGAGCGGCGATCGCGGCGTCGAGCCGCTGTTGAGGTTCGATCTTGAACTCGGCGCGCACGTTCCTGATGGCACGCACGACGTCTATCAGCAGTTCGACCTCATCCGAGGCAGGGGCGTCGGCCTCTCGCCGGGCGTTCAGATCCTCCTGGGACAGGCGCGCTGCCGGGTCAGGGTAGGGCGCAATCATGATCGATTCCGGGAGATTGGCCTCGTTCGGGAGAGCGGGGGTGAGGTGCTGCCAGATCTCCTCGGTTACGAAAGGCATGAACGGATGCAGCAGTCGCAGCACACGCTCCAGCACGTGCGGCAGCACCCGGCGCGGCTGGTCATCCCCGTTGCGCAGGCGCACTTTCGCGAGTTCGATGTACCAGTCGGCGAAGTCGCTCCAGATGAAATCGTGCAGCACGCGCTCCGCCTCGCCGAGCTGGAACTCGTTGATGAGGGCGTTGACGTTGACGGCGGTCTGCTGCGCCTTGGAGAGTATCCAGCGATCCTCCCGGTGCTCCCGGGGCGGCGTGCCGTACCAGCCTGCGAGGTCGTCGCGGCCCTCCACCTGGCTCGCCACGAAACGTCCTACGTTCCATAGTTTGTTGGCGAAATTACGCGCCGCTTCCAGGCGGTCGTCGCTGAAGCGGGTGTCGTTGCCGGGGGTGCCGCCCGTGGTAAGCGCGAAACGCAGCGCGTCCGTGCCGTACTTCTCGATGTCGTCGAGGGGGTCGCGGACGTTGCCCCTGGTCTTGCTCATCTTCTGGCCCTGCTCGTCACGCACGA